>NZ_JBKBEU010000001.1:1862500-2377500 GCF_047372505.1 Phaeobacter cretensis
GCGACGCAGAGGTTATCGCCGGATTTCGGACCATCGGTTAAGGCGGATGTCATTAAGAAAGAACCATTCGCCCGAGTAGAAGGCCCAAGTTGCGCTTGAAGCGATCCTAGATGAGAAGGAACTGGAGGAACTGTCGAAGAAATACGGCGTGCATCCAATTCAGCTCGGAACATGGAAGCGCACAGCGATAGAGGACATGGCGACTGCCTTTGATCGCAAAGGTTCAGCGCCTGAGCAAGTAGTGCCGCTTACGTCGACAAACCGCGTCCCAAGATCGGCCAGCTTGTTGTGAAACGGGCAGTTTGGCCAGTGGGTCGCGTCAGATGACTTGGAACAGTCGCAGAGAATAGAAAAGTAGGGTCACTGCACCCCTATACGCTGTGGCGGACATCTTATCGATATACCACTTGGCGTATGACTTTTTCAAATACGTTATAGCGTATCAGTTTGGTCGATTTTGACTGATGTTCAGACTGTCTGACGTCAGCACTTATGGGTCCAAATAGGGTCATTTGCTAAGAGAGTGTTTGTTGCTCATCGTAACCACTGAGGAGTGGACGAAGAGAAAGGCAACGAAGAGCCCTGGCGAGAAGATCGTCAAAGATATCAAACGGGCGACCGGCAGGCACTCTTCATCCGAAGAGAAGATCCGGATCGTGCTGGATGGCCTGCGCGGCGAGGACAGCATCGCTGAGTTGTGTCGTTGTGAGGGTATATCGCAGGGCATCCCCCGCACCACGTTCTATCGTTGGTACGATCGATACCTGCAGCGAGGCCGGGTTGCAGGATCAATCTCCTAAGCCAAAGCACGTCTGGAACCGCGTGCCTGACGAAGTGAAGCGCAAGGTTGTCGACTTCGCCCTGCAGGAAACGGAACTGTCACCGCGTGAGCTCGCGGTGACGTTCACAGATCAGGAACGCTACTTCGTGTCAGAATCTACAGTGTATCGTGTGCTGAAGGCGCATGATCTGATCACCAGCCCGGCGTTCATCGTTCTCAAGGCAGCGAACGAGTTCAAAGACAAGACGACTGGGATCAACCAACTTTGGCAGACCGACTTCACCTACATCAAGGTTCTCGGCTGGGGCTGGTTCTATCTCAGTACGGTCCTCGACGATTACAGCCGCTACATCGTCTCCTGGAAGCTCTGCACCAACATGCGGACTGAAGACGTTACCTATACGCTGGACCTCGCATTGCAGGCATCTGGATGCGACCAAGTTCACGTCGTTCACAAGCCACGTCTGCTCAGTGACAACGGCTCAAGTTACGTCTCAGGGGATCTGGCGGAATGGTTGCTGGACAAAGGCATGAAGCACTCTCGCGGTGCGCCATATCATCCGCAAACACAGGGCAAGATCGAACGCTGGCACCAGACCTTAAAGAACCGCATCTTGCTGGAAAACTATTTCCTGCCAGGTGACCTCGAAGCTCAGATCGAAGCCTTCGTCGATCACTACAACCACCAGCGCTATCACGAGAGCATCAACAACGTCACACCCGCTGACGTCTACTTCGGACGCAACAAAGCCATTCTAAGGCAACGCGAAAGGATCAAACGAAAGACACTCGAAGCGCGACGCTTGCATCACCGCCAGCACGCCGCATAATCAAACCAACCAGATGAGCCAAACCCTCTCTTAGATTAGGCAGCCATTGGTTCCAAAAACTCTGACAACGGACAGTGTTGCTGTGTTTTACTTCAAATCCAAGAGCGGGCTTTTGGCCGAAGCTCTTCGAGATCAATACCAGAAATACGAAGATCGCTGGCAGGCCACGCTCTCAAAATCAACACAAGGTCCGGCAGACCGGCTACGCGCCATAATCGAGGCGGATTTTTCACCTGATATCTGTAACTCTGAGACATTATCCGTATGGTTTGCCTTTTGGGGAGAGCAGAAGTTCACTCCACAATACGCCGAAGTCACCGAAGAGTTCATAGCGCGCAGGAGCGAAGCCATTCGCGAGATATGCGTCGAGCTGGCACCACAGGATGCTTCCTTCGCTGTGCAAGCGGCGGAATGGATCGACTCATTCACTGATGGCTGCTGGCAAAAGCTGCATCTGTTCCCACACGACTATTCGCGCGAACGTGCACTCGAGACGACCTTTGGACTGCTGCGCACCCTATTTCCCGACGAAGCTGCTGCTTTCTGACGGAATAGCTAGGTGATCACTTAACCTTTTATTCGTAGCGCCCATATCGCGTTGAATTTGGTGCGCTCGCACTCCAAAGATGGGGCGACGAGCCTAAGGAGTGCTTTGCAATGCTGCGAAATGATATGAAACCCGCCACAATTGCCGCGCAGGCCGCGGGTGCAATTGATTTGGCAAGCGGTGGCGTGGTGCCTCCCCTGCAACCTTCGACGACCTTTGTGCGTGACCGAGACTATCAGCTGGTCAATCAGGACAATGTTTATCTACGCTCTCACAATGATGCTGTACGCCTTGGCGAGGACATCCTGTCACGCCTGGAAGGGGCTGAAGACACGCAGTTGTTTCCGTCTGGAATGGCAGCAATTGCCGCAGTGTTTCGCACAGTCTCCAATGGCGGCACCGTCATAATACAGTCAGGCATCTATTGGGGCACCACCAAATGGATCCGCGATTTCTGTGCCCGTCGTGAGATCACGCTGCACGAAGTCGAGGCCAGCGATATTGCTGCGTTGAAAGCGATTTGTACCAACCACAAAGCAGATCTGGTATTTGTCGAGACGCCATCAAACCCTTGGTTGAAAACAGTGGACATCGCTGCGGCTAAGGCCGCTGCAGAATGCGCAGGTGCTATTCTCGTCGTTGATAGTACTGCGGCCACGCCACTGCTGACGCGCCCGCTAGAGCTAGGGGCAGATATCGTCATGCATTCGGCAACCAAGGTGATCAATGGTCATTCCGATGTTCTAGGAGGCGTCCTGAGCACCCGCGCCCGGACGCCAGTCTGGGAGGCTATCTGCATGGATCGCAATGAAGCCGGCGCGGTCATGGGCCCGTTTGAAGCCTGGCTATTGGTCCGCAGCATGCGCACCCTGCCGCTACGGGTGGAGAAAATGTGTGCCAATTCCATGACCATTGCCGAGTTCCTCGCCAACCATCCAGAAGTCGAAGACGTATTTTACCCTGGCCTGCCCAGCCACGAAGGTCACACGCTTGCGAAGCAACAGATGAGTAGTGGTTATGGGTTTCTGATGTCATTCCTTGTCAAAGGCGGTCGAGAAGCAGCGCTGGCGGTTGCCGGACGGTTGAACTTGTTCCACCGGGCAACCTCGCTTGGTGGCGTTGAGAGCTTGGTTGAACACCGTCACACCATTGAACCCCATACTGGCATTCCCGAAAGCCTATTACGGATTTCTATCGGAATTGAAGACGTCGATGATTTGATCTCGGACCTGAATCAAGCGTTACAGCGAGAGGATTAGGTTCAGGGGTACGAGGCCATGTTCCCTTTGCACTGCGCGGTGACACCTCTGCTTTGCGCAGCCGGAGATATTTCTTCGTGATTGCGAGACTTGCGTGGGCATAAAACCAGCAACTCTCCTGTAGGAATCCAGAACTGTCACTCTGAGGTCGCTAACTGCTGAAAGCCGGAAAGTAAGTTACGGCTTGTTGGTTGCTTCAGCGTCAACTGATAGGCTGAAGAACGTGTAGTTTAGAATTGCTTTGCGCCCTTCCGCCTCCGCTGCCCTGCGGAATGCGGGGTTAAGCCGATCAATCATATCGACTAGCAGTCGGCTTTGGTCTTTCGCAGTGTCAGCCCAAGCCTTTTGGGCTTCTGCGGCGTAACCGTTCCCTGTGTGGGGTGTAGCGATAACCGCTTCATTCACTTCGTCTCCTACCACCCATTCAACAGCACCTGGCAACAGCACCTGGGAGGATGGCGAGGAGGCCGACGGTTTGGTCTCGCACAGTTATCGCCTTTACTTGCACGGCCTTATGCCAAGCTCTTACATCCAAGGGGTCGGTAGCAGAGATATGGAGCTGTCGCGTTTTTGTGCCGCCCCAGGTGCTTGTTTTGGCCAGTTTCCGTTCGAAGGCGACAGGGTTTTTCAAGCCAGTGCTGAATGCCTTCGACGCGGATTGTAGAGGCCACTGATGTATTTGAAGGTGGCCATCTCAACCTTGCGCTGCGTCTCCAAGGATGCCGCCAAATAAGTTCTGCTTTGATGGTTTTGGAGAAGGTCTCGACGGCAGCATTGTCATAACAATTACCTTTCCCAGACAGGCATGAGAGCGGACACCTTGAAGCGGACTGTATCCGGCTTGAAAGTTTAGACGCTCCGTAGGGCAATCCATCTTGAAGAGTGGCCGTGCGCCGCAAACAAGATAACAATTTCGCGTTAGCGGAAAGTTTCATTTGGAGCCCCTTTCGCGCAATGAAAACTTCTCCACGCGACTTCCAATCTTCCAATCTTCCAATCTTCCAATCTTCCAATAGAATGGCAACACGCAACACCTTGTGCTAGGCAAGTGTCTCTAGGTCAGATCATGCTAGAAGCGAAGTCATGTTTTCCTTATATTCTGGAAAACTACTGAGTCAGAATGGCGCGAAGATGAGCAAAGAAGAAACCAAGACTGAGCAAATCGAGATGATGGTTGCTAAACCGGATTACTCGCGCATTTCGATCAACTCGCAACAGCCGATGGCAAGCGCACCATCCGCGCCACCGCCGCCTAAACCGAAGCGCTGAGCATGGCCAAGAAACCGACACCACCGACCAAACCAAAGAGGTAGAGCATGGCAAACACGTCGTCGAAGCTGTCCACTGCTAGAGTTGTCGTTGTTGACAAGTCACAGAAACCTGTTGCCAGCAAACCGGCATCGTCGCCACCTCCCAAGCCTAAGAGGTAAACCAATGACTAGAGAACCCTCCGCACCGCCTACGCCGCCGCGTCCTACAACGCCGCCGTCGCGTCCGATCCCGGAGACGAACACCCGCCCCATGCCTGCGGCCCCGTCTTCGCCTCCGCCACCCAAGAGGTAACGCTATGCCATTTGAAGCGCAGTCAGGCATACAAGCACAGTCAGGGGGCGGACCCGTCTACATCCCCGACAATGCCAGACCCATCCCCAGCGCCCCGGCTTCGCCGCCACCGCCCAAGAAGTGATGGGGCGTGCCGTATTCGCACTTCTGAGATTTCGCCCGCCGGAATAATTGTGATTTCCGGTCCCCAATCGCCGTGCGAAGGGTCTACCTTTTCCCAATCATCTGAGTCAGGCGCGCGGAAGTCTGTCACGTATATCGCAATAGACCCGTCTTGGCCCAAGATCATCGGGCCGAATGGCGCTTTTTTGAAATCGTCCAGACGCTCACATTGCAGCGCCATACCGTCTTTCTTCACAACCGTGATTTGAGAGGGCCCTGAATCTTCGCGATTGATGACGGTTTCCCATGCGGCGGTATTTCTATCCGCCGATGATATGCCTGCACTTCGCAGAAGCTCAGGAACGGCACTCACACTTACCCGCCGCCACACCGCAGCCGCCACTAGCGCAACCATGATCCCGCCCACGCTTGCCCCGTAGCCCGCCCATAATGGCAAAGCGCCGCCTGATGGGACCGGATATTTCCAGTTGTAGAGGATCAAGAAGCCCGCTGACGCGGCCTGAGCCACGAATGCAAACACCAACGCAATCGCCAGTGTATCAAGCGTACGGTGAGTTGTATCGCGGCCCGTATAGGCTAGACGATAGGACAGGTATCCCGCGACCAAGATCGCGAGAGTCTGATAGGGCAATTGCAGGAGGTTTTCGAGGGTTTCCATCCTCACACAAAACCATTGTTTGTGAGAGCGCACAACGTAGCGATATTGAGGAAAGTTCGTTTAGATGATTGTCAGCGATCACAGCATTTTCGTGCGGTATGCGCGTTCATGCATAGGGCTTGTGGCGGTTTCCCCTTTCCATGGCTGGGTGCGTCCGGTCGGCACTTGGAGCCGTAGCGTTTCAGCCACGTCTCCAAACGTTTCCGCTTGCTTCCAGAGTGCTTCCACGGGTTTAGGAGTCAAAACGCCATCGGCGGTTTTTATGGCGTTATTTCGTTGTTTTAAGGTGTTTTTGATTTTGTAAGATTGGTTGCGGGAGTAGGATTTGAACCTACGACCTTCAGGTTATGAGCCTGACGAGCTACCGGGCTGCTCCATCCCGCGACACTTTTGTTGGGCGATCGCTTACGCTACTTGAGCCCTTTTGTTTGTCCTATCGCCGATTTTGGCGGTTTAGGACTATTGCAGTATTGCTTGTAGCACGACTGCGTGTCCCCTTCAGGGTGATATGGTCTGAAGGGTATTCGTTATTAATATCGTTTAAGAGTTATGGATTTTACTAGGTTTGGCGGTGACCTACTCTCCCACGCCTTAAGACGCAGTACCATCGGCGCAACAGTGCTTAACTTCCGGGTTCGGGATGGGACCGGGTGTTTCACTTGCGCTATGACCACCAAACCGAGAAAAATCCATATATCGACGATGTTTCACAATTTTTGTGAGACGCTCGTCGAGATACAACCAACATGAAGTCCAGTTTTGTTTTGCTTTTGGTTCATTGTGTCACTGACTGTTACTGGAACAGATCAAGCCTATCGGGCGATTAGTACCGGTCAACTGAATGCATTGCTGCACTTACATCTCCGGCCTATTGACGAGGTGGTCTACCTCGGCCCTCAGGGATACCTTGTTTTGAGGGGGGCTTCCCGCTTAGATGCCTTCAGCGGTTATCCTGTCCGATCATAGCTACCCTGCACTGCTGCTGGCGCAACAACAGGTCCACCAGTGGATCGTTCACCCCGGTCCTCTCGTACTAGGGGCAACTCCTCTCAAGTATCCTACACCCACGGCAGATAGGGACCGAACTGTCTCACGACGTTCTAAACCCAGCTCACGTACCTCTTTAAACGGCGAACAGCCGTACCCTTGGGACCTGCTCCAGCCCCAGGATGAGATGAGCCGACATCGAGGTGCCAAACACTGCCGTCGATATGGACTCTTGGGCAGTATCAGCCTGTTATCCCCGGCGTACCTTTTATCCGTTGAGCGATGGCCCTCCCACTTGGGACCACCGGATCACTATGGCCGACTTTCGTCTCTGCTCGACTTGTCAGTCTCGCAGTCAGGCTGGCTTCTGCCATTGCACTCAACGAGCGATTTCCGACCGCTCTGAGCCAACCTTCGCGCGCCTCCGTTACGCTTTAGGAGGCGACCGCCCCAGTCAAACTACCCGCCACGCAGGGTCCCGGATCCGGATAACGGACCGCGGTTAGACATCAAGAGTGCGAAGGGTGGTATCTCAAGGGAGGCTCCACGTGAACTAGCGTTCACGTATCGATGCCTACCACCTATCCTGCACGTCACAATCCTGATGCCAGTGCGAAGCTGTAGTAAAGGTGCACGGGGTCTTTCCGTCTAACCGCGGGAAGCCTGCATCTTGACAGGCAATTCAATTTCGCTGAGTCGATGTTGGAGACAGCGGGGAAGTCGTTACGCCATTCGTGCAGGTCGGAACTTACCCGACAAGGAATTTCGCTACCTTAGGACCGTTATAGTTACGGCCGCCGTTTACCTGGGCTTCAATTCGGAGCTCTCACCCCTCCTTTTAACCTTCAGGCACCGGGCAGGCGTCAGACCCTATACGTCGTCTTGCGACTTCGCAGAGCCCTGTGTTTTTAATAAACAGTCGCCACCCCCTGGTTTGTGCCCCCAGCTCCAAGTTGCCTTGGAACCGGGCCTCCTTCTCGCGAACTTACGGAGGTATTTTGCCGAGTTCCTTCAACATCGTTCTCTCAAGCGCCTTGGTATTCTCTACCAGTCCACCTGTGTCGGTTTAGGGTACGGTCTCATGGAGGGCTATTTCCAGGGACTGATCAGCAGCCCATTCAATCCGATAAGGATGAACTACCTTCACAATCCGTCACATCCTCCTGGCCTAGGAATATTAACCTAGTTCCCATCGGCTACGCCTTTCGGCCTCGCCTTAGGGGCCGGCTTACCCTGCTCAGATTAGCTTTAAGCAGGAACCCTTGGACTTTCGGCGAGAGTGTCTCTCACACTCTTTGTCGCTACTCATGTCATCATTCTCGCTAGTGATCTCTCCACGGGATCGCTCACGCGCCCGCTTCATCGAAAGCCTCGTGTCTCCGGCACTCATTATAAAATGAGTAAAAGAGACATGAGACTATGTCACACTACGCTCTGCTACCATGCACTATGTGCATCCTAAGCTTCGGCTCATGGCTTGAGCCCCGTTACATCTTCGCCGCAGGACGTCTTAATTAGACCAGTGAGCTGTTACGCTATCTTTAAAGGATGGCTGCTTCTAAGCCAACCTCCTGGTTGTTTTGGACATCCCACCTGCTTTCCCACTTAGCCATGAATTAGGGGCCTTAGCTGTAGGTCAGGGTTGTTTCCCTCTCCACTACGGACGTTAGCATCCGCAGTGTGTCTGCCATCTAGTACTCCCGGGTATTCGGAGTTTGGTTAGGATCAGTAAGCCTGTGGGGCCCCATTACCCATCCAGTGCTCTACCCCCCGGGGTATTCGGATGACGCTCTACCTAAATAGATTTCGCAGAGAACCAGCTATCTCCGAGTTTGATTGGCCTTTCACCCCTAGGCACAGCTCATCCCGATCTTTTTCAACAGATGTGGGTTCGGTCCTCCAGTGCATGTTACTGCACCTTCAACCTGGCCATGCCTAGATCACTCGGTTTCGGGTCTGATCCCACAAACTCATTCGCCCTATTAAGACTCGCTTTCGCTGCGCCTACACCTAACGGCTTAAGCTTGCTTGTGAGACCAAGTCGATGACCCATTATACAAAAGGTACGCTGTCAGCCCTCAAGGGGCCTCCAACTGATTGTAGGCGTTCGGTTTCAGGTACTGTTTCACTCCCCTCGTCGGGGTGCTTTTCACCTTTCCCTCACGGTACTGGTTCGCTATCGGTCAGTAAGGAGTACTTAGCCTTCGAAGGTGGTCCTCCGATCTTCAGACAGGATTTCACGTGTCCCGCCCTACTTAATACGTCCTATCATGCTTCATATACGGGGCTATCACCCACTATGGCTGTGCTTCCCAACACATTCTATTCACACTCAAGGCTCGGCTGGTCCCCGTTCGCTCGCCGCTACTAGGGGAGTATCATATTGATGTCCTTTCCTCCGGGTACTTAGATGTTTCAGTTCCCCGGGTTTGCTCTTAAAACCCTATGTATTCAGGTCTTAAGTACCTGATTAAGCTCATTATTGATGTCCTGCCGCTTTGCCACTCAAGGACTGGCCTCTCATCGCAAAATGCAGAGTCACAATAACAAACTGTCAGGTGGGTTCCCCCATTCGGAAATTCATGGATCAAAGCCTATTCTCGGCTCCCCATGACTTATCGCAGAGTATCACGTCCTTCATCGCCTCTTACTGCCAAGGCATCCACCAAACGCCCTTCTCGCGCTTGATCTGGTCCAGAAAAAGACAGTGAACTGTCACGCCACAGAAGCTGGTAAGAAACTGTGGCCTTATTCTGAACCAAAAGCATACTTTCCCGCTCACTTCCGAAGAAGTGAACAATGGCTCATAAACCTTGCGGAATATGAACCGGGTTAGTGTACTTGACTTGGACAACACTGCGGTTTCAATCCGGCAGACCCTCGCGCGCCCGAGGAAAAGGGCGGAATGCAAAGGCTCGCATCAGACCAAATAAATGATCTTCAGCACCAAACTGAGGTCGATCCCTCACACGGGTGACCAACAGTGTTGTTGATTGTATCTCTCTAAACGATGTCAATATGATCAACCTTCCCGAAGGAACATCGATCCGGTCCGATTGGACGGTTAAACATCTCAGGATGCTTAACGATCAAATCGTCTCTTGCAGAATGGTGGGTCGAGGAGGACTTGAACCTCCGACCTCACGCTTATCAGGCGTGCGCTCTAACCACCTGAGCTACCGACCCATTCTATGTGGGCCGTTCGCATGAGTGGTGGAGCCTAGGAGGATCGAACTCCTGACCTCCTGAATGCAAATCAGGCGCTCTCCCAGCTGAGCTAAGGCCCCTTGCTAGATCCTGCACCAAAGCAAGATCATGACAGTTCTGAAGAGATATGAGGACGGCCTGGTCCTGATGTTGATCAGTTTTGAATACTGATCTTATGCTAAGTGTATCACGAGACAGAGCAAGCTCTGATCTAGCTAGATACATCCTTAGAAAGGAGGTGATCCAGCCGCAGGTTCCCCTACGGCTACCTTGTTACGACTTCACCCCAGTCGCTGAGCTCACCGTGGTCCGCTGCCCCCTCGAAAGGTTGGCGCACGGCCTTCGGGTAAACCCAACTCCCATGGTGTGACGGGCGGTGTGTACAAGGCCCGGGAACGTATTCACCGCGTCATGCTGTTACGCGATTACTAGCGATTCCGACTTCATGGGGTCGAGTTGCAGACCCCAATCCGAACTGAGACAGTTTTTTGGGATTAACCCATTGTCACTGCCATTGTAGCACGTGTGTAGCCCAACCCGTAAGGGCCATGAGGACTTGACGTCATCCACACCTTCCTCCCGCTTATCACGGGCAGTTTCCCTAGAGTGCCCAGCCGAACTGCTGGCAACTAAGGATGTGGGTTGCGCTCGTTGCCGGACTTAACCGAACATCTCACGACACGAGCTGACGACAGCCATGCAGCACCTGTCACTAGGTCACCGAAGTGAAAGCCAAATCTCTCTGGCGGTCCTAGGATGTCAAGGGTTGGTAAGGTTCTGCGCGTTGCTTCGAATTAAACCACATGCTCCACCGCTTGTGCGGGCCCCCGTCAATTCCTTTGAGTTTTAATCTTGCGACCGTACTCCCCAGGCGGAATGCTTAATCCGTTAGGTGTGTCACCGACAAGCATGCTTGCCGACGACTGGCATTCATCGTTTACGGTGTGGACTACCAGGGTATCTAATCCTGTTTGCTCCCCACACTTTCGCACCTCAGCGTCAGTATCGAGCCAGTGAGCCGCCTTCGCCACTGGTGTTCCTCCGAATATCTACGAATTTCACCTCTACACTCGGAATTCCACTCACCTCTCTCGAACTCAAGACCAGGAGTTTACAAGGCAGTTCCAGGGTTGAGCCCTGGGATTTCACCCTATACTTTCTGATCCGCCTACGTGCGCTTTACGCCCAGTAATTCCGAACAACGCTAACCCCCTCCGTATTACCGCGGCTGCTGGCACGGAGTTAGCCGGGGTTTCTTTACCAGATACTGTCATTATCATCTCTGGCGAAAGAGCTTTACGACCCTAAGGCCTTCATCACTCACGCGGCATGGCTGGATCAGGCTTGCGCCCATTGTCCAAGATTCCCCACTGCTGCCTCCCGTAGGAGTCTGGGCCGTGTCTCAGTCCCAGTGTTGCTGATCATCCTCTAAAACCAGCTATAGATCGTAGACTTGGTAGGCCATTACCCCACCAACTATCTAATCTAACGCGGGCCGATCCTTCTCCGATAAATCTTTCCCCCGAAGGGCGTATAAGGTATTACTCACCGTTTCCAGTGGCTATTCCTTAGAGAAGGGCACGTTCCCACGCGTTACTAACCCGTCCGCCGCTCACTCCGAAGAGTGCGCTCGACTTGCATGTGTTAGGCCTGCCGCCAGCGTTCGTTCTGAGCCAGGATCAAACTCTCAAGTTGAAATGCCCTTGCAGGCATATCCTTGACGTTCGAACCTCTGCACATCTTTGATGTCCTACCGCTGACGCCAACCAAGGACGGACCTCAGTCAGCACGGCTTCGAACCCGGCTAGGAACTCGAAACGAACATCAAAACTTTCTCTGTTTTTCGTGCTTGGTTTCAAAAGAAACCGAAGCCGTCCAAACAGTGAAGCTGACACTTTATTATCGCGCTACCACTTCGCTACTTGAGCGCAGGGCATCGCTAAAAGCGTTGATATGAAGAGGCTGATCCATCGAATGAACCAAACCGCCCACATATCTCTTCAGATATCATCAATGTCAAAGAGCATACACCAAGAGACAATAACCAACAGATGCGCCACTCTCATGGCACGCCCGCCAACAAAATCTCCATAATGTCACCGTCTTTCCGATGCGGCAGACCGTCTCTCCGGCCAGTCCGGCTACCGTAGCAGCCAACCCAGCAGCGTCCCCGCCGCCGGTGAAGGGGGTTCTAAGCCCACTCAACAAAACCCGCAACACCAAAATCAACAAAATTACCCATTTCAATAAACAAATCCAAAATATGCAACAAAATCAACAAACTAGACAAAAAGAAAGACAGCAAAAAAACCGGACAAGCAAAAAAACCCAACCAGATACATGCAAAAATCAATCCCAAGCCAACTTACACACAGACTCACACAACATATCCACAGACAAACACTCCTAAAACAAAACGAGTCACTCAAAAATCAAACCAAACATAAAATGAAAGACCCAGAGAGGCGCGATATATGGAGCGTCGTAAATGGCTACCCTCCATATATGTGTAAACGCCGCGCCCCAGACAGGACGCGGCGTTTGACCTTACATAAAGCGTATCCATTTTAGGTGGGCGCTATGCGTAAGCCAACAAGCCTGCGCCTGGCGGCTTCGTACTCAGACTATTACAATTGCGCCCAGAACAGCTCCAAGTGTCGCGCAACGATCTCTTGAAAGCGTCCGTCTGCCTTTAGCGCCTCCAACCCCGCATTGATCCGGTACAGATGAGCCGTGCCGCGCCAGTGCCGTTTTGAGATGACGACATGCAGCCCCTCTTCGGACAGAGGTCGCTCAAGCGGGATCACCTGATCCCGCAACCCTTCGGCGATCAACGTGTTAGCACCAAGGAACAGGTTCAGAGAAACGGCGTCGACTTCTCGGGCCATCAGCTTACGAAAACAGGCTCCCGGGTCTGCGGCCTGTACAAGGGTGACCTTGCCTTCGCTCAGCCACTTGCGATCTCCGCGATCCAGATCGTGGGTGTAATACCCTTCTGGCCGACACAGAGTTTTCCCCAGCATATCGGCATCACTATTAAAGTCGAAGGGCGCATCAGCCCGAACAAAGACCATGATCGGGATGGTCATCAGCGGCTCTGAGAAATGAAAGTTTACACAGCGCTCGTCGCCAGGGGTCGTGGCACAATCAGGCTTCAGCCAGGGAAACCCCATATCGAACTGCTTCTCATCCAGCATCGGGAATAAATGCTTAGACCAGTCCTGCTCCCATGTAATGGAATAAGAGACAGGAGCGGGCGTCAGTTCCAACGCGGCATTGACCAGCTCGGTGACCATCCCCTGACCTGGCAGCGCCTGATCGGTAAAGGGTGTAAATCCGCCGCCCGTCAGCAGCTTCATTTCCGCGTCATCCTTGCGCAGCGGCGTCGCATCCGGTGCGGAGGATTCCTGAGTGCACGGGATATGCAGAGTCTTACCCGGGATGACGCTGGGACCTTCCAGCATGTGCTGATTGCTATAGTAGATCAGTGTCCAGCGGCTGCGATCATTATAGTGGGTCTCCGCAATCGAAAAGAGCGTGTCACCAGGTTGCACCCGGTAGTCGACGTTGCAGATGGCCTGGGCGGCATGTGGTGTTAGCCCGACAGCCAGCATCAACATGATTGCCAGTGTTGCGAAACGTTTCAGCATGGTGCGCTCCTTAGAAGCCAGCCCAGATCCTGGCCATATGATCCTCGATGACTGCCTGATACTGACCATTGTCGCGGATATTGCGCAGACCGGTGTTGATCATCGTGAGCATATCGCCGGCCTGTGGATGGGTCTTGTGAACCACAACATGGATACCAAGAACCGATAACGGCAATGGCAGAACATCGAACTGGTCAAGCAGATCGTTTTCTTTCATCACACTACGGCCAGTGAACTCATTGATGGCCACTGCGTCAGCTTCGCCGTTGGCAACCATTTCAAAGCAATCGACCACTTTGTGCGGCTGCTTCAGGGTGATCTTCTTTTCTTCCAGCCAGCGACGACCATAGCCGTCGAAATCAAACGTAAGGTAGCCCGCCGGGCGGCACAGCGTTTTGCCTTCGATATCGGCATCGGTTTCAAAGGTGAAAGGACGTGATTTATCGACAAAGAGCAGCATCAGCGTTTCGAACATCGGATCAGAGAATAAGAAGTTCACACAACGGTAGCTGTCCGGCATGGTTTCACAATCCGGGCGATACCAAGGAAAACCCAGATCCAGCAACGCATTCGACAGGAGCGGATCAAAATGTGAGGCCCAATCGTCAACCCAGTGGATGGCAAAGCCCTGCGCTGGTGCAGCCTCGGTCATTGCAGCGTTCACCACTTCGGTGATCAACCCACCGTTATGGGCTGTCTTTGACGTAAAGGGGGCATAGTCATCACCGGTCAGCAGGTTGATCTTGCTGCGCACCGCCGCAGTGCCGGGCTGGACCTTGACCGGAGCGGCTGCGACCGGTTGAACATCAGCCACAGCTTTGCCCCCTGGCAACCCGGTGGGCAGACCATTGAGACAGGCCATCGTGAGCTCCATCCCAACGCGGATAGCATCAGGACGCGGACCGATTGAATCGATATTGCGGCTGTGAATAGCGCTCCACATACCGACATCCTTGTAGAGACGGTCTGCAATCAGCGACAGACTATCACCCGGACGCACCTTATATGTGCCTCCACATGTCTCTGCCGCCACAGGTGCAGCCAATAGGCCGACAACGCAACATGCTGCCGCGATCAGGTGTTTTCTCATCTTATCCCTCTTGGGTTTGACTCGGGCGTTCCGCGCCAGAACTCGGCGCCGCCTCTTGCGTTTTATGGTATGAAAAGATCGCTTGCCGCCGAGTCGCCCGTTCTCAGCCCCGTTGGGTCGGCCGTTGGAACGCTCTCGATGATGACTGCGATCAATGTAGCAAGCCGAGGTATTATTGACCGACAAACAGGGCCAGAATGGTTGCCGTATCGACCCGCCCGTCTGCACCTATCAATGCGGCAGGTACCGTAATGGCCTGGCTCTGATATGCATCGTTCACCATCTGGTCGATATACGCGGGTGATTGCCCCTGCCCCGCTGCACGTAACACCAGGCTATATAATGCGGTATGCGCCTGCGAAGCGGTGGCACCCGTGGCAGCAGCAGTTTGCACCGCGGGTTTGGCCTCTTCGCTCCCTCGCCGCAACGCCGCCAATGTGCCCGCAGTCATCTGCGCGACCAGAGCATCCTCCGCACTGAGCGGCGCCGCAGTTTCAACAGCAGCTGTCAGCAACTCTTCTGCCGCTGCGCGTTCATTTGGGGTGGCGCTCGGGTCCAATCCGGCCAGAGCCTGCGGGGTCAGCAATTGCGCGACTCGCGGCTTGTCTGCGTTTACTTCCGCAGTTTGATCGGGCCCGAACTGAAGCACTGCGAGAACGATCGCGAGAGATGCCAATACAGCTGCCGCCGCACCAAGTTTTGCTATGGGTGAAACACGAGCAAAGATCCCGCTTAAGCCCGGCATGGGCGCACCCTTCGTATTTTGGTTTGCGTTGGTTGAACTGTCGTTTTGCAGCGACGATTTTAGCGCAGCACTTCCATCGGTGTCACCTGACACGGCAGCAATGTTCAAATTTGCTTTCGCGGCTCCCGCCTGAGGCGAGTGAAGCACGCTGTTCCCTGATGAAACAACACCATCGATTTTCACTGATCGGACTGTGCGATCATCGATTTTAGAAAGCCTATCACTTGTTACACTGTCTTTCTTCACGCTCAACATCGGCTCAAACTACCCCCGGATGGCCCGAATTTCGCGGTCCAACCGCGTTTTGTTAACTGATTCTTAACCTTCGTGCGATTCTGCGTCAACATTCTGTGTCAGAATGATGAGCCCCTACTGGATTTGCGACGAATATGCCCATGGTGGCGAACAAATGAACCTATGCCGCAGTACGCAGGCTTCAGTGAAAATCGTTCGAATACCGCTCTATTTGCAGTGCCCGTGACAGCTCACAACCATTTTTTGTCGCAAAAATACAACTGATGGGTGAAGTAAAATGCGGCCATGTCTATAGACCGATAGAGGCATCGCCCAAAGATTGGGCCCGCAACGACCTCCCCGCTATGCGCTAACGCTTCAGCCCGATCTATGTCGCGCCACCATCGTGCCATTAAGTTTCTGCTTGCAAATGTTATAACGTATCATCAAAAGATCTTGAACAACTGATCTTCCGCAACAGGAAGCCAGCTTGCCCTTCTAATGAATCGTCCCTTGCAATGACATGTTCTTGCAGAGCCCAATTAGCTGTCTGGAGATGAAAATGACCCGCCCGTTCGCCCTTGCTACACTCATGGCATGCACAGCCATCCCCGCCTTTGCAAATGATGGCGTGCTCGACGTGGTTTCACCGTTCGAAATAGCCAGCCCCGATCCTGTTATCTCCGGGCATATATACCAGCGAATGGATGTTACGGAGACGTTGGTCGACGCCGACAGCAATGGAAAATTATTGCCAGGCTTGGCCACCGAGTGGTCCGCTTCCGAGAACGGATTGGTCTGGACGCTGACGCTGCGCGAAGGCGTAACGTTTCATGATGGCGCAGCCCTGGACGGAGCGGCGGTTGCCAAATCACTGGGCCGCTCGCGTGACAATGGTGGGCTGCTGAGCAAGGCTCCGATCTCCGAGATCCGCCCCTCAGGTGATCTCTCGGTTGAGATCGAAATGACTGAACCTTTTGCGATGTTGCCCGCGATGCTCGCCGAATATCGCTCTGCCATCATCGCGCCGTCAACCATAGCAGAAGACGGCGCCGTAACGGGTTTGATCGGCACCGGTCCATATCGCGTGAAGGACCTTTCGCCACCCAGCAAAATGATCGTTGAGGGGTTTGACAACTATTGGGGTGCGTCCGCTGCGATACCAAACGCTGTCTATCATGGTGTTAGCCGATCTGAGACCCGCGCGCTGATGGCTGAAAGTGGTGATGCGGATATTACACTCTATTTCGATCCGGCCTCTGCCACACGACTGTCCACTGCGGAGGGTGTAGAGCTGATTTCCGCCGCAATCCCGCGCGTGCTGATGCTTAAAATCAATGGCGAGACCTATGACGCACCAACCCGCCGAGCCCTGAGCCTTGCAATTGATCGCGCCGGTATTGCCAAGGCGATTCTGCGTTTCCCCGAAGGCGCGACCCAGATGTTTCCTCCCGGCATGAGCGATTGGCACGACGCAAGCCTTACTCCATTGGCATACGATCCGGGGGCTGCCAAAACAGCCTTGGCCGAGGCAGGTTGGGCGCCCGGCACCGATGGCGTGTTGCAAAAGGACGGTCAGCGGATGGACATCGAATTATTGACCTTCCCCGACCGGCCGGAACTGCCTTTGGTAGCAGCAGTACTGGAACAGCAATTCGCGGCAATCGGAGCCGATGCGGTGATCAACTCCACAAGCTTCTCGGAAATCCCAGCCAAGCATAGTGATGGCACGCTGTCGACGGCATTGTTCGCACGTAACTTTGCTCTGGTTCCTGATCCCGTCGGCACGCTGCTGCAGGATTACGCGCCAGGCGGCGACTGGGGCGCGATGGGCTGGCACAACGACGCCTTTACCGCCGGGGTGAAGGCATTGGCAGCAGGCACTGCGCCAGAAGGCACGCGAGCAGAGTTGATATCCACACTGCATGCCGAACTGCCGGTTCTGCCGATCGCTTGGTATCAGCTGACCATGGCTGTCTCAGATGCGGTAACCGGCGTTACGGTTGATCCGTTTGAACGGACGTTGGGATTGTCTTCAGTCAAATGGGCTGAGTGATGATCAAAGCACTGGGTTGGCGTCTGGCGCAGGCGGGGGTGGTCGCCATCCTCGTCGGCATTCTTAGCTTTCTTATGATGCGCGCACTGCCGGGAGATATGATCTTTCGCATCGCGGCAGCACGGTTTGGATATGACAATGTGACCGCCGAGAACGCCGAGCTGGTGCGGGCCCAAATTGGTGATCCATCCGGAGTGGGCGCATTCTTTGGCTGGATCGGCGGGTTGCTTCGCGGTGATCTGGGCACATCCTTGGTGACCGGAGAGGCTGTTTCTGCCGAGATTGCGCATCAATTCGGGGCCACCGCGCAGCTAGCGGGCGTAGCGATTGTGCTGTCATTGCTGATTGGTCCGCCACTTGGCCTGTGGGCAGGACTGCATCCGGGCGGCTGGTTTGACCGGGCGACCGTCTTGTTGGCCTCGGTATTCAAGGCCACGCCGCAGTTCTTGCTAGGATTGGTGCTAATCGTTGTAGCGTCCATTGGCTTGGGATTGTTACCAGCCGCGGGCCACGGCGAGTTACAACATCTAATTTTGCCAGGGCTTACTCTTGCACTGGGATTGGCAGCCAATACCACCCGCATCACACGCGAGGCTGTCGTCCACGCACGCACATCTGAGTGGTGGCGGTTTGCCCGTTGGAAAGGCTTATCAGAGCGCCAGGTTGTTCTTCGCCACGGGTTACGCCATGTCGCCGTCCCGGTCCTGACCCTGATTGCGGCTCAGTTTGTGGCCCTTATGGAGGGCGTCGTCGTGGTCGAAACCATCTTTGGCTGGCCCGGCATCGGGCATGCCCTTGTCCATGCTGTGTTCCATCGAGATGTACCAATGGTGCAAGGCGCGGCGCTAGTCATGGGGCTGGCATTTGTGCTGGTAAATGCGCTTGCCGACATCGGTGCGCGCCTGCTTGACCCAAGGGAGACCATGCGATGAGCGCCCGCTTCATAGGTTTGGCGATCCTAACCGTTGTGCTTGTTTTTGCATTTGGGTTGCCATGGGTGAGTACCGCCGACCCGGTGGCGCAAAGCCTGATACTTGCATTGGAGCCTCCTTCGGCAGAAGCACTGTTCGGCTATGACCACCTTGGCCGGTCAATGTCTGCGCGGCTCGCTGCCGCACTGCGCCTCTCGCTGATGATCGCGGCGATTACTCTCATCACGACCGCCTTTATAGGCGTGGCGCTTGGGGCGCTGGCAAGTTGGCGTGGCGGATGGCTGGACCGGGCATTGGTGCTATTTGCCGATAGCGTTGTGGCACTACCAGCCTTGCTGATCGTCCTGATTGCCGGGTTAATCCTCCCAACGCAGCCTATGGCATTTTGGGCAGGTTTATCAGCTACTCTCTGGGTCGAGATATTCAGACTGACACGTGCCACGATCCGCGCCCAGATTGCCGCGCCCTCGGTCGAGGCCGCGCGGCTACTGGGCTTTGGACCACTCTATATCTTTCGCACCCACCTGTGGCCTGAACTTGCCCCCGTGCTGCGCGCCACCTTCGCATTGACCTTTGCCGCAGTGGTGATGGGCATTGCCGCGCTTGGCTTTGTTTCTGTTGGGGTACGGGCACCGACCCCAGAACTGGGCCTAATGATGGTCGAACTGCTGCCTTATTGGCGCGAAGCACCTTGGGCGCTGCTGCAACCCGTCCTCACCACCATGGCAACGTTACTTGCCCTGACCCTGATCGCCGGAGGTACCACTGAATGACCCTCATGAGAGTCACTGACCTTGCTGTCCTCAATGGAAGCGCCAAAATGATCGACCCAATTTCGGTGACTTTGGAACCGGGTCGAGCCGTGACACTGATCGGAGAAACCGGGTCAGGAAAAAGCCTTTTTGCGCAGGCCGTTCTGGGCACGTTGCCGTCAACTTTGCACGCCACAGGCGCACTGGAGGTTCAGGGCACGGCGGTACCGTTAGACGATTTAGATGCACTGGAACAATTGTGGGGCCACCAAATTTCGGTTCTGCCACAAGAGCCGTGGCGTGCGTTGGATCCGTTGATGCGGGCGAAGCGGCAGGTGGCCGAAGTGTACAAGCTGGTCGCGGGCAGTACCCAAGCTGACACCGCTGCCGAAAATGATCTGCATTCTTTGGGTCTGGGTGATGCAACGCACGCCTATCCGTTTGAATTATCCGGAGGCATGGCCCAGCGTCTTGCCATCGCTGTCGCCCGCGCAGGGGGCGCGCAAATCGTTGTGGCCGATGAACCCAGCAAGGGGTTTGACATCGCCCGCCGCAATGAGGTCGCAACGCGATTGAAATCCGTGACCGACGCAGGCGGCGCGCTGATGACGATCACCCATGATCTGGAACTGGCGGAGTCCATTGGCGGAGAGATTATCGTATTGCGCAAGGGGCGTCTGATCGAACGCGGTCCTGCATCTCAAGTGCTGCATGCCCCTGACACCGCCTATACTGCTGATCTAATCGCAGCGGAACCACGCCATTGGCCATCACCACCGACCTACAGGATCCGCAGCGAACCTGTTCTAACAGGCAAAGCCCTATGCGTTGCGCGCGGTGGGCGCGATCTGATCCGGGAGCTGGACATTACATTGCATGCAGGTGAGGTCGTCGGGCTCTCTGGGCCATCCGGAGTTGGCAAATCGTCTCTCGGCGATACCCTCCTTGGCATCACCGCACCCGCAGCCGGAGCCGTCCAGCGCGGCGAAGGTCTTGCCGATCGCAGGTTCCAAAAACTGTGGCAGGATCCACCCGCTGCTTTTGCCCCTTATCAACGCTTGGGACAGGGTCTGGATGATCTCATTGCGCTGCACCGCATTTCGCGCGATACGCTGCACCCTCTTTTAAAACAGTTGCGATTGGATCCAGCGCTTCTGGCACGTCGGCCCGACGAGGTATCCGGTGGAGAGCTACAGCGGTTGTCGATCGCGCGGGCCCTGCTTCTTGACCCGATTTTCCTCTTCGCGGATGAGCCTACATCAAGACTGGACCCACTGACGCAACGCGACGTGATCATGATGCTGACTGGATTGGCGCACGAACGTGGAATAGCTGTTTTGCTGGTGAGTCATGATCCCGATCTGATAACCCGTGCCACGGATCGCCAAGTCGTTCTTGAGCAGACAGCGCAACTTTTAGCAAAAACTGCATAGCAAGGCATCGGCGACATTTCAGCAAGCCGCTGAAAAATATAACTAAAGTCTGATTATAGTGCGTTTTCAAAACTAGATCATCTGTCTTGCGCATTATTTATACGTAATGTTATAATATAACTAATCTATTTAGTTGGACCACCATGCCTAGCACCGAACCTCACCCTGATCCCCGCCTGCCGGTTATTCTGCTAACCGGCTTTCTCGGCGCGGGAAAAACCACGCTTTTGAATGCAGTGCTGGGCACATCCGATGGGTCCAAAATCGCTGTTATCGTCAATGAATTCGGTGAGGCGGGGCTTGATCACGATCTGATCGAAACAGCCGACGAAGAAATCATACTAATGCAATCGGGCTGCCTGTGCTGCTCTATTCGCGGTGATCTCTCACGCACGTTGCAAGACCTGATGACGCGCAAAGACTCCGGGCAACTGAGTTTTGACCGCGTCGTGATTGAGACGACCGGCCTCGCTGATCCTGGCCCAATTCTGCAGACATTTCTGGTAGATCATTTTCTGGCGACACATTTCCGCATGGACGGTGTTGTCACGCTGGCGGATGCTGCAACCGGTCACGACACGCTCGATCGTCAATTCGAAGCGGTGTCGCAGGTCGCGATGGCAGATCTGATCGTGCTTAGTAAAACCGATCTGGTGCCCAAAGAAACACGGTACATATTCGAAAAGCGCCTAAGATCCCTGAACCCAACAGCGCCGATGCTCCGCGCCAAACACGGCGTCGTGCCTGCGGGCTCTCTTTGGGGGTTAACGGGTATACATCCCGAGGTAAAACCAAACCAAATAGCGGCGTGGCTGACGCCACCCGCCGCGCCTTCGGCCAGCAACCCCTTTGAAAATCTGTCGGGCCTTGCTGACAAAACAACCGCTTCGCCGTCGCTACCGGTGCATGATGCAAGGATAGGGTCTGCTTCAGTTGTCTTGAATGATCCGATATCGGTCGAAGCTTTCGATATGTGGCTCGATACCCTCATCATGCTGCGCGGCCCTGACATCCTGCGTGTGAAAGGGATTGTACATCTTGAGGGGATCAAGACGCCCTTTGTCTTCCACGGCGTTCAACATCTCTTTGATCCACCAGTCCCCCTGCACGATTGGTCCGGAGAAAACCGCCAATCGCGCATCGTGGTTATAGCCCGCGACATGACGCAGCCCGAACTGCAGCGCAGCCTTGATATGCTGCGCGCCCGACAAACTTCCGAACCTCAAGCCCGCCTTACCTCTCAAGTCCTCCCCATCTAAGGATCTGTCTTTATGATCGAAAAATTGCCCGTCACCGTGCTCTCTGGATTCCTGGGCGCTGGAAAAACAACACTCCTAAACCGTGTACTTAACAACCGCGAAGGCCGCCGGGTTGCGGTCATTGTCAATGATATGTCAGAGGTCAATATCGACGCCGATCTAGTGCGCGCAGACACTGAGCTGAGCCACACGAACGAGACACTGGTGGAGATGTCAAACGGCTGCATTTGCTGTACTTTGCGTGATGATCTGTTGATCGAAGTCCGGAGGCTGGCCGCGGAGGGCCGTTTTGATTACTTGCTGATTGAATCCACCGGGATTTCCGAACCGCTTCCGGTTGCTGCCACGTTTGATTTTCGCGATGAGCATGGCGAAAGCCTGTCGGATGTAGCCCGCTTGGATACGATGGTCACAGTTGTGGATGCGGTGAACCTATTGCAGGATTATTCCAGCCACGATTTTCTGCGCGACCGGGGTGAGACGCTTGGCGAAGATGATGAGCGTACGTTGGTCAACTTGCTGGTTGAACAGATCGAATTCGCGGACGTCGTTGTCCTGAACAAAGTAGCCGATGCCCAGCCACAGCAAGTGGAAGCTGCCCTCAAGATCATCCGCAGTCTGAATGCAGATGCGCGTATCATTGAAACGAGCCATTCCGATGTGCCCGCAGATGCAATCTTGGACACCGGGTTGTTTGACTTCGATCGGGCACATGAACATCCGATGTGGGCAAAGGAACTCTATGGTTTTGCCGACCACGTGCCTGAAACCGAAGAATACGGCGTCACCTCATATGTCTATCGTGCGCGCCAACCGTTTGAGCCGGAAAAGATCTTGGCCGTTCTTAACGGTGACTTACCCGGTGTGATCCGTGCAAAAGGTCATTTCTGGATCGCATCGCGCCCCGGTTGGGTGGCGGAGTTTTCTCTGGCTGGGGCACTGTCATCAATCAAACCTCTAGGCACGTGGTGGGCAACTGTCCCTAGGGATCGCTGGCCTGAAGATGAAACCGCGCGGCGCTACATGATGGAGCATTGGGTGGAGCCGTGGGGTGATCGTCGTCAGGAAATCGTGTTTATCGGATCAGGCATCGAATGGGCAGACATCAAAGCGCGGCTGGATAACGCCCTTGTACCGGAAAGCACCGCTACGTCTCTGGAGGCTTTACCGGATTATTCAGACCCATTCCCGCTTTGGCGCCGGGCAGAGCAAGCCGCATGAAAGCTATCGTAGAACACATCCGAAACGCGTCTGAAGCGATTGCGATCGCTCAGTCGCCCGAAGAATTGAAAAGCATCACCGATGCCGACTGTGCGGGCGTCATCTGGTACAGGCAGCCCAAGCGCTCGATTGAGGATTGGATTAGCACGCTACCGCCCGAGCAGCTTCCTTCGGTGCGATTGGTCCTACGACCCGAAACTGTCCGCGTGGCCGTTGTCGCAGCATGCGAAATCTCCGAGATGCCTGACTGTGCAGAGCGCACGCAGTTGATTGATGACATTGCAGCACTTGCGGATACCTTCTCAGCAATCATGAAGCCCCCGCTTCTGCGCCTGCGTCTTGATCGCGTCACGACAAATGCGTGCCGCAAATTCCATGTCGATGCCCTGAGCGCGCGACTGATCTGCACTTATCGCGGGGCTGCGACGCAATTCGCGATAAGGGATAATCGCGCCGAGCCGGCGCACATCTTTGACGCGCCGACCGGCTCACCGATCATTCTGCGCGGAACACTTTGGCCGGAACAACCATCCACCGGGTTGCTACATAGGTCGCCTCCAATTGAAGGGACGGGCGAAACACGGCTGGTTCTGGTCCTTGATCCAATCTTTGAAGAGCAGGAAGACGTATGAGCGGCAACCTTGGATCGACATCGCTCCGAAAGCGACGCCGCACAACGAACCCAATGCGGACGTATGACACCTTGCCTCAACCCTTGCGGCTCTGGCTCGCAAACGCTGCCCTTCCATGGTCCCCGAAGTCTTGCAAACGGCTCTGGGATAAGGCGCGCAAAGCCGGGCTGAGCGCGGAGGACGCTATCCGGTCATTGACCGCAACAGAAAAGAGAATGCTGGCGCGCGACAAATTTCACCTATCCTGAGTGTAGCAACGGCTACACCGCTTTGCTCAGAGCGTGGTTCAATAGTGTCCTGACAACCAGCAGATTTTCATCGGAGACTTCCGAAAAATCACTCGGCTGACCGAAACTCGGACAGCCTCTTCATTCTCGACGGGTCAGGATGAAAGGACGCAACCTGACCGATCCGCGCCCGAATGCAGGCAAGCAGGGCTTCGCGGGACTTATACATGAATTGATGCGCAAGTGCCGCTGGGTCATCGGACGCATCAAGACGGGCACGCAACTCTCGCCAAGTCTGCAACGCCTCTAGGATACTACTATCCTGCGCCCGCTCAGCTTGTTCAGCGACATATCCCTCGAAAGCATCGGCGGTCGCCCCAGTAGCAAGGCGCGTCGCCAGCATCCGTTCGTGGATACCATTCGCGCCCTCGTAGATCAGTGTGATCCGAGCGTCCCGGTAGGTCTGTTCCAGCCGGTATT
This sequence comes from Phaeobacter cretensis, assembly GCF_047372505.1. Classification (NCBI taxonomy): domain Bacteria; kingdom Pseudomonadati; phylum Pseudomonadota; class Alphaproteobacteria; order Rhodobacterales; family Roseobacteraceae; genus Phaeobacter; species Phaeobacter cretensis. Next base: position 1,887,167 of record NZ_JBKBEU010000001.1, read on the forward strand.
CACGCAGGTAGCCATAGCCACCAAGAACCTGCATACCGAGTTCAGCGGCACGTATGCCCGCCTCGGTACAATAAACCTTGGTCAGTGGAGTTAGGAATTCGACCAGCGCAGGGTTGTTGCCCCGCTCCATTGTAACGCATGCAAGATGAGCCATAGCGCGCCCGGTCATGGCAAGCCCGTCAATCTGATTGAGCATACGGCGCACATCCGCGTGCTGATCAAGTGTAGCGGCGGAGCCGTCGGGGTTACGCCCCTGAATTCGCTCTGCAGCATAGGTACTGGCGATGTCATAAGCTCTTGCAGCATGTGCCCCCCCCTGCAGTGCGACATCGGCGCGGGCATGGTTCATCATCGTGAACATCGCCTGTAAACCCTCACCTTCGTCGCCTATCAACTCGGCCTCAGCTCCATCAAACGCTAATTGACATGTCGGAGAGGCATGCAGCCCCATTTTCTCTTCGATCCGAGTGACAGAGACGGCATTGCGGCGACCGTCTCCGCGCGTACAAGGACACAGGAACAGCGACAACCCCTTAACCCCGTCATCCGATGTACGGGCCAGCACCAGATGCAGGATACGATCGCTGATGTTCTGGTCACCGCCCGAGATAAAGATCTTTTCTCCGGTGATCCTCCAACCATCATCCATGGGTGATGCTTTGCAGCGCACCCGTGACAGATCCGATCCGGCTCCGGGTTCGGTCAGGCACATTGTTGCGATGGTCTTCCCAGAGGCCAACTCTGGAATATACCGCGCCTTTTGATCCGAACTGCCAAAATGCAGCAGGGTGCGTATTGCACCGGGTCCTAACCCCACCACCATTTGCAGGCTGTGATTGGCCCCGGAAAAAATCTCCGACGTGATCGCCAACATCAGGGAACCAAGCCCCTGGCCACCATATTCCACGGGCGCGGTCAACGATGGCCAGCCCTGTTCAGCATAAGCCTGATAGGCTGACTGAAACCCATCGGGCATCGAAACGCGCCCATCCTGCAACTGGCAGCCCTGCGCATCCCCATGCTCATCCAGCGGAGCGATTTCGCCTTCTGCAAAAGTGGCGAAATATCTACCAATCTCAGCAGCAAAATCCGCATCCCAATCGGGCAAAGCGGAGGCTCCGGCCACATGATTCAAGGTAAACAAGATGTCATCCAACGGAGCCTTGAAGGGCTTCATCGCTGTATCTCCTTATTGAACTGCACGGGTAGGTTTTTGGGATTTTCCGAGGGCTTTTAATGGGGTGGCGCAGTGATGCCATTCCGCCCGTGTTAGTCAGTCGAAAACCTGCTTCAAGAAGGCAATCGCGGCAGGAACCTCGGGTTCAAAACCCGGACGCCCATGGCCGCCACCATCGACAATTCGCATCTCAACTTTGCCACTGCTGCCATGGGCCTGCATTGCGTCGTACAGCCGCTCTGTTTGCAAGGGCGAGATCACAAAATCATTTGATCCGTGAACCAACAATGTATCCGGCAAGATCGTTTCAGCGGGCAGAGTTGCAAGGAAATTTAGCGGGCTTGCAACATCCGCCAGCTCTTCATTCTCCGGAACAGTCGCACCAATCAAAAGCGACTCCGGGCTTGGTTCTTTATTCATACCGTCACGATCCGGCACATCATCCGCCGCTCGGTCAGGGATAATTTCATACAGGTCCGACGGTGCATACCAGGAAACCAGCCCATCCAGCGCGGTTTCTGGTGACTGCGCCTGATCAAAGGCCGCCCAAAGCGCCAAATGCGCGCCAGAGGATTGTCCCCAGACCGCCATACGATCAGCGTCATAGCCATAGGTCGCGCCATTTTCTCGCAAGAAATCGAAGGCAGCATGGAGATCTTCCAACTGGGCGGGCCAGATGGCCTCGCTGCTGAACGTGTAGTTAATCGAGGCGATGGCCATGCCCGAATCTAAGATCTGGTTCACACGATCCAGATTTTCGATTTGGGTTTTGTCATTGCGAAACCAACGACCGCCATGAATGAACACCACCATGGGCGGTTCATCAACACCATCAGGCAGATAGAGATCCAGCTGATTGCGAGCTTTTTCGCCATATGGGATGTCTTTCTTCACCTCTGCATAAACCGGAAGGGCCATCAGGCAGCTCAGAGCTGTTAACAGGAAGAGTTTCATAATGCGACCTTTTAGTTATGTTTCATAATCATCTACCCATAGCGCGACAGCGACTGTCGGCATGGGCGGATCAGGTTACTTTATAGTAGGCAATCTCGACTGCGCTGGCATGCCGGATGGCAGCGCAGATGAACAGGCTATGATTGACCCAAGCATAGCGATCACTGCCGGTTTCCAACCGCGCTGCAGTGCGCATGTAGTATTGGTTTGGGTCGACATCCTGCCCGGCGGCAAGCTGTTCCAGCACATGTTCCGGTCCGTGCCGGGTGCCGATATTGACGATTTCGACTACGGCGTCACAATCAGTTTTCAGCGCATAACGCGTATCCAGATGGGCCGCTCCATCGGCAAAAATAGTTTGCCAGTCTGCACCGAGGTTCAAAACCTCGCCAGTGATATCGGGGCCGAACGCCCTGCCCCCGACAATGGGTATTATGCGGCGCCGGCCTGCGCGACCCGGCCCCATCTCAATTGGTTTTCCAAGTTCAACCCGAAGGGTGAAACTATGCATCAGAGAGGGGACCGGGATCTGCATCAGCCCATCAGTCTCAACAGACGCGCGGCATTGTTCTTGATGATGTCTTCGCGCAGGTGATCCTTGATGTCGATTTTGTCAAAGTCAGCCAACCAGCGTTCTGGAGTAATCATCGGCCAGTCAGACCCAAACAGCACCTTTTTCTTCAGGATCGAATTGCAATAGCGCACCAAGATCGGCGGGAAGTATTTCGGCGACCAGCCTGACAGGTCGATATAGACGTTGGGCTTGTGCTGGGCGACCGCCAGGGCCTCTTCCTGCCAAGGAAACGAGGGGTGAGCGAGGACAATATTCATGTCGGGGAAATCCACCGCAACATCATCCATGTACATCGGGTTGGAGTATTTGAGCCGCATGCCGTTACCGCCGCGCATACCTGACCCGACACCTGTCTGCCCGGTGTGAAACAACGCAACGCATCCATGTTCGGCCAGCACCTCGTAAAACGGGTATGCCATGCGATCATTGGCGAAAAACCCCTGCATGGTTGGGTGGAATTTGAACCCCTTAACGCCGCATTTCTCGATCAACCGACGTGCTTCGCGCACCGCCATCTTGCCCTTCCAAGGATCTATCGAAGCAAAGGGGATCAAGACGTCACTGTTGTCTTTCACCTGTTCAAGCACTTCATCGTTGGAATAGCGGCGATAACCTGTTTCCCGTTCCGCATCGACTGGAAAGATCACCGCAGCAATGTTCTGCTCCCGGTAATGCGCTGCCGTTTGAGGAATAGTAGGCGGGTGCTGCCATGGCGCCCCAAAATAGCTGGCCATCGACGATTGCAGATCATCATAGCCATCGTCAGAATGACAGCCGCAGGGCTCCTCTGCATGGGTATGAATGTCGAGTGCGCGGACTTTTGAGATATCAACCATTTGTCCTGCTCCTTAGTTAAAGCGTGATGGTGGCAGGATCGACATCGTCATAAAGCCGGTCCAAAAGGCCGGCCCGGCGTGTCAGCACCTTGCGGAAGTTCAGGTTTCCTTTGGCGGTCATTTCGCCCTCGGGCATCGATGCGGGTTCGCTCAGAACGATAGCCCGGGAGATAAGCGAGGAACTCCCCGAAACCTGTTCGGCACGTTCAGCGAGACGGCGATGAATTTCACCCTGCAACAACTTGCAGCTAAAGGCACCATTGTCATCGGACAGAGAGTAGCCATCGAGCTCCAGCTGGGCCACGTCGGGGAAAACCATCACCCCTATCTGGCCCTTATCAGCGCCGGTAATCACGAGATCAGCGGCAAGCGGAGCTAAGCATGTCAGCATGTCGATGCGTAGCTGCGCCGCTCGCACCCAAGTGCCAGTTAGCAGCTTGAAGTCCTCAGAAATACGTCCATCGAACTTCATGCCCTTGTCTAAATCATCTTTGTCGATGAACTGCATCGCATCGCCGGTAATGAAGTAACCTTCGTCGTCAAAAGCAGCTTTTGTTTTCTCCGGATCCTCAAAATAACCCGGCATAAGGTTCGGCCCTTTAATGCGCATTTCGCACCGCATATCCTCATCCGGGATCAATTTCAGCGTCACACCATTGAGAGGTACGCCAACGACGCCCGATCGGTCGATCGGCTCGCTCTGCATCATCGTGGCCGGCGCTGTTTCAGTCAGCCCCCAGGACGAAGTCATCAGCGGGATCTCACCCTTCACGTCCATCGCCATCTGTTCAAATCCGGACCAGATCTCCTGCGGCAGCGATGCGCCTGCATAGAAGATCAGATCAAGATCCGCGAAGAAGCGTTGGCGCAGGCCAGCGTCCTGCTGCAAGGCCCCCAAAAGAAGCCCAAAGCCAACCGGAACGTTGAAGACCAACGTGCCGGTTACCATCGACAGGTTTTCTACGGTGCGGTCGAACAACCCTTTCACCGGTTTGCCATCGTCGATGTAGAAGCTGCCACCATTGGAAAGCATCATGTTGAAATTATGCGAGCCTCCGAACACATGGTTCCATGGAAGCCAGTCGACCACCCGCGGCGGCCGAGCGCGCAGGAAAGGCAGCGCATCGGCGATCTGTGTCTGGTTCACACACATCATTCGCTGCGTGGTCATCACCCCCTTTGGGGCGGATGTAGAGCCTGAAGTCATCAGGATTTTAGCGATCGTATCCGGCGTGACCTTGGCATATGCCGCATCGATATCAACGCTGCTGTCACCTTTCAGCAGATCATCAAACGCAGTCACTTTGGTATTCATGCCCGGGCGGCTGGCGACAATCTCGATACCGTTCAGCGCATCCAGTGCCAGCGCATCGGCGTATTGGTCGGCATCCACCACATAGGCCATTTTTGGGTGCACCAACTCAATCGCATGTTGCAATCGACCGTGCGCCCCGTGAACCAATGAATATTGCTCAGCCACCGGCGCGGTTGGTACACCGACATATTGCGCGGCGAGAGACAAAAGCCCGTGATCGACACCGTTGCCCGACATGATGATAATCGGAGTGTCCGGCCCCATACCCCGTGCCAGAAGCGATGCAGCTATGGCCCGGACCTTCTGTAGGGTCGCGCCATAGCTTTCTTCTCGCCAGCCGGCACCGCTGCGTTCAGCAAGAAAGGTGCGTGTCGGTGCTTTTTCTGCCCATTCATGCAGCCAGACACCGGTGTTTTCGGCGACGGGCCCCAACACATGGGACGAACGCAGCAGGATTGTGCCGTCAGCGCGATCTTCACGTTGGACGGAGTGTTTCTGGAATTCTGATGTCCGCTTCATGTCTCACCCCTTTCCTTGGCTTTTCTCGATTTTCTTCATCGCTGCGATCACCGCGACGCGGGTCGCATCATCAATTCCGTCAAGCAGCACCGCCTCATGAGCCGTGACAGCGGCCACGGTCTTTTCGTAGAGATGCCGACCGGCCAGCGTGACCTTGAGCGCATAAGCACGCCGGTCGTTTGGAACACGGTCTCGCACGATCAGCTCACGTCGCTCCAACTCGTCGATGATAACGACAAGGTTCGGGCGCTCGATATCCATCGCATCAGCCAACTGCGATTGACGCATCCCTGGGTTATCAACGATTAACACCAATGCAGTGTAAGTGAGCATTCGCAGGTCAAACGGCTTCAACGTCCGGGCCAGATCGGCCTGCACCACGTTGAAAGCACGCTTCATGTGATAACCCATGAAGTTACGCAAAGTGGCATCGCTGACATGGGTCACAACTGTGGTCTGATCGGATTTCGGGGCAGGATTTTTCATTACATCACCGGAATTTTGGGGCGCGTTTTTCGAGAAAGGCACGAAGACCTTCCTCTGCATCGGGCGTGGTTTGCGACAAGGCTGCCGCGAGGGATTCCGTGAACAACCCGTCTGCCTGGCTCATGTCAGTGATCCGGGAAATTGCATTGATCATCAGATAATTTGACATCGGCGCGTTGCGCGCGATTTTTCCGGCCAGTTTCTGCGCCAATGGGAGAGCTTCGCCCTCACCCACAGAATAATGCGCAAGACCCAGCGCAAGCCCTTCCTCGGCACCGTATTTACGACCCGTCAGCATCATCTCAGTCATACGGTCCGGGCCAAGCAACCGACCTACGCGTGCTGTGGCACCGCCACCGACAAAAATACCCCGGCGACCTTCAGGCAACTGGAAGATAGTCGACGCTTCTGCGATGCGCACATGGGTGGAGGCAGCGAGTTCCAACCCACCGCCAATCACGGCACCAAACATCGCCGATATCACAGCCAATCCACCCGACTGGATTTTGTCCATCACCCCGTGCCAATGGCGCGAATGATAGAGGTTTTCCTCGGCAGAACGGTGCACATGCTCTGACAGGTCCAGCCCTGAACAATAGTGTCCTTCAATCCCAACCAAAATTACCACACGTACATCTTTTGGTGGCGCTGAGAAAAATCCATCGAGTGCGTTGAGCAGCTCTTCGCACATGGCGTTGCGTTTGCCAGGCCGGTTCATGGTCAGAGTGGCGACAGGACCGTCGACCTCGATCCGTAATATTTCGGATGTCATGCAGCTATCCTCAGCGTGGCGGCAGACGGACAGCGCCGTCCAACCGTATGGTGGTTCCGTTCAGGAATGGGTTCGCAACGATCTGTTCCGCCAGCAAAGCAAACTCATGCGGTTCACCCAGACGGGCAGGGAACGGGATATTGGCGGTTATCTTAGCGGCGATATCTTCTGGCAGGCCTTCCATCATCGGGGTGTGAAATAGGCCGGGAGCGATCGCCATGACACGGATGCCACTTTGGGCAAGCTCGCGGGCAGCTGGCAGGCACAACGAAGCAATCGCACCTTTGGAAGCAGCATAGGCGGCCTGCCCCAACTGGCCATCCTGCCATGCGACTGAAGCAGTGTTAATAATCACACCACGCTCACCGTCACTCAGCGGTTCCAATGCAGCCATGCAGCGTGCCGCGTGGCTCATTACGTTGTAAGTCCCGAACAAGTTCACCTTCAGGGTCTTCTCGAACACATCAAACGATAGCTTGCCTTCGCGTCCAACGATCCGCGCGGCCATACCGACTCCGGCGCAACTTACGACAATGCGTGGCGCGGTCCCTAGTTGCCCTGAGGCGGCGTCAATAGCAGCACTCACTGCGGCTTCGTCCGAAACATCAGCCTGTACAGCAATACCGTCGATTTCCTCGGCAACGGCCTGGGCATTCTCGATATCGAAATCCAGCACTGCGACTTTGGCGCCCAAGGCTGCCAAGTGGCGGGCCGTTGCAGCACCAAGACCGCTACCTGCCCCCGTAACCAACGCAACATTCCCATCTACTTGCATGTGAACGCCTCCAACCAAATATGTCTAAGCATTGTTATTCTCCATATTTATCAACCCGATGGAAACCCAAGGTGGTAGTAGCGTTGATCTACCCGGGGATCAGGAACAGCGTGATTGCGGGAAACAAGACCAGGATGATGACACGCAGAATGTCAGATGTAACGAACCACATCACTGCCTTGTAAGTTTGCACCATTGGTGTCGAACGGTCCATCGCATTGATAATGAACAAATTCATACCTACTGGTGGTGTAATCAGCCCGACCTCGACGACGATCAGAACAAGGATGCCGAACCAGATCGCCACATGCTCTGGCGGCATGCCGAAATCCAGCACGCTGATAACCGGGAAGAAGATCGGAATAGTCAAAAGGATCATACTGAGACTGTCCATTAGACACCCAAAAATCAGATAGAAAATCAGGATCAGCGATAAGACGGCCCAAGGGCTGAGCCCGAGACCAACAACCCAGGCGGACAGTTCCTGCGGTACCTGGCTGAGGGCAAGGAAGCTGTTGTACATCCCTGCACCCAAGACAATAAAGAAGATCATAGCGGTGCTGGTCGCAGTCGCCATGATACTTTCGACAAAAACTTTCCAGCTTAGGTTTCCAGACAGGAGCGCGATAATCCCTGTACCTGCTGCACCAACCGCAGCGCCTTCGGTCGGCGTAAACCAGCCCCGGTAAATACCGCCAACGACGAGACCAAAAACCAGCAGCACAGGCCAAACATCTAACAAGGCGCGAAACCGATCCGAATAGGGAATGGCCTCGCGGGTTCCGGCGGAATCTGGGTTCAGTCGCACATAAATCGAAATGGTGATGATGTAGCCAATCGCCGCCAAAACACCTGGCACGAAAGCCGCAAGAAACAGCTTTGCAATGTTCTGTTCTGTCAGGATGGCGTAGATGACCAGAATGACAGACGGGGGGATCAAGATACCAAGCGTTCCGCCCGCGGCCAAAGTGGCGGTTGAGAACCCGCCAGAATAGCCATAGCGACGCAGTTCCGGCAAAGCGACGCGGCTCATGGTGGCCGCTGTTGCAAGCGACGATCCGCAGATCGAACCAAAGCCGGCGCAGGCCCCGACGGCAGCCATAGCAACCCCACCTTTTCGATGCCCAAGCCAGCTTTCTGCGGCCTTGAACAGCGCCGAGGACATCCCCGAAAGCGTAGCGAACTGTCCCATCAACAGAAACATCGGAATGATGGTCAGCGAATAGCTCGAAAATGTCGAATAAGTCTCCGTCTTGAGTTTCGCGAGAAACATATTCGCACCACCCATAGAAAAGTAGAGACCGCCGATACCGCATAACAGCATTGCCAAGCCGATCGGACCTCGCAGAAAGATCATGATCAGCAAAATGGGGAAAGACAGGTAGCCCATCTCCAGCATCGTCAATGGACTGCCCCCCCAGCAATAGGCATGTAGCGTCGGCCTGTAACAACTTCGGCCATGCGTGCAATTGCGCAATAGACACCAATAATGGAGGCTAAGGCAGCAGCCAGAAAACTTGCCGCAAAGGCCCACCAGACGGGGAACTGTAGTAAAAAAGTGGTCTCGCCATAGGCAAGCTTGCTTTGCATCCCAACGAATAAACGCACGGTGATCAAGATGATCACACCAGTCAGGATAATCTCCCAAAACGCAGAGATAAACGTGTTCGCAGTGCGTCCCAATGCGGAGGTGAAGATATCAACCGTCGCGTGGCTGCCATAGAGTTGACAAATCGGCAGAAAGGCAAATATCGCAAATGCCACCCCTGCTTCTACCAACTCAAAGTCACCGGTAACTGGCCCCACACCACTAGAGATCAGGGCACTAGCTGCGCTTTCAGATATGGCTGCCAACGCGTCCGAATGCCCGAGTGTGTTCAACCCGCGCCCAATGACACTAACGCAGGTCAACACGACCAAAAGTGTCAGGACCAGCCCCCCTACAATAGCCAGCGCGCGCGCCATTCTTTCGATCAATTTCAGCATGTCATCCCTCCCAGAAGACAATGCCCCCGGGCCATTTAGGCCAGGGGGTTAGAAGCTCTACTCGGTCGAGTACTTGGCGATCAGTTCCAGCGCACGGGCGCGCAGCCCCGAGCCATCCACACCTTTGCCATCCATTTCTGCGACCCATGCATCGGTGGTTGCAGTAGACGCGGCCCTCCATTCGGCAACCTGTTCGGCGGTCAAATTGATGATGTTATTGCCGCGCTCCGTTGCCTGCTTAAGACCGAGCGCATCGTCGGCTTGCATTTGACGTCCTGCAAAGGCCGAAAACTCACCCCCCGAATTGGCGTCGATCACTGCCTTCAGATCATCGGGGAGCGCGTTCCAGCGATCCTTGTTCATCGCGAAAATGAAAGTCGTAGTATAGAGGGATGAGTCACCAAATGCTGTATGGTTGCTCACCAATTCATTCACTTTCAGTGGAACTGTCACCTCCCACGGGATGACCGTAGCGTCGATAACACCTTTCGACAGGGCCTCTGGAACAGCAGGTATGGGCATCCCGACAGGTGTTGCCCCCAAGGATTTGAACATCGTGTTGGTGACCCGTGTCGGTGCTCGCAGTTTGACGCCGTCCAAATCCTCAAGTGACGCAATCGGCTTTGAAGAATGGATTAGACCAGGACCATGAACCCAAAGGCCGAGCACTTTGAATTGCTGGAAATCGGTGTCCATCATTGTTTCTTCTGCCAGATCCCAATAGGCGCGAGATACGGCCTCGGCGTTGGTCATGGTAAAAGGCAATTCAAAGACTTCAGCCCGCGGGAAGCGACCCGGCGTGTAGCCTGACACAGTCCAGACGATATCCGCGATGCCGTCGACAGCCTGTTCGATTAGTTGCGGCGGCTTGCCGCCCAGCTGCATCGACGGATAGCGCTGGATCTCAATACGCCCCCCAGATTCAGCTTCAATTTTGTCAGCCCACACATCGAGAATGTTCTTAGGAACACTCGCCTGTGCTGGCAGGAATTGGTGCATGCGTAGAGTAAAATCTGCTGCGACGGCGCTTGTCGCTGTAACGCCAAAGCTCAACGCCGAAACGGCAGCTGCGCGTGCGAACAACAGAAAACTTCTGCGAAATTTAATCATTGGTTCCTCCCTTGAAGACCATCAACAACAACGCAAGGGTGTGATTTTGATGTGTCTTAATAATTGTTATTTCTCATAACTATTTTTTACAATAAATTACTTCTCTAAGATTTCAGTGGGTTAGCTGATTTAATAAAATAAACTGTGATGACTACTGCCAGAATCTGCGAAATTTAGGAGTATCACTCGACCCAATTGTAGGGCCTGTCGGTGCTCTGGACCTGATCAACTAAGAGATGCGAGCCGAGCTCGCAGTCAGTCGAACCGGATGTCGGGTTGTGCGAATGTTTCCAACGCGGCCGCTAGTTCCGGATGCTGGTCGGCATATGTTTGAACACTGGTTCCGGTTCTGGCAGCGTCTGCGGCTTGGCGCAAGACTACAACTCCAGCGCCTGCAAGACGCCATAGTTTTTGCATAAAAGGGAAACTGATTCCAATGTCGGGTAAACAGGAATACAGACCCCAACCGGCACGATGACCATGGATTGTCACGGCACTGCGATCACGCAAGGCCCGAAATCCAGTAAGCCCGACAGACGTCACTCAGACCATTGCACAGGTCCCACCATGCGCTTCAAGAAGCTCCAAGTTGCGCCACATCTGGTCGATTTCGTCGGTGATATTGAAGGCATACATCACCCGCTTGCCAGTTTTGTCAGCATGGGTGTTCAGAACGCGGGTAGCTGTCTCAACGCACTCGGCAAAGGGTCAATTAGGCCCGTTTGCTTACAGCTCATCATCTTTGATAAAGTCTATGCCAGCCAGCGTAGAGAGAAAAGTTGGCAAAGAAGTACCGAAATCTTCCAAAGACCAGCCCGCTAGCGGTTGTGTCGCAGCTTCTGACTATCTTGAAGGCGCTCGCTTCAGGATGTGATTATGTGGTTAGTGCTGCAAACTGCTGGAAGGCGGAAAGACAATTCGTCCCGAACTGACCCTTTCGGATCATGTGTGCTGTCTCGATCCCGGAAATAGTCGCAGCGGCGGAATGGAACGCTTTGAAGCCAAGCATAGGCCTTGTGATCCGCTTGATGAATCGGTGATCCTGCTCAAGAATATTGTTGAGATACTTGCCCTGCATGATCTTGATGATGCTCCCCGCGCCGATGAATTTCAGAACCGCGTTCACAGCCTGCAAGCGAGCAGGACTGGCACCGCTTTTGTTAATGACGACCCGGTTCGGCACGCTATTCGCGGCGATTGCGCGTTTGAAGAACCACCGGGCAGCAGCCGCGTCGCGGCGCTCAGATAACTCGAAATCAAGGGTTTGCCCATCGCGGTCGAACGCGCGACAGAGGTATGTCCACTTTCCTTTAACCTTGAGATAAGTCTCATCCATGCGCCAGGAAATAGCCGTTGACCGCTTCCTGGCCTGTGCGTTCACGACCCAGCGGTTCAGGATTGCTTGGTCAACGTTCACACCACGCTCCTGCACAATCTCTTCCAGGTCGCGGTCGGAGACGGAGTAGCGGACGTAGAAGAACACAGCGTACAAGATAACCGATCGGGGATAGTGGCTGCCTTTGAAATCAACCGTCACGCCCTGATCCCCACCTGCGTAACCAAAGGTGGCCAGATATCAAAGGCCATTGAAGTTCGTTTCGCAAGGCCGTGTGGCTGCGCGTAGCAGGAGTCCTCCGATTGGATGATTTGAAGCAGGCGTGATCTCCCGATACTGTGCCAGGAGCATGCAGAGGCGGATTTGCCCCAAAACGGCAAACGTCAGGCTTCGAACGTGATATGACCACCGCAGATTGTCAGTGCCACACGTGCCAAGCGGAGCTGGTCCGCCCGCTGCGCCTCAAGATCGCGGTCCATGACAACAACATCTGCCATCATGCCAGCACGCAGCCTGCCTTTGCGATGCTCGTTGAATTCCGCCCAGGCGCCGTCACGGGTATAGGCCGCCAGCGCATCGCGCAGGCCGTGGCTTTGATCTTGCCAAGTTCCCGGCAGCACCTGGCGCGCTACTGCGCCTTGGATTGTGGGCATAACGGCCACCGGAACAACCGGCCAATCGGTTGAAAAAATAACCTTGGCGCCGTTCTCGCGAAGTGTCCGCGACGGGAAAGCCAGCGGGATCTGGTGGTCGTGCAGCAAGGGTGTAAGTTCCGGGATTGCTTCGGGATAGGAGTGCGCCGCATGCAGGGGTTGCATGGAGGCGATGACGCCAAGCGCACGGAACCGTGGGATGTCATCGGCGCTGATGGTCTCGATATGCTCCACCCGGTGGCGGCTGTCACGCGCGCCGTTGGCGCGTCGGGCCGCTTCAAAGGCATCCAGTGTCCGCCGCACACCTGCGTCGCCGCAGGCATGGACAGAGATCTGCAAGCCCATGGCGTCAGCACGGGTGCAGACCTCCTTGAAATGAGCATCGGAAAACAAGGGCGCGCCGCAGCTGTCAGTCCCCGGATAGGGCTGCAGCATGAAGGCGGTCCTGTTTTCGATCACCCCGTCAATGAACATCTTGACCCGGGCGGACCACAACATATCGTCGGCATAGGTCCTGCGCATATAGGCTGCCTCTTCCAGCCGTTCCAACGGGTCGGTGTGTTTGAGATGCAGCGGCACTTCGGTCCGGCAAAGCAGTTTGCCCTCCGCCTCCAGTTCCGAGAGCAGCTCCAGTTGGTACAGGTTGCCATCCATGTTGTGCAGACCGGTGATGCCGTGGGACGCGCAGTGCAGCAGCCCCTTTTCCAGCACCGCCTTGTCAATTGCGCGCTGCGCGTGTGTTGGGGCGGGAACCGGATCGGCGCCGGTCATCGAGCCTTCCTGGTCGCGCCCGCCCAGCGGTGTGAACCTCATCAGCGGCGCCAGCGCGCCCGCCTCGCGCAGCTCGCCGGTTGCGGCGCCGTCGCTGCCCATGACGATCTCGGAGCCTGCCTCCACGGTCCCGCCGTGCAACAGCCCCGCCAGTTCCAGCGCGCTGGTGTTGGCCCAGGCAGTATGGCAATCCGGCGCCATGCAGGCAAAGGGACGGCCCGGCAGGACCGCGTCCAGATCATGGCGGGTCAGCGAGCGGTCCCCCATCGCGTGATAGCTGGCCGCATAGGCGTAAAGCAGAACGTCATCCGGCCGCTGTGCCGCATAGGCGCGGATTGCCTGAGTCAGGGCCTCCAGCCCGGTGACTCCGGTCAGATCCAGGTATTCCAGCTCTGCTGCGCCCTGAAACAGGTGGACATGGCTGTCGATGAACCCGGGCAGGACGGTGTTGCCCTGGGCGTCGAACACCCGGGCCGTCCCGGCGATGGCCCGGATTTCGGCATTGGTCCCCACTGCGGTGATGAGGCCGCCCTTGATTGCCAGGGCCTCGGCATCGGGGCCGTCGAATGTCAGAACTTTACCGTTCAGGATTACCAGGTCGGTCATTGTTCCCTCTGAATGTGCAAGAGTGGCCAGTCCGGAGGAGGTGCCCTCTCCCGGGGCTTTTGTTTCAGGTACTGAAAGAATGCGGCTGGGGCGCCCTGTTACAGGTTCGGACGCCGCGAGGCCTGATCCAGCCAAGGCATCTTCTCTTGCAGCACCGAAGCCACATGGAAGGCCCGCGGGTCGTCAAAGGCGCGCGCTACGATCTGCACGCCGACCGGCCGCCCTTTAGCGCCGAGCCCGGCAGGCACCGCCAGCGTTGGCAGGCGCGACAGCATGTTGAAGACGGCAAGCGTGTTCAGATCGTATTCGCTGTCGAAATCACGGTCGCCAATGGTGATGCGGTCCCAGGGCTTTTGCTCGGCAAACATCTCATAGCTGGCAAAGGCCGGACAGATGAAGGCGTAGCAGTCGTTTTCCATCATCGGCCCGAACCGGCTGTAGATGTCCGCCGCCACATCGTAAGAGGTTAGGAATTCGTCCGCCGTAGTCTTTGCGGCGCAATCGGCAAAATACTTGGTGTAGTCGCAGACCTGGTCCGGATGCGCCTCGACCTCGCGCACCAGCGCAGCGCCCATCAGGTGGTTCAGGTAATTCTTGCAGCCTTCGCGCACGTCGTGGCCCCAGCCCAACTTCACCTCTTCAATGATTGCGCCTGCGTCCGACAAGGCGTCCAGCACCTTAAAGGTCTGATCGGCGACGTCCTTGGTCACTACTTCGTTGCTGATGTCCAGACTGTAGCCGATGCGCTTGCCCTTGAGACTGCCGTATTCCATTGGGATGGTCATCTTTTCCCGGATGGTGGCAATGTCCTGCGGGTGGTGGCCCGAGATGACGTTCTGCATCAGCGCGCAATCGGCAACGGTGCGGGCCATGGCGCCGACATGACAATAGGTATCCAGATTGAACGGCGCAGCATCCGGCACACGGCCATAAGGCGGTTTGAAACCGACCACGCCGCAGGCCGCTGCCGGGCCGCGGATGGAGCCGCCGATGTCCGACCCGGTCGCAAGGGTGGTGGTGCCTGCCGCCAGCGCGGCCCCAGCCCCGCCCGAGGATCCGGAGGGGGTATATGCAGGATCCCAGGGGTTGCGGGTCACGCCGTGCAGGCGGGTTTCGGTGGTCCAGGCGCTGCAGAATTCAGGGGTGGCCGAGCGGGCATGGAATATCGCGCCTGCGTCGTGCAGCCGTTGCGCCACGGGGTGGGTTTCGTCGGCAATGTGGTCCTTGTAAATCAACGAACCCTGGGTGTTGCGCTGGCCTTTGACATCCATTTCGTCCTTGATGGCGACAGTGAGACCCTCCAGCGGGCGGGCGTCACCCGGTCGGTTCACATATACCTCCTCAGCCGCCCGCGCCGCATCCATCGCTTCATCATAGAAGGTTTCGGTGAAGGCATTGATCACCGGCTCGACAGCCTCGGCGCGGGCAAATTGCGCTTTCAGGACGTCAACCGGGGAAAGCTCACCGGATTTGAACAGCGCTATTTGTTCCGTGGCCGACAGGTAGCACAGATCGAGATCGGACATGGCAAGGGTTTCATTCAACGGCATGGAGTTTTCTCTCGTTGCTGGGTGTCTGTTGTTCGGGCAGGGCATGATGCGAAGCAGCGATCAGCCTGCGGGTGTAGTCATGTGTGGCATTAGCAAAAAGCCGGGCGGTGGGGCCGGTCTCGACCAGCTGGCCTTTAAGCATGACGATCATGCGGTCGGCGGCATGGCGGACCACGCTCATGTTGTGGGTAATCAGGAGAATCGACAGGCCCATCTGCTCCTGCAACGCATTCAGCAGGTTCACCACCTCGCCCTGGACCGAAACGTCCAACCCCGCTGTCGGCTCATCCGCAACCACCAGCGCAGGCGACAGCGCCAGCGCCCGCGCCACGCCGGCACGGCGAGCCTGCCCGCCGGACAGTTCATGCGGGAAGCGGTCTGCATAGGCTTCGCCTAGCCCCGCCTGTGTCAGCAGGTCAATGGCGCGTGCGCGTGTTGCTTCCGCCCGTCGGCCATGCACGATCAGCGGCTCGATCACCTGTTCGGCAATGGTCACCCGGGGCGACAGCGAACCCGCCGGGTCCTGGAACATCATTGCAACCTGCTCGCGCGCCCGGCTCCAGCCGGCGGCATCCGCCGTGGTCAGCTCGCTACCGTTGAGGCGGATGCTGCCCGTGCCCGGGCGGACCAGCCCCATGATGCTGCGTGCAACCGTGGTCTTTCCCGAGCCGCTTTCGCCGATCAGCGCCAGGGTTTCGCCGCTGCGGATATCAAAGCTGACATTTCGGACCGCCGGGATTTCTTCGCGCCAGCCGCCCAAGGATGGCGGCAGGATACCGCGGCGGGTGAATGTCACCGACATGTCCCGCACACTGAGTACCGGGCGTTCATCCGCACCGATCCGTCCGGTTGGCCCCTGCACGATCCTCACCGTCTGCTCGAGCGCTTCGTTCATCGTCGGCAATCGCCGGGTGGGGGTTTCAATCTGCGCCGGGTCGCAGCGTAGCAGCGCCTTGGTGTATTCGTCCTGGGGGTTTGCAAAGACTTCCTGGACAGGACCCGCCTCTCGGATCTCACCGGACTTCATTACCAACACCTCGTCGCACAGCGAGGCCACGACCCCCAGATGATGGGTCACAAAGACAATGGCGCAGCCGGTTTCGCCTTGCAAGCGCTGCAGCAGTTCAAGGATCTCCACTTCCAGCGTCGGATCTAGCGCGGTGGTGGGTTCGTCCGCCAGCACCAGATCAGGACCCAGCATCAGCGCCATGGCAATCGATACCCGCTGGCGCTGACCGCCGGACAACTCATGCGGATACATGTTCATCCGTGCCGCCGGGTCCGGCAGGCTGACCCAATCCAGCGCATCGATGGCGCGCTGCCATTTTTCCTGCTTGGACCAGGGCTCACGGTACAGAAGGTCAATCATCTGCTGGCCGATGGTCAGCCCTGGTGCCAGCGACGTCATGGGGTCCTGCGAGATGTAGGAAATCCGGGTACCCCTGAGCGCCCGCATCCGGTCCGGCGGCTGGCGCAGCAGGTCCTCGCCGTTAAACCAGACCTCGCCCGAGTTCAGCGTGGCGGCATCCGGCAGCAGCCGGGTCAGCGCCCAGAGCAACGTCGATTTTCCGGACCCGCTTTCGCCGACGATGCCCAGGGTGCGGCCTTCTTGCAGCGAGAAAGAGACCCATTTCACAGCCTGGATGGGGCCAAAGCAGACGGCAAGGTCCTGCACTTCCAGAAGTGTCTCTGTCATGGCTCAACCCTTTCCGCCAAGTTTCGGATCAAAGGCATCGCGCAGCGCCTCGCCCAGGAAGGTGAAGCCAAGGGTCGCTAGCACCAGCGGAATGCCACCTGCTACCACCAGCCAGGGCGTGTGACCGACAAAATCGAAACCGTCCTGCAGCATCAGACCCCAGCTGGAGGCGGGCGGCTTGACGCCCACACCGAGAAAGCTGAGGCCCGCCTCGGCGGCGATGAAGGTGGGAATGTCCATCGAAGCGACGATCAGAACCGGACCGATCACATTGGGCAGAATGTGGCGCGCAACAATCCGCACACGGCTAGCACCCATTGCCCGCAGCGCCTCGACATATTCCGCATTTGCCTGCGCCATCACCGAGGCCCGCATGATCCGCCCGTAGTAGGGCACCGAAGTTGCCACCAGCAGGCCGACCAGCACCACCATGCCGCCGCCAAAGATCGGGCCGATGGCCAGCGCCAGGATGATCACCGGATAGGCGCGCACGGTGTCGAATCCCAGCGTTAGCACATAGTCCAGCCAGCGCGGCCCCATCGCCGCCATCATGCCCAGGATACCGCCCAGGATAACCGACAGCCCGGTCGAGACCAGCGCCACGCTCAGCGCGACCCGGCCACCGTAAAGCGCGCGCGACAGCACATCGCGACCCAACTGGTCGGTGCCCAGCCAATGGGCGGCACTTGGCCCCTGCAGTTTGGACGGGATGTCCATGGCATTGGGGCCGTAAGGCGCGATCCAAGGGGCAAGCAACGCCGACAGGATCAACAGCAGCGCAAGCAGCAGCCCGAACATGCCCATCGGATCATGGGTCAGATTGGTGAACCCGCCGGACCGTGCCGACCTGGCAGCGGGTTGAATATCAGCCGCGGTCATTGCTCCTGGCCCTCCTTGAAACGGGGATCGATGATGGCATTGAGGATGTCCGCCGCCGTGGTAGCGGCGATCAGCAGGGCGCTAGAAGCCAGCACCGCACCCAGCGTCACCGGGTAGTTGCGCAGGATCACCGCGTCATACATCAGCTTGCCGATGCCAGGCCGGGCAAAGACGATCTCGGCAAAGACAGCGCTGCCCAGCATGTAACCGACACCCACCCCCAGCACGGTGATGGTCGGCGCGACCGCCACCCGCAGCGCATAAGCCGAGATGATGCGCGGCTCGGTCAGCCCGAACGAGCGGGCATTGCGGATGTAGTTCGCCGACAGCACCTCGATCATCGAGGCACGCACCAGCCGCGCCAGATAACCGACCCAGCCGATGCCGACGGCAATGGCGGGCATGATCAGGTGGTGCAGCGTGGAGCCGAAGCTGCCCTCGCCCGCGCCGATGGCCGGCAGCCAGCCCAGCCGGGCGGAAAACAGCAGCATGCCGTAAATCGCGATGATCACCGAGGGCACCGCAATGACACTGACCGACAACACCCCGATCAGCCGATCGAACAGCCCGTTGCGACGCACCGCAGCCAGGCAGCCCAGCGGAATACCCAGGCTCGCTGACAGAAGCATCGCCGCCGCCACCAGTTGAACGGTATGGGGAAGATGCGCCATCAGCACTTCGCTGACCGGGCGGCGGCTGCGCAGATCGGTGCCCAGATCGCCCTGTGCCACCGCACCCAGATATTTCACGATCTGCACCGGCATCGGCTTGTCCAAGCCCAGCCGCTCGGCAAATTCGGCCTTGATGGCCGGGGTAGCGCGCGGCCCCAGCATGGCGCTGGCAGGATCGCCCGGGGCCAGTTGTACCAGCACATACAGCGTCGAGACCGCCAGAATCAGCACGATCGCCCCAAGGCATGTGCGACGGAGAATATAGCCAAGCATTTTGGTGGTTCCTCAGAAGAAAAATCCGGGCGGGGCCGATCGTCCGCCGCCCGGCAGGAGGGAGGTCAGCTTGCGGCCTTCTTGAATTCGGCAAAGATCGGGCGCCCGTCCGGCAGGGTGGCCGGCACGATCTTGTCGTTCCACAGGATGGTCTGCGGCTCATTGGTCAGGAACAGGAAGTCGCCCGATTTCTCCATCATCTCCTGCATCTGCATGTAAAGTCGGCCGCGTTCTGCATCATCGGTGCTGCGGCGCGCCTTTTCGACCAGAGCGTCATAATCGGGGTTGCTCAATCCTTCCCAGTTCCAGACGCCGACCTGATCGGAGGTGAAATACTGCATCGTGTAGATGCCGTCGGGATTGCCGGTCCAGGATTTCACATGCAGCTGCAGGTCTGCCGCGCGGGCTTCATCGACACTCCAGAAGCTGCCTTCATCCTGGCCGTTCAGTTCGACATTCAGACCAATCTCGGCCAGGTTTGCCTGAATGATCTGGGCGATTGTGGCGCGGTTGGCGTTGTTGACGAAATCCAGCCGTAGCACCGTTCCCTCGGCGCCAGCCTCGGCGATCAGCATCCGGGCAGCGTCCACATCACGCTGCATCGGTGTCATATCGCGGTAGCCCAGAAGACCTGGCGCCACGATGCCGGTGGCATGATCCGCACGGCCGTTTGAGATTGCGGCCAGAATGGTAGGCACATCCACCGCTTTCTGAATGGCCTGGCGCACGCGGATGTCCGAAAGCCCTTCGTAGGTTTCGGAAATTCCCAGCCACAGCGGGTCCAGCGAGGCACGCAGTTCGGTGTTGTCAGTGCTCTTTGACCAGCTGTCATACTCCAGCGCCGATGCCGCATAGGTGTAATCGATCTCATCCGCATCAAAGGCGATTTTTGCCGCGTTGTCGTCCGGGATCGGAATGATGGCCACTTCCTCGAACGCCGCCGCGACCCCTGTCCAATCGGGATCTTTTTCCAACATGAATGCCTGGCCCGGTTCGTGAGATTTGAATCTGTACGGGCCTGCCGTCGCCACTGGGACAGCCTCAAAATAGCCGTCCGAGGCTTCCGCGGCCGCCTTCGAAATGATGGCGCCGGAGGTAGAGGCCAACGTGGCTGACCAGAAGGACGCCGAGGGCGCGTTCAAGTGAATGATGCCAGTGTAAGGCCCGGTAACCTCGACGTCCTTCAGCAGCGTGAACTCGGTGGCGATGCCGGATTCCAAACCCGGATCCAAGTGCCGTTCAAAGGAGTACTCCACATCCTCTGCCGTCAACTCGCCATAGCCGCCCGACCACATGATACCCGGCTTCAGCTCAAAGATGATGTTCTGCGGATCAGAGAAATCCACCGATTTTGCCGCATCCAGTTCGACCCTCCAGGTTTCGCCCGAGGCATATTTCGCCAGCCGCGGATACAGGTTGTCGATCAGCAGCTGCTCCGAGCTAGAACCCCAATAGGCCGGATCCAGATAGCCGGGATCGGCGGCAACCGCGATGCGCAGGGTATCGGCGGCACCTGCGCCTGCCACAGCGGCCCAGATGGCGGCTGCAACGCTTGCGCATATTGAAACCCGCCGGATGGGCATACTCGCAATTTTTGTCATGTTCCTCTCCATCTGTTGACATTGTTTTCACCAGTCTAGAGGGCGCATAGGCCGCAAAGCACGCATAGTCATACCGTGAATATTAAGCTGGACGCAGCAGATCAGCGTAAAGTAGCATAAATTATGCCTGATACTGACCTCTCCTCCAATCTTAGGCTGCTATGCAGCTACGGGCGTTCCGTTTCGGATGTGTGCCGCCGAATCGGCATCAACCGGCAGCAATTCAACAAATATCTCACCGGCCAGACCTCCCCCTCGCTGGCTACGCTGCGCCGGGTCTGCGACTTTTTCGGGGTGGATGAGGCCGAGATCCTGCAGGAGCAGGGGGCCTTTGCCAAGCTGATCCGGCTGCGGCCTCCGGTTCTGGCCACATCGGATGATCCGCTCTCGGCGCAGGTGGAGAAGGTCATCCGCCGCGACCGCCGCAATGCCGGCCTGCTGGAGCGCCACGCGGGGTATTACCATATCTACATGAGCCCCGACCCCGCCAATAACACCCTTTTGAAAAGCGTCGGTCGGATTTTTGGCAGTGGCCAGGACTGGTTTTCCAAGGAGGTAGAGCGCTATGAAGATGACGAATTCGCCATCCCCTCGACACTCAAACACTCTGGCCTCGTATTCGAAGCGCACAACCGGGTCTTCATAACCAGCCGCGAGCAGGGGCAAGGGAATGGTATGTGGACCACTGCTCTGATTGCCTCGGATTATGAAGAACCCTCGTTTCTTCCGGGACTTCTCCAGGGTATCGAACCAGAAGGCGGGCATATGCTCTATGGCACCCGCGTTGTCTGGGAGTACTTAGGGAAATCACCGGATTTGCGGGCAATTTTGCAGCGATGCGGGGCTTACAAAAGTGACCACCCCGAAGTTCCCGAGTTCGTACGCAATTCTATTTTTTCAACGGTGGGGTCTCATACAGCCACGTTAACTGCCACTTTTTAGCCGCTGTGAAACGCGCTC
Organism: Phaeobacter cretensis; assembly: GCF_047372505.1. Lineage (NCBI taxonomy): Bacteria > Pseudomonadati > Pseudomonadota > Alphaproteobacteria > Rhodobacterales > Roseobacteraceae > Phaeobacter > Phaeobacter cretensis. The sequence continues at coordinate 1,908,667 of NZ_JBKBEU010000001.1, forward strand.
TCCCAACTGCGGGAGTAGATAGTCGCGAGGATCTCCGGTCGCGAGTATTGGCTATGGCGCGCAGTCGATCGACATGGCGTCGTGCTGAACGAAAGCCTCCAGCCGAAACGGGACAAATGAGCCGCAAAACGGCTGTTGCGCCGCTTGATGAATCGTCTTGGGTTCATTCCAAAGCGGATCATCACGGACAAGCGCGCCGCCAAACGAGAGTTTGCCCCTAGCTTGGATCATTGGTCGCATAAGGGCCGCAACAACCGTGCCAAGAATAGCCACTTGCCGTTCCGCAAGCAGAAAAGAGCGATGCAGGGATATCGGTCACAGGGCGGATTACAGCGGTTTGTGGCCACCAATCAGCCGTCCGGAATTGCTTCAGCACCCCCCGCTCACCGCCGATCCGCTTCAACCATCCGATATCACCGTCTCGAGGCATTTGACGTCTGGAATGCCGTCACTCACGTTGCTTGAAATCCGAACATCAGCATTCGTTGGTTGACCGCTAGTTAACGTGCCAACACCTCACATCGACATTCGACTATCGCGTCAAGTATGACCCGATTGAGTAATCTTATCTGACGGCCATGCGAAACATCTTTCAACGGCCGTTCTGCAGGGTCCAGAGGTGAGCGTAAATCCCGGCCGCGGCTCGTAGTTCGCTGTGCTTGCCCTGTTCGACAATCTCACCTTTATCCATAACCACAACGCGATCACAGAGTGGCATGCAGTTAAGCCGGTGCGCGATCATGATGGTGGTACGCCCGCGAATAATATCAGGCAGACGCTGCAGAATGCTGGCTTCCGTCTCATAGTCGAGCGCCGACGTGGCCTCATCAAAAATCAGGATTTTGGGGTCGGCAACCAGCGCTCGCGCGATAGCGAGGCGTTGGCGCTGACCGCCAGACAGGTTGCCGCCACGTTCTCCAACCTGGGTATCGTAGCCGTGGCGCAATGTCTCAATAAAATCGCTGGCCCCGGACAGGCGCGCGGCATTGAGGATCTGCTCCGGCTTCGCTGTCGGATTGCCAAGGGCAATGTTTTCCCAGATTGTCCCGTTGAACAAAAAATTCTCCTGCAAGACAACGCCCATATTGCGGCGCAGGTTGGCAGGGTCAGCCATTGCCAAATCAACATTATCGACGAGCACCTGACCACTTTGCGGCACATAAAGCCGCTGAACCAGCTTGGTGATCGTGCTTTTGCCAGAGCCCGACATGCCTGTTAGGCCAATCACCTCACCGGCGCCAATTGACAGGTCAACCCGCCGCAAAACCTCTGCCCCGTCGGGGGAATAGCGAAATGTCACTTTCCTGAGGTCGATCTGCCCGCTGATGTCTCCCAATGACGAGCGCCCGGCGCTGGCCACAGTTTCGGGTTCTTCTTTCAGAATGTCTCCGATGCGGCGGATAGAAATACCGGTATGCTGAAAATCCTGCCAGATCTGCGCCAGCCGCAGGATCGGCATCGTCACATGGCCGGACAGCATATTGAAGGCCACCAGTTCACCAACGCTAAGCTCACCCGCCATCACCAGGTTGACACCGAACCACAGCAACAGAGCGGCAGAGATCTTCTGCACCAGACCAATGCCACCACCCGCCCAGTGGCCCAGCATGCTAGCGCTGAACCCGGCCTTGAGCGAAGCGCCCAGTTTATCCTCCCAGGCGCGGGTGAACTGCTGCCCCATACCTAGGGACTTGATAGTCTCGATCCCGGTGACCGTTTCGGTCAGGAACGCGGAATTGTCAGCGTTACGCTCATATTCAGTCTCGACACGTTTGCGCAGAAAGGGACCTATGGCCAGCCAAGTGAGTCCGAACACCGCCAGCGTAGCCAGGACAACAAAGGCAAGTTTGCTGGAATAGGCAAACATCACCGCTAGGAACACGCTGATAAAGCAAAGGTCAACCACCATCATCAGGGCGGAGCCGGTGAGGAAATTGCGGATATGGTCTAACTCTTTCACTCGCGCCAGGATGTCACCGGTCTGACGGCTGCGAAAATAGTCGAGTGGCAGATAAACCAGATGGCGGAATAGCCGTGCCGAAAGCTCAGAGTTGGCACAGCTGGCCATATGCGAGAACACCAAAGACCGCATGAAGGTCATGAAGGGTTCAAACAGTGCGATTCCGATCAGGGCGATGGCCAGCACGTCCAGGCTTTGCAAACCCCGACTGACCAACACCTTGTCGATCACGACCTGAAACAGTTTCGGCGATACCAAAGCAAAACCCTGAATGATCAGAGAGGCCAGGAGAATCCTGCGAAACCGCGCCTTGTGTTTCAGGATTGAAGGGATGAACCACGAGAACCCAAAGGTGCTGCGCGTCTTTTTCCATGAAGGCTCGCGCGCAAACAGGATTGCATCGGCGTCAAAATCCCGCGCCACATCTTCGACCGTATTGCGGCTGGTACCGCCATTTGGCGGGCTGGTTATCTGCACCAGATCGCCGCGCACTCCCGTTACGACGTACCAAGCACCGGTATCGGTTTTGCGGATCAGGTAAGGCACTGGCGTTGTCAGAATGCGCTTGGCAACCAGCGGTGCCGAGCGCGCCTTGATCCCCAACCGTTTGGCGCAGCGGATAATATCAACGCCCTCATAGGCCGCGTCGATCTTGCCATGCAAATGCCAGACTTGACCGACGTCTGCTGAAATATCCAGCTGTTTGGCCGCGACCAGTAGTGCCAGTAACCCAGTGTCCGTGTGCGGATCCTGAGACACGGCTGCCCCCTGCAGGAACGCGGTGTCGCTCAAACTTTCTGCACCAGAACTCATTATCGTTCCCTCAGAGTTTCGGACTGATATTCGCGCAACGGACTGAGAATGTAGTCGATGATACGCCGGTCGCCGGTTTTAATTTCGGCAGACACTGACATGCCCGGTGACAGGGCAATGGTTTCACTGCCGGAATCAACCTCCAGCCGCTCCAGCTTGACCCGTGCCGGGTAGACCAGCCCCAAACGCTCATCCTCGATCGCATCACCGGAAACATTGGTTACGTTACCGATGATCGTGCCGTATTTGGTGTAGGGAAAACTGTCGACCTTGACCTCCACAGGGTGGCCCGTGCGGACAAAGCCGATGTCCTTGTTCAGTACCATCACCTCAGCCTCCAGATTGGCGCTTTGCGGCACCACCACCAGAAGTTCCTGCCCAGGCTGTACCACGGCACCGATGGTGGTCACGCCCACCTGTTGAACAACGCCGTCAACCGGTGCCGTCACGGTCATCTTGCGCGCGCTCTCGTCCGCCTGGATCAATTGGTTGCGCAGGTTGGAGCGTTGGATCTGTTCTTGCGCCAAGCGATCCAGAAGCGTTTTGCGGGTCTCGAAATCCAGCTGTTCAACCTGCTGGTTTAGATCGTTTTCCTCTGACACCAACTGGGTCATGGAGACCTGCGCCTCGGCCAGCTCCCGGCGCTGCTGGATCAATTCACGCGACAGTTCCAAAAATTGATAACGCGGAAACAACCCTTGCTCCATCAGGGTGCGGCGGCTGTCGAGCCGCTCTTTTGTATTTTCAATCAGGGCGCTTGTCTCTGTCGCTATCGCCTCCGACGCTGTTTGACGTAACCGGATCTGGGCAATGCGCTGCCCCAAGGCCAAACGTTGTGCACTGGTGCTGTCGAATTCGGCCTGCAACCGCTTTTGTGCGGTCTGTGCGAGTTCCGCAGCCACACCGTCTGGAACGGCAAAACTCGCCAACGGGTCGGATTGCAGCAGCGCTTCAAGCCGCGCGACCTCCAGCAGAGTGGCCTGCAACTGACGTCGCAGACGATCGCCTTCGGCGGCCGCAGAGGTTGGATTCAATTCGATCAGTACGTCGCCGGCAGTCACCGTCTGACCATCCCGAACCGAAATCAGACTGACCTCTCCGCGTTCCGGTGCCTGCACCACTTTGGAGCGATCATCCACAATTAACCGACCCGATGCGGTGGCAATGATGTCGATCCGCCCCAATACAGACCATACCACCACTGCGATACATAAGAGAACCACCCCGAGACTAAAGCCGCGCGCCACGCTAGAAGGCGGACGCTCTAGGATTTCAAGATATTCGGGAAGAAACTCCAGCTCCAGCGCCGTGGGCCGACTGGTTGATCGAGCCACATCGTCCGGGCGCTGTGCCTCCGCATTCGCAGCCCCTGCACGGTCCCCCTCGCGGTCTATTTGTCTGGGCTGACGCCGCTTTGTGAGCAATGACATGCTACTCTCCCATACCGGTTACAGCCGCAGCATTTACAGCACTTTCCGGTTCCATACGGTCTGGCGCGCTGAGTTCGTTTTTCTGCAGGTTCCAGAGATTACGATAGGCACCGCCGGGAATGCTGATTAACTCATCATGAGTGCCGCTTTCGATAACCTGGCCCTTTTCCAAAACATGGATGCAATCGCAATCGCGGACGGTCGACAGGCGGTGGGCAATGACAATCACCGTACGCCCCTTACGAATTTCGGCCATATTATCCTGAATGACAGCTTGCGAATGGTCATCCAATGCAGAAGTCGCCTCGTCCAGAATCAAGATCGACGGATCACTGAGAAGGGAGCGCGCGATAGCCAGGCGCTGGCGCTGCCCGCCGGAAATGGAACTACCGCCTTCTGCCAGAATAGTGTCGTAGCCATCTGTCAACTCCAGCACGAATTCATGCGCGCCGGCCTTCTTCGCAGCGTCGACCACATCGGCGAGGGGCGCCGATGGTCGCGTCAGCGCGATATTGTCTCGGACCGATTTATTGAACAGAAAGTTTTCTTGCAGAACGATGCTCGTGTTCTGGCGCAACGACACGGAATTGAGTGTGGCGATATCGGTTCCATCAATACAAATGCGCCCGCTTTCCGGGATGTAGAGTTTTTGCACAATGCGCGCCAATGTGCTTTTGCCCGATCCTGAACGCCCTACAAAGGCGACCATATTACCACCGGGAATTTCCAGACTGAAATCCTTCAGCACAGGCTCGCCATCCGGTGCATACCGAAAGGTGACATCCTGAACTGAGATGCCACCCTTTTCGATCCGTGAAACCTGTTTATGGGATTTGGAAATTTCGGGAATGGTGTGCAGTACATCACCCAAGCGTTCGACCGAAACGCGGGTTTGCACAAACTGCCGCCACAGTTCAGTCAACCGCAGGACCGGCTGACTGACGTGATTGGCCATCATATTGAAGGCGATCAACTGCCCGATTGAGAGTTCCAATCCAATAACTTTACGCGCGCCGATCCACAGGACCAAGACCATGGTCAGCTTCTGGATCCCCTGAACCAGCGTGTTAGACAGCTGCATCAGGCGCTGAACCTTGTAGTTCGAATGCACGAAATCGCGGGTCTGATATTCCCATCGGCGGACCATCTGCGACTCAAGCGCCAGAGCCTTTACAGTTTCAACACCCGTCAGCATTTCGGTCAGAAACGACGTGTTAATGGCCCCGTCTCGATAAAGCTCTTCCACACGAGCTTGTAGCGGACCGGTGATAAAATAGGACACCGCCATGTAACACGGCACCGACCCCAAGACGATAAAGGTCAACAGCGGTGAGTAGATGTACATCACCGTGAAGAAGATAAAGGTGAAGCTGAGGTCAATGACCAAGGTGTTGGCAGCACCCGTAATGAACTCCCGAATGGCGCCCAGTTCATTCACCCGCGCCACCGTGACCCCTACAGGCCGGGATTTAAAGTAGGTAAGCGGCAGGTCAACCAGATGGCGATAGAGATTGCCACCGAGACGCGCATCAATACGTGTGGCAGTCCGCGTTGCAAGGTACTGGCGAAGAGTCTTTAGCGCGACTTCGAACACCGCAACGGCAACTAATGTGATCACCAGAACATCCAGCGTTGCCACAGAGTTATGGACCAGCACCTTGTCCATGATGACCTGAAAGAACAGTGGCGAGATCAGCGCCAAACATTCTATTGCCGCTGAAGCCGCGAGAATTTCAAAGGCCAGTCCTTTGAAGCGGGTCAGCTCGGGCAGGAACCAGCGAATATCGAATTTCTGCACCAGCTTGGGAAACCGCTCACGGCTGCGCAGCAAAGCGGCCTGCCCTGACCATATGGCATCAAAGGCGGCTGGCTCCAGAGCCTCAGGTTTAGCGCTGTCAGGACGTTGGATCAGAGCCGTATCCTCTGACATATTGGCCAGAAGGAACCATGCGCCGTCCCTGTCCTGCAGGATCAATGGGAAAGATTGGTTTGCCAGCCGCGCGCGGGAGAGTTTGGTAATCTTGATGCGCAAGTCCAGCCGCCGGGCGATCAAACGCAATTTGTCGACAGGAGCCTGATCGGGTAGTTGATCCAGCGCTGCCAGCACCGTGGGCTCTGCGTTCGGCACCTGCTGGATTGCCGTCCAGATTGCAAAACACTGGATTAGGCTATCAACCTTCGGTTTGGTGGATGCGGCCATATCAGCAGTAACCATCTATACCGCCCCGCCTAACCTTGGTGAAGCGTCACTACGTCGCCATTTTGTCCAAACAACCGTCATCACACCCCCCCATCAAATACTGAGGCCAGCCTCTGGGAAAGTTTGCGTGAGGCGGGGGGAGCAGTCGGGCTGCGCAATACATGCAACTCGATCGCCCCCAAGTCAGGTAATAGATCATCAACGACCTTTACCGAGTAGGGGTTGCGGTTTGAACTCAGGAAGGCATCGACCGTAAATCCAACGCCGTAGCCAAGTTGGATAGCCTCAAAATACGATGAAATCGCGGAGGTTTCGAAGACAACCCGGTGCTTGCGATTGTTACGATCTAGTATTTCAACCGCAGACGGCCCCCGACTGACGCTACCATTCCAGATCACAACGGGGACATCAGCCTCCGGAGCGAGGGCGTTGGTATCAAAGCCATGGCCAGCTATCCAATTCAGGGCACATTTCTTGACAAACATGCTATTTGGCTGCACCCCTATACGGGTGCAAACCACCGCGATTTCCAATCGGCCAGCCGCCATTTCGCTAAGCAGCTTCTCTTCGCTGTCAGCCAGCATTTCGAACTTTGAAACCTGTCCCGGCGCATCAAGTTTCCAAAGAAGCTCAGGCCCGAAGAAAAATTCAATCGCAGGTAAGACGCCTATGCGGGTTTTTCGAGTGCTTTCGGTGTCGATCATCCGACCGATTTGATCGAACTCCGTCATAATTCTCTGGGTGATCGAAAACAGGATTTGCGCCTGCTCTGTCAGTCCTTTGTGCGGATTTCTGTCGATAAAGAGGGGAAACCGCACTAGTTCTTCCAAGCGCTTCATACGGTTGCTGATCGCAGGTTGCGACATGTTCATTTTCTTTGAGCAGGCTGTGTAGGATTTCAGCTGCGCAAGCTCGTAGAACGTCCTGAGAAGGTCCACGTTGATATGGCCCATTTCTGCCAATCCCGCCATTAACTGGGTGTATTGAGACCGCATCAGACTACGTTCTTCACCATCGTTTAACAACGAGATGCTGCGAAGCCTGATAAATACCGCCCATTCATATTCGTTCGATCGCAAGCAATTCAGTCATTCCGACTGCAGAGTTGATGCGGACAGCGGCAGATATGCCGCCGCCCGCATCTTTAGTGGATCCCCAATCAGGTTGTGGGAGTGACCCACAGTCGGGTGATTTCTTCCTGGATCGTCGCGCCCGTTTTGGTCGTCGCGGCGTAGTCGAACCGGGCATGTCCAGCCATCTGGGATACCAGCAAGTCGATGTTGGCAGAGGACAAACGCTTGTCACCCACAACCAGTTCTTCGATCTTGTTGTCGCCACCCTCGCTGAAGTAGTTCGCAACAATTTGCGACCCTTCGGCTTCCTGGCCTACATCTGGCGTGCCTTGGCTATTCTCAATGACCAGGGCCTCACCAGCTTTGAAGAACCACAGGTTGGAGATGCCGATTGCATTCCCATTCAACGCCTCATACACGATACGATCCGCCCCACCATGCTCAAAGATGACGTCATTGCCGTCTCCAATACTATAGATGTAGGTATCGTCGCCTTGGCCGCCTGCAAGAAAATCATCGCCTCCGCGGCCGCGCAGCAGGTCGTTGCCGCCGTGCGTTTCAAGGCTGTTGCGCCCTCCTGAGCCGTAGACTTCGTCATTGGAGTTGGAGCCAATCACACCTTCGAAGCCGGAGATGTCATCAAGAGCAATCAGGCTATCGCCGGAATAGACTCGCGCCGATTGGCTACCGTCGAGATTGACAACTACACCAACCCCTTCATTGATATAGCTGACAACGTCGAATCCGGCTCCGCCCTCAAGCGTGTCAAACCCGCCTGAACCGTCGATGAGATCGTCGCCACCGCCGCCGGAGATCGAGTCGCTGCCAGCCTGACCATCGAAGAAGTTGTTGTTTCCGTCGCCGATCAGAACATCGTTTCCAGTTCCTCCAACAGCTCCTTCAAAGTTTGAGACGACGTCCCCATTTACCCAGCTGCCATTCTGAAGGAATTGGTGCGTCTGACCGCCGTTCAGGTCAAACCGCACCGGCGCACTGTCCGCAGCATAAACTGCGATATCTGCCCCCGCGCCACCATCAAGAGTGTCAACACCAAAACCGCCAAACAACTGGTCGTTGCCCGCTCCACCAGAGAGCACATCACTACCGCTGTAACCGTATATGATCTGGTTGCCATCTCCACCGGAGATGTTGTCCACCTGTTCCGTACCAAAGACGTTTGTCATTCGCCCGTGGAACAAGTGGTCATCCAGACCGGCCTGACTAGAGGTTATGACATCCGGAACTACCGACGGGGCCTGTACTGGGCTTTCGAACCGAGCGCCGGCCCAATCCGCATGGTCCTGGCCATTACCGTCACCGGCATCTTTTACGACCAGGCGCAGTTCAGAGACCCCTACTACAGAGACGTTCACTTTTGCAGAGCCATCACTGCCTTTGATTGTGTCACTTTCAAACAGCAATTGATTATCGCCGAACACCTGGAACGATACCGAACCTGCAGTCCCGACTTCGTCGTCGACACCGATATCCGATATGAAGCGCCGCGCTCCTTCCGGAACATCGACAACAATCTCTGATCCCGCATGTACGCCCACGCCCTTGTCATAGGACGTCCCATCGATGGTGATAGTCGTACCGTCAGTGCCAGCATTTTCGCCGTTGGAACGGTCTCGCTCCGCTGCGCCCCATCCGTTCGTCTCCGATTTGAAAGTGAGATCGCTCAAGTAGGTGCTTCGCGTTTCAGCTGGATTAGAGACATGATCCAACACGCCAGAGGTCGTAAATGTCACCTCTTTGATCCAGCGCGCCCGGCCCATCGGACCGCTTACACCCATGATCCGGTAGGCTCCGTAAGGGATGCCATCAGTATCGATCTGAACAGTATCGCTACTGTTGTGGTTCGGCACCCAGTCAACAACCTCAGAGACATCAACCCAGGTGCCGGTATGGTCCAACGCCTGAATTTTGATTTTCTTGGGGTTATCGGGCAGACCCAAGGCGATTGCCGCGTCGACCGATGCGCGCTCGTCGTCCTCAAAGGACCGGTTCGACAAATCACTATCGATAGTAAGACTGGTGAGGATCACCTTATCCGCCAGATCAAATTTGATCCAAGTATCGGCAGACCACTTCACGTCCTTCTCACCAGTTGACCATGCCGTCGCATCCCGATTGAGCTGCCAGCCATCAACGATATTGCCAGGGTTAGAGCGACTGCCCCAGCTTGTGGTGTCCGTCTCCGTTGCTTCGATATCCGAGCTGCCTGAATTTGGTTGCGACAGGGAGATTGCGGCTTCTGTCTCCAGAATATCGCCACGTTTGATTTTACCACCGTCCAAGTCCCGCGTGGCGCGATAGGAGCGCACGGTTGAGAAGGTGGTCAAGGAGTCACTGACCGAAACGTTGATCAGATCCGCGCGATTACCACCTTGGTACTTCTCATGGTTTTCATCACCACTTTTGATGTCAGCTGCAGAAACCCCCGCATCGATAAAGCGCTTGATGGCATTGGAGCTGGTGATCCCAATCCGGAAGTACGCGTCGATCTTTGCGTGATCGCTAAGATTATGCGCGGCCATGACTGCGGCGATTTCCTTAGCAACGCTGCGCTGGTATCCCGCAATGAACAACGCCTTTTCGATCAGCACATGATCTTGGCTGGAAACCGAACCATTGACCAGATCGCGGGTTGTTTCTACCTCCTGTGGCTGGATGCCTTCGGATAGATATTGCAGCCCTTCAAAAATATTCAGCCCATGCTCCATCGCCGCGGCTACGAAGTCAGCACTTGCCCCCTTGTCGCGAAGCTGTGTGATAAATTCAAGGTCGAGCGCATCCGCCGATATCCTGGCACGCAGCTGCGAGGCATTCGTAGCTTGCAGTTCGTCCGAGAACCGCTTGATCATTTCAGCATCGTAGAGACCAGCCTTGAGGTAAGCAATCGCGTCGCGAACGCTTGGCAGGCTTGAAACTCCCAAGTCATCTACCAACTCGTTGATCACGTCAGAGGCATCGTTGTCAAAACGCTGCCCGCGCAGCAGTACCTTAGCTTCATCCACGGTCAGAGACTGGTCTAGGAACTCGAAACCTGAACCGGACCGCTGGCGGCTACCAGCGAGATCGTATGCTGTCGTGCCAAGATAGAGCACGCCATCATTGTGGCGGGTGATTTCTTTCGCATTCGGGTGTTCCAACCCGTCACGGAACGCGCGGAATGGGTAGTCAACCAGAACTGTTTGCAACAGCAAGCCCTCGGTATCATGCGCGATGCGCAGATTGCCGCTGCTGGGATCCATGGCGACAAGGATCTGATCAGAGTTAAACTCTCTCAGGTGCTCCGAGCTGAGATTGTCTTGATACAGCAACGTACCGCCGCTTGCATCACGCACGTGGATCTCGACCCCGCCATCACGCGTCACGTCAATGCGAATGCCGGTTTTGCGACCACCATCGGTTTGATCAAAGATGCGCGCCAATCCAAAGCGGCTCTTGGACGCCTTGGAAACGAAAGCGAACTCGGCGTTGACGAACTTCTGGTTTCCGGATCCTGTCTTGGGAGCCTCCACCAGGGTTTCGCGGTTGTTCAGTTCGACGACGTCTTGCGCCTCGCTCACACTCAGGCCCACATTCACATAATGAACAACATCCTTGCTCGGCAGACCCGCGTCCAGATAGGCCTGATAAGGTGGCTGGTTTTCCGGCAGCTGAACGTCAAAGTTTCGCATGTCTGTGGCCATATCCACCGAGTTACTACGCCATGCAAAGCTGATCAGATCCGGGTTCACATAATAGTTCTTGAGATAGAGCGACTGTGTACCATCTGCTGAGGTCATTTTTAGGTCAAGTCCGATGACCTCTTTCTGATAGGTCGCAACATCTCCTGGCAGCTCAATGATCCCATAGCTGTGATCACGGCCCTGGATGACCTCCCGATCCAGCGGCATGTCAAAGAAGTGGGATTTTCCATTGTCCAACAGTTGAATGCGCTGACTGTAGATTGCATCCAGTTCGTAGACGTTGGTCTCTCCTGAGATCTGTGCAGGCATGCCGTAAGTAAAACCTGCGACACCCATGCGGACCCGCAGGTGACGTGCTTCGGTTTCGCGATTGAAGTTTTTCACCGTCACCGTGCTGTTTTGGTAGCTGAGCAGGAGATCGCCGTCCTGATGAGACACGGTAACATCGCGCATATCACCCGATGCGATGCCGTCCAGCTGCAACAGATCATAAGACAGACCACCATCGGCGTTGTCGATGACGTAAGAATTTACGCCCGACATGTTTAGCACATAGGTGTCGCTACCAGCCCCTCCCGCCAGTTCTTTGTGGTGGTCGCCAGACATCACATCGTCGCCACTTCCACCCAGATGGGCCGGAGTTGCACGCACAATGTTGTGCCCAGTCATCACAGCGCCATTAATAGTGAGCCCTGATGGCGACGAGGTGGAGAAGTAACCTTCAATCCGCAGGGATTGAAGTGCTTGCAATCCCTGTTCTGGGTCTAGTCGCGTCTTGTCATAGGCGATCAGATCGTCTTCGATTCGTAGGAACGCCAGATTTTCGCTGCTAGCAATCGCAACTCTCAATGACGCAGCAGTATCTGCCTTGGCGGCATAGCGTCCTTTCTGGTTCACATCGCTCAACTCGACACGATCGCCTGCTTTGGCCTTAACTACGGACCGCAAGGTCGATGTCGCCTCTTTGGCCTCAGCGGTGCCTTCAGCAACGTGATCCATCGACAGGGCGCCATTTCCTTTGGTTGGCAGGGTCAATAGCGTCGGGATCGGGCTATCGGAACCGGGCGTGTTTGCATAGACCGAAATCTGGCCGCCGTAGGTTGCATAGTCGGGAATGATCACCTCGGTGACGCCACCGGCGAGGCTAACTAGAACGAGGGATCCGTCTTCGCGATGAGAATAGCTGACGTCATCCAGATCGAGATTCAGAACCACAGACATGATGCGCTGGGTGCGAGGTTCCAAAGAGAACGTCCCGGCGCCTGCGTTCATCCGATAGGTGGACACGGCCTGATCCCCAGCCAGGCGGGTAACCTTGTTGCTTGGATTTTCAAGAGCCTTGAACACGAAGGATTTTGACACTCGTTCAAGCGAGATCGGGTAAACCCGGCTACCATCATCACGATACATGTTTTCCAATGTAAGTGAGAAGTTGGTTCCCTGTTTATCGCGGAACTGAAGCACCTTGTCTTTGCGCACCACTCCGTTGCCTTCGAAGATACCTGAAATCTGCAGGCGCTTACCATTTGGACCTTCCAAAACCAGACTGCCCGCCGAGGTGTTCAACGTGTATCGGTCATAATTCTCGGGCAGCTCAATCAGCGCTGCCTGCGAGGAAGTTTCGGCATCCAGCCAGATCTGGCCGGTGCTGCCCTCACTCCAGAGGAAGGTGTCATCGCTGGTGCTGTGGATAACGATCCCATCATTCACCACGATCGTGTTGGCGCCGCCGCCTCCGTGAACTTCAAAGCCACTGGAGAATCCGTCACCCCGCACATCCAACAAGTTATCGCTGTCATCACCATAGATCTTGGAGAAACTATGCGCATTCACGACTGAGATGTTCTCGATATTCGAAAGGTTGAAGTTGATCGGATCCGGAAGCGTGACACGACCTGTCCCAGCTTTCATATCCAAAGTGGTAGAGCGCCCTTCAGCATCGAGGATCAACGTATCGGTACCTGCACCCCCGTCCAGGTGACCAACTTCGGTCATAGAGGAAGCGTTAAAGACATCCGCCTTGTCACCACCGGTAATACGGGAAAGCTCAGTAGTATTGTCGAGGCTGAACAGGTTTTTCTTGGCCAAATCGCCAATGATTGACGCTCCTGGTTTGCGGCCCAGTTCGGCCCAGACGATACTGCCGACACCAATCAGATGGGTGGTTATCCGTTCGATGTTGCCATAAGTTGGATCCTCCTGCTGAAGCAGGTGTCCGACTTCATCCTTGTCACCGTCCTTGTCGCCGTCATAGTCGATGATCCCGTAGTTCACATCAAACGTCCGGTTGCGTACATTCAGCGACTTGTGACCGTTCTTTGCGAAGATGTCAGACAGATAAGCCTTGGTCTCGTTCCAGCCATCCAGAAGACTTTTTTCAGTATCAGTCGCCGCCTCTTCACCCTGTTTGCGGGCTTTTGCTTCTTTAAAGCCACGGGTCTCGACACCAACCCAAGCTGCAAAGAACTGGTGCACTTTGTCAGCAGTGTTTTCGAAGTAGTCACCGTATTCCTCGATCTGGAGCGCACCCTGAACGATACCCTGGATAAGGAAGGCCGCAGCACCGATGGCAAGGCCAATCGGGCCGGCTGCCGAAGCCACAGTTGCAAGGAGCGAGCCAGCAGCAGCAGCAGCAGCAACCGTCGTGCCCGCAACAGAGGCGGAAACGGCCGCCGCAATCGACACACCTGTAAGTGCGACACTGGCAGCTAGTGAAACCGACGTAATCACCGTGCTGGAGACGAGGGACTTATATTCAAAACTGTCAGTTTTGCCGTTGTTGTCCCAGAAATCTTGCCACTCCAGACCCAAAGCGGTCAGGCTGATCGGTGCCAGCACCAGGTCTAATGCGCCGGCCTTGACCGCCTTGCCAACAGTGCCGAGAGTAGCCCCTGCCAGTTTGAAGCCTGCGCTGATCCCTTTACTGACAACGGTAGGCAGGGCGACACCGCCCGCCAGTTCGGTGACAGTCAATGCCTTTTGCGTTGTGGTCAGTTTCCCCCAGTCAGTGATTACCGACCGTACAGCATTGATGGTGCTCAGCGTGTTGAATGTGACGTTGGCACCGCCTATCGCCTTTTGTACGCGGGACGGGCGGTAGCTGCTGCGCAGCGATTCACCCAGCTTCTTGACTGACGGGTCACTATCCTGACGCAGTTTGGTTTCGATATCACGATAAAGTTCTGGATCGACTTTGGTCAGCGCCGAAACCAGCTCCAGCCGATTAGAATAGGTGCCGCTGTTGACCAGTTTTTTGACGGCTCCGACATCGAGCGGATCGGCAAAGGGGCCGGAGCGGATTACCCCTTTGTCGCCGAGATAGGCCATCGCATCTGCGCGTGTCCATTCGGCCATATCGACAATTGCGGTAGCATCGTCGAGCCCGCGCACGCTGCGGCGCAATTGCTCTGTGGCGGCGATTTCAACAAGCTGGATATCGCTGGCGCCACGATGTTTCTTACGCAGGCGCCGGAAATCCTGATCATCATAGTTGTTCAGCTGTTTTGAAAGTTCGGCCAACCGCAATAGCGCCGCAGAGTCCTCAACCGTAACACCGAATTTGTCCTGCAAAGCTTGAGATTTACGCAAATTTTGGCTTTGCGAGACGGTTGTGTCTAGCGCTTGCTTAAAGTCGGCAGTTGGCTGGTAGCCCCCAGTAATCTTGGCATTAATCGTATCCACCAAGGATTGCGCCAAATTGGTCGATCCGACAACGCTGTTTTCCAGCGAGACATCGGTAAATACCTTGGTCAGGTCGTTACTCTCGGCGACCAATCGTTTCTTCACCAAAATCGCGACTTTTTGCTTATCGGCGTCTGATAGGCTACCGGAGAAAACCCCCTCAAGCCCCTGCGCATCAAAGCGCAGGTCGGACAGCATAATTTTGCCGCTGGTCATATCGTCAAAAACACCGGCGGACACTCTCATACCGCGGGCGGATGTTTCCGCGTCAAACAATGCAAGCCCAGAAACGCTGTTCCCATTCAAGTTGACGTCACCAAGACTCTGCAGGCGCTGGCGTTCAGTAACGAAGCCTTCGCCTTCCATAAGGCTATCAAGAGCCGTGAAGGCCTCTTTTCCCGACACCTTTGACGGATCGAACTGATAGGCGTCAAAAACAAAATTGCCTGCACCATTTTTCTTGGTGTCATAGTAGGAAGCCAGCGATCCTTCCCAGGCTCCGGTCTGACTTTTTTGCTTCAGGTGTCCTTCGATAATACCTTTTAGTGCCGCAGGGCTGTTGGCGCCTGCCTGAGAAGACAAGGTAACTTCAGCGACGTTTGTTTCATAGAAATGATAGCTGACAGTTCCATTGGTAACCTTCTTGGCCACTGCAAAGGCATGGTTGCCAGTGTTCAGCTCATAGAAAGCATTTCCGGAAGCAGCCTGCATCCGCGACATAACCTGATCCAGTGTCAGTGAGCCTTGGCTGTTCAGCACGGAATTGGCGGCATCACCCGAGTTGCCATATTGGCTCAGGCGGCGGACCACTCGTTGGAAACCAATGCTCTCGACGTCTTCCCGGACCGAGGACGCAGAGTTGTCCAGGATTTCTGAATGGGTGAAGACACCATCGAGGAACTTCTGTTTTGCGCTGTCAGACTGTGACAGACTATAAAGATAACCCAGTGACAGACCAACGCATTGGCCATGCGGCTGACCATCTTGTCCCCCACCCAGGAACAGCGATTGCGGGGCATGGCGCACCGACGTTGTGAATTGACCGCCAGAGGTCTTAGCATCGACATTGCGGCTAAAGCCGGCGGACGTTTCACCGGATAGTGCACTCCAGTTCAACAGCTTTTCTACATCGCTGCCATTGTCGCCAAAGAGCGATACGTCGAGATCGGACGTTCCTGCAAATCTGCGTGTTTTGTCAGCCTTGGTCTTCGGAGCTTTGTAATAGGTCAGGTCCTTGCCCAGCTCAAAGGTCTGCCCTGCGGCATAGCCAGCACCTTGGCCGCCCTTAATCAGAAAGCCCGCAGACGATGTCGCCTTGTCAACCAGCTCAGCCTTGACCGACACGTCAAATGTCAGGCGGTTGGCGTTTTTGGTGTCAAGCGGGTCACTCAGGATCTTAGTGACTTCTTTCTGGAAACCGGTGTTGTCAAATCCCTTCCCAGCGCCGTCCGAACCACGAATGATGTGTTTCTGGTACAGTTCTGCAGCAACATCATCACGAATTTTAAATTCGACGACAAATGACTTGCTCTTATCATTTGCAAAAGCTTCGCCCGCCGCCGCCGACAATTGCCGCGCCTGCTGCTGCCATTCAAAAACCTTTTCTTTGCCAAACAGTTTGACGAGAGGATCATCAACAGCGAACCCCTCTTTGATCTGGTCGCCAATGGTCTTCTTGTGCAAAGAAAATGGGATAGTGATCTTGCCTTTTTCCGCAATCTTGTCTCTTGCGGCTCGCACCGTAGCGGAATCTGTCGATTTGGCCGCGCTGCCAGACAGGTTATCGGGGCGCGCATCATCTGCGCGAAGGCCTGCACCGCCCGAAATTGGGGTAAGACCAAATTTGATACCCTGGGCAGTCCAGGCTTTGCGCTTGGCCACCGCAGCGGGGTCATTCAACAACAGTTTGTCGATGTCGACTGTTGTAATTCTTTTGCGCCCCGGACTGGTCACTTTGATGGAGCCAGACGAGGTGCCGTCTGCTGCTGCTGCACCGCCAGCGCTGTCTGCTGCACCTCCAGATATGCTGGCCGTGGCTTCCGCTTTTGTGTTGATTTGGCGGGTAAATTTCTGAAAATCGGTGGCGTCCATCGTTCCGCGATACAGACGCTCGAGCATCACTTGGACAGTTGCCAGCTCCAATTTAGTCGAGGACCAGGTTGAGATCCGCTCACGATTATAGAGTTTTAAATCGCCCGCTGGGCTGGCATATGCAACACTTTCCGCAACCGCGTAGTCCCCTTTGATTGAAGCCGATTTTCCGCTGGCAATTGCAAGGTCTACGGAGTAAGCGCCGTCCTTGTATGAAATCGTGAACGCAGTTGTGGTTTCGCCCCCGATCGAAGCACCCGCTTTGGCTCCGAACCCCACGCTATATTTACCGCCAACCGCGTGGGAGCTATCAGACTGGAAGCTGAAAGTTGTGGTACCGACACCGTCTTTCATCGTCGTTGGAATAGACTTCAGGATGTCAATTTTTTGTTCCTCAGTCAGCGCCGGGAGAGACGGGTCACGGTAGGGTGCGACAACTTCCCCAAAGAAATGGTCAAAAGGCTGCGTCCGTTTGCTGCTGCTGTTGAATTGATCCATACGGCTCGACAGGCCCGATATGTCCTTGATCTCGAAATCCGTGTCGTCAAACAGAGAGGCATCTCGCGACGCACCAAGTGCGTCGCCAAACCGGGTACCCGCGAACTGGTTGACCAATGCACCGTCGCGGTTGGCAGAACGCACCCAATCCTTCGCTTTTTCGGTTTGCTTTTTCAGCAACGAGATCTCTGTACCGCCCTGGGTCTTCAGCTTTCTGGCAGCCCTTTTTGCATCCGCCGCGGTTCCTGAACGCGCGTCCGGATCAGCCGCCTGACCGGTTGTCCCACTTTGTGAAAAGGGAACCGCCGATTTTCCGAAAGCAGTCTTTGAAGATTCGGGCTTGCGCAATCGAACGAGGTTTAAAAAGTCAAAACCATCCGGCTTAATCGCGTTTGCCTCGCCCTGGTTCGGGGCCAGCAGTTCACTCCCATCATCGCTGACCACGCCTGTCCGCGCGCGCAGATACTCGATATCCGTAACCGCATCGGTTCGGATCTTGTTCCATCCCTCAGCAAGACTCAGCGAGCTATTGACCGGCTTTGGCTTAGTTCGACGGCGCGCGCCACCATGGTCTTCATCGCCCGCAAACTCTATCTCGAAACCATCTTCGCCGATTTCGATCACGCCGGAATCATCATCCTGTGCTTCGGCGACGGCGTCGATCTCGTAGTAGTCCGCAATATGCGGGTAAAGGGCCGCCGCGAATTTAGCCCCTTCGTCACCAGTACTATCGTCTCCGCCGAGCAGCGCATCGAAATGATGCGCCATTTCCTCTGCCAGAACGTATTTTAGAAATGCGCGTCCCTGTACTGCGGTCTCTTCACTGACGACAATTGTGCCACCATCGTTTGCAGAATAAGCGGCCAGCGCCCCGCCCAAAGCCAGCTTCGGCGCGATGATCAAACCGTCCGGCAAGAGATCTTCAGAGATACTGCTGAAGCGATTGAACAGCGCGTCTTCCAACGCCTTGTTGTTTGCTGTCTTGCTAAAGCTGTTGCGAATGACTGTTCGCAGTCCCGCTTCATTATCAGATGCCGCAATATTGAGGTCGGCGATCACCTCCACCATGACATCAGAGATGGTTTCATACCCAAACGAGAGGGCTGTACCCGCAGTGTCTTCGGAGTAGAGAAATTCAGTCGTAGTCATGTCTGGAAGTTCACTTTCAACTTATACTTGTCACGAGATGCGCAGAATGCGCGCTGATTGTCGGACAAGTAGAAAGGCTTCCTTCTTCTTTCAAATTTCCATTCTAAATACCTCATTTTACATTTGAATAAGGTAATAGACGCTGACCTATGGCAATTGATTCCCTAAAGGGGGAAATTTCCTCTATTAGGGAAAATGTCCAACTAGCAACTCAATGCTCTGAAACGGAAATTTTTCGGAGTACCTGCATCACACTATAGGGAGTGCCATTTTATTTCTTTCGTGGCGGGTTAGATATTCTCGTCACCGCCGCAAACACCCCCTCAGTTGACGTTAAGTAAGCTTCGTGCACTAGCTTGGCAGATCTTTGTCCAGATACCGTTTTCAGATCCATCTGGTGGGCGTTGTTGCAGAACTTTGTCTTGGGCGGGCCTCCTATGGAGGTCTGATCGGTTATGTCGCAAACTTTCGGCAGATAGGCCGATCGGTCGGCCTTTGATATCTGGCCACCTTTGGTTACGCAGGTGGGGATCAGGGCGTGACGGTTGATTTCAAAGGCAGCCACTATCCCCGATCGGTTATCTTGTACGCTGTGTTCTTCTACGTCCGCTACTCCGTCTCCGACCGCGACCTGGAAGAGATTGTGCAGGAGCGTGGTGTGAACGTTGACCAAGCAATCCTGAACCGCTGGGTCGTGAACGCACAGGCCAGGAAGCGGTCAACGGCTATTTCCTGGCGCATGGATGAGACTTATCTCAAGGTTAAAGGAAAGTGGACATACCTCTGTCGCGCGTTCGACCGCGATGGGCAAACCCTTGATTTCGAGTTATCTGAGCGCCGCGACGCGGCTGCTGCCCGGTGGTTCTTCAAACGCGCAATCGCCGCGAATAGCGTGCCGAACCGGGTCGTCATTAACAAAAGCGGTGCCAGTCCTGCTCGCTTGCAGGCTGTGAACGCGGTTCTGAAATTCATCGGCGCGGGGAGCATCATCAAGATCATGCAGGGCAAGTATCTCAACAATATTCTTGAGCAGGATCACCGATTCATCAAGCGGATCACAAGGCCTATGCTTGGCTTCAAAGCGTTCCATTCCGCCGCTGCGACTATTTCCGGGATCGAGACAGCACACATGATCCGAAAGGGTCAGTTCGGGACGAATTGTCTTTCCGCCTTCCAGCAGTTTGCAGCACTAACCACATAATCACATCCTGAAGCGAGCGCCTTCAAGATAGTCAGAAGCTGCGACACAACCGCTAGCGGGGCATCTAAATCGCTCTGCGCCGCTTTGTGAACCAGGCTAGGTTACCCGTTTCGATAGTCAACGATTACCAAAAGTACCGGTTCCGTATTTCTGCTAGAGTATTTGGGCGACAAAGCCGCCCAAATATAGTCTCTGTCCGTACCTACAGACTATTAGAAATCCAGGTTTTCCACACTCAGCGCGTTTTTCTGAATGAACTCGCGACGCGGTTCAACGACATCACCCATCAGCTTGGTGAATAGATCATCTGCCTCCACCATATCCTCAACGCGAACCTGCAAGAAAGTACGTGCGTCAGGGTCAAGCGTAGTCTCCCACAATTGATCTGGGTTCATTTCTCCCAAGCCCTTGTAACGTTGCAGCGCCAGACCCTTTTCACCCTCATCCAGAATCGCTTTCAGCAGGCCAAGTGGGCCGTGGATGTTCTGACTGCGATCGCGACGCACCAGCGTTCCCGGCGAGCCGTAGATTTCCTGCAAACTATTGGTAAAGCTGCCCGTTTTGCGAGCCTCACCGGACCGCAGCATTGGCCCATCCAGAGTGCGCAGCTCTTCAACGCCACGTAGAATACGCGACAGACGAATACCGTGATCCTGGGTGATACGCCCACGCCAGCCCCGTTCATATTCCAAGGCAATCAGGTCAAGACGTTGCGCAACCTTATCGGCCACACCCTGAAGATCGGCATCAACGGCACCCGGTACAAAGGCACCGGCAACGGCCGCCTGTTCCAGAATATGCCGCGGGTAATGGGTTGGGAATGCATCCAGAACGCGCTTCAGTTGACGTGCCTCATCTACCACACGGGCCAAATCCTGCGCGACCAGTTCTTCACCACTTCCCAGCTTCAGAACCGCGCCATCGACGCCTTGATTGATCAGGTATTCATCCAACGCCGCCTGGTCTTTCAGATAGACCTCTGACTTGCCGCGCGACACCTTATAGAGCGGAGGTTGCGCAATATAAAGATAACCGCCTTCGATCAGTTCAGGCATCTGCCGATAGAAGAACGTGAGCAGAAGAGTACGGATGTGGGCACCGTCCACGTCAGCGTCCGTCATGATGACGATCTTATGGTAACGCAGTTTGTCGATATTGAACTCATCGCGACCAATGCCTGTACCAAGGGCCATGACGAGGTTACCAATTTCCTGGCTGCCAAGCATCCGATCAAACCGCGCCCGTTCAACGTTCAGGATCTTGCCCCGCAACGGTAAGATCGCCTGTGTCATCCGGTCCCGGCCGGTCTGAGCAGAACCGCCAGCGGAATCACCCTCGACCAGGAAGACTTCGGACTTGGCGGGATCTTTTTCGGAGCAGTCTTTCAACTTACCGGCCAGATAATTCACGTCCATCGCGGTCTTGCGACGCGTCAGTTCACGCGCTTTGCGCGCGGCCTCTCGCGCCAGTGCAGCTTCGATGATTTTACCAACGATCTGCTTGGCTTGACCTGGGTTTTCTTCAAACCACTCGGACAATTTTTCGTTGACCAAGCTTTCAACCACGGGACGCACTTCGGATGAAACAAGTTTATCCTTGGTCTGGCTAGAGAACTTCGGATCCGGCACTTTCACCGACAGAACACAGGTCAAACCTTCGCGGGCGTCATCCCCAGTAAAAGAGACCTTCTCCCGTTTGGCGATACCAGAGGATTGTGCGTAGCTGTTGATGGTCCGGGTCAACGCGCCACGGAAACCCGCCACATGGGTGCCGCCATCACGCTGAGGAATGTTGTTGGTAAAGGGCAAAACCGTTTCATGATAGCTGTCATTCCACCACATTGCGACCTCAACCCCGATGTCGTCCTTGTCGCCGGTGATATAAATTGGAGCTTCCATGACAGGCGATTTCGATCGATCAAGGTATTTCACAAACTCTTTGACGCCGCCCTCATAGTACAGCTCCACTTCCAGCCGCTCGGCAGGGCGTTCGTCGATCAGGACGATCCGTACGCCAGAGTTCAGGAAAGCCAACTCGCGCAGGCGTTTCTCCAGCGTCTCAAACACGTAGTCGAGATTTGAGAATGTATCGGTAGACCCTAAGAAACGCACCTCTGTCCCGGTTTGGTCGCCGCATTCGCCAACAACTTTCAGATGTTCAGCTGTATCGCCCCGCTCGAAGCGGGCTACATGCTCCTTGCCGTCACGCCAGATGCGCAACTCAAGCCAATCTGACAGCGCGTTCACAACCGAAACGCCAACACCGTGCAAGCCGCCGGAGACCTTGTAGGAGTTGCTATCGAATTTACCGCCAGCGTGTAGCTGGGTCATGATGACCTCAGCTGCGGAAACGCCTTCTTCCTCGTGGATACCCACCGGAATTCCGCGCCCGTTGTCGTTCACCGAAACACTGGAATCTGCGTGAATTTTCACAATCACACGATCGGCGTGGCCGGCCAAAGCTTCGTCAATGCCGTTGTCGACAACCTCATACACCATATGGTGCAACCCCGACCCATCGTCGGTATCCCCAATATACATGCCGGGGCGCTTTCGAACCGCCTCCAACCCTTTGAGAACCTTGATGGAATCCGCGCCATACTCTGCGGGGGCCTGCTCGTTTCCGGACATTCACATATTCCTGTCTTTGCTTCAGGATTTTATACGCAGTATAGCCGGGAATGTCACGCGCAAGCCCCTTTTTTTCTTAGTGTAATCAGGCTGCTTTGGCGCCCAGTCCAGCAGCCTTACGCAGCCATGATTTAACCGTTGCTTCGGAGGCGTCTGTCGCTGGCGCAAAGGAGGAGAACCGCGTTGGTTTAATACCGACGAATCCCAAGATCTGACTGCTGATAACTCGCTTGACCGCATTGCCGTAAATCAACCGCAGCCACAGCGCCGACGTGTCCGAGGTCAGTAATACCCGGGCTGTTTTTCCGGTCAGCATAGGTGCCGGAAGGCCGATAAAATTCACATTTCGGGTGTCGAAGGCATATCCTGGCAGAAATGAACGATCAAAGACACCCTTCAGCTTGGCCGGTAGCGCCCCCCACCACATCGGCGTGGCTAAAACCACATGATCGGCCCACTCCAGATCTTCAAGAAAGACCGCCAGATCTGGCTCCAGAGGCTTTGCGTTCTGATATCCAGCCTGACCATAATCGATGTCGAAATTCATGGCAGACAGATCGTGGTAGCGGACTTGGTGGCCCTCCCCTACGGCAGCAGTTTGATAAGCAGAACACAGCGATTTCGACAGCGAGCTAGATGCAGGATGGCCATTGAAGATGATGATTTTTCGCGTGGACATATCGATCTCCGAATCCTAAAAGTGACTGAGGTCAATTTAGTGTGAAAATGACCATGGTCAATAAACAAATATGACCACGGTCACATTTTTATGAGGACACAATGCCCCGCGCACCGCAACAACGCCGCCTAGAAACCCGCGCGCGCCTGATGGATGTAGCGACTGCACAGATCGCAACATCGGGTTACAGCGGACTGAGAGTTGAAGACGTTGTGGCTGAGGCAGGCGTCGCCAAAGGTACGCTGTTTTCGCATTTTGGCGATAAGAACGGTCTGATCGCAGCGCTGATTGGCCCTCGGATCATGGCCATTCTCGACAAGACCGAAGCCCAGCCCGCACCAGAAACACTCGACGCATTAATTGATCGATTGCTGCCAGTGGTTCAGTTTGTGGCACAGGATCGCGTGATCTTTGATCTGCTGTTGCGCTACTCCGGTACCACGGGCACAGAAACCGACGATATCATCACACAGAGCTTCTTCCGCCAGATTTCAACATGGTCTGAATGGGTAGCCCGGCTACAGGCAGATAATGTGCTGCGTCAGGATCAACCTGCTGAAATTCTGGCCGAGGGAATGCAAGCCTTTCTCAACCACGTACTGGCCCTGTCATTCTGTGCGGCACATGACACGCCCAGCAGTTTTCGTGACGATCTGTTGCAGTACCTGACCCCGTGGCTGGCGAAACAGCCAGTTGGATAGCCGAGGCCAAGGACCTTATTAGACAAGCGGAATCAGACAACCGACGCCGATCAGTAGACAGCCCGACACGATGTTGATGCGACGTAGGACTGAAGGTGACGTAATGTGCCAACGCACCCGGTGTACCAGCCCCGCCATGCAGAGGTTGCCCGCAAACGGCACCAAAAATGACAGAACCACAATGGCGGATATATCCAACCAAGTGATCGCAGTCAGATCAAAAAAACCTGGCAAAACGCCCATGTAGAACAGAATCGCCTTGGGGTTTCCCAAAATGACGGCGATACCCGCAATGAACCCGGCCCAAACACCAGGGCGCGTCAGGGCGCTGTCGCTCTCAATCCTGGCATCAGCGTGACGAAGCAACATGCCGCCCATGACCAGAAACATTACGCTGGCAACCCAACGCAGAATCTCCATCAACCCGGCAATCTCAGACACGATCCACGACACACCTGCAACCGCCACCAGCGGCCAAAGGATATCGCCGCAGGCAACACCAACCGCCAGAGGCCAGGCCGCCTTGAACCCACCAGACATCGCACGCGCCATAACAGCCAACCAAACCGGGCCTGGTGTCAGAAACAGCACAAACAACCCGCCCGCATAAAGGGTCAAATCCCAGACAGAGACACTCACCCCATTGCCACTTCAGAGCCTGAGGCGCTCTCGTTCACTGTGAGCATCTGGGCCTTCCCTTCAAATTCATTAAACAACTCGGGGCCTGTGCCGGTCATCCACGCCTGTGCGCCCAATGTCACAATCTCCTGATACAGAGCCGCCCGCCGGGTCACATCAAGATGCGCCGAAACTTCATCCAGAAGCAGAATTGGCGGCGCACCGCCTTCTGCGATCAAGGCACGCGCATTGGCCAGAATTAGCGAGACCAGCAGCGCCTTTTGCTCGCCTGTGGAACAGTCACGCGCAGGCACGGCCTTGGCTTCATAAGTGCCAAGTAAGTCCGTGCGATGTGGACCCAATAATGTACGCCCCGCTGCAAGGTCCCGAAAACGCCCTTCTTCCAAAGCGTCCCGCAGATCTTCGGCATTGTCAGGCAGCCCACCGTCGGATTGGATCAGCTCAAGTTCGGCCGCAGGGAAGGCCGTTTCTGCCGCAGATTGCGCCATCCGCAGGCGATCCACCGCCGCTGTCCGTGCTGCGTGGATGCGGTGTCCGCTGTCAGCCATTTGCGTTTCCAGAACCCTGTACCACGCCGCATCGCGGATCTGCTCCTTAAGCAGGCGATTGCGTTCACGCATCGCTTTCTCATAAATCAGAGTCGCTTCGGCATGACCGGGATCAAAGCTGAGCACGATACGATCCAAAAATCGCCGCCGCCCCTCTGCTGCCTCGATCCACAGCCGGTCCATGGCTGGAATCAACCAAACTACCCGACAAATCTGGCCCAGATCGATCTGGCTGGCGGATTTATTGTCGATCTTGACCTGTCGCGCCTTACCACCTTCGGACCAAGTCTCAACCTCGTAGACCCGGCGAACAGACGTCAGCTGCCCCTTAAGTTTCCAGCCCAAAGCCTCAGGTCGGCGCGCCATATCCGCAGCACTCGCCCGCCGCAGGCCGCGCCCAGGCGAAAACAGAGATACCGCTTCCAGTATGTTGGTTTTGCCTGCACCATTAGAGCCGTGAATGGCAACAGGTCGCCCATCCAAATGCAAATCCGCCCGCAAATGCGAGCGGAAGTGCGACAGTGTAAGATCAGTCAACGCCAGCATGGGGCGGGGTCCGATGTCATCTTTCCAAAAATACTCTCATCCCTCATGAGCGGCTGATCGGCTAACCGCCAAGTGAGGAGGCTGCATCATCAGCCACGTCAAACCCGCATTGGCATCACGACGTAGACAGCGCTTTCATCGCTGCCTTCACGCATCAAGGTCGGGTCTCCGGAAGAATTGAACATAAAGACCGCGTTTTCACGATCTACCTGATTGGCAATTTCCAACAGGTATTTGGCATTAAACCCAATTTCCAACCGCTCATCACGATAGGCCACAGCCAGTTCTTCCTCAGCGGCACCGCTGTCAGGTGCATTGACCGACAGGATCAATCGATCCTCGTCCAGCTGCAACTTAACCGCGCGAGAGCGCTCAGATGATACGGTGGCAACGCGGTCTACAGCACGCGCAAACTCACCTGCGTCCACTTCCAGACGGCGCGTGTTACCAGCGGGGATAACCCGTGTATAATCCGGGAAGGTACCGTCAATCACCTTCGATGTCAGAGTGATATTAGGTGTGGCAAAACGCACTTTGGTCTCGGAAACAGAAACCGCGATATCCATCTCGTCGTCATCCAAAAGCTTGCGCAATTCGCCAACAGTCTTTCGCGGCACAATCACGCCGGGCATATCCTCAGCACCCATCGGCAGGTTGGCATCGATCCGCGCCAGACGGTGGCCATCGGTAGCCACACAGCGCAGTGCCTTGCCTCCCTCAACACCATCGGCAACGTGCATATAAACGCCGTTCAGATAATATCTTGTTTCCTCAGTAGAGATTGCAAACTTCGACTTGTCGAACAATCGCTGAAGCATCGCCGCGTTGGCTGTAAAGTTTGAATGATACTCTGATGAGGCCATCACCGGGAAATCTTCGCGCGGCAGCGTTGCCAACGAGAAGTTGGAGCGCCCTGCCTCAACTGTGAGACGGCCACTGGCGGCATCCGCAGTCAGGGTTACAAGCGCACCATCGGGTAGTTTACGTACGATCTCATGCAAGGTCGTGGCGGCGACCGTCGTAGCCCCCGCACGTTCGACCTGAGCCGGAGCTTTGTCGACCACCTCGATATCCAGATCGGTGGCACGGAACTGAACGATGTCCCCTTCTGCCTCAATCAGCACATTTGCCAGGATCGGAATGGTATTGCGGCGCTCGACAACCGACTGGGCCTGAGCCACAGCCTTCAACAGGGTGCCGCGTTCGATGCTGATCTTCATGTCCCTAAGTCCTCTAACGTCTGGCCGGGAGAAGCAAAGTAACGCTTTACCCCTTCGGCACAAGGCTTTTTATGGATTTGTCCAAGGGATTGCCCGCAGCGTCAAGGGCGGATGCCCCCTTACTGGATTTATCCCGCAAAAGCGTGTCTCTCTAGCATGGCATACCTCTTCGCGTTGCAACACCACCAACCACCTGTCTCCCTCCTTATTGGAAGGGAAAAGACCCCGGACAAGCCGGGGTATTCAAGGGGTTATTGGGTATGCGACGCAGGAGCCATACCCGGTGCGATCAGACTATTCAGACCGCAAGTGCCAACCTAGGGCTTGTTGGCACAACCGAGATATCAAGCCTCCAGTGAACGACGCAGCATTTCGACATCTTCAGCAATCTGGCCGTCGATTGTCTTCAGCTCCTCAATGCGACGTACACCGTGCATGACCGTGGTATGATCCCGCCCACCAAAGCGGCGACCGATCTCTGGCAGGCTCCGGCTGGTCAACTGTTTGCACAAATACATAGCCACCTGACGCGGACGGGCATAAGACCGCAACCGCTTGGGACCGATGATATCGGACATGCGAATGTTGTAGTATTCCGACACCTTGCGCTGAATCTCTTCGACGGTGATCTTACGCTCGGAAGCGCGCAGAACATCCGCCAGACAGTCCTGAGTCAGTTCCATGTCGATCTCGCGACCTACCAAAGAAGCAAAAGCAAAAAGCCGGGTTAGCGCGCCTTCGAGCACTCGCACATTGGTTGAGATCCGATGAGCCAGGAATTCCAGCACCCCGTCCGAAATGCGCAAATCGGGATAGGTCATCATCTGCTGCGCCACTTTAGACTGCAGAATGCCAAGACGCAGTTCGTAGTCGGTTGGATGCAAGTCGACCACAAGACCACATTGCAGACGCGACCGGACGCGATCCTCAAGATCCTTGATCTCACCGGGGGCGCGATCTGCGGATATGATGATCTGCTTGTTCTGATCTACTAACGCATTGAAGGTGTGAAAGAACTCTTCTTGAGTAGAATCTTTACCAGCAATGAATTGAACGTCATCAACCATCAGAACATCCACTGAACGGAACAGGTGTTTGAAGTCCATCATCTTGCGTTCACGAAGTGCCTGAACAAAGCGGTACATAAACTGTTCAGCCGACAGATAAAGAACGTTCAGATCGGGGTTACGTGCTGTAAGCTCCCAAGCGATCGCATGCATCAGGTGTGTCTTACCCAACCCGACACCACCGTAGAGCACGAGCGGGTTAAAGGTAACTGGCCCCCCCTCAGCAACGCGGCGCGCGGCAGCATGAGCCAACTCATTGGGTTTGCCCACGACAAAGCTGTCGAAGGTAAACCGCGGATCGAGCGGGGCAGCCTGCAAAGTCTCGCCCTGATCCTTGATCGCGGAAGGACGACCGGTGCCGGTGCGGGGCAGATCCGTCACTGCTTCGTCGTCCAAATCTCTCGCTGGCTGATCATCAGATGATCCGGCCGCACTGGCCAACGTCGGGCGCGCAGCGGTATTGGCCGCAACCTTAAAGGCCAGACGTTGCACAGGTTCACCTGACATATTCAATTCATGCAAGATCAGGTCAGCAAAGTTCTGGCTGACGTAGTTACCCATGAAGTTCGTCGGCACGTTGAAGATGGCAACACCATCATCCACGCGGGTAAACTCCAGAGGTTCAATCCAGGTCGTAAAGTTATTTTGCCCTACCGTTTTCAACAAACGCTGTCTTAGCCGTCCCCAGTTTTCTTCCGTCATTCTGCGCCTCACGCATCCCAATAGCATCGGCCCTTATTTGGCCTCTTGTTTCATCCCCAGCCTGGCCCAAATCCAGACTGCGTTCACACACAGTTGATGTGTGTACTGGCCCGCAGATGGGTCAGCACTGCCTTGCAGAAGGCAAAGTTCAGGGTCGCAAATATCAACCCGCAAGTAGATTTGCGGCGGTGAAATAGACGAACCAAATACATACACAATTGGAACAGGCCCGCCGTCTGGATTGCCCCAGAAATACAGCGGGAACGTGGTGCACTAAGCATAGATATGCGTGTGTACCAGCGCGCAACCAGTTTCCTTGAGTCCCTTCAAGGATACCGCGAGCAGCCTGTCCCCCCAGCGAGTGAATCGCTGTAACAGTGGTAGCAATTCGGTTGGGGTCGCAGCAACGAAACTATGATGTTGACTCAGGGATTGTTCATAAAGAATCCCCTATGCCCCTAGTCACCGCACGAGTTGTGACCAAAATGCAAAAGGCGCCGCAGAACGCGACGCCTTTAACTATTTTGCGACTTGCTGACGACCTGCCAACCTCGGGTGAAGTGGAATCAGTAGTCTGTCAGAATTACCTGGATAGATCGGGCAATGGCCCGGTCTATGACCCGGGTTTAGCCTAGCGCTTTAACCCGCGCGGTCAGGCGGGAGATTTTCCGCGACGCTGTGTTCTTGTGATAAACGCCTTTGGTCACACCACGCATCAGCTCGGGCTGAGCGGCACGTACGGCTTCTGCTGCGGCGTCTTTATCGCCGGATGCGATGGCTTCTTCAGCTTTACGCAGGAAGGTACGGATGCGCGAACGACGGGCTTTGTTGACTGCAAAGCGTTTCTCGTTCTGACGGGCGCGCTTTTTTGCCTGAGGCGTATTTGCCATGGATTAGGACCTAACTTTGGTTTCGTGTTTTAAATAGGCGCAATGCCAGCCGAACCCGGATCCTATCCACCGGTGTGATTCTAGCCAAGCGGGCTGCACGCGCATGTATGGCGGCGGGTAGTAGCGATAAAGCTGGATGAATGCAAGCCATGTCAGACTGGACAGGCTCTCAGTGTATGGGTGGGTACTGGAGACTCTTGTAAAAGAGGGCAGACGACTGCGCCTGCCCTTCGATATTTCGATGCGTTATCTATGAAAGAGACCGAATTTATTTGTCGCGGAATTGAGCTTCCCGCTTTTCTAGGAAGGCCGCCATGCCCTCCTTCTGGTCTTCCGTGGCAAACATCGAGTGGAACACACGACGTTCAAACAACAGGCCTTCGTTAAGCGACAGCTCGTAGCTGCGGTTCACAGTTTCCTTGACCGCCATAGTCGTCAGCAAGGATTTTTCTGCAATCTTGCTCGCAGCGGCTGTGGCTTCATCCAATAGCTTCTTGGCTGGCACCACACGAGAGACCAGACCAGCTCTTTCTGCCTCTTCTGCATTCATGAAACGGCCTGTCAGGTTCATATCCATGGATTTGGACTTCCCAACGAAGCGGGTCAGACGCTGGGTACCACCAATACCGGCGATGACACCCAGATTGATTTCAGGTTGGCCGAATTTGGCTGTGTCAGCTGCAATAATGAAATCGCACAGCATCGCCAGTTCACATCCGCCGCCCAGAGCATAGCCAGCAACGGCTGCAATGATCGGCTTGCGGATCGCACAAATACGATCGTTCACACCTGCAAACAAGTTGGTCGAGAAAACCTCAGTGAAGCCCTTTTGCGACATTTCCTTGATGTCGGCACCTGCCGCGAAAGCCTTTTCAGAACCGGTCAGAACGATACAGCGCACCTTGTCGCTGGCATCGGCCTCTTCAAGGGCTTTGCAAAGTTCACTCAAAAGCTCAGAGTTGAGCGCGTTCAACGCTTCGGGGCGGTTCAGTTTAATTTGGCAAACGTGGTCCTGCACTTCGACGTTGATCGTCTCATAGGCCATGGTTTTCGCTTTCGGTTGTTCCGTTCAGGGAAGAGTCATTATCACGCGACACATTGCATTCAAGCTATCTTTGGCATTTGCCACAGTAGAAGGATGATCGTCCGGATTGGGTCAGTCGTGCTACCGTTCCGTCACATCCCCCTCGTTTGCATGGGGCTCCCTCACGACCATACACATCAAAGCTATGCTGAAAATATCCAAGTTCTCCATCAGCTTGGCGAAAATCTTTGAGAGACGAACCACCGGCCTGAATCGCGTCCGCCAAAACCTCCTTGATGATCGGAACCAGCGCGGCAACTCGCTGCGCGGCGATCTGCCCAGCTTTGCGCCGGGGAGAGATTCCAGCGCGAAAGAGCGCTTCGCAGACGTAGATGTTGCCGAGACCGGCGATGATTCCCTGATCCAACAGCGCCGATTTAACCGGCGTGTTGCGCCCTTTGAAGGCAGAAATCAGGTGATCTTGATGAAAGGCGTTGCCAAGAGGTTCCGGCCCCAAGACCGCCAGCAGCTTGTGCTGATCCGCAGTTGCTGTTTCCAGCAGATCCATAGCGCCAAAGCGTCGCGGGTCGTTGAAAGTTATCCGGGCTCCATTGTCCATATCGAACACGACGTGATCATGTTTCTGCGCCTGCGGGTGGTCATGAACAAACTGCCCCAGCGGATCACCAGAGACAGTCATCCGCCCTGACATCCCCAAATGCACCAGCAATGTCTCGCCGCTGTCCAGATCCACCAGGAGATATTTTGACCGTCGCCGGAGCGCGTTGACACGTCTGCCGGTCAGCCGTTCTGCCATACGTTCGGGAAAGGGCCAGCGGAGGTCCGGGCGGTTTACTGCGGCCTTTTCAATCACCGCGCCCTCCATTGCTGGGGACAATCCGCGGCGCACCGTCTCGACCTCGGGCAATTCTGGCATTACATCCCTCCTGACAGCTAGGACACACATAGGGCCGAAGGGCCGCATTGTGCCGCCCTCTCAGCGCCCTATAACTGGGGCGACACACAACAAACGGCAAGCCGCATGACCCAGAGATCTGAAGATACCACCCATTTTGGTTTCGAAACCGTGCCAGAGTCAGAAAAGGCAGGGCGCGTGCAGGGCGTGTTCAATTCGGTTGCGTCAAAATACGACGTTATGAACGATGTCATGAGTATGGGCATTCACCGCATCTGGAAGGATGCGATGATGGACTGGCTATCACCGCGCCCCGGCCAGCGGTTGCTGGATGTAGCAGGCGGTACCGGCGATATATCTTTCCGCTTCCTGAAACGCGCAGGCTATGGGCATTCAACCGTACTGGACCTGACAGCACCAATGTTGCAGGAAGGGCGCAAACGCGCCGAGGCCGAGCAAATGGCGGATAGCCTGGACTGGGTCACCGGGGATGCGATGGCCCTGCCTTTCAAAGACAATACTTTCGATGTCTACACGATCTCATTTGGCATTCGGAACGTCACCCGCCCGCAAGAAGCACTGAAAGAAGCCTACCGCGTACTAAAGCCCGGTGGCCGTCTGATGGTGCTTGAATTCAGCCAATTGCCCAATCCGACAATGCAAAAGGCTTATGATCTGTACTCTTTCAACGTGATTCCCCGGATGGGTCAGATGATTGCGAATGATTACGACAGCTACCAGTATCTGGTCGAATCGATCCGCAACTTTCCCGATCAGGACACATTTCTTACGATGCTACGCGACGCAGGCTTTGCCAACGCCAAATACCGCAACTTGTCGTTGGGAATTGCCGCGCTGCACTCTGGCTGGAAGATCTGATCCATGCGTGGGCCCCATAATATTATCCGCCTGATTCGCACAGGCGCTACGTTCGAACGTACCGGTGCGATGAACGTTGTACTTGATGCGTTTGAGGCACCAAAACCGCTTCGTATTCT
Source organism: Phaeobacter cretensis (assembly GCF_047372505.1). NCBI lineage: Bacteria > Pseudomonadati > Pseudomonadota > Alphaproteobacteria > Rhodobacterales > Roseobacteraceae > Phaeobacter > Phaeobacter cretensis. Next base: position 1,941,021 of record NZ_JBKBEU010000001.1, read on the forward strand.
CGCCCACACTCTGGGCTGGCCATTTAAATGGCTGGGCTACAAGGGTGATCCAACCATGCCACCCGCTACCCGTGCGCTGACTGCGCTTGGGCCAGCTTACATCAAATTCGGTCAGGTTCTTTCCACCCGCCCTGATGTGGTCGGGGATGATCTCGCCCTACAGTTGCGGGTCTTGCAGGATAAATTGCCGCCGTTTTCCCGCGACGAAGCGATGGCGGAGGTAGAGCAGGAACTGGGACAGCCTGTTGACCAGATCTATTCCGAGTTCAGCGAGCCGATTGCGGCCGCCTCCATAGCGCAGGTGCACCACGCCCGCCTTGTGGACAGCGATCGCGAAGTAGCCGTGAAGGTGCTGCGCCCCGGTATCGAACGCGCATTCCGCAAAGATGTGGACGCATTTTACTTCGCAGCGCGTATTGCCGATCTGTTTGCCCCAGGGGCACGTCGCCTCAAACCAATGGATGTGATCAAGCATTTTGATGGCGTGGTACAGGGGGAGCTGGATCTGCGGTTAGAAAGCGCGGCTGCCTCAGAATTCGCTGCCAATACAAAGAATGATGAAGGCTTTCAGCTGCCGGAAATCCTATGGAATCACTCCGCGCGCCGGATGATGACACTGGGCTGGGCAGACGGGCTGCCGCTAGGCGACAATGCTGCATTGGATGCCGCCGGTCATGATCGCAGCGTGCTGGCTGAGCGAGTGCTCTCATTGTTTCTGCAACACGCGCTACGCGACGGATATTTTCATGCCGATATGCATCAGGGTAATCTGAAAGTAGCGGCTAACGGTGATATCATCGCCTATGATTTTGGCATCATGGGGCATATCGACGAATACACCCGTCGCGTCTACGCCGAGATCCTATTTGGATTTATCAAACGCGACTACAAGCGCGTCGCTGAAGTGCATTTCGAGGCGGGTTATGTCCCTGCTGATCGTGATGTGGATGAGTTTGCCCGTGCGCTACGCGCCGTTGGTGAACCGATTTTTGGTATGGACGCCACCCATATTTCCATGGGGCGTTTGCTTAACTACCTGTTTGAAGTGACCGAACGCTTTGGCATGGAAACCCGGACAGAACTGATCCTGCTACAGCGGACCATGGTGGTGGTCGAAGGTGTGGCCCGGTCGCTTGATCCACACATCAACATCTGGAACTCTGCCCATCCGGTGGTCGAAGATTACATCAAGAAATCCATCGGCCCCCGCGCCGTGGTGAGCGATTTGATGAGCACGGCCAAGGTAATGGCCCGTTTCGGCCCGCGCCTTCCGGCATTGGTAGAACAGGCGCTGATCGCGCAGACACAAGAAGCGGACGACCGCACTAGCCGCAAGTCAGCAGCCAGTTGGGCTATCCCCGGCCTATGTGGTTTGGGTCTGGGGATCGCTATTGCCTTTGCGGCCGCGGCGTTCAGCTAGGCCTAAGAACGTTACCGCAGACGCTGCAACACCGTTAGCGACGGGTATCCATCAGGTGTCAGACCCGTCGCCAGCTGATAGGCACGCAATGCGGCGCGGGTTTTTGGTCCGATCCTCCCGTCCGCCCCGCCGGTCCCATAACCAGCACCGGTCAATCGTTGTTGAAGTTCGCGCCGTTCCTTAAACGATAGCGGACGATTGTCCTCGGGCCAGCTGGCACGGATAGGCTCACCACCACGCAACCGGTCACTCAAATGACCCACGCCAATCACATAGGCATCTGCAACATTGTAACGCTCAATGACTGAGAAGTTCCGATAGACGATAAACGCGGCACCATTTGCGCCTGCCGGCAGCAGTAAGGCACCCTCTCCATGGTCCGGCAGGCGACGACCGTCGGCGGTGGTGATCCTCAGTTGCCTCCAGGATTGCGCGGATTTGACAATCTTACGATCCGCTTGGGCATAGTCGAAGCCCGCTGGCAGACGAACTTCCACTCCCCAAGGTTGCCCCTTTATCCATCCGAACCGCTTAAGATACGCAGCCGTTGAGGCCAGTGCATCGGTTGGATCCTCAGACCATATATCGCGCTTGCCGTCGCCGGTGAAATCAACCGCATAGGCAAGATAGGACGTTGGCATGAACTGAGTATGCCCCATAGCCCCTGCCCAGCTTCCTGTCATCGCCTTCGGCGTCACATCACCAGACTGAAGAATCTGTAAGGCGGCGATTAGCTGACTTTCAAAAAAGGCACCGCGACGCCCGTCAAAGGCCAATGTCGCGAGGGAGCGGATAATCTCACGTTTGCCCCGAAACCCGCCATAGTTGCTTTCCATACCCCAAACGGCGGCGATGACTTCTTTATCAACCCCATATTTGGCTTCGATCCTTGAAAGCGTCTCCGCATGATCACGCAGTGCCGCCTCTCCGTTTTCAACCCGTGCGTCTGAAACTGTTCGCGCCAGGTAAGTCCAGATTGGAGTGACAAACTCTGACTGATTGACGTCACGCTGCACGATCTCCGCGTCAAACGTTAACTCGGAAAATGCGCGCTCTAAGGTCACGCGTGATATGCCCTGCGCCTGCGCGCGCGCGCGAAAGGCCGTGATCCAAGCTTTAAACGCGCGCTGTTTGGCGGGCGGCACCTTTGGTGCATCTGGGACCTGGGAAATATTCGCCTGTCGTGTATCAGGGCGCTTTTTTGGTCGTAGCGAGTTTGCAACCGCTTCGGGCAAGCCCGTTGGCCGCGAAATCGGGCGCAGTGAGACCTGTGGCGGCTGGGTAGTCGCAATGGCCGCGACCTGTAGTCCGGCCGCAGGCAACGGATCTGCCCCAGCATAACCGCCAGCGGCTATCAAACTCAAAACCATCGCAGTATTCAGGATAGGTTGCCTCTGGGCGCCAAGACCATTCCGCATCTCACACCTCGTATTTTTGTCTGCTCATAACCAATCTATCGCCAATCACCCGGCATACAAAGCATTGGCGCGCCGATGTGCGGAGCCTTGCCGACACACCACCCATTTAATCTATTCCGCAGAGGAGCCGGGAGCCATATCCGACTGCGGCGTGCAGGCAGCGCGATCTTCACGCATCTGAACCAACGCATCGCGCAGCATGGGCACACGATGCGGGCGAAAGCTGAAAGTTGTTACCTTGAATCCTGCTATTCGATCTACGCGAAAAACTCTCACATCATCACGCAGCCCACACCAGGCAATTAAGACGGTGGAGCGGTCAAAATATACCAAACCCAATGGTTTAACCTGCCGTTCAGTGACAGCGCCATGCGCGTCGCAGTAGTCCAGCCGCACCTCAACCTCATCCCATGTAGCGCGTCGCAGATCAGCCAGAGAAATACGCGGCGGCTGTGGCCGTTGGAAACGGTAGGCCGACAATGCCGAATGACGCAAACGATGCGCCTGCCGGTCTGGCAGTCGAGCTTGCAACTTGCGCAACGCTTCGGCAGCGGCATCTGCCAATTCCGGGTCACCAATCTGTTGCACTTCGCGTAGACCCAAAACCAACGCCTCCAACTCAGTATCCCTAAATCCCATGGGTGGCAGGGCATTATCTTCGATCAGGGTGAAGCCATATCCGGCCTCTCCATCGATAATCGCCCCCATCTCACGCAAAGTGGCAATATCCCGATGAACGCTTCGGGCGGAAACACCCAAATCCTGCGCCAGACCTGCGGCGGTATGAGGTCCAACACCCTGGCGTAACAATTGCATAACCTGAAATAGACGATGAGATCGGGACATAACCTATCTTCACTGCTGCTAATGCCAGTTTCTGTCATTAGTCTCGCATAGAAAGGGACGATAATCCAGTTGAGGACCGAGACGATATGAGACGCCCCTTTGCCAGCGCTGAAATTTCCACTGTTTTTGAGCAGACCCCACCAGAAACACGCGACGGCTTGTTGCGACTACGCGATCTGATCTTTGAGGTAGCAGATAACGACCCGTCGGTCGGACCAGTTACCGAGACACTAAAATGGGGTCAGCCATCCTATGTTGCAGCGCGCACTGGCCTTGGCACTCCACTGCGCTTAGGCCAGTCCAAACAAGCGCGTTTTGCGCTGATGGTCCATTGCCAAAGCCGGGTAATTGTCAATTTTTCCGATCGCTATCCGGCTTGGGACAAATTCGATGGCACACGTGCGGTATTATTCGACAAGGTTGAGGATGTAGAACCCCTGCGGCACGGTTGGCTGATCCACCACGCGCTGACTTACCACAGCTCCAAAAAAGAAGTCGGCCAGACCCGTGTGGATCCTGGCCGCTTCAACTAGGCAAAAACAATGGCGCAAACGTCAGCTGCGGCGTTTGCGCTCCACCTTGCGTTTGATCTTGCTGCGCTTGCTCTTAGCTTTGGCGGATTTGCGTTTCACCGAACGACCCGCAGGGCTACGCCTACCGCCACCAGCTGGCATCGGTTTATCCCCAATCGACAGCAATTCCAGCTCTAGCCCACCTGTCACAGGGGTGGCCTGCGCCAGACGGACCTTTACCCGTTGCCCAATAGCGATGATCAGCCCTGTATCAGCCCCCATCAAGGTTGCGGCCTCAGCATCGAAATGGAAGAACTCCCGGCCGATGGAACGCACCGGAACCAGACCATCTGCCCCGGTTTCATCCAATTTTACAAACGCCCCGAAACGCGCAATCCCGCTGATACGGCCTTCGAACTCATTCCCAACACGCTCTGACAAGTAGGCAGCCAGATAGCGGTCCGTGGTGTCCCGCTCGGCCATCATCGACCGTCGTTCGGTTTCGGAGATATGGGTGGCCGTCTGCTCCAAGCGTTCAATCTCGGCAGTGTCCAACCCGTCATCATCCCAGCCATGGGCCGAGATCAGAGCACGGTGAACGATCAAATCTGCATAGCGGCGAATAGGTGAAGTGAAATGCGCGTAGTTGCGCAAGGCTAGTCCAAAATGACCGAAGTTATCGGGCGAATAATAGGCCTGCTGCATGGATCGCAGGGTAGAGATATTGATCAATTCGGCATCATCTGTGCCCGCCGCACCATGCAGCAGCGCATTCAGATGCCGGGTCTGCAAAACTTGTCCTTTGGCCAGCGCAAGCCCCGCAGCCCGCGCGGTATCGCGCAGCGCTTCCAACTTCTCGGGTGCTGGTTCCTCATGGACGCGGAACAACAGCGGCGTACGCTTCTTGATAAGCGTCTCGGCTGCCGCGACGTTGGCCAGCACCATGAATTCCTCGATCAGCTTATGCGCATCCAATCGATCGCGGAAATTGACCGATGCAACCTGCCCTTCGTTATTCAGCACGATCTTGCGCTCTGGCAGATCCAGATCCAGTGGTTGGCGCTCGGCGCGCGCTTTGACCAATGCAGCATAAGCAGCGTAAAGTGGCTTGATAACAGGCTCAAAAAAGGGGCCTGTGCGATCACTGAGAGAGCCATCCATCGCATCCTGCACTTCTGCATAGTGCAATGACGCAGCTGAGCGCATCAGCCCACGCACAAAACGATGGCCGATCTTGTTGCCGTCCGCATCAATCTGCATCCGCACAGCGACACAAGCGCGCGGCACACCTTCGTGCAAACTGCACAGATCACCTGACAACCGATCCGGCAGCATCGGCACGACACGGTCTGGAAAATAGCTGGAGTTTCCGCGTTTCCGCGCTTCACGATCAAGCACCGAACTCGGCCGCACATAGGCTGCAACGTCGGCAATCGCGACCCAGACAACATGCCCTCCAGGGTTCTTCGGATCCTCATCAGCATGCGCATAGCAAGCATCATCATGATCACGTGCATCCGCAGGATCGATGGTGATCAGGGGCAGATCACGCAGATCCTCACGCCCTTTCAAGCCCATCGGTTTAGCCGCATCGGCTTCGGAGATGACATCATCGGGAAAATGATCAGGAATACCGTGCTGATGAATCGCAATCAGCGACACCGCTTTGGGCGCTGAGGGATCACCAAGACGATCGACAATACGAGCACGCGGCAGGCCGAGGCGCGATTTTGGTCCGGCCTGCTCGGCTTCGACCAACTCGCCATCGCGCGCACCATGGGTAGCATTTTCCGCTACTGCCCACTCGGTCGAGGCAGATTTCTCGATCGGTACGATCCGCCCGCCTTCGTCACCTTTGCGGAAGATGCCGATCACCCGGCGAGGATTGGTACCGATGCGGCGGATCAGACGCGCCTCATAGTGATATTCGGCATCCTGAACCAGTGTAAGCCGAGCCAGAATACGGTCGCCCTCGCCCAGAGCAGGATCAGACGCGCGCGGCATAAACAACACTATAGGTTCGACGCCTTCGCCGTGCCATTCCAAAGGTCGTGCAAACAAATCGCCTTCGCTGTCCGGCGCCTTGACCTGAAGCACGCTTACCGGGGGCAGACGCTCTGGATCGCGATAGGTCTTCTTGCGTTTTTCAAGATGGCCCTCAATCTCAAGCTCTTTGAGGATTCGCTTTAAATCGATCCTGTCGGAGCCTTTGATGCCGAAAGCTTTGGCGATGTCGCGCTTGGAGGTATGGGTCGGATGGGCTGCGATCCAGTCGAGGATCTCAGCCTTTGAAGGAATACGGGTCATAAGCCTGAGCTAGCACGCCCAGCCCCCAAGGTCATCGTGAAAAGCACGCTTCAGGCGTCATTGCCAGAAACACGCAATATTTTTAGGTAGGTCAGGCCAGAGCAAAGTAGTCTCGCAAAATACGGCCATAGATCGACTTCAACTGATGGATCTGCGTAATCTCCACCCGTTCATCGATCTGATGCATAGTCTTACCGACTAGGCCGATTTCAACAACTGGGCAGTGGTTTTTCACAAACCGCGCATCTGAGGTTCCGCCGGTGGTGGACAGCTCAGGTTTACGGCCTGTCTCTACTTCTACTGCTGCACTGACCAGATCCGACAGCGCACCCGGCGGAGTGATGAAACTCTCACCCGAGATCTTTACTTTCAACGCCACCTCAACACCGAACTCATTCTCCACCTTATCGGCCTCTGCCCGCAGCCAGCCGCTAAGCCCGGTGCCGGTATGGGCATCATTGAAACGGATATTCACGGTGGAACGCGTCTGCGCAGGGATCACATTGGTAGCCGGGTTACCGGTATCAATAGTCACCACGGCGAGCGTTGAGGCATCGAAATGCTCGGTTCCCTGATCTAGCTCGTGAGTGGCGAGGCGGTCCATCAGCCGCACCATTGCGTTCAACGGGTTATTGGCGCGGTGCGGATAGGCTGAGTGGCCCTGCACTCCGGTCACAGTAAACCACGCTGACAGCGATCCGCGACGGCCAATCTTGATCATCTCACCCATGTCATTGGGACAGGTCGGCTCTCCCACTAGGCAAACTGACATCTGTTCCTCGTTGCGGTCCATGTAGTCCAAGAGAGCCATCGTCCCATCCACCGCGTCACCTTCCTCATCTCCGGTGATGGTCAAGATAATCGCTCCGGCAGGTGGCTCGGTCTGAACTATGTCCACAGCAGCAGCGACAAAAGCGGCAACGCCGGATTTCATATCTGTGGCGCCGCGCCCATACATGAAGCCGTCTTTTTCCACGGCACCAAAGGGATCGACCGTCCAGGCGGCGCTATCACCGACAGGCACAACGTCGGTATGTCCGTTAAACCCTATGGTGCACGGATTACCCTTATCGCCCCAGCGTGCAAAAAGATTGCTAACCTCACCACGATCCACACGGGTACAGGCGAAACCTACCGCACTCAGGATGCTTTCAAGCAAAACCAGCGCGCCACCTTCCTTAGGTGTCACAGATGCGCAACGGATAAGATCGGCGGTCAACTTTTGCGGGTCTAGCGGTGCAAGCGCGGGCGACTGCGTCATTGGTAATCTCCATTGTCTGCCGACTATCTTCGTGTTGGTTTTGGCCACAATATACGCACATTGGCTATCCCGGTTCGCCGCCTGGTGCAAACCCCTGGAAGCAGAGCAATCCTTGATACTGAATTGCTATGTAGCACTGCAGACGATCAAACATGTGTCGACATTTGTGGCACAAATGCCGCGCTGCTCAGTGTTATTTGACCAACTCTCCCACCCAAGCCGGACAAAAATCCGATAAAAATGCTAACGAAAATCAATACTAAGGATTGAGGCAGAGCATCAGATGCAGTGGATCCACCGTAATAGCGGGGCCACAGAGCAGATCAGACACAGCACCACTACAACGGCTGCGGAGTGTGCGGCAAACGTTGTGGCGCCATTTTGGTCTTGAGAAATGCGCTGCCTTGTCTGATCGAGATGGGACAAAGCGATGTTTGCGGCATCTGAACTAGCATATGACATCAACGCCGATGCTGTGCAGATGGCAGAGACCATCTTGGGCCTTGGTGTTCGTCTTGTGAATGCCAGCTGCCTTGCACTACTCTTGGGACGTGGTGACACATGGCTTGGCTAGCAGCGTGCAGCATCATTCGGAAAGGCATCACCGTAGCGACGACCCGCGGTTCGGCCTTACTAAATATGGCGGACGATGACCTGCTGACACGCGGTAGCCTCTGCCTTGATCTGTTGTTGGACGAGGCAAAGCCCAGTGGAACTTTGCTGCTGCTGGAACGATCAAATCTCAATTCGGATGGCTGGCCGCTATCCATAAGCCTGAAGCGGAACTTAGACCGCAGTATCACGCTGACGCTTTGTCAGCCCGGCTGCTCTCTGGAACATAGAGTGGTAGCACCTCATGCCAGCACAGGCGAACACGATGCTGCAAGATTGGTCTATTCTTGGGATAGCTTGGCACGATGGGGACGTTTGGCATTGATGACGGCCGCCGGGGCCAATATCGCAACGGTCGATATTCCCGCGCCGCCACCACTGCGTGTCAAAGACGCCAAAGCGCTTCTTGATGCGTTGCCTGCCACTGCAGACACCTGCGGCTTACTATCGGCCTCAATCAACACTGATATCGTGCCGGTAACCTCGCTGGGCGGTCTGGCGCTGCCAACGAAAGTCGCTACACCCGAGGGACCCAAGTCACTCGGCCAATTACGGCGCGGGGATCTGGTGCTGACTCCCGAAGGAGAGTCGATTCCCATCCTACATCGCATCCATCGCCGAGTACCCGCCGTCGGTCATGACACTCCTTTGCGGCTGCGCGCACCGTTCTTTGGGCTAACCGAAGACCTCATACTCGCGCCACAACAACGGTTAGTAGTGTCCGGCACGGATGTGGATTACCTTTTTGGCCGTTCGGATGTCCGACTGACTGCTGCGATGTTAGACGGCACGGCGCTTGTCGCGCCGAGTGACAGTGCCAGCTCTTCAGAGCTCATGCGACCGCACCTTTTGATTGATCTGGCACAGCTGATTTTGCCACGGCATCAGCGGTTCATCGCGGCAGGCACGGCAGTAGAAAGCCTGTATCTTGGTCGCCTACGTCGTGATCGCAAGGCGTATGCCGTCAGCGCCCTGTCACATCTGGATCGCCATGCTATGCCTGAACACGCCATTGACCCCGCTCCACTGCTGCGCAGCTTTGATGCCGCAGTTCTAGCAGAACGACGCATCGCCTAACCTAGACGCTTGCTTGATTCTTTGGGACATTCTAAGGACAAAACGAATGATGTCTCATAGGGTTCTATCGTTCTGTTGCGCCGTTTTCTTGCTCCCCTTGTCCTGATCTACCTGTTGTGGGGGCTGGCCGTTACGGCTGAAACCCTGACTGTTAGCACCGTCACACGCCCTCCGTTTTCGATGATGGAAGGGGATCGTGATACTGGGTTTTCAATCGATCTGGTGCGCAGCCTGACTGACCGCCTCGGTTGGGACTATCAGTTGGTGCGCACGGATACCTTTGGCGACATGCTGGATATGGTCAGGAACGACCAGGTGGATATGGCAGCGGCCAATATCTCAATCACCTCTGCGCGCGAAACCGAAATGGATTTCAGCCATCCGATTTTTGAAAGCGGCTTGCGGATCATGATCGCCGCAGAAGATGTGCGTACGCCATCTTTGATAAGGGTGCTGTTCTCTGCTGATTTGATGATTGCCATCGTCATAGCCGTTGTCCTGCTAATGGCAGGTGGCATGCTGATGTGGGTGCTGGAACGCCGCGCCCAGCCATATTTCGACAGACCTATGAAAGAAGCTTGGTTCCCGTCTTTCTGGTGGGCACTTAATCTTGTCGTCAACGGCGGGTTCGAGGAACGAGTTCCCCGTACACCAATCGGCCGAATATTTGGCGTGATTCTAGTGGTGTCATCGTTGTTTGTGGTGTCGCTCTTCGTGGCCAAGATCACTGCTGTGATGACTATCGAGGCGATCAGCGGATCAATCAATTCGGTCAATGACCTTTATGACAAAGATGTGGGTACATTAACCGATTCCACTGCCGCGCGCTTCCTTGATCGTCGCGACATCAGCTATCGGGGATATTCAGATCTAGAGACATTGCTGGAAAATTTCGAAACCGGTGCCATACGGGTTGTGGTTTTTGATGCACCAGTTCTGGACCACTACATGGAGAGTGACGGTCACAAGCATGGCCGTGCAGTCAGCCAGGTATTCCTACGAGAAGACTACGGCCTGCTTTTGCCAGATCGCTCCCCCCATCTGGAAGAAATCAACCGCGCCCTCCTCGCTTTGCGAGAAAACGGTGAATATGATGATATCTACAGGAAATGGTTCGGCAAAGCGCCATAGCCGGAGATCATTGCTCCGCTTGAACGCACCGACGCCAATGGTGTTCAACCCGACACTAGCGCCCACTCCCTAGTGCAGAGTTGCTGTGCCGTCTTCAAAGAAGGGTGTCATCTGCGCGACAATCACAGAGTTCTCGTCCAGCGCTCGCTGCATCAAATCGCGCTCTTCGTCAGAGATATCGTGATCTTCGGCTTCCCGTTCGGCCAACGTACCATATCCGGTGACATCCAGCGGCGCTGTGTCCGCTTGCTTCAGAATAGCAACGGTTTCGCGAACAGCTTCGGCCTCATCCACGCCGGAGGCATAGATTATTAGGGCAGCACCAGTTGCCCCCTCGGGCAAGCCATCACCATCCTTGCGACCGATCTGAACCACAAGCGTGTATACTTGCTGACGGGAGATTTTCTTTTTTTCCATGCGCCCGCCATATCTCTGCTGCATGTGTTTGGTCAATACTGGGAGACCGAATGCCAAGCATCGACCGCTTTGACGCGACATTCGTAGAGACAAAACCTGATCGCAGTCTACGAACGCTGCCAAACGATCGCTCAGTAGTGACTTCGCATCTGATAGCCTGGGTGAAAGCTCATCCGGACGAAAGTAACCGCCTGCGCCTGAAACCAGGTCGTTCGCTCCATTTGAAACAGGGGCGTACCCACCGGGCATGCAAGATAGTCGGAAAGCTCTTCATCGGCTGCAATAGCACCAAAGCTGAGTTCGGCCGTAGAAAACGGCACCTCGGCCAAAAGCCATTCGTTTGGCCCAACCTCGGTGAAATCCGCGTCGGCGACCTTTGGAACGGCCGTTGTATTGATCCAGCGATCTTCATATAGAAACGGCTGATTGTCGGCGTAATGCATTGCGTGGATATGCAGGACCGGTGCACCAGACGTCAGTTGCAGCTGCGAAGCCAACCAGCCGGGGGCCGCAACTGCATCGCGCTGTACCAACGCATAGCGGTATAAGGCGTTTCGATCCTCGACCAATTGTCGTGTCAGCGTAATCTCAAGCTTGGCTTGTTTCACGGGTAACACTGCCACCCGGGTACCGCTTTTACGTTTGCGGTCGATAATGCCACGTTCGGCCAGCTCGCGTAGTGCACGATTCACTGTAGCGCGGGCACAACCAAATTCATCAGAAAGTTCCTGTTCTGTTGGCAACAGATCCCCCTGCTCCCAAACCCGGTTCTGAATGCGTTCCAAGACCTCGTCACGGACATCCTGAAAGCCTGTTATTGTCCGCCCCGTCACGTTCCTGCCCTCTCTCTCGAGTTGCGAATGCTTTGCCGGCACTCTCGTGGCAACGATATTGCTACTAAAGTGCACTAAGGAGCGCTGCAACTGCGGCAGCGTATCTTGCAATAATCTTCTCACGCTCAGCGTGGCGACCACCTGTAACCACATGGCGACCAGCCGACCAGACGTCGCTGACGACAGAACCATCAGCAGCGAAGCACAGACCATCCAGAAACTGGTCCGGTCGCAGTGCACAGAGACTAACATCCGCGGTGTCAAACGCCATCAAATCGGCGAGCGCGCCGACCCTCAGACAACCTGCATCGCGCCCTAACGCACGCGCGCCACCGCTTGCCGCCCCCAGATAGAGAGACGCCCCTACCGAGCCCTCTTCAGGCACCATGACATTGCGCGACAGGTCACGCAGTCGCTGCGAATACTCAAGCATGCGCAGCTCTTCAGTAAGTGCGATTCGAACATTGGAATCAGACCCAACGCCAAAACGACCCCCATGGCCTATAAACGCCGCTCCGTTAAAAGGACCATCGCCAAGATTGGCTTCGGTTATTGGGCAAAGCCCCGCCACCGCACCGCTTTGAGCAAGATCACGGGTTTCATTCTCTGTCATATGGGTCGCGTGAATAAGACACCAATTCGCATCCACCTCGCAGGCGTTCAGGAGCCATTCGACCGGGCGTTGCCCCAGCCATGCCGTAATATCCGTCACCTCCTGCGGCTGCTCAGCTATGTGGATATGCACCGGAGAATCGGCACCCAGCGACAACACCGCATCCAGATCCTGCGGTGCGGTCGCCCGCAGCGAATGTGGTGCAATGCCAACACTTGTATCTGACGGTAAATAGGCGCGGGCCGTATCGCGACATTCAGATAGCAACTCAGAATAGCGACCCACATCATTCCCAAATCGCATCTGGCCTCCAGACAATGGCGCCTGCCCAGCGCCACCATAACTATAGAGAACAGGCAGATGGGTCAGACCGATCCCGGTAAGATCAGCAGCGGCGAACACGCGATTGCTCAGTTCGCTCAGCGCATCATAAGGCTGCCCACCCGGTTGGTGATGCACATAGTGGAACTCCCCGACAGAGGCATATCCTGCTTCGAGCAATTCCATGAAAACCAGCGCAGCAATCGCTTCATATTGCTCAGGCGTCAGATTGTCGACAAACTGATACATCAACTTGCGCCACGACCAGAAGCTATCACGTCCTGAGACACGGGTTTCCGTCATCCCTGCCATTGCTCGTTGGAAGCTATGGGAGTGCAGATTGGCCAGTGCCGGGACCAATGCGTCAACTCTTTGATCCTGTGATTGCGCCACCGTGTCAGGTTCAATCGAGGCGATACGCCCCCGATCGATTGTCAATCGAACATCAATAACCCAACCCAGCGGCGTATGTGCGTGGCGTGCAAAGATTGACTGCATTCATCACCTTTATGTATAGACATAACAATCTTAGATGCATACATTATAACTATCAAGCATTTTCCCGAGGACGCTATGGACAGCACCCACTCCTATTTGATCTGTGATGCTAAACTGGCAACCATGACCAGAACCGATCCGGCCTATGGGCTGATTGCAAACGGTGTGATCGCCATAGATGGCAACATGATAAGTTGGGTCGGGCCTGCTTCTGAGATGCCAGAAAGATTTTCCAATTGGCATCGCCTCTCGTTGGGTGGGCGGCTCGTCACACCGGCTCTGATCGATTGCCACACCCACCTAGTCTTCGGCGGCAATCGCGCCATGGAATTCGAGATGCGCCTGAATGGTGCCTCTTACGAAGAGGTCGCACGCGCCGGGGGCGGGATCGTCTCCACCGTATCTGCCACCCGCGCGGCCTCATTGGACGATCTGGTACTAGGAGCATTGCCCCGCCTGGATGCGCTAATTGCCGAAGGGGTCACCGTAGTCGAAATAAAATCCGGCTATGGCCTGGATCGCGAGGTTGAGCTGAACATGCTACGAGCGGCACGGCGTCTGAGTGAGCTGCGTCCGGTGTCCGTCAAAACCACCTTCCTGGGTGCTCATGCCGTACCAGCAGAATTCAAAGGCCGGGGCGATGACTATATCAACGACATCTGCATTCCGGCCCTGCGTGCGGCCCATGCAGAGGAGCTAGTAGATGCGGTCGATGGTTTCTGTGAAAATATTGCGTTTACGCCCGCGCAGATCGAACGTGTCTTCCAAGTAGCAGAAGAGCTTGGCCTGCCAGTGAAACTACACGCCGAGCAGCTAAGCCATCAGGGCGGCACAGCATTAGCAGCCAAATACGGAGCCTTGTCAGTCGATCACGTAGAGTACGCCACTGAGGACGACGCCAGAGCGATGGCGACTGCAGGCTCTGTTGCTGTGATCCTACCCGGCGCGTTCTACACCATCCGCGAAACGCAAGCGCCCCCCATCGAACATTTCCGCATGCACGGCGTCCCGATGGCGCTGGCAACTGACTGCAACCCCGGCTCCTCACCTCTGACGTCCTTGCTGTTAACGATGAATATGGCCTGCACCCTATTCCGTATGACTCCGGCAGAGGCGCTGGCAGGTATCACACGCAACGCCGCCGATGCGCTGGGACTGACAGATCGTGGTCAGATTGCCACCGGGATGTGCGCCGATCTGGCAGTTTGGGATGTGCAAACCCCTGCAGAGCTGGCCTACCGCATCGGGTTCAACCCACTTTTCACCCGTATCTATGAGGGAAAGCAATGATCGAGATGGTTCCGGGGACTGTAACCCTATCCACGCTTGAAAATATCTACCGCACCCAGACGCCGATCCGCTTGGACGCCTCTGCCCGCGAGCCCGTCGAAGCAGCAGCACGGATGGTAGAGAACGCTGCAGCAGGCAACGATGCTGTCTATGGCATCAATACCGGCTTCGGCAAACTGGCCTCGACAAAAATTGCATCAGAAGACACCGCAACCCTACAGCGCAACCTAATCTTATCCCACTGCTGCGGTGTCGGAGAACCATTGCCGGAGGACAAGACCCGGTTGATGATGGCGCTCAAACTGCTGTCGATGGGCCGCGGCGCATCAGGCGTACGTTGGCTGGTGATTGAGCAAATCGAACAGATGCTGAAACACGGCGTGGTGCCAGTGATCCCATCGCAAGGATCAGTCGGTGCATCGGGCGATCTTGCGCCGCTGGCGCATATGGCAGCAGCAATGATTGGGGCCGGCGAAGCTACCCTTGAAGGCACCCGCATGCCCAGTGCCGAGGCGCTAAAAAAAGCCGGATTAGAACCTATTATTCTTGGTCCAAAAGAAGGACTGGGCCTAATCAACGGGACGCAGTTCTCGACCGCTTGCGCACTGGCCGGTGTATTCGACGCCTGGCGCCTTGCAGAGGCATCAATGGCCATAGCATCGCTGACCACAGATGCGATCATGGGATCCACCGCGCCCTTGGTTGCTGACATCCACAGCTTGCGCGGTCATGCGGGCCAGATTGACGTAGCCGCTGTGATGCGTGCCGTTATGGAAGGGTCGGAAATCCGTGAAAGCCATCGTGAGAACGACACCCGCGTGCAGGATCCCTATTGCATCCGCTGCCAGCCACAAGTGTTGGGCGCCGCGTTGGATGTTCTGCGTATGGCAGCCCTGACACTGGAGACCGAAGCAAACGCAGTGACCGATAATCCGCTGGTGCTGGTTGATCAGGGACTCATCGTTTCGGGAGGCAACTTCCACGCCGAATACGTAGGCTTTGCCGCTGATCAAATCGCGCTCGCTCTGGCTGAAATCGGTGCTATTGCGCAGCGCCGGGTGGCGCTGATGGTCGACCCAACCCTTAGCCACGACCTCCCACCGTTCCTGACACCGGATCCGGGGCTGAACTCCGGTTTCATGATCGCCGAAGTGACCACCGCAGCGCTGATGAGCGAAAACAAACATCTGGCAAACCCTTGCGTCACCGACTCCACACCCACGTCGGCCAATCAGGAAGACCACGTGTCGATGGCCGCCCATGGTGCACTACGTCTGGCCAAGATGAACACCAATCTATCGGTGATCTTGGGGGTGGAAATGCTCTGCGCCGCGCAAGGCGTTGAGGCGCGCGACCCCTTAAAAACCTCCGCCCGGTTAAGAGACGTCTTGGCCATGCTGCGCGAGGAGATACCACCGCTTGCAGAGGACCGCTATTTGGCACCCGACATCGAAACCGCCAGCGCTATGGTTCGTACGGGCCGCGTCGCGGATGCCGCAGCCGTCAGGGTGGACGCATGATAGAGATCGCCCAAGGGAACTCACCTCTGGTGCTAGGCCTGCCTCACACTGGCACCGATGTGCCACCGGAGATCTGGAAATGCCTTAATAAAACCGGGCGGGCTCTGGCAGATACAGATTGGCACATTCACGACTTATACGACGGCGTCGTGCCGGAAGTTACAACGGTTCGAACGCCCATCCATCGGTATGTCATTGACGTGAACCGCGATCCAGCCGGTAACAGTCTCTACCCAGGGCAAAATACAACAACTCTAGTGCCAATCACGGATTTTGATGGGCTGCCCATCTGGGGTGATGGTTTTGCGCCGAACGAAGCGGAAATCACACGTCGCCGCGATGCCTATCACACACCGTATCACGCAGCTTTGAAAGCCGAATTGGTGCGTGTGAAGTCCATTCACGGGTTTGCCATCCTGTATGATTGCCACTCTATCCGAGGCGATATCCCCTTTCTGTTCGGCGGGCGCTTACCGGATTTCAATGTGGGAACCAATCTGGGCGAGACCTGTGATCCCGCGATTGAAACCATGACAATCGAAAATTGCGAAAGTGCTGAAGATTACACGTCCGTCCTCAATGGCCGCTTTAAGGGCGGCTGGACCACCCGGCACTATGGGCGTCCTAAAGATGGCTTACACGCGATCCAGATGGAGTTGGCGCAGGCCACCTACTGTGAGGAGGCTAAGCCTTGGACTTATCTCCCGCACCGCGCCGCGACCCTTCGCGTGCATCTCATTCGGATACTAACTGATCTTAAAACCTGGAGGCCCTCAGCATGAGCGATCCCCGCAAAAATACCCGCAATATCTTCCCACCAACCGGCTCGGACATCACCGCCAAATCCTGGATGACCGAAGCGCCGATGCGGATGATGATGAACAACCTGCACCCTGATGTGGCTGAAAACCCGCATGAGCTTGTGGTATATGGCGGTATCGGTCGTGCTGCGCGCACTTGGAAGGATTTCGATCTGATCATCGAGGCTTTGAAGAACTTGGAAGAAGATCAGACGCTCCTCGTACAGTCAGGCAAGCCGGTTGGCGTCTTCCAGACTCACAAAGACGCGCCAAGGGTACTGATTGCGAACTCCAACCTTGTACCACATTGGGCCAATTGGGACCATTTCAATGAGCTCGATAAAAAAGGCCTGATGATGTTCGGCCAGATGACCGCCGGATCCTGGATCTACATCGGTACACAGGGCATTGTGCAGGGAACATATGAAACTTTCGCCGAAGCAGGGCGCCAGCATTTCGACGGTGATCTGACTGGCAAGTGGATCCTAACCGGGGGCCTGGGCGGCATGGGAGGTGCACAGCCATTGGCGGCAGTTTTTGCCGGTGCCTGCTGTTTGGCGGTCGAATGCAACCGTGACTCGATTGATTTCCGCCTCCGCACTAAATACTTGGATGAAAAGGCCGAAACTCTAGACGACGCGCTGGCGATGATCGAGCGCTGGACCAAGGCCGGTGAAGCGAAATCCGTTGGCTTACTGGGCAACGCGGCTGATGTCTTTTCCGAACTGGTGGAGCGCGCCAAGGCGGGCGGCACACGTCCTGACATCGTAACTGACCAGACCTCGGCCCACGATCCCGTCAATGGCTACCTGCCGCAGGGCTGGACCATGGCACAATGGAAAGAAAAACGCGAAACAGACCCTAAATTGGTCGAAAAGGCCGCGCGTGCCAGCATGCGAGTGCAAGTGGAAGCCATGTGCGAATTCCATGCCATGGGTGTGCCCACTGTGGATTACGGCAATAACATCCGCCAGGTCGCGCTTGATGAAGGGCTGGAGAACGCCTTCGATTTCCCCGGCTTTGTACCTGCCTATATCCGTCCGCTGTTCTGCCGTGGCGTCGGCCCATTCCGTTGGTGTGCGCTGTCCGGTGATCCCGAGGATATTCGCAAGACCGACGCCAAGATGAAAGAGCTATTCCCCGAGAACGAGGGCCTGCACCGTTGGCTTGACATGGCGCAGGAGCGTATCGCTTTTCAGGGCCTGCCGGCGCGCATCTGCTGGATAGGCCTCGGCGACCGCCACAAGGCCGGTCTTGCATTCAACGAGATGGTTCGCAATGGCGAGCTCTCAGCGCCAATAGTGATTGGTCGCGACCATCTCGACTCGGGCTCCGTAGCCTCGCCCAACCGGGAGACAGAAGCGATGATGGACGGGTCCGATGCAGTGTCTGACTGGCCACTTCTCAATGCGCTGTTGAACACAGCCTCAGGTGCTACTTGGGTATCGCTGCATCATGGAGGTGGAGTCGGCATGGGCTTCTCACAGCATTCCGGTGTGGTAATTTGTTGCGACGGCTCTGAAGATGCAGATCGCCGTATCGGTCGCGTTCTTTGGAACGACCCGGCAACCGGAGTGATGCGCCACGCAGATGCAGGTTACGATATCGCCAAAGAATGCGCGAGCGAGCACGGATTAAACCTGCCAGCTATTTCCTGATCCCTCTTGAACTGGCTTGATCATCCAAGAGCACTGAGAGGACGGTGGCACCGCACCCATCTAACCGTCATCTTCCCTGCAATAGCTTAGGCATCAGATGCCGCTTCAATGACGATAAGTAAGAAAAACGCGCCTCTTTCGGGGCGCGTTTTATGTATTGAATCTGAAATCGCTAAATCAGTCGCGCAACAGTTCATTGATACCGGTCTTGGAACGGGTCCGCTCGTCTACGCGTTTTACGATCACGGCACAGTAGAGATTAATCCCGTTCTTCGATGGCATGGAACCTGCAACCACAACCGAATATGGCGGTACTTCACCGTACATCACTTCGCCGGTCTCACGATCAACGATCTTCGTGGACTGACCGATAAAAACACCCATGCCCAGGACAGAACCTTCGCGGACAATACAGCCTTCGACCACTTCAGAGCGCGCTCCGATAAAACAATTGTCTTCGATAATTGTCGGGCCAGCCTGCATCGGTTCCAGAACGCCACCGATCCCAACACCGCCAGACAGGTGCACATTCTTACCGATCTGCGCGCAGGAACCAACAGTGGCCCAAGTGTCAACCATAGTACCCTCATCGACATAAGCGCCGAGGTTAACAAAGGATGGCATTAACACCACGCCGGGCGCAATGAAGGCCGACTTGCGGACAACGCAATTTGGGACTGCGCGAAAGCCCGCTTCTTTCCACCGGGTCTCGCCCCACCCTTTAAACTTGCTGTCGACTTTGTCCCACCAACCGGCCCCCTGTGGGCCACCGGACTGCTCTTCCATATCTTTAATACGGAACCCCAACAGGACGGCTTTCTTAGCCCATTGGTTAACGTGCCAATCGCCGCTATCTTGACGTTCGGCTACACGCAGCTTGCCGCTGTCGAGCGCGTTTAGGGTCTCTTCGATCGCATCACGCTGCTCACCTTTTGTGGCGGGCGTAATGGTGTCACGGGCCTCCCAAGCGGCCTCAATTGCGGTTTCCAGCTGAGCGTTGGACATCAGGGGTCTCTCCGGCGTGAGTTTGGTTTCGCCGTTACATAACCGCATTTTGATCCGGGGTCATGTGCGGATTGCGTCAATGTTGCAACCCGTAGCGGCCCCCGGTGAAATCAAAGCCTAGGCGCTAACGCACACGGCGCAAATGGCGGCGTAGGATATCACATGCAGTTGTCAGATCACGGCGACGCATAGCCTGCACAATCAGCGCATGATCAGTGTCAACTCGTTGGCTCCAGCGGTGCTTCCAATTGGCGAACAGATGTCGAGCAGAAGCAATATGCAGATCATCAATTGTCGCCAAAAGGCGTGGCATTGCACAGGGGGCCAAAATCACCCGATGAAAAGCACGATTCTTTTGCTCCCAATCCGCCATATCGTTCGCGGCATCACAAGCCAGTCTGGCAGCATCTGCCGATTCCAACTCATCCGATCCCAAGTGTACAAACGCGTTCTGCAGCGCGAGCAACTCAAGCGAAACACGCATTTCAATGACTTCTCTTATTTCTGAAGGGTCCAATGCAGTGACCCGCATACCGCGCCGCGGAATGGACTGGGCAAGCCCGTGTGCCTCCAGCCGCAACAGAGCTTCACGCACTGGGACATGACTGGCATTGAATTCACGAGCGATGTGATCTTGGCGGAGCTTTTCACCGGCTGCTAAAGCACCGGTTACGATCCGTTCGCTTAGTGCACTATAAATTCGGTCCGATATTGTGGCGCTCATGATGCGCTGACCCAGCATCGAAGGTCGCTGATGTTAGCAAATTTGCAATCACGCAGCGTCATTTAGTGCCTCCAACGGATCATTCGCACCGTTCCCACCACAAAGAAGTACCGCAACACGCTCACCCGCCTCGGGCTGATATGCGCCACTGGTCAGCGCAGCCAATGCAGTTGCACCCGCCGGTTCGACCAACAAACGTCGCTCTCTCCACAACAGTTTCTGTGCTTTGGTGATAGCAGCATCCGATACTGTCAGTGGTGTAACTGCATCTGAGTGCCCCTGCGCTAATTCATAGCAGATATTACCTATGCGGCGCGCGCCCAGAGCATTTGCGGCCACTCCGGAAACCTCAACATCAACAGGTGCTCCAGCTTCAAGAGCCGAATGCAAAGCTGAGCAGGTTTCGGGCTCTACTGCGACGATCTTCTTCGATCCGCCGTACCAGGCCATCGCCCCCGCTATTAGGCCGCCGCCGCCTACAGCGATCAAGATGGTGTCGGCCTCCAGCCCCTGCGAATCCCATTCCACGAAACACGTGCCCTGCCCGATAACTGTGGCTGGTGCGTCGTAAGCATGTACCTGCATCGCGCCTGTTTGTTGTTCATATGACTGAGCCTTCTCCAAGGCGTTGGCATAGGCCCCTGGCACGACCTCAAGATCGGCCCCGCAAGCCCGTATCAGTGCGATTTTCGCTTGGCCCGCCATCTCCGGAACATACACCCGAGCCCGAAAACCCATTTGCTTGGCTGCGTAAGCGACAGCGGCACCGTGGTTGCCTCCAGACGCTGCAACCAAACCCGCATCAGGCACAGTTCCGCCCAATAGCGTATTGAAGGCTCCACGCGCCTTAAAGCTACCAGTGTGTTGCATATGCTCAAGCTTCAGCATGATCGGCTGTTTCAACCCAAAACCGATCGTATCCAATATCGGTGTGCGCTGAACATATTGGCGAATCCGCGTCTCTGCGGCGCCAATATCCTGTTTCCATTGCATATGAAGTCCCCCCTTGACGTCGGCGAACAGAACGTAAGCTTTAAACCAGCAGGTGCAAGCCCTTGTTGCACTTATCGTTGCTTAACCATGAACCGCCTACATGTCGGCGCCCCAATCCGGGCTGGCGCCATGACAACCAAAGCGGTAGAACTGAAACTCCGTTTTTCAGGAATAACATAGTAGGTTCGCAATGAATGATGATCGTCACAGCCGATTCCGGGATGCACATTCTGACAGGGATCGTGCGGAGCATATGCCATCAACACCGCAGACCGAATCCCCGGCCTACCGCTTGGCATTTGCGGATGAGGATTTTCTGTGTCGAGAGGAACTGCGCCCAGTGCGGTTGCAGCTTGAACTTCTGAAACCCCAGCTGATGCTGGATGAGCATGGAATCGAAAGCACTATCGTCATGTTTGGCGGTGCTCGAATCCCCGCCCCCAAGGACAAGGATCAGGCCCGTACGCAAACATTGCGGGATCTATCGCATTTCTACGACGAAGCCCGCAAATTCGCGAAGCTTATGACTGAGAAATCAATGAAATCCGGCGGCAAGAAAGATGTGATTGTCACCGGTGGTGGTCCCGGTGTGATGGAAGCCGGAAATCGTGGCGCAATTGATGCCGGTGGTGCATCTGTCGGCCTAAACATCGTACTGCCGCATGAGCAAGCACCGAACGAATATGTTACGCCTGAACTTTGCTTCAATTTCCATTATTTTGCGATCCGCAAAATGCACTTTCTCATGCGAGCAAGCGCCATCACCGTGTTTCCCGGTGGCTTTGGCACGCTAGATGAGATGTTCGAAACCCTGACCCTGATCCAAACTGGTCGAATGGAGCGGATACCCTTCGTGTTGTTCGGCCGGGAGTTTTGGGAAAAAATTATTAACTGGGATGCACTTGCCGATGCAGGCACCATCTCAGAAGAAGATCTCGATCTATTCCGTTTTGTGGAAACCGCCGAAGAGGCGATCCACATTATCGACAACTGGTCACCTGCCCCGCCGCGCGACAGTTTGCCTGGTCGCGAGGACTGATCACTCGTTATTCCCCGTCGCACCGCTTATGCTCGTGGCGGGGGTAATCTATGCAGGCATCCGGACAACCGATGGCTCAGGCGAATTCGGAAGGCAACGCACCTAGAAGTTTGCCGTGCGGGAGACGCGTTAGAAACTGCGTGCCATCGAAGTCCTTAATCGCGTAACCATATCCACGAAGGCGGAATTTCCACTCACGCGGGCTCAGTGCCTTGCCACGCTCTTCGCGAACCAAATCCAAAACGGTGGGCTCAATCGGCGTGGCGGCCGGTGTATGACTTGCCATGATCTCTTTCCCTTCCATTGACTGTCTGCAATTTGGAAACTGTTCTGCTTAAATGGCAGAAGTGTATCGTGATTGTGGAAATTTCAGGGCAGGAGAGCAGATCATCCGTTGGCCAATGACAACACTGAATGTCTATGCCGTTTCGATACCTGCGTCTTCCGGTGAGCATTCGACCATTCAAACACCAATTTTAGCGGCATTGTTCCAAATATGAAATTTGCGCCACGTCATGCCATGTTTTGCGATCTAGTGGCTTTCCCAATAGCTGCCGATTGAAACTTCAACTCATGCTCGTGAAATACAACCAAGTTCCGGACCCACATCACTTGGCGATACAGGTAGATATAGCCAATAGAGCGGTTCATCATCAGTGACCGATCATTTCCGAAGGCTCGAAAAGCCCCAAGATTCGGCGAATCCGCGCCACATTCGTTGACGAGAATGATGACAACCGAATGTGGAGTTGTCTCATGCCCAGAGTGTCCGATTATTCAGCATTGCTATATTACCTTGATGGCGATCACTATCGCTGGAATGCGCCGGCCGAGCTGGGGACACAGGCGGTCGTGACCTATAGCTTCACTGAAACATCCAGCTTGGCTGATCCAGCGGAAACCGATGACTATGGCGCAACGGAGTATTGGTCTTTTGACTCCGATCAGCGCGATTTGTTCCGGGATGCTCTGAGCCAATACGAGGACATTTCTGGCATTCGTTTTATCGAGGTCGACGGTCGCGGAATGATCAACGCCTTTGGTTCAACAGGCGGTACTGCTGGTGGCTGGGCCAATATATCCGTGTCTGGCGATGGTTTTACCGGTAGAGGCGATCTGACCGTCAACACCGAGATCATGACCAAAGGTACCTACGGCTATGTCACGATCCTGCATGAGGTGGGTCACAGTCTGGGCCTTCAGCATCCACACGACGGTGGTCTAACGCTGGAAAATCACGAAGATACGCCTGAAAACACTGTGATGTCCTATAACCACACCGCCGCCTACGTAACCGAGTTGGGCGGTTTTGATGTACAGGCAATGCAACATCTCTACGGCGCCAGCGACAGATTCGACGGATGGGAGATCCTAGGTGGCGGCAGTGCCCCCATCATCATTAGAAGCACCAACGCCTCTGAAACGGTGATTGGCACAGACCAAGGCACCACCATCAATGCTAAAGGTGGACATGATCATGTTCAGGGCCGAGAAGCAGACGATACTCTGCGGGGTGCTGGCGGCCATGATACGATGATTGGCGGATTGGGGAACGACCGGCTGTTCGGCGGCAATGGTGCTGACATTCTAACAGGCGGTACCGTTTCCGATGCGTATGGCGGCGGGAACGACGATGACATGCTTTATGGCAATCGCGGTCATGACGTATTGCACGGTGGATCCGGTAATGATCTCCTGCGTGGCGGGGTTGGTCGTGACACCCTAGTGGGCGGTGACGGTAACGACACGCTGACAGGTGGAACGGGAGCAGATACCTTCGTTTTTGATCAGGCGGATGCATACGAATCCAATCAGATTACCGATTTTGGTCGCGGCGCTGACGTGATTGACCTGTCTGGCTTGTGGCTAAACAGCCTCGATCAGCTGGATATTTCCAACGCAATTGGCACCACTACCATCTCCTATTCCACTTGGTTTGAACTGGAATTGACCAATTACACCGACACATTGACAGGATCTGACTTCGTATTCAGTTGAGGCAGCCGGGGACCTGCCTGGAGGTCGAGGTCAGGGGTTTAGCCCCGCCTCGGCCTCAATCTGTTTACGGCTCTTGCGCGCACGCTCGGTGGCCGACTTCAACTGGCCACAAGCCGCCAGAATGTCCTCACCCCGTGGGGTTCGAATTGGCGAGGCATAACCAGCCTTATAGATGATATTGGCGAAAGCATGAATTCGGTTGTTTGACGATCGGGTATAAGGAGACCCTGGCCATTCGTTGAACGGAATAAGGTTTACCTTGGCCGGAATACCCTCAATCAACTTGACCAAACGATGCGCATCATCGTCGCTGTCGTTCACGCCATTCAGCATAACGTATTCAAAGGTGATCCGTTCAGAGTTGCTCAGGCGCGGGTATGCGCGCAACGCCTCAAGCAGCGCCTCGATGTTCCAACGCTTATTAATAGGTACAAGATTGTCGCGGACCTCGTCCGTGGTCGCATGAAACGACACAGCGAGCAGGCAGCCGATTTCGTTGGCGGTACGCGCGATCTCAGGAACCACACCCGACGTCGACAGGGTAATCCGACGGCGTGACAGGCTGATTCCTTCGGGATCCATCGCGATCTTCATCGCGTCGCGTACATTTTCAAAGTTGTAGAGTGGCTCACCCATCCCCATCAAAACAATGTTTGACAATAGTCGCGCATCGTCAGTGCGAGCGCCGGGAACTGGCCATTCGTCCAGATCGTCACGCGCCATCATGATCTGACCAACAATCTCGGCAGCTGTCAGATTTCGGACCAGTCTTTGCGTCCCTGTATGGCAGAAAGAACAAGTCAATGTGCAGCCGACTTGGGAAGAAATACACAGCGTACCACGCCCGTCTTCCGGGATGTAAACCACCTCGACCTCATGGCCGCCTGCGATCCGCACCAGATATTTACGCGTGCCGTCGGTAGAGACCTGTTTGCTCACAACCTCCGGTATCGCAATTTCAAAATTCTCATCAAGCTCACCGCGATAGGCTTTGCCAAGATTGGTCATCTCGCCAAAGTCGCGCTTGCCCCATTGGTAGATCCATTGCCAGATCTGCCCGGCCCGCATCTTTGCTTGCTTCTCCGGGGTGCCATGCGCGATCAATGTTTCGCGCAATTGGTCGCGGGTCAGCCCGACAAGATTGATCTTGCCGCCCTCGGGCATTTTGCGTGGCAGGGTCAGGACGTCTTGGGTGATCGGCGCATTGGCGGTCATAGCAAAAAGACTCGGTCTGTTTGGGTGGATGCAGCTCTATATAGGATTCTCACCAAAGATCAAAAGAAATCCTAGGCGCCTAACTCTGGCGCGGCCCTACTGTGCATATTGCATTAGCGCTTCGACCCGGTCACGAGTGAGATTAATGTGGCACGACAAAACAGCAATACCGGTTCCAGAACCGCCGCCAAAGGTCGCCCCAACAAAATCACAATGTTTGTTGCGAAATTTCAACCAGGACATCTGCCCGGTCTCAAGAGCAGGTCTTACTACTTGGCGGCCAGTGACTTCGTCCAGCTCATCAGATGCATCGCGCGCATAGCCCAGCGCCCACGACAAGGCAGAATTGGCCCGTTCTTCATCACGTTCCAAACACCTGCGTACGTCGACCTGTGTCTCTGCAGCGGAACACTCCATCGCAGGATCAGCCATACCTGGCAGCGGCAAGGCAAGGATTAGAATAAGCAAATAGTACCGCATGATGCATGTTTTCTTATACTATGTTTCGGTGGCGTCGTCTGGCCAAAACAACCCTATCTTTCCAAATACGAAAACCCCGGACTATCGACCGGGGTTTCACTGACATAGCGCAAACGGCACATATGGATCGCACGTCAGCCTTAGTTACAGCGCTTTTCTGCGTCTTCAATTGCTGCGGTAAAGCCCAATAGCGAGAATGTATCCTTGGTCTGGGTGCCCCGTGCCGAACGCGCCGTCAATACAGCCTTGGCCCCACGCTTCATCGCCGTGATGATTTTGGCATCATCAGCGGCGGTTGCAGGCCAAGCCCATTCCCCCTCGGTGAACAGTTCGAACCCGGTTTCACCGACAGATAAGTTCACCGTGGATCCCGGTGCAAAAGGATACCCACCCGTGAATGTCACCTGCCCCTTATCGCCGGTTTCAGGGCGATAGAAAACAAACAGCTGGATCTTACCACGACGCACAGCCTTTACCCGGCCATCCCGCGTGTTCACAGTTTCCTTTGGCGCTGAAACGCCCCAACATTCCTTGGGGCTTTCGCCTTGAAACACGCTCCAATCGACATTGCTTGCGACGCGATTGTCAGATTCTGCCTGCTGTGCGGAAGCGCTGGTGGCCATCGCGGCCAGACACAGGCCCGCGAAGCAACGGACGAGTTTTGATGCCATTTGTCCCAACTCCAAGACTGTCTTTACCTCAAATTAGCCAGGGTCACGCGGCGTTACCTTCGCCGTCTGTTCCCAATCCCCTCGCTTGTGTACTCATACACACTATCGTAACTATCACCACGTGTGAAAGCCCGTTTGGCGGGAAATTGCCAACAAGAAAGGCGTTTGTGATGGCCAACCCTATACCAATGACCGAAGTGTGGCGCGGTCCACTACTGGAAAGCCTGCATTTGGGCCATGCCGTCGTCTGCAATGCCAAAGGCGAGATTGTGCGCAGTTGGGGGAATCCAGACGAGGTGATTTATCCACGCAGCTCGGCAAAGATGATACAAGCCCTGCCCCTCATCACATCCGGTGCTGCTGCCAAATTCGGACTGACCTCCGAACAGCTAGCGCTTGCTTGCGCGTCGCATAACGGCGCTGAGATTCACACAAGCCGTGTCAACGCCTGGCTGGATCAGCTATCGATGACTGATCAGGATTTTCGCTGTGGCACTCAGCTTCCGGACGATATCCCTGCCCGGAATGCACTGATCAAAACTGATAACAGCCCATGTCAGGTACATAATAATTGCTCCGGTAAACACGCAGGTTTTCTGACGCTGACACAACATCTGGGTGCAGGACCGGAATATGTCGAGATTGATCACCCAGTTCAGCAGGCATGTCGCAGTGCGTTTGAACAAGTGACCGATGAGCCGAGCCCCCACTATGGCATCGACGGTTGTTCAGCGCCAAACTTTGCAACATCTGTAAAAGGATTGGCGCGGGCGATGGCTTGGTTTGCCTCCGCCTCGGATCGCTCAGACCGTGACGCAGACGCAGCCCAACAACTCGTGACCGCCATGATGGCGCATCCAGAACTGGTCGCAGGCGAAACCCGCGCTTGTACCAATCTGATGCGCGCGATGGGCGGCAAGGTTGCTATTAAAACTGGCGCCGAAGCCGTTTTCATTGCGATCCTTCCAGAACAGAAACTGGGGGTCGCACTGAAAATCGCCGATGGTGCAACCCGCGCGAGCGAATGTGCCATTGCCAGCATTTTGGTTGGGTTGGGCGTGCTGGATGCAGATCATCCCGCCACACAAAAGTACCGCAACGCGCCGCTTATCAATCGACGCGGTATCGATTGCGGTTCGATCCGACCATCAGCGGAAATGATGTTCTAGTCAAAGACAACGCCCCGGCGCTTGATGCGGCCCGGGCGTCTCGTTCTTAATTGTATAACCTCGTCTACATTTCCATGATCTCGGCCACCTCGACCGAGCCATCACCGCTGGCCACCATCGGGCAACCATTGGCCATTTTACAGGCTGCATCTATATCCACGGCCTCAACTACAGAATAGCCGGACAGCGGGTTGGCACCGCCGTTATCTTCGACCCCTGCATGCCGCACTGTTTTAGACATCCCAACGGGATTGCCAGGAATGACCAGCGCGTCGCCCATGCCTCCCATCCATGTTCTCCAGGCATCCATAACCTTGGCGCCCTCCTCCGGCGTGTCGGGTGTTTTGCCTCCATGATACGCAAAAATGAACTGTGGCATTTGATACTCCTCTCCCTATTGGGGCTTCGTTAATACACTGTCTGTTGATTGCAGTTGCCGCGGTTACTGGATCTTTGCGAGCAGCTTGTGCAGAGTTGACTCCCACCCGGCCCGGTGACTGTCGGCCTGTTCAGAATCGTCCAGATCACGATGATCAATAATCAAACGCGCACCCGTTACGCTGGCTTCTACGGTTAAGGTGACGTGGCTTTCGTGGCCCCGCGCACCAGCGAGGTCATGCCATCCCCAGGTGAAGCCTATGGAATGCGGCGGGCGCACATGTGTGACAACGCCAGACACATGGTACCGGTCTCCGTCTGTGCTGATCATGACCGTGGACCAAGGTCCCTCTTCCCGAAAATTCAACGTATACTCGGGCACCGTCATCCCTTCAGGGCCCCACCACTGTAACAGCTTATTCGTATCGCTAATCCAGGCAAAAAGGCGCTCTGGCTGAACGGGGAATTCACGCTCCAGTCGCAAATCCGTCATTCCATTTCCTCCCTTAGCGCGACTTTCAGCCGATCAAGGCTGCTTTCCCAAAATGACTGACGTGACTGGGTCCAATCAGCGATCAGTTTCAGCCCCTCGGGCCGCGCGGAATAAAGTCTGCGTGTTCCATCTGCACGTTGTGCGACCAGCCCAGCCTCACGCAAAACTTTAAGATGGCGTGAAACAGCGGGCGCCGTAACGCCAGATCCACGCACCAGATCCCCGGCTGGCAGTTCACCGTGTTCCATCAGCTGTTCAACGATGGTCATGCGGATTTCGTCAGAGAGCGCAGAAAATGATTTGAGCAATGGTGTCATGCCTACATATTAACACATCCGTTAATTAATGGAAGGGTTAATTATAAGCTGGCCAATAAGGGTAGTCCGGACCGCCGCTTCAGATCTTAGCGACCTGAAATCAAAACATGTCCCATAAGAGCCGCAAGGCAAGAACTACTGAGGTCAATACCAACAACGGTTTGATCATTCGCGCGCCCTGCTTCTGCGCTAATCCAGCACCAACTCTGGCACCGGCGATCTGCGCAAGCCCCATAGCGAGCCCGACGCCCCACCAGGGTGTTGCAACAAAGGCAAAAGCCAAAAGCGCGCCTGCATTCGAGGCAAAATTCAAAAGCTTGGTATGCGCTGTCGCCCGCAGAATTCCATACCCGGCCAGCGAAACAAATCCAAGCATGTAAAAGCTGCCTGCGCCCGGTCCCAGCAGACCATCATACAGCCCACACAAAGGCACTATCGTTGCTGCGAACACTACAGGAGACAGCCGCCTTATGCGATCACTGTCATCCAATCCCTTCTTTGTGGCAAAAAAGACCGCTATCCCGATCAGCAGTAACGGCAGGATCCACTGGATCCACGTGGTAGGCAAAACCGATATCAGCAGCGCTCCACAGATCGATGCGGCACCGGCGATCATCGCCGAACCTGCCTGTGCCCGCAAATCGACATGGCCGCCTCGCGCATAGCTCAACGCGGCCGTTGCAGCGCCGAACAATCCTTGGATCTTATTAGTAGCAAGCGCTGTAATAGGGTTGGCCCCTGCGAGCAGCAAAACCGGCACCGTAACCAAACCGCCACCACCCGCGACCGCGTCAATGAAACCAGCTGTAAACCCTGCCGCCATCAACAGCAGCAGGACTTCAAACCCCACTTCGAACATTATTTTCAGCCTTTGAAATCAGTCAGGGCATAGCCCTGGATATAAAGCAACGCAGTCAGATCACCGTTGTTGATGCGAATGTCACACTCCGCGGCCACTGATGGTTTGGCATGCAGCGCAACACCTGCCCCGGCGCGCCCAAGCATCCCCAGATCGTTGGCACCATCGCCCACCGCCATCACATCCGCTTCCTCCAGACCGAGACGGGTAGTGATTTGCTCCAGTGCGTCCACTTTGGCCTCGCGTCCCAAAATGGGCATACCAACCTCTCCGGTCAAAACACCATCTGCCACCCGCAACGTGTTGGCTCGATTCTCGTCAAACCCCAATTGCTCAGCGATCCGCTTGGTGAAAGCCGTAAACCCGCCCGAAACCAATGCTGCATAAGCGCCATTTACCTTCATTGTGGCCATCAGAGCCGCGCCTCCCGGCATCAAAGTGATACGGCTATCCAGCACCTGCTCAATCACGGCAACCGGCAGTCCTTTGAGCAGGGCGACGCGTTCACGCAGCGCCCCGTCAAAATCCAATTCCCCATTCATGGCGCGCGCAGTGATTTCCTTGACCCGCGGGCCAACGCCCGCTTCCTCAGCCAGTTCGTCGATGCACTCCTGCTGGATCATAGTTGAGTCCATATCGGCCAACAGCATCTTTTTGCGGCGACGGTCGGCCCGTTGAAGCACGAGATCCACGCCAAGATCCTGCAAATCAGCCCAAACCTCCCATTGATTGTCCGGCTGATGCTCCAACGAAAACTCTGCAGCAACATCCGGTGCCAACCACAACGCATCTCCACCGCCCCACGCATTGCGCAGCGATTCGACAAGAGCTGGCGAAAGGCAGGAATTTTGCGGGTTACACAGCAGTGTGGCAATGAACATGAAGGGCTCCATTCGGCAGGGTTGTGCCTGTCATACGCCTGCAAGCCGTGCATAGCCAAGCCCTCGAATCCAAGCCGCCACTCCAACTGTGCCAGAAGCGTCTCACATCCCGATTAGGCGCCTCGGTGCGATGCATCTGTTTCCGAAAGGCGTCAAAGAAGGTCGCGGATGATCTCAAAATGGCCGCTATCTGTCGCTTTTCCTGTTGCCCGGCGGCATTTCAGCCAGTAGCCCTGTCTGTGGGACACCTCTCCCCAACGAGAGGCGCTTATCTGGAAGGATAGCAGTAATGGCTATTGAACAACCGGCAACGCGGCCGGCTAATCCGCGTTTTTCCTCTGGCCCTTGTGCCAAACCTCCTTCATTTGATCTCGCCAAGCTCGCAGGCGCGCCCTTGGGTCGCAGCCACCGAGCAGCTGTTGGCAAGGACAAGCTCCTTGCAGCGATCGAAGGCACACGTGAGATTCTCGGTGTTCCTGCCGACTATAAGATCGGCATCGTTCCCGCCTCAGACACCGGGGCGGTAGAGATGGCGATGTGGAATCTGCTGGGTGACCGTAGCGTCGAAATGCTCGCGTGGGAAAGCTTTGGCGCAGGCTGGGTGACCGATGTTGTCAAACAACTGAAGCTCGATGCTGTAGTCAAAACTGCCGACTACGGCGAGTTGGTCGATCTGGCGAGCATCGATTTCAACAACGACGTTGTCTTTACGTGGAACGGCACCACTTCTGGGGTACGGGTACCAAATGGCGACTGGATCGCGCCGGATCGCGATGGGCTGACCATCTGCGACGCGACATCTGCAGCTTTTGCACAGGATCTGCCTTGGGACAAACTGGATGTAACCACCTTCTCCTGGCAGAAGGTTCTGGGCGGCGAAGCAGCTCATGGCATGATCATCCTGTCTCCGCGCGCGGTTGAACGCCTGGAGAGCTACACCCCTGCTTGGCCATTACCTAAGATTTTTCGCCTGACCAAAGGCGGCAAACTGATCGACGGTATCTTCAAGGGAGCGACAATCAACACGCCTTCTATGCTGGCGGTTGAGGACTATCTCTTGGCGCTGGATTGGGCCCGATCAGTCGGTGGCCTTGATGGTTTGCAAGCACGTGCCAATGCCAATGCGCAGGCAATATTTAACTTCTGCGCGGCCAAGCCATGGATCGCAAATCTGGCCACCGTCCCAGCCACGCGATCCAATACCTCGGTCTGCTTGAAGTTCACCGATGATCGCATTCATGATGGCAGCGCCTTTGCCAAGGCTATTGCCAAACGTCTGGAAGCAGAAGAGATCGCGCTGGATATCGGTGCCTACCGCGACGCACCGGCCGGTCTGCGCATCTGGTGTGGCGGCACGGTTGAAACCTCTGACATCGAGGCCATGCTTCCATGGCTCGAATATGCATTTGAGACTGAAATCGCAGCGCTATTGGTTGCTGCCTGACCTTGAAGCGCCTGTCCAGCAACCGCCGCCGGGCAGGCGACACAAAAGCAGACGCCTAAACAGGCGTATTATACAGACATTCGGCCTGACCCGGCCCCCGCATGAAGGAGCCCACCCATGGCGCCCAAAGTTCTCATCTCCGATAAACTCTCCGAAGCCGCCGTTCAGATCTTTAGGGATCGAGGTATCGACGTTGATTTCCAGCCTGAGCTTGGCAAAGACAAGGATAAGCTGGCAGCGATCATCGGCGATTACGATGGCTTGGCTATCCGCTCTGCCACCAAAGTGACGCAGAAGATCCTCGACAACGCGACCAACCTCAAGGTGATCGCTCGCGCCGGGATCGGCACCGACAATATCGACAAAGACGCGGCCTCGCAGAAAGGCGTGATCGTGATGAACACGCCTTTTGGCAATATGATCACGACCGCCGAACATGCCATCGCTATGATGTTCGCCGTTGCCCGTCAAATCCCAGAAGCGTCGACCTCCACCCATGCCGGGAAATGGGAAAAATCCAACTTCATGGGTGTTGAGCTGACGAACAAGACGCTTGGTGTGATCGGTGCCGGCAACATCGGTGGTATCGTTTGCGACCGCGCACGTGGGCTGAAGATGAAGGTAGCAGCGTATGATCCGTTCCTCAGCCAGGAAAAGGCCGACAAAATCGGCGTCGAAAAGGTCGAGCTGGACGAGCTGCTGGCCCGCGCTGATTTCATCACCCTGCATGTACCGCTGACCGATCAAACTAAAAACATCCTGTCCAAGGAAAACCTGGCTAAAACCAAGAAAGGCGTGCGTATCATTAACTGCGCACGCGGCGGTCTGGTGGACGAAGCTGCCCTAGCAGAACTGCTCACATCCGGACATGTGGCCGGTGCCGCCTTTGATGTTTTCTCGGAAGAGCCAGCAAAAACAAACCCGCTATTCGGCCTTCCGAATGTCGTATGCACCCCGCATTTGGGCGCGGCGACCAGCGAGGCACAGGAAAACGTCGCCTTGCAAGTGGCTGAACAAATGTCGAACTACCTGTTGGATGGCGCAGTTGAAAACGCATTGAACATGCCGTCTATGACTGCCGAAGAAGCCCGGGTCATGGGGCCTTGGGTCGCGCTTTCTGGTCATCTTGGTGGATTTATCGGGCAGATGACCGATGAGCCCATTCAAGCGATCAACATTCTCTACGATGGTGTGGCATCCGAAATGAACCTGGCAGCTCTGAACTGCTCGGTCGTGGCCGGTATCATGAAAAAGCTGAACCCCGACGTGAACATGGTGTCTGCACCAGTGGTTGCACGTGAGCGCGGCATCCAGATATCCACCACAAATCAGGATAAATCCGGCACTTTTGACGGCTATATCAAGGTCACAGTTGTCACCAGCAAACGCGAACGTTCCGTCGCCGGGACTGTGTTCTCTGATGGCAAACCGCGCTTCATCCAGATCAAGGGCATCAATATAGATGCCGAGGTCGGCGCACATATGCTCTATACGACCAACGAAGACGTGCCGGGCATAATCGGTACTCTGGGCCGCATCCTGGGTGACATGGGCGTCAACATCGCCAACTTTACGCTGGGCCGTTCAGAGGCCGGTGGCGAAGCAATTGCCCTTTTGTATGTCGACGAACAGGTCCCTGCAGCAGCCCGCGCAGCCCTGGCGGAAACTGAGTTTTTCAACCAGATCAAACCGCTGCAATTTGATGTCAGCTAGCGTGTAGCCTACCAGTAGTTTCAACAAATGCGCCGCCCGGTTATAACGGCGGCGCATTTATGTTTTTGGCAATATTATTTCACTGCAGGAGCCTTCCACATGACCGCCCCCATCTATGCCATCGGTGATATTCATGGCCAACTTGAGATGCTGGAACAGGCGCTGGACCATATCGAAGCAGACGGTGGGCCCGATTCGCAGGTGGTTTTCTTGGGGGACTACATCGATCGTGGCCCCAACAGCCGGGGGGTCATAGACCGCCTGATCACAGGTCGTACAGAGGGCCGAAACTGGATTACGGTTTTGGGTAATCACGACCGGATGTTTTCTTGGTTTCTTGAAGATGCGCCGCGCCACGATCCGCATATGCTTATCGGCTACCATTGGTTGCACGATCGTCTCGGCGGCATCGAAACCCTTGAAAGTTACGGTGTAACAATACCCGAACCTGCACGGCTCGAAGACGTGCATGCCGAGGCCCTGGGCGCGGTACCACGAACACATGTCGATTTTCTGCAATCCCTGCAAGCGATGCATCAGACTGATGATCTTGTCTTTGTCCATGCGGGTATACGGCCGGGCATCTCGCTCGAACAACAGAATGAAAACGATCTGGTCTGGATCCGTCAGCCGTTCCACCAGCATACAGGCCCGCATCCAAAACTCATCGTGCACGGCCACACGCCAGTCGATACTGCAATACATTATGGCAATCGTGTGAACCTCGATACTGGTGCTGGCTACGGCAAGCCACTTACTACGGCCGTGTTCGAAGGCACATCAGCCTGGTTACTTGACAGTTCCGGACGCCACGCGCTCACACCCGAATATTCTGCTTAGAACGACAATTTCCTGAGATCCATGCGGCGTTCCCACACAGGGATAGCGCTCTTCAAGCGCTACCCGCGATGGGTCATGACCAATTCAGCACGACTTTGCCACTGCGACCAGACTTCATTGCGGAGAACCCTTTGGCAAAGTCATCAATATCGAACCGATGGGTAATCACCCGGCTGACATCCAGGCCATTCTGCAGCATCGCGATCATCTTGTACCAAGTCTCAAACATCTCGCGCCCATAAACGCCCTTTAGGGTAATGGCCTTGAATACGATACGGCTCCAGTCCACCGGCGATTTCCCCGGCGGGATACCCAGCAAAGCGATCTTGCCCCCCATCACGAGGGCCTCAACCATTTGATCAAGCGCAGCTTGATTACCTGACATCTCCAGCCCGACGTCAAAGCCCTGCTTCATGCCCAGCTCATGAACGACATCGTGCAAATCTTCTGCCGTCACATCGACCGTGCGCACCGAGGGAACCACATGACGTGCCAGGGCCAACCGATCCGGATTTATATCTGTGATAACTACATGTCGCGCACCAGCATGGCGTGCCACCGCTGCGGCCATGATGCCAATCGGCCCAGCCCCGGTGATCAGCACATCTTCCCCCAAAAGATCAAAACTCAATGCGGTGTGGACGGCATTCCCCAATGGATCAAGGATAGCACCGATCTCATCTGGGATACCGTCTGGCAAAGGAACCACATTAAAGGCGGGCAATTTGAGATACTGCGCAAAGGCACCCTGCTCATTCACGCCAATGCCGCGGGTTCCAGGATCAAGGTGAAACTTACCGGCCCTTGATTGCCGCGAATCGGTCTGAATCAAATGGCCTTCGCCGGAGCAACGCTGGCCTTTGGTCAGATCGCTTACGTTACGGCCGACCTCAACAATCTCGCCGACAAATTCATGACCTGTGATCATCGGTACCGGCACCGTATGGGCTGCCCAGTCATCCCAGTTCCAGATATGGATGTCGGTCCCGCAGATCCCCGTTGTTTTGATCCTAATCAGAACCTCATCAGGGCCAATCTCCGGCACCGGCACGTCAACCATCCACAGTCCTTCTTTGGGATGGGTTTTCTCAAGCGCCTTCATCATATTGCTCATGAAAGAATACCGAGTTGTTTGCCACCCTTGCCGAATGCCTCTAGCGCACGGGTCAACTCAGCCCGCGTCAGCGCTGCGTTCATCTGCGTGCGGATACGCGCCTGTCCGCGCGGCACCACCGGGAAGAAAAAGCCCGATACATAGACGCCTTCGTCGAACAACTGCGATGCCATATCCTGCGCCAGCTGTGCTTCGCCCAGCATAACAGGCACAATCGGATGTTCGCCAGGCAATAGATCGAAACCAAGGCTCTCAAGTCCTTCACGCCAATATCGCGTGTTCTCAAACAGCTGCGCTCGCAACTGCCCCCCGTCTTCGACCAATCGAATGGCCTCTAGCCCGGCGGCAACTATGGATGGCGGCAGCGAATTCGAAAACAAATAGGGCCGCGCCCGCTGCCGCAGCAGGTCGATCACTGGCTGCGGCCCAGCGATATAACCGCCGATTGCCCCACCCAATGCTTTGCCCAATGTCCCGGTGACGATATCAACGTCGACACCAAAATGTTCCGGCGTGCCCGCACCTGTCACACCCATGAAACCGGTGGCATGGCAATCATCCACCATCACAACGGCCTCGTATTTGTCTGCCAATGCGCGGATTTCGGGCAGTTTCGCTAAATAGCCATCCATCGAAAAAACGCCATCGGTCGCAACCATGATATGGCGCGCACCGTCTTCACGCGCCTGTTTTAACCAGGCTTCAAGATCATTCATGTCGCTGTTCAAGTAGCGATAGCGCTTGGCCTTACACAGCCGGATACCATCGATGATGGAGGCGTGATTCAGACTGTCAGATATGATTGCATCATCCGGCCCCAACAAGGGCTCGAACAAGCCTCCGTTGGCATCAAAACAGGCCGCAAAAAGGATTGCATCATCCTTGCCCAGAAACTTTGCAAGCCGTTGCTCCAGCTCGCGATGAATATCCTGTGTACCGCAGATAAAGCGAACCGAGGCCATCCCGAACCCCTTATCATCCATCACGCTGCGTGCAGCAGCGATCAAGTCGGGATGGTCGGCAAGCCCAAGATAGTTGTTGGCACAGAGATTGATGACTTCACGGCCAGTTTCAGACCCGTCACCAACAGTGATTTCGCCCCCCTGAGGGGAGGTGATCATTCGTTCCCGCTTAAACAGACCGTCTTTTTCGATCTGGGCCAGTGTCTTGGTGATGTCGCTCAAAAAGGCAGTGGTCATGGTAGGACTCCTCATATGCTCGAGTCACGATCTACCATAACGGATTATTTTCCGAAATAGGGGATTTCATGATAACGGATTAAAATCCGTGAAAATAGAATTTACGCCTGAAGTTCGCTTGGTCAAAATATCTCGGACTAAATGATCAGTGGTCCTTACGCATTCTTCACAATCAGAAAGACTCGCGCAGCGCCATCCTCTGCTGCAATCGCATGAGGCACATCTGCGGAGTAGCGCGCGGTATCACCAGAATGCAGGCGATCTGTCGCACTCCCAGAGGTGAGCCGTACAACCCCCTCCAATACTGTCACATGCTCGACGGTCCCGCGGCCATGAGGCTGGCTTTTCAATGCCGCGCCCGACTTCAACCGGATGTCATAGACCTCATGTCCACCTGCATCCTCAGGCGGAGATAGGATGCGGATCAGACATCCCTCGCCCATGTTTTCAATGGATGGAACGTCGCCATCCCTCAGCACCTCGATCCGGTCCTGCGCCTCATTGCTGTCCAGAAGCCCGGCAAAATCGACCTGTAGTGCGCGTGTCAGGTTCCACAGGGTTGCAATCGTCGGCGAGCTCTCTCCGCGTTCGATCTGACTGACCATGGAACGGCTTACACCTGAGAGATTGGCCACCGCTTCAAGGCTGAGCCCCTGCGCACGGCGCGCCTCTTTCAGGCGGGCAGGCAGCAAGGTCAGGATGTCATCTACATTTTCCGTCATGACGGATTTTCTGCGCGTTCACATCCAAATTGTCAAACGCTCAGACGGCGACAGAGTTCGGTCGCGCGACGCATCGGTGACGACACGTCCCGGCAGACAGCGTGATGCCGCAAGTGCATACTTCCGCCAACGTCATGAAGGAGAGAGACAATGACCGACATCGTGATTCTGGATGGCGCCCGTACAGCCATTGGTACCTTTGGTGGTGCGCTGGCAGGTACAGCACCTATCGATCTAGCAACAATCGTGTCTAAGGCCGCGATGGAACGTTCTGGCGTCGAACCCGAACAAATCGGCAATGTTGTTTTTGGCCACGTGATCAATACAGACCCTCGCGATATGTATCTCAGCCGTGTGGCAGCGATGCAGGCCGGTGTGCCCAATGGTACTCCTGCGATGAACGTGAACCGTCTATGTGGGTCTGGGGCACAGGCTATCGTATCCGGCATTCAGTCCCTGATGCTGGGGGATTCAGAATTCGCGCTTACCGGTGGTGCGGAAAACATGTCACGCAGCCCATTCATCGTGCCAAGCGCCCGGTGGGGTCAGAAAATGGGCGATGCCCGTGCACTGGACATGATGTTGGGCGCATTGAATTGCCCCTTTGGCACCGGTCACATGGGGGTAACCGCCGAAAACGTGGCTGACGAACACGCTATCACCCGTGAACAAATGGACGAGTTTGCCGTGACAAGCCAAACCCGTGCCGCCGCTGCAATTGAGGCAGGGCATTTCGCCAGTCAGATCACCGCAGTGGAGGTCCAAGTTAAGCGCGACTTGGTTCCCTTTGACGTGGATGAACATCCAAAAGCCAGCACATTGGAGTCTCTGGGCGGGCTAAAACCAGTATTCAAAAAAGACGGGCGCGTCACCGCCGGTAATGCAAGCGGCATAAATGACGGAGCAGCTGCTATTGTACTAGCGACGGCTGATGCTGCACATAAAGCTGGTCTGAAACCAAAAGCGCGCATATTGGGATATGCCCACGCCGGAGTCCGCCCTGAGGTCATGGGCATTGGCCCAGTCCCCGCAGTGCAAAACCTGCTGAAGAAAACAGGCTTTTCTGTCAGCGACTTTGATGTCATCGAATCGAACGAAGCTTTTGCAGCTCAAGCTCTGGCCGTGAATCAGGAACTAAGGCTAGAGCCAGCCAAGGTGAACCCCAACGGCGGTGCTATCGCCTTAGGCCATCCCGTCGGCGCGACAGGCACTATCATCACGCTTAAGACACTATACGAGCTGGAGCGAATCGGGGGCACCAAAGGCCTGATCACCATGTGCATCGGCGGCGGTCAGGGCATTGCACTGGCAATCGAACGTCTCTGACACTGATTTTGACAAATGGAAAAAAGGCCCCGGATTTCTCACCGGGGCCTTTCATATTCTCATGATGCGCAGGCAGTTTTAGGTCGGCGACATACCGCGCAGACGCTCTGAACGGCGACGCAGCATTTCAACCACTGTCAGGAGACCAATCGACACCACAACAAGGATCGTGGCTACAGCAAGGATCGTGGGCGAAATCTGCTCACGCAGGCCAATGAACATCTGCCATGGCAGTGTTT
This sequence comes from Phaeobacter cretensis, assembly GCF_047372505.1. Lineage (NCBI taxonomy): Bacteria > Pseudomonadati > Pseudomonadota > Alphaproteobacteria > Rhodobacterales > Roseobacteraceae > Phaeobacter > Phaeobacter cretensis. The sequence goes on from NZ_JBKBEU010000001.1 coordinate 1,980,374, forward strand.
TCTGGCCAGCTGATCCAACAAACAGCACCACAACGACCTCATCAAAAGAGGTGATAAACGCGAACAATCCGCCGGAGATAACACCGGGCAGGATGAGCGGCATCTGCACCCGGAAGAACGTGGTGACAGGACCTGCCCCCATGTTCGCGGCTGCACGGGTCAACGAGCGATCAAAACCCACGAGAGTTGCGGTAACTGTGATAATCACAAAAGGGATACCCAACGCCGCATGTGCCAGAACCACACCAAAATACGTGCCCTGCAATCCGATACGGCTATAAAAGAAATACATCCCTGCCGCTGAGATAATCAGGGGCACAATCATCGGCGAAATCAAGATCGCCATGATCGCACGGCGGAAGGGAACATGCGGTTGGCTCAGACCAATCGCAGCCAAGGTACCAAAGCCGACCGATAAGATAGTCGCCATCGGCGCGATCTTAATGGAGTTCCACATCGCCTGCTGCCAATCCGCATTGGTAAAGAAGTCTTGGTAGTGTTTCAGCGAGTAGCCTTCGGGATCAAATCGCAGCATCTCCGGTGTGAAAGTGAAGAAATCCTGAGCATTGAACGACAGTGGCATCACCACCAAGATCGGCGTAATCAGGAATACGAAGATCGACCCGCAGATCACCCGGAACGTATAATGCCACAGCACCTGGCCCGGAGTGAGATAAGGAGCCAGATGCACGCGGTAGCGCGACGTCGAGAGCCAGAAGATAAACCAGCCAACAAAAGCGCCGAACAGGAGCCCCATTACGGCTGCGGGGAACCCGCCCATCACAAATCCAGCCACTGCGAATGCGGCGACCAGAACCCAGCGGATTACCCGCTGCTGATCACGCATTCCCGCCAGTACAAAGCCCAGTCCGCCAACAAGAGCTGCTCCAATCAGCACGCCCAAAATGCCAGACCCTTGAGCAGTGCCAACGAACAGTCCAAAGAAAGCCCCGGCAGCCGCTGCGACAAGCGCAACGAAACCGGGAGTTTGGTTTTCAACAGGTGTCAAAGCCATGTGTCTTATCCCAGTTTCACGTTGTCGATGCCGACAATCTTGTCATAGGCCCAGTAGAGTGTGAGCACGACCACCAGCAGAATACTACCAAGCGCCGCAGCAAGACCCCAATTGAGCGATTGCGAAATGTGGAAGGCAATCCGGTTAGAGATGAACACACCTTTTGTGCCACCCACCAGTTCCGGCGTGATGTAGTAACCAATCGCCAGAATGAAAACGAGGATAGACCCCGCACCGATACCCGGAACCGATTGTGGGAAATACACCCGCCAGAAAGCGGTCCAGTTGGTGGCGCCGAGCGACTTGGCTGCACGCAGGTACGAAGGGTTGATCGTTTGCATTACCGAGTACATCGGCAGGATCATGAACGGCAGCAGAATATGTGTCATCGCCACAATCGTACCGAACTGGTTGTTGATCATCACAAGTCGCGCATCATCCGCAACCAGACCGAGCCAGACCAACGTGTCGTTTATAACACCTTGTTGCTGGAGCATGACCTTCCAAGCGGACGTCCGCACGAGAAGCGACGTCCAGAACGGAAGAAGCACCAAAATCATCAGTAGGTTTGCAGATCTGGACGGCAGGTTCGCCAAGATCCAAGCGACCGGATAGCCAAGCACGATACAGCTTACTGTAATGGCCAGCGACATAATCAGAGTACGCAGGAATAGCGTGCCATAGATACGTTCATTCTCGGGTCGTAACTCGGCGCCAGCGGCGCCTTTCTGGAAATCCGCTGCGTTGAGAAAATACCCGTTGGTATACGCTCCGGCATAAGTCTGGACCGTACGCCAAACCTCGGGGTCGGCCCAATCCTCGTCAATATCGACGAATTTCTCCTTGAACGGGCCATCTTCAGCCAAATCCCAGCGCTTAACCTTGCGGCCCGCTTTGCGGAATAGCGATGAAATACCTGGATTTTCATAGTTCAAACGCGATCCGACACGCGTGTGAGTCTTTTCCTGAGCTGCCACCTGAAGATCGGCGGCAAGCGCCGCAAAGACCACCTCGTCCGGTGTCTGACCCGAGTTCGCATCCCAGTCGTTCAGCGCAACCACGGTCTTGGGCAAAGTGTCGGAGACAATCTTATTCTCAACCGAGCGGAACAGCATGTCAGCAATCGGGAGAATAAACGTTAGAAGAACAAATAACAGAAGCGGCGCGATCAACAGCAGGGCGCGTATTTTCTGCATCCGGAGAGCTCGGGCCAGGCTGCGCTTCAGCGGCGTGCCATCGGCGGCCAAGACCGGTCCGGTGTCGGTGGTATCGCTCATGAGTAGGAGCCCCCGTCGGAATTTTTTGTTGGTGGAGAAGGGGCTGTATGACAGCCCCCTCCCGATGATGTCAGGATCTGTTCAAAACAGATTACTTGGCAAGCCACGCCTGAAATTTCGCATCCAGATCATCGCGGTTGTCTGCCCACCATTCGTAGTCATAGACATGCACGTTGACGGCGTTGGCCGGATCTGTCGGCATATGCGGCGCCATGTCGATGCCTAGGATGGCGTGCTTGCCAACCAGCGGTGCCGAGGAAGCGCGTGCAGGGCCATAAGAAATGAAGGCAGCCTGATCAGCCAAACGCTGGGTGTCTGTGGCGAACTTCAGGAAGTCCATCACACGTGCCTTACGATCTTCTGGAAGGTCAGCAGGAACAATCCAACCATCGAGATCAAACGACTGCATGTCCCACAGCATATCGATCGGCTGGTTCTGCTCTGCAATTGCGGAGAACAGACGACCGTTGAAGGTCGAACCCATCACAACTTCGCCATCTGCCAGCAGCTGAGGCGTTTCCGCACCAGCGGTCCACCAGACAACCTGATCCTTGATGCTGTCCAGCTTGTTCAGTGCCCGCGTCACACCTTCGTCGGTGCTCAAGACATCATAGATTTCGTCCTTTGCAACGCCATCGCAGTAAAGAGCCCATTCGACGTTGTCGATCGGACGCTTCTGCAGAGAGCGCTTGCCTGGGTACTTAGCAGTATCGAAGATGTCGCAGATGGTGCTCGGCGGAGTGTCACCGACCTTGTCCATGCGGTAGCCAAAAGTTGTCGAATAGACGATCTGCGGCACAAAGCAATCGCTTACGATCAGCTCGCCAAAGTCTTCACTAGCGACAGTGCCATCGGGAGCCGCAGCCAGAACTGCGTCATGATCCAGCTCAGCCGCCAGGCCTTCGTCACACATGCGCATGGCATCGGATGCAACAACGTCAACCAAATCCCAGGTCACATTGCCGGCTTCCGTCATAGCGCGCATTTTAGCGGTCGCTTCTGCCGAGCTTTCGTCCCAGATCACCTTCAGCTCAGGGTGCATTTCCTGATAAGGAACGACGTAGGCCTTAAGCTGGCTTTCCTGATAGGCACCGCCCCAGGACACGATGGTCATTTCATTTGCCATATCGGCTGCCATCGCCATCGGCGCACATAGCGCTGTGGTGGCTGCCAATGCAGTCAGTTTGGTGAGTTTCATAGACACTCTACTCCTTGTTGAAACTATATTATTATTGATCATTGTCTCCCGATCGTTCGTTGCCGGGAGTTCAGACGTATGCGATTGTCAGGCGTCCAGCGCGCGGCAATCTTCCGGCAGCCAGCCAATTTCGATCTGCTGGCCGGGCTGCAGCCGCACCTGATCTGGCGCGTTCCGGGTTTTGACAACAAACTCATCATTTCCGGCAACCCGCAGACGGGTACGGAAAATATCGCCCATGTAGATGAACTCCAGAACCTCTGCCTTGAGCGTATGAGCGCCTTCCTGCATCCGATCCTTGTTGAATTCAACGCGCTCGGGGCGGATTGAAACACGCGTCCGCTCACCCGGCTTGGAAACATTGATGGGCTTGCAATCAATCAACTCACCATCGTCCAGCTGAACCAGCGCAATGCCGTTGTTGATCTCTTTGATCGTACCTTCGAGCGTATTATTCTCGCCGATAAACTGGGCCACGAAGCTGTTTGACGGCTCTTCATACAGCTCATCTGGCGGCGCCAGCTGCTGGATCCGACCATCATTAAACACCGCTACGCGGTCAGACATGGTCAGCGCCTCGGTTTGGTCGTGCGTCACGTAGACCGTAGTGATGCCAAGCTGATGTGCCAAATGTGTGATCTCAAACTGCATCTTCTCGCGCAACTGCTTGTCCAGCGCTCCGAGCGGTTCGTCCATCAAGACCAGCTCAGGTTCGAATACCAGTGCCCGCGCCAGAGCAACCCGTTGCTGCTGACCTCCGGACAATTGCGCCGGACGACGGCCACCAAAGGCGCCCATTTCCACCATATCCAACGCGCGCATCACTTTCTGCTCACGCTCGGATTTGCCCATATTACGGACTTCCAGAGGAAAGCTGAGATTCTCGGCGATGGTCATATGTGGAAACAACGCGTAGTTCTGGAACACCATCCCGATGCCGCGCTTATGGGGTGGAATGTTGTTGATCGAGACGCCACCTAGCCGGATATCACCATGGGTTGCTGTCTCAAATCCAGCCAACATCATCAGGCAGGTCGTTTTGCCTGAACCTGACGGACCCAACATGGTCAAAAATTCGCCTTTCGGCATGGTGAGGTTCAGATCTTTGACAACGAGATTCTCGCCGTCATAACTCTTCTGCACACGTTCGAATTCAACGAACGCGCTCGTGTTTGACGCATCAGCCAATTGAGGCTCCCTGGTTTGGTTCGGCAGATTGGCTCTGCACTTCTGTAGCGATGTAAGCACACCCGAGTGTTGGTGCGCAACCGGATCGTCCGGATCATCTCTTGAATTCACCTTAGGGCCGAACGCTCCTGCTACGGTACACATTACGACGAACGACTGCTGAAAAGCGACATTTTTTGCCACGCATTTCACATGGAAACTCTATTTTTACACGCCGTGATTGAATGCCACCAAACGTTACCGGAAACACTTCCAAACTCGAATTTGAAAAACTGGTTCGGATTCGCAGATGCAAAAACGGCGTCGGTTCTGGCTTAGAACCGACGCCACAAAAATGGGCTGTGTTGAATTTTACGCGCTGTGCAACAGATCCTGATTTTTCAGTTCGGCATAACATTCGTCTAGCGACTGCCGGGCCCTCGCGATCAGCGTGTCGATTTCTTCAACTGTGATGACCAATGGCGGTGAAATTATCATCCGGTCGCCAACGTGGCGCATCACCAGGTTATTGGCGAAGCATCGTTCACGGCAAATATAGCCAACTGTCCCACCCTCTGCAGCGAAGGCGGCGCGGGTAGCTTTATTGGGGCTCAGTGCTATGGACCCCATCATGCCCACAATCTTGGCCTCACCGACCAACGGATGATCAGCCAGCGCTTCCCATTGTTCCTTAAGATACGGCGCAATGACCTCACGCACGTTATCGATGATGTGTTCCTCTTCCAGAATGCGCAGGTTTTCCAGTGCTACGGCGGCCGCCACCGGGTGACCGGAATAGGTGTAGCCATGGTTGAATTCACCCGACCCGATTACCGAAGCGATCTCGTCGCTGACAATAGACCCACCAATTGGCGCATAGCCCGACGACAGACCCTTAGCGATTGTCATGATGTCGGGACGAATCCCCATGGTCTCGCTTCCAAACCAATTTCCAGTGCGTCCGAAGCCACAGATCACCTCATCTGCGATCAACAGAATCTCGTATTTGTCGCAGATTCGCTGGATTTCCGGCCAGTAAGTAGCAGGAGGCACAATCACACCGCCTGCACCCTGAACAGGTTCGGCAATAAAGGCTGCTACACGGTCTTCGCCCAGCTCCAGAATCGCCTGTTCCAGCTCCTGAGCACGGGCATGACCAAAATCTTCGGCAGCCATATCACCACCCTCAGCCCACCAATTGGGCTGATTGATGTGGTGAATATCCGGGATCGGCAGGCCACCCTGTTCGTGCATTGCCGTCATGCCACCCAGGCTACCGCTGCCTACCGACGAACCGTGATAACCGTTCTTCCTGCTAATGATCACCGACTTTGTCGGCTTTCCCTTCATCGCCCAATAGTGGCGAACCATGCGAATGTTGGTGTCATTCGCTTCAGATCCCGACCCGGCAAAGAACACATGGTTCAGTCCTTCGGGCGCCAGTTCGGCAATTTTTGCGGCAAGCGCTATCGCTGGCGCATGAGTGGTCTGGAAGAAGGTGTTATAATAGGGCAGCTCACGCATCTGGCGGGCGGCTACGTCTGCCAACTCATCACGGCCATAGCCAATGTTGACACACCACAGGCCAGCCATCGCATCCAGAATGTTGTTGCCCTCACTATCTGTCAGCGTAACGCCGCTGGCACGGGTGATAATCCGAGCGCCTTTTTCGGCCAGTTCACCATTCGCGGTGAACGGGTGCATATGATGAGCCGCATCCAGCGCCTGTAGTTCGGCTGTGGGAAGATGATTTGTGATCGCAGTCATTGGACAGACTCCTGAAAGAAGAGATTGCGCCCAGAATATGATCAAATTCCACTATGTCAATCGAATCAGCTAGACTGATTCACGCCCTGACTCACCTGCTCCATACCCTGTGTTACATCCCGTTCCATCGCCAAAGCCGCAAGATCTGCATCCTTTCGATGCAGTGCTTCCAGTATATCTTTGTGACGATCAGGAAAGCTCTGCGTGCCGAACCGTCCACAGACCACACGCAACGACGGGCCGAACCGCAGCCAGAGCCGATCCGCGAGGTCAGTAAGGATAGGTGCATCGGCATGGGCATAGAGTCGCGTATGAAACTGATAGTTTTGCACCAAGTACCCGGCGACATCTCCAGCAGAGATGGCCTGATCCAGAGCTGTATCAATCGCCTCTAGCGCGGCGATATCTGCTGGCGTTACCCGTTCGGTCGCGAGCCGTGCAAGCTGACATTCTATTGTTTTTCTTGCGTAAATTAGCTCACTTAGGTCGCTACTCCGCAGCATTGGAACAGACACCCGTCGGTTCCCCTGAAAGACCAAAGCACCGTCTGAGATCAAGCGGCGGATCGCTTCGCGGACAGGCGTCATACCGGCCCCCAATGACTCAACCAATCCCTGAATGGTGACTGCTTGTCCGGGCGCTAAATCGCCAAACAGAATCTGCCCCCGGAGGGTCTGATAGACGGTTTCATGGGCCGGCAGTTTAGCTGCGGTTTCACTACTGGATGACGCGTCTGGATTGCTCAGGTTCACCTTCGGAATTCCTCCTAAATTTTGTGCAGCTTGCACCAAGTTTTCCCAAGTGAAAACATAAACAGTATTGCCGAATGAGAGAAAACTTGATCAAATCCTCATCAGCCGGGCACGGAAACCGGCACGCACAGGGAGATACTCATGACACTTAAGACGATGACACTGACCGCCATCGTGGCGCTGAGCAGTGCGGCCGCCGTCGCCGAAGAAGTTCGCGTCTACAATTGGTCCGATTATATCGACGAAGAGCTGTTGTCCAAATTCGAAGCCGAAACAGGCATTAATCTGATCTACGATGTGTTCGACAGCAACGAACTGCTGGAAACCAAGATGCTAGCGGGTGGTTCTGGCTACGACGTCGTGGTCCCCACCGGGTCATTCCTGGCACGTCAGATTCAGGCCGGCGCGTTCCAGAAGTTGGACACGGGCAAGCTGTCGAACGCCGATAACATGTGGGATACGATCAAAGACCGCACCGCACTCTATGATCCTGACAATCTCTATTCGGTGAACTACATGTGGGGCACCACCGGCATTGGCGCCAACACCGCTAAGGTCGCAGAGGCTTTGGGTGCAGATGCTCCAATCGACTCGCTCGAACTGGTGCTAAACCCGGAGAACATGGAAAAATTGTCCACATGCGGCGTCTATTTCCTGGATGCCCCCGACGAGATGATTCCTGCGGCACTGAAATACATTGGCGAAGATCCAAACAGTATGGACCCGGATGTAGTCGCGAAGGCTGAGCCGGTATTAACGGCGATCCGACCTTATGTGAAAAAATTCCATAGCTCAGAGTACATCAACGCTCTGGCGAATGGTGACATCTGTGTGGCCTTTGGCTGGTCCGGCGATATTCTTCAGGCACGTGACCGTGCTGATGAAGCTGAAAACGGTGTGGAAATCGTGTTCAACGCCCCCAAAGAAGGCGCGCTGATGTGGTTCGATCAAATGGCGATTCCGGTGGACGCCCCTAACCCTGAAGGCGCCCATAAGTTCCTGAACTTCATCATGGAAGCCCAGAATATGGCGGCGGCATCGAACTACGTCTATTACGCCAATGGCAACAAGGCGAGCCAGGAGTTCCTTGAAGAAGATGTGATCGGTGATCCCGCGATCTACCCAAGCGAAGACACGCTGAAAAACCTCTACATCAAAGAGGCCTATCCGCCGAAAGTACAACGTAAGGCCACTCGCATGTGGACCAAGATCAAGTCCGGAACCTGATCAAAACTGATAGACGCGGGGTAGATATCTGCCCCGCGTTTCACTTTTCAGGAACTCAGGCGCTTGTTCCGCGCCCGTTCCACCACTTGCGTGATATTTGGGGACCAGCGTGACCATTCCTGTATTTGAACCCTGGAACGATCCTGAGGCAAAGCCCCTGATCCAGTTCCAAAATGTCACCAAACGCTTTGGTGAATTTACCGCAATCGACCATCTTACTCTCGGAATATACGAGAAAGAATTCTTTGCGCTGCTTGGCCCGTCGGGTTGTGGCAAAACCACGATGATGCGCATGTTGGCAGGGTTTGAGACCCCGACCGAGGGCAAAATTTTCCTGTCCGGTCAGGATATCGCACCGGTGGCACCGAACAAACGGTTGGTGAACATGATGTTCCAATCTTATGCCTTGTTCCCGCATCTGAGCGTCTGGGACAATATCGCGTTTGGACTGAAGCGTGAAAACCGGCCCAAGCACGACATTGCAGAGCGTGTGCAGGAAATGTTGCGGCTGACTCGACTGGAAAAATTTGCGCGTCGCAAGCCACATCAAATCTCTGGCGGGCAACGTCAACGGGTCGCATTGGCCCGATCGCTGGCCAAAGCACCTAAATTGCTGTTGCTGGATGAACCTCTAGGCGCACTCGACAAAAAACTGCGCCAAGACACCCAGTTTGAGCTGATGGACATTCAAGAAAAAACCGGCACCACATTTGTTATCGTCACCCACGATCAGGAAGAGGCAATGACGGTCGCCTCCCGCGTGGCGGTGATGGACAATGGCAAGATTGTTCAAGTTGCGACACCGGACCGCATCTATGAAACGCCTAACTCTTTGTATGTGGCTGATTTCATCGGCGATGTGAATATCATCGATGGCACCGCAACACCGACAGGTCCTGGCCAATACGCGCTCAACTGGAAAGATGGCGCTGAACCGCTAACGGTGAAAAGTCAGATCTCATTTTCTGAGGCACAGACCTGCCATTTGGCTATCCGTCCGGAGAAAGTCACCATCAGCACGGATCGCCCTGCAGACGCCGACAATACAATACAGGGCCGTATTCTGGATATCGCTTACCTCGGGAACATCTCTACCTATCACGTAGAGCTACCCTCAGGCGCGGTGATCAAGGCACAGGCCGCAAACACACGCCGCATTGCACGTCGTGCCTTTACTTGGGAAGACCCGGTCTGGCTGTCATGGACAGCCACCGCCGGTGTTCTCTTGGCCGACTGATGCGCCGCTTCATCCTGTTCGCTATCCCTTACGCCTGGCTTCTGGCGCTGTTTCTTGTTCCTTTTGCCATTGTTTTCAAAATCTCTCTCTCGGATGCAGCTATCGCGCGGCCGCCCTACATGCCCCAATTTGACTGGGTCACCGGGATCGGCGCATTTCTCTCAGATCTTGATTTCGAGAATTTCACTTGGCTGGCGGAAGATGACCTCTACTGGAAGGCCTATCTGAGTTCGCTTCGCATTGCGGTGGTTTCAACCGTACTGACGCTCCTGGTTGGCTATCCCATGGCCTATGGTATGGCCCGTGCCCCGGCTGAGTGGCGCCCGACACTGATGATGCTTGTGATTTTACCGTTTTGGACCAGTTTTCTAATCCGCGTTTACGCTTGGATGGGTATCTTGTCGAATGAAGGATTACTAAACCAACTCCTGATTTGGACCGGGCTGATCAATACACCGCTCACAATTCTAAACACCAATACTGCAGTTTATATCGGTATCGTTTACACCTATCTGCCGTTCATGATCCTGCCGATTTACTCCGCGCTGGAACGGCTGGACGGTTCGCTCATTGAAGCAGCCGAGGATTTAGGCTGCTCCCGAATGCAAGCCTTCTGGCTGGTCACCATTCCGCTGTCACGCGCCGGGATTATTGCGGGTTGTTTCCTCGTTTTCATTCCTACGCTGGGCGAATTTGTGATCCCGTCTTTGCTGGGCGGTTCTGACACTCTGATGATAGGTAAGGTCCTGTGGGAAGAGTTTTTCTCCAACCGTGATTGGCCCGTCGCCTCTGCTGTCGCAGTTGTACTGCTGTTGATTTTGATCGTGCCAATTGTGCTATTTCAGCGCAATCAGCAGAAACAACAGGAGGCAGAACAATGACTCGCCTGAGCTGGTTCAATACCGTTTCTCTGACGTTGGGGTTTGCCTTTCTCTATATCCCGATGGTGATCCTGATCATCTACAGCTTCAACGAAAGCAAGCTGGTCACGGTCTGGGCAGGCTTCTCCGTCAAATGGTATGGAGAATTGTTGCAGAACGAGGCGTTTTTGAATGCCGCCTGGGTCACTGTGAAAGTGGCTGTGATGTCCTCAACCATCGCGACGGTTCTGGGAACCATAGCAGCGTATGTTCTGGTGCGCGGTGGGCGGTTCCTTGGACGCACGCTTTTTTCCGGAATGATCTACGCACCACTGGTGATGCCAGAAGTGATCACCGGCCTTTCACTGCTGCTCTTGTTCATCGGTATCGGCCTCGATCGCGGTGTCCTTACCATCGTACTGGCGCACACAACCTTCTCAATGTGCTATGTTTCGGTTGTCGTCTCATCACGACTAGTGACATTTGATCGATCACTGGAAGAAGCTGCACTCGATCTCGGATGTTCGGCAGCCGAAGCGTTCCGCTTGGTAACTCTGCCAATCATTGCCCCTGCGGTGATTTCAGGCTGGCTGCTGGCCTTCACCTTGTCGCTGGACGATCTGGTGATCGCGTCTTTCACCTCCGGACCCGCAGCGACAACGCTCCCGATCAAGATCTTCTCAGCTGTACGATTAGGGGTCAGTCCAGAGATCAACGCGCTCTCAACCATAATGATCGCTATCGTGACTGTCGGCGTCGTGACAGCATCTCTGGTCACCAAACGACAACTGGTACGGCAGCGTCGTGACGAACAAAACGCCGAGCGCAACTGAAAGACAGATCAGCCTGCGTCCCAGTCTGGGGCGCGGGCGAGGCACAAGGCCTCCAACTGCTCAGGCCCCTCATAACGCAGAGCCTGGCTGTGCCACAAATCAGGCCCGACGGCTAAATGGTCATAGTAGCTGTCGAATTGTTGCGGCGCGTTGAAATGCTGCCCACGCTGTTTTTCGACCTGCGATTTCGTCATTATTTCCGGCAAGAACTTACTGTGCAACAGTGCGCCAGATGGCATACAGCCACCGGGACCATCATAGAGCACATTAAGTTGCCGCGGCAAAATCGCATGCGTTGAATTTGTATAGGCGTACCGGCGATTCCATTTGATAAGTGGCAGTTTGTTCAGAGTTGGTGCCCGCTGAGGTTCATTTTCAAAAAACACCCGCTCCCGGGTGCCGCCCTGGACCCATAGGTTACCCCTCGGAGCCTGGCGGGTCTTGCGATACGGGCCACAATCAAACCACGGCAGAGCGCGGCGGGGATCGTCGCCGGGTAAATAGGCCACCGTGTCCAAAGCCCCACCAGGGAATAAATCAATCATCAAGGCACCAAAACCAGCGAGATCCTGACGATCCAACCAATTGGTCAAACCACGCAACCCGTGTTTCGTATCTCCGCCAAAAACCAACAGTTCGTCCGCATCGACGCTCAGGCACCACCTCTGATGCCCAAAGCGGATTTGCAACCAAGTTGCCCAGTCTAACCCAAACCGAGAACCGCGATAGCTGGCCTCCGTACGCCAAATCGAAACATCCCTTTGGGAGGATAGATATTCAGATCCGCCATCATCGCTGCCGTTATCGACCATAAGAAAATGATCAACGCCCAGGTCGCGGTAAAAATTCAGAAAAAAGGGAAGGCGCGTGGCCTCATTGCGCAGCACGGTTATCGCAATCAACGCATCGTCCTGCAAATCTACCGTGCGATCCGCCACCACATTGAGTTGATGGCGCGCCCGAAATGAGCGCCAAAGCAGTCGCCTCCGCTGCCATCGAAGCCGATAGGCCGCTGTCAACGAAATCTCTGGCAGCGGCAGAGATATCGGAGCCAGATCTGACCCCAACATCCTAGTGCTCGTAGGCGCCGACTTTGTGCCAGCCCCAGGCGTCTGCAATCATCGTCTCAAGGTCTGATCGCTTCGGCTCCCACCCCAATATGGTTGCAGCCTTTACTGAGCCGGATACCAGCTTGGTGCAATCCCCTGCTCGCCGAGGGCCAATAGAATGAGGTACCGGTTTTCCAGTTGCGGCTTCGGCCTTGTCCATCACCTCACGCACGGAAAACCCGGTGCCCGTGCCCAGATTGAACACTTGGCTACCTTTGCCGTCTTGCAGCCATGCCAGGCCCAAGACATGCGCATCAACCAGATCACAGACGTGCACATAGTCGCGAACACAAGTTCCATCAGGCGTATCGTAGTCGGTGCCAAAGATCGTCAACGCATCACGCTTGCCATCAAGTGCATCCAGTACCAGAGGCACCAAGTGGGTTTCGGGCCTATGGAATTCTCCGATCTCAGACTCAGGATCAGCGCCGGCGACGTTGAAGTAACGGAAAATCACCGACCGCAGCCCATGCGAGTTTTCGAAATCGCGCAGGACATCCTCTACCGCGCGTTTAGATGCACCATAGGCATTAAGCGGCAGTTGCGGTGTGTTTTCGTCCAACACCACATTGTCATGTTCACCATAAGTCGCGCAGGTCGAAGAAAACACAAAATCAAGGCAATTGGCCGCCACTGCAGCTTCGATCAGCGTGAGAGATCCGCCCACATTGTTGGTCCAATAGCGCCCTGGTTCACTCATGGCCTCGCCAACCTGGCTCAACGCTGCAAAATGCATCACCGCTACGGGCTTATATTTGGCAAACACCTCGTCCAGCCGGGCACGATCGGATAAATCGCCCCTTTCAAAGGGACCGAATTTAACCGCGTCCTGCCAGCCTGTTATCAGATTATCGTAGGTCACAGGCGTATACCCGGCCGCGCGTAGCGCTTTGCAGGCATGTGAACCGATATAGCCCGCGCCACCAGTCACCAGAATATATGTCAAACTGCGTCTTCCTGATCAAAAGGCCGGACAATATTGTCCGGCCACCTTAGGTCCATATGTAGCTGTTCTCTTTTCAACAAGAGGAACAGAAGGTTACTGCGCAGCCTTATCGACCTGCGCGATTTCGTTTATGTAGCACATCAGATCATCGCGGAGCTCTTCGCGAGCCAAAGCAAAGGCTACAGTGGCCTGCAAGAATCCTGCTTTCGATCCACAATCAAACCGCTGACCACGGAAGCGATAGCCATATACGGGCACATCAGCGGCGATATCTTCCGCGATGGCATCTGTCAGCTGGATTTCACCACCCGCGCCTTGTTTCTTTTTGTTGAGATTGCGCAAAACAGAAGGCGCCAGAATATAGCGGCCGATCACGGCTAGATTTGACGGGGCTTCATCGGCTTTGGGTTTTTCGACCATACCGTTCACCGACACTACCGAGCCCATATCGTCGCGCACGTCCAGCACACCGTAGGAAGACGCTTGTTCCGGCGGAACCTCCATCGCAGCGACCATATTACCGCCAGTTTCTTCATAAGCTTCCACCATCTGCTTTAGGCAAGGCGTTTCAGCTGCGATGACGTCATCAGGCAGGATGACCGCGAAGGGTTCATTGGCAATCAGACGACGCGCGCACCAGACCGCATGCCCCAAACCAAGAGCCTGATGCTGCCGAATATAGGCAATCGCTCCGGACTCCATATTGGTCGCTTTCAGAGTATCCAGCAGCTCATCCTTGCCTTTGCGGCGTAGTTCTTGCTCCAACATTGGCGAGTGATCAAAGTAATCCTCCAGCGCGCCCTTACCGCGCGAGGTGACAAATATGAACTCTTTGATACCAGCTTCGCGGGCTTCATCGATCGCATATTGTACCAGCGGACGGTCAACCAGCGTCATGATCTCTTTGGGAACAGATTTGGTCGCCGGCAAGAACCGCGTTCCTAGCCCAGCCACGGGAAAAATCGCCTTCGTTACTTTTTTACGCATATCGCACTCTCATTATCTATTTCTCAAACCGTTCTGATGCGGTTTAGCGGTGGTGGCCGTTCCGGTGACGAAACCTGCCCTGAAAGGCCTGTTTGAGTATTCCGCAGGCAATTCAGAAAATATACCCCCAGTCACGTCTCGCTCACGACCTCCCTTAAGATGTTTCATTTTATCAACAATTCAGGCTTATTTGTGACCCATCTTCTGCATCATTGCCTCAATCAATGGCACGTCTTCGGGGTTGTTCAGCTCCCAGAACTCACGACCACGGGCTTCAACCTCCACACAGAGGATCTTGCGTCCGTTCTCCAGAAACCGCAGTTGCTCTAACCCTTCAAGAGTTTCCAGCGGCCCAATCGGCCAGGTCGGATAGTCCGTCAGCGCATCTGGGCGATAGGCATAGACACCGACATGGTGGAACACAGGGGTTTCCTGATCCGACTCGTAGGTTTCAGAAGTAAAAGGCACGACTTCTTTGGAGAAGTAGAGCGCGTTGTGGTCAGCCCCGAACACCGAAGTGGTGCCCCCGACCCGGCCAGCTTTACGATCAGCATGCAAGCTGTTCAACGTCGCTCCGTCACAGCGCAGAACAGGTGTCGCCAGCCCTTTGTCCGGGGTACCGCGCAGACCAGTGATCAAATCCTCGACAAACCAATGCGGAGTCAGTGGCGCGTCCCCTTGCAGGTTCACGACGATTTCGTAGCCGCCACCAAGATTGGCCAACGCCTCTGCACAGCGCTCGGTCCCATTGCCACAGCTCTCGGACGTCATAACCACCTCAGCACCGAAGCCTTCGGCA
Source organism: Phaeobacter cretensis (assembly GCF_047372505.1). Classification (NCBI taxonomy): domain Bacteria; kingdom Pseudomonadati; phylum Pseudomonadota; class Alphaproteobacteria; order Rhodobacterales; family Roseobacteraceae; genus Phaeobacter; species Phaeobacter cretensis. Next base: position 1,995,548 of record NZ_JBKBEU010000001.1, read on the forward strand.
GCGTCGCGAATTCGGCTATCATCGGTCGCTACAACCACACGGTCCACGCCGTTGACCGCCATGGCAGCGCGCCAAGAACGCTCAATCAACGTCTGGCTCTCTCCACTGGCACCCGTCAGCGCGACAAGTGGTTTGCCAGGATAGCGCGTTGACGCATAGCGTGCGGGAATGACAATCAGCACAGACATCAGTGTTTTTTCAACTCCACACCCGGTGCATAGGCAATAAAGAAGGGGTTAGCATAGCCGTCTTTGCCATATGTGAGAGGGGAATGATCATCGAAACGCACCACTTTGCCACCGGCACCGCCCAGAACTGCGTGTCCCGCGGCAGTGTCCCACTCCATGGTCCGCCCGACACGCGGATAAAGGTCTGCTTCCCCAGTTGCGACAAGACAGAACTTCAGTGATGACCCTGCGCTCTTGCTGTCCTTCACCGCATATTTGTTGATGTAGTCATCGGTTGCCTGATCGCGGTGCGATTTGGAGGCAACCACCATGAGTGCGTCATTGTCACTTTCAGCGACGCGGATCGGCTGAATTTCACCCATATTGGCTGGATCAAATGCGCCGGTTTCCTCGACTGCTGAACCATCTGCCAACGTAAAGAACATCCGTGACCGGGCCGGGGCGTAGACCACACCGCGTGTTGGGATACCCTTTTCTACAAAGGCGATATTGACGGTAAAATCACCGCGCCGGTTGATGAATTCCTTGGTCCCGTCGAGCGGATCAACGATCAGGAATGTGTCGCCGGTCTTGCTATGTGATTCTGCCTGCTCTTCGGTAACCAGCATAACGTCTGGGAAAGCCGAACGAAGCCCTGCAGAAATCAACGCATCTGCAGCTTCATCTGCAGCGGTCACCGGGCTCTCGTCTGACTTTACCTTCACATCGAACTCGTCCGAATTGTAGATCTCCATGATCTTCTCTCCGGCCTCAATCGCCAAACGGCGGATTACCGGAATAAGGTCATCATATGTCACAAACGCTCTCCACGATCGGGTTTGGTTGATTACGGCAATTACCCCCCTTATGATCGTGGTGAAACGGAACAGCAAGATTTCCGTGGTAACGATAAGCAGAGTTTCACCTAGAGCAGGTCAGCCAAGCAACGCCATGTTCGAGCAACGCCATAAAAGGTCTCGTCTAAGCAGCCTCATCGCTATGGGTGAGGTTGTGTTTCACTCTGTTGCGCGCAGTGTTCGCTCAAAGCACAATAACGCCTTTGTGGCGCTTGCGACCAACTTGATGCAGGCCGTCCTCTTTGTGGTCGTTTTCTATGTGATGTTCTCTTTGCTGGGGCTGCGCGGCGCAGCTATTCGCGGCGACTTTCTTCTATATGTGATGTCAGGGGTATTTCTGTTTCTGACCCACACCAAGGCCGTTGCCGCGGTATCCGGCGCAGAAGGGCCAAGTAGCCCGATGATGCAACATGCCCCGATGAACACCATCGTCGCCATCCTATCGGCCGCACTTGGATCACTGTATATTCAAGTCTTGTCGATGTTCATCATCCTGTTCGTCTATCATGTGGCTTTCACCCCGATTGAGATTGAAGAACCCATCGCAGCCTTCGGCATGGTGTTGCTATCCTGGATCACTGGCGCTGCGGTCGGCCTCATTCTACTGGTGATGAAACCATGGTCTCCTGGAACGGTGGGAATCTTTTCCACTATCTACCAGAGGGCCAATATGATCGCGTCGGGCAAGATGTTCCTGGCCAACACACTGCCCAGCTTCATGCTGTCCATGTTCGACTGGAATCCGCTATTCCACTGTATTGATCAGGCACGCGGGTTTGTGTTCATCAACTACAATCCCCATTTCAGCAACTGGCAATATGCATGCTGGGTGGCGCTAGTCCTGATTATGATCGGCCTCATGGGAGAGTTCTATACCCGTCGACGCGCCTCTATCAGCTGGGGTGCAAAGCGGTAGACCGACGAGTACGATCGACGCTCAAGTTACCACACGCAGTGTAAGATTTATCCGCCCGCCCTTGGGGAGAAGGCGTGATGATTTGAACCGGATGCGGTCGACGCCGTGATATGTGAGCCGCGCCGCTCCTCCCATTACAACAACATCACCTGAGTTCAACCAGATGGTCTCTGTCTTGCCACCCCGTGTTTGATTACCAATCCGCAGCAGCCCGTCATCCCCCAATGACATCGACACAACCGGGTAAGAAAAATCCTCCTCGTCTTTGTCCTGATGCAGCCCCATACGGGCACCCTCACCGTAGTAATTTATCAGGCAGCAATCAGGTTGCCGTTCCAATCCGGTGGTGGCCTTCCAGATATCCAGAATTTCAGCTGGAATCTTCGGCCAGCGGCGACCATTGGGATGCTGTTCCTCATAGCGATATCCATCGCGATCACTGACCCAGCCAAACACCCCTGCCGACGTCATGCGTACTGACATCTGCCCGCCACCTGGGACTTCCGGTGAAAACAGCGGAGCAGCACGCAAAACGGGACGCAAACAATCAATAAGCCGCTGCTGCCCTTCTATATCCAACAGGGGTTTTGTCAGCTCAAACCCTCGCACCCGCAACTTCATCATCGCTGTTAGCCCGTTCTTAACCATTCCCCTGCCAAAAACCGCAGTAATTCGCGAAACAGGACGCGATCTGGCGGTTGCAGGGGGCATTTACGCTCCCTATATACGCCGGGAAGCGGTGAGGTGCAGACCAAACCGCAACTGAATCGGGGCCGGAATGCCAAAATGGGTTCAGACCTCGGGTAATCGCCTTAGAAAGTAAAAGGGATCGAACATGAGCAAAGTTATAGGAATCGACCTCGGGACCACCAACTCCTGTGTGGCTATCATGGACGGCTCGCAGCCTCGCGTTATCGAAAACGCTGAGGGCGCACGTACCACCCCGTCGATCGTAGCCTTCACCGACGATGAGCGTCTGGTAGGTCAGCCAGCCAAGCGTCAGGCGGTGACCAACCCGGACAACACCGTATTCGGTGTAAAGCGCCTGATTGGTCGTCGATTTGACGACAGCGATCTGGCGAAAGACAAAAAGAACCTGCCGTTCGCCGTAATCAACGGTGGCAATGGCGACGCATGGGTTGAAGCCAAGGATGAGAAATACTCTCCTTCGCAGATCTCGGCATTCATCTTGGGCAAGATGAAAGAGACCGCCGAATCCTATCTTGGTGACGAGGTGACACAGGCTGTCATCACCGTGCCTGCGTATTTCAACGACGCTCAGCGTCAGGCCACCAAAGACGCCGGCAAAATCGCTGGCCTCGAAGTGCTGCGCATTATCAACGAGCCGACAGCGGCGGCTCTGGCATACGGCCTCGACAAAGAAGAAACCCAAACCATTGCTGTCTATGACCTTGGTGGCGGTACGTTCGATGTGACCATCCTGGAAATCGACGACGGTCTGTTTGAGGTGAAATCCACCAACGGTGATACGTTCCTCGGTGGTGAAGACTTTGACATGCGCATCGTTAACTACCTCGCCGAGCAGTTTAAGAAAGAGCATGGCGTTGATCTGACAAAGGACAAGATGGCCCTGCAGCGTCTGAAAGAAGCTGCGGAAAAAGCCAAGATTGAACTGTCCTCTTCCAGCCAGACCGAAATCAACCAGCCGTTCATCTCGATGGACCCGTCCTCCGGCCAGCCGCTTCACATGGTTATGAAGCTGACGCGTGCCAAGCTTGAAAGCCTGGTTGGCGATCTGATCAAAGCCTCAATGAAGCCTTGCGCTGCTGCATTGAAAGACGCAGGCCTGTCCGCATCCGATGTGGACGAAGTGGTTCTGGTCGGCGGCATGACCCGCATGCCAAAGGTCATTGAAGAAGTCACCAAATTCTTTGGTAAAGAACCCCACAAGGGCGTGAACCCGGATGAGGTTGTAGCGATGGGCGCTGCAATTCAGGCGGGCGTTCTTCAGGGTGACGTGAAAGACGTTGTTCTGCTCGATGTGACTCCGCTGTCCCTGGGTATCGAGACCCTTGGTGGCGTGTTCACCCGTCTGATCGACCGCAACACCACCATCCCGACAAAGAAGAGCCAAGTGTTCTCCACCGCCGAGGATAATCAGAACGCCGTGACCATTCGCGTGTTCCAGGGTGAGCGTGAAATGGCCGCTGACAACAAGATGCTTGGCCAATTTAATCTGGAAGACATCCCACCTTCGCCCCGCGGCATGCCGCAGATCGAAGTGACCTTTGATATCGATGCCAACGGGATTGTGTCGGTTGGCGCTAAGGATAAGGCGACTGGCAAAGAGCAGAACATCACCATTCAGGCCTCTGGCGGTCTGTCCGATGATGACATCGAAAAGATGGTCAAGGATGCCGAGGATAACGCCGAGGCAGACAAAGAGCGTCGCGAGCTGATCGAAGCCAAGAACCAGGCTGAGAGCCTCATTCATTCCACCGAGAAATCGATGGAAGAGCATGCAGACAAGGTAGATCCGACGACAATCGAAGCGATCGAACTGGCCATCGCCGCACTCAAGGATGATCTCGAGAACGAGAAATCCGCCGCTGATAAGATCAAATCCGGCGTGCAGAACGTTACCGAAGCGGCAATGAAGCTCGGTGAGGCGATCTACAAATCAAGCCAGGAAGAGGCTGGGGACGAACCTACGGCCGCTGACGAAGCGTCTGCCCCCGGTGATGACGATATTGTCGATGCCGAATTCGAAGATCTGGACGACAACAAGCGTTAAGGTCTGATTTTGGCCAAAGCGGGCCGGTCCGAACTCCGGGCCGGCCCGCTTTCGTTGCGGCAAGAAGGGTATTCCGATGTCCAAACGAGATTACTATGACATTCTCGGGGTGTCCAAAGAGGCCACCGCTGATGAAATCAAGAAAGGCTTTCGCAAGAAGGCTAAAGAACTTCACCCTGATCGGAACAAGGATAATCCTGAATCCGAAGGTCAGTTCAAAGAGGCTAACGAGGCCTATGATGTTCTAAAAGACCCAGAAAAAAAAGCCGCCTACGACCGCTATGGTCATGCGGCTTTTGAAAACGGCATGGGCGGCGGTCAACGCGGTGCTCAAGCTGGTCAGGGTTTTGGCGGCGGTGACTTCTCCTCGGCCTTCTCCGACGTCTTTGATGATCTGTTCGGTGACTTTATGGGCGGCCGTGGTGCCGCAGGTGGTGGTCGGCAACGTGCCGCACGTGGATCCGATCTACGCTACAATCTGCGCATCTCACTTGAGGATGCCTTTGCCGGGATGCACAAGACGATCAATGTGCCGACCGCCGTGGCCTGTAGTGCCTGCGACGGAACCGGCGCTGAAGGCGGTGTAGAGCCAACCACCTGTCCAACCTGCTCCGGCATGGGAAAAGTACGTGCGCAACAGGGTTTCTTTACCGTGGAGCGTACCTGCCCCACCTGTTCCGGCCTCGGCCAAATTATCAAGAATCCGTGTAGAGTCTGCCAGGGTCACGGCCGTGTTGAGAAAGATCGCTCACTATCGGTGAACATCCCTGCAGGCGTTGAAACCGGCACCCGTATTCGCCTGGCTGGCGAAGGTGAGGCCGGTATGCGCGGCGGTCCTCCGGGTGATCTCTATATTTTCGTAGAGGTTGCCGCCCACGACTTGTTTGAACGTGACGGCAACAATCTGTACTGCCGTGTACCGGTTTCGCTTGCTAAGGCCGCCTTGGGTGGCGCGATTGAGGTTCCAACCATCGATGGTGGCCGGGGCCGCGTGCAGATCCCTGAGGGCAGCCAGTCCGGCCGCCAGATGCGCCTGCGCAGCAAAGGCATGCCGACCCTGCGCGGTGGTCCCACTGGCGACATGTTCATCGAATTGGCAGTGGAAACACCGGTCAACCTCACGTCGCGACAAAAGGAATTGCTACGGGAGTTTGAGGATTTGTCCGAGGATAACACCAACCCAGAATCCCGCAGCTTCTTTTCCTCGGTGAAGAGCTTTTGGGACGGTATGAAAGGGTAAGGATCATTTACGATCCTTTTCTCTATATCTTTGCGAATATCACCTCAAAAAGCGCCCTTCATCGGGCGCTTTTTTTGATGTCTTCGCAACAGGCGCGGTGCACATCACCTTCGCTTAACACTTTTTCAACCATGAAGGCGGCACCATGACCCATGCAAAAGGACCCGACATTTGAAGAGACGTCGCTACCGTTGTTCGCCAATAGCACAGATATAGAATCTGAACATCTGTCCGGACCGCGCCTTCCCTCTTACATTAAGGACCATCGCACCCGATTACGCACGCGCTTTACCGAAGGTGGTGCGCATGCGATGCCCGACTATGAGTTGTTGGAGTTGCTGCTTTTCCGTTCAATCCCACGCCGGGATGTCAAACCACTAGCCCGGCTCTTGCTGAATACATTCGGCGATTTCAATCGTGTAATCACAGCGTCACCAGAACGTCTTTCATCGGTTAAAGGCATCGGTGAGGCGGTAATCACTGACTTGAAAATTCTGGAGGCCGCGGCTCACCGAATGGCGCGCGCGAAAGTCATGCACCGCCCCCTGCTCTCGTCTTGGGATGCCCTTTTAGACTATTGCCACATTGTGATGGGACATCGCGAAACAGAACAGTTTCGTGTCCTCTACCTTGATCGCAAGAACACCCTGATCGCGGATGAAGAACAGGCCAACGGAACGGTCGACCATGTCCCTGTTTATCCACGTGAGATCGCAAAACGGGCTTTGGAAATCGGCGCTAGCGCTTTGATCTTGGTACACAACCACCCGTCAGGCGATCCGACACCGTCCGCCAGCGATATTGAGATGACTGACCGCGTTGCACGAGCCCTTAGAGCGCTGGATATCGTGTTACACGATCATCTGATTATCGGAAAATCCAGCGAACTCAGCTTTCGGTCTGCGGGCTATCTTTAGCCGCCTACCGAACCCAAATTTCTACTCGTCGGTTAACCTGCCGGCCCCAGCGCTGATCTTCACAAGCCATAGGTAGCGTTTCCCCAAAGGCGGCGACCTCGATTTCAGTGCGTTCAATATTCGCCGTCTCAGCCGCTTTAATCACCGCATCACGTACCGCCTCAGCACGTTTGATGGCGATAGCTTTATTGCCGCTGGCAGGGCCATCTCCATCGGAAAATCCTACAAAGACCAGTTGACGGGCATCATAAGCACCGGCTTCCAATGATCGGGCCAGCTGATTTATATTGCTCCGCGATTGCGCATCGGGGCGCGTTGACCCTGGTTCAAAACGAAATGAGGTGGTCAAACGCTGCAAGCCATCCAGCCGCGTCACCAGCCGCTGCAGTTCGTCTAGCGGGACCTCAGGCCCTGCGGCCGAAATCGCATTGGCGAGTCGATCCCCCTGAATATTCATTGGGATACGTTCTGGTGCCTGATCGACAAACCCAGCCCTTCGGATTACGATCTGGGCCCCGGGCCCGCGAACGTAACTCAGGAAATCGCGTGCTAGCTTCGGTAACCGCCTCGTCGGCAGATATAGAAACATCGGCGCCGTCAATGGATAATCTTCTGTCTTGATAGAACGGCGATTGGCGCGCAGGGAAAATCCACAAGCGCCGCGCAAAGTCAGAACCCGCGCAGTTGAGGTTTCCGCAAAACTCGCCAACCCCAGTGCAAATGGATCCGTCGCAACCACACGCACCAAAGTGCTACCGCGATCATGACGGCGAAGCCGACTGCCTAGCTTGGCGACATCCGGTTTTTGAAGTCGATCAGAGATCGCCTGTGCCAAACCAGATCCTGCAACAGGCAAATGGAGCGTAATGGGTGCGTCAGCTCCGCCCAACTCTGTCCAATTGGTGAGTTCCCCAGAGAGAACTCGGGCCAGATTTGATACTGAAATCGATCTCACAGGATTGCCCGGCGCCACAACAGGTACCATCGCATCCAACGCCAATACGCGACTGCGTTGCGAGCCGGTCATATCGCCCATCCCCGCCTCGCGGGCACGCTCACGTTCAGAGCTGCGAATTTCGCGAAGGGCCATTACAATATCCGCCTCATTGGCCAGAAGATCAGCAAAGCCTTCGTCCGTATTGCTTACGAAAAAACTGAATCTCGCAGCAACACGCCCCGTATCTCTTAGCAGAACATAGTCAAAATTTTCGTTAGGCATCGTGTCTCTGCGTGTCTGAAACCCGTTTCGCAACGCAAATCCTTCGATCAACGCCGGCAACAAAACCTCTGCCATAGTCGATGACCCAGAGAGTGTAATCTCTGCGACGAAATCAGACAGGCTAGGACACCCAGGCCCGTCGCAACTGACGCCTGATCCATCTACTGTCAGCTCACCAAATTTGGTTTCAACGCGATAATATTCACCATCAAACCCGAGAATATTCCCGGTGATCTCAACGGCTCCATCTGGCGACGAAAGTGTCACATCCTGCGCATGCAGCGGCAGGACCCCGGTGACAAGAAAGAGTGCGGCGCATACCGCCGCACGAAGCAAAGCCATGAGAAATCCTGAATAAACCGCTAGTTAATTTGCAGCGATTTTCAGGGTTTCCAACAAATTATTCAACACAAGAAAATCACCCGTTGCAGCACAATCGGGCATTGCCAACGTAAGATCGCGGGTTCGAAGCGTTCCATCACGCAGTTCGAGCGTTTGTGCGGATACATCACGTCCGCAATTGATCGCTGTCACCTCGGTCTCCACCGTCAGGTCAATCGACCCGTTCCGGTCACCGCCAAGGCGAGGAACACTGTATACTTCAGCTAGGCGCGGGGCCAATTGGGAAGCATCTCCGAGTTGTACTACCGAGCCACGGCCAGCCGTCAGATCCGCGCCTCGCCAGACGTGTCCAGCGCTTCCATAGCCTGCACCAAATTCCCGAGCGTGAAGTTCAAATCCGCTATTTCCACCCCACTGCAAGACCACACGATTGACCAAATCCAGGTCGGGCACTGTCGCAGTCGCCACGGCACCGCGCCCATTTTGGGGTTCAATGATGAACACTGCAGATGGTGACAACGCTGGAATTTGTACCGTCATGGCGCCGGTCGAATCGAGGCGACTGGAAAACATCATACCGTTGTGGTGAATGGTTAGCCGCTCGCCAGGCCGACATAAAGACAGGACAGTCAGACGAACCTCCGCCATTGGACTAGCAACAGCTTCAGCGGTCATTTCACAGCCTGTCTCCAAATCCTGACGGGTGATATCCCGGTCGTCATCTTGGCTGAGGTCCGGCGTTGCAGCAGTCAAACTAATCGACTCGATCTGCAAGGGAGCATCGGTGGGTAAATCAGCGACTTCAGCATTCATCTGGCCGGGAACAGGTATCGCCGACGCAGCGGCGACTTGCTGATCGCCCGCTGTCTTTTGCATGACAAGTCCAATCGCCAAAGCACTGCACAGGGTTGCGACACTCATCAGGGCTTTACGCTTGCTAATCATTACCAACTCCTTACCGAGAAAGGTTAAGGAAACGTGACGCGAAAAGGCGGCCAATTGATGGCCACCTCTTGCTGAGAATTTGGCAAAACCGTGCAATTTGCACTTATTTGACCGGACTATACTCTAGTTTAATGCAGCCTTTCGGCATCTTAACTGAGTTTTCCGTGGCAATGTTTGAACTTCTTGCCGGAACCACAGGGGCACTTGTCATTTCGCGACGGGTTGCCCCAAGTTGACGGGTCGTCTTCAACAAAGCCATCTGCAGGTGCTTCTTGCAAAACTGTCTCAGCGGAAGCGCCTGTTGCTGCCTTTTGAAGCTCCGCCTGCTGCGCAGCCATCTGCATCATCATCTGCCGTTGCTCGTCCTCGCTAATAGGACGCACGTGGGCAAGCTGTTGGCTCACAGTTTCCCGCAGTGTATCGAGCATGTTCTCGAACAGCTGAAAACTCTCGTTCTTGTATTCATTGAGTGGGTCGCGCTGCGCGTAGCCGCGGAAACCAACCACTGAACGCAAGTGCTCAAGTGTCAGAAGATGTTCACGCCATTTTGCATCGATGGTCTGCAGCAATACCTGCTTTTCAATGTTGCGCATGGTTTCTGCGCCAAAGGCGTCGGTCTTTTCGACCATATTCGCATCGCTGGCCTCGACCAACCGTTCGCGAATCTGTTCATCATCTACGCCTTCTTCGGCCGCCCATTCCACAACCGGGACATCGAGCCCCAGTTTCTCGCGTACCTGTTCCTGCAACCCTTCGCTGTCCCATTGGTCAGCGTAGGTCTTAGCCGGCATGTACTCATCAAGCAGGTCATCAACAACTTCGTGGCGCATATCCGCAACGATCTCGGACAGATCCTCAGCGGCCATGATCTCGCGGCGCTGGTTAAAAATCACCTTCCGCTGGTCATTCATCACATCGTCGAATTTCAGAACATTCTTACGCATGTCAAAGTTGCGGCCTTCGACCTTGGCCTGCGCGCGCTCAAGCGATTTGTTCACCCAAGGATGAATGATCGCCTCGCCTTCTTTCATACCAAGCGTCGACAGCAACTTATCCAAACGCTCCGATCCAAAGATACGCATCAGATCGTCTTCTAAGCTGAGGTAGAACACCGTGCGGCCAGGATCGCCCTGACGGCCCGATCGGCCTCTCAGCTGATTGTCGATACGGCGGCTTTCGTGGCGTTCAGAAGCCAGCACGTACAAACCACCAGCCTCCAAAACACTCTGCTTTTCAGTGGTGTGTTTGGCTTCTTCATCCGTGCGCAGGGCAACAGGATCAGCGTCGGGCTGCGCATCTAGCGCATCCAACACTTTCAGTTCGACATTCCCACCCAGCTGAATATCGGTCCCGCGACCCGCCATGTTAGTTGCGATGGTCACAGCCCCCAAACGGCCAGCCTCGGCAACAATTTTGGCTTCCTGCTCATGGTGGCGCGCATTCAGTACGTTGTGCTTGATGCCGCCTTTTTCCAGCATCTGGCTCAGTAGTTCGGATTTTTCAATCGACGTAGTGCCCAGGAGAACCGGCTGGCCTTTTTCGTGTGCCTTTTTGGTTTCTTCGATCATCGCACCGTATTTTTCGACGGCCGTACGATAAACCTGATCATCCTGATCCTTACGCGCGATTGGTCGGTTGGTCGGAACCTCAACAACACCCAAACCATAGATCTCGGCAAATTCCTCGGCTTCAGTCATAGCCGTACCTGTCATACCCGACAGCTTGCCATAAAGACGGAAGTAGTTCTGGAATGTAACCGAGGCCAGCGTCGTGTTCTCTGGTTGAATCTTGACTTCTTCCTTGGCTTCGATGGCTTGGTGCAGCCCTTCAGAAAGACGGCGGCCCGCCATCATCCGGCCAGTGAACTCGTCGATCAGGACAACTTCATTGTCCCGCACGATATAGTCTTTGTCGCGCTGAAACAGCTTGTGTGCGCGCAAAGCTTGATTGACATGGTGCACCACTGTGGTGCTCTCAGGATCATAAAGTGAGGCTTTCTCTTCCAGCAGCCCGTGGCTGATCAACTGTTGTTCAAGGTATTCGTTGCCATCCTCGGTAAACGTCACACCGCGAGTTTTCTCGTCCAGCTCGTAGTGATCGTCATTCAGCAGCGGAATCAGTTTGTCGATGGTGGAGTACAGTTCCGAACGGTCCTCCGCCGGGCCCGAAATAATCAGCGGTGTACGTGCCTCGTCGATCAGGATGGAGTCGACCTCGTCTACGATAGCAAAGTTATGTTGCTTCTGGAAAACCTGATCGAGGCTCGGCTTCATGTTATCGCGCAGATAATCAAAGCCCAGCTCATTGTTGGTCGCATAGGTGACATCGCTATTATAAGCTGCCATCTTCTCGTCGTCCGGTTGCCCGGACCAGATGACACCCGTCGTCATACCCAGCTGCGCGAAGACCTTACCCATCCACTCACTGTCGCGCTTGGCTAGATATTCGTTCACCGTAACCACATGCACACCCTTGCCGGTCAGCGCATTCAGATAAGCGGGCAGGGTTGCAACAAGAGTCTTACCTTCACCTGTCTTCATCTCGGAAATGTTACCCTGATGAAGGAAGACGCCACCCATCAACTGGGTGTCAAAGGCTCGCAAACCCAACGCGCGGCGAGCCGCTTCGCGTACATTCGCAAAAGCTTCGGGCAGCAAATCGTCAAGGCTGGTACCATCGACCGCACGTTTGCGCAATTCGATGGTCTTGTCCCGCAATTCTTGATCGCTGAGTTTCTCGAACTCGGGCTCCAGCGCATTGATCTTGGCAATCAACGGCCGTGTCGCCTTGATTTTACGGTCATTCGGCGTGCCGAAGACCTTTTTGGCGAGTGTTCCGATACCCAGCATGTGTTCTCCAACCGTCCTGTCATTGACCCCTGACATTGGCAGGCTTGCCCGCCCCGCCCACAACCCATAAACAATGATGGAACAGCGGTCCTGCCAAAGGCCTCATGGCGATGTAAGGTCCCGCAAATACGGTGTCAACGCTACGCCCCGCCGTGGCCAGAGAATAGGAAGAATTCAATGCGCAAAGGTCTCACTTATTTGTCCGGGCTGGCCCTGGCGGCCGCTTTGACACTGCCTGTGACAGCAGCAGCAGCACCGCATGCCAACACCGTCGTTGCGACAGTGAACGGCGAAGACATCACAATTGGTCACATGATCATTGCGCGGGCCACTCTGCCGGAACAATACCAGCAACTGCCCGATGATGTTCTCTATGATGCGATACTAGATCAGTTGATCCAGCAAACCAGTCTGAAACAGGAACTGAACGGCGAAGTGCCGCAATATGTCGCCCTGTCCCTGGAGAACGAGGCGCGCTCGCTTCTGGCAGCTGATGTCATTGAAAAGGTCATGGAAAGCGCTGCGTCCGATAAGGATCTGCGGGCTGCTTATGACGAAAAATATACCGACGGTACAGGTGGCGATGAGTTCAACGCCTCGCATATTCTTGTCGAAACCGAGGAAGACGCCGTAGAAATTCGCAACGAGTTGGATACGGGCGCGGATTTTGCGACCCTGGCACGTGAGCGTTCGACCGGCCCATCAGGCCCAAACGGTGGCGACCTAGGGTGGTTCACAAAAGGCCGCATGGTTCCCGAATTTGAAGAGGCCGTTCTCGCAATGAGCACAGCTGACATCTCTGATCCAGTTCAGACCCAATTTGGTTGGCATGTGATCAAACTCAATGAACGTCGCACATCTGCCGCACCAAGCTTTGATGACGTTCGCGAGGAATTGGCAGTCCAAATGCGCCAAGACGCCGTAGAAAATCGTGTGCGCAGTCTGACAACCGAAGCGGAAATCGAACGGCCCGTAGTCGAAGATCTCGATCCTGCCATTCTGAAAAACCTGGATCTGGTGAGGAACTGAATATGGCGCTGCCACGCTCTCCACTCGCTCCGGGCCGGTTTCCCGATCTGCCACAGATTGCCGGTGTTCGCTTTGCGTCGGCGGCTGCCGGTGTTAAATACCAAGACCGCACAGATGTGATGCTTGCCCAACTGGATCCGGGCACGACAATCGCCGGTGTTTTTACAAAATCTGCGACCCGCTCTGCACCTGTTCTGGACTGTCAGACAAAACTGGCCTCAACAGGACATGTTGAAGAGACAGGTGCTGCAATCTTGGTCAACTCTGGAAATTCCAACGCCTTTACTGGGCATCATGGCCAGAGTTCAGTCGCAGAGATCACCCGATCGGTAGCAGAGATTGTTGGAATTCCGGCGGAGCGGGTCTTTACCGCGTCAACCGGTGTGATCGGAGAGGCACTGCCACATGATCGCATCGTTTCCAAAATTGCGGACCTGAATGACGGGTTGGATGCCGGCAAAATCAAGGATGCCGCCGAAGCTATCATGACCACGGACACCTTCGCCAAAGGTGCTGCAGCCACTGTCGATATAGATGGAAAAACCGTCTCTATTGCCGGGATAGCCAAAGGCTCCGGTATGATCGCGCCCGATATGGCGACCATGCTTGTCTATGTTTTCACCGACGCGCGAATACCGCAAAGTGATCTGCAAGATCTATTGTCAAAGATCTGTGACCGGACATTCAACTCCATCACCGTCGATAGCGACACCTCGACGTCCGACAGTTTGATGCTCTGTGCGACGGGTGCATCAGGTGTAAATGTCACTGGGAGCTCTGCCTTTGCAACAGCCTTGGAAAACGTAATGCTGGACCTGTCCCATCAGGTCGTGCGCGACGGCGAAGGTGCAACCAAATTCGTAGAAATCCAAGTGACAGGCGCGAAGTCTGATCGTGACGCTAAGGTGCACGGTTTATCCATTGCCAATTCACCGCTGGTCAAAACCGCGATCGCTGGCGCGGACCCAAATTGGGGCCGTGTAGTCATGGCCATCGGAAAGTCCGGCGCCGCCGCCGACCGGGATCGGCTATCGATCTCCTTTGGGGATGTTCTTGTCGCAGAAAAAGGCTGGGTATCGCCCGACTACAAAGAGGCGGATGGCGCGGCTGAGATGAAAAAAACAGAGATCGTCATTAAGGTCGATCTTGGGTTGGCGGAAGGGGCCGCTACGGTCTGGACCTGCGACCTCACCCACCAGTATATCTCTATCAATGCGGACTATAGATCATGAAGACGGTTCTGGTCTCTGCCGTTGCTTTGATCGATGTCGAGGGACGCGTACTGCTTGCGCAGCGCCCTGAGGGAAAATCGATGGCTGGATTGTGGGAATTCCCAGGTGGCAAAGTGGAACAGGGAGAAACCCCTGAGGACGCTTTGATCCGTGAGCTCGAAGAAGAGCTGGGCATCAACACCTGGCAGTCATGCCTTGCACCACTGACTTTTGCCAGCCATAGCTATGATGATTTTCACTTGCTGATGCCGCTGTTTGCCTGCCGTAAATGGGATGGCATACCTCAGGCGAGAGAAGGCCAGTCCCTGAAATGGGTCCGTGGCCAGAACTTGCGGGAATATCCGATGCCAGCGGCGGATATTCCACTTATCCCGATCTTGCGTGATTGGCTTTAGACCAAAGCTATTCATGAATTGACCGCCGCATAGCGGCGGCCCCTTCCCGATAGCTTACCGGGCGGGGGGTGCTAAACCATTCATTAATCTTTTTCGTTAACTCTGGAACGAACGGGTGCAATTTGCCCATTCTATTGGCGACCAGAGGCAGCAACGATCATGATCATGACCATTAGGCAGGGCGCATTCATCTTTATCCAGGGCACATTTGTGCGCAGCTTGCCTAACGGCAAGGTCTCTGTCCGTGTCGGCAGTAAAACCTATGACGGTGAGCCAATCGGCCGCGCAGCCTGATCCTACCGAGTGCTCCAATCTTCATGGCTGGTTTGTCCTCCCGCAAACGAGCCATAAAAAAACCCCGGCCTAAAAAGGCCGGGGTTTTTATTTTTAACGCAGATCGCGGATTAATCGAGAGTTCGAGTGACTTCCTCCCGCTCGAAGATCTCAATCACGTCACCCTTGCGAACGTCATCATAGCTTTCGAACGCCATGCCACATTCCTGACCTGACTGAACCTCTGCCACTTCATCTTTGAAGCGTTTCAGAGTTTTCAGCGTGCCCTCGTGGATCACAACATTGTCGCGCAGCAAGCGTACACCTGCGGAGCGGCGTGCCACACCTTCGGTGACCAGACAGCCTGCAACCTTGCCCACATTGGACACTTTGAAGACGTCTTTGACTTCGGCATAACCAATGAAGTTCTCGCGAATTTCTGCGCTCAGCAGGCCCGATGCAGCAGCTTTAACGTCATCCACCAGATCGTAGATCACCGAATAGTACCGGATCTCCACGCCTTTTTGGTTCGCAGTGTTTCGTGCGGAAGTATTCGCACGCACGTTGAAGCCCATAACCGGGGCACCTGAAGCTTCTGCAAGACCGATATCCGACTCGGTGATCGCACCAACACCAGAGTGCAGCACACGAACACGAACCTCGTTGTTGCCGATCTTTTCCATCGCCTGAACGATTGCTTCGGCAGAACCCTGGACGTCCGCTTTGACCAAGATAGGCAGCTCTGAGACGTTTTCGTCTTCCTTTGCCTTCTGCATCAACTGCTCCAGCGTGGTCGCGGCACCAGCAGCGGCACGTTTGTCCTTGGCTGCTTGCTCGCGGTATTCAGCGATTTCGCGGGCCTGTGCCTCGGTGTCGGTGACGTTCAGAACGTCACCCGCTTCTGGCGTACCATTCAAACCGAGAACTTCGACTGGCACCGACGGGCCCGCCTCTTGGACGCGCTCACCCTTGTCGTTGATCAGCGCACGGACCTTACCGTACTGCTCACCCACAACGAATATATCGCCCTGACGCAGCGTGCCATTCTGAACCAGAACAGTAGCAACCGGACCACGGCCCACGTCCAGCTGTGCCTCGATCACCGCGCCCTGAGCCGCGCGATCGGGGTTGGCTTTCAGCTCAAGAATCTCTGCCTGCAGCGCGATGGCTTCCAGCAGTTCATCCAAACCCTGGCCTGTGACAGCGGAAACCTCGACGTCCTGCACTTCGCCGGACATGGCTTCCACAATCACTTCGTGTTGCAACAGATCAGTACGTACTTTGGTTGGATCGGCAGCCGGTTTATCGACCTTGTTGATCGCAACGATCATAGGCACCTGCGCCGCCTTGGCATGGTTGATCGCTTCGATGGTCTGCGGCATCACAGCATCGTCTGCAGCGACAACCAGAACAACAATATCCGTAACCTGTGCACCACGCGAACGCATGGAGGTAAAGGCTGCGTGACCCGGAGTGTCGAGGAAGCTCAGAACCGCGCCACCATCCGTCGTCACCTGATAGGCGCCGATGTGCTGGGTGATGCCACCGGCCTCACCAGCCACAACCCGCGCATCGCGGATCGCATCCAGAAGCGAGGTTTTACCGTGGTCGACGTGACCCATAATGGTGATCACAGGTGGACGTGACTTCAGTTCGTCGTCTTTGTCTTCGATTTCTTTGATGACGTCTTCGACATCCGAATCAGAGACACGCACAACTTTGTGGCCAAATTCTTCAATGATCAGCTCGGCTGTATCGGCGTCGATGGTCTGGTTTTGCGTAACCATCATGCCCATGTTCATCAGCGATTTGACAACCTCACCGACGCGCTCCGCCATACGGTTGGCCAATTCGGATACAACAATCGCCTCGGGCAACTGAACATCACGGATCACCTTTTCCCGCTCGACCGAACCCATCGCCTTTTGACGCGCGCGCTCTTGCTTACGCTTCATAGATGCCATGGAGCGCTGACGGCCACCTTCGCCACCAGTCGCCTGACCCAGGGTCAGCTTGCCGGAGCGACGGCCACCGCCATCGTTGCGGCCACCTTTGGCATTACGGTTCTGGCGGTCATCGCGATCGCGGTCACCTTTACGAGGTTGCGCGGACGGACCAGGTGCCGGGCGTGCGGCAGCAGGTTCCGATTTTTTCTTTTCAGCATCAGAGGCTGCACGTTTTGCCGCGGCCTCGGCTTCGACGCGCTTACGCTCTTCGTCTTCAGCTTTCTGACGGGCACGCTCTTCGGCCTCGCGCTGTTCGCGCTCCTTGGCTTCCAGCTCGGCTCGGCGGCGCTCACGCTCTTCGGCGCGCGCCTTCTCTTCAGCTTGGCGCTGTGCTGCTTCTTCTACTTCGCGGGCCTTGGCAGCCTGCAACGCCTTCAGGCGGCGTGCCATCTCTGCATCGCTGATACCAGCCGGCCGCCGAGATGCGTCACCGGATGGCGTCGCACCGGAGCCTCCCTTAGCCGCAGTCGGCTTGGGGACCACAACGCGTTTGCGCTTGGTTTCCACCACGACATTCTTGGTCCGACCGTGGCTGAAGCTCTGTTTCACATTCCCGGGCCGAGACCCACCACGAAGACCCAATGTCTTTTTGCCGTCACTATCGCTCATAAAGCTCTTTATCCTTCCGTGCGGCCCTTGCCGCCCACCGTTTCGCGCAAACCTTGTAGTCGTTGCGCTTCCTCTACAACACGTTTGCCGAGTCCACCAGAGGCCAGCGCCGCATGTATCACAGTTTGACGCCCAAATGCCATGCCCAGCTCATCCGCAGTGAGGCATCCGATGAATTTCCCACGGTGCGGCGTGCTCAATTTTGATTTCCCCCGTCCCGATCCGTCCGAAGCCTGGATCAACACGCGGGCGTGTTCCTTTGCCAACCAGTCCTTGACCTTTTCATAGCCAGAGACCGCATCACCGGACTTACGACCAAGGCTGATCAGCTCGATCAGGCGACGTAGCACCTGAGCTTTAATTTCGTCCTCCAGCCCATCGGGCACCGTCACCGGTGCCTTGAAGCCACGCGCAAAGAGCTTCTTCTTTATCGCGGTACGGAGCGCAGTTTCAGTCGAGGTGACATAGACCCCACGCCCTGGCAGCTTTCCCAGTACATCAGGAACAACCTGACCTTCGGGACCAACAACAAAGCGGATCAGCCCTTCTTTTGGCTGAATTTCGCCTGTTGAAATACACTTTCTCTCCGGCCCGTCGGGTCGGTCTTTTTCATTGCCACCGCGTGTCATTGCTACCCTCGCTGCGGGGCCTGAAATCAGGCCTCGCCCTCTTCTGCTTCGCCGTCTTCGATGTCGGCATCTTCCACAGCATCTGCTTCGAGTTCGGTTGGATCGACCCAACCCAGCATAACACGTGCGGTCATAACAAAGGTCTGAGCATCTTCCAGCGACACCTCAAAGGGTTCAAGGATGCCATCATCCTTAACCCGCTCACCTTTGTTGGTGGTCCAACCGCCAGCCAACTCCCAGTCAGCGCAGGTGGCAAAATCTTCCAGCGTCTTAATGCCATCTTTCGCGAGCGCCTCGAGCATTTGAGGTGTCAGACCATCAAAATCTATCAGGCTGTCCTCGGCACCCAATGCGCGGGCAGCGTCAATCGCGGCTTTGGCCTGAGCTTCCAGATACTCAGCAGCGCGTGCTTGCAGTTCTTGTGCAGTGCCTTCGTCTACACCGTCAATCACCAACAGTTCATCAAGCTCAACATAAGCAACTTCTTCAAGGTTCGTGAAACCTTCAGACACCAGTAATTGTGCGAAGAACTCATCCAGATCAAGTGTTTCCATGAACAGCTTGGTACGGGCTTCGAATTCCTTCTGACGACGCGCGGATTCTTCTTCCTCGGTCATGATGTCGATGTCCAGCGCAGTCAACTGCGACGCCAAGCGTACGTTCTGCCCGCGACGGCCGATTGCCAGCGACAGCTGTTCATCAGGAACCACGACCTCGATCTTACCGGCTTCTTCGTCCAGAACCACTTTGGACACCTCAGCAGGCTGCAAAGCATTCACGAGGAAAGTCGGCTGATCTTCATTCCACGGAATGATGTCGATCTTTTCACCCTGAAGTTCGTTCACCACAGCCTGTACCCGCGAACCGCGCATACCGACACAAGCCCCAACAGGATCGATAGAACCGTCATAGCTGATCACAGCAATCTTGGCGCGCGAACCGGGGTCACGGGCGACAGCCTTGATCTCGATGACACCATCATAGATTTCGGGCACTTCCATCTTGAACAGCTCGGCCATAAACTCTGGCGCTGTACGCGACAAGAATATCTGCGGACCGCGAGGTTCGCGACGCACGTCTTTGATAAAGCAACGGATCCGGTCGTTGGGGCGATAGCTTTCGCGACCGATTTTTTCGTTGCGGCGCAAGATCGCCTCACCGGCACCGACATCAACGATGACATTGCCGTATTCTTCGCGCTTCACCAGACCATTGACGATGGTACCGGCGCGATCCTTGAATTCTTCGTACTGACGATCACGCTCCGCTTCCCGCACCTTCTGCAGGATCACCTGCTTGGCGGACTGGGCAGCAATACGACCCATATCTACAGGAGGAACTTCTTCGACAAAAACAGCACCGACCTCAGGGTCAGCCATATATTGCTTGGCTTGCTCGACAGTCATTTCTGCCTGGTAGTTTTCCAGCGCATCATCTTCGACCACGGTGCGCACGCGGGTAAAGGTCGCACGGCCAGTCTTACGGTCGATGGACACACGGATGTCCATTTCGCTGCCGTAGCGGCTCTTGGCCGCCCGAGCCAGGCTTTCTTCCATCGCATCGACAACCAGAGCGGGGTCGATCATCTTTTCGCGCGCTACGGCTTCTGCGGTCTGCAACAGCTCCAACTGGTTTGCTGATGTGATAGCCATTACTTTTTCTCCTCTTCGGACCCATCGGCCTCGATTTCGTCGAATGCGTCTTCGTTCAGGGTGCCCGCAGCCTTGCGCTGGCGCAGCATTTCTTTGATCAAATCGTCGGTCAAAACCAGTTTGGCATCGCTCAGCCAATCGAATTTCAGCCCAATGGTGATTGTCTCACCGTGTTCTTCGATGTTGATCAGAACTTCGTCTTCTTCAATACCCGCCAGCTCACCTTTGAAACGACGTCGTCCATCGATCAATTCACTGGTTTCAATCTTGGCCTCATAGCCTTCGAACATCTCGAAATCTTTGAGGCGCGTCAGGGGCCGGTCAATACCAGGGCTGGACACCTCCAGCGCATAGCTGTCGAGAATCGGGTCTTCGACATCCAGGGTAGCACTGACCGCATTGGAAATCTCGGCGCAACCATCTACCTCGATACCGCCATCAGGCTTGTCGGCCATGATTTGCAACGTGGTTGTCTTGCCAGACATTAGCCGGATACGCACCAGCTCAAAACCGAGATCTTCAATCACCGGAGTGATGATCTCGGCGAGCCGACGGTCGATGGCTGCCTTGGCTATCAGGTCATTGGTCATACGAATTCCAGATCTGTGATTCGGGCACAAAAAAACGGGCGCGCGGCCCGTTGAACTATCCGGTGGAGCTGGAGGCTAAGCCCGACGCGCCGCTGTTACGACGGGATATACGCCGGATCAGGTCAAACTGCAAGAGGCAGATCCCCTAGCGCTCACTCTGCTATCTACTGGTCTATCAGAGGCGCCACCACCGCTCGGTAATACGCCCATCATCCAACGCCGAGCGACGGCCAATAGTGCGGGGCATGCCAACATCCATGCGGGCCGCCAACGCCATGTCGGTAGCCGAAGGATGATAATGGAAACTACCACGCGTCACCAAACCATCGGGAGCCGGCAGTGCGGCAACATCAACATACCCATCACGCAGCGCCTCAGCGCGAACCGCAGCATCGGGAATCACAATCAACTCAACCGTATCAACCCAACCCGCCTGACCGGTTTTGTAGTGGTTCGACACCCGGGTTGCCCGGAAATCGCGCCCAGCGCGGGCACGTTCAACCCGATAACAACCCGTACCATTCGCCATCGCAAGATCAACCTTGGCCTCCCCCTTTGCACAGATGGCAAAACGGCCGTCGGCAAGAAGATATGGCAAATGTGGGTTCGAAGATCCAAGCGAAATCCTGATACTATTCAGGGTACGCACGTCAATCTGTGCCGAATACATGTCCCTAAAACCGCTATCACTGAGGCTCGCTACGACGTCCTCTGCACTCAGCGGCTGTCGACTATGGAACGACACATCAGAGCGTAAATCAAACTGCCAAATTCGCGCATCCGGACTGCTGCTCCAATTGCTTGCAAGCTCAGACCGCAGCAATCCATCCGCGCCAATCTCGGTCAGGGTATCGAACACCGCTCCGCGAGCAACCTGCTCCATCAACCTGCCGTCCCGCGGAACAGCTAGGCGTAGGATGCCACCAACCCGAGGTGTGTCCGCAAGCGCGGTCCCCGTTGCAGCCAATAATGCAGCGGCAGCACCAGAAGTGAACAGCGCACGCCTGTCGATCCGTGTCATGTCAACTGCTCCTCAGCAATCTGGTCCATAGCGCGCACCAGTTCTGCACTGATTCCCGGCTCTGAAAGAGCATGCCCGGCATTGCGTACCATCTTCAACTCTGCATTTGGCCACAGCTCTTTCAGCCGCCACGCAGAGGCAGGCGGACAAATCATGTCATATCGACCCTGCACGATGACGCCAGGAATGTGAGAGATGCGACCCATATTGGCAAAAATCTGCCCGTCGTAGTCCAGGAAGCCTCCATTGATGAAATAGTGGTTTTCCAACCGGGCAAAGGCACGGGCATAGTCTCCCGGGCTTTCGCCCGATGTGCCATTGGAGTGGATAGATGCCAGTGCGTTTTCCCATGCCGACCAGGCCCGGCCGAACCGGATCTCTTCTGCCGTATCTCCAGAAAACAGCCGTCGATTATAGGCAGTGATGAGATCGCTACGCTCGCCATCCGGAATCAATGAAACAAAACGCGACCATGTTTCAGGCCAGAACCGACCAGCGCCACCTCCGTAGAACCAATCTAGTTCGGACTTTGTCATTAAGAACACGCCGCGCAGGATAAGCTGGCGAACCCGTTCGGGATGTGCCTGTGCGTAGATCAACGACAGGGTCGCGCCCCAGCTGCCGCCAAACACCATCCACTGCGACACCCCAAGCAAGCGGCGAATAATCTCCATATCCGAAACCAAATGCCAGGTCGTGTTATCCTCACAGGATGCATGCGGCCGTGAGCGTCCACAACCGCGCTGGTCAAACAATACAATGCGGTAGTATTCGGGGTCGAAATACCGCCGCATAGCCGGGCTGCTCCCGCCACCCGGCCCTCCATGGCAGACAACGACAGGGACGCCTTCCGGATTGCCGCTCTGTTCCACATAAATATGATGATCCTGCCCTACATCGACCATCCGCTGATCAAAGGGTTCGATGGGCGGGTACAAATACTGCACTGCGCGCTTTTGATACGGGTATTTGTCCATTACTGACCTAACTTAGTCCTGAATGATAAAAGAACACACGGAGACAGGAATGCAAGCGCCTCAATCCACGGTAGACCCGTCAGAGATCGCAAAATTTGAGGCCATGGCCGCCGAATGGTGGGATCCGGCTGGTAAGTTCAAGCCTCTACACATGCTGAACCCCTGTCGTCTGGACTATATTACCCAACAGATAGCAGGTGAGTTTGGACGCAATTTGTCGGAGGAGGCACCGTTTTCCGGACTTCGAATCCTTGATATCGGCTGCGGCGGCGGGTTGCTGAGTGAGCCTATGGCACGCTTGGGAGCCAGTGTTGTCGGCGCGGATGCAGCAGCAGGCAATATTCCCGTGGCGCAGGTCCATGCAGATCAATCCGGTCTGTCCATTGACTATCGCCACACCACCGCTGAGGCGCTGGCGGAGGCTGGCGAGCAGTTCGACGTGGTTTTGAACATGGAAGTGGTCGAACATGTCGCTGATCCGCTCAGCTACCTAACAGCTACGCAGCACCTGTTGAAACCCGGCGGACTGCAGATCTGCTCAACGATCAATCGCAATCCCAAGAGCTACGCGATGGCGATCTTTGGCGCCGAGGTGGTTATGCGGTGGCTCCCACGTGGCACGCATGAATGGTCAAAATTCATTACGCCGGATGAATTGTTTGATCTGTTATCCAACGCCGGACTAGCACCTGTTGATCGCAAGGGATTCGTTTTCAATCCTGTACTTTGGACCTGGTCACTTTCAGATCGTGATCTGAGCGTAAATTACGTCACAGCAAGCACAAAACCCCGCTGAATTCAGCCAAAAACCATCCTATCCTATACTTAAGGATAGGCAATCATCCTTCTGCGTTGTTGGGTCAATTTAAGGCTCATGGTATTTCTGCTCTCAGGGTCAACTTGTACTGACCTGTCACCGAGTGAATGCACAGAGGCCCTTGTTCCGGGCAGCCCTGTCG
Organism: Phaeobacter cretensis; assembly: GCF_047372505.1. Lineage (NCBI taxonomy): Bacteria > Pseudomonadati > Pseudomonadota > Alphaproteobacteria > Rhodobacterales > Roseobacteraceae > Phaeobacter > Phaeobacter cretensis. Next base: position 2,019,127 of record NZ_JBKBEU010000001.1, read on the forward strand.
TTAAGCCTACCACTCACGGACCAGCCTGACGGGGGGCACCAAGGACGTCTGTTCGCAGGCGTCCTTTTCCGTTGGCCAAAGGCTGAATGTGACCAAAACGATACGTCGTCATTCAATCTTGGCTGCCAAGTTTGATGCGAAATTCTCGTAGAATCGGCAGCGCCGATTTAACCCGATCGCCGCCCAACTCCTCTACCACTTCTGAAATCATCGGTACGATGCTTGCAAGGGCCGCGTCGCGCGCCTGTCGCCCAGCTGGGCTAATCGCAACCATTTTGCGCCGCGCATCATCCCAATCGGGGCGGATATGCACATATCCCGCCGCTTCCAGTTTGCTCAACGTGTTGGTCATTGCTCCACGGGTCACGTGAAACGCCTTGGCCAATTGCGCTGGAGATCGTTCAACGCCCGTGCGTGCCAGATGGTTCAAAACTGAAAAATGTGACAACTCCATCCCTTTGGGCAGCACTTGTCCCAGCCGGGTCCGCGCCAACTGATCTGCCATCAGAATTTCGCTGAATAGCGAAACTGCAAGGGAATTAGTGTCGTCCATTAGGGTCCGTCAAACTCTCTATCATGAGACAGGGAAGGAACCTGCCTGCGCGCTTTTGACACTTTTTCACGGTCGAGATCAACGAAAGTGATCCCGACATCCGTTCCACCATCGGCCAAAACCTCACCCCAAGGCGATACGACCAGAGAATGACCATAGGTCCGACGTGATTTACCCTTGCTGGTCGGATGAGTGCCCGTCTGCGCTGGAGCCAACACATAGCAGCCGGTTTCGATCGCCCGCGCCTGCAGCAATGCATGCCAATGCGCAGCGCCCGTTACATGCGAGAAGGCAGCTGGTGCGATTAAGATCTCTGCACCGGCTTTTGCCAGACGCCTGTGCAAATAGGGAAAGCGCAGATCGTAGCAGATTGTCAGGCCCAACATTGCAAAGGGTGTCTTTGCCACAACCGCTTGAGTACCGGGACGATAGCCATCCGATTCCCGGTATGTTTCCTCTGGCGTCACATCCACATCAAACATGTGGATCTTGTCGTAACGCGCCACGATCTCACCAGAGGGAGCGATCAGAAACTGGCGGTTGGCAAATCGCCCGTCTACGTCACTGGTCTTGAGTGCCAGTGATCCAAGAGACAGCCATATATCGTGTTGCTGTGCCGTCTCACGCAATGCCGCCAGTGTTGCGTCATCAGCCTCGTGTTTCAGAACGGATTGCTGGTGGCTGCGACTGCTGGACAAACAATTCGTCACCTCCGGTGTCAGAACAAACCCCGCCCCACCGACAACGGCATCAGCAATCATGCCCTGTACCATCGCCAAGTTATCTGCAGGCTGATCGCTGGACGTCAATTGAAGCATTGCCGCGCGCATTATGTATCCTCCAGCTATGACGTAACTGATAGCATGCGCGACCTTAGCCTGCCAAAAGCGAATCCAGCTTACTGGAGCGATCCAGAGCATACAGTTCGTCGCAGCCACCGACATGCGTTTCACCGACAAAAATCTGCGGTACCGTACGCCCGCCGTTAGCACGCTCAATCATCTCAGCCTTGCGCTGAGGATTTGCCAAGACGTCGATTTCATCGAATGCCACACCCTTTTGCGTCAGTAGGCGTTTGGCTGCATGGCAAAACCCGCAGAGCGGTGATGTGTAGATTTCGACCGGTTTCATTCAGGTCTCCGTTTGGATGTGTCAGTTGGCTTGGCCCTGAACTTGGGCAGTCCATCGGAAAATTGCCAGCCCCGGCGCGTTCAGATCACGTGTGCGTGACCCTTGCAAGCACTGCCACACGTACTGCCTTGGCACCAGCGTCTAGGCAAGCCTCACTACCGGCGCTTAATGTGGCACCGCTGGTCATTACATCATCAATCAGTAAAATTGTACGGCCCCTTAGCCGTTCAATATGTTTCGGATGCGCGCTGATCGACTGTGCCAATGTTGCGTATCGCTCTCGACGGCTTTGCCCCTCCAGTGATGGTGTTCTCAGGGTGCGGCGCAGCAGGTCAGGGCAATAGTCCAACCCTTCACTACGAGCTACTTCCCGCGCCAAAAGGTCGGATTGATTGTATCTGCGTCGCAGAAAACGCGACCAATGCAGCGGCACTGGTGCGAGCAGCGGTTCATCCGTCAGCAAATCCGCAGCCGCCCGTCCCAACCAATTGGCCGCCGGCCTGGCGATCTCCGTTCGATCTCCATGCTTCAAAGCTAGAATCAGACGTCGGGCGGTACCTTCATAGATCAGCGCAGCTCGCCCCTTCTGCCATGGGCGCGGGTGATCAATGCAATCGTCACATTCAATACGAAACCCGTCGTCCTCACCAATCAACGGCATACCACAACTGTCGCAACAGGTCCCGCTCACAAAGGCCGTGTCACGCCAACATGTACCACAGAGGCCAAAATCACTTTCGACCCAATCTCCGCAAGCCAGACAGCGTGGCGGGTAGATCAGGGAAACAGCCGTTTGTATCCGCGCCTTCAACATCCTAAATAGCCCTTATGACCCAAGCCACGACGCCCCGCCCGCAGCTTTTTGACCGCAGTGCCATTGCGGCCCATCGCAAACGCCTCAAATCCCACGCATTGTTTCTGCATGACATCGCCCGAGATGAAATTGAGGATCGACTGTCGATGGTTAACAAGGTCTTTACCCGGCCCGCGCTTGTTGCGCCTTTTGCGGAAGGCTGGGAGACTTGCCTGCCTGAAGCCAAACATGTCGCGGATGACGAGACACTGGATCTGGCAGTCGGCGCACATGATCTGGTTGTTCACGCCATGTCGCTGCATTGGGCTAATGATCCCGTTGGACAGCTGATCCAGTGCCGCCGCGCGCTAACCGAAGATGGGCTATTGCTGGTATTAATGCTGGGCGGTCAGACCCTGCACGAGTTGCGCAGCGCATTGGCCACCGCCGAAACTCAGCTCAGTGGTGGGTTATCCCCTCGTGTTGCACCGATGGGGGAAGTTCGCGACCTCGGCGCGTTGTTGCAGCGCGCCGGGTTTGCATTGCCGGTAGCCGACGTCGTGCCCCTGATGGCGAAATACCGCGACCTTCCACATCTGATGCAAGAACTGCGCGGTATGGGCGAAACCAACGCAATGACCCAAAGGCAAAAGTTCGCGACACCGCGCTCTCTGTTTATGGAGACCGAAGGGATCTATCGTGCAACCTACGCAACAGAGGACGGTCTTCTGCCTGCTACTTTTGAACTGATCTGCCTTACAGGGTGGTCCCCATCCGAAAGCCAACAAAAACCGCTACGCCCCGGGTCAGCAACAGCCCGGTTGGCGGATGCGCTGAAAGTGCCGGAAACACCATTACCAAAGTAGACAGCCTTGATCATAGGGCTAGCCTATAGCTCTGGTGGAATGATCCAATTGGCTATTTCCACCGTATCTTCATATTGCTAACGCGGACGACTTGTCTGCTAACCGATTACCGCACAGGACACCGATAGATGCTGGACGCCAATGCCCCCGCCACCTGCCCTGCTCACGCACCCGCAGATCACCCAAAGATCGCCCCGGCGAAAGTCGGCGTTCTGCTGGCGAACCTCGGCACCCCAGATGATTATAGCTACTGGCCTATGCGCCGTTATCTGAGTGAGTTCCTGTCCGACAAGCGGGTCATCGATTATCCCGCATGGAAATGGCAACCGCTGCTGCAATTGATCATTCTTGCGAAACGGCCGTTCACGTCTGGCGCCGCCTATAAATCCATCTGGAACCACGAACAGGGCGAAAGCCCCTTGATGACGATCTCCAAAGACCAGACAGCAGCCATGTCAAAGGCCTTGCAAACGCGATATGGCGCGAAGGTTATGGTTGATTTCTGTATGCGCTACGGCAACCCATCGACCAAATCCAAAGTCCGCGAGATGATTGCGGCCGGTTGCCAGAAAATCCTGTTTGTACCTCTTTATCCGCAATATGCCGCTGCGACGTCCGCGACCGCAAATGACCAGTTCTTTCGTGCCCTGATGGATGAAACATGGCAGCCCGCTGCGCGAACCGTTGCCCCATATTTCGACGACCCGGCTTATATTGACGCGTTGGCCCAGTCGGTTGAAAAATCTTATGCTGCAGCTGATAAAAAACCCGATATCTTGGTGGTTTCCTACCACGGTATGCCCAAGCGATATCTAATGCAGGGTGATCCCTACCATTGCCATTGTCAGAAAACCACGCGCCTGCTGAAGGAGCGGTTGGGTTGGGCTGACACGGAAATCACAACCACCTTTCAATCCGTTTTTGGCCCCGAAGAATGGTTGAAACCCTACACAGTGGATCATGTCGCCACCCTTGCCAAAGAGGGCAAGAAAAACATCGCGGTCATCGCCCCGGCGTTCTCGGCCGACTGTATTGAAACGTTGGAAGAGATCAACGAAGAGATCCGCGAGAGCTTTGAACATGCAGGCGGCGAGGAGTTCCTCTACATCCCCTGTCTGAACGATGGTGCGGAACATATCGACGCGTTGTCTGGTGTGATCGAACGCAATTTGAAAGGGTGGCTGGACTAACTGCCCTACGCCGGTCCAAATAGCTCAAATGCCCCGGCCAACGGGGCTTAAGACGTTTGAACAGGGGCATTCCATGACCGCATTTCACTGGGCCAACGCCCTTCATGACCATTGGGGCATCTCCGCGGAGCTGACTAAGCTGGACGGCGAATACGATCTGAACTTTCGTGCAGCCTCAGTTGATGGGCAGGGTTATATACTGAAGGCCATGCGCCCGGGCTGCGCCTCCGATCTTGTGGATATGCAGATTGCTGCGCTGGCGCATATTAGACAGACCAACCCAAACTTGCCGTTTCCCCGTGTTGTTCCGGCAGCAAAAGGCGGTTTCTGCCTGACCCTTCCAGACGAGACTGGAGCGCAGCGGCTGGTTTGGCTTCAGACCCTGCTGCCGGGTCAGTGTTATGCCAAGTCCGCACCAAAATCACCTGATCTTATCCGCCAGATCGGCAAAACACTTGCAGGTACAACCCGCGCCTTGGAAAACTTTGAACACCCAAGCCTTGAACGTGGTTTCAAATGGGATCTGATGGCCGCATCGTGGATCGCGAGCGAAGTAAGCTGTATCGTCGACATCAAACGTCAGGCATTGATTTCAGAGATTTGCGCCAACTTTGAGGCGTTAAAACCGCAGTTAGCGTCACTGCCAAAGCAGGCGATTCATAACGATGCAAACGACTATAACATCTTGGTCACCGGAAGCCTTTGCGAACCACGCGCGATTAGCGGGCTGATTGATCTTGGTGACATGTGCGTGGCACCAAGGATCTGTGATCTGGCCATTGCCGCGGCCTATGTTGTACTAGACCACCCGAAGCCTCAAAGCGCCCTATCAGCGCTGGTGGCTGGCTATCATTCTACCAATCTACTGACGACAGAGGAACTCGATCTTCTCTGGCCTCTATTGTGCATGCGATTGGCCGTTAGCGTCGTGAATTCCACACTCGTCGCCAAAGACAATTCTGATGATCCTTATGTGACCATTTCTCAGGCTCCTGCATGGCGTTTTCTTGAGCAGCCAAACGAGCATCCTTCCCTTATTTCAGCGCGCCTGCGGGCGGCTTGCGATCTACCTGTCGTGGATGGTGCAGGCAGTATTTTGTCATATTTAGAGACACATAATGGCGGTTTTGCTCCCTTGATGGGCCGCCATCTTACGGATCTTCCGATGGGATCTCTTTCTGTCGAAAACTCAACGTGGCCACAGAACCCGTTTGACATGCCACTGGCGGAAGCGGCTGAGGTCGGTTCTGAATTTGCCGGCGAAGATGGCTCGGATTGGTGGCTCGGATACTATAATGAACCCCGTTTGATCTATACTGCAAACGCGTTCAGAAAAGGACACCACAAGGCCAGCGATCGTCGCACGGTACATCTGGCAGTGGACGTCTTTGCACCGGCAGCGCAATCGCTACATGCGCCACTAGATGGCGAAGTCGTTGTGGTAGAAGATCGGGCCAACCATCTAGACTACGGCGGTGTAATCATCCTGAAGCACCACACAGATACTGGAGAAGATTTCTATACGCTCTATGGGCACCTTGATCCGGAGTGCTGCACACGTCTTGCGATTGGCGACAAGGTCGAAAAAGGTGCGCCATTCTGCCAACTGGGCTCCCCAGATCAAAACGGGGGGTGGGCCCCACATGTGCATTTTCAGCTTTCTCTGTCGACAAAGGGAATCGAAAGCGATTGGCCCGGTGTCGCAGATCCCGATGATCTGGTTCTTTGGAATGCACTCTGCCCGAACCCTGCCCCGCTGCTAAACCTTCCGAACGCCAAAGTGCGATATAAACCGACCGAAAAATCCACTATTCTGGACGGGCGGCGCAACCATTTTGGCAGAAACCTTAGCCTAACATACAGTGATCCAGTTATGTTGATGCGCGGCTGGAAACACCATCTATTCGATGAATGGGCGCGCCCGTATCTCGATGCATACAATAACGTGCCTCACGTAGGACATGCCCATCCGCGTATCCAGGCCGTCGCTGCAGATCAGCTGAAACGAATGAACTCTAACACTCGCTATCTGCACCCTGCACAGACGTCATTCGCCGAAAAGATCCTGTCAAAAATGCCGGATCATCTGGATGTCTGCTTCTTCGTCAATTCAGGAACCGAAGCAAATGAACTGGCTCTTCGCCTTGCTCGTGCACATACCGGCGCGAAGGGAATGGTATCGCCTGACCATGGCTATCACGGCAACACCACAGGTGTGATCGACATCTCTGCCTACAAGTTCAACGCCAAGGGCGGCGTAGGTCCATCTGATTGGGTCGAGTTGGTCGAGGCTGCGGATGACTATCGTGGCAGCTATCGCCGTAGTGATCCGGATCGAGCACAGAAATTCGCCGATCTAGTTGATCCGGCCATCACAAAACTGCGCGACAAAGGCCATGGAATAGCTGGTTTCATCGCCGAAACATTTCCTTCTGTAGGCGGGCAAATCATCCCACCCAAGGGCTACCTCCCCGCTGTGTATGAGAAAATTCGCGCAGCCGGCGGTATCTGTATCGCCGATGAGGTTCAAACCGGCCTTGGTCGGCTCGGCGAATACTACTTTGGCTTTGAACATCAGGGAGCTACGCCGGATATCGTCGTCCTGGGCAAACCCATTGGCAATGGTCACCCACTTGGAGTCTTGGTCACAACACGCGCTATCGCTGACAGTTTTGCACAGGGGCCCGAATTCTTTTCAACCTTTGGTGGCTCAACCCTGTCATGCCGGATCGGAACCGAGGTCCTGACAATCGTCGATGATGAAGGGCTGCAAGAAAACGCCCGCATTCGCGGATCAGAGCTGATGATCGGCTTACAAGAACTACAGTCACGGCATCAGCCTATCGGAGATGTCCGTGGAATGGGTCTGTTCATCGGCGTTGAACTTATCCGCACTGACGATTCAGAGGCGACCGAGGTTTGCGCCTATGTCAAAAATCGGATGCGCGATCATAGAATCCTGATCGGTAGCGAAGGTCCGATGGACAACATCCTGAAAATCCGTCCGCCACTTACCATTGATGCGGAAGGGATCGAGGTAATTTTAAAGACATTGGACAGCATACTATCAGAGGTTCAGATATCCTGATCCAGCATGGCTAAAATGATGTGGATAGCTGAAAATCGATAAAAAAAGGCGGTGGAAAACCACCGCCTTTCTTAACTTTCTGACACAAGCAATTAGTTGCTTGCGACAGCTGCGCCAACCAGAACCAGCAGCAGCAGCGGCAGAAGGATGCCGCTGGAGGAGCTTTCGGTTTGCTCAACAATAACCGGTGCCTCAACAATCGGCTCAGCCAGGTTGCCCGCGGAAGCGGTCGAAGCGGCAGCAGTCAGAGCAGCAGCGATAACGAGTTTTTTCATGTTAACCTCCAAAAATATGCGCAGTTCAGTCCACCTGAACCACGCGCCCAAGACTTACCTCGTGATATTTTTCTAATCAGCAAAATCCCAGCATTGCAATTGCTTGTTGCATGATTCGACCTTTGGAATGGGTCGATGTCGTCAAATAAGCAACACTTGAGTGCCCACTTTCGTAAGCCCAAACAGCTGCGAAATATGCTCATTATAAAGGCCAATACAGCCGTTTGACGACTTGCGGCCGATCTTGCGCGTATCGTGGGTTCCATGGATTCGGTAATACTTCCAGCTGAGATACAATGCGTGCGTTCCAAGCGGATTGTCCGGACCTGGCGGAATGTAGGCAGGCCATTCGGGATTGCGTTTCAGCATATTCGGAGTTGGCGCCCACCCTGGACCGTCAACTTTGCGGATGATCTTTGTCCGTCCGCGGCGCGTTAAATCGTCCGAGAGCGGTACAGACGAGGGAAACAGCTTGTAGACGCTTTCATCTTCGGACCAGAAATGAAGCGCACGGCTATCGATATCCACCAAAACTGCGCCATTGCGCAGACTGTCAAAATAGGGACGCCAGTTTTTAGACCGAAAGGCGGAGATATTCCGCTGGACCGGCGGTTCTGGTTCGGGGGCCGGGCGCAGAGGGTCAGCTACCTCAAGGCCGGCGTCCTGTGCCCAGGCTGTGCTCGCGATACCGCTTCCGGCCAAAGAGGCGCCAACAGAAACAGAACCGGCAAGAAATCGCCGTCTTGAGAAGGGATCAGAAGGGTTACGGGTCATGACTTTTCCAAACTGCGGAGATATGCATTCTTTGTTACATATCTTATGGCGCGAATGCCTCAGTCGCAAATCAAACAATCCTACACTGCTCAATTCATCGCCGACACGTTTGCGCCTATGCCACAGCCAAGGTATTGGAGCAGCTAGTCAAAGAAACAAGGTTTAGTATGACACGTGTATTTCTGATCCTAGTCGCCAGCCTGATGACTCTTGTCGCGGCATGCGCTCCTGCTCCAGATGGCAGCACAGGCGGCAGCGTATATCGGATTCGTAACGCTGACAAAGTTCAACTGCGGATGCTCGACTCGGTCAATGCTCTTCGTGAAGCGGCCGGCAAACCGACAGTACAATTGAACCCACAGCTTACTGCCGCAGCAGCCACGCATTCACGTGACATGTCGGTCCAGAACCGTCCCTGGCATTTCGGCTCAGACGGCTCATCTCCTCTAGATCGTGTGGCGCGCTCAGGTTTCACTGGCACTCTGATCGGTGAAACAATCTCGGAAACCTATGAAAGCGAGTTGCAGACGCTGACGGCCTGGATGGAAGAGTCCGCAACGCGGTCGGTTGTGATGGATGCAAAGGCACGCACAATGGGCTTTTCTTGGTTCCAAGAATCAAATGGTAAGATCTGGTGGACGCTGGTGATGGGTAGCTGATTCCATCCACTAAGTACTCACTCAAATAAAAAGGCCCGATCTACCATGTGGAGATCGGGCCTTTTTATATGTCTAGTGAACCCTCTGCAGGTCAATCGACGAAATGATCAGGGGCGTAATGAGATCAGTGTGCCGTCGCGCACCATCGAATAAATCTCTTCGATCTCGTCATTGCTGACGGCAATACAGCCAGCTGTCCAATCGTCTACACGCGCCGCACGTTTGCGCGCTTTGGTGTTGTTTGGCTGGCCATGAATGAAAATCTCTCCGCCTGGGCTTTTACCCATTGCGGCCGCTTTTGCCCGGTCCTGCGCGTTAGGATATGAGATCCCAATCGACAAGTGATAGCGACTGTTGGGGTTGCGCCTGTCGATCAGATAGTTGCCTTCCGGCGTCTTTCCATCACCCTCGATCGTCTTGTGCCCAAGTGGCGCAAAACCCAACTCCATCTCGTATTCGCGCAGTATATCTTCGTTGTGGAGTAGATAAACCTTCCGCGCACCTTTGTTGACTACGACCGAGGTTACCTCGGGTCCGTTATAACTGCGGAATTTACTGGGGCCGGAGCTGCAACCCGCCAACCCAAGGGTCGCCGCGGCGCCCAATCCGAATGTACGTCTGTCCATTATTTTAGGTCTCTGCCTGATTTGCCTCAATTTTCAACTACTATCTTAGCTGGAAAAATCAAAATCACTTCTTCTCATGTGGCGGCTGCAGGGTTGCTAGATGCTGCTCAATTGCCTCAAGACGAGCAAGAACCAGATCTCTATACGCATCAGTTCGCTCTCCCTCTTCCTCGCTGTGGGCATCTTGCATTGAATTCACAATCAGGCCGACCAGAAGGTTCACCACCGCAAAGGTGGTCACCATGATAAACGGCACAAAGAACGCCCATGCGTAGGGGTATATCTCCATCACTGGTCGAACGATTCCCATCGACCAGCTTTCCAATGTCATGATTTGGAACAGCGAATAAGCGCTCAACGCGAGGCTGCCAAACCATTCGGGAAAGCTCTCAGCGAACAGTTTTGTCGCGATGACCGAGCCGATATAGAAGATGATTGCCATCAGTAGGAACACCGAACCCATGCCGGGCAGTGCGGTAATAAAGCCTTCGACAACCCGGCGCAGGCGTGGCGCGACTGAAATAACCCTGAGCACGCGCAAAATCCGCAATGCCCGCAGCACAGACATACCCTGAGCACCAGGCATAAACGCGATACTGACAATCACAAAATCGAAGATATTCCATCCGCGCAGAAAGAACCGTTGCCGCTGAACCCAAAGCTTGGCCAGAAGTTCAACGACAAAAATCGCCAGGCAAAGCTGATCAATAAACAGGACGACAGGCCCAACGCGGGACATAATGAGGTCAGACGTCTCCATCCCCAAGGTGACTGCATTGACCAGAATCACCGCTGTAATGAAATTGCCAAAACGATCACTCGAGAGGAGAGCCGCTAGCCGTTGGTTCATGGTTTGAATTGTGCTCGTGCTCACCAGTTTTACCCCACGTAGGAAAAGCTTGCCGCCAGCTCGGTATGTGATGACCAGCGGAATTGATCGACGACCTGTACCCAATCCAAACGATAACCGCCATCCGTCAGGATCTTAGCATCGCGGGCAAAGGTGACAGGATTGCAGGATACATAGGCTACCCGCTTAGTACGGGCCGCAACCAACTGCGTGGCTTGTGCTTCTGCACCTGCACGCGGCGGGTCAATGACAGCTGCGTTAAACTCTGTGCCAAAGGGGTTGAGATCCTCAGCCAACAAAGGGTTGCGAAACAGATCACGGGTTTCGGTGGTGACCTTCTTCAACCCCTTTGCCTGACGCCAACCAACATCGAGGGCTTGCAACATCGCGCCATCACCTTCGACCGCATGTACTTCAGCATTCTGAGCAAGTGGCAGACTGAAGGTGCCGCAACCGGCAAAAAGATCAACAACACGCTTTGCGCCAATCACGCACTCTTCTACCGCCGCAAGAAGCACTGCTTCGCCATCTCGCGTCGCCTGAAGAAAAGCGCCCGGAGGCGGGCAAACATGCGCCGGACCAAAAGGTTGGGTCGGTTGTTGTTCCATACCGATCAACTCATCTTCCCAAGTCAGACGCGCAATGTGATGGGCATCAACAACCTGTGCCAACGCGATACGCAGCGGACCATCCAATGGCTTCCCATTGGTCACCAGCACATCAACTCCCGCTTCGGACAGGGTGACAGTAACCGACAATGGTGCCTTACGACTGGCACCAGCCACCGCCAACGCTTCGGCCATCGGCACCGCAGCCACCAATTCTGATGCCAGCAATTGGCAATCTGGTATTTCCGTAATCACTCCAGATGCGCGACCATGAAACCCAGCCATTGCCCCCTTTTTGGTGCGGCGTACCGATAGAGTGGCACGACGACGCGACCGTGGTGGCGATGTATGAATCGGGCGAAATGTGGTCTCAAGCCCCTGCGCAGCCAACGCGTTACGCACGATGCCTATCTTCCAATCCGCGACAAATGGATCCGCAGCATGTTGCAGCTGACAGCCACCGCATGACTTATAGTGCCGACAAGGACCCTGCACGCGAACCTCCGACGGGTTTTCGATACGGATATCTGTAAGCTGATGCCCGTCACGGATGCCGCTTACGGTTTCGCCTGGCAAAGTTCGCGGCGCAAAAAGCGGCCCGTCGGCTACACCATCTCCTTGATGTCCAAGACGTATGATTGTGGCTGTAGTTCTAGCTGCATGTGTCATAGCCGCTCCATACCCTGCGACCGGCGCGGGCAAAAGAAAAATGCGCAGCTCTGCATAAATGCAGAGGCTGCGACAGTTTCATACGGGCTTACTCTGCCGCATCCTGTGGCGACAAAGTGGTCACCATGGCCTCATGATCGTCAATCTCGGTACGTATGAACCCGCCGGATTGTCGCGACCAGAATTGAGCATACAAGCCGCCCTGATCCAGCAAGGACTCATGTGTGCCAACCTCGGCGATCCGTCCCTGATCCATGACTATAATCCGATCCATTTCGCTTAGCGTCGACAAACGGTGCGCGATAGCCAGTACTGTCTTGCCATGCATCACACGTTCAAGCGCTGACTGGATCGCGGCCTCAACTTCGGAATCCAGAGCCGAGGTCGCCTCATCGAGGATCAGGATGGGTGCGTCCTTCAGGATCGCACGCGCGAGCGCGATGCGCTGACGCTGACCACCGGATAGCTTCACCCCGCGTTCACCCAGATGGGCATCATATCCTGTACGGCCCTGCCCATCCTCCAGATCCTGAATAAACTCATGCGCTTCCGCTTTTTGCGCGGCGGCGATCAACTCAAGCTCGCTGGCACCCGGCCGTCCATACAGGATATTGTCACGTGCTGAACGATTGAACATCGCAGTTTCCTGCGTAACCATGCCAATCTGGCTGCGCAGCGAACTCTGCGTAACGCTGGAAATATCCATGCCGTCAATCAAGATGTCGCCCTTTTCCCCATCATAGAGCCGTAGCAGGAGAGAAACGAGCGTCGATTTGCCTGCCCCGGACGCACCGACGATCCCCAGTTTTTCACCGGATTCGATCGTCAGTGATATATCCTGAATACCGCCGACATCGCGCCCGTAGGCAAATCCAACATTGCAGAGTTCAATCTGTCCAGCAGAGACCTTCAGCTCTTCGGCAGAGGGATGGTCCTCAACCCTGTCCCGGCGGGTCAGAGTTTTAATTCCGTTCTCGATTTCTCCGATGTTTGAATAAATCGCCATCAGCGTAAAGCTGACCCAGCCGGTCATCTGCGCAAGACGGACCGACACCGCACCCGCAGCGACGATATCACCCTCACTTGCCAACCCATCACGCCAAAGAAGCAAAGTTGCCCCGATCATCATCACAGGTAGAACACCTGCAAGCGTCATCAGACAAAACCGAAAAGTCGCCGATAAGTACCCAAAATGAAGCGCCTTTACGCGGAAATCGGCCATCGAACTTTGCGCTGTTTGCTCCTCTAAATCGCCATGGGCAAACAGCTTTACCGTTTTGATGTTGGTGATTGTATCAACCACTTGGCCCGACACCATTGCCCTCGCTCCCGCGCGCGCAGCTGAGCGCTTTCGAACACGTGGCAGGAACCAGCGGATAGTTGCAAAATATCCGGCAAGCCACACCATGAACAGAACCGTAATGCGCCAATCAATCGCCCCCAAGAGTGCAAGCGTCCCAAGGAGCGACGCCAAAGCAAAGGCGACGACATTGATCACCTCAGCCGCAACGGAGGTCACAGCACTTGCGGTCTGCATCTGCTTTTGCGCAATACGACCGGCAAAATCATCATCGAAAAATCGCACCGATTGGCCCATTGTCCAACGGTTCAGCCGCGACAGTACCAGTGGATTCACATTAGGTTGAACGATGATGGCGTTAGAAGCAGCCGACAGGCCAAAAAGGATGGGCCGAAGCAAAAGGAAAAACCCTAGTGCAACGGCGATGATAACGACATTCCCAGCGGAAAAGAACGCGCCCGGCCCACTAGAAATCGCAGTATCGATCACCGAGCCGAGAATATATGCCGTACCGGCCTCCATCCCGCCAGCTAACGCCGAAAACAACGCCGCTGCCGTCAGCATTGGCCAGGCTCCGGACAAACACCACCGAAGAAACCCCCCAAGCTGACCTGGTGGAGGGCCTTCGGCCGGTTGAAATGCGTCGATCAGATTGCCGAGTTTCATTCTGCTGCCTCAATATTCAGGAAGCCGCCAGATTGCCGCGCCCAGAATTGGGCATATAGGCCCTTGGACCGCAAAAGCACGTCATGAGTGCCTTCCTCTACAATCCGTCCATCATCCAGCACCAGGATCCGATCCATTTGGGCAATTGTGGAGAGCCGGTGCGCGATAGCGATCACCGTTTTGCCCTGCATCATGCCATAAAGCGTTTGTTGAATTTCCGCCTCTACTTCGGAATCGAGTGCCGAGGTCGCCTCGTCCAGAACTAGGATCGGTGCGTCTTTCAGGATAACCCGCGCCAGAGTAACCCGCTGACGCTGCCCGCCGGAAAGTTTCACGCCACGTTCGCCAACATGGGCGTCGTAGCCCCTGCGACCCTTCGGATCTTCCAGATCGAGGATGAAATCATGGGCACAGGCCTTTTTTGCGGCCTCAATCATGTCAGCCTCACTGGCATCTGGCCGACCATAGAGAAGGTTATCGCGCACCGACCGGTGCAACAGCGAACTGTCCTGCTGCACCATTCCGATCCGTGCACGCAGGCTGTCCTGCGCGACAGAGCGAATATCCTGCCCGTCGATCAGAATCTGACCACTCTCAGAATCGTAGAAACGCAATAAGAGTTTTACCAGCGTCGACTTCCCAGCACCCGAGCGGCCAATTAGGCCAATTTTTTCACCTGGGCGAACAGTTAGGCTGATTTTATCCAGACCGCCTGAGCCACGCCCGTAGTGATGCGACAGTTCTCGCAATTCTAGCTGACCATCGCGCAGATCAAGTGGCTTTGCATCGTCAACATCCACCAAATCAATAGGCTGGGCGATCGTTTCCATGCCCTCTGCCACGACCCCCAACTGGCGGAAGAACGTGGTCAGAGCCCACATAATCCATCCGGTCATTGCATTCAGCCGCAATGTCAGCGCAGTCGCAGCGGCGACCGCGCCAACCGAGGCCAATCCCTGCATCCACAATAGGATCGCCCACCCAACGACCCCGACAATCAACAGCCCATTTAGGGTCACCAATGCAGCGTCCATAATCGTATAGAGCCGCATTTCCGCTTGAAACGTTTTACGAGTCCCCTCAATCGCCTCTTTGGCATAGGTCAGTTCGGTGTCGTGATGCGCAAACATTTTGACCGAGTGGATATTGGAATAACTGTCCACGACCCGCCCCGTCACAGTCGACCGGGCATCAGATGCTGCCTGACTTGCAGGTCCGACACGGCGTACGGTCCAGCGGATCAAAACCGTATACAGCGCAAACCAAATCAACATAGGAATCATCAGCCGCACGTCAGCCAGCCAGAGCAACACCACCGCCCCAACCAGATAAGCAAGTGCAAAGGTGATTGCGTCAAAGACCTGAAACACCACCTCGCCGGCGGCCGGCGGGGTCTGCATGATGCGATTGGCGATCCGTCCGGCAAAGTCATTTTCGAACCAACCGACCGATTGCCGCAACACATGCTTGTGCGACCGCCAGCGGATCAAACTGCCAAAGTTCGGGAGAATTGCATTATTCAGCAACAGAACGTCAAACAACTGCAGCAGCGGGCGGATTGTCAGGATAAACACCGCTACCAAAATCAGTTCGGTGCCATGGCTCTGCCAAACGACCGCCGGATCTCCGGACAACAGATCAACCACCCGCCCCATGTAGTGGATGAGGCCAATTTCCACAGCAGCTACAACGACGGACATTAGGGCCGTAGCCGCAAAGACCTTTTTAAAGGGTTGCGAGTAGTCTTTTAGGAAAGGCCACAGTCGCCGGGGCGGTGTGTTGGTTTCCGGATAGTCACAATAGGGGTCGATAAGGTTTTCGAAAAAACGAAACATACGGTCGCTCCAAAATTGAGCATTAGGAATTGTCATGCGAATAGAGGCCATCGCCGTGGCCCCTCCGACAAATGTCGGACAGGTCAGGCGTTAATCGTGCCAGATCCCGTGATACATGCGTATTCCTCCCGTCATATGGTAGTCCCCTAGGGGTAGAAAAAAAAATCGAGTCTGTCACCCCCTTTGACGTGGTTTGTTTAGAAAGCTAAAAATCACTTCAGGCGGTTCAGCAAGTCGTCGCGCCCAAGGGTAAACCCCGACGCGATCCACTCAGCCTTTAAAGATCTCAGCGCCGCACCCAATGCCGCCCCTTGCAAACGCGGCATAAGATCACGGGCGGAGACGGGAAAAGACGCTGCGACTCCAGCGTCAATTTCAGTCTTTAAATCTGCTGAAATGGGTGTTTCGAGAAAGGCCGATCTTAGTAAGGCGATACTGCGCGCAGTTGCAGCACCATGTTGATATGCCATTGCAGCGGGCCCTACCGTTCCGCTTGCCTCATCGCGAAGCAGCTGCACCTGCATGGTCTGCGCCTTGCTCAATCGCAGAGCCTCTCCTACGGACAGACCGCCCAGCGCCGCGAGACGACGGATGGGATCTGCCGCAACCTCGCCTTCCAAGTGAAGCAATGGCGCCAACGCACGATCATCACTGCCCGGTAGGATTCTTGACAGCATACCAATCTGACGCATGACAGCGATGGAAGCTGCTGGATCAGGAGCCAATAGCAGCTTCAGGAACTCACTTCCGACTCGCTCTCGCGACAGATGGTCAAGGCCATCGAGATTTGCAGCTATGGCAGACAACGCAACTGGATCAAATCCCCCGTCGGGATTTCCATACCAAGCATGAAACCTAAAATACCGTAGTGAACGCAGGTAGTCCTCGCGGATACGGTTTCCGGCGGTACCGATGAAACGAACCAACCTCGCGTGTAAATCTGACAACCCACCTAACGGATCGACCAACTCGCCATCCGGGCGAACATACAGCGCATTCATTGTGAAATCACGCCGCGCCGCGTCTTCCTCAATCGTCTCAGAAAACGCCACCACTGCACGACGACCATCCGTCGCCACGTCCCGTCGAAATGTGGTTATTTCGTAGGGGGTGCCTCTATAGACCAACGTCACCGTACCGTGGTCGATACCTGTAGGAATGGCTTTGATCCCTGCACTTTCAGCTAGGGTAATAACACGCTGCGGCAACACATTGATTGACAGATCAAGATCAGAGACCGGGACGCCCAGCAGAGTATTGCGAACACATCCGCCTACAAAATAGATCTCGGCTCCGCCCCTGGTCAGGACATCGCAAACATGCTGCACATCTTGATCTTGCAGCCATGGCGCTTCAATCCGGGTCGTCATATCTGCATCTGCTCGGCAAGGCCACGCAGCATTCGTGCTGTCGCACCCCAGATGTAATAGGGGCCATAAGGCACTGTGAAATAGTGTCGCCTAACGCCGCGCCAACGGCGAGATTGAATTTGATAGTTCGACGGGTCGCAGAGATGCGTAAGTGGAACGCTGAAAACTTCGGCAACCTCTCCAGCTTCGGCCATTATATCGAAAGGATGATCGATCAAGGCCACCACCGGCGTCACAACAAAACCCGTCACCGTCTCATGGACAGGTAGCTTTCCGACGATCTGGGGCACATCGTGTGGCAAGCCGATTTCCTCCCAGGCTTCGCGAAGGGCCGCATCGGTAACACTCGCATCTTCCGGATCTTGCTTACCGCCAGCAAAAGAAATCTGACCCGGATGATGCTTCAGTGCGGATGAACGTTTGGTCAGAATGACACGCGGATCACCTTCTACAGTAGTGATTGCAACCAAAACACCCGCTGGTCGCAATTTGCGATCAGCGGGAAGGACAACGTCTGGGTTCAGGTCAAAATCAGAAGACCTGTCTCTCTCCACCGCCAGTGCAGAGGTAAGTTTTGTCAACAAATCAGGCACTATCGCCCTTTTCTGCATTGGTTTTAGCTGCCTCAAACCCAAGCGTTGCCGGATCAAGATCGTAGTGAGCGCCGCAGAACTGACAATCAGCAGTTACACGACCTTCAACGGTGGTCATCGTGGCAATGTCTTTGGCTGAGTAAATCGACAGGCTTTGGCGCACGCGCTCCGCGGAGCAGGTACACCCAAATTTGACCTGCTGTGCATCAAAAACACGCGGTTGTTCCTCGTGAAACAATCGCAATAGCAGATCGGTCGGCGTCACAGTCGGGCCAATCAGCTCCATATCTTCAACGGTTGCTAGCAGGTGCATCACGCGATTCCAGTTTTCACCTTCTTCACCGCTGACAAGATCCTCAGCCGCAAGCATCTCACCAGAGCCTTCACCCTCGGCAACGAAAGGCGAGGCCTTCGGCATTTGCTGAAGCATGATACCACCTGCGCGCCAATGCTCTGGCACCCCTGGCTCTACTGAGCGGCCAAAGCTGAGCGAAAAGCGTGTCGGCAATTGTTCGGACTGGGCAAAATAGGCTTGCGCACACTCCGCCAGGCTTTCACCTACGAGCGATGTGATGCCCTGATATGGCTTCGTCCCCTCGCCTTGGTCGACGAGAATGGCAAAATACCCCTCGCCCACCTGATCAAAAGGCGCACCATCGGTAAGTCGGGTTTCATCATAGCTAGCATAGGCACGAATGCGGGCAGGCTCTCCGTCTACCTTGGGCGCGTAGTAATCAGTCGCGATCATGCGCACCGCGCCTTTGGACTGAACCTGCAACGACAGCTTCCATCGCAATTTCATGGTCTGGCCAATTAATGCCGTCAATAGCGCCATTTCAGCCACAAGCGCCTCGACAATAGACGGGTAGTTGTGTTGCTTCAAAATACCTTCCAACACTCCATCCAACCGCGCGACGCGGCCGCGCATGTCCGATACATCAAGCTGGAAGGGCAGGACGGTATCGTCCCACGCGATTTTCGATACGAGTGTCATGGGGTTTCCTTACGCGCCGTGGATTGGCATATCGGCCCTATATAGGGTTTACATCATCAGAGTGAAGAGGTCAGCGCCATGATCAGACGATTTGGCAATACCCCAGATAAATCACAGAAATACCGGCGAAGGCCCGGTGTCTACGCGCTCTTACCACGAAATGGCAAGCTACTTGTAACCTGCCAGCGCGAACCGGGCCCGGAGATTCAACTTCCCGGTGGTGGAATAGACCCCGGAGAATCGCCTCTTCCTGCCTTGTATCGTGAAGTTATGGAAGAAACAGGCTGGACGATCTCGCAACCGCAAAAACTGGGTGCTTTCCGCCGATTTGTCTACATGCCGGAATACGACCTTTGGGCTGAAAAATTATGCCATATTTACATCGCACGCCCAGCGCGCCGTATCTGTGCACCGACTGAGCAAATGCACGATGCCCTATGGGTAGCTGCAGACGTCGCGTGCGAGGTACTGGGCAATGCTGGTGATCGCCATTTCGCAAGGCTATTCGCTTGATATGTGAAATAACGCCAGCGTTAGCTCAGAGAGTTTTTGCAGGCGCATCGGTGGTGTTGCCGACTTATGGGCCTTCATACTCAAATAGAGTCGCAGAGACATCATCCTCTAACCCGTATTGCGACGACATCACCTGGGTCAGGTTCCAATACAGATCGTCAAGGAATTCCTGACCGGTCTGGTCTGAATCGCACTTACTGATGAGATCAACCAATCCCTCAGCCTCGAGCATTTCACCAGTTTCCAAACGCGCCTCTGTGAAACCGTCGGAATACAATAACAGCCGATCGCCCTTTTCCATCACCACGTCTTCTTGAGAATAGGTGATGTCAGGTACCAATCCGACTGGAACGCCGCCTTTGCCGATAAACTCGGTGCTGCCATCCTTGCGAATGAGCAGTGGATGAGGATGGCCCGCCTGAACCATCTTCAGCACACCGCTACGCAGATCAACGATGCAGTAGGCCATGGTAAAATATTCTTCGATACCAGTATCCGCAATCAGTCGCGCATTGAGCAGACCTGCGACCTCTTCAGGTTGACGCAGGGCGTAAAAGCGATTGAAGCGCTTTTCCATACCCACGTTCTGATCGAAATAGGTCGACGACAGGTACCCACCCAAACGCGCTGTCATCATCGCAGATGTAATTCCATGACCCGAGACATCGACCGAGTAAAAACCAATCCGGTTCACACCGGGAGAGAACATTCCGACCAGATCACCACCGATATGGCCACAGGGTTTCAACAACAAACTGACAGTGGAAGATCCGAAATCGCGGGACAGTTCAGGAACCAAAGATTCCTGAATTTTACGTGCTTGGATCAGATCCTTATCAATGGCGTCATAAACGCGCTGCAACTCATCCAGTGTGTCCGACACGATTCGGTTCTTTTCAGACAGTTCCCGCTGCATAAGCAGAATACGTTCACCCGCAGAGATTCGGGCACGGAGTTCATCCGAACTGACAGGTTTTGTCAGAAAATCATCAGCGCCAGCATCCAAGCCCTGCGCCACCTCGTTCTTTTCACTCTTTGAAGTCAGCAGAATGAAGTAACTGTAGTTGTCTTGTGATTTGGCACGGAACGCCCGACAAAACTCAAGGCCATTCATCCCGGGCATCATCCAATCGCTCAGGATCAGATCTGGCGGATCGTTCTCACAGATCTCCATCGCCATCTCGCCACTTTCAGCTTCGACGACCTCGAATCCCCACTTTTTCAGTGAAGCGACCAGGATTCGTCGCTGAAGACGACTGTCATCGACCACCAGAACGCGGCGGATCGAATTGGGCGTAACCTCTTGGTTTATTTCGATCGAACTGTCTGGCAACACCGAGTAAACCCCACAAAAAACGGCGCAAGAAACCTTAAACGCAAGTCACTATCGCGCTCTTCGCTTAACAGGACGTGAAGTTTGTAAATTATGGGCCTAGTCTCCCGTTAACCGGTGATTTACGAGTTTATAAGTAAAGAAACCGTAAAATGCGACATCAAACAGGGTTTTCAAAGATGATTGATTGGTCACGCGCGAAGGAACTGTACGAGGAAGTTGGCCCCGAGGACTTCTCAGAAGTCGTCGAGATCTTCCTGGAAGAAGTAGAAGGCACCATCGAAAAGCTAAGATCGCCGGATCTCGCCACATTGGAACAAGACCTCCATTTCCTGAAAGGTAGCGCCCTGAACCTGGGGTTCCGCCAGTTTTCCCGACTTTGCCAAGAGGGCGAGCGTCGCTCGGCTCAGGGTGAAGCAAAGGAGGTTAACACTGGCGCTATCATCACCAGCTATGAAGCATCGAGGGAAGAGTTTATGCGCGACATGAACAGCCAGCTTCGCGCCGAAAACTAGTCAGATCACGAATTGGGCCAATGTCTCGTCGCTGGTGATGTCCGTATAGGCAAATCCCGCGGCGTCAAGTCGGGCATAAAGATCCGCAAAGTTCTCTGGCTGCTTGGTTTCAATGCCAATCAGTACAGATCCGAAGTTTCGCGCCGATTTCTTCATATATTCAAACCTGGCAATATCGTCTTCTGGTCCCAAAATCCCCAAAAACTCTTTCAAAGCGCCGGGTCGCTGCGGCAGGCGCAAGAGAAAATACTTCTTCAACCCCATATAGCGCTGTGCGCGCTCCTTTACCTCGGGCAGCCGCTCAAAATCAAAATTGCCACCAGATGTTAGGCAAACTACCGTTTTGCCACGGATCCATGACCGGACGTCTCGCAGTGCTTCAACTGCTAGCGCCCCGGCAGGTTCTAATACCACCCCCTCGACATTCAGCATCTCCAGCATTGTGGTGCAGATGCGATCTTCGGTGATCGATAAAACATCGGGTAACGGTACATGTTTTAGGATCTCAAAAGGGCGCGAGCCAATGCGGCCGACCGCAGCGCCATCAACAAAGGTGTCGACATGATCCAATGCCGTAGGTTGACCTGCTGCCAGTGCTGCACGCAGACAAGCACCACCTGATGGTTCGGCAAAAAGGCAGTGAACCCGATCCTCAAACCAACGCACAACACCCGACGACATGCCGCCGCCACCGACCGGCAGGATCACATGATCAGGCGCAGCACCTAACTGAGCCTCGATCTCTACCGCAATAGAGCTTTGACCTTCGATCACATCATCGTCGTCAAATGGGGATAAGAAATGACCACCCTCATCCGTGCACCATTTCTGAGCCGCAGCTAGCGTGTCATCGAAATAGTCACCCACGAGGTGGATTTCGACACTATCTCCACCAAACATTCGGGTCTTCTGGATCTTTTGCTGCGGGGTCGTCACAGGCATGAATATCACGCCTCGCTTGCCCAGTTCCCTGCACATATAGGCGACGCCCTGTGCGTGATTTCCGGCCGACGCACAGACAAACAGAGACTGCGCCATCTGCTTACGCATCGCGTTGAACGCCCCCCGGATCTTATAGGACCGCACCGGGCTCAGATCTTCGCGCTTTAGGTAGATCTCGGCGCCAAACCGATCTGACAAAAGAGCGCTACGCTGCAACGGTGTGGCAGGGAAAATCGCACGCATGGCCTGTTCGGCGGCTCGGGCCTGGGTCTGAAAGTCACTCATAATCCTTGAGTGGCCCAAGCTCGCCCCCAAGGCAAGGGGGCAGGATCAAAGCATACCGAAGAATACCGATCAACGCGAGGCTATCAGATCGCACGCTTCTCGACGTAGTACCCATACAACGTAGTTAGGACACTAATGTTCAAAATTGCGACGAACAAAGCAAACACAACGTTCAATATCATCACGATAACGACTGCATCTGCCAGCAACCAAAAGACCAGTTCGGCCGTAAGCTGGAGACCCACAAGACAAGCACTAAGCACGAAAAGCGCACCAAATGCACCTTCAGTAAATTGCAGGGATTCGCCCAGGCCAATTGGTTTGCCAACCGCAGCTGCAGGGAGGATCAATGCAAGACGGTAAATAGACACTGCAATCAAGGCGGCAGCTGCGATGATCAAAAATATGGCAAAATTACCAGCTGCACTGAACACTACGGCTGCGACGAACAGCACCATTGCATAGATTGCGGCACCGATCACGACCAACTGCAATAAGCGCAATAGATATTGAATGACCTCCGTCATATGAAACGTCGGCACCCAGCCGTCGGGACGCTCCTCCAACAGAACATAGCGGTGCCAAACCACAACCGTCCATCCGGCAACCACTCCAGCAACTAGCCAAAGCGCAAAAACCCTCCAAATAAAGCCAGAAACTACGTCGCTATCAGAAATCGGATACTGAAGCGCAGACCCATCAAACAGATCCCACATTACCAAATAGGCGATGCCGATCACTACCAAAGAAGGGATCAAAAATATCCGCATCAGTTGCGGAATGTTCCGTTGCACCATGCGTACGGAATGTAAAAATAGCTTCCAACCAATCACTTGTATCATGCTCCAATGGCTGCTCATTCATTGTGCGCAATCATAATGGGAAACCCCGTGGTCCGATATGGGTAAAACCTTGCCCTTCTGCCAAAAACCGGATAGGCCGCTTGCGTTCTGATCAAGAGGAAATCCCATGTCCGCGCCCAAGAAAGTTGTCCTCGCCTATTCCGGCGGTCTTGATACGTCAATCATCCTAAAATGGTTGCAGACCGAATACGGTTGCGAGGTTGTAACCTTCACTGCCGATCTCGGTCAGGGTGAGGAATTGGAGCCCGCACGTAAAAAAGCAGAGCTCTTGGGCATCAAGCCGGAAAACATCTATATCGAAGACGTACGAGAAGAGTTTGTTCGTGATTTTGTCTTCCCGATGTTCCGTGCAAATGCGGTTTATGAAGGTCTCTACCTGCTGGGCACTTCGATTGCGCGTCCGCTGATTTCCAAACGCCTTGTTGAAATCGCCGAAGCAACCGGTGCCGACGCTGTTGCTCATGGAGCCACCGGAAAGGGTAATGATCAGGTTCGCTTCGAACTGGCAGCCTATGCGCTGAACCCAGATATCAAAGTGATCGCGCCCTGGCGCGAATGGGATCTGACCTCGCGGACCCGCCTGCTGGAATTCGCCGAAGCAAACCAGATCCCCGTAGCCAAAGACAAGCGCGGCGAGGCTCCGTTCTCGGTTGATGCAAACTTGCTGCACACCTCATCCGAGGGCAAGGTTCTGGAAGATCCCGCGATCATGGCACCCGACTACGTCTACCAGCGCACCGTCCACCCCGAGGACGCCCCGAACGAAGCGGAATTTATCGAAATTGGATTCGAAAAAGGCGATGCCGTCAGCATCAATGGCGAAGCGATGTCGCCCGCGACCATTCTGACCAAGCTGAACGAATACGGTGGCAAACACGGCATCGGCCGCCTCGATCTCGTCGAAGGCCGGTTTGTTGGCATGAAGTCTCGCGGCATCTACGAAACGCCTGGCGGCACCGTTCTGCTGGAAGCACACCGCGGTATCGAGTCTATAACCATGGACCGCGGCGCGATGCACCTGAAAGACCAGTTGATGCCGCAATATGCTGAATTGATCTACAACGGTTTCTGGTATTCGCCCGAGCGCGAAATGCTCCAGGCCGCCATTGATAAGAGCCAGGATCATGTCACTGGCACAGTTCGAGTAAAGCTCTACAAAGGGTCCGCAACTACTGTGGGTCGTTGGTCCGACCATTCACTCTACTCCGAGGCACATGTGACCTTCGAAGAAGATGCCGGTGCCTATGATCAGAAAGATGCCGCGGGCTTCATCCAGCTTAATGCGCTTCGCCTTAAGCTTCTGGCTGCTCGCGAACGTCGGGTAAATAAATGAGCGACCCGGTCGATATCCCAGACGATATAGACGACGATCTGATCGAAGAGATGGAGATGTTCGTAGAAGCGCAGGACACCGTTTGGAACGATGTCCTCGCAGAACTCTCCGCAGGTCAAAAGACGAGCCACTGGATGTGGTTCGTCTTTCCTCAACTGGCCGACCTTGGCCAATCCCATATGGCGCAACTCTACGGTATTGAAGATCTGGCTGAGGCTACAGCCTATCTCGCGCATCCAATCTTGCGTGCGCGGTTGACTGAAGCTAGCGAGCTATTGCTCAGTCATAAAAACCGCGCTGCTAAAGATATCCTGGGCGATACAGATGCCAAAAAACTGCAGTCATCTATGACGCTATTTTCGGCGGTACCTGATGCACCACAGGCATTTTCGACTGTATTAGAAACGTTTTTTGACGGATCTTCCTGCCAAGACACCTGCAAAGCCCTGTCTTAAGAGCTGACGCAACCTCCCCTTTGGTCACCCTTGCCCACAGTCAAGCGGATGCCTAACCCTTAGCGCAGAAAAACCCGGGGGAGATCATGGGACTTCAACCACTTGCAGATGGTATTCGCGCCGGATTGAGCGGCAAGACATTTGATGGCTCGCTGAAATTTGACTGCGGCGACGACGGCGTGATTGTGCTTGCGGACGGCGAGGCTTCAATGGAAGACCGGGATACAGACTGTACGATCCGCATCACAACCGACAACCTGAAAAAACTGCTTACCGGCAAGTTGAACCCGATGACGGGGGTAATGATGGGCAAACTGAAGATTTCCGGCGATATGGGTGTTGCCATGAAGCTGGGCAAACTGATCAGTTAACCGGCTGTCGTCATCCCCCGCATACGCCGAGGGATGAAACATCGAAAGCGCGAGCGGGCAGCGCTCCCTCTTTCAAACTTCAGTCGCTTTGAGCTGTTCGTAGTACGGCAACGCTGCTTCCAGTACCGGTCGCAAGGCGTCCGGTACATCAGGTAGCGGACCTTCGGGGCCGGCAAATTTGGTTGATTTCCAAACCGCCCCATACCAATGCGCCGACCAGACGCCGTCATCTTTGTGGCCGCCCATCGGCCAAGACAGCATCTTGGGTGAAAAGGGTATGCCAACCCCATCGCAAAGCCGTTCCAGCAACTGTTCCGGGTTTTGGCGGACTTTGTCACTATCCAAGACTACTGGCCGCTGGCCCCAGCCGCAAACCTGTTCAAATAGCTCCGCCTGCTGACGAAACCCGATGTCATCCAAAGTCGGGTTTTCTCGCTTTTCCGCATATGATGCGATGACCCGAGCGGGGTGGCGGATCAAAAACACATTGGCGACCTCACGCATCCAATCCCGCGGAATTCCGTCAATCATGTGATGGGTCATATGTTTTTGGTAGAAGAACGGCTTGGCTGCGGGTACTGGCCCTAACAAATTACTGATCACAGCAACTGGATCCTGCGGCTGGCTGTCCAGTATCTCGGCATGCATCGGATGTTCCAGGCCGGTCTGCGCCAGATACGACGCGTAAAAAGGCTCATCCACTACTGCACAATCACCACGATTGCCAAAAGCATACATCATCGCTGTCGAGAGGTTGCGCGGCCCCGACCACATCGCAATCCGCATCAAGCACACTCCTGCGCGATCAGATCCTTGTAAAGCGCGCGTATACGTTTGGTGACTGGTCCCATTTCACCATCGCCTATCTCTCGACCATCAATATCGCCGACAGGTGTCTGCGCACCAAAGGTGCCCGTCAAAAATGCCTCGTCGGCACCGTAAGTATCCACCAGTGAGTAGTTCCGTTCAAAAACCGGAATGTCGTTGGCACGACATAGATCAATCACCTTCTGTCGCGTGATGCCGTTCATGCAGTAGTCACCGGTTGAGGTCCAAACAGAGTTTTTTCTCACAATGAAGAAATTACAGGCATTGGTCGTATTCACAAACCCGTTCACATCCAGCATCAAACCCTCATCCGCGCCTGCTTTCTCTGCAGCGATACAGGCCAGAATGCAGTTTAGCTTGGAATGCGAATTCAGCTTGGGATCCTGTGTCATGGGCAGGCCACGTAGATGCGGCACAGTCGCCAAACGGATCGGGCGCGGAAGATTCGGGCAAGAATGTTCCATGATGATAGCGAAAGTCGGGCCCCGCTGCGACAGCGACGGGTGCTGGAAGGGCCGGGTTTTGACGCCACGTGTGACCATCAGCCGGGCATGGGCATCACTCATCATGTTATTGGCGTGCTGTGTGTCTAGCACGGCTTGTTTGACCTGATCCCGATCCATCCCGATATCCAGATCGATAGTCTTCGCTGCCTCGAACAGGCGGTCAAGATGCTCGTCAATAAAGGCCCAGGTACCATTGTAGAGCCTCAGCCCCTCCCAAACACCATCACCCAGCATAAACCCGCTGTCATAAACGCTGACAACGGCCCTTTCCTTGGGGACAATTTCGCCATTCAGATAGATCAGGATCGCTTCGTTGCGCTGATCCTCTTCCGCTTGGTGAGTGCTCAAATTTTCAGTCATCTGCTCCTCCTGCAGGGCGCAAGCTAGAAGGACAGGATCCTATTTCCAAGCGGTAACTTACCGTCACCAAGCTGTGACAAACCATGTCATGTGATTGAGCCTTGGATCACCACAGGTCACTGTAAGGTAAAGATGGAGGCAATGATGCGTTCGACCAATTCTGCAAGACCAATTGTCCTAACCCTATTCATGCTGCTGGCTGTGGCTTTGAAAGGGCACCAGGCCCATGCCCAGAATATCGAAACACTCACGGTTGCGGGGGGGTGTTTTTGGTGCGTGGAAAGTGACTTTGAAAGCGTACCAGGCGTGATTTCCGCGATTTCTGGCTACACCGGTGGCAGCACCAAATCGCCAAGCTACAAACAGGTTACTGCAGGCGGTACCGGCCACTACGAAGCTGTTCAAATTCATTTTGACCCGGCCAAAGTGACACGTGAAGATCTATTGGCTAAGTTCCTTCGCTCGGTAGATCCGACAGACGCGGGCGGCCAGTTCTGCGATCGTGGCGATAGCTATCGCTCGGCAATTTTTGTATCCGGCACGAATGAGAAGTCCTCAGCTCAAGCAATCAAGGCAAAGGCCCAAGCCGATCTTGGCCAAAAAATCGTGACACCAATTTTGTCCTCCACGGCATTCTATCCGGCAGAGGCCTATCATCAGGACTATTACAAAGGCCGCAAACTCGTCATCACCCGCTTTGGGCCCAAGCGCCAGTCAGAGGCTTACAAACGCTATCGTAAGGCCTGTGGTCGAGATGCACGAGTGCTGCAGCTTTGGGGAGATGCAGCTCCATTTGCCAAGATTCACTAGGCCGATCGCTGGTAAAACAGGAAAAAGGCGCGCAATTTATTGCGCCTTTTTCGTCGTCTGTGGCGATCAAGAATTCAGAACTTGGCGTTCTGAACGTCTTTCAGGTCTGGGATCACATCAGCGGTACCCTTGCGCGTCACCATCAGTGCAGCAGCACGATTGGCCTGGGCCAAGGCCTGCGCCATGGGCAATCCACGATCCAGCCCCGACAGAACATATCCGGTGAACGTATCGCCGGCACCCGTGGTATCAACCGGGTCAACAGAATAGGCTGCCACATCATGTGTGGTACCGGCCGCACAATCATAATGCCGAGCCCCCTTGGCGCCGAGGGTAACAATCACATCCCGCACGCCCAGCGCCTCAGGCGTCTTACCGGTAGCGTCGCGTAACTGATCAGCTTCAACCTCATTCAGGAACAGATAGTCGAGATAAGGCAGCACCGACTGTACCGCATCCGCATCAAAGGGCGCCGCGGCATAGGTGACTTTCAGCCCCAGATCTCGGCCCATCCGTGCCGCCTCTGCCTGCATGTTGGTCTCATTCTGCGTTACCAGAATGTCGCCAGCACTAGCCGCTGACAGCGCCGCCCCAACCTGATCTGCTGTAATTTCACGGTTTGCACCCGGAAACAGAATAATCTGGTTCTCACCCGTTGGATCCACAGCGATGATCGCGTGTCCGGTCGGCACGTCAATCTGCGCAATATGGCGTGTATCCACGCCATATTCCAACAGCCGCGTCACAGCCCAAGTCCCCTCGGGTCCTACAGCGCCGAGGTGACAGACA
The DNA here is from genome assembly GCF_047372505.1 of Phaeobacter cretensis. Taxonomy (NCBI): domain Bacteria; kingdom Pseudomonadati; phylum Pseudomonadota; class Alphaproteobacteria; order Rhodobacterales; family Roseobacteraceae; genus Phaeobacter; species Phaeobacter cretensis. The sequence goes on from NZ_JBKBEU010000001.1 coordinate 2,047,870, forward strand.
TGACTGCCCGCACGCGCTGCAGCGACAGACATGTTCGCACCCTTTCCGCCCAGATACTGCTCCAGCCCTTCAGCTGCGAGGGTTTCCCCCGCGACCGGCATATGGGGCAGCGCATAGATCATGTCGGCGTTAATTGAGCCTAGGTTCCAAATCGCCATGGGCTCACCCGATATTACAGGCAGCCAGAACCGCCATGTTCAGAATGTCATTGGCTGTAGATGTGGTGGAGCAAATCTGGATCGGCTTATCGACCCCGGAAAGGATCGGGCCAACAACGGTGGCGCCACCCATTTCTTGCATCAGCTTTACCGAGATTGAGGCAGAGTGTCGCGCCGGAACAACAAGGATATTGGCTGGCCCAGTCAGTCGTTGAAATGGATACGCCTCCTGCGCTTTGGCGTTCAACGCCACATCAACGGTCATCTCTCCTTCATACTCAAAATCAACACCACGTTGATCCAGCACAGCCGGAGCCAAATGCATCTTTTCAGCACGTTCCGACACCGGATAGCCAAAGGTTGAGAAGCTAACAAAAGCGACCCTGGGCTCCAGCCCCATATGACGCGCAACACCTGCAGCGTGTTGGGCAATGTTCGCCAAATCGTTTTCGTCAGGCCATTCGTGCACCAGCGTATCACCGATCAAGACAATGCGACCCTTGTGCAACAAGGCTGTCACGCCGGCCGACCCGTTTGTCGCATCAGCATCAAATACATGGTTGATCTGATCCAGAACATGCGCCGATTTCCGCGTAGCACCTGTGACCAGGCCATCCCCGTGACCATGCGCCAACATCAGCGCAGAGAATACATGGCGGTCGCGCCCAACCAAACGATGCACATCTTTGCGGTCAAAGCCTTTGCGGTTAAGACGCTCGTACAGAAAGTTCTTGTAGGGTTCAAAATGCTGGGTATTGGCGGCGTTTACGATTTCCAGCTCGCGCACCGCATCACCCAAACCTGCGGTTTCCAGCTTACTTCGCACATCTTCGGTACGGCCGACAACCAAGGCTTTGCCAAACCCAGAACGCTGATACATTACAGCAGCGCGCAACACACGAGGATCGTCTCCCTCGGCAAAGATCATCCGTGATTGTGCAGCACGGGCACGGGCATTCAACCCGCGTAAGATCGACTGTGTCGGGTCCATACGTCCGCGCAGACCATGTTCATAAGCATCCACGTCAATAATCGGACGACGAGCAGCCCCGGTATCCATGCCAGCCTTTGCAACCGCAGGCGGAATACGATGGATCAGGCGCGGATCAAATGGTGTCGGGATTATATAGTCGCGTCCAAAAGACAGCGATTTACCGTAGGCCAAGGCCACTTCATCCGGCACATCTTCACGCGCCAAGGCCGCCAAAGCATGTGCGCAGGCGATCTTCATCTCGTCATTGATTGCACGAGCATGGATATCCAGCGCACCGCGGAACAGATAGGGGAACCCAAGCACGTTGTTGACTTGGTTAGGATAGTCGGACCGACCCGTGGCGACGATGGCGTCCACCCGGACTTCATGCGCCTCTTCCGGAGTGATTTCAGGATCCGGGTTTGCCATAGCAAAGATAACTGGATTGTCTGCCATCGCAGCAACCATCTGCTGGGTCACAGCCCCCTTAACCGACACCCCAAGAAAGACGTCTGCCCCCTGCATTGCGTCTTCAAGCGTGCGAAGCTCCGTTTTGATAGCATGGGCAGATTTCCACTGGTTCATACCCTCAGTACGACCCTGAAAGATCACGCCCTTGGTATCGCAAACGATGCAGTTGTCGTGACGTGCACCCATCGCTTTGAGAAGTTCAATACAAGCGATGCCAGCAGCCCCTGCCCCGTTCAGGACAATCTTCACTTCCTCAATCTTTTTGCCGGAGATATGCAGCGCATTGATGAGACCCGCCGCACAAATCACAGCCGTCCCGTGCTGGTCATCATGGAAGACTGGAATATCCATCTCTTCCTTGAGCCGTTGTTCAATGATGAAACACTCGGGCGCTTTGATATCTTCGAGGTTGATCCCACCAAAGGTCGGCCCCATCAGGCGTACCGCTTTGATGAATTCATCCGGGTCCTCGGTATCTAGTTCTATGTCGATGGAGTTGACATCGGCGAAGCGTTTGAACAGGACGGATTTACCCTCCATCACCGGTTTTGATCCCAATGCCCCAAGGTTACCAAGCCCCAGAACCGCGGTTCCGTTGGAAATCACCGCAACCAAATTGCCCTTGTTTGTATAGTCATAGGCCGTTTCCGGGTTCTTCGCGATCGCCTCACAGGGCACCGCAACACCGGGCGAATAGGCCAGCGACAGATCGCGCTGTGTGGTCATCGGAACCGTTGCGTTGATCTCCCATTTGCCTGGGGTTGGTTCCAGATGGAAGGCAAGCGCCTCTTCGTCGGTAATCTTCGCTTTGGGCATTGGCTTTAGGTGTCCTCTCACTATCTCAAGCGTCATAGCCCAGAGTGCGCCTCTTCTCAACGAAGTTACGTTTTCACCTTTCGTCGCAGTCGCCTGATTTGTAAGGTCGCGCCAACGAAATCCCCCATTTTATGGAGCTGCACTTTGTCCACAGTCACGCCGATGATGGCCCAATACCTCGACATCAAGGCGCAGTACCCGGATGCTCTCCTATTCTATCGCATGGGCGATTTTTACGAGATGTTCTTTGAAGATGCGGTCAACGCAGCCGAAGCGTTGGACATCGCACTGACCAAACGGGGCAAACACGACGGCAACGACATCCCCATGTGTGGCGTACCTGTCCATGCCGCCGAAGGCTATCTGCTAACCCTGATCCGCAAGGGATTTCGCGTCGCAGTCGGAGAGCAGCTGGAGAGCCCTGCCGAGGCAAAAAAACGCGGCTCTAAATCTGTGGTGAAACGCGATGTTGTTCGGTTGGTCACACCTGGCACCATCACAGAAGATTCTCTACTAGAAGCTCGGCGCCATAATTTCCTGACCGCCTATTGCGAGCTGCGCGATCAGGCAGCCTTGGCGTGGGTCGATATCTCAACCGGTGCGTTTCACGTTATGCCTGTCGTAAGGGTTCGTGTCTCACCTGAACTTGCGCGCCTAGCCCCATCCGAGCTGATCGTGCCCGACGGCCCAAGTCTGGATCACTTGCGCCCCATTGCTGACGATCACCAGATACCTTTGACACCTTTGGCGAAATCCAGCTTTGACAGCACAGCCGCTGAGAAACGCATTTGCAATCTGTTCAAGGTTTCGACGCTGGAGGCATACGGAAATTTCACCCGCGCTGAGGTTTCAGCCATGGGAGCAGTGATCGACTACCTCGACATTACACAAAAGGGCAAACTGCCCCTGCTTCAACCACCGGTCCAAGAGGCCGAAGACAGGGTCGTACAAATCGATGCCGCCACCCGGCGTAGTCTGGAGATCACACGCTCACTCTCAGGAGGACGCGCAGGGTCACTGCTAGCGGTGATTGATCGAACGGTAACTCCCGCTGGCGGTCGGCTGCTAGAACAACGGCTTTCAAGTCCTTCTCGCAATCTCGATGTAATCCGGTCACGACTTGCTGCGCTAGACTTTAGCGTCGAACAAGCACCACTTGTCCAGTCTATGCGTGCCGCATTGCGAAAAACGCCCGATCTTGACCGCGCGCTCTCCCGTCTTGCCTTGGATCGCGGTGGTCCTCGCGATCTGGCTGCGGTGCGTAATACCTTGATCCAGGCCGAAGCTATTTCTGAACTCTGCCAGGGCATAGAACTGCCAGAACTCTTAGCGACTGCAATATCGACCCTGACCGGATTTGAGGAATTGCTACCCTTGCTGGATGCGGCCTTAATTGCAGAGCCGCCGCTCATGACACGTGACGGCGGCTTCATCGCAGAAGGTTACTATCAAGAATTGGACGAAGCTCGTGTTCTGCGAGACGAAGGCCGTTCCGTTATCGCCGGCTTTCAAAAGAAATATGCCGACCATACAGGCATCACCTCCTTGAAGATCAAGCATAACAATGTGCTGGGATACTTCATCGAAACCACCGCGACCCATGCTGAAAAGATGCTGTCGTCGCCTCTCTCCGACAGCTATATCCATCGCCAAACAACCGCCAACCAAGTGCGTTTTACCACCATAGAACTCAGCGAAATCGAAACGCGGATTCTAAACGCCAGAAACCTGGCTCTCGAAATCGAAAAGCGGCTCTATTCAAAGCTTTCAGAGGCTGCATTAGGCAATGCTGCACGGCTGAATTCGGCAGCTCGCGGTCTCGCTGAGTTGGATTTGGTCACGGCGTTGGCCGACCTTGCTCAAGGGGAAAACTGGTCTTGTCCAACCGTCGATAATTCGCGTGCCTTTGATATCGTCGGTGGTCGACATCCAGTTGTGGAACAAGCGCTGCGCCAGCAGGGTGGCAGCGGTTTCGTTGCAAATGACTGTGAATTATCCGCTGACAATGGCGCTGCGATCTGGCTGCTCACTGGTCCCAATATGGCAGGTAAGTCGACCTTCCTACGTCAGAATGCATTGATCACAGTTCTGGCCCAGATGGGCAGCTATGTGCCCGCGGATAGGGCCCATATTGGGCTGATTAGTCAGCTCTTCAGTCGGGTTGGCGCCTCCGATGATCTGGCACGCGGTCGCTCAACCTTCATGGTAGAAATGGTTGAAACAGCAGCGATCCTCAATCAGGCTGACAATCGCGCGCTTGTTATTCTGGATGAGATAGGCCGCGGAACCGCCACATACGACGGTCTATCCATTGCCTGGGCCACATTGGAACACCTGCATGAGGTCAATCAATCCCGAGCACTCTTTGCCACGCACTACCACGAGCTGACACAGCTCGCTGGCAAGCTCACTGGCGTCGACAACGCGACTGTTTCGGTAAAGGAATGGGAGGGCGAAGTGATCTTCCTGCATGAGGTAAAAAAAGGCGCGGCCGATCGTTCTTACGGTGTACAGGTAGCGCAGTTGGCAGGCCTGCCCAGCTCTGTTGTCACACGTGCTCGCGATGTCCTCAATATGCTGGAAGAAGGCAGCCGAAGCGGTGCCGGTAAAATCCAGATCGACGATTTACCGCTGTTTGCAGCGGCATCTCCAGCGCAGCCCAAAGCCGCTCAAGGTCCATCACCGGTCGAAGAGCTGCTAGGTGATATCCACCCCGATGATCTCTCGCCACGTGAAGCACTGGATGCCCTTTACCGTCTGAAGGAAGCATCAGGCTAAAATAGAAAAGCGGCCAGCTTGAAAACTCAAGTTGGCCGCTCTTTATCTTTGCAAAATACCCGCTACGTGCGCGGTGGATCAGCCTGCTGGTGTTGAAGACACACCAACTTGTGCCGGCCGCAGTAAACGATCGTGTAACATAAATCCTTCGGCCGAAACCTGTATGATATCACCGGCTTTGGTGCCAGGAACTGGCGCCTCAAACATGGCCTCATGCACCTGCGGATCAAACCGGTCGCCAACCTCAGGCGTAATCACTTCCATTCCGTGCTTTTCAAACACGCCAAGCAGCGCCCGCATTGTTAGCTCAACGCCCTCGATCAATGCAGCGGAAACTTCGCGCTGTTCATCCGTCGCCGATTCAATTGCACGCTTCATATTGTCGTAAACCGGTAGCATATCGCGCGCCAGTTTCGATCCGCCGTATTGCTCCGCCTCACGGCGCGCCTTGTCGCCACGTTTGCGCGAATTCTCAGCGTCCGCGAGTGCGCGCATGAACCGGTCTTTCAGCTCATCGCGTTCGGCACGCAGGCTGTCAAGTTCCAGCTCAGCGTCATCATATTCTTCGGTTTGTGTGGACAGCTCTTCCGCCTCGGCTTCTGTGATGTCGTCCAAAAAATCGTCGTTCTTGGGCTCTGCCATGTTTCACCTCTAAGTCCGGTCGGAAAGTAACTTTCCGACCAGTTGCGCCGTATAGTCCACGATAGGCACGATCCGGCCATAATTCAGGCGCGTCGGGCCAATTACACCCACCGCGCCTATGATCTTTCGATCCGCGTTCATATAGGGAGAGACGACCAAAGAGGAACCCGAAAGTGAAAAAAGTTTGTTCTCGGAACCAATAAAAATGCGCACACCTTCGCCATCTTCGGTCAGCTGCAGAAACTCTTCGATATCACGCTTGCGTTCCAGGTCATCAAACAGGTTTCGGATAAGGTCTAACTCTTCTGCAGCGCCCGCTTCTGACAAGAGATTCGCACGGCCGCGCACGATCAGTCGCGCCGAATCGCTGCCATCGTCTTCCCATGCAGCCAAGCCGCTCTCGATCATCTCCCGCGCCAATACGTCAATTTGCTGCTGACGGTCCTTGATCTGCTCCTGAATGACACCGCGCACGTCGCCCAATGTTCGCCCTTCGATCAGCGCATTCAGGAAATTGGCCGCCTCGCGCATCGAACTGGGGGTCTGACCAGGTGGCGGCGTGAACAGCCGGTTTTCAACGTGACCATCTGAAAACACCAGAACCACCAGTGCACGATCATGCGCCAACGTCACAAACTCTATATGCCTGATCTCGGCCTCATGCTTTGGCGTCAATACAAGGGATGCCCCCTGTGTAACACCTGACAGGGCTGCGCCGACACGATCTAGCATCCCGGCCATGCCAGTGGTGGAATTCCCGCCAGCGGGTCCGCCCATCGTCTCATCAATCTTCTGGCGGTCCTGATTGCTTAGGTCGCCGACCTCCAGCAAACCATCGACAAACATGCGCAGTCCAATCTGTGTCGGAACGCGGCCAGCACTGGTGTGAGGACTGTTCAGCAATCCAAGATACTCCAGATCCTGCATCACGTTACGGACAGTAGCGGCACTCACCTTTTCGTTCAGTGACCGTGTCAACGTTCGACTACCAACAGGATCTCCGTTTTCCAGATAGGATTCCACAACCGCGCGGAATACATCCCGCGATCGGTCATTCATGTCCTCTAGAATATCGGTACTGCTGTTCATCGAGCTATATGTGTGGTCATTATCGGGGTTCCGCAAGCTTTCGGTCATATTCCTGCGTTTGTCATTAAAGAGCGCAACGCCAAAAGGTCAATCATGCTTGCATCGCCATCCCTGCGAACGCTATCCCAATTGGTAAGCAAACAAAGGATGACCCATGCGACCCTCCGGACGAGAATTGAACCAAATGCGCGCCGTTTCTATCGAAACAGGCTTCACCAAACACGCCGAAGGGTCCTGCCTGATCAAGATGGGTGATACCCACGTTTTGTGTACCGCTACAATTGAAGATCGTGTTCCGCCCTTTATCAAAGGTTCCGGCCTTGGTTGGGTCACAGCAGAGTACGGCATGTTGCCGCGCGCAACAAACACCCGCATGCGCCGCGAGGCCGCGATGGGCAAACAAGGTGGCCGCACCGTGGAAATCCAGCGTCTGATCGGCCGTGCCCTGCGCGCTGGTGTTGATCGTGTCGCTCTTGGCGAGCGCCAGATCAGCATCGACTGTGACGTTTTGCAAGCCGACGGCGGGACGCGCTGCGCCTCGATCACTGGTGGTTGGGTCGCACTGCGTCTGGCAGTGAACAAGCTGATGAACACTGGTGAGGTCAAAATCGACCCGCTTATTGATCCTGTTACAGCTGTTTCCTGCGGTATCTACGCCGGACAACCGGTGCTCGATCTAGACTACCCGGAGGATTCTGAGGCGGGCGTAGATGGGAATTTCATTATGACCGGATCTGGCAAATTGATTGAAGTGCAAATGTCTGCCGAAGGTTCCATGTTCAGCCGCGAGCAGATGAACACCCTGATGGATCTTGCCACAAAGGGTACCGCCGAACTGGCTGAGTTGCAAAAGGCGGCCTGTGCATGACACGTAAATTTACCGGCGATCGCTTACTGATCGCCACACATAACAAAGGGAAACTGGAGGAGATAAAAAACCTCCTCCAGCCCTTTGGCGTTACTGTGGTCGGTGCAGGCGAGATGGACCTGCCGGAACCAGATGAGACCGAAGATACATTTGTCGGCAACGCTCGGATCAAAGCACATGACGCCTCCAAAGCGACCGGGCTACCTGCCCTTTCTGATGACTCCGGTATCACTATCGATGCGCTTGACGGTGCCCCCGGTGTCTACACAGCAGATTGGGCCGAGACCGGGAACGGACGTGATTTTATGATGGCCATGACGCGCGCCCATAATGAACTTGAGCGCGTAAACGCCACTCATCCACGTCTTGCACAGTTCCGTTGCACGCTGGTTCTTGCCTGGCCGGATGGCCATGATGAAGTTTTTGAAGGCGTGATGCCCGGTCATCTGGTTTGGCCCATTCGTGGCAAAGATGGTTTCGGCTACGATCCGATGTTCCAACCCGAAGGGCATGATCAGACCTGTGCTGAGATGGATCGCTGGGCCAAGAACAAGATCAGCCATCGGGGTAAGGCAATCGCAAAATTTGTTGAGGCCTCATTCGGTGGATGATTGGCGCAATGGTGGGTTTGGTCTGTATGTACACTGGCCATTTTGTCAGGCAAAATGCCCCTATTGTGATTTCAATAGCCACGTCACGGCGCAAATAGACCAAACCAGATGGGCGGCCGCATATAGAAAAGAGATGTTGCGAGCTGCCCCCGATCTTTCCGGCCGCATTCTAAACACCATCTTTTTCGGCGGCGGCACTCCATCTCTGATGCATCCGGATACCGTGGCCACCGTGATCAATACGGCACGTGAAATTTGGCCTTTTTCCAATGATATAGAAATATCTCTTGAAGCAAACCCAACCTCGGTAGAAGCCGGCCGCTTCGCTGGCTACCGAGATGCAGGCGTGAATCGAATTTCTATGGGGATTCAAGCACTTAACGATGAGGATCTGCGCCGCCTTGGACGGATGCACAACGTTACAGAAGCACAGCAAGCCTTTGATGTTGCTAGAAATTGTTTCGACAGAGTTAGCTTCGATCTGATCTATGCCCGTCAGGGGCAAACTCTCGATGACTGGAAGAAAGAGCTGAATGAAGCCCTGTCCATGGCAATTGATCACCTATCGCTCTACCAACTGACTATTGAAGAAGGCACAGCGTTTGGTGACCGTTACACCAAGGGTAAACTTCGAGACCTCCCCAGCGATGACAACGCCGCTGACATGTATCTTGCGACCCAAGAAATTTGCGACAGTCATGGCCTGCCCGCATATGAAGTTTCGAACCATGCGCGACAAGATGCGCAATCTCGGCACAATCTGATCTATTGGCGCTACGGAGACTATCTGGGCATTGGCCCGGGTGCACATGGTCGTCTTACTATTGGCAATACGCGATACGCAACGGAAACGCATATTCAGCCCGGCGCATGGCTTGCCGCCGCGGAAACCACAACGGGTGAATCGAACCGCAACTCCCTGACGCAAGTCGAGACCAGTGCAGAACACCTGATGATGGGGATGCGATTAGCTGAAGGACTGGATATGGATCGGTTCACCGCTATTTCGGGGCACGCTTTGCCGTCGGATCGGATCGCTGAGTTAACTGACATGGGCATGGTAGTCACATCTAACAACCGGCTTCAGGCAACCGACGCGGGGCGCGCTGTACTAAATGCTGTGCTCCGGGAACTCATGTTGGAGTAACGGGATGCGCATTATCTACGCCATTCTAGGACTTATTTGTGTTGGCTTAGCACTAGTCGGCGTCGTGCTTCCGCTATTACCAACGGTCCCATTTCTACTTCTTTCCAGCTTTTTCTTCGCAAATTCCTCCGAGCGCCTACATGGCTGGATAATCAGCCACCGCATCTTTGGTCCGATGATTCAAGATTGGAACGAAAAAGGAGCCATTCGCCCAGCTGCAAAAAAGGCGGCGACCATTTCAGTCGCCGCCGTGTTTACACTATCACTCGTTCTTTCTGCCCCGACCCATGTCTTGATCATTCAGGCCATCGTGCTGAGCGGAGTGATGTTCTTTATCTGGTCGCGTCCTAACGGCTAAGACGGCCACACAAATCATCTAAATCATCCAGAGATGCGTAGCTTATCGTGATGACACCGCTTTCCCCGCCAGCGCGATGATCAATAGAAACCTTCATGCGAAGAGCGGCAGACAGGTCGGCTTCGAGCGCCCGTGTGTCTGCATCTTTCTCCTCAATTTTCTTAGCAGAACGTGCAGTTGCAACCTTAAGCCCGGCAGCGTCCTTTTTAACCAAGGCCTCGGTCGCACGAACGGATAAACCACCTTTGACGATTTTCTTCGCAAGGTCGGACGCATTATCAGATGTAATCAGAGCACGCGCGTGTCCCGCAGAAAGCCGTCGTTCTTGAACCAAGATGCGTACGTCGTCTGGAAGATGGAGCAATCGAACAAGGTTGGCAATGTGACTACGGCTTTTGCCAAGTGCCTCTGCCATTTTTTCCTGGGTATGACCAAATTTGTCCATTAGCTGTTTATAGCTTTGTGCCTCTTCCATCGCATTCAAATCAGAACGCTGGATGTTTTCGATAATGGCAACTTCCATCATCTCGACATCGGAATAATCACGGATCAATACCGGAACTTCATGCAGCTGAGCCGCTTGCGCGGCTCGCCAACGACGTTCACCCGCCACGATCTCGTATTGACCACCTGGACGCGGTCTTACGATCAATGGCTGCAAAACCCCCTTCTCACGGATTGATGCCGTAAGATCGTCCAAGTCCTCCTGCAAGAACTGTCGACGCGGCTGGTCCGGGTTCGCAGATACTTTCTCGATTGGGACCATTACTTCGGTGCTTCGGGTTGCCTGTTTTTCTGTGCTAACAGGCTCCGGGTTCACATCGGCCATTAATGCTGACAAGCCTCTTCCCAATCCTCTGGGTTTATTTTTTTTATCTGACATTGCTGCGCCTCCAGCTGCGGTTAGGCTGCGAGTTTCTGATGTCTCGCAATCAGTTCTTCTGCAAGAGCACGATACGCATTCGCGCCAAGCGAGTTTGTGTCATAGTTCAAAACAGGTAACGCATACGATGGCGCTTCACTGACACGCACATTTCGAGGGATCTTGGTCTTGAATACCAATTCTCCCAAATGACCACGTGCGTCTTGTTCAACCTGCTGAGACAAGTTATTTCGCCGATCAAACATGGTTAATACAATTCCCTCAATCCGCAACTGCGGATTGGCCGTCTGTCGAACCTCCCGGATGCTCAACATCAGTTGGGACACACCTTCCAACGCAAAGAATTCACTTTGCAGTGGAACCAAAACCGAATGAGCAGCGACCATAGCATTCACTGTCAAAAGGTTAAGAGACGGCGGGCAATCGATTAGAACATAATCCCAATCATAGTCATCCATCGCAGACTGTCGCAGCGCATCATGCAGCAGGAAGCTACGTTTCTCATTTGTAAACAATTCGATATCTGCTGAGCTAAGATCTACGGTCGCAGGAATGATGCAAAGATCATCTATCTCTGTTTCTCGAATGACTTCATTCAGAGGGATATCATCAACCAGCAGATCATAGGTCGTCCGGTTTCTATCTGTGGCCTCAATCCCAAGGCCCGTTGATGCATTACCCTGTGGGTCGAGATCAACGACAAGAACCCGATACCCAATCTCAACCAAAGCTGCAGCCAAATTTATCGCAGTGGTCGTTTTACCAACACCGCCTTTTTGGTTCGCTACTGCAATGATACGAGGCCCATTCGGCCGCGACAAATCAGACACGCGTCACTCCCTTGATCTTTAGAATAACCGCCTCGGGTTCAGTCCAACTCTTAGTGGATTCCAAGTCGAATTGCCAATGGCTCCTCGCGTTATCCACTTCTTTTTTCCATTGAATTCCTTTGGAAAACAAAGCCACTCCGTCGGAATGCAGGTGCCTTTCCGCAAAACCAAGCAAAGACGTCAAGTCAGCCAGCGCGCGGGCGGACAGAACCTCTGCACCCAATGAGGGTATCTCCTCGATGCGTTCCGACAATACGACGGCATTCACACCACACTCCCGAATGGCCGTACGAAGGAAAACACATTTCCGGTGATCACTTTCTACAAGGGTGACCTTGCAGTCTGGCGCTCGTTCAGCGGCAACTATTGCTGCTACGACACCTGGAAAACCACCGCCGCTGCCGATATCAACCCAGTTAGTCGGATGTTCAGCGAGCTCACAGACTTGGAGAGAATCGACAATATGTCGTTCCCAAATATTTCCGAGTGTGGACTTGGAAACGAGATTGATTTTAACTGACCACTTTCGAACCAACGCTTCATAATGCTTGAGTCGCTCATATGTTTCACGTGAAACAATTAAATCCGCTATAGGTATTCCTACCATTTCAAGCTGACTTTTCTTGGGCCAGTGAAGAACGCCCTTTACGCAATCTCGCGAGTATCAATGCGAGCGCGGCAGGCGTCATACTATCTACCCTACCCGCTTGCGCCAATGTTTCAGGCTGTGCACGCTCCAGCTTACTACGCAGCTCATTAGATAGACCTTCAAAATCGTAAGAGAAATCTCGCGGTATCAAATGGCCTTCATCTCGCTTCATCGCCTCAATCTCCCGTTTTTGACGGATGATATAGTTGGCATAGAGAGCATCGCGCTCAATCTGACGTCGAAGCGGCTCATCGCACTCCGCCAAATCAGGAATTAGTGGGACTACATCCTCAAACACTACATTTGGGAAAGCGAGTACGTCGGTTGCAGTTCTTCGGTTACCATCTTGATTTACTGCTATACCGGCTTCGTTTATCTCTTTCGGAGTGAATTTTCGTTCGCTCATTTTGAACCGAGCTGCCTCCAGCTTTTCCATCTTTTCTCCGAACAGTGCACGGCGTTCTTCACCGACACACCCAATATCCAAGCCAATTCCTGTAAGCCGCTGATCGGCATTATCGGCTCGCAGAGACAGGCGAAATTCAGCACGTGATGTGAACATACGATAGGGTTCAGTTACGCCGTTTGTTGTAAGATCATCAATCATTACGCCAATGTAGCTTTCAGACCGGCTAAATATGACCGGGTCCAGATCTTCTGCGTATCGCGCAGCATTTAATCCCGCTACTAGCCCCTGAGCCGCAGCTTCCTCATACCCCGTCGTACCATTGATTTGTCCCGCAAAGTATAGTCCCCTATGAGATTTAAGTGACAAATCTAAACCAAGAGCGCGAGGATCAACGTAGTCGTATTCGATGGCGTAACCCGGTTGCAGGATCTCAGCTTGTTCCAGACCAACGATGGACCGAACATAAGATTCCTGAACATCTACCGGAAGACTTGTCGAAATACCGTTAGGATAAATAGTATGATCGTCCGCGCCTTCCGGTTCCAAGAAGATCTGATGACTAGGTTTATCAGCAAATCTCACGACCTTGTCCTCGATTGAGGGGCAATATCGTGGCCCTACCCCATCGATATGACCACCATACATCGCAGATCTCTGGAGATTTTTACGGATGATGTCGTGTGTTTGCTCATTTGTATGCGTAATCCCACAGCTAACCTGAGGTGCTGATATAGATGTACTCATAAAGCTGAAAAGTGTGGGTACGTCATCTCCAGGCTGCGTATCAAGTCCATCCCAAGAAATAGTACGGCCATCTAGACGCGGCGGCGTTCCGGTCTTCAGTCGTCCCAGTTTGAGGTCGAAGCTATCGAGGCGCTCAGCAAGTCGAATAGAAGGTCTGTCGCCCATTCTCCCTCCGGGTTTAGAGACATCCCCGATATGTATGACACCTCTAAGAAATGTACCTGCAGTCAAGATTACTGCTTTACTATGAATTTCGCTATCATCAGCCAAACGTACTCCAGTCGCTTGATCTCCGGACATCAGGAAATCAACGACTTCGCCAACAATAATATCTAAATTGTGCTGTGATTCAGTTTCGGCCAGCATTTCCCGACGATAGATTTTCCGATCAGACTGAGCCCTCGGCCCCTGAACAGCTGGACCCTTTCGCCTATTAAGTAGACGAAACTGAATACCAGCCTTGTCAGCCACCCGGCCCATAACCCCATCAAGCGCGTCGATTTCCCGAACGAGGTGACCTTTACCAAGACCCCCTATCGCCGGATTACACGACATCACACCGATACCATTTTCACCTAGCGTAATAAGCGCTGTTCTAACGCCCATTCTTGCAGCAGCATGTGCGGCTTCGGTACCAGCGTGTCCTCCACCAATAACCACGACATCATAGTTTGGATGTTTCACGTGAAACACTCCCTATTTCCCTAAGCAAAAACTAGAAAATATCTCATCGAGAAGATTTTCTACCCCTACCCGCCCAACAAGCATCTCGAGTGCTCTAATCGCAGACCGCATATCATCAGCCGCTACATCATAGAATGCGGTACCATTCTTCAGTACCTCTTGGGCGGACTGAAGCCGACTAAAGGCAATACCCATCGCCTCACGATGCCTAACACGCGTTGCTATACCAGCCTTTTCAGCTCTCTCTTTCAATACCATTGTTATCTCAGCAACCAAAGCCTCGATGCCCTGACCTGTTTTCCCAGATATAGCGAGCGAATCTTGATCATTATCATTCAGATCAGCCTTGGGTAAGACAACAATGTCGTCCTTCATGACCGGGATCTTAATTGCCTCACTATCGTTTTGTAAGAAGACACGAAGATCAGCATCTTGAGCACGCCTTTTTGTGAGCTCAATGCCAATTCCTTCGACGTGATCAGTAGTCTCCCGCAATCCAGCCGTATCAAGGAGCGTAACAGGTAAGCCGCCGAGATCCATTCTTACCTCAATTACATCTCGCGTTGTACCAGCGTATTCCGACGTAATCGCCGCATCCCTGCCGGCTAGCGCATTGAGTAGAGTAGACTTCCCAACATTCGGCGCACCGACAATAGCGACTTCGAAACCAGTCCGAATGCGTTCAGCGAATTTAACGCCGACGATTTGCGGTTCAAGATCTCTAGCGACGCCGGAGAGTAGCTCAGTCACCTCGCCCGTTACGTCGACGGGAACATCCTCGTCCGCAAAATCAATCGTCACCTCTATCAAAGACGCAGCTCGGATGAGGTCTTTTCTCCAACGCTCTGCCAGCTCAGCTAGCCCGCCGGCAAGCACTGTCTGCGCCTGAACACGTTGAGCTTCGGTTTCTGCATCAATCAAATCTGCAAGCGCCTCGACCTGGGAAAGATCTAACTTTCCATTTTCAAGCGCTCGACGCGTGAACTCACCCGGATCTGCAAGCCGAACATCGTTAAAACTACTCAACCGATCCAACATCGCACTTACGACTGAGGTGCTTCCATGTACCTGGAACTCAACCGTATCTTCACCGGTAAAGCTATTTGGCCCGACGAACGTCAGAAGCAAAGCCTCATCAATACGCGTACCCGATGCATCAGTAAGCACGCGCAGCATACGCCCTGGACAGGCCAAAGCTCCACCACTGATTACAGCGGCGGTAGGGATAGCCTGTGGGCCTGATAGTCGGATAACAGAGACGCCGGCCTTCCCTTGGGCGGAGGCCAGCGCAAAGATCGTGTCCATCAGATGACCTTCCTTTCGAACCGGCCGTCTACTAGGTATTCATCGAGTCGAAGAACTCCGAATTTGTCTTTGTTTGCTTAAGCTTAGACATAAGGAATTCAATCGCATCAGTGGTGCCCATTGGGTTCAGGATGCGCCGTAGGACAAACGTCTTGGCCAAATCACCCTTATCAACGAGTAGGTCTTCTTTCCGGGTACCAGATTTCAGGATATCAATCGCCGGGAATACACGCTTATCTGCAATCTTACGATCAAGAACGATTTCAGAGTTACCTGTACCTTTGAATTCTTCGAAGATCACCTCATCCATACGGCTACCCGTATCGATCAGCGCCGTCGCGATGATGGTCAGTGAGCCACCTTCTTCGATATTCCGCGCTGCACCAAAGAAACGTTTGGGGCGCTGTAAGGCGTTCGCATCCACGCCACCGGTAAGAACCTTACCCGATGATGGGACGACGGTATTGAAAGCTCTACCAAGTCTTGTGATCGAATCGAGGAGAATCACAACATCTCGTTTATGTTCAACCAGTCGCTTAGCCTTTTCGATGACCATTTCCGACACCGCAACGTGGCGCGTTGCCGGCTCATCAAAGGTAGAGGAAACGACCTCACCCTTAACTGAACGCTGCATGTCGGTAACCTCTTCCGGGCGTTCATCGATCAGCAAAACGATCAAATAGCATTCAGGGTGGTTTTTTGCGATGGAGTGAGCAATGTTCTGCAGAATAACGGTTTTACCCGTACGTGGTGGCGCCACAATCAACGAACGCTGTCCCTTACCAATGGGAGAGACCAAATCGATAACCCGCGCTGAGCGATCCTTGATCGTTGGATCTTCGATTTCCATCTTTAGACGTTCATCGGGATAGAGCGGCGTCAGGTTGTCAAAAGCGATCTTATGACGTGCCTTCTCAGGCTCTTCAAAGTTGATCTTAGTGACATTGGTCAATGCAAAGTAACGTTCATTCTCCAACGGAGACTTAATCTGCCCTTCGACGGTATCACCGGTGCGCAGTGAATACTGACGGATCATATCGGGCGAGACATAAATATCGTCTGGGCCCGGCAGATAGTTTGCCTCTGGTGAGCGCAGAAAACCGAAGCCGTCCTGTAGAACCTCAAGCACGCCATCGCCGGCGATCTCCCAACCTTCATCCGCGCGCTCGCGGAGAATTTGGAACATCATCTCACCTTTACGCATGGTGGAGGCGTTTTCGATCTCCAGCTCTTCAGCCATGGACAATAGGTCCTTAGGGCTTTTCGCTTTAAGATCGGAAAGGTTCAGCGATTGAACGGTCATATATATGGCCTTTTTTCTCACCCAAAATATCGGGGAGCTCTGTCACAGGTATAAGGAAGACACGAATGCCCGGACGGGCTCGTTAAAGATCTACATAAGGGGTGATCTACTCTAAGTCAAACCCCAGGTCAGAACTTGAAAATAACTGACGTTACTATGACAACCATGAGCACGGTCGGTACTTCATTCATCATTCTATAGTTTCGGCCGGTACGTGTGTTTTTGCCATCGGCGAACTCTCGATGGCGGATCAACAGCCAATGATGAAACCAAGTCATTCCCAGAACGCACAGGCCCTTGCTCCACGGCCAAAGATTGCTCCAATCGACCAACCCAGGGGTTAGAACCATTATCAGGCCTGCAGCCCAGCTGACGTACATTGCAGGGCGCATGATAACGCGAAGCAACTTTTCCTCCATCATGATGAAGATTGGAAGGCTCTCTGGCACTTCTTGGGCTTGCTCTACATGATATACGAACAGGCGAGGTAGGTAGAACAATCCCGCCATCCAGCTGATCACTGCCATGATGTGTAGAGATTTTGCATAGGGGTAAATCTCAAAGAGCAGATCACTCAGATTCATGGTCGGCCTTTCGGTTCCCATTCTCCTCTTAAAATATAAGTATTTTAAAAGGATGATGTTTTAGTAGTGCACCATGAAAACGGTGGATAACTGACTCATCCACTGGCTTATCCCTATTAAGGATAACTTTCCAGCTTTACCCCCAGCATCATGTAGACCCTTGCCGGCAGGCCATAAAAACAAGAGCGATAGCGTCATTGATCGGGGATTTACGGGTGGGGATAAACTTGGGGTGAATCCTGAGCAACTGTGATATCCACCATTTTGAAGTTATCCCTATCCTCTAAGGGCGAATCTGCGGGCAAGCAAATGGGGATTTTCGAGTCTTCCACGGCTTGCGAAATGGTCGAAATTTCATACAAACCATCCAAAGTTCATCACATTCTTGCCCACGGGGTTTTCCACATGTCTACCCACATCGTCTTGGCCTCCGGTTCCCAGATCCGGGCCCAGCTTTTACAGCAAGCGGGTGTCCCGTTTCAGGTTGCCGCCGCCCGCATCGACGAAGATGCGATCAAAGCGGCCCTGTTAGTAGCGGAAGCAGCACCGCGCGATATCGCCGATACACTTGCAGAGGCCAAAGCACGGAAGGTCAGTGCTAAACATCCAGGGGCCCTTGTGTTGGGCTGTGATCAGGTCCTCGAGTTTGATGGAAAATTGTTATCAAAACCAAAAGATTCGGATGACGCCTTTGCTCAATTGAAAAAAATGCGTGGCAAACGGCACATGTTATTGTCGGCTGTGGTTATCTATCGCGATAATGAACCGTTATGGCGACATGTTGGACAGGTCCGCCTGCGGATGCGGTCCAGTTCGGATGCTTATCTTCGCAGCTACGTGGCGCGAAACTGGGACAGTATTCTCCACGCCGTCGGTGGGTATAAACTTGAGGAAGAGGGGGTTCGGTTGTTCAGTGCCATAGAAGGCGACTACTTTAATGTATTGGGGTTGCCGTTGCTGGAACTGCTCAACTATTTGGCCCTACAGGGAGTGATTGAACAATGAGTGAAACACAGATCCCACTTGCTGGCGTCATTGGCAGTCCCGTTGCGCATTCTCGATCACCGCTGGTGCATGGCCACTGGCTGCGGACCTACGGTATTGCCGGGCATTATATTCCGCTGCATGTCGAGTCCGATGAGCTTGAGACAGTTGTACGTAGCCTGCCTAAGATGGGATTTGTCGGCGCCAACATTACTATTCCCCACAAGGAACTGATTATGGAGATTGCTGATCAGGTCACTGATCGTGCAACTCTGATAGGGGCTGCGAATACGCTGATATTCCGTCGAGATGGGTCAATTCTTGCTGATAATACAGATGGTTACGGATTTATTACCAACCTGCACCAGAGCGCACCAGATTGGGACCCTGCATCAGGCCCCGCAGTCGTGTTTGGCGCAGGCGGTGCAAGTCGGGCAGTTATCGCCTCCCTTTTGGAGGCCGGTGTGCCTGAGATCCTGTTGAGCAATAGGACAAGAGAGCGTGCGGATCAGTTCCGCAGCGAATTTGGATCGCGTATTCAGGTGGTCGATTGGGTTCAGGTCGGTAATGTGATTGAGCAAGCAGCGCTGCTGGTAAATACGACGTCTCTTGGGATGGTTGGAAAACCGCGACTTCGGGTTCCGCTTGATGGGTTACGCCCCGACGCTGTCGTTTCGGATCTTGTCTACACACCACTGAAAACCGACATGATTCAATGGGCCGAGGATATCGGTTGCACCACCGTTGATGGTTTGGGGATGCTGTTGCATCAGGCCGTGCCCGGGTTTGAACGCTGGTTTGGAAAGCGTCCCGAGGTTGACGACTCCACCAGAGAAGCTGCGCTAGCATGAGCTTTGCACTTGGATTGACCGGATCAATCGGTATGGGCAAAAGCGCGACTGCGGCGATCTTTGCGGCGGAAGGCTGCGCTATCTGGGATGCCGATGCGGCTGTCCATCGACTTTATGATAGCGGAGGGGCCGCGATTGGCCCGATAGCGGAGATTTTTCCGCAAGCGGTTGTTTCCGGGCGCGTGGATCGAGAGCGTTTGCGAGAGATCATTGCCGACGATGACACTGCCCTACCCCGGATTGAAGCGATCGTGCACCCGCTTGTCGCCGCTGATCGGGAAAAATTCCGCGATGGCGCAGAAAATGATGTGTTGGTCTTTGATATTCCACTGCTGTTTGAAACTGGCGGTGATGTTCGGATGGATGCGGTAGTCTGCGTATGGATCGACGCTAAGACACAAAGTCAGCGCGTTATGGCTCGCGGCACCATGTCGGTTGAGCAATTCTGCCAAATAGTGCAAAAACAAATGCCAATTGAAGAAAAGAAAGAGCGTTCGGACTACTTGATCGAGACCGACACACACGAACATGCGCGGACACAGGTACGCGCCATCTTGGAGCAGATCAGAAGGCAAATATCAGATGCGTGAAATCGTTCTTGATACCGAGACAACAGGATTTGATCCGTTTTCCGGTGACCGTATCGTGGAGATCGGTGCGGTTGAGTTGCTGAACCACATGCCGACGGGCGCAACATTCCATGTCTATATCAACCCCAAGCGATCAATGCCTCAGGATGCGTTCAAGGTGCATGGTATTGGCCCAGATCTTCTGGAGCCGCCGCAGCAGCCCGGCCCGGGTGCCGTAACTCTACGTGACAAACCGGTGTTTTCGAAGGTTGGGCAGCAGTTTTTGGATTTTGTGCGCGATTCCAAGATGGTAATCCACAACGCCGCTTTCGACATGAAGTTCCTGAACGCAGAGCTGGACTGGATGGGTCTGCCCAAGTTGCCGATGGATCAGGCTATTGATACACTCGCCATCGCCCGTAAGCGTTTTCCGGGCTCGCCGGCGACGCTTGATGCGCTCTGTCGCCGCTTCAGTATTGATAACAGTAACCGGACACTGCACGGCGCTCTTCTCGATTCCGAAATCCTGGCTGATGTATATCTTGAGCTGATCGGTGGCCGACAGCCGGATTTCGCTCTTGCGACATCAGGTGACAAGGCGAGCAGCGGCAATGGAACAACTGCGAGCGATGATTGGCGTCCCGCCGCCAGACCGACACCTCTGGCGTCACGTTTGACGACAACAGAGCAAGAGGCACACGACGCATTTGTTGCGAAAATGGGTGATTCTGCTTTGTGGAGTGGTGTCGACAGCTGATCACATGCTGTCACTTATCGATGATAGTCGAATGTAAAAACGCCACTGTTTGTCAGCGGCGTTTTTACAACGTTTGTTCAAAGGTCTAAGTGCAGCAATTACTGTGGCAGGTCTGTACCAGTTGTTTCGGTCTGGCGACGTGCCAGTTCGTTGCGGTAAATCGCGACAAAGTCGATATTGTCGAGATTCAGCGGTGGGAAGCCACCGTCGCGGGTCACATCAGACACGATGCGACGCAGGAATGGGAACAGCATCCGTGGGCATTCGATCAGCAAAAACGGGTGTAACTGGTCTTCTGGTACACCTGCGATGTTGAAAATGCCGACATATTCCAACTCCAGAACGAACAGAACAACGTTGCCCTCTTTATCCTTGGATTCGATGTTCAGCTTTGTCATCACTTCGTACTGGTTTTCGGCCTGACGCTTTTTTGCATCAAGCGCAACCTGCACACTGACATCTGGTTGAACGTCGGCGCCAACACCCTTTTGCGCCATGACGTTTTCAAATGACATATCGCGAATAAATTGACCCAGAATGTTCATCTGGACCTGCGGCTGCTGCACGCCTTCTGTTGCGCCGTTTTCGGCCATGAAGCTACTCCTAAACTATGTTTCGCCCGTGCTTAGCAGCTTGGCGATGGTATCTCAACGGGGTGTCAGCGCGCCTGTTTAACTTGGTCCATCAACCCAACCTGAAGGATCTTTGCGGGGCTTGTTCTGGCTTACGTCTTCATAATCAGCGTCAATCACATCGCCTGAGTTATCGGTTGGAGTACTGCCAGGATAACTCCGCCCATGCATACTGCCCGGACCCATCTGAAACCGCGCTACGGTCATCTTTGAACGCAGGTAGCGATAAACGGACATGCGCACTTGTGGCACAAGCAAAGAGAACCCGACCGCATCAGTGAAAAAACCGGGGGTCAGCAACAGCGCGCCTGCGACGAGGATCATTGCCCCATGTGCCAACGGCTCCGTTGGGTCATTCAGCTGCTCAAATGATGCGCGGAGTTGACCTAAGGCCAGTCGGCCCTGGGTCCGCACCAGCCAGGTTCCCAGAACTGCAGTTAACACCACGATTGCCAGCGTCGGCCACATGCCAATCGCGCCACCGACTTGAATAAAAAGTGCGATTTCAATGATCGGGATCATCAGGAAGGCCAAAAAAAGATACATGCGGGGTTTCCTTAGAACTTGCGCGGGACGGTGGACTTGCACTTGCCCGTCACCTACATAAGGTTGGAACGCTTTAGTTTCAAACGAAGCATGAACATCTACTGTAGGGGTTGGTATGGAGTCGCCTGTGATTCAGCTGTTGGTTTTGGCCGGTATTGCCGTGTTTTTGATCCTGCGCCTGAAAAGCGTTTTGGGCACCCGTGAGGGGTTCGAGAAACCGGCTGTCACACCGACGGATCGGGAAAGTAGACGTCCTGATCTGGAGGTGATCGAAGGTGGTCCTGACCATGACATTATTGACTATGTTCCCGAAGACAGCCCCCAGGCCAGCGATCTATCGGCGATGAAGAAAGCCGAACCATCGTTTGAGGTTCGCGAATTTGTTCACGGCGCTCGAAGCGCATATGAAATGATCTTGATGGCCTTCGAGAATGGCGATCTCGACAATATCGAAGCATTTCTCGCACCGGACGTATTCGAGAGCTTTGTGACTTCTGTTGCGCACCGCGAAGATCAAGGCCTGACCATCGAGGCCGATTTTGTCGGCGTGCGGGAAACAACTCTGACTGACACAAGCTTTGATCCGGCTACCGGTGATGCGCAAATTACTATGCGGTTTGTATCGGAGTTGACCTCGGTTGTCCGGGATCGTGGCGGCGATATTATCGAAGGCGATGCAAACGCGGTGAAACGCCAAAAAGATACTTGGGTGTTCGGCCGGACTATGGGCAGTTCGGACCCGAACTGGCATCTGGTCGCAACGGACGCATGATGCAAGGGCTCCGGCGGGCACTCTGTGCGCTTGCCTTCGGCGTCGGCGCATATTTTTTTCCGCAGAGCGGGCAGGCGGAAACCGCCTATACAATGCTACCGTTCTCTCAGCTGCAAGGCTGGGAAGACGATAATCACGAAGCTGCTCTTGGGGCTTTTCTTCAAACTTGCCGGGACCTCGATGATCCAGATTGGCGTGCTTTATGCGCTCTTGCGAGTGAACAGGATCAAAAAGCGGCGCGTGGCTTCTTCCAACTGTTTTTCCGCCCTGTCCTCATCGAAGATGGCTCGCCGGCGCTGTTTACGGGCTATTTTGAGCCAGAATTAACGGGCGCGCGCTTCCGATCCTCCCGCTATCGTTACCCAGTCTACCGACAGCCACCTGAGGCACGTAGCACTGGTCAGTGGCTGACCCGACGCGAGTTGTTAACCAGTGGTGTTATGGATGGACGCGGGCTTGAGATCGCGTGGGTCGATGATCCAGTTGAGCTGTTTTTTCTGCAAATTCAGGGGTCAGGCCGGATCAAACTCCCGGATGGCTCTTCAATACGTGTCGGTTATGGTGGAGCGAATGGGCATACCTATCGATCAGTTGGCAAGGAACTGGTGCGTCGAGGTATCTATAATATTCATCAGGTTAGCGCTGCGGTGATCAAACGGTGGGTTCAGCGAAATCCGCTCGCCGGAGAGGATCTGCTGATGCACAATCCGTCCTATGTGTTTTTCCGTGAAGTAAGCCGTGTTCCGGCATCTTCCGGCCCGCTTGGGGCGATGAACCGGTCGGTGACCACGCTGCGCAGCCTGGCCGTTGATCCGCGCTATACACCTCTGGGAGCACCGGTTTGGTTGGAAAAGGACGGTGCGAAGCCGATGCGACGATTGATGATCGCACAGGACACCGGATCTGCGATCAAAGGCGCTCAGCGCGCAGATGTGTTTTTTGGAAGCGGTGATGAAGCAGGGATAGAGGCCGGCAAGCTACGTGACCCAGGTCGTATGGTGGTACTGTTGCCCATTCAGCGGGCCTATGCGCTCTTGTCGGGGGATGACTGATGTCCCGCCGCAAACTGACGTCTGAGGAAATTGATTTGTGGCATCGTGTGGCCAAACAGGCTGAGCGGTTGCACCCAAAGACGCCTACCGCCGCTGTTGCTGCGCTACCGCCGAAACTCCAGACAACAAAACCGCCATTACCAGCGGCGGAGCGCTTTACGCCTGAACTATTCGAGTTAGGGTCCAAATCAACCTCCAAGCCAGCTCGACATGATCTCAAACCCAGCGTGACGAGCGGGCTTATTGCTGCGCCAATGCAGATGGATGGCAAAGCCTATCGCAAGATGAAGCGTGGAAAGTTGAAGCCTGAAGGTAAACTGGACCTGCACGGCATGCGTGTAGATTCTGCACATCCTGCGTTGGTCGGATTTGTCCTTTCAGCGCATTCCGCCGGCAAAAGGCTGGTTTTGGTTATCACCGGGAAAGGCAAGGATCGCGATGAACCTGGCCCGATGCCGGTTCCGCGTGGTGTACTGCGCCATCAGGTGCCGCAATGGCTGTCACTGCCACCGCTGTCGCAGGTGGTATTGCAGGTAACGCCGGCACATGTCAGCCATGGTGGTGGTGGCGCATATTACGTATATTTGCGTCGACATCGCTGAGGCCTGTACTTGAAAACACGCCTATTAACGATCCTCGGCCCGATAGGCGGTCTCTGATAGTGAGATTTCGATAGCGCTGTCTTCCTTGTCAACTACCAGCCGGCCCGGGAACAGCTTCTGAATAGACCGTGCTTCGCGATCAAATGCCGCGGCTGTTTGACGGGCAGAATTTAAGATAGACAATACCGCCGGCGATGTGGCGGCTACGAAATGCCCAGATTCCGCAGTATCGGCGAAGGCTGTCGTGTCGACAACTTCGATTGGTAACTCAGAGACATCATCAAGCGTTTTCAAATTTCCCAATCTACCGCGATTGTGCGTACCGCGTAGTCTCTGCGATAGGTTAAGAACGTTATCTTTGCGAGACACCATTACCACAAAGGGTTGGGGTACCGGATCAATCCGTCGCATCTGACTACGGAACACTTCCACATCCAGATCGGGCGACATCAGGACTACGGCACCCAGGTTGTCGTTGCTCCAGCCGGGCGTCTTGATTTCCATTTGTCGCATCGTTTCCATCACCAACTGCGACCCCATGGAGTGGGCGACAAGCACGATACGGTTTGAAACGCCTGGTTTGAGGTTTCGCAAAAGTTGTTCCAGGCCATCGCGTGCAAACAGCACACTGTCGCCATCATAGGCATACCCCAGCGGTTTGCCCTGGCTGGGCCAAGAATAGATTATTGTAGCGCCAGGGATATCAATATCATTGCTCAACTGCGCCGCGCGAAATGCAGTCTCGGCCTGGGTTGAATTGAAGCCGTGCACGAAAACAGTGATGTCGCGTTCGCCTACGGGATAGCTTTTCAATTCGTTCGCAACGCGATCGTTCAACCTGGTCATATCGGCGAGTGTTTGCCGGCCAGCCATGGTGAACTGGGTTTCGGGATCGGGTTCAGCGTAGGCAAAATCCAATTTTCCGGGTGTATGGCTCGGCGGGATTGAGACCGTTAGCTCGAGCAAGCGCAGAGTATCTGAGCGTTCCGGACCGTAGGTCCCATTGGCAAGGGGTTCACGGGTGGTTGCACCGAAAATAGTTTTCGATTTGCCAACCTCCAAAGCCTCAGGAACTGTTGGGGTAAAAGATCTGTCTGTGCAGCCCGTTGCTACGGCTATGATGATACACAGGCTGAAAAGGACTCGTGAAAAACGCATATATGACCACCAATTGACACTGACGACAGGCTACTGAGCACCTGCCGCCATGTCCACTTATTGCGCGGATGATCTAAACGAGGTCAGAGCACGTACCGGCTAACATCGGCTGATTTGGTAAGTTCACCGAGGTTTTTGCGTACGAAATCGGCGTTCACTGTGACCGTATCGCCCGACCGATCAGGAGCGGAGAAGGACAGTTCTTCGAACACCCGTTCGATCACAGTGTACAGACGTCGTGCGCCGATGTTTTCGATTGATTGATTAACTTCGGCCGCGATCTTGGCCAGTGATGCAATCCCGTCATCAGTGAAGGTGACTTCGACATCTTCAGTGCCCAGAAGCGCGGTATATTGTAGGGTCAGTGCGTTATCTGTCTCGGTTAGTATCCGTACAAAATCATCTTCACTGAGGGCACGCAGGCTGACGCGGATCGGCAATCGCCCCTGCAATTCGGGCAACAGATCTGACGGCTTTGCAATATGAAACGCGCCAGAGGCGATGAACAGAATATGGTCGGTTTTGATGGGGCCATGTTTGGTTGACACGGTGGTGCCTTCAATCAGAGGCAACAGATCGCGCTGCACGCCTTCACGGCTGACATCGCCACCGCGCGCGTCCTGCCGGGCGCAGACCTTGTCGATTTCATCCAAAAACACAATGCCGTTCTGTTCCACTGACTCCAGTGCGGCCTTGTTTAGGGTTTCGTCGTCCAGCAGCTTGTCTGCTTCCTCACTGATCAGCACTTCATAGCTTTCGGCGATAGTCATCTTCTTGCGTGTCGAGCGGCCACCCATAGCTTTACCGAACAGATCGCTCAAATTCATCATACCCATATTACCGCCAGGCTGTCCGGGGATTTCGAACATATTACCCAGGGGATTGCTGGTATCGGCGACGTCCAGCTCGATAACGGTGTCGTCTAACTCGCCGGCTTTCAATTTCTTGCGGAACATTTCCCGGGTTGCCTCGCGGGCTTCGGTTCCGGAAATAGCTTCTATGACCCGCTCCTCAGCGGCGGCGCGGGCTTTGGCCTTCACATCATCACGCATATGCTCGCGTGTCTGAATAATGGCGATATCAACCAAATCTCGGATGATTTGCTCGACATCGCGACCTACATAGCCAACTTCGGTAAATTTGGTGGCTTCTACCTTGATGAATGGCGCTCGGGCGAGCTTTGCCAGCCGGCGAGAGATTTCGGTTTTACCAACGCCGGTGGGGCCGATCATTAGGATGTTCTTCGGATAAACCTCATCGCGCAGATCATCGCTGAGTTGCTTGCGCCGCCAACGGTTACGCAACGCAACAGCGACAGCGCGTTTGGCATCAGTCTGGCCGATAATGAAGCGATCCAGTTCGGATACGATTTCAC
Source organism: Phaeobacter cretensis (assembly GCF_047372505.1). Lineage (NCBI taxonomy): Bacteria > Pseudomonadati > Pseudomonadota > Alphaproteobacteria > Rhodobacterales > Roseobacteraceae > Phaeobacter > Phaeobacter cretensis. The sequence continues at coordinate 2,074,470 of NZ_JBKBEU010000001.1, forward strand.
GTGGAGTGAGGTCAGTCATATGAGGTCCGTTTCAATGTGCGGGAGGCAGCCGGTCCAGCGGCAACACCCGTGAGAGAGGGGAAATCAGAAAGGCTCTGATCCGCGACCAGAAAGCGCCAAGGATCACCAGAAAAAAGCCCAGCACAAGAATGGTTGTGGCAGCGCCGTTACCATCAAAAACAGTGGCCGCAAGGGTAACGCTGTAGCCAATGGCCGCGATCAGAAACGATCTCCGATCAATAATAATCGCCACCAGAGCAAAGGTGAGAAGCACTGCCATCAATGTCAGATTTGCTTGCGATGTACCGCTGTCCAACAGGCTGAGTGCGATAGTGTTTACCAACGCGGGTGCGGCCACGACATGCAGCCAGAACCCCTGTGCGGAACGTCTGGTGACTCGATGCGGGTCACTGAGGTCAAACAGCATTGCCACTGCGAATACACCAAGACCGACCAGCAATGTGACCCAGGCAAACGGGCCTGAAGCCGAGAGTAAAAACAGATCACCAATACCAGTGAGGCTGCCTGATTGATTGGCAGCAAGCATCAGCGCCAGAGTGAAGACACCAAGAGCAATCAGCGCCATTGCGAAAGGTACGCGAAACCGCAACCAGTAGATCGCAATCGCAACGGTGGTCAGTGCGATGGGTAGCGGAAAGCTCGAATAATCGCCCTGCGCCACCATGAAGACCTGTGAGAACTCAGCCGTGAGACCAATACCTGAATTCAACGTCCAGAGAATGGACAAGGCAATCGCGGGCGCGACCATCCGACGCCGACGGATAAAATACTCGCTCAGCAACCAGAGAACCGCAGAGCCGATGATGGAAGACGTGGTGGCTTTTTCGATCAGCCCTCCCAGCCCTTCAGTCAAGGAGATACCGGTGACAGCAGCCCAGCCCGTTGCGAGAATGACCAATCCGATAACAATAAAAATCTCATTGAACCCCTTGAACAGCTCAAAGGGTTCATCACCTGGATTGAGGTTTTCTCGCGCGCCTCGCCGACTATGTGCCAGCGCCATAAGCGAAGCGGCCTGGGCTTCGCTCAGCAGTCCTGAGCCAACAGCCGCGCGAATATCGTTTTGATCGATATGGCTCATGTCAGTCCCTTTGGCTGATGCTTTCGACTGTAAGACGACCGTTGGTATAGACGCAGATGTCCGCGGCAATGGCCATGGCATCACGAGCAACATTTTCAGCAGAGCGATCACTGTCCATCATTCCGCGTGCTGCCGCCAGTGCGAAATTGCCACCTGATCCGATCGCGGCGACGTCATGTTCTGGTTCCAGAACATCGCCTGCGCCCGTAATCACAAACATATCGCTGCCGTCTGTAACAATCAGCATCGCCTCTAGTTTTTGCAAATATTTGTCGGTACGCCAGTCTTTTGCTAGCTCGACGCTGGCACGCGCCAGTTGACCGGGAGTGGCTTCCAGCTTGGTCTCGAGCCGCTCCAGCAGGGTAAATGCGTCAGCGGTTGAACCGGCAAATCCTGCAACCACGTCAAAGCCACCGGGTGATAAGCGACGAACCTTGCGAGCAGAGCCCTTGATCACCGTTTGCCCTAGCGAAACCTGGCCATCACCGGCAACGACTATTTCGCCATCCTTTTTCACGCCGATAATGGTTGTGCCGTGCCAGCCTGGGAATTGATCGTCTGCCATCATGTTCTCCTCATTTCCAGTCCTATATGGGCACTGATCTTTTGTAGCTCAACCGGGTGCTATCCGGTGCGGGTGTTGAGGATCAAGGGAATAGGCACGCAGACATGTGCCCAATATGGGCGTTATGCATGCGTTTCTCCAGAAACCTGACCCTGCAAACGGCGATATGGCTACGATCATGACTCCTGAATAAGAAGCAGTGCCTATCGGTAGGTTGCCCTATGCGCGAGGACCAGACGGCGTTTTTCATGAGTTTGCTATTGATCGGCGTCGAAACCGTGAAACGCGTCCGCTATCTCGTCAACGCCAGTAAAAAAGAACAAATATCCGTTTTAATCGGATCACTTTGGGAAGGTTGCCTTGCTAGAAGCAGAAAGCCTAAAAAATGTGCTATGCAATAACTGCAATTCGGGGCTGTCGAACCGGCAATTGTGAGACTCAGCCAGTCATCCTAAATGAGGCTAACAACCGACATGGTGTCGGCTGGTTCTCATAAGGAATGCGCAAATGGCTACCACAGCAAACATCCATGCGCCGCTCGGAGCAGTTTCAGTACTCCGCCTGGTGGACGCAGTCTACAACGCCAAATCCATGATCCTTTCGTGGAAAGAAGCACGCACAACTCGCAATGCGTTGTCCGAGCTGTCTGATACTCAGCTGGAAGACATTGGTCTGACCCGTGCGGATATCGCAAAAATCTGAGACTTGACTGTCTCAAACCCGAAGATGATTTGGCCGCTCTTTTCAGGGCGGCTTTTTCTTTGTTTAGGGTCAATATTATTTCAGGAGCCTAATTTGTAGCGACCAGCCTGATCTGGCAACCATGCTTCGATTGCAGCGGTGGCGATCACATGTTTGCTGCCATCCGCGCCGTCCGATACATCCAGCCCGCCTTGAACGGCACGTACAGTTGCACGTCCGCGCGGCAGATCAGCGACCACAAGATCACAGTCTACTTTACCTGGTTCCTGAACACCGATGGTGACCTCGACTCGCATTTCACTGTGATCAATTCCCAGTTTGGCAAATAGGGTAATCGACGAGTGATGCAGTGCGTCCTGAACAGCGCGGCGGGCCGCTTTGGTATAGTCCTGCCCATAAAGGTCGTTGCCGGTGCCCATTTCCAGAATGATGCGTTTTTCAGTCATTCTACTGGCTCCATATCAAATGATACGATGATGGCAGCATTGGCGATCACGGTATGCCCGCTACCGGGTTTGTTTATATCGAGCCCGCCGTTGGTCACATGAATATCGGGCGTACCGTAGGGAAAGATTTCGTATAGCTCAGCAAGATCCACAGCATCTGGGTTCTGTACTCCGATTTCAGCCCGGATCCGCATCGCCTCTTTGGGGAAATCGAACAGTTCAGCGATATTGACCGAGTTATGCCAAAGCGCATCCTTTATCGCCCGCTTTGCGGCCTCGGTGTAGTCTTGCCGCCGCAGCGACGTACCCATGCCGAATTCTACCAGCACACGTGTCTCAGCCATGATGCCTCCCTAAATTTCGCGATGTGAACCCAACTCATGAAAAAGGCGCCCCAACGGGACGCCTCTGAAATTTATCTGATCCCATTCGGATCAGATCGAGTCATCTATCCAGCTTTGCAGTGCGGCTTTGGGTGCAGCACCGGAACGGTTGGATACAACCTGACCGTCCTTAAAGATGAACAGCGCGGGAATACCGCGGACGCCCATTGCCGATGCGGCGTTTGGGTTGCTGTCGACATCGACCTTGGCGATCTTGATCTTATCACCATATTCAGCGGCCAGCTCTTCCAGAGCGGGACCAATTTGTTTGCAGGGACCGCACCATTCGGCCCAGAAATCCACCACAACGGGGACTTCGGAATTCTTCACTTCGGCGTCAAAAGTGTCATCGGTTACGGCGACGGTGGACATTGGAATGTCTCCCTAAGAGTGTGGCAGTTCGGCTGTGAACCTATGAACGCCTTAACGGATCGTCAAGGTATCTGGCGGCGGTTAAGGGCAGATGACACAAGATCGTGTGGGAGCCACATCAGCGATGCGTTGCGGGTCCAAAGCAGCGCGGTATCGATCTGCCGATCGGGATAAAGCACAGCCAGAGCATGTGCATAAGCTCCCATTTGCCGCAACAATCCCTCCGGGCAAGTTTCGACGCTGGTTGGAACCGTAGCATTCGATTTGAAATCGATTGCTTGCACCTTATCGGGGGTCACGATCAACCGGTCGATCACGCCATGCATGCGGCGTCCATCCAAATCAGCGGAGATCGCGACTTCTGCTAGGGTATCAGGTGCAAAAACATCTCTCAGGTAAGGGTTTGTCAGGACGCGCGTAGCTTCGGCCAGCAAATTGGCGGTGTCATCGTGCCCTGTGAGCAGCGTTTCTGCCAATTGGGGCCAAGTATCTGGATCTGTAACCGGCAGATGTTCCAGCAGGCTGTGTAGTTTACTTCCTCGCGCTTTAGCGGCGTCTTCGTCCTGGCCGAGGTCGCCCGGTAGCGCCTTGGCGCCACCGAGTTCCGAAGGGCTAAGGGTTGATACCGGTGGGAGGTAGGGCGATGGCGGTCGCTGAAACAACTCGGGCAGTTGCGGTTTGCTGACCATCACTGGCGGGTTGTCGTGGTATGGCAGGCCATCCCAATCACCATGTTGCAGGCGCAGCCCCTCGCCGAAGCCGGTATCATAAGGGCTGGCGCCCGCTTCTTTCAGCGCACGTTCGACCATCTGGTACCAACTGTCCCCGTCTTTTGATAGCTCCCCAGCACCGACAACAATCAGCCATTTTTCAGCCCGTGTCAGGGCCACATAAAGCAGTCGTAGCCGTTCGTTCCGGGCTTTTTCTTGTGCGGTTTCACGAGCGGATTGCATCACTACGGGCATTTGTGCGCTGGGTAGCTTCCACATCGGGCCACCCTCGGCACGCATGATTTCGTCATCACGGGGAGGCTTGCGTTTGGCCGTGTCAGGCAGAATGACGATCGGAGATTCCAAACCTTTGGATCCATGGACTGACATCACCCGGATCATGTTTCCGGCCGCTCCCATCTGGCGCTTGATCTCTAGATCGTCCGCCTGCATCCAGACCAGAAATCCGGTGAGGCTGGGTATATCTGTGCGCTCATAGGCCAACGCCTGACTGAGAAGCGCATTTATACCATCCTCGGCTTCCGGCCCCAGCCGGCCTAGTAAGCGCTGGCGTCCTGTGTGGCGGGTCAGTATCCGCTCAATCAAATCATAGGGACGCAGGAAATCAGTCTGACTGCGCAGATCATCCAGAATTTCCATTGTTTCGGGGTACTCGGCCGCCCGGTCCCTCAGTGCCGTCCAGAGATAGCTGCCACCTTCGCGGCGATGCGCTAGATCAAACAGCGCCTGTTCACTCCAGCCAAAAAGCGGTGATTTCAGGGTAGCAGCCAGAGACAGGGAATCCTCAGGCGTGGCGAGGAAAGACAGTAATGCAGCCAAGTCCTTAACCGCCAGTTCAGCGCCGATTTTCAACCGATCTGCGCCAGCGATGGGCAGGCGAGCGGCTTTGCAGGCACGAATGATCTCCGAAAACAGCTCCGATCGACGCTGAACAAGGATCAGGAAATCTCCCGGCTGTACCGGGCGGCGCTGGAAACTGCCGCGTTCGGGACCATCTTCCGGCAGGGTTACTTTGCTGTCGATCATCTCCTTGATGGTTGCCGCGATCCGCTCGGCTAGTATGACCGTATGATGGCGAGCACCGGGGCGATCTACCGGATCGGTCCAGTCACGCTCTTCCTCGGTATCGACTTTTTCGACCACCGGCCACAGATCGACCCGGCCGGGTAGTTCAGATTTGAAGGCGCGATGAAGGGCGTCACGGTGAAAACCCGCACCAGGGCTGTCCTTGAAGACTAGATCAACCATACCCAAGATCGCCGCCGATGAGCGAAATGAAAACTCAAGGGCGGCATTCTGTAAGGCACTACCCGTCTCTGCCAGCCGGTCCGCGAATTCTGCCTGCATCCGATCAAAGGCGTCAGGATCAGCGCCCTGAAAGGAGTAGATCGACTGTTTCTTGTCACCGACTACAAAAATAGTGCGCTCGACATCGGACCGCGCGCCTTCGCCAGCCGTGAATTCCTGCGCCAGTTTTTCCACCACGTCCCATTGCACTGGGCTAGTATCCTGGGCTTCGTCCACGAGGATATGATCAATCCCGCCATCCAGCCTGTAGAGAACCCAAGCTGCGACAGTGGGATCATTCAGCAACTGGCGTGCTTTGAGGATCAGATCGTCGAAATCGAGCCATCCCCGCAATTGTTTGCGGCGATCATATTCGGGCAGAAAGGCAGCGGCGAAATCGTGCAAGATTAAAGATTTTTCAACTGCAACCAAGGCAAGGCGCTGCGCACGTGCAGCTTCAACCCGCCGCATCAAAGGTTCCAGCTGATCCATCAACGCGATATTGCTCTCCCGAAGTTTCTTGGTGGGAAAGGCATTGATTTTGGCACTGAAGGGGGCTTTTGCGGTAGCTCCAGTCAGAAAAACGGATTCCAGAACCGGTAGGTCAGCAAGGGACGGCTCTGCAATTTTCCTCAGTTTAGCTGCGGCCTTGGCGTCAGTGCTGCCACCTTGTTCTAATATCGTACAGAGGCGTGTCAATAGATCGCCCTCGCCGCCAAGAAATACACTGTGTTCTAAGGCCCTGGCATCAAAATCTGCGGGAAGGTCAAACAGAGACAACAGACCTGCCCGATCCAGCGGCGCTTCAAAATCCAAACGACGCTGACAAATGGCAGCGGTTAGTGACTCGAAATCACTGTCGGTCACCTGTCGGGCAAGTCTTACAATGAGGTTGGTTTTGTCCGGATCAGCGCTGTTGGCGATCGCTTCGACCACCTCAGCCCTTAGCAGCATCGCGGATCGGTCTTCCATTTCGGAAAATTGCGGACTGACGCCTGCCTCCAATGGAAACCGGCGCAGCAACGATGCACAAAAGGAATGGATGGTCTGAATTTTCAGGCCGCCGGGGGTTTCGATTGCGCGCGCAAACAGCGTGCGGGCCTGCGCCATTCCCTCGGACGAGATTACATCTTTAGCGCCCAGCTCTGTCAGAGCGGCGGTCAGCGCGCTATCCCCTAACATTGCCCATTCGCCTAGTCGTTTGAACAGGCGGTTCTGCATCTCACTAGCGGCAGCTTTAGTATAGGTCAGGCAAAGGATGTGTTGCGGTTGTACGCCGCGCAACAACAATCGAGCTACCCGGTCAGTCAGTACCTTGGTTTTGCCGGATCCCGCGTTTGCAGCCAACCATGTAGAGGCATCTGGACGGGCTGCGCGGAACTGCGCCTCAGAGGCGGCGTCGCGTGTAGTCATGTCAAAACCTCGGGTTCTGGTGCGGCGCTTCGATCCCATTCTCCGTAGCGGGCCAGATGGTCGTAATCGCCTGTCTGTGTGTCCTGAAACACCATACGACGGCTACTGTAGCCTTGCTCAGGCTCGAAATATGCGCCTATCAGCTTAACCAGCTCTTCCCAGACCTTACCCGGAGGCTCATCCAGCAGAGGAGCTGGAACCTCTTTCAGTGGGTTTTTGAGGCCAAGAAACAGGGCGCGTTCCACTCTGCCCTGCCCGTAGTTTTCAAAAGCACCACGCTCTGCCATAGCAGCCTCAATAAGAAGCTGCTTTTCAAAGGCTCTTTGCTGACCCTCCGAAGGCGGATCACCAGTTTTGTAGTCAAAGAGGTGCAGGCCCCCAAGATCGTCAACATCAATCCGATCGGCTGTACCGGCAATCTCGAAATCAAGCGGCGCGACACGTACAGCGCCAGACACTTCAAACCCGGATGGGCGTGCATTGGCTTGCCGCTGGCGTTCACCATTGATGAAATCGTTTGCGATGCGTTCAAGTCGAGCTAGCCATAGGCTACGCGCGATCGGCCAGGGAACTTTGGCCTCGAGGTGGGCACTGGCAGTGGCCAGGAAGTGCTGAACAGTAAGCGTGTTCGGTTCGGCAACCGTGGCCTTGATGAAATCCTCAAGGAACTTGTGTAATACGATGCCGCGCAATAGTGGGTCTGGTTCCTGCACCAAGGAGTCCAGCGGGCGCAGTTTCAGTACATGTTTTGCATAGATTGCATAAGGATCGCGGATCAGGCGCGGGATTTCTGTGATTGTCAGACGGCGAGGACGCGCGGAAACAGGCGGTCGTGGCGCTGGGCGTTTGGCTGCGGGGATAGGTGTCGGTGCCTCCAGCGCTTCAGCCCAACCCAGCCATTCCTGTCCACGCAAACGCATATCTTCAAGTGCGGTAGGACCACCCTGCCCCGGCAGGCCAGACAAGAGATTGGTCATACGATTCAGCCATCGAGACGGCACAGTGTCAGCTTCGTCTGAGCGTTCGGAGCGGGTCATCCAGACTTCAGGTGCGGCGATAGCCTGCTGAAAGTCATGAGCGGACAACCCTATTCGACGCTCTGGTAACAACAGGCCTGCTTGGTGCCGTAGCTGGCGGTTCAACCAGGGGTCAGGGGCTGCGGCTTCTGGCCAGCTGCCCTCGTTCAAGCCGCCAAGGATCACCAGATCGGCCCCCTGCACACGAGCTTCCAGCGTGCCCCATATCAGGATGGATCCGTAAGGTGCATCGCGATCGCGAACTTCCTCTTGCGACAGTAATGCGCGCAGCAGATCGGCAAAATCACGGGCCGTCATCTTCTCGCCGTATCCAGCCTCTGCACGCAGGCTCGCAATGACCCCCAAGGCCTTGCGTCCGGCCTTCTTGTCCCACAAGCCACCGTTGGCGGGGTCCTGACTGCCGCCGCTGATATCTTCTGCAAGCTGTTGCAGGGCTTCAACCCACTGAGACAGAGGCTGCATTCCGCTGACAGTTTGGTCAGCAAAACAACGCGCCAACCAATTGGTCCAGCCAGGTATTAGTTCACGTCCGATTTCAAATGCGGCGAAGCTGTCGGCATCCGGAAACGGTGGCCCATAGCGTCGCAATCGCAACTCAAGCTCACGGGTGTGGCGCAGGTGATCGCCGCGCCCTGCCCCATCGTGACACAGTGGATGTTTCAGCAAAGTCAGCAACGTGTCGCAGGCGAGCGGTTTGCAGAACAACTCCGCAATATGGCGCAGAAAACGGCCGGGCGGTGACAGTTGAAGTGGCTGCCCGGCAGAATCATCCGGCAGAATATCCCAGCGATCCAGAGCAGCTGCCACCTGACGGGTGAGCATACGGTCTGGTGTGATCAGCGCGGCTGTCTGCCCATCTTCGGCGGCCTTACGCAGACGCAGCGCGATAGACAGCGCTTCGGCACGGGGATTTGCGGCCTCGACCAACGTTACATCTTCCGTGGCCTGTGCGATATCGCGCAACTCGGGCCCTTCGCGCATCCATGCGTCAGTTACCGGTGCTGGGCGCAGGGCCAATGACACCATCCTATTGCGGGCAGTGGACGCAGGGGGTGTGTTGACCCATGGCTGGACCTGATCTGGAGTAATTTCCAGATTGCGCATCATTTTGAAGAACCGATATTGCGGGTGATCCTCTGACATCAGCGGATCATCAAGATGTTCCCAGACACGATCAGGCTGCTGATCGTCAAAACCAGGCAGAATAACAGCGCCTTGCGGCAACCTTGCAATGGCCTCCATCAGCATTAACGTGGTGCCGCGAGATCCGGTGGAGCCTGCGAGAATAATGGGATGCTCCGGTGGGGCCTCTTGCCATTCTTCAATGAGATCCAACACGACTTGCCGCTGACGCGCCTGCGTATCCATTGCATTCTCATGTGTTTCGGCGAATTCATCTGCAATCGCGATGAATGTTTGTGCCCGCGCCCAATGACCCGACATGTCAGAGACATCCAGTGATCGTATGCTATCGGGGCTAACGCCTTCGCCCTGCATTTCATCAAACAGTGCAGCCAGACTGTCTGAAAGATCATAGAGAGACGATCGGGCCGCGAGATCCGGTTGGGCCTCCAGGAGTTTGGCAATCAGCTGCGACAACTCCAACCGTCGACGCAGGGGTGGCTGGGCAGGTGGCAGGCCGCGCAGAGTGGCGCGCATATTCAGATCGGTTAGCAGTGAGATCTTTGGCAGTAGCATCGCCGAACCCCGATCAAATAGATCTCGTACTCGTCGTGCCATGCGGGAGGTATTGACGACTAATTCGACTCGCGCCAACGCTTCCGGAGGTGTGTTTTTGCTACGTTCAGCCAACCCATCAACGAGCGCGCGCGGAAAATCGACGCCGCAGGGTACAGCAAAGAGGCGTGGCGTATCTTGGGGCTCAAATCTCATGACGGGTTATCAATTCCTCGGCCAGGGGGATCCCTTCGGGGGTGCCGACATCGCACCAATGACCCGGATATTCCAGTGCAAACAGGCGATTGTCATGCGCCATAAGATCCCACAACGCATTCAGTGAAAATGCAGTTTTCTCGATTTCTGCCAGCCGGTCTGTGCGCAATAGCTGGACGCCACCATAAACCAGATCACCCGTCCGATGCAGGCGTCCTTCTTCATCGGTGTGAAAATCGCCACCGCCAACGCGTCCAATGCTCCTGCCGATAGGAATACATGTCAGAAGTGCGTCCATCCGCGCTGGGTCCCAGGCTTTCTGGAGTAGGCTTAGCGGGTTGAGGCCGCGCCAGATTACGTCGGGGTTCATTGTATAGACCGGGCCAGCATTGGTGCCGAGCAGGGGCAACGCCTGACGCAACCCGCCGCCGGTATCAAGGATCTTGGGCTGTTCGTGGCTTATCACCACTTCGCTATTGGCAAGATGTCTGTGCAGAACGGTGCTTTTGTAATGTGTGTTTGCCACGATCACTGGTGGCTTGATACCGCGCGCTAGATCGAGAGCACGGTCAATCAGCGGGCGACCTGCGACCGGTATCATTGGTTTGGGTTGGTGCTGGGTCAGGTGACGCATTCGCGTACCAAGCCCCGCTGCAAAGATCATTACAGGATATTGACGGTTCGCCATCAGCCGCGCAATCGGTTCAGGACGTCTGGGGTAGGCGTGGGCATCTCCTGACGTAAGAACTCCGCCAGCGGCGCCATTGCAGAATTATCCAACCCACGATAAAAATGATCCCAGACACGTGGGATCAGATCGACGTATTGCGGTTTGCCATAGTCGCGACCTAAGCGGGCGAAGACGCCCAGAATACGCAGGTTACGTTGCACACCCAGCACGGTATAGGCGGCGCGAAAGTTGACTTCGTCGACACCGGTCGCCGCAATGTAACGATCCATCATCTGCATTTCGATTGCCGCAGTCACATCACGACGAGCGTCTTGTAGCATGGATACAAGGTCATAGGCCCGATGACCTGCACGCGCGGCTTGAAAGTCCAGCAATCCCACTTGTGCTACGCCTGAGCGTTCCGGCAACCAGATGAGGTTTTCGGCATGATAGTCTCGCTGCACCAACACGCTATCACCCGTGATCGTGCGCTGCAGAATATCCTCAAACTGGTCGGTGAAATGGGCCAATTGTTCATGCGAAGCCTCGTTGCGGATCACGTCTCGGTATTTGACAAAGGCGAGACCGGAAAGCTCTGCCATCAGCCTTGGACCAAGAGGCTCCAACTCCGGCATGGGGGCATCGTGCAGGGCGACCAATAAATCGGTTGCCGCCTGATAAAGTGGGCGCTCTTGTTTGGGATCGTCGCGCATGATGCGGGCAAAAAGCGCATCACCCAAATCCTCTATCACCAGAAACCCGTTTGTGCGTTCTTCTGCCAGTATCTCTGGCGCACTCAGCCCCTGGTCGCGAAGATAGTTGGCGATCTCAACAAAGGGGGCGACGTCTTCGCCCTGATCTGGCGGTGCGTCCATCAGAACCACAGAAGCACCATTTTGGTCGCGCAGACGTTCATAGCGCCGGTTGGAGGCGTCTCCAGCGAGAGGTTCGCGGGTCCAGCTATGCCATGGGGTGTCGCTAAGAAAGGCAGAGATAAGAAGTTGTCGGTCGGTCATGTTGAAATCTGTTTCATCAGAGGATTCCAGCGCGGATCGTTCCAGCGAAATGTCGCACTACGGCCGTCGTCATTGTCCGGGTCGAGTGATAGCGAAATGTGCAAGGCCGTCTGTGGTGTCAGTTCAGCCAAGCGATCAGGCCATTCAATCAGGCAAATAGCTGTGTCAAAGGCCGATACCAGTCCCAGCTCCTCGATTTCCTCAAGCGCTGACAGGCGATATAGATCTGCGTGCCACAGCTCACTATTGGGCAGATCATAGGTCTGAACGAGAGTGAATGTTGGTGAGGGGACATCCTCGGGTATCAGCATTTGAGATTGAATCAGGCTACGGGCGAAATGGGTCTTACCGGCACCGATTATACCATCGAGCAACAGGCAATCACCGCTGTGTAACTGAGCGCCAATTTGGGCAGCCAGTTCAGCGGTTGCTGCGGGTAAGGGCAGGGGTATCATAAGGGTCTGCGTTGTCATTAGGCGACAATGCCGCTCCGCGCAGAGGGCTGCAAGCTGGAACGAGAAAGCCCGGTATGGAACCGGGCTTTTTCTGTGACATCAACGGAGTTGAGTCGCCTTATTTGTCTTGTTTGGTGATCGCAAATCGCTGTTGATCAACCGGAGCAGGTGCTGGTTCTGGTGCGCGGAAGCTGACCATGGTTGCACCGTTCTGGATAGCACTGACTTTGCAGATGAGCGGCGTGCCGTTGCGTAGCTGAACATTTGCCCACCATGGGGTTCGGCTGTCGCTGCCAGCTACAAAGTCGCGGACCTCGCCCCAGGCTGGGGTGGCGGCACACATGTCTTGCCAGACACGGCTGGAGTCCATGATGGTGATTTTGGCAAAACTGCCGTCTGGATCCATCTGCCATAGGTCATGATAGGCCGCATTTGAAAACGTCATCGTGCCGTCGTTTGCAAAGACTGCGATTGCCTCCTCCATTTGATCCATAATCGATTGGCCCATTTCCAATTCGGACCGGAATTGACGTGTCAGGGTAATCTCGGCGGTGATATCTTCGAACAGGAAAGCGATGGCACCATCAGGGTGTGGGCGACCGGATACGGAATAGACCGAACCAGAGGGTAGAGACCAAGTTTCCTGGTACCGTCCTTCGGCAGCGGCTTCCAGAAGGTCGGCCATCTGGTGACGCCAGCTGGAGTAATTTTTGGGTTCCGGCATCATGCGCTGATCACGTAGCCGATCAAAGAATGTCAGCAGATTCGGGCGCGAGCTGAGAAAATTGGCGGGTAGGGCGGTCAGATCGATCAATACCGGGTTGAACAGTACAAGCTGGCGATTCCGGTCAAAGATTGCGAGACCGATGGACAGCTGGGCAAAAGTTTTTGCCAATGTCTGCACGAAATTGCGCTGGGCGATTTCGGCATCAACGACCGCGTTCACATCGACTGCGTGACACAACCAGCCGGCTTCGGTCTCAGTGGTGGAAATATTATACCATAGCTTCTTTTTGCTTTTGGGCAGCGGGATAGAGATGCGCTCAGGTTTTCCGCTAGCCATCGGATCATCAAGGTTGGTGAACAGAGGTTCGGAAAAATCAATATTGCGGCCACGGATTTTCTGGCTGAGATCATCATAGGCCAGATTGGACCACGTAACAGCACCATCGTCGGACTGCAGCCAGACCGGATAAGGGGCCTGGTGCACAGCGGAGCGCAGCGTGGTCAGCTCCTGGTCGATACTGTGGTTGTGTTCCTCGGATGTTGTACTGCGAAGCTGGACGCGGGTGACACCGTCGATCCATTCGCACAGTGCTTCGCGGCTTTCGGCGTTTGCCGTTCCGGAGAGTACTAGAGGGCCGACGTCTTTCAGGAAACCGGGCGACTGCGGAAGGCCGGGATAGCTGCGAGCCAATTGCTCACGCAGGTTGGCCCAGCTGAAGTTATCGGCCTGTTCGCCGATGAAACGGCGCGCGCCGGACGACCAGCCAATCAGAGTGGTGTCATCAAACAGGAAGACCGCGTCAGAACGCCCGTCTCCTTGAAGCAAGTCCTGCTCAAACCCTTTGGGTTTTGGGTTGGGAGACAGCCACCATACGGCTGCCACCGCCGTTGCCGCACAAAGCGTCGCCAATACAAGCCAGTCGGTCGATAGGATCTGCTGCATGATTTCCGTTACCCACAAGTGTTTTGCTCTCCCGTCAGATGTTTCCCGATAATGGTTAAATGAAGTTTAATTGGTTGCCTAAAAGTGAATAGTTAAATTTCTATACGTTTATTTTCTCCGATGGGAACGGCATTTTCTCCTGTCAGGGCATCAATTTTGCTTCGGGGCCAGCTGACCTGTACAAGAGCGCCGCGCCGCAAAGGATCGCTGGTCAGCATCTGACTGGGGTCAGAACCATTGGCAAAGGACAGCTGTGCGCCGCTGCGTTCCAACAACGTCTTCGCGATGAAAAGACCCAGGCCCATGCCTTCGTACTCCGGTCGTTGTTTTCGATCGCTGTCGTTGCGACGGCGGCGCACAAAAGGATCACCGATCCGGCCCAACAAATGGGACGGATACCCGCGCCCATCGTCACAGATGCACAGTGTGATCGTTTCATCGTTCCAGCTGGCATCAATCCAAACAGTAGTCCGAGCAAAATCCACGGCATTTTGAACCAGATTACGGAGCCCATGGATGATTTCGGGCTGGCGCAGAATGGTTGGGTGCTGTGGGTTGCCGTCTGTTTCCGGCGCTTCATCCAACAGGACTGTTTTGCCGCGGTACATATGCGGTTCGGCGGCTTCATTGACCACAGTTGATAGCGGAGCCTGTCGTAAGTGCAGATCATCCTTACCCGCACGGCCCATGCTTCGCAGGATGTCGCGGCATCTGTCGGCTTGTTCGCGGATCAGGGCCGCGTCCTCGCGCAATTCAGGACGGTCATCCAACTCATCTATTAATTCCGCGCTGGCCAGTTTGATTGTGGCCAGCGGTGTACCCAGCTCATGCGCGGCGGCGGCAACGACGCCGCCTAGGTCGGTTAGCTTCTGCTCACGTGACAGAGCCATTTGCGTCGCAGCTAAAGCATCTGACATGGAGCGGATCTCAGCGCTGATGCGATAGGAATATGCACCGATGAACAGAACCGCGATCACGATGGCCGTCCAATTGCCAAACACAAAGATATCCGGGACACGCAGGACGAACCCTTGTGGCGTCCGCAGGGGCAGATGAAATTCGGCGAGCAGTGTTACAAGAATAATTGCGGTAGCCCCGATAATTAGGGTTGAGCGTAGCCTCATCATCGATGCTGAAATGGTTACGGGCCCAAGTACCAGTAGCGCGAAGGGGTTGTTTAGCCCGCCAGTCAGATACAGTAGGAAATTCAGTTGAAGAAGGTCGAAGAGAACCATTAGAAAGTTCTCGAATTCTGACAGCCGCTTGTTCTGTGGGAACAGGATGATGGCGATCAGGTTTCCCAGAACGGAAATACCAATCGCTATGTAGCACAACACCAGTTCAAGCTGGAGATTATAGAGCTGTTGCGCGACAGTGATGGCTGAAATCTGGCCAAAAATGGCAACCCACCGCAGCAGGATCAGCGTGCGCAGGCGGATCCAATGGCTGCGCTCCTGACCGCTTAGAAGATCAATATTTGTCGCGCTCATACCGCTCTCCGAGGCTACGTGATCAGTGCCAGTCGAGGCCCAGCTATGTAATGGCTGACATAGGGATCTGCGCTGGACAAGCCGAAATCGGACTACCGCACTATCCTTGCACCCTTGGCGCACACAGACAATTGATCTGCCGGTAAGATGGCGCGCAATACATGGGAAAAGACCGGGTATAGCCCCTGGCTGCGCTGATTTGTCCGTCTGGCCATCAGGGTACCGGCTGGGATAGGTCAAACATCGCACAGGATCGCCCGGAAAATACCTGGATGATACGTGGCAGGCGGTTGGTACCGCCCGTTGCATCAGCCGAGATTCTTGGTAGTTCTGACGCAAACTGCCGACCAATCCTTTTCTAGCGCAAAGTGTGATCACATGACCCGTATCTATGCCATCCTCGCTGCCGTTGTTGTTACTGCCTTGGTGGGCGGTGCTTGGGTTGCAACACGAGGAGGCGGAGACGGCGATGAATTTGCGCAATGCCGCAGCAGCAAAATAGCTGGTGGATCCGACACAATCGGAGGTCCTTTTGAATTGTTGAACGCCCATGGCGAGACCGTGACAGACAAGGATGTCATAACCAAACCGTCATTAGTATATTTTGGCTATACTTTTTGTCCGGATGTTTGCCCTCTGGACGTCGCCCGCAACGCAGAGGCTATCGACCTTCTGGACGAACGCGGTCAGGATGTAACGCCGGTTTTCATTTCTATTGACCCAGATCGCGATACGCCTGAGGCGGTCGGCGATTTCGCGGCCAATCTGCATGAACGTATGATCGGCCTGACTGGATCGCATGAGCAGGTTCAGGCGGCCAGCAGGGCTTACAAGACCTATTACAAGAAGCAAGACGGCGACGAAGACTACTATCTGGTCGATCACTCAACCTTTTCCTACCTGGTTCTGCCAGAGCAGGGATTTGTAGAATTCTTCCGTCGCGATGAGACGCCGGAACAGCTCGCTGATAAAGTCGGCTGTTTCTTGGAAAACCTGTAACCCGGATGAAAGTTTGACGTTTCCGAGTCGAGACGTAGTATCAATCTTCAGACCTGACGACAATTCGGGGGAGGCCGATCGCATGGGCGAAGCTGCTATGCAGGAGATAGGACCGGACAAGACGCTCTTGCTGGTCGATGACGACGAGCCCTTTTTGCGGCGCCTGGCAAAGGCCATGGAAAAGCGCGGATTTGAGGTGGAAACTGCTGGATCCGTGGCGGGAGGGAGTGCAATCGCAACTGCACGTCCGCCTGCTTTTGCGGTGGTAGATCTACGGCTTGAGGATGGCAATGGACTTGATGTGGTGGAGATCCTGCGCGAACGGCGGCCCGATAGCCGTGTGGTCGTTTTGACAGGATATGGTGCTATCGCCACGGCGGTTGCAGCCGTGAAAATCGGTGCAACAGATTATTTGTCAAAACCGGCGGATGCATCGGATATCATGAACGCGTTGCTTGCCAATGAAGAAGAACTTCCGCCACCACCAGAAAACCCGATGAGCGCAGATCGTGTTCGTTGGGAACATATTCAGCGGGTTTATGAGCTGTGTGATCGCAATGTGTCAGAGACGGCGCGGCGGCTAAATATGCACAGGCGCACTTTGCAACGGATACTTGCAAAGCGCAGCCCAAAGTAAGGGTACAGGCTTCTCCCACCAAGGGTGCGGCCGTTCTTATGTATGTTACAGTTGAGCCAAGAGATCAGTGTGGCGGGTAACGTAATCTCTACGTACCTCCACAGGTGGTCTCAGTCGAATGGCTAGCCCGTCGAGCAGTGCCGGATCTGGTTTGCCAAAAAGGCGATCTGCCTCGCTACGGGAAAAACCGGCTATCTCAATCGCTTCCATCCAAGCGCTGACCCGGTCGGCTTTCTTTATCTGTGCTTTCACCGTTTTCGGTAGCGCTGCAGGTAAGCCAAAACGGATGTGAATCGCTGCGGTCAGTCTTTGATCCAACTCTTCATAGCTTGGCCCGACTGCGTTTTTTACCGGCGAAATCATATCTCCGATGACATACTCGGGCGCGTCATGCAGTAGTGCGGCAAGTTGCCAGCGTACGGGCGCTTTCGGGTTAAGGCGACAGTACAGTGTTTCTACCAATAGCGAATGTTCTGCGACTGAATAGGCAAAATCGCCAATGGTCTGCCCGTTCCAACGCGCCACAAAAGCCAGCCCATGGGCGATGTCTTCGATTTCGATATCGACGGGTGTCGGGTCTAACAGGTCTAGACGACGACCAGAGAGCATCCTTTGCCAGGCGCGGGGCGGGGTAGGGGGCATTCTTCTCTCGCTTCAGTTGATGGTTTCCTCTGACTAACCGGTGGCTCCGCAGCGTGCAATTGCCTGTCACATGTCATCAATGGAGTTGTTCGGGTTTAGTCAGTATCCAGCGCCTGCCGGTACTTTCGGGCATCTTCGTTGCTTATAAACCATTGCGGTGTTACCTGCTCGAGTAGAAAAAATGTAAACGGAATGGAGCACGCAATGCCCGGGGATTACATCGTCAAGGACATCGCGCTGGCCGAGTTTGGCCGCAAGGAACTGGACATCGCCGAGACCGAAATGCCGGGCCTGATGGCCCTGCGTGACGAATACGGTGACAGCAAGCCGCTGAAAGGGTCCCGGATCGTCGGGTCGCTTCACATGACCATTCAGACCGCGGTTCTGATTGAAACACTGGTCGCGCTGGGTGCGGATGTGCGCTGGGCGTCCTGCAATATCTTTTCGACGCAAGATCACGCTGCGGCTGCAATTGCTGCGGGTGGCACACCGGTCTTTGCTATTAAGGGTCAGACCCTTGAAGAACATTGGGATTATCTGGACCGTTCTTTCCAGTTCCCCGAAGGTGCGAACCTGATCCTGGATGATGGCGGTGATGCGACCCTCTATGTGCTGCTGGGTGCGCGCGTAGAGGCCGGCGAAACCGGTCTGATCGAAGTGCCGACTTCTGAAGAGGAAGAGGCGATCTTTAACCAGATCAAAAAGCGCATGGCCGAAACCCCTGGCTGGTTCACCAAGACCCGTGAGGACATCCAAGGCGTTTCCGAAGAGACCACCACCGGCGTGCACCGCCTCTATGAGCTTGTGAAAGAAGGTCAGCTGCCCTTCCCCGCGATCAACGTGAATGATTCGGTGACCAAGTCCAAGTTCGATAACAAATATGGTTGCAAGGAATCGCTGGTTGACGGAATTCGCCGCGCAACCGACACCATGATGGCCGGCAAGGTCGCGGTGGTTTGCGGTTACGGTGATGTGGGCAAAGGGTCTGCAGCTTCGCTTCGCGGTGCGGGCGCCCGTGTTAAAGTCACAGAAGTCGATCCGATCTGTGCCCTACAGGCTGCGATGGACGGTTTCGAGGTGGTGATCTTAGAAGATGTTGTCGACAGCGCCGATATTTTCATCACAACCACCGGCAACAAGGATGTCATCCGCATCGAGCATATGCGTGAGATGAAGGACATGGCGATTGTCGGGAACATCGGTCACTTCGACAATGAGATCCAGGTTGCCAATCTCAAGAACCACAAGTGGACCAACATCAAAGAACAGGTTGATATGATCGAGATGCCCTCGGGCAACCGTTTGATCCTGCTCTCTGAAGGCCGTTTGCTGAACCTTGGCAATGCGACAGGTCACCCCTCCTTCGTCATGTCGGCATCCTTTACCAATCAGGTATTGGCGCAGATGGAGCTGTGGACACGCGGTGAGACGTATAAGAATGACGTCTATATCCTGCCGAAGCATCTGGATGAGAAAGTCGCTCGCCTGCATTTGGATCGGATTGGCGTCAAGCTGTCGAAATTGGCACCTGAACAAGCCGCTTATATTGGTGTCACACCGGAAGGCCCGTTCAAGCCTGAGCATTATCGCTACTGATCAGGTCCGCCCTGTTTGTGCAGGGCGTGAATGACCCACTAGTGCACCCCGCCATAGGCGGGGTGTTTTTTTACAAGATACTCTGTTTGGGCCGAAACCATGTGGAGCCGTCCGGAAATGATCACTAAGTGTTGAAATTCCCAGTTGCCCTGTTCTGTTCTACGGCTAAGCTGCTGGCATAAGAACTGATCGGGCGCTTTGCCTGACGATAACAATAGTTCCGCTGAATAGCATGGGAGAGAGAGTTTTGGGAAAACGCGACGATCTGATCGAGCAATATGCAAGTGATCTGAAAACAAAATGTGGCATGGAAGCGGATATGGATCTGCTGACGAAAGTCACTATCGGCTGTGGTCCGGCCATCTATAACGCTGATGCGTCGACTGTTGCTGGAAGCCAGAAGTCGGAGCTCGAAACCGTCAAAAACAACTTCTTGATCAAAAAGCTAGGCCTTGCTGATGGCCCTGAGCTGATGGCCGCGATCGACAGCGTGATCGAGACTTATGGCAAGTCCGAGCGCAACAAATACCGCGCCGTTGTCTACTACATGCTGACCAAGCATTTCGGGAAAGAATCTGTCTACAACTAATCAAGCGATAGACGACCGTTGACATGCGCCCGTCGGATAGATCCGGCGGGCGTTTTGCATTCGACATCATAGATTGATCTAAACGAGACCGATTTGAACAGGCTCAGGTTGTATATGTATTGCATTTTACCTGTATTGCCTTTGCGGAATCACCATCCGTCAGCCTATCGTACAGGTACCGGTCAGGACGGCCAGGATCAAAAATTTACGAACACGTGTGGTGGAATTGGAGCACGTGGGGTGAAAGGGAAGATCCTGCCGTATGGTCGGATCTTCCCTTTTCTATTTTCGGCAACCGATCTCGTGCCAGCTTAGGGTCTAAAACAGTGTTAAAACCACGCCCATCGCGCTACAGGCCAGAGCCGCATATCCACCGTCAATCATTGACAGGCGCAATGGCCTTACACTGTATAGATTGTTGATCATGATCCAGGGTGTGATGAAAAACAGCCCCACACCCAAGCCACCAATGAGGCCTCCGCCAACCGTATCAATGCCCGATAGCGCAAAGACATGGCGCATCATACCGGCGACGATAAGCTGCAATGCAAAGGTCGCAGCAAATACTGCGGGGGTTTGACCGCCAGCTGGCTTGCCTTCCTCATCACGCGGTACTTTTGCCGCCTTCATCCAAGGTTCAGCCAGAGCACCATACCAGACTGCACCTAGAACAAACCCGGCAATCGCGGCGGCGACAACGTTCAGAATTTCCATTGATCTCTCCCAAGGCCCTACGTCAGCAGGATAATCTTGTCAGATCAATCGGGGTCTGTCTGCCCCAAGTCGCAGACGATGGCCCATTCATTGGCTGTAACGGGCTGTACAGACAATCGAGAGCTCTTCACCAAGACCATTTCTTCTAGGCGGGGATCCGCCTTGATTTGGTCGAGAGTTACAGGCGTCGTAAAGCTGCGGATCGCTTTTATATCTACACACTCCCAACGAGGATCGTCGGTTGTGCTATCCGGGTGCGCCGCAGCGCAGACCTCTATAATACCGACCACGGATTTCTCCTTCATTGAATGATAGAAGAATCCGCGGTCGCCGATTTTCATGTCTCGCATAAAATTGCGCGCCTGATAGTTGCGCACGCCGTCCCATTCCTCGCCCGCCTCACCTTTGGCTAGCTGGTCTTGCCAGCCCCAGGTCGAGGGTTCGGATTTGAACAGCCAATATGCCATCAGCCAATAACCTTTTTCCAGGTGATCAGCTCAACCGCTTCAAATAGGCTCGCTTTGGCATAGGGATCATTGTCCGCCCATGTCCGCCCTGCGGCCATATCTTCTACGTCAAGGACGATGAGTGAGCCAACCATGCCGCCGTCTTGATCCAGCAGCGGACCTGCCTGTGCGACCACACCGGTTTCTTCGATATAGGCAAGATGTGCTGCGCGGTTGTCCATTCGGGTTTGCAAATGGTCGGGTTTATCGCGCGCGATCAGGGCAATCAGCATGTCATTCCTCTTTCAATGGTCTTGCAAGCAGTTGAGCGGCGGCATCAGCAATCGTCAAGCGTTGATCGAGCAGGTCTACAACGATGGCGGTTATGGGCATATCGAGATTCCGGGATTTTGCATCTGCGTGAACGGCGCGCGCTGTTGCGGCACCTTCGACCGTGATATTGGGGTCAAATTCCTCATTTCGGCCAATCGACAGCCCGAGACGATAGTTTCTTGACAGATTAGAGCCACAGGTCAGTGTCAGATCGCCAAAGCCTGAGAGGCCGGCCAGCGTATCGGCCTTTGCCCCGGCAGCAAGCGCCATGCGTTGCATCTCAGCATACCCCCGCGTCATCAGGGCCGCACGTGCGCTATCGCCGAGGCCTGCGCCTACAACTGCACCACACGCAATAGCCATTACGTTCTTTAGAGCACCGCCAATTTCTGCTCCAACAGTATCTGTAGTGCGGTACAGCCGCAGGTTTCTTGTGGTCAGTTGTTGTTGCAACCGCCGACCAAGCGCATGACTGTCGCAGGCCAGTGTCAGGGCTGTTGGCAACCCCTTTGCAATGTCGGCAGCAAAACTCGGGCCGGTCAGCAATGCGGACTGCGTTTCAGGCAGGCAGCTGCGGATCACCACAAGTGGTCCCGAACCGGTCTTAAGCTCGATACCCTTGCAACATGCTACAAGCGCGCGGTCGCGTAGAAGATTTAAATTGTGAGAGACAAAGTCGCGCAAGGTTTGCATTGGAACGGCCAGCAAAACTGTTTCGGCCTGCGTCGCGGTTTCTAAGTCACTGGTTATCGTTAATGCATCAGGCAGCGTAGCATCGGGCAAGCGTCGGTGGTTGCGACGGGTGTCTTGCATCTCCCGGGCTAGGCTGACGTCTCGTGCCCAGAGGGTAACTGGCCCGTTGTTTGCCAGCGAAATCGCAAGCGCGGTGCCGAATGCGCCGGAGCCAAGTATCGCTACACTCATGCCTTGGCACCTTTTTTCCCGCTACCCAACATTGCTGGGCTGGTCTGATCCAGTGGCCAACGTGGCCGAGCTGCGAGATCCATCCCATCCCGTGCTCCATTTCGGAAACGTTCCAAACCGGCATAGGCAATCATCGCCGCGTTATCCGTACATAGTGCTAGCGGTGGTGCGATGAACCTTGCGCCCGCTTCGGAACAAACGGTCTCTAACAACGCACGAATGGCTGTATTTGCTGCGACGCCACCAGCCACTGCAACTGCCGGACCATTGGGGCTTTCCTCTAAATAGATCCGGATCGCCCGGCGGGTTTTTTCAGCAAGAACGTCAGCCACCGCAGCTTGGAAACCTGCGCATAGATCCGCGCGGTCCTGTCGCGTCAGACCGCCCTTTTCGGCGGCGACTTGGTCACGCATGCGCATCAGCGCAGTCTTAAGTCCTGAAAATGACAAGTTGCAATCTGGGCGATCCAGCAGGGGACGTGGAAAACGGAATCGCTTAGGATCGCCGGTTTCGGCTTCTTTTTGCACTGCTGGCCCGCCGGGCTGCGGTAAACCTAGTAGTCTGGCGGTTTTATCAAATGCTTCACCTGGCGCATCGTCAATCGTCCCGCCAAGCCGGGTAAAATCCTCTGACCCACGCACGATCAAATACTGGCAGTGGCCACCGGAAACCAAAAGCATCAGATAGGGATAGGGTATGGCGTCCGTAAGCCGTGGTGTAAGCGCATGACCTGCGAGGTGATTGACCCCAATTAGTGGTAGTCCAGTCGCGGCGGCCAATCCCTTGGCGCACATCACGCCAGAAATCACGCCACCAATCAGCCCAGGACCTGCTGTAACGGCGATAGCGTCCATATCGCTCAATTTTAGGTTGGCAGCATTCAACGCATCACGCACACAATGATCCAGTTTTTCAGCATGGGCGCGGGCGGCAATCTCGGGTACGACACCGCCAAAGGCGCTGTGGAGCTCGGTCTGGCCGAACACGATAGACGAAAGCACCTCGGCTGCGCCGTTACCAGATTGCCGGACAACAGCGGCTGCTGTGTCATCACAGCTGCTTTCCAATCCCAATAGGGTGAGGCTTTGTATCATGGCGTTACCGTTGCATCGTGTTCCTGCTGGGGCTACCACCTATGGCAATGACGAACAATCCCGAGGGGAGTGCGATGGTCGGCCTATTGATGACGCGACCCCGTGCGGCGTCAGAGCAGTTTGTGGAAGATTTGCCAACAGCCACTCGTGTTGCCCTGCAGGTCATTTACGCTCCTTTGATTGATGCGCAGCCCATGAATTTGGTACCGTTTCAGTTGGAAAATGGGTTCTACGCTGGCGATGTAATCTTTTCTTCTGCCAATGCCGTGCAGTTTGCGCCCCAACCGGCTGCAGGCCAGCGGGCATATTGTGTCGGTGAGCGTACAACAAAGACGGCGCAGTCAGCTGGGTGGCAGGCGCTGTGCTGCGGGCAGGATGCTGATACGCTTGTCAATGCGCTGGTCGCAGCGCCGCCCACGAGTCCGGTGTCTCACATGCGCGGCGTCCACAGTCGTGGTGATATCGCGCGGCGACTTCAACAGGCGGGGGTTAGCTGTAGGGAGCTTGTGATCTATGATCAGATTCTGCTCAGCTATGACGATGATGCATGCAGAGCAATTGATGCGCAGTCTTCTCTGATTGTGCCGCTTTTTTCACCACGCACTGCTCGTCAATTTGTCAAATTGGCGCCATATCGCTCAGAGCTCCATCTCATTGCATTTAGTGAAGCAGTGGCGGAACCACTGAAGAGCTTGAAATGCAATGACTTACGGATATGTAAGTCTCCAACCGCCAGAGAGATGCTTAGGGTGATGCGTGATGCCGCAGCTGAACTGGTGCGGGTTGAGGGTGGGCCATCGGCACAGTAAGTTTATTGCCGAGTTGATGTTATGTGATTTTGAGAATCGAGGGGGACGTCGGCGTGGCTGACAAAAAAACATCCGATGAGACACAGGCACAGGAGAGCCAGCTGTCTATCTCCAATCCGGACATTGACGAAACGACAACTGTGGACAATGTTTCTACGGAAACTGTGACGTCCGCCGATGACACAAGTGAGATCGAGGAAACGCAAGACACGGCCAAGTCCGATGATGCAAATTCAAGTGTTGATTTAATTGCGGAGGAAGATGTCGCCACTGATCTTGCGGATGATGAAGCAGAAATGCACGACACAGACAGCGACCCGAGTGAGTTAGTTGACGCTGAACAGCCAGAGGGGGAAGACACTGATCAATCCTCAGATGACCCTATTCTAGCGCCTCCCCCCGCGATTGAGGTAGAACGCATCGTTGAAAAACGAGGTGGCTTTGGCGCGGCACTGTTGGGTGGTGTTGTCGCCGCCGGGCTTGGGTTCGTTGCGGGACAGACAAATATTCTAGGCGATTTTATGCCTCCGTCCTGGCGCGCAGCAGAGTCCGTTGATGCTGCAGCACTTGAGCAGTTGCAAAACAACCTGAATGCCCAGATCGCAGAGCTGGAAACACGTGTTTCGGCAAACGCTGCTTCTGATCTGATGCCTCTCAAGCAGCAGATTGACGCGTTGACGCAAGGCGTAATGGAATTGCAGTCCGTTGAACCAGCTTCTGACAATGCTGACTGGGTCGAGGCAGTGGATGTGCTGGCGATCCGTGTGGATGCACTGGAAAGCCGCCCTATCATCGATGCGGCAAGCCCAGCTGTTGTTGCCGCTTTTGAGGCTGAGCTGAGCAAGCTTCAGGACAGTCTAGCTGCGCAGCGTTCTGAGGTTGAGAAGATGGTTGCGGATGCGCGAGCGATGGACGCTGCCAGTGCCGAGGCTGCACGTATTGCCAGTGCCCAGACCATCGTTGCACGGCTGCGGTCTTCAATCGACTCAGGCACCAGCTTTAGTGGCATGATCGTTGAACTTCAGGCCGTCGGAGTGACAGTGCCAGACGCTCTGGCTGGTTCGGCCGAAGCCGGTGTCACTAGCCAATCAAGCCTGCGCGATGGGTTTGCCCCTGCTGCGCGCGATGCACTTGCCGAGGCCCGGCAGGAAACGAAGGGCACCGGCGGTATTGCCGCCTATGTGCGGCGTCAACTTGGTGCCCGTTCGGTCGCGCCGCGTGATGGCGATGATCCTGATGCAGTGTTGTCTCGCGTGGAGGCTGCTGTCCAAAGTGGTGATTTGCAGGCGGCGCTGGTCGACTTGCAGGCACTGCCCGAAACCGCGCGCGCGCCACTAGCTGATTGGGAAGCCGCTGTGCGTGCGCGTATCGCTGCGTCTACCGCCGTGAATGAATTGGCCCAAAGCCTGAACGCCAAATAAGGAAGCTGCCATGCTCTGGTCATTGTTGAAGATTCTCGTTTTTGTATCGATTATTGCAGTGCTTGCCTTTGGTGCTGCTTTGCTGACGGAAACGGCGGGGGGCGTGCAGATCACTGTCGCGGGAACCGAATACACCCTGAGTGCGTTGCAATCAGTGATTGCCTTGGCGGTGCTGGTGTTCGCCGTTTGGGTTTTGTTCAAACTGCTGTCGTTGCTGCTGGCGACGCTGCGTTTCCTCAACGGTGATGAGACTGCAATTTCTCGCTATTTCGACAAAGGCCGCGAGCGGAAGGGGTATCAGGCACTTTCTGATGGGCTGATGGCGCTTGCGTCTGGCGAGGGCCGATTGGCGATGGCCAAGGCCGCCCGCGCGGAGAAATATCTGGAAAAGCCTGAATTGACGGATCTTCTGACCGCGCAAGCTGCAGAACTGGCGGGTGATACAAAGAAGGCTGCCGCTGCCTACAAACGCCTTGTCAGTAATCAATCCACCCGGTTTGTCGGCGTCCGCGGGATTATGAAACAGAAGCTGTCCGAGGGCGATACTGACACTGCGCGCCAATTGGCGGAGAAGGCGTTGGCGTTGCGGCCCAAGCACGAAGAAGTGCAAGACACGCTACTGACGCTTCAGGCGAGAGCGCAGGATTGGGCGGGTGCTCGCAAGACACTGACAACCAAGTTGAAGACAGGCACCCTGCCGCGGGATGTCTATAAACGTCGCGATGCGGTACTGGCGTTGTCCGCGTCCAAGGCAATTTTGGACGAGGGAGCAACTCTTGAGCAGCAGGAACAGGCTATTGAGGCCAACCGGCTCTCTCCTGATCTGGTGCCAGCGGCGGCTATGGCGGCCCGAGCTTACCTTGCACGTGACAAGAAGCGCTATGCCATCAGGGTTTTGAAAAAGGCCTGGGAAGTACAGCCTCACCCGGATCTCGCGCATGCTTTTGCAGAGGTGGAGCCAACTGAGACAGCGGCAGAACGGGTAAGGCGATTTGGCCAGTTGTCGCGCTTGGCACCGCAGCATGACGAAACGCGGTTGGTCATGGCTGAATTGCATATTGTCGCGGAGGATTTCCCCGAGGCACGCCGTGCGTTGGGTGATTTGATCGAACGCACCCCCGATGCACGCGCGCTGACGTTGATGGCAGCGATAGAAAAGGGCGAAGGGGCCTCGGATGCAGTGATCCAGGGCTGGCTGACGCGGGCACTGAATGCGCCACGTGGGCCGCAATGGGTTTGCGAAACCTGCAACCATATTCATGCCGAATGGGCGCCTGTCTGCGAGAACTGCGCCAGCTTTGATACCCTCAGTTGGCGTCGTCCCGAAGCACCCGAAATCGTTGGTGCAACAGGAGCGCAGGTCCTGCCATTGCTTATGGGCACTACTGACGGTGGCAATGTCCCAGTGGGTTCTGAGGTTTCTGATATCGAGTTGTTAGAGAGCGATGTTGAAGCGGAGGTCGCAGAGATTGATGATCCGAAGGCATCGCAAACCACTGACGGCGGCAAGGCGGAATATAAAACCGAACGTGCAAAATAGATTTTAAGGACGGCGCGCCTATTTTAGGGGGCGCCGTTCAATCTGCGCAGGACCTGACTAGGGCTGTCTTCCTCTGCAGCTCAAACAGTTGAGCATATCATTCGCACTGATAGACGCGTGAGTACGCGTCCTATCAGTGGCACCAGTTTCCTTTTTCTTATCCGGCCTTTGCCTAACCCGTTGCTCAAGAGATGACGCACCGTCAGAGTGGACAGTCTTTGCGAAAGCAGCGCTCATCTGCAGGCAGCGGAGGAGTGTTGTTGGTCTGCGCTATGGAGGGAGGCGGTGATGGAGGCGGATTATGTGATCGTTGGGGGTGGTTCAGCGGGATCGACGCTGGCCGCACGTCTTAGCGAGGATCCGGCTGTTTCGGTCTGCTTGTTAGAGGCTGGTGGGCGCGGTGACGGGCTGTTGATACGTGCACCTGCAGCCGTTGTCGCTATGTTGCCCGGGCGTCCGAAAATCAATAACTGGGCCTACGAGACTGTGCCGCAACCCGGATTAAACGGGCGGCGAGGCTATCAGCCACGCGGCAAGGCGCTGGGCGGCTCGAGCGCGATCAACGCGATGCTCTACATACGCGGTCATGCCAAGGATTATGACGAATGGGCCGGGCTGGGGTGTGAGGGATGGGACTGGCAATCAGTGCTGCCCTATTTCCGTAAATCCGAAAGCAATGAGCGTGGCGCTGATGACTTGCATGGGGCAACCGGCCCTCTGCAAGTCAGCAATCAAAAGTCTCCCCGCCCGATTACGGAGGCGTTCATCAAGGCGGGTCAATCGCTGCAAATCCGCCATCGGACGGATTTTAACACTGGCGACAACGAGGGGATTGGCCACTACCAGGTGACGCAGTTTCACTCACCAAATCGTAATGGTGAGCGATGCTCAGCGGCGGCGGCCTATTTGCATCCGGTGATGGACCGTAGCAATCTGACAGTGATCACGCGTGCACAAGCCTCCCGCATTATCTTCGAGGGCAAGCGGGCAGTTGGCGTCAGCTATCGACACAGTGGACGTGAGAAAGAGGTGCGTGCGCGTCAGGAGGTAATCCTATGTGGCGGGGCTTTCAATTCTCCACAGCTATTGCAACTGTCCGGTGTTGGGCGCCCTGAAGATATTCGTCCGCACGGGATTGCGATGGTGCATGAGCTGCCGGGGGTTGGCCAGAATCTGCAGGATCATCTGGATTTCACGCTGGCTTATAAATCCAAGGATCGCAACAATTTCGGGATTTCCCTGCCTGGTAGCATTTCTCTGCTGCGCCACATTTGGAACTGGCGCAAAACCGGGCGTGGCATGATCGCGACGCCATTTGCGGAAGGGGCTGCCTTTCTAAAGACAGATCCGTCCGAAGATCGCGCTGATATACAGCTGCATTTTGTAATTTCGATCGTTGATGATCATGCCCGCAAATTACATCTGGGGCATGGTTTCAGCTGCCATATCTGTGTGCTTAGGCCGAAATCGCGAGGTTCGGTTGGCCTTGTCAGCGCTGATCCCGCGGTGCGGCCTCGGATTGACCCAAGATTTTTGGCAGACCCTGATGATCTGGCTGTATTGATCAAGGGTGTACGCAAATCCCGGAAGATCATAGCGACAGAGCCATTGGCGAGCTATGTTGATAAAGAGCTGTTTATCGACGGTGACGTTGATAACGCGGCGTTGGAACACCACATACGCGCGCGCGCTGATACAATTTATCACCCAGTTGGCACTTGCAAAATGGGGACCGATCCTTTGGCGGTGGTGGATCCATTGTTGCGTGTCCATGGGTTGGAGGGTTTGCGCGTGGTCGATGCATCAATCATGCCGCGGCTGATTGGCGGGAATACAAATGCCCCAACGATCATGATCGCGGAGAAAGCGGCAGATATTATTCGGGGCGCGATGGCCCGCGCCTAACATTTCAATTTTGGAGAAGACGACGATGCCTGGCAAGATGATGCACAAACAGCTGAACATAGGATCCCTGATCGAACACGCAGGGCGATTTCACAGTGGAACTACGGTTACATCTGTCGAGACTTCTGGCGAAACTGTGCATGTGACTTGGGGCGAAATTGATAGCAATGCGCGCAAACTGGCAGCAGCATTGGGCCGCTTGGGCATTACGCAGAGCGCGCGTTGCGGTACCATCGCTTGGAACAATCGTCGCCACCTTGAGATCTATTTCGGTGTGTCCGGGGGCGGATTTGTCTGCCACACTATCAACCCTCGCCTTAAACCAGAGCAGCTGGTTTACATCATCAACCATGCTGAGGATCAGGTGTTGTTCATCGACACCACCTTTGTTCCGGCAGTGGCGCAGTTGCGCGAACAGTTTGCGACGGTGCAGCATATCGTAGTGATGGGCCCACGGGATGCTGGCATCGCGGCGCAAATTGACGATGTTTTGTTCTATGATGAACTGTGCGGGGGTGAGACTGGCAACTATTCATGGCCCGACCTGGATGAAAACCTGCCGTCGAGCTTGTGTTATACTTCGGGGACAACTGGGAATCCTAAGGGCGTTGAGTACACGCACCGGACCAGCGTTTTGCATACGCTTGGCGGTAATCAACCTGATGGGCTTGCCCTGCGTGCGCGGGATACGGTTTTGGCGGTGGTTCCCATGTTCCACGTGAATGCATGGGGTACGCCCTACATCGTAGCCGCAGTCGGGGCGAAACTGGTACTGCCGGGGCCGAACCTGGACGGTGTGAGCCTCGCGAAATTGATTGACGCCGAAAAGGTCACGGTGGCACTGGGTGTTCCAACCATCTGGATGGGCTTGTTGCAGGGGTTGGAGGAAACCGGATGCACTGCCGAGAGCCTCGAGCGGACCATTGTCGGCGGCTCGGCCTTACCTACAGTGATGATTCCGGCTTTCCGTGACAAATACGGTGTGGATCTGGTTCATGCCTGGGGCATGACAGAAACCAGCCCCATTGGCACATTGAACCAATTGCTACAAAAACATGGCGCTTTGGATGCCGAGGCACAGGCCAAGTTGCGCGAAGGACAGGGGCGTCCGCCCTACGGTATTGATCTGCGTATCGTAGACGATGCCGGTTCGGTTCTGCCCAACGATGGTGAAACCCAAGGCAACTTGCAAATCCGCGGGCACTGGGTGATCGACAGCTATTTCAGCACCCAAGAGACGGCTCTGACAGAAGACGGATGGTTCGATACCGGCGACGTCGCCACGATTGATGGTGATGGCTATATGATCATCCGGGATCGATCCAAGGACATTATCAAATCTGGCGGTGAATGGATCTCGACAGTAGAGCTTGAGGATATCGCAATGTCTCACCCTGATATCGCTCAGGCAGCGGCTATTGCGGCCAAACATCCCAAATGGGATGAACGCCCGGTTGTCATCGCTGTTAAGCGCATTCCTGAGGTGACTGAAACTGATGTGTTAGCGCATTATCAGGGCAAAGTGGCCAGCTGGCAGGTGCCGGACCGCGTGATTTTTACTGATACGCTGCCATTAGGCGGGACCGGAAAGGTGCTGAAAAACAAGCTGCGGGACTCATATTCAGAGATTCTACAGGACGCTTGATATCTGGCACTTCTGCCGTAAAAGGCTCCATTCGGTGGCAGTTAACAGCGGAACAAGCGTCGAATTGACAAGCAGTTGGCTTGAAACAGGCGTTTTCGGCATCTTAACTGCCGGCAAATTTATCTGTTAAGCCTCACTTAAGACACCGCCTGATATTCCGGTAGTGGGTGAAAATAGGTGGTGGATATGAGCGCACAAGGAAGTGTGGCGCCCATTATCATCAAGAAGAAAAAATCGGGTGGTGGCGATGGCCACCACGGCGGAGCTTGGAAGGTCGCGTATGCGGACTTCGTAACTGCTATGATGGCTTTCTTCATGTTGATGTGGCTGCTCAACGCAACGACTGAGAAACAACGAACAGGGTTGGCGGATTACTTTTCGCCATCCATTCCGCTGAGCCGGGTTTCTGGCGGCGGCAACGGGGCATTTAGCGGCGACAGTATGCTAAGTGAGGAGATCCTGCCCAAGAATGGCACCGGAGCGTCCGATACACATCCCGTCGATGCGCAGCAAGCCAAGGGCGATACGGGCGTTGAAAAGGACGAGGAACGCGAAGCCGCTGACGAGCTATTCCGCGCACTGGAAGAGCAGCTGAAGGGGCGAGGTGGCGAAAGCATGGTCTCGATTGAGATGGCACAGCACATCATTACCCGCGTCACAGATGAGGGATTGGTGGTCGAGCTTTTCGATACCGAGGACTCGCCACTGTTCCAAGAGGGGACGACCGAGCCGACTTTGCTGTTCCGCGATATCTTGCAGATGGTGTCACGTGTCACCGGAGTTGTTGAAAACAATATCGCCATTGGTGGGCATACACGATCCCATGCGGTTGTCGTTGCCGATAATCCGGTTTGGGAATTGTCTCATTCACGGGCTGATGCGACTCGAATGTTGCTTGAAGCAGGCGGGACGAAGTCAAAGCGGATGCATCGGGTAACGGGTCATGCGGATCGCAAATTGACAGATACCAACCCGATGTCAGCGCGAAATAACCGGATCGAGATCATACTCCTGCGGAAATAATCTATGGATCATCATTTGCCAGCGGCTAACAGAGCAGACAATTTTATCTGTTAGCCGCCCGTTAATGGGCAATCGGCTAGCTGTTGCATCAAGAAAGATTCGATGCAGCAGAAAGGCGTATCCATGACAATCTCTTCCTCGCTTAATGCCGGTGTTGCCGGGCTTACTGCGAATGCCAGCCGACTGGCCTCTATTTCCGACAATATCGCGAACTCCTCGACAGCCGGCTATAAGCGGGTTCAGACGGATTTCCATTCAATGGTTATGAGCTCATCTGGCGGAACATATTCGGCGGGCGGTGTACGCACGACCAATGTGCGCCTGATCGACGAGCGGGGGCCGCTGGTATCGACCTCAAATGCGACTGACCTTGCGGTTCGTGGCCGGGGAATGCTGCCGGTGACGTCTATGAACGAGGTTGAGACCGGTGCAGCCAACCCGCAGATGATGCTGACGACCACTGCGTCGTTCCGCACAAACGCAGATGGCTTGCTGGCGACCGAATCTGGTCTGGTTCTGATGGGCTGGCCGGCACAATCTGACGGAACTATCCCACCATACGCGCGGGATACATCAGATGCTCTAGAGCCGGTACGTTTCAATGTGAACAAGCTGTCCGGTGAGCCAACAACCGAGATGTCACTAGGTGTGAACCTGCCTGCGACTGCGACTGAGTCGACTTCGTCAGGAACCAGCGAAAACCTAACGATTGAATATTATGACAACCTCGGCAAATCTGAGAGCTTACAGATTGAGTTTGTTCCAACCGTTCCTGCGACGGGGGAGTCGAACGAATGGACTATGATCATCACTGACACGGCGAGCGGTGCAACGCCGATTGGGGAATACACCCTGACATTTGATGATAACCGGACTTCCGGTGGCGCTTTGAATGCGGTCGCCGATACAACTGGTGGGGCTTATGATCCGGCAACTGGGTCTATCATTGTGAGCGTAGCGGGTGGCCCGATGGAGATTAACATTGGTACACTGGGCGATGACAATGGTTTGACACAGCTATCAGACACCTTTGCCCCTGCATCCATCTCCAAGGATGGCGCACCGGTCGGAAACTTCACAGGTGTCGAAATTGACGAATCCGGGTTCGTACATGCCAATTACGACACTGGCGTTACCCGCGTAGTCTACCAGATTCCACTTGTTGATCTGCCTAATCCCAACGGTATGATTGCGATGGATAGACAGACCTATATGCCATCCAGCGAAAGTGGTTCTTACTTCCTGTGGAATGCTGGTGAAGGTCCGACAGGTGATATTCTTGGCTATGCCCGTGAAGAATCTGCGACCGATGTTGCGGGTGAACTGACCAACATGATCCAGACACAGCGGGCCTATTCGTCTAACGCAAAGGTCATTCAGACTGTGGATGAGATGTTGCAGGAAACCACCAACATCAAGCGCTAATAATCGCTTTTTCCTTTGATCTACAATTGCGCAAAGGCTGGATGACCTATGTCCATTACAAGTGCACTAAACTCCGCTATGACCGGGCTGACGGCGGCTGGCCGCTCAACGTCAGTCGTATCCGAGAACCTGGCGAATGTTCTGACCCCAGGGTATTCACGTCGAAGCCTAGCGCTCAGCAGCGCCGGGGACGGTTTCAGCGGGGTAAAGGTTGGCGGCGTTCAGCGGCTCAACGACCCCGGACTGCAATCCAGCGTGAGATCCGCCAATTCAGAGGTCGGCGTTGCCGAAGTGAAGTCGGACTTTTTCGGACGTATGACCGAATTGGTCGGCAGCGCCGATGATCCCTATTCGATCACTCAACGGTTGACGGATTTTGATTCCGGTATAATTGAGGCGATTTCTCGCCCGGATTCTGGTCCACGCCTAAACGATTTAGCTGTTCAAGCCGAGGAATTGGTACGCTCGATTGCTGATGCCGCTGAGGGGCTCCGGAATCAGCGAACGGCTGCCGATAGGGCAATTGACGTGCAGGTTGATACCGTCAATCAATCGTTGGAAAGAATCCAAAAGCTGAATGCAAAAATAGCGGTCAGCCAGGCAACAGGGTCTGATTCTGCGTCGCTTTATGATCAGCGAGATCTGTTGATTGATGAGGTGAATCAGATCATTCCGGTCAAGGTTGTGAACCGTGACCGCGGACAGGTCGCGCTGTTTTCCGAAGGGGGAGCGGTGTTGCTTGACGGACAGGCTGCCGAGCTGACCTTTGACGGCAAGTCGGACACACTGCCTTACATGACCCTTGGAAATGGCCTGCTATCTGGTCTTCAGATCAACGGGATTGATGTTGCCACTGGTTCGGGTAGTCCCATTCGTGGTGGTACGTTGGCGGCCCAGTTTGAAGTGCGCGACGTACTGACCGTCGACGCACAAGAGGATCTGGACGCTATGGCTAAGGACCTCATCGAACGTTTTCAGGATCCAGCGCTTGACCCGACCTTGGGGGCTACCGACACGGGAATATTTACCGATCAGGGTGCGTTCTTTGATCCCGCCAACACAGTAGGGATCGCGAACCGCATAGAGCTAAATGACAAGATTGCGATGCAAGGGCAGGCTGAAACTTGGCGGTTGCGGGACGGTTTGAACGCTGCGTCGCCGGGGAACGTGGGTGATGCGACCCTGTTGCGTGCATATGCGGATGCACTGGAAGCGAAGCGCTCAGTATCTTCTGTCGGATTGGGGACTGCAAATCTGGATGCTAGTACTCTGAGCGCCAACCTGTTGTCACGTTTTGCGCAGAGTCAAAATGTTGCAGAACAAAATACCGCTTTTGCGGCTGCGACCTATACCGAAATGCACCAGCGCGAACTGGCGCAGGGTGTCGACAGCGATGCGGAACTGCAAAATCTCATCGTGATTGAAAAAGTTTATCAGGCCAACGCCCGGATGATTTCCGTGGTTGATGATCTGATGGAAACGCTTCTGAGGATTTGACGAATGATATTGAACTCATATGGAGACATGGCTCAGCATCTTTTCCTGCGCAATCGGTCAGTCGACCTTAAGAATAGTATTTCGACGCTGACGCAGGAACTGAGCACCGGCAAGGCATCTCAGTTGACGCAAAAATTGGGTGGTGATCTAACCTATTTGTCTGATGTTGAACGGAACTTGGATCGCCTTGAATCCTTTCAGGTTGCCAACAACGAAGCTGCCCTGTTTGCTTCCTCGACACAGTCTAACATAGCGCTGATTTCTGATAACGTCACAAAGCTGACGGGCGATATCTTTGCGGTTACAACGTCGCCAAATGATGAGATATCTCAGCAACTGTCTAACCAGGCAGAGGTGTATCTGACTGAGGCGATCCGATCCTTGAACGGTGAAGCCGCGGGGCGCAGTCTGTTTGCTGGCAATGATACAGAAGCGCAACCGTTGGCAGACATTGGGACAATGATGTCGTCATTGGTGACCGCGGTGACGCCCTTTACCACCGCTCCCGATATTGTGCAGGCGGTTAAGGACTGGTTTGCGGATCCTCTTGGATTCGATGCGGTGATGTACCAAGGATCTGCGGATTTGATGGACCCTGTAAAAATTGGCCCAAACGAAGAAGTTACGGTTTCGCTGAAAGCCAATGATGACGGGTTCAAGCAGACTTTGCAGAGTCTGGCAATTGCCACACTGATTAATGAGCCAAGCCTCAGCCTTAGCACCGATGTAAAGTTCGAAATGCTGCGCAGCACTGGGGTCGAGTTGCGCGAGAGCCAAACGCAGCTAACGCAAATACAATCGGATCTTGGCTTTGTTGAGGGGCGGATTGAACAAACTGCGACACGAAATGGTGCAGCACAAACAAGCCTAAGCCTGGTTTTCAACAAACTGGTGCAAGCGGATCGCTATGAGACGTCTACCCGTTTGGAAGAGGCTCAGTTCCAGCTGGAGAGTCTGTTTACCGTTACGGCCCGTACGTCGCAACTATCCCTAATGAGGTTCCTGTCATGATGCAGCTCTTTCGAGTTCTGCTGACTGTTATACTGCTGCCGACGGTCGCGCAGGCCAGCGCTATCAGGTTGAAAGATCTGGTCGAGTTTGACGGGGTCCGCGGCAATGATCTGGTCGGATATGGTCTGGTCGTGGGACTAAACGGCACTGGTGATGGTCTGCGAAATTCGCCATTCACCGAAGAGATCATGTCGAACATCCTGGAAAGGCTGGGCGTTAACGTCACTGGTGAACAGTTTCGGCCGAAAAATGTAGCTGCCGTGTTTGTGACGGCGACTTTGCCACCATTTGCCCGGGTTGGCGGTACTGTTGATGTGACGGTATCGGCGATTGGCGATTCCAAAAGCCTGCTGGGTGGCACTTTGGTCATGACCCCGTTGAATGCGGCCGACGGTCAAATCTATGCGGTGGCACAGGGTACGATTCTTGCCGGCGGAGCAGTAGCTGAAGGTGAAGGCGCTTCGGTTACACAGGGTGTTCCAACATCTGGGGGTATACCATCTGGTGCCCGTGTTGAGCGTGAAATCGATTTCGATCTCTCATCTTTGACGTCGATGCGCCTCGCCCTTCGGGAGCCCGATTTTACCACCGCCGGTCGCATAGAGCGCGCTATCAACGCCGAATTTGGGCGCAATGTAGCACTGATGAGAGACTCCGGAACAGTTGAAATTGACGTGCAGCGTACCAATAGCCGATCGACGGCCCATGCTGTTGGTCGGATCGAAAATATCTTTGTCGAACCGCAGCGCAAAGCGCGTGTGGTTGTCGATCAGCGTTCCGGCACCATTGTAATGGGCAGCGATGTACGCATTTCGCGGGTTGCCGTGGCGCAGGGCAACCTGACCTTGCGAATTGAAGAAACACCACTGGTGGTACAGCCTAACCCGTTTGCCGATGGTGAAACGGTGATTGTGCCGCGAACCGGTGCCGCAATCGAAGAGGAAGAAGGTATTCAGCTCGCTGAAGTCCCTGAAACCACTTCTTTGTCTGAAGTCGTAGCCGGGTTGAATGCTTTGGGCGTCTCGCCGCGAGATATGATCGACATACTCAAGAGCTTGAAAGCTGCTGGTGCTCTACACGCCGAATTCGTGGTGCGCTAGCCGGCCGCAGCTAGGACTAGCTGTACAACCATATCAGAAAGCCCTCGGAACATATGGTTTCGGGGGCTTTTGCTGTTACTCAGTTCTATACGTGCTCGTCAGCAAAAGATCACGATACGCAGTGCAGATCGCTGATCCCTGTCAGGACCAACATGTATAGGGAGGACCGGTAATGGTAAGGCCGAATTCGGAGGGCTGCATATGCTGCTATGCGATATCTACGGGCACCGTTCCTTCGAAGGTTTGTATTTGTTGATAAGCCCTGCCCAGCTGTCCACGATTGGGCATAGGGTAAGTGGCGATACCGATATGAAGTAGGTAGTTTTTATATCCACAATGGGGTGGTGCTTACATGCAAAAGCCCCCGGTCGCGATAACGACCGGGGGCTAACTTTTGAAGGTAACTATGTCTGGTTACGGAAAGTAGCTGCGTACCAATGCGCTTGCGATCAGGCTCCAGCCATCTGCTACAACAAAAAATGCAAGCTTGAATGGCATAGAGACGACTGCGGGAGGGACCATCATCATCCCCATCGACATCAATACTGCCGCTACCACCAGATCGATCACCAGGAACGGTAAGAAAACCAGAAACCCAACTTGAAAAGCGCGGGAAATTTCCGAGAGCATAAAGCTGGATACCAGCGTCGACAAAGGCGCGTCAGCGGTAGGGTCGATACCCGCAGTAGCAGGTCGCAAGTCCGCGATTGCGTAGAACGTATCGGGATCAAGCCGCGCGGCCATGAAAACACGGAATGGCTGCAACGCGCGTTCGATGGCCGTTTCGATATCTAGGCGCTCCTCGACCAGCGGATTGATCCCTTTGATCCAGGCCTCGGTAAAGACAGGCTCCATAACGAAATAGGTAAGAAAAAGCGCAAGGCTGATCATTAGCATATTCGGTGGTGCCTGTTGCAGGCCAATACCCTGCCGCAGGATTGATAAGACTGTCACCAAGAATGGGAAACAGGTCACCATGATCAACAGCCCTGGTGCAAGACTGAGGACCGTTATCAGAAGGATCAGTTGGATCGAGCGTGCCGAGATCGATTGCCCGTCAGCAAGTGACAGGCTGAGATCCTGCGCACTTGCTGCACCCGGTAATCCAAGGGCAAACGCTGCTATCAGCGCAGTAGCTAAAAGGAGAGTGCGTGTCATCCCAGGCCGCTTTGTAGATCCGCGATTTCTGTCAGCCGCACGGCCAGTTGGCCTGCCTGTTCGCCTTCCATCTCTTCCAATTGGCCTCTCGCGACAAGGCGATCCCCAACGTACAGATCCACCGGATCTTCCACCCGTTTATCGAGAGTTAAAATGGCGTTCTCGCCAAGGTTCACCAGATCGCGGATCAACGGCCGCGCTTTGCCGACAGAGACGACGACCTCGACCGGTACTGACACAAACGGATTGCCTGCGTCGCCTGATTTTTTGTTCATTTCAGCAGACTTATCCATATTTGCTGTCCTCTGTGATGTGGAAGGTGAATGCCTCGATAGACTCCTGAATGGATTCGGTCAGGGCTAAGCTATTCAGTTCACGTTCGATGCCGCCGACCTTAAGATAGGCTTGACCAGCTGACAGAACGACATCCTCACGGACCTGCACTGGCACGGTGAAATTCTTACTCAGCAAGGCTCTTACGGTCGCTCCTTCGCCGGCAGAAACAACAATGTTTATGGCCTGATCTGCCTGGTTCTTGGCCATATCAGTCAGCTGATCGACGATATGGTGGCCAAAACTGGCTGCCATAGCATCGGGCAGGACAGCGCTGGTCAGGACTTTAAACATAGGGTCTAGCGATTCGAGCAGCTGAGACTGTGCTTCGTGGAAGGTGAAGCTGAGGTCTTCGAGCGAGCTTGCTAACTCCGAGGAGACATGCGTGCTCTCCTTGTCCTTAGCAGTCACCGCGTCATCCCAGCCTGCGCTGTAACCCTTCTCGTAGGATTCCAGTCGCTCTTCTTCCAGCACCTCTTCACTCACCTCGGCAACCGGCACGGCCGGTGTGTCCATGGCAAAGTTTTCAAGAAGATGGGCAATGGTCATCAGACTCGCTCCTCATTTTCTTCCAGCCAGCCGCGCAGGATCTGAACAGTTTCTTCTTGGCGTTCACCAATCATCGAGCGCAGGCGGTCAACGGGGTTTTCGCCACCACCGCCGAGGGCAGGTAGTCCGCCCATATCGCCCATGCCACCCATGTCACCCATTCCCATACCGGTACCCATACCCATGCCACCCATGGGTTCGAATTGACCGGTTTCGTTGTTTTCAATCTCACCGTCCAAGGCCAGATCGGCACCAAGATTTGGATTTGCCATGAAACCACTTCCGCCAATTGCCGGCAGATCATCCGCCGCACCTCCTTCAGGCGCACCAAGCGCTGGAATGCTGGATTGATTCGACAAGATCGGGCGAATGACAAAGAGACCGAGGATGAGCGTAACGAGCGCCAGGGCCGCCATCTGGATCAGAGACATCGCGTCCAGATAGATATTGTCAAAGATAGAGGCACTAACAACTGTACCCTGTGGCTCTACAGTAGGCATTTCCATGGATTTCAAGGTAATGACGTCGCCACGCTCCTCACTAAATCCGACCGCTGCCGAGATCAGCTCACGGAGCGCGCCGAGCTCTTCTTCCGAGCGCGGTTCCATAACGGATTCGCCGGTTGCTGTCGTTGTTTGTACGCCGTTCAGTAGAACAGCGACGGTGAGTCGTTTGATAGCGCCAGGTCCACGCAGGATCTCTTTCTCGGTTTCGGAAATTTCATAGTTAACCCGCTCCCGAGTCGCGCTTGTGCTGGCTTTCGATCCGTCACCAGAGGCTGCATCCCCATCCGGTATATTGGAGGCGACTGTCACCTCACCTGATTGGTTCTGCGACGAATCTGCACGTTCTTCGACATCGGTGCTGATGGCTACGCGGCTTTCGGGGTCAATTCGCTTTTCACGAATGGACTCCGTATCAGTCACCGTCTCAACGCTGACCTCGACAACCGCGTTGCCGTGGCCAACACGGGCTTCAACCAGGCGCATCACCCGTTCGCGAATCGTTTGCGAGCGATCGTCTGTACCCGCGCCTACTGCGGCCGCTGCTTCAGGTGAGCCGATCAAAGCGCCATTGGCATCGATGACGGCTACATTTTCTACAGCGAGACCGGTCACGGCAGATGAGATCAAAAAGCGAATCGCATTGGCTTGCGCGGGTGTAATGGGTGATCCCATTGGTACAACCGACACAGAGGCAGTCGGTTCAGCCGTGCGTTGGAACGGATTTGATCCAGTATTTGCGATATGGACTCGTGCTTGGGTCACGTAGGGGCTGGCGACAATAGTGCGGGCCAATTCCCCTTCTTTTGCGCGCCAGTAGGCGGCGTCAAACATTTGCGATGTGGTACCAAATCCGCTTAGCGAATCGAGCAGTTCGTAACCACGTCCACCATTGGCTGGCAGGCCTTCACTCGCCAATGTCATGCGGAGTTCATCACGAGCCGAGGCCGGAACATAAATTGATCCGCCACGGACCTCATATTCTGTGCCG
Source organism: Phaeobacter cretensis (assembly GCF_047372505.1). NCBI lineage: Bacteria > Pseudomonadati > Pseudomonadota > Alphaproteobacteria > Rhodobacterales > Roseobacteraceae > Phaeobacter > Phaeobacter cretensis. Next base: position 2,114,585 of record NZ_JBKBEU010000001.1, read on the forward strand.
CGCTGTTCCAGCGCGCGCACTACATCCCCAGCCGAGCCGCTTTCCAGCCCGGCGTATAATAGTTGCATCGTGGGAGTATTCGCCACACGGGACATCGCCATGACGCTGAGAATCACGATTACCGTGGCCCCCACGGCTATCAGGCGTTTTCGCGTGTCCAAACCTGCCCAGACATTCTTGATCTGCTGCACATTAACCTCCGTAGCATCGGCGTTCTGTCCGATGTGCAACCCTTTTGCCGGATTGCCCTTAACATTCGGTTAGTGTCCGCCAGTTAAGAAGATGAGGCACGACGTATTAGGGATAGTCATGACAGACGCTGTAGTAGACACAGAACAAGACGCCCCAGCCAAAAAGAGCAAACTGCCCCTTATTATCGGGGTTGTTCTTGCTGTTGTTGGTGCTGGTGGGGGATTCTTCGCTGTCCAGTCAGGCCTTCTTCCCTTTGGTCAGAGCGCAGCCCCAGGAGGGGTGGATGCGACCGAAGTGGCGCCAGAAGGCGTGGACAATGGTGAGTCGGCGGAAGATATCGCCAATCTCGCTTTTATCGAAATGGAACCGATTGTGATCACCTTGCGCAAGGCAAGTGGACTAAAGCACCTTCGTTTCCGCTCTCAGCTGGAGGTTGATCTTGCCCATCGGGCTGAGGTCGAAAAAATTCTCCCGCGGGTTGTCGACGTTCTCAACAGTTATCTCAGGGCATTGGAGCTAGAGGATCTAACCGATCCGATGGCATTGCCAAAACTGCGCGCACAGATGCTGCGGCGGATCAATATAGCAACCGGACAAGGTCGGGTGCGCGATTTGCTGATTATGGACTTCGTATTGAACTAGGAGAACGGGATGGAACTGATTGCTGATATCCTGCTTGCAGCCGGTGCCATGGGAGCAGGGTTTTATTGCCTGGTACTCTCGCGTCGACTGAAGCGTTTTAATGATCTGGAAAAAGGTGTCGGAGGTGCCGTTGCGGTGCTTTCTGCGCAGGTTGATGATCTGAATAAATCACTGCTGGCTGCGCGTCACGTGTCGGATGGATCTAACAAGGCGTTGACCCAATTGACTGGGCGTGCCGAAACTGTTGCGCAGCGACTGGAGCTGATGATGGCGTCCATGCATGATATGCCGGAGGTTGAGCCAAAAGCCGAGACGCCAGCACCTGCTGCGGCAGAAGAAAGTGACGCGCTTGCCGCTGCTTATAAGGCGGAATCAGAACCAGAAGCTGCTACTGAGCCTGAACCGGCCAAACCCGCAGGTTTGATGTTTGTTCGACATAACCGTTCACAAGGTCGGGTTGCGTAATGTCCAAGGCAATTAATACAACGGCATCAAAGGCTAAACCTTCGAAGGCGACGCGCTCCAAGCGAACCCGCAGCAGTGCCTTAATGATGCTTGCCCTATTGCTGATGGGGTCGGCCATTGTTCGCCTTGGCTTGGAGGCTGGCCCCGCGATTGCGCGAGAGGTTGCCAATTTGCAAGACGAATCGACGTTGAAGGATGAAGCCAAGGGCACCCTGAACGGGCGGTCGATGCCATCGTCAGCAGAGCTTCAAAATATGCTTGCGGCCTTCCAGGAACGTGAAGCGGCACTTTCAGAGCGTGAGGCTGAAATTGAAGATCGCATGAAGGCGCTTGAAATCGCTGATGATGCTATTGAGCAAAAACTTGTCGCGCTGGAAGATGCCGAGGAGAAGCTTAAGTCTACCCTTGCTCTTGCAGATGGTGCGACAGAAGCGGATTTGACGCGCCTTACGTCAGTCTATGAACAGATGAAGCCAAAAGAATCATCGGCCTTATTCGAAGAAATGGATCCCGCATTTGCAGCTGGGTTTTTGGCGCGCATGCGCCCCGAGGCAGCAGCGGGCATAATGGCAGGTCTGAGCCCGCAAGCGGCCTATACCATCAGTGTGGTTCTGGCAGGTCGCAACGGGGCTGTTCCAAAGGAGTAAGCATCAGCTGCTCCTCAGGCTTTTTTAACATGAATCGCCTAAACTTGTAGAAATTAACGAAATTCGGAGTGGACCTAATGCTCGGTATTGTAGGCATCGTGGTTATCTTTGTCATGGTGTTTGGGGGATATCTCCTCGCTGGTGGCAAGATGGCAATCATCATCAAGGCCATGCCATTCGAACTGATGATGATCGGTGGGGCCGGCGCTGGCGCCTTTCTGATTAGCAATGATATGGGTGGCGTCAAACATACGCTGAAAGACCTCGGTAAAGTGTTCAAAGGCCCCAAGTGGAAGCCAGAGGATTATCGGGATCTACTGTGTCTGCTATTTTCCTTAATTCGGATCGCAAGGGCAAACCCTGTAGAGGTTGAACAGCATATCGAGGATCCGGAAAACTCATCCGTTTTCAATCGGTATCCAAAAATCCTCGCCGATAAAGAGGCCGTAAATCTGATCAGTGACACCATGCGCTCAGCGTCGATGAACTATGATGATCCACATCAGGTCGAGGAAGTTCTGGAAAAGCGAATCGAAGCGAATTTGCACCATGCGCTGCACTCCAGTCATGCGCTGCAAACGCTTGCGGATGGTCTTCCTGCGCTTGGCATTGTTGCGGCGGTTCTCGGCATTATTAAAACGATGGGATCTATCGACCAACCTCCAGAGGTTCTGGGTAAACTGATTGGTGGCGCTCTCGTTGGAACATTCCTTGGTGTTTTCCTAGCCTACGGCCTGGTTGGCCCCTTCGCGGGCAAGGTTAAGTCAGTGGTCGAGGAGGACGGACATTTTTACTCCCTCATTCGCGAAGTGCTGGTGGCAAATCTGCATAACCATGCGGCGGCCATCTGTATCGAAGTGGGTCGACAGAATACGCCATCGCACATTCGCCCTGGGTTTTCTGAGCTCGAAGATGCGTTGAAATCGGTGAAACAGGACGCAGCATGATGTGGCGCGCACTGACCATTTTGGTGATAGCTATGGCTGCTGCATCTGCGGATGCTCAGACCGTAGTAGCTCGTTCGGGGGAGCATGACGGGTTTTCCCGGCTTGTCATGCGACTGCCAAATGGTGCGCCCTGGTCACTGCGTCAGTCTGGTCAATCAGTTCAGGTCGTCATTGATACGCCAACGGTTGTGTTTGATACGTCGCGGATTTTCGATCTTATCCCGCGCACGCGCCTGCAGGCAGTGTCGCAAGATGGGCCGGGACAACCGCTTCAATTGAACTTGGGTTGCGCCTGCGAGGTAACGTCTTTTGTACAAAAAGACGGCTACCTGGTGGTCGATATCGCTGACGGTTCCGCGAACACTGGGGTGCGGACAACGGCGCGACCAACTTTGCCGCTTTTACCCGGAAACACCAATAGCACCGGGTATCGTTTTAACCTTGCAGCACGCGCTGCTGCAGATGCGCGCGCCGCGCTCGGTTTGGCGGGCCTTACATCAGATGATGACACCTCAGCCGATCAAGCTCAACGTATCCCCGTTACCGTAGCGGGATCGCCGTCAGTTGTAACACTACCCCTAGATCTCACACGCCCTGCAACCAAGATGACAGATACCGGATCATCCGAAACGTCTTTGGCAGAGGTTCAACCAGAAACCAAACCGGCACCAGTGCCGATACAGGTTGATACGGATATGTTGCTTGATCTCTCAGAATCAGAGAGAGCGGCTACGGTCAACGAATCTGAACTACGACTGCTGCAACAGATAAGTCGTGCAACCAATCAAGGTCTGCTCGACTTGGTTGGCATAGACGTGCACAACGGCCAGGACGGTCATATTCTGGACCCTCTAAGCGGTCGTGATCGCCCTCTCAATCCTCTTGATCAGGTATCTGTCACCTCTTCGGTTGATCGGGAAAGCGGCCTCATCGCCCGAAGATCGGATTCTGACGGCCAGTCGAAACATTGTTTGCCCAGCAACCAATTGGCCGTACACAAGTGGGGTACTGATGAACCCTTCTCTGATCAGATATCTCCACTTCGTGCCGATTTGGTACGGGAGTTCGATGATATTGACCCTGCCGCTGTCTTGCGGTTGGCAAAGGCGTATCTCTTCTTCGGTTTTGGTGCAGAAGCTCAGGCAATTTTGCGCATGATGCCCTCGGGCGCAGCTGAGCATGACAATGCAATCGCATTGACGGCGATGGGCGCGGTACTGGATGGCCAAAAGCTTGAGATCAACCATATCTTCTCGGGACAACATGTGTGCGACAGCGAAGTTGCTCTTTGGGCTGCGCTTGCGGATGGGGTGATTAAGAAAAACGCAAAGACAGATGCGATCCAGCAGGCATTTGCGAAATTGCCTGCACATCTACGTATTCAGGTTGGGCCGCGTATCAGCACGCTTTTTGCTAAGGCAGGCGACCCGCATCTGGCTGGTGCTGCCTTGCGTTCCGTGGATCGGACCGGCGTCGAAAAGATACCAGAAATCAACCTCGCAGAGGCTGAGATTGCAAAACTGGAAGGCGATGTTGAAACCGTCGCTCAAGAGCTAACAGAAGAAGTTGCGGAACGGACTGAAAACGCTCCGCGTGCGTTGATCGAGCTGATCGATCTTAGCTTTACTGAGCGGTCAGCTCTGTCACCAGACGTCCCCGACCTGGCAGCCTCATATGAGGTCGAGAATCGTGACAGCCAGCTGGGGGTTGATCTACGGCGGGCTGTGGTCGCTGCATTGGCATTGACTGGGCAATTCCACGATAGTTTTACGGAATTGGATTTACTAAGCCGCCGTGATGGTCTCGCTGCGCGTACCGGAGCTATTGAGCCTTTGCTGACGCTGCTTACAGAGCGCGCAGATGATGTGACCTTCCTGCAATATGCGTTGGTCATTGCTGCAAATGGAACGCCAGCAGAGGTTGCACCGGTCGCTGATATTATCGCACAACGCCTTCTTGATTTGGGTTTTGCTCAGCAGGCGCAATCCGTTCTCAAGAAACTGGCGATGGAACCAGGCAATACCAAACGTCGGTTGATCTTGGCCAAGGCCGCCTTGATAATGGATAAGCCGCATTCCGCATTGGTTGAATTGATGGGCCTATCTGGTTCTGACGCCAATAAACTGCGCGCCGAGGCTCTTTGGCGGAATGGTGAGTATGCTCGGGCTGGCGAGTATCTGTTGGAAGAGGACGAGAGTGATGCAGCAGCGCGTGGCTTTTGGCATTCAGAGGACCGGGATAACTTGGCCACGATCGATAGTGAGGTCGCAGAACAATTCGGTGGCGTCGCGAGGGTGACGACGCAGATCGAAGAAACTGCGAAAGAACCCACTGGCCTCACGCCACTGGCCCATGCAAGGGCGCTGGTTGAAAGCAGTGAAGGCACGCGCGGTGGAATAGCTGACCTTCTCCAAAAGGTGACGCGTGATTCTGATGTGTCGGACGACGGATCATAAATAGTCATAGTTACCCACAATCCTGACCGCATAAACGATCTTAGGACCGCCTGTTTCAGGCGGTCTTAGTGCATATGGCGATAACTGTTTGTCAACGCTCTGACCTTAGGCTCGGTCTTAGGGTGAATCCTCATTTGGACAGGCAGAATGCCGAGATCGAACTTTTACTTTAGAGAGCAGCGGCAGTGTGTCCGCTGTGCAGCCAGTTGGCTGACGTATTCAGCGCTTTTCTGTGCTGTCTTCGGGTTTGCGATACTGCTTGCACCGCATCGTACAGATGCGGCTTCACAGCAGGTTTCCGCTTTATGTGACTTAGCTGCGCGACGCGCGGCTCGTGACCAGGGCGTTCCGTTGGACGTCCTTCGTGCCATTACCAGAACCGAAACCGGACGTGGTAGCAAAAAAGGGCTCCAGCCATGGCCGTGGACGGTCAATATGGAAGGGGCCGGCAAATGGTTTCAGACCGAGGATGAAGCCAGAGCCTATGTTTTCTCTCACTTCAAACGCGGCGCTCGCAGTTTTGACGTTGGTTGCTTTCAGATCAATTTCAAATGGCATGGCCAGGCATTTGACTCCATCGACCAGATGTTCGACCCGCTTGCCAACGCACAATATGCTGCGCGCTTCTTGCGGGATCTGCATGGTGAATTTGGTGATTGGTCGCAGGCAGCGGGGGCCTATCATTCACGCACCCCAACTTACGCAAATCGCTACACCGCACGTTTCGATCGGGTTCGCGCTGATCTGAAGCCGGTAGAGACGGTCGCCGCGCTTCCGGTTGAGCGCCAACGCGCCACGTTCACAGCGCCCCAGCCGCTAGCGATGCTTCACAATCCCTCACCCTTGATCGTGCAGGGAGAATCGTCCGCGGGCGCAGCCCGATTGGGATCCCTCGTACCTTTGAACGGCGGGGGTGCTTCGGCGCAAGCGCTTATCATATTGAAATAAGGTCTTAATTTTCGTGCCAAACATAGACATTCAAAAACTGTTCAGCCCAACCGTGTTGCTGGCACTCGCGCTGATGGCGATTATCGTAATGATGATCTTGCCAATGCCGGCCTGGGTTCTGGATATCGGTCTGGCGGCTTCATTTGGGCTGGCGATCCTGATCTTTACGATCACCCTGTTCATTGAACGCCCACTGGATTTCTCATCCTTTCCGACGATTCTACTGGCTTCGCTGATGTTGAGGCTGTCACTGAATGTGTCCTCCACAAAACTAATCATTGGCCAGGGGCACACGGGCACCGATGCTGCGGGAGGCGTGATTGAAGGGTTCGCCCAGTTCGTTATGGGGGGCAGCGTTTTCCTAGGTCTCGTTGTCTTTGGCGTGTTGTTGATCGTGAACTTCATGGTCATCACCAAAGGTGCGGCGCGAATGGCTGAGGTTGGGGCTCGCTTCGCTCTGGACGGGATGCCAGGTAAGCAGTTGGCCATTGATAGTGACATGTCTGCTGGTGCTATTGACCATGCGACTGCACGCTCTCGGCGCGAAGCAGAACAGCGCGAGACAACGTTCTTTGGCTCGCTGGATGGTGCGTCCAAATTTGTCAAAGGGGACGCCGTTGCTGGCCTACTGATCACGCTGCTAAACTTGATCATGGGTCTGATCATGGGTGTGATCGTTCATGGCATGCCTGTCGTATCCGCCTTTGAAACCTACGCTATTCTGACGGTTGGCGATGGTCTGGTTTCACAGATCCCTTCGGTCATCATTTCGATTGCGGCTGCTTTGCTGTTGGCGCGTGGTGGCGCGACCGGATCGACCGATATTGCCCTGGCTGATCAGCTCGGCAAACACCCGGCGGCTTTGGCAACGGTTGCCGTTCTGATGAGCCTATTCGCCCTGGTCCCGGGCTTGCCATTTATTCCCTTCATGGTTGGTGGAGCGGTGCTAGGTTACACAGCCTACAAAATGTCCAAGAACCTCAAAGACCGCGAAGAAGCGGAAATGGAGGAACAGATCGAAGAAGTCATGGAGCCGAAGGAGAACCGGGCTCTTGGTGACATCCTCGATTTGGATGATCTGCATCTGGAATTTGCTCCGGATCTCGTGAGCATGGTTTTGGATGCCGGAACTGGGCTGGATGCCCGTATTGCCAATATGCGTACGCATGTTGCGACGACATTTGGGCTGATCCTGCCAGAAATTCGTTTGACCGATGAACCGGAGCTGCTGACTGGAACCTATCTTATCAAGATTCAAGGCGTCGAACAGGTGCGCGGGATTCTACATCCGGAAATGGTTCTGGCGTTGATGCCAGATAATCATGATGCTCTGCCACCCGGAACAGACGTTACAGAACCGGTATACGGTGCTCCTGCGCGCTGGATTTCCGCAAAGAGCCAAGAGCAAGCAGCGCTCTCTGGCGCGACGATTGTGACTGCGCCGGAAATTCTCGCAACCCATCTGTTGGAAGTAATCAAGCAGAACTTCCCACGCCTGCTGACACTGAAATCGCTACGTCGGCTACTGAATGAGATGACAGATCTGACAGATGACTTCCGCGCCGAGGCCAATCGCAAGCTTTTGGATGAATTGGTACCGGATAAGGTTCCGATTGATACATTGCACAGCGTTCTACGTCTGCTTTTGGAAGAACGAGTGTCTATTCGCAATATGCCGCTGATTCTGGAGAGTATTGCCGAGGCACGCTCGCACACGACCCAGCCAGAAATCATTTGCGAACATGTGCGACAGCGGCTGGGCTTCCAACTGGTTGGGGAAATGAAACGCGAGGATGGAACAATTCCGCTGATTCAGCTGGCACCTGAGTGGGAGGAGACATTCTCCACCTACCAGATTGATGCCCAGGGAGGGGCAGTGGATATCGCTCTGCCACCGGATCAGTTCAACCGATTGGCCGAAGGGTTGAGTGATCGCTTGAACACAACAACCGAACAAGGTGTCTTTGCAGCTGTCGTGACCTCTACCCGCCGCCGCCGGTATCTAAGGACGATTTTGAAATCCCGTGGTATCCTCAATCCGGTTTTGTCATTCGAAGAAATCGGGCTTGAGGCGAGACCGGCCTTGGTAGGTATGGTCCCCGCATGAGCCTGGACTTTCTGCCACCAGAGCTGGTTGCCCTTTTGGGTGCCGGCTTTTGGCATGGAGCTATCGTCTTTCTACGCGTTGCTGCGATGGTCTCTGTGTTGCCGGCTTTTGGAGAAAAATACGTGCCGGCACGTATAAAACTGGCAATTTCTCTGGCCTTCACATTTATTGTTGCGCCTTCTTTGCCGCTGCTGCCGGAACCGGCCAGTCCCTTGCAATACGCGACTCTCGCCTTCAGCGAAGCAGTTGTCGGGTTGGCGCTGGGCGTCTCAATTCGCATGTTTGTTCACGCGATCCAGCTTGCCGGCACGCTTGCTGCGCAGTCGACGTCGCTGGCGCAGGTTCTTGGTGGGATTGGCGCAGAACCGATGCCAGCCATTGGCGCTGTGTTGTTGATATCCGGATTGGCTCTTGCAGTCATGTTGGGCCTTCATATCCGCGTCGCCGAATTCATGATCTACAGCTACACGATGTTTCCAGTTGGAGAATTTCCAGCCGCTTCGGGGATATCGGATTGGGGCGTGCACCGGGTATCGCGCACCTTTGCGATGGGGTTTTCTCTGGCTGCGCCGTTTTTGATTGGTTCACTGGTGTATAATCTGACACTGGGTGTCATCAATCGAGCAATGCCTGCTTTGATGGTGGCATTTGTTGGTGCGCCGGTGGTTACCTTCGGGGGACTCTCTATTCTGATGGTGGCCAGTCCAATGATATTGGATATCTGGAGTACGGCCTTAATGTCGTTCTTTGCTAATCCGGGTCGGGGGATGCCATGAGCGACGATGATTCAGACAAGTCATATGAACCATCACCTCAGAAGCTTGAGAAAGCTCGAAAAAAGGGTGACGTTCCCAAGTCGACTGATCTATCTGTCGCGGCAGCGTATCTAGGCTTGATCGTCGCGATACATGTAGCTGGTGCAGATGTTGTCGAAGAAATAGGTACGATCTTAATGTCGTTCCTTGATCAGCCGGACCGGCTGGCCAAATTGTTTTTTGGTGGAGCTGGCACGGTACCAGTCGGTGGGATCATGATGGCCGTGGGGACCGCCAGCCTGCCGATCTTTATCGTTCCGATGGTTGCTGTGCTGCTATCGATCCTCGCACAGCGGGCTCTGGTTTTTGCACCAAGTAAACTGGAACCGAAGCTGTCCAAGATTTCGATTATTTCCAATGCCAAGAACAAGTTCGGGCGCGCAGGCCTGTTTGAGTTCTTCAAGAGCAGCGTGAAGTTGGTGCTCTATTCGATTTGCATGGGAGTTTATCTCAACTACCGGCTTCCGGACATGATCGCGTCCTCGGCTACCGGTGCGTTTGTTATCGTATTGATGATGGCCCAGCTGGCGCTCGAGTTTCTGATTCTCGCGTTGATAATTGCACTTGGCATCGGCGTCATAGATGCGTCGTTTCAGCAGGCGGAGCACAACCGTAAAAATATGATGTCTCGTCAAGAGCTTGTGGACGAAGGTAAGGATTCCGACGGCGACCCTCATATGAAGGCTGCGCGTCGACAGAAAGCCCAACAACTTGCAATGAGCCAAGGCGTGGCCGACGTGGCAGAGGCTGACGTTGTTATCGTTAACCCGACCCATTACGCAGTCGCCCTGAAGTGGGATCGAGAGCCGGGGCAGGCGCCAATATGTGTGTCCAAAGGTGTGGATGAGGTTGCCGCAGTCATTCGTGAAGTTGCGAACGAAAATGGAGTGCCTATTCACAGCGATCCGCCCACCGCACGCGCCTTACATGCTGCGGTTGAGATTGGCAGTGAAATTCAGGAAGAGCATTACGCACCGGTAGCCGCCGCGATCCGTTTCGCGGAAGAAATGCGTAAACGGGCCAAGGGGATGGTTTGATGAAACAGAAAATGTTGGATCAGATGGCTGACGTAACCCAGGCTATGTATTTGCAGGAACATGCCAAAGTGAAGCCTGTTCTCGATGCCGAGGCACAGTTACGTGGTCAACTGGCAAAACTGGATCGGCAGATCAAAGAAACCCGTGAGATGGCAAACTCTGACCATGCAATGAAAGCACTTGGCGCGGATCTGCTATGGCAAAGCTGGCATAGCAAAACACGCCGACAACTGAACATGGAACTGGCTCAGATCACGGCGCAAAAACTTCGCGCGATGGACAAATTGCGTAAGGCATTTGGACGTAAGCATGCCGTAGAGACAATGGCGACCCAGGAGCGCCAGCGGCACAAAAAAGACATGGCTCAGAAACTGCACAATCGTCTGATGAATATGGACTGAATTAGATTGCAGAGTGACGATGTAAAAAGGCCGGTTCAAGCGAGCCGGCCTTTTTTATGAATTGGGGTTGGTGGAGACTAGACGTCTTGTCGTGACATCTCGACAATCAAGACATCATAGATGTCTTTGCCCAGTTGCTGTTGGGCCGCCTCTCGCAATGCGGTCCGCAACGGTGTCAGCATATCTGATCGAGTGAAAGCGCCGCGAAACCCACCCATGTTCGCGTGATCGAAGAGAACTTGAAGGAATACATCCCGCAGCTTTGGCTCATAGGCATGAATTTTTTCGTTCATACCAGGCTTGGTTTCCAGGCTGAGAGAAATCACCACCAGCGACGACAGCTGCTCCCGTTCGACGACGGGGACAACGAACTGGTTCGCCATCTTGATATATTCGTGCTGCTCTTCCCCTTCTCCGGGGAGTTCGGGTGTTACTTCTTCGGCATGTTCTTCGCCACCCTCTGCGTGCTCTTCCGGTGCGGGCGCCGGGGCCAGCATGATTCCAGCACCGATTCCGCCAGCGGTCCCGACCAAGAGCAAAATGACTGGTAATAGTTTTGACAACATGGTGCAGGCCTCAGAATGGCAGGATCACGTCCAGCACTTGCTGACCGTAACGCGGTTGTTGGACATCGGTGATTTGACCGCGGCCACCATAGGAGACGCGAGCAGAGGCGATCTTGTCGTAGGTGATCTCGTTTTGACGGCTAATATCATCGGGTCGGACATAGCCGGTTACCAGCAGTTCACGCATCTCGAAGTTCACGCGCAGTTCCTGTGTACCGCTGATGGCCAACACCCCGTTTGGCAAAACATCCACGACTGTAGCTGCGACACGCAGTTCCAGCTTCTCGCTGCGCTTTACGGACCCTTTGCCACCGGAGCTGCTGCTACTGCCGATGTCGACGGCATCCGCCATACTCGCACCTTCAGGCAACTTCCGATCCAATCGCTGTGGTAGACCAAGCAGCTGTGGCACTGCCAAGCTCTCCGAACCGGAACGCGAACGCTTGGTGTCGTTGGATATTTCGGCCTCTTCGTCGATTTCGATCACGACCGTCAGGATATCACCCTGTTTCGTTGCTCTGCGGTCTCCCAGCAGCGATCGACGTGATCCGCTCCAAAGCGAAGCCTGATCGACCGGACGCTGGGTCTGTGTGTCGACAGGCAAGCCTTGAAACAGCATCGCGACGTGTTCAGGTGATTCATTGGCAGGGCTGAAAGTAGGTGGTTTGCCGACATGGTCAAACCGTCCGCAAGCGCTGAGCATAACCACGCCCAAGAGGGCAGTCTTGGCTGAGAGAATTCGAGTTTTCATTAGTTTACCTCAACTGATCCATCGGCGGCGATACGCCCGCTGACGGTTGTGCGTGACGATAGGTTCATGACACGGATTGCCTCGCCATCGGCACCACGGCCAAGCGAGCGACCTTCGGCCATAATGGTGAGACCGCCACGTTTGAAACGGATGGTGACAAGATCGTTGCGTTCTACGATGGCCGGAGGGCCAACGTCGCCAACGCGCATCGGCCGCCCTGCATAGAGCGCCACACGGGCCTCCTGGCCGATAACCAGAGTTGGGTCTGAGATTGCGCCCAGCACTTCTGCCTGTTTTAGAACCAGATCCTCTGCCGTCACGATTTCCTTGGCACGGATGGTACGCACGGGTACCAGAATGTCCGCCCAAACAGGTTGGGCGCAGAACAGCATCACAATGGCGAGAATCCGTTTCATCAGCGTACCTGCGTCGTTGCGCCCATCATCTGGTCGACTGCAGAGATGACTTTGGCATTCATTTCATAGCCGCGCTGGGCTTCGATCAGTTCGGTAACCTCGCGGACGGAATCCACTGAGCTTGCTTCCAGATAGCCCTGCCGCAGTGTCCCGAGGCCATTTTCACCTGGTGATGCCACTGTGGCCGCTCCTGACGCTTCAGTTTCAACAAAGAGGTTGCTGCCAAGCGCTTCCAAACCTTTTGGATTGGAGAAGCCGGCGAGTGTCAGCTGGCCCATCAATTGGCCCTCTGCGGTTTCGTCGAAATAGGCGTAGACCTCCCCATCAGCGTTGATCGACACATTGCGCGCATCGCTGGGGATGGTGATATCTGGCGATACGGTAAACCCGTCGGAGGTCACGATCAGACCTTCTGCCGATCGCTTTAGTGCACCGTCGCGTGTGTAGGCCGACTGACCCGATGGCAGGGATACTTCTAGATATCCTTTCCCATCAATTGCGACATCCAGATCGTTACCTGTCTGGGCCAGCGCACCTTGGGCCAAGTGAATTGAGATAGCCGAAGCGCGCACACCAAGGCCAACCTGAACCCCGGTGGGTAGGACGGTCCCATCAGAGGCATTCACGGTTCCCGCGCGCGTAACCTGTTGATAGTGCAAGTCAGCGAATTCCGCACGACGGGCGTTGTAGCCAGTGGTGTTCATATTGGCGAGGTTGTTCGAAATCGTTTCAACGCGCAGTTGCTGCGCGGTCATTCCGGTTGCGGCGATCTTTAGGGCGCGCATGGGCTTACTCCTACGATTTAATCAGATTTTTGATGGCGTTGCGGACTCGTTCGTCTTCGGACTGAAGAAAGCTTTGGCCCATTTCATAGGCGCGCTGAATTTCAACCATGCGTGCTAACTGAGAAATAGCGTTCACATTTGAGCCTTCAAGAAACCCTTGAAGAACACGAGCTTCACCAGCGACTTCGATTTCTCCGTCAACCCGGAACATGACCCCGTCTTCACGGATCATCTGATAATTTTCTTCCGGTTTGAAAACGCCAATCTGGCCCAGTGCTCGGCCATCCGCACTCAGGGTACCATCAGCGCCGAACTTGACAGATTTGGCGTCTCCAGGAATGAAAACAGGTGCGCGACCGGCGTCCAGAACGCGGTAGCCATCCATCGTGACCAAATCGCCTTCGGCATTGGTAGAAAATGCGCCAGAACGGGTCAGCCGTTCCCCCATGGGCGTCTCGACCATGAAGTATCCGTCGCCCTCAATCGCAAGGTCCAAATCGCCCCCTGATTGAGCCAGAGCTCCCTGCGCCATGGAGGTATTGCGGATATTTGCCCGCCCCATAGACAGCGATTCCTGGCCTGGTGCAGACTGAATGAACTCCGAAAAAATAACCCCTTCGGCCCGGTAGCCGGTTGTGGCTGAGTTAGCGATGTTATTTGCCACGACGCGCATTTCACGCATCAGTCCCGATTGGCGGGACAAGGTGGTGTAACCAGTGTCTCCCATTACAGGCCTCCTGTAATCAGCGGCACGACGTGCCCATCAAAAAAGGCGACCAAGGATTGCGTCATGAACCCCATGGTCATCCAGAAAACGATCAGAATTGCGGTCAGCTTGGGAACAAAGGTCAGGGTCATTTCCTGCACCGATGTCAGGGCCTGAAACAGACCGATGGTCAGGCCAACGACAAGCGCAACCAACAGAATCGGTGTCGACATCATTACCGCGGTCCAAAGTGCTTGGCGTAATGTGTCGTAGAAAAGCCCTTCACTCATCATGGGCTTACACCGGCATCCGCAGGATTTCCTGATAGGCTTCGACGACTTTGTTGCGAACGGTCACAGCGGTTTCCACGGCCAGTTCGGTCTGTGCGAGCGCCTGTACCAGAGCGTGTGGATCGCCGTTACCGGTCATCGCGGTTACCGATACCTGTTCGCTCTGCTGAAGCGTGCTGGTGAAGTCCTCAAAGGTCGCTTTGATTTGTGCTTCGGCGCTGTTTGGCACGTGCTCCGGATCAATTTTCGTCGCGGGGCGTGCGGCGGCGTAGCCGGTAGTGGCGGAAAGACTGCGAATATCCATTCTGGATCTCCAAGTATATCAGGGTTTTTCAGAAAATTTCGGTTCTATTTGCGTAACAGATCCATCAGAGATGACGACATTTGCCGCCCCTGTTCGAACATCTTGAGGTTGGCCTCGTAGCTGCGCTGTGCCTCGCGGGCGTCGGCAATTTCGATCATCAGATTGACGTTTGACCCTTCGTAGTGGCCACTGTCATCCGCCAGCGGGTGGGATGGGTCGAAAACCTTCTCCAAATCGGACCGATCAAGACGCACTGGGCCGACTTCCACTTTCTCTACGTCAGAACGCAGATCACGCACTGACTCAAATGGAACGGTTTTGCGGCGGTAGCCGGGCGTATCAGAGTTGGATATGTTCTCAGACACGTGGCGCAGGCGGCTGGCCTGTGCTTTTAGTGCGCTTGCTGAGACGGAAAGGGATTTTGAAAATTCGCTCATGATCTAGCCTCCTTAACGCCGGCCAAGGCTGCTGCGCAGAACGTTCATCGATGATTTGTAAATCGCCAATGCACGATCGTGCTGTCGCTTTACCTCGACCCCCTTCAGGATTTCGGTTTCGATCGAGACAGAATTATTATTCGGATCACTGCCGCCGTTGGTTTGGGTCACCGCCCAATCCATTCCGCCGCCGGACGCACCGTTAAGGTGGTTGGACCGGCTGGCAATCATATCGCCGGGGCGTGACCCCTGGGCGTATACTTCCTTGAAAGGCTTTATGTCCTTGGCGTGGTAGCCAGGGGTATCTGCATTGGCGATGTTCTGTGACACCAATGCCTGGCGTTTCCCTGCATGGGTCGCCATTGAGTAGGCAATCTTAAAGACGTTCAGTTCTTTAAACACCGGGGCTTCTCCCTCGATCAATTTCAATCAAGGCTTAACCCTGATTCCTTTAGAAATTGTTTTCAGGAACAGTTGGAGACACCAGAATATGATCTCAGCCATCAACGCATTGACCCAGGATTTGGCCAATAAACGATTGTCGTCAGCGTTAGGTCGCGTGTCAGAAATTTCAGGTGGCGCGATCACGGTAACGGGATTGAACGGTAAGGCGCGTATTGGAGATAGGTTGGTTCTGCGCAGGGCGGGCAGCGACCCGTTAGAGGGTGAAGTTATGCGTATTTCTGGTAGCGAAGTCAGTATGTTGCCAGACACCGCACCTGATCGCGTCGCGGTCGGAGATGCCGTTTTGCTGCACCCGACGCCGGATTTTGCTCCGTCTGATAGTTGGATTGGCCGCGTGATTGATCCGTACGGTGAGTCGCTGGATGGGCGACCAATGATGCGGGGAGAAGCAACGCGGGATCTGATGGCCGCGCCGCCAAAAGCGGCCTCGCGCCGTTCTATGGGGGAGCGACTCGCAACAGGCCTTTCCGTGTTCAATACGATTCTTCCGATTGTGAAAGGGCAGCGCGTTGGTCTTTTTGCTGGTTCAGGTGTCGGCAAATCCACGCTTCTGGCTACGTTGGCACAAAATATGGAAGCTGACGTGGTTGTTATTGCGCTGATTGGAGAACGGGGCCGCGAGGTCAATCACTTCGTGAAAGATGTACTCGGCAACGAGGGCATGAAACGCGCGGTCGTTGTAGCAGCGACGTCTGATCAATCTGCCCTGATCCGCCGTCGCTGTGCTTGGTCCGCTATGGCTGTGGCGGAATATTTCCGGGATCAGGGCAAAAATGTTTTGCTGCTTGCGGATTCCGTGACCCGATTTGCCGAGGCACATCGTGAGATTGCTGTCTCCTCAGGTGAAGCTCCGGCCCTACGTGGATATCCACCCTCGGTGACACCCTTGATTACTGGCCTGTGTGAGCGGGCAGGCCCAGGTCGGGACGATCAGGGTGATATCACCGCCATTTTCAGTGTTCTCGTAGCTGGGTCAGACATGGACGAGCCTATTGCAGATATTTTGCGCGGTGTCTTGGACGGACATATCGTGCTCAATCGGGAAATCGCCGAACGAGGGCGTTTTCCAGCGGTAGATGTTTCGCGCTCTGTTTCGCGCAGCCTGCCAGCGGCAGCTTCGGCTGAAGAAAACGCTGCTATATTGGATGTCAGGAAGTATCTGGGGGCGTACGAGCAGTCCGAGGTAATGATCCGGGCGGGTCTCTATTCGGAAGGCAACGATGTCACACTCGATCAGGCCGTAAAGCTATGGCCTGAGCTGGATTCTTTCTTTGGTAAATCGGACCCTGAAGGGGTCAAGAGCAGCTTCAACCGTCTGATGTTGATGGTGCGCCGTGCAGTTGCGATTCGCTAAGACCAACGAACCGTACCAATGAGTGACTATCGCGCTTCATCTTGTGCCAAGCCGTGCGATAGCTGCGTTCGCCTAGGGTTGTGGGTGTGATTATGGTGAGATCTCCAGTGCCGGGTTTGATCGGAAACTTAGGTAAGGCCGCGTTACCAAGGCTGTTGTCAGTCCTTGAAAGCGCTTTCGGAGAGCTTTTCAGACGTTGATCTACTGTGCGATATGATTGGAGCGCAGCCTGTGTGAGTAAACCGTTGGGTGTGACAAAGCATTTGATCAATCGAGTACGGCTCTATCGCCGGATCGAGCGGACACTATATTTACAAGAATCCAACAGCGACTGAGGTCAATCCGAGCAACTACTGCATGGGTCTGAGACGCTTCAGGAAAGTTTCGGATCAATCGGATAGTGATATTGCATGATCAAGTGAGGTGTGCAGCAGGTATTTCAAAATGTACACGAGGTACCTAAGACTGCTGGCCTAAGCCTGGTGAACACAGTCTGTCTCGTTTTCTGAAAGCATGTTCGGAAGAATGGTCAATGGATTGCACATGCCCTAAGGCCAAGCCTATTAGTTGGACAGAGGCAACATACCGATTTCATCAAAGACGTTTGCAGTATGAGTTTGGTGGGGATAGCGACAGGCAGTCAAACCAGCTTGAATTCTAGCCAATACAATAAAAGAGAGAACTGCATTGTCTCCAATCGAACTTGATACTATTCTGATTTAAAATTTTATAAGGTGTTGAGCTACGAATGATATAAGGACTCTGTCCAATATTATCGTCGCACGGATTTTTGATTGAAAGCCACATCACCATGGCAATAGATTCCAGCCGATAATGCCTTAGAATGACATGATCGGCTGAGAACTCATGATGGGCGTACGGCAATAAGTCGATCTTCTCTAGGAAGCAGTGTCCGCAACGCCTTCAGGCATCGATAGTGGTTGTCAGAAAGAACCGCATCGGTTGCTTCGGCCAAGGATGCACGACTATCGGGGTCAGTGAATACCTGGCTCAACTCTTCAATCCGGCGAAGCATTTTTAGTCGATCTTCTTCTCCATCGACATCACCAGACAGGATAAGCTGGGCGGCATAACAAACACGACGCACAGGTGTGTTTGCTTCTTCTGGATGAATGGCATCTCGTAGGCGCAGGATGTTTGCATCGGGGGTCACAATGGACAATCGGCTGCGCCGATCCCCGTTTTCAATTACTGCACCATTCACCAATACCCTCTCTTTCGGGGCAAGTTTCAGGACCAATCCGCTCATATTCAGGACGCTCCGCTGCGTAGGCCACGCATGATGGCCGTGTTGATTTCCACCAGCAGCCTGACGTCCGCTTTGCGGGCCAAAACTTTACTAGTGTGTTGATGGGTGAATTCCCCGAGCGAGAGCAGTTGAGCCTTTAATTCTTCCGGAAGTGGATTTCCGGGACTTGCAACTTCTACCGTGAAGATCGACCATAGTTTGCGATTGTCGGTCAGCGCTGCGACAAGTTCAGTAAAGCCTGGCTTTCCCTTTTGCGCTGCGGCGACGATACGCCGCGTAACTCTGGCAATAACTTCGTATTCTAGGTTTTTTGCAGTTCGCGTCGGGGCCTTTGCCGCCGAATAGGCACTCTTCGCCTTCAGAAGGGCATTCACGTGTTATCCTAACATGTAGTTCTACAGATTCTCTGCGATAGGCGATCTGGGGCGCATGGTAACGCCCCAGATCATGCTGCTATTAACGGAACAGCTGCATCAGCGTCTGTGGAGCCTGGTTTGCAATCGACAATGATTGCACCGCCAGCTGCTGCTGGGTCTGAAGCGCCTTCAGTCTCGCAGACGATTCTTCCATATTTGTGTCGGTCATTGTGCTGACACCCATTTTGAGGGAGTCGGACAGTTTGGACACAAACATGCTCTGGTCTGACAGGCGGCTGGAATCCGCACCCAACTGAGCAGCTGCATCAACAGCATTGTTAAGCAGGCCCTCGATTTCGGTCAACGCAGTTGAGCCCGTCGCAACGTCAGTGATTGCAGTAATAGTCCCAACGTCTAGATTCGTTGCGGCGTCGATCGCAGCAATCGTAATCGTATCCGCTGCAGGATCCAGCCCACCAAGAACAGTCAGGTTTGCAGTTTTCAGCAGGTTTGCACCATTGAACTCGGCGGATTCAATGATCGAAGTGATCTGAGCCGCTTTCTTGGTGATGCTTTCCTGGATCTTGCTGTGGTCAACGTTTTCCGAGTTTGCGGAAATCGCCAGCTGCCGCATCTCAGTCAGCGTCTCAACGATCTGTTCTGCGCCGGACAGAGCTACTGCTACTGTTGATTCACCAACACCGAGAGAATCCTGAACCGAGGAGTAACCCGCGATATCCGAATCCATGGTTTTGGAGATCGCCCAAACGGCGGCGTTGTCCTTTGCCGAACCGATCCGTTTACCGGTCGAAATCTGGCTCTGGGTTTCGTCAAGGCTGTTGTTTACAGATTGCAGGGTTTGCAATGCAACCATTGCGCCGCTGTTAGTCAGAATGCTGGACATAGCATGTATTCCTTTGATTAGAGGCGTTTTCACCTCTGGTTTCCCTGCCCCGAAGGGCGCTCTCTGACGTCTTTCTGACTATGCGTTCCGCCGTCTGGCTTCCGCGCCACCCTCTTTGGAAGGTGCAAAGTGACATTGGCCCACTATGTGCTAAGGGAGTGCTAATGCCGGAAATTCCATTGCTAGAATTTTCCCTAAATTTGGTAGATTATGCTCGTTTCTCGAGGCTAGGGGTGCCACTTGTCGCAAAGCGCGTCTTGCGGCCTGCCTGATCATAGACATCTAGCCCTTTGCGGACGCGACGCAGTTCGGCCATGCGTGCTGCGACGGCCCGAATGCCTTCCATTGCGCTGTCGAGCAGGATCTGGTTGCGCGAGACTTTACCCTGTACATGTTCCAGGGTCTCGCGTTCCAGATCAGCTGTCATATTAAGCTTGGTGATGATCATTTCTTTTTGCGCGAGCAGCGGTTCCAGCTTTTGAAGATCGCCACTGACCAATGCTGCACGCTCGACATCAAGCAAAGAATCCAGTTCGTCAATCAGTTGTTGCGGTGTTTGATCAGTCATTTTTCTGTGTCTCTTTCAATGCGTGATAAAGCGATTCTGCCAAGCCGATGCCGCCAGCTTTGGCAATTTGTTCAGCCTGCGCGCGAACAAGGAAGCTTGAGAATTGGTCTTCCCCTGCGCCGCCACCCATAGATTCGCGGCTTTCGCCCAAACCGGCGGATTTCAACATTTCTGCAAGGAAGGTCGCCTCAAGGTCTTCCGCAGCTTTGCGCATTGGGTCCTGTGGCGGCGGCTTAACGCCAGCAGGGCGCTGTATAGCCGGTATGTGAGCAATCTGTTCCATTATATACCTCATTCTGAGACGTCGAAATTGCTTCGATTTTTTCTATTTTGACGGATGATCGGTTAAAATTGCCGTAACCGATTGGCGTTATGGTGCAGGCATCGAGATAGAATGTCTGGAAGCCAATGTTTATCAACGCACTTACAGGCCCCACCTCTGGTGGAGCGCAGGGATCGGAGCAGATCCAGCAAGGCGAATCAGCAAAATCGCGTAAAGGCGCAAGCTTTGACGCGGTTATGGAAGAGACTGCGAAATCAGCAGATGGAGCAGAAACTGACGCGACCCAGGTAGAGGAAACTGCAGAAGGGCAGACCTCAACCACGGCCACGTCGGAAAAGGCAAATCAAAAAGCACAAGATGATAACGCTGAAGCGCAGCCAGGAGAGGACCAAGTGGCCGCGGAACCTTTGGCCGCGGATCCTGAGACTGCGGCGACGCATGCGCAGTCAGCTGCTGAACAAGAGGCTGCTGACGAAGCTCTTCGCGATACCGAAGCCGCAGGCGAACATGCGATCGAGGCCGACGGGTCGACCAAAATATCTGGTGAAATGGCCAAGGTGACCATAGACCCTGCTTTGGAGGGTGAAGGTTCGTCACCTAGCCCTTCGGTAGATGGGAACCGGGATGCTACGGCTAAGGTTCAGATCGTTGGGGCTGGTTCTAAGATGGTTTTGCCTGCTGACGGAAGCAGCGCGATAGCGTCGTCAGATGGCTCCAAGTCGAGTACTGCGTCGGCTGACACAACTAACGTGTCGCAAAGCGCGGTTGTTGATAGTGAGGCTGCCGTATCAAACGTGATGCGAGGCGAAACTACTGACAAAAAGGTGGCCGGTGACGCTGCGAATCGCGGTAAGGCAACAGCTGTTTCCGAGCTGGCGAGCGGTGTAACCTCACAATCCACACGGATTGTGCAGGCCAATGTAGCTCACGCTGCGACTGAGGGTGCGAAACTTACCAATGCTGAGCTGGCAGCATTGTCGCAATCTAATGCGTCAAGGGAAACGGTAGCGACACCGGGCCCAGTTCAATCGCAGCAAGCAGAAAGCGCAGTTCGCAGTGCCAATGCAATCCCGGTGGAGGCGGTATCATCGCCGATTCGGGATAAATTTGAGGCACGGCGTGCAGCTGCGGATGAGAAGAGCGTGAGCCCGCCGACGAAGACGACATTGCCGCAGGGCACGTATTCTGCTGCGAGTTTTGGGCTTGGCGCAGGGTCGTTGACGGCTGCAATGCCTAACTCGACATCACTGCTATCTGGTGATCCGACGGCGTTAGGGGATTCTGGTAGCGCGGTTGCAACAGGTGGACGTACTGGTACCGAGATGGCGGGCCTGTCCCAGTTGTTGACTGAAGCGACTGTGAGCCCTGGGACTGTTCACAAACCCGAAACGCCACGTTTGATTGCGAATCAGATGGCAGAAGCACTGGCGACCAAGGGTGAGCGAAACGTAGATGTCGCTCTTAATCCTAAGGAGCTGGGTCACGTGAATATGCGTGTTTCTGTCACAGATACGGGTGTGAGCGTCATGATTCAAACAGAGCGCGCTGAAACAGGCGATCTGATGAAGCGCCATATCAACGAGCTTGCTGATGAATTCCGCCGCATGGGGTTTGAGGATATCTCGTTCCAGTTTTCTGGTGATGAGGCATCAAATCGCGGTGGTGGAAACGACACCTCCGGAAATCACTCCGGCCAATCTGCGAGGCTCGACGGAGATGTAGATGACATGCCCGCAGAGCCAATAGCACAATCTCTCAACCTCGGTGAGGTTGGGCTGGATATGAGGATTTGATATTATGACGACGAGTGTATCGGGTGCTTCGGCATCGCAACAACAAACCGCGGCGGCAGCCTCTCCGGAACCCAAGAAAACCACCGGAATCGCTGCTGATTTCGATACGTTTCTGAAGATGCTGACCGCGCAGGCGCGCTATCAAGATCCTCTGGAGCCTATTGATTCGACAGAATATTCGGCACAGCTAGCGCAATTCTCTATGGTCGAGCAGCAAGTACAGGGCAATGAAGTTCTGGAGGGCATTCAGGCACAGCTGGGGTTAGCCAATATGGCGGCCATGTCAGGCTGGGTTGGAATGGAAACACGATCTGCAGCGCCCGCATATTTTGACGGGGTGAAGCCCGTTACGGTTTCGCCAAACCCGGCTCAAATTGCGGATACAGTGCATTTGGTTGTCAAAGATGATACCGGCAAAGAAGTGCAGCGTATCAATTTGCCAGTTTCTGCTGAGCCTTACCAATGGCAAGGCATTGACGACGATGGGTATGCATTCGATCCCGGCAGCTACAGTTTTACACTGGAGAGCCAGAAAAACGGTGAAGTTGTTCTCGCCGACACTGCAGAAACCTACACCCGTGTACAAGAAACACAGATGCGCGGTAACGAAGTGGCCTTGATCCTTGAAGGTGGCTCGGCGATCTTAGCATCATCGGTGACAGCGCTGCGTGAACCTGTAGCTACGCCTGTCTGAGGGGCAAGGCACCGGTGACCCGGCTCGCGCATATGCGCGGGCCAACCTAACGGAGCCTGACCTGCAAAATTATAAGCCTAATTTCGAAACTCGTTTTCTCGTACATCTGTCTGGCCTTGGCTTGGGGGATTGTGCGCCGCGGCCTCTTGTAGGGGGGCGCTCCAATCGGGTTTGGCGATTGGGAGACGTGGTTGTGAAGCTGTATTGCGCTCGCAGAGAAAACCCGCTGTTTGCAAATGATCCTTTGCGCGAACATGCAATACTTACGTCACTATCGACCACGGGTTTTGTGCCATCACCTTTGTCATTGGGACGGTTCGAAGATCACGATTGGTTGGCTTATCGACACACTCCCGGGGTGACATGGGCGTCGGGCGCTGGGCAGGTCGCGACAATACTGGGCCGGTTGCACGAACAGCCACCGGTTTCTGGTTTGCCAACTGGGGTGAACGGCAGTGATGAGCTCGCTTTGCAAACCCGGCAGATATTGGACTTGTGCAAGGTTTCCCTTGATCTGAGGAAGGCTGAGCCAACTGGGCATGTAGCGCTATTGGCTTCCACAAGATTGATCCATGGTGACCCGGTGCCGGGCAATATCGTTGTGTCGCACGGGCATTTGACTCTGATCGACTGGCAGTGCCCCCAAATCGGGGATCCAGCAGAGGATATTGCCTTGTTCCTGTCTCCCGCCATGCAACAGATCTATCGCGGCGAGGCTTTGACAGCGTTGGAAGAGAGTGAATTTTTGGCCACCTATCCGGATCCCGAGGTCGTCGCGCGATACCAATTGCTAAAACCTTGGTATCATTGGCGTATGGCTAGCTATTGTCGATGGCGGGATGAACGTGACGGTCGGCAAGACAGTCTTGCCTATCAGTTGGAGCGTGCAGCCCTTGATCAGTGTATGGAAGTCGCCTGAGCGATAGAAAAACGGTCGATCGGAAACAGCTATATCAATTCCAAATTCATTGTTTCCAAGTAGGTTACATGGCATATTGTGCTTAATGGCGCTTTCGCCGAGACAGTTGATCGCTAACGACAGTCCGATGTGGCACCATTGCAACCGGGGATGGAAGCAGTCTTGAGCCTTTGGGAGTCTTATCGCATGCGCCTGCGACGGAAACGTCGCATCCTGCGTGCCATGCGTAAATCCCGTGAGTTGGCATCGGTTCAGGATAATACGGATCGTATACGACCTGAGGATATCCTCCTGGTGACAACTCTGCGCAATGAACAACTGCGTCTGCCGTATTTCCTCGACTACTATCGCAAACTAGGCGTCAATCATTTCCTGATCGTCGATAATGGCTCGGCCGATGGCGCGGGTGAGTATCTGCGCGATATGCAAGATGTGTCGGTCTGGCATACGGTTGCAAGCTACAAGCATGCCGGTTTCGGTATCGATTGGATGAATTATCTGAAACGACGCTATGCCCATGGTCACTGGGTGTTGGTCGTCGATCCTGATGAGCTTTTTATCTATCCTTTCTGCGACAGCCGCCCGTTGCGCGCATTGACGGATTGGCTGGATAGTTCGGCGATCCGAAGCTTTTCGGCGATGTTAATTGACGTCTACCCCAAAGGCCGGCTGGATGCGGTGCCCTATCGCGCCGGGCAGGATCCGTTGGAAATCACCAACTGGTTTGACAGCGGAAATTACTCCATCAAGCGCAATCCGACATATGGAAACCTGTGGATTCAAGGTGGCCCACGTGCGCGGGTCTTTTTTGCTGATCAGCCGAAGAAGGCGCCAGCCCTGAACAAGATCCCGCTGATAAAATGGGATCGACGCTATGCCTATGTTAGCTCAACCCACGCATTGCTGCCGCGTGGGCTCAACCAAGTCTATGAAACCGATGGTGGAGAAAAAGCCAGCGGTGCGTTGCTACATACGAAGTTCCTGCACACCTTCGTCGCCAAGGCTGAGGAAGAAATGTTGCGGGGGCAGCACTACGCTGGCTCTGCTGAGTACAAGGCCTATGCCAAGGACACAGACGATCAGCCCGAACTCTGGTGTAAGTGGAGCGAAAAATACATCAACTGGCGCCAACTGGAGATTCTCGGCCTGATGTCAAAGGGGAATTGGGCATGAGCGGTGTGGGCGTCGTCATGTTGGTTCACACCGCGTTGGATCGTGCAGAACAGGTGGCCCGTCACTGGGTAGCGGGTGGTTGCCCGGTTGTTCTGCATGTCGACAAGACGGTGCCGCAGGCGACATATTCGAGCTTCAAAGC
Organism: Phaeobacter cretensis; assembly: GCF_047372505.1. NCBI lineage: Bacteria > Pseudomonadati > Pseudomonadota > Alphaproteobacteria > Rhodobacterales > Roseobacteraceae > Phaeobacter > Phaeobacter cretensis. The sequence continues at coordinate 2,139,418 of NZ_JBKBEU010000001.1, forward strand.
AGCGTTTGCAGATGAACCCATGGTCCGATTTTCTCGTCGGCATCGGTGTGAATGGGGCACATGGGGCATCGTAGCTGCTTCTCAATCCGCGTCAGAGCTGCTGTTGGCAAAATATCAATCAGTGCGGCACGTGTTTCTGGCTTCCGGTTCCTGCCTGCCGTTGCGCCCGGTCTCCGATCTGGTTGATTACCTTGCTGCGCGGCCGCGAACAGATTTTATTGAGAGCGCGACCACCGCTGATGTACCGTGGATTGTGGGGGGGCTTGATGTCGAGCGCTTCACATTGCGCTTCCCTTTCTCCTGGAAGAAGCAGCGCCATCTGTTTGACCGATATGTATCACTGCAGCGTAAGCTGGGTATCAAACGTAAGATTCCCGAAGGGCTGGTGCCGCATATGGGCAGCCAGTGGTGGTGCCTGACGCGGCAGACGCTCTCAGCCATTTTGGAAGACCCTGAACGGCCGCGCTATGATCGATATTTTCGCAAGGTTTGGATCCCCGACGAAAGTTACTATCAAACTCTCGTTCGACTCTACTCCAGCAATATTGAAAGCCGGTCTCTGACGCTGTCGAAGTTTGATTTTCAGGGTAAACCACATAATTTCTACGACGACCATCTACAGCTGTTGCGGCGCTCTGATTGTTTCGTCGCACGTAAGATATGGCCGCATGCCGACCGGCTTTATTCCACTTTCTTGGGCGACTGTCTGGACACTATGAAGTCCACTGAACCGAACCCGGGCAAGATTGATCGCATTTTTGCCAAGGCGGTAGAGCGTCGTACCAGGGGCCGATCAGGTCTTTATATGCAGAGCCGCTTGCCTGACAATGGCTTGGAGAACGGCATCACCTGCAATCCCTATTCAATGTTTCAGGGCTTTTCTGAGTTGTTTGAGAATTTTGAAGAGTGGCTAACACAGGTCACGGGAGCGAAGGTGCATGGGCATCTGTTTGCGCCAGATTCTGTGGAGTTTTCTGGTCGGCAAACCCTTATCAATGGTGCCCTCAGCGATAGTGCGAAGCTGCGGGACTATCACCCTAAGGGGTTTCTAACCAATCTGATATGGAGCACTCGTGGTGAACGGCAGTGCTTCCAGTTCGGGCCGCAAGACAATCAGGCTATCAATTGGCAAGTTGCAAGCGATCCAAATGCGCAGGTCTCTGTGATATCCGGTGCCTGGGCAGTACCGCTGTTTCGCTCGAACAAGAACTTTGCAGATCTAAGGCGCGAGGCAGCAAGGCTGCAGCAGATCGAGGCAAAACATATCGAGATTCTCCGGTCCAAATATGTCAAGGCACGGGTGCGGATTTGGTCGATGGCCGAATTCGTGGAATCCCCAATGGAGCCGATCCAGACCATTCTGGATGAGTTCGTGGCTCAGACGCAGCGCCATTTGAATACGGCCCCGACGATGGTGGATCTGGCGGGATTTGGCCAGTTTTTGCAGAATCTCAAAAATCAGGGGATGCACCCCTATTTGATGGGCGATTTTCCAGCCGAACGGGGACCATTGAATATGCCGAATACACCGCGAAAACCCTATTTGGTGCAGTAGTAAACTATGTCTCAAGCTTTTGATTATTTTGTTGTATTTGCAGAGATGCGGACCGGGTCCAATTTTCTGGAGGCCAATCTGAACGCGCTGGATGGTGTCACGTGCCACGGCGAGGCATTCAATCCGCATTTTATCAGCTATCCTGATCGAGAGCAGACATTGCGTTGGACCCAGCAGCAGCGCGATCAAGATGCACTAGGATTTTTGGCGCAATTTCGGAGTGAGCCTGATGGGTTGCACGGGTTCCGTTATTTTCACAACCACGACGCGCGGGTTTTAGATAGTCTGCTCGACGATCTGCGTTGTGCCAAGATCATTCTGACCCGAAATCCGGCTGATAGCTATGTTTCGCACAAGATCGCCCAGAGCACAGGGCAGTGGAAATTGACAAACGTGAAACGTCGCAAGGATGGGCTGGCGACGGTCAATGCAGATGAGTTTTTTCATCATGTAGATCAGCTTCAGAAGTTTCAGATCACACTTCTGAACCGGCTTCAGAAATCTGGACAGACGGCGTTTTATATAGGGTATGAGGACCTTCAGGATCTTGATGTAATCAACGGTCTCGCCAAATGGTTGGGCGTGGACGCCCGGCTGGAACAGTTGGATGATAGTCTCAAGCCGCAAAATCCGTCCTCACTTGAGGTGAAGGTCGAGAACCCATCTGAACTGGACCGCGCTATTGCGCGCTTGGACCGCTTTAATCTTTCACGCACCCCGAATTTTGAACCTCGACGAGGACCCGGGGTGCCGGACTACGTCGCTGGGCAGCAGCTACCACTATTGTACCTGCCAATCAGTGGTGGACCAACTGCGGTTTTGAAGAACTGGATGGCCCAACAGGAGCCCGAGGGGCGTGATGGGCTGACTACGGGTATGAATCAGAAACAGTTGCGTCAGTGGAAGAGGGGTCACCCTGGCTTTCGCAGCCTGACCGTGCTGCGTCACCCTGCGGCCCGGTTACACCATGTGTTCAGCGCACGGGTGCTCGACGTTGGCCCCGGATCTCTGCGTCAAATCCGCAATCTGCTGCGCAACCAATACAAAGTGCCGATTCCTAAAGATCCTACAGTTGGAAACTATACGCGGGACCAACATCGTGCGGCTTTCGCGCGATTTGTTGAGGTGATTGGAGCGAATTTGTCTGGCCAGACAGGGTTTCGCACGGATGTGGCTTGGGCGACGCAGGCGCAGACTCTAGCGGGGTTCTCTGTAGTCCAATCGCCAGATGTGGTGCTGCGCGAAGACGATTTGACCACGGCGCTGCCGGATCTGGCGCGATGGCTGGGGCAGGCCGATACTACGACAATTGCTGAAGAGGCCGAGGCCGATCAACCATTCAGCCTTAGTGATATCTATGATGAGGATCTGGAGACGCAGATCGCTTCTGTGTATCAGCGCGACTATCTGCTGTTTGGCTTCGAGGCTTGGGCGGGCTAGACGGCGGATGCCTGCCCTAATTCAAGCCGCTTGGACCGACTGATCTTCGGTCAGAATTGTATAAAGCGTTGCCGGATCCGGGTTCGCCCGGAGTTTGGTGCAAAAGCTCTGTTCTCGCAATGTGCGCGATACGAGCGCCAGCGCCTTGAGATGTTCAACGCCGGCATCTTCTGGTGCGAAGAGCGCAAAGGAGATGTCGATGGGCTGACGATCTACCGCGCCAAATTCCAGCGGAGTATCCAGAACCAGAAATACGCCGACAACCTTGTCCAGGCCATCAAGTCGGGCATGGGGCAGGGCAACGCCGTGCCCTACACCAGTTGGGCCGAGGCTTTCGCGATCAAGCAAAGCCTCCACCGTAGGCTGCGCGGAGAGCCCATAGGCAAGCTGAGCAACGTCTGCAATTTCTTGAAACAGACGCTTTTTGCTCGATGCAGCGCCAAAGACACGGACGCCCTCCGGCTTCAGGATGTTAGAGATCTGCATACTTCAACTGCTCCGCTCAACTCACGTACAACGCCGTAAGGGTTATGGGTCGATCCACCCGATATTCCCGTCTTCCCGGCGATAGACGACGTTCAGGCCGTCTTTACCTTCTTTGCGAAACACCAGAACCGGGGCTCCTGCCAGTTCCATTTGCATCACAGCTTCACCAACCGAAAGGGATGGAATTTGCGTTTCCATCTCGGCGACGATGATTGGCTGCAATGATTCTGGTTCTGACTCGGTGCCGGCGTCTTCAGAGGCGAGGATATAAGAGCTTGCGCCCAAGAGTTCAACCGGCTCGCTCCGGTCGCGGTGGTGGTCCTTCAGCCGTCGTTTGTAGCGGCGAAGCTGTTTTTCCATTTTTTCGCAACAGGCTTCGAATGCTGCATAGATTTCAGTGGCATGCGCTTTTGCTTGCGCGGACAGACCGGTGGATAGGTGCACGGTTGTTTCACAAACATATTCATGCGCAGACCGCGAAAAGACAACATTGGCATCTGTCGGGCGTTCCGCATATTTTGCTACGGCCGCTCCAAGCTCCGATTGCACGTGTGTTTGCAACGCTTCGCCAATATCGATCTGTTTTCCGCTGATTTGGTAACGCATGTGATCTCCTTCACAAATAGACCTTCAAAACCAAGCCAAGGCCAAGCCCGGCTGCTCTCATTCAGTTTTGAAAGTGGGATTTAGGCAAAACAGTCGATTGCATTCGTCTGGACCTTGGTAACAAGGCTGGAGCGAGGACAGCATCGGAGTGCAGTTTTGCCATGGATCAATTCGATGCCAACGGGGCGGGAGAGTCAATGCAAATCGGCGTCAAACGGTTACCCAAATATGAGGAGGTGGCAAGTTTCCACCTGTTCTCAAATGGTTAAGCGTTAGCGCTATCCGAAGTAGATCGGTTGTAGATGAAAGCATATCCATGAAGTGACCGACAAGAGCCGTACGGCGGTAGGTCAGGAAATCCTGAAATTATCGCCCAGATAGACGCGGCGTACGTTTTCATTGTCCACGACTTCTGCAGGTGTGCCAGACATGAGCACTTTGCCGTCATGAAGGATGTAGGCGCGATCTACAATTTCCAGCGTTTCGCGGACATTGTGGTCAGTGATCAGTACCCCAATTCCACGTTTTTTTAGATCCCCAACCAGATGGCGGATGTCACCCACAGAAATCGGGTCTACCCCCGCAAAGGGTTCATCCAGAAGTAGGTACTTTGGATCTGCAGCCAAGCAACGTGCAATTTCAACCCGGCGGCGTTCCCCGCCAGATAGCGCCAGCGCAGGCGCACGGCGCAAGTGTTCGATCGAGAAGTCAGACAGCAGCTCTTCCAAACGTTCGCGTCGTTTGTGTGAATGCTTGACAGTAATGTCGAGTACGGAGGAAATATTGTCTTCCACCGATAGACCCCGAAAAATCGACATTTCTTGCGGCAGGTAACCAATGCCCATGCGCGCCCGGCGATACATCGGAAGGGTGGTGGCGTTCTGTCCATCGATCGTAACCGTGCCTGCCTCAGGAAACACGAGACCAGCGATCGCATAGAAGCTGGTGGTTTTACCTGATCCGTTAGGGCCGAGCAGTGCGACAACCTCACCTCGGTCCAGCGACATCGAAACGTCGCGGATCACCACCTTCTTGCTGTAGGATTTGCGCAGCTTTTCAATACGCAGGCCCGAGCTGCCCTCTGTGACTGTCAATTCTGGCTGCGTCATCAGTCGTTGCCAGCGTTCAGGATGGTTTTCACGCGACCGGACAGGCTTGCGGTACCCGTGGTCAGATCCACAACAAGTCGGTTCGAAGTTAACGTACCTGTGGATTGGCTGAGGAGAACATTGCCTGTCATGATCACTGTGCCGGCATCGATGGTGTATTCGGCCTTGTCAGCTTCGGCGGCATCGGGGCCATTCACAAGGATCACATCGCCGCTTGCTTCCAACCGCTCGACGCCGGTTTTGCCGTCTGCGTTCTGCTTGTAGATCACCAGCACGTCATTTGCCGATAGTCGCATTACGCCCTGAATAATCACAACGTCGCCGATAAACCGCGCAGATCCATCGGCCTGATTCACGTCCAGCGCTTCGGCTGTGACTTCAACCGGCTGCGACGGATCAGCCTTCACCGCCCCAAATGCGATGGATGTGGACTGCGCAGAGAGCCCTGTAGAAAACAGGACGGCGGGCAGGCAGAACATCAATACTCGCAGATACAACACTGTTTATCTTTCCGATTGTTGCGGGTCATATAGCAGCTTAACCCCGTTGTTGAAAACCATATGTACCGGCCCGCCTTCGGTTTTTGTGTCGATCTGCATGGCTCCTGCCGTAAGGTCACCAATGGCACCGGCAGCTTGAATAGGGCCGGGACTATCTGCCTGAACAGCACTTAGCGTCGTGTTCAATTCTTGTGTGGTGATGCGCAAACCATCATTGGTCAGGATTTCAACATCGCCGCGAAAACTTGCCATATCCTTATCTGGACGTAAGGAACCAGTCTCAGAATTAAGCATAATACGACCGCCATCGATCATCCTTATCTCTGCCTCAAGATTGACCGCGGTCGCAGGCTTGCCTGAGCCGCCGGGCCGGGCGATCGCAGCGGTCACCATTATTTCATCGCCCTGAGCAGTGGTGCCAGAAAAGAACGGGGCGGTGATCTGTTGACCACGCGTGCGGTCCTCCAGATCTTGCTGCGCGAACGGGATAACAGCATCGGTGTTCACGCCACGTGAAATAAGGAACATGGTAGACATCAGAGCCAGGGCCATCAGCGGTAACAGGACCTTTAAGTAGGCTACAAGGCGTGAATAACCATCCATTGGCTTACCGTTTTCCCTCAACCCAAGCCGACACGCAGACAGTCGTGGATATGCAGCAGGCCGACGGCCTGAGCGGTGTCAGCCTCCGGATCAACTACGAATAGGCATGTGATTTTGCGATCGTTCATGATGGCAACGGCTTCTTCAGCCAGTGATCCGGGGGCGATCGTAGTCGGCGCTTGGGTCATAACATCGGCAGCTGTTTTCTCGAGAAGCCCATCCATGTGGCGACGCAGGTCGCCATCGGTAATTATGCCCTGCAGTGTGCCCTCTGCTCCTGTGACACCGGCGACGCCAAATCCCTTTTGCGAGATTTCAATCAGCGCATCGGACATCGGGGTTTCGGCAGCAACGAGAGGCAACGCTTGTCCATCGTGCATCAGATCATCCACCTTGGACAGGCGGGCTCCCAATTTGCCACCTGGATGGAAGGCGCGGAAATTCTCTGGTCGGAAATCGCGATGTTTCATCAATGCAATAGCCAGGGCATCGCCCATCGCAAGGGTCAAAGTTGTAGAGATCGATGGCACCATTCCAAAGCCGCAGGCCTCACCCATTGCGGGAATCTGCAGGTGCACATCGGCCTCTTTCATCATTGTGCTGTCCATTCTGCTCGAAAGCCCAATAAGGGGAATGCCAAAGCGACGTGTAAAGGATAGCAGATTGGCCAGCTCAGGCGCCTCGCCCGAATTGGAGATCGCCAGCACCACATCACCTTTGGATAGCATCCCTAGGTCGCCGTGGCTGGCCTCAGCAGGATGCACGAAGTACGCTGGTGTGCCCGTTGATGCGAGGGTTGCAGCAATTTTGTGCCCAATGTGGCCGGATTTACCGATGCCGCTGACAATAATGCGCCCTTCGGCTTGCAATACAAGATCGACCGCCTCAGCGAAGCGTGCGTCCAGACCATCGGCCAGGGCGTCGAGCGCGCGGGCTTCGTCCTTGATGACCTGTCGTGCGGTGGTGAGGAATGTGTCTGAGCCGTTCATGAGTGTGCAAAAATATCGGTTTCGGGCCAGCCTGCGAGGTCAAGTTTGGCACGCATTGGCAGAAAATCGAAACAGGATTGCGCCATCTCGCTACGGTCTTCACGGTCCAGTCGTTTGTCCAGTGCGGCTCGCAGGCGGTGCAGATAAAGTACATCAGATGCGGCATAGTCCAACTGTGCGGTCGTCAGCTGTGGTGTACCCCAGTCGCTCATCTGTTGCTGTTTTGAGATATCGATGCCGATCAGATCTTGTGTCAGGTTCCTCAATCCATGGCGATCCGTATAGGTGCGCACCAGACGGCTGGCGATCTTCGTGCAATAGACGGGGGCAGCCAATGCGCCAAACGCATTGTACATGGCAGCAATGTCGAAGCGACCAAAGTGAAATAGCTTCAAGACGTTGGGATCTTCCAGCATCTTGCAAAGATTTGGTGCCTCGGTCTGACCTTTGGAAACCTGCACGATATGTGCATTGCCATCACCGCCCGACATTTGAATTACGCAAAGCCGGTCGCGATGTGGATTGAGCCCCATTGTTTCACAGTCGATCGCGACCACCGGACCCAAGTCTAGCCCATCAGGCAGGTCGTTTTGATAGAGGTTATTGGCCAAGAACACGATCCTTTGTCTTGCGAACGCAATAGGTTTGGCTCCGAAATAGGGGTTTCGGTTGGTAAACTCAACTCTCGCACAGGAAACATCCGGTGTTCATATCTCGCGAAGCAATCGCTAAGTCGAAGGATTTTGCAAATAGCTAGGTGGTTTGTTGATCGAACTGCATCCGCGACCGGCAGCGATCGCAAAATATCCAAGCACTGCGTATTATGTCGCTGTCGGGGATATGGTGCCCAGGAGAGGACTCGAACCTCCACGTCCATACGGACACTAGCACCTGAAGCTAGCGCGTCTACCAATTCCGCCACCTGGGCAAGTGTCGTGAAGGGGCGTATAAGCAGAAGTGTTAGAGGCGTCAAACGGAAAATTCACCGGTTTGAAGCGCGAGAATTCTACAGCGAGCTTGTGGTTTTACAGGGCGGGGAAATCACGTTCCACTACCAATAAGCTCAGATATGACAGCCGACTTTGCAGCTATCTTAAGATCAAATTTTTCGGGGATATGGTGCCCAGGAGAGGACTCGAACCTCCACGTCCATACGGACACTAGCACCTGAAGCTAGCGCGTCTACCAATTCCGCCACCTGGGCAGGTGTCGTGAGGGGGCGTATAAGCAGAACCGGCGGAGGCGTCAAACGGAAAATTGAAGGCGGTGATTGCGTGTTCTCAGGACGGCAGATTGATGTTCTGGCTGTGCATATCTGCGGTGCTCGCTGACATTGAAACCATGCTCGCTATCCAGGCTTCAGATGTTCCATGCCATGGGCCATATGGTTTGAACATACCGTCCGCGCGCGCTTTGCCTTCACGCTCTACTCCATAGGATCACCGGACACTACTTTGTATTTGGTCTCTAGTTATGTTGTGACGTCTTCCGGGGTGTCTACACTCTGCCGTATTAGCCACAGCTATGAACTTTGCATCGTGTGGCTGGTCCTGATTTTAGAATTGAGCCGGAGATTAATCAGTCTAAGGGCCAACAAAGCGGGACTATTGAATTGACTTGGGTCGATTTGCGCCTTGTTCGAAAGGGCCGGGGGCGGTAAATCGGATCAACAGCTAATGTAGGAGCCAAAAGATGTCCAAACTGGTCACGATCTATGGTGGATCCGGTTTTGTCGGCCGTTACATCGCGCGCCGCATGGCCAAAGAAGGTTGGCGTGTTCGAGTAGCCGTGCGCCGTCCGAACGAAGCCATGTATGTAAAACCCTACGGCGTCCCCGGTCAGGTTGAGCCTGTTCTTTGCAATATTCGCAATGATGCCTCGGTGGCTGGTGTGATGCAGGGCGCTGATGCGGTTGTGAACTGCGTTGGTATCCTGAACGAGCTGGGTAAGAACACATTTGATGCAATCCAGGCCGAAGGGTCAGCAAGGATCGCGCGAATCGCGGCCGGTCAGGGTGTTGGCTCAATGGTGCATGTCTCCGCGATAGGCGCAGACAAAGACAGCGATAGTGCATACGCCCGGTCCAAAGCCGAAGGTGAGGCGTCTGTGCTGGAGCATATGCCCGATGCGGTGATTCTGCGTCCGTCGGTCATCTTTGGAGCGGAGGACCAGTTCTTCAATCGCTTTGCTGCGATGACGCGTCTGTCGCCGGTTCTGCCGATCGCCCATGCCGACACCAAATTCCAGCCTGTTTATGTCGATGATGTTGCCAAGGCGGCTGTTGCCGCGCTTTTGGGTCGGGCAAAGCCTGGCGTCTATGAGTTGGGCGGCCCCGAAGCCAAGAGCTTTGGCGCTTTGATGCACCAGATGCTGGAGGTGATTGATCGCCGCCGCCTGGTGTTGTCGTTGCCCGGTCCGATTGCGAAATTGGTCGCGTTTGGCTTTGACATGATGCAAGCCGTCAGTTTTCAGTTGATTGAGAACAAGATGCTAACCCGCGATCAGTTGAAAAATCTTCAGGCTGACAATGTGGTTGCTGATGATGCGCAAGGATTCAAGGCGCTGGGAATTAGTCCTGTTTCGCTGGCGTCGGTTCTGCCAGACTATCTGTGGAAATTCCGTCCTGCTGGTCAATATACCGAGCTAATGGATTCAGCGCGTAATTTGCGCAACGATCTCTGATACAGTACGGATCTACCGGTTTAGAAAGCGCAGGTTTTGCCTGCGCTTTTTGCATTTCTGGGTGCCATCTCTGGACGGATGCTCACGCTTGATAGGCAATTGTCAGCAGAATCGTCCCAAGGATGACGCGGTAGATGACATAGGGGGTAAAGCTGACAGAACGCAGTAGTCGCATCATTAACGACAATGCCAGCAGGGCTGCCAGCATCGACAGAGCTGCTGCAATGGCCGCATCGCGGATTACTGCCGGATTGGCGTCTACTGCCACCTCAGTGCCAAGCAAGACACCTGAGGCCAAGATGGTCGGGATCGACATCAGCATCGAGAGGCGTGCTGCATCAATCCGGGCATATCCTAGCTGGCGTGCACCAGTTATCGTGATCCCCGACCTGGAGGTGCCTGGGATCAGAGCCAGCATTTGCCACAACCCCATGATCAGCGCGTCACGCGGCCCCCAGTCAGTGTTGCATTTGTGTGTAGGTCCAAACCGGTCCGCCACATACAGCACCACGCCAAAGCCGAGCATCGTCCAGCCAATGACCGTCATTGAGCGCAGCGCGTCACTCAACCCGCTGAAATGAAGAAAAGCACCAAACAGGACGGTCGGTATTGTGGAGATGATCAGCCCCATAGCCAGCCGTGAGCCCTGCGTATTTAGACGTCCTGTCAGGGCGCCAGGCAGGCCTGACAGCCCCTCGCGTACGTCCCGCCAGAAAAACAGCACCACCGCTGCGAGGGTTCCGACATGAACCGCGACGTCGATCACCTGTCCCTGATCTTCAAGTCTGGTCAGGCTTGGCAGGAGGATGAGGTGACCAGAGGAGGACACTGGCAGGAATTCCGTGATGCCCTGAATCAGGGCGATGAGGATCAGCTGAAAAAGCGGCATAGGGTCCGTCCAGTAAAGGGGTCCAGCAGGGATGGCAAAGAACGGCTTGCGTGTAAATCCGCTGATTTAGTCAGGTCGATTTGTAAATTAGTCCGAATCGGACCTAAAATGTCTGTACATTCCTGCTGTAAAGAGTATCAGAACATAACTACTGCCATTTTAGGTAAGTACTATTGACATTTAGTTCGCTACGCTCCGATTTATCATTTCTCGTAGCCAGCCCAATATGGAGTCCGTCCCGTGGCCAAGCAACCGATGCTTAAGTTCGTGCAGATTGATCGCGACATGCCCAGCAAACGCGCGGCAGATGATCGCAGGGAAGATTTCGATGAAATCTACGCGGAATTCGCAGCCGCCAAGGCCGAGGAGCAAGCCAGTCGCTGCAGTCAATGTGGCGTGCCGTATTGCCAATCCCATTGTCCCTTGCACAATAATATCCCGGATTGGCTGCAGCTGACGGCCACCGGTCGACTGCAGGAGGCCTATGAAACCAGTCAGGCTACCAATACTTTCCCTGAGATCTGTGGTCGTATTTGCCCGCAGGATCGCCTGTGTGAAGGCAATTGTGTGATCGAACAGTCAGGCCATGGAACGGTCACCATCGGTGCAGTCGAGAAATACATCACTGATACCGCCTGGGACAAAGGTTGGGTTCAACCCATCAAACCTGCTCAAGAGCGTGGCGAATCTGTCGGCATTATTGGGGCTGGTCCCGGTGGTCTGGCTGCAGCAGATATGTTGCGCCGCGCGGGTGTGAAGGTCACGATCTATGATCGTTATGATCGTGCGGGCGGTTTGCTCACCTATGGTATCCCCGGTTTTAAACTGGAAAAAGACGTCGTGATGCGTCGTAACCAATTGTTGGCCGATGGCGGGGTTGAGTTTGTGATGAACTGCAACATCGGTCAGGACATCAGCTTCGCCGACATCCGCGCCAAGCATGATGCCGTGATTATCGCCACCGGTGTGTATAAGTCTCGCGATCTCGAAATGCCGGGTTCCGGGACCGACGGTATCGTCAAGGCCATCGATTTTCTGACCGTTTCTAACAAAGCGTCGAATTTTGGAGATGCCATTGAAGAGTTCGATAACGGTACTCTGAACGCAAAGGGAAAGCGCGTTGTGGTTATTGGCGGTGGTGATACTGCGATGGACTGCGTGCGTACTTCTATTCGGCAGGGTGCGACATCGGTCAAATGTCTCTATCGCCGAGACCGTGCAAATATGCCCGGCTCACAGCGCGAAACCCAGAACGCCGAGGAAGAAGGCGTTGTGTTTGAATGGTTGTCAGCGCCCAAGGGCTTTACCGATGACGCGGGTAAGGTTGCAGGTGTGATGGTGCAGAAAATGCGCCTCGGCCAGCCGGATGCTTCAGGTCGCCAGGCTCCCGAAGTTATCGAAGGTGCAGATTATGTCGAGCCTGCAGATCTGGTGATCAAAGCACTGGGGTTTGAGCCTGAGGATCTGCCGACGCTTTGGGACCAACCGGAACTGCCGGTCACACGCTGGGGTACAGTTAAGGCGACATTCCTGACCGGCGCGACTGAAGTGGACGGCGTATATGCCGTCGGTGACATCGTACGCGGGGCGTCGCTTGTGGTCTGGGCAATCAAGGACGGGCGCGATTGCGCTGAGGCGATCCTTGATCGTTTCAATACTGCCGCCAGCAGCATGGCCGCCGAATAAGACAAATATTCTACCCGGCAGGTGCCGCCCTGAGGGCCGCCCACCGGAACGGGAGTTAAAACATGACAAAATATGATGCAGAATGGGTGCGGGCCGAAGAGGCAAAGCGCCAGTGGATGGCCCAAAACGGTCTCTACACCGAGGAAGAAGAGCATTCCTCCTGTGGTGTTGGCCTTGTTGTTTCGGTCAATGGCAAGCGCAGCCGCAAGGTTGTAGCGGCAGGCATCGATGCCCTAAAGGCGATCTGGCACCGTGGCGCTGTCGATGCGGATGGCATGACCGGCGATGGCGCGGGCATCCACGTGCAGATCCCTGCCCCGTTTTTCTATGATCAGGTGCGTCGCACCGGTCATGAGCCGCGTGAAGATCAGTTGATGGCAGTGGGTCAGGTGTTCCTGCCGCGTACCGACTTCGGGGCTCAGGAACGCTGCAGGACCATCGTGGAAAGCGAAGTTCTGCGCATGGGGTACTACATCTACGGTTGGCGTCATGTGCCGGTGGATGTGACGTGCCTTGGTGAAAAAGCCAATGCCACCCGCCCTGAAATTGAACAGATTCTGATTTCCAACTCCAAAGGCGTGGACGAGGAAACATTCGAACGAGAGCTATATGTGATCCGTCGCCGGATCGAGAAAGCCGCTGCCGCAGCACAGGTTGGCCAGCTCTATATTGCTTCGTTGTCCTGCCGGTCGATCATCTACAAAGGCATGATGCTGGCGGAGCAGGTCGCAGTCTTCTACCCCGATCTAATGGATGAGCGCTTCGAGAGCGCTTTTGCGATCTATCATCAGCGGTACTCAACCAATACCTTCCCGCAGTGGTGGCTGGCCCAACCATTCCGCATGTTGGCTCATAACGGCGAGATCAATACCCTGAGGGGTAACATGAACTGGATGAAGAGCCATGAGATTCGAATGGCGTCTTCGACCTTTGGTGATTACGCCGAAGATATCAAACCCATCGTCGCAAGCGGGTCATCCGACTCTGCCGCATTGGATTCGGTGTTTGAGGTGCTGGTACGTGCCGGTCGTTCTGCGCCAATGGCAAAAACCATGATGGTGCCTGAAAGCTGGTCCAAACAGGCGGTTGAGCTGCCACAGGCCTGGCGCGACATGTATTCATATTGCAATTCCGTCATGGAGCCCTGGGATGGCCCTGCCGCATTGGCAATGACCGATGGTCGGTGGGTCTGTGCAGGTCTGGACCGCAACGGCCTGCGCCCGATGCGCTACGTGGTAACTGGTGACGGCCTTGTGATTGCAGGGTCCGAGGCAGGCATGGTCCCGATTGACGAGGCAAGTGTTGTTGAAAAAGGCGCGCTTGGTCCCGGCCAAATGCTCGCGGTCGACATGAAAAAGGGCAAACTGTTCCACGACACAGCAATCAAGAACAAGCTTGCAGCGGCACTGCCGTTTGGTGATTGGGTGAAGAAGATCAATGATCTGGACAGTACCCTCGCAACAGTAACTGAACAGCCGTTGTTCAGCGGCGATGAGTTGCGTCGCCGCCAGATTGCGGCTGGATACACCATTGAGGAACTTGAGCAGATCCTTGCGCCAATGGCCGAAGACGGCAAGGAAACCCTTGCTTCCATGGGGGATGACACACCTTCAGCGGTGTTGTCGAAAATGTACCGTCCACTAAGCCATTTCTTCCGCCAGAACTTTTCTCAGGTAACCAACCCGCCAATCGATTCTTTGCGTGAATACCGCGTGATGTCGTTGAAAACCCGGTTCGGTAACCTCAAGAACGTGCTGGACGAAGACAGTTCTCAGACAGAGATCATCGTTCTGGAAAGCCCCTTTGTTGGCAATGCACAATGGGATGAGCTGGTTGAAAACCTGAATGCGCCGTTGGCTGAAATCGATTGTAGCTTCGTTCCAGGACAGGGATCGCTGACCGCTGCATTGGCACGCATCCGCGCTGAGGCGGAAGAAGCTGTTAGCTCTGGTGCCGGCCATCTCGTGCTGACGGACCAGCATTCGGGTGAAGGCCGGGTGGCGATGCCGATGATCCTGGCAACCTCCGCCGTGCATTCACATCTGACACGCAAAGGTCTGCGGACGTTCTGCTCGCTCAATGTGCGCTCGGCTGAGTGTATCGATCCGCATTATTTCGCCGTGCTGATCGGCTGTGGCGCGACTGTGGTCAACGCATATCTGGCTGAGGATTCACTGGCCGACAGGATCAACCGGGGCCTGCTGGATGGCAGCCTTACTGAGAATGTTGCCCGTTACCGCGACGCCATCGATCAAGGCTTGCTGAAAATCATGGCCAAGATGGGTATCTCCGTCATCTCTTCCTACCGTGGTGGTCTCAACTTTGAGGCTGTCGGATTGTCCCGCGCCATGTGCGCCGAATACTTCCCGGGTATGACATCGCGTATTTCTGGTATCGGCGTGACCGGCATCCAGACCAAGCTGGAAGAAATTCATTCCAAAGCCTGGCAGAGCGGTCAGGACGTGTTGCCCATCGGCGGGTTCTACAAGGCCCGTAAAACCGGTGAGACCCACGCCTGGGAAGCCACCTCCATGCATATGATGCAGATGGCCTGTAACCGCGCCTCGTTTGAGATGTGGAAGCAATACTCAGCCAAGATGCAGTCGAACCCGCCCATCCATTTGCGTGATCTGCTGCAGATCAAGCCCTTGGGTAAGTCGGTGCCGATTGAGGAAGTGGAATCGATCACCTCAATCCGTAAGCGGTTTGTGACCCCTGGCATGTCACTTGGTGCGCTATCGCCTGAGGCTCATAAAACGCTGAATGTTGCGATGAACCGCATCGGCGCTAAATCAGATTCTGGTGAAGGCGGCGAAGATCCGGCGCACTTTGTACCGGAACCCAACGGCGACAATCCTTCTGCCAAGATCAAGCAGGTGGCGTCAGGTCGTTTTGGCGTGACAGCCGAATATCTGAACCAGTGCGAAGAGCTTGAGATTAAGGTCGCTCAGGGTGCGAAACCTGGCGAAGGCGGCCAGCTGCCGGGTATGAAGGTAACTGATCTGATTGCCCGTTTGCGCCACTCGACCAAGGGTGTGACCCTGATTTCGCCGCCGCCGCACCATGATATTTACTCGATCGAAGATCTGGCACAGTTGATCTATGACCTGAAACAGATCAATCCACGTTGTAAGGTAACAGTGAAGCTGGTGGCCTCTTCCGGTGTGGGCACTATTGCTGCCGGCGTTGCCAAGGCGAAGGCCGACATCATTCTGATTTCCGGCCACAATGGTGGTACCGGGGCGTCGCCTGCGACCTCAATCAAATATGCGGGCCTGCCATGGGAGATGGGCCTGACTGAGGCGCATCAGGTTCTGGCGATGAATAATCTGCGGGAACGTGTGACCCTACGGACTGATGGCGGTTTGCGCACCGGGCGTGACATTGTCATGGCCGCGATGCTGGGGGCCGAAGAATACGGCATCGGTACCGCCGCCCTTATTGCTATGGGTTGCATCATGGTTCGCCAATGCCAGTCCAACACATGCCCGGTTGGTGTCTGCACTCAGGACGAGGCGTTGCGCGGCAAATTCACCGGCAATGCTGACAAAGTTGTAAACCTGATCACCTTCTATGCGCAGGAAGTCCGGGAAATCCTGGCTTCCATCGGCGCACGCTCTTTGGATGAGGTGATCGGGCGAGCGGACCTGTTGGCCCAGGTTTCGCGTGGCTCGGCCCATCTGGACGATCTGGACCTGAACCCGCTGCTGATTACCGTCGATGGCTCTGCCAATATCGTCTACAATCGCGACAAGGATCGCAACGCGGTGCCGGATACGCTGGACAAGGAAATAGTGCGTGACGCTGCGCGCTTCCTGCAAGATGGCGAGAAAATGCAGCTATCCTATGCTGTGCAGAACACCCATCGTACTGTGGGCACGCGCACCTCCAGCCATATTGTCCGCAACTTCGGTATGCGCAACACTCTACAGTCCGATCACCTGACGGTGAAACTCCAGGGTTCTGCGGGTCAGTCGCTCGGAGCATTTGCAGCGCCGGGTCTTAAGCTGGAAGTCTCCGGTGATGCCAATGACTACGTCGGCAAGGGTTTGTCTGGCGGTACCATCGTTGTCCGTCCTCCGATGGCTTCACCGCTGGTGGCCAGCGTCAATACCATTGTTGGCAACACCGTTCTCTATGGGGCGACTGCCGGGCATCTTTTTGCTGCGGGCCGTGCCGGCGAGCGCTTTGCGGTGCGCAATTCTGGCGCAAGCGTGGTTGTCGAAGGCTGCGGGAGCAATGGCTGCGAATATATGACCGGTGGTGTCGCGGTGATTCTGGGCGCGATCGGGGCTAATTTTGGCGCCGGGATGACAGGAGGAATGGCCTATATCTATGATCCTGACGGTAAGGCCAGGACTATGATGAACATGGAATCTTTGGTGACCTGTCCGGTGACTGTCGCCCATTGGGAAGATCAGCTGAAGGGCTTGATCGAACGTCATGTTGACGAAACCGGCAGTCGCAAAGCGATAGAGATCCTGCAGCATTGGGACAGTGAAAAAGGCAACTTCCTACAGATTTGCCCAACCGAGATGCTGAACAAATTGCCCCAACCTCTGACACTTGAGGCAACAGCGGTTCCGGCGGAATAGGCCCCGCCACCTCCTCTGCATGTGCCTTGATAGGCCCCGTCCGCACCCGCGGTCGGGGCCTTTTCACATTTGAACACAGCGCCTTGGCAATCTCTTGCACGCGAAGAGATTTCCGGGTTGGAGCAAGCCAACTCTCTGCCGTATAGAGAGCTTATGGCGAAGGCAGAGAAATCAAACGGGGCATCAAAGGCCTCAACCAAACGCAAGAAGGCGAAGAGCAAGGGAAAATCCCGTGCAAAACTGTCACTGCGGCGTCTGTTGCGCCGCTGGCTGGGGCGTGCGGCTTTGATTTTTTTCGTGGTGACCATGCTGCCGATCCTGTTGTTTTCTGTGATCAATCCGCCGATCACTCACACCATCTGGTCTGAATACCGCCGCCTCGGTGATATTGATCGTGAATGGGTCCCCATCGAACATATCGTACCGGCGCTAGGACGTTCGGTTGTAGCGGCCGAAGATGCACGGTTCTGTCAACATTGGGGACTGGATGCTCAGGCCATACGGGCCGCTATCGCAGACGGCGGCCAGCGTGGCGGTTCAACCATTTCGCAGCAGGTAGTGAAGAATGTTTTTCTGTGGCAGGGCCGTAGCTGGTTCCGCAAGGCGCTGGAGACACTGATGACCCCTATGGTTGAGGCTGTCTGGAGCAAACGGCGGATACTTGAAGTTTATCTGAACGTCGCTGAAATGGGCGAAGGTGTCTTTGGTGCCGAAGCGGCAGCGCGACATTACTTTGGCGTTGGTCCGGATGAACTGAGTCGTAAACAAGCGGCCCTTTTGGCCACGGTTTTGCCTAACCCCAAGGATCGTTCTGCCGCAAAACCGACCGCATTTATGCGTAAGCGCGCCGCGCAGATCTTGGATGGTGCGGCCACCATTCGCGCAGATGGTCGTGCGGCCTGTTTCGAGGATTGAAACTTCCGTCGCTTCGGGGCATTGCTGTCTGACCCCAGCCATCTGCTACAGGAGACCCGCAGTTCCATGGCCCGCCTCTATCATGTGCCCCTTTCCCCCTTTTGTCGCAAAGTGCGCCTCTCCTTGGCCGAAAAGCGGATCGAGGTTGAGTTGGTTGAGGAACGATATTGGGAGCAGGAAGCAGATTTTCTGAGACGCAATCCTGCGGCCAAGGTCCCTGTGATCCGACTGGATGGCAAATTGATGGCCGAAAGCGCGGCGATCTGCGAATATTTGGAAGAAACCCGCCCAGATCCCTCTCTGATGCCGAGCGATCCAGAAGGACGCTATGAAGTGCGTCGCCTTGTCAGCTGGTTCGATGACAAATTCCACAATGAGGTCACCTCCAAACTGCTCTATGAGCGGGTGAACAAAAAGGTGACCGGACAAGGGTATCCCGACAGCGGAAACGTCAAGGCTGGCGCTCGGGCGATCAAATATCACCTTGATTACCTGGCCTGGTTGCTGGACCATCGTCGGTGGCTTGCGGGAGATCAGATGACACTGGCAGATTTTGCCGCCGCGGCGCATCTGTCATCCCTCGATTACATCTCGGATGTGGATTGGAATCGGTCTGCTGTGGTCAAAGACTGGTATGCCAAGATCAAGTCGCGCCCGGCTTTCCGCTCGATCCTGGCCGATCAGATTCCGGGTTTCAGCCCACCGGCCCATTACGCTGATCTGGATTTCTGATAGAAATGGGAAAGAGGGCTGTCTGCCCTCTATTGCGCCCTCTAGGTTCAAGTTACTCCCAAGGATATGTCTCGCCAGATGACCGAGGTTTCCAGCATCAAAGACAGGTTGGTCGCGCAAGCATTGACCGAGGGGTTTGTCTCCTGCCGGATCTGCCGACCATCGGATGTGCCAGAGGTTCCTGAGCGCCTGCAAGCGTTTCTCGACGCAGGCTATCATGGTCAGATGGGGTGGATGGAGGATCGCAGCCATTGGCGAAGCGACCCTGCGCAGCTTTGGCCCGAAGCACGGTCGGTGATCATGCTCGCCGAGAGCTACACACCAGAGGTTGATCCTATGTCTGTCGTCGGGCTGGCAGATCGTGCTGCGATCTCGGTTTATGCCCGTAACAAGGACTATCATGACCTTGTAAAGAAGCGCCTGAAGCGCCTGGCCCGCTGGCTAATCGCCGAGGCTGCGCGCGTGGATGAAACTGCCGAAGTAAAGGTTTTTGTAGATACCGCGCCGGTACCTGAGAAGCCGTTGGGGCAGGCGGCCGGCCTAGGTTGGCAGGGCAAACATACCAATCTGGTGAGTCGGAATTGGGGTAATTGGGCCTTCATAGGCTCGGTCTTCACCACTTTGGACTTGCCGTTTGATAGTGCAGAACGTGATCACTGCGGGTCTTGTACGTCTTGCATGACCGCTTGTCCGACGGATGCTTTTCCAGCGCCCTATCAGCTGGATGCGCGGCGCTGTATCTCGTATCTCACGATTGAACACAAAGGTCCGATTGATGAGGAGTTGCGCAGCAAAATGGGCAACCGGATTTATGGATGCGACGATTGTCTGGCGGCCTGCCCCTGGAACAAATTTGCCGTTGCTGCGAGTGATATCCGCTACGAAGCACGACCGGAATTCAATGCGCCTAAACTGTCCGAGCTAGCAATTCTTGACGATGCTGAGTTTCGGGCATTGTTTTCCGGGTCGCCAATAAAACGCATCGGGCGGGATCGGTTCGTGCGTAATGTGCTCTATGCGATGGGCAACTCTGGTCTGCCGGTTCTAAGGGCCACGGCAGCGACGTTGACCGACGATCCTGATCCGACTGTGGCTGATGCCGCCCGCTGGGCTGTTCAGCGACTTAAGTGACGCAAACAGGATGGATCAGCGGTGGGCCTGCGCTAAACCAATGATCTAGACATGACAGACGGCAAGGGAGGACGGGCATGGCGCTTTTGCTTGGGGTGGATACAGGCGGTACCTATACGGATGCGGTGCTGATCCGGGACGACCGCGATGTGTTGGCCACAGCCAAGGCACTGACCACACGGCAAGACCTGGCTATAGGTGTCGGCGAAGCGGTCGCCGCTGTACTGTCTGAGGCTCAGGTTGCCCCGTCGGATATCGCCTTGGCGGCCTTGTCCACCACACTTGCGACCAACGCGTTGGTCGAGGGGCAAGGTGGTCGCGTAGCTTTGATCTACATCGGTTTTTCTGAGGCGGATCTGGACCGCCATGGTCTGCGCGAGGCGCTCAAGGGTGATCCGGTACTGGTGCTTGGAGGAGGCCACAGCCATTCGGGCAGCGAGGTAACGCCCCTTGATACTGATGCGCTGCGTGTATTTCTGCGTGATGAAGGTCTATCGGTAAGCGGGTTCGCTATTGCCGGCCAATTTGCCACCCGAAACCCTGCACATGAATTGGAAGTTGCGGGGATTATCGCCGAAGAGACCGGGGTGCCTGTTACCTGTTCACATCAGTTGTCTGCACGGTTGAATGGCCCCAAGCGGGCGTTGACGGCAGTCCTGAATGCCCGGCTTATCGGAATGATTGATCGGCTGATTGGTCGCGCTGAAACCCGCCTGACTGAGTTGGGGGTGACGGCCCAGATGATGGTGGTGCGTGGCGATGGTGCGCTGATGTCAGCAAAGCAAGCCCGCTCCCGTCCGATTGAAACCATCCTGAGCGGTCCCGCGGCATCGTTGGTAGGGGCCCGTTGGCTGACCGGTGTCGACACCGCACTGGTCAGTGATATTGGCGGCACCACTACTGACGTGGCATTGATCAAAAACGGTAAACCCAAGATCGATCCGGCGGGCGCACAGGTTGGTGGTTTTCGCACCATGGTTGAGGCGGTGGCGATGCGGACCAGTGGTCTGGGTGGCGACAGCCAAGTGCATTTGGCCGCCTCTGGGCTAACCGGTGGCGTTAACTTGGGGCCCCGCCGCGTATTGCCGATTTCGCTGATCGCCGAGATGGCGCCGGAGATTGTCCATACAGCTTTGGACAGCCAGCTCCGGGCCGCGACAATTGGCGAATATGACGGGCAATTCGTCCGTAAGATCCCGGGTCATACGCCACTTGGACTAAGTGATCGCGAAGCTCGCCTACTGGGTAGAATCGGTGACCAGGCGCATCCGATTGGTTCGGTATTGCAGACACGCATCGAACAAGGCGCGTTGACGCGCTTGGTGGATCGCGGATTGGTTCAGGTGGCCGGTATTACGCCGTCAGATGCCAGTCATGTTCTCGGACGTCTGATCAGTTGGGATAAAGATGCGGCGCAAAAGGCGCTGACCCTCTTTGCTCGCCGTCGTGTAGGGTCCGGTGATCGACTTGCGCCAGATGCGGAAACACTCGCGCAAATGATCATCGACCAGATGACAGAGCAAACGTCTTTGACCTTGTTAGAGACTGCTTTTGCCTCAGAAGAGAACCCTTTTGGTGTACCGCCTGATCAACTGGCTCGCCATGTTCTGATGCAACGCGGTCTATCCCGGCATCAGGGAATGGTCAGCATTCAAACTGGTTTGAATGTCGACGTCGTGGGGCTTGGGGCTTCCGCACCCAGCTATTATCCAGCCGTCGGAACGCGTTTGCATTGCCGCATGGTGCTGCCCGATCATGCCGGCGTCGCCAATGCCATTGGCGCTGTTGTAGGCCGTATCACCATGCGTCGGAGTGGAACTGTGACGGCCCCGGAGGAGGGACGCTTCCGTGTCCATCTAGAGGATGGCCCGTTGGATTTCGCGGCTTCTCAGGAAGCGTTGAACCGGTTGGAAGCAGAGTTACGCGCTGACGCCCGCGCAGCGGCTGAGGCTGCCGGAGCGCAGGACATCTCAATTCAGGTGGACAGAGACATACGCATTGCGCAGATCGAAGCGCGAGAAGTCTTTGTTGAAGCGTTCCTGACCGTGGAGGCCAGCGGGCGCCCCCGTATTGCCTATGGATGATCGCTGCTACTAGAGACTGCGGCACTGATGAATAAGGCCCCGCCAATTGGCAGGGCCCTACTTGTCTAGTGGATAACCGCCAGGAAGACTTATTCAGCGGCGGTTTCGGTGCGTTTCGGAAGAACCCAATCAGGGCGCGCAAAATGGCAGGTATAGCCATTGGGCTGCCGCTCCAGATAGTCCTGATGCTCAGGCTCAGCTTCCCAGAAATCACCAACGGGCTCGACTTCGGTTGCCACCTTGCCGGGCCAAAGGCCAGAGGCGTCAACATCAGCGATGGTATCCTCAGCAGTCGCTTTCTGGCTGTCATCAACAAAATAGATCGCCGAGCGATAGCTCATGCCGAGATCATTGCCCTGCTGATTTACTGTGGTCGGATCATGGATTTGAAAGAAAAACTCCAGCAATTCTCGATAGCTCGTCTTGCTGGTGTCAAAGATGACTTCGATGGCTTCGGCATGGGTGCCGTGGTTCTTGTAGGTTGCGTTGGGCACATCGCCACCGGAATAACCGACACGGGTCGTGATGATCCCGTGGCGCTTGCGGATCAGGTCCTGCATCCCCCAGAAACATCCTCCGGCCAGAACGGCGCGTTCTGTCGTGCTGCTCATCGTATATCCTCCACTTGATCGATGTAATCGCCGTAGCCTTCCGCGCGCATGTCGTCCAGATGTACGAACCGCAGGGAGGCAGAATTGATACAATAGCGCAGACCGCCACGATCTGCGGGGCCATCCGGGAACACATGACCCAGATGGCTGTCGCCATGGGTCGAGCGAACTTCGGTGCGGATCATACCCAGCGTCCGGTCCTCCAGCTCCTGTACATGTGCGGTTTCGATTGGCTTGGTGAAGCTGGGCCAGCCACAGCCGGATTCATATTTATCGGAAGAAGCAAACAAAGGTTCACCCGAGACTATATCGACATAGATACCGGGCTCTTTGTTGCCCAGTAGTTTGCCCGTGCCGGGGCGTTCCGTTCCCGATTCCTGGGTTACGTAGAATTCTTCTTCCGAGAGGGCCGCAATGGCGTCCGGTTCTTTGGAATAGCTGCGCATTATGTCCTCCGATCTTCACTATGCTGCTGTAAATGGGGTCGTTCGTGGCAAAAGCAAAGCTGTATTTCAGTAGCTCGCGTTTGCGTGTGTGGTGGATTGGCTTCGATAGAGGTCTGGGAAGGGCATGATCATGAACCGCGTTGCGCCGTTTGGCGGGCCAATTGAACTGCCAATATGCCAAAGGTGACAATGCCGACACCAACGATGTCCAGAAAACCCAGCTGCTCACCCAAGAGAACACTTGCAACAGCCACCCCGAACACTGGGTTCAGGAAGTGGAAGGTCGCGGCACGGACTGCGCCAATCCGGTTTAGCAACAGGACCCAGACAAGCGTCGCGGTTAGACCAGGTACAAGTGTGGTGTACACAAACGCTAGCGCCAGTGGCCAGCTGGGTGTCAGGCGAAAGGTCTCCACCATAGGTGCGAAAACAAAGAGGACAGCGGATCCGATCAGCATCTGTAACCCCACCACCATCATGTAATTGCCGCCGGAGGTTGCGCCACGCAGTGCCAGCGTCGCCAGTGTCAATGCTACCACCGCAATCCCACAGAGCATAACAGCAAAGAGATCGACCCCTTCGCTGATGCGGGTGCCCATGATCAGGGCAACACCGACGACCCCGGCCAACAATCCCCCGACGCCAAGCGCGGGCAGCCGTTCGCCATGGACAAGCCACAGCGCGATTGCAACGAGCATGGGCATGGTAGAGGCAATGATCGCTGCCAACGAGGCTTCGATGGTTTCCATCGCGACAAAATTCAGGCCCAGATAAAGTGCGTTCTGACAGATCCCGAACACTATTGTTGCGCGAAGCTGTCCGCGTGTCAGTCGCCAACTTTGACCGAGATAGCGCGCTACCGCTACGCCGATCAGTCCGGATATCAGAAATCGAAACGCTAACGAATAAAGCGGTGAGGCGTCAGCAACAATAATTCTGGCAGAAGTGAATGCAGACGACCACATAAAGGCAAAGGCCAGCCCCATTGCCAAAGCACGCAGATCCATGGGGTTGTCTCCCTGTCGGTCGGTGGCCGCTATCCGATCAGGTGCGGTCGCGACATGTTTAGCAACGCGAACATTCTGTGGAAACCTGAAACGTAGCGGGTCTTCACTGGCGTTGCCCTGATGGGAACCATTCCATTCGGGCACAAAAAAGGGCCGCCTGAAAAGGCGACCCGAAACACGGGTAACCGTGCCTTGACCCTTAGCCGTTCACGCTGTCTTTTAGCGCTTTGGCGATGGTCATCTTGACCACCTTGTCGGCCTCTTTGGTGAATTTCTCACCAGTGGCCGGGTTGCGCACTTCGCGCTCTGGACGCTCACGGCAGTAGATCTTGCCAACGCCAGGCAAAGTCACAGCGCCACCGCCGGATACTTCGCGTGTGATCAGCGCACAAACGGCATCCAGTGCAGCGCCTGCAGCTTTCTTGTCGCTGTCCATTTCTTCAGCGAGTGCGGCAACAAGCTGGGTCTTGGTCATCGGTTTGGACATTCTTAGGTCTCCTTGTCACTGCCCGAGTTATGGGGCCTCATCGCGTAACTCTAGCGTTATGTAGTGTACGAACACAACGAGTAGTGTCACTGAAACCCCTAAAAATAGGGGTTTTTGGAGATTTTTAGGGAAAAATAGCCCTCACAGAAACGCAGTTTCGTCAAAGGAGCGCAGTTTTCGGCTGTGTAAACGCTCAAGTGGCATGCCACGCAATTGCTCCATAGCCCTTATTCCGATTTGCAAATGTCGCGCAACCTGGGTGTGATAAAACTCCGATGCCATGCCCGGTAGCTTTAATTCTCCGTGCAGTGGTTTGTCCGATACACAAAGCAATGTTCCGTAAGGAACCCGGAAGCGATAGCCATTTGCAGCGATAGTGGCGCTTTCCATATCCAGTGCGATGGCGCGTGACTGTGACAGGCGTTGCACGGGTCCCGATTGGTCGCGCAGCTCCCAATTTCGGTTGTCGATTGTGGCGACAGTCCCGGTGCGCATGATCCGTTTCAGATCGTAGCCTTCCAACTTGGTGACTTCCGCTACCGCATTCTCCAGTGCGACCTGAATTTCTGCAAGCGCGGGAATAGGCGTCCAGATCGGCAGGTCGTCGTCCAACACGTGATCTTCGCGCAGGTAACCATGACCCAGAACGAAATCACCCAATGTCTGTGTGTTGCGTAGGCCGGCACAATGACCAACCATCAGCCATGCATGTGGCCGCAAAACAGCGATATGGTCCGTTGCAGTCTTGGCGTTGGACGGGCCCACACCAATATTGACCAGCGTGATGCCACTGCCGTCTTCACGCTTCAGGTGATAAGTCGGCATCTGCGGCAGTTTAGGGATCGCAGGGATCTCAGCATTTGCATCCGTAATTTCATGATCACCGGTGCTGACAAAGCTGCTGTAGCCGGACTTAGGGTCTGCGAGCTGAGCGCGGGCATAGGCTTCGAACTCGGCCACGTAGAACTGATAGTTGGTAAACAGCACGTGGTTCTGGAAGTGGCTCGGGTTGGTGGCAGTGTAATGGGCAAGACGAGCCAGCGAGTAATCGACGCGCTGCGCGGTAAACAGGGCCAATGGTCCGGTGTTGTCTGCCGAATGGTAGGTGCCGTTAACGATGTCATCGTTAGTGGTCGCGAGGTCCGGCACGTCGAAGATATCGCGCAGGGTGAACCCTGCCGCACCCTCCTGCGGCACCGTCAGGCTGGGATCTGCCGCAACCGCGAAATGCACCGGCATAGGCGTGTCCGAAACCGCAATGGTCACAGGCTGGCCGTGGTGTCGGATCAACAGGCCGATCTGCTGGGTCAGATAATGCCGAAACAGGTCGGGACGCGTTACTGTGGTCGCATAGGTACCTGGGGCGGAAACATGTCCATAGCTAAGTCTGCTGTCCACCTGTGCAAAGGATGAGGTGGTAAACCGGATTTCAGGATAGAACGCGCGAATACGATGAGCGCTGCCGCTGCTGCTTTCAGCCGGGCCGTCCGCGATTGTTCGAGCGAACTCCGCGCAGAGAAACTGCGTCGCCTTACTGAACAGTAGCTCCAGTCGCTCGACGGCCGCTGCGGCATCTGTGAAATCTTCCGCTGCAGGAAGTTGTGGGGTCTTAACTGTTGTCATAACGATGCTCGATCATTGAAAAACTGGGGGCGTTCTGTCGTTGATATGATTACGACGGCCGTGCGCTGGCGATAACGGGGATCTTTTCGAAACTGCGCACATCGACCAACCCCAGATCGGAAATCCTCAGTTCGGGGATGACCACTAGCGCCAGCAGCGAATGCTGCATATAGGCATTGTTGAGCGAACAGCCGCAGCTCTCCATGGCCTCAACCATCTTCTGCGCTTTGGCGGCAACCTCGGATGCAGGGCTGTCAGACATCAGGCCGGCGATTGGCAGTTCGATCAGCGCCAGCTCCTTACCATCACGGTAGATTGTGATTCCGCCGCCGACCTCTGCCAGACGATTGGTCGCCATCGCCATTTGTTCGCGATCGGTACCAACCACGATCATATGATGGCTGTCATGGGCTACGGTGGAGGCCATCGCCATCGCACCGGTATATCCAAACCCAGAGACAAAGGCATTGGTCACGCCGCCCGTCCCGCGGTGACGCTCT
The DNA here is from genome assembly GCF_047372505.1 of Phaeobacter cretensis. Classification (NCBI taxonomy): domain Bacteria; kingdom Pseudomonadati; phylum Pseudomonadota; class Alphaproteobacteria; order Rhodobacterales; family Roseobacteraceae; genus Phaeobacter; species Phaeobacter cretensis. The sequence continues at coordinate 2,166,094 of NZ_JBKBEU010000001.1, forward strand.
ACCAAGGCTATCTGGCAGGTATCGTCGGCCTCGGCCATGGTCGCCTCGACCAGCCCATCGTGCACCGGAAGTTCTGTTTGCAAAGCCCTGGTTGGGGCCTGATTTTCCACCACACCGATTACATTGGCCGTAACGCTATTGGCACCCTCGGGAGCGGTAATCTCGAAATCGGTTGCATTGAGCTGATGCCCCAGATGGATGGTGCCACGGGCACTCTCGGGCCAGTCCAGATGCGGGCAATCCACCGTGATCTCGCCATTGGTGGCAACGATCTTGCCACGGGCCATCACTACCTCGATTGGCAACGTCTTTAGGTCAGAGGTCAGGATTACATCAGCGCGTCGGCCGGGGGTGATTGAACCAATGTCGCGTTCCAGCCCGAAATGGGTGGCGGTATTGATCGTGGCCATTTGCAGGGCGATAAGTGGATCGCATCCACAATCAATCGCGTGCCGAACCACCCGGTTCATATGACCGTCATTGACCAGAGTGCCGGAGTGGCAATCGTCTGTGCAAAGAATGAAATTGCGCGGATCCAGCCCTTTTTCGGTGATGGCCGTAATCTGTGCCTCAACATCATACCAGGCCGACCCCAGCCGAACCATTGCGCGCATGCCCTGCCGCATCCGTGCAATCGCGTCAGCTTCACATATGCCTTCATGATCATCGGCTGGGCCGCCAGCAACATAGGCCGCAAAATCCGGTCCCAGATCCGGTGAGGCATAATGCCCACCAACTGTTTTTCCTGCGCGCTGTGTCGCGGCAATTTCGGCCAGCATTTTAGGATCACCTGCTGCCACGCCGGGGAAATTCATCATCTCACCCAGCCCGATAATTCCTGGCCAGCTCATTGCCTCGGCGACATGCTCGGGCGAAATTTCATAGCCCGTAGTCTCTAACCCGGGGGCTGAGGGTGCACAGGACGGCATCTGGGTAAAGATATTAACCGGCTGCAGCAAAGCTTCGTCATGCATAAGCCGCACGCCGTTCAGCCCCAGCACATTTGCAACTTCATGCGGGTCTGTGAACATCGATGTGGTGCCATGCGGGATCACTGCACGGGCAAATTCCGCAGGCGTCAGCATACCGCTTTCGATGTGCATATGCGCATCACACAGACCGGGGATCATATACCGGCCATTTGCGTCGATCACTTCGGTATCTGGTCCAGTGCAATAGCTGGCGTCCCGTCCAACATAGGCGATGCGTCCGGCTACGATGGCGATGTCATGATCGGGCAGCTGTTCGCGAGTGTGAACATTGACCCATATGCCTTTGCGGATCACTGTATCCGCAGGTTTGCGTCCTGCAGCAACTTCGATCAATTGAGGGGCAACGTCGGGCCAGCTTGGAAATGCGATATCTGTCATGGCCCAATTGTTCCGATTACCTAGGTGAGCGCAAGGCCCCTTGAGAGCTAGCGCAAACAATAGCTGCTTTTTGCAAATCAAGAAGACGGTGCAACCAATACCTGCTGCCGCTATCGCCGGGTGTTCCGCAGAGCGCTTGGCGTTGTGCCAAGAACATTGCGAAAGGCGCGAGTCATGGCGCTGGGATCTTCATAGCCACAGCGAAGAGCAATCTCAGCGACACTAAACTCTGTCTCTAATGCCAGTGATTTTGCCCGTTTTAGCCGTAGATGTTGATACAATGATTGGGGCGTGGTGCCCAATTCTCGTTGTGTGCGCCGCGCCAGATCCCGCAGGCTGCGCCCGGAATGCCGTGCAACCTCAACAAGGGGGAGGGGCGTTTCCAGATTTGCCTCCATTACTGCGATGGCGCGTGCCACAGATGCGCTTCGTACAGGTTTCGATGCTCTGCTCTCAGCCTGTTCAGCGCTTAGAAACAGGGTTGCAACATCCAAGCGCAATGCTTGGCCGTGCTGCTGCGCAATCATATCAAGAATGCCGTCAAAGGCTGCCATCGCGCCAGAGCAAGTCCACCTGTCACGATCCCATAGAAACCGATGGTTCTCGGCCTGAACTTTTGGAAATGTGTCGGTAAACGCCTCAAGTTCTGTACTGTGGATGGTGGCACGGTAGCCATCAAGCAGCCCGGCCTCGGCCAGCAGCCAGGCTCCTGTATCAAACCCCGCCAGCACGCCATACCGCCGCTGCGCCGCTCGTAGCCCTCGTGATGTGACCTCTGTGGCGTGGCGCAAATAGCCGTAGCTGGGCATGGCAATCAACATGTCACCTTCGGACTTACGCAGCGGCATCCGGGCAGTGACCTCCATTTCCGCAGAGGACACCGCAGTGCCACCATGCACTGTAACAAAGCGCCAAGAATAAAGTGGGCGCCCCACAAATGTATTTGCCGCCCGCAGTGGCTCCACGGTGTTAGCAAGGCAATGGCCGGAGAACTGATCGAACAGCAGGATATCGATCTGCTGCGTCGCAGCGTGAGATTTCTTCCAATTTGGCATGATACTGTCCGATCTTGCATGATCATGCTCGTATCCCGCCCTAGGCTAAGGCCAAAGTCAACGCTGATGCCACCGAGGGGGAGCGATCAATGCAATTTGGTTTGTCCGATGAACAGTCGATGATTGTTGAAACCACCCGCGCTTTTGTCACCAAGGAGCTGTACCCTCATGAGCTGGAGGTTGAGCGCAGTGGCCATCTGCCGATGGATGTTGTACGCGACATTCAGGCTAAGGCGATAGAGGCCGGACTTTATGCTGCCAATATGCCCGAAGAAGTCGGCGGTGCCGGTCTCGATACACTGACATGGCTGCTCTACGAAAAAGAGCTGGGCCGTGCCAATTACGCGCTTCACTGGACCTGCATAGCGCGGCCATCCAACATCCTGTTGGCCGGCACGGAAGAGCAGAAAGAGAAATACCTCTACCCCTGTATCCGAGGCGAAAAATGGGACTGTCTTGCGATGACCGAACCGGGTGCCGGATCGGATTTACGCGGGATGACGGCCACCGCGCGTCAGGATGGGGATGATTTTATCCTGAATGGCACCAAACACTTTATCAGCCACGCCGATATTGCCGACTTCGCTATCGTTTTTATGGCCACCGGCGAAGAAGATACTCCGCGAGGTCCGAAAAAGAAGATCACTGCCTTCTTTGTCGACAAGGGTACGCCCGGTCTCACCATCCGCGACGGTTATCGCAATGTGAGCCATCGTGGCTATACCAACGCAGTACTAGAGTTCGACGACTGCCGCTTGCCCAAATCGGCTGTGCTGGGTGAGGTAGACAAGGGGTTTGATGTTGCTAACACTTGGCTTGGAGCCACACGGCTACAGGTCGCTGCAACCTGTTTAGGGCGAGCAGAGCGCGCATTGGAACATGCGGTGTCCTACGCCGCTGAGCGTCGCCAGTTCGGACAGCAGATTGGCAAGTTTCAAGGGGTTTCCTTCAAACTGGCGGATATGGCTACCGAACTGAAGGCCGCCAACCTGCTAACCTGGGAGGCTGCATGGAAGTTCGACCAGGGCAGCGTGACCGAGTCCGATATGTCGATGGCAAAGCTCAAGGCGACCGAGATGCTGGCGATGGTTGCGGATGAGGCTATCCAGATCCACGGCGGCATGGGGCTGATGGATGAATTGCCGCTAGAACGTATCTGGCGCGACGCACGTGTCGAACGGATCTGGGAAGGCACGAGTGAAATTCAGCGCCACATCATCAGCCGCGAAATGTTGCGCGCGCAGGGCGGTTGATCAGAAGGCAACGTTGGTTGCCGTCTGTCCCAAAGGCTCCTTTGCCAGATGCCGAAGATATCCGCACCTCAGATTGACCGGGAACATTCATCATGAACCGTGATTTTAGCAGCCTGTTTCGACCTGACTCTATTGCCGTGATAGGTGGTGGTGCCTGGTGCCGTCAGGTGATCGAACAGCTGAAAAAAATCGAATTTTCCGGACAGATCTGGCCGGTTCACCCAAGGGCATCGGATATCTGTGGCTTGGCGGTTTTTGCCAGTGTTGATGATCTGCCGACACCACCGGACGCAAGCTTCATCGGTGTAAACAGATACGCCACGGTTGAGGTGGTCGCGGCCCTGTCCAAGCGTGGCGCCGGCGGAGCGGTCTGTTTTGCGTCTGGCTTCCTGGAGGCTCAGAATGAGGCCGCGGATGCGGCTGACCTGCAACAAGATCTGTTGCGGGCTGCCGACGACATGCCGATCTTGGGGCCCAATTGTTATGGGTTCATCAACTACCTTGACGGCGCGCTGCTCTGGCCGGATCAGCATGGCGGGCAGCATGTGGACCGCGGTGTGGCCATCCTTACCCAGAGTTCCAACATCGCCATTAACCTGACCATGCAGGCACGCGGTTTGCCGATTGCATACATGGTAACCGTGGGCAATCAGGCGCAAAGCGATATGGCCAGGATTGCACAAAGCCTACTGGACGATCCTCGTGTCACCGCGATTGGTCTTCATATCGAAGGGGTCAGCGATCTGCGCGCATTTGAAGAGTTGGCGCGCCAGGCAGCGGCGCGCGGCAAACCCATTGTGGCGCTAAAGGTTGGCCGCTCCGATCAGGCGCAGGCAGCAACCCTATCACATACGGCATCACTAGCGGGTCGGGATGCGGGCGCGGATGCGCTTCTGCGTCGTTGCGGTATGGCGCGGGTGGATGATCTGCCCGTGTTCCTTGAGACGCTCAAAATCCTGCATGTGCTTGGCCCGCGTGAACAGTGCCGGATCGCGACCATCAGCTGTTCAGGTGGGGAGGCAAGCTTAGCCGCCGATCTGGGTCAGGCTCAGGGGATGGTGTTTCCGTCATTGTCCAGCGATCAACTGCAGGGGCTTCGTGCCGCTCTTGGCCCAATGGTCGCCTTGGCGAATCCGTTGGATTATCACACCTATATCTGGCGGGATGTGCCCGCCATGACACAAGCGTTTAGCGCGATGGCGCATCCGGATCTTGATATGCTGATGCTGATCGTCGATTTCCCGCGAGGTGATCGCTGTTCCGCTGCAGATTGGGAATGCGCAATTGAGGCCGCTATCGCTACGCGAGAACAGACCGGTGTGCCCTTGGCCATGGTCGCGACACTGCCAGAGCTGATGCCTGAAGAGATTGCGCATCGGCTGCTCGACGCCGGAGTTGTTCCGCTTTGTGGTTTGCGAGAGGCGATGAGTGCCGCTGCAGCCGCCAGCCGGATCGCGCCGCCATCCGATCTGCCGTTGGCTCTGTCGACGATTTGTGCAGCAGATACCGGTGCAACACTCATTCCGGAAGGAATCGCCAAACAGCGCCTGGCAGAATCAGGGCTGCGTATCCCCCGCAGTTGCCGCCTGAATCGTACTGAGCTGGCCACGACCTTGGCAAAGGCCACGTCTGAGGTTGGCTTCCCACTGGTGCTGAAGGCTGAAGGGTTGGCGCACAAAAGCGAAGCAGGGGCGGTGCGGTTGGGCCTTGGATCTCAGGTCGATGTTGTGGAGGCCGCGCATAACATGCCCAGTGATCAGTTGCTGTTGGAGGAGATGATCAGCGATACTGTCGCAGAGCTGTTGATCGGCGTGACCCGTGATCCTGCCCACGGGTTTGTTCTGACGTTGGGGGCCGGTGGTGTCCTGACGGAGATGTTGCAAGACAGTGTTTCGTTGCTGCTTCCGGTCAGTGATACGATGCTGGCGCAGGCACTGGATCAGCTGCGTATAAACCGATTGCTGACAGGCTATCGCGGTGCGGCCCCAGCGGATCGATCCGCCATTCTGCGTGCTATACGTGCAGTGGAACACTATGTGCTTGCCCATTTGGATACGCTTGAAGAACTTGAAATCAACCCGTTGATCTGCACCCCCACCGACGCCATTGCTGTGGATGCGCTGCTGCGAGAGAAGGATAAAATTGATGACTGATGCCCCCATTCGGACCCGCCGCGATGGCGCGATTTTAGAAGTCACGCTGGACCGTCCGAAGGCCAATGCTATTGATCTGAAAACCAGTGTTGCGATGGGAGAGGTGTTTCGCGACTTTCGCGATGATCCTGAGTTGCGTGTCGTCATCATAACCGGCGGAGGTGACAAGTTCTTTTGCCCCGGTTGGGACCTGAAAGCTGCAGCAGATGGCGATGCCGTGGATGGCGATTATGGTGTTGGCGGGTTTGGTGGCCTGCAGGAACTGCGCGAGTTGAACAAACCAGTGATCGCAGCGGTGAACGGGATTGCCTGTGGTGGCGGACTGGAGCTGGCCTTGTCGGCGGATATGATCCTGGCGGCTGAACATGCCAGCTTTGCCCTGCCGGAGATCAGATCCGGTACGGTGGCGGATGCTGCTTCGATTAAACTGCCCAAGCGCATTCCCTATCACATCGCTATGGAGTTGTTGCTCACCGGGCGCTGGTTTGACGTCGATGAGGCCCATCGCTGGGGGTTGGTCAATGAAATTGTCGCTGCTGATCAATTGATGGACCGCGCGTGGGAACTGGCGCGTCTGCTCGCTTCTGGCCCGCCATTGGTTTATGCCGCGATCAAGGAGATTGTGCGCGATGCCGAGGACGCCAAATTCCAGGACGCGATGAACCGCATCACCAGACGCCAGCTGCGTAGCGTTGATGTGCTTTATGACAGTGACGACCAGATGGAAGGTGCGCGCGCCTTTGCAGAAAAACGAGATCCGGTGTGGAAGGGCTGTTGAGAGCACTTTCTACCGCTGAGGCCTGAAATCAGGTTCTAAATCTTGGAAAACACCGCGATCAACGCGGTGTCTTTGCTATGCGCGCCGGTGGCTTTGGGCCCGTAGATAGCAATCTCCGGCAATGTCAGCCCCCGGATCCAACCCCCATTCTGAAGGCGTTCCAAAGCGGCCGTAAACCCGGACTGCGCCGAAAATCGGGCATTCACTGCCAGGGCAAATACAGCTGCGGGTTGAGCGATGCGCAACAGTCCCGGCAGGACGTCGGGGCCGACGTGCCCATGGGTGAAAGTGCCGGACGAAACTACCCCACCGTAAACTCCGCGCGGCACCGGAACGCCAATCGTCAGGTCTGCCTCGATGACATCGCGATAGACATCCTTGCGCAGGGCCTGAGCCAGCATTTCGGGGCTGATATCCGCCGCATCAATTGGGGTGATATTCCGTCGATTCAACGCAACACCACAAAGCCCGGTCCCCGCTCCGACATCCAGCACAGGACCATGCCCATCTGCCGCGACGAACATACGGGCGACCTGATCCGGCAGGATGTAGTCGGCATCTTCGGCAAAGCTGCTGTCATAGGTATCGGCCCAATCTGCATAGAGCTGACGGGATTGTTCCGGTGTCTCTACGCCATAGGCAGCGGACAGATTAATCGGTTTTTGGGCCATCTCTATAGCAAATGCTGTTTCGACATTTGAATCAACCCTTGCACCGCTGACAGCGCGCGCGCATCTATTGCGCATGACAAAAACGCTTCTCTGTCTTGGTTTTGGCTACACCGCTCGCGCGTTGGCGCATGACCTGATCCGCGATGGCTGGCGGGTGATCGGGACCACACGCAATCTGGATGAGGCCGCGCCGCTGGACGGTGTCGAGCTGATCACCTGGCCTGGTAACCCGATATCTCTGAACGGTGTCACCCATGTCCTATCGTCTGTAGGTCCCACGGAGGGCGGCGATCCGGTATTGGTCGATTTGGCGGATATGCTAGCGGACGCTCCCAATTTACAGTGGGTTGGATATCTCTCCACCACAGCGGTCTACGGTGATCACGGTGGCGCTTGGGTGGATGAGACCACGCCGGTTACTCCCTCCAGCCAACGCGGGCGCTGGCGCGCAGGTGCGGAACAGGCATGGCAAGCAATCCCGGATTTGCCACTGCATATCTTTCGTCTCGCAGGGATCTATGGCCCGGGTCGCGGCCCGTTTGCCAAGCTGATGGCCGGAAAGGCGCGGCGCATTGTGAAACCCGGTCAGGTGTTTTCGCGTATCCATGTGGACGACATCACACAGGTTCTGACGGCATCAATCGACCAGCCCAATCCGGGGGCGGTCTATAACCTCTGTGATGATGATCCCGCACCCCCGCAGGACGTATTGGGCTTTGCCGCTGAATTGCTCGGGCTGGCCGTACCGGCAGAAGTTCCCTTTGATGAGGCAGGCATGACCCCGATGGCACGCAGTTTCTACGGTGAAAACAAACGCGTGGAGAACCACCGCATCAAGGATGAGCTGGGCGTACAGCTGCACTATCCCAGCTACCGCGAGGGTTTACGCGCCGTTAGAGCCGCCGAAAACCTCGAAACTTTCACTCCCCCGGAAGAGACGACGGGCGTTTAAGCCCGCTTCTCTCCGATTGATGCAACGCCCAGCACCTCTAGAACCTTGGCTTCGATCTGCGGGGCGTTCATTGCAGCGGTGGCATACATATCCGCAGGGTTTGCCTGATCAATGAAGGTATCGGGCAGCACCATAGAGCGGAATTTCAGTCCACTATCAAAGACGCCTTCCTCCGCCAGCAGCTGCGCCACATGAGAGCCAAACCCACCAACAGCGCCTTCTTCTATGGTGATCAGCGCCTCGTGATTTGAAGCCAAATCCAGGATCATCTCGCGGTCCAGAGGTTTGGCGAAACGCGCATCTGCGATTGTCGGTGTGATGCCCTTGGCCGCAAGCGCTTCGGCCGCCTTGCGGACCTCTCCCAAGCGGGTGCCAAAGGAAAGCATAGCGACCTGCTTACCATCCTGGATCATGCGGCCCTTGCCAATTTCCAGCACTTCCGGCACCTCTGGCATATCGACGCCTTCGCCCTCGCCGCGCGGATAGCGGAACGCGATCGGCCCGTCATCATGGGCCGCCGCTGTTGCCAACATATGCGCCAACTCGGCCTCGTCCGATGCGGCCATCACCACCATACCGGGCAGATTGGCCATATAGGCAATATCAAAACTACCAGCATGGGTCGCGCCATCCGCGCCTACAAGACCGGCGCGGTCAATGGCAAAACGCACGGGCAGGCGCTGGATCGCCACATCATGCACCACTTGATCATAGCCGCGCTGCAAGAAGGTCGAATACATGGCACAGAACGGTTTCATCCCGCCAGCGGCCAGCGCGGCGGCAAAGGTCACGCCATGCTGTTCGGCAATGCCGACGTCGAAGCACCGCGAGGGATACCGCTCTGCCATCAGATTCAGGCCGGTGCCATCAGGCATCGCCGCTGTCACTGCGCAGATTTTGTCATCCTGGGCCGCCAGACGCACGAGTTCGTTGCCAAAGACTGATGTATAGGAGGGCGCATTTGAGGCTGCTTTTTTCTGCTCACCCGTCACCATGTCAAACTTGGCCGTCGCATGGCCCTTGTCACGCGCGCGCTCGGCTGGGGCGTAGCCTTTCCCCTTTTTCGTCAGCACATGGATCAGGATTGGGCCGGTGGCACGGGATTTCACTGTGCGAAGTACCGGCAGCAGCTGATCCATGTCATGGCCATCAATCGGTCCGAGATAAGAAAAGCCTAAGGATTCAAAGAGTGTGCCGCCGACAGCCAAGCCCTTCAGCATGTCCTTGGCGCGTTTGGCCCCCTCACGGAAAGGTTCCGGCAGCAGCGAGGCCGCTCCCTTTGCCACTGCCTTTAGTTCCTGAAACGGCTCCTCGGCATAAAGTCGCGACAGATAGGACGACAGCGCACCAACCGGCGGCGCAATCGACATTTCATTGTCGTTCAGGATGACAATCAGCCGTTTGCCCAGGTGGCCGGCGTTGTTCATCGCCTCAAAGGCCATGCCGGCCGACATAGAACCGTCACCAATCACGGCAATTGCATCCCCATTGCCCTCGGGTATATTTCCGCCCAGATCGCGCGCCACGGCAAAGCCAAGCGCGGCGCTGATCGATGTGGAACTATGCGCCGCGCCAAATGGATCATAGGGCGATTCGGAGCGTTTGGTGAATCCGCTCAAACCATCCTTCATACGCAGGGTACGGATGCGATCACGCCGCCCGGTCAGGATTTTATGCGGATAGCACTGGTGTGATACATCCCAGATGATCTTGTCGCGCGGGGTGTCAAAAACCGCATGCAGAGCCGTGGTCAGTTCGATAACACCCAGTCCTGCCCCAAGATGTCCACCGGTCACGGATACGGCTGAAATTGTTTCCTGCCGCAGCTCCTGGGCAACCTGCGTCAACTGTGCATCGCTCAAGGATTTTAGATCGGACGGGCGTGCGATCTGATCCAAAAGAGGTGTGTGGGGCCGGTCTGACATGGCAGCTCCTTGGGCGTTTTGCTTTGGCGGTGCGCGCTTGTGCGCGGCTCAGCTATCGCGCGCAATAACGAAGCGCGCGGTGTCCTTCAAGGTTTCGGCCTCATCGCCGTAGGAAGACAGCGCGTCGCAAGCGTGATTTACCAGCTCTCTGGCGCGATCCTTGGCTGCATCCAATCCCAGCAACGAAACAAAGGTCGCCTTGCCAGCAGCTGCATCCTTGCGCACGGCTTTGCCAACTTTGGCGGGGTCGCCTTCCACATCCAAGATGTCATCGGCGATCTGAAAAGCAAGTCCCAGCGCCTCGGCATAGCGTCGCAGTGGCGCAGAATCCGCTCCTGCCAATACTGCACCGGCGGTGGCCGACCAAGCGATGAGGCAGCCGGTCTTCCGGTTTTGTAGTCGGGTAATCTGATCCAGACCCAAGGGCCGCTCGGCGCTTTCTGCCGCGATATCCAGCATTTGCCCCTGCACCATACCATCCTTACCGGCTGCTACCGCCAGGTCACGGATCAGTATCAGTGCGTTTGGGCCGACCTCGGCCCGTGCCAATCTTTCAAAGGCAAAGCTCTGCAAGGCGTCGCCCGCCAGCACGGCCATGGCTTCATCCCATTTACGGTGCACGGTTGGTTGACCGCGGCGCAGGTCATCGTCGTCCATGCATGGCAAATCATCATGAACCAGCGAATAGGCATGGATACACTCAATCGCCAGTGCTGCTTCGCGTGCGGCATTGGGGTTGATGCCATGCAGGCGAGTGCTTTCCAGAACCAGAAACCCACGCAGCATCTTGCCACCCGTGAGGGCATAGCGCATCGCCTCGTGCAGCCCGTCCTCGCTGGGCAACGTAGCATCAGCATGGGCTTCGATCTCTTTTTGGGCAGCGCGCAAGGCGTGTTTGATTGGGCGCCCGCTCTCCGTTAACGGCATTGTCATCGGATCAGTTGGCATCCAGCGGTGCGGTGCCGGTCGGCGCGCCCCTGGCATCCAGCGTAATCGCTGCGACCTTTTCCTCGGCCCGCTTCAGCTCATCTTCGCAGCGCTTCTTCAGCTGCGCGCCGCGTTCATAAAGCGCGATAGAGGCGTCCAGCGCAACATCGCCTCGTTCCAACTGATCAACCACGGTTTCCAGTGAGTGCATCGCCTGTTCAAAGCTCAGCTCTTCAACGGGGGTGTCTGAATTGGGTGTGTCGGTCATGTGCTTGCCTCTATCAATTCTTCCACATGGGCTTTGGCCGCCGCGGCCAGCGCGTTCAGATCATATCCACCCTCCAAAGTCGAGACGATACGACCCGCGCACAGCTCTTCTGCCAACCCGCACAGCTCACGGGTCAACCAACGGAAATCCTCTGTGCTCCACTGCAGTTCTGCCAGCGGATCATCTTGATGTGCATCAAAACCGGCCGAGACGATAATGAGTTCCGGCTTGAACTCCCGTAGCCGAGGAAAGGCCTGATCGACATAGGCGGCCTTCATCTGGGTGCCTCCGGATCCGGGAGGCAGGGGCAGGTTCAGGATCTGGCCATGGGCGCCGTCTTCCTCTATGCGACCGGAGCCGGGCCACAACGGCATTTGCTGGCTGGAAATGAACAGAGCGCGTGGCTCATCCCACAGCAGATCCTGCGTGCCATTGCCGTGATGGACGTCAAAATCGACCACCGCCACTCGCGCCAACCCGTGGTGATCCAACGCATGTTTCGCCGCCAGCGCGGCATTCCCGAACAGACAGAACCCCATGGCTGTATCCGTTTCGGCGTGGTGACCCGGAGGACGAACTGCTGCAAAGGCGTTCTGGACATCGCCGCTCAGCACCATATCAACCGCTCGCACGGCGGCCCCCGCTGCGCGAAACGCGGCATCCAGCGATCCGGGCGACAAGAAGGTATCGCCGTCAAGACGTCCAAATCCGTCATGCGGCAATGTCCGGCGCAGATCGGCGAGATAGCTTGCCGGGTGAATGCGCAGGATGTCGTCTTCGGCGGCCATTGGCGCTGTCACACGGCGCAGGTCCAATGAGTCCAGCGCATGCAATACATGTTCCAGTCGCGCCACTCGCTCGGGATGCCCATCCGGCGTCACATGCAACAGGCAATCTGCGTGCGTCATCAATGCTGTTGCCATCTTGGTGTACTCATTTCTCTGGTTGTGGGCTCTGCCCGTTTACGCCTGAAATGCTGTTTCAACGCCCATCCGCGCAAGCATAGATGCTGGACGAGGCACTGGATCGCTGCCGTTATTCTTTCACGACCTAATCTGGTGCGAGCATATAGCCAGCGCCTCGCACGGTCTGCAGGTATTGTGGTTGTTTCGGGTTCGGCTCAATTTTGCGGCGTAGGCGGGTGATCTGAACATCCACCGCGCGTTCCTGTGCCTGTCCCCGATCGCGCCCGAGATCCTCCACCAGTTTGGTACGGCTCACCGGCTCGCCCGGACAGGCGGAAAAGATCTTCATCAGCTGGCTTTCAGTGCCAGTCAGGCGGATCAATTCTTCGCCCTGCCACATTTCACCACGCTCGATGTCATAACGGATCGGCCCCAGATGCAGCACTTTGGGGGCCGCGTCCTTTGCCGTTGGTTCTGGCATTCGACGCAGGATCGCGTTAATCCGCAACAACAACTCTTTGGGTTCAAACGGTTTGGACAGATAGTCATCCGCCCCTGCCTCAAGCCCCTCGATCCTGTCGTCGGTTTCGCCTTTGGCGGTTAGCAACAGAATGGGGGTGCTCAGCGTTTCACGCAGCGACCGGGTAAGGGAGATCCCGTCCTCTCCCGGCATCATCACATCCAGCACGATCAAATCGAAATCCAAACCTGACAGAACACGCCGCGCATGAGCGGCATCGCGCGCCGCTGTGACCAGAAACCCGGCCCGCATCAGGAACTTCTTCAGCAGGCCCCGGATGCGCTCATCGTCATCGACAATCAGCAGATGGGAATCAAAACTGGTCATGCGCCTGTCTCCCTTAGTTTGGCGTAGGCGCGGCGCATATCGGCGTCCATCATCGCTTCCAACACCCGCTTGAAGCCCTGAACCGCTTCTGGTCCGGCATCTTTATAGGCGGTGCGCATTCTGGCGCGCTGGGCATCAGAAAGGCTGGTTTCCAATGCGTGTCCCTTGTCGGTCAGGAACAGGTGTCGCTCGCGCTTGTCTGTGACCCCGACGCGGCTTTCAACCAGACCATCGCCAATCAACGCCCGCAGCACGCGGTTCAGTGACTGCTTCGTCACACCCAGGATGGACAGAAGGTTGTTTACCGTCGTCCCCGGTGCACGACTGATAAAGTGAATGGCCCTGTGATGCGCCCGCCCATAGGCCATTTCTGCCAGGATCCGATCCGGGTCTGCGGTAAAACCGCGATAGGCAAAAAACATCGCCTCGATGCCCTGCCGCAACTGCTCATCTGTCAGGAACAGCAGGCTTTCGCCGCCAAATCCCTGCCCCGGTCGCCCTTCAGCCATGGGTCTCTCCCCTGTTGTGCTGAGGTCATTTTAAGTCAGCGTTGTTGACATTCCAAGTCTGAAGATGTATCGAATCGCAGGTTTAGCGCAATATTATGTCCGAAACGGCCATATATAGCGCAACTTTCGAGAATAAGGCGATGCAATAGGAGGTGCGCCATGGCGGGTTATGATGATCGGGACGGTTTGATCTGGATGGATGGCGAAATGGTCAACTGGCGCGACGCCAAGGTCCATATCCTCAGCCATGCGATGCATTATGCCTCCTCCGTCTTTGAGGGAGAGCGCGCATACAACGGTAAAATCTTCAAAAGCCGTCAGCACTCTGAGCGCCTTGTAGCCTCGGCTGAGGCATTGGACATGCCAATGCCCTATACTGTGGATCAGATCGAGGCGGCTAAGGAAGAAACCCTAAAAGCCAGCGGTCTGCAGGACGCCTATGTGCGTGCTCTGGTCTGGCGTGGTTCGGGCGAAGATATGGGTGTCGCTTCTGCCAAGAATCCTGTGCGTATGGCGATCGCGGTCTGGGGCTGGGGCGCCTACTATGGTGATGCCAAAATGCAGGGTGCAAAGCTGGACATTGCAGAATGGAAACGCCCAAGCCCGGAAACCATCCCGGTTCATGCCAAGGCGGCGGGTCTTTACATGATCTGCACCATCTCCAAGCACAAGGCAGAGGCCAAGGGCTGCTCAGATGCGCTGTTCATGGATTACCGCGGTTACGTGGCCGAGGCGACCGGCGCCAATATCTTCTTTGTGAAGGATGGCGAAGTGCACACGCCCAAGCCTGATTGCTTCCTGAACGGAATCACGCGCCAGACTGTTATTGGTATGCTGCATGATCGCGGGATCACCGTGCATGAACGCCACATCATGCCGGAAGAGCTGGACGGGTTCGAACAGTGCTGGCTGACCGGCACTGCAGCGGAGGTGACTCCAGTTGGCCAGATTGGCGAGCATAGCTTTGAAGTGGGCGACATAACTCAAGAGATTGCCAAAGCTTATGAAGAGCTGGTGCGCAGCTGATCACTGGATGAAATCCGGCCTATCGCTGTTAAAATGCAAAAGCGCGGAGCAGATGCCCCGCGCTTTTTCTGTATGAGCCCCCAGGTAGGGGCCATTCGGCTGGTGCTTGCTACGAGAGTAGTTCGTCAATCAGACCAAGTCGGTGGTCACGGTGACATTGCCGCGCACGGCGTTGGAATATGGGCAGATTTTATGCCCAGCATCAGCCACAGCCTGAGCATCTTCTGCGGACAGACCCGGCAGGCTGACTTTCAGCGCCACAGTTAGTCCAAAACCGCCTTCGTCGCGTGGGCCGATGCCCACCTCGGAGTGGACTGAGACATCATTTGGCACTTTGGCGAGGCTATCGTCTTGCGTGGTCGCGAATTTCATTGCCCCAATATAGCAGGCCGCATAGCCCGCCGCGAACAACTGTTCCGGGTTGCTGCCATTGCCACCGCCACCCATTTCTTTGGGCGGATCCAGATCAAAGCTAACATCGCTGCCGTGGATGCTGGCTTTGCCGTCGCGGCCACCGGTTGCGGTTGCAGCGGCTGTATAGACAGGGGAAACGCTCATGATGGGATCCTTCCATGTATTACTGTTGGATAAATTTATGTCGTGCGCGATATAAATAGATATGCTGAAGCAAAGGTCAAGTGCTTGCAGATGCATCGCGCGCGATTTAAATTACAATTATGACAAACACACTGACCAACGGCATACCAGACACTCCGGATCTTTTGTGCTTTGCGATCTATTCGGCAAACCACGCGCTGACACGACTTTACCGTCCATTGTTAGCGCCATTGGGGCTGACGTATCCGCAATATCTGGTGCTGATATCCCTTTATCGGACCGATGGGCAGACGATCAGCGCGTTGGGTGACCGGCTCGATCTTGAGACCAATACGCTGACCCCGCTGTTAAAACGGATGGAGGCAGTCGGCCTGCTGTCGCGCGTGCCCAATCCGGATGACGATCGGAGCCGATTGGTCCAGCTTAGCGATCATGGGCGTGACCGGGCCGCGCAAGCGGGAGAGGTTTCGGCCTGTGTCGCCGAGGCGATGGGCAGTGATCTTGAGGATCTCTTTGACCTGCGCGACCGGGTTAATGCGCTCCGGGTTCGGATGGGTGGGGTCTAGGCTTCAACCTTTAGGATCCGTGACAGCTCGTGCCTTCCCGCGTTCCAACCCCAGGCGGCTTTCACGCCAGATCACCAGCACATTGCCCGCTATCACCAAGACGGCACCTATCAGCATTACGAGCGTAGGCAGTTCATTGAACCAGATATAGCCTAGTACAATTGCAAATAGCATCGACGAGTAGTCGTATGGGGCCAACATAGACGCTGGCGCAAAACGATAGGACGATGTGACAAGGATTTGTGCGACGCCGCCCACCAAACCCGCACTAATCAAAAGCGCAAGCGTGGTTGGATCGGGCCAGACCCAGCCAAAGGGCATCGTGCAGAGCGACAGGATCGACGCGGTGAGCGAGAAATAGAAGACGATTGCGGCAGTATGCTCTGTCATGACCATGCGCCGAATGTGAATCTGCACCAAACCGCGTGCTATTGTGGCGACAAGGATCAGGATTGCACCAAGTGTTGCGGCGTCGCCCAGATCTCCGCTGCCCAATCGCGGCCAGAGCATCACCAAAACCCCAATCAACCCAATGACTACGGCGCTGATCCGAATGAGCCGGATCCGTTCTCCTAGCAGCAGTGCCGCCAGAATCAGCGTAAAGATCGGCGTCGCATATCCAATTGCGGTCACCTCCGGCAGGGGCAACATTCCAAGCCCCATGAAGGTCATACCCATCGCAGTGGTGCCCAAAATCCCGCGCAGGAAATGACGGCCGGGACGGGAGGTTTTTAGTCCCCGTGGCAGTTCTCCACGCATCGTCAGCCAGACCAGAATCACTGGAATGGCAAAAAAAGACCGGAAAAACACTGCCTCGCCAGCGGGCACCACATCAGATGTTGCCTTGATGATTGCCGATAGGCCGGTGAACAGTGCGATAGCAGCCACTTTTAATGCAATGGCGCGTCCCGGTTGATGCGATGTTAACGATTTCACCATGGCCGGACACTGCGCTTCTGCGTCGGAAAGTGCAACGGGTTGAATTTACTACTCGGCTTTGTCCAAGGTGGCCTAAATTGAAAATAAACCGCTCATCGCCTTTAGGAGCCTTCGAATGTATGATGCAAATCCTCTAATCCATCATTTGCGCGCAGCAACTATTGGTAGGGAAGCGGTTGTATTTGCTACGGGTCCTGACGTGGGCACTGTCAGCTATGCTGATCTCTTTGCAGGGGCTGAGCGTATGGCGGCGAGTCTTGTTTCACGTGGCGTCCTGCCCGGAGACCGGGTTGCCGCGCAGGTGGATAAATCACTGACCGCGATCGAGCTGTATTTGGGAACAGTCATGGCGGGAGCCGTCTTTTTACCGCTGAACCCCGCCTATACAGATACCGAGGTTGCTTACTTCATTGGCGATGCTACACCGCGCGTGTTTGTGTGCGATCCGGCAAGGGTTGATCGCCTCCGAACTGTGGCCGGTGAGGCCGCACTGATGACGCTGGATGGTCACGGCAACGGCAGTCTTGCAGATCTCGCGGCGACACAGCACGGGTTTGATCTCGTGGCACGGGATCCATCAGATCTCGCGGCTATCTTATATACTTCGGGTACTACCGGGCGCTCCAAAGGGGCGATGCTCAGCCATGAAAATCTGTATTCGAATTCTCTAACCCTACGGGACTATTGGCAGTTCACATCGGATGACGTGTTGATCCACGCGCTGCCGATTTTTCATACCCATGGTCTATTTGTGGCGACCAATGTGGCCCTTCTTGCAGGTGCGCAGGTGGTGTTCCTGCCGGGGTTTGATGCAGAAGCCATCCTTGCGGCGATGCCATCCTCTACCGCGTTGATGGGGGTGCCAACATTCTACACAAGATTGCTGGCAGATCCTCGCCTGACACCAGAATTGGCGGCGAACATGCGTCTGTTCATTTCCGGCTCCGCGCCGCTGCTGGTGGAAACCCACGAAAACTGGGAGGAGCGCACCGGGCATCGAATTCTTGAACGCTACGGGATGACGGAAACCAATATGAGCAGCTCCAACCCCTATGACGGTGACCGCATTGCGGGGACGGTCGGTCAGCCCCTGCCGGGGGTTGAGGCGCGGGTTATGAAGGACGACCAGGCGGTCCAATTGGGCGAGATTGGTGTGCTGGAGGTACGTGGCCCAAATGTGTTTCAGGGCTATTGGCAGATGCCAGAGAAAACAGCCGAAGAGTTGCGCCCAGACGGTTGGTTCATCACCGGTGATCTCGCAAAAATTGACGACAAGGGCTACGTCACCATTGTTGGACGGGAAAAAGATCTGGTGATCACCGGCGGTTTCAATGTCTACCCAAAGGAGGTTGAATCCTTAATCGACGACCTGCCGGGTGTGCTTGAAAGTGCCGTGATCGGTGTGCCTCATCCCGACTTTGGCGAAGCCGTTGTGGCCATCGTGATCCCAACCGGCCACGATATCAGTTCAGAGGCGGTCAGTACCGCCCTTTCAGACCAATTGGCCAAGTTCAAACAGCCGAAACATATCGAGGTGATGGCGGCGCTACCGCGTAACACTATGGGCAAGGTGCAGAAAAAAGCACTGCGCGAAACATTCGCGGAGCTGTTTTCCTAGCGCATTGCGTAAACCTCTCACCCACGGGTATCAGCGTTCCAGGGTGAGAGGTGAAGGGTTCAGCTGCCGATCTGGCCCTGATTTTCACCGATCTGACCTCGGTGCAGCAACAGATGATCCAGGATCACACAGGCCATCATTGCCTCTGCCACAGGGACTGCGCGAATGCCAACGCAGGGATCATGGCGGCCTTTGGTGATGACCTCAGCAGAGCTGCCATCCTTGCGGATCGATTGGCGTGGTGTAAGGATTGATGACGTGGGTTTGACGGCAAAGCGCACTACGACGTCCTGTCCCGTGGAAATGCCGCCCAGAATGCCGCCTGAATGGTTTGACGAGTAGACCGGTGCGCCATCATTGCCGAGGAAAATCTCATCGGCGTTTTCCGAGCCTTTTAGAGCAGCGGCATTCATGCCCTCGCCAATCTCGACGCCTTTTACAGCGTTGATCGACATCATGGCGGCCGCCAGATCGGTGTCGAGTTTGCCATAGATCGGGGCGCCAATGCCCGCGGGCACACCCCGCGCCACAACCTCAATCACGGCGCCAACAGAATCGTGTTCCTTGCGCAACCCCTGCAGATAGGTCTCCCAATCCTGAACGGCGGCGGCATCCGGAATCCAGAAATCGTTCAGATCGATGGCCTCCCAGTCGAACCGACTGCGGTCGATCTCCATGTCGCCCATGCGGGTCATGTAGCCTTTGATCTCCAGGCCCGGCACAAGTGTCTTGATTGCTTCACGTGCAACGCCACCCGCTGCGACCCGTGCCGCGGTTTCACGCGCCGAGGAACGACCGCCGCCACGATAGTCACGATTGCCGTATTTCTGGAAATAGGTGATATCAGCGTGACCGGGGCGGAACGTTTGGGCGATGTCGCCGTAGTCCTTGGAGCGCTGATCCGTGTTTTCAATCATCAGTTGGATTGGTGTGCCGGTTGATTTGCCTTCGAACACGCCTGACAGGATTTTTACCGCGTCGGGTTCGTTGCGTTGGGTCATATTCTTGTTCTGACCGGGGCGACGCTTGTCGAGCCACTGCTGCAGCATTTCGGCTTCGACCGGGACATTTGGCGGACAGCCATCAACAGTGGCACCAAGGGCAGGCCCGTGGCTTTCACCCCAGGTAGTGACGCGGAACAAATGGCCAAAACTGTTGATCGACATGGATGCGGTCTCCTTTGTGGAATTGCTTAACGAGGGTGGGCGGCTCTCTCAAGCGGTTTCCTGTCGCATGGCGTGAGTAGCGTTCGCGGCGCTCGCCGTCCGATGCGCGAGTCCTTGCGTATTTCGACGGGCGTCTCCGGCGGGAACATATCGCCGACGTTAATCGGAAAGAAAGGACAGGCAGTCTCTCCCAATGTTTCGCGTGCGAAACAATTGGTCAGTACAGCTGTCATAGCTTGGGCAGGCTGAAACTGGCTATCGCTTGTCTTTCTGTCGTCTTGCCCCTAGTGTTCGCGCCACCTCGGGGTGCGTCATCGACGCTGAGATCACACCCGTTGAACCTGAACCGGCTAGAACCGGCGGAGGGAAGGTATGGAATGACTCCACCCTTGCCCATCGCCGCAATGGAGGATGCCATGAAACATCTTGTACTTGCAGCGGGACTGCTGGGCGCAACGGCAGCCTATGCCGAAACGCCCGAACTCATTGTCTATACCTATGACAGCTTTGTGTCCGACTGGGGCCCCGGTCCAGCGGTCGAAAAAGCCTTTGAAGCAACCTGTGACTGTGACCTGAAGCTGGTCGGCGCAGGCGATGGCGCGGCCTTGTTGGCGCGGGTCAAACTGGAAGGTGAGCGTTCCGACGCGGATGTTGTGTTGGGTCTGGATACCAACCTGACCGCTGCCGCGAAGGCGACTGGCCTTTTTGCCAAACACGGCGTCACCGCCGATTATGCACTGCCCATCAAATGGGAAGACGCAACGTTCGCGCCTTACGATTGGGGCTATTTTGCCTTTGTTCACAATGCGGATGCGGCAGCACCCAAGACGTTTATGGAACTGGCAGAGAGCGATTTGAAGGTCGTGATTCAGGATCCACGTTCCTCTACGCCCGGTTTGGGGCTGCTGATGTGGGTGAAAGCTGCCTATGGCGACAAGGCGCCTGAGGTTTGGGAAGGGTTGGCCGACAATGTGCTGACCGTGACCAAAGGCTGGTCAGAGGCCTATGGTCTGTTCCTTGAGGGAGAGGCCGACATGGTCCTGTCCTACACCACGTCGCCAGCGTATCACCTGATTGCCGAAGAAGATGCCAGCAAGGCTGCTGCTGTGTTTGACGAAGGTCACTACATGCAGGTTGAGGTGGCCGGAAAGCTGGCCGGGAGCGATCAGCCCGAGTTGGCAGATCAGTTCCTCGCCTTCATGGTCAGTGAAGACTTCCAGTCGATTATTCCAACGACCAACTGGATGTATCCGGCCGTGATCCCCGCAGCTGGTCTGCCTGAGGGGTTTGAAGCGCTGGTTGCGCCAGAGAAATCCCTCCTATTTGGCGAAGACGAAGCAGCGGCGCTGCGAGATGTGGCGCTGGACGAATGGCTGACCGCGCTCAGCCGCTAAAATCCCGATGGGGTTTGGGTGTCGCAACCTTGGTTGCGATGCTCATCCTTGGGGCTTTGGCTGCAGTGGCGTTTCGGGCCGAAGTCGGACGCGGTCTCGGCTTTGCCGATTGGGCGGCGATCCGGTTCACGGTTACGCAGGCGGTACTGTCGGCGTTAGTCAGTGTTATTCTTGCGATACCGGTGGCGCGTGCCTTGGCGCGACGCCGGTTTTTTGGGCGACGAGTGCTGATTGCCTTGATGGGTGCGCCGTTTATCTTGCCGGTAATTGTCGCGATTCTTGGCATCCTTGCAGTTTTTGGCCGCTCGGGTTGGCTGAGCGATATGCTGGCGCTGTTCGGCTTTGAACCATTGCAGGTCTACGGGCTGCATGGTGTTGTGCTGGCGCATGTGTTCTTCAATTTGCCGCTGGCGACCAGATTGATATTACAGGGGTGGCAGGAAATTCCGGCTGAACGGTTCCGCCTGGCGGCGCAGTTGAATGCGGGTCCATTGGCCATGTGGCGGCTGCTGGAAGCCCCGATGTTGCGGCAGGTGGTGCCCGGTGCATTGGCGGTGGTGTTTGCGATCTGTCTGTCGAGTTTTGCTGTCGCACTTACATTGGGCGGCGGACCACGAGCGACCACCATTGAGTTGGCGATTTATCAGGCGTTTCGATTTGATTTTGACCTTGGCCGAGCGGCTCTGCTTTCAGGTATCCAACTGCTTTTGACCGGGGCGGCGGCGATTGTGGCGCTGCGCGTGGCCACGGGCGAGGGGTTTGGCGCTGGGCTGGATAGACCTGTGCGCCGCTGGGACGGCCAAGGGACATTGGCGCGGCGGCTGGATGCGGTTTTCGTGATTGCGGCGGCGTTGTTTCTGCTGTTGCCGTTGAGCGCAATCGTGATCGAGGGGCTGCCGGGGCTCCTGTCCATGGGGGCCTCGGTTTGGCTTGCCGCCGGTACCTCAGCACTGATTGCGGGCATCAGCACGCTGGTGTTGCTGGGGATAGCTTTGCCAATGGCTGTTGCCGTTGCGCTTGGCCGTGGTGGGCTGGTCGAAGTCGCCGGTTTGTTGGGCCTAGCGGTATCTCCGCTGGTGATCGGAACCGGGCTGTTTATTGTGATCTATCCCATCGCAGATCCGTTTATATTGGCATTGCCGGTTACAGCGCTGGTGAATGCGTTGATGTCGTTGCCTTTTGCGCTGCGTATTTTGATCCCGCGTGTGCGTGAGATTCTTGGGCGCTATGGTCGCCTATCGCTTTCGCTGGATATTCGAGGCTGGGTGTTTGTCCGCCGGGTACTACTACCACGGTTGCGTCCGCAGATTGGTTTCGCCGCAGGCTTGGCCGCAGCGCTGTCGATGGGCGATCTTGGTGTGATTGCGCTGTTTGCCGATAGTGACACCGCGACGCTGCCGTTGCAGGTCTATCGTCTGATGGGGGCTTACCGGATGGACGCCGCATCAGGCGGGGCGCTGTTGCTATTGTGCCTGTCGATGGGGGCGTTTTACGTATTCGACCGGGGAGGTCGCCGCTATGCTGAAACTTGAAAACTGCCAATTGGACAACGGCGGCTTTATTGTGCGCGCAGATCTGTCAGTTGCCGCGGGGCAGCGGGTGGCAGTGATCGGCCCTTCTGGTGCAGGCAAGACGACGTTGATTGAGGCGATTGCCGGTTTTGTTGCTATCACCGAAGGTGTGTTGTCCTGGCAGGGACAGGGGCTAACGCATGTTTTGCCGGGATCCCGGCCCATCGCGATGCTATTTCAGGACGGCAATCTGTTTCCGCACTTAAGTGTGTCGCAGAATGTCGGCCTGGGGATTCGTCCGAACCTGCGGCTGTCGTCAGAGGAGGAGGCGCAGGTGCAGGCAGCGATTGCGCGGGTTGGTCTCGCGGGTATGGAAGATCGCAAGCCGGCCGCTTTGTCAGGTGGTCAGCAGAGTCGGGTGGCGCTGGGTCGTGTATTGGTTCAGGGGCGTGATCTCTTGCTGCTCGACGAGCCTTTTGCCGCACTTGGACCTGCGCTCAAGGTCGAGATGCTGGATCTGGTGGCGGAGTTGGCCGCTGAGACTGGGGCTACGGTATTGATGGTCAGCCACGATCCGGCTGATGCACGCCGGATCGCAGATCAAGTGGTTTTGGTGGCCGATGGTGTGGCTCATTCACCAGTGGCGACGGCGCAGTTGCTGGACAACCCGCCGCCGGCTCTGAAGGCCTATCTCGGATAGGTCAGGCGTTAGCTGGCGAGCGCAGCCTGCCGAGTTTTTGTGATCATCAGCGCGGCATTGGCCGCTTCGCGCCCTTTGTCCACAAAATGAGCACGGTAGATCGCGTTGTGGTGATCAGTTTCCTGATAATGGTGCGGCGTCAACGACACCGATAGGACAGGAACACCGGTTTCCATACCGGCCTGCATCAGGCCATCCACAACAGCCTGCGCCACGAAATCATGGCGGTAGATACCGCCATCAACAACAAAGGCGGCGCAAGCGATGGCCGCATAGTTGCCGGTTTTGGCGAGGTCTTTGGCGAGGAGTGGCATTTCAAAGGCGCCGGGCACATCGAAGACATCAATCTGCTCTGCGGGGATCAGCTCCTGAAAGCCCTCCATCGCGCGATCAACAATATCTGCATGCCAATGAGCCTTGATAAAGGCGAAGCGGGTGTGTGTCATTGTGGTATCTCCTATAGGTTTGACACGTCACCCAAGGCGATCACGCGTGATGAGAGCACGCGGCTGTCGCGGCTCTGTCACACGTTTCTCTTTCATCCGGACTATGACCGTCGGCTCTGGAATCGCACCAGATCTGCTAGACATCATCCCTATCGCAGTCACAGAAACATGAGAGCCGAAAGCCGACTTCACCTGTGACGTCACTCGAAATGACCGCTCGCGGGCTTACGGGAATGGCCCGCTTACCGCCGGTGGGGAATTTCGCCCCGCCCTGAGAACAGCGCGACCATGGCGTCAGGATCGACCAAAGGCAAGAGAAACAGAAGGCGGGATGATCATGCTGGGGGTTTTCCTGGCGGCAGGCAGAGTTAGAGTGGACCGTGATGCGGCCACAGCCGCTATTGAAAAGGAATTTACACATGAAGCTATTTCACGCTCCTACATCGCCCTATGTGCGCAAAGTCATGGTTCTGTTGCACGAAACGCAGCAGTTGGACGATGTTGAGCTTTGCCCTGTTGCGACAACACCCGTCAGCCCCAGCAGTGATCTGAAAGCGGCGAATCCTCTGGCCAAGATTCCTGCGCTGGAACGGACGGATGGGGCGACGCTTTATGATAGCCGGGTGATTTGTGCCTATTTGGCGGATCGGGCAGGCGGCGCGCTTTATAATGGCGGTTGGGAAACGCGGGTGCTGGAGGCTACGGCGGACGGCATTATGGATGCAGCGGTTTTGTTGGCCTATGAAAAACGCCTGCGCCCCGAAGACAAGCAATGGCCTGAGTGGATCGAAGGGCAGACTGGTAAGGTTTTGGGTGGTTGTTCTGCGTTGAATACCCGCTGGATGGCGCATTTGAAGGGCCCGATGCGTATCGGGCAGATCGCTGTCGCATGTGCCTTGGCCTATGTGGATTTCCGTCACCCTGATATGGGGTGGCGCAAGGGCAATGACGCGTTAGCTGACTGGTATGCTGAATTCGATTCGCGCCCATCGATGCAGGCAACCCGACCACCCGAAAACTGATCCACGGGACTTGAAATGCGGGGGGCAGGTACAAATATGTGAGGCTGTTTGCAACAGTTGTGCATAATATCTTGCGACTGCGTCCATCTGCGCGCCTATGACCGCTGGACGAAAGCCCTTCTCCCCGCTAGATACCCGCGATGAGTCACTGCGTTCTTTGCGCAGTGAATGCGCATGTTTGCCCTAAACGGGCGCTGGAATTGGAGAAAACCTCGTGTCCCACGCAGAAGACAACGAAGGAACCCGGAGAGATTTCCTCTATTACGCCACTGCTGGCGCCGGGGCAGTGACTGCGGGCGCCGTAATTTGGCCCCTGATCAACCAGATGAACCCCTCAGCTGACGTTCAGGCTCTGTCCTCGATTATTGTGGACATCAGTGGCGTAGAAGTTGGGACACAGCTTTCTGTCATGTTCCTTGGCAAGCCGGTGTTCATCCGTCGCCGTACCGCGGAAGAAATCGAAGAAGCCCGGTCTGTCGAACTGTCGGAATTGCCCGACCAGCAGGATCGCAATGCCAACAAGCCTGGTCTGGATGCGTCCGACGAAAACCGTACGCTTGATGAGTCCGGCGAATGGCTGGTCATGATGGGTGTCTGCACCCACCTCGGCTGTGTGCCGCTGGGTGACGGTGCTGGCGATTTCAATGGCTGGTTCTGCCCGTGCCACGGGTCCCACTACGACACCGCTGGCCGTATCCGCAAAGGTCCCGCACCCGAGAACCTGCCGGTTCCAACGGCTGTGTTCCTTGATGAAACTACGATCCAACTGGGATAAGGGAGGCATTCATGTCCGGCATTCCGCACGATCATTATGAGCCGAAAACCGGTGGTGAGAAGTGGCTGCACAGCCGCCTGCCCATCGTTGGCCTGATCTATGACACCATCATGATCCCCACGCCCAAGAACCTGAATTGGTTGTGGATCTGGGGCATCGTCCTGGCATTTTGCCTGGTCCTGCAAATTGTGACCGGCATCATTCTTGTGATGCACTACACACCGCACGTTGATCTGGCTTTTGCCAGCGTTGAGCACATCATGCGCAACGTGAACGGTGGCTATATGATCCGCTACCTGCACGCCAACGGTGCGTCGCTGTTCTTTGTCGCGGTCTACATCCACATCTTCCGTGGTCTCTACTACGGCTCCTACAAGGCACCGCGTGAAATCACGTGGATTGTTGGGATGCTGATCTACCTGATGATGATGGGCACCGCCTTCATGGGCTATGTTTTGCCTTGGGGTCAGATGTCTTTCTGGGGTGCTACGGTTATCACTGGCCTGTTCGGCGCGATTCCTTTTGTTGGTGAAGCGCTGCAGACTTGGTTGTTGGGCGGACCGGCGGTCGATAACGCTACGCTGAACCGCTTCTTCTCGCTGCACTATCTGCTGCCGTTTGTGATTGCTGCTCTGGTGATCGTCCATATCTGGGCCTTCCACACCACTGGCAACAACAACCCAACGGGTGTTGAAGTACGTCGCGGCTCGAAGGAAGAAGCCAAGAAAGACACGCTGCCGTTCTGGCCCTACTTCGTGATCAAAGATTTCGTGGGTCTGGCTGTGGTCCTGGTGATCTTCTGGGCCATTGTTGGCTTTATGCCGAACTACCTCGGCCACCCCGACAACTACATCGAAGCCAACCCGCTGGTGACACCTGCGCACATCGTTCCTGAGTGGTACTTCCTGCCGTTCTACGCGATCCTTCGTGCGTTCACATCCGAAGTGTGGGTGGTACAGATCGCATCCTTCGTGACCGGTGGTATTATTGACGCAAAGTTCTTTGGTGTTCTGGCGATGTTTGGTGCGATTGCCGTAATGGCGCTGGCGCCTTGGCTGGACACCAGCCGTGTGCGCTCGGGTCGTTACCGTCCGCAGTTCAAATGGTGGTTCCTCTTGCTGGTCATCGACTTCTTTGCCCTGATGTGGCTGGGTGCGATGCCTGCTGAAGAGCCTTATGCGTCGTTCTCGCTGATCGCCTCGGCTTACTGGTTCGGCTACTTCCTGGTCATCTTGCCGCTGCTTGGCGTGATCGAGAAGCCGCAGGCCATTCCCGAGACTATCGAAGCGGACTTTGATGCCCATTATGGCAAGAAGTCTGACGCCACTCCGGCTGAGTAATTGAGAAGGACAGCAACCATGTTGAAAAAACTAGCCATTGGTGCCGCCTTCGCACTGTCTCTGGCACCTGCCGCATCGTTTGCGGCAGGCGGCTCGGGCCACGTCGAGGATTTCGACTTCTCGTTTGAAGGTCCGTTCGGCACATACGACACCAATCAGTTGCAGCGCGGCCTGCAAATCTACACCGAGGTCTGTGCTGCCTGTCACGGTCTGAAACAGGTGCCGCTGCGCACGCTGGCAGACGAGGGTGGCCCGAACCTGCCGGCAGATCAGGTCCGTGCCTACGCGGCCGAGAACTTCTCGGTCTATGATCCGGTGGAAGATGAAGATCGTCCGGCCAAGCCGACCGATCATTTCCCCGCCAACACCAACGCCGGCGCGCCCGACCTGAGCCTGATGGCAAAGGCGCGCGCGGGTTTCCACGGTCCTTACGGATCCGGTATGAACCAGCTGTTCAAAGGCATCGGTGGTGCGGAATACATCGCTTCGCTGCTGGACGGATACACCGGCGAAGAAAAGGAAGAAGCAGGGACCATTTTCTACGGCAACACTGCTTTTCCGGGTGGCTGGATCTCCATGGCTCCGCCCTTGTCGGATGAGCAGGTCGAGTTTGTCGACGGCCACGCCAATGACGTGAAAAGCATGTCCAAGGATGTCTCAGCCTTCCTGATGTGGAGCGCTGAGCCTAAGATGATGGCGCGCAAGCAAGCTGGTTTTGTTGGCGTGCTGTTCCTGACGTTGCTGTCGGTGATGCTGTACCTCACCAACAAGCGTCTTTGGGCACCACACAAAGGCAAGAAATCCAGCTAAGCCGCCGGATTTTCAATACGATTGAAACCCCTGCAGGCTCTGCCTGCGGGGGTTTTCTTTTTTGGTCGCAAGTTTTCTGATGCGTTTGGGTTTTGCGTGTTGTCAGGTGAAAAACTGCGAGAGCGCCAATGGTTTTTCCAACTTGCGCAGGATGGCGGCGGCGGATGTCGCTGCTGAATAGGTGCCATCAAGGCGCAGATCATATGTGAGGCCATCGTGAACATAGGCAGCATCCGCAGCGGCGCTGCCGAGCGGGCGATCACCACGGATCACTTCACGCTGGTTCAGCGTCACCAAGGGCGCGTCTAGCCCGATGAAAAAGAGATCATGCCCTGCGAGTAAAATCTGCAGATCCTGATGCCAGCCGGGTGTGTCTAGGATATGTTCAACGATCAGATCGTTGCCTGCGTCAGCAAAGCCTGCCACGGCGCGATGAAAGCCATTGAAGAAAGCGGGACGGGCAGAGGGCCAGTTTGGATAGTCGGCAGGGTTCCACGCACCACTGTCACGAAAATGATCGATCGACATCTGAAGGAACGGAGACCGCGACTGTCGGCGCAGCTCTGATGCGAGTGTGGATTTACCGCTGCTGGATGGGCCATGCAGAAAGAGGATAACGGCCATTTCGGGCTTGCTCCTTTTTCTCCGCTGCGCGGGTTAGCCCAGTATCAGGCGGTGAGTTGAATTCCGTCGATGCCGGTAGCTGCGGTGGTGACAATCTGGCCTTCGATCTGCGGTGTCTTGAACCGGACCTCGGTGAACTGCTCGGTTCGGCCCATGTGCGGGTTTTCCATCAGGATCCGATGAGTTTTTCCGACTTGGGCTTTTAGATGCGCCTGTACCTGCGCCTCGCCCGCGGCCCGCAGGCGGGCGGCACGTTCCTTGATCACGGTGCCACTCACCTGGCTTGGGATCTTGGCCGCTGGGGTGCCATCGCGCTTGGAATAAGGGAACACATGCAGCCAGGTCAGGTTACAGTCTTTCACGAGCTTCAGCGAGTTTTCAAAATGGGCATCACTTTCGGTCGGGAACCCCGCGATAATGTCAGCGCCATAGGTCATCTCGGGACGCAATCGCGAGGCGTCTTCCGTGAAACGGATAGCGTCGTCGCGCAGATGCCGACGCTTCATACGTTTCAGAATCAAATCGTCCCCATGCTGGAGCGACAGGTGCAGATGTGGCATCAGGCGTGGTTCGGTCGCGATGGCCTGCATCAGGTTGTCGTCGACCTCAATCGAATCGATGGAGGAAATCCTGAGCCGGGGCAGATCAGGCACCAGCTTTAGGATGCGCATCACCAAATCGCCCATCTTGGGCGTAGCGGGCAGATCCGCGCCCCAACTGGTGAGATCAACACCGGTCAGCACCACCTCGTTATACCCTTTGTCCACCAATCGCTTGATCTGGTCGACCACGACGCCTGCGGGCACGGAACGCGAGTTGCCACGACCGTACGGGATGATGCAGAAGGTACAGCGGTGATCACAACCGTTTTGGACCTGCACATAGGCGCGGCTGCGGGTGCCGAAACCGTCGATCAGATGGCCGGCGGTTTCGGTCACTGACATGATGTCGTCGACTTGTACCTTCTCCGTCGCGCCGATGAAATTCGGCCCCTTGGCCATCGCCCGCCAGGTGCCTGCCTGCATCTTTTCTGTATTTCCGATGACCTTGTCGACTTCGTCCATTGCGGAAAATGTCGCCGGTTCGGTCTGCGCCGCGCAGCCGGTCACAATGATATTTGCGTCCGGGTTCTCTCGGCGCAGGCGGCGGATTTCCTGGCGTGCCTTGCGGACTGCTTCGGCTGTTACGGCGCAGGTGTTCACCACAACCGCATTTTCAAGCCCGGCCTGCTGGCTAAGCTCTTTCATTGCTTCGGTCTCATAGGCGTTTAGTCGACAGCCAAGTGTGGTGAATTTGGGCGCGTTCATGATCCGAGGCTTTCGAGGAAATTGCGTGTGAAAGTGCCGTCGAACACGTGGCAGGTCGGTCCGGTCATCCAGACGCCGTCGTCACGCCAATTGATCCAGAGTGAGCCGCCATCAAGATCGATTTGAACATTGCGGCCAGTGAGGCCCCGACGAACAGCCGCGACTGCGGTAGCGCAAGAGGAGGAGCCAGAGGCCAGCGTGATGCCAACGCCGCGTTCCCACACACGCATCCGCAAGTGATCAGGCCCGATCAGATGGGCGACCTGCACATTGGTGCGTTCGGGATACAGGGGATGGTGCTCATAGCGAGCACCGAATTCGGCGAGGGGGATCAGCTCGGCATCAGCGACGAAAAAGGTGCAATGCGGATTGCCCATGCCGGTGGCTGTTGGTGTGCCCTCGATAGGCAATTCCAATGTGTCGACATCCTCAGCCAGTGGGATGTCCTGCCAGTCCAGCTGGGGTTGGCCCATATTTACTGCAGTCAGGCCCTTGCCCGCATCTTCGGCCAGCAAAAGACCACGATCCGTTGTGAGACGCAGTGCGCTACGCCCGGTCTGCTGCATCAGGTAACGCGCCACACAACGTGTGGCATTGCCACAGGCGCCAGAGGTTGACCCATCGGCATTATAGAATGTCAGATGTGCGTCTTCAGTGCCGTTGGTGATGACGGCAAGCTGGTCAAAACCTACGCCCATCTGCCGATGCGCAATGCCCGCGGCCATGGGCGGGGTGATCTGCCACGATGCGTCACGCGCGTCCACAACAACGAAGTCGTTGCCGAGGCCGTGCATCTTCATAAAGGGCAAGCGGGTGTCTGATCCTATGGTCATTTCGGGCATATAGACTTCCGTCGAAGATGAATCCACCCTTGCAGCAATAAACTTGAAAAAAGGGCTTGACCGTATTCGCCCTTGCCCCTAGATACGCCGCCTATCGGGACAGTATGACTGGCAAGGTCGCGCTGCTCCGAAGCAAATTAAGTGCTTGATCCTTCTGGATTATGTCCTTAAAGAGCGACCAAGGAACGCCACAATGTTCCTACGAAGAAGTGGGCCGTTAGCTCAGTTGGTAGAGCAACTGACTTTTAATCAGTGGGTCGCAGGTTCGAATCCTGCACGGCTCACCACTTCCTCCATTTGATGTGCGATTTGAGATTCGTCGAGCTGGCTTTTGTCTTGCAATCAAACATCCAAATGCCAATCTCTTTTCAAAACATCCATATTCAAGCAAGCCGGACTATCGGCTGGATGAAGTAACTGACATCACCTAGGATTGGGCTTTTCCGATGCCAAGGTTGCTCCATTGTCTATCGTCCGAAAATTTAGCTGACATTTCTGAGCCTACGTGCCGGGTCGACAGCAATGGTATGATTCCAGCTTTACTTCTCGAAGCAGCATGTCTCGGAGTGCTTCGCTGGCTTTTGTAAAAATGAGGCAGTTGTGTTTGCGTGGTCGCGTTAGCGTGATGGGATTGGTAGGGTGCGCCAATGCTATTTGATGGCAAGCGGTTTGGGTCGCGGGGAACTGCGGATTGCCGATCTGGCCGCGTTTCATCGGAAGGGTCTGCGATGTCAGAACTGCTGTTTGATCTACCTCCCGTTCCTGCGATTCCGCTGGAAGGACGGGACGAAGTCTGGCCGATTGGACGTATCTTCTGCGTTGGTCGAAATTACGCGGCGCACGCCGCGGAAATGGGGGCGGAGGTTGACCGAGAGCAGCCGTTCTACTTTACCAAATCGGCCTGTCATGCGGTGTTGAGCGGTGCAGAGGTGCCTTATCCGCAGGGCACTGAGAATTTTCACCATGAAATGGAGTTGGTTGTGGCGATTGCTGCACCACTTAAAGAGGCTACCGCAACGCAAGCACGCGCCGCGATCTGGGGGTATGGGTGCGCGCTGGATATGACTCGTCGTGATCTGCAGCTGCGCGAGAGACAAAAACAGCGACCGTGGAGTCTTGGCAAGGATCTGGAGAATGGCAGCGTCTTTGCACCGCTCACTGCGGCGGAGGATTGGGGGAAGCCGGAAGATCAACACATTTGGTTGCGGGTTAACGAGAATATCCGCCAGAATGCATCCCTAGCAGAGCTGATCTGGTCGGTAGAAGAGATTCTATGCCATCTGTCGAGATATTATCATCTGCAGCCGGGGGATTTGGTGATGACTGGGACGCCTGCCGGGGTTGGTCCTGTAGTCACAGGAGATCGTATCGAAGGTGGTATCGACGGGTTGGCTCCAGTTCGATTGTCGCTACGTTAGATGCGTTGGTTCGACATGCGGGTTTGCTGGTGAGTTTGAGGTCTAGTCACAACCTATGCGGTATTTAAGTAACCCAATTACCGCTTGTTATACGAAATGTGTAACGTATTTTTGTGCCATAACGGCAGCTGGTCGGAGCATGATCGCGCAGTCATGCGGCCAAGATATATAATATTTGGTTGATAGTTACATATGCACCTAATAGCTGGTGGTGCAGGGGGAAACAACGCGACTGTCAGGTGGTGCAATAGTCACCATCACATGATGCCGCGGATGTATGGCATTTGTTGCATCAGGGCTACCTGAAAGCGATAGATGACAAAAGACTTAAGGTCAGAGGGAGGAAACACATGACCACTCGGAGAACGCTACTAGGGGCGGCGGGTGCCGTCGCAATGATGGCAATGGGCGCCACATCCGCCTTGGCGCAGGATGTTACGCTGAAAATGCACCAGTTCCTGCCAGCGCAGGCCAATGTGCCTAAGCTGATCCTGGATGTCTGGGCCGATAAAGTTGAGGCATCGTCGGATGGGCGGATAAAGATTGACCGCTATCCATCGATGCAACTGGGTGGCAAACCGCCAGAGCTGATGGACCAAGCTATTGATGGTGTGGCTGATATCGTGTGGACGGTTGTTGGTTATACCCCCGGCCGTTACCCATCGACCGAGGTGTTTGAACTGCCCTTCATGATGACCAATGCGCGGGCAGCGTCGCACGCATATTGGGAAATGTTCGATGAGCATATGAAAGACACAGAATTTAAGGATTTGAAAATTCTGGGTACTTGGGTTCATGGGCCTGGAATCATCCACACGACCGACCCTGTTGAAGCACCAGAAGATCTGCGTGGGATGAAGATCCGTGGCGGTGGCCGGTCTGTGAACGGTCTGCTGACGGAATTGGGAGCCACCCCTGTTGGTATGCCGGTTCCGGCTATTCCTGAAGCGATGTCCAAAGGTGTCATCGACGGAACCACCATCCCTTGGGAGGTGACCACTGCACTGAAAGTGCCGGAATTGGTCGAGAACCATACCGAATTCACGGGCCGCGCGCTTTATACGCTGACGTTTGTTCTGGCGATGAACAAGGAAAAGTATGAGAGCCTGCCCGATGATCTGAAAAAAGCCGTGGACGAAAATTCCGGTCTGGAATTCTCGGTTTTTGCTGGTGGCACGATGGCCGATGCGGATGAACCTGCGCGTGAATTCGCGCTGGACGAAGGCAATAATGTCATCACCCTTGATGAAGATCAGACCGCCGTTTGGCGCAAAACGTCGCAGCCGATCTACCAGCAGTGGCTGGATGATATGAAGGCGAAAGGTGTCGATGGCGACGCGCTGCTGGAGCAGGCCACATATCTTATCGATAAATATACCGCTCAGTATCAATAACTGCGCTCAAGACCAGTGGACCTGCGTATCTGAAATTGCGGGTCCACCCACCTGAAAAAGGTAAATTCCATGCATAAGCTGATGATGGGACTGGCCAGATTGATGGCCGTCGCGGGCGGTATTGTCTTATCGCTTTTGATTTTGCTGACCTGTCTATCGATTGTCGGGCGGCTACTGAACGGTTTGCTGCATGGTGCGATCATGCAGGGAATGGCTCCCGACCTGTCGGAATGGCTAATCTCAATCGGCATAGGGCCGATAAATGGCGATTTCGAAGTGGTCGAGGCGGGGGTTGCCTTTGCGATCTTTGCGTTTCTGCCATTGTGCCAGATCACCGCCGGTCATGCCTCGGTTGATCTTGTGACCAACAGTTTTCCGCGCTCTGTAAAACGGTTTCTGCGCATGCTGACAGAGATTGTCTTTGCTGCGGTGCTCGTGCTTATCGCCGCGCGTTTGGGGGCTGGGACCCTCAGTAAGGTGCAGAATGGCGAGACGTCTTTCCTGCTCGAGTTTCCGGTCTGGTGGTCCTATGGCGCCAGCTTGTTTGCGGCTTGCGTCGCAGCACTTGTTGGCACGTATATGGCTGCGGTGCGCACTATCGAATTTTTTACCGGTCGTATCCTTGTCTGGGACGGCGTGGAGGATGAACAGTGACCGCACTTGAAATTGGGATTGCTTCATTTCCCATCCTGATGATCCTGATCTTTCTGCGTGTGCCGATTGGATTGTCGATGTTTTTGGTTGGCCTGGTGGGGCTGATTGTCGTGACAGATGGCACGCAGGTCGCCTTTGGCCGCATGAAGAGTGAGACCTATTCGACCTTCTCATCATATTCGCTGACCATCGTACCGATGTTTCTCCTGATGGGACATTTTGCGACACTGGGCGGTATGTCGACGGCATTGTTTAAAGCAGCGGAGGGGTTTCTGGGCCATAAGAAGGGTGGCGTCGCTATGGCTTCTATTGGGGCCTGTGCCGGGTTTGGTGCAATCTGCGGGTCGTCACTGGCCACAGCCGCCACCATGGGTCGGGTCGCATTGCCAGAGCTACGCAACTATGGCTATGCGGGTGGGTTTTCCACCGCAACATTGGCAGCTGGTGGCACACTAGGCATCTTGATCCCGCCCTCCGTCGTTTTGGTGATCTATGCAATTCTGACCGAGCAGAATATCGCCAAACTGTTTCTAGCGGCCTTTATCCCCGGCATTCTGGCAGCGATTGGCTATGTGATAGCGATCTCTGTCTATGTTCGGGTGTTTCCAGGCAGTGCCGGTACCCGCCCGCCGGTGCCATGGGGCGAACGTTTTTCAGCGTTGCTGCGGGTTTGGCCCGTGCTGTTGGTTTTTGGCTTGGTGGTAGGCGGTATCTACTTGGGCTGGTTCACCCCAACTGAGGGTGCAGCGGTAGGCGCGCTAGGTACTGGGCTGATTGCCTGGCTCAATGGAGGTTTGAATCGCGAGACATTGACCGACAGTTTCATGGTGACTGCGCGATCTACAGCGATGATTTTCTTCATCGTGCTGGGGGCCGGATTTTACAACGGCTTTCTCGCGCTAACCAAGGTTCCGCAGGAGCTTGCTGATTTTGTTGTCAGTCAGGGCCTTAGCCCTTGGATGGTGTTGATCCTGATCCTGACCTTCTATCTGGTGTTTGGCTGTCTGATGGATAGCCTGTCGATGATCCTTCTGACAATTCCGATCTTCTACCCGGTGATTTCCGCAATGGATTTTGGTCTGGTGAACCTGCCTGCTATGCAGGCAGATGCCGCGATGGAAGTATTGAAAGCCGGCATACCCGATGGAATGGGGGCCGAGATGTTGGCCTCGATACAGGAGGCGATTGCTACTGGCGCCGAGCTGACCCGAGAGCAGATGAAAGAGCTGGGCATTCGTGTCACCCAAGGCCTGGTAAACCGAATTGAGACGGAATACGTCGCCATCTGGTTCGGCATTCTGGTTCTTATCGTGGTTGAGGTTGGTCTGATCACACCGCCAGTCGGAATGAACTTGTTTGTTATCAATGCAATGGATCGTAGCACTCGTATGGTAGATACCTATAAGGCGGTGATGTTCTTTGTGGCGTCTGACCTGGTCCGGGTTGTGATCCTTGTGGCCTTTCCGGTTATCACGCTGTTGCCATTGATGCTGATGCGCTGACGGGCAATAGTTTTGAACACAGCGGCCATCTGCTTCGGCGGGTGGCCGTATCCGTTTCTGAGAGTTTAAAAGCCGAGGCCACCAATGACGAACGCCACCCAACCTGATTTTGTGCATGAGATTCGTGTCGGATGGGGCGATTGCGATCCAGCGCGCATTGCCTATACCGGCCATTTGCCGGGCTTCGCTCTGCAGGCGATTGATGCGTGGTGGGAGCACCAGCTGGACGGGGATGGCTGGTATCAGATGGAGCTGGATCGAGGCACTGGCACGCCCTTTGTCCATATGAGCATCGATTTCCGCTCACCGGTGACGCCGCGACATCGGCTGTCCTGTGCGGTCTGGCCTGTTGCGCTGGGGCACAAATCAGTCACGTTTCGCGTCGACGCGAGTCAGGACGGGACATTGTGTTTCGAGGGGAAGTTTGTATGCGTGTTCATCGCGCCTGAAGATTTTACTGCCAAGGCTGCGCCTGCCGACTATCGCGCAGCGATTGAACCCTTAATGCGGCCGGATCTTGTCTGAGCTGGGCAGAGTATGGGCAGGTCGTGCAATCAATCGACCACAGTCAAAGAGGGCCGTGTAGCCAACCGTCGGCAAAGTTAACGCGGTCCAGCCCGGTAAATCGGCACACGCGCTCCAGTTCGGCCTCTAGCCGGTTTTGTCGTGATGCTGGCCATTTGACGCCCTGCTCAGGCCAGAGCCCGGTGACGTTTAGTTTGCCCTCTTGTCGTTGGGCCTTCATGTCGATGCGACCCACCAACCGGTCGCCCTCCATCAGCGGAAATACATAATAGCCATAGCGGCGTTTCGCAGCGGGGGTGAAGACTTCGATCCGGTAGTGAAATCCAAACAGGCCCTCGGCACGCTTGCGATCCCGCACAGCAGGATCAAAGGGGCTTAGTACGCGCATGCGGCCCGGAGGCGGTGGTAGGTCACTGGCGGTTTCGATGACATTTGGCCTAGCATAGACCTTGCGGCTGCGCCCATCAGCCAGTGCAATATCCAACGGAACGATTCGGCCCTCAGCTTCTGCAAGTTTGCACCAGGTTGCAGATTCAGCAGGTGTAGCAGTGGCCCAAAATGCTGCCAGCTCACCAGACGTCGCAAACCCCAATCGGTCGAGAGCGGCATTGCAGAGCCAGTCGACGGTGCTTGATGGGTCTATTGTATTCTGGATTGGCAGTAGCGCGTCGTCGATCACACGCTCGGTCAGGTCATAGCGTTTCTGAAAACCGCTACGCCCAACCACGGTCAGTGCGCCGGATCGCCAGAGATACTCAAGCGCTGTTTTGGATGGGTGCCAATCCCACCAGCCGCCTGAGCCTTTGGTCTCATCTTTACCAACGTCAGACGAGCCAACCGGACCATGGTCTCGGATGTGGTCTAAAACACTCTTGAACTTTGCCTCATAACCGTCGCGATGCCAGTTGCGGTAGCGCTTGCGCAAAACCTCTGCATCACGTTGAAACCTCAGGTGCCACTGAGGATAGAATTCCATCGGCAGCACAGCGGCATCATGTGTCCAATGTTCAAACAGGCTGCGGTCTTTCTCATAAACACGTTTCAGCGCTGCCGGACGATAGCTGGGCCTGCGAGAATAGAGGATCATATCATGGGCACGCGCGACCGTGTTTATGCTGTCTAGTTGAACAAACCCCAATCGGGTGATCAGATCCAGAAGCGCGTCTGCCTTGGCCGAGCCACTGGGTTGTTCCAGCAGGGCGTGACAATCCATAAACAACCGTCGCGCAGCCCGATTGTTCAGTTGTGCAATCGTCATCAGCGTCGTTTCAGCGTATCGCCATAGGTGATGGTTGGGGTCAGGGTCACGTGTTTTTCGATCTCTTGATCGGGATTGTCGAGTTGAGCAGCAATGATCTCGGCAGCCTTGCGACCGATTTCCAGACGGCAGGCATCCATCGTAGCCAATTGCCGGGGCAGGCCCTCAAGAAGTTCGACGCCATTGAAACCGGCTAATCCGATTTGCCCGGGGATGTCGATTTTCTGATCCATCAGGTAGAGCATACCGCCCGCGCCGATCATGTCATTGGAATAGTATAGGAAATCCAGTTCTGGTGAGCGCTCCAGCATCTCCTGCGTCATCTCGCGCCCTTTGGCGAGAGCGGAGCCGCCGGAATAAAATGCGCGGTCCTCAATCTCGACACCCTCTTTGGCGAGCGCTTCAGTAAAGCCTTCGAACCGCTTGCGGGCGCGATGATCGAGCGGCATTTTGGTGCCCATAAACCCGATGTGGCGATAACCGGCCTTGAGAATGGCTCTGGCCATTTCACGCCCCGCACGGCGGTGCGAGATGCCAACCATTGCGTCCACCGGCTTACCATCAGTGTCCATCACCTCCACCACAGGAATGCCGGCGGCATTGAGCATAGCGCGGGCTGCTTCGGTATGTTCTAAACCGGCAATGATCACACCGGAGGGCCGCCAGGACAGCATTTCGTAGAGAACTTTTTCTTCTTTCTCCGGTTGGTAGTCTGTGACACCGACGACCGGTTGCAGATCCGTGTTTTCCAGAACGGAATTGATGCCGGTCAGCACCTCGGGAAACACCATATTGGACAGAGATGGGATAATCACCGCAACCAGATTGACCCGGTTCGATGCGAGTGCACCGGCGATCTTGTTTGGGACATAACCCAGTTCTTTGGCGGCGCTCAGCACCTTTTGCCGCGTCTTTTCCGAAACATCTCCTCGGTTCCGCAATACGCGACTGACGGTCATTTCTGAAACGCCGGTGGCTTCGGATACATCACGAAGGGTGAGAGGGCGCTTGTTGTCCGTTGTCACGTCGATGGCCTCACTTTGTTGTTGTTATTACGTTAGCGCAGACAACGCGCGCTGCACAATGGGGCGCGGCTCTGGCAAAATCCAATTTGTCAGGATTGTTTTGCCACGTTTGGTTTGTTATCGCGTAAATAAGCCGGACCAAAGACGGCCCCGTGGCTCAACTGGATAGAGCAGCCCCCTCCTAAGGGGCAGGTTGCAGGTTCGAATCCTGCCGGGGTCGCCATTTCATTTGATCCACGACTTGTTTCTCCTATTTTACAGCGAGTAGCGCAGGAGTGTTGCGTTTCTGAGTAAGCGTGTCCCATTTTCGGCTACCCCTACCAGCAATTTGACCACTCGTTCACGGTGAGCAGCGCGTTTAGCGCTCTTCGTCAGAAAGGTTCATATGCCCAGCCATCGCCGCGATTTGGTGAGCCGTCGCGTTGCTTTCAGCCCAATAGATGCAGATGGCTTTGGGTAGGCCAGGAAGGCGTGAAACTATCCCAGCTTCGCATGCTGCGTCGCTAAACTCATTCCGCAGGCTTGTGGTCTCGATGGGCTTACCGACATCGGCAAGAATAAAGGCGCGAGCAATATTTGGGGCGCGATTGCTAGCGAACTCGAAGCTCGGCCGTAGGCGCACACCGCGAGCCCAATCTTGGGTCAGCCTGTGGGCTAGCGCCTTACGAAGCAAGTCATCTGTATGAGTTCACAAATCAAAAGGATGAAGCGAAAAGAAATTTCGGGCCCTACAGTTTGACAAAAGTGATATTTATAGTTCATTTGTCTGAAGTCTTAGCCCAAGCCGACATCCCTTGGAGTCATGAAGATGAATGAAACAGAAAGCACGTTGAAGATCGTGCACCATGGCAGTGCTTCCATCGCATATGACGTACTCGGGCCCCCCTCAACTAACGCGCCGACACTGTGTCTTATCGCTTCTACAGGGCGAGGGCCGACGGACTTTGGTCATCTTGCTGAACACCTAACAAAACAGGGGATTCGTGTTGTCCTGCCTTGGCCTCGTGGAGTTGGTCAAAGTGAAGGCGACCTTGAAACCGTCGATTTCCACGACTTCGCGGGCGATGCAGCGGCTGCACTTGCAGCAGAGGCTGGCCCCGGCGGAGCCTTCGTTGCGGGGCACGCATATGGGTGTTGGATTGCAAGAACAATGGCGGCAGACAAGCCAGATCTGGTAGATGGTGTTGTCTTATTGGCAGCCGCGGCAGGAAGCTGGCCAGCGGAACTTTCCCAGGCAATCAACATCGCTATGACCCCAGATGCGCCTGAGGAAGATCGCATAGAAGCGCTACAGCTTGCATTTTTTCATGAAGAACATGATGCGCGCCCGTGGCTTAACGGATGGTACCCCGAACTTGCTAGGGTCCAACGCGCGGCTCGGACACGGACCGATCATGACAGCTGGTGGCATTGTGGGACCGCTCCGATCCTTGATCTGGTTGGATTGCAGGATCCGTTTCGCACACCGCAGGATATCAATTTCTATGTGAAAGAACTGGGACCACGCGTGACACTGCACACGATTGATGGTGCCAGCCATGCGCTTCCGGATGAGAGGTCAAAAGAGGTCGCAGATATTGTTTCACAGTGGATCAAGACGTGTCTTACCGCTAGGTTGAGCAGGTAAAGAAGTCTACAAAAATCTAATTTAAGCTATACATATAGCTTAATGTCATTTATGACACAATCCCGACAGGCTGCCAAAAAGCGAACAGCACATTGGCATGCTTGCCCAAGCGGGAGAAGTGATGTGATTTCAAACTCGAACGGGGTCCAAGGCGGGCAAGTTTATTTCGAAATGGCTGATGGAGTTGCCATTCTTCGTATAGAAAACCCACCGGTAAACGCTGGGTCATATGCTGTGCGCCAAGGGTTAGTAGGCGCCATTGCAAAGGCTACTGAACACCAAGCATCCGGTGCAATCATCTTGGGCGTTGGCAAATGCTTTGTGGCGGGATCGGACCTTCGTGAATTTGGGCAACCTTTGAAAACGCCTGAGTTGCCCGATGTGATCCGTGCTATCGAAGACGCACCCTTCCCGGTGGTTGCCGCGTTGCATGGAGTGGCGTTGGGTGGAGGGTTAGAGCTCGCGCTAGGCTGTGACTATCGCATCGCCGCGCTGAATACAAAGGTCGGGCTGCCCGAGGTTTCGCTTGGATTTGTGCCGGGCGCTGGCGGAACGCAGCGCTTGCCGCGTTTGGTTGGGATCGCCAAAGCCGTCGATCTGATTTGTGCGGCGTCGCGAATTTCGACGAGACACGCACAGGAGATCGGGCTGATTGACGCCGTGTCTGACGGTGACATTTTGACGGATGCATTGGCCTTCCTGAAATCGCAAACGCGATCTAAACGGCTTGCGATTTCACAGCCAGTGCCCGCCGATGCCGAGGGCGCGATTGACGCAGCCACTGCCAAGGCCATAAAGCGCGGCAAAGGCCGTCCAAATGTCACGGAAGCGATCCGTTTGGTTAAGGCTGCAACTGGCGACGCAGTGCAGACGCTTGCTGACGAACGCGCCGTATTCCAAGAAATGCGCCTAAGCGAGGATGCATTTGCTTTGCGCCATCTTTTCTTTGCCGAACGCAGCGCTGCAACAGTCGATGACGTCGATCCGAAATTAGCGGGTGACGTGACCACTGTTGGCGTGATCGGCGGCGGAACCATGGGACAAGGGATTGCGCGCGCCTGTCTAAACGCTGGCCTAAAAGTAACCGTTGTTGAGCAAAACGACGAAGCACTTGCCAAATCAACAAGCGCCATCGCGCAGAACTTCACAGCTCAAGTCGAACGCGGCAAGCGCAGCGTTGAACAGGTCAACGCTTTGCTCAACGCCTTGACGGGTGCCCTAGAGCTGGAAAAGGTTGCTAAATGCGATCTGGTCATAGAAGCGGTATTCGAAGACCTGGACGTCAAAATCGAGCTGCTTGCAAAGCTTGAGACCGTTTTGGCCAAAAACGCGATCATCGCGACCAATACGTCGTACCTCAATATCAACGAAATGGTGCGGCAGCTTTCGCGGCCTGAGCGCGTGATTGGATTGCATTTCTTTAGCCCTGCCGACGTCATGAAACTACTGGAAATTGTTCGTACGGATCGGACTTCAGACGCGGTTCTTGCAACGGGTCTAAAACTTGCCAGAAGGCTTGGCAAACAACCCGTTGTCGCTGGTGTTGGTGAGGGCTTCATCGGAAATCGGATTTACGCGGCCTATCGGCGCCGAGCCGAGCTGCTGGTTTTGGACGGTGCAACACCGCAGGACGTTGATGCAGCGATCACACAGTTTGGTTTCGCCATGGGGCCGTTCGCCGTGTCTGACATGTCTGGTCTGGATATAGCTTGGGCGATGCGTAAGCGGAAGGCGTCTGAGCGCAGTCCGGAAGCGCGCTATGTGACCATCCCTGACAGCCTGTGCGAAGCCGGACGATTGGGCCGAAAAACCGGCAAAGGTTGGTACGACTACAGCAATAAAACCCCAGAGCCCGACCCAGTAGTTGAAGCTATCATCGCTGAGGCGCGAACCGAAGCCGGGATTGCCCCACAGACCTACGATACTGAGACCATCCAGCGACAGCTTCTTGCCGCGATGATCAATGAAGCCGCGCTTTTGCTGAGTGAAGGCATTGCCAAGCATCCTTCAGACGTCGATGTGACCCTAACGAATGGATATGGCTTCCCACGATGGCGTGGCGGGCCAATCTATTGGGCAGCCACACAGGATCGGGCTAAGGTTAGAGCCGACATTGCCGATCTTGAAATCGCCATTGGCCAAGGTTTTCGAACCGGTCCCTTAGATGAAACTCTCGACCAAATTGATACGCCACAAAAGGTTTAAACTATGGAACGCGTTTTCATCTGCGATTACATCCGCACCCCAATCGGCCGATATGGCGGCAGCTTGTCTGGTATCCGGACGGACGATCTAGCGGCTCTACCGCTCAAGGCACTCATAGAGCGTCACAAGAGCATTGATTGGGAAGCAGTTGTCGACGTCATCTACGGGTGCGCCAATCAAGCCGGAGAGGATAACCGCAGCGTGGCTCGGATGGCATTGCTTTTGGCGGGCCTGCCCGAGATAGTATCGGGGACCACTCTGAACAGACTATGTGGGTCGGGCATGGACGCGGTGCTTGCCGCTTATCGTCGGCTCGCGCTTGGTGAAGGTGATCTTGCCATCGCGGGGGGCGTTGAAAGCATGAGCCGTGCGCCATACGTCA
Source organism: Phaeobacter cretensis (assembly GCF_047372505.1). Taxonomy (NCBI): domain Bacteria; kingdom Pseudomonadati; phylum Pseudomonadota; class Alphaproteobacteria; order Rhodobacterales; family Roseobacteraceae; genus Phaeobacter; species Phaeobacter cretensis. The sequence continues at coordinate 2,208,341 of NZ_JBKBEU010000001.1, forward strand.
TGCCCAAACCAACTACTGCGTTTTCCCGTGAACCCAGCGTCGAAGACACGACAATCGGCTGGCGTTTTATCAACCCCTTGATGCAGAAGTTGCATGGAACAGACTCGATGCCGGAAACCGCAGAGAATGTCGCAGAAGACTTCGGAATTTCACGCCAAGACCAAGATGCCTTTGCCTTGCGGTCCCAACAGCGCGCAGCGGCAGCCATAGCCGACGGCGTGTTTGACGATGAGATAATGCCTGTTGATATCCCGCAGCGCCGAGGAGACCCGATCCGGTTTGACCAGGACGAGCATCCGCGCGCTACGACATTGGAGGAATTAGCTTCCTTACGCGCACCATTCCGCGACGGTGGTTCGGTGACGGCGGGCAATGCTTCTGGCGTGAACGACGGCGCGGCGGCACTGATCCTTGCCACCGAAGCTGGTGTAATGCGGCATGGACTTGCACCGCTTGCGCAAATCACAGGTGGCGCGACGGCGGGTGTTGCACCTCGGATCATGGGCATGGGCCCTGCTCCTGCCACCGAAAAGTTATGCGCGCGTTTGAACATTGCACCCGCCGACTTTGATGTGGTTGAGCTGAACGAAGCCTTCGCCAGCCAGGCGCTTGCGGTATTGCGGCGATTGGGGCTTCCCGATGACGCCGAACATATCAACCCGAATGGTGGTGCTATTGCACTGGGCCATCCACTTGGGATGTCAGGCACACGGATCGCCGGATCGGCAGCACGTATGCTGGCGCGCGGTCAAGGACGACGCGCTCTGGCGATGATGTGTATTGGCGTGGGCCAAGGAATAGCCCTTTCACTGGAAGCCGTATGACGGAGCCAACAATGCAACTTCACTGGTCTCCGCGATCCCCTTTTGTACGTAAGGTGATGATCGTCCTGCACGAAACCGGACAGTTGGATCAGGTTGAGCTGATCCGCACGCTTGTTGCGCTGCATCTCAAGCCGCAGGAGGACGTGTTGGCGGCCACTCCATTGGGCAAAATTCCAGCCCTAGTTACAGACCAAGGGCAAACGCTTTTTGATAGCCGGGTGATCAGCGAATACCTTGATACACGCGCGGGGACGGGGATTTTTCCGTCTGATCCAACGCCACGGTTCAAGCACCTTCGGTGGCAAGCACTGGGTGACGGCCTAACGGACATTCTTTTGCTTTGGCGTACAGAACTTAGCCGCGAAACAGGTCCCTGGCTGGCCGTTACAGAGGGCTGGTTGGCCAAAGTGCGGGCGTGTTTGCACCAGTTCGAAACCGAAGCGGAGGCCCTGTCCAAAGCCCCATTCGGTATTGGTCAAATCGCGGTTATTTGCGGGCTTGGGCAATTGGATTTCCGTTGGCCAGATTGCGAGTGGCGTACGCATTTCCCAAAACTTGCACAGCTTGAACGAGAATTATCCACCCGCCCGTCTATCGCAGCTACGGCAATCACCGACGATCAAACATCGGGCGAAAACGATGTGACGGTTGGGGGTCTGACTTTCTAGCGTTTGGATAAAGAGTAAAAATCTAGATCAATTGATTGAATGGCTGGCATGCGCCTGTTAGGCTCCTCGAAACTGAACTGGCGAGGGCCCTGTGGCTGACACAAAAATTGAAAATTCAACGATGAAGGCGCTGCAGAAAAGCAATGTCTCGCGTTACATCCAGCTTGCCAGCCTTTTTCGCCAACGTATCGAAAGCGCCGAGTGGGACGTTGGCCATAAAATCCCAACCGTTAAGGAGCTGGCGGACCAATGCGGCGTTGCCACGATGACCATTCGTCAAGCGCTGGATATCCTTGAAAGCGAAGGCCTAATCGAACGCTACCGCGCCAAGGGCACATTTGTGCGCGAACGCCCGAAACGTGATCTTTGGTGTGAGGTTAAAACCGATTGGTCAGGTATGTTGATTGCCCGCCAAGACGCGACAATTGAAATACTATCCGACACCAGCGGCGGTAAGCTGCCGCGATATGACGGCGATATCGGCAATGCTGCACCCAGCTATCGTCATTTGCGCCGCAAACACAGCCGCGACGGATCCGCTTTTCTTTTGGCGGATGTCTATGTTGATGAACGTATCTGCAAGGACATTCCAGAAGAGGCTTATTCCAAAGTCACAGCGATGCGGTTGGTATCCGATATTCCGGGTCAAACCGTCTCTGACGCGCGGCAAATCGTAACGATCGGAGCGGCTGATCTGGAATCCTCGAATGAGCTGAATATTTCGATTGGTGATCCTATCGCAAAAGTACAGCGCGTCGCGGTCAACCAGCATGGTGACATCATCCTTATTGCCAACGGTATCTACCGCGGCGACATGATGCGGATCGACGTCAAGCTACGTTAGCGCTCCCCACGCAGTATAGGCGGGAAGCGCACTATGCTGCTATTCCTTGAAAACGGGTGTGCGCTTTGCTCGGAAAGCCGCCATCGCCTCGGCCGTATCGTCCGAGGTCGAAAGAGCTTTTGTTTGGGTCTGCTCAAAGCGGTAGCCCTCGTAGATTGAAATACCCTCTGTCATCTGAAATGATTTCTTCGCCGCACGCACTGCGGATGGGCTGGCTTTTGCAATGTCGGCGGCGATTCCTTGGGCCGTCGGCAACAATTCTTCGGGTGAAGTGCAAGCAGACGCAACGTTCATACGGTGCAATTCGGCCCCATATACCCGGCGTGCTGTCATGATCATCATACGGGCATCGCTTTCGCCAAAGTGGCGGCGCACGTGCGCAACGCCACCGGCTAATCCAACCATGACCTCGGTCATCTGCAGGAAGCCCTTTTCTGATGTCACAATGATGTCGCAGCACAGCGCTGTAACGCAACCTGCGCCAATGGCGGCGCCGTTGATCGCGGCGATGATCGGCTTGGGGCATTCAAGCAAGCAATCAAAACTCGCACGGACCCGGCGATTGTGCGCCGTGTAGTGACCAGGATCTTGGGTTGGACGTTCCGACAAATCGGCACCAGCGGAAAACGCTTTACCTTCGCCCGTGATGACGATGGAGCGCACGTCGCTGCGATCACCAAGCGCATCAATCACGTCGACGAGTTCTTCGCGGAACCGGTTATTTTGGGCATTCACCGGAGGACGGTCGATCGTTACGGTCGCAACAAAGTCCGCAACGTCTAGCGAAAGAGTATCATAGATGCTCACGTGGTGTTTTCCTTCTTTTTACTTTCATCAGTTTCGGCCCAGTATGGTTCTATTGTGGGTCGCGACATTTCAAACGAAGCTTGCGGCACGGTATATTCTCGGTACTCCATGCGGCCGAGGGGCTTTAACAAATCGACATCAACCAAACCCTCACGCAACACACGTTCTTCAATGTAGATACCGACGACTTCGCCAATGGCGACCCGGTTGGTGCACGTGGTGTCAGCGGACGAAGCCAAGGTCACGATTTGCGACAGCTTACATTCGATAGCGACTGGCGATTGGGCTACGCGCTGCACCGGAATGTTTCGGCAGGCAACGGCATCTAGCCCTGAGGCGACAAATTCATCGACCCCAGGCGGACATGCGGCCGCAGACTGGATCATCGCCTCGCGCAACTCATAAGTCGCTATGTTAACGCAGAAAAACCCTGTGGCTTCTGCGTTTCTAACACTGTCCTTTGTGCCATCTGATGAGAGCATCAGGAACGGTGGGTTCGACGCAATCGCATTAAAGCAGCTGTAGGGCGCCAAGTTCGCCGTGCCATCCGGCGCGGCGGTTGAGACCCAACCAATGGGCCGTCGAATGATCAGCCCCAGCCAAGGATTGTGCGGGAGACCACGATCGTAATGTCGGGGATCGTAAAACATATTCCTCCAGTAATTGGGTGGCGAGGGAGGTGCGTTAGTCTTTGCTGTTCGTGCTGGCAGGGATTGTTGAGAGTGCGTCCATGGGCCCAGCCAATGTCGCCTCGGTGCCCTTGGGCAGAGGGATACGATGTACGTTTAGCGTCATAGCTACCATCGAGTAGTAGCCAATGACGGCGGTTAGTTCGACGGCACCAACCTCGCCCCAGCGGTCAACGATGGCCTGGTAGGTAGCCGTCCCGACATCACCAGTTTGCACCAATTGCCGCGCGAATTCGTATATCCCTTCAGCTTCAGTATCATCGCTAAACTCAGGTGGCTGGCCAACGCGGATCGCGTCGATGATATCCATGTCCAACCCGGCTCTGGCGGCGTCACCCGCATGGATCGCCCATTCAAGAACACTGTTCCAACGACGCGCCGTGACAAGGATCGCTACTTCATTGAGACGGGTCGGAAATGACGTTTCAAAGCGAAGGACCTTGCCCAGCTCTTGCCAACGGTCGGCAAGCACAGGGTTGTGCAAAGCTGCGCGAAGCGGTCCGACGATGATCCCACGCGGGCCAGAAACGATCTGATCGTAAACGGCTTGCTGTGCTTCACTCATCGCACCTGGGCAAGGAAAGCTGATGCGACCTTCGGTTTGGCCATCCTTGACTGAGTTGTCTATCATTGCGTGTTTCCTAATCCGAGCGCCGAAAGCACTTCATTCGTGTGTTCGCCAAGCAAAGGCGGGGCTTTTTCGAAATGGAGCGGTGCGTTCTTGAAATTCAGCGGGCTGACAACCTGACGTACCTTGCCGCTTAGCGGGTGCGGTATGTCCCGCAACATTCCACGGTGCTTGACCTGTGGTTCTTCAAACACGGTATCGACCGTGTTGATGGGGCCAGAAGGCACGCCGGCCTCTGCAAAGACAGCGATCCAGTCGATCACACTTCGAGTGGATAGTGCCTCGATCAGCTTGCCTTCGAGTACTTCCAAATTCTCAACCCGCGCGGCGTTGGTTGAGAATTTTGGGTCATCAGCGAGTGCCGGGTGTCCTATTGCTTCAGCAAACTTCTGGAACTGACCATCGTTGCCGACCGCTAGAACGATATGCCCATCGGCAACCGGATAGACGTTTTGAGGTTGGATATTCGGATGACGGTTGCCGCGGCGTACGGGCGGCTTGCCCGAGACAAGGTAATTCATAGCTTGATTCGCCAGCATAGCGACGGACACGTCGAGCATCGCAATATCGATATGATCGCCCTTACCCGTTTCGGTCCGGTTCGCCAAAGCCGCGAGGACGCCGATGGCCGTATACATGCCTGTCATGATGTCGATGATCGGAACGCCAACTTTTTGTGGGCCACCGCCGACCTCACTATCAGGCCCGCCTGTCACGCTCATCAGGCCCCCCATGCCTTGGATCATGAAATCATAGGCGGCGTCATTGGCCTTTGGGCCTGTTAGGCCAAATCCCGTGACGGAGGCATAGATGAGCTGGGGGTTCACCTCTTTCAGCTTGTCATAACCAAGCCCCATCCGGTCGAGTGTGCCAGTCTTAAAATTCTCGAGCAGAATGTCGGACTCTGCCGCCAACGCCTTGACTGCGGAACGGCCCTCTTCGCTTTTGAGATCCAGTTCGACAGACCGTTTGCCGCGATTGACAGTTAGATAATAGCCTGACTCTTTCGTGGTGTTCCCGTCGGTGTCACGCAAAAAGGGAGGCCCCCAGCGGCGAGTGTCGTCGCCTTCACCTAGGCGTTCAACCTTGACGACATCGGCCCCAAGGTCTGCAAGAACCTGACCACACCATGGGCCTGCCATGATCCGGCTAAGATCAAGAACGCGAATATGAGATAGAGGGCCTGCCATCAGATGGCCTCCTTTCGGATTAAGGACGTTTGAGCGTTTAGGAAGCCAAGTAATGCGCTCGTAAATGAATCTGGTTTTTGGAAATTTGGAACGTGTCCCGCACCGGGGATTTCAGCGAATGTCGCATTGGGTAAATTGCCGAATTGAGCGCGCATTGCCTGTGGTATCGCGCCGTCTTGTTCCCCAGCTATGCCGAGAAACGGACAATTGAGATTATTGAGGGCGTCGGTGTGGTCATAGCTTTGGAGCGCATAGGTTGCAGAGGCAAAGCCTTCGACGGGGATCGCTGTGATCATGTCACGAAGAGACCGCGCTACGACACTCGTCTCTGGCTCATTAGGCAACCAACGTGGGGTCGTCTCGGAGGCAATCCGTGCCATGCCTTCGGATCGAGCGGTTTCGCGCCGCTCAGTCCAGAACCCTTCCCGGCCTGCAGCACTCTTGCTGACCCCATCGACGGCCACAAATGCGGCGAAGCGATCCGGTGCGTTTGCCAAGGCCACTAATCCCGTCGGTACGCCCATCGACAGGCCAACAAAGGCGCAGCGGTCAACTTTGCAAGCGTCCAGAACGGCGAGAAGGTCAGCACCATAGGTGGTGAAATCCATTTGCCCGTCCGGAACGCTGGACTCTCCATGGCCACGTTGATCATAGCGAAGGACTTGGAACTGCGTGCTTAGTGCCGCGACTTGCGTGTCCCAGATGTGCAGATCCGTCATGACGGAATTTGACAGCACAATCCAAGGCGCGTCATCTGGCCCGTCGACCTTCGCGTTCAGGGTGTTGCTGTCAGCCAATGGAATGATCATGGAACGGCTCACTCGGGATTTCCTTCTAAAATTGTGGTTCCGGGCTGGGCTGGTTGGGCGAAAAGGCCCAAGCCCATCACGACGGCAAGCGCGGCAAGCCCGATGAGATCGGTGGGCAAATCGGGGATCAGCAAGCACAGCCCACCCGCTAACAGAACCAGGGCTTCCCAGCTTCGGGCTGTGCGGTTCAGGATGTAGATGTAGCGTTCGGATGCAGCGGACAGCATCAGGATCGACAGAATAGCGGTCGAGACTGAGACGATGATGTCTGACGTCTCTCCCTGCAGGATTAAGCTGGGCTTGAGTACGAAGAGGAATGGTAGAACGAACAAGATTGCCCCAAGCCGCATCGCAGTTACCCCTGTTTTCATCGCCGACGATTTTGCGATGGATGAGGCAGCAACAGCCGCCATTGCAACAGGTGGTGTGATGTAGGACAGCATCGCCCAATAGAGAATGAAAAGGTGGCTCGACATCTGGCTAAACCCGGCTTGCACCAAGGCGGGGGCTAAAACGACGGCAAGGAAAATATAGCAGGCCGAAACTGTCATCCCCATGCCGAGGATAAAGCTGGTGAGCGCACCGAAGACGAGCAAGAGGTAGGGGTTGCCGCCTGCGTATTGCAACAATTCGCGGCTAAAGGCATTGCCAACGCCCGTTATCGCAAGCGCGCCGACGACCATGCCTACACCAGCCAGAACACCGACGAGTAGCGCGATTGTTGTGCCTGTTTCGACGATAAGTTGGGCAATTGGACGCCAAGCCCCCGCTTTGCGTTGGCGGATCATCGCAGTGATCAGCAGTAGGATGGTGACGTAGAACGGTGCTTTTGCCTCGGCGCTTGTAGCCAAGAGCATAACGACCAGGGCGACCAGACTGATCAAAAAGACCCAGCCCGAACGCAAGACATGCCAAAGCTTGGGCAGTTGGTCCCGTGGTACACCTTTCAACCCGTGGCGCGCAGCATAGCAATCCGTTTGGATTAACAGGACAAGATAAAACAGGAGTGCCGGCACCGTGGCTGCCACCATGATATCGGCGTAGGGCACGTTCATGAATGACGCCATGACGAAGGCAACTGATCCCATGACGGGTGGCATCAGTGCGCCTCCGGTGGAGGCGCAGGATTCAACGGCCCCGGCATAGGCAGGCGGATAACCGCAGCGTTTCATCGTGGGGATGGTCATGGAGCCGGTAGAGATCACGTTGGAAATCACGCTACCCGAAAGCGAGCCGAAGAAGCCGGAGGACAGGATCGCAACCTTCGCGGGTCCGCCCCGGGCATGGCCCATGAGTGCGCTGGCGAGGTCCATAAAGAAGACGCCTCCCCCGGATACGGTAAGTGCGACACCAAAGACGATGAACCCAATCAGGAGGTCGGCAATGACACGGATCGGTATACCGATAATGCTTTCGACACCAAGCGCGTGGCTTAACACGGCCTCCCCCGGTGTAAGTTGAACACCCCATAGAAAGCCGGGCATGTGACCAGCAAAGAGCGGGAATACCGCGAAGACAGTGCAGATGATGAAAAGCGGCAAGCCTGCGCAACGGCGCACGGCCTCAAGCGATAAAAGCACCAGCAGCGCGGCCTGGATCGTAACGTAGGAGGGTGCTTGGTATTCCCAACCTCGGTTGAGGATGTCATGCGCTGAAAAAGCGAAGAACATGCAGATGGAAAAAGCGACGGCGGCAAGTGCCCAATCATACCACCGGACGCGGGTTTGATCCATTTCTCGGGCTGGGTAGTTCAGAAAGGCGACTGCGAGGAAAAGCCCGATGACGATGTAGTAGTACGCCGTGCTAATGGGTGCGAAACCGAACGTATTCAGATTGAATATTTGATTGACGATTATTGCCATACCCACAATTGAGCACCCAAAGACAACGAACCAAGCTCGACCAGAGAGGCGCGTTTCTCTTTTTGACCACGGCAAAGGCGCGTCAGAGGTGTCTGAAGTTTGATCAAGTGACATGGATAGGACCTAAACTCGAAATTTTGGGTGCCCGGGCCATTGGTCCGAGTATTCTATAGATATCAATCAAGGTTTTCAGCACGGTAGGTTGCCCAAAAGTCCGGCCAATTTTTGGATGAGACCCCTTCTACATCAGCCAAATCGATCGCGGCATTCCAAGCGGCTTGAACTGCAGCGTTCCGCTCAATACGCGCATCGTTCCATGTCTGATCCGTATCGGTCCAAACACCAATCTCAGTCAGATAGCGGATCGCCCCTTCGTGAAATGGAACGCTTGCCGGGGTGGTGCCAGCGGTTTGGACAGCCCAACGCGCGATAACCGGCGTCGCATCTTTGTAAGCGGAGAACGACTGATCAAGCGCTTTGATCATGTTATAGACCTCGTCCGCGTCCGCATCCGCTGTGACTGTCAACTGAGGGTAACGGTATCCAACAAGCTCTGCCGGATCGTCTGCTGAGATGCTCACGCCCACAGTCGCAGTGGACGGGGCGAACAAGTCAGCTCGGGCTTTGACCCGCTCCCACCCTTCGGTGTCTGAGGCTGGCATGTCCATCCAGCGCACACCACGGCCACCTTCTGCTTCGCGCAGGAAGGAAGACACAGGAATGGCTGGGGCCACATCGACTTCGCCTGCGGTAAACGCTTTAGCCATTGCGCCATATGACGGGTAAACGACCTGTTCGACATCATCCGCCGTCAACCCGGCAAAGGCGAGGACTGCCAACGTGTTCATAGTTGTGGACGGGTTGGCCTGCACAAAGCCGATTTTTGCACCGGCCAGATCAGCCGGGGTCATGAACTCAGTGTCGCCACCAGTGACCAGGCCTACTGACGCCGGACGTCCAAGTAGCACGCGCAAGTCTTGCGGACCCCATTCGCGGGCTGCGAATTCATACAAAGCTTCACCAGCAAAGTAGATTTCGTTGCCCATGAACCCGTAGCTGGCGCGCCCGGTTTGCAGCGGCAATAGACGTCCTATGCCGGTTCCTGATGGCGTGATCCTAACGCGGGTATCAAATGTTTTGTCCAACGCATCCGCAATTGCAGAGGCCTCTACGTACCCGGCTGCGCCAAGATCGTAAGATGTCCAGATCATGGAGCTTGGCAGTTCCGCATCTTGGGCCTGAACGCTTTGTCCGACGAAAAGCGTAGCAACGATGGCTGCAGCTTCGGACAGTTTAGGTTGTTGCATTTGATATCCTCCCTAGGAATTACCTTTGCGGCTTTGCGGCAGAGTACAATATTTCGCTATAAAAAATCAATGATATAGTTTTTACTGTTTTGACCGCTGAGTTGTCAAAGCTTTAGTCCTGACAGTCCCAGTTTTCTGACGATGGGTTCCATGTGACAAAGGTCGGATAGGGGCACATCGGACGGGTACGTTCAGGGGTGCCACCGCTGATTTGCATTTCTGGCACTTGCCCCTCTTCGACCCAAGCAACGATGGCCTCCAGGGCGGGGAATTTAGATGGGCCAATTCCTAAGCGCCCATGACCGAGTCCCGGCAGCTGATAGAACTGAGCAAACTTTGCAGTCTCGGTAACGCCGTAGCGTTCCAATAAAGTTTCAAACCAACGGGTCGTATCGATAGCAGAAATACCGCTGTCACCCATGGCGTGATACAGGATCAGCTTACCACCACCCAGTACAAAGGCATCAATGTCAGGAGATTTAGCGTCAACGAACTGGCTCGCATTCTCCACCGCTGCCAGATCGTCAAAGTCGAATGACCAAGGATCGAAATTCGGATCGCCAGGCTGGCGAAACACCATCTTGATAGACTGGTTGCGGGCACGGCGGCCATTATTAGGCCACTCTTCAGCATCACCGATATGCCAGATTTTGAAATCAGCACCGCCATCATATGGCATTGGTGCATAGAGTTCTTCTCCTTTGGAATTGACTGGTCCTTCGTGGATTTTGCTAAAAGCAGTCGCCTGTGCAGGAGTGATACAATCCTCTCCCTTTTCTGCATCACAGATCAGGGTTGAAATATCGTAGTTGCACAGCCGGGCGCTGTCGACGACACCATCATCAAGGCCGTCCAATCCATCACATTGTGTGGTGATATCCCCAAGGATCAATTCGATATCGGCATCAGGGAATGCCTTGGATAAAATTGGCCGCCCTTGATCATCCTTTGGAGCCATTTCAGCAAGAACAACAAGGCTCCAAGCAGTGGCCAGATGCCCGCGCGTTTGTTCCTTGATAGGCGTACCCGCGACAATGCCGTCAAACATGTTTGGGTGACGCATTGCGGCCTGCAGCCCCTGTCGCCCGCCGTTCGACGCCCCAAGGAAATAGCTGGTTTTAGCATGCCGTCCGTAAGCTTCGCGGATCAGTGCTTTTGATGCAAGGCTGACCAGTTCGACGGAGTTGTAGCCGTAGTCGATGAGCGCTTTCCGCTCTAGTCCGAAGGAGGCATCGCTTCGGCTGCCAAAGTTGTGCCCGCCATCTGTTGATGCAACAGCATAGCCAAGCGTCAGCGTGTCAGGATTGCCACGTGTGTTCGTACCCACGGCATTGCGTACCGACCCATCAGTGCCGCCGCCGCCCTGAAAGAAGAACCGGTCGTTCCAATCCTGCGGCATTCGCAGATCAAAACCCGTTGCATAGGCTTTTCCATCGGTGCCGGTACGCTCTTCGAGGAAACCAAGAACGCGGCAATGCGGCGGATACGCCACATCTCGAATGATGGCATCTTGCAGATACTGGGCGGATTCTATCCGCAGGTCTGGGTAAGCAAAGTCAGTAATAGCTTCGCAGCTTTGGTCAGTTAGGTCTGCAGAAGCAGTGGTCGCGAAGAACGCACTTATCGAAGCCGCTAGCGCGATACGCGCTGCAGCGGTTGACTTTATTGACATATGGGTCTCCTCCCCAATTGCAATGAACTGCTCAAGAATTAGAGCGCAGCGTCTGCTTTCTTCTTTGGTCCAAGATAAATGATCGATGCGATAGCCAGCGCTAGCAGGGCCAAAGCAATCGGATGGCTAAAGAGGGCCATGGGGTTGTCGTTTGTTATGAGCCGCGCCTTTAATACGTTTTGTTCAAGCTGAGGCGTCAGGATGAAGGCAACGATGAAGGCAACGATCGAAAAGCCGAACGCCCGCATGAAGTAACCCATCACGGTAGCACCCAGCATCACCCAGACCGCAAAGATTCCACCGTCGACAACATACGTGCCGGTAACGCACAGGATCATCGCACCAGGATAGATCACGGTTTTTGGAGCCGAGACGACAAAGGCCCAGAACCGCATGCCAAATTGCCCAACAAACAAGTTGGCAAAATTGGCGATCAACATCGCGCCAAACATGCCGTAGATTAAACGCCCCTGTTCTTGGAACAAAAGTGGGCCGGGTTGTACTCCTTGGATCACCAGCGCCGACACAAGTAGCGCAGCCGCAATGTTGCCAGGTATCCCGAGTGTTAGAAGCGGAATCAGATTGGCCCCAACAACGGCCGAGTTTGCTGTTTCGGTTGCCGCGATACCGCGTGGATCACCCGTTCCAAAGCTTTCTGGATCTTTCGCGGATTGCTTCGTGATTGAGTAACTTAGGAAGCCCGCAGTAGTCGATCCAAGTCCCGGAATGGCTCCGATCAAGGTTCCTATGACGAATGCGCGTATCGCCACAAATTTGTTGGCCAGCAGCTCGGCGATTGTGACGGTGCTGTCTGCTCTTGAACCAGTCTTGATCACGATGGACTCCGCTGGACCGTCGTCTTTCCGACTGTGGACGATGGAGTGCACAATCTCGGCCATCGCAAGTGAACCGATGGACAACGCGGTGAGGTGAAGCCCTTCATAAAGCTCAAGTTGGCCAAAGGTGAGGCGCTCTGACGAAATCCCCGGATCAAGACCAACAAGTGCCAACAGGATACCGAAGGTGGCCGCGATCAACCCTTTGATTATGCTGTCACCAACTAGGCCTGAAATAATCGTGAAGGCGAAAATCATCAGTGCAGTAATCTCCACCGGCCCCATTTTGAGGGCAATCAGCGCAAGCGGCGCTGATACGAGGATCAGTACGATATCCGAAGAGATATCCCCAAAGAACGAGTAATAAAGCGAGTATTTCATCGCCTTCAAGGGCTTGCCCTTCTTGGCCATCGGGTGACCATCAAGCGCAGTCGCTGCACTTTCTGGTGTACCGGGCACATTGATCAGAATCGAAGGCACCGCACCGCCAACGGTTCCACCTTTGTTAACCGAAATCAGGAAAGCGATAGCCGTCAAAGCATCGAGCGAAAAGGTCAGCGGAATAGCGATGGCTAAGGCCATGATGATAGACAGGCCGGGTGTTGCGCCAACGATCTGGCCAACGGTGACACCGATTAGGATGTAGAGCAGGTTGGTCAGTGTAAAAACATCAGACAAACCGGCAAAGACAATGTTGGGATCAATCATTTGAAACCTAAGGTAATGGACGTTCGAGAACGATTTCAAAAAGGGACCAGCAGCCGATGGGAAACAGCAAGACAGTGACGGCGATCCACTGCCAACGCCGCTCATAGACCAACAAGACGCTGGCTATCATTAGCCCGGTCATTGCAGGAATGTGCCCATAGTGTTCCATCGCATAACCAGTTGCAGCAAGAATGACAGTGACAAGCGCCAAGCGGCCAAGCTCAACCAATCCAATGCCAGCATCCGCAGTCTCCCGAGCCAATGCGACTTGCGCCAGCCCGAGTGCAATGAAGATCCACGCTGCCATCTTCGGAAAGAGCCCCGGATCTGTTGGTGATCCGGGCATGGACGTAACATGTGCCGGTATGACAACAAGAAGAAGTAGAGCGCCGAACACTACGACGCCCCCGCCTATGATGCGCTCTTGGGTCATTGGTTTGTGAAGTAGTTTTTGTAGAACGCATCCGAGTCAGCAAGAAACGACGCCGTCCCGACAGACCCAAGATTTGAGGCTGTCGTTTGCTGTACAGTCATAAATTCCGTGTAGCTGTCGGAAGAAACGGCAGCTGCAAACGTTTCGCTTAAGCAGGACTGAAGATCAGCCGGTGTATCGCCATTTACGAAAAAGACGATATGACCTTCGATCGACAGATCTACGCCGCTTTCGCTAAGTGTCTTGGCATCCGGAGCGTAAGTCGCGCGCGTGTCCGTTAACGTGGCGAGCTGCACCATTTCACCAGCTTCGATTTGCGCGACATGTACAGTACCTTGAACAGTCGCATCCACATGGCCACCAAGTGCGTCCTTCAACGCAGCGGATGACCCCTTTGTCGGAATGGAGACAATCTCTACGCCAAAGGTTTCGGCAACCGCTTCCATCGCGACCTGATAAGAAGCGCTGCCCGTAGAAACCGTGGCGCGACCATTTTGACGCGCGAATTCAACGAAGTCTTCGAGTGTTTTGTATGGCCGGTCTGCCAATGCGGCGAGGCCATAGTTCAAACGCATCCCCGTCCCAATGAACCCGAAGTCCGAATAGTTAAACTCGATGTTCTCACGCTGGTTTGGCACAATGGCCATGGTCGTGTTTGTTGCTACACCTACGGTGTAACCATCGGCATCACCACCCATAACGCCTGTGGCCATAACCGCACCTGAAGCACCCGGTTTGTTGTCTACCACAACTGTCCAACCCGACATCTCCTCGATGGTCAAAGCAACTTTGCGCGCGGCCAAGTCTGTACCTCCGCCTGCACCGTAGCCCACGATAAAGTTAACGGGTTTGTCTGGAAATCCAGCGGGGCAACTTTGCGCAAATGCGGCTGCCGCAGCGAAAGACATGGCGACGGCTGAGGAGCTCAGCACAATTTTTTGTACGGTCGAGTTCATGGTTTCCTCCCAAAAAATGACAGGGAATCAATGAACGATTTGCTTATAAAATGCAATAAATCATTTTTATGACTTTATAGCGCAGAGCTATGTGATGGCATTTCGTCCTACTTTGACATGGAGGTGATCATTGAAGTCCGTTTTACTTAAGTGCTGTGCTGGCAACGAAGAAACATCACCTCCTTGATGAGCTCCATGCAATCAAACAAGTTGAGTGCGGGCGCGGCGGATTCTAGATGGCGAACAACAGTAACCGCCGACCGCCATCTTCGTTCAGAGGTCGATCTTTTCCACGATACTCAGAGCGCATCATATCCGTAGAGTCCGTCCAAGCCGCTATGGAATTCCGTGTGTTCTCAGTGAATTCGAACTTAACCGGTAGTTCGGTTTTGCTCTATCGAAAGTCGGGTTGCGGGAAGCGGGCGATCAGCGGATTGCTGCAAGTGCGGTAAGCTGCATGGAGATCTTCTGCCCAACATCGCATCCCAAACGAAGACCGGGTTATCTGACAAAAGTTGCGTCATTCGCTAAACTGACGTCCTGAGCGTCAGTTACACCCAAGAAGCGCCTGGAGCTTATCTTTACTGTGCAAACCGGCATGGGTCACGATCCATATCTGAGCGGACCACTCGCCTAATGTCGGTCTATCCAATTCGCATGCAGGAGCTAGGATTTTTTTGAGGTGCGAAGGAAAGCAGTAACCTGCGCCTCAGGGTTACCGATTGTTCTCTAAATCACCGAAAAACCTGTTTGTGTTCCTGTTGCACTGTTGGTTTTATCTATATTTCCGATGGCTTTGCGTATTCTGAAGAGGGTATCAAAGTCAATCTGACGACTTTGTCTGTGACGTAATTGGGTGTCTGGAGTGTATCGTATTGCGCTGCTCATCAAACAGACGGAGTGATGTTCCTGGGTTTTTAGCACTGTAGTTCCAGTGCGAGAGCGCGCATGACGCCAACCGTTGCCGAACCCAGATTGTCGCCCTTTATGATCAAAGATACGCCGCTTTCAGATTTGCGGATGTTGACGATCTGCGAGAGGCAGCTTGGGGATGTGAAGCTGTCGCGACGATGCGTGTGCTCTGACACCGCGACGCCGGGAATGTCGGTAAGTAAGGTCCTGATAGCCTCGGCATCGGCTTGTTCTGACAAATCGACGGACATTGTGATCGTATGTCCTCGCCAAACCGGAACACGTGTAGCGAATGTTTCGATTGGAATAGACTCGCCGAGCAAACATATGAGTTCGTTTGACAGGGCAGCGGCTTCGCCCGGAAGATGCCCGATCACCTGATCATGAATGACTGATGCAGGCAAACCCGGAAGATCGGTGCCGCTGATGGCTTGCAACGTTGTGATCGTGGCTCGTGTCACACCAAGTGCTTTGTGCAAATGATAGAGCGGTAGGACACACATCGCAGTGGTGCAGTTGGGGGTTCCCTGCAGGGGTTCACTTGGGGCAGCGCTGACCAACCCCGGCATCAATAGGCGGGCGTCGGTCCGCGCGTATTCGCAGTGGCTGATGACGTTTGTACCGCGTGAAATATGCTCCGCCTCGACCGCCTGACCGATGGAATCGGGCAGGAATGACAGCAGCAAAGGTGCCTTTGCCGGCGCGGCGGCGGGCAGAAACGGCAGGGTTACACAGGCCGTTTCCAAATTTATGTCGCCCTGCCAACCAGCCGTGTCTGCGATAGCGGCAGTTCCGCGGTCTGCCTGAACGTCGTGAATGCTTTCCACAATAAAGTCAGGGCTTTCCACAAGTTCAGCCAGAAGATTTTGCCCTAAAAGAGAGCAGACGCCAGCGATTGAAACGCGCTTGGGATTCTTGGTCATCGTACCGCTTTCTGAAAATTTGTTTGCTTAAAAATGTCTATTGAGTCAGTTTGAGATGTCAACAATGGCCATTTGGAATATTCATGTACGATCCATCCTCCCCCCTACTGCGCCCGGTTGTCTCGGAAGACGGGGTTGCTAACCCAGAGGCAAAAGCACGGTTTGCCGAAGACCGGCTTCTCGATGCGGTGATTTGGTGTGAACTTAGGCCTGGCGAGGTCGTGACTGAATCAGATGTGATGGAACGGTTTGGTCTAACCAAGGCGGCGGCGCGGTCTGGTCTGGCAAGGCTCGGATATGACGGTTGGGCAATGCCTCAGCCACGCACCGGATGGCGGATACTATCCGTAAGTGGCGCCTTGATCGGAGATGTTATTGGCGCCCGGCATGTGGCCGAACCTGCTTTGGCCACGCTAAATCTTGATGCCGCCGCCAAGGAAGAGCTGACCCAAATCGCCCCGGTTCTGACTGCAATGGAAGGGCGTACTGAGGCTGGCGCGGTTCGGTCTGTCGACCATTATCTGAACCGGGTTGATGGGATCATGCTGGAACACTGTAATCCTTTCACAGCGCGACACTTGCGCAAGCTGTGGCACCACACATCCCGTATTGTTCACTATTTCGAAAGCGCCGGCACAGAACCGAGTTTCCGTCGGCAAGATGGGCCTGCCTTGATCCAGGCGCTGTGTGCAGACGATCAAGACGCCGTAATCGATGCCCGCAAGGCATTGATCGACGCACTGGAGGCCTTTTTTCTGAAGCGTCTTTTGCGTGATCAAACCCCCCTGTCGCGCCCAGGCGCGCAGCAACAAAAAACAAAACCAACATCCCTCAACAGGACGAACCAATGAACCTTTCAATAAAAAGCCTCTTGTGCTCCGCCGCCATTGTGGCGTTGGCGGCGCCTGCATTTGCCCGAGACATCACTATTGATCTGGCTGGAGAGCCCTCTTCTCTGGATCCGCATCTGCAATGGAACCCTGATAGCTACTATGTGTATCGCAACATCTTCGATAACCTTGTGACGCGGGACAATGACGGGAAAATCGTTCCACAAATCGCGACCAGCTGGACCCAAGTTTCTGACACAGAATTGGAGCTGACCATCCGCGAGGGCGTGACATTCCACGATGGAACGCCGCTAACCCCTGCTGATGTGGCCTTTTCCGTCATGCGCATCACCGATCCTGAGTTCGGTTCGCCGCAATTGGGGCAATTCAATCAAATCACGGGCGCTAAAGTTATGGATGAGTCCAAGGTCGTCCTGACTACGGCGAGTCCCTATCCGGCGTTGATGGCGCAATTGGTCAAACTGTCCATTGTTCCGCAAAAGCTGGTCGAAAAACTCGGCAAAGACGCTTTTAATGCAGCGCCTGTAGGGTCAGGCCCTTACGCGTTTGATACGTGGAACCGCGGTGTCTCAGTCACGCTTAGCCGCAATGACGGGTACTGGGGTAACGCAGGCCCGTTCGAAAACGCGATATTCCGTGCCGTTCCCGATGCCGCGACCCGCGTTGCAGATCTGTTGGCAGGCACTGCCGATCTTGTGGTCAGCATCGACGCGGATACAGGCGCACAGTTGCAAGGCAATTCAGACGTGACGCTTTTGTCCGCGCCGACGGAACGTGTGGGGTACATGGGCCTGAACTTGGATAAGCCACCGTTCAATGATCTTGAGATGCGCAAGGCGGCAAGTCTTGCCATTGATCGGCTTGGTATCACCGAGGGTCTGCTGCAAGCCGGCGAAGTGCCAATGGCCCAAATGGCCAGCCCTGCGCATTTCGGATACTCGCCCGATGTGCCTTTGTTCGACTTTGATCCAGAAAAGGCAAAGGAGCTGACGGCAGCCAAACCCGATCTCGCGGCGACGCCTGCGACCCTGGCGACGGCACCTGTCTTTGATCAGCGCATTGTACAGGCGACCCAGCAGATGTTGAACGATGTCGGCTTTAACGTGTCCATTAGCATGACTGACATGCCAACCTACCTGAACATCGTTCGGTCAGAACCGTCTGAGAACGCCGAGCTCAGCTTTGGTCGGTGGTCCTGTGCCTGTCAGGATGCCGATGGGATTACCTATCCGACACTGCATTCTGAAAGCGCGTGGTCACGGGTGAATAACCCTGAAATCGATAGTCTGCTGGAGGCCGCACGTGTGTCTTTGGATCCTGCCGTTCGCCAGGAAGCGTACGACAAAGTGCATCAGATGGTTCGCGATAACTACTACCTGCTGCCGATGTACCAAGCTGCAGTATTGTATGGTGCATCCTCTGATCTTGAGTTTGAACCTACGGCAAACGAAAGCATGTTTTTGAACCGTATGAGTGTCTCCGAATAACATGCTGCGTTTTCTGCTAAATCGCGGAGGCCAAGCGCTGATCGCGGCCTTCGGTGTGGTGACGCTGGTGTTCTTTCTCCAGCGTCTTTCCGGAGACGCGACAGCGTTGCTGTTACCTGAAACTGCAACGCAAGCAGACATCGATGCTATGCGTGTCACTCTTGGACTCGATCGGCCTTTGTTGATCCAGTATTTTGCGTTTCTCGGAGATTTGGCACGGTTCGATTTGGGGCGCAGTTTTGTTCAGAATGCCGATGTATGGGATATTGTCGCCAGTCGTATCCCACAGACATTGCAGCTGGCCACTGGCGCGTTGATCGTTGCGCTGGTCATTGGTCTGCCGATGGGTGTGGTTATGGCAATCACCCGCGGCACCCGTATTTCAAAAGTCTTGATGTGGCTGGTTCTTGCCTTTCAAGCGATGCCTACATTCTGGTCCGGTATCATCATGATCCTGGTTTTCGGCGTCTGGCTGCGTTGGCTGCCGTCGTCTGGAACGGGTACGCTGGCGCATCTGATCATGCCATCGATTGCGCTGGGATTGTTATCTTTGGCGACCTATGCCCGTATCACAAGGGCGGCCATACTGGATGAACTGTCCAAAGATTACGTCCGTTCTGCCCGTGCGCGGGGCGTGCGTACCGGACGCTTGGTCTCGAAACACTTGCTGCGCAATTCACTGATCCCGGTCATTTCGATTACGGCATTGGAATTGTCTCAGCTTCTGGCGGGCGCAGTCATTGTCGAAACAGTGTTTGCTTGGCCTGGGTTGGGCTTGTTGACTGTGCAAAGCATCGCTTCACGCGATTTTCTTGTGGTCCAAGCGATTGTCTTGATGGGGGCTTTTGTGACGATCTTTGCCAACCTGGCAGCTGACATCCTGTATTCGGTGGTTGATCCCCGCGTAAGACTGACGGGTAAATCATGAAAAGAATACTTAGCCTTCTGGGCACCATATGGGCCTGGTGGCCTGTATGGTTGTTTGCCGCGCTTGTGGCTTTTGCGATCTTTGCGCCTTGGCTCGCGCCGTTTGATCCGGACAGGCAGAATCTCTTGGGCCGATTGAAGTCGCCCGGATTTGAATCGCGCGGTGCAGTCTATTTGCTCGGTACAGATGAACTTGGGCGCGATGTCCTGTCACGTTTGATCTACGGTTCTCGCGCATCTCTCGCTGTGGCAGCGTTGTCGGTTTTATTGTCAGGGGTTGTGGGCGTTTTGGTCGGAATGGCCGCGGGTTACATGCGAGGCTGGGTCGAAACGGTTTTGATGCGGCTTGTAGATATCTTTCTGTCCATCCCGGCTATCTTGCTTGCAATTATCACAGTGGCGGTTCTCGGGCCCGGATTTGTAAATGTAATTATCGTCTTAGCCCTAACGCGTTGGCCCCGCTACGCGCGCGTCACTTATGGCCAGACTTTGGCTATTGCAGACCGCCCCTATGTTACGCTTGCCAGGTCAATGGGGGCCAGCCCGCTGCGTGTTCTGGGTCTTCATATCCTACCCAATATCATCGGGCCTCTTTTGGTCGTCGCGACTTTGGAATTCGGTCTGATGGTTTTGTTTGAAGCAGGTCTGTCCTTCCTGGGGCTGGGCGTGCAGCCGCCAACCGCTAGTTGGGGATCAATGATGTCAACCGGACGAAACTATATCGCGACGGCATGGTGGATCGCCATGTTCCCTGGCGGAGCGCTGTTTTTGCTGGTGCTTAGCGCCAATCTTATCGGCGATCGGCTGGGTGATCGAATTGGAGAAGGAAGATAACCATGGATTTCGGAAACGAATTCAACGGCAAGCGTGTCGTGATCACCGGTGCTGCCGGGGTGATGGGCCGTGCGTTGACCCGTACATTTGCGCAGGTGGGCGCCGATGTCTGTGCGACGGATCGCTCAACCGATGGGCTTCATGGGTTTTGCGTGGCCGCAGATTTGACCACAGATACGGGGCTGGCCCATTTGCTGGACGACGTTGCCACTGCTTGGGGGGCTCCGGATATTGTGGTGAACAACGCAGCGATTTATCCCTCATCCTTCCTGCTTGATATGGAGGTGGCTGATTGGGATCAGATCATGGCGGTGAATGTGCGTGCGCCTTTTGCGCTAATGCGTGGATTTGCGCTGCAAATGATCGGGCGAGAGATTGCCGGCAATTTTGTAAACATCTCCTCCGGGGCGGCACGCAAGATGCGGCGTACGGCTGTGACTTATTGTATGTCTAAAACGGCTCTGGATCGTATGACCAAGGGCTTTGCGCTGGAGCTGGCTGAATATGGTATCCGGGTCAATTGCGTTGAGCCGGGCTTTGCTTCTGGTAGTGCGGTTTCCGCCTTGTCACAGGAGCATATCGACCGCGTTATGGCCGCGATCCCCTTAGGGTCTGAGACGAAATCAGAAGATATCGGGCAAGCAGTTCTCTATCTGGCCTCGTCTGCCGCCAAGAACATCACCGGCACATCATTGGCCGTAGATGGCGGCAATTCAGCTGGCGCCATGGATGTCTACCAAGGCAAAAAGAGCGCTCTATGATCTGGAACCCCGAACCGTATCCTTGGCCTAAACCCTATCGGGCAGCGTTTTGTTTCAGCGTCGACGTCGATGCAACAGCGCCGTACCTCTGGCAACATAGAAATGGCGTGCCAAAAACACTGGCCGCATTTGAGCACCGCCAATACGGCATGCGCAGAGGGCTGGCGCGGATCACCAACATGCTGGACCGCATTGGCGTAAAGGGGACATTTTTCGTGCCCGGCGCGGTGGCAGAAGAAAATCCGGATTTACTTCCCGGACTGTTGGAACGTGGGCAAGAGATCGCGCTGCATGGTTATTTCCATGAGCTGGTGGGGGATATATCGGATAGCCAATTCACCCATGCTTTGGAGCGATCCATTGATTTGTTTGTAGCACAGACCGGCAAACCGCCCACCGGGTTCCGATCTCCTGCCTGGGAGATGACCCCGCATATGATTTCGGAATTGGCCCGGTTGGGTCTCTGGGATAGCAGTCTGATGGGCGAAGACGTGCCCTACCGAATTGGGGGCGTTACCGAGATTCCTGTACGTTGGGATAACGATGATGCGATCTTTTTCAAGTTTCTGGGCCCGGGCGATAAATCTCCGCGCCCGGATTGCGAGGTTGCTGAGCAGTGGCGACAGGACGCGCACACCCAGATCGATGACGGCGGGCTATATATGCTGACTGTTCATGATTGGATTTCCGGCCGCGCGAACCGTGTGGCCCATCTGGAAAACCTGATGGCCTATGTAATGCAAGCCGATGACGACATTTGGATCACGTCCTGCGGAGGGCTGGCTGCGCATCACAAAACAGTGGCGGGCGGCCTGAATGTGCCAATGGAACAAATACTGCCGACCGTGAAAGGGTTCGACACGTGAGCGCCTATTCAAAAGAAACCACATCCCAGAACGCTGGCAATTTCAGCCATCAGTGGGCGATTTCCAAACCGCAAACAGAAAGCCATGGCGGGATCGTTGCAGCTCAACATTTCGAAGCGGCCCAGGTTGGAGCAGATATTCTGGCCCGAGGTGGCAATGCAATGGATGCGGCTGTGGCTACAGCCGTCGCTCTTTCTGTTGTGGAACCCTGGTTGTCCGGGCTGGGCGGTGGCGGGTTTCTGCTCCATGCAACATCCGACGGCGAGGTCGACACGCTTGATTTCAATATGCGTGCGCCGTTGGCCACGGATCTCTCAGACTACCCTTTGACCGGCGGCGAGGGTGGCGATTGGTTCAATTGGCCATCGGTCGAGGGTGACCGCAATCTGATCGGCCCGATGTCCATCGGGGTGCCCGGTACGGTTGCAGGTTTGGCGGCGGGATTGGAGCGCTACGGGACGCTCAGCTGGGCTGAGGTTACAGCTCCGTCAGTGGAACTTGCTGAGCGGGGTATGCGAGTCGATTGGTTCGCCGATCTTGTGTTTGCGGTCGACACGCCGGGATTGACACGGACGGAAGCTGCGCGTGCGCTGTTTCTTGATCCGATGCGGCGCAAGACCGATGCAAAAGATCCAACGGTTCGACACCTAGCAATGCCGTACAAAGCGGCGATGTTGCGACGATTGGCCGATGCCGGGCCACAGGATTTTTATACTGGAGAGATCGCGGCAAAGCTCATTTCAGATATGGAGACAGCGGGATCCAAGCTCAGCGCCGACGACTTGGCAAAGTATAGCCCCAATTGGGCGTCTTCACTCAACGCAGCTTATAGAGACCGACAGATTCACACGATACCGGGACTTTCGGGCGGGCCCAGCCTGTTGTCTGCCCTGAGCACGCTCGAACCCATAGATATGGCACAGACTTCTGAGGCGGAGTTTGCGACTTACCACGCTGATGCGATCCGCGCGGCCTATGAAATCAGACTTCAACAGATGGGTCATGCAGCCGCTGCCCAAGACTGTACCAGTCATGTGTCGGTTGTTGATCACTCCGGAAACATGGTGTCGCTGACCAACACTCTGCTGTCGCGTTTCGGTTCCAAGATCGTTGCGCCTTCGCTGGAATTGGTGATGAACAACGCGATGATGTGGTTTGATCCACGACCTGGCCAACCGAATTCAATTGCACCCGGTGCGGCACCTCTGGCGAATATGACGCCGGTTGTCACAACCCGAAACGGAAAACCTGATATCGCGATTGGCGCGGCTGGAGGGCGGCAAATTTTTCCGGCACTTGTGCAGTTGCTGTCGCGGCTAATTGATCGCGGCGATAGCCCGGAGGCCGCATTCCACGCGCCCCGGATCGACGCCAGCAGCCCCCTGATCATTGTAAACCGAGCGGCACCACCTAATACCGCCTCGGCAGTGGCTGCTCATCATGCGGTGCAGATTTCGGAAGACAGTCTTTATCCGGTTCTGTTCGCGATCCCTTCGATGGTTCAAGCCGGGCATGGCGATGCTCCCAACCTCGGTGCGGTACATCCGAATAACCCGTGGACCGCGGCCTGTTCAGAAGGCGATCGTAAAACCGGCAATAAGGTGGGACAAGCGTCCGGGGTTGGGGGCAGAAAATGACCCTTTTGACAGTTGAGGACTTAGCGATCAGCGCTGGCGTTCTTTCGCTTGTTGATGGTGTTTCGCTAGATATCGAAGCGGGTCAGGTCGTGGCGTTGGTCGGCGAAAGTGGGTCAGGAAAATCGCTGACTGCTTTGTCGATAATGGGTTTGTTGAGCGAAGGCTTGCGCGTCAATCGTGGCACCATCAGATTAGGCGACGCGCAACTGAGCACAGCGACACCTCAGGCCTTAAACACATTGCGAGGCGATGATATGGCGATGATTTTCCAGGAGCCAGTATCGTCATTGAACCCACTGGTTGCAGTAGGCTCACAAGTTGCCGAAAGCCTGATCGTGCATGACCGGGCATCGCCCAAAGAAGCGTATGCGCAAGCCGTAGAGATGCTGCGAAAGGTCGGCATACCCGAGCCCGAAAGCCGCGCCCGGCAACTGCCATCCGAATTATCAGGGGGGATGTGTCAACGCGTGATGATTGCAGCGGCGCTCATCTCACGCCCCCGTCTGTTGATCGCAGATGAGCCAACAACGGCGCTGGATGTGACGATACAGGCGCAGATTTTGGAATTGATGAGCGAACTCGCACAACAGGCCGGCACAGCGATTTTGTTGATCACACATGACATGGGGGTCGTCGCAGAATTGGCCGACAATGTTTGTGTGATGTATGGCGGCTGTGTGGTCGAACAGGGCCCGGTTCACACGATCTTTAAAGCCCCGCAGCACCCCTATACGCGCATGCTGTTGAAAACCTTGCCTCGTCTGGATCAGCCACCGAAACGTGAGCTGTTTGCGATCCCGGGCAATGTACCCAGTCCGAAAGACTGGCCACAGGGATGCCGGTTTCAAAGCCGGTGCGATCGACCGTCTGAAAAATGCGCAGCCCGTCCGCCCTTGCAGGGCGATACGCATCGCTTTGCCTGTTTTCACCCCGTCGGAACTTTATCATGAGCTTGCTGTCAGTCCAGGATCTGAAGGTACACTTTCCGGTGCGAACCGGAACATTCGGCGAGGGCAACGCTCTTGTGAAGGCCGTTGATGGCGTCACGCTGAACATTGAGACCAATCAAACATTGGCCGTCGTAGGAGAAAGCGGTTGCGGCAAATCCACGACGGGCAACGCGATCCTGGGTCTCGCGCCCGTTACTGGCGGCAAGGTCTATTTTGAAGGGCGGGATTTGTCTGCTTTGTCGCCGGCAGATCGTAAACACGTCTGGCGTGAGATGCAGGTGGTGTTTCAGGACCCCGTTTCGGCGTTGAACCCCAGACGCACGATTGTTCAATCTATCGCAGAACCGTTGGTTATCCATGGCTACGACAAGGACAAGATCGGTGCACGTGTTGATGAGTTAATGAATCTTGTTGGGTTGAACCCGGATCAGCGTAACAGGCGCCCGGCAGCGTTATCCGGCGGGCAAAGACAGCGAGTGGTTATTGCACGTGCCTTGGCTCTCAGCCCCAAATTGGTGATTTGTGACGAGCCTGTTTCTGCCTTGGATGTATCGATCCAAAGTCAGATTCTGAACTTGCTGATGCGACTCCAAAAAGAGCTGCATCTGAGTTACCTGTTTATCGCCCATGATCTGTCGGTTGTGCGTCATATCGCGGACCGCGTAGCGATCATGTATCTGGGTATTGTTGTTGAAGAAGGTCCGACAGAACAGGTTTTTTCGGAGCCAAACCATCCCTATACACAGGCGCTGATCTCGGCCATTCCTTTGCCTGATCCCGCATTGCGCGGCAAACGCAAGCGCATTGTTTTGGACGGGGATTTGCCAAGTCCTTTGGACCCACCCAAAGGGTGTCCATTTGTGACCCGTTGCCAGGTCGCGGAAGCGCGGTGTAAAACCGAAAGGCCTTTGCTGAAAGAAACCTCGGATACCCGGCTTAGCCGTTGCTTTGTCCGCAACCCCTGATCTTCTGCCGACCATAAAGTATGACGCCTACGTGCTCTGTTGCCTGCCGGTTTTACGGGTTGAGTGCTTGAGCATCGGAACGCTAGCTCAAACCACCCAGGTCGCAGATATATTCGCGTATGGCGGCGACACCCTCGCGGGTTTTTAGGTTCGAGAACACAAACGGCAGATCCCCTCGCATACGTGTTGCATCCCGGTGCATCACAGATAGGTCCGCACCGACATGTGGGGCGAGATCAGTCTTATTTATGATCAAGAGATCTGATCGTGTGATTGCTGGCCCGCCCTTGCGGGGGATCTCTTCGCCCGCGGCGACATCGATCACGTAAAGCGTCAGGTCCGCCAGCTCTGGACTGAATGTGGCTGATAGGTTATCTCCGCCACTTTCGATCATCACGATCTCGAGATCGTCATGGCGCTCGCACATCTCGGCCACTGCGCCAAGATTAATAGAGGCATCTTCACGGATCGCGGTATGTGGGCAGCCTCCTGTTTCGACACCCAGAATGCGGTCCTGTGGCAGGATTTGGAGCCGCATCAAGGCCTCGGCATCCTCTTGCGTGTAGATGTCATTGGTGATGACCGCGATGGAATGGCTTGTGCGAAAAACTTCGCTCAATGCTGCGGTAAGGGTTGTTTTGCCCGCGCCAACCGGGCCGCCAATTCCGATGCGAAGGGGGCCATTTAAGGTGGTCATGTGCGAAAGATCCTTGAATGTTGGATTTCGTGTTTCATTGCGGCGATGTCGGCAAGAAAGCTGGTTGAGGAAAGCCGATCCAGATCGCCATCGGAGGCGTGGTCTGCGATTTCGCTACACAATGGGGTAAGGGCATGGATGATTGTCTGCGCTTCGCTTTGTCCGATTGGTGCAAGTCGTTGGCCCGCCGCGACGAGATTGGAGACAAAGGCGTGCAAATACATGATGGTCGTCGCGTGAAGCGGCATGTCGCATGTATAGGCCGCGTGTCCGGCGGCGACCGGAAAGGTTAGCTTGGCTGTACTGTCCGTCGGAATGCTCTGCGGCCAAACGGTGCGAGTGATCTGGCAAAAGGCTGCGCCCTGCAGATCGGTTTCGCGCAGTCGTTCCAATGATGGGGCAAAGGCACGGCACTGTGCATCAATCTGTTTCAGAATATCGCTATTCTGCGCATGATAGGCCGCCGCTAGAAACAACGCATCTGCAAAGCCGCCACCATCGCGCAAGACGGTTTCGATCCAGATTTTCAGATCGTCGCCGCTCCTGACATCACCTGATAAGATCGCATACTCCAACCCGTGGGAATAGCTAAACGCCCCTACCGGGTAGGCAGGAGAAAACCACTGCGCGAGCGTCAATAGTTGTTCGTCAGTGGGCATGGCTATGCGTGTGGTCGTGCGAATGACTGTGGGCGTCCCCATGCGAGTGGCTGTGGGTGCGACCGTGACCATAGGCACCGCCTTCGGGGGTGAAAGGTTCAACCACATCGCGTAACGTCGCGCCGAGTTTCTGTAGCATATCCCGGATCACATGATCGTTCTGAATGAGCAGCCTTCCGTCCTCGATCTGACAGGGCATATGGCGGTTACCTATGTGCCATGCCAATCGCAAAAGATGTGCGCCAGTGACTTCCAACAATGCTTCGTCTGCCGGGCAAACGCCGACCTTGCGCCCGTCTTCAAGGACGAAGGCATCTCCTCGATCCAGTGAAATGGTGGACGGAAAATCGACCAGAAAGCGGGTTCCGCCGTCGCTGGTCATGACTTTTCGCCGTAGAAAGCGGTGCTCATAGCTGAGAGTAATATGATCATCCACGTCGTGAGCGTGAACCTTATTCTGGCTCAATGGGAGGGGCATAGACAGGCTCCGTCAGAAGAGAAAATAGCGCTGTGCCATGGGCAAATCATCCGCGGGATCGCAGGTTAGCAATTCGCCATCGGCGCGCACCTCATAAGTCTCCGGGTTGACTTCGATTGTTGGCAGAGCAGTGTTCAGTTTCAGATCGGTTTTGCCGATGTTGCGTGTTCCGGCAACCGCGCAGGTCTGTTTGGCGAGACCCAAATTACGACCAATATCAGCTGCCTGCGCAGCCTCAGATACGAAGATCACCGAAGAGTTTTCCACCGAACGACCGAATGCCGCGAACATTGGCCTGGAATAAACCGGCTGTGGCGTTGGAATAGAGGCATTGGGATCCCCCATTTGCGCCATGGCAATTGAGCCACCCAGTATGACCATTTCGGGTTTCACCCCAAAAAACGCCGGGTTCCACAGAACCAGATCCGCGCGTTTTCCGACTTCGATGCTGCCGATTTCATGGGCGATACCATGTGCGATGGCCGGGTTGATGGTGTATTTTGCGATATAGCGGCGGACACGGAAATTGTCGTTTTCTCCGGTTTCCTCCGGCAGTCGGCCACGTTGCTTCTTCATCTTATCGGCGGTCTGCCAAGTGCGGATCAGAACCTCTCCTACCCGGCCCATAGCCTGGCTATCTGATGCGATGATCGAGAACGCCCCCATGTCGTGTAAAATATCCTCGGCGGCAATGGTTTCGCGCCGGATGCGGCTTTCTGCAAAAGCAACGTCTTCGGGGATGGATTTGTCGAGATGGTGACAGACCATCAGCATATCGAGATGTTCTTCGATGGTGTTGACCGTGAAGGGGCGTGTTGGATTGGTGGAAGAGGGCAGTACATGCTCTTCTCCACAGATCTTGATGATGTCCGGCGCATGACCGCCGCCTGCGCCTTCGGTGTGAAAGGCGTGGATTGTTCGGCCTTTCATGGCCGCGACAGTGTGTTCGACAAATCCAGATTCATTCAGCGTATCTGTGTGGATCATCACCTGCACATCCGTTGCATCGGCTACGGAGAGGCAGCAGTCGATGGCGGCAGGGGTGGTGCCCCAATCCTCGTGTAGTTTGAGCGCGCAGGCTCCGGCAGTGACCTGTTCTTCCAGAGCGCGAGGTTGAGACGCGTTGCCTTTCCCGGCAAAAGCGAGGTTCATTGGGAAGGCGTCTGCAGCTTGCAGCATCCTTCCGATATGCCATGCTCCGGGGGTACAGGTTGTCGCTAAGGTTCCATGTGCAGGGCCGGTGCCTCCACCAAGCATTGTGGTCAGGCCTGAATGTAGTGCCTCATCTATCTGTTGTGGGCAGATGAAATGGATATGGCTGTCAAACCCGCCCGCAGTCAGGATCCGCCCTTCGCCGGCGATGATCTCAGTGCCTGGTCCAATAATAATGGAAACGCCCGGCTGAGTGTCGGGATTACCAGCCTTGCCGATCGCGACGATACGACCATCTTTCAGGCCGACATCCGCCTTGTAGATCCCGCTGTGGTCAACGATCAGAGCATTGGTGATAACGGTATCAACTGCGCCTTCGCTACGACTGGCCTGAGATTGCCCCATGCCATCGCGGATCACTTTTCCGCCGCCGAATTTCACCTCTTCACCATATGAAAGAGCGTTGCCTGTCCCGCTTGCCTCGGCACTCAGATCGCGCTCAACTTCTATGATGAGGTCGGTATCCGCAAGACGCAAACGGTCGCCGACAGTTGGGCCAAACATGGCGGCATAGTCTGCACGCGTGATCTGTGCTGGCATCAGAGGTCTCCCATCACGGCCGAGTTAAAGCCAAAAATGCGTCGCGCACCCGCGATTGGGATCAGGGAAACGCTGCGGCGCTGACCGGGTTCAAAACGCACGGCAGTGCCTGCCGCGATGTCCAGACGTTGGCCACGCGCAGTCTCGCGATCAAACTCCAACGCGGGATTGGCTTCGGCAAAATGATAGTGTGAGCCGACCTGGACGGGGCGATCACCAGTGTTGGCAACCATCAGTTTTGTTGCGGGTCGATCCGCATTCAACGCCAGAACGCCGTCGGCAGGCATCAATTCTCCGGGTATCATTTGCGATGCCTTAACAAAGTTGCACAGCCAACAACAACCGCCGCGATCAGAGCGATCAGAAGCCAGGTGTCTGCTCCATGCGGGTGAACATGTGTGCCCTCATGCGCCAACGCCGGGCTGGTCGTCATGAGCAGAAAAAGGATAAGAGCGCGTAACGGTGTCATGGTTTAGAATCTCCTAAGTATTTGTCAACGAATAGGATTGTGAACTGTGACCAACTTTGTGCCGTCGCGGAAACTGGCCTCGACTTGAATGTCTTTGATCATCTCAGGGATGCCTTCCATACAGTCCTCGCGGCTGATGACCTCGGCTCCTGCTTCCATAAGATCAGCGACCGAACGACCGTCGCGCGCCCCCTCGACGACTGCGTCTGTGATCAGGGCGATGGCTTCGGGATGGTTCAGTTTTACCCCGCGGGCGAGGCGCCGTCGGGCAACCTCTGCAGCCATTGAAATCAGCAATTTGTCTTTTTCACGCGGGGTTAGATTCATGTCAGGTCATCCAAGGTCGTGGAAGAGGGCCCCCGTGCAGCTCACACAGGATTGGCAATAATATTTGGCGCAATGCATAGCTGTCTGGAGCAAGCGCGCGCATGACCAGAAGATCAGATCCGATCAGGCTAGCGCCTGCGGTTGGTCCCAATTGGGTGCGCAATTGGCCAAGCCGGGCCTGGGCATCTGGCGCTACATACACCAGTGTGGTCATGGCTCCGGCACCATTAGCGATACCAGGCTTGGCCAAATGCGCTGCAATATCGCCACTAAGGGTCATGGTATCGGTGAACAAAGGACCACCTGCGCGTCGAACATCGATGCGATCCTTCAAATAGGCTTTGGTCAGGGTTTCGCCCATTGCTGCCCGTCCAAAAACCAGCGTTTCGCATATCAGCAATCGGGCATTCTCATGAAGATCAACTTTGAGGCTTCGATTAAGACTGCAGCCTTGAAACAGAATGGTTTCCTGAGGGATCCATGCAAGGCTGGCTTTGGTCTCTACCGTCAGGGCGTTTCGGATTGTTCCGGTTTCGCCGGGCTGTGCACGGTATGCGCGCTCAGCCGCCTGATTGGTTAAGGTGAGTGATGTCCCTACCCGTGCGGTCGCGCGCAAATCAAACTGGTCTCCGCCTGTGACGCCACCCGCAGTATTGACCAGAACGCCCTGTAGCGCGGCTTCGTCAGTGCGTGGGAACAACAGCTTAAGCGAGCCGACTTGTCGTAAACCTGCCAGCACAGATGTGTCGTCGCGCCTTTTGGCGGAGACAGAGACCTCTCCGATGGCGCGAGGCGGAGCAGGTTGGGCCAATTTGATTGGTAGACCAGATGACCGCCCGTCTGCATTCATCATGTGATCGCTCTGGCTCGGCTGCCACGGCGCAGATTGGCATTGGGATGAAGGTCTAGGCGTCATGCCGTCGATTTCATCACAGCTGGGATCTATCGCTAGTTCAAAGCGAAAAATCCGTCATTTTGCGGCACGCTCTGCGCAAAATAGAGGCCAATTGCGGTATCTGTGATCAAAAAACAGGCTGTTGCGTGGTTCTTACTGACTACATTTCGCGCGCCGTTTGCGAAATTTTCTGCGATGCAGAATGCTCAGCCCATCCACGACAGCCTTCTGCTTGGAGATCGTGGTGTGTGACGACCGGAGGAATTTGCGATCTCGCCAGCCGCCACACGGATGCAACACGAAGCTGCCTGGTACAGGTAGGAAATCCGGCGCGCTGGCGCAAGGGATCCACTGCTGTTCCGGCGAGGAGAAACTAGATGATCACCTGTAAATCCGTTCTGGCAACGACTGCTACTGCCGCGGTGCTGGCCACCACGACTATGGGCACAGCAGCACTGGCTGCAGATTGCCCAATAAAAGTGGGTGTCTTGCATTCACTGTCTGGAACGATGGCCATTTCTGAAACCACGCTGAAAGATACAATGTTAATGCTGGTCGAGGACCAGAACGCCAAGGGGGGAGTTTTGGGATGCGAACTGGAAGCGGTCGTCGTCGACCCTGCGTCCAATTGGCCGTTGTTTGCGGAAAAAGCCCGCGAGTTGCTGAGCGTACATGAGGTCGATGTCATCTTTGGGAACTGGACATCGGTTAGCCGCAAGTCGGTATTGCCGGTGATCGAAGAGTTGAATGGCCTGCTGTTCTATCCGGTGCAATACGAGGGCGAGGAAAGCTCCCGCAATGTGTTTTATACTGGAGCCGCACCAAACCAGCAGGCCATTCCAGCGACGGATTACTTCCTTGATGAGCTTGGTGTTGAGAAGTTTGCGCTCTTGGGTACCGACTATGTTTACCCGCGTACGACCAACAATATCCTGGCGAGCTATCTGGAGCAGAAGGGTATCGCAGAGAGTGATCTCTTTGTGAATTACACACCGTTTGGACATTCCGATTGGTCAAAGATCGTCTCGGATGTCGTGGCGCTGGGCGCTGATGGCAAAAAGGTCGGGGTAATATCCACGATCAACGGGGACGCGAATATTGGCTTTTACAAGGAGCTGGCGGCGGCAGGTATCAGCGCCGATGATATTCCGGTTGTGGCCTTCTCCGTTGGTGAGGAAGAACTGTCGGGTTTGGACACCTCTAACCTGGAAGGGCATCTGGCGGCCTGGAATTACTTCCAATCTGCCGAAGATGAAGCCAACAGCGCCTTTATCGCAAAGTGGAAAGACCGGATGGGCGAAGACCGCGTGACCAATGATCCCATGGAGGCGCATTATATCGGCTTTAACATGTGGGTGAATGCGGCAACAGAGGCGGGCAGTACCGATGTCGACGCCGTGCGGGGCGCGATGTACGGGCAGGAATTCCCGAACCTCACGGGTGGTAAGGCAGTGATGCTGCCAAATCACCATCTCGCCAAACCAGTTCTCATTGGTGAAATTCTGGATAACGGGCAATTCGACATCATCAGCAAAACCGAAGAAGTGCCGGGTGATGCGTGGACGGATTTCCTCCCCGAGTCTGCAGTTCTGACCTCTGATTGGAAAGACCTTGGCTGCGGAATGTACAACACAGAGACCAAGAGCTGTGTACAGACCCTGTCCAATTACTGATCTGACAGGATCTTCAGGAAAGGGGAGAATGCCCCTTTCCGCCCTCTTTTATCATTAACGGAAATGACGCCTATTATGACACGGTTCCTTGCCGCTGGTTTGTTTGTGCTATGGGGTTGTGTCGCTGCCATTGCGCAAACGCTGCCTCAATCTGACAGTCTTTCCTCCGATACTCTCGCGCCATCTGGAGCAGCCCTGCTGACGCTTTTGCAGTCTCAGTCGGAGCTGATTGTCGCCAGCTCGCGGCGAACGATCCAACCTGCTATTGATGCCATTGCTGACAGTGGTCTCGCTGAGGCGCAGGAGCTGCTCCAGCTGTGGCAAGGCAAGAAGCTGCTACTGCGCAAATCTGATGGGTCGTTTTTTCGTGGCGAGAAAATCACGGGAGGCGAGTATGAGCTGTTTGATCTGGACACTGGGGTGTCCGTCGGCATGGGCGACAAAACAGATCTGAAACAGATCAAGCCAAATTCTGGGGTGCGTGCCATGATTGGCACCGCGCTGGTTCGGTTCCAGTTGGAAGATCCGGACATCGCCATCCGCCGGGCGGCTGTAACATCGATAAAGAGAGACCCGTCTGCCGCGGCATTGCTGCCGCTACGGGCGTCGATTCCGGGTGAAACTGACGACGATTTGCGCAGACTGAAGCAGCGGCAGGAACGACTGCTTACCATTCGGTTTGACCTAGATACCGTGGCCCGCTTAGAGGCGATCAATGACATGTCCGGTGACTTGGGCGTCGATGTTCGGGCAACACTCAACCCGTTGCTGAGTAGAGCGATGCATATCGATACGAACGGTCCGCCAGCAGGCGCGAATATCGCAGCTGAGTGGCGTATCGATGATGGTCTTACAAAGGCGGATGCCTATGCCGCGTTGGTCGAACGGGATCTGGCACCTGCGCTGCTGCAGCAAGATGAGATGAAGTCAGCACTGGAAGCGCATATTGTAGCAGGTCGCGTTGCAGGGGTGCCGTTGGCACAATTGTCAGACCCTGCCATGCGCCAGAAAGCCTATGATGGACTGGTTGCCGAGGGCTTGGCACGTCCTGCCCCAACTTTACAGGAGATGGCTGACGCCATCGCGCGCTATCGCTTCTTTGATATTTATGACGAACCCGCCGTAGATGTAACGAATGCAGCCGCAGCGACAATGGCGCGGATTGATACCGACGTGGTGGTCAATCAGGCCGCAGATCTGGCGCTTGATGCCATCTCGCTGGCATCAATCTATTTTCTAGCGGCTATTGGCCTTGCGATTACCTTTGGGGTTATGGGCGTCATCAATATGGCCCATGGCGAATTTATCATGATGGGCGCCTATACCGGTTATGTCGTTCAGCAGATCATACCGGATCATACGATTTCCATTCTTGTAGCAATACCAGCCGCCTTTGCAGTGACCTTTGGCGCAGGCATTGCGATGGAAAGACTGGTGATCCGTTGGCTCTACAATCGACCGCTTGAAACGTTGCTCGCAACCTTTGGTATTTCGATCGCGTTGCAGCAATTGGCCAAGAACGTATTTGGAACCCAAGCGCGGCCGTTGACCTCTCCGGGTTGGTTGGACGGAGCTTGGGTCGTCAATGATGTGGTCTCAATCAGCTATATCCGCATTGCGATCTTTGTTCTGGCCTTGGGCTTTCTGGCGCTGCTTCTGTTCATCATTCGCCGCACGCGTTTGGGATTGGAAACCCGCGCGGTCACACAGAACCGGAGCATGGCCGCGTCGATGGGTATCAATCCGGATCGCGTGAATATGCTGACCTTTGGGCTCGGATCCGGCATAGCTGGTATTGCGGGTGTTGCGATCGGGTTGTTTGCTAAGGTCACGTCAGAATTGGGCAACGACTATATCGTTCAAAGTTTCATGACCGTTGTTGTTGGTGGCGTAGGAAGCATTTGGGGCACGTTGGCAGGGGCTGTAATGATCGGCTTTTCCCAAAAGGGGATAGAATGGCTTAATCCCTCCAACACGTTGGCTGCCCAGACCTACATGATCGTGCTGATCATCATTTTCATTCAATTCAGGCCCCGAGGGATCGTCGCCCTGCGCGGTCGAGCGGCAGGAGACTGATACATGCAACGTTCATTTATTGCCCGTAATCCGTCTGTTTTGGTCTTCATCGTGATCTTGGCGCTGTTCACTTTGGGGGTCACACTACTGTCGGAGGGGCTGGGAGCCGGAGTTATTTCTACCTCGATGATTAAGACCTTGGGCAAGACTTTGTGCCTTTGCTTGGTGGCTATCGCGATGGACTTGATTTGGGGATATGTCGGTATTCTCAGCCTGGGCCATTTCGCATTCTTTGGTCTGGGTGGTTACATGATTGGCATGTGGCTTATGTATGAGCGGACCCGCGATGCGGTGCTGGCGTCAATGTCAGATGCTGTGCTGCCGCCCACCCCAGCCGAAATACAGGATGCCATTGCTCACCAGATCTTTGGGGTGGTTGGAAGCGATAGTTTCCCGCTGATCTGGGCCTTTTCTGACAGCCTGCTGCTGCAACTGATTTTGGTGGTGGCAATCCCCGGCTTGTTGGCGTTGGTTTTTGGCTGGCTGGCGTTTCGAAGCCGGGTCACAGGCGTCTATCTGTCGATACTGACACAAGCGATGACATTGGCGCTGGCACTATATCTGTTTCAGAATGACAGTGGATTGCGCGGCAACAACGGGCTAAGCGGGCTGCAGAACTTACCCGGTTTGATGGATGTGCCGCAATCTTTGCTGTCGATTTGGTTCCTGTGGGCTTCGGCTTTTGCCCTGTGCCTTGGCTATGTGCTTGCCGCTTGGGTGGCGGGTGGCAAATTTGGGTCTGTCCTGCGGGGCATTCGTGACAATGAAACCCGAGTGAGGTTTCTCGGTTATTCTGTCGAGGGCTATAAGCTGATGATGTTTGTCGGCACCGCCTGTATCGCAGGGATCGCCGGTGCGCTTTACTATCCACAGGCAGGGATTATCAATCCTGCCGAAATGGCACCAATAGCATCAATCTATCTCGCTGTTTGGGTTGCCATTGGCGGACGAGGCAGGATCTATGGTGCGGTGATTGGTGCCGCGTTGGTGTCGCTGTTGTCCAGTTGGTTCACTGGTGGGCAAGCGCCTGACATCGATTTCGGCGTTTTCACCATCCGTTGGGTGGATTGGTGGCAGGTGGTTCTGGGGATCGGCTTTGTTTTGGTCACGCTCTTTGCCCCCAAGGGTATCGGTGGGTTGATCGATCTGATCCGGCAACGCCGAGTGACCGGAGCTGCGATGAGCAGAGAGGAAGGCCAGCCATGAACCCTCTTCTGGAAGTCTCAGGCGTTTCGGTGAGCTTTGACGGTTTCAAAGCGATCAACAACCTGTCGTTTAGGATCGGCCCGACTGAGCTACGGGCGATTATCGGCCCCAATGGTGCGGGGAAAACGACCTTCATGGATATTGTTACTGGTAAGACGGTACCCGACAGTGGTCGTATCGTTTGGGGTGGTAAGCGCAGATCCGGTTTTGCTCGATCTGAAGCACGTATTGCGCGCGAAGGGGTTGGACGTAAATTCCAAAAACCAACCGTGTTTGAGGATCAGACTGTTCAGGAAAACCTACTTCTGGCGCTAAAGGCAGATCACCGCCCCATTGCAGTATTATTATATCGACCAACACAAATGCACCTTGAGCGTGTTGGAGAACTGGCCGAGGAGATCGGTCTGGCAGATGCTCTGCGACGACCTGCAGGCGAGCTGAGCCACGGGCAGAAGCAATGGCTGGAGATCGGCATGTTGCTCGCGCAGGAACCGCGTTTGCTACTGGTGGACGAACCGGCGGCTGGCATGACGCCAGAAGAACGTGAGCATACCACGGCAATCTTGGTGGCAGCTGCAAAGACGCGCGCTGTGGTGGTGGTGGAACACGATATGGAGTTTGTACGGCGATTGGATTGCAAGGTCACCGTGCTGCACGAAGGCGCGGTTCTCGCCGAAGGATCGTTAGACCATGTAACCGCAGATCAGGCGGTCATTGATGTTTATCTGGGGCGCTGAGCTATGCTGAAACTGAAAAATGTGACTCTGCACTACGGCCATTCGCAGATTCTCTATGGGATTTCCATGGAGGTACGGCGTGGTGAAGTGGCTTGCGTCATGGGTACAAACGGGGTCGGCAAAACCAGTCTAATGAAAGCTATTTCTGGCAGCCACGCCAGGTCAGGCGGTGTGATTGAGCTGGATGGCGTCGCTTTGGGGGCCGCTCCCGCCCATCAGTTGGCCAAAAGAGGTATCGCCTATGTGCCGCAAGGGAGAGAGATCTTTCCACTGTTGACGGTTCGCGAGAATCTCGAGACTGGATTTGGCTGTTTGCCAGCGTCTCAACATCATATACCTGACAGGGTTTATGACTTGTTCCCTGTCCTCCGTGATATGCGACATCGACGCGGTGGTGATCTCTCCGGCGGCCAACAGCAACAGTTGGCTATTGCACGGGCATTGATCACACGCCCGAAACTGCTGTTGCTGGATGAGCCAACTGAGGGCATTCAGCCAAATATTATCCAACAGATCGGTGAGGTGATCCGTCATCTGCGAACCGAAGGCGAAATGGCCATTGTCTTGGTCGAGCAGTACTTTGATTTTGCCTATGAACTTGCCGACAACTTTGTGGTCCTGCGGCAGGGTCGTGTCGCGTTGACAGGGGATCGGAGCATGGTCAGCCGGACTGATCTTCTAGCAGGCGTATCTGTCTGATCGAGACCTCTGAAATCCAAGCGATTCCACGTATTTCGACGTCTTCACGTGTGTAACGTTAACGCTAAACACAGGCTTGGATCAGAGTGTCTAGGTCTGTCTGCGATATGAAATTTAGCTTTGTATAACGCTGTGCTCAACACGATTAAATTTTAAGCAGTTGAAATTTATCCAAAATTCCAGTCTATTGTAACCAATTTAGATTTTCTGAAATTCACTACATTTTATTCGAAGTGCCTGCGAAGCCTTATTTGAGTACTCTCGGTCAAATGTGCGATCGCGGCATAAGAATAATGGAGTTCTCGAACGATAAATCGAGACGCTGCTGCGCGCGGAAGAGGGAGGCTAAGTGTCTGAATGATTGAAACGCCGGTATTGAGCGCGCGGCATTTTGCGCTGCAAAATCTGGTGAAACTTTGCAGCGTACGCCATCAGATGCGGCACGCTAGCAAGAAAATTCAGGGTTAAACACCACCAGCGGGCAAACCGAATACACCTTCCATCCGTGCGTCAGGGTGAGGCGGGAAACGACAAAAATGGCGCGCAACACTCATCAGGGAACGATCATGTCAATCAAGCCACCATTTACCGAGCTGGAGATCGAAACTGCTCCATCCGGGTTCTATGAAGGCCACAGCCTTCCTATCGCGTTGATCAGTAAGATCATCATGACAACACTGGTCCTTTGGGCCTTGGTCTGGCCGAGCAAAGCCAGCGGCACCCTGTCTTGGGTGAACAGCGAATTGCTGAACGGCTTCAACGCCTTTTACATCATCTCTGTAGGCCTTTTTGCATTCTTCCTGTTTGTTCTTGCCATTCTGCCGGCCACTGGAAATAAGAAACTGGGCACTGCCGATACTGTACCGGAGTTCTCGAATTTCTCTTGGTTTTCGATGATGTTCGGTGCTGGTCTTGGCGTGGGTTTGATGGTTTTTGCCACTGCAGAACCCTTGGGCCTGTGGGGGTCTAACCCGGTTGTTCTCTCTGGAGAAGTGGCTGCAAACACCGAAGAGGCGGTGCAGTCTGCCTATCGCTACACCTTCCTCCACTATGGCTTTCACGCTTGGGCGATTTACGTGCTGACCGGCCTGTCGCTTGCCTATTATGCCTATACACGTGATATGCCACTGACGATCCGTTCAGCATTGACACCTCTGCTGGGCAAGGCGGCCAATGGATTCATCGGTCACCTGGTCGATGTTCTGGGCGTGGTTGCGACAATCCTTGGTGTTTCCGTGACCATTGGTTTCGGCGTCAGCCAGTTTGTGGACGGTGTCTATGCTGTTTCTGGCATGGGTTGGCTGATGAACGGTGACGTCGAAGCACCGAAACCAAGCACCGTCGGACTGTTGTCAGCCCTCTTCATTATCATGGGCCTGTCTATCCTTTCGGCGGTCTCCGGTGTTGGACGCGGCATCAAGTATCTTTCTAACCTCAATCTGGTACTGTCGGTCATTCTGCTTTTGACCTTTGTGTTCTTTGGCTCGTTCTTCTTTGCCATGACCAAATTCGGTTCCGGTTTGGTCGACTATATCCTGCATTTTGTTCAGATGTCGTTCGGTGCCTATGGACCACAATCAGCTGATGCCTTTGCGGCAGCGCTGCCCGAGGCAGCTCAGGCATTGCCTGCTGAGGATTTGAGTGCAGTATATGGTTCGGCCACGTCGCCTTGGGGATCGCTTGGCGGGTTTAGCGAAGGGCTTCCTGCTTCAGCGGCCGCGCTGGATGCGGATGCGATCTATGCAGCCGGTGAACCCGGCCGTCAGTTTGGTTGGCAAGCTGGTTGGACCACGTTCTACTGGGCTTGGTGGATCGCCTTCTCACCCTTTGTAGGTCTGTTCCTGGCTCGCATCTCAAAGGGTCGGACGGTACGGGAGTTCATCTTTGGTTGCGTAATTGCACCAGCAATTGTTTGCTTCCTGTGGATGACCATTCTGGGTGGCACCGCGATTGATTTGGAACTGAACGGCAGCGCTGCGGGCTCCATCATCGGAGCGACCAATACGGCCAAGCTGTTTGCCACGTTGGAGCAAATGATTTCGGGTGGGTTCCTGTCTGCCATAACCGTAATGTGCGTGGTCCTGATCATGACCTTCCTCGTGACCTCGGCTGACTCGGGTATTCTGGTTATGAACACCATCATGTCCGGCGGGGAACAGGAAACTGGGATCAAGCACCGCATCATTTGGGGCTTGATCCTGACTTCGGTGATCGGTGCGCTTATCATCGCAGGTAATAGCGGGACAGCCACCAATCCGTTTGGAGCCTTGCAGAACGCAATGATCATCGGAGCGCTGCCTTTCACCATCGTGATGGTCTTCATGATGATTGCGCTGGCAAAAGCGCTGTATCGTGACAGCTTACGCGACAAGGTTGACTAAACCCTCTTTTGTTTCAAAACTCAGAAAAAGGTCGCGCCCTGGCGCGGCCTTTGTCGTTTGAGCCTACGGAAATGGATCAGTAAATTATGAGTTATGCTCATACATGGTGGCTGTAATCTCATTGGTAAGACTGGCGGAATTGAGTGATAAGGCCCTTGAGCAAAAAGGGGTAACGCCATGGATCGCGCCGAGATCGTGCATCAAAATTTCCTTGACCGAGTGGTCGCGGGGAGCCTGCCACCGGGGCCTCCGCCCGCGGGTGATTTGTCTGGTAGCGATGCGGTAGCGATTTTCCGTGCACAGGTTCTCAGCCGTGCGCTGGATCGTACCAGCCGGGCCATGCAGAAGGTGGGCCAAGGGTTCTACACCATCGGATCATCGGGTCACGAAGGGATGGCGGCAGTGGCGCGGGCATTGCGGCCGGACGATATGGCCTTCCTGCACTACCGTGATGCCGCGTTTCAGATCGCTCGCGCTGATCAGGTGCCGGGTCAAAGCACAGCCTGGGATATGCTGCTGTCCTTTGCCTGCTCTGCCGATGATCCAACATCGGGGGGACGGCACAAGGTGCTGGGATCCAAAGCGTTGATGATCCCGCCGCAGACCTCGACCATCGCAAGTCATCTGCCGAAGGCGGTTGGCGCAGCCTATTCCATCGGCGTCGCGCGTCGCCATGAACCAGAACACCGCGTTCTGGCTGAGGATGGATTGGTAATGTGTTCCTTCGGTGATGCGTCCGCCAATCATTCGACTGCGCAGGGTGCGATCAACACGGCGTGTTGGGCTTCGGTCCAATCCACACCTTTGCCGCTGTTGTTCGTTTGCGAGGACAATGGAATTGGTATTTCGGTGAAAACGCCTAAGGGCTGGATCGAAGCATCGATGTCACAGCGTCCCGGCATGCGTTATTTTCAGGCGGATGGGCTGAATATGCATGACGCCTACAAGGTTTCACAGGCTGCCGCAGACTATGTTCGATCCCGGCGTAAGCCTGCATTCCTGCACCTGCGAACCGTCCGTTTGTATGGTCACGCAGGTGCCGATGTGCCGACAACCTATCTGAGCAAAGCGGAGGTTGAGGCGGATGAAGCAAATGATCCTTTGCTGCATTCAGTACGTTTGCTGTCTCAGGCGGGTGCATTGTCGCGGGAGGATGCTCTGGCGATCTACACCGAGACCTGCGCGCGCGTGGAGCGGATTCGAACAGAAGTGGTTACGCGGCCTTATTTGCAAACTGCGCATGACGTCAGTGCCAGCCTGATCCCGCCGTCACGGGCGTGTCGCCCGACCAACGGGCCAAGTCACGAGGCGCGCGCGCGGATGTTGGGCAGCGATTTGCGCGCTCAGGTCGAACCACAACCGATGAGCCGATTGATCAACTGGGCGTTGGCCGATCTGATGTTGGAACATGGCGAACTGGTCACCATGGGGGAAGATGTAGGCCGTAAGGGCGGCGTCTATGGCGTTACCCAGAAGCTACAGCAGCGTTTTGGTCCGGATCGTGTGATTGATACGCTGTTGGACGAACAGTCAATTCTAGGCCTTGCCATTGGTATGGCACACAATGGGTTCGTCCCGATTCCGGAAATCCAGTTTCTCGCCTATTTGCATAATGCCGAAGATCAGATCAGGGGCGAGGCTGCCACTTTGCCGTTTTTCTCAAACGGCCAATTCAGCAACCCAATGGTGTTGCGCATCGCTGGCCTCGGATACCAAAAAGGCTTTGGTGGGCATTTCCACAACGACAATTCTCTTGCTGTATTGCGGGATATTCCGGGCCTTGTGGTTGCTTGCCCGTCTGACGGGGCAGAGGCTGCAATGATGCTGCGAGAGGCAGTGCGTTTGGCGCGTGAGGAGCAGCGGGTGGTGGTCTTTGTTGAGCCGATCGCGCTTTATCCAATGCGGGATCTGCATGAAGCGAAGGATAGTGGGTGGATGCGTCACTACCCGGCGCCGGATCAACGCATCGCATTGGGCGAGGTTGGGGTGCATGGCAATGGAACCGATGTGGCGATCGTGACCTATGGCAACGGACGGTATCTGGCGACACAGGCAGAGACCGAGCTGAAGGCCAAAGGCGTCGCAGCCCGTATTGTTGATCTACGCTGGTTATCACCACTGCCCAAAGAGGCGCTGTTGGCAGCCACAGCAGACTGCGACAAGATCCTGATTGTCGACGAATGCCGCACGACAGGTAGCCAGTCCGAGGCACTGATGTCGTTGTTCTACGAGGCTGGTCGTCGCCCTATGGCGCGTGTTGTGGCTGAGGATTGCTTTATTCCGACGGGGCCCGCCTACGCCGCGACGCTACCGTCCAAGGAGAGCATTGTTGCC
Source organism: Phaeobacter cretensis (assembly GCF_047372505.1). NCBI lineage: Bacteria > Pseudomonadati > Pseudomonadota > Alphaproteobacteria > Rhodobacterales > Roseobacteraceae > Phaeobacter > Phaeobacter cretensis. The sequence goes on from NZ_JBKBEU010000001.1 coordinate 2,250,070, forward strand.
GCTGCGTTGCAGCTGACAGGGGCTGACACATGACTCGTACCGCTGTTTTGATTTGTCCAGGGCGTGGCACCTACAACAAGGCGGAATTGGGCTATCTTGCGCGTCATCATTCAAACAAACAGTCTCTAATCAACACATTTGATGCCATACGTCAGGCTTCTGGTCAGGAAAGCGTCACGGCCTTGGACGGAGCCCAGAGGTATTCGGTTTCAAAATACTCGCGTGGTGATGTGGCCTCGCCGCTGATTTATGCAAGCGCGCTAGCCGACGCACAGTCTCTGGCTGACGATATCGATGTGGTAGCCGTCACCGGGAATTCCATGGGGTGGTATATCGCATTGGCAGCGGCGGGCGGCCTCAGCTCCCAAGCGGGGTTTGAGGTGGTCAACACTATGGGCCATCTGATGCAGCAGAACCTGATTGGTGGGCAATTGGTTTACCCCTGCCAGAGTGACGACTGGCAGTTAGATCCACACCGCAAGGCAGAGCTGCTACAGTTGGTCGATAGGATAACCAAACGCCCCGGACACAGACTTTCATTGTCAATCGATCTGGGGGGCATGCTGGTTCTGGCAGGTAACACACAGGGCCTTGAGGCATTTGAACAATCCGTGCCGACAGTGCAGGATCGCTTTCCCATGCGGTTACCCAATCACGCTGCGTTTCATACCGATTTGCAGAAACCGGTTGCTGCGGAAGGCCGGTCTCACTTACCAGTTGATATGTTTGCGCTTGCCGAAAAGCCATTGATTGATGGACGTGGGCACATCTGGTGGCCCGGCGCCAACACGTTGGACAGACTCTGGGACTACACGTTGAACACGCAAGTGGTCGAGCCTTACGATTTTACACGGGCAGTGCAGATTGCGGCGCAGGAGTTTTCGCCAGACCTGTTCATTATTGCGGGCCCTGGTACGACGCTTGGCGGCGCTGTTGCGCAGTCTTTGGTGCAGATCAGCTGGCAAGGGCTATCAGGCAAAGCAGCCTTTAAAACACGACAAGCTCAAGACCCATTGGTCGTCGCCATGGGTGATCCGGAACACCGGGCGCTCGTTAGCGGTTAGGACAGTGCGCTCTGATCAGCATCCGTCTCTACCGGCACTGCAAATGCTTCAACCGGGCGGGATACGTTGTGCAGGGACACTGAACCAAGCGGCGTAGCCTGTTCGGGCGCTTCCAGCAGGTCGCGGCTGGCTACGATCGTATGGCCGCAGGATTTGCCATAGTCGCCAAGCCGTGCCGCGATATTTGCGGCCTGACCAATGACCGTGAAATCCAGCCGCTCTCGCGATCCTACGTTTCCATATGTGACACCACCGTAAGCGAGACCGATGGAGCACTCGCAACGCGGGTTGCCGTCTTCGTCACGCATAGCGTTCAGACCGTCGACGATCGCACCGGCTGACTGCAGCGCCTGGGCGCGGGCTTCGGTGGGGGTGTCGCCGGCGGGAAACACTGCCAGAACCGCGTCGCCGATGAATTTCAATACTTCGCCGCCATGTTCGTGAACGATAGTCGACGCGGTTTCGAAGAAACTGTTGAGCAATTCGATATAGGCAATGCGGCCTAGCTCCTCTTCCAGCCGTGTCGATCCGCGCAGATCGCAAAACATGATAGCGGCATCGATATCATCGCCATCTCCACGCCTGATCTCTCCGCCCAAAACCCGCGCACCAGACCGTTTACCGACATAGGTTTCAAGCAACGATTGCGCGTTCTCCCTTTGCATGAACACTTCGTAGTAGCGGGCAATCACTGCCGAGCATTCGAAGATCAGCCCTAGGTTTTCGGTCGAAAAGCCCTTGGGATGATGGCTGGCGACGGTCAGCACATTGATCCGCCCATCTGAGAACGGCAGCGGCATTGCTACGTAGTCCGTCGCGCCCTCTTTGCGTAGATCGCTCAAGATCGGAAAGGCATCACCGGGTTGATCAAAATCCAAGCGATGCCGAATGCCGCCAAGCCCATTGGAGACATGGCGCAAAGGGCTATTCTGAAAAGCGGGATGATCGTGGATTTCATAGCTTGGGGCGTAGGTGGTGACTGTGCCGGTCGTGCGGCTCCAGATGAAGTTCTTGCCTGCAATCATTGGATGCAGCGACCAAGCCATTACGGCGAGGCGGGACAATTGAACGCCATGTTCTACCAATTTCTCGGACAGCCGTTGTGTGAATTCTTCCGGAGTAGGCAGATAAGCGGCTTCGCGCAGCAACCAATCCACCAGCGGACCAGAGATATTGCTGTATTCAGGGACCTGCAGCAGATTGCTGCCCAAATCGATCTCTACCGGCGCCTCCGGGACAAAACTGACGTGACCTGCGATAATTGAAGCCTCGGGAAGGACGTCGTCGTAGGACCAAGCCGCGTTGGCAATGTTGTCATCGCCAAGTTGCAGATCCTGATAACCCGCAGTGCCTTTGAAGGGGCAGAATGTCTGGTGACCATTGGCAGGGGAGAGACAGCTGCGAATATCGTCGCGTGGGAAATAGATCGCGGCAGGGCGCCGGGTTTCGTACATCACCTTAGCGCGTCTGCTTTGTGCTATGACTTTGCCACTGTGGCGGGCCGTCACTTGGCCGCGTAGCTCCTCTACGAGAATTCCATAAGCAGGTTGAGCGGTGTTGGCGCGCATATTCATGAAGGCGTTCCCAGCAGATCGGACAGCATGACCGCCATGCTGCCTGTCCCTTACTATGTGGTGGCTTGTAGCGGGAATGCCAGTGCGATGCAGATATTTGATACAGAAGACCTGGGAGGTTCTGCCCACAGGCAAGGTGCCGTGAAGGGCTGGATACGCTTTGTAAATGTGCTCTTTGGATGCTCAGACCATGCGGATTACATCTTTACTGATCGACAGAACGTAGCCCCGCTTTGCGATGTTCTTTACCAACAGCTCGCTGACCATTTGATTGCCCAATGTATCGCGCAGCCGCTTGATTCGGGTAGCGCCTGCGGCCTCTTCGCAATCGATGGAAGGGCGGCCAGATATCATCGCTTCAATCTCCACACCCGACAAAACATCGTCGTCAAGCCTAGCCTCGGCAAGAACGGCAAGCGTTTCCATCGCAGCCGCAGTCAGTTTGAAACCCATCGTATTGAGATAGACGGTGTTTTCCTCACGGCTGATCAGCAGTTCGGTCACCTGAATACCCGCGCGTTCTATCTGCACCATGCGCCTGTTCAGCATCACCAACATGGCCAGTACCACCAGTGCGGCGACCATCATCATGGTGGCAAATACCAGCAGGACAAATATCACCATACGATAACTTGCCAGAGTATCGGCAAAGGCTGTGCCTGATTGCGCCAGGATTTCCAGAAGTTTGATTTCGGCCTGAGTCGTGAGATCGTTTTCTACAAAGACCTGCTCCACACGCGCGTTGAACGCGTTGGCATCCGGGAGAGTCAGCAGCAGAACGGTACCCGAAATCACCAAGAGTGCGACGATAGCGGCGATCCCTAACGCGATCACACGGCTGCCCGCCGCGCGCACCTCAGAAACGGAGATAATAGGGTCCGGCATCCGCTTTCCTTTGCTCCAGTCCGTCAGGTCCGAAAATGGACAGAACATTCAGTAAGGTCCAGCCTGCGGCTGATAACCGGCCGGAGATCTCGGCTTTAGCTGCTGGCTTACTGCACCCGCCGCGAAGCTGGATCACGCCATAGTGCAGCCGTAGGGGCGCGTCTTGCTTTGCCTTGTAGTCGGCATAGCATTCCGCCGCAGCGGCTGGGCGTGCCATGCTGAGTGTAACCGCAGAAAGACCGGCGATCAGGACAGTGGAGATAAGGATCTGTTTCATGTTCTCACCCTGAGCGTTTGTAGCGGGATATTCAATAACCACAGGCGATTGCGAGCACTGATATTCGATAACAAGCCCATGTTATTGCCTGTCCGCACGGTTCAGATCCAGGCTGATTGCATCGGTCATTTGACCTCATGTTATTCAGATCTCAGGAAGGAAACACACATGTTCCGCGGCAACCATTCTAGCGCAAACATTAAACCACATCGCAAATTTATCACTCTGATACTTGCTGCAGCTGTTGCGATCACCGGGTTTTCGGCGGTGCCGGCACGAGCGGACGAAGATGTTGCCAAAGTACTGGCTGGTCTGGCGGTGCTTGGTATCATTGGAGCGATTGTGAAGAACAACCGCGATGATGACCGTGTGCAGGTTACTCGGCCACACCGTCCTAAGCCGCTGCCACCGCGGGTGGCTCGCTATGACCTGCCTGCAAAGTGCGTTCGCTATTTTCCGCGTTACAGCCAGAGCCGTACCCTGATGGGGCGGGGGTGTCTGCGTAAGCAATACGGTTTTGAACACACGCTTCCGCATGCCTGTCAGGTCACATTCTGGAACGGCAAACGCAATCGAGTTGGCTACCGTCCTGACTGCCTGAAAAAACGTGGGTATCGCATTACCCGTCGCTAATCGAGATTACAGGTTCGAGCAGACTTAGGGGGCTTCGGCCCCCTCTTTTTGCTCGGTTCGCTTCGTCGGACTTGAAACAGATTGCGAATTCGGGTCAGACCAAGGGATGGATTATCCCGATTACACATTGGAAACGGCTGCGCATGCACGCGGCTATATACGCGTTGCTGGCGTTGATGAGGTCGGGCGTGGCCCGCTTTCAGGACCGGTGACCGCTGCGGCGGTGATTTTGACGCCTGAAGCCATACCAGATGGCCTAAATGATTCTAAGAAACTCAGCGCAAAACGGCGCGAGGCAGTCGAGGCGTCCATTTTTGAACAGGCCGAGGTATCAATCGCGCATGCCAGTGTCCAAGAGATTGATTCCTTGAATATTTTACGCGCTTCTCATCTGGCGATGGAGCGTGCCGTAGCCGCGCTGGATCCGGCACCGGACTACCTGCTGATAGATGGCAACCTGATCCCCAAAGGACTGCAGCATCCGTCGGAGTTTGTCGTCAAAGGGGATGGCAAATCAGTTTCTATTGCGGCGGCGTCCATAGTTGCAAAACTGGCACGCGACCGGATCATGGTGGATTTGGCGCAACAGTTTCCCGGCTATGGCTGGGAGAAAAACGCAGGCTATCCGTCCAAACAACACCGAGATGCACTGGTTGATCTGGGGGTGACCCCACATCATCGGCGTTCCTTTAAGCCGGTACACAAGATCTTGTATCAAGAGTGAACCTCATGGCGTTGATCTAAAAAACAAATTGACCTCGAATCCACGATGACTCATCCTGTGGATAGCCAAAATGAGCGCAAAAATGCGCCGTGGTTATCGAGGCAGAGCAAATGAACAAAACACTTACGCGGGGCGCTACGGCGCTCCCTCTAAACACGATCCTTGACGGTGACTGCATCGAAGTGATGTCTGGTCTGCCGTCAAATTCGGTTGATCTGATTTTCGCTGATCCGCCCTATAATTTGCAGCTGAAGGGGCAATTGCATCGCCCCGACAACAGCAAGGTGGATGCGGTTGACGACCACTGGGACCAGTTTTCCAGTTTTGGCGTCTATGACAAATTCACCCGCGATTGGTTGAAGCAGGCCCGTCGTATCCTAAAGCCGAATGGCTCTATCTGGGTGATTGGCTCGTATCATAATATCTTCCGTGTCGGGACGGCGGTGCAGGACGAAGGCTTCTGGATTCTGAATGATGTGATCTGGCGTAAATCCAATCCGATGCCGAATTTCCGTGGCAAGCGCTACACCAATGCACATGAAACGATGATCTGGGCGTCGAAATCCGAAGGTGCAAAATATACCTTCAACTACGAGGCGCTGAAGGCGCTCAATGAAGGGCTGCAAATGCGCTCTGACTGGGTGATGCCGATTTGTACCGGGCATGAGCGCCTGAAAGATGACGCAGGAAACAAAGCCCATCCGACCCAAAAACCGGAGGCACTGCTGCACCGTATTCTGGTTGGATCAACAAACCCGGGTGATGTTGTGCTCGATCCGTTCTTCGGCACCGGCACCACCGGCGCTGTCGCCAAAATGCTGGGTCGCGAATTTATCGGGATTGAGCGCGAAGCCGCCTACCGTGAAGTCGCCGAAAAGCGTATCAAATCCGTGCGTAAATTCGACCGCGAGGCGTTACAGGTTTCGGCCAGTAAACGTGCCGAACCACGCGTCCCCTTTGGTCAGCTGGTCGAGCGTGGCATGCTGCGACCGGGCGATGAACTGTATTCGATGAACCGTCGGCACAAGGCTAAGGTACGTGCTGATGGCACGTTGATTGGCGATAATATCAAGGGATCGATCCATCAGGTTGGCGCACATTTGGAAAATGCGCCGTCCTGTAATGGCTGGACCTACTGGTGTTTTAAACGAGATGGCAAAACCGTTCCCATCGATGTGTTGCGTCAGCAGATCCGGGCAGAATTACAGAACTGATATCACCGCTTTCGCAACCTGTGAGAAACCGCAGGCGCCATCGCTTTGTTGATGGCGCTTACCTTGCCCCGCCAACGTGGCGGGGTCTTTTCGTTTGAATGCGTCGCTTCATGGGGTGCATCTGGCGGCAGCTGTCGCTAATTTGACCCAAGCAACGGCGCCAACGGATGGATCACGTTATGGCAATAACCGCACAGGCTCCTGCTCCCGCGTTGGACAGCGATGCAGCTATTTTCACACAAGATAGCTCCTATGCCCTGGATGCGCTGACGGAACACAAGCGCAACGGGCTGGAACTGGCCGTGAGGGCGCGCTGGATCGCTATGGCGGTTACTGCGGTGTTTCTGGTCTACGTCAACACGAGTTGGGAAGTGCTTTACTACCAATTTATGCTGGGTTTGCTTTGTTTGAATGGTTGGCTGATTCGTAGGGTCGGACGTGTTGGTCAATCACAGTTGGAGTTGCTGCTGATTTTTGCCGATCTGGCGATCATGACAGCTGGCATGGTGATTCCAAACCCATTCAGTAGTGAAGAGTTGCCGTTGGCGTTTCAGTATCGATACGGCAACTTTATCTACTTCTTCATCATTCTTGCTGTCGGAACCTTAGCCTATTCTTGGCGAACGGTGATTGCGATCGGCATCTGGACAGTTGTGATTTGGCTGTCCGCCGCTTTTGCCGCCTGGTGGTTGGCAACGCCGGACGCTGGATTGAGCGAAGCGGTTCTAGCGGCAGTGAATGGCGATCAGCATCTGGCACCTTTTGTTGATCCAAATAGCTTTGTCCTGCAATTACGGTTGCAGGAAGCAATTGTGTTCTTTCTGGTCGCGCTCACATTGGCGGCGTCCTCGCGTCGGTTCTACCAGCTGATCCAAAACAATGCGGTGTTGGAACGTGAGAGAGTGAACCTGTCGCGGTATTTCTCGCCGAACGTTGTGCGACAGCTATCGCAGAATGATGAGCCGTTGAAACAAACCCGCCGTCAGGACGTGGCGATCTTGTTCATTGATATCGTCGGTTTCACCCGGTTGGCTGCTGAGCGTGACGCCTATCAGGTGATCGATCTCTTGCGGGATTTTCATGGGCGCATGGAGCGGGAAGTGTTTCGTCATCACGGGACACTGGATAAGTATCTGGGTGACGGTTTGATGGCGACTTTTGGTACTCCCTTGGCGGGTCCAAAAGACGCGACCAATGCATTGGCCTGTTCGCGGGCTATGCTGGCATCGTTGGCTGATTGGAATATTGAGCGGCGCCGATACGGCGAACCAGAGATCGCTGTCGGAATTGGGGTTCACTATGGCGAGACGGTATTGGGCAATATCGGTGCCAACAGGCTGGAGTATGCTGTGATCGGCAACGCCGTGAATATCGCGGCACGGCTGGAGGAACATACCCGTTCGCTAGAGGCCCAAATCGTGATCAGCGATGCTCTGTGCCAGCGCGTAGAAGATGAGGGAGGCCCCGCGGGTCTACAGACCGGTTTTGTCCGTCACAAAGAATGTGAGCTGCGCGGGCTGATGCAGCCGATGACGCTCTGGTCACTGCCGCGCTAGATCGGAGTGGAAGTGGATGACGCTGGATCTGGGCGCTCATCCGGCGAAATCGCTTTGTTATAAGCACTCCAATCGGTGATTTCGGGATAATACATCTGCCGCCAACGCCTGACCCGCGGATTCATGATCCTACGCCAGAGCGGGGGCACCATTGCAGCGACCGTCATCACTGGATAGCCAAAGGGCAGTTGTGGCGCATCGGCGGTGGTGTGATTTTGGAGCAGCGGAAAGCGTCGGTCGGGTTTGTAGTGATGGTCGGAGTGTCGCTGCAGATTGATCAGCAACCAATTCGAGGCTTTATGTGCGGCATTCCAGGAATGGCGGGGCATAACATGTTCAAATTTGCCTTGGCCCAGATACTTGCGTGTCAGCCCATAGTGCTCGACATAGTTCACCAGCTCCAGCTGCCAGATCGCGACACCGGCCTGAACAATGAATAGCAGTAGACCAGTGATGCCGCCCAGCAACATTGCTCCCAACAGCATGGCTCCCTGAAGGGCCCAATAGCGGAAAAAAGGGTTGCGGAGGTCTGTCCACGGTAGGCTACGACGCGCCAGGTGTTCGCGTTCTGCACCAAACGCAGACAGCCAGCATTGCCGCAATACGCGTGGGTAAAACCGGTGAAAACCTTCATTATAACGCGCTGTAACCGGATCATGAGGTGTTCCGACGTAGCGGTGATGAACTAAGAGGTGCTCAGACCGGAAATGGGAATAAAGCACGATAGCCAGCAAAATGTCCGCCAGCCAGCGCTCGAGTTTGCTTTTCTGATGCATCAGCTCGTGGCTGTAGTTGATCCCAACGGTGCCGCTTAGGACGCCAACGCCAAAGAAGATGCCGACTTTCTCTAGACCGGAGAGATGATTAGCACCGGGTACATAGATCAGCATGGCAACGACCAACAGAAATTGTACCGGTACCCAGGCCATGGTCAGCGCCGAATACCAGCGTAGATCACCCTCTGGGGTCAACGGATCCGCATTTTCGAGGTTTAACCCGAACACGCCGTCCAATGCTGCAAATAGATACCATGTGGCCAAAGGTGGCAGCAGGATCACCCAGCCGCCAAAGATCGCTGCTAGAACCACAAGCGGCACCAGCAGAAAGGACAGCCAAAACGGTGAGGCAGCCTGCCAGCTGCGAAGTGTTTCGGGGGATGTCATCGTCGGGCACTCCCATTGGTGTCGAGCGCGTTTCCTTCCGACTATGCCCGCGGTCCTGACAAAAGAGAAGAGATCAACGGGCTTTCCACAGGTCAAACGCCTTGCGCATGACGGTTGGAAGATCAGTGGGTTTGAAATCGTGCCGCGCGATTAAACGTTGATTGTTCTGAGGGATGAAATCAGCGGGCAGGTCTGCCAGCATAACCTGAAGGATCAGGTGGAAGTGGGTGAAAGTGTGACGGACCTCTTCGCCAATGTCCTGCCAGTTAGCATCAAAAGGCTGGGCGGGGGTTGGTGCGTCGTTCCATTCGCTGCCGGGCCAGCCCAGCATTCCCCCTAGCAGGCCTTTGTCGGGGCGTTGTTCCAGCAGCCAGGTCCCATCTGTACGGCGTGCTAGATAGATGATGCCCAAGCGGGTCGGCTTTGGTTTTTTGGGAGTTTTCTTGGGCAGCTCACTGGCCGTACCTGCAAGGCGCGCCGCGCAGGGTGCTCGCCAGGGGCAGATGCTACATGCAGGATTGCGGGGCGTACAGATTGTTGCGCCCAGATCCATCACAGCCTGTGCATGATCACCAGGACGGTGAGCGGGGGTCAGCGCAGCGGCCTTCTCCTTGAGCTGGGGTTTGGCGGTCGGCAAGGCAGTATGGATGTCGTAGAGCCGCGCCATCACGCGCTCTACATTGCCGTCTAGCACGGTTTCTTGCAGGTCGAAGGCGATGGCAGAAATAGCAGCGGCGGTGTAGGGGCCAATGCCAGGCAGCGCGATCAGGCCATCGTATGTGTCTGGAAAATCACCGCCGTGTTGGTCTGTTACGACACGGGCGCATTTCAGTAGATTACGTGCTCGTGCATAATAGCCAAGGCCAGCCCATTCGCCCATTACTTCGGCATCCGGCGCGGCAGCCAGATCCGCGACGGTGGGCCAGCGGTTGGTAAACCGATGGAAATAGTCTTTTACGGCGGCAACGGTCGTTTGTTGCAGCATGACCTCGCTCAGCCAGATGCGATAAGGATTAGGCCAGACACCGGCGGCACGATCTGAAGGGCTGATCCGCCAAGGCAAGCTACGGGCATGATGGTCGTACCAGTCCAGCAGGGTGTTGCTTTGTGGTTGGCTATCGCTGTCGAGGTCACGCATTCTTTATCCTTTGTGGCCCGGTTTTGCTGGTTCTCACCTAGCAGCCCTTTACAATAGGCCGTGCAGTCTAGCAAAACCACGGGCATGGCAGTGCAACGGACAAAATCTCGCGGGTTCAAGCGAACTTCACAGCTTCTGAATGACCAGATTCGCAAAGCGGGTGAAAGCCGAGGCTTTGCGGTGTCCCGTCTGCTGACGCATTGGGAAGAAATTGCCGGACCTGACGTTTCTCCCATCGCACGTCCTGTCAATGTGCACTATGGGCGCGGTGGGTTTGGCGCGACACTGACATTGCTGACCACCGGAGCCCATGCGCCGATTCTGGAGATGCAGAAGGAGCCTTTGCGGGCCAAGGTAAACGCTGTCTACGGATATAACGCGATTTCGAAGGTCCGCATTACCCAAACCGCGCCTACCGGCTTTGCCGAAGGGCAGGTTTCGTTCAAGTATGCCCCCAAGATTCAAGCACCCCAGGCACCTGACCCACAGGATGTGGCAGCAGCAACCAAGGTAGCGACCGGGGTCGAAAGCGACGAATTGCGCGCAGCCCTAGAACGGCTTGGGCGCAATGTGCTTACAAAACAGAAAACTCTCAGAAAGGGGTACTAATGACCCGTTTGATGTCTGGCATCTTTGCCTCCGTCGCTGTTGCCGCGGGCGTTTATGGTTATGCTGCATTCCAGGGCAGCTCGTCTTTGCCCAGAAATCCGCTGATAGGCGCTGCTTATGCACAAGACGCCGAGGTGGATACATCGACCATCGTTGAAATGGTTCAGGGCGCAGAAGATGCTCCGGTAACGATGATCGAATACGCGTCTTATACGTGTCCGCACTGTGCGAATTTCCACCAAGGTGCTTACAAGCAACTGAAGCAGGATTACATCGACACCGGTAAGGTGAAGTTTATTTATCGTGAGGTCTACTTTGACCGTTACGGTTTGTGGGCGTCGATGATTGCGCGTTGTGGTGGAACGGAAAAATTCTTTGGCATCAGTGATCTCCTGTACAAAGGTCAATCTGACTGGGCCCGTGCCGGCGGCGCGACAGAGATTGTAGATGCTCTGCGTAAGATCGGTCGACTTGCTGGCCTAGAAGAAGACCAGCTGGACGCATGCTTGCAGGATGGGACAAAGGCACAAACTTTGGTCACGTGGTATCAGGAGAACGCAACGGAGCATGGGATCGAATCTACGCCGTCCTTTATCTTGAATGGCAAGAAAATCGAGAACCAGTCATATGATGCATTCAAAAAGCTGATCGACGCCGAACTGGAGGGCTGATTGCCACATCTCTAGTGTTTATCGCGTAGTAAATCCCGCCCTGATCCGGGCGGGATTTTTTAGTTATTCCCTTGAGCTGTTTGGCAATATGGAAAATTCACGGTGCCTGTCAGGGCGGTGGCGGCGCGATCGTACGGACCCGCTCGAGAAGGGCATCCTCGTTCGCAATCTGTAGTCGTACCGGAAGCGTGATCACCTTATTTCGAAAGCTCTCAGGCAGGCGCACTGCATCTTTTTCTGTGGTGACCATCTGTGCGCCGATCAGCTTAGCCTCGGTTTCGAGCCGAGACATTAGAGCGGTGGAGAGAGGCTGGTGGTCATCCAGAGCTTCGCTGCGTCGCAGATCTGCGCCCAAGTCGCGCAATGTATCAAAAAACTTCTTTGGGTTGCCGATGCCGGCGAATGCCAGAACCGGGGTACCGTTCCAGGGCATGCCTGTTTTCAGAGGTTCCAGCGCGCCGGTGAAATGCGGAAGACTGCTGATAGCCTTGACCCAGTCCGATTGGAAACGTGATTGTGCATCTTGTTGGCCGAGCGAGAGCAGTACATTGGCACGGGCAAGCCCTGTGTCCACAGGTTCGCGTAGCGGACCTGCAGGCAGGCATTGGCCATTTCCAAACCCGCGATCGGCGTCAACCACAACGACGGAGAGATCCTTGTGAACAGAGGGATTCTGGAAGCCGTCGTCGAGCATAATTACCGTAGCACCTGCTGCCGCTGCGGCTTGCGCACCAGCTGCGCGATCTTCGGATTTCCAAACCTCACCAAAGGCTGCCAGCAGTAGCGGTTCGTCGCCAACTTGACTGGCGCGATGATGACCTGGGTTAACCTGTACTGGCCCTTTCAGTGCTCCGCCATATCCGCGGGTGACCACATGCGGCTCGTGGCCCATGTCCCGCAACCGCTCAAGAAACCAGATTACAGTTGGTGTTTTTCCGGTTCCGCCTGCGTTAATATTGCCGATGCAGATAACCGGGACAGTTGCGCGGATAGCGGCGCCCTTCTTCAGGCGTCTTGCCGTTGCATGTGCATAGATTTTGCCAAGCGGGGATAGAACGGCTCTGCCAAGGTCAAACTGTCCGGCGGGCTTGTGCCAGAAATTAGGAACTTTCATGTCGGTCCTCACGCGCATCCAGTAAGTCTTGGACACGATCCATTAGATGATCGGTCATACCAGCCCCTTCGGTTACGATTTTCCAACCGGCCAGCGCCATCTCTGCTGCTTGGTCCGGGGCCGATAAGCTCAGCACCCCTTGTGACAGATCCTCGGCACCGTCGATCTGCTTTGCCGCACCAAATTCCGCTAGCCGTTGGTAGAGCGTGGCATGGGTGCCCAGACCAGGGCCGTGCAGGATCGCAGACCCAAGTGCAGCAGCATCCAGTGGATTTTGTCCGGCTGAGTTGGATGTCAGGCTACCTGCGAGCAAGCACAGCGGTGACAATCGATACCAAAGACCTGTGTCTTCTGAGGAGCTGAGCAATACCTGGGTGTATTCGTCAGGCTCTTCACCACTGTCCCAATCGGCCAATTGCAGACCACTGGAAATGATCGCATCACGTGTGGCTCCCAATTGTTGTTCGTCGCTGATCGCAATGATCAGCAACAAACGATGTAGCAGGCGTAAGGCGCTGCGGTGTGCCGCTAGGATGGTAGGGAGATCACCCAGCTCAGTTTGTGCCGAAAACCAAATGGGCCGACTGCCTAGTATGCTCTGCATATGTGTCAGCTCGTCGCTGTTGCAGCCGGGGGGTGTTGTCGACAATCGTAGAGGGCTGGTGCGTTGGATCCTGTCCGGTGCGACGCCAAGCCGAAGCAGCTGCGATTTAACATGTTCTGAAGGGGTCATGATTTCGGTAAAACGGTCTAGTAGCCTGCGCCGCTGATCGGGTAGCCAGCGGCTGGTTCGGTCAGGTAACTCACTGACCTCGATATCTACCAAGAGCGTGTCGATCTCGCGTTCGCCCATCTGACGCATCAGACCGCGCCTAAGATCGCCGCCAGACCAGATGCAAAGATCAGGCCGCCAATGATCAAGAAATATCCGCACATCAATCGGAATGTCATCGGGGGCGGGGCCTACTGCCAGGTCGCAGCCATCGACAAGCGGCCGACTGGCAATGCGCAAATCCCAAGTCACCAGAATTGAGAGATCTGGGCGTAGCGATTTCATCCGATTGCCCAAATCGCAAAGAGCCATGTATCGCTCGGTCGTAGAAGCATGTACCCACAGCACCTCGCCCTCGGGACGGCTGGGCCAGCGGAGAATGCTATCGGATGTGATTGGGGGCCTCGACATAACTAGGATGTTCCTGCGGCGCGGACGTCAGAGCGGGCGAATGCCGGGGCTCGCGGGGTCGAGCGCGGCAATCAATTGATCGTGCAGCATCTGCGGCGCTGCTACCACGCCGTTCAGGGTAGGGTGAGGGTTGTTGAACCGCAAGTCGGCACCGAAACGGTCACTACATCGACCACCGGCCTCGCGTATAACCAAATCGCCCGCTGCGATATCCCACTCCCAGCTTGGGCGTAGGGTCAACATCGCATCAAAGCTGGCGTCAGCTATACGCGCCATACGATAGGCCAGTGATGGCCGGTGGTGGCGCGTGAAGCCGGGAACCGCACCGTTACGCCAGTATTTCGGATCCTGAACCGGCCGCGCCGCCAGAACCTCCGCTGCAGTCAAATCGCCTTGCTTCGAAACCGAAAGGGCGGCGCCATTGCAAGTCGCGCCCTGGCCCAACGCAGCACAATACATCAGTTCGCGTTGGGGCAGATAGATAACGGCCGCTTTTACGCTGCCGTGTTCCGCGATTGCCAAAGAATGCGCCCATGTACGTGACCCTTCGGCGAAGCTGCGCGTACCGTCGATGGGATCGATGATAAACACCTTTTCGCGGCCGAGGCGTGTGTCGGTGTCTTCGGTTTCTTCTGACAGCCAGCCGTAGTCAGGACGTGCTTGCGTCAGCATGTCCGCAAGCATGTCGTTGACTGCGAGATCGGCCTCGGTCACGGGGCCGGCACCATCTGGTTTCTCCCATTTCTGTGCATCCGGCCCAGAGAAACGGCGCGCTATGTCACCGGCCTGCTCTGCTGCACGGACTAGCAGGGCGAGATCAGTTTCCGGCAAGTGTCATACCCTCGACGAGCAGCGACGGAACAATGCGGGACAGATGGGTGCGTGCATCATTCGCAGGGACAATACTGCGCAGCATGTCGCGCAAATTGCCGGCAATGGTGCATTCGTTGACGGGATAGGTAATTTCACCGTTCTCAACCCAGAAACCGGCGGCGCCACGTGAATAGTCGCCGGTGTTCGGGTTGATAGTGGATCCTATCATGGAGGTGACCAGCAGACCGGTTCCCATGTTGGCAATAAGGTCGGCGCGACTGTTGGAACCTTGTGTTAGGGCAATATTCCACTGTGACGGTGATGGCACGGATCCAACACCGCGTGCAGCGTTGCCCGTGCTTTGCATGTTCAGTTTGCGTGCAGAGGCGAGGTCCAGTGTCCAACCGGTCAACACGCCCTTTTCGAGAATCGCGCGCCGTAGTGTTGGCAGACCTTCACCATCAAACGGGCGCGATCCGGCAATGCGTGGACGGAAGGGGTCTTCTGTCACGCTCAGGTGTTCGGGAAGGATCTGTTCGCCGAGCGCATCTTTGAGCCAGGAAGAGCCGCGGGCGATGCTGGCACCGTTCACGGCTGCCAGCAAGTGACCAATCAATGAGGAGGACACACGTTCGTCGAACAGAACAGGATAGCTGCCGGTTTCAGGCTTACGTGCACCTAGTCTTTCGATGGCCCGCTCACCGGCCCGATGGCCAATATCGCTAGCACTTCGCAGATCGGCCTGAAAGGTGCGAGAATCGCCGTCGTAGTCGCGCTCCATACCGGTCCCACTGCCAGCGATAGCAGTACAGGAGACAGATCGGCTGCTGCGTTCGTAGCCGCCAGAGAACCCGTTTGTTGCCGCCATGTGAACCTTGTGGCTGCCATAACCGGCTGCTGCAGATTGTACCTGTGTCACGCCCGAAATCGCTAACCCTGCGGCTTCCGCGGCAAAGGCATCCTCTTGCAGGTCAGCTGGGGCCGGCTCGTCCGTTGGATCAAAAAGCTCTAGGGCGGACAGGTCCCAGTTGCGTGCCAGTTGATCCGGTTCGGCCAGGCCTGCATAGGGGTCCTCTGGCGCTTCGCGGGCCATTGCGACGGCGCGCTCGGCCATGGCTGTTAGTGTCTCAGCCCGTATGTCGGAGGCAGATACGCACGCTTGCCGCTGCCCAACAAAGACCCGCAACCCCAGATCTATCCCTTCGGATCGTTCAGCGTGTTCCAACGTGCCCTGGCGCACTTCAATGGAAAGAGAACTACCTTCTGCCACCATAGCATCGGCGGAATCGGCTCCAGCTTTGCGGGCGGCATCGAGAAGAGCGTGGCTCAGGCTGTCGGGGGTCTGGGTCATGGGCACCTACATCAGTTGAACATCACCTAGAGCTAGCCAGCGTGAACAAGGGCTGCAAGAGCGTAGGCAAAAAAAGGGGCCGCTAAATGCGGCCCTCTCTCGAATTCACTCAGTAGCTACGATCACTTGATGCGCTGGCCGTTAGCACTGATCTGACCATCTTCGGTCACTTCGATCTTGGACGTTAGCGTGTCATCACCGTCACCGGGAACCGCCAGCATGCCCATCATCATGCGTGCGCCCATTGCATCGCTATCCGAGACCAGACCCATGCCGATCAGCTTGTCTAGCAGGCTGTTTGCGCCGACCAGTTTCAGGTTAGCTTCGCCTGCCGGGGCTGGCATACCGTCAAAGCTCTCCAGATCATCGTTGTTGAAGGTGAAGTCACCTGTGCCCGTCAGCTCGGCACCTGCAACGGAGACTTCCAGCGAATTGACGGTTAGCGCGTTCAGCTCACCCGGGGCTTGTTCACCAGCCTCGACCTCAGCCATGGCCTTTGGATCAAAGAAGTCAAATGCCAGTTTTGCCTTGCCTGCAAGATCAACGGCAATGGTGGCGGGGTCATGCGGCAGCGCGCCAGTTGGATCGACCATACCCCAGAGCATTTCTGGTACGTCAAAATCACGCAGCAGCACACCTAGAGCGAAATCCTGTTCTTCATCGGATTTGGCGACCGGCATGGTCAGTTTGAAACCGGCTTCGGCCATCGACAACGCCAGCGGAAACGGAATGTCTGAGCTGGTTATGTTGGCTTCGGTGCGGTCCTGCTTCACATCGTAGGTGAGACCGTCCAGACCCATGTTAAAGGCGATATTGGCTCCTTCCGACTTGCTGTCCAGTGCAAATGTATCGGCGCCGTCCTGACCCGCGATTGCACTGTTGCCGCTGACGAAGTCAAAAGTGCCTTCAGCGCTGAAGCCACCACGCAACAGGGCCGCCATATCGCTGCTTGCCAGCCCGTCAGGGACGGTGGTGGTGCCGGTGTAGCTCATCCCCTGCATCGCGCCTTTGAAGGAGCCGTTGCCATCGCCTTCGGGTTCTTGGAAGGTTGCATCAAAGCTAAATGACTCGCTGGTCATGGTCTGGTTATAGGTGCGAACATCAGTTTTGTTCATGACGGTCTTCGTGACCACATCAGTCAGTCCCATGCTCAGCTGAAACGTATCGGCAGGGATATCGTCTTTGGGAACATCCAGATTGGTCAGTGAGATATTCATCAGGCTGCTGGCGTAATCGTATGTCATCTCGTCAGCATCGCCGGATACAAGCATAGGGCTGCCGTCGTGGGTATAGAGCACCGTACCGCTTACCACGCCGTCCGGGCCGTCCATCTTGAACAGGATCGGCATTTCAGCAGGCAACTTGATGTTGACTGTGCCGTCACCGTTTTCGACAAATTTGATGTCCGGCAGTGTCAGCGTGCCTTTGAAATTCTCTTCCATCTCGGGCATTGCCATCGAGATGTCAGAGACGGTTAGCGTATCACCTGTCATGGATTCAGTGCCGCTCACGGAATAGCCGGTTGCGGTCATATAGGACTTCCAGTCTGACCAGACATCTTTCGCCGTTACATCAGCCAGGGCCGCTTGGGCCGAAAACGCCAGTACAATCGCGAAACCGCTGCTGCGGGCGAGGGAAACGGACATAAGTATACCTTTCGTGGTCTATTTTGCGCCATGGTTGTCTTGAGGCTGTGGCAGGTCAAGGGGCATAGCGCTGGACCGTTCCCCCTAACCAGTTTACCACATTTCAAAACAGGGATTTGGAGATTAATACTATGGAGATCAAGGGCAAGACTGTTGTGATTACGGGTGCAAGCCGTGGGATCGGTGCTGATGCAGCCCGTGTTTTTGCCAAAGCAGGGGCGAATCTAGCCTTGCTGGCAAGGAGCGAGGACAGTTTGGTAGAGCTGGCAAAAGAGATCGGCGGAAATGTGCTGACCTTCGCCTGTGATGTCGCTGACTACCGGGCCGTAGCGGCTGCAGTCTCCGAAACAGAGGCGAAGTTCGGTCCGATAGACGTTTTGATCAATAACGCCGGTGTGGTGGATCCTATCGCTCGTCTCGAAGCGGCTGATGCAGCCGAATGGGCGCAGCTGATCGATATCAATGTGAACGGTGTTTTTAACGGGATGCGTGCGGTGCTGCCTGGCATGAAAGCTGCAGGCGGAGGCACAATTCTGACCGTTAGTTCGGGTGCTGCGCATAATCCGGTTGAGGGTTGGAGTGCGTATTGCGCCTCAAAAGCTGCGGCGGCGATGTTGACGCGAAGCCTGCACCACGAAGAGGGCAACAACGGTATCCGCGCCATGGGTTTGTCCCCGGGAACCGTGGCTACGGAAATGCAGCGGGTGATCAAAGCCAGCGGCGTCAATCCGGTCAGCCAGTTGGAATGGACGGACCACATCCCGGCGGAATGGCCAGCCCGGACGTTGTTGTGGATGTGTACTGAGGCTGCGGACCCGCTGGTTGGCAGCGAGATTGCGCTTCGTGATGAAGGTATACGCAAACAGGTCGGCCTTATATGATCAATCTCGATATCACCGATAACGGGCTATGGACTGTGACATTGAATCGCCCGGACAAGGCCAATGCACTCACCGGGGCGATGTTGGAACAGCTCTGCGAGATCGCAGTTCGTGCACAAGCGGCACGTGGGATGATCGTCACAGGTACGGGCCGCGTCTTTAGTGCTGGTGCGGATCTCGATGCGGCGCGGGCAGGCTTGGCGACCTCTCCATTGTGGGAGCAACTGTCAGGGGCGATAGCTGACTTGCCTTGTTTGACGGTTGCCGCGCTGAATGGGACTTTGGCTGGTGGGGCAAATGGTATGGCGCTGGCCTGCGATTTACGTATCGCTGTGCCGACAGCCAAAGTGTTCTACCCGGTGATGAAACTGGGCTATCGCCCGCAACCCTCCGACGCGATACGAATGTCGGCGTTGATTGGTCCGGCACGTACCAAACTGATTTTGGCTGCCGGGCAAAAGATCGACGCAGAAGAGGCGCGGATCTTCGGTTTGATTGATCGCATTGTACCGGCTGAAGAGCTGATGAACTGCGCACGTGATCTGATGGCGGATGTCTTGGGATCCGAAACTCAGCTGGCGCATGCGATTCTCGCGGATTGTACGCGCTCATAAAAGCGACGCCGGACTAACGATTGCGACGATCCGCAAGCACCCGTGAATGAAAGATTGGCGTCAATTGATACAAGTTTTGTGCCACGCTTGGGAGGATCGGGCGCGCATGTATCAGGCAAGTTGGATCGGTTTCGGTTGCCGGTGACATTGGCATAGTCTCGGAGTATGGCTGGTTCGAACGCAGTGCCTGCATAGGTGTTCGCAAGTGGCGGGCGTTGGACGCAAGGAACCGGTATTTTGGATCAACAACAGGAAAGCTGGGACGCTGTCGTCATCGGCGCTGGGCCTGCGGGGTTGCGAGCCGCCGAAGAACTCGGGGCCGCTGGCCTCCGAGTGCTGGTTGTTGATGCCAAGCCATCTGTTGCACGCAAATTCCTGATGGCGGGAAAGTCGGGTCTGAACCTCACAAAGGACGAGCCACGCGAGCAATCGCTCGGCCAATACTGTGACGCTGCGGCATGGTTGGCGCCGATGATCGCAGATTGTGATGCAACAGATGTGATGGCTTGGGCATCGGATTTGGGCGTAGACTTGTTTACAGGAACAACCGGCCGAGTGTTTCCGCGTGAAATGAAGGCATCACCGTTACTTCGGGCGTGGTTGGCGCGCTTGGACAGTTTCGGCGTAGTACGCCGGACCCGCTGGCGCTGGCAGGGTTGGGCTGGCGATACCCTGCTGTTTGAGACGCCAGATGGCCGACGTGAGGTAAGCGCCCGAGCAACGGTTCTGGCCATGGGCGGTTCCAGCTGGGCGCGGCTTGGATCCGATGGCGCGTGGGCCAACATACTTGCGGCCGAGAAGGTGCCCCTTGCGCGGTTTCAACCGGCCAATGTCGGGTTGTTGGTTGATTGGTCAGATCACATGGTCCCGCATTTTGGTGCGCCGTTGAAGGGGATCGCTCTTGAGGCTGGATCTCTCCGCACACGCGGCGAGGCGATGATTTCCAAACATGGTTTGGAAGGAGGCGGCATCTACCAGATCTGCGCTGCGGTTCGTGATGGGGCCACCCTACATTTGGACCTATTGCCGGATCTGACGCTTCAGCAGGTCATGGCCCGATTGGCGCGACCAAAGGGAAAATCCAGTATCTCAACTCATATGCGTAAAGTCCTGAAACTGAAGCCGCCGGGGCTTGCGATGGTACAGGAATTTCACCGCCCGCTGCCGGTAGAACCAGAGCTGTTGGCCCGCGTGTTGAAATCTCTGCCGGTGCGTCATGCTGGTTTGAGACCACTGGATGAGGCGATCTCCACCGCGGGTGGTATCCGTGCGGAAGCTGTCGATAGAGGTCTGATGCTCCGCACGCACCCCGGTGTTTTCTGCGCTGGAGAAATGCTGGATTGGGAGGCCCCGACGGGAGGGTATTTGCTGACCGCCTGTCTTGCGACAGGGCGCTGGGCCGGACGGTCAGCGGTTGATTATCTCAAGGGTGTTTATGTAGCGGACGCGGCCACTGCCTGAAACGCGGGGCGTGCACGCATACGCTTACCATAGGCCAAAAGTGCCTCGCTCTCGATCGGGAATTTCGCGCTGTAGGCCCAGTTGAGACAATGGGTGCAGATGATATCCGGAATGGTGAATTCCTCACCCATCAGGAAGGGGCCGGACATCAGGTCTTCCAACCGGGCCAGATTGCGGGAGAATTCCCATTTCAGACTGTCTTTGATGTCTGGAACGCGTTTGTCCTCGGGCAGAATGAAACTGTGGCGTGCACCGGTCCACAACAGCGCATCCACCTCATCCAAAAGCAGTTGTGTCATCGCGTCCTGTTTGGCCCGTGCAATCGTGCCTGCTGGTGCAGTCAGTTTGCTATGCTTGTCGGCGAGATAGGTGATGATAGCTGTCGAATCGGTAATCACATCGTCGCCGTCTTTGAATACCGGGACCTTGCCGGAGGCATTCAGGGCAAGAACCTCTTCGGATTGGGGCGCTGCCGGGTTCAGGTCATAAGGCTGACCCAGTTCCTCAAGAGCCCAAAGGACACGGTAGCTTCGGGTCAACTGTTTGCCGATAACGGTATACATCTTTTCAATCTCCCAGCGGTTTCTGCCGAGAACGGAACCGGGTTCACGCCACCAGGTCAAGCGTAGCTCAAGCAGCCGTGATGTGAACGCAGCGTCGGGATCAGCCTTGCGGGGTATTTAACTCACCCTACTAAGACGGGCGAGTTGGATCAGAGTGCGTTCCATTAATGCAAGTGCCGGGGCAGTTTGTCCGGCAGATCTTAGCTGCAAATCGGTGTCGGTGAGCAGTGTCAGTGCGGTTTCCAGCTTGAAGGCACCCCAACTCTGGGCCTGTCGTAATAGACGGTCACGGCGTTTGCCATAGGCGGGTGGCCGCAGTCTCCCGATACCTTGTGTGGGACCACCGGGATCAGACGCGATGGTATAAAGCGTGCGAAAATGACGGGTTGCCCCAATGCAGAGCGTCACCGCGTTGGTACCCTGAGCCTGCAGCCGCCCCATTAGGGGGCCAATCTCCGCCCCGCGCCCTTCGGCAACGATATTGAGCATGTCATCAACCGCGGCCTCAGTAGATTGCGGGGCAATGGCTTGAATGTCCTCGAGCGTCAGCGGGGCGTTGTCCTCGTATTTGTAGAGGGCCAGTTTTTCCACCATACGAGAGAAATCGCCGGGGCCGATGTCATTTGCGATATCGACCAGTGCGGACATGCTATCCCCCGGAACGTCGCGGATCTGGGCCCCACCTAGGATACGTTCGATTTCGCTGCGCGACGGAGGATCATCATAAATCCCAGTGACATAGGCGTTGCGATGATTTTCAAATGCCTTGCGCAGCTTTGACGTGGCTTTCAACTGCCCGGCCGTCACCACGATCTGTGCATCACCAGTTTGCCAGGCTTCAAGCGCAGAGATAATAGCCGGGGCAGCGGTATCATTGGCGTCTTCGACAAAAACTGCGCGGATACCGGGGAAGAACCCGACGGCTTTTACGGCATCCATCAGTTGGGCTGGATCTTTGCGCAGATCGCCAGCGGGCATCCGCGCCAGCCGCATTTCTTCTTCGGCTGTTGGGCCAAGCAATGCGGCAAGCATCTGCTGCCGTTTTAGCGCTACACGCATGGGATCGGGACCATAGATAAGCAGCCCGGTTTTGGTCGTATCCGGTTTGGCAAAATAGCCGTCAGCCTCACGAGGGCTCAGCTTCATTTGGCTGCAGCCGTAGTCTGTTCCCCGCCGCTGTTCCCCAGATCCGCAGTGCTCAGCAGTTCGGTCGTAATCTGATCTGACAAAATAGCCATCAGGCGGCGGTGTGCATCGCGTTCACCTGCAAGGGTTTCGACGGTCGTACCGGTTGCCGAATAGCCGGTGAAATTTTCAACATCGCCACTGGCTACGACTACGCCATCGGATTGCCGTGTCAGCACATAGGTGGCTTCCCCGACGATTGAGTATCGCGTGATCGCATTGTCAGCTGTGATCGCCTGGCCTTCGCTACGAGTCTGCAGCTCCAGATCCAGAGCATAGTCTGCTCCAGAGCCGCGACCTAGCCGTGTTTCAAGGTTCTGAACCAGAAAATAGGCATCGGTGTCATCTGTCGCGCCAAGTGTTTCAGGGGCCTGAACCGTCACAGCTCCGTAGAGGACGGATCCGGTGCCCCCAGGTGCGTAAGCAGGAGTGAAACCGCAGGCCGTCACCATAAGAGTGACGGCCAGTGCGATCAGATATTTTGGGTTAAGCCACGACATTCACAATCCGACCCGGCACAACAATTACCTTTTTAGGGACACCGCCATTCAGTGCCTTTTGTACAGCTTCGTGCGCTAGGGCGATTTTTTCAACCTCTGCCTTGTCGAGATCCTTCGCCACTGTAATCTCTCCGCGGCGTTTACCGTTGATCTGAATTGGCAAGGTTACGCTGTCCTCGACAAGCATCGTCTCGTCGGCAACTGGCCAAGGAGCAGTCGCGCAGAGCCCATCGCCACCTTGATGGCTCCAGATGTCTTCTGCCAGATGCGGCGTCATCGGTGACATCAACTGTGCTAATGTCATGATCGCCTGCTTCTGGGCTGCGCCGCCTGCTTTGGATTTAGCAACAGTATTGGTAAAGCCATAGAGCTTCGCAATCGCGGCGTTGAAGCCGAAGGTTTCGATGCTAAGGGTGACATCGCGGATTGCTTTGTGCATTTCCCGGAGCAGGTCATCGTCTCCCTGACCGGCAGCATCTGGCGCCATCTCACCGATCTTGTCGCAGAGGTTCCATACACGGCTTAGGTGCTTATGCGCGGCTTCAGCACCGGATGCGGTCCATTCCACATCACGTTCCGGGGGAGAATCAGACAATACAAACCAACGGGCGGTGTCTGCACCATAGGATGAGATGATGTGCAGAGGGTCGACAACATTGTTCTTCGATTTCGACATCTTGGCGGAGGGGATGACCTTAACCGGTTCTCCGGTTTCCTTGACCACAATGGAGCCGTCTCGTTCCTCCACCTCTTCTGGGTAGTGATAGATCGAACGATCATTTTCTGTACGCCGTTCCGCGTTTTCATAGATCGCATGAGTCACCATGCCTTGGGTGAACAACGCGTCGAAAGGTTCTTTTGCCTTTGCTGGAAGATGTCCGCAGATTTCCATCGCGCGGGCAAAAAAGCGCGAATACAGCAGATGTAGAATCGCGTGTTCGACGCCACCAATATACTGATCAACGTTCATCCAATACTCGGCGTCTTCCATCCGTGTCGGAGTGTCGGCATCCGGTGCTGTGAACCGGGCGAAGTACCATGATGAGTCGACAAATGTGTCCATTGTGTCGGTCTCGCGCTGTGCGGGCTTGCCGCACGCGGGGCAGGCGCAGTCGCGCCAGCTGGGATGACGGTCCAGCGGATTGCCGGGGATTGAGAAATCTATCGCTTGGCCGTCCTCGTCGTAGGGCAGGGCGATGGGCAGGTTTTCTTTCTTTTCCGGGACAACGCCACAGTCTGGACAATGCACCACGGGAATCGGGCACCCCCAATAGCGCTGACGGCTGAGGCCCCAATCACGCAGGCGGAATTTGGTGACGCCTTCGCCCCAACCTTCAGCCTCTGCCTTGTCGACGGCGGCATTCAAAGCTGCTTCGCCGGTTTGTTCCGCTTCACCGGCTATGCCTTTAACATAGTGGACTTTCTCGGCTTTTGTCGGGACGTAAGCTTCAGTTAACGGGGCGCTGTGTTCCGGGTTTTCAAAGACCGGAATGATGGGAAGATCGTATTTGGTCGCAAATTCAAAGTCGCGCTGGTCGTGGGCCGGGCAGGCAAAGATCGCGCCGGTGCCGTAATCCATCAAGATGAAGTTGGCGATCCAAACCGGCAGTTCCCAATTTGGATCCAAGGGGTGCTTCACTCGCAGACCAGTATCATAGCCAAGCTTTTCTGCAGTCTCGATGGCCTCTTCGGTCGTACCACCCTTGCGGCATTCCGCAACAAAGGCGGCCACGTCTTCAAATTCGGCTTCTAATGCTTTGGCAATCGGGTGATCGGGCGAGATGCCAACAAAGGAGGCGCCGTTCAGGGTGTCGGGACGTGTTGTGTACACCTCAATCGGTGCGCCTCCATCGGTCCGCTCAAAGCTGAACTGAAGGCCTCGGGATTTTCCGATCCAGTTTTCCTGCATCAGGCGTACTTTTGCAGGCCAGTTCTCCAGCGTATCCAAAGCGGTCAGCAGCTCGTCTGAATAGTCAGAGATTTTGAAGAACCATTGCGTCAGTTCGCGCCGCTCGACCAAAGCGCCTGATCGCCACCCACGGCCACCTTCAACCTGCTCGTTCGCCAGAACGGTCATGTCGACTGGATCCCAGTTCACCACAGCGTTTTTGCGGTAAACCAGACCTTTTTCGAGGAAATCGAGGAACAGTGCCTGCTGTTGGCCGTAGTAGGATTCGTCGCAGGTTGCGAACATGCGTGACCAATCCAGTGACAGACCCAGCGGTTTCATCTGCTCGACCATCGTGTCGATATTGGCGTAGGTCCAATCTTTCGGGTGGCCGCCACTGGCCATCGCAGCATTTTCCGCAGGCATACCAAAGGCATCGAACCCCATTGGGTGCAGAACGTTGTGGCCAGTCGACAACTTGTAGCGCGCGATCACATCGCCCATCGTATAGTTGCGCACATGCCCCATGTGTAGCTTGCCCGATGGATAAGGGAACATTTCCAGCACGTAGTACTTGGGTTTGTCAGCGGTACGCTGTGCCTGAAAGATCCCGGCCTTTTCCCAGGAGTCCTGCCAACGCGCTTCGATTTCCGGGGCAACATAACGGGGCATCAGAGCAGTCCTTCGTAGATAAAAACGCCAGGTTTGGGGCCTGGCGCTTGTGATAGTGATGTTTGCCCGTCTGTTCCAGAGGGCAGCAGAAGAGGAGGCTGCGCTTGCGTCAGAGCTTGCGATCAGCAATCCGCAACTGACGGGCCCGCGAGAGAATCGCATCCTCTATCGCACGCGCAGTACTTGCGCTGACAGGACCACCGCGGGTTTGCAGCGACACATTCAGAGACCGCGCGTCCAGAGCGGGGTCCTTAATATGCACAGTAGCGCGATAGGCGCGTCCGCCGCCGGGTGGAGTGCCGTAGCCAGTGACGATCACACCCGTGAAAGGCTCAACAGTCTGCAGCGGCAAGAAGTCCAGTACATCTAAGGTCGCTATCCACAGGTAACGGTTTACCTGGACAACTTGCTCAGCCTTGGTTGGTTTAAAGGCATCCCAGATCGTCGTGCCTTCATAAGTTTCTGGATCTCGCGGATTGCCGCCAATAACGTTTTCGCTATAGGTCGACGGGCTGCTGCGGTTTTTGCCGCCAAATGCGCCACAGCTGGCAGTTACTGCCAGAAGCGAGATGAGTCCTAGATTCGTGAGCCAGCGCATGATGGGCAAGATCCGTTGCTATTCCGGTTGCGGACTAGTCCTAGCCAAGCGATAGGGCGGCAACAAGCCTATTCTTTAATAGACTATCTCTGTGTGAAGCTGTTGATGGCGCTCAGGTTAACATACTGTGACATGGTTGCATCAACTTCAGGCCGAAAGGATTTGCGGCCTGCGCCCAAGCTTGCGCAACTACCCCAAAAAGAGCGAAACGGAGTGCGTACTCAGACTTGTGCCACTCAGCGCCTGTTTGAGCTTGGACTTTTAAACCCGAGGGAAAAACATGAAAAAGATTCTCTTTGCTTCGACTGCGCTGGTCGCCACCGCTGGTGTTGCAGCAGCAGAAGTAACGTTCGGTGGCTACGGCCGCTTTGGTGTAGGCTATACTGAAGACCGCACTGTTGGCGGTACGTCTGACACCGTGATCGTAAGCCGTTTCCGTCTGAACATCGACGCATCCGCTGAAACCGACGCAGGCGTGAAATTCTCCGCTCGCGTTCGTATGCAGGCTGACGAAGATGCAGCTTCCGGCGAAGCAAACGCAGCTGGCCTGAACGGCGCGCGTTTCTCGGTTGAGTACGGTGGTCTGCGCGTTGACGTAGGTAACGTTGCTGGCGCAATCGACAACCTGCCTAACTACTACGGCAACGAGCCAGGCCTGGAAAACTTCGTTGGCCAGTACTCCGGTGCTGACTATGACTTCGTTGGTTACTCCTCCGGTGGCGCAGGCGTAAACGGTGTTTATGCACGTTATGCTGTAGGTGACTTCGCGGTAGCGGCATCCTTCGACCAGGCACCTAACGGTGGTGACGGCGATCGTTTCGACATCCACGCTGCTTACACCTTTGGCAACATCACTGCCGCTCTGGCATATGGTGAGACCGATAACGGTGCAGCTGATGACAGCGACATGACTGTCCTGACACTGGGCGGTACTTGGGGTGCATTCAACGGTACTCTGATCGTTGGTGACGAATCCATCGCCGGTAACGTTGGTCAGTCCGACACCTTCTACGGTATCTCCGCAGCTTACGACGTAAGCTCCGCAACTACCCTGACCTTCGCTTACGGCGACGGCTCCGGCGACGGCGACACCCGCAACGTTGGTCTGGGCGTGATCCACGACCTGGGCGGCGGTGTCTCCCTGCGCGGTGGTATCGGCGAAAGCAAAGTGGGCAACGCCGACGGCCAGATGCGTGCCGACTTCGGTGCTCAGTTCAGCTTCTAAGTTGACCTGAACCACTACGGTTCTAGGGCGGGCTCTTACGAGCTCGCCCTTTTCTTTTGGACTGAAACCGTGTTTGTCTGCGGCAACATCAGGCCAAAGTGAGACTGCCCCATGTCGCTTCAAGACATTCAATCCCGAATCCATGCTGAAGAAGAAAAAGCTGACCGTCCTAAAGGATCAGCCAAGCTGATTGCCGTGTCGAAGGTTCAACCCAATGAACGGGTCGAAGCGGTGCTGGAGGAAGGGCATCGCTGTTTCGGCGAGAATCGCGTTCAAGAAGCCATCGGTAAATGGCCAGACTTCGCGACAAAATATTCAGACCTGGATCTGCATCTGATTGGCCCTTTGCAAACCAACA
The DNA here is from genome assembly GCF_047372505.1 of Phaeobacter cretensis. Taxonomy (NCBI): domain Bacteria; kingdom Pseudomonadati; phylum Pseudomonadota; class Alphaproteobacteria; order Rhodobacterales; family Roseobacteraceae; genus Phaeobacter; species Phaeobacter cretensis. Next base: position 2,277,630 of record NZ_JBKBEU010000001.1, read on the forward strand.
AGGCGCGACAGGCGATGGAGCTGTTCCAGAATATTCATACTGTTGATCGCCCAAAGCTAGCCAATACCATAGCCCGTTTGGCGCAAGAGTTGGGCCAGTGCCCCAAGTTGTTCATTCAGGTCAATACCGGTGAAGAACCGCAAAAAGCTGGCATTATGCCACGTGATGCTGATGGCTTCGTTCGAGAGTGTCAGGCGATGGACTTGGTGATCGAAGGCTTGATGTGCATTCCTCCCGCTGAAGAAGAACCGAGCCTGCATTTTTCATTACTGCGAAAGATCGCGGCGAGAAACGACTTGAGTGGTCTATCGATGGGAATGAGTGGTGACTTTGAAACCGCCGTGGCTCTGGGGGCGACTCACGTACGGGTCGGATCAGCCATTTTTGGCGCGCGAGCCTACGAGATCTGAAGCGCCTATGTCACGGTGCGTTAAGGTATTCGGCCCGCGAGGGACGGAATAACAAGACGTGTTTCTGGTGCGATCTGTTCGGCCAACCAATGCAAATTTTCGCGTGAAAAGGCAATGCAGCCCTCGGTCGGATATCCGGGACGACGCCATTGATGCAGAAAAATCGCCGACCCCCGGCCGGGTTTTGCTATAGGCCAGTTCCAGTCTGTGATCAGGACAAGGTCATACAATGGATCGGCGCGCCTCAAGGCTTCGTGACTAGCGGCATATGGTGCGCGCACATGCTCATTATATTCTGCGGCTTCGCTCGCATCAGACCATAGATCCAGAGGCCCAATTGGTTCCGCCCAATCCACCGGACGGCGTATGCGGTCCGGCCGGTAGAGCATGCCAACGATCCGGTGGCTCCCAGTTGGCGTCGCGCCATCTCCTTCGAACTTGTGATTGCTCAGCCCGCCACGCCCGATTGAACAGGGCAGAATGCGCCCGGCAAAACGCATGCCCTTCGGGGTGAGCACCATGTCGGAAGGACCAAAATCACCTGGGCAGGATACACTCACAGCATATGGCCGGATTTTGCGGCTTTGGTTGCGAGATACTCTCGGTTGAACGCTGTTTCGCCAACCTTCAGCGGAACACGCTCCACAACATCGATACCAGTTTTTTCCATCATGGCGATTTTGTTGGGGTTGTTTGTGAGCAACCGTACCGCTGAAAATCCCAGCTCCCTGAGGATACCGGAGCCGAGCCGGAAATCTCGTTCGTCATCTTCGAACCCAAGGCGATGGTTGGCTTCGACTGTGTCAAACCCCTGATCTTGCAGAGAATAGGCGCGCATCTTGTTGGCCAAGCCAATGCCGCGGCCCTCTTGGTTCAGGTAGAGCAAAACGCCTTGTCCTTCAGCTCCCATCTGGGCTAAAGCTCCGTTCAGCTGGGGGCCGCAGTCGCATTTCAATGACCCCAATACATCGCCGGTAAAGCAAGCCGAATGCAGCCGCGCAAGCACGGGTGCGCTGCGATCAGGCTTACCGATTTCGATGGCGTAATGTTCCTCTGCGCCGTCTTCAGGTCGGAAAATATGCAAACGTCCGGCTTCCGCAGCGACCGTTGGTAACCGGGCCGCCGCCACTGGATGTAGAGGAGAGCTAGCGATCATAAGAGGTGCCACTTCGCTTAGTGGTAGCGTTGTTAGGCCGTGGGTCAGGGCAAACTGCGCGGGATGCTGCAGGGGGCAGATCACCGCGGCGGGCAGAAGCCGGGCGGATTTTGTCAGAGTGATGGCGAGTCGGTGCAACTCTGCGTTGCCATCACGATCGCTTCGCAACGGCCCCTTCATCGGTGTACGCAGATCGTCCGCAGGGTCGGCTACCGCCTGAACCCAGCCCAGATCTGCCGAGGATGGTATGGAAATGCGAGCGATGTCACCGTCATATACGCGCGCCTTTAGGGTTTCAGCACGACGGGAGGTCACGGTCAATGTCGCCGCACCGAGTGCGCGCAGGCTGGTCAATTTTGCACTGTCCATAGGTTCAACCGCAAGTGCAAGAACCGCTTGATCAGGGGCTGTCAAAACCACCGGCAGTCCCATACGCAAATCTACCCGCGCACGGGCCAGGAGATCGATCATCGTTGGCATCAGACTCATGCGGGGATCCTATGAGGTCGTTAAGGTCGTTGGGCGCGAAAATGTTGGGGCGACCGGTCTTTAAGTAGTCATAAATCGGGTGAAAGTGAAACAATTCCCGTCTCAGAGACACGACGGCGTGAGACCTTTGCAGCATAGCTTGTGATTGGTCGATGGACTGAACATCTGTTGAATACAGCACAGGAGGATAAGGTGATGGCCCAGCTAAAGAAAATACTGCTCGTTGATGATGATGAAGATCTGCGCGAGGCCCTGAGCGAACAGTTGGTCATGACCGAGGACTTCGATGTGTTCGAAGCGGAAAATGGCCAAACCGCGATGGAGCGAGCAAAGGAAGCGCTGTATGATTTGATCATTCTAGACGTTGGACTACCTGATACCGACGGTCGTGAACTCTGCCGCCTGATGCGCAAACAGGGTGTAAAAGCCCCGATTCTGATGCTGACGGGTCATGATAGTGATGCTGACACCATTCTGGGGCTGGACGCCGGTGCGAATGACTATGTCACCAAACCGTTTAAGTTTCCGGTGCTGCTGGCACGGATCCGTGCCCAGTTGCGCCAACACGAGCAATCTGAGGATGCAGTTTTTGCGCTTGGACCGTATACGTTCAAGCCTGCCATGAAGCTGCTACTGACTGAAGACGAACGTAAGATCCGGTTAACCGAGAAAGAAACCAATATCCTCAAGTTTCTATATCGATCGAATGAGGGTGTGGTGCAGCGCGACGTCTTGCTTCACGAGGTCTGGGGTTACAATGCGGGTGTGACGACTCACACGTTGGAAACACATATCTACCGACTTCGCCAAAAAATTGAACCAGATCCATCAAATGCACGTATACTGGTTACTGAGTCGGGTGGCTACAAATTAGCGATTTGACGCATAGCTGCCATAGAATCGCTCTGTCTCAGTGCTTATATACTCTATGAGACAGGTGCTTTGGCACCGATGAGAGTTCCCGTGCATGTCCGGGTAATGACATGTTCCTCCCTGTTGGACTGCCGGGCCTTGTGCCCGGCCTTTTTTTGGCTCCAGGGTCTTGGCGTCGGCTTACCGATGACAGTCTACCTGTCATCGACATTGCTCACTGGTATCGCGGCGCCAGAGCGGGCAATATCGCGCCAACCGGGGCTTGCTCCGATGTTTGGATTTTCCAATCACATCGTACAAGCAGCACAGATATTACAGAAAGAGGCGCGCGATGTCGTTTACCCTAGCCACCTGGAACATCAATTCTGTCCGTTTGCGGGAACCGATTGTCTGCAAGCTTTTGGCGGAGGAAGGACCCGATGTACTATGCCTGCAAGAATGTAAGAGTCCGGTAGACAAGATCCCTACAGAGCAGTTTGCCGAGTTGGGTTATGGCCATATGGTTGCGCGCGGTCAGAAGGGATACAACGGTGTTGCGATCCTGTCTCGCTTGCCAATCGAAGACGTCGGCGACAAGGATTTTGCTGATCTTGGGCACGCGCGCCATATCGCAGGGCGGTTGGAAAACGGGGTCACTATTCATAATTTCTACGTTCCAGCCGGAGGTGATGTACCTGATCGTACGGTGAACGAGAAATTTGGTCAGAAACTCGACTATCTTACTGACATGCGCGATTGGTTCCGTGATGAACGTCCGGAGAAATCTATTCTGGTTGGAGATCTCAATATTGCGCCACGCGAAGATGACGTCTGGGATCACAAAAAGCTACTGAAGGTTGTGAGCCACACTCCGATAGAGATTGAGTATTTCGCTGATGTCATGGATGCAGGTGGCTGGTCTGATGTCACGCGTAATGACATCCCCGACGGGCAGCTATTCAGCTGGTGGAGCTACCGTGCCAAGGATTGGGACGCGGCAGACAAAGGCCGCAGGTTGGATCACGTCTGGGCCAGTTCGGATATCAAGAACTCTGCCCACTCCAGCCGGGTTATGCGTGCCGCACGCGGTTGGGAAAAACCCAGTGACCATGCACCGGTTTTCGCAACATTTGATCTCTGATCTGGCTAATTGGCGACGCCAGCCTGCTATTGCGGGCGTCGCCACGGAATAGTGATTTTCACGCCGCTCCTGATTGGCTACACTGCCGCAAAAATACGCCCAGTGAATTACAAGAGGCAGAGGCAATGAGCAGAATCATAGGCGCCATGATCCTATTGCTGATCGTGGCATCCTGCGGAGGTGGCAGCGGGTCGCCGCCGCGCAATCTCGACAACGCATGCAGCATCATCAAGCAGCGGCCAGAGTATCTGAAGGCCTTCCGCGCCACGGAGAAACGTTGGGGCGTACCGATGCATGTCCAGATGGCGGTGATCCACCAGGAGAGCCGGTTCCGGTCTGATGCACGCACTCCGCATCGTTTTGCGCTTGGTGTGATCCCGATGGGGCGGCAATCTAGCGCTTACGGCTATAGTCAGGCGCTTGATGGCACTTGGGATGACTATCGCAAATCGGCTGGTCGGCGTGGTGCAAAGCGTAACCGCATCAAGGACGCCACAGATTTCATGGGTTGGTATATGGACCAGACGCGTGAGCGCAACGGTGTGTCGCTCTACGATGCGCGCAACCAGTACCTCGCATACCATGATGGTCATACCGGATTTGCCCGCGGCACGTATCGTTCCAAACCTTGGTTGCTGAAGGTTGCTTCGCGGGTCCAGGCGCGCGCTGACATGTACCAGACACAGCTCGCCACCTGCAGGCGCGCGCGCTGATTGAACTAGTCTTTACAGTGAAATCCCTCGCTTCTTCTCAGGAACGGGGGATTCTTTTGCGTCAGCGGGCTGTCAGCGCGAGGGCGAGGTACTCGTATTAAACAGTTTGGATGGCAGCCGCTCTCCGGTTTTCAATCCGCCAAGGATCACGGTTGTCTTGCCACCGGATCCGTCGTGAATTACCCATTTGCGGAGTTCTACCGGGCTGTCGGTAAACATCATTTCGATGCTGCCATACTCTGGATTCTTGGGATCCTGCGCACGCACGATGGTGGAGGTGCCATCGAACCCATGGCCGACAACCATATTGGCACGGCCCAGGTTCACATTTCGTGCCAGGATCAGTGAAAGTGGTGTGCGCTTCAGAGGATAGGTTTCAGGCGGCTGGTTCGATTTAGGATCCTGAATCAGTACCGCTCCCGCCCCAGCAATGACGATACCCTTGTTTGGCGGATCATATTCGAGGCGCATCCGGCCAGGCCGATGCATGTAGAGCTTACCGGTGGATAGGCTGCCATCATCATTGATCTGGCTAAAGGGAGCTGTCGCGGTGGAGATACCGTTCAAGTATTGCGAAACTTCATTCAGGCTCAGCTTCTCGGCTGCCCATGCAGCCGGGGAACAAAGCGTCAGCGCTATGGCGTAGGCAATTTGTTTCATGAGTTTTAAATAGGGAGGCTGCGGCAAATGTGAAGAGGCGGCACCATGTGGCACCGCCTCGAATTTATTGCTCAGGAACCAGAATTTCCCTTTTCCCGACATGGTTTGCCGAAGAGACAAGACCCTCTTCTTCCATTTGTTCAACAAGACGTGCAGCCTTGTTATAACCGATGGCGAGTTTTCGCTGGATATAGGAGGTCGAGCATTTGCGATCCTTGATCACGATCTGAACCGCCGTATCGTAAAGCGCGTCTTCGGTATCGGTGTTGCCGCCGGTGGCCAGACCGAGAACCGCGTCGATGTTGTCGGCCTTTTCATCATCCGGTCCATCCAGAACGTTTCCGATGTAATCTGGTGGCCCAAATTGTTTGAGGTGGTTGACGACTTCTTCGACTTCTTCATCCGAAACAAACGGACCATGGCAGCGTGTAATCTTCGCGCCGCCGGCCATGTATAGCATGTCACCCATACCAAGAAGCTGTTCTGCTCCCATTTCACCCAGGATCGTCCGACTGTCCACTTTGGAGGTGACCTGGAAGGAAATCCGGGTGGGGAAGTTAGCTTTGATCGTGCCGGTGATCACATCGACAGAGGGGCGCTGTGTTGCCATAATAAGGTGGATGCCTGATGCCCGTGCCATTTGTGCCAGACGCTGGATGCAAGCCTCGATTTCCTTGCCCGCAACCATCATCAGGTCGGCCATCTCGTCGACAATAACAACGATGTAGGGCAATGCTTCGGGTGCGAATTCCTCAGTCTCAAAAACGGGTTCCCCCGTGTCATCGTCAAAGCCAGTTTGCACTGTGCGGCTGAACATCTCGCCCTTATCAAGCGCTTCTTTCACGCGGCCGTTGAAGCCAGCGATATTGCGCACGCCCATTTTGGACATTTTCCGATAGCGGTCTTCCATTTCACCAACGACCCACTTCAGGGCCACGACAGCCTTTTTCGGGTCGGTCACAACTGGAGACAACAGATGAGGGATTCCGTCGTAGACGGAAAGTTCCAACATCTTGGGGTCGATCATGATGAGGCGGCACTCTGCCGGTGTCAGCTTGTAGAGCAGCGACAGAATCATAGTGTTGATCGCTACGGATTTACCCGAACCGGTGGTTCCGGCGATCAAAAGGTGGGGCATCTTGGCGAGGTTCGCGACCATGCTGTCGCCACCGATATCCTTGCCGAGCGCCAGCGGCAGGGCATGGGTGCCATCACCGAAATCACGCGAGGATAGAATCTCGCGCAAGACTACTTTTTCGCGTTTGTCGTTTGGCAATTCGATGCCGATCACGGTCCGACCTGGCACTGTGGAAACACGTGCGGAAAGTGCTGACATCGACCGGGCGATATCATCGGAAAGGCCGATAACCCGACTTGCCTTGAGGCCGGGTGCAGGTTCCAACTCATACATCGTGACCACAGGACCGGGGCGAACTGACACGATGTCACCCTTGACCCCATAGTCATCCAGAACTGACTCCAACATCCGCGCATTTTCTTCCAGCGCTTCGTCGCTCAGGTGGTGTCGTTCTATCTGCACTGGGCTGGTCAGCAGTGACAAGGGCGGCAGTTCGAAGTCATTGCTGGGCTCTTCAAAGGCCAGTGGAGGTTGTGCTTCAGCTTTGGCGCGGGTGGAGGGTTGCGGTGTTTTACGCACCGGCTGTTCGACTACTGCTTTACGCGGTTCGGCTACCGGCAGCGGTACGGGAGGCGAAACCTGCGCAGTGGGGGCCGCATGTGACAGGTGGTCAGTGGTTGCGGGCTGTACTTGAGGCACGCGGCGCACTACCTGTGCCGTTTCGGATGTTGGAGTAGGCTGACTTGGCAGATCTTCCGATGCCACACGATCGACAAAACTTGCAGCCGCTTCCATACTCTCAATCCCAGCATCGAATTGGTCGTGGTCGGTCGCTTCATACCCTTCTTGGTACTCGCCACGGGCGGCAAATCCGGCCTCGGGGGCAGGTGGCATAGGTGGAGCTGCCGCTATACCGCCTAGTGCAGTCGCGGTCAGAGGGGGTTCCGGGGGCAGGTCACCGACAGCGTGATTGGGGTTGAAAATCAACGGTTCCGGCCGTCGGCCACGGCCTTTGGTCAACGGAAAGTCCGTTTCCGGGGGTACGTTTGCGGCGCGCCGCACGCGCACGGCACTGGCAATTTTCTCGGCGATCCGCTCATCACCGGGCAAGTCATCAAGATCGGCCGCTAAACCTGCATCACTTAACTCAGGCTCAATCAACTCCGGCTCCGGCATTACCGGCTCAGCGCGGCGGATCAGATTGGGGACACGGGAGAATAGCCCTGTTTTCTCTTTGACGGGTTCAGGGTCATCATAGCGCAACGAATCAAGCGTCGGTTCCACCCGGTCAAATTGTGACGCAGTTGTGGGCTCATCGTCGAAATCCACCGACTCGAACATCTGTGGCTCAATATCGGCATTGTCGACCACATCGGCCATGGCAACAGCGGCTGCGGTGCGTTCTGCGCGACGCCCTCGATAGCTGAGAGCGGCGTGCATACCGCTGGCAGCGCCCCGGCCGAGGAGGCCGGCGATCGCACCGTAGATCAGGATGAGACCGACCAGTACAAACCTTAATCCACGGGTCACCTCTGGGCGGGTAAAGCCTAATACCGTTGCACCGAGGCTCAGCATACCTATTGCAGTCAGGAGTGAGAGAAATTTGACCAGAAAGATAAGCCCGACTGGTAGCAGTGCCAGGAGCATCCCAAGAAAGGTGTACCCGATCATGCCACCCAGACCAAAGGTATGCGCTGATTTCCATGCCTCTGATGGAACCAGGGTCTCAAGGTGCAGCGAGACCAACAAGAGCCAGGGCAGCGATAACAGCAGCGGCCAGAGAAACCGATCTTCGCCACGGTGAACGACGCAGCGCACGCCCCAGACGGTTAGAAACAGTGCAATCGCCCAGCTGGCCTTGCCGAACATGGTTATCAGAATGAAGGCAACAGATGCCCCAGTACGGCCAAGCATGTTCTGAACCGGGGCATCGGTCGACACCATCCAGTTGGGATCATCTGCAGAATAGCTGCCAATCATCAGGGCAACCATCAGGCCAAGACCAATCAGCAACGCGCCGATCAATTCCTTGCCGCGTTTTTCAATGGCCGCCTGCATCGTGCTATCCAACAATGGATCACGACTGCGCGTCTGAAATGCCATGCCTACCTCGTTTCATCTTGTCCGTCGGGGTGTCCCGCTTTTTCAGCGCGGGTTTGATCCCCATAACTACTCTTAGTATCCGCGCCCGTACGCTATGGACGCATTCAATCGGTCTTTAGTAGAGACAGCTGCGCAATTTGCGCAGGGCCGCCTCTGTCTGTTGCGCCGGGGCGACCAAAGCCACGCGAATATAGCCGGCTCCTGGGTTCTCTATTCCGCCCCCTTGAGCCAGATAGGCACCCGGTAGCACACGTACGCCAGTTTCCTGCCACAGCTTCAGCGCAGCGGTTTCACCGTCCTGGACGGGCAGCCACAGGAAGAAACCGGCTTGCGGCGCCATGTAGCCGTCCAACCCGTCAAAGACACGGTCGGCGATCTGATATTTTTCCCGGTAAAGGGTGCGGTTTTCCTCTACATGGGCCTCATCTGCCCATACTTGCACTGCAGCTGCTTGCAACGGTGCCGGCAGGGGGGTGCCCGAATAGGCGCGGAGCTGGTGGACGCGTTTCATAGTTTCAGGCCCGCCCGCAATCAGCCCTGATCGCAGGCCTGCAAGGTTGGAGCGTTTGGAGAGAGAGTTGAACAAGACCACGCGTTCCGGATCAGCGCCAAGTTCCTGAGCAATGCTTAGTGCGCCTATAGGCGCGGCATCGCGGTAGATTTCCGAATAGCACTCATCGGCAAAAATGCGGAAATCATATTGTTCCGCGATATTGATCAACTGTGTCCAATAATCCCGGCTCGCAACGGCGCCCTGCGGGTTGGCGGGCGAGCAAATATAGGCAACTGCGGTTCGGTTCAAAACCTCAGGCGACAAACTGGAATAATCGGGCAGATGGTCAGTTTCGGCCGTTGCAGGTACGAAGACCGGTTCCGCTGCCACCGAAATTGAGGCGACCATATAGACCTGATAAAAGGGATTTGGGATCAGGACGACCGGTTTTTGACCATTTTTTTGTTCCGGGCACAGCGCCATTGCGGCGTTGTAGAGTCCTTCGCGTGTCCCGTTCAGCGCCATGACTTGCGTCATTGGGTCAACGCTTACATCATAACGGCGCTTGATCCAGTTGCTGATCGCTTCGCGTAGTTCAACGCTGCCCTCGTTGGGCGGGTAGCTTTGAAATCCCGCGGCGTTCTCGACGATCACATCCGTCACCCAAGCCGGAAAGTCATGTTTCGGTTCGCCAATGGTCATATGCACCACGTCGCCGCCTGGCGTGTGATGGTCAAGCAACGCCCGCAGGCGCGGGAACGCGTATGGCGGCAGGTTGGAAAACCGCTCCGGAAAATTCATATGTCTTGCCTCAGGTCCAGGATCGTTCGTGTCCCGTTTGCAAACAAACTACAGAGCCGATCCCCCCCCGTCCAGCCACGCGCGTTGTGCCTTGGCAAAATGTGGCTTTCACGCCAGTGCTCTTTCTGCCGCCGCGCCGATACGCAACAGCGCCTCTTCGCAATCGGGTTGTCCGAGGATTTGTAAACCGCAAGACGGCACACCGGTAGGAAGCGATAGGGCACATAATCCCATCAAGTTGCCGATCCGGGTATTGCGTAGGGCCATTAGGTTTGAGTGGATGTAGTAGTCGTGATCGTTATGCAGCCGGTCGACATTAGGTGGCAGGATGGGTGAGGTCGGGCAGAGCACGCCGTCAAACCCCGCAGTTGCCAGATCCCATTCGACGCGGGCTTGTTCCAGCTTGGCCCAGGCGGCAACATAATCGGGGCCACTAAAACTCGCACCGGAACGGAATCGCTCCAGAATTTCCGGGAACATCAAATGTGGTGTGGTTTCGATCACATCTTTCCACAGGCCGTAAGCCTCTGCTGTGAAGAGCACTGCGCTCAGCGACATTGCCTCTTCCAGTACTGGTATCTCAAGCGGGATAACATCCGCCCCTGCAGTGCGCAGTTTGTTCAGAGAGTCGCTGTAAGCCTCGGCAATCTTGGGTGCCAGATCCTGCTGAGCTACCGTGCGCAGATCTGCAAAACGACGACCCTCCAATGTAGCTCCACGCAGGTCGGGGCCGGGTGTTCCCTCCAACAGGCCCAGGTAAAGCGCGGCGTCCTCGACCGACCGTGCCAGTGGGCCGATGGTGTCAAATTTCAGGCAAAGCGGAACAACCCCTTCTAGGCTGACCCGCCCCGACGTTGTTTTCAGTCCGACCAAATCGTTCCAGGCAGCCGGAATGCGTACAGATCCCCCTGTGTCAGAGCCTATTCCACAAGCGGCCAAGCCAAAGGCAACTGAGGTCGCCGCACCGGATGAGGACCCTCCGGGAGCAGCGTCTGCATCATGAACACAGGGCGGTGTTGCCTTGACGGGGTTTAGGCCGAGCCCAGAGAATGCCAACTCGCTCATATGTGTTTTACCAAGGCAGACCGCGCCCATTGCTGTGGCAGACTGCAACACGCGAGCGTCATCGTCCGGAGTTCGGTTGGCCAGCAGGTCAGACCCGGCTTCGGTTACGATGCCTGCGCTGTCAAAGAGGTCTTTCCAGCTAATTGGAACCCCATCAAGAAGCGATAGACGCTGGCCTTGTGTCGCGCGCAGCTTAGCGGCCTCTGCTTCTGCCAGGGCGCGATCATGAGTGACCACAGAGTAGATCCGATCCCGTTCGGGGTGAGCGTCAATGGCCTCAAGGTAGGTCTTGGTCAGGGCGACCGGGCAAATATCGCCTGCGTCAATAGCACGGCCCAGCTCCGCTGCGGTCTGCGTCAGCCACTCTTGCATATGCGCCTCTCTAAATTGAATGGGATGAGGCAACGGTAGCGGCACCGCGCCCCATGGACAATCCTATTTACAGGCGCATATTGCGAGGCATGAAAAACACATCTGACATCTTGATTGTGGGCGGTGGTCTCAATGGTCCGGCGCTTGCGCTGGCACTTGCGCAAACGGGCCATACGGTGACCCTGATTGATGCACTGCCGCGGGATCTGCGTGACGACGACGCCTTTGACGGGCGCAGCTACGCGCTGGCGCTATCCTCGCAGCGGTTGGTGGATCAGATCGGCGTTTGGCCTCAGGTTGCGGACCATTCGCAGCCGATGTTGGAAATCAAGGTGACTGATGGGCGTGCCGGTCAGGGACCATCACCGTTTTTCATGCATTTTGACCATGCCGAGATTGAAGACGGCCCCATGGGCTACATGATTGAGGATCGCTACCTGCGCCGCGCTTTGCGTCGCGCCATGGAAGAGAATACCGCGATCACATTGGTTGATGAGCAGACAGTCGTCGCACAACAGACTGACACTACCGGAGTTACCGTGACGCTGGCTTCCGGAGATACGCTGCGTGGTGGCATGATTGTTGGTGCGGATGGTCGTCGTAGTGGGACCGCCGCGCGTGCTGGTATAAAACGTACGGGTTGGGACTATGGTCAGACAGCGCTGGTCTGCGCCATTCAGCATGAAGAACCGCATGATGGCGTCGCACATCAGTTCTTCATGCCGAATGGGCCGTTGGCTATCTTACCTTTGCCCGGCAATCGGTCTTCCATCGTGTGGAGTGAACGGAGCAGCGTCGCAAAATCGATTCAGGCACTGGCCGACGTGCATTATCTGGCTGCGCTGCGCCCGCGGTTTGGTGACTTTATGGGAGAGATCAGCCTTGCAGGCGATCGCTTTACCTACCCTCTGAACCTTACGCTGGCCAACGCATTTATTGCTGATCGCCTAGCACTGGTTGGCGATGCCGCACATGGGATTCATCCGATTGCCGGACAGGGACTGAATGCAGGTTTGCGCGATGTTGGCGCCTTGGCGGAGGTTCTGACCGAGGCGAAGCGGCGTGGCGAAGATATTGCCTCCCCGCTTGTTTTGGCGCGCTATCAGCAGTGGCGTCGCTTTGACACGGCTAGCCTTGCGGCGGCCACGGATGCCTTCAACCGGCTATTTTCCAACGACAACCCGATCTTACGGCTCGGACGGGATATTGGCATGGGCGTGGTTGACGCTTTCCCCGGGCTGCGGCGGACGTTCATTCGCGAAGCTGCAGGCCTGAGCGGAGATATGCCGCGCCTATTGCAGGGACGGGCGATTTGAGAACCGGCAACCAATACAACAACAGTCGGAAAAGGCGACATCTGGCAGTTTGCGCCCGGCCAGCTCATTTTCGCTGAGTAGCTGCGGATCAGCGGCGGCAGGCTTACTCTAGAATGCGGGCTTCATCCTCAAGCATAACCGGAATGCCATTCCTAATCGGAAAGGCCAGATTGGCAGCACGGGAAATCAACTCTTGCTCGCTCGCGTCATATTCCAAAACCGTCTGAGTGCGTGGACATACCAATGCCTCCAGCATCCGGCGGTCAAAGGCTGGCCTCGCAGTATCTGGTGACGAAGGTTCAGTGCTCATTGCAGGATTTCCTCATGCGAGCCGCCGCGAAGGGCGAATTCGATCAATGTGACCAATGTTTCGCGTCTTGTGGCAAGGGATGGCGCTTCTAGCAAGGCCTGTTTGTCCTCAGGATCGAAGTCGAGCATCATGGACAGCGAATTAATCAACAGCTCGTCTTCCGCATCCTTAAGGACCTCCCAATCGGTCGCCAGGCTGCGGGATTCAAAAAACCGTTCGAGCAATTCCAAAAAGCTAGGCCGATTAAAGTCTTCATCGGCTTCTACCTTACCCAGATCGCGGTTGAAGCTGTCCCAGTCAACATCACATCGCCGATAAGGGGTGAAACCGTTCACCTCCTTATTAATTCGAAATCGAGAAACGCCTGACAGGGTGATCAGATAGCGCCCATCTTCGGTCTCCGAAAACTGTGTCACCCGCCCGGCGCACCCGATGCTGTGCAGGTTGTTTTCTTTTGCTTTGGATGGAAATGGTTGCACCATGCCGATCATTCGGTGCGATGTTTTGAACACGTCTTCCAACATCTGCAGGTAGCGGGGTTCGAAGATGTGCAAAGGCAATCGTGCCCGGGGCAGCAAGAGGGCTCCGGGCAAAGGAAACACCGCTAGGGTGTCTGGAAGATCAGTGGCCTGTATCATATAAGCTACTGTAGCGCTGGCGCTGCCTTAGGCAAATATGATGGAGCTAAGTTTGCGCCGACCGTTCAGAACAATTGGGTCATTTGGTTTTAGCGCATCAAAGATTGTAAATAGCTGTGCCTTGGCGGCCCCGTCGTTCCACTCTTGATCCTTGCGGAAAAGAATCAATAGCTCGTCTACCGCGGCCTCGGTCTCACCTGCGGCATGTAAGGCCTGGGCTAGATCAAACCGCGCTTGACGGTCTTCAGGATTGCCATCAACCGCAGCACGCAATTCCGTCACCGGACCTGCATTTTCGGCTTGGCGTGCCAATGCAATCTGGGCGTGCGCGGCTTCAATTTCTGCAGCGTCGGAGATTTCGGCCGGAGCTCCATTGAGTACCGCCTCGGCCTGATCCAAATCGCCCATCGCAACATGGGCACGGGCAAGGCCGCTATATGCAGCGGCGTTCTTGTCGTCTTCGCCGAGGACCGCAGCAAAGGTTTGTGCCGCGTCAGAGGCTTCGCCGTCAGCTAGCATTTGTTCGGCGGCTTCGATCGCTTCACCAAGACCACCATCTGCACTGCCGCCTGACGCTTCAATCGCACGCTTGATAAAAGCATCGATTTCAGAAGGAGCAACAGCGCCCTGAAACATGTCCACTGGGCGACCCTGTACAAATGCAACCACAGTTGGGATCGATTGCAATGGCAGCCCCTGCTGGGACAGTGCCTGCACCAATCGCTGGTTTTGATCCACGTCAATCTTGGCCATCGTGACCGCACCTTTTGCGCGCGCCACTGCGGCTTCCAGCGCGGGGCCAAGTGTTTTGCACGGTCCGCACCATGGTGCCCAAAAATCCACAATCACTGGCGCTTGCATCGACGCGTCGACCACGTCCTGCATGAATGTCGCCTCGGTCACGTCTTTGACCAGATCATCTGCGGGGGCCAAATCTCCCGCGCCGCCAAGAATATCGATCATGCGCTTACTCTCCATTTCGAACTTGCTCCCTATATGAAAGCTGGCCACTCAGAAACCAAGGGGGCATCTGCCCAAAGCCGGATGCCGCGCATAGATTTGGTGTTGTTTCAGCGGGCGAGTAATCGAAACAAGGGCATCGGGCGTAAGGGAGTAATATTGTCCCGACGTGGATGACAGAGTGTTTCTGCGGAAACCCCGCCGTTAATTGGACATTTCCACTTGTGGCAGAGTATCATGAGGCGGTAGGAACAGCATTCATGCTTAGAACACGCGCCAAATATAATCTTGGACAAGTTGTCCGCCATCGTAAGCACCCTTTTCGTGGTGTTGTTTTCGATGTCGATCCCGAGTTTTCTAATACTGAAGAGTGGTATGAAGCGATTCCGGAGGACAGTCGTCCAGTCAAGGATCAGCCCTATTACCACCTATTGGCGGAAAACGATCAGACTTACTATGTGGCGTATGTGTCGGAACAGAACCTGATCGCCGACTATTCTGGCGAACCAGTTGGCCATCCCGATATTCATGAGATGTTTGGCAGTTTCGACGATGGCAGTTATGCTCTGGACTATCAGTTGAACTGAGTAAGGCGCAGCAGGCTGCCCTCCCACCACTTTGATTTAAGCGGGAGGAACTGTCGTATCGCGTAGTCGCCCAATGTGTTTAGTATCCTAATGCGCAGCCGTCTTTGCGTGGATCGCTAGCACCTTCCAACACGCCCGAATCGTGAATGTGGATCGCCTGAGCCCCGCCGATTGCGGTATCCGGGATCGTGATGTTATGGCCTAGGTCTGCAAGCTTTTGCCTCACTGCATCGCTGTAACCTCGCTCAACTTTTAGCGCACCGCCATCCGCGAAGGCGCGAGGCATATCGATAGCGGCCTGTGGATCCAATTTGAAATCGGTGAGATTGGACAGAAACCGGGCATGGCCGTTTGGCTGATATGCGCCGCCCATTACGCCAAACGGCATGGTGACGTCGCCATCTTTGCGCAGCATGCCGGGGATGATGGTATGCATAGGGCGTTTCCCTCCGGCTAGCATATTGGGGTGGCCGTCTTCCAAGGTGAAACCTGCGCCCCGGTTTTGCAGCAGGATGCCGAATTTGTCAGAAGCGATACCAGAACCGAAGCCATGGAAGATAGAGTAGATCAGAGACACAGCCATGCGGTCTTTGTCGACAACGGTGATGTAAATCGTGTCCTTATGGACTGCTTCGCTAATTGGAGCCGCTGCAGCCATGGCGCGTTTCGGGTCAATCAGTTCAGCCAGTTGCGCAGCCGTTTCAGGTGCTAACATGTGATCCAGTCGGCTTGTGTGATCAGGATCAGCGATGAAACGGTTACGCGCGTCATAGGCCAGCTTGGCAGCTTCTGCTTCGATGTGAACACGCTCCGCGCCGACTGGATCCATCGCCGCCATGTCAAAGTGTTTCAAGATATTCAGCATCAAAATAGCCGTTGCCCCCTGACCATTGGGCGGATGTTCTACCAGATCGACCCCTTTGTAGGCACCGGCGACTGGGGTAGTCCTTTCTGCTCGCGTATTGGCAAAATCCTCTGCGCTTTGCGTTCCGCCGCGTGCCTGCAAAGCGGCTATCATGTCATCAGCAATTTCACCGGTATAAAACGCATCGCGACCGTCTTTGGCGATCCGTCGGAGGACCTCTGCCTGGCCCGGGGCAGAGAACATCTGCCCGGTTTTTGGGGCCGAACCATTAAAGAGGTAGCGATCACGAGCGCTGCCTTGCAGCGTTTCGGCATCATTGCGCCAGTCAAAGGCGACACGTGGGGCCACCGGAATACCCGTCTCCGCGTAGTGAATCGCGGGCGCAAGGATCGCATCCAGCCCCAGCTTTCCTTCAGTCTCGGACAATTTGCAAAAGGCATCAATTGCACCCGGCATCGTTACGGCATGCGCACTGGTTGTCGGGACCGCACTCAGACCTGCATCTCTCAATGCCGCGGCATCTGCAGCAGCGGCAGCACGCCCTGAACCGTTCATCGCCTGAATGGGCAAGCCGGGCCTTGAGTAAAGGGCAAAGCAGTCGCCGCCGATTCCGGTCATTTGTGGTTCGCAGATGCCAAGTAGCACCGCGCCAGCGATGGCGGCATCCATGGCGTTGCCGCCGCGCTTCAGAATGTCGACGGCAACACCGGCCGCTAGCGGGTGAGAGGTGGCGCAAAGGCCGTTTGCGGCAAAGACTGCCGAGCGTCCTGGTTGATGAAAATCGCGCATAATCCCTCCTGTGGTTGGAAGGCAGATTAGGTCTTGCGAAGGCAAAGGCAATGACAAAGCACAGTCAGCGATTGAAGAGCCAGCCGACGCGGACTGCGAAGGCTATCGGGCTGATCACGCGGGATGAAATATTAGTGAAATGTGGGGATGGATCGCTTTGGTACCAAGTATGCCGGGCGAGTGACTGCACGCTTTGGCCCGGTCACATGCTATCTGCATTGCGCATCTGAATCTCGAAGCAAAGCGATAGATTGTTGCCGGTGTCATCACGTTCGTACTGCACGTCTGAAGCGAGTTCGCGGATCAACAACCATCCGAACCCGCCCTCTGGCAACTGATCTATTTCAACTGTGAGGTCATGTGCGGTGCCAGCAGGCAGTTCATTGTTTTCGAAGGGCGCGCCGCCGTCGCCGATCGAAATCCATAGCTGCCCAGGGTGCAAGTTGCATCGAATGCGTACGTCACCGATATCCATTCCTGCATAGGCGTGCTCTACGACGTTGTTCACGGCCTCGGTCAGAGCGATTTGCACCTCATCCACGCGAGAGTCATGGATCCCCATTGTGCGCAGCCGAGCGACGACGTCCTGCACACCCGTCCTGGCATCCAGTTCCGTTGCAGTGAACGTGCAAGAAAAGGTTTCAAGCATTGTCTATTCGCTCTGCGTTACAAACACGCGTGGGTTCAAGAATCGATGTGAGTGGATACCGTTGCGTCGTTTAACGACGCATACAAATCAAAAACGGTATCCATCCGCGTCAGCCGAAACACCTTGTCGACCATAGGCGTCAACCCGGCGAGATCCAGTTTTCGGCCTTGGCCTAGCTGTTTCATGGCGGCAACAATAGCACCAAGCCCACTGGAATCGATAAATTTCACCTCTGACAAATCAAGAATAACCCTATTAGGGCCATTTTCAGTGGTTGCGCGCATGTCTTCTTTGAATTGGATGGCCATAGCAGCGTCAATGCGTTCGGCATTGACGGTCACAATTTGTGTGCCATCTGCTGTAGTGCTCGTTAGGCTCATGAGGGTCCCCGCGTCAATATGTGTTGACGATCAGCCTAGACGCCAATCCTTACGATTCTGTATGCACTATTTCGATAGTCGGAGGTAAAATAGATGAAAAAAGTTGTAATTGCAGGCGCAGCACGGACTCCAATGGGTGGATTTCAGGGCATATATAATGGGGTAGCTGCCGTTGACCTCGGCGGGGCTGCGATCCGCGCAGCGCTTGAGGGCGCAGGAATCAGCACCGTTGACGAAGTCCTGATGGGATGTGTCCTGTCAGCCGGGCAAGGGCAGGCACCCGCACGGCAGGCAGGATTCGCTGCAGGTCTTGACGAAGAAGTTCCTGCGACGACATTGAACAAAATGTGTGGGTCAGGAATGAAGGCGGCGATGATCGCCTATGATCAGATCGCGCTAGGGCAGGCGGATACCATGATCGCTGGCGGTATGGAGAGCATGACCAATGCCCCGTATTTGCTGCCAAAAATGAGAAATGGTGCACGTATCGGTCATGGTCAGGTGATCGACCACATGTTCTTGGATGGGCTGGAGGATGCCTACGACAAAGGACGGTTGATGGGTACATTTGCTGAGGATTGTGCAGAGAACTACCAATTTAGCCGCGAGGCGCAGGATGAGTATGCAATGACATCGCTTTCCAACGCTCTGGCAGCGCAGGAAAGTGGTGCGTTTGACGGTGAAATTGCATCTGTCACGATTAAAACGCGAAAGGGTGATGTTGTCACAGATACGGATGAGCAACCAAAATCCGCGCGTCCTGATAAAATTCCGACGCTGAAGCCTGCTTTCCGCGAGGATGGCACTGTTACAGCGGCCAACGCCTCTTCTATCTCCGACGGTGCTGCGGCCTTGGTTTTGGCCTCGGAGGATGCTGCCGAAGCGCAGGGTCTGACCATCAGAGCCCGCATAATGGGACATGCCAGTCATGCCCAGGCGCCAGGTTTGTTCACGACAGCCCCAGTACCAGCCGCGAATAAGCTAATGGAGCGGATTGGCTGGACAACGGACGATGTGGATTTGTGGGAGGTGAACGAAGCCTTCGCCGTTGTGCCCATGGCCTTCATGCACGAAATGGGCCTGCCCCGTGACAAGGTGAATGTGAACGGAGGGGCTTGCGCGTTGGGCCATCCGATTGGGGCCTCCGGTGCACGGATTATGGTTACGTTGCTGAATGCTTTGGAGAAGAGAGACCTAAAGCGTGGAATCGCGGCGATCTGCATCGGTGGTGGCGAAGGCACTGCTATCGCCATCGAACGGGTCTGATCCATCCGCGTGAACTTTGCAGAATAATTTGACCACTAAGCGGGTAGGGGGCCGAAAGCTCCCTCCCATTATTCATTCTCTAGCAGGGATTTTTATGACCCGAGTAGACTACGCCCAACTGTCCCAGACCATCGCTGCTTTGACAGACGG
Source organism: Phaeobacter cretensis (assembly GCF_047372505.1). NCBI lineage: Bacteria > Pseudomonadati > Pseudomonadota > Alphaproteobacteria > Rhodobacterales > Roseobacteraceae > Phaeobacter > Phaeobacter cretensis. Next base: position 2,296,873 of record NZ_JBKBEU010000001.1, read on the forward strand.
CGAAAGTGATACCGTTGCATTGATGGCCACAATCACCTGCGAGGTGCATCACAGCGATGACCGGTTCAACTGGACCGGTTTCTATCGTGTGGTCGCACCGGAACAGCTGAAAATCGGCCCTTATCAAGGTGGGCATGGGTGTTTGCAGATTCCGTTCTCTCGGGGCGTTTGTGGTGCGGCTGCCAGAACCGGAGATGTACAGCTGGTTGCCGATGTCGAAGCTTTTCCGGGGCATATCGCCTGCGCCACCTCGACCCGGTCTGAGCTGGTGTTGCCGATTTTTGATGCCTCTGGCGATGTCATCGCAGTGTTTGATATCGACAGTGATTTGCCCAATGCCTTTGACATCGAGGATGCAAAACACCTCTCAGAGATCCTGTCACGGGTGTTTTCTGTAAAATAGGAAATCGGCATATCGCGGTCGCAGACTGCTTGACGCCTTGTGCATGGTCCAGCTTTGGAGGGTTTACGAGAGTTGAGAGATCTGGTGTCCTTGGGTGCCGGGTCTTTTCCTGTTTTAGGAACAGAAGAGTCAGTGAAAAAGTCCTTGTTTTTTTCACTGACTTGAAGCACCGTGAAAAAACAGCAGAAATTTTCACAGGTGTTATGTGACGGACCAATCACCACAACCAGCGAGCTTGGGCGCCGATTTGCGGGCTTTACGTAAGGCACGTGGAGCGACGCTGGCTGATTTGGCAGCCCGGCTTGAACGTTCGGTTGGATGGCTGAGCCAAGTTGAACGGGATATTTCTGAGCCTTCAATTTCAGACCTGCGCGCTATTGCCAAATGCTTGGACGTTCCGATGTCGATGTTGTTTGCCCATTCGGCGGCTCCGGTATCTGAACAGGGTTACATTGTCCGCGCAGGTGCGCGCCGTCCGATGGGGTCCGGTGAGGAAGGGTTGATAGAAGAGTTGCTCTCTCCCGATTTGACGGATGATTTTGAGATGGTGCACTCAACCTTTCGCCCTCATTCGCGAATGCAAACACCGGCAGACCGACCCACGCAGGAGGTTGGCTATGTGATCTCAGGTCAGCTTGATCTTATCATCGGTGGTCGAAGCTTTACGGTGGGTCCGGGTGATAGCTTCCGCATCAAGGAAGAGATGTATCAATGGGCCAACCCCTATGAAGTGCCTGCGGTCACCGTCTGGGTTATTGCGCCGCCGGTGTATTGATGAGCTTTGACGCGTGGATCATATTTTCACTGTTCTGGCTGGCCTTCGTCACTACACCGGGCCCGAACGCAGTGAACTGCATCTCAAACGGAATGAACCTTGGTTTTGGTAAGGCGATGCTTGGGGTGATGGCGATCCTGACGCAGGCTACGGTGTTTTTATTGTTGTCAGCTTTGGGCATCACAGCGCTGATCGCTGCGTCTCCCACGGGGTTCTTTGTCGCAAAACTTATCGGGGCCGGATTTCTGATTTACCTTGGTATCCGCGGCTGGCGGACCGCCACCAAACCGGTACCATCAGTGGAGCGCCCTGCTCGCCACGTCTATTTACATGCCTTGGCTGTAGCGACCATCAACCCCAAAAGCTTTGCTGGCTATTTGGCTGCCTTCTCGCAATTTGTGCAACCAGACGTTCCGATTTGGTCGCAGATGGCTGTCATTATGCCCACTGCTTTGGTGCTGACCACGCTTAGCTACACGGGCTTCACTCTGTTCGGCGTGGGCATGGGGCGTGCAGCGCTTGCTGCTGTTTTTAACATCTGGATTCGCCGTGTTCTGGCAATCTGCTTCATCGTCTACGGCGCCCTTTTGGGTGCAAGCAGTTTACCCAATTTGGAGGGCGCGTCATGATCAAGGGTCATTGTCTCTGCGGTGAGGTTCAGTTTGAGACCAAAGTCACCCCTAGGGGCGTATCGATGTGCCATTGCGGCCAGTGCCGACGTCAGTCAGGGGGCATCTGGTCTTCCGCTTATGTCGCTGACAGTGATCTCACCATTACCGGCGAGGTGCGCTGGTACGCCTCCAGTCCGGATGCCCGGCGTGGGTTCTGTCCGGCCTGCGGATCCTTCCTGTTCTGGAAAGCAAATACTGAAGACACCATCAGCTTTGCTCTCGGAGCGGTGAACAATCCAACTGGGCTCCAACTCGAGAAGCACATCTTTGTAGCCAACAAGGGTGACTACTATCACATCGCCGACGGGCTGCCTCAAGAAGAGTACTGAACTGGCAACTACCAGATCGAAACCATCCTTAACAGGGAGACGACCATGTCTGATTTTCCAACACGGGCCCGCGTGGTCATCATCGGCGGCGGCATCGTTGGCTGCTCAGCTCTATATCATCTGGGTAAAAAGGGTTGGACCGATTGTGTCTTGCTGGAAAAGAACGAGCTGACAGCTGGTTCGACCTGGCATGCGGCCGGCAACGTACCGACATTCTCGACCTCTTGGTCGATCATGAACATGCAGCGCTATTCAACCGAGTTGTACTCCCGTCTCGGCGAAGAGGTTGACTACCCGATGAACTACCACCAGTCGGGATCGATCCGGCTGGCCCACACGAAAGAGCGCGTGCAGGAGTTTCAGCGCGCCTGTGCTATGGGGCGGTATCAGGGTATCGAGATGGAGATCTGGACACCGGAAGAAGCCAAAGAGCACTATCCCTTTCTCGAAACCCACGATCTCGAGGCGGTGCTGTATGACCCGACCGATGGTGATATCGATCCGGCGCAGGTGACTCAGGCGTTGGCAAAAGGCGCGCGCGATCTGGGGCAAAAGATTATCCGTTTCTGCCCGGCAACTGGCGTTACCCAAACGGATAATGGTTGGATTGTTCATACCGAAAAGGGCGATATCGAATGTGATTATGTGGTGAATGCTGCAGGTTACTATGCTCAGCGTGTCGGTGAGTGGTTCAAGCCGTATGGCGGTCGGACAGTGCCAATGATGGTTATGTCTCACCAGTATCTGCTGACTGAGCAGATTGATGAAGTGGCGGCCTGGAGTAAGGAACACGGAAAGAAACTGCCTCTGATCCGTGACGTCGACGTGTCTTACTATCTGCGTCAGGAAAAGAACGGCTATAATCTTGGCCCCTATGAACCCAATTGTAAGGGTGAATGGCTGACCGAAGACAACCAGATGCCAGACGATTTTTCCTTCCAGCTTTGGTCGGACGATCTGGACCGGATCGAGGATATTGTGACCGATGCGATGGAACGGGTGCCGCTGATGGCGCAGTCCGGTGTGTCCAGCGTAATCAATGGTCCGATTCCCTATGCACCTGATGGTCTGCCGCTGCTTGGGCCTATGCCAGGTGTCGACAATGCATTTGAAGCCTGCGTCTTCACCTTTGGTATCGCCCAAGGTGGCGGGGCGGGTAAGGTTCTGTCGGAATGGATCATTGACGGCCAGACCGAGTGGGACATGTGGGCAGTCGATCCGCGTCGCTACACAGACTACACCGATCAGGATTATTGTGATCAGAAAGGTATGGAAGTCTACGGCAACGAATACGCCATGCATTTTCCGCACCATGAATGGCCTGCTGCGCGCGGCAAGAAGGTCAGCCAGGTTAACAGCAAGGTCATTGAACTGGGCGGCCAGATGGGGACTTACAACGGTTGGGAGCGCGCCAACTGGTTTGCCGAAGATGGTGATGACACATCAGAAAAAGCGACCCATACATGGGGGCGCTCTGGCCCATGGCAGCAACGTATCAAGGAAGAATGCGAGGCGGTTCGCGATGGTGTCGGTGTACTGGATCTGCCGGGCTTTTCCCGTTTCAATCTGGAAGGTGACGGCGCTGCAGAGTTTTTACGAGGCCAGATCACCGGCGACCTACCCAAAGTTGGGCGGATGAATCTGGTCTACTTCTCGGATACTCGCGGTCGTATCCTGACTGAGATGTCCTGCGTGCGTCACGGCGAAGACCACTTCACCATGATCACCGCTGGTTCGGCCCAATGGCATGACTTTGAGATCTTGAAAAAAGCGCTGCCAGCAGGTTTGTCTCTGAGCGATAGCACGACAGAATACGCAACCATGATTGTGACCGGCCCGAAATCGCGTGAGCTGTTTGCTTCACTCTCGGATGCTGATCTTTCCCTTGGCTGGTTGACCCATCAAGAAGCCTCTGTCGCGGGGAAATGTGCGTTTCTGGCGCGTGTTTCCTACGCTGGAGAACTGGGTTGGGAAGTGCATTGCGCCAATGCGCACCAGCAGGTGATCTATGATGCTTTGCTGGCAGGTGGTGCCAAACCCTTTGGTATGTATGCGCTGAACTCTTTGCGGATCGAAAAGGGTTATCGCACTTGGAAGGGAGATCTAAGTACCGATTACTCATTGCTAGAGGGCGGGCTGGAGCGGTTTATCAAACTCGACAAGCCGCAGGATTTCCCTGGCAAAGCCGCAATCCAGAGTGAAAAGCAGCAAGGCGTGAAGAAGTCTTTTGTCACTATGATTGTCGAAGCTGGAGATGCAGACGCGCCCTATATGTCCTGCATTTGGAAAGACGGCGAGATCGTGGGCGAGACCACCTCTGGTGATTGGGGGTATCGTGTGAATGCATCCATTGCGCTGGGCATGGTCCGTGCGGAATTGGCAATTGCGGGTACTGAGGTAGAGGTGGAAATCTACGGCCAGAAGTATCGTGCCGTGGTTCAGAAAGACGAGCCTTTGTGGGATCCAAGCAATGACCGGCTCCGGGCCTGAGGTGGCCACTACCCTCGGTGGTCTGGCCTCCGGGGGGCGTCTGTGGCAGGTCGATATCCTGCTGACCGAGGGCTTTGTCCTGACTGAATTCTCCGCTGTGGTTGAACCCTTGCGCTTGGCCAACCGCGTATTGGCGCAGCCACCATTTTCATGGACACTGAGATCGGCAGAGGGCGGCCAAATCGGCTGCCATGCGGGCGCATTTGTGAAGACAGAGCCTTTTATTGCAAAAACAGACGCCGATTGCGTATTCGTTCTGGGCAATACCGATCCCGATTGTACGGCTTTGTCTATGGGGTCACTTATCGGTACGTACCGTGCGCGCGGCGCCAAGGTATATCTGCTGGCCGAGGCCGCCAGCAGATATATTCGCGATAATGGCAAAGACGGCACGCGGCATACAACGCATTGGGAAAATGCGACCTTGATGCGGGAACGAATGGGATTGTTTGACGCTAACTATGCGTTGGCCAGTGAGGATGGTCAGGTCGTGACCTGTGCAGGGATGGGCGCGACGGTCGATATCGTCTTAGCCTTGATCGGACAGCTGACCTCAGCGGCGGCCCAGGTGACGGTTGCGAATATATTGCTACATGACAAGATCCGCGATTATGGCTCGCTACAGCCGTTCTCGGGAGTGAAGCCAACCATTACCGGCGATGCCGACCTCGACCAGGCAATCCGGATAATGCAGGACCACATAGAAGATCCGTTGCCGATCAATGAGATTGTCGATCACTTGGGTATTTCGACCAGATCACTGGAGCGCAAATTCAAGACATTTCTGGGCACCACACCCAACGGGTTTTACCGTGAAATGCGTCTGAACAAGGCGAATAACCTGCTGCTGAACACCACTATGAGTGTCCGTGAAATTGGGCTCGCCTGTGGATTTTCGAACGGGTTTTCGAGTCTATATAAGGAATTTTTCGGAATGACGCCCTTTGGTCTGCGCAAATCCCGGCGCTCGACTCACTCCAGTTAATAATGCTGAATAGCTGAGAAATCTGTCTGGAGATTACTGCGGCCGGCTTGGCGTTTTTCATGCATTTTCTGTCGCGCTTACGTGGCAAACTCATGCTCAGCGTGTTCAGGAGAAACGAAATGAGTGATCTTCCCAACAAGGCCCGCGTGGTCATTATCGGTGGTGGCGTGATCGGGTGTTCAGTGGCTTACCACCTCACCAAACTGGGTTGGGAAGATGTGGTTCTGCTGGAGCGCAAGCAGTTGACGTCGGGGACCACCTGGCATGCAGCTGGACTGATTGCCCAACTGCGCGCGACCGCCAATATGACCAAATTGGCAAAATACAGCCAAGAGCTATACGGTGCTCTGGAAGCTGAAACTGGAGTCGCGACGGGTTTCAAACGCTGCGGGTCCATTACGGTCGCCCTTACGGATGAGCGCAAAGAAGAGATTTTTCGGCAGGCGGCGATGGCGCGTGCCTTTGGCGTCGAAGTTGAGGAAATCTCCCCCGAAGACGTAAAAAACCGCTACGAGCACCTGAACGTATGTGACGTTACAGCGGGCGTATGGTTGCCAAAGGATGGTCAGGGTGATCCGGCCAACATTGCGCTTGCTCTGGCAAAAGGCGCCCGCCAGCACGGTGCGTTGGTTAAGGAACGGATCAAGGTCACGGGGATCGCCAAACAGGGTCGGCGGGTCACTGGCGTGGATTGGATCAGTGATGACGGCCAGTCCCAAGGACATATCGCAGCAGACATGGTGGTAAACTGCGCAGGCATGTGGGGCCATGAGGTTGGCCGTATGGCAGGTGTAAATGTGCCTCTGCATGCATGTGAGCATTTCTATATCGTGACCGAAGGTATCGCGGGACTGACCCAGATGCCGGTGCTGCGAGTGCCCGACGAATGCGCCTACTATAAGGAAGATGCCGGTAAGATCCTCCTGGGTGCCTTTGAGCCGAATGCGAAGCCGTGGGCAATGAAGGGCATTCCGGATACGTTTGAGTTCGACCAGCTGCCCGAGGATTTTGACCATTTCGAGCCGATCTTGGAAGCGGCCTGCAACCGCATGCCAATGTTGGCTGAGGCAGGTATCCATACGTTCTTTAATGGTCCGGAATCGTTTACCCCGGACGATGCCTACCATCTTGGTCTTGCTCCCGAGATGGACAATGTCTGGGTTGCAGCAGGGTTCAATTCCATTGGAATTCAGTCCGCCGGCGGGGCAGGGATGGCTTTGGCACAATGGATGGACGACGGGCAGAAACCGTTTGATTTGGGTGACGTCGATGTAAGTCGGATGCAACCGTTTCAGGGCAACAAGCACTACTTGTTTGAACGTTCAAAAGAAACGCTGGGTCTGCTTTATGCAGACCACTACCCCTACCGTCAAAAGGCTACTGCACGTGGCGTAAGACGGACGCCGTTCCATCACCATTTGAAAGAACAAGGTGCAGTATTCGGCGAGCTTGCAGGATGGGAACGCGCCAACTGGTTTGCAAATGAAGGCCAGGAGCGGGAATATCAGTACAGTTGGAAACGTCAGAACTGGTTTGAAAATTCCGCCGTCGAGCATAAGGCCGTCCGCGAGAATGTCGGCATGTACGACATGTCCTCCTTCGGCAAAATTCGCGTAGAAGGTCCGGATGCTGAAACCTTTCTGAACTACATCTGCGGCGCAAATCTGTCGGTGCCGGTTGGCAAGATTGTCTATACTCAGTTTCTGAATACTCGCGGTGGGATCGAGGCGGATGTGACCGTTACCCGCCTGAGTGAGACGTCTTATCTGGTGGTGACACCGGCTGCGACGCGACTGGCTGACCAGACTTGGATGATGCGCCATGTTGGGGATCAACGCGTAGTACTCACCGATGTGACTGCAGGCGAAGGTGTGTTGGCCGTAATGGGTCCGAACGCGCGTAAGCTGCTGCAAAAAGTTTCGCCCAACGATTTTTCCAATGAGGTGAACCCCTTTGGGACCGCGCAGGAGATCGAGCTGGGTATGGGCCTCGCCCGTGTCCATCGCGTGACCTATGTCGGTGAACTTGGCTGGGAGATCTATGTCGGTGCCGATATGGCAGGTCATGCGTTTGAGACGTTGCATGAAGCAGGTAAGGAAATGGGGGCGAAGCTTTGTGGTATGCACATGATGGACAGCTGCCGGATTGAGAAGGGCTTCCGCCATTTCGGCCATGACATCACATGTGAGGACAACGTGATTGACGCCGGTCTAGGCTTTGCAGTGAAGACAGATAAGATCGATTTTATCGGCAAGGACGCTGTGCTGGAGCGTAAGGCAATTGGCCCGATGAACCGAATGTTGCAGTTCAAGCTGGCCGACGCTGAGCCGCTTCTGTTCCACAATGAGCCGATCATTCGGAACGGCGATTATGTGGGTTACCTCAGCTCCGGCAATTACGGGCACACATTGGGTGCGGCTATCGGGCTTGGCTACGTTCCATGCGAGGGTGAAAGCGTGGCAGATGTGCTGGGCTCATCCTACGAGATTGACGTCTGCGGTGTGAAAGTCAAAGCCGAGGCGTCGCTGAAGCCAATGTACGATCCAAAATCGGAACGGGTTAAGCAATAAACCCAATAAATTCCACTGGATGAAGGTCATCTCAGAGCGACAGAAGCTGCGCGCTATCCGCGCATCTAACGTCGATGGTGGTATGGGCGTTCTATTGATCAACGCGATTGGCTTGTTTTGCTGTTTCCGCTCTGTCAATTGCCCGTTGAGCTGTCATAAACGCGGCTCAAGGAGATTTTCAAGATGACGCCGCAGATCGAGAACAAAGACACGCCGCAGGGCCTTGCTTTTGCAGTATCCGCCTATCTGATGTGGGGGGGTCTGCCGCTATATATGAAAGCCTTGGCCCATATGCCTGCGGCCGAGGTCGTGGCGCATCGGGTGATCTGGTCGGTGCCTGTGGCGGGGATATTGTTGATCATCCTGCGCCGTACACGAGATCTGAAGGCCGCGCTGACGTCTCCAAAAGTCTTATTGATGGGGGCCGTGACCGCAGCTTTGATTTCGGTGAATTGGGGGATCTACGTGTGGTCCATCGCCAGTGGGCACGCTCTCGATGCGGCTCTTGGTTATTATATAAATCCCTTGTTCAGTGTCACATTGGGTGCGTTGCTGCTAGGTGAACGACTGACCGCTGCACAATTGGTGGCGATTGCATTGGCGGCGCTGGCTGTGCTGGTATTGGCAGTGGATGCCGGGCGGTTGCCTTGGGCCGCGATTGGTCTGACTCTCAGCTGGGGCTTCTATGCGTTTTTCAAAAAGTCACTGCCAGTGGGGCCAAATCAGGGGTTCATGCTTGAGGTGCTGATCCTTACGCCCCCGGCGTTGGCGTATTTGACCTATCAGACGGCCACAGGCGGCGCTCACTTTGGCAGTGACGTGAGCGACACCTTGCTGCTTTTGGGCTGTGGGGTCGTTACAGCCGTGCCTTTGATTACCTATGCCAATGGCGCAAAACTTCTGCGGTTGTCCACTATCGGTATTCTGCAATACATCGCGCCTACCATGATTTTTCTGGCGGCGGTCTTTATCTTCGGTGAGGAATTCGGCCGCGCACGGATGATTGCCTTCCCGATGATTTGGTTGGCCTTGGTGATCTACTCGGTCTCGTTGGTTCGTCAGATGCGTCGTGAATGACTATTCGGCAGCCGTCCGATTGGCGAGTTGGGTGTTGATGATCTCGGCCAATGCCTCTGCCCAAAGAAAATACGCTTCTGCGGAGGGGTGATACCCATCTCGTGCAGCCAGCGTTGGGTCATGGGGCATATTGAACGGTAGGTGCACAACACTCGGGTCTTGCTTTGCCAGCCTTGCCAGTACCCGGTCCAGCCGTTTTGCATGTTGTCCCAATACCCAGGCCAGAGGGCTGGGAAGAGCGGGGAAATCGGCCATGGGCGGAACGCCGCACAAGACCACCAGTTTTACACCAAACCGATCGCGCAACAGTTGAATCAGAGCGGACTGTTCCATGTGAAACTTTCGCCCTCGGGCCAGACGTGTCACATCATTGACGCCAAGGGCGAGCACAGCAACATCGAATGTCTGTGGCGGTAGCGCGTGGACCCGCGCCAATGTATCAGCACTGCGATGTCCGGTTGTAGCTTCCAACCGCCAGGTCAGGTGCCGCCCCTTGGTTAGTCTGGCGACCAGTTGACCACTGAGCGCATCTTCCTGACGGCCAACACCGACCCCGGCAGCTGAGCTGTCGCCAGCAACCAGCAGCCGCAGCGGCGTACCGTGACCCAGTTGCCCAAATCGGGGGCCTGAGGGTTCTGGTAGTCGCAGCGCACTGCGCCGCACGTTGATCGCCTGAACCAGCAACAGGGGCAGCAGCGCGACTCGCGCGATATGGTCAAAGCCGATCAGCTGAGAGCCGATTGGTACTGAAGAAAACGGGGATCAGAGGTAACCCTAGCCATAATCGCCTCCCGCAATACGCCGATGCTCTTATAGGGCCGCATGACAACTTCGAATTGGTTTATCTGCCCATCAGAATTCAGAGTGATCAAGTCAACACCGACGGCATCGAATTCGCCGATTTTGCACTGGAACTCCAAGGCCCAGTCATCCGCGGCCCCCATGATGCGACGATAGCGAAAGTCACTGAAGACTTCGCCCACATGCCCAAGAATAGCCGCGACTGGTGCTCGGCCAGTCCATGTTTTCCAATAGGTCGGGGGCAAGAATTGAACATCTCCGGCCAATAGATCGGCAATTTGGCTGTCATCGCCGTGCGCAACAACCTCTTGCAATCTGGCGATGGTCGGATGGATCATACTGCACCTCTCTCTCAGAACCGGGGGATACCGATGGGGCGGTTAGTGCCACCACCCTGCCGCCCTACGCTGCTACGAACAAGCGCGACGTTGCGAAACCTTGCTCTGAATGCAGGAGGTCGCTAGGGACGCGGTTATGACAGTCTCTAGCGCTTATACCCCGCCGATGGATCCCTTGGATATCCTGCACCATGACGCACAGTTGTTGGTGGTGAATAAACCCCACGGTTTGCTCAGTGTGCCGGGTCGTGGTGAACATCTTGCGGATAGTCTGCTGACCCGTCTGAAAGCAGTCTTCCCAGAGGCATTGCTGGTCCATCGGTTGGATCGAGACACATCCGGTGTCATGGCCTTTGGTGTCACCCCTTATGCGCAGCGCCATTTATCGATGCAGTTTGAAAAGCGCACCGCTAAGAAAGCCTATGTCGCGCGCCTCGATGGGCTGCTTGAGCCGAGAACCGGTACGGTAGATCTGCCCCTGATCGTGGATTGGCCAAACCGACCACGCCAGATGGTCTGTCATGAAACCGGCAAAGAAGCTGTGACGTATTGGCGCGTGATGAAATATGAAACCGCCGCAACGCGTGTCCGTCTGACTCCCAAGACCGGCCGAACGCATCAATTGCGCGTGCATATGTTATCGCTCGGTCATGCGATTCTTGGTGATCCACTTTATGCGGAGGGGGCAGCGATGAATCATCCACGCATGATGCTGCATGCCGAAGAACTCAGGATTAAGCACCCGGACAGCGGCGTATCCATGAAGTTTCGTGCCAAGGCGTCGTTCTAGCCTAACTTGGCTTTAGACACTGATGCGCAGCCAGTCCCGGGGCAGGATATCGGGATTCTGTAATTTCGGGTCACCGAACCATTTCGCCGGTCCGGCGACGCGGCGACTAGGTGTCTGGTTCAGCCAGGCAGCCCACCAGGAAAATGAACTATTCCCGATGATATTGTGCCGACACATGCTCATCAGGCGCATATCTTCGTAATCTTTTTCCGCGCCGTTGAAATCTACGACGACCTTCTCACAAGGTAGAGGAAGGTTGTCTTTGGCCCATTGCGGATCGTCCGAAAAAACATAGACGGTGGGTTGCCCGTCAAGCCCGGAGAGCACCTGGTCCAGCGCGGCTTCATAGTAGGCTTGATCACACAGCGCATGTGCCGCGAGGGTCAGATAATCTCCGCGGCGGACATGAAGCGAAACGGAATTGCTTTCGCTAATCCTCGCAGCCATTTCGGTGTTCTGCTGGTCTGAGAACGCGGGAAAGGTAAAGTTGTGACGGATTCGCTCTGCGATGTTGGAAAAATACCGCTCGCTCTGCCAGTACCCATGCAGGTAGCTGTCGTCTCCCCAGCGTTCAAATTCGGGGTTGAAGCCAAGGCCCGCCTCACGGCGAAGGTTTGGTTTAGCGCCCATAGCTTGTCCTGGGCCTCGCCATAGTGCGTAACGAATGGGGGCCGCCTGGCGTAACGGGGGTAGTGGATTGGCTGCTGCCAGCTCAAGATCGAACACGCGCGTCAAGACACCTTCGCCACGCAGTTCAGCACCCCGGCTGTCGAGCGCAAGTTGAACCCCCAGCCGATCCGCCAGCGCACGCCCGGCGGCGTATTGGAACATTTGATTTCCCATTCGGCCATGCAGGCGGGTGATGATCATTTTTGATCCCTCTAGACAGCTATGCAGTGTTCATAGGTGTCATGTGGGGATCTGACCAGCCCCGGTCCCATTCCCAATCTCAAACACTCTCATTCACCGGTACGGGCCTTCCAGTCGCTATAGGCAGACACCCCAAAATTTGCGTCAGGGTGCCCAGTCATCGGTGCCAGGATCTCAATCGAATGGCCGTCGGGATCTGTAAAGTATATGGACAGCGCAGGCATCCAACCCAATACAACGGGTTCATCAGTCGGCATGCCATTGAAATCAAGTGGTACAACGCCAGCATCAGACAACCGGTCGCAAACTCCATCCATCGCTGACACAGTACTGCGAAACGCCATGTGCAACCGCATACCCATCGGTGCGGACGCGCCCGACCAGAGCCCAAGCATCCCTTGCGCAGGACCGCCCACCCAATAGAATGCCACCTGCCGTTCGGGTATGTGGCGCGCCAGTTCCAGGCCCAGTATCTCGCCGTAAAACTCCATCGCCGTTTGCAGGTTTCTGACGGTTAGGTGGGTTTCGTAGATGCCAGTCAATTTGGTATCTATGTTGAGTTTCTGAGTAGAAAGAGGGGTTGCTTGCATCATTGTGAGGCTCCGAAGGCTTGTGATTTTTCTCAGCCTGCAAGCTCAAGTTGGGTTTAGATCAAGCCTTAGATCGTGTTGCTTTGATCTATTTGGCGAGAACTTTGGAACTTTCGACCCCAGGGTGGCATTCAAGCAACAAGGCTGGGCTTGAGCCTTGACCTCGAACGGTCGGAGGGCCTAAGGCTGGCATAGGGGCGGGGCCCTGCCGCTCGCGGTTTTTGTTACCATGGTGAACCCCCGTACTGGAATTTCTGTCTTTCGCCCATCATCTGATGCGCCAATGGCAATGCGGGCTCCATTTTCCCGGCGCATCTTGTTGATTGGACAAGAGGCAATAATGACGACGAATCCAACAGAACTCCCAACCACCGGGAGCCTCAAACAACAGGCCCGCAATTTGCGTCAGCAATTGCAGGACCGCAATTTGACACTGTCACACAGTGCTGCGCTTGAAATGGTCGCACGGCAATACGGCTACAAGGACTGGAATACGCTAAGCGCCAAAGCTGACAGGCCACGGCCGAATGTTCCCCAGCAAACTCTTCGTGTCGGGCAGACCCTGCAAGGCAGTTATCTCGGTCAAGCGTTCACGGCGGAACTGCGTGGGTTGCAGGTGTTTGCCGATGGGGCCCGTCGCCGCGTGACCCTGCATCTGGAAGAGCCCGTGGATGTGGTGAAGTTCGATAGTTTCTCCGCACTGCGCCAGCGAGTGACTGGCATCATAGGCTGGGATGGTCGCTCGATTGAGCGGACATCAGACGGTGTGCCCCAGCTGGTGCTCGAATTGCCAGATTAATGCCTGTCTCGAATCTGCAGCAGCACAGCAAACAAAAAAGAGCCGCTCTCATAGGGCGGCTCTTTCACGAGCTTACAGTAGCGTTGTGCCGGTTACTTATTCTTCGGCCCAGCCGCCCACAGCTTTGACTTCCAGGAAGTCTTCGATCCCCCAGCTGCCGCCTTCGCGGCCATTGCCGGATTGTTTCATGCCGCCAAAGGGAGATCCTGCAGAGCGCGACTTGCCATTCATTTCAATCATGCCGGCACGCAGTTTGCGCGCCAGGCGATTGGCCCGTGCTGGGTCCTGAGTCTGTACATAGTTGGTCAGGCCATAGGGCGTATCGTTGGCGATTTCGATGGCTTCCTCTTCGGTATCAAAGGGAATGATCGAAAGCACCGGACCGAAAATTTCCTCGCGTGCGACAATCATTTGGTTGTTCACATCCGCGAATACAGTCGGCTTAACATAGAAGCCTTGGTTCAGACCGTCAGGGCGACCTGTGCCACCTGCAACGAGGCGGGCACCTTCATCGATACCCTTCTGAATGAGGTCCTGAATCTTGGTCCACTGCAGTTCATTGACAACCGGACCGATATGGCGGCCTTCGCTGGAGGCCGGGCCAACCTCTACCTTGTTTGCAACGTTCGCAGCTTCTTCGACGGCTTTGTCGTAGATCGCTTTCTGAACCAACATACGGCTGGGAGCGTTACAGCTTTGGCCGGTGTTGTTCATCATGTGCAGCACGCCGCGTTTGACGGCCTTTTCATCGGCGTCTTCAAAGATCACGTTTGCGCCTTTGCCACCCAGCTCCAGATGGACTTTTTTCAGCGTGTCTGCCGCAGCCTTGGAAATCGCAGTGCCCGCACGTGTCGAGCCCGTGAAGGAGACCATATCCACATCTGGGTGGCTCGAAAGCTGCGTACCAACGCCGGTCCCGTCGCCGTTCACGAGGTTAAACACTCCAGCCGGAAAACCCGCCGAGTCCATCATTTCAGCAAAGATCATAGCGTTGAGCGGGCTTTGCTCTGACGGTTTCAGAACCATTGTGCATCCCGCTACGGCAGCAGCGCCGACCTTGAGCGTGACCTGATTCATTGGCCAGTTCCAAGGCGTGATCAAGGCCGCGACACCGACTGCTTCGTGAATGATGCGATCATTTGGGGCATGGTCGCCCAAGGGTGATTCGAAGGAAAACTCCTTGGCGGCGTCGATAAAGTTGCGCAGGTGCCAGCTGCCGGCACCGGCTTGTTGAGTACGGGCCATATTGATCGGGGCCCCCATCTCGCTGCTCATAGCCTGAGCCAGATCTTCGGTGCGGCTCTCGTAAACTTCGATCAGCTTTTCAACCAAGGCAATCCGCTCTTCGACCGGGGTAGCCATCCAGCCCGGTAGTGCAGCCTTGGCCGCAGCTACGGCAGCATTTGTATCGGCAGAATCGCCAAGAGAGATCACCGCACACGGCGCCTCGGTTGAGGGGTCGATCACTTCGAAATCATTGGGTGCAGCAGGGGCGACCCAATGCCCGTTGATGTAAAAATCACGTTTCTCGATCATCTTTCGATCTCCCGAATGTCTGGGTGTGACGGGGCAGGCCCCGCGATTGGCCGACACTCTGTCACCCGGCTTTGCGATCGGCAAGGGGATAAGAAATAATTTGATCAAATTATTTCAAAGATAAGATTCTATTACCTGAAGATGAGCGTGATGCGAGGTGAATATTGCTCTGTTTGCGCCACTGTACC
Organism: Phaeobacter cretensis; assembly: GCF_047372505.1. Taxonomy (NCBI): domain Bacteria; kingdom Pseudomonadati; phylum Pseudomonadota; class Alphaproteobacteria; order Rhodobacterales; family Roseobacteraceae; genus Phaeobacter; species Phaeobacter cretensis. Next base: position 2,312,085 of record NZ_JBKBEU010000001.1, read on the forward strand.
TGCCGCGAGGACTTACTGTTGGCGCCAGATTGATGTCTAGCGTGATCTTTTCCACTGGTCACTGGCTGCCAAGGGTTTAACGTGCCGCTCGAGTGGTTAGGTTATCAACCAAGACAGCAATTGTTTGACAGCATAGGAGAGACCCATGGGTTTGCGTATCAATGATGTAGTTCCGAATTTCACTGCAGAAACCGATCAGGGCACCATTTCGTTTCACGACTGGATCGGTGACAGCTGGGCGATTCTGTTCTCCCACCCCAAGGATTTTACGCCAGTTTGCACCACCGAGTTTTCGGCAGTCGCACAGCTGTCCGACGAATGGGCAGCGCGCAGCACCAAGGTGATCGGCGTTTCAGTTGACGGCGTCGAAGACCATAAGAAGTGGAAGACTGACATCGAAAGCTATGGCAATGCTGCGGCTGGTTTCCCGATCATCGCGGACGAAGGACTGGCGGTTTCCAAAGCGTTCGACATGCTACCAGCAGAGGCTTATCTTCCTGACGGGCGTACGCCGGCGGATAGCGCTACAGTACGGTCTGTTTTCATCATCGGCCCCGACAAACAGCTGAAGTTGTCGATGACCTATCCCATGACCGTGGGACGCAATTTTGCTGAAATCTTGCGGGCGTTAGATGGCCTGCAGATGTCGGGTAAGGGCGTCGCAACGCCCGCAAACTGGGTTCCAGGCGAAGACGTGATCATTCCACCGAGCGTGTCGAATGAGGACGCTAAGTCGAAGTTTGGTGAGTTCGAAACGATTTTCCCCTACCTACGCAAAACAAAAGCACCAGAGTAATCAATCGGGACAGTTTTATCCTAGGTAGGATATGATTGATGGGAAAGGGGCCATACGGCCCCTTTTCTCTTACGCTGGCAGTTGGTTACGTTGTGACCGCAGGGCAATCTGCCCTCTATAGAACATGCGTTTGAACTCGCGGGCCAGTTTGCCCCCTGATGGGCGTGACTGTATCGTTGAGCCGCCCAACGCTTCGGTAAGTTCTGACACTCCATTGGGTATAATCGTATGGACAGGCTGCCCGTGGACCCAGTGCATCTGCAAAAATGTATCGACCGGCCGATCTAATATTTCGGTGGCCACCAGCAAGCGGGCTGCGGCGGCTTTACCCACCACTTGCGCCACGGTCTGCAACCCTATGCGCCTCGGTAAGAACAGTTGGGCATCTCGCTGTTGTGCAATTGTGTGTATTGGGGTCTCGCGCAGTTTGGCGGGCAAGCGGATAAAGTGATCCGTGCTGGCATGCTCGTCGATCAGCTCCATTACATCGCGCCATTTTCTGGGATTGATCGCGAGGTCGTCCTCGACAATCAGCCCAAATGGATCACTGCCCGCTGCGATCTTTTGCCAACATTTGCGATGAGACAGGAAACACCCCACTTCGCCGGCACGTAAAGGAAACGGATAGCTGGGCGCGTGGAGATCACCATTTCGCAGGGCGACATCACCCTGATCCAGAATGGCGCGGCCATTTACGGCCTCGACCACCTCAGGCTGAGGCAGGTCTGCCATCAGGCGGGTTACATTTTGAACACGCTTCTGATCGCCGGTCATATGAATGATGTAGGATCTCATGTTTCCAGAGGTAGCTATCTTAGCTGTTGGTGGAAAGGGTCGAGAAAGGGCTCCATGCTCCATAAATGAAGAAACCTCGCCATTTCTGGCGAGGTTTCTGAAGTTCTCAAAAAAGAGGGCAGATTATTCTGCGTCTTCTTTCTTCTCGGCTGAAATTTCTTCGCCGGTTTCCTGATCCACGATCTTCATGGACAGGCGGACTTTGCCGCGATCGTCAAAGCCCAAAAGCTTTACTTTAACTTCCTGGCCTTCTTTCAGAACATCTGAAGGATGGTTCAGGCGGCGGTTCTCGATCTGTGAAACATGTACCAGGCCGTCGCGCTTACCAAAGAAGTTCACGAACGCGCCAAAATCAACGATCTTCACAACTTTACCGGTGTAGACAGCGCCTTCCTCTGGCTCTGCCACGATCGAGTGGATCATGTCATAGGCCTTCTGGATAGCAGTGCCATCAGCCGATGCGATCTTGATCACGCCGTCATCGTTGATGTCGACTTTCGCGCCAGAGGTTTCCACGATTTCGCGGATGACCTTACCGCCGGAGCCGATGACTTCACGGATCTTGTCGGTTGGGATCTGCATGGTTTCAATGCGTGGCGCGTGGACTGAGAACGCGTTGGTTTCTGACAGAGCCTTGGACATTTCACCCAGGATGTGCAGACGGCCGTCTTTGGCCTGATCCAGTGCTTTTTCCATGATCTCAGGCGTGATGCCCGCAACCTTGATATCCATCTGCAGCGAGGTGATGCCGTTGGCGGTACCTGCCACTTTGAAATCCATGTCGCCGAGGTGGTCTTCGTCACCCAGGATGTCAGAGAGGATCGCGTAGGACCCGTCGTCTTCCAGGATCAGACCCATGGCTACACCGGCGACTGGCGCCTTCAGGGGTACACCTGCGTCCATCATGGACAGCGACCCGCCACAGACCGACGCCATCGAGGATGAGCCGTTGGATTCTGTGATCTCGGACACCACGCGGATGGTGTAGGGGAAATCGGTAGGTGCGGGCAGAACTGCCTGCAACGCCCGCCATGCCAGCTTACCGTGGCCGATTTCACGGCGACCAGGTGAGCCCACACGACCAACTTCACCAACCGAGTAGGGAGGGAAGTTATAGTGCAGCAGGAAGTTGGATTTGAAGTTGCCGTGCAGGGCGTCGATGAATTGCTCGTCGTCGCCGGTACCAAGGGTGGTCACGGCCAGTGCCTGTGTCTCACCGCGGGTGAACAGTGCCGAACCATGGGTCCGCGGCAGCATGCCGGTTTCCGATTCGATACCGCGTACATCGGTTGTTGTACGACCGTCGATCCGTTTGCCGGTTTTGACAACATCGCCACGCAGAATGCCGGCTTCCAGCTTCTTCAGTGCGGAACCAAGGTTGACATCAGCCAGTTGTTCTTCGCTCAGGGATGCTTTGATCGCATCGCGGGCCGCAGCAACAGCGGCAGTGCGCTCTTGCTTATCGGTGATCGCGAATGCTGTGCGCATCTGCTCTTCACCAGCAGCTTTAACCGCCGCGAACAGCTCGGAGTAATCCGGTGCTTGGAAGTCAAACGGTTCTTTTGCCGCGTCTTCTGCCAGCGAGATGATCAGGTCGATGACCGGTTGGATCTGCTCGTGAGCAAATTTCACGGCACCCAGCATTTCGGCTTCGGTCAGCTCGTAGGCTTCGGATTCAACCATCATCACGGCGTCTTTGGTGCCGGCAACTACCAGATCCAGACGCTGTTCAGGGTTCAGGCGCAGGTCTTGCATGTCGTCGACGGTTGGGTTCAGGACGTATTCGCCACCCTCAAAGCCTACGCGTGCTGCTGCGATCGGACCCATAAAGGGCGCGCCGGACAATGTAAGTGCTGCAGAGGCTGCGACCATTGCAACCATGTCGGGGTCGTTGACCAGATCGTGGCTGAGCACGGTGCACATGACCAGAACTTCGTTTTTGAAGCCGGGCACGAACAGCGGACGGATCGGACGGTCGATCAGACGCGCGGTCAGAGTTTCTTTTTCAGTAGGGCGTGCTTCGCGTTTGAAAAAACCACCGGGGATCTTGCCCGCAGCGTAGTATTTTTCCTGGTAGTGCACGGTCAGGGGAAAGAAGTCCTGACCGGGTTTTTGCTGACGAGCAAAGGTGACGTTTGCCATGACCGAGGTTTCGCCAAGGGTGGCAATCACAGTGCCATCGGCCTGACGAGCGACCTTGCCGGTCTCCAGTGTGAGCGTCTCTTCGCCCCACTGCATCGATTTCTTTGTAACGTTAAACATTCAGCTTATCCTAGCTGGGAGCACTCCCAGGCGTATCCCGGGTCTCCCGTTTGATGTGGCGGCCCCATTGCCGCCGACCCCTTTCTATCTTTCTTTCGACTGCCGGGGTCTTGGCAGCACGTCTCAGATAGGCCGCCCCTACATGATTTTTCCACAGAATGAAAGAGGAGGCACCGGTAGGCGCCGTAAACTGGCTTTTTGCACCTTGTAGAAACCGGTGAACGTCGGCTCTGTCGGTTTCTATTTTCACAAAATGTCTGCGCGTTAACTGGATCGTTAGCGGTTTTATGAAAAGTTTTCTCAATCTTGAGGGACGCGATCCCAAGAAATCCGCTACGCAGAATAGGTGCTGAATGAACGATTGGACTTCCGGTTACGTTTCCGAGCTCGACTACACACATGACTTTTTTCACGACATGACACCATCACGCATGGCGTTTAGCGCTACGTCTCGGGGACATCGTCATGGGCTAAATGATCAAAAACTGTCCTATTGCGAACTGGGATGTGGCCAGGGTTTCACGGCGAACCTATTGGCGGCTGCCAACCCGCATATTGATGTGCATGCGATGGACTTCAATCCAGCGCATATCGCCGGCGCCGCAGAATTGGCCAGGCAGGCAGAGGTTCCGAATGTGACTTTCTATGAGAGATCATTTGATGATTTCGAGGAAGAGGCCAACCTGCCCAAAACCTTTGACGTGATTGCCTTACACGGCGTTTACAGTTGGGTGTCGCGGGAAAATCAAAAGCTGATCACGGCGTTTATTACCCGACGCCTAAAACCAGGTGGACTGGTCTACATCAGTTACAATACTCAACCCGGTTGGGCGTCGTCGTTGCCATTGCGTCGGTTGCTGACGGACCATGCCGCACTGGGCAATGGCCCATTGGAACAGCGAATTGACGACGCGTTGGCATTTGCTGAGAAACTAACAGACGCTGATGCCGGTTTCTTTTCCTCCAATCCGGGTCCGTTGAAACGCTTGAATGAGATGAAAACCATGTCGCGCAACTATTTGGCGCATGAGTATTTCAATAGGGATTGGACACCTTTCCACTTCGCCGATGTTGCCGAGGATCTGGGGCGGGCAAAGCTGGAGTTTCTGGGTGCGGCGAATCCTTTGGATCACGTCGACGATATCTGTCTCAGCATGCCTCAGCAGCAACTGCTTGCAGGGGAAAGCAACCCGGTCAGACGGGAGGGGTTGCGCGATGTGCTGTTGAACGAACAGTTCCGTGCAGATGTTTTTGTACGTGGGCGGCTACCGCACACCCAACGCGGAGCTGTCGGGGCATGGTTTCAAACGCCGTTTGCCTTGGCTCGCCACTATGGAACCGGCCCATTGAAGATCAGCTGGCGCAATAGCGATGTGCCCTTGGACGCGAGCCAATATGCGCCAGTGTTGAAAATCTTGGCTGAGGGGCAAAAGACAGTCCGGGAGCTTTTGGAGCTAGGATTATTCTCTGACATGACCTGGGGAGATATCACCCGGATGCTGACGATCCTAACCGGTGCAGGACATATCGTTCCGTGCTTGCCCTCCGCAGACTATGCGGAACGCGCGGCGCGCTGCCGTATCTTCAATCTTGCCGTTTGTAAAAATGCCGAGGACAGCGAGAGGTTGGGTTTCCTTGCCTCCCCCGCGACCGGCGGCGGTGTGGCCGTCGATCGTATCGAGCAGTTGTTTCTACTTGCTCAAAGCGAGGGGCGGAGTGATCCGAATGATTGGGCCGCATTCGCTTGGCAAATTCTTGAACCCCAAGGGCAGCGGTTGGAGCAAGATGGCCGAGTGCTTGACCTGCCTGAAGAAAACCTTGCGGTACTGCGGGCGCGGGCGAATGCTTTTGCGGCGCGGCGACTGGATGTACTGGCAGGGCTCGGTGTAACTTTGGTCGACACCGGACATTCGCTGTCACAGGGTCTAACACCGGATGCAGCTACGGCAAAAAGTGGCGCAGCCGCGTAGGTCCTGAAACAAAAAAACGCCCGCATCCGAGAGGAGCGGGCGTTTTTTTCAACCGTCTGGTCGTCGCGATTAGCGGCGGATGCCCAGGCGTTTGATAAGGTCCTGATAACGGGACACGTCTTTTGCTTTGGTGTAGTCCAGAAGCTTACGACGCTGAGCAACCATCTTCAGAAGGCCACGACGACCGTGGTTGTCCTTCTTGTGGGTTTTGAAGTGCTCGGTCAGGGTGTTGATACGCGAGGTCAGGATTGCAACCTGGACTTCCGGGGAACCGGTGTCGCCGTCTTTGGTTGCGAATTCTTTCATCAAGCGGGCTTTGTCTTCGGCAGTGATCGACATCGGGGTCTCCTTTAAGAGTTCGTGTGAATGGCACAGGCCGGGATGTCGTCCAGCACAGGCCCATGGAGTTGCTCTGGGCGACGTTGATTTCGATGGAAAACAGAACGACCCTAGAACAGATCGCGCGTATACGCAGATTCTCGGAAAATAGCAAAAGGTTTTGCTGGGATGCCGACGGGCGTTTGTGAGGGCGCCTAACGATGTTCAATCATCAAGAGACTATTCGCTGTTTACCGGCCCGCTGGCGCTTGCGCCATAGCGGATCGCGGCCTCAGGATTGACCAGCACAATGTCGGTGGCGGTCAAATTCTCAGGTCCAGTGACACGCAATGCCTCTTGGCCGTCTATTTTCACGATATGCTCTTCGGGCGCATCCGGATTGGTGCTTACATCAACGACCGGCGCTTCAGTACCAAACTGATCCCAAACCACCATCAGCTGATCTTCGGCGGCGTCAAAGTCGGGCAGATCGATTGGTGTGGTAGCGGCGGCGCCTCCGTCATCAGTTGCGGAGTTGGGAGGAAACCCGCCAGCTCCTGCGATGATGTTATCGGCACCTTCGCCGGTGGTTACGATGTCGCCAGCGCCGGCGAAGATGGTGTCGTCTCCATCCCCGCCGTTGAGATAGTCAGTTGTTTCACCGTCATCGTTACCAACCAGGCGATCATCGCCCGTTCCGCCAAACAGCGTGTCCTGATCTTGACCGCCTTTCAAGTGATCATCGCCATCATTTCCGTGCATGGCGTCGCGCCCCTTGCCACCGTCCAGTGTGTCGCCCCCTTGGCCACCATGGGCGAGATCATCTCCTGCGCCACCGTCCAGCATGTCTGTGCCAAAATGGCCAAACAGAGTATCGTCCCCGTTTTGACCGACGATTAGGTCATCCCCGTCCTCTCCGTGCAGGAGGTCGCCATCGTTGCCACCCAGAAGGGTATCCTCGCCTTCGGATCCATGGAGGGTGTCGCTACCATTGCCACCTTGCAGCCCGTCATCCCCGGCGCGGCCGTTCAGTTGATCGTTGCCATCAAGGCCTTGAAGGATGTCATCTGCGTCAGTGCCACTCAAATGATCGCGATCGTAAGTTCCAATTGTTAGGAAGTCATTCAGAGGGACAGTCTCGGCCTCGGTACTATTGGCCGCATCGCCACCATCACCGCCTGTCCCATCCGGGTCGACGTCTGCGTCAGCCTCATCAACTAGTAGGATACTGCCAACGGCTACTACCCCAATCATTGCAGCCAGCATCAACATTGCGGCGACCCCTTATGAAAAAACGCGGAAACACCGCATTTTCAAAGATGCACATGCTATAGTTGAATATCAAAGTGAATCAGTCGCGTTGGTTAGCGAGTCCTTATCCCACCGCTGACAGCCAAGGTTCAGGCTGTTGCGCATAGCGAATATAAAGCGGGTGTTTCGGGTGCCCTGCTTTGCTAAGCCCTAAATGGAAAAGTGGTTTTCCAGCGCCAGCGAGCGCGGCAGCCACGAGAACGCCTTGCTCGCGGAACGCACCATGGGTGCCCCAGGCACAGATCACCTGATCGGCCCAATTCGCACCTTCCAGGATTTGCGCCAGATTGTCCGGGCCTGCCGGATCCGATGCCTTCTTCATGTCGCGAGGATCGGTGGCGCGATAGGCAAAGATATTCGTAGCGCGAAACCCACCAAATCCTAGCGCGCGAGCACGCCTCTCACAGCGTTCGATGGTGGGGTCGTTTTGAACTTCAGTCGCAGTCGACGGATTGAGCATGACGAACATGACTCGCTTGCCCGCCGGATCCCAGACACGGCTCAGACTGTAACGATACTGCTCGCAGTCAGAATAGACGGCGGTCGAGGGGGCGTCCCCCTTCGTATGGCTTCGTCGGATCATGCGCTTGTGGTGGCGACTCGTGGTAACGCTGTCAACCGTGGCTCACCGTACAAACACGCGGCTGGGGTGCAGTTCGCCGGATTTGTAGTGCCCGACCGCAACGGCCTGACCATCCAGCGAGGCCCAAGCCTCTTCACCGTATTCAATGTCCGAGGCGAGAACCATGCCCGGGTTGCCATTGCGCAGTTTCGCGGCACCTTCGGGAGTGCAGGTCAACTGTGGGAGATCAGCAAGCCCTTCCTCTAGCGGGCGTAGAAAACCGTCGAGATCTGGTGATTTTGCCATATCGTTGAGTGTCTGCAGGCTGATCCCATCTTCTGCATCAAACGGACCAGACCAGACCCGACGCAGGCATTTTACATGGCCAAAGCAGCCAAGCGCCGCGCCCAGATCACGCGCGATGGACCGTACATAGCCACCTTTGCCGCAAGTCAATTCCAGCACGACGTGGTCCGTATCTGGGCGATCTACAAGGATCAGTTCCTCAACCCAGAGAGGGCGAGCGGCCAGCTCAATGTCTTCGCCGTCGCGGGCCAGTTTGTAGGCGCGTTGGCCGTCAATTTTTACGGCCGAGAATTTCGGTGGAACTTGCATGATGTCCCCAAGGAATTGGGGTAGGGCTGCGACGATCTCAGCGTCACTGGGTCGAGTATCAGCGCTGGAGATCACTTCGCCTTCGGCATCATCGGTATTGGTCGCCTGACCGAGACGTACTGTAAAAGTATAGGCTTTCAACGCATCAGTGATGTACGGAACGGTCTTGGTCGCTTCGCCAAGCGCTACGGCCAGTACGCCTGTCGCCTCTGGATCCAATGTGCCAGCATGGCCGGCTTTCTTGGCGTCAAATGCCCAACGGACCTTGTTCACAACTGCTGTAGACGTCAGACCCGCAGGCTTGTCGACCACCAGCCAGCCGGAAATATCACGCCCTTTGCGTTTGCGTCCCATGTCGTACCCCAATGTCGTCGTCGGTGAGAGAGGCGCGCGAGGTAGCCCAGCTATGACTGTCTGTCAATCGCAGGCTATCGCCAAACTGGTGCACCAGATCGCTCGGTGCCAATAAACCTGTGTGCTGGACCGTGGTTAGTTAGACGGTGGTTAGTTGGTTGCTGAATCAGCTTGGGTATCGTCTGTGACCACCCCAACAATTGGTCCCATCATAAAACCAGCGTCGCTGCGATCAATCTGTGGGGCATGCAGCCGCGAGATGTTGCCGTCGAAATAGAGCGCGCTTGGAAGATTCAGGTGATCTCGAAATAAGCTGCCGAATTTGTGAAAAGTGACCGCATTGCGTGAAATCGCAAATACCACTCGCCGACCATCGGCGCTGGTGCCGACGCCGTTGCGAATGAAATATGATGTCGAGTCTGGCAAGAAACGTGGGTGCAATGCGCCATCGATGACCAACATCGGGCCGGACTGGGTTGCATATCGGCACTGCGGCGTTGTTTCGGCAAATGTAAGTGTTTCGATCACATCCGTACGGTTCGCGCCAATGCAGAGCACACCATTAGGAAGCAAGCCAAAATTTCCGGGGCCAGGGTTGGTTATCAGCCGCATCTCCTCGATATCTCCATCCTGATAGAGACCGACTGGCGAACGATCGCGGTGGTACATGCCCGCATTGGTAGCAAAGGGCAGGGTCTGCCCCTTGGCTTTCAGATCGTCTTCGATGGCTGAGAAGTGGCCGTAGATTTCGCCCGCTTCATTTTTCAGGAACAGGCGCAGCTTGTCCTTGGCAACATCGACTTCGCAGACCGAATAGCGGTTGCCGTCATAGGCGATGTCGCGGCAATCAACCGCTGCGGCTGGCATGGCCCAGAGAGCCATCGCCAAACCCATCGCCCAACGAATCACTCGCTAGTATCGCGGCGTACCGCGTCCTGCGACAGCATCCGGCGGGTGTCATCCATCCGGTCAAAGGTATCATCGATCTGGAACCGCAGTTCCGGCGTGAATTTCAGCGCCAGCTTTTTGCCGATGATCCGGCGCAGCTCGCCCTTGTTGCGTGCCATCAGCTTGAGCGTTTCCTCCTGCCCTTTGCCTCCAAGGGGCAGGACATAGGCAGTCGCAATACGAAGATCAGGCGAGGTCCGGACCTCGCCGACGGTGATCGACAGCCGATTCAGTTCGGGATCGTGCAGGTCGCCGCGTGCAAAAATCTCGGACAGGGCGCGACGAATCAATTCGCCGACGCGGAGCTGACGTTGTGAGGGCCCTGAGCCCTCGTGGAGTTTGTTCTTAGCCATATATCCGATTTATGCCGAAAGCAGGGCTTTGCCAAGCGCGGTGCAAGCGGTAAGGAAAAAACCGGCATCATACTGACCACCCGCTATTCAGCACAACGACGAGGATCTATTCCATGACAGCTTCCAGCACGGACACACCCGGCATTGTGATCACCGGCGCCTCTGGGCGTATGGGGCAGATGTTGATCAAGACCATCATGGATCATCCTGGGGCACATCTGGTTGGCGCGGTGGAGCGAAGCGGACATGATTGGGTTGGTCAGGATGTGGGCCGCGCGATGGGTGGGTCCGAAATTGGGGTTACCGTGACCGACGATGCGCTTGAGGCCTTCGCAAAGGCACAGGCGGTGATTGACTTCACCAGCCCTGAGGCAACGATAGGCTTTGCTGAATTGGCGGCACAGGCGCGTGCTGTCCATATCATTGGTACCACGGGTATGAGCGATGCGCAGATAGCACGGTTGGAGCCAGCCTCGCGGCATTCGGTACAGATGCGCGCCGGAAACATGAGCCTGGGTGTGAACCTTCTTGTACAGCTCACAAAGAAGGTCGCAGCCGCTCTGGACGAAGATTTCGATATCGAAGTGATAGAGGCGCACCATCATCACAAGGTCGATGCCCCATCGGGTACTGCGTTGATGCTGGGCGAAGCTGCGGCCGAGGGGCGAGGCGTGACCCTATCAGAGGTTTCCGACAGTGGTCGTGATGGAATCACTGGCGCGCGCAAGCGTGGAGATATCGGGTTTAGCGCGATCCGCGGTGGCGACATCGTCGGAGAACACGATGTTCTATTTGCCGGTCAGGGTGAACGCATCGTTTTGCGGCATTTGGCAACCGACCGCGCGATTTTCGCGCGCGGTGCGATCAAAGCGGCACTTTGGGGGCAAGGTAAAGAGCCCGGCCAGTATGACATGCTGGATGTACTGGGTCTTTGATCGCCTAATCCAATAAAGCGTCGCATTGCCCGATGCATCAATAGTCTGAGCCATCAAAAGTCGATGGCGATGCCTTTTTTCTCCCAATCGCCATAGCGCGCAGGGTCAGGGCCATCGCGGCCGCCAAGCTCAACGGGGCGATTGGCGGCTTCAGCTTCAGCAGCCTTGCGGCGTTCTGCGGCCTCGGCCAGCGCCCGCTGCGCGGCAGGGGGCAGCGATGCTGCTTGTGTGTCGATCTCTGTTTTGTCAGCGTCACTCATGCCGGGTTCCCTTGTTGCCTTTCTATGATATACGCCCGCGTCCGGCGGCGACAACCCATCGCGCTGCTGCCCGTGCATCAGGAGACCCGCATGTCTAACGCCGATCAATCCCGCCGCCGCGCAATTCACCTGCTGGATCAGGTGTTGGGAGAGGGCAAGCTGCTGTCTGAATGCTATGCAGCCGGTGCCTTGGATAAGCTGACTGCAGAGGAGCGCGCTCGCAGCCAACGGTTGGCTACCGATACGTTGCGAAATCTGGAACGAGCGGATCGCGTCCTGCAAAAGCACCTTAAGAAATCAACACCGATGACCGTGCATAATGCCTTGCGGGTAGGCACGGTCGAATTGTGTCGGGGTGGTGCAGCACATGGCATCGTGAATGAGATGGTCGATATCATTGCGCGCCACCGCCGCCACAGCCAGTTGAAGGGTTTGGTCAACGCGGTTTTGCGCAAAGTAGCGGATCAGGGGCCTACAGAATGGGCGAAGCTGCGGGTACCACGCCTACCGAAATGGTTGCGTAGCCCTCTGACAAAGGCCTGGGGCGCACCTGCTATGCTGGCGATTGAGGCTACTCACCTGTCGGGCGCACCGCTGGATTTGAGCGCCAAACCCGGAGCGGATCTTTCTGCACTTAACGCGACGCGATTGCCGACCGGGTCCTATCGCATCCACGGGTCCGTACAGGTCTCTGGTCTGCCCGGATTTTCTACGGGCGACTGGTGGGTTCAGGATGCGGCGGCAGCACTACCTGCGCAGTTGCTGGCGGCCCATTCGGGCGAATCGGTGTTGGATCTCTGCGCGGCTCCGGGCGGCAAAACCATGCAGATGGCTGCAGCCGGGGCGACGGTCACCGCCGTTGACCACTCCGCAGGCCGGATGGCGCGACTATCTGAAAATCTCGAACGCACAGGTCTGTCCGCAACGGTCATCGTTGGCGATGCACTGGAACAGACTGGCCAATATGATGCTGTTTTGCTGGATGCCCCCTGTTCGGCTACCGGCACTATCCGCCGTCACCCAGACCTGCCGCATGCCAAAGATGGTAGCGGTTTTGGAGAATTGATCGAGCTCCAGGCGCAGATGCTGGCCCATGCCTGGACCCTCGTGAAACCCGGCGGGCGCTTGGTCTATTGCACTTGTTCGCTTCTGCCGGATGAGGGGGAATGCCAGGTTGAGGATGCGTTGGAGATGTTCCCCGATATGACCGTAGGGACCCGACTGCGAGAGATTGGCGGTATTGCAACCGATTGGATCACCGAGGAGGGCGGATTGCGTCTGCGTCCGGATTTCTGGTCGGACGAAGGCGGTATGGACGGGTTTTACATGGCCGAGTTGCGGAAGGCTGATTGATACAAGCGGCACTTCGCCGAAAGCACCTAGAAGTATCTGCCGCATTATCGGTGACTTGGCTTGCGACCATCGCTATGCTCGGCGCAAAACGCCCCGGAAAATTTCTCTGGCGTGAGGCAAGAGAGCATGTCCCGATACGATAGAATGGCGCGGCGCGGCACCCGCCTGTTGAACCGCTTTTATGCACGGCGCGCGCGGCGACAGCCGGGTGCGACTGCTTTTGTGTCTCAGCCAGAGCCGCGCACCATCGGTAGTTTTGCCCGTGGCCGTCAGCTGGTGGCGGGCAATTTGCTGTTTGCAGGTTACCTTGTCGAATCGCCAACAACAGGTCTTTGGGATGTGGTTGCGCCGGATCTTGCGTTTGATTCCGAACGTCACGGTTTTGCCTGGCTGGATGATCTGGCCGCAGTGGGTGATTTCCGAGCCCGCGAAAAGGCGCAGCTCTGGGTGTGGGGCTGGATTGACGCCCACGGCAAGGGCACTGGCCCGGGTTGGTCTCCGGATCTGACCGGTCGGCGGGTGATCCGTTGGATCAATCATGCGCTGTTTCTGCTGGCTGCCCGTAACGCGGAGCAATCCGAGGTATTCTTCCGCGCGCTGTCCAGTCAGACTTGGTTCCTTTCGCGGCGCTGGCAGGGGGCATCACCAGGCTTGCCACGATTTGAGGCGCTGACCGGGCTGATCTACGCGGGTCTGGCTCTCAAAGGCCACGAGGATCAGGTTGATCCGGCACTGAAAGCACTGGCCGAAGAATGTACCAATCAGATTGATGACCAAGGTGGTCTGCCCACCCGAAATCCTGAAGAACTGTTGGAGGTTTTTACTCTGCTGACTTGGGCTGCCGCAGCCTTGCAGGATGCCGGACGAGGTGTCCCGCCAGCACAGGCTGCAGCGATTGAACGCATCGCGCCCACCTTGCGCACCTTGCGCCACGCCGATGGAGGGCTTGCACGGTTCCACGGCGGCGGCCGCGGGCTTGAGGGGAGGTTGGATCACGCACTGGCGGCGAGCCATGTCATCACGCGCCATGCGGACGGTCTTGCGATGGGTTACGCACGTCTCTCCGGGCGGCGCACCTCGGTCATTATTGATGCGTCAGTGCCGCCTAAGGGACGTGCATCGTCAAATGGTCATGCCTCCACGCTTGCGTTTGAATTGACGTCTGGACGGCGTCCTTTGATCGTCAATTGTGGTTCCGGTGAGACATTTGGCGTGGAGTGGCGCCGGGCAGGGCGGGCGACACCATCGCATTCCACTCTTTGTATAGAGGGTCATTCGAGTGCTCGCCTTGCGCCCCCGGAACGCGGCAGCGGACATGAGATAATGACCGAAGCCCCGGATACCGTGCCATTGGATGTCTCTGACTTGGAGGACGGCTATCGTTTTCAAGGCGGGCACAACGGCTATGAACGTCACTTTGGCCTGACCCACGCGCGCACATTGGAACTGGCTGTTGATGGTCGTGGTCTGGCTGGCGAGGATATGTTGTTGGCGTTGGATACCCGAAACAAACGGCGCTTTGACAAGGCGATGGATGCGCATTCATTGAGCGGTGTCGGCTATGATATCAGGCTACATCTGCACCCGGATGTGGATGCGGCTCTTGACTTGGGAGGCGCAGCAGTATCCATGGCGCTCAAGAGCGGGGAAATCTGGGTGTTCCGTCACGACGGAGCCTGTGAACTAAAGCTGGAACCCAGTGTGTATCTGGAAAAGACCCGCTTAAAGCCACGTGCGGCAAAACAGATCGTTCTCTCCGGGCGGGCAATGAACTATGCCACGCGCATCCGGTGGACGCTCAGTAAAGCGCAGGAGACTGCTGTTGCCGTGCGAGACCTGAACCGGGACGATCCCGAGTTAACTGACTGAGCCTTAAAAGGACCTGCCCTGCCATGACTGACCTTCACCCCGTACGCCGTGCGTTGCTTTCTGTATCCGACAAGACAGGGTTGATTGACCTGGGCAAGGCCTTGGCCGCGCGCGGCGTCGAGCTGCTCTCGACCGGCGGCACTGCCAAAGCGCTGCGTGATGCAGGTCTGGCGGTCAAAGATGTGTCAGAAATCACCGGCTTTCCCGAGATGATGGACGGGCGCGTAAAGACACTGCACCCGATGGTGCACGGCGGCCTACTGGCGCTGCGTGACAACGACACCCATGTGGCAGCGATGGACGAACATGGTATCGGTGCTATCGACCTGCTGGTGGTCAACCTCTACCCGTTTGAAGAAACTGTGGCCAAGGGTGCAGACTACGACACCTGCATCGAAAATATTGATATCGGCGGACCGGCGATGATCCGCGCCGCATCCAAAAATCACCTGTTTGTAAACGTTGTTGTGGATGTGGAGGACTACACGTCTCTGCTGGACGAATTGGATCGCAACGACGGTCAAACATCATACGGCTACCGTCAGTGGCTGGCGCAGAACGCATATGCCCGGACGGCGGCCTATGATGCGGCGGTATCGAACTGGATGGCAGGGGCGCTGAACCTTGAAGCACCGCGCCGTCGCGCTGTCGCAGGGCAACTGGCCCAGACGCTGCGCTATGGTGAAAACCCGCATCAGAAGGCGGCGTTTTACCTTGATGGCTCTGTCCGTGCAGGTGTAGCCACGGCGCAGCAGGTGCAGGGAAAAGAGCTGTCGTACAACAACATCAACGATACAGATGCCGCGTTCGAGCTGGTCAGTGAATTTCCACCCGCAGATGGCCCTGCAGTTGCGATTATCAAACACGCCAACCCGTGCGGCGTGGCGCGTGGCGAGACGCTGAAAGACGCTTACCAGAAGGCATTTGACTGCGACCGTACGTCGGCCTTCGGCGGTATTGTGGCGCTTAACCAGCCGCTTGATGCTGACACCGCTCAGGAAATCGTTCAGATCTTTA
Organism: Phaeobacter cretensis; assembly: GCF_047372505.1. Classification (NCBI taxonomy): domain Bacteria; kingdom Pseudomonadati; phylum Pseudomonadota; class Alphaproteobacteria; order Rhodobacterales; family Roseobacteraceae; genus Phaeobacter; species Phaeobacter cretensis. The sequence goes on from NZ_JBKBEU010000001.1 coordinate 2,327,803, forward strand.
CCGAGGTGGTGATTGCCCCGGGTGCATCGGATGCCGCCAAGGCGATCTTTGCTGCAAAGAAAAACCTGCGTCTTTTGTTGACTGACGGTCTCCCCAATCCGCAAGACACCGGTCTCACAACCCGTCAGGTTTCTGGCGGCATGTTGGTACAAGACAAAGATGTCGGCCACCGTGACATTGATGACCTGAAAGTGGTCACTGAAAAGGCCCCGACTGATGAGCAGATGCAGAATCTTCTGTTTGCCTGGAAGGTCGCGAAACACGTGAAATCCAACGCCATCGTCTATGTCAAATCCGGCCAGACCGTGGGTGTCGGCGCCGGCCAGATGAGCCGCCTTGATAGTGCGACCATTGCCGGTATCAAAGCACAGCGTATGGCGGACGTGCTTGAGCTGCCGGGTAGTCTGGCCCAAGGATCGGCGGTTGCGTCCGATGCGTTCTTCCCTTTTGCAGACGGTCTTCTGGAAGCTGCGGCGAATGGGGCTACTTGCGTAATCCAGCCTGGCGGTTCCATGCGTGATGACGAGGTGATCAAGGCGGCCAATGACGCTGGGCTCGCGATGGTCTTCACTGGTATGCGCCACTTCCGTCACTAAGTACGGTCTGTGTAGGTCGGGCCGATTGGACCGACCTCAACCCAATTCCGTTCAAGGGGAGTCTCGTGATGCGGGCCAAAGTGATGATCTGGGCGGCTGTACTGGCGTTACTTGCGGATCAGATCAGCAAATACATTGTGGTTTGGGTTATGGATGTGGCCAATCGTGGTAGCATTGACGTGCTGCCCCCCTTGCTGCGGTTTCGCTATGGCGAGAATACGGGCATCAATTTCGGCCTGTTTGGCGGCGGCACCGACACGACACGTTGGGTCCTCATAGGGCTATCCATGTTGATCTGTCTGGTGCTGGTCATCTGGATATCACGCTTGTCAAGCAACGCCCGCGCCATGCAACTGTCTGCAGGTTTGGTTATTGGCGGCGCGCTTGGCAATGTGGTTGATCGTCTGGTCTATGGCTATGTGCTGGACTTTCTCAACATGTCTTGTTGTGGCATCAACAATCCTTTTGTTTTCAATGTCGCGGACATCTTTATTTTTGCCGGTGCTGCCGGTTTGATCCTATTTGATGGACGACAGAAAAACCCTGCGTGACCTTGTTGGTTAAATGCGATAAAAGCGGCTCAAACAGGCAGGAGTAACGGGTCATGCGGATCCCTTTTGGTGTGATTGTTCTGATGGGCGCGTTGGCCGTATCTGCCTGCGGGCAAAAAGGGCTGCGTGATCTGCGCCCTGCCGGAACCGGCCCGGATGAGTTTTTGGTGCTTCCCACCAAAGCTCTGACCGAGCCAGCCAGCTATGAGACACTACCGCAACCGACACCCGGGGCTGCCAATCTGACAGACCGCAATCCTAAAGGCGAAGCCGTGTCTGCGTTGGGGGGCAATCCGGCAGCATTGGTTGCGGGTGCAGGGGTTCCAGCCAGCGATGGCGCATTGGTGACCGCGGCCAGTCGTTATGGCGTGAATCCTGATGTGCGCACCGAGCTTGCGGCACGTGATGCGAAAAAGCGGAAACGGGAAAACCGGACCGCGCGCTTCAAGCTGTTCCCAGTGGATCGCTACCAAGAGGCTTACAAGCGCGAAGCAATTGTGCCTGATCAGGTCAGCGAGCGGTTCCGTCGGGCTGGGTTCGAGACTCCGTCGGCACCACCTGCTGAGTAACGCCGCGCCGTACACTTATGCGGCGCTTGGCGATCACAAAAACGCCATTTCTCTTGCACATAGTCTCTTTGAGCGTAGTTTGACATCAGCGACATTGGTCTGAGCTTTGGGCCATGCGCCACGATTGTGTTGTTTGATTGGACTCGCTTCTGTTGCATCGCACCCTACACGGACAGGGGCATGCGGTGGGTTTCCCACGACGGGACAGGGGGTGGTCTAACCAGCGCCATCTTTCTATTTTGGCGCCGCCGGTTGTCATAACGCCGTCGGCGCACCGCAAAAAGGAGATCGCCGAATGATCCCCCCTATGAAACCCCTGATCCGTCGGGTCACTATGGTATCCGCAGTTGTTGCGGCGCTCGTGGCCATGGGGGGCGCTGGTTTGCCCCCCGGTGCTTTTGCCCAAACCGCGCAAGCGGAGGATGCCGACGCCCAGCCAGACGCCAGCGACATGGTGTCTAGCTTTGTGCTGAGCAACGGTATGGAGGTGGTGGTGATTGAAGATCACCGCGCGCCGGTCGTGCAGCATATGGTCTGGTATCGTGCCGGCTCAGCTGACGAATCTGTTGGACAATCCGGTGTTGCGCATTTCCTTGAACACCTATTGTTCAAGGCCACTGATACGCTGGAGGCAGGAGAGCTTTCTGCAACTGTCACTGCCAATGGTGGTCGTGACAATGCCTTCACGAGCTATGACTACACGGCTTATTTCCAGCGGGTGGCTGCGGATCGCCTTGCGCTTATGATGCAGATGGAAAGCGACCGGATGGTCAATATCCGTCTGACGGACCGGGATATTGAGACCGAGCGTGAGGTCATTCTGGAAGAACGCAATCAACGTACTGATAGTGAACCACGCGCGCTGTTTCGTGAGCAGCTGAACGCAGCACAGTATCTCAACCATCGCTACGGTCAGCCAATCATCGGATGGCGGCATGAGATGGAAGAACTGGACATGGAAGATGTCCTTTCCTTCTATGGCACCTATTATGCGCCCAATAATGCCATTCTGGTGGTCTCCGGTGATGTCGATCCGGAAGACGTACGTCGTTTGGCTGAAAACACCTATGGCAGCATTCCGGCGAACCCCGATTTGCCCGAACGGGCTCGCAGCGAGGAACCGCCACAGACTGCGGCCCGGCGTATCATCTATAAGGATCCGCGCGTCGCACAGCCCTATGTGCAGCGGTCTTATTTAGCGCCGGAGCGCGACAGCGGTGAACAGGAACGCGCGGCCGCGCTGTATCTGTTGGCAGAGCTATTGGGTGGTGGCAGCACCTCCTATCTCTCCAACGCGCTACAATTCGATCAACAAGTCGCAGTCTATACCGGAGTTTTCTATTCCGATGTCTCACTGGACGATACCACCTTTGATTTTATCGTGGTGCCAGGGGCGGATATTAGTCTGGAGGACGCTGAGGCGGCGCTCGATGCCACCTTCGCCCGGTTCCTTGAGGATGGCGTGGACGAAGCGCAGCTGGAGCGGATCAAACTGCAATTGCGCGCCTCCGAGATTTATGCCCGCGACAACGTTGATGGGATTGCCAACCGTTATGGCCGGGCACTGGCATCTGGATTGACAGTCGAAGATGTGCAGGACTGGCCCCGTATTCTGCAATCCATCACCGCTGACGAAATCATCGCTGTCGCCCGGGAGGTGTTACGCCCAGATGTATCCGTTACCGGCTGGATGATGCGAGACGAAGAGGTAAGCCAATGAAGGCGCTAAAACTCATCACAGCGGCCTTGGCCGCATGTTTCCTATCCTTGCCTGTCTCGGCAGAGGTAAAGATCAAGGAAATCACGTCCCCCGGCGGTATCACGGCTTGGCTTGTCGAGGATCACAGCATTCCATTTGCTGCACTGGAACTTCGGTTTCGCGGCGGCACGTCGTTAGACAAACCCGGCAAGCGTGGTGCGACCTATCTGATGGCAGGTCTATTGGAAGAGGGGGCCGGGTCACTGGCCGCTCAGGATTATGCCCGTGCATTGGAGAGCTTGGCCGCTGGGTTTTCCTATGATGGGGATAAGGACACGGTGTCGATCTCAGCGCAATTCCTGAGTGAGAATCGCGATCAGGCGGTTGATCTTCTGCGCCGGACCATCCACGAACCCCGCTTTGATCAAGATGCTCTGGATCGTGTGCGCGCACAGGTGTTGGCGGGTTTGCGGTCGGATGCGAAAGATCCGAACGATATTGCCGGGCGCGTGTTCTCTCAGATGGCCTTCGGCGATCACCCGTATGGAACTGAAGGCAAAGGCACAATCGAGAGTGTTACGGCACTCACGCGTCAAGATATGTTTGATGCCCATGATGCGGTCTTTGCCCGCGACAGGCTCTATGTTGGCGCGGTCGGCGATATCACTGAGGCGGAATTGGGCGCTTTGCTCGATACACTTCTTGGGGATCTGCCTGACCAAGGTGCACCAATTCCTAGCGCAGCAGAAGTAAAAATCGAGGGCGGTATAACTGTAATCGACTACGATACACCTCAGTCTGTGGCGCTGTTTGGACATGCCGGGATGGATCGTGATGATCCACGGTTTTTTGCAGCGTATCTCCTGAATCAGGTTCTTGGAGGCGGATCGTTTGACAGCCGGTTGATGTCCGAAGTTCGCGAGAAGCGCGGACTGACCTACGGGGTTTACAGCTATCTGGTGCCGCGTGATCTGGCGGCGGTCTACATGGGATCTGTCGCGTCAGCCAACGGTAAGATAGCCGAGACGGTAGAGGTCATTCAGGCAGAATGGGCGAAACTCGCTGTTAATGGTGTGACCGCGAAAGAGCTCGCAGACGCCAAGACTTATCTTACTGGGGCCTATCCACTACGCTTTGATGGCAATAGCCGCATCGCTTCGATCTTGGCGGGCATGCAGATGGATGATTTACCGATCGATTATGTGTCCACTCGCAATGACAAGGTAAACGCGGTAACGCTGGAAGAGATCAACAAGGTCGCAGCGGAATTGCTATTGCCTGATCAGCTGCATTTCATAGTCGTGGGTCGCCCCGAAGGGTTGCAGTCTACCAACTGAGCCGAGAAGGCGCATTGTAGTATATTAGAAAAAAGGCGTGACCATTGTTGGTCACGCCCTTTTTGTGGACAGACATTTTGCAGCCGTGGCTACAACGTGCAGTTTATTCGCCGTAGGGGATCCAGATATTTTTGACTTCGGTTGAAGCCTCAAGGAAACGACGGCTGTGATCGGCGAACCAGTCCAGCGCTGTACCGTTGTTGACCCAGGTGCGTTTTAGGTTTCCGGCTGATGCCGCCTCAATTGCTGAGGAGAGGTCTGAGGATGAGAAACTCCAGACCGCATCCACATTGAGATGTGCCGCCAATGGCTGGGCCAACTCAGCCTGTTGGCCTGTCAGAATGTTAACAACGCCACCCGGCAGATCAGAGGTTTCCAGAACCTGATAGAAGTCTGTCGCCGCCAGCGGGAATGCTTCTGATGCGGCCAGAACGACACGGTTGCCCATAGCGACAGCGGGTGCCAGAACCGAGACCAGACCCAGCAGCGGTGCCTCATCCGCGCAAAGCGCGCCAATCACACCAACCGGTTCCTTCATGGCCAGTGCCACGCCACGAATTGGCACACCATGGGCTTGTCCGTCGTATTTATCCGCCCAGGCTGCCGCTGTGAATAGGCGCTGGATCGAGGCTTCAACCTCTTTTGCGCCCTGCGATTTACCGGTCATCTGGTCTATGCGATCAGCGAATTCACCCGCTCGCGCGGATAGGTTTTCACCAATGTAATAAAGGATCTGCGCGCGCAGGTGGCCCGTTGTCTTGGCCCAGGATTTTGCTCCGGCTGCAGCTTCTACCGCGTTGCGCACATCTTTGCGGTTGCCAAGACCGACATGGCCCAGCAACGCACCTGATTTGCTGTGGATGGCCTTGGAATAGCCCCCATCCGGGCGCGTTTGCTTGCCACCGATATATAGTTTTGCAGTGCGATCTACAGCATCGACTGGCGCACCTTCCCCGCTAAAGCCGCTGATTTTCTCGAGAGTTTTGGCTTTGCCTTTTGGCTTGGTATAGGCGCTCAGACCTTCCCAGCCACCTTCACGGCCAAAGCCGCTTTCGCGGGTCCCGCCAAATCCGGCCGCCGCATCAAACAGGTTGGTCGCGTTGATCCAGACCACGCCGGCAACCAGCTTGGGCGCGATGTCCAACGCTAGATTGATGTTCTCACTCCAGAGCGTCGCAGCCAGCCCGTAGCGGGTGTTGTTGGCCAGCTCTATTGCCTCGGATGGTGTACGGAATGTGGTCGAGACCAGCACAGGGCCAAAGATCTCTTCTTGCATCAGGGGGTCCGACGGCGCCAAGCCTTCGATCAGTGTGGGCGGGTAGAAACACCCGTTCTCGGGCATTTCAATCTGGGCCTGGTGCATACGGCCCGCAGTATTGGCCGCAACCATTTTACTTATGGTGGTCAACTGCACCGGATCAACGATAGCTCCGACGTCGATGCTCTTGTCCAGAGGGTTCCCGATGCGTAGCTTGTCCATCCGCGCGCGCAGTTTTTTGTGGAATCGCTCGGCGATTCCTTCCTGCACCAGAAGGCGTGAACCCGCGCAGCAGACTTGCCCTTGATTGAACCAGATCGCATCAACCAGACCTTCGATCGCGGAGTCGATATCAGCATCGTCAAACACGATGTAGGGGGATTTCCCGCCCAACTCCAATGTCAGGGCTTTACCGCTGCCTGCACTGGCCTCACGGATGCGACGACCGACAGCTGTGGATCCGGTGAACGCGATCTTGTCGACCTCGGCCCCAACAATCATTTCACCCACGGCGCCATCGCCTGTCACGATGTTTACAACGCCCTTTGGCAGACCTGCCTGACGGCAAATATCTGCAAACAAAAGGGCGGTCAGTGAGGTATATTCGGCGGGTTTCAGCACCACAGTGTTGCCCATGGAAATGGCAGGCGCGATTTTCCATGCCAGCATCAGCACTGGGAAATTCCACGGTATGATCTGGCCGCAGACACCCAGCGCTTCGCGGTCCGGCAGTTCGCTTTCCATCAGCTGTGCCATGCCGGCGTGATAGTAAAAATGCCGCTGGGCGAGTGGTACATCGATATCGCGGCTTTCGCGGATCGGCTTACCATTGTCGAGGGTTTCCAGCACCGCAAACAAGCGCGCATGTTTCTGCATCAGTCGCGCAATCGCATAAAGGTAACGCGCGCGACCAGCGCCCCCTAGTGCGGCCCATTTCACCTGTGCCTTGCGCGCCGCAGTAACAGCACTGTCTACATCGGACTGGCTGGCCTGGCTTAGAGTTGCAAGAACCTCGCCGGTTGCCGGGTTCTTGCTCTCAAATCCATTGCCGGGTGCCGTGAATTCGCCGTTGATAAAATGGCCAAAGCGGGCGCCCTGATCCACCAGCCAGGCCAGCGCTTCGGCGGCACTTTCGGGGGCGGGGCCATAGGTCATGGTGTCGAAGATCTCTTTAATGGTCATGTGTTGAGCCTTGTGGTCTGTCGCCGTTTGCCCTGATCAGGAAACGGCCCGGGTGCCGCTTGGGCGTCCGGGGTGGCATCTATATGTTAGGCCAGCGCGTGGCGGTATCCTGCGGAGTAAGCGCCGGTGACATGATGTTCGAGCTGCCGTTCGATATCTCCCAGCAGGCTGGACGCGCCAAAACGGAACAGGTCGGGCTGTAGCCAGCGATCGCCCAGCTCTTCCTTGATCAACGACAGATATACCAGCGCATCCTTGGCCTTGGAAATCCCTCCAGCGGGTTTGTAGCCGACCCGATATCCCGCGCGTTCGTGGTAGTCGCGAATTGTACGGATCATTACCAGACTTACAGGCAGCGTAGCGTTGACGCTTTCCTTCCCGGTAGAGGTTTTGATGAAATCGGCACCGGCCATCATGCAGATCAGTGAGGCGCGCGCGACATTCCGCAATGTGCCCAATTCACCAGTGGCAAGGATCGCTTTGACATGGGCGTCACCACAAGCTTCGCGGAACGCCTTCATCTCATCGTAGAGCGCCTGCCAGTTGCCTGACAATACGTGGCGACGTGAGATCACGATGTCGATCTCCTTGGCCCCGGCTTTCACACTTTCTTCGATCTCAGCCAGCCTCAAATGAAATGGGGATAGACCGCCGGGAAAGCCAGTGGAGACAGCAGCGACCGGAATACTTGTGCCATTCAAGGCACTCACTGCGGCTTCGATCATGTCGTGATAGACGCAGATAGCGCCGGTGGTGATCGGCTCCATACCGAGCGCATTCATCAGATCATTGCGCACCGGCTGGCGCGCTTTGGCACAAAGTCGCTGGACACGGCCAACTGTGTCATCACCGGAGAGGGTGGTGAGGTCGATCAGCGTAATCGCTTTTAGCAGCCAAGCCGCCTGATAGTCCTTTTTGACGCTGCGCCGACCTGGCAGCGTAGCGCAGCGGCGTTCAATCGCAGAAGTGTTTGCTTCAACGCCAAGCGCCCAATCAAGATCCAGCTCCATGCCGGGGTTACGCGGTTCGCTCACCTGCGGTAGCTGCGCAGTGTGCTCTGCAATTTGGCTTTCCATGCCGGGAATCCTCGTTCGAGTTCGGTGCGAAATTCGCACGGCCACCCAAACTTGGCAAGCAATGGCAAGGGTGGGCGGGGTAAAATTTTGACTATTTGGACAAAAATAAACGAGTTTGAGAATTATTCGCACTTCTAATTGAGAATAATTCTCATTTACATTGACAGTAGGCCTAGCAGTACTCTCTATAGGTGCTAGATGATATTCAAAGGAATTGACCCATGCGTTCGAAATTTCGATCATCGATTATGATGACCCGAACTGTCTTTCTGGCAGGACTGATGGCTGTGGCTGCTCTAATTGCTCTGCCAATGGGTGGCGCAGGCTCTACATCCGCGCGTGCCGAAGCGCCGCTGACGCTGGTGGCCACTACCGGCATGATTGCAGACGCTGCCCGACAGGTAGGCGGCGACGCCGTAAAGGTACGCGCTTTGATGGGGCCGGGCGTCGACCCGCACGCCTACCGTCAGACGCGGTCTGATATTGTTGCAATGACGCGCGCGGATCTTGTCCTCTGGCACGGCCTGTACCTTGAGGCACAGATGGAAGAGTTCTTTCACGATCTCGCCCGCAAACGCACAGTTGTTGCCGTTGCCGAAGGGTTGTCCAAAGACAAGCTGCGCGGACATGACGACTATGCTGATAAATTTGACCCCCACGTCTGGATGACCCCAGAACTGTGGAAAGATATGATCGAAGAGGTGCAAAAAGCTCTGACCGATGCACGGCCCGATCAGGCAGAGGTTTTTGCTGCCAATGCAGCGGCCCACCTGGCAGAGCTGGACCAGCTTATTGCATATGGCAACGGTATTCTTGCTAAAGTGCCTGCTGAAAATCGCGTACTCGTCACGGCGCATGATGCTTTTGGCTATTTTGGCCGTGACTTTGGGTTTGAAGTTCTAGGTATTCAGGGCATCTCCACCCAATCAGAGGCGGGGCTCAATCGTATCGGTGAGCTGGTCGATCTGCTGGTAGAACGTCAGATTTCCGCAGTATTTGTCGAAAGTTCGGTATCGGATCGTTCGATACGCGCGTTGATCGAAGGCGCTGCGGCGCAGGGCCATGAAGTTCGCATCGGTGGAGAGCTGTTCTCCGACGCGATGGGCGCGGATGGCACGTATGAGGGCACTTATGTTGGGATGCTTGATCACAATATGACGACCATCGCAGCAGCGCTTGGTGCTGAGGTGCCGCCAAAAGGTATGTCAGGTCGACTATCTGGTGTCGGGCTTTGAAAGGAACGGATGTAATGTCTCTGGAACTTGCCAGTGAACATGGTGCGTCAGCGTCATCCATCGATGCTGACGAGGCTCTGGACCAATCGCCGCTGGCGATCCGGGGGCTGACTGTCACCTACGGCGAAAAACCCGCTGTCTTCTCGGTCGATATGACCGTGGAGCCGGGTAAGATGACTGCTATCATCGGGCCAAACGGTGCAGGTAAGTCTACATTGCTGAAGGCCGCACTCGGCATTGTGCCGCCGGTTTCAGGATTGGTGCAGGTCTTTGGCAAACCATTGGACAGCCAGCGCGCCCGCATCGCCTACGTGCCGCAACGGGCTAGTGTTGATTGGGATTTTCCCACACGGGTGATCGATGTCGTGATGATGGGGCTTTATCGCGAACTTGGGCTTCTGGGCCGGATCAAAGGGCGTCACCGCACCGCTGCGCAGGATTGCCTTGATCGCGTAGGTATGGGTGATTTTGCTACCCGTCAGATTGGCCAGCTGTCAGGCGGCCAGCAGCAGCGGGTTTTTCTGGCACGAGCCTTGGCGCAAGCGGCAGACCTCTATCTGTTAGACGAACCTTTTGCAGGTGTGGATGCCGCGACCGAGAAGGCGATTATCGGGGTACTGAAACAGTTGCGGGCAGATGGTAAGACCGTGGTTGTCGTGCATCATGATCTCGCCACCGTGCATGAGTACTTCGACAATGTATTCCTGATCAATACCCGCAAAGTCGCCGAAGGCCCAGTGCAACAAGCCTTTACCGCTGAAACGTTGCAGCAAGCCTATGGTGGGCGTCTTGCGACAGCTCAGATTGACCAATTGGCCACCGCACCCACGGCTGATCTTGTGCAGAGTGGAACGCACTGATGCTTCTGGACGCGCTGCTGTTGCAGATGGGGTATAACGCCACGCTGGTGGCGATTGGGGCCACATTGCTTGGGGTCTCTGCAGGTATCACGGGTACATTCCTATTTCTGCGCAAGCGGGCACTGGTCAGTGATGCGATCAGCCACGCGACGCTGCCCGGAGTAGGCCTTGCCTTTCTGACTATGGTTGCTCTTGGTGGGGACGGCCGCAATCTGGCTGGTTTGCTGGCAGGGTCAGCGCTGTCTGCGGCCGCGGGTCTTTGGTGCCTCAACTGGTTAACCCGGCGTACGCGTCTGGCCGAAGATGCAGCGATTGGTGCTGTGCTGTCGGTATTTTTTGGCTTTGGCATCGTTCTTCTGACCGTGATCCAGACACTTGGCGTTGGCCGGCAGGCCGGACTCGAAGGGTTTTTGCTTGGCTCTACCGCTGGTATGCTTTGGAATGATGCACTGGTGATTGCAGGCGGTGGTGCGGCTACGTTGCTGTTGATCCTGTTGCTGCGGCGCCCGATGACTTTGGTGGCATTTGACCCGGAGTATGCTGCGGCACGGGGCATTTCTGTCTCCCGTATCGATATGATGATGATGTGTCTGGTGATGGCCGTCACCGTGGTCGGGCTAAAGATCGTAGGGCTGATCCTGATCGTCGCTTTGCTGATTATCCCGGCCGTCACTGCTCGTTTCTGGACCGAGCGATCAGATCTGGTGGTTCTCCTCGCCGGTATGGCTGGTGGTCTATCGGCCTATCTTGGGGCAGCTGTGTCAGCTTCAGCGCCGAACCTGCCCACCGGCCCCATTATTGTCCTGATGAGCTTTGGTCTTTTTGCCTTGTCGCTGTTGTTCGCCCCTAATCGTGGCGTCTTGGCAGCCGTCCTGCGCCATCTGCGATTTCAGCGCCGGGTCCATCTGCGTCAGGGGCTTTTGGCGCTCGCTCAGGATCAGGTGATCTATGAGCCGCTGACCTTGCGGTTGTTGCGGCAACGCGGCCTGCTGCGCCCCGACGGAGTACCTACCGATAAGGGGCGCGCCCACGCTGCTAAGGCTTTGCTAAACGAACACCGTTGGGCATTGGTGCGCAGTGACCAGACACATGAGGCGGCAGCTGCGCTGTACGATGGGCTGCGCGAGATTGAGACCGTTCTGACCGCTGACCAGATTTCCGATATCGACCGCCGCATTGCTGGCCCACGAGAGGTAACGCCATGAGCGGCGCCGAATTTGTCCCCCTTTCACTGACGCCAATGCTTATCGGCATATTCGCCGCAGTAGCTTGCGCGCTGCCCGGAAATTTTCTGCTGTTGCGTCGGCAGGCTTTGATCGGCGATGCAATCAGCCATGTTGTTCTACCGGGAATCGTTGTTGCCTTCCTTCTTACGGGATTGATCGCTGCGGGGCCGATGATGATCGGCGCGGCCGGTGCTGCAATCGTCGCTGTTGTCTTGATTGAACTGATCCGACGACTCGGTCGTATTGAACCTGGTGCGGCAATGGGCGTGGTCTTCACCACCATGTTTGCGGGAGGGGTTTTGTTGTTGGAGCAGACCGACACATCAACTGTCCACCTGGATGTCGAACATGCTCTGTACGGTAACCTCGAAAGTCTGATCTGGCTGGACGCCACTGGCTGGGGATCGCTCATCGATCCCGAGGCGCTGAGCTATCTTCCAACAGAGCTGTCGCGTATGGCGTTGACGCTGGTCGGCGTTACCTTGTTCATCGCGTTGTTCTGGCGCTCGCTCAAGATCTCCACCTTTGACGAAGGTTTCGCTCGTACTTTGGGGATCCGCACAAGTTTGCTGGGGTTGGGGTTGGTCATTACGGCTGCGATTGCTGCGGTTGCCGCCTTTGATGCGGTCGGGTCAATTATCGTGATCGCGATGTTCATCTGCCCGCCGGCAGCAGCGCGAATGATGTCCAATCGATTGGAAGGACAAATCGGCTGGAGCGTTGTCTTCGCCGTGGTTTCTGCGATTTTCGGCTATGTGATGGCTGGGTATGGCCCGCTCTGGCTTGGTGGATCTGATGCAGTCAGCGCAGCAGGTATGATCGCGACTGTTTCGGGGCTATTGCTTGCCATCGCCGCGCGGTTTGGCCCCTGTCGGCACCGCGCCGGTGCTCCGGTCGGCAGCTAACCTTCAACATGATGATACGGTCCAACCGCTCTGATTGCGGCTAGAAGAATCGCGGTATGCCATGCTAAATATAGCGGCATGGCATATGCAGACCCCCAAATCAGCGACACATCCCAACCGATCATTCGGCAGCTAGACGATAGCGCGATCAACCGAATTGCGGCGGGCGAGGTTGTGGAACGCCCGGCCTCAGCGGTTAAGGAACTGGTCGAAAACGCTATTGATGCTGGGGCTGCGCGTATCACTGTCGACATCGCGGATGGTGGCAAGACGTTGATCCGTGTGACAGATGATGGCTGCGGCATGTCGCCTACAGATCTGCCACTGGCGCTGTCCCGTCACGCGACCTCCAAGATTGATGGCTCAGACCTTCTGAATATCAACACCTTCGGATTTCGAGGCGAGGCACTGCCTTCTTTGGGCGCCGTTGGGCGGCTAAGCATCACCAGTCGGGCTCAGGGGCAAGATGCGGCACAAATTCGCGTGGCCGGCGGAACGATAGATCCGGTGAAACCGGCGGCCTTGCGGGCCGGAACAGTGGTTGAGCTGCGCGATTTGTTTTATGCTACGCCAGCCCGGCTGAAGTTTATGCGCAGTGATCGCGCAGAAACCCAAGCCATTGGTGATGTGATCAAGCGGTTGGCGATGGCAGAACCTTCGGTGGGTTTTACATTGCGTGATGTCTCCGGCGGCGGCGAAGGGCGCGTGACCTTTCGCGCTGATCCGCTAACAGGTGATCTGTTTGATGCGCTGCATGGACGTTTGGCGACAGTCCTGGGGCGCGAGTTTGCTGAAAACGCCCTGAAAATCGATGCCACCCGTGATGGTGTGCGGCTCTTTGGATATGCAGCATTGCCGACCTATTCGCGGGGGGCGGCAGTGGCGCAATTCCTGTTCGTGAATACCCGGCCAGTCAAAGACAAAATGCTGACTGGTGCGCTGAGGGCAGCCTATTTCGACTTTCTCAGTCGGGATAGGCATCCTGCAGCTGCCCTCTTTCTCGATTGTGATCCGACACTGGTAGACGTGAATGTACACCCGGCAAAATCTGAGGTCCGCTTCCGTGATCCCGGTATTGCACGCGGGCTGATCGTCTCATCGCTTCGCCATGCTCTAGCTGAGGCAGGCCACCGTGCCTCAACCACCGTCGCTGGTGCTACCTTGGGAGCAATGCGTCCTGAGACAATGGCTGCGCAGCCAGATGCACACGGCGCGCCTCGGGTTTACCAGATGGATCGCCCGTCCATGGGCGCGCGAAATCTCTCATATGGGGCGCAAGCTCCGGCGCAGTCACAGGGCGTCGATGCTGATGTGCCACCCGCACCGGGTTTTGCCGAAATGGCGACAGCATATAGTGGCCGGGTTATGGATGCGCCGACATCGCCCTCTGCGACATCGGCAACGACAGACACCGAGAGTGGGCTGTCTGATGCGTCAGGCCCCCAAGCGGAGGAATTACCACTGGGAGCTGCGCGCGGGCAGGTACATGAGAATTACATCATCGCCCAGACCCGAGACGGCATGGTGATCGTCGACCAACATGCGGCCCACGAGCGGTTGGTGTATGAAAAACTGAAACATCAGATGGCGGAGACTGGTGTTGCTGCGCAGGCGTTGCTCATTCCCGATATCGTCGAGCTGAGCCAAGGTGACTGTGCCCGTATCCTGGCTGTCGCGGATGAACTGAACCGTTTCGGTTTGGGAATAGAAGCCTTTGGCGGCGGAGCTATCGCCGTGCGTGAAACGCCGGCGATACTCGGAACTGTGAACGCCGAAGCAATGGTGCGAGATATTCTGGACGAGCTGGATGATCAGGGGGAAAGCCAACTGGTCCAGGCCAAGATCGAAGCCATTCTTAGTCGTGTGGCTTGCCACGGATCTATCCGGTCTGGCCGTTGGATGCGTGGGGAGGAAATGAATGCACTTCTACGTGAGATGGAAGCGACGCCGCATTCCGGCCAATGTAACCATGGCCGCCCCACCTATGTTGAATTGAAGCTGGCGGATATTGAACGTTTGTTCGGGCGTACCTGATGCAGCAGTTCTTCATCTTTCTGGCAACTGCAGAGCCGCAAACTTTGTTGTTGCTGGGCTTGGGCGCACTTGTGTTTCTGCTGGTCCTTGTGATGTTGCGGGCCAATGCGCGCGCCGCAGAAAGCATGGCCCCAATAGCGCAACAGATGGCCCATATGGGACAAAGCCTGCAGCAATTGCGGGGTGGTTTGCAGCATGTATCGGATGCACAGGCCAATGCGCAGGTGCAAATGATTCAAACCGTCGAAACGCGTCTCGGAGCGGTGCAGCAACAGGTCAATGACCGCCTTTCCGATAACGCGCTGCGACAGGCGCGCGCGCTGGCCGATATGCAGGAACGCCTGCAAGAGAGCCTGCACGGATCAACCAAGCGTACCGTGACCTCGCTTACCCAGCTGCAGGAACGGCTTGCCGTGATCGACAAGGCGCAGGACAATATCACCAAACTCTCAGGTGACGTTCTGGGGTTGCAGGATATCTTGGCAAACAAGCAGACGCGCGGTGCTTTTGGCGAAATCCAACTGAACGATATTGTCTCAAAGGCACTGCCAGCCGACAGCTATGCCTTCCAGCACACGCTGAGCAACGGCAAACGCGCGGACTGTCTGATTCATCTGCCAAACCCACCCGGCCCGATTGTGATCGATAGTAAATTCCCACTGGAACCTTACGAAGCACTGCGCAGCGCAGAAACCCCAGAGCAGCGCGCGAGTGCGGCTCGGCAGCTAAAGGCCGCGTTGCGCGGTCATATTCGTGCGATTTCCGAAAAATACATTCTTGATGGCGAAACCGCCGACGGGGCGCTGATGTTCTTGCCGTCTGAGGCTGTCTACGCCGAGCTGCACGCTAATTTCTCCGACATCGTGCGTGAAGGCTTCTCGGCAAAGGTCTGGATCGTCTCGCCGACCACCTGCATGGCGACGCTGAACACGATGCGCGCGATCCTGAAAGATGCGCGAATGCGCGAACAAGCAGGGGCGATCCGTAGTGAGCTGGGCCTACTGCACAAAGACGTTGAACGGCTGGGCGAAAGGGTAGGAAATCTGGATCGCCATTTCGGTATGGCGGCCAAGGATATCGCGGATATCAAGATCAGCGCAGACAAAGCTGGTCGGCGCGCACAGCGCCTGGACAATTTCGACTTTGAAGAAATCGCCACGCCTGCCGCTGAAATTGCTCAACCGGTGGATCCGGCCAATGTTGTACCTTTGGGGCGATCTGAAACCTAATGCCAGAAACCGCGACGACTCCGCTGCTAGACAACGCCTATATCGCAGCAGAACGGCTGGTCTCGATCCTCAGAATTGCGGTGACGCTGGGCCTGCTCGCCGTATTTGTTGTGACCGTGGCGGGTGTGGATTTCAGCTCGCTGGAACCGTTTCTACATCGTCAGCTGTTGTTTGCGATCCTGACCATGTTTGCTTATCTGATATTGGGTATCGTGACGTTTGCAGCCACGACATGGGGTGGCTTCAAACCCTGGATGTCGTGGATCAGCGTGACGGCGGATTGCGCGTTCTTGCTCTTCAATGTTTGGTTCAGCCTGCAGAATAGCAGTTACCCAGGCGCGGTTGCACTGTTGTTGCCGCCTGCATGGTTGGTGCCTTTGGTGCTGGCTTATGGGGTGATGCGTATGGACCCACGCCTGCAGCTCTACACAACTGTGGTACTGAGCAGTGGGTTGGGGGTGCTAATATTCGGACCAAGCGATGCATTCGACACGGGGCGACTTGGTCAATTTCAAACCGTTATTGACGGTCCGGCGAATGTCATGAAATTGACCATGATCCTGCTTTCTGGCTTGGTCATGGTTCTCGCGGCGGCCCGGATGCGGCGCTTGTTCAACCGGGAGCTCGAAGCCGCCGACGCGCGCGCGAATCTGATACGCTACTTGCCGGCGCAAGTCGCTGATCAACTGGCTGACGGCGGTTTGGCAGCGCTTCAACAGGGGCAACGCCAGCCTATGGCGGTGATGTTTGTCGACATCCGCGGCTTTACTGAATGGTCGGAGTCACGTGATCCAAAAGAGGTGGGTGATTTCATCACAGCATTCAGAAACGAGGTTGAACTCAGCGCGGCTAATTATGACGGTATGATCGACAAATACATGGGCGACGCGGCGATGTTGTTGTTCGATGATACGCCGGTTGAATACGGCGGACGTAATGGCGCAGCTCGGGCGCTGGCTTGCGCAACTGCGTTGAGCGAGGCGATACATCGCTGGTCAGATTGGCGTATCGCTGCGGGAGAGCCCGTAGTTGAGATCGGCATTGGGGTTCATGCTGGCGAAGTTTTTGCAGGCGTCGTCGGCAACGCAGCCCGGTTAGAGTATTCGGTCTTCGGGGATGCGGTGAATACAGCCTCTCGATTGGAACAACACAGCAAAACGGTTCCGCAAACCATTATCGCCTCGGCTGTCACGTTGCAGACGGCAGGTGTCGAACCTGAGCGCCAGCGCTGGGTTGCCCTGCCATCGGTGACCTTGCGCGGGCGCAGCACGGTGATCGAGATTTATGCCAAGGAAGGCTGAACTCGGGGCTCTCCGCTATATGCGATCTTAACGACACTCGCTTCGCTATTTGCCTCAGATCAAGGACAGCTACGTCATGCTGTTATTTGGTTCGCTACATCGCGCGGACAGCAAAGGAGACTAACCATGCTTGAGATTAGTGCGGTTAAGGTAGCGCAAGTGGCTATGATGGCGCATGAATTGACCCGTGCAGAGGGGGAACTGCGGGCCTCTATCGACAGCATGGGACAGGACGAGCAGGCAGAGCTGGTGGCGATCATGTGGATTGGTCGCGACAGTTTCGATGTCAGCGATTGGACCGAAGCCATGGCAACCGCCCGGCAGGAAGCCAACACGCCAACAGCCGATTACCTGATCGGAACGCCACATTTGGCTGACAATCTAGAGACTGGTTTGGATGCTTTGGGGACAGATGTGCAAGCTGTCGCATAGGGCGTAATCGGTCGCTGAGAAACTGGAATACGGCTCTAACATGGAGTTTTGGCAGTAATTTTTCTAATACCTACCCTGAAGCGGTAAGTAATAAAGGGCGCCGACCAACGACGCCCCTTCTGTTTATGAGATCAACCAAGTGTCGATCGTCTAGGCAGTGTGATCAACCACGGACAGCTGTTGTGCCAGTTCGCCGATCTTGCCCATCCACTGACTGACCAGTGCTGGATCGCTAGGGGCAGCGCGGACGCCAGCGGCGATCTTGCCGTTCATTGCAGCTTCAATAGCGAAGGAGACCGGATAGGAGACCAGGCGTGCCATAGCGGTGCCGCGCTCGTCTCCCCAAGCGTCCATCACATAGGTCTTGTGCCACACATCTGTGCCGTCTTTTTCGGCCCGCAGTGCGACACATAGAACCACGCGATCTGGCTCACCTTCGCCATAAGCGTTGTCGGACCAGAATTGGTCTGACATCTCTTTCAGTCTGGCGTCGCCTTCGGCCCCTGACAGCGTCTCAACCTCTTTGAAAACATCAGCCCAAGCGTCGGTCCAGCCGTTGAGGCGCAGGGTGCCGCGCACGAAATTCTTCACCTTCCAATCGTCGCCAAATTCATATTGCGCGATAAACGGGATTGAGTCACGGTTGGGGTATACCTCGAAACTTTCCGGCGTCGGCAGCGGGGCTTCGTAAGATGAAATGGCGTCCCACGGGCGTGCTACATCCAGCTCTTTAAAATCGCGAACCGATTTGGAAGGCGAACGTAGCGCTTTCAACACGCCAAGCGGCGACCAGCTGAATTTGTACCGGAACGGGTTCGGAGTTTTGGGGATGCCGCCGCAATACGAGATAAAGCTCAGCTCGTTTTCGGGATCGGCCGCGCCAGAGGTTCGATAGTCCTCGACTAAAGCGTGTGCCATCAAGTGATCAATGCCGGGATCCAGACCCACCTCATTTATTATGCAAACGCCTGCCTCTTTGGCCTTTTGATCCAAGGCACGCATTTCCGGCGCGATGTAGGAGGACGATACGAAATGTGCACCATGCTCAATCGCCAACTCGGCCAGCGGGACATGCCAATCGCCCGGCAACATCGAAACAACCACGTCCTTTGGGCTTAGCATTTGGCCCAGATTGGCGATGCTGAACGTATGGATATTGCTGGTCAGATCACCGATTGCGTCGCGTGCCTTATCAGGTGTGCGGTTCCACACAGCTACATCATGGCCCGCCTCAAGAAGGCGGCGCAGGCCGGGGATCGCCGAAAGGCCGGTGCCGCACCAATGGATTGTCATTGTCAGTCTCCGTTGTTTGGTTCCTGTGGCATTCAGCCTGGAAGGTGTTCTTTGAATGTGGTTTCTGCTCTGCCCCAGACGCCACTTTCCAAATCAGTGAGTGTCAGCAGCGACGCGAGCAGCTGCGCTGCATAGTCTTCAGAGCTTTCGACAGGCAGCATAGAAGGCAGGTTATCAATCGCCATCACGTCTAGAATAGGGGTGTCTGATACACGCAGGGCGGGTGCGTCCCAAGTTGTTGCGCGGTCGTAAACCGGAACTGGGTTGTAGTCACTATCGGGATCGCAAGCGACATCGCCGATGGCGGTCAGTTGTCGGTCTTGGTTCAATGCGTTACGTGGGACGAACACGGGCGTGCCTGGGCGTGCGAAAATACAATTGAGAAATAGATCATGGGCCAGAATTTCCGGGAATGGCCCGCCACTTGCGGTTTCGTTCATATCCCATTTTGTCACTGCGACGCCCATCGCCTCGCAAAGATCGGCAGAACCTGTTCCGACACGTCCCAAGGCGCCAATAACCATCGCTGTCGGGCGGTCGACGTCCAGCGCATCGATTTCTGCGCCAAGATCGGCCAGTAGCGCATCCTTGCCACTGTAAACACCCACTGGCCCGCAGAGTTCGCCACGCTGCTGGGCACTCCAGGTTTTCAGCGTCACTGCCGCCCCGGCGTAGCCGGCCCAATACCCGAATGCGGCAACCCGGCGACCTGTTTCATCCACCAGATATTCCAGATCGTACAACGTACCGCCACCGGCCTTGAACCGTTCCAGGAGTGCTTTTCCGGAGTGCTGACCCTTGAACGCATGGCCAAACATGATGTGCCGGTGCGGCAGCGGGGTGCCATCTTCTGGTAGCTCTTTAAGGCCAAAGATTATGGCGTCCTTGGGCGCTTCAGGCCAGGAGTTCTCGGGCGCAATCTCGCAACCTGCATCAACATATCCCTGCAACGGTATCGCACGGACAGAGCTTTCTTCGACCGTGACCTTGAGGCCTGCATCCAGCAAAGCCCTGGCGCCTTCTGGAGTAAGGCCTACTCGTTCTTCATTGGGGCGCTGTTCGGCCCGAACCCATAGATGCGTCATTGGCTTGTCCTTTACAGCATGCCCTTGGCAGTCACGGCGCGTACAGAGTCGCGCTGTTCCATAGCCATCATGAATTTCTGAATTTTGGGAAAGTCTGCGACCGACACGCCGTCACCCTCAAGCCATGTACAGATTGTATACAGGTAGAAATCCGCGAGACAGGTTTCCTCTCCCAACACAAACGGCCCTCGCAGACCGTACTGGCTGACGTGCGTGCAAGAGGCCGCCATCGTCTGGGGCACCTTGGCTTGCATATCCTTGTAGCTGGATGTTTTGCTGGCCCAGCGGCTGCCGCGCAGTTTATGGGCGTGGTTCACATGCATAGTGGAGGCTAAATAGAACATCACCTCTCGCATGCGGGCCAGCAGTATTGGGTCATCTGGTCGTAGGTGTGCGTCCGGTGCGGCATCGGCGACATATTCCAGCAAAGCGCCGGTTTCGGTCAGAATGCCACCATCCACTACCAGCGCCGGTACGCGGCCCTTTGGATTGATCTGGGCATAGGCGGACCCCAGCTGTTCCTTGCTGGCAAAGTCGATGTGGACGGGTTCATAGTCCAGCTTTGATTCTTCCAGCGCGATGGCAACAGCCACCGAAATTGTATTGGGTGCATAGTATAGCTGCATCACTCTGTCCTTCCTCAGGTTGTGCACCGTCTTACCCGGCAAGCGGGCTTAGAGGTGGGTCTGCGCATAATGTCGGGCCGGATTGTCCAAATGCGGTACGGCGTTGAACAACACCGGGCTGAGCCGACCGCCAATCGGATGTAGCCGGTGCATCGAACTGTTCATGATGGCAAGCGCCATACGTGCTGTACCCGTTGTATCCAGATCCATAGCCTGTCGCATGGCCATGGCAATCAAGCCGCCGGATGTGACCACCACCGCAGGGCCCGAACCCGCAGCGATCTCTGACAACGCGGATTTGGTCCTGATTTCAAAATCGCGCCAGCTTTCGGGTGCGTTGGAGATCTCGTCGGCTGCCCAAGCTGCAAAGACCTGCGGCATGTGTTCTACAAAACCTGCGCGTTCGGTAGGGATCTGTAGCCCGTGTTGATCCTGCATTGCCTCAGCCAGAGTGAAGTACTCCATCTCATTCAGGCGAGGATCTTGCACAATATCTTCGAGGCCCATTCCAGCGGCTGTCTCTATGTGGCGCGTCAGCGTGCCGCTGTAGACACGGGTATAATGTGCTTGGGTGTTACGCAGATGTTCGCCCAGCCAGCGTGCCTGTTGATGGCCCAGGTCGCTGAGCCGATCATAGCTTGCCTCGTCGCGAGCGCCGGTATTGGCTTGTCCGTGGCGGATCAGCGTGATGTGGGTCATTGCGTGTTCCTTTGTGTCGGGGCAAGTCTTAAGCAAGCTTTCCAACGGTGGAAAGGGGCAGTTCGCAGTTTGGGATCCAATCGGACAACGGAGAGGGTTTGCGCGAGATTTAGGTCCACATCGGACCTAATGTTTCGCGTGCGAAACAACCTGCCAAACGGTTAATCGCCAATCGTGAAATGTAACTGATTTTGTGTCTGTTGCTGAGGTGGCGTGCGGCTTATTGAACTGGTTGTAAGCCCAAAAATGGCAGGCATGCGGTGACCGTTTGGATCAGTTTTGGCTCGTCTAGAGGCGTACCAGGATTGGTTGTTAGGCGCGGTCGTAGCCACGTTTCAGCATGCGTTTGCGATGCCTGTCTGCAGCCACAGAGGCCTCGCGCAGATTGCCATAGATGTTGATCGTGCTTTGTCCGTTACCGCCCGCCACCCCCCATTCACGCAGGACGGAAACTTCGGCGAACAGGTTCATTGCGAGTTCAATCCGGTAAAAGCGCGGGATTCGCGATGGTGCTTGGCGATAGAGCAGACAGGTGGCCATGTCTGGAAATATATCCTTGCCGATTCGTGACGTCCAGCCCACGCTGAAATTTCTGCTCGGGCCAGCAGGGCTGCTGCGCAATCATTGCCAGCTCACATCACCCAGAAAGATATAGCCCGCGCCATAGATCGTTTTGATCAAACGGGGATTTTTAGGATCTTCTCTCAATTTGGTGCGGAGCCGTGAGATTC
Organism: Phaeobacter cretensis; assembly: GCF_047372505.1. Lineage (NCBI taxonomy): Bacteria > Pseudomonadati > Pseudomonadota > Alphaproteobacteria > Rhodobacterales > Roseobacteraceae > Phaeobacter > Phaeobacter cretensis. The sequence continues at coordinate 2,349,727 of NZ_JBKBEU010000001.1, forward strand.
GCACATCCATGGCCCGATCAAAGCTTTCGCCGGCACCCCCGCCGAGGCTTTCTTGCATCTGAGCACGTGAGATCAACCGTTTTGGGCTTTCCAGGAACAGCCGCAATACTTCGCCTTCGGCGTGGGAAAACGGAGTTTCGGCGCCGCTGTCGTCCTCGAGGGTGTAGCGATCGAAATGTGCAGTCCAGCCGGAAAATTGTGCGCTGTTACCTGTGGCGGCCAAGGTGCGCGGGCCGCCGCGCAGACGGGCGCGAATGCGGGCTACGACCTCTGCCGGGTCAAAGGGTTTTGTGATGTAATCATCAGCACCAAGTTCCAGCCCTGTGACGCGATCCTGTACCTGGGCGCGTCCTGAAATAATGATTACGGCCGCTCCCTGCTCTAATGCCAGCCGGTGGACTAACGCCAACCCGTCAGTATCGGGCAGTGACAGATCGACCAGGCAAACATCGGGAGTGACCCGTTTGAGCGACGCTTCGAATTCGCGCGCCCGCGCAAAGCTCTGGGTGCGAAACCCGGCATCTTCGAGAGTATCGGTCAGAATACGGCGGATCTCCGGCTCGTCATCAAGGATCGTGATCAGGGGGCGGCTCATGCGGCGGGTTCCGATTTGATCAGCATCGAAAGCTGATGGGTGGTAAAGGGCTTTTGCAGCACCGGGCAGCGTTTCAAAGCGGTGCGAAACAGGGGATCGCTGGTTGGCAGGGATGTCATCAAAATGCAAGGCAGGTTGGCACCCTGCAAGCGATCGACCAGATCGATTCCTGTGGCGCTTCCTTGCAGCTTGATATCGGACAATACCAGTGAAATGCCATCAATATCGGCTGTTAGGGCGCAGGCCTCATCAACGCTGGTGGCCTCGACCACTGCATATCCCAAGTCGATCAGCATATCGCGAAACGTTGCGCGCAGTTCTTCGCTGTCTTCCACCAGAAGAGCCATCCCATCCGCTGCATCGGGCGCGAGGCGGTGGGGAATGCGCAAGGTCACGCCAGCGCCTGAAACGGTATTCCCGATCCGTATGTCACCGCCCGTAGATTTGGCCATGTCGTAGACCATCGGCAGGCCAAGGCCAGACCCTTCACCACCCTTGGTCGTGAAAAACGGGTTCAGCGCTTTATCTAAAGCGGTCTTAGAAAAACCGGGGCCTGTGTCGGTGACGCTCAGTTCCAGCCAAGTTTGGCCGACGACATGTGCGCTGACCGTTATCTGACCCTGAGTGCCGCAGGCATCGCGCGCGTTGAGAATGAGATTCAACAGCGCGTCCTGCAATTTCCCGGGATCCAAAAGCAATCGGACGTCCGGCGTGTGATCAACAATGCTAAGGCCCATACCCTGAGGCAGCGATGGGGTCGCTAGTACCTTCAGCTCTTGCAACAGCGCATGCAGATCCGTGGCTTGCGGGCGCAGCGTGCGATGGCCTGTCATTTCGGCAATACGATTCAGCAACCGCCCCCCGCGGCGCGCTGCTGAAAGCGTCGCCTGAACTAGATCGGTGGCATCTGTGCTAAGGCCGGTCTTGGCTAGCTTGCCCTGCATTCCGAGTATGATGGTGAGGAGGTTGGAGAAATCATGCGCCAATCCGCTGGTCATCTGCGCGGCCATCTCGCGGCGGCGGGCTTGTTGCAAGGCTACGCGGGTCTGGGTTTCCTCGGTCACATCCATCGACAATATGAACACGCCGCCAGTGTTGTCAGGCGTGAAAGCAACCCTGATACGTCGGCTGTCATGATTTTCGGTGAACTCAAATACAGGGCTCTCACCCTGATATGCGGCCATCAGATGTGGTGAAATTTTATCATATGCTGCCGCCCCAAGTGCGTCGGAAATATGGGTGCCGAGGATTTCCGAAGGGCGGCTGGGAAATACGGAACTAAGGCGTCGGTTGGTGTAGGTGTAATACCCTTCCGCATCTACGTGGGCGATATGTGCGGGCATCATCTCGGTCGTCAGACGCGTGCGCGCTTCCATCTCGGTCAGCTGGCGTTTGGCCTCTTCCAGAGCGGTAATTGTTGCCGCCAGTTTTCGGTTGGTCGCTGAGAGTTCCTCTGTATGCGAGATCAGCTGATCGGACATTTCTTCTGATCGGGCGCGCAGCAGCTGCTCAATCCGCTTGGTGCGGGTGATATCAGTGTAGACGGTCACCCAGCCGCCTTGTGGTAGCGGCGCCCCCTCAATCGAGATTACTTGCCCATTGGACCGTTCGCGTTCCAGGTAATGCGGGACAAAATCTAGTGCTTGATCGACACGCTGCTTCACGAAACTTTCGATATCATCTACCGGACCGTATTCGCCGCTGGTGGCGATGTAACGAATTGTCTCCTCAAAACGCGCGCCCGGCGTGATCAGCTCATCGGGCAGAGCAAACATCTCCTGAAATCGATGGTTGCACACAACCAGCTGCAGCTCGCTGTCATAGATCGACATGGCCTGGGCAATTAGGTTGAGCCCGGCAGTGGTCATGGTTGCGCTGTGTTTCTCGGATCGCTTCATCGTATCCTCCCGGCGCATGGCTAACATCCTTGCCGGTCTGCGCAAAGAGTCTCGCCTGCGACAAGACGGTCAGTTCGCGTGTCTCCGCGCGGCGGGCGAACAGTTGTTACAATTCGTAAGATTTAAGAAAACATCCAGAAAAAGTTGACGCGGTAGCATGAGGCCGTCCCTAATCGGGATCAGAATCGCGCTTAGCGATCAGTCCGGCCGCATGGGTCGGAAAGGGGAGGAGAAAGAACGTGGCTCAGACGCAGTCGGGTGCCGCAGGGATGATGTCCCTGCCGGCGCTGCTTGAACGCAATGCAGCGCAGATTGGCGATCGCCAAGCCTATCGGGAAAAGGAATTCGGCATTTGGCAATGCTGGACATGGTCCGATACCCAAAAGGAAATCGAGGCGCTGGCGCTTGGGTTGATCAATCTTGGTGTCACTGAGGGCGATTTCATCGCCATCATCGGGCGTAACCGTCCCTATCTCTATTGGGCGATGGTTGCGGCACAATCTGTGGGTGCAGTTCCGGTTCCGCTTTATCAGGACGCGGTCGCTGAAGAGATGGCCTATGTGCTGGGTCATTGCGGTGCACGGTTCGTGATTGTTGGGGATCAGGAACAGGTCGATAAGGTTATCGAAGTTCAGGAAGAGCTGAGCAACCTTGAGCAGATCATATACCTGGATCCGCGGGGTATGCGCAAATACGACCACCACGCTTTGCATGAGTATTCGCATATTCAGGAACAGGGACGGGCATCGCGCGATGAAAGGGGTCCTGAACTGGAGGCCCGTAAGTCCAAGCTGACCTACGACAGCACTTGTGTGATGCTCTATACTTCGGGCACGACCGGTAGGCCCAAGGGCGTCGTTCTGTCTAATCGCAACGTGATCGAGAGCGCTAAGAACTCAGCTGAGTTTGATAAACTGACCGCGGGTGAAAATATCCTCTCGTACCTGCCAATGGCATGGGTCGGTGATTTTATTTTCTCAGTTGGGCAGGCCTATTGGTGCGGTTTCTGTGTGAATTGTCCCGAAAGCGCTGACACTATGATGACCGATTTGCGTGAAATCGGTCCGACATACTTCTTTGCGCCGCCGCGCGTATTCGAAGGCCAGCTGACGAGCGTCATGATCCGCATGGAAGATGCGAGCACGATCAAGCGCAAAATGTTTCACTACTTTCTTGACCATGCAAAGAAGGTTGGCGGCGACATTCTGGACGGTCGCCCGGTCGGATTGATGGACCGGCTAAGGTATAAGCTGGGCGATCTTCTGGTTTATGGTCCACTGAAGGATACCCTGGGGTATGGCCGCATTCGCGTCGGCTACACTGCTGGTGAGGCCATCGGGCCGGAGATTTTTGATTTCTATCGTTCGTTGGGTATCAACCTGAAACAGCTCTACGGTCAGACCGAGGCCACAGTGTTTATCACTGTACAGCCTGATGGTGAGGTCCGTGCTGATACCGTGGGGGTTCCGGCCCCAGATGTGGAAATCAAGATCGCCGAGAATGGCGAGATTTTCTACCGCTCACCCGGTACGTTTGTTGAGTATTACAACAACCCGGAATCTACAGCATCGACAAAAGATCCTGAAGGTTGGGTTGCGACCGGTGATGCAGGCTTCTTCGAAGAAGACAGCGGCCATTTGCGGATCATCGACCGGGCTAAGGATGTCGGTAAAATGGCGGATGGAGCGATGTTCGCGCCAAAATTCGTCGAGAACAAACTCAAGTTCTATCCGGATATTCTGGAAGTTGTGTTGTTTGGCAATGGCCGGGATCGCTGTGTTGCATTCATCAATATCGATCTGACCGCGGTGGGCAACTGGGCGGAGCGGAACAATATTGCCTATGCCTCATATCAGGAGCTTGCGGGCCATCCGATGGTGCTGCAATCGATCCGAGAGCATGTAGAAACGGTCAATGAATCGGTCGCGCAGGATCGGATGCTGTCCGGTTGCCAGGTGCATCGTTTCGTTGTCCTGCACAAGGAACTGGACGCTGACGATGGCGAGATGACCCGGACGCGAAAAGTCCGCCGTGTGATTGTCGAAGATAAATACGACGACATTATCGCAGCACTTTATGATGGGTCTTCTCAGATTTCTACCCGTACCGAGGTCACCTATGAGGACGGCCGCAAGGGCGAGATAAGTGCCACTCTGGACATCATCGATGCCAAGGTCGTGCGGGTGATACCACAAGCGGTGGCTGCAGAATGAAGCGGGATCTCTTCAAGGTCGCGCCGTTGCAGCAAGCAACAGCGCAGGGCCACAGAAAACCAAGAAATTATGCGAAAGGCGCGGTGTCGTGAAGGATATGGAAGACGGCTATATCACCGAGGACGGGCGCAAGATCGGCGGCGTGGTGATGGAGATGAAAAACATCACCCTGCGTTTTGGCGGCGTGGTGGCGATCAAGGATATCTCGTTTGATATCCGCGAAGGCGAGATCAGGGCCATTATCGGCCCCAATGGCGCCGGCAAGTCCTCAATGCTGAATGTGATCTCGGGTTTCTATATTCCACAGGATGGCGAGGTGCTGTTTCGCGGCAAGCCACGCCCGCAGATGCGCCCTTATGAGGTTGCTCGCCAGGGTATTGCCCGGACGTTCCAGAATATCGCGTTGTTTGATGGGATGAGCGTGCTCGACAATGTGATGACCGGGCGTCTCAACTATATGAAGACCAACATTTTTCAGCAGGCGATTTGGCGTGGCAAAGCTGCAGCTGAAGAGAGTGAAAACCGTGAGTCCGTGGAACGGATCATCGACTTTCTGGAGATCCAGCATATCCGCAAAACGCCGGTGGCGCGGCTGCCTTATGGTCTGAAAAAGCGGGTTGAGCTGGCGCGTGCGCTTGCTGCTGAACCCAAGTTGCTTCTGCTGGATGAACCAATGGCTGGTATGAACGTCGAAGAAAAAGAGGACATGTCTCGCTTTATTCTCGATGTGAACGATGAATTTGGCACGACCATTGCCCTGATTGAACATGACATGGGCGTTGTGATGGATCTCTCCGATCGTGTCGTGGTGATGGACTACGGCAAGAAGATTGGCGATGGGACACCCGATGAGGTGCGCAATAATCAGGACGTGATCGACGCCTATCTGGGGGTGAGCCATGACTGACCTACAGGTGCGCAGAACGAAATTCGGAAATTTTTGGCAGGTGTCGGTGAAGACAGTTGCAGGAGGAGAGCGGGATGCCTGAACAACTCGTCTTTGCGATGGAAGTCACGCTGAACGGCCTAATGGCAGGCGTGCTGTATGCGCTGGTCGCGCTGGGTTTTGTCCTGATCTACAAGGCTTCGGGTATCTTTAACTACGCGCAAGGTGTTATGGCGCTGTTCGCCGCTATGACACTGGTTGGGATTATGAACGGTCAGGTGCCGTTTTCGCATGTCATAAATGCGATCTTTGGTGGGCATATCACCCACTTCGGCTGGACGGTTCCGTCTTTTGTGGCGATTGTTATCACGGTTGGCGTGATGGTGTTACTCGCCTGGATGGTGCAGCAATTTGTGATGCGTCATTTGGTCGGGCAGGAGCCGATTATCCTGTTTATGGCGACCATTGGTCTCGCTTACTTCCTAGAAGGCGTGGCGGACCTGATGTGGGGGTCCGAAATCAAGACGCTGGATGTGGGCTTGCCTCAGGGGATCAACCTATGGATTGACGAGACCACCTATCAGATTTTTGACTACGGGTTCTTTATCGACAATCTCGACATCGTGGCGACAATCATTGCGGCGTTACTGGTGGCAGGGCTTGTGGCCTTTGCGCAGTACACCAAACAAGGTCGTGCTATGCGGGCCGTGGCCGATGACCATCAGGCAGCACTATCGGTGGGCATTTCACTTAACTTCATTTGGGTGCTGGTCTGGTCGGTTGCGGGATTTGTAGCACTGGTTGCCGGGATCATGTGGGGCACCAAATCCGGCGTGCAATTTTCGCTGTCGCTGATTGCATTGAAAGCCTTGCCCGTATTGATGCTGGGTGGCTTCACCTCAATTCCCGGCGCAATCATTGGCGGGTTGATCATTGGTGTGGGCGAAAAGCTGTTCGAATTCATGATCGGCCCGATGGTCGGGGGGGCGACGGAAAACTGGTTTGCCTATGTGTTGGCGCTGTTGTTCCTGGTGTTCCGCCCACAAGGTCTGTTTGGGGAGAAGATCATTGAACGGGTCTGACGCCTCTGTGCCTTTGGCATGGCGTCTCCGTTCCGGAGGCGCGCGGCGCCAATCAGCTCACCGTTCCAGCCTTCGGAAGGCCGCAATAACGATGGCAGCAAAGACGGTTACAACCAGCGTGAAGGCGATGGTGACATCGCCGATCAGCTGCCCGACGAGCAGCGTCATGGCTGCAGCAGCAAAAAGCGCCAGCAGTAACATGCCCCAAGCGACAGGGGCGACATCGCTCGATTGTCGCCGCGCGGCTCGCGTTGGTGATTGGCCCGGCGATTGGCGCTGGGCCTGTGGAAGGACAGTTGCCTCCTCCACCGTGTTGAGCAACCGGGTCTTGGCCCTTGTGAAGTCCTCGGGAGACAGGTCTCCCCTCTCCCGTGCAGCCTCTAGCTGCCGGATTTCCTGCAAAATTGAACTCATCGTTCCCACTCACTTTTCCCGAGGCAAACTTGGCAGAAAGATTGGGGCGAAATGTGGCAATGGCCGAAAATCCGACGGATTAGTTAACGCAGGTGGCAGCAGATGACCAAGCACATCGCCATCATCGATGTTGTCGCTTTGGCGGGGTTCGGTGTCTTTGGTTACGTTGCTCAGATGGCCGAGAGGTTTTCCGATGGGCAGATGACTACGGTATCTCTGTTGGGGGCAGCTGGGCTGATCATTGGTGCTCTTGCCAATCTGAAACGGGCTCATGTAACCGATCTAAGTGCTTACGTTAAAATAACAAATCAACGCGACACGGGTCCGAGAAACCGTGCGCAGCAAGAAGGGAGCATCTGAGTCATGTTCTATCGTGAAGCCGGAGATTTCAAAACCTCCTACCAAGATGACAGCCAGACCTTCCCGATCAAATTTGACCGGATCCGCTATTATATCGTGCTGGCCTTCGCGTTTCTGGTGGTGCCGTTCGTGGTAAATGACTACTGGGCCAACGCTATTCTTCTGCCGTTTCTGATTTACTCGATTGCCGCAATTGGCCTCAATATACTGGTTGGCTATTGCGGGCAGGTGTCACTGGGAACGGGTGGTTTCATGGCTGTGGGGGCTTATGCCTGCTATAAGCTAATGACTGCCTTTCCGGAGATGAGCATGTTCATTCATGTTTTGCTGGCCGGTGGGATCACATCATTGGTCTGCATCGCGTTTGGTCTGCCATCGCTGCGGATCAAAGGCTTCTACCTTGCGGTGGCAACCTTGGCAGCGCAGTTCTTTTTGGTTTGGCTCTTCAATCGGGTGCCGTGGTTTTACAACTACTCCGCTTCTGGTCAGATCAGCGCGCCGGAGCGGGATGTCTTTGGCATCATTGTCACCGGTCCTAACGCACCGGCCTGGGCCACCTATATGTTCTGCCTCATTTTCCTGGCGTTTTGCGCGGTGGTTGCACGTAATCTGACACGCGGCACTGTTGGCCGCAGCTGGATGGCCATCCGAGACATGGATATCGCTGCTGAAATCATCGGAGTGAACCCTCTGAAAGCGAAGCTCTCGGCCTTCGGTGTTTCGGGTTTCTTTATCGGAGTTTCCGGCGCGCTGTTTTTCTCGGTCTACCTTGGGGCGGTTGAAGTCGGCGAGGCCTTCGGCATCAACAAATCATTTCTTGTGCTCTTTATGGTGATCATCGGGGGGCTCGGTTCGATCTTCGGTTCCTTTGCCGGGGCGGCGTTTCTGGTGCTGCTGCCGGTGGTTCTGAAGGTTGTCGGCGTTGATGTTCTGGGCTGGCCCACGGACATAGTCGCGCACATTCAGTTGGTCATCGTAGGTGCATTGATCGTGATCTTTTTGATCGCCGAGCCGCATGGCATCGCCCAATTGTGGCGTGTTGCGAAAGAGAAATTGAGACTCTGGCCTTTCCCGCATTAAGCGGGGCTGGCCAAGCAAGACCGCGGGGAAACAACAAGATCAAACCCCGTCGTGACCCACATCGGACAATTCAAGGGAGGATGAGACCCGATGAAAATGAAACTGACGACTCTGGCGCTGGGCGCCATGATGGCCGCTGGCCCTGCTATGGCAGATCTGGTGTTTCCGTCGCTGAGCTATCGCACCGGGCCCTATGCCGCTGGTGGTATTCCGTTTGCGGATGGATATGCCGACTATTTTACGCTCGTGAACGAGCGTGACGGTGGCATCAATGGCGTAAAGACCAAGGTCATTGAATGCGAGACCGGCTATAACACCGAAAAAGGTGTGGAATGCTATGAATCGACCAAGGGCCAAGGTGCGCTGGTCTATCAGCCGCTGTCCACAGGCATCACCTATCAGCTGATCCCAAAAGTGACCGCTGACGGTATTCCTCTGCACACCATGGGCTATGGTCGGACATCGGCCGCGAATGGTGAGGTGTTCAGCAACGTCTTCAACTACCCTGCTAACTACTGGGATGGCGCATCGGGTATCATCAATTACCTGCTCGAGGAAAACGGCGGTGATTTGAACGGCAAGAAGATTTCGCTGCTGTTCCACAACTCCGCTTATGGCAAGGAACCGATCCGTACGTTGGAGGAACTCTCCAAGAAGCACGGCTTTACCCTGTCTACTCTGCCAGTGGATCATCCAGGCCAGGAGCAGAAATCTCAGTGGCTGCAGATCCGTCGCGATCGTCCAGATTTCGTGATCATGTGGGGCTGGGGCGTGATGAACCAGGTCGCGATCCAAGAAGCTGCCAACACCCGTTACCCGATGGAGAATTTCATCGGCGTGTGGTGGTCCGGTGCGGAACACGATGTCATGGCTGCCGGTGAAAAGGCCAATGGTTACAAAGCTGTGACTTTCCATGGTGTGGGTCGTGACTTCCCTGTGTTTGGCGATATCCAGACCCATGTTGTTGACAAGGGCCTAGCGGCTGGTGCAGGCGATCAAATCGGCAACGTACTGTATAACCGAGGCATGTATGCAGCAATGCTGGCTGTTGAGGCGGCAAAGACTGCACAGGAAATCCACGGAACCAATGACATCACCCCAGCGATGATGCGTGATGGGATGGAAGCCTTGGAAATGCCAGAAGCACGCATGTCCGCGTTGGGGATGCCTTTGTTTGGTCCCTCCTTCAACGTCTCTTGTGAGAACCACGGCGGCCCCGGCCTTGTTGGTATGACCCAGTGGGATGCGTCAACGAAAACCTGGAACCTGATCAGCGATTTTGCACCCAGCGATCGGGATGTGATCCTGCCGTTGATCGATGAAGATTCCATGGCTTATGCCAAGGAAAACAACATCGAGGCAGGGTGTAAGTAATCTTGCAACGGCCCGGCCCCGGTAGCGGGGGCGGGCCAGCCTGAACCGCGCATCATGTCGCGCGTATATCATCCGGTGCGGCGCGCAAGGGCCGCATCTACAGACAGACCCGGCACAGGGTAAACCGAGTCGGGACCGCGTGAGGACAACAACAGATGCTGGATACAGCCAAAACCACCGATGTTCAGGCAGAGACTCTGCTTGAGGTCAACAACATCGAAGTGATCTATAATCACGTGATCCTCGTCTTGAAGGGCGTGAGCCTGAAGGTGCCCAAAGGTGGTATTACTGCACTCTTGGGTGGCAACGGCGCGGGCAAGACGACAACACTTAAGGCGGTGTCAAATCTACTGCATTCTGAAAGGGGCGAAGTCACCAAAGGGACGATCAGTTACCGTGGTGAGCGGATCCAGGATCGCGACCCTGCCGAATTGGTGAAAAAGGGCGTGATCCAAGTCATGGAAGGCCGTCACTGTTTTGAGCACCTAACTGTTGAAGAAAACCTGCTGACCGGCGCTTATACTCGCAGCGACAGCAATGCGAATATTCAGCGCGATCTTGAGATGGTCTACAGTTATTTCCCCCGTCTGAAAGAACGTCGCCGCAGTCAGGCTGGCTATACCTCAGGTGGTGAGCAGCAGATGGTTGCGATGGGTCGCGCCTTGATGAGCCGGCCAGAGACCATCCTGTTGGATGAGCCATCGATGGGATTAGCGCCGCAGTTGGTCGAACAGATTTTTGAGATCGTAAAGTCGATCAACGAAAAAGAAGGGGTCACCTTTCTGTTGGCGGAGCAGAACACCAACGTGGCGCTGCGCTATTCCCACTACGGATACATTCTTGAATCGGGGCGCGTGGTTATGGACGGCCCGGCGGCTGATCTGCGCGAGAACCCGGATGTGAAGGAATTCTATCTCGGGATGTCTGATGAAGGACGTAAGAGCTTTCGGGATGTGCGATCTTATCGCCGCCGGAAGCGGTGGTTGAGCTGAGGCGGGGTGACTGACATGACCAATTTTGACACGTTAGAGACCCGCAGCGCTGACGCTCGTGCCGCCGATCTCGCGCAGCAATTGCCGCAACAGATTGCGCGTGCCCAGACCGCACCCGGATACGGTGAAAGCCTGCGCCACGTGGATGCGGCGGCTATCACCACTGTGGCAGATCTGGCCTCCCTGCCGGTCCTGCGCAAATCGGATCTCAGCACGGCACAGGCAGCGCATCCCCCCTATGGTGGATTTACTGTGAAACCGGCTAGTGGCTTCGCTCATGTCTTTCAATCTCCCGGTCCAATTTATGAGCCAGGTGGAGTGGATCACGACTGGTGGCGGATGGGCCGATTTCTGCATGCCGTGGGCATCGGGCCTGGTGACGTGGTGCAGAACTGTTTCGGGTACCATCTGACCCCTGCGGGCATGATCTTTGAAAATGGTGCGCGCGCAGTCGGAGCGGCGGTATTGCCTGCGGGCACTGGCCAGACCGAGTTGCAGGTGACCGCGGCACGTGATGTCAGGGCGACGGCATATGCTGGCACGCCGGACTATCTGAAGGTCATTCTGGATAAAGCCGATGCAATGGGCGTGAAGCTCGGTTTCACCAAGGCAGCCGTTGGAGGCGGGGCATTGTTCCCCTCCTTGCGTCAGGAATATGCTGATCGCGGTATAACTTGCCTCCAGTCTTATGCGACTGCGGATCTGGGCAATATCGCCTACGAAAGTTCTGCGATGGAGGGGATGATCGTCGATGAGAGAGTTGTCGTTGAGATCGTCACACCCGGTACCGGAACACCGGTAACCTCAGGTGAGGTAGGTGAAGTTGTGGTGACCACATTGAACCCTGACTATCCACTAATCCGTTTCGCCACTGGGGATCTGAGTGCCGTTCTGCCAGGAGAATCTCCCTGTGGACGAACCAATATGCGGATTAAAGGTTGGATGGGGCGTGCTGATCAAACGACCAAGATCAAAGGTATGTTTGTCCGCCCCGAACAGGTTGCATCACTGGTCAATAAGCACGAGGAGATCGTCAAGGCGCGTGTCATCGCTAGCCGCGACGGCGAAATGGATGCGATGACGGTTCAGATAGAAGCACAGTCCGGTGACGAGATCGCTTTTTCCAGATCGGTTGTCGAAGTCCTGAAGCTGAAAGGGCGCGTTGAAGTTGTTGCACCTGGGGCTTTGCCCAAAGATGGTTTGGTTATCGAAGATCAACGTAACTACGATTGATCTCTCACCCGCCGGGTAGATTGCTCGGCGGGCAATGGATTGTGACGTAACCGGTGTGCTTACACGGGTTGCGCCATTTCTTTGATCACTACTGGAGACCGCACTGGGGCGCGACGAATGGCTGCGTCTTGGCATTGCCGCTGGCAATTCCGACGAAAATAATCGAAATAGAGGGCTGCAGTTAGGTAGTCCGGCAGTCATGGCAAAGAATACATCCATACGTTCAACCGCAGCAGGCGCCGCGCGCAGCGTTGGGACAGCGGTTGCTGGCGGTGCGCCATCTTCTGGCAAAGCCGGTCTCATCAGACGGAGGAAGAAGCCGAGTGGTGCATTGTTTGCAACCGTAGGCTGGACGGTGGCGCTGTCGTGCCTTTTGCCGATGCTTGCAGTCGCGCTTGCGGCAGTGACCGGTGGAACCGAGACAATTCGGCATTTGGGTGAAACCGTGCTTCCAGGCTATGTCGGTACCACATTTGTTTTGGTTCTTCTGGTGGCGCTTGGCACTGGGTTAGTGGGCGTCGGAGCCGCTTGGTTGGTTACTATGACCCGGTTTCCGGGCGTGCGCTTGATGGAGATAGTGCTGATCCTGCCGCTGGCCTTTCCGGCCTATGTGCTTGCCTATGCTTATACCTTTGTGTTGGACCATCCCGGAGTGGTTCAATCCACGTTGCGGCAAGTGACCGGGTGGGGGCCGCGTGAGTATTGGTTTCCTGAGATCCGCTCGGTTGGCGGGGCAGCTGTGATGTTGGTGCTGGTGCTGTACCCTTATGTCTATTTGCTGGCGCGTGCGGCGTTTTTACAGCAAAGCGCAGGGGCGTTTCTTGCAGCGCGTGCTCTTGGCAATACCTCTCTGCAAGCGTTTTGGCGGGTTAGCCTGCCAATGGCGCGGCCGGCGATTGCTTCGGGCATTCTGTTGGCGGTGATGGAGACCATAGCAGATTTCGGCACGGTAAGTTATTTTGGCGTGCAGACATTTGCGACTGGCATTTACACCAGCTGGTTCTCACTGGCTGATCGAGCTGGCGCCGCGCAGCTCGCGCTTTGTTTGTTGGGGTTTGCTTTGACGTTGGCGTTGGTCGAACGCTCGACGCGAGGCCGGGCGCGGTACCACCATGCAGGTAAACATCAGGCAACGATGCCGCCAGTGGAACTGCGCGGTTTCAAAGCCGCACTCGCTTTTGGTCTATGTGTGCTGCCAGTCCTTTTGGGGTTCTTACTGCCTGTTGTGATACTGGCTCAGATGGGGCTGCAGTCTGAGCAAAACCTACTCAGCAGGCGCTACTTGGGTTTTCTGCAAAACTCTCTGGTGTTGGCGATGACGGCAGCGATGCTGACAGTGGTTGTCGCTGTATGTTTGGGATTTTATCAGCGGCTGCGTCCGGGGCGGAGCTCTACGTTGGCAGGACATATCTCGCGACTTGGCTACGCGGTGCCGGGGGGCGTTATTGCTGTCGGGCTGATGGTTCCGTTCGCGGCGTTTGACAATGCTCTCGACGCCTGGATGCGGGCGAATTTTGAAATACGGACGGGGCTGCTGATAACCGGATCAATCTGGTTGTTGGTGGCGGCATATATGGTGCGGTTTTTGGCTGCCGCATTAGGCGCATATGAGGGCGGGCAGGCGACGGTGCATGCCAATATGGATGCCGCTGCCCGTTCATTGGGGCAAAGCCCGCTGGGTATGCTGCGCCGGGTGCATCTGCCCATTCTCACACCCAGCCTGATGACCGCTTTGTTGATCGTATTTGTCGATGTGATGAAAGAGTTGCCGGCGACACTGATCATGCGACCCTTCAACTATGACACATTGGCGGTGCAGGCCTATCGGCTGGCCTCAGATGAAAGGTTGGAGGGCGCGGCGGTCCCCTCTTTGGTCATTATGTTGGTTGGATTATTGCCCGTTATCCTGATTTGCAGACAGGTCGGGCGACGCAATTAGCCATGGCCAATGGGGCAGCCTAGCGGTGCCACCAGTCATCGATCTCTTCACAAGAAATCCGGGCTGCAGGACCTAGGGCGACCAATACGGTCTCCTCGGCCTCACAGCGTTTTGCCGAAACCTGCCGCCCGACCACATGCAACTCATACCCGCCGCCATTGGTCAAAACGTAACCCTTCATGCGGTAAAGGCCTTCAGGGCGGTTCGCCAGTTTATCGCCCAGTTTGCAACGATCCATCGGCTCCTTACTGCGGTGATGCCAGGTGGAGTAAGCGTGATGGGCAGATATATTGGCTGAGCGGCGCGCTGGTAGCGGCAGCACATCGAACAGCAAATCCGCGATCGGAGCGCTGCCGAGAACTGTTGGCGTACGTGCTCCAAGCTCCTTCAAATGTGCCATTGCAGAAGCGGAAGGAGTGTCGCATTTGCTGATCAGTACCAGATCAGCAGCTCGGATTTGCTGACTGGCCTGTTTGCAAAGCAAATCATCGGCCAGCAAATCGGAGAGATTTCCACCGTCAGCAACCGTTATAATGCCGCCGTGGGAGAGCTGGTTTTCGTTGACCACAGTATTGGCAATGGCAAGTGGATCGGAAAGGCCGCTTGCCTCGACCACGATGTGGTCTGGGTGAACGTCGGACATCAGAATACGATGCAATGCGTGGGTCAGATCATCCCCTAAGCTACAGCAGATACAGCCATTGCTTAGAGCGATAGTCTCCGAACTACTGTCCTGCAAAAGGCTTTCATCGATATTGATGCGCCCGAAGTCATTGACCAACACGGTCAGACGTAGCCCGTGATCCTCGCTTAAGAGACGATTGATCAGGGTGGTTTTGCCAGCACCGAGATAGCCGCTGATGATAGTGACCGGGATACGGTTCATCGGTACTTCTCAGGTATCATGGTTTGGTCACGCATGGCTCGCCCCCCCTCGCTGTGCATCTCAGAACTCGGGCTGCAGCTATAGGGTGTCTTGTGCGAATCGTCTACCCTGTGGAAACGGTTCGTGAAGTCGCAGTAACCGGTGCTCTCCCCCCTTTAATTTATGGCTGATCAGCTTTGCTGGGGGGCTACCTCAAACAATGCAATTGGCGGCGAACCCTGATGAGGTCCTAAAATCACTGCGACCCGAGGAATCGTTCACCCTACGGGAAGAGGGACCACAAAGAGGGATGGAAGCCGTGTTGAACCGCAGTGAATTGATTATTCGTATTGTTATCTTGGGATTGGGGGCTACGGCCTTCATGGATATCTGGGCGATCGCTGCCGATGCCTTGTTTGGCGTTCCGCAAAGCAATTTTGCAGTTGTCGGGCGTTGGTTGGGCCATATGGCGGATGGTGTGTTTACCCATGAGAGTATCCGAAAGGCTGCGCCGGTGGCTCAAGAGGCAGCCCTTGGCTGGTCGGCACACTACGTCGTGGGTGTCCTTTTTGCAGCACTATTCGTGGCGATTGGCGGAGAGCGTCAGTTGCTGCGGCCGGGACCGGTTGCTCCGGTGCTCTTTGGGTTGATCACCGTGGTTGCACCGTTCTTTATCTTGCAGCCTGCGCTGGGTGCCGGGATCATGGCTGCTAACAAACCTAATCCGGATGCAGCGCGGCTCAAGAGTCTGATGTCGCATTTCTCCTTTGGGTTGGGTCTCTATATCGTCGCCTTCGCCCTGTCGCGATTTGTACCGAAAGTTGACGGCGGATCGGGTGATCAGGTCTCGCCTGCTGAGTAAGGATGGATATTCACTGTCCCAAATAAAACAAAGGCGCAGGGAAAATCCTGCGCCTTCATCTATTGATCAACGGTTACCGCCATAAAAGGCAGCATTCGTGGAAGACTTACTCCCAACCGACCTGATTGAAGATTTTCTGAGCTGCAGGGATGTTTTTCGCGACATCTGACAGCTGAACATCATCGGGTTTGAAGTGGCCCAGTGCGGCGATGCTGGGTGCCAGAGCCACGCCCGGAACGGTCGGGTATTCATCATTGCCAGCCGAGAAATACTGCTGCGCCTGATCGGAGGCGAGGTATTCTAGGAACTTCACGGCGTTGTCCTTGTTGGGGGCATTCACCGCTACACCTGCGCCAGACAGGTTCATATGTGCGCCTTCGGCATCCTGTGAGGGGAAGACCCAACCGATCATCTCACGCTGGTCAGACAGGCCTTTTACATTCTTGCGGATGGAACGCGCGAAGTAGTAGCTATTGCCGACTGCAATTTCACACTCGCCAGAGACAATACCGCGCAGCTGGTCGGTGTCGCCGCCCTGCGGTGCGCGGGCCATGTTCGCGACAACGCCTTTTGCCCAATCGGTCGCTACGTCTTCACCATGGTGGGTGATGATGGAGGCCAGAAGAGTCTGGTTATAGGTGTTGGTTGAGGAACGGATGCAGACCTGACCTTTGTAGGCCGGATCCGCAAGATCCAGATAGGTTTTGGGTGGGTTGGTCACATCGGCCTTGTCAAAGAAAATGATGCGGGCACGCTGCGAGAAACCGAACCACTGGTTGTCTGCGTCCTGCAGATAACCGGGCACGCGGGCTTCCAGAGTGTCGCTGTCAATTGCTTGCAGCAGGCCATCGTTCTTAGCGCGGGCCAGACGCGATGTGTCGACGGTCAGCAAGATGTCTGCAGGAGAATTCGCACCCTCTGCAGCCATCCGGGCAGTCAGTTCGTCGGCTTTGCCTTCGATACGGTTGATGGTGATGCCGGTGGCCTCTTCGAAATCGGAATAGAGACGCTCGTCTGTATCGTAGTGGCGTGACGAGTAGAGGTTCAATTCGCCTTCGGCAGCGGCAGTTGTGGCAACGGCTGCGGTCAGCGCGCCAGCAAGTATGGTGGATGATTTCAACATAATATGTCCCATCTATTCAGAATTCCCCGTGGGCTCTGCCGTACAGCCTCGAACCCGACTGATTTTCTCAGATAAAGAATTTCACCAAAGATGCAAACCAAAACTGACAAAAACCATCGGAAAAAGAATCCCAAGCCCATTGGCTGAGTTGAGGTCTCAATAGAATTTCAGAGTATGAAAACGAAGAAAGCCGCGTCACAGGACGCGGCTTTCAAAAATCTGCTGAGCAGTGTCATATCATTAACCTTGGCGCGCTTTGAAACGCGGCTGGGTTTTATTGATCACATATACACGGCCCTTGCGACGCACAATGCGGCAATCCCGATGCCGGTTCTTGAGCGAGCGGAGCGAGTTCTTGACCTTCATGGCCATCTCCTGTTCTGCGGCGCGAACCAGCGCCTGGGTTGCGGGGCTTTGATCAATAAATCAAAGCAGTGAATTCATGGTGGGCGATACAAGGTTCGAACTTGTGACCCCTTCGATGTCAACGAAGTGCTCTACCGCTGAGCTAATCGCCCATGAACACCTACGCTTTCAGTCGGCCCCAAAACTAAATGGGGCGCGGATGACCGCGCCGGTGAAGGGGTCTATAAAATGAGTCGGAGAGGGGTGCAAGAGCTTTTGACCGCAGAAATTTCCGGTCTATGCTGTTTCTTGTATTTGAGTGGCCGGAGCCTTCATGTCTAAGACAGTATATTTGGTGGAAATGCCACAGGAATTGCAGTCGGGGGTGGTTTTCGCCTCTCCGCACAGTGGATCGAACTACAGCCCGGCCTTCTTGGCGGAGACGGTCCTTGATCCATTGCAGCTGCGTAGTTCTGAAGATGCCTTTGTGGATGAGTTATTCGCGTCGGCGCCAAGATTCGGAATGCCTTTGCTGACTGCCCAAGTGCCGCGAGCCTATGTGGATCTCAACAGATCAACCGAAGAACTGGATCCGGCCCTGATTGATGGGGTGATCAAACGTGGCCAGAACCCGCGCGTCGCGTCGGGGCTGGGGGTGATACCGCGGGTGGTGGCCCACGGGCGGTCGATTTATAGCGGCAAGCTTACTCGCACAGAGGCGAGCGATCGGATTGCCTCCTATTGGCGGCCTTATCACGCCGCTTTGCAACAACTTCTGGATCAAGCTCGGACCGGGTTCGGGCGAGCCGTACTGATTGACTGTCATTCGATGCCACATGAGGCGATATCAGCGGCTGGTCGCAGTTGTGGTGCGCTGCCGGATGTGGTGCTTGGAGATCGGTTTGGTGCTGCAGCCTCTTCCGAGGTGATGGACCGGATTGAGGCGGCTTTTGTCGGAGCTGGTCTGCGGGTTGCGCGAAACACACCCTTTGCGGGGGCCTACATTACACAATCCTATGGTCGTCCCTCGCGTGAGCAGCATGCAGTGCAGGTCGAAATCGACCGCAGTCTCTATATGAATGAGACGCGGATTCAGAAGACGGCTGATTTTACAGCGCTGCAGATGGTTCTGACCGATGTGGTCGCAGAGTTATCGCGGCTGACTTGTGATCCGGTGTCACTCGCAGCTGAGTAGTCGCGTTTGTAGCTCTCACCGAAGGGCTCGGCCCTTCTGGATGGCGGATTTTCCAAAGCGTTCCCGAATTGCGTCTGTTGCGCGCTCTGCTTTTGCACGTTGGCCAGCCTGGGGATCCAGAAGATCGCCAGTAACATCGGCTTTGGTTTCGCTGATCAGATCGGAGATACCACAGCCCAGCAACCGGTAGGGGCCTTCGTCGCCAACCTGATCCAAAAGCGCTCTCGCCGTGCGGTAGATCATATCGGCAATCTGGGTCGCGTCGCGCAAGGACTGGCGCCGGGTGAGGCTGCTGTGATTGGCGCGCTTCAATTTGAGCGTCACCACTCGCCCTGCCAGCTGTCGGGCCTTGGCGCGATCTGAAACCTTTTCAGCCAAACGCCACAGGTGACCATCGAGCACCTCCAGGCTGGCCGTGTCTTCAAAGAATGTGGTTTCGTTTGAGATCGATTTGATCGGGGCATTGGAAGACACCCGGCGCCGATCTTGCCCACGTGCGAGGTGCCACAGTCGCTCACCCGTTGAGCCAAACCGGGCATTCAGGTCATTTCGCTCCCATCGGAGCAGATCGGAAAAACTGCGTATCCCGGCTTTGTCCAGCGATGCCTGTGCTGCCGGGCCTATGCCCCAAATCAGCCGTACCGGTTTGTCCCTGAGGAAATCAGAGGTTTCAGCAGCGCCTATTACGGAAAACCCACGTGGTTTATCCAGATCAGAGGCCACTTTTGCGAGAAACTTATTGTGGGACAAGCCGATTGATCCAGTGACGCCCAATTCGTCTTTCATTCGTTTGACCAGCCGCGCCAACATCACTGCTGGCGGTGCACCATGTAGACGCTGAGTGCCGGATAAATCCATAAAGGCTTCGTCCAGCGACAGAGGTTCAACATCTGGCGTCAGCTCGTCCATCATTGCACGGATCTTGCGGCTGACATCGACGTAGACATCCATCCGCGGTTTGATAACCACTGCGTCAGGGCAGAGCTTGAGCGCTTGGAACATGGGCATTGCTGAACGCACGCCGCGAATGCGCGCGACATAGCAGGCGGTGGACACCACTCCACGCCGCCCACCGCCGATAACCACAGGTTTGTCTGCGAGGTCGGGATTGTCTCGCTTTTCAACGCTGGCATAAAAGGCGTCACAATCCATGTGAGCGATGGAGAGTGAAAATAGCTCGGGATGGGCTTTTATCCTGGGGCTTTGGCAGCTTGGGCACCGCTTTGCTGTTGGTGGCTTGTCGTCTTTTGGCTTCAACACACCATAGGATAAACATTCCCGGCAGAGAACTTGCAGACGCTGAGCTGCCTCCGTGTGACCCGTTTGATCGATGGGAACGGCCGTTTCAGGCGGTATTGGATTGTTGTCGGACATGAAGATGAAAACCGAGGTGGACTGGCAGGGAATCTCATGGTGCAGCAGGGGATCAAAGAGTAGCCTTTGAATAACGGATTGTCTGTAGGCGATGTGACATGGCGGGAGTAGCAATGACATTCAATGGCGCAAAGCTGGCGCTTTTCATTGGCGACAGGCTATTGGTAATTGAGCGCGACGCGTATCCGCATATTCCTTATCCTGGCCATTGGGATTTCCCGGGTGGAGGGCGTGAAGGTGACGAAACACCGGAGTGTTGCGCCCTGCGTGAAACCGAGGAAGAGGTCGGAATAGTTGTTCAGGAGGCGGACCTTGTTTGGCGGCGAAGCTATGAACGGCGCGATGGATTGGTTTGGTTTTTTGTTGCGCATCTGCCCGCCATACGCGCGCAGGACATACGGCTGGGGGATGAAGGACAAAGCTGGGCACTTGTTCGGCCGAGCTGGTACATTGGGCACAAACTGGCTGTCCCGCATTTTGTCGAATACCTGCAAACCTATCTGATGCAGAAACCAGAGGCTGGGGCAGTAGAATAAGCAGTTTTTTAGCCGCCTAGTGGGTGGGCATTTCTGGGTATTCTTAGGCTACAAAAGAAAGAACCCCCGCTGCTGTAGCGGGGGAGGTGACGAACCTCAGGAAGAGCAAGGCCGTCAGGGGAGTGTCTCTTTCACAGGGTCGGTCATTTTTTCCGCTGGGCAAAGCGTGTTGAGCAGGATTATGTAATTCCACCACTGCTTGTGTGCTTTTGTGGGCACAGGACGAAATGGCGCAATATGAGGCAGGGGAATGCAAAAATACCTTGTAAAACCAACGGTTGACCCCGCGTCAGATTTTCGATCTGCCTAAGATATCCCATCCTGGGCTGGCCATGATGGAAAGTTTATTTTTTGCCTAATGTTTGTGCATATCGAAATATGACGACACAGGGTGTGGTCAATTCGGCCGGTGGGACAAAGCGACCCACCAATGCGACATGCACTGGCAGGTAGGCGGTGTTGAGGAAGTGAAACTCGTGTAGGCGGCGTTTCGTTTGAAACCTTGCGGGTTCAATGTGGCAGCGTGGCCAGAATATCCCCTGCTGCGTCGCGCGGAGCGTCGGCTGCCCAGATCGGGCGGCCAACGACGATATGATCTGCGCCTGCTTCCAATGCGCTTGCCGGGGTCGCCACGCGTTTCTGATCTCCGAGAGCTGCACCGGTAGGGCGTACGCCCGGCGTTACAATCAACTTTCCGGATGCTTCGGGCAGGGCGCGGATCAGCGCCGCTTCTTGCGGGCTTGCGATGACGCCATCCGCCCCGGCAGACAGTGCAAGGCCGGCGCGTTCCTGAACCAGATCGGAGATATCGCCGGCTTTGATAAGCGACTCATCCAAATCTGTTCGATCCAGCGATGTGAGGATGGTCACGCCAAGGATTTTGAGATTGGTGCCTGCGGCTCCTTCCTTTGCGGCGCGTACGACATGCGGGTCACCGTGAACGGTTAGGAAGTCCAGATCGAACTGCGCTAAGCCGCGCACTGCGGCCTCGATCGTTGCACTGATGTCAAACAGCTTCATATCCAGGAAAATGCGCTTGCCGCGCTCCTGTTTTAGCTCGTTTGCGAGGGCAAGACCGCCACCGGTCAGCATGCCAAGACCAATTTTATAGAAGGAGACCGCATCACCTAGAGTATCGGCCAATTTCAAGCCAGCAAGGGCGTTGGGCACGTCCATCGCAACAATCAGACGGTCGTCGGCGTTGGTATCACTTGAGGGGGTGCCAGTGAGAGATGCGGACATGGTGGTTCCTCGTCTTTGGTGGCGCCATATAAGGCGCGGTGTGCATGCGAGCGGTCTTGGGGTCGCGCTGCTTTTAGTACCGGAGACAGCTTTGGGAAAGGGTAAAACGGGCGCAGCAGGATTGGGGTAGACTGCAAGACGTGAACTGGTTTGCCGCTATGACAGAAGAGTCTTGATCTGGATCAGGGATTTGGTGACATTTTTGTCGCAAAGTGACCTTGAAGAGGCGGCAAGATCTCCCACATTTAACGAGAGGCCCTGACAAGGACGTGCCGCAGAGCGGGCGTCGACACAAAAAGGGCGCTTATATAAGGAGAGTAAGATGGACTTGAATAAGTTCACCGAACGGGCGCGCGGTTTTGTCCAAGCGGCCCAGACGATTGCGCGGCGCGAAGATCACCAGAGGCTGATGCCGGAGCATTTGCTGAAGTCGCTGATGGACGATGATCAGGGGCTAGCAAGTAATTTGATCACACGCTCTGGGGGAAGCCCGGACCAGGTTGTACAGGCGCTGGAATTGACCGTCGCTAAGCTGCCTAAAGTTCAGGGTAATTCCGCAGATATCTATCTAGATGGTCAGACCGCCAAAGTGCTGGATGAGGCCGGTAAGATCGCCGAAAAAGCCGGTGACAGCTTTGTGCCTGTTGAGCGGGTGTTGATGGCTTTGTGCATGGTCAAATCCAAGGCCAAAGACGCGCTGGCTGCAGGTCGTGTTACTGCGCAGGCACTGAATGAGGCGGTGAATGATATTCGCAAAGGGCGCAAGGCCGACAGCGCCAGTGCTGAAGACGGGTATGAAGCGCTTAAGAAATATGCGCGCGACCTGACGGAGGCCGTGCGAGAGGGCAAGATCGACCCGATCATCGGTCGGGATGAGGAAATTCGCCGTGCCATGCAGGTTTTGAGCCGCCGCACCAAGAACAACCCCGTGCTGATCGGAGAGCCTGGCGTGGGTAAAACCGCGATTGCTGAAGGTATGGCGCTGCGCATCGTCAATGGTGATGTGCCAGAGTCTTTGCGCGACAAGCAGCTGCTTTCACTTGATATGGGCGCGCTCATCGCGGGTGCGAAATATCGTGGCGAGTTTGAGGAGCGACTGAAGTCTGTTCTGACTGAGGTGACTGAGGCCGCAGGCGAAATTATCCTGTTCATTGATGAAATGCATACGCTGGTAGGGGCCGGTAAATCTGATGGCGCGATGGACGCTGCCAATCTGATCAAACCTGCGCTGGCCCGTGGCGAGTTGCACTGCATCGGTGCCACAACGCTGGATGAATATCGCAAATACGTCGAGAAGGACGCAGCCCTTGCCCGCCGTTTTCAACCAGTAACAGTGCAGGAACCAACGGTAGAAGACACCATCTCAATTCTGCGCGGGATCAAGGAAAAATATGAGCTGCACCACGGCGTTCGTATTGCTGATGCGGCGTTGGTGTCGGCGGCAACGCTGTCACACCGGTATATCACTGATCGCTTCCTGCCGGACAAGGCTATCGACCTTGTCGATGAAGCCGCTGCTCGCCTTCGCATGCAGGTCGACAGCAAGCCAGAAGAGCTGGATGCACTTGATCGTCAGATCCTGCAGATGCAGATCGAGGAAGAGGCGCTGAAGCTTGAGGATGACACAGCATCCAAGGACCGGCTGGAAACCTTGCAGAAGGAACTGGCGGATCTACAAGAACAATCTGCTGAAATGACCGCACAGTGGCAGTCTGAACGGGACAAATTGGCGTCGGGTCGCGAGCTGAAGGAGCAGTTGGATCGTGCCCGTGCCGATCTGGATGCAGCCAAACGCGAAGGTAATCTCGCCCGGGCCGGGGAGCTGTCTTATGGGGTCATTCCGGGATTGGAAAAACAACTGAGCGAAGCCGAGGCCTCTGAGCGAGATGGTCTGATGGTCGAAGAGGCTGTGCGCCCGGAACAGATCGCAGGCGTGGTCGAGCGTTGGACAGGTATTCCGACCTCCAAGATGTTGGAAGGTGAGCGTGAAAAGCTGTTGCGGATGGAAGCCGATTTGCATGGCCGTGTGATCGGTCAGGATACGGCGGTAACCGCGGTGGCCAATGCTGTGCGGCGCGCTCGGGCTGGTCTGAATGATGAAAACCGGCCTTTGGGCTCCTTCCTCTTCCTTGGCCCGACGGGCGTGGGGAAAACCGAGCTGACCAAAGCTGTGGCCGATTTCCTGTTTGACGATGACAGTGCGATGGTGCGTGTTGATATGTCGGAATTCATGGAAAAACACGCGGTCTCACGTCTGATCGGGGCCCCACCGGGTTATGTCGGCTATGATGAAGGGGGCGTGCTGACTGAAGCGGTGCGGCGCAAACCCTATCAGGTTGTGCTCTTTGATGAGGTCGAGAAGGCGCATCCGGATGTCTTCAATGTGCTGCTGCAAGTGCTGGACGATGGAATGTTGACCGACGGCCAAGGACGGACGGTGGATTTTAAGCAAACACTTATTATCCTGACCTCTAACCTCGGAGCGCAGGCCTTGAGCCAGCTTCCGGATGGGGCTGATGCCGCAGACGCCAAGCGTGATGTGATGGACGCCGTGCGTGCCCATTTCCGGCCGGAGTTTCTGAACCGCCTGGATGAAACGATCATATTTGATCGACTGGGGCGTCAGGATATGGATGGGATTGTCACGCTGCAGCTTGCTCGGCTTGAAAAACGTCTGATCGGCCGCAAAATCGTTCTGGAATTGGATGATGGTGCCAAAACTTGGCTTGCGGACGAAGGCTATGATCCGGTGTTTGGTGCACGACCGTTAAAGCGGGTGATCCAGCGTGCCTTGCAGAACCCGCTGGCGGAAATGCTACTGGCGGGTGATATCCGCGATGGTGATAGGGTGCCTGTCAGCGCCGGTGCCGAAGGGTTGATCATCGGCGACCGGATCGGCACCACCGATCGGCCTATCCCTGATGATGTCGTTGTGCACTAAGAGGATCTAAGCGAGAGAGATAGCGAAAGGCCTGCCAGAAATGGTGGGCCTTTTTGCCCGTCGTAGGCCTATAAACTCAATTGGGTGCTTCGATGCGCCGTGTGTTCTTGCGGCGCAGCACTGTCATGCGGGGTTCCCAATCATAGCGAGGGTCTTTGGATGTGGCGGACCAAAACAGATTACCGCCATGGCGCCAAGGATCCAGCACAATTCCACTATAGATATCGGCCCCTTTTGGTACGATCACGGCGCTGCTGTGTTCGATACGAAAGTTGTTTCGGGGTTCTGCAATGGCCCGCAAAATTCCGAGACTTTGGAAATTTTCCTGTCGCAGGCGCGCCTGCATATCCTCGGCATAATGGTAGCAAAGCCCCCGCTGCCTTACACCGCTGTTTACAAGAGTGTTGTGCAGGATCGGTGAGGTTGAGACCTGATACTGTTCTGCCAACGCGGTAGCATGGTGATAGGCCAGCCTCGCGGCGCGCTCTGCTTCGAACGGGTCGACATCCGGGCCGAGTGCCTGAATGGCCTGTTGAAGCCGATTGACTTCATTTTGCCCGTTGGTTGTGCCGGGCGAGCAGGCTGCAATCAGCGTGATGGCAAGCAGCATCACCGAAACAACAATCGATTTCATAGAGGATCTGCCCGCTACCAATTACATCGCTCCCCAAGGTATCAAAATCAGAACTGGGTGGCAGCGGGGAATTTCAGTCTGTGGGGTGCTACTCCTCAATTGCCTCCAGAACGATGTCATTCAGCAACGTCTGGATTATCTGCATTTCACCCTCAGGAAAGGCGCGAAAGCCAATAGTGGTCGTGTCGCTACCAGGTTGTTGAGCAACAAAAATATCATAGGGGCAAAAGGTAATGTTCATGGGGTTAGCCTCCATCACCTTGCGGGATAAGCTGGCGGAGCAGAAGGAATAGACTTCGGCTTGCTCAAACAAAACGACATCAGAGCCGACATCTACACGGGTGCGTTCCAGCATTTCGCCGACATGACTAACGTGATCGACCAGAAGCCCACGATCGGTGATGGCGTTTTCCAAGCCAAAGGTGACATCCTCAAAGCTGAGCGTGGTTTGGTAGCTGACCTCAGGTGCGATCCCGCTTTGCTCCGCTGTTGCAGGCAGACCAATTGCCAAAACGACGGCTGATGCCAAAGGCAGAGCAGTGGCGAGCCGGCCGACAGTCTGGATTGCGGTGGATTTTGTCATGGTCCTCTCCCAATGTGATCAAAGGTGACTTGCTCACCCGGCAGAATACGCCAAGTTAGCGCGGAGTGGATAAGCCGACGGGCTGCGCGTTCCACTATCATATAGGAGTTTTTGCATGGGTTTTGCGGCTAACGCCATAGAATTTCTCGCGTATGCTTTTGCCTTTGCGCTGGGCGCGCTGGCATTGGTCGCAGCGGTTCTGTTTGTGATCGACCGGTTGCAGACCGAAGATGCCGTGCGCCGAAACTACCCGGTGATCGGCCGGTTTCGTGGGTTGTTCAGCACGTTGGGGGAGTTTTTCCGCCAATATTTCTTTGCGATGGACCGTGAGGAAATGCCATTCAATCGCGCTCAGCGTGAATGGGTGGCGCGCGCGGCTGAAGGTAAGGGCAATACTGTCGCTTTTGGATCGACCCGCAATCTGACTGTGCCAGGTACACCGATCTTTGTGAATGCAGCCTTCCCGGCGTTGGATGATGACAAAGCCTGCTGCGAGCCGCGCCTGATCGGCCCCACCGCACGCCATCCTTATATGGCGCCGTCCTTCTTCAATATTTCCGGTATGAGCTATGGCGCATTATCCGCGCCAGCGGTGCGCGCCCTGAGCCGTGGTGCCAGTGAGGCCGGTATCTGGATGAACACGGGCGAGGGCGGTCTTAGTTCCTATCATCTTGAAGGGGGTTGCGATGTGGTGTTTCAAATTGGCACAGCAAAATATGGCGTACGGGATGAGACAGGAACATTGAGCGACGAGCAACTGCGTAAGGTCGCGGCGCATCAGGCTGTGCGGATGTTTGAGTTGAAGCTGGCCCAAGGGGCAAAACCAGGCAAAGGTGGCATATTGCCCGCTGCAAAGGTCAACAAGAAGATCGCCGAAATTCGCGGCATCCCGGAAGGTGAAGACAGCATCTCGCCCAACCGCCATCCTGAAATCGCAAACTATGGTCAACTTATGGATATGATTGCTCATATCCGCGAGGTCACAGGCAAACCGGTAGGGATTAAGCTGGTGGTTGGTGCGGAGGCAGCCTTGCGCGAAATGTTTTTGCACATCGCGGCCCGCAAGGACGATAGCATACCTGATTTTATCACGGTCGATGGGGGGGAGGGCGGCACCGGTGCGGCTCCGATGCCGCTGATAGATCTTGTTGGGATGTCGGTACGCGAAGCACTGCCGATGGTGTGCAACCTGCGTGACGAATACGGGTTGAAGGATCGCATCCGTTTGGTCGCTTCCGGCAAGCTGGTGAATCCTGGTGATATTGCATGGGCATTGGCGGCTGGGGCTGATTTTGTCACCTCTGCACGGGGATTCATGTTCTCACTTGGCTGCATTCAGGCGCTAAAGTGCAATCGTAACAGCTGCCCAACCGGCATAACGACCCATGACAAACGCCTTCAAAAAGGGTTGGTGGTCGAAGAAAAGTCCACACGTGTCGCACGCTACGCCAAAGAAATCATACATGAGGTGGAGACTATTGCACATTCGGTCGGTGTGAGTGAGCCACGCCAGTTACGGCGGCACCATGTGCGGATAATGCAGGAAGATGGGCGCAGTCGCCCCATGCATGAGCTAATGCCAGGTTACAGTTCTATCGCGGAGACGTGAGACGATATGTTTTGGATTGGGCCGCGACCTGCCTTAGACCCTTTATATCGGACATAAAGGAGACGTCGCATGGCCCACCGCTGGAAGAACGATTTGAGTGACGCCGATGTCACGCCCTTTTCGGCTTTTCTGAACCGCCGCCAAATCATGGCCGGTCTTGGCGGTGCTGTTGGTATTGGTCTGTCTGGGGTGGGAGGCAGTGCCGCGTACGCCGCCTCCGGTGAGGCGCTGGAATTGAACAGCTGGGATGATGTGACGACCTACTGCAATTTTTATGAGTTCGGCACAGGTAAGGGAGATCCGGCTGCGTATGCAGGCCAGATGACCACCCAGCCGTGGAGCGTTGAAATTGATGGTCTGGTCGAACGCCCCGGCAGCTACTCAATGGGGCAGATCCTT
>NZ_JBKBEU010000001.1:2382500-3988573 GCF_047372505.1 Phaeobacter cretensis
CTGTGCCTAGGGGTGAAAGGCCAATCAAACTCGGAGATAGCTGGTTCTCTGCGAAATCTATTTAGGTAGAGCGTCATCCGAATACCCCGGGGGGTAGAGCACTGGATGGGTAATGGGGCCCCACAGGCTTACTGATCCTAACCAAACTCCGAATACCCGGGAGTACTAGATGGCAGACACACTGCGGATGCTAACGTCCGTAGTGGAGAGGGAAACAACCCTGACCTACAGCTAAGGCCCCTAATTCATGGCTAAGTGGGAAAGCAGGTGGGATGTCCAAAACAACCAGGAGGTTGGCTTAGAAGCAGCCATCCTTTAAAGATAGCGTAACAGCTCACTGGTCTAATTAAGACGTCCTGCGGCGAAGATGTAACGGGGCTCAAGCCATGAGCCGAAGCTTAGGATGCACATAGTGCATGGTAGCAGAGCGTAGTGTGACATAGTCTCATGTCTCTTTTACTCATTTTATAATGAGTGCCGGAGACACGAGGCTTTCGATGAAGCGGGCGCGTGAGCGATCCCGTGGAGAGATCACTAGCGAGAATGATGACATGAGTAGCGACAAAGAGTGTGAGAGACACTCTCGCCGAAAGTCCAAGGGTTCCTGCTTAAAGCTAATCTGAGCAGGGTAAGCCGGCCCCTAAGGCGAGGCCGAAAGGCGTAGCCGATGGGAACTAGGTTAATATTCCTAGGCCAGGAGGATGTGACGGATTGTGAAGGTAGTTCATCCTTATCGGATTGAATGGGCTGCTGATCAGTCCCTGGAAATAGCCCTCCATGAGACCGTACCCTAAACCGACACAGGTGGACTGGTAGAGAATACCAAGGCGCTTGAGAGAACGATGTTGAAGGAACTCGGCAAAATACCTCCGTAAGTTCGCGAGAAGGAGGCCCGGTTCCAAGGCAACTTGGAGCTGGGGGCACAAACCAGGGGGTGGCGACTGTTTATTAAAAACACAGGGCTCTGCGAAGTCGCAAGACGACGTATAGGGTCTGACGCCTGCCCGGTGCCTGAAGGTTAAAAGGAGGGGTGAGAGCTCCGAATTGAAGCCCAGGTAAACGGCGGCCGTAACTATAACGGTCCTAAGGTAGCGAAATTCCTTGTCGGGTAAGTTCCGACCTGCACGAATGGCGTAACGACTTCCCCGCTGTCTCCAACATCGACTCAGCGAAATTGAATTGCCTGTCAAGATGCAGGCTTCCCGCGGTTAGACGGAAAGACCCCGTGCACCTTTACTACAGCTTCGCACTGGCATCAGGATTGTGACGTGCAGGATAGGTGGTAGGCATCGATACGTGAACGCTAGTTCACGTGGAGCCTCCCTTGAGATACCACCCTTCGCACTCTTGATGTCTAACCGCGGTCCGTTATCCGGATCCGGGACCCTGCGTGGCGGGTAGTTTGACTGGGGCGGTCGCCTCCTAAAGCGTAACGGAGGCGCGCGAAGGTTGGCTCAGAGCGGTCGGAAATCGCTCGTTGAGTGCAATGGCAGAAGCCAGCCTGACTGCGAGACTGACAAGTCGAGCAGAGACGAAAGTCGGCCATAGTGATCCGGTGGTCCCAAGTGGGAGGGCCATCGCTCAACGGATAAAAGGTACGCCGGGGATAACAGGCTGATACTGCCCAAGAGTCCATATCGACGGCAGTGTTTGGCACCTCGATGTCGGCTCATCTCATCCTGGGGCTGGAGCAGGTCCCAAGGGTACGGCTGTTCGCCGTTTAAAGAGGTACGTGAGCTGGGTTTAGAACGTCGTGAGACAGTTCGGTCCCTATCTGCCGTGGGTGTAGGATACTTGAGAGGAGTTGCCCCTAGTACGAGAGGACCGGGGTGAACGATCCACTGGTGGACCTGTTGTTGCGCCAGCAGCAGTGCAGGGTAGCTATGATCGGACAGGATAACCGCTGAAGGCATCTAAGCGGGAAGCCCCCCTCAAAACAAGGTATCCCTGAGGGCCGAGGTAGACCACCTCGTCAATAGGCCGGAGATGTAAGTGCAGCAATGCATTCAGTTGACCGGTACTAATCGCCCGATAGGCTTGATCTGTTCCAGTAACAGTCAGTGACACAATGAACCAAAAGCAAAACAAAACTGGACTTCATGTTGGTTGTATCTCGACGAGCGTCTCACAAAAATTGTGAAACATCGTCGATATATGGATTTTTCTCGGTTTGGTGGTCATAGCGCAAGTGAAACACCCGGTCCCATCCCGAACCCGGAAGTTAAGCACTGTTGCGCCGATGGTACTGCGTCTTAAGGCGTGGGAGAGTAGGTCACCGCCAAACCTAGTAAAATCCATAACTCTTAAACGATATTAATAACGAATACCCTTCAGACCATATCACCCTGAAGGGGACACGCAGTCGTGCTACAAGCAATACTGCAATAGTCCTAAACCGCCAAAATCGGCGATAGGACAAACAAAAGGGCTCAAGTAGCGTAAGCGATCGCCCAACAAAAGTGTCGCGGGATGGAGCAGCCCGGTAGCTCGTCAGGCTCATAACCTGAAGGTCGTAGGTTCAAATCCTACTCCCGCAACCAATCTTACAAAATCAAAAACACCTTAAAACAACAAACTAACGACATAAAAATCGCTGTTGGCGTTTCTAACAGTTCAAAAACGCAAAAAAGACCTGAGTGGTCGCGCTGGAGTTCATCTAGTCTAGTTCTAAATAAAACTAGCATATCGAATACTGCTAAGCTGCACGCTTGGCGGCAGAGAAGATCGCACACTAGCTTGATTGATATCAATGTCATGAACGCGCTAGGTTAGCTGATGCGAGCGACTAACTTCTTCCTGATAGCCTGTTCGGCTGCTCTTTCGGCCGTTTTGTTCTGGACTTCATTTTCCTATTTTAAGGCACAGGAAATTGAAAAGGCCAAGGCAAGGCTGACTCTCTATCGGAGTACCTTAGTCGCTGAGCTGCGACATTTTTCGCATTTACCCTTTTTGCTATCCTTGGATCCTGTTGTGACGGCGACGCTTGGAGGTGCTGACCCGGAAGCGCTTGATTACAGGCTTGCACGGTTCTCCCAGAGTGCCGGGATAGACGCAATATTTCTGATGGATGGAACCGGACAGACAATTTCTGCCTCAAACGCGCAGACAGAGGCGAGCTTCAAAGGTCAGAACTATGCGTTTCGCCCGTACTTTCAGGAAGCCCAGCGAGGAGAACTGGGAGAATTTTACGGGATCGGTGCTACTACGGGCCAACCTGGGTACTTCTATGCGATATCAGTGCAGAACCCCGAGAACGACGGCCATGGCGCTATTGCCATCAAGATTGATCTGATGGCCTTGCAGGAAAGCTGGCAAGCGTCTGGCGAGCAGATCGTTTTGGCGAATGCGGATGGCGTCGTGTTGCTTGCCTCAGATCCGTCTTGGCGATATCGAACATTAGAACCGCTGTCTGAAATACAGCGCGAACAGATCGCAACAGCTCGCCAGTTTTCAGATGAAAAGTTAGTCGCATTCGAATGGTCTGCCGATCACGTCAATCAAACTGCGCAGGTGGCGGGAGAACAGCTGCTCTATCTGCATACCAACGAATTACCGAATAGTTGGTCTTTGCATTTCTTTGTACCGGATGATGTTGCTGTG
Source organism: Phaeobacter cretensis (assembly GCF_047372505.1). NCBI lineage: Bacteria > Pseudomonadati > Pseudomonadota > Alphaproteobacteria > Rhodobacterales > Roseobacteraceae > Phaeobacter > Phaeobacter cretensis. The sequence goes on from NZ_JBKBEU010000001.1 coordinate 2,386,101, forward strand.
ACACGTGCCTGGCTAACCACTGGGGCGTTTTTGGTATTTGTGATGGTGGCGCTCATTGCGATTCAGCTTCTTCGCGTCAGGCGGATTGGTGCAGCGCTTCGCAGGTCGGAAAGCGAAGAGGCTGAACTACGTCAGACCAATGACAAACTAGCACGTGAAATTGATGAACGTCGGGTGGCAGAACAGCGATTGCACAAGACGCAGGTCGAGCTCGAGAGGGCAGGGCGATTGGCAGCCCTAGGCCAGCTTGCATCCTCTGTGACTCACGAACTGGGCCAGCCGATTGCCGCGATGCGCAACCAGTTGGTTGCCGCCGAGATCACATCGGGGGCGTCTCCGCTGACCAATAAGATGGAGGGGCTTGTGGCGCGCATGGAAAACATCACGCGGCAGCTGAAATTTTTTTCGCGGAAGGGCCGTGACAAGTTCGAAGTTGTGGATGTCCAAGACGTTATGGACGATGCACTTGAACTATTGGAGCCAACTATCAACCATTGTGATGCGGTGGTGACCTTTGAGCGGTTTGGCGGCTCGGTATTGGTGAAGGCCAATCGTTTAAGGCTCGAACAGGTCATGACAAATATTGTTCGCAACGCTTTGGATGCTGTGGAGGTCGAACCTATTCGCCAAATCCGGATTGTAATGGGCCAAGACGCTAGGCATGTCTGGTTTACCGTACAAGACACGGGCCATGGGCTGGGTGGCAAAACCTATGATGATCTCAACGAGCCATTTGCCACCACGCGAGAAAGTGGGCGTGGAATGGGCCTTGGCCTGACGATTTCTGCTGGGATTGTTGCTGATCACGACGGTACGATTTCAGCCGAGGACCGGGAACAAGGCGGAGCAGTGTTCCGGATAGAACTCCCGCGTGCAGAAGAGGGGACGCAGACGTGAGCGCATTTCGCATACTTATAATCGATGATGATCGAATGATGCGTAATTCGTTGGTGGATCTCATCGAAGCTGCAGGATGGACAACCAAAGCTCTGGCGCGGGCAACCGATGCGGAACGTTGGATCTCGCGGTTTCAGCCGGATGTCATTCTCTCGGATGTGCGTATGCCTGAAATGACAGGGATTGAATTGCTAAAAAGCTTGAAGGCAGCGCCGCCGTTGGTATTGATTTCCGCTCATGGCGACATCCCAACCGCGGTTGAGGCGATGAACGAGGGCGCTTATAGTTTCGTTGAAAAACCCCATGATCCCAAGAGGTTGTTGTTGATCCTGTCACATGCGGCTGAGCAACATCAAATGCAGGAAAGCAATCAGAGGCTAAAGACACGGCTACAGCAGTTGTCAGGTGTTGATCGCGTTATTTTGGGTCAAACCGCAGAAATGGTGAAACTGCGCGAGACTATAGCCATGGCTGCACAATCTCGTGCTGCCGTTTTGGTACGGGGGGATACCGGGACCGGGAAAGACCTTATCGCGCGGGCGTTGCACGATATCTCGGATCGCTGCGATGGCCCTTTTGTTACGATAAATGCCGCCCAGATGAATGCACAGCAGCTACCGCTTATCGCGCAAAATGCATCAGGCGGTACACTGTTTCTGGATGAGATCTGCGCATGCCCTGCAAACATTCAACCGGTCCTGTTGCGTCTAATCGAAGCACAGGAGGTCTTGCCGGAGGGGACAGGTGCGCCAGTAAAGGTCAACCTGCAAATCATCTCGGCAACAAACGAAGATACCGGCCTGGCTGTGACCGAAGGACGTCTACGGCAAGATTTGCTATTTCGTCTTGAAGGGTTTGGACTTTCGCTACCACCGCTGAAAGCACGATTAGACGATATACCTTTGTTAGCGCAGCATTTTATCGCTCGTGCTGCATCCGTTCATGGATCAACGCCTCCTGAGCTGACTGAGGCCGATCTAGCGACCATAATCGCACATGATTGGCCTGGAAATGTCCGTGAATTGCGAAATGTCGTAGAACGCTTCGTTATTTTGGCGCAACACGGGCATGGCACGATCGCCGACGCTCTCCTGATCGCTGAAGACACAAACCCACCGCTTCCGGGATTGCGTGAAGCGGTCGCCGCCTTCGAACGCCAAATGATCGGAAAAGCCATACACGCCAATCAAGGTCGTATGGACGATGCCGCAGATTCCCTGGGGATCGGGCGGCGGACCCTAAACGAGAAAATTGTGAAACTAGGCTTGGACAAAGACGCTTTTTTATAGCTATGCGGATTTCCGCAGGGCAGATCGGACGCGAGACGCAATTTTCTTCATGAGTCTAAGCAGACCGAATATGCTTTTCTTCCCGCACATCGTTTTTGGGAGGAAACCTTACATGAAAAAGTATCTGAGCTATGCGGCTATGTCCGCTCTCGTTGTTGCGTTTGGTACTGAATCAGCCGTAGCCGAAGAGTGGAACGTCTCTCTATGGGGCAAACGTCGTGCCTTTACCGAACATGTCGAACGCTTGGCAGAACTTGTTAACGAGAAGACCGACGGTGAATTCACATTGAATATCAGCTATGGTGGTTTGTCCAACAACCGCGAAAACCTTGACGGTATTTCGATCGGTGCTTTTGAAATGGCGCAGTTTTGTGCGGGCTATCACCGCGACAAAAACCCGTCGATCACAGTTATGGAATTGCCGTTTCTTGGCGTGTCTTCGCTTGAGCAGGAAATCGAGCTTTCGATGGCTGTTTACCAGCATCCTGCCGCTGTGAACGACCTTGGCCGTTGGAATGCCACACTGCTGATGCCATCGCCTTTGCCACAGTATAATATTGTTGGTGTTGGTGACGCACCCAGCAGTTTGGCTGATTTCGACGGTCTGAGCGTGCGTGCAACCGGTGGTATCGGGGCGGCTATGGAAACAGTGGGCGCAGTGCCAACTTCGATGTCTGCGTCAGAAGTACGCCAGGCCATGGACTCGGGCGTCGTAAAGGCAGTGGCTTTTGCACCGCATGCGCATATGTCGTTCGGTACCATCGAAAACGCGACGTGGTGGACCGAGAACCTGAACCCGGGCACCGTGAACTGCCCTGTGGTCGTGAATACGGATGCGCTTGATAGCCTGTCGGATGCGCACCGCGACGCTCTGTTGGGGTCGGTGGACGAAGCACTTGATCACTATGTTGCTCATTACAATGGGGCAACAATGGAAGCCTGGGGTCCTGCACTCGACGAGCGCGAAATCACACGTGTGACGTTCTCTGATGAAGAGATCGCAGCTTTCAAAGACGCAGCAGCCGCGCCTGCTGCTGCAGCATGGATCGAGCAAAACACTGCTGCGGGTCTGCCTGCTCAAGATCTCTATGACCTTGTCACGGGTATGATTGCCAACGGCAGCTAAACCTTCATCGAAAGCCCCGCGCATATCTGTGTGCGGGGCCTTTTGACCAATCTCGTCCCCCCGATATTTGAGGCATCTATGGCATCCGCGTCCTTAGTGCTGCGCGATCGCAGTACGCTTAGTAAACTTGATGTGGCACTCCTGCGTCTGGAAACTTTTCTGGCCTTGCTCAGCGGGTTGGCTGTGTTCTCTCTGATGGTATTGGCCGTCGTTTCTGTAAGCGGGCGCAACCTCGTGAATGCGCCGCTGCCAGGCTATGTTGACTGGATTGAACAGGCGATGCCGTTGATAGCATTCATGGGCATTGCTTATGTCATGCGCGAAGGTGCCCATATTCGCATGGATATCTTGGTCGGGCGTTTACGTGGACGCGCACTCTACACCGCAGAACTGATCACAACGCTAGCTGTCTTGTTGCTGATGATACTGCTCGTATGGGGCACCTGGGCGCATTTCGGACGTAGCTTTGATTTCGGCTCTCCAATGTGGAGCCGCGACAGCTCGATGGATATCGCCTTGCCGATCTGGCCGGCAAAGCTCTTGGCCCCGGTCGCATTCTTCGTGCTCTGCCTGCGCCTTTGTCTTCAGGTTTGGGCGTACATACGTGGACTCGTAACAGGTCAGACGGTTGCCATTCCGCTTATCGCGGACGCCGCGAAACAGGCTCAAATGGAAGCCGATCAATTGAAAGAACAGAACTGATGGAACCGATTGAAATTGGTCTCTGGGTCACAGGCGGCCTATTGCTCTTGGTGGTATTGGGCATGCGCGTCGCCTTTGCCGCTGGTCTGGCGGGAATGGTCGGTTTAATTTGGATTTTCTGGGCCAAGAAAGACTACGGGTTTGATGATTTCGGTTGGGCGCTTGGCGTTGCAGTCAAGACCGCAGGGCAGGTGCCCCATTCCAAAGTATCATCACAGGCGTTGTCCTTGATCCCGACCTTCATTCTCATTGGATATCTCGCTTACTACGCTGGTCTGACAAAGGCCCTGTTTGAAGCCGCAAAACGCTGGATTGCCTGGGTACCCGGTGGATTGGCCGTGTCGACCGTATTTGCCACCGCCGGATTTGCCGCAGTATCAGGAGCCTCAGTTGCGACTTCCGCTGTGTTTGCACGCATCGCGATCCCCGAAATGTTGAAGATCGGCTACAACAAACAATTCGCCGCCGGTGTTGTTGCGGCCGGCGGTACGCTTGCTTCCTTGATCCCACCTTCTGCGATCCTCGTGATCTACGCGATTATCGTAGAGCAGGACGTGGGTAAGCTCCTATTGGCAGGCTTTATACCCGGTGCGTTTTCCGCGCTCATTTATGCGTGCCTGATCATTGGCTTGGCGTTGACCATCAAAGGTTTTGGTCCGCCGGTCAGCGGCTTCACCTGGAAGGAACGCTTTGCCTCCCTTCCACCTGCTCTGCCGATCATATTTGTTGTCGTCACGATCATCTGCTTTGTTTACAATCCATTCGGCGGTGACGCATGGGGCACGCCCACGGAGGGCGGTGCGATCGGGGCATTCGTTGTCTTCTTGATGGCGCTCTATCAGGGTATGCGCTGGACTCAGTTGCGCGACGCGCTGCTAGAGACCGCAAAACTCAGCGTGATGATCTTTACGATCATCTGGGGCGTATTGATATATGTCCGCTTCCTGGGTTTTGCAGATCTTCCTGGTGCATTTTCGGATTGGATTACGTCGCTGACTATGGCGCCCATGTTGATCCTGATTTGTATTCTGTTGGCCTATGCAGTCTTAGGCATGTTTATGGATGCAATCGGCATGCTGTTGCTGACGCTTCCGGTCGTCTATCCGGCGGTCATGGCTTTGAACGGCGGTGAGGCCGTCTCGGCGGCAGACAGCGCGTTTGGTATGTCTGGGCCAATGTGCGCGATTTGGTTTGGGATATTGGTGGTCAAAATGGCGGAGTTTTGCCTGATAACCCCACCCATCGGCTTGAACTGCTTTGTTGTAGCAGGTGTCCGTGATGATTTGACGGTACAGGACGTGTTTAAGGGCGTTACGCCGTTCTTTATTGCAGATGCGATAACGATCGGACTTCTGGTGGCCTTTCCCCAGATCGTCCTGTGGCTACCAAGTTTAGCATAAAGGTACCGAGGGCATCCCCCAAATAGGGGCATCAAAGAACTGAGCGGACTGACGGGTCATCGTACGAGAAACTTGGCCTGTTGTTCACTCAGAGCACCGAAAAGGCCTTTAGTGGGACCAAATTCATCAGTCAAATCAAGTCCTAGAGTGTTGTGGTTTGGTCTTCGAGGAGCTTTCCCCAAGTGAAGACTTCAAACGATCTATGTTCTGGAAAGTAGAATGGATCCTGACATGCTCCCCTGAAAAGTCCGCGATTTGAAGTTAGCCTGTTCTCCAAGCGAGGAGACAGGCGATGCGGAAAAGCCGTTTCAGCGAAGAGCAGATCATCGGCATCCTTAAGGAGCACCAAGCCGGAATGGGGGCGAAGGAACTGTGCCGCAAGCACGGCATCAGCGATGGCACTTTCTACAAATGGCGTTCGAAGTATGGCGGCATGGAAGTGTCCGAGGCCAAGCGGCTGAAGGCTCTGGCGGTCGAGAACGCCAAGCTCAAGAAGATGTTGGCCGAGCAGATGCTTGATGTGGCAACGCTGAAAGAGATCCGGTGCAAGGCGGAGAGCCGTGGACTGGGCTATGACAGAGAAGAACTACAACCAGCGGCGGGCCTGTGCCCTGGCCGGGATCGATCCGCGCGTCAATCGTCCTGAACCAAGGCCTCGACTTCGGCTTTGGTTGCTGCTTCGACAACGCCAGTGGCTTTCCACGACCAGACAACCGATTGGCAGTAAGCAATCTGTATTTAATACAGAGGTGTCCATGAAAACCGCTGCGACTTAACTCAAATTTATTTCTTCTGCGACTATTCTTGAAGAGGTACGTGCATGCCGCCGTGCTCGGCTTTCTGGAGAACCAGTCATATGCAGTTTAGTTCGTTCAATGCGCCTGATCTAAGCGTGCATGATCGCCCATTGGCTACGGTCTTTTGTGCCGTGTGGCACAAGCAGCCGAACAAGATTGAGCTGTTGCGGTCTCATTGGGAGAATCTAAAGGCACAATCGATTCCGGTTGAGGCTTGCTATATCTTCGACAACGGTGATGAAGCCCCTGATTGGCTAGATGCCCCTTGGCATAGTTTCGATGAACCGTTGACGATCTACGAGGCTTGGTCCGCTGCAACTGCTCTCGCGCGTACCAAGTACATTATGAATCTCAATATGGATGACCGTTTGGCGACCAACGCTGTCCAAGCTTTGGTGTCAACCGCAGAAGCGACTCAATCCGTGCTGGTCGGCGGGGAGTGGTTGATCAATTTTGATGAGAGCCATCTCGAGCAGAGTTTTACAGTCGACGATCTCTGGAATACGTGCTTCTCCGTTGAGTGGCCGCCAAAAGCAAAGCCCGGCCTTCGTCTAGGCAGCGGTACAGGAGAGCGCGGGACTTATGGGCCGGCTACGCTGTGGAGTCTGGAGCAGGTCGGCCAGTGGTATCCTAGCTATTTTGGTAATCAAACGCCTATCAAATCGATCGGAGATGCTATTTTTTGGCAGGTGTTAGCTCAGAAAAAAAGAAAATTCACGCGTATCCCGATGGTGATTGGTCGATATTATTCTGATCAGAAATCGCAGGCTGAGTTCCGGCCGCATCAGGACAATGAATTTCTCCGAGAACATGGAATAAGCACAGTTTCCTTCGCCAATTTCGTCACTTCAGGTGATTTTTCTAAATGGCCAGGGGCCGCGTGTGAAACAGCTGCAGTCGATGCTTTGGACCTGAACAGCATTGAGAGGGCGAGCGAGGAACTCGCTGGACAGTTCCGAACTATGGGACTTGGCCCACATACCGCTCCGCGGGCCGCAACATAGCAGAACCCATGCAAAACCGTATTTTCATAACAGGTAGTGGTGGCATTGTTGGCCGTCATGTACTCAACGCGCTATCGGACATGGCACCAGAGGCAGACGTTCTGCGTAACACGGCAGATTTAACCGACCCTGTGGCTACGGCTAATATGATCGATGCAGCGGGGCCAATTGATCTGGTGATCCACCTCGCAGCCATCGTCCCCGTAAAAGATGTAACTGCGAGGCCCGACCGCGCTTTCGCGGTGAATGTTGGCGGGACGATCAATTTGCTTAGCGCTTTGGCGGACAGCGACGCCCGGCTGCTATTGTGCTCGTCCAGCCATGTTTACGCGAGTAAGGCCGGGCCAATTTGTGAAACGGATGAGACGGAGCCGCTTTCTATCTATGGGCAAACCAAACGGCTAGCGGAGGTTGCGGCACAGCAGATCTGTTCGGCGACAGGGCGATCGGTTTGTATGGCTAGGTTGTTTTCCATACACGACCCGGATCAAATTGGCAGTTTTTTACGGCCTACGCTTGAGCGTCGTTTCAGTGGCATGTCGCCTGAGGCAACGTTTGACCTTCACGGAGCAGGCAGCCTTCGCGATTTTCTGTCGGCTGAAGAGGCAGCACGCCTCCTTGTTCGCCTAGCACTTTCCGAGGCCGAGGGCCCTGTCAATGTTGCCTCCGGCCGGGCGATGAGCGTGGCAGAATTTGCTCAATCACTCGCACCATTTCCCTTGAATATCCGCCCTATGGGCCAAAACGACACGCTCGAGGCCGATGTGACGCGTCTGCTTACGATCCTTGGAGAAAGCCATGACTAAGACAGTTTCCATTGTAATTCCAACCTACAATCGCGCGGATATGTTGCCCAAAGCGATTGATAGCGCACTTAACCAGACAGTTGCTTGTGAGGTTATCGTTTCTGACCACGGGTCAACCGATCATACGTCGCAGATTGCTGCAGAGTATGCCGATAAAATTACGTATGTACGCCGTGAGAGAGATTTTGGCCCGCATTTCTGCTGGCTCGAGGGCGTTCTGCATGCAGCAGGCGAATTTGTACATCTGCAGTACGATGATGACTGGATTGCACCGACCTTTATCGAAAAATGTGTATCGGTTCTTGGAGATGACGTTGGCTTTGCTTTTTCTGGGGCAGAGGTCATCGACGACAAAACCGGCAAGCAAATGATGACACAATTCCTAGAGTGGCTCCCGGACACTGGCATATTTGAAAACCGTGTGGCTGAAGAGAAGATTGTAGCGTCCTTGATCTCTCCCGGGGCGGCATTGTTTAGGCGCCAAGTGTTGATCGATGCATTGTATCAGGGGCGTCTTCCGCTTCAAAACAGTGAATATCACGGTGTCGGGCCCGATATCTTCGCGTCTCTCCTATCCATGCTGCGGTACCCGAAGGTTGGTTTTGTGAAGGAACCACTTGCCAGTTTTCGCGCTCACGATGGTTCCATCACTATCGACGCGTTCAAGGACAAAGAGAAAGCGGCGAATATCGCAGCGGCCTATAACGAAGTGCGTCACTACTACATTGAACTGAAGGCGATGCAGTCCGTGAGAGGGGCACAACAATGAAAAACTTCCAGCCTCCACACCCCATCACCCTTGCGCAAGACACGATCTCGCGGCGTGAACTGCAGCAGACCGCAGACTGGATGTTGGCAGGAAACCGTCTGACCAAAGCAGAGGAAACCACTTTCTTTGAGGACGAATTCGCCGCTTGGATGGGATGTAAACATGCGGTGTTTGTAAACTCGGGTTCGTCGGCCAACTTATTGATGATTTATGCCGCCCGAGAGGCCGGGCGATTAAAAAACAACAAGGTTATAGCGCCTGCCGTCAGTTGGGTGACGACGGTTTCACCGCTCATTCAGTTTGGGTTTGATGTTCGACTTTGTGACTGTGATCCTACGAACCTTGGCTTGGATCTGGAGCATCTTGAACAGCTCTGCAAAGAAGACGCACCAGCAATGCTGATCCTCGTGCATGTCCTGGGACATGCTAACCATATGAAGGCGATCCGGGAAATTTGCGATCGCTACGATGTGCTGTTGCTGGAGGATAGCTGCGAAGCCTTGGGATCGATCAGCGATGGTCGCAAACTTGGTTGCCATGGCGCGGCTGGCAGTTTCTCATTTTATTATGGTCATCATATTTCGACCATTGAAGGTGGCATGGTTGTTACTGATGACAGCGAATTGCATCAGGTCATGTTGTCATTGCGATCACATGGCTGGAGTCGGGACCTAAATCCGACTTTGCGTGATCAATTGCAGCAGGATCATAATATCGATGACTTCCGCAATCTCTACACGTTCTACTATGCAGGCTTTAACCTGCGCTCGACAGATCTGCAGGCGTTTATTGGGCGACAGCAAATCTTGAAGCTTGATCATATTTGCCGTGTGCGAGAGCGAAATTTTGAAACCTATGCCGCGCAATTGAGAGATTTCTACTGTCAGGAAAGCGAGACAGAGCTGTTGTCGTCTTTTGCTTATGGGACGCTGGTTGCAAACCGGATGGAGGTGTATGAACATCTCAAAGCGGAACAGATCGAATGCCGCCCCCTCATCTGTGGAAATATTGCCCGTCATCCATTTTGGATCCGGCACTACGGGCGTCAGGTCTTGCCGAATGCCGATTTGATCCACGATTACGGTATCTACCTGCCCAATCATCATAATCTTTCCACGACGGATGTCACCAGCGTGACCCGTGCGTTCAAGGAGGTGGCCCGTCCGAAGGCCCTGCATGACTGCGCGGCCTGACATGGATTGTAGGCTGGTAGCAGCACAACGAGAAAGACGGAACTTGATATGCCAACTGTCAAAAAGGCGCTGATCACAGGTGTTACGGGTCAGGACGGGTCCTACCTTGCGGAGTTTCTTCTTGAGAAGGGCTATGAGGTGCATGGGCTGAAGCGGCGTGCGTCGTCGTTCAACACGGCCCGTGTGGATCATATTTATCAGGATCCGCATGTGGATCACGCCCGGTTCAAACTGCATTACGGCGATCTGACTGATACCTCCAACCTGACCCGCTTGTTGAGCGAGATCGAGCCGGATGAGGTGTATAACCTCGGCGCGCAATCCCATGTTGCGGTCTCGTTTGAGGCGCCGGAATATACGGCAGATGTGGATGGGATCGGCACGCTGCGCCTGCTGGAGGCGATCCGCTTTCTGGGGCTGGAGAAGAAAACCCGGTTCTATCAGGCCTCGACCTCGGAACTATATGGGCTGGTGCAGGAAACCCCGCAGCGCGAGACCACGCCATTTTACCCGCGCAGCCCCTATGCCGTGGCCAAGCTGTATTCCTATTGGATCACGGTCAATTACCGCGAGGCTTATGGCATGTATGCCTGCAACGGCATCCTGTTCAACCACGAGAGCCCGCGCCGGGGCGAGACCTTTGTGACCCGCAAGATCACCCGCGGGTTGGCCAATATCGCGCAGGGTCTGGAAGATTGTCTTTATATGGGCAATATCGACGCGCTGCGCGACTGGGGCCACGCCAAAGACTATGTGCGCATGCAGTGGATGATGCTGCAGCAGGAGGCGGCAGAGGATTTCGTGATCGCCACCGGCAAGCAATATTCGGTGCGCCAGTTCATCAGCTGGTCGGCTGCAGAGCTGGGCATCTCGCTGGCCTTTAGCGGGGAGGGCGTGGATGAGATCGCCACGGTCACCGCGATTGAGGGCGACATGGCACCGGCTTTGAAACTGGGCGATGTGGTGCTGCGCATTGATCCGCGCTATTTCCGCCCGGCCGAGGTTGAGACGCTGTTGGGCGATCCCGGCAAGGCCAAGCAGAAACTGGGCTGGGTGCCGGAGATCACCACAGAAGAGATGTGCGCCGAGATGGTGCGCGAGGATCTCAAAACCGCCCGCCGCCATGCGCTCCTGAAGGAACACGGCATGGATCTGCCGGTCAGTGTCGAGGGCTGAGCAGATGGGATCGACCGGGGTGAAAATCTATGTGGCCGGCCACCGCGGCATGGTTGGCAGCGCCATCCTGCGCCACCTAAAAGCCCGCAGAGACGCAGGCGAAAATATCAAACTAGCGACGACTTCTGTAATTTCGAGTTAGGCAATCTCATAACTGGCAGCTCTCGATTGACACCTAGGGCTAGCCCGTTCCTGCTGCTACTCGCGTACGCTGTACGGCGTTCAACAACCGTTGAAATGTCGGGCATTCCATATGTGACGGAGCAGGGCAGTTGGCTACATGGCGCATGGCGTCCCTTAGTGTCGATAGATTCTTGATCTGTTTATCTAGTTGGTCAGCCCTCTTGTGCAGATCAGCGCGGGGCAGATCAGGTTGGCCGTCTGAACCGAACATACCGGTGATTTCTGCCAAGGTGAAACCAGCTGCTTTGCCAAGCGCGATAAGCGATAGCTGCAACAGGGTCTCCGGGCCGAACTGTCGTCGCAACCCCTTCCTGCTCAGCGAGGTTATCAGCCCAATGTCCTCGTAGTAGCGCAGCGTCGCTGGGGTGACGCCAGATTTTGTAGCGACCTCTCCGATATCATATAGGCGCATATGCCTTTCCTCTTGACCTCAAGTGAACATGAAGTGGCAGATTGCCTGCTTCTGTTGAATATCACAAGAGGACGCCCGCTATGGTCGCATCTACACAATCCCATCCATCGGCTGTCTGGAAGGATCAACGCGCCATAACGCTATTGCTGGCTGCGACTCTTACGGTAATGGCCAACGCAACCATCAGCCCAGCTTTGCCGGGGATAGAGGAAGAGTTCGCAGGAACTTGGAACGCAGGGCTATTAACTCGTTTTCTGGTTTCGGCCCCGTCGCTCACAGTGCTCGTTTGTGCGCCCATAGCGGGTTGGTTTGCGGATAAATATGGGCGGCGCGGGATGCTGCTGGCTGGGATCGCATTGTTTGCATTTAGCGGTTCCGCCGGGCTGGTGCTTCCCAATCTGACTATGATCATGGCGAGCAGGTTACTGTTGGGCGTCGCAGTGGCGATGATCATGACAGCCCAAACCGCATTGATCGGGGACTACTTTACTGGTGACGCGCGAAAATCAATGATGGGATTGCAAACCTCGGCGCGGAATTTTGGCGGGTTGATCTTCATCACGTCGGCTGGGTGGTTGGCACTAGTATCACCCCGCTTACCCTTCGTGATATACGCTGCTGCAATCATTCTGTTGCCCTTTGTTGCACGACACCTGTTGGAGCCGCCGCAGGAGACGCGGAAAAAAGACACTAGCGGATCATCAGAGAGAGGACCTCAGACAAGATGGCGCTTGCTTCTTTTGGGCCTGGCCATTTTGCAGATGACCACAAGTCTAGCATTCTTCATGATACCTACTCAGCTGCCGTTTTTCTTAGCGTCATTGGGCGGGGACGATGCGGCGATGACAGGTATGCTGCTGGGTGCGCTGACATTGTCCGGGGGGTTAGCGGCGCTGCTCTATGTTCGTACTAATCGCAAGTTGGGTTCTGCAGGGGCCTACGCGATCGGCTACGCATTGATGAGCGGCGGTTTTTTGTTGTTGACCGTTGGCGAAGATACGCTGCGCCTGAGCGTCGCAGTCGTTGCTATTGGCGCTGGTTTCGCGACGGTCATGCCTAACTTTGTTGCACTGGCACTTACGCTGTCTCCAGCCAGCCAACGCGGTACCGTTGGAGGTGTGCTGACGGCCGCGGTGTTCCTTGGGCAGATATTGTCACCGATGGTGAGTATTCCAGGAATCGCGACCGGCGGCTTCTTTGGATTGTTTCGTGCGGTGGCTGCGCTGTTGGCCGCTCTGGCATTTAGCGCAGTTGTGTGGGCCCTGATTCCCCGTCTCAGAACGATTATTCTCACACCGTCTGAGGTGCTACGACGCTCGAAGTAGACAAAATTGGCACAGCACGCCTCTATCGTTAAGATATTGCAGGCAGTTCTTAACGATAGGTTAAGCCCTAGTTTTGATTTTTTGAAATTTAAACTCAGCTTTTATCATGGCTAGATGCCGCGCGCTGATGTGCTTCGCACTGCAATGTGGCCAAACAGTCTAACCGATGCCTTAGTAAGGGTTAAGCGGATAGATTTGCTCCATTCGTTGCGCGTGATATGCGGATAATTATTAAGCGTAAACAGGCGCTTGATAATTAGTTAATGGAATCGCCAACAAATTGTGTGCCTTTTGAGGTTTTTTTGCCATGATAGGGCATCAAAACCCTGGGGGGGGTCATGATTTGTTAAGACAGACTTATTCCGCACATGGTTTCGGCCATGTTCGGCAAACTTGCGTCTCATTCCAGCCGCACCCTTACACCAAGGTGTGAGCGTGGGAATTTGGAGTGGTCGATGAGACGCATTTTTGCTGCTTTTGCGGCATGCCTCCTGTTTGGCATGCCTAACGGCGCAGCTGCGGACGATCCGCAGTCGAGCGTAACCTCCGTCATTGGATGGGAGGCCGTCGGACGGCTGAACATCTCGGGGCGTAACATGTGTACTGGGGCCTTGGTGGCACCTGATCTGGTGGTGACGGCCGCGCATTGCGTCTACGATCCGGACACAGGCCGACAGGTGAATCCGACGAGTATCCGGTTTGAAGCAGGACTGAATGGTCGACGTGCTAAGGCCGCGCGGTCTGTAACAAAGGCGGTCGTACACCCGGGCTATCAATATCAGGCGGCTGGCGATTCACAGCTAGGCAGTGATATCGCCATACTGCGTCTGGATCGCCCAATCAGCCGCCGGATGATCCGGCCGTTTGAGCTGGCCAATCGGCCTGAACGTGGTGCATCCGTTGAGGTGCTGTCTTATTCATTGGCGCAACAGAACCGTCCCAATCTGGAACAAAACTGTCACGTCCTGGCCCGACAGGCACAGGTTCTTGTGATGACTTGCCGCGTAGACTTTGGCGCGTCCGGCGCTCCGGTATTTGATGTTGTGCCGGGCCGTATGCCGAGGCTTGTCTCTGTGATTTCGGCCAAAGCGGCGATGGGAAATCGCCGCGTATCGATTGGGACGTCTTTTGACCGAACCGTTCTTGCGATGATGCGCTCAGCCAGCTGATGTGATGACGAAACGGGGAAACCGGCGGTTTAGACCGGTCTAGCAGCCACCGTTAGACCCATCCTTTAAAACACTGATTCTGTTATCTGCTAAGGACTTCGATGATACCGGTACTTGGTCAGATCCAGATTAACTAGAGCCGTCAGAACAGGTTCACCCTGTGTCTTGAATCCAACCGGATATCTGCTTTCTACATACAAGCAATAGCTGGGGTTGAGCATCTATTGATGGCAGTGCGGCAAGGCTCAGGTACGAACCTAAGGTTCCCGCAACGCTTCGCGAGATTTATACAGCGGTTTCAGCATGTAGTTTAGGATCGTCTTACTGCCGGTCTGCAGCTCTGCTGTGGCACGCATGCCGGGACGGATCTCAATCGCCTGTTGACGCTCCGTAAACTCGGAGCGATCCACCTTAACTGTGACACGATAATAAGGCTCGGCTCGCGGGTTCCGCTCGTCTTCGAACGTATCGGCGGACACGAAATCTACCTTGCCTCGCAGCGACCCGTAAATGGTGTAGTCATAGGCGGATAATTTGATCGTGGCGTCCTGACCAGGCTGTACGCTCGCGATATTCTCGGGTTTCACCCGTGCTTCAACAAACATCTCCTCGCCCAGCGGAATGATCTCGACGATTTCTTCGCCGGGTCTAATCACGCCACCGATGGTGGTAACGGCTAGACTGTTAACAATGCCTGCCATTGGGGAGGTGATGACTGTGCGGTTCAGCTGGTCTTTCGCCAGACGCAGTTCTTGACGATAAGATGTCAGTTCGCGGAGCGTCTTGGAGTAGTCTTCGGCCAGTTCCAATTCCGACTGGGTGCCAATTTCATTGTACTTCGCTTGGGCGTCGCTGACCGCTTTTTGAGCTCGGTTCACCTCAATCAGGGCAACGATTTCTTTTTTGTAGAGTCGCTGCATATTGGCCAGTTCGTCTTTCAACTGGTCAAGGATCTCGCGGGCGCTGTCGCGGCGGCTGGTAAAATCAGTTTGCCGCGCGTTTAGGAGCGCGCGTTCGGAAGTGTAGATGCCGGGGGAGCGTTCGGCAAGCGCCTCTGGTACGTTGAAATCAAACGCACCTTCCAGTTCTGCTTCAAGCCGGTATTGCTTGATTTCAAGCGCGTCGATGCGGTCCTGAAGATCATCAGCTGCCGCGCGAAACTTGGTATCCTGCAAACGCGCCAGAACCTGACCAGCCTTTACAGCATCGCCCTGATGGACATGCAGTTCCGCAAGAATTCCGCCTTCGAGGTTCTGCACGATCTGTGATCTGGAAGATGAGACCACCTCGCCATCGGCGCGGACAATTTCATCAACCCATGCAAAGCTTGCCCAAAGCAAGAACACCACCAGCGCGCCGGCCACCAGATAGATGATACGGCTTGCCCCGCGCGACGTTTCGCGAAGATCATAGCCGGTCGACGTCATTTGCCTTCACCCGCTGCGAGGTGAGCCAGTACCTGATCACGGGGGCCATCAACAACCATGCGGCCGGATTGGAGGATGAGTGTGCGGTTGGTCAGTGACAAGATCGGCATCCGGTGCGTGGCGATTACAGTGGTGCGCCCCTCCAGCCAGGTTTCGAGGCGGCTGACCAACGTACGCTCCAAGGTTTGATCCAGAGCCGCAGTCGGTTCGTCCAGCAGAACAATTGCAGGGTTTTGCAGCCACAGACGGGCCCAACCGATAGATTGACGCTGACCGATCGATAGCCCGCCACCGCCATCAGAGATCTCGAGGTCGAGGCCCTTGTAGTGATTGCGAACATGTGCGCCAAGGCCTGCAAAATCCAGTGCAGTCATCAAACGCTCATCGTCGCGCTCCAGCTGATTGAGGTTGAGGTTTTCACGCAGGGAGCCGGCGAACAGACGCACATCCTGGCTGAGATAGCCGATATGGCGGCGTAGGTCGCGCGGGTCGATCTGGGTCATGTCGGTGCCGTCAATCATCACCCGACCGCGATCCGGTGCATAGAGACCTGACATCAGCTTGAGCAGGGTGGATTTGCCAGATCCATTGACGCCAAGTACCGCAACCCGCTGCCCAGGCGTGACCGCAACACCCGGAACGTCCAGCGTAGGTGCACCATCTTCATCATAGCGGAACATAACTTCACGAAGCTCGAACCGCCCTTGCAGGCTATCGCGGCGTAGGTATGTGCGTTCGTCTTCTTTTTCCTGGGCTGAGTTAGCGATGGCGTCGAGGCCTTCCAAGGCGCCGATGACATTGCTCCAGCGGGCCAAGGTCGCGGCAAACTGTGTCAGCGGTGCCAAGGTACGGCTGGTCAAAATGCCCGTCGCAATGATTGTGCCGACGGTAAATTCACCGGCAAAGACCATCAATGTGCCAACGACCACCGAGCCGATGTACGTTGCTTGCTGCACGCCCTGTGACCAATGCGTCAGAGCACTCGCTAGGCGGCGTTGTTCGGTCGACGCGTGTGCGGAGAGGGTGTTCAGCTCATCCCAGAGACGTAGAACACGGTCTTCACCTCGTTGGCTCTTAAGCGTATCCAGCTCATTCACCACCTCGTGCAGCAGACGGCCTGCCTTGGCATTTGCGCCTTGTGTCTGACGAGTCAGCGCGATCATGCGCTTTTGCATGAAATACGCGGGCAACAGCATCAAGACGCCGCCACAGATGATGATCCAGACAATAGGTCCAGCGATAGAGGCTACGAGCAATAGGAACACTGCGATAAATGGAATATCGGCGAGCGTCGAAATGGTGGTGGAGGTGAAAAACTCCCGGACCGAACCGAAGTCCCTCATGGCTGCAAACAGGCCCGAGGGGGGGAGCGGTTTCTTGTCAGACCGCATCCCGATCAGTCGCCGCATCAGGTTGTTCTGTACCGAAAGCTCGATCTGTCGCCCTGCGGCATCTGTCAGGCGTGCACGCGCCAGTTTCAACAAGGCTTCGAGCATGATGGCCATGAACGCGCCAACCGCCAGTACCCAAAGCGTTGCATGGGATTGGTGCGGCACGACGCGGTCATAGACCTGCAGCGAGAACAGGGCGACGGATACCGCCAGAATATTGGCCACCAGCGAGCCAAGCATGATCTCGCCAACCTGCCGACGGTATTTGGGGAACTCGCCCCAGAACCAATGATCACTTTCCAGCTGCGGCGTGTGCCGCGCGGCGATTTGCTTTAGTGAGTTGCGTGCCCCCAGCGTGGTGCCGGTGAAATAGGGGCCGAACTCTGCCATGGGCACATCGGCGCGATTGTCCATGCAAGTGGTATCATAGACGCTCAGCATGTCGCGGCTTTGAGACAGTACGAGCACACATTGCCCGTTGTTCATCATCGCCAGTGCGGGCCAGCTGTCGGGGTTTAGCTGCACCTGATGGTTGATCTGTGCCTGCATCCCCGTGGTCTGAAGTGCCCGTGCCAATGAGTCTACGGATACATCACCGGGGTCGTTGCGCCACATATGCTCAGCGAGGTCGCTCAGGGAGACGTTTGTACCCTTGAGGGCGGCAAAAGTAGCGATCAACGCCGCACGGTGCTGGATCCGTGCGGTTGCGTCTTCGATCAGCGCGCTGACTTCGCCGACGTTCCCGTTCTCAAGTAGACCCGCCAGATCAACATCAGCCGTAGGTGGGGCTGCAGGGCTGGGCGAAGGCGGTGGAGATGCGGAGGCGGGTGCGAGATGCGGCTCGGCCTGGGTATCAATGGCCCGCAACATTGGCTTTCCGCCGCTTGTACGTGGCGTATCCCCTGTCTCGCGAGGAGCAGGGGGGACAGTCCTTAGGCCCTTGTCATCGGTTGGACGGTTGGAGTTGCTCAAATCCGGTCCCCATCGGCCAATAGTCCCATATCGCTTGCCAGAGCCAACTGGATCAGAACGACTTCGTATTTTGCATCGATATGGGCTTGTTCGCGGCGTACCACTTCTTCGTAGATGGACACCACATCCATGACCGAGCGCTGCCCGGCCTTAAACTGTGCCTGAAACAGGCGATATGTCTCGCGGCTTGTCTGCGCAAGTGATGCCGCCTCAGCTTCCTGCCTACGATAGGATGCAAGGCGCTGTATCTGACGGCTGTGATCGCGGCGGGCGTCTTCCTCGGCTTCGGAAACCTGACGTTTGGCGATTTCTTTCGAGGCTTCAATGGCTTTCAGCGCTGCTGGCGTGCCAAGGCCGAAGGGCTGCGCTAGATCCAGCGTCAGGCCAGCGCCAGAGCCGTCACTGGTGACATTGCCAGCTGCGGAAACCTGCGGCAGTAGACCTGCGCGTTCCATTTTGGCCTGTTCAACACTGCGCGTCGCCTCAGCTTCGGCTTTCAGCACAGTCAGATAGGCGCTCGCCTCTGGTGGGGATGCCAACTGCAGATGGCTTGGCTTGTCAGTAAAGCTCTGTCCCGTGATCGCCTTCAATTCTGCGGAGGCCGTGGCCGTGGCATCATTGGCGGTCGCAACTGCAGAGCGCATACCGTTGATCTTGCTTTGTACAACGTTGAGATCAGAGCGATCCGACAGGCCTCCATCGACGCGGCCACGTACTATACGCTCAAATTCATGCATCCGCGACAGAGCGCGGTTGCCGACTGCAGCTTTCTCCGTACCGCGCAGGCCGGAGATATATAGACCAAGCGCGCTTTCAACCCGATCGTTCATATCAATCGATAGGTTGACGGCAGCCACTTCGACATCAGCTGCTGCAAAGGCGCGTTCGGCTTTACGGCGACCATTGTCGAATAAGACCTGTTCAATCAGGATACCGGCCACCAGATCGCCAAGATCGGTAAGGCTGACGGAGGGGCCAATAGTAGGCAACCAATTCTTTGATTTGGCCTCGGCGCGCAATTTTGCGCTGGTCAGCTCAGCCTCTGAGGCGCGAGCAGAGGCAGAAATAGCTGATTGGGCAACGACATCATAGACGCTGTCATCTGCCAGCAGAGACTGACGTTGCATTAGGTTAGAGATCACAGTTGACGGATTTTTTGCATCCGGCTGCGCAAAACTACTAGCACGGCGACTGACATCCGTTTCGGCGTCCTTGCCGGGTTTGGCAAAGGGCAGGGACTGCATACAAGCCGACATGCAGCACAATAGTGCCACCGCGCCAATGGGTCGTCCCAGTTGCATTTTGCCCCCTCGCATCGCTCGTGTCCTTACCCTTGTTGCCGGGTATTTTGTTCGGGGGCCATCGACATACGCCGGAACAGCCCCCGAATATTCACAGTGGATCAGATGACCACCTGGACGTCCTGATCGACCACCAGCGTCGTGCCATCGTTGCCGATGGTATAGACATTGTAGAGCTCACCATCGACGACCCGCGTCCCTGCGCTGGCAGCATTGCCGCCGGTCAGGGTGATTGTGTCAGCGTCATTGTCGCTGCCATGGATCGTTAAAGTGTCAGAGTTGTTCGAGAGGGCCTTGATATCAGCTTCGTTGAGCGTGAGGTTCACATCGGTCGCAAACTGAAGGTCCAGATGGTCGATGTTGAACTGACCCAAGCCAGCATGATCAAGCGTGCCAGCGTTTGTGGCATTGTCGTCGAACACGACAAGCGTGCTTGAGGTGTTGCCGAGATTATCGTTGCGGGACAGGACCAGATGGGTGCCATCCGGTATAGGCGTGCCGAAGGCGAATTCGGTGCCGTCCTGAGGATCGACAGTTCTGGTCGCAGCCGGAGATCCAACTGTTCCTGCCGGATCCAGCGTGTTGACCGCATAGTTATCGGTCGCGTCCTTGGTTTCCAGTTCAAGAATGCCCTGACCCGTGATCTTGAGCGCGTAGATCGAGGCTGGATCAACCACTGTATCGATGTCGAATTGTTCGGTGATGCTGCGTTCGTTTCCGGCTGCATCAGTTGCCATGATGCTAGCTGTCACAGTGCGGTCACCATCTGGCAACTGCGCATCACTGAGAGTCGCGGTCCAGTTGCCAAGTGCATCCACAGTGGCGGTCTGTTCTTGGCCCTCAATCATCACCTTGACGGTTGAGCCAGGTTCGACGGTTCCGTTGAAGGTCACACCGGCCTGTTGTTCGGCTTTGGTCACAACATCATCGGCGGTCTGGTTCGACTGCACCGTAAGAGGTGTTACTTCGGTATCAAGGTTGACGGTGTCTGACGCGCTTGCGGTGTTGCCTGCATCGTCAACGATGGACGCCGTGATTGGCAGAGATTGGGTGCCAGTTGGGATGTTAGCGGCCGGAAAGGTTGTTGACCAGTTGCCACTACCATCGGCGACAGCCAGGCGAGTGGCAGCCCCAAGGCCCACGGTGACGGTCAGGCCCGCTGTAGCGGTGCCGCTGATTTCGACGCCATCGGCGCGTTCGACAGCGTTGATAACGTCATCGATCTCGATTGGGTCGGGTGATAGCGTCACAGCGCCTGCAACGGTGTCTACCCTTAGGGCAGAGGAGGCCGAAGCGGTGTTACCCGCCGCGTCCGTTGCCGACACTGTGACCGAGGTATTGTATTCGCCTGCCGTCAGCGCACCTGGCTCAAACACGGCACTCCAGTTGCCGTTGGAGGTGACAGTTGCGCTGCGGGTAACACCTGCAACAGTAACGTCCACGGTGGAACCGGGTTCAGCGGAGCCTGTGAGCGTGACACCAGCCTGAGCCTCGGCGGCATTGACGATATTGTCGCCCCCTGCCTGATTGGCGTCGATGCTGACCGAAGTCGAGGTGTCGACACGTAAGGTCCCGGACGTGCTTTCGGAATTGCCTGCACTGTCGGTCGCGGTCACACTGATTGGTGAGTCATAGGGCGTTGCTGACTGCGTGATTTCACCTGCAGCATAAGGCGCGCTCCAGCGACCCTGAGCATCAGCGATGACAGTTCGGGTAACACCCTGGAAGGTAACGGCAACAGAGGCACCGGCCTCTGCGGAGCCGGTTAGAGTTAGGCCGTTTGCAGCTTCGGTCCCGTTCAAAAGGTCATCGCCCCCAGCCTGGCCACTATCAAGGCTTACACTAGTTGTCGTATCTACACGCAGCTGGCTGCTGGTCGAGGCGGTATTTCCATAAAGATCGGTCGCTGTTGCGGTCACTGTCGCATCATAGGTGCCATCGGAAATGTCTGATCCCGCAAATGTCGCGGACCATTGACCTTGCGAATTGGCTGTCACGGTGCGCGTGGCGTTGCCGAGCTGTACCACAACACTGGCACCTGCTTCGGCAGAGCCTGTCAACGCGACGCCATTGTTTGCTTCGGCGGCATTGATCAGGTTGTCCCCTGCCAGCGGGTTGCTGAGGGCCACTGTGGTCTCAGTGTCGACGCGGACTGTCCCTGTTGTCGAAGCTGTATTGCCAAGCGCATCAGTTGCTGTCACCGAAACACTGGCGTCATATTCACCGGTGCGGATCTCGCTGCTTGTGAAATCTGCGCTCCACTTACCCTGATCGTCAGCAGTCACTGTGCGAGTGGTGCCTTCCATTGTCACAGCAACGGTCGCGCCTGCTTCGGCTTGGCCTGTCAGGGTCACACCATTTGCCACTTCGGGAGCGGAAATTACGTTGTCCCCGGCCTGCGTAGCATCCAAAGAGGCCGTGGTTTCAGTATCAACTGGGATCGTGGTCGAGGTGGAGTTGATGTTGCCACTGGTGTCAGTCGCCACGGCGGTGACCGTCGCATCATACGTTCCAGTCGCGATTTCTGAGCTGATGTAGCTCGCAGACCAGTTGCCCTGCGCATCGGCGGTCACGGTGCGGCTGGTGCCCTGGAATGTCACGACAACACTCGACCCTGCTTCGGCAGTACCGGTCAGTGTGATGCCCGCTGCCTGCTCAGCGCCACTGATCATATGATCAGCGCCGACCTGCGTATTGATTGTCACGCGGGTCTCTGTATCGACATCCACTGTGTGGGTCGTGGTGCTGGTGTTACCAAAGGAATCGGCGCTGGAGACCTCGATTGTGGAGCTATAAATGCCCGTCTGTACTTCGTTCGAACCATAGTTAACCGACCAAGTGCCATTTTCAGTCACTGTCGTCGTACGGGTTATGCCTTGAAACACGACGCTAATGCTTGCGCCCGCTTCACCAGTACCGTTGATTTCAACACCATCGGCCACTTCGATATAGTTGATATGGTCGTTGCCTTCGACGGTGTTGACGTTGATCGGCGGAGGTGTGGTGTCGATAACTACCGATGGGCCATCAAGGTTAAATTCAGTGCCACTGGGGTCTTTTACATAGACGGTGGTATCGTAAGACCCATCCGGTGGCAGGTTGGTCACTGGGAAGTTAGCGACCCATGTGCCATCGTCCTTGACAGTGACGGTTTCAGTAATTGTCCCAAGCGTAACCTCTACGGTGGAGCCGGGCGCGCCGGTACCGCTGATAACGACGTCATCAGTTGTGGAGCCGGCCACAGGGTAGGTTGCATCTGGGTCGTTGACTGTTGGTGTAACAGCACCGCCGCCTCCGCCACCACCACCACCTGCGCCAACGATCGCTGCTGCGCCGACGACACCGGCAGCAGCACCAGCGGTACCCAGACCGCCGAGCAGTGGGGCCACTAGGGGCGCGACAACCGGTTCAATACGTTCCACGTCAAGGAACACCATATCATCATAGGCGCTCCACTTGCCGCTCAGGTCCAGAGGTTCGTAGCTGGCATATAGCATTCCATCTGTTCGATCCTCCAGGACCACTTCGATGAAATTGCCCTCTTCACTAAGGAACAGGTTTTTGCCACCTGTCGCACCGGTATTAAAGAAGTCATCCAGAACCACCACTTGGCCATCAATCAGTGTGATGTGGAGATCCTGGCCGCGTCTTGCATAGCTTTCGACGTCGGATGGCCCGAGGTTCAGCGAGATATCTTTCGCCTGTGCCGTTGCAATAGTCGCCTGAGGAGTGTCAGCAGATGTACCATGCTGCTTAGTGCCCGCCATGTCGCGGACTATGTATCCAACCGTACTCATTTTTGTATACCGCTCGTGAAAAGACCATAGCGCCGGAAACTTAAGCGCCTAGGTAGCCTGCATTGTTTTGCCCATCAGCCGTCTTCGCGGCCATATTGCCGCCATATTGCTGCCTTCTCAGCGGCCTTGTCTAGGTTTTGATGAGCGGTTTTTTACCGAAAAAATCTGGGTGTGGCTAATTTGTATTCAATTTGCAGCAAACTATATCGGTCTAATTTTGTTAAGATTCCTCCGGTTGACGCAAGGGAACATATTGTGGCGACGCTACAATATGTGATCGCGGCCCATTCTTGATCGTGAGCCTTGTATCTAAGGCTGTTTCGAGAACTTCTCCGTCGGCTAGGAGTGCATTTGATCGACTGCGCTGATCGTTCATGTCACGTGTTTGTCGCCGATGTGTGAACAAGCGTTCTATTAAAACGTACTGGCAATTAACCAAAAAGACACCAGTTTCAGATAGGATGAAGAGCATAATTGGTGTAGAGTTGATCCTAAGTACACGACGCCGAAATCCAGGCCAAAGCCGGAACGTCACCACGCAGAGTGACCCGCTTGTCTTGTATCGCCAGGTTCGGCGCCGAGCAGAATTCAGACTAATATTTGACGCGGACATTACTTGGCCCTCGCGCTGGGCGCCGTCTGTCCGTGTGCGATCTTGAACCCCAGGAGGACCGGCGCGCAGTAGCAAGCAGTAACAAGGAGGCTAGAGCCAGATGAAAGACATTGCCGAAATTTTTGCCGAACAATATGGTGAAACGCGCGAGCAGGAGATGTCGTTGCAGGACTATCTGAATGCCTGCCGCGATGATCCCAGCATGTATGCCAATGTTGCCGAACGAATGCTTAAGGCGATTGGTGACGAAGAGCTGGTCGATACCTCCAAAGATGCACGACTGGGTCCGATCTTTCAAAACCGCACGATCAAGCGATACGCGGCCTTCAAGGATTTCTACGGTATGGAGGACACGATCGAACGGATCGTGGGGTACTTCCGACATGCTGCTCAGGGATTGGAAGAGCGCAAACAGATTCTCTATCTCCTTGGTCCAGTCGGAGGTGGCAAATCCTCACTTGCGGAACGACTGAAACGACTGGTTGAAGATCAAGCGATCTATATCCTCAAGGCGGGCGACCAGTTGTCGCCAATCTTTGAGAGTCCGCTCGGTCTTTTTGATCCGGTGCGTATGGGGAAACTACTGAGCGAGGAATATGGCATTGCACAGCATCGCCTGCCTGGCTTGATGTCGCCTTGGGCTGTGCAGCGGCTGGATGAGTTCGGTGGCGATATCAATAAATTCTCGGTTGTGCGGCTCTATCCGTCACGCTTGCGTCGAATCTGTGTTGCCAAGGTCGAACCGGGAGATGAGAACAATCAGGATATCTCCACCCTCGTGGGTAAGGTTGACATACGTCAGCTGGAACATTTCAGCCAAGATAACCCTGATGCCTATAGCTTCTCCGGTGGTCTAAACCGGGCAACGCAGGGCGTGTTGGAATTTGTGGAGATGTTTAAGGCACCGATCAAGATGCTGCACCCCCTGCTGACCGCCACGCAGGAAGGCAACTATATGGGGACAGAAAGCTTTGGCGCGATACCCTTTACCGGATTAATTCTGGCTCATTCGAACGAAAGTGAGTGGCAGCAGTTCAAGAACAACAAGAACAATGAGGCGTTTATTGATCGGGTGTCGATCGTAAAGGTGCCTTATTGCTTGCGTGTCGCGGAAGAGGCGAAAATCTACGACAAGCTAATAGAATACAGCGAGCTGGCTGCGGCACCCTGTGCCCCC
The DNA here is from genome assembly GCF_047372505.1 of Phaeobacter cretensis. Taxonomy (NCBI): domain Bacteria; kingdom Pseudomonadati; phylum Pseudomonadota; class Alphaproteobacteria; order Rhodobacterales; family Roseobacteraceae; genus Phaeobacter; species Phaeobacter cretensis. The sequence continues at coordinate 2,411,027 of NZ_JBKBEU010000001.1, forward strand.
GAAACACTCAAGATTCTAAGCCGTTTTTCGGTTCTGACCCGCCTGAAACCGCATGAGAACTCCAATCTCTATTCCAAGCTGCGCGTTTATGATGGCGAAAGCCTGAAAGACACTGATCCCAAAGCGAAGACCGTGCAGGAGTATCAGGATCGCGCGGGTGTTGATGAGGGCATGAATGGCATTTCGACCCGATTTGCGTTCAAGGTGCTTTCGACCACGTTCAACTTTGACACCGATGAGGTGGCAGCTGACCCGGTGCATCTGATGTACGTGCTGGAGCAGATGATCAAGCGTGAACAGTTCCCCGCCGAAACTGAGGCAAAATATCTCGCCTTTATCAAGACGGAGCTCGCCCCGCGATACGAGGAATTCATCGGCAACGAAATTCAGAAAGCCTATCTGGAGAGCTATACCGAATACGGACAGAACGTATTTGATCGCTATATCTCATATGCGGATGCATGGATCGAAGAGCAAGATTACAAGGATCCTGACACCGGACAGCTTTATGATCGCGAAGTGTTGGATGCTGAACTCAGCAAGATTGAAAAGCCGGTTGGCATCGCAAACCCCAAGGACTTCCGAAATGAGGTTGTGAAATTCGCGTTGCGCCACCGCGCGAACACGGGGTCGAACCCTGCGTGGAATTCATATGAAAAACTGCGCGACGTGATCGAAAAACATATGTTCAGTCAGGTGGAAGAGCTGCTGCCGGTGATTTCCTTTGGATCTAAGAAAGACAGCAAGACCGAAGGCAAACATCAGGAGTTCGTCGAACGGATGCGCAGCCATGGTTACACAGATCGGCAGGTCCGGCGTCTTGTTGAATGGTACATGCGTGTAAACAAGGCGGGCTAACAGCAAAAGGGCGGGTGCCAGATGCATCATTTTATCGACAGGCGCGCCAATCCCAAGGGCAAGAGTTTGGGGAACCGGCAACGGTTCCTTGAACGCGCCCGCGAGAGTATAAAAGAGCGCGTAGACAGATCGGTTCGGGATAAATCGATCAAGGATGGTGGCGGCATCCCGGCCGAGGGTGAAAAGGTGACGATCCCCTCGCGGGGGCTAAAAGAGCCGCGGTTCCATCACTCATCGAAGGGAGGACAGCGGCGCCACGTGTTGCCGGGCAACAAGGATTTTGTTGTTGGGGATACCATACAGCGGCCGCAGGGCGGCGCAGGTGAAGGTGGCAAGCAGGCATCTGAGGAGGGTGACGGCGCAGATGAGTTCTCATTTACCCTCACCAGGGATGAATATCTGGAAATCTTGTTTGACGGATTGGAGCTGCCTGATCTGGTTGAGAAGGCCACCGTAGAGACTGAAACCATTGGCACACGCCGTGCTGGACTCACCACTGCTGGCACGCCCAATAACCTCAATCTTGTGCGTACGATGCGCAATTCACTGGGGCGCAGAATAGCGTTGCAGAGGCCGTCTGCTGGGTTGATTACGGAATTGCGGGCTGAGATCGAAGCGCTTGAGGCGCTGCCCGAGCGTAGTAAAAAACAGGAAAAAAATCTCGAAGAACTGCTTCACCGGCTGGAGGTTCTTGAACGCAAACGCCGCGTGGTTGGGTATATTGACCCGCTGGACTTGCGGTATGATACACATGTTCCGGAAAAAATCCGCAATTCGCGTGCGGTGGTCTTCTGTCTTATGGATGTCTCAGGCTCTATGCAGGAGCGGGAGAAGGATCTGGCAAAACGGTTCTTCCTATTGCTGCACCTGTTCCTCACACGCAGCTATGAGCACACTGAACTTGTGTTTGTGCGCCATACCCATCACGCGCAGGAGGTCGATGAAGAGACATTCTTCTATGCACGTGAAACGGGCGGCACGATAGTCTCTACCGCGCTGGAAAAGATGAAAGAGATCATTGCAGATCGCTACCCACCCGATGAGTGGAACATCTATGGTGCGCAGGCCTCTGATGGTGAAAATTTTGGCAATGACTCCTCCCGATGTAAGGCACTGCTGCTCGGGGATTTGCTGCCGGTTTGCCAATATTATGCCTATGTAGAAATCGTCGAAGAAAATGCGGAGATGCTGTTGAGCAATCCTGAGGCTGGCGAGGATCTTTGGCAGAACTATCGCCAAGTTAAGGCACAGGCCGCGCATTTTGAAATGCAACGGGTATCGCAACCATCGCATATCTATCCGATTTTCCGCGAGTTCTTCCTTCCCAAGACAAAAGGAGTTCAGAATGCAGGCGGGTGATACTGTAGCGAAACCGCTGTTTACGGGCCCAGAATGGACCTTTGAACTTTTGGAGGTTGCTCGGGATGCGATTGAAGATATCGCGCTGAATGATCTGGGGCTGGATGTTTACCCGAACCAGATTGAGATTATTTCAGCGGAGCAGATGTTAGATGCCTACTCCTGCGTCGGGCTGCCCCTGATGTATCAACATTGGTCGTTTGGGAAACATTTTGCCCGCGATGAGGCGCTTTATCGTACCGGGCGGCAGGGCCTGGCCTATGAAATTGTGATCAACTCAAACCCCTGTATCAGCTACAATATGGAAGAAAATACCATGTCTATGCAGACGCTTGTCATGGCGCATGCTGCATTTGGGCATAATCATTTCTTCAAGAACAACTATCTGTTTCAGCAATGGACAGATGCTTCTGGCATTCATGACTATCTGGCTTTTGCTAAGAATTACATTTCCGCCTGCGAGGAGCGGTATGGCTTGAGTGCCGTTGAGGAGATCCTCGATGCCGCTCATGCGCTGCAGGCTCAGGGGGTGTTCCGATATGGACGTCCACCGAAACCGACTGCCGAAGAACTGGCGGCAATGCAAAAGGTTCGGGAAGGACATGAGAGCGGTCAGAGTGTTCTGGATATCTGGACAGATGCTACGCTTGGCCAGGACAAGCTGGAGCAGATCAAGGATGAACCCTATAGTGCTCGTCGCAAGCTAATGAATTTGCCGCAGGAAAACCTGCTGTATTTCCTGGAAAAACATAGCCCGGTTCTGGAACCTTGGCAGTGTGAGATCCTGCGTATCGTGCGGATGCTAGCGCAGTATCTTTATCCGCAAAAACAAACCAAGGTGATGAACGAAGGCTGTGCCACCTTTGTGCATTACTACATCATAAACGAGCTGTTTGAGCAGGGACGTCTGACTGAAGGCGCATATATGGAGATGATGCACAGTCATACGAATGTGGTGCTACAGCCCGAGTATGATGACCCACGCTATTCCGGTCTAAACCCCTATGCGCTAGGCTTTGCCATGATGCAGGATATTCGCCGGATCTGCGAGGACCCGACAGACGAAGACAGGGAGTGGTTTCCCGATTTTGCAGGAGACCCTGACTGGCGTCGGGTGATGCGGGATGCATGGGCAAATTACCGAGATGAGAGCTTCATTCAGCAGTTCTTATCGCCACATCTGATCCGCAAGTTTAAGCTCTTCACTCTTGCTGATGATGCTGAGCAATCGCACCTAGTGGTGAGCCAAATCCACAATCGGACAGGATATCGTTCGGTGAGGCGCGACCTCGCGCATTCTTACGATTTGGCATATTTAGAGCCTGATATTCAGGTCACCGATGCGGATTTAAAAGGCGATCGTGAGTTGAAGCTGACCCATACTGTGCGGGATGGTATTCATCTGTCCGAGGAAAATCGTGATGAGGTGCTGAAGCACCTACGCAGGCTTTGGGGATATGATGTCAGTCTGGAGGCGGTGGACGCAGGTGTGTAGCGGCGCGAGGTCCTAAGGGATCTGCGCGCGCAGCTGATCCTCAAGCGAGGTTTTTGCAGCTAGAATGTGTTCTGCTGTCAATTGGGCGGCCAGGTCGGCATCACGGTTTTCGCAGGCGCTGAGGATCGCGCGGTGATCTCTGTCGCTTCGGGCCATGCCATCGCTCATTATCAACTGCGCGCGCAGGTAGCGATCAATCCGGTCCATAGACGCTTCGACGATTTCAACGTGGTAGGGCAGGCCGCTAACGCTATATAGTGTGCAGTGAAATTTGCGATTCAGCGCTCCCCATTGCATCGGCTCGGTGCAGCTGGAATACGCATCCAGGTACATTCGAGCTTTCTCCGTAACATCCTCTGTCATATGCGCTATGGCTGCTTGGATGATATCCGCTTCCAGTTTGGCACGTAGGTTGAAAATCTCAGATGCATCCTGCATCGACAAGGTCGCCACCACGGCCCCTTTGTAACGTTTTGCCGTTACCAACCCCTGTTGTTCGAGGCGGGCGATAGCTTCTCGGACAGGAAAGCGGGAAGTCTTAAATACTTTGGCGATCTCATCTTGTCGCAAAGGTGTCCCATCTGTGAGTTCGCCAGTAATGATTGCCCTGCGCAAGGTGCGAAAGATGATTGTCGCGGCGGACTCGGTTTTGGAGATATCGCGGACTTGTAGTTTCAAGAGGCATCCTCAGCCAAAGCGGGGTGTGTGTCGGTCGATTATGCCTCTGGTTGAACCCGCCCGCTAGCCCCGTTGGCAGATCTTACCCAACGGGGCGGCTATTGGTGTCGCACAACAAAAAACGCAGGCCGTGTGGCCTGCGTCAAAATCTCGGTCTAGATGGCTGATTAGAATTCGACGACCGCGCGGATCGACTTGCCTTCATGCATCAATTCAAACCCGTGATTGATCTCATCCAAGGATAGTTTATGCGTAATCATCGGATCAATTTCGATCTTACCGTCCATGTACCAATCTACGATTTTTGGCACGTCTGTCCGCCCCGCCGCTCCGCCAAAGGCGGTACCACGCCAGCTGCGGCCAGTGACCAGCTGGAATGGGCGGGTTGAAATTTCGGCACCGGCCGGTGCCACGCCGATGATGATGCTTTCGCCCCAGCCTTTGTGAGCGGCTTCAAGCGCAGTACGCATGACATTCACGTTGCCGGTGGCGTCAAACGTGTAATCGGCACCACCTTTGGTAATCTCTACGAGATGGGCAACCAGGTCTCCGTCGACTTCGGATGGATTTACAAAGTCGGTCATGCCGAATTGCTTTGCCATTTCGATCTTGCCGGGGTTGAGGTCAACGCCAACGATTTGATCAGCACCTGCAAGCCGCAGGCCCTGAATGACATTCAATCCAATGCCACCGAGGCCAAAGACAATCGCGCGTGAGCCGATTTCTACCTTGGCGGTGTTGATAACAGCGCCAATACCAGTGGTGACGCCACAGCCGATGTAGCAGACTTTGTCGAAGGGTGCATCTTTGCGAATTTTCGCGAGTGCGATTTCCGGCACCACAGTGTGATTGGCGAATGTCGAGCAGCCCATGTAGTGGTAGATCGGCGTGCCGTCCAACATGGAAAACCTGGTCGAACCATCAGGAAGGAGACCTGCTCCTTGGGTGGAGCGGATAGCCTGACAGAGGTTGGTCTTGGGGTTCAGGCAGTAATCACATTCGCGACATTCTGGTGTATAAAGCGGGATCACGTGATCTCCAACTTCCAGACTGGTTACGCCTTCTCCAACTTCTACAACAACACCAGCGCCTTCATGGCCCAGGATCGCAGGAAAGATACCTTCGGGATCGTCTCCGGAACGGGTGAACTCATCCGTATGGCACAGGCCGGTTGCTTTTATTTCAACCAAAACCTCGCCCGCCTTAGGACCTTCGAGGTTCACCTCCATAATCTCCAGTGGTTTTCCTGGTGCAACAGCCACAGCGGCACGAGTGCGTATCATGGTGAAATTCCTTTGTTCTGTCAGAGACGGCAGCCGCCAAATTGCGTTGAGCAGTATATTGGCAGACCCACTGGAAGGCGTAAACCGCTCGCCGCTTTGAGATAAACAATTCTTACAGTTGTTAGTCTAGCGCAGCTGGCCTGATCTGCCGCACCAATATGCGACGATGGGGTTGCCGTTCCCGCCACCGGCGGAGGTATGCCAAGTGCTCGGAATTCTATGGATGGGGCAGAACGATGTCGGCCCATAATCTCTTGACCTTCCCCTGACTGGAAGCCCCATATCTATCAAGAGTGTGATGTTAAGAAGGTGTCAGCGATGGAAAAACCTCAAGTCAGAGAACTCCGTTTCGAGGTGACTGGACTTAGCTGTGCAGGCTGCGTTGGCCGGGCAGAGCGGGCGCTTGCAGCGGTTAACGGTGTGCATACTGCATCGGTTAATCTGGCAACCCGCAAGGCTCATGTAATTGGTCTGGCAGATATATCAGTTTCTGAATTTAGAGTGGCGCTTGCAAAAGCAGGCTATCCTGCGGCAGAGACCACAGTGGATCTGCGGATCACTGGGTTGACGTGTGCTAGCTGTGTCGGTCGGGTCGAACGCGCTTTGCAGGCAGTGGACGGTGTGATCTCGGCCGATGTAAACCTCGCGCAGGAGCAGGCTCACGTTACATATGTTTCTGAAACCCTGACGCTGGAGCGTCTGATCCGTGCTAGTGCAACTGCGGGGTACCTGGCGAAACCGGTGGACGGGACCGGAACCGACAGTCGTCAGATTGAAATGCAGGAAGAATTGCAGAGCCTTGGTCGACGGGTCCTTATCGCTGCCGCGTTGACTTTACCGGTTTTTGTGATCGAGATGGGGGGGCATGTGGTTCCTGCATTGCACCACTGGGTTGCGCAAATAGTTGGCACCTCTAACAGCCACATTCTGCAATTCCTGCTGACTACACTGGTGTTGTTCGGGCCCGGTCTTAGGTTCTACCGTCAGGGCATACCTGCGTTACTTCGCGGTGCACCTGATATGAATGCACTGGTGGCTATGGGGACGATGGCGGCTTATGGGTTTTCGGTTGTATCGACCTTTGTGCCGAGTGTCCTGCCCGCGGGTACCGCGAATGTCTACTATGAAGCTGCTGCGGTTATCGTCACGTTGATCCTATTGGGACGCTGGCTTGAGGCCCGCGCCAAAGGCCGAACCGGAGCGGCGATCCGAGCATTGGTTGGTTTGCAGCCCAAGACGGCGCTTGTAGTCGTTGGGCAAGCGGTCGAAGAACGCCCGGTGACTGAGTTGAGTGTTGGCGATCGCTTGCGCGCCCGCCCAGGCGAACGGATTGCGGTTGATGGTGTTGTACTAACCGGTCGTTCCTACGTGGATGAGAGTATGATAACAGGAGAGCCCGTTCCGGTCGGAAAGAGCGACGCAGACATGCTGAGCGCGGGGACGATCAATGGCTCAGCTGTGCTGGACTATCGGGCAACCCATGTTGGGGCCGATACGCTGCTGGCACAGATTGTGAGGATGGTCGAACAGGCGCAGGGTGCCAAACTGCCGGTGCAGGCGTTGGTAAATCGGATCACGCTTTGGTTTGTACCTGCGGTCATGGTGGTTGCGGCGCTGACAGTCTTTGTATGGCTGGTATTTGGGCCGGTACCGGCTTTGCCATATGCTCTGGTTGCTGGGGTGTCTGTATTGATCATCGCGTGTCCGTGCGCCATGGGGTTGGCGACACCGACATCGATCATGGTCGGGATTGGGCGGGCGGCGCAAATGGGGGTGCTGTTTCGCAAGGGCGATGCACTTCAACGGCTACAGGAAACCCGTGTGGTTGCGTTGGACAAGACCGGCACCCTGACAGAAGGGCATCCGGTATTGACGGAACTGCGCTGTACAGACGGGTTTGATCGTGCCGAGCTACTGCGACTGATGGCAGCGGCAGAGGTGCAATCCGAACACCCGATTGGGCGAGCGATCATGGCCGCTGCTGGGGACGATATTCCCGTAGCGACCAATGTCGAGGCAATCCCCGGCTATGGTTTGCGTGCACGTATCGCTGATCAACAGGTTCTGATCGGTGCCACGCGTCTTATGCAGCGTGAAGGGATTTCTTCTCAGCTCTTTGAAAAAGAGGCTGAGAGGCTTGCTGCGCAGGGGGCGACCACTCTATTTGCGGCGGTTGATGGGAAATTGGCAGGGTTGGTAGCAGTGACCGACCCTGTCAAATCCAGCAGCCGTGTTGCAGTTCGCGCGATGAGAGCACAGGGGCTGAAAGTTGCAATGCTAACAGGTGACGGTTCAGCCACGGCACAGGCTGTTGCAGACGACCTGGGGATCGACATCGTTGAGGCAAATTGCCTGCCTGGCGACAAGGTCACTGCTTTGGAGGCCCTGCAGCGAAACCACGGTAGGTTGGCTTTCGTCGGTGACGGGATCAATGATGCCCCGGCGCTGGCAGCTGCCGATGTTGGTATCGCAATCGGAACCGGCACTGACGTGGCGATAGAGACTGCGGATATCGTCCTTGTATCAGGTGATTTGCATGGTGTGGTAAAAGCCATCACCGTTAGCCGGGCGACGCTTCGCAATATTCGGCAGAATCTGGGGTGGGCCTTTGGCTACAATATTCTGTTGGTACCGGTTGCGGCTGGCCTTTTGGTGCCGTTTGGTGGTCCGTTGCTATCGCCGGGACTTGCTGCTGGGGCGATGGCGTTGTCCAGCGTTTTTGTTATTACTAACGCGTTGCGCTTGCGTCGGCTGCGTTCTGACTTAGATCTGTCAGAGGCGGATCTCAAAATTCGGGGCGCGCGGCAATTGGAAGAGGTGCAACCATGAATATCGGTGACGTGGCGAGCCGCTCTGGACTGCCAGCCAAAACCATTCGCTACTATGAGGATATTGGTCTTATCAAGCCGCAGCGTAGCGACAATGGGTATCGCTGTTTTGCAGACACTGATCTTCATAAACTTGCGTTTTTGGGACGGGCGCGGGCGCTCGGTTTCACTATAGAAGACTGCCGTACACTGCTCGCACTATACGAAGATGAGAGTCGTGCAAGCGCTGACGTGAAACAACTGGCGCAAGAGCATCTGGAGAAAATTAGTGCTAAAATCGCAGATCTGAAGGCTATGCGTGACACCCTGTCCGAGTTGGTGACCTGCTGTGCAGGCGACAACCGGCCGGACTGCCCTATTTTGAGAGACCTGGCACAAGCGCCTGACCAAATATAGATTGCTGATTGACCGCGCTCATCTCCATTGCGGACGTCCACCTTTGGCTGACAGGGCGGTGGCGCTCGGAGTTTCTAATTTTTGTTGGTAACGCGCGGCGCATTCTGCGCCCTATTGCTATTTGGGAGGGTCAGACAAACGGGCAACAGCAGCCGAGGGAGGAGCGGCTCTTGCTGCGAATGCGTCGCGCGCACTATCGAGATAGGGTGCGATATTAGCGTAAACAAGAGGCGAATACAGACTGAGGCTGCTTCTTTCGAGGATGGCGAAAACTGGCCGACGCCGGTATCGAATTTGCGCGGCGCAACTTCGTTAATCTGTTACGGAAGACTCCAGTTAGGGGCTTGCAGGGCGCAGCCCAAGGATCGTTCGCGCCTCCTCGCAGCTGGCTACGGGGCGTTCGTATTTTTGGCACAGATCAACTGCGCTCCGCACCAGCGAGGCATTGGACGGAGCCAGCGTTTCGCGATCTATCCGTAGATTGTCTTCAAGTCCGGTGCGCGTATGCCCACCTGCTGCGATCGCCCATTCGTTTACCTGGATCTGACCAGCTCCGATCCCTGCCGCACACCACTGTGCTTCTGGGGCGAGCCGCTGCATGGTTCTGACATAGTAGTTGAACACATCGCGATCGACCGGCATTGCGTTTTTTACACCCAGAACAAATTGAACATAAAGCGGAGCCTTGAGACGTCCGTCGCGCGACATCGAAACTGCCTGATGAATATGAGAGAGGTCGAAAGCTTCGATTTCGGGTTTGACGTCATACTTGAGCATTTGCGATGCCAGCCAATCAACGAGCTCTGGAGGGTTTTCGTAAACGCGGGTCGGGAAGTTGTTGGAGCCCACGGATAGCGAGGCCATATCGGGCTGCAGCGACAACATTCCACCGCGTTCTTGCCCGGCTCCAGCCCTGCCCCCGGTGGAGAGCTGAACGATCATCTCAGGACAGTTGCGCCGGATTCCCTCCATTAGTTCGGCAAAGCGATCCGGGTCCGTGGTGGGGGTCTCATCTTCTTGCCGAACATGGCAATGGGCAATGCTGGCACCGGCCTCGTAGGCCTCATGAGTGCTGTCGATTTGCTCTGTGATGCTGATTGGCACCGCTGGGTTGTGTTCTTTGCGCGGGACTGAACCCGTAATCGCGACGCAAATGATGCAGGGAGTTGTCATAGCGGAACCTTAAATATCGAAGAACACGGTTTCGTCCGAGCCTTGTAGATGAATATCGAAACGGTAAACCAGTGAGAGGTCTTTATGACCTGCATCACTCGGCTTTTTTCGGCGTGCAAGCAGGGTTGAGCGGCGGTGGGTTTGCTCGATTAGCGCGAGGACCGGGTCGGCGTCGTTTACGTCCTGCTCATCCTCGAAATAGAGGCGGGTGTTCAGGCCTACGTTGATGCCGCGAGCCACAATCCAGAGATTGATATGTGGCGCCATTATCCGGCCGTTGCGTCCGGGCACAGATCCGGGTTTGACCGTTTCGAATTGCCAGCCTCCGGTGTCAAAATCTGAGATTGCGCGCCCCCAACCCCGAAAACCCGGCTCTACCCGCTTTTGGCCATCGCTTGGCGCACGGTCCGGTGTCTCCGGGTGCGCATAGATGCCGTCAGCATTGGCTTGCCAAGTCTCGATCAGCACATCCTTTAGAGGAGTTCCGGTGCCGTCAAAGACTTGACCTTCAATCCGGATGCGCTGGCCTTTGGCTTCCGGACCCGCAATGTCCTGACCAAGTTCGGTTTCATAGATCGCAAACCCGGCGGCGCCAGGGGCCAGGCCGATGTGCACATATGGCCCTGCGGTTTGAGAGGGCGTTTCTTTCAGATGTGTTAGGGGTGGAAGCATCAGTTTCCCTCCATCCGGTTTTCGAAAATCGTCGATCGACGTCCGCGAAGCACAATATCGAACCGATAGGCGATCATATCCAGCGGAAGCGTTTCGTCCATGTCAAGCCGGGCAATAAGCTGTTGAACGGCAGCGGGATCAGGAATGGAATTGACGATAGGACAACGAGGAATAAGCGGATCGCCCTCGAAATATAGCTGTGTGATCAGCCTTTGCGCAAAGGCATGTCCAAAGACGGAGACATGGATGTGAGCCGGGCGCCAGTCATTGATGCCATTGCGCCAAGGGTATGCCCCCGGTTTCACTGTGCGAAAGGAATAGCGGCCTTGGTCATCAGTCAAAACGCGGCCGCAGCCACCGAAATTCGGGTCTAATGCGCCGAGATAGCCGTCTTTTTTGTGCCGATACCGGCCTGAAGCGTTGGCTTGCCAGATCTCGACCAGTGTATTGGGTACAGGCCGCTCGTTTTCATCTAGAACTCTGCCATGCAGTAATGTTCGCTCACCGATCGGGCTACCACCGTCGCTTGCATAGTTTATCAGCAGATCATTGTCAGTCGGACCGATATCCGTTGGCGCGAACGTAGGGCCGGTGATCTCACTTGCTGTGTTTTCAAGGCTGAGAAGCGGCAGTCGGGGCGACCGGCTAACGGATGTCTTATAGGCTGGCGCAAAAGCGGGCGGATGCCATTGGCGATCACGGGTGTAATAGTCAGGGGGTGCCACTGCTGTCTCCTGCACTGTATTCTGCATCGAGTTGTTCGTTGGCCATCTCGGCGTAGGTTTCTTTCGCGAGTTTCAGGGCGCGATTGGCACGCGGCACTCCGGCATAGATGGCAACATGCTGGAAAGCCTCCGCTATATCCGTCGACGTCGCGCCTGTGTTGGCGGTCGCACGTATGTGCATCGGGATCTCTTCGAAGTTGCCCAATGCTGCAAGCAGCGCCAACGTCAGCATGGATCGCTCACGTTGGCTGATCTGGTCAGAGGCCCATACGGTTCCCCAAGCACCCTCAGTAATGAGCGATTGGAAAGGTGCATCCAGTGGCGTTATCGCGGCATCTGCGCCGGCGACATGGGCGTCACCAAGCACCTGGCGGCGAACATCTTTGCCGATGTCATACAGTGGGTTGCGCATATGGTCCTCCATTCGCTATGTCTTATTTCATATCGTTATTGATCTGTATAATGCTGTAACTTGGATGTTTTTATGTTGAAAATGATATGCGTCTATCGTCTCAACTAAAACTCCGCCACCTTGAGGTTTTTGTAGAGGTCGCCAGAAAGATGAGCGTGACCCAGGCAGCCGAGCGGTTGGGAATGACCCAACCGGCCGTCACGCGGGCACTGCGCGAATTGGAAGCTATCTGCGAAAAACCCCTGGTGGAGAAACACGGACGTGGCATTCGGTTGTCCGCTTACGGCGAGATGTTTCGCGACTACGCCGGACGTAGCCTTGCGCTTACACGTGACGGCGTTGAGATGTTGCGCGAAATGGATGCGATCGAAGGCTCCAAGGTCGCAATTGGAGCTTTGCCGACAGTTTCAGCCACAGTCGTTCCACAGGCGCTGGCTAGCATATGGGAGCAGGGGGGGCGCAATCGATTTACAGTGAGCACCGGTGACAACCGGTATCTTCTTGATCTTCTACGCCGAGGGGAGTTGGACATTGTCGTCGGACGGTTACCCGCCCCAGATAGCATGGTCGGTATAGATTTCGATCCGCTGTTTCGTGAGCGCGTCATTGTGGTGGTGGCTCCGGACCATCCGCTTACACGCATCGCAGCGGATGATCTGCCGGACGCTTTGTTTGGTGAGTTTCCGGTCTTAATGCCACCGCCAACGTCTATCATTCGATCCGCAGTTGAGCGGATGTTTCTGGAGCAACGTATTCAAATGCCGGTCGCAGCGATTGAGACTGTGTCTTCGACTTTTGGGCGCCAGTTCACATTGGCGCATCAGGGGATTTGGATCATCAGCCACGGTGTTGTACGATCTGATCTCGCCGTCGGAGCTTTGGTCGAACTGCCAGTAGATACTGAGAGCACGCGCGGGCCGGTTGGGCTTTGCTTGCGCAGCGAACACAGGCTGTCGCCTGCGGCTGCGAGATTTTGTGCAGCGTTGAAAGGTCTCTGTACCTGAATCGCCTGATCAGGCGTAGACAGTCAGATAATCAGCCAGAACGAAATTTCCGCCCAAGCGATCTGCCGCGAATGCTAGGTGGATTCAGCGAATCTTGAACCCCGTTTTTCTGGCTTTGACGCAGGGTCGCGCGCATTGACAGGTGAAATTCATCCTCTCTACTCTGGGTTTAATCGCAGCAACAAACGAGCCTGAGGAAGCGCGTATTGCATATCGGCTGCGCAAAACCGCCCTTAAAGGGCAGGGGAGGACAATTTGGACGGAGTGCAGCTGCTGGTGAGCGGGCTTGCGAACGGCTGTGTCTACGGCCTTATCGCGCTTGGTTTCGTGCTGATATATAAAGCCACTGAGGCGGTTAATTTCGCTCAAGGCGACTTTATGATGCTCGGTGCATTCGTGACGTTGGGGCTTACCAACGCCGAATACCTGCATCTTCCGTTCTGGCTGGCCGCGCCCCTGTCTATCGCGATCATGGCTGGGCTTGGCTATCTGCTTGACCTTATAATTCTACGCCACCTCTTTGGTCAGAACCAGACTGCGGTTGTAATCCTGACCATCGCATTGGGGTTCGTTATTCGGTTTGTTGCTGGCGCGATCTGGGGACATGAACCCCAGACGTTGAAGAGCCCGCTGGCCCTGGGTGATGTGCAGCTGGCCGGCGTGGTTTTGGGTCTCGCCGACATAGCCATTATTGTGGTCACGGTGTTGCTGACCTGGTCACTTTATCAGTTCTTTCAACGCACCAAACTTGGGCTTGCTATGCAGGCCGCGAGCCAGAACCAGATGGCGGCTTACTTTATGGGTATTCCGGTCAAACGAGTTCAGGGGTTTATTTGGGGTCTTTCGGGTGCAACTGCGGCGGTTGCCGGCATACTTTTTGCCTCGAAGGGCGCAATAGACCCTAATGCAGGCCTGTTGGGCATCAAGGCATTTGCGGCGGCAGTCATCGGCGGCTTCGGCTCGCTTCCGGGGGCATTGGCTGGTGGATTGATCGTTGGCATCATTGAACCGTTTGCTGCCCGGTATCTGGCCGCAGGCTATTCGCAGATCGCACCATACGCGCTGCTGCTTGTGGTGCTGGTCTTCCGTCCACATGGTCTGTTCAGTCAAGTCCGAACTAAGAAGGTATAGGCGGATGCGGATTCAGTTCAAAACGAGCTACGATCACGACATTCGCCTGTTTCCCGACCGTCATAGTCTACTGATTTATGGCGCACTGATGGTGCTGGCACTGCTCCTGCCGATGCTGATCAACGAGTTTTATATCGGTGAAGTCACCAATGTTCTGATCTGGGCGGTCGCCGGTTTGGGGTTGATGTTGCTAACTGGGCAAACCGGACAAGCCAGCCTTGGCCATGCGGCGTTTCTGGCGATTGGTTGCTACACGAACACAATCCTGATTGAACAGGGATTGCCTTTCGTACTTGCGTTTCCGCTGGCAGGTGTCTTGACCGGCCTAGTCGGAGCCATCATCGCCATACCGGCGCTGAGGCTGCATGGCATCTACTTGGCAATTGCGACCATCGCTCTATCAATCCTTGCGGATGACATTATCGTTTTGCTTGAACCGTGGACCGGCGGTGTGTCTGGCAAGTTTCCGGATGTGATCAGCCTGTTTGGGATAGAGATCGAACGTTGGACCATGCCCGTGCGGTTCTACTATCTGGTTCTGGGTGTAACGGTCATCTGTACGCTATTTTACCGCAATCTGTTGCGATCGCCCATTGGTCGGGCCTTCGCCGCTGTACGCGACAGTGAAGTCAGCGCCACTGCGATGGGCGTTCATATTGCCCGGACCAAGGCAACGGCTTTTGGTCTGAGTTGCATGATTACTGGCTGGGCCGGGGCGTTGATGGGGTACTATGCCGGTGCTTTCAACAACGAGACGTTCTCGTTGGTGATCTCCATTACCCTGTTGATGATGATCGTGATCGGCGGGCTTGGGTCTATCCACGGCGCATTTTTCGGAGCGGCTGTGGTTGCCTTTCTGCCGCAGGGGTTGTCGATTTTGAAAGACAGTGTGCTGGGCAGCGGTGTCGCGATTCCGGGGTTAGAAACCGGTGTGTTTGGAATGATCCTGATCTTGTTCATCTTGTTTGAGCCGATGGGTCTTTACGGGCGTTGGCTGAAAATACGCATTTGGTTCGAACTGTTTCCCTTTGCCCGCAAAGATATGTTCCGGCGTCAAAAATCCTATCTGAAAACGGAGCGTCTGCGATGAGCCTGTTACAGATCGAGAATGCAACGTTGAAATTTGGCGGCGTGGTGGCGGTCAATGATCTGAGCTTCTCAGTCGAGGAGGGGGAGGTCTACGCCATCGTTGGACCAAACGGTGCTGGAAAATCGACTGTCTTCAATCTGATTTCGCGGTTTTACCAGCCATATAATGGCGGTTTCAGTTTTGATGGGCGCGATTTGTTGCAATGTAATGCAGATGCCGTGGCTGACCTCGGGATCGCGCGGACGTTTCAGAACATAGAATTGTTCGATCATGCGACGGTACTGCAGAACCTACTGGTTGGCCGCCATCGCCATCGGCGTACAACACTGATTGAGGAGCTGTTTTTTGCCCCACGTGTCAGGCGAGAAGAGCGTCAGCATCGTGAGGCGGTGGAAGAAGTGATCGATTTTCTCGACCTCCAACCCTATCGCGACAAGATGATCGCGGGACTCCCGTATGGGGTGCGTAAGGTGGTCGAGCTGGGGCGTGCGCTTGCCTCTGAGCCGCGCCTATTGTTGCTGGATGAGCCTGCGTCAGGGTTGTCGGTGGAGGAGACCCAGGACATGCGCTGGTGGATCGACGACATCCGCAAGCAGATGGGCATCACGGTGTTGATGGTTGAGCATGACATGGGATTGGTTTCGGGGGTGTCGGACCGGGTGTTGGCCCTTGCTGACGGTGCAAAATTGGCTGAAGGCACGCCATCAGAGGTGCAGGCCAATCCAGCAGTAATTGAAGCCTATCTGGGCGCGGGGGCCATGTGATGGGCGAAGCCTTGTTGGACATTCGCAATCTGGAGAGCTTTTACGGGCCTATCATGGCCATACGTGGTGTCTCACTGTCGGTCGCCGCGGGTCAAATCGTTACTGTGCTGGGCGCGAATGGAGCAGGGAAATCAACTCTGCTCAAGACAATCTCCGGTATCATGGATCCCGAAAAAGGCACCGTCAGTTTTGACGGAACGGAGATCCAGGGCGAGGAGCCGCACCGTATCGTCCGCCGAGGCGTAGTGCATGTACCGGAGGGGCGTGAAGTCTTTCCGCTTCTCACCGTTGAGGAAAACCTGACACTGGGCGCCTATACCCGCAGTGATCATGGAGAGATTGAGCGCGACCGCCAGATGGTGTTCGATTACTTCCCGATCCTTGCGGAGAGACGAAATCAGGAGGCGGGCACCTTGTCGGGTGGTCAGCAACAGATGTTGGCGATTGGGCGGGGCCTTATGCTGCGACCGCGTATCATGCTGCTGGATGAACCCAGCCTTGGCCTGTCACCTCTGTTGGTGCAGGAAATCTTTGGCATTCTCAAACGTCTCAATCGTGACGAGGGTGTGACCATGATGCTGGTCGAGCAGAATGCGCGAATCGCGCTGGAATTGGCGCATGTCGGGTATGTCATGGAGATTGGGCGCATTGTGATGGGCGGTAGTGCGGATCGCTTGATGGAGAGTGACGACATCAAGTCGTTCTACCTTGGTCATCAGGAAGCGGGGCAGCGCAGCGAGAAACGGTGGAAGCGAAAGAAGACATGGCGCTAACCAGTAAGGTAGCCCGTGATTAAGGTAGCCCGTGATTTAGAGAGAAAATGGACGGAGATATCGATGCGGGGATGGGGACAGCGGTGACACAGATAGCGGCAGCGACTCACAGTAAAGCAGGGTTCGGTAACACGGAGGCTCCGCTTCCGCAGATCGAACTAAACGGTGCGATCTACAACGCTACGCCTGGGCAGAGGCCCGTCATGGTTGATGGTTGCGATACGGTAGCCAAGCTGTTCTCTTTGCGCTGTAACCAGCTGGGGGATCGTACTGCCCACCGAGAAAAGGATATGGGCATCTGGAAGGCCTATTCCTGGCGGCACTACTGGGATGGTGCTGAGAAGATCAGCCTCGGTCTGATGGCTCTGGGGTTGGAACGTGGCGAAGTTGTTTCAATCCTCAGCGAAGACCGCAAGGAGTGGCTCTATCTCGATATGGGCATCCAGTGTACGGGTGCGATCGCTTCAGGTGTCTATACGACAGATTCAGCCCAGCAACTCGCCTATCTGATCAAAGACAGCGGCAGTCGGTTTCTTGTCGTAGAGAATGACGAGCAGCTGGATAAGTTTCTGGAGATCGAGAGCGACGTTCCGCATCTGCGTTGGGTCATCATTCTGGATTGCGACGGGCTGCACGATCTGAGGCACGATAAATGTATGTCTCTTGATGATCTTTATGATCAAGGTACGGCGTTTAAGAACGCCAACCCGACTGCGTTTGAGGATGCTATTGCACAATCCCGACCTGAGGAGACAGCGCTGCTGATCTACACATCGGGCACGACTGGGTTGCCCAAGGGTGCGATGCTGAGCCACGAGAATATCCTCGGAACGATGGAGGCGGGAGCACGCGCGCTTGAAGTGTTCCCGGAAGACGAGCAGCTATGTTTTCTACCGCTGTGTCATATCCTTGAGCGCAACGTTTCTGTCTATTTGCCGATGGCGGCAGGTAGCACAGTGAATTTTGCGGAGAGCCCGGAAACGGTTTTTGACAATATGCAGGAGGTGTCACCTTCGACATTCTTTGCCGTGCCGCGCGTCTGGGAGAAAGTCTATTCCCGTGTTTTGGTACTGGCGCAGGAAGCCACCGGTTTGGGGCGTTGGGCGTTTAATCGAGCGGTGGCTGCAGGTGCAGCACGGGCGGAGTATGTATTGGCATCTAAACCGGTGCCGACTGTCATCGCGCTGCGCTATCGCCTTTGGGATATGTTAGTTCTGCGCAATCTGCGTCGCATGTTGGGTTTAGACCGGCTGCGACGAGGCGGCACCGGAGCGGCACCAATCTCACCGCAGCTTCTGCTGTGGTACTGGTCTATTGGCGTGCCCCTGATCGAGGGATACGGAATGACTGAAAACGCAGGCCTGACTGCTGTGAATCGAGTTTTGTCACACCGTCCTGGGACCGTCGGTCAAGCGGTACCGGGCGTTGAAGTTCGAATTGCGCCGGATGGTGAAATCCAACTGTGGGGGCTTAATAACTTTCAAGGATACTGGCGCAAACCGGAAAAGACCGCCGAGACCTATACCGACGATGGCTGGTTGCGCACGGGAGATGTCGGACGTTTGGATGAAGACGGCTTTCTCACCATTACGGGGCGGATCAAGGATATCATCATTACCGCCGGGGGAAAGAACATCACTCCGGCGGAAATCGAGAGTCGATTGAAGTTCAGCCACTATGTTGCTGATGCGGTGGTGATTGGAGATCGGCGTAAGTTTCTGACCTGCCTTATTATGATCGATCAGGAAAACGTCGAGAAATTTGCCCAAGACCGGAAAATCCCCTTTAGTGATTTTGCTTCGCTCTGCGCAGCAGCTCCGGTGGTCGACCTGATCCGGAGTGAAGTTGATGCGGTGAACAAGGACTTTGCCCGCGTTGAACAGCTCAAGGATTTCCGCCTGATCAATGTTCTGCTCACGGCTGAGGACGACGAGCTGACGGCAACGATGAAACTGAAACGCGGGCTTGTGGAGGAAAAGCACAAGAACCTGATTGATGAGATGTACTGACAAACAGGCGCGACTGCGCCAGGGGAAATAAGGGAGTAAGCGCAGATGAAGATATGGACAGCGAGGCTCGTCGGGGCTGCAATGGCAGTAGGGTTTGCGCCCTATGTACTGGCTGAAACGCAGGGTGTCAGTGACAGTGAAATCGTGCTGGGGTCGGTCAACGATCTAAGCGGGATATTTGCTGCTGTGGGCGTTCCGGCGGTGAATGGTGCCAATCTGCGTTTCGATGAAGCAAATGCAAACGGTGGTATTCACGGTCGCCAAATCCGTTTCGTGGTCGAGGACAATGGCTACCAGATTCCGCGTGCGATGCAGGGGTACAACAAGCTTTTGAACCGCGATAAAGCCTTTGCGATGCTTTTGTCGCTTGGAACCCCAATGAATATTGCAGGTTTCAAATTACTAGACCCCAAAGGCATTCCCAATATCAGTCCGCTAACCGCAGCTCGGCAGATGTTGCAGGACCCGGTTGAAAATAAGTTTATTGGCTTTTCCAGCTACTATGATCAGGTTCAAGCCGGGGTGATCTATTTGGCAGAGGAATTCGATGCCAAAGAAGTTTGCTCGATGTATATCCCATCTGATTTCGGCAAAGAGATCAAAGAAGGCAGTGAGGATATCGCGGCGGAATTGGGGCTGAGTTTTGCGGCCGAGACAACGCATAAACCTGATGAGCTAGATTTTGTTGGGTCATTGACCAAGCTGAAAGCTGAAGGCTGCGACGTTGTCACGATGGCGCTGGGCGTGCGTCAAGGTATTACCGTCGTCGGAACTGCTAAGAAATTAGGCTGGACCGATGTAAAATTCCTCAATACCTCAGCCGGGTTTCTTGAGGTCGTGGCTGCGGTTCCCGGTGGGGTAACCGATGGGCTTTATGCGGCGGCCGGCTGGGCGGACTTAATTGCCCGATCCGACGATGAAGCGCCTGCAAAATTTATCGCTGACTACGATGCAAAATTTGGCCAGCCCGCAGGCGGATTTGCCATGCTCGGGTATAGCGCCGCCAACACCGTAGTGAACGCGTTAGAGGCTGCTGGCCCAGACCTGACGCATCAGAGCTTTATTAGCGCAATGGAAAGCCTCGATTTCTTTGACGCGTTGACCGATACACAGATCACCTACGGACCAGACGACCATCGTGGCGCGGATGTGATTGTGATCTCGGTCGTCGAGAATGGCATCTGGAAAGAGCTTAGCCGTAAGTAAGCGGTCACTGCCGTCCCTAAAGAAACACAGCCGACAGATATATATCTGTCGGCTTTGGCCATTCTGAAATTGGTCTAGGGCAGGCAATATCCAACTGGCTTCGTCTACCGGGCTTCATTTCATGCATACATTCGAATATTATTTCTCACATCAATTGGGAGAGAACAGTCATGGCAGTAACAAGACGACGCTTTGTACAGGGGTTGGGGTCTGGGATGGCACTGGCGCCGTCCGGCCGCGTCTGGGCGGAAACCAAAGTGACGCTTGGCAAGGCCGAGATCCTCAGTCTTTCAGATGGACAAATGCAATTGCCGCCCACTTTTCTATACGGCGATCTCGACCCAGAGATCCTTGCTCCGGTCCTCGCTGAGCACGGGATGTCTCCCAGTGATCAGCTTACACCAGAGTTAAATGTTACGCTGTTGCGAGACGAAGATCGCATTGTTCTCTTCGATACGGGCGCAGGGCCAGCGTTTCAGGAAGGAACGGGGTTGCTTTCAGATGCTTTGGCAGCCGTTGGTGTTAGCCCGGAGGATGTCACTCATGTCGTGTTCACACATTGCCACCCGGACCATTTGTGGGGAGTACTGGATGATTTTGACGAGCCCTTGTTTCTCAATGCCGAGCACATGATGGGGCGACAAGAATGGGACTATTGGTCTGACCCGGCAACGGTTGAAGCCATCGGTGATGAGCGTGCCTCTATGGCTGTGGGAGCACAACGGCGCTTGATGGCGTTGGCTGAGAGGATCAGCCTGTTTCCCGATGGTGCGGAGATCCTTCCGGGTGTCGCCGCTAGGGCGACTTTTGGTCATTCTCCCGGACATATGTCGTTCGAGATCGCTGGCGAACATGACAGTGTGATGGTGTTGGGAGATTCTGTGACTAATGCACATCTTAGTTTTTCCGAGCCAGACTGGGAAATCGCTTCTGACCAAGATCCCGGGACTGCTGCAAAAGTACGGCGCCAGCTATTGCAATGGTTGTCTGCAAAACAAATGAGAATTGTGGGATATCACTTGCCCAATGGCGGCGTCGGTCACGTAGTGAAGGCAGGTAGTGGTTACCGGTTTGTGCCGGAAGCATAGCAAGCTAGCACATTTGAATATTTCAGGTTTTCTAGCAAAAGCGCTCCCATAGCGGGCATTTTCGATGGCGTACAAGAAACTCCACATGTGTGCGCTATTCACACACTTATAATCGCTTAGGTTGTATAATTTTTGATGACATTTATCATACAGTGTGAGATGGTTAATAAGTGGGTAATCAATTTGATCGGAATGAGGGGGTTTAGGTTCCGGTCGCATTGCTAAAGGTATTGGGTTTGGGATATGGAAAATAAACTTAGAATTCGCCATTTCGGCGCGTTTGGAGTTTTTTTGCCTGAAGGAGAAAGTCTTCTCCTCGGGTCAAAGCACCAAGCATTGCTAGCACTGTTGTCTACTGCGGAAGGGGGCGTTCGGACCCGAGCCTTTTTGGAACGGACTCTTTGGAGCCTTGCACAGCCAGAACAGGCAAAAGCCAGTTTGCGAACGGCTCTTTCGACCCTCAGGCGGCATCTCGGATCTGAATCTGCGGCCTTACTTTCCGCGAATCGTGAACGGGTGGTTCTGGATCTCGCCAAGATTGAAGTGGATACCGATCCTAGCCGGGGTGATTTTATGGAGGGGTTCGAACTCCCTCATGAGACGACGTTTGCGGTTTGGTTGGAACAGCAACGCAACGAGCTGACGCGTGCTGATGCGCGAAACCGCGCAGCAACTGGAATGCTACGTGACTATAGCCGTGCCGTGCTTGACAGCCTGTCGCCACCAATCGCTGTTCTTCCTTTTGTTCATCGCGCTCCGGGTGAGGCAAAGTCGCCTCTTGGCGCTTTGCTCTCTGAGGAATTGGTGCGTCACCTGTCACGCAGCCACGCATTTTGTGTGACATCTTATCTGGCGTCACGACAGTTTGACCCGCATCAGGTCCGTCCTAGTGAAGTGTATTCACAGGCAGGGGCAAGCTATCTGGTGTCTGGAACCGTGAATGTTACGGGTCAGACCTACCGCCTTCAGGTTGACCTGCATGACGCTGAGCGTGAGCGCGTGATCTGGTCACGTGATTTCTCTGAATCCTTGTCAGTTTTGACAAGTGGTTCCAGTACCGCGCTTCGGGATGTGACAGCACAAATTGGCTGGACGGTTGTTGGCGAATCTGTGCGGCTGGTTGGCTTCCGACCCTTGTCCAAACACGATAGCCACACGTTGTTAATGGCTGCGATAGCGCTGATGCAGGACATGCAGATGCCCCACTTCAATCAGGCTCAGGAAATTCTTACGGTATTGCTGGAGCGCGAGGTTCAGCATCCGGTAGCACTGACTTGGATGGCGATGTGGCATGTGATGCGCGTGCAGAAGGGCTTCTCAACGGATAGGCAGCTGGATGCACATCTCGCCAATCAGCTCGTCGCAGCGGCTTTGGCGCAAGATCCATCCTTCTCTTTGGCTCTGACGGTTCGCGGACTTATCGCAAGCCATCTGATGTTCCGGTTCGATCTGGCACAAGATTCCTATGATCTTGCCCTGAAGGACAACCCGAACGAGGCGCTAGCGTTGCTATTGAAAGGGACAACTCTCGCCTATCAGAACCAGCCGGAAGATGCAGTGCGCCTGACCGATGCTGCACGCAGATTGTCGCCACTGGGGCCGCAACGATATTACTTTGATTCACTCTCGGCGACAGCCAATCTCGGCGCGCAAAACTATGACCGTGCGGTCAGCCTGGCGGATCGGTCGCTACAGGCAAATCCGACGTTTCCAGCCACCCTGAGAACCAAGGCGATTGCTTTGCAAGCTCTGGGACAGTCAGACAAGGCGCGGGACGTTGTTAAGTCTCTGTTGGATGTGCTGCCTGATTTCAACATAACTTTCTATGAGAAAGAACACGCAGCGGCCAATGCATCTTTTGGCAAGGATTGGAGCAAGGCTCTTCGATCTGCGGGTGTGCCTGCCTGAGTCCGATCGGCGTAAGATGAAGACATTGGGTAATTGATTGCAGTAAGACGCGGAGGGCTTGAAGGTCCGCCGCGTCTCGGCTTTTGTGAGAGGCTATTGTCGGCGCGCGTTCATATCAGTCGTGTCAGTTTGAGAAGGCCCCCATGAAAGCAATCACATATCAAACATTCGGCCCTGCTGAGGCCGTGTTGCGCCTGCAAGACCTACCAGAAACTCCACCAGGCCCAGGTGAGCTGCGCGTAGATTTGGCGTATTCCGGTGTTAACCTCTCGGACGTCAAGGCGCGGGCGGGGGCGCGTGCCGGTGTTACTGAACTGCCTTATACGCAAATCATTCCACATAGCGCTGGATCCGGCGTGATTGCCGAGGTGGGTGAAGGGATCGACCCGAACCGGGTCGGTGAGGAAGTTTGGATCTGGAACGGCCAATGGCAGCGACCTTTCGGCACTGCAGCCGGCTCGATAACCTTGCCTGCAGATCAGGCCGTACGAATGCCGAAGGGGCTGGATCTGCAGCAGGGCGCTATCTTAGGTATTCCAGCGCTCACAGCAGCTCACGCGGTTTTTTCAGCAGGCGACGTCAAGGGAAAGACAGTTCTGGTGCAGGGCGGTGCTGGTACTGTCGGTTATTTGGCGGTGCAGTTGGCGAAATGGGGCGGCGCGCGGGTGATTGCGACCTGCTCTCCTGTGTCATTTGACAGGGTAAGGAACGCTGGGGCCGATGCTGTAGCGGACTACAGCGACGGCGATCTTGCGGATCAGATCCTGGAGGCAAATGCCGGGCGGCTGGTCGAGCATATTGTGGAGGTGGAATTTGGCAAAAATAGCGAGGTCGATTCAGCCGTTATCGCGCCTAACGGTCGTATCACGGCCTATGGGTCTGCGGCGGTGATGTCGCCCAGCCTGCCTTTCTATCCTTTGATGTTTAAATCTGTGACGTTGGAATTGGCGTTAGTGTATCTGCTACCGCCGCAGGTGCGTTTGAGTGCCATAGAGCAGATTAACAAAGCTGCGGGTGATAATGCACTTTCGCTACCAGTCGCCGAGGTGTTTACGCTCGCAGATACTGCGAAGGCGCATGAGGCCGTTGAATGTGGCAAACGAGCTGGATCCATCGTCATAAAGACCAGTTGATCAGGGTGGAATAAGCTGCAGGCTTTAGTTGTTTCAGAGGGTTGATCTAGGGGGCGAAAAGGCAGAAGCAAAACTGCATTTTTTTCTACAAACCCTCTTGCGCCCCCGGATATCTGGCATTAGACAGCCGCTCACCGATGGGGTGTGGCCAAGTGGTAAGGCAACAGTTTTTGGTACTGAAGATCGTAGGTTCGAATCCTACCACCCCAGCCATCGGTTCGGCAAAACAACATAGATTTGTCAACTATGCCTAGCGGTAATGCTGGCCGTCTCCGTAAGCTATTCTGCCACGGCGCGGGATTTTTACCGCAGTGTTTGTGTGGGGCGGTATCTGTGGCTTAGTGGGTGTCGCGTAGGATCATCTCGGCGTCCAGTCGCACGGTTTCTTTGGCGGCTTGTGGGTGATCAAGGCGACTATCCAAGCAGCGCAGAACTGCTGCAACCATTTCGTCGATTGGGTTTCGCAACGTGGTCAGGCGGATGGTTGGCCAGCGTGCCATTTCGATGTCATCAAACCCAACTACCGAAACATCGCTGGGCACCACGCGACCTGTATCTCGCAACGCGCCGAGCGCGCCAATGGCCATCGCATCATTGGCACAGAATATGCCGTCGAAATTTGTGTCCGCGAGCAGCGCTTGGGTGGCGAAGTACCCGCTTTCGGTCGTGTAGTTGCCGGCGGTCTCGCCCGCGAGTGTGATCCCTTTTTCTTCCAGCCCTGCTAGTAGCCCGCTGCGTCGCTCTGCTGTTGCCCCAAATTCTCCGGGTCCGCCAACAAGCGCGATTCTGCAGCGGCCGCGTTGTGAAAAGAGATCTGCGGCCAGTTCTGCCGCCTCGTGATTGCGCAGACAGATATTGTCGACGCCCTCTGCATCGATGATTCGACCGGATGCGATGACGGGGATATGCAGTTTGCTGCAAAGCTCTACGATTTCTGTCGCAAGGCTTCCACTGCGTAGAATCATCGCGTCGAGCGGATAGCGTAAGACCTGAGTAACCGCATCGCGGGCATGATCACCCCCGCCTGCGATCACTACTGGCCATTTGCCAACAGCATTTAAGCCGGCAATTAAAGCTGATGTTGCTTCCTTGTCGTATTCATTGCGCATCTCACCGGCAAACACTGCAACAAGGTTGGAGCGTGCGCCCTGCAATGTGGCTGCCAAGGCATTTGGCTGATATCCCAATTCATGCGCTGCAAGCAGTATCCGCTCACGTTTTTCCTGATCAAGATAGGCGCCTTCGGTGAAGGCCCTTGATACCGCCGAGCGTGAAACGCCTGCGATTTCAGCAACATCTGCTGCGGTTACACGTGTCTGGCGCTTGCGGCCAACCGGCCCTTGTCGTTTCATCTGCTGCCCTTCTCGGGTGAGGTGATTTTTTTATGAAACACCGCAACCCTTGACACAAACGTTACATAGCGCGCCTATATGAACACGTGTGCAGTTCTGGTGCAACGGACAAGGTGCTGGCAAAAGAAGCCGGACGGACAAACGCAGCGAGCCGCACAGGCCCAGGGGAGGCCGCTTCAAAATAACACCATGGATGGCCGTCTCGGCTGCCGTGGGCAATTGAGATCGTTGACCTGAAAAGGCAACGGCAGACCGGAGACTGATGATGAAACGTATTACGTTCACGACCGCTGCGACGCTGGCATTTGCTGCAAATGCTGCTTTTGCTGAAACTGAGATCACGTGGTGGCATGCAATGGGTGGCGCACTTGGCGACACCGTCAACCAGATCGCATCCGACTTCAACGACAGCCAGGATGATTACAAGATCACCCCGGTGTTCAAGGGCACATACGAAGAGACCCTGACCGCTGGCATCGCGGCGTTCCGCGCCGGCGAGCAGCCCAATGTGATGCAGGTTTTTGATGCGGGCGCAGCCACTGTTATCGGCGCCAAGGGAGCGACCATCCCGGTTCAGGATCTTCTGGCCGACAATGGCGTTGATTTTGACATCAATGACTATATCGCTGGCGTGCGTTACTTCTATGCCGACAGCGACGGCAAAATGATTGGCATGCCGTTCAACTCGTCCACGCCAATCATGTACTACAACATCCAGGCGCTGGAAAAAGCCGGTGTTGCTGCACCTAAAACTTGGGAAGAGTTCCAGTCCGTCACCGCCCCGGCGTTGAAAGAAGCAGGCTACACTGCTTTGTCGCAGTCACATCTGCCTTGGATCTTCACCGAAAACTTCCACTCGCGTCACAACCTGCCGTTTGCGACCAACAACAATGGCTACGAAAGTGTCGACACCCAGATCCTGGTGAACAACGACGCGATCAAAGCGCATTTCAGCGCGGTTACGGAGTGGCAGAAAAACGGTCACTTTGAATGGTTCGGCACCGGTTGGGGTGACAACCAGACACCATTTGAAGAAGGCAAGGTTGCTATGTGGTTGGGTTCCTCCGGCTCCTTTGGTGGTCTGAGCAAGAAAGACCTGCCGTTTGAATTCTCTGCGACTATGTTGCCCTATTGGGAAGGCGTAACCACCGAGCCTACACAGACATTCATCGGCGGCGCGTCGCTGTTTGCGATGGCGGGCCATGACGCGGAAGAAAACAAAGCAACGGCGGCATTTTTTGACTTCCTGACTTCGTCCGAGGTTCAGTATTTCTGGCACAAAGAGACCGGCTATGTTCCGATCACCGAAGCTGCCTACGAGCTGGCGAAATCCGACGGTCACTATGACCGTGCGCCTGCTGCCGAAGTTGGCATCCAGCAGCTGTCGCTGCCCGGTGGTGACAATACCAAAGGCTACCGCATGGGCTTCTACGTGCAGATCCGTGACGTGATGAACCGTGAATACGGCCGCATCCTAACCGGTGAAACCTCAGTTGAAGACGCCTTCAAAGCGATCGAAGACGAATCCAACAACTTGCTGGCACGTTTCGCTAAGACCCAAGGCTAATAATCGCAGGGACTTCCCTTAACTTGTGACGGCCGCAGCCACTGCGGCCGTCACGCATTCTAATGAAGAGGCACACCGTGAAACGCGCCGGATTCTCAACCAAGTGGATGCCGATCCTGCTGCTTCTGCCGCAGCTCGTCATTATCGCTGTTTTCTTTTATTGGCCCGCCTGGCATGCAATCCAGTCGTCATTCTACCTGCAGGACCCGTTTGGTTTTGGGTCTACATTTGTCGGGCTGGAGAACTACACGGATCTTCTGGGTAACAACGAATATCGCCGCGTCGCCGTATTCACTTTGGTTTTCACGGTTCTCGTGACTTTCTTCTCTTTGGCAATCGCATTGTTGCTGGCGGTCAAGGCGGACAATGTGCTGCGTGGAGCGCGTACCTATCGGACTCTCTTGATGTGGGTTTATGCGGTTGCCCCGCCGGTGGCAGGATTTATCGGACTGATCATGTTCGATCAGAGTTGGGGGCCGCTCACTCGGCTTGCAGGGTTCTTTGGATGGGATTTTGTCCTTGGGGTGAACTTTGATGACACTGCCGCCGCCATGGTGCTGGTCTCAGTCTGGAAACAGATCCCGGTAAACTTCATCTTCTTTCTATCAGGGCTTCAGTCCATTCCGCGTTCTGTGCGCGAGGCGGCTTTAATCGACAACGGCTCAGCCACGGGACGCTTCTGGGATGTGACCTTCCCATTGCTGGCGCCAACCGGTTTTTTCCTGCTGATCATAAATATTACTTATGCGTTGTTCGATACGTTTGGCATCGTCGATACGCTGGTGAAAGGCGAGCCGGGGAACAACCCTATGACGCTTGTTTACAAGGTCTACGTTGACGGATTCCGTGGCAATGATCTCGGTGGATCGTCTGCACAGTCGGTCATTCTGATGGTCCTTGTCCTGGCACTCACGGTTTTTCAGTTCCGACTGATCGACCGGCGAATCCATTATACTTGAGGGGGCTGATATGGCTGATCAAACACCCGCCCACACGCCGCGCCGTTCCATCAATTGGGGATCTATCGGCGACCATACCGTTCTGATTCTTGGTTCTCTGTTTATGTTGGTGCCGCTGATCATGGTTGTCCTGACAACGACAGTGCCGGATATCGACGTTATTAAATACGGCCCTCAGCTGAAGATTGGTGATCAACTCGACGACAACTTCCAGAAGGCCATGTTTGAGGCATCCGGTTTCTCAGGTGTGAATACTGGCACGCGGATGCTGTTTAATTCATTCGTATTGGGCATTGGCTTTGCCTTGGGTAAAATCGTGATTGCGATGATGGCGGCCTACGCTATTGTCTATTTCCGTCTGCGGTTTGCTTCGCTGGCATTCTGGGTGATTTTCACCACATTGCTTCTGCCGCTTGAGGTACGAATTTTGCCTTCCTATGAGGTCGTGCAGAAGCTGGGGATGTTGAACACCTATCAGGGGCTGATCATTCCACTGATTGCTTCGGCGACGGCGACCTTCTTCTTCCGCCAGTACTTCCGCTCTATCCCCGAGGAACTGGTGGAGGCCGCTCGTATTGATGGAGCAGGACCGGGAAAGTTCTTCATCGATATCCTTGTGCCGCTGTCCAAAACCATGATCGCAGCGATGTTCATCATCATGTTTGTCTTTGGTTGGAACCAGTATCTCTGGCCCACCATGATCACCACTGATGAGGACATGTATACGCTTGTGCGCGGTATCAAGCAGATCACTCAGGATCTCGAAGGTAACAACGTACCTGAGTACGGTCGCGCAAATCTTCTGGCAGTGATTGCCATCCTGCCACCTGTGGCAGTCGTCATTTTCTTCCAAAGCTGGTTCGTCAAGGGCCTGACGGAATCCGATAAGTAAGGACTTCACACAATGGCTCAGGTTACCCTGAATTCTGTACGCAAGGTCTACCCCAACGGGGTTGAGGCCGTCACCTCTTCTAGTTTCAAAATCGAGGCCGGTGAATTCGTCGTCCTGGTTGGCCCGTCCGGCTGTGGTAAATCCACCCTGTTGCGGATGATCGCAGGGCTGGAGGATATCACCGAAGGAACGCTGGAGATAGGCGATCGGGTGGTGAACAACGTCGACCCGGCGGATCGCGATATTGCGATGGTGTTCCAGAACTATGCGCTTTATCCGCATATGACTGTGCGCAAGAACATTGCCTATGGTCTGAAAAATCGCAAAACCCCCGAGGATGAGATCAACCGCAAGGTGGCTGAGGCCGCCAAGATCCTGAACCTCGAAGAATATCTTGAGCGTAAACCCTCGCAGCTTTCTGGTGGTCAACGCCAGCGGGTGGCCATGGGGCGCGCGATTGTGCGCGATCCGGCATTGTTCCTGTTTGACGAGCCCCTGTCGAACCTGGATGCCAAACTGCGCAATCAGATGCGGATCGAGATCAAGGCATTGCAGCGCCGCTTGGGTGTTACATCGATTTACGTGACCCATGATCAGGTAGAAGCAATGACCATGGCGGATCGTATCATTGTTCTGAACGGAGGACGGATCGAACAGATCGGCACCCCGTCAGAAATTTACCACAACCCGGCTTCGGTTTTTGTCGCGTCCTTTATGGGGGCGCCGCCGATGAACCTGATTGATGCGACCATCACCGATGGAAAGGTTACACTGGAAGATGGTGTGTCTATGGGTGTGCTCGAAGGTGCCGCATCTGGTGCTGTCAAACTGGGTATTCGCCCTGAGGATGTGCAGCTGGTCAGCGAAGGTGGTGTTTCTATCGAAGTGGAGCTGATCGAAGAGTTGGGCGCACACCGTTTGCTGCATGGTCAGCTGGGCGGTCAACCCTTCACCATCCACGTTCTGAAAGACATCCCGGTGAAACCGGGACATCACCAGATTGCAGTAGATCCCGCGATCATCTGCCTGTTCGATGCAGAGGACGGCCAGCGGCGATGACAGAGGTACTGGATAGGCTGCCTCCGGTTACACCGGAGATGCAGGCACAGATCCGGCAAGCGCCGCGAACTGCTGCAGCGCACCGCGCTCTCATGGCGGAGGTTCCGGCAATGTCGGGACTTCAATCGGGGGGGCAGGGTCGTCAGGACGCATTGGCCGCTTCGGTGTCGGTCGTGGCCTGGAATGTCGAACGTTGCCTGTTCCCAGAGGATACTGCCAGTCATATTCAGCCATTGGAGCCACAGGTTGTGCTGCTATCAGAGGTTGACCACGGCATGGCTCGCACCGGCCAACGGCACACAACTGAGGCCATGGCACATGCGCTTGGCATGACCTATGTCTTCGGCGTGGAATTCCACGAGCTGGATCTGGGAGGGCCAACCGAGATGGCTTTTTGCGAGGACGATTTCAATCGGTTCGGCTGGCACGGCAATGCCATCTTATCTGCGGTCGCGCCCGAGCGAGTGAAGCTGATAAGGCTCGATGATCATGGCCATTGGTTTTCCTCAGACGAGGTGCCCGCGGACCCTGAACAACCACGGCTTGGCGGACGTATGGCTATCGCGGCGGTACTGCCAACTGATGCTGGACCGATCTGTATGGTCTCCACCCACCTAGAGAGCAACGCCGACGCAGCCCATCGTCACGCACAGTTCGAGCGTCTCTTGCGGGCCATTGACGCGTTTGCCCCGGATATGCCGGTTCTGATTGGCGGCGATCTGAATACGGGCAACCATCTGCCACCAGATTTCGACTGGCAACGCGAGACCTTGTTCGATTTGGCCCGATCCCATGGCTATGACTGGAGCGCAACGCCTGACGGTATCACAACCCGCCCGAGTCTCATAACCCCGCATCCTGAGCGGGAAATGAAACTGGATTGGTTCTGCACCCGTGGCATGCGTGCGACTGAGAATCGGTTGGTGTCATCAGTTGATGAAAACGGTCGCCCATTGTCCGATCACGATGCAGTCTGGTGCCGCGTCACCTTGGAGTGAACGTATTGGGTAGATCATTCTCCGACCGGGCGATCATCTTTTACGTTCAATGCTACGGCATATAAAATCTCTGCCATTGCGAAATCTACGCCTGATTATCGGCGGCATACCAATGCTGTCATGCTAAACAGAGTGCATGTTGTTTGACCTTCCTGACCACGAGACGCTTTATCAAGCGCTGCTAGATCGCCTTGACCGGTATGATGGGCAGGCCTATGTCTGTGTCTCCACAACCGGAATTTTCTGCCGTTTGACGTGCCCGGCGCGCAAGCCCAAACGTGAGAACTGTACGTTCGTCGCCAGTGTTGGTGAATGTATCGAAGCGGGTTTTCGCGCCTGTAAACGGTGTCACCCACTGCGCCCGATGGCGGATGCAGATCCTGCGGTTGCCACTCTTCTGGCTGCCTTGGAAGAACGCCCGAAATATCGCTGGAGCGAGAGCGATATCACGCGTTTGGGACTTGACCTGTCGACTGTACGTCGCAGTTTTAGACGGCAATTCGGAATGACATTCCTTGAAATGGCGCGGCAACGCCGATTGCGGGAGGGGTTCACCGTACTGTCTGATGGGGGCAAGGTTATTGACGCGCAGTTGGATGCGCAATTCGAGTCACCCAGCGCATTTCGTGCGGCTTTTGCCAGATTATTGGGGAGGGCACCGGGAAGTCTCGGGCGCGATGGTTTGTTGTTGGCGGATTGGATCGCGACACCTCTGGGCGATATGATTGCGGTGAGCAGTCAAACTGAACTTCATCTGCTAGAATTTGTGGAACGCAAGGCTTTGAAGGGAGAGCTCGATAAGTTGCAAAAGGCAGTCCACGGCGACCTTGGCATCGGACCAACACCACCAAGCGAGCAAATTCGTGATGAGCTGGGCGCTTTTTTTAACGGAAGGTCAGCCCGGTTTGAAACGCCGCTAGCCTATCATGGGACACCTTTTATGCGGCAGGTCTGGAATGCGCTGCGCGAGATCCCAGCTGGAGCAACGCGTAGCTATTCCGAAATTGCGCGTGAGATTGGCCGCCCCGAGGCCGCCCGAGCAGTGGCGCGCGCCAACGGAACCAATCAGATTGCTCTGGTGGTTCCTTGTCACAGAGTGATTGGTGTGGACGGATCACTGACCGGGTATGGTGGCGGGCTTTGGCGCAAACAGCGATTGCTGGATATCGAACGGCAGTATCGCACACTGGCCAGCCAATCGGCGTGATCCCTATGCCTGATCCTGAACGGTAGGGACGGCGTATCGGCGGTTTCCCAATCCCCGGCAAATCTGTAGAAGGCAGTAACGCTACTCAGAGCTGGAGCCCGAAACTATGCCGACGCCAAAACCTGTTGTCTTGTGTATCCTCGATGGCTGGGGAAGCAGTTATGCTGGGCGTGCCAACGCTCCTGCGCTGGCTAATACACCAACGTTTGATGCGATCATGGCTGAAGGCCCAAGTGCGCAGCTTATCACGCATGGGCCAGATGTCGGTCTACCCAGTGGACAGATGGGTAATTCCGAAGTGGGGCACACCAATATTGGCGCAGGCCGGGTCGTCGCAATGGATCTTGGTCAGATCGATCTTGCGATTGAGGATGGCTCCTTTTTTGAAAACGATGCCTTGCAGACATTTATCGCTAAGCTGAAACAGACAGGCGGTGCGGCACATCTTATGGGTCTGGTCTCCGATGGAGGTGTTCACGGGCATGTCACGCATATCATTGCGGCGGTGAAGGCGATTCGCGACGCAGGAATCCCCGTCTGGCTACATGCGATGACAGATGGTCGTGACGTTGCCCCTAAATCCGCCTTAGGTTTTGTGACTACTCTTGAGGCCAATCTGGCCGACGGCGCACGCATCGCGACTGTAACTGGACGTTACTATGCGATGGATCGGGATAATCGTTGGGAGCGGGTTAGCCAAGCCTACCACGCCCTGATTAATGGCGACGGGCAGCATACAGCCGACACAGCTGCCGACGCAATTACAGCAAGCTATGCCCGAGAGGAACTGGACGAATTCGTCAAGGCCACGGTAGTCGGAGGCTATGGCGGTGTTAGCAGCGGCGATGGTGTGTTCTGTTTGAATTTCAGGGCTGATCGTGCGCGCGAAATCCTACGAGCGATTGCTGAGCCGGAATTCGACGCATTCGATACCGGCCCGCGCCCTGATCTCGCGGCGCTTTTGGGCATGGTGGAGTATTCCGCCGACCACAATAACTACATGCAGACAGTGTTTCCAAAACGGGCGATCATCAACACATTGGGAGCTTGGGTTGCCAAGCACGGTAAACGCCAATTTCGCCTGGCTGAAACCGAGAAATATCCGCATGTGACGTTCTTCCTCAACGGTGGCAAGGAAGACCCCGAGGAGGGTGAAGATCGCGCCATGCCGAAGTCGCCGAAGGTGGCGACTTATGATTTGCAGCCAGAAATGTCCGCTCCCGAAGTGACTGAGCGTTTTGTTGAAGCAATTGAGGCTGGCTATGATCTGATTGTAACCAACTACGCCAACCCGGATATGGTTGGCCATACCGGTGATCTGGACGCTGCGATCAAGGCCTGCGAAGCAGTTGATCAGGGGCTTGGTGCAGCCTTGGCCGCTTTGAAAACTGCTGGAGGAGCAATGTTGGTCTCGGCTGATCATGGCAATTGCGAGATGATGGTTGATCCCGAGACAGGCGGGCCGCACACCGCACATACGACCAATCTTGTGCCAGTCGTTCTTGTGGGCGGACCTGAGGGTGCGCAACTGCGAGAAGGACGTCTTGCAGATATCGCGCCGACACTATTGCAGTTGATGGGGTTGCCACAACCAGACGAGATGACCGGAAAGAGCCTGCTGGTATGAGGCAAGATATGGGCCTCTCCGGATCTGGTTCTATCCGGAAAGTGATGCTGATCTTTTCGATCTGGCTTGCACTGCCGATAGCTGCAGTTGCTGCAGATGATCCTGCACGTGCTGCCCAGCAGGCCGCAAACCAGCTGGAGGCGGCAACGGTCACCCTACAGCAGGCGGAAACGGCGCGTGACCGCGTCGCCGCGCTGACTAAAACCGTTCGTGCATATGAAGCCGGACTTGCGGCGATGCGCGCCGGGTTGCGCCGGGTCGCGCATCGTGAGGGACAGTTGGCGGTCCAACTGAAGGCCCGAGAAGATGAGGTGGCGGATCTTCTTGGTGTGTTGCAGACAATTGAAACATCTCCACCGCCTGTATTAATGCTGCATCCATCGGGGCCTCTTGGTGCAGCGAGGTCAGCAATGACTTTGGCAGAGATAACACCGGCCCTGCAGGCGCGCGCAACAGCACTGCGCCGCGATCTCGAAGAGGTTCAGACGTTGCGCCTTCTGCAGCAAAGCGCTGCGGATACACTACAAGGTGGCCTCAATGGCGTGCAGGAGGCCCGCGTGCAGTTGTCAGCGGCCATTGCAGATCGGACGGGCCTGCCGCGCCGTTTCACACAGGATCCCGTGCGCACCGCTATCTTGATATCCTCTACCGAGACCCTTAGCGGATTTGCTAGCGGGTTGGCTGAAATTGCTGAAGGTGAGATTGTAACGACAGATGCGGATGTCAGCGCCCTTCGTGGTGTGTTGTCGATTCCGGTCGAAGGATTGTTATTGCGTGGCTACGGTGAGAAAGACGCAGCTGGGATCGCCAGACCCGGTTGGTTGGTCGCCGCGCGGCCACGTGCCCTGGTGGAGTCGCCAACAGCAGCTACAATCCGCTATCAGGGACCGTTGTTGGATCTCGGAAATGTGGTCATTCTGGAGCCGCAACCGGACACACTGTTTGTGCTTTCGGGGCTGGCTGAGGTTTATGGAACCATGGGGGAGGTCATCCCAGCCGGAACTCCTGTTGGTTTGATGGGAGGGAAAAACCCGGAAATCGGCGCCATATTGTCACTAAGCGGTGAAGGGGCTGGAACTGACCGCACAGAAACGCTCTATATAGAAGTGAGAATGGACAACAGTCCGGTGGATCCCGAAACCTGGTTCCGCATCGACAAGGATGGAAATTAGTTCATGAGAAAATTTGCGATGGCCGCAGTTGGCGGCACGCTGGCAGGTATCCTTGCCAC
Organism: Phaeobacter cretensis; assembly: GCF_047372505.1. Lineage (NCBI taxonomy): Bacteria > Pseudomonadati > Pseudomonadota > Alphaproteobacteria > Rhodobacterales > Roseobacteraceae > Phaeobacter > Phaeobacter cretensis. Next base: position 2,445,904 of record NZ_JBKBEU010000001.1, read on the forward strand.
AACCTATGTAGCTGAGCCACTTCTGGCACAGGAAGGCAGCCGGGAGGCCAGCGTTTATGAACAGCTAGATCTCTTTGGCGACATTTTTGAACGTATCCGCGTTCAATATGTCGAAGATGTTGATGAGACCGAGCTGATCGAAGCGGCCATCGGGGGTATGCTGGCCTCGCTTGATCCGCATTCCAGCTATCTGTCCCCGGACGACGCAGCCAATATGCGCGTGCAGACCCGTGGCGAGTTCGGCGGCCTTGGGATTGAGGTCACGCAAGAAGAGGGCTTTGTCAAAGTCGTCTCGCCTATCGATGGCACCCCAGCGGATGAAGCCGGGATGGAGTCAGGTGACTTCATTACTCATGTTGACGGTGAAAGCGTACTCGGCCTTGCGCTGGACGAAGCGGTTGATCTTATGCGCGGTCCAGTTGGCTCTGAAATCGTGATCACCGTAGTACGGGAAGGCGAGACCGAGCCATTTGACGTGTCAATTATTCGCGACACCATCAAACTCACGGCGGTGCGTGCACGTACCGAAGACGACACGGTTGTGTTGCGTCTGACCACATTCAATGACCAGACAACACCCAATCTGGAGTCGGGACTGAAAGAGCAGTTGGAAGCAGCGGGTGGCATGGACAACGTTAACGGTATTGTTCTGGATCTGCGGAATAACCCCGGAGGTTTATTGACGCAGGCAATCAAGGTAGCGGATAGCTTCCTCAATAGCGGTGAAATTGTCTCAACCCGTGGTCGCAATCCCGAAGACGGCGAGCGGTTCAATGCCACACCAGGTGATTTGGTGGAGGGAAAACCGATTGTGGTTCTGATCAATGGCGGATCAGCTTCGGCGTCGGAAATCGTTGCTGGTGCCTTGCAGGATCACCGTCGCGCAATTGTAGTTGGCACTAAATCATTTGGTAAAGGCTCGGTGCAGACGGTGATGCCGCTAAAGGGCGATGGTGCGATGCGCCTAACTACGTCACGGTACTACACCCCGTCTGGTCGTTCGATTCAGGCGTTGGGAGTCTCCCCCGATATCGTCGTTGAACAACCTCGCCGTGATCCGAATTCAGAAGAGGAAGAGGAAAACACATCCGCTGCCCGCCGCACCCGGTCCGAAGCCGATCTGCGGGGGCGTTTGAACAACGATAGCCTCTCTGAAGACGAAATCCGTCTGATAGAGGAAGACCGTGCCAAGGCCGAGGCTGCAGCGGAACGCCGGGAAGAGGATTATCAGCTAGCCTATGCTATCGATATCCTCAAAGGCTTGTCCAAGCTGGGGCCGGAGAACTAAGCACCCGGCTTTTACGTGTGTGAGTTTGGAACCGCCCCACTACGTTTGGGGCGGTTTTTTGCGTCCTGCTTTATGCGGGCCAAGGCATTGGTTCAATCGAGCGGTTGATCTCCGCTCGTGACGTGGCGCCGAAACCGGCGTGGAGGCAACCCTGTCCCTTTGGCAAATACACGGTTGAAATGCGCAGGGTCAGCATAGCCGAGCTCATACGCGATCTCGGAGGCACTCAGCGTTGTATAGATCAGCAGACGCCGAGCTTCGCGCAACATGCGTTCATTGATTAATTGCGATGCGGATTGCCCAGTTGCTTGGTGACTGATCCGATTAAGGTGCGTTGCCGAAATGGCAAGTTCACGAGCATAATCTCCGACGCGGTGCCGCTTGCGAAAATCTCGATTCACCAAGGTTTCAAAGTGTGCGAACAGTTGGTGCGTCTTTGGATTCGTATCCCGGTGCTGCTGAGCATCAATTGAATGAGCGACAACACCGGTGATTGCACCAACAAGGCCTCGGAGGATCTGGGCGCGCGCAAATCCTTCTATCTCGTAGGCATTGCGAATGCTCTTGATGAGATGCATCAAATGGTTCTCCAACGGCGTAACCGTCGCGCGATCCAATGTCGTTAGTACGTCGGGGCTTCCGCTAAGTGATTGATCCATAAGGTCAGATGTTATAGTCACTACCCATCCGCGAGTTTCGGGATCGAACCGGAAACCGTGCACTGAGCCGCGTGGCACATTTATCATGCAGGGCGGTGTAAGAGTTTGTTTGATACCGTCAAATGTGGCTTGGCCTCCCCCCTTCTTAATCACGAGTAGTTGGTGCAAGCGTGCGTGCCGATGTGGCTTCAGCGCCCAGTTGTGGAGCGACGAGCGCGATTGAATGCTCTCGATATGCAAAAGATCTGCCAGCTCGGCATTCTCCCCAAAAAGCGAGTATGTATTGATCCCTTTTTTTTCGTTCATGTATGAAATGTACAATAAGTCGATGGGAGGGTCTATTCGCACGTTGGATTTTTACGGTCAAGATAGGCCGAAAAATAGGAGAAGAGCGAATGCAGAGTCAGTCAACACAGGTTGTGATCGTAGGGGGAGGCCCATCGGGGTTGTTGCTGTCGCAATTGCTGCATCGTGCTGGAATTGACAACGTGGTGTTGGAACGACAGACCCGGGACTACGTGCTTGGCCGTATTCGCGCCGGGGTTCTTGAAAACGGATTCGTGGATTTGATGCGCCGAGCCGGGGTCGGAGAGCGTATGGATCGTGACGGTCATGAGCACCACGGGTTTCACATCGCCTATCAGGGGCGGCTGGACCGGATTGACCTCGCAGGCAGTGCCGACGGACAGACCGTTATGGTTTACGGCCAAACCGAGGTCACGCGCGATCTTTACGCCGCTCGGGACGCAATGGGCGGTAAGATCGTCCACGAAGTGGCAGATGTTGCGCTCCATGATCTCAAAACCGATCGTCCATATGTCACCTATGATCTGCACGGTGATACACACCGTATTGACAGTACTTTCATTGTTGGAGCTGACGGTTTTCACGGGGTGAGCCGTAAATCGATTCCAGCAGATGTCCTTCGTGAATATGAAAAAGTCTATCCCTTTGGCTGGCTGGGGGTCCTGTCTGAAACACCACCAGCTGCAGCCGAATTGATCTATGCCCAGCACGATCGCGGCTTTGCTCTGTGTTCGATGCGCAATGCGAAATTGAGCCGTTATTATATTCAGGTTCCCCTGACAGATAGGGCTGAGGATTGGAGCGATGAGGCGTTCTGGGAGGAGTTGAAACGGCGGCTTCCGGTGGATGTCGCCGAAGGAATGCAAACCGGACCTTCGATTGAGAAAACAATTGCGCCGCTACGCAGTTTCGTAGCCGAGCCGATGCGATACGGAGCACTGTTCCTGGCGGGAGACGCGGCGCATATTGTGCCGCCCACCGGTGCCAAGGGGTTGAATCTAGCTGCTTCGGATATCCACTATCTTTTTGAGGGGCTGTCAGATCACTTCCTACGCGGCGATGATGAAGCGCTGGAGGGGTACTCTGAAAAGGCATTGGCGCGGGTTTGGAAAGCAGAAAGGTTCAGTTGGTGGATGACCAGTTTGCTGCACCAATTCCCTGACGCTTCGCCAGCGGATCTGCGGTTGCAGCAGGCCGATCTTGAGTATCTATTTTCCTCTGATGCAGCGCAGGCTTCGTTGGCCGAAAACTATGTAGGATTGCCGTATTGAGTTCTGTCATAGATGGTCATCAGACATAAATCATATGGGGGTCGTGTTTTTCTTGGTCTACCACTACCGCTTTCTGACCGAGCGTCGGCCGTAGAATGCTGATTTTGATTTGGTGCCTGCCGACGAAGTTGGTCGGCGCGTGAAAACTGATCAATACATCTATGCAGTCGTTCTAGTTGGCGTTTCACTAGTGGGGCTCAGCCTGTCTGCGTAGTCCGGAAGGGCGATTGTGCGATGGCCGCGTAGCAGAGCGTAATGAAAGTTCGATCAGCCCACGCGTAGCTTGCACCAGAAGAAAATCCATTCTCGATCTGCAATCCAGTTCTCTGCGCAGATGCACAAGTTAGTGCGCATAGGCAAACGTCTCGGATGCATTCCTCTCTAGCGGGGGAAGAGCGTTGGCGATACCGTGCTCTGAACTGATGAGTTTACTTTTAAGGGAGGCAGGAATGTCAGCCATCCTATCGATCCGCGATCTGGAAAAGACATATGAAGGCGGATTTAAGGCGCTCAAAGGCGTCTCGCTCGATATCCAGCAGGGGGAAATTCTCGCCTTGCTAGGGCCTAACGGGGCCGGAAAAACGACATTGATCTCAACGGTCTGCGGCATCACCAGACCCAGCTCTGGCAGCGTCTCTGTTGGTGGTCATGATATTATCAACGAGTTTCGAGCAGCTCGCAACCTGATCGGATTGGTTCCACAGGAGATCAACCTGGAGCCGTTTGAAACCGTATGGAACTCGGTCAGATTTTCGCGAGGCCTGTTTGGTCAGCCGCGCAATGATGTTTTGCTTGAGGATATTCTGCGCAAGCTGTCGCTTTGGGATAAACGCAAGAGCCAGATCAAAGAGCTGTCGGGCGGCATGAAACGCCGGGTGTTGATCGCGAAAGCGCTGAGCCATGAGCCACGAATTCTGTTTCTCGATGAACCCACTGCTGGTGTAGATGTCGAGCTGCGAAAGGACATGTGGGATGTCGTGGCCGAACTTAAGCGTGACGGTGTAACCATCATTCTGACCACTCACTACATCGAAGAGGCTGAGGCAATCGCAGACAGAGTGGGTGTTATTACCAACGGAGAGATCCTGTTGGTTGAGGACAAAGACAAGCTGATGGCGCAACTGGGTCAAAAGCAGCTGGAAGTTCAACTGACAGAACCTCTGACGGCGATACCTGACAGTCTATCTGCCTATGGGGTGGTCTTGGCCGAAGGTGGCCGGGGGTTGATCTATTCCTACGATACCAACGCTGAGCGAACCGGCATCACTACGCTGCTTAACGATGTCGCCAAAGCCGGTTTGACTCTGGCCGATGTGCAGACCCGGCAATCCAGTCTTGAAGACATTTTCGTTGGGCTGGTTTCAGGAGAAACGACATGAACTGGACAGCGGTTGCCTCAATATACCGATTTGAAATGGCGCGGTTTTTCCGCACTCTCATGCAGAGTTTTCTATCACCTGTTCTGTCGACCTCGCTTTACTTCGTGGTCTTTGGCGCGGCTATCGGGAGCCGGATCGATCAGGTCGAAGGCGTGCCATATGGGGCTTTCATCGTGCCCGGCCTGATCATGCTGAGCGTGATGACCCAAGCCATCTCCAACGCTTCTTTCGGGATCTATTTCCCCAAATTCATCGGCACGATTTACGAACTGCTGTCAGCGCCCGTGAACTTTCTTGAGATTGTGATCGGCTATGTCGGGGCCGCGGCTACAAAGGCATTGTTTATCGGTGTGGTCATTCTGGTGACGGCATCTCTGTTTGTGGATCTGACTATCGCGCATCCGATAGCAATGGTGCTGTTCATGGTGCTGACGTGCGTCAGTTTTGCGCTCTTGGGATTTATTATTGGTGTCTGGGCCAAGAACTTCGAGCAGTTGCAGCTGGTTCCCTTACTAATTGTGACGCCGTTGGTGTTTCTGGGCGGATCTTTCTACTCAATCTCAATGCTGCCGCCGATCTGGCAGAAAATCACTTTGTTTAACCCTGTCGTCTATTTAATTTCGGGCTTCCGCTGGTCATTTTTCGGTGCGTCGGATGTACCAGTAGGGTTGAGCCTCTTGGCCATCGGCGGCTTCACGGCACTTTGCATTGCGGTGATCTGGTGGATCTTCAAGACGGGGTGGCGCATCCGCTCCTGATTGAACGGTTGAGCCTTCCAAGAAATGTTGTATCGGCGTGTCGTGGTATGCGCCGATACAATTGTGTGTGGGCTTCTCGATCTCTATTGGTTGGCGCGTGTTCCGCGCATTTGAGGCAAGCGTTGCAATTTTACCCAAGCTTTGCAGCTTTTTTGACGCTGCTTTTGCTTCGTTCCGGCGCGATCCCTTGTTTCAAGGCTGTCGACATTCTACATCGGCGCCATGAACCTCAAATTGCCCTTTTTGAATAAGGCACCGCTGGTCGCTGTGGTGCGCCTAAATGGCGCTATCGGTATGGCCGGTCGTGGTGCACTGAATGACGCCGCTCTTGGACCGGTACTGGAACGCGCCTTTCGTAAGGGTAAACCCTCTGCGGTGGCATTCGAAATCAATTCGCCCGGCGGCTCACCCGTGCAAAGCGCCCTGATTGGTGCTCGAATCCGCCGCCTGTCCGACGAACTAAAAATCCCGACGATTGCGTTTGTCGAGGATGTGGCGGCTTCGGGGGGGTATTGGCTGGCAGCCTCGGCGGATGAAATATGGGCTGACGAGAGCTCGATCATCGGCTCAATAGGCGTCATTTCGGCAGGGTTTGGCGCTCACGTTTTTTTGGCGCGTCAGGGTGTGGAGCGGCGGGTATACACCGCTGGTCGCAGCAAATCGATGCTTGATCCGTTCCGCCCTGAAAGTGCTGATGATGTAAAGCGTCTGAAGCAGCTGCTGGGAGATATCCACGATAACTTCATCGCCCATGTCAAAAAACGCCGAGGGGACAAGCTGGATACCAGCGAGGATCTCTACACCGGTGAAATCTGGCTCGGTCGTCGTGCAGTATCGCTGGGATTGATTGATGGCATCGGCCATCTACGCCCGAAGATGCAGGCGCGTTTTGGTGACAAGGTGCGGTTCCGTCGCTTCGGGATCAAGAAGCCATTGTTGGGACGGATCGGTGTGCAGATCGCACAAGATGCGCTTAGCGGCATCGAGGAACGCGCTGAATATGCGCGGTTTGGCCTCTGACGTGATTTTCAAAATTGTTTCCCTGTTTCTTGTGGCGATGGCTGTACTTGCGATGTTCGGCAAGCTGAAGGTGCCGGGCCAAAAACATCTGACCTCGCGACGCTGCAATAGTTGCGGTCGCTTTAAGATCGGAAAAGGCCCCTGCGCCTGCAAAAAGAATGGAGGGCCTCGGCAATGATGCCATGGCTGTTTTCTGGGCTTGGCCTTGTGATCCTGCTTCTGGCTGGGGATGCACTGGTACGCGGTGCTGTCAACCTCAGTCTGCGGTTAGGCGTGCCCGCGCTGATCGTGAGCCTGACGATCGTGGCCTTTGGCACGTCAGCGCCCGAGCTGCTGATCGCCATCCGGGCTGTGGGAGAAAACGCTGACGGGATCGCCCTTGGTAACGTTGTCGGCTCCAACACTGCCAATGTTCTTATGGTTCTAGGTATTCCGGCGCTTATGCGGGCGCTGCACACCAGCGAATGCGATACCCGAAAAAACTATATATTTATGCTGATCGCGTCGGTTCTTTTCATTGCCCTTGCCTTCTACGGCACATTCACTATCTGGTCCGGGGTTATCCTGCTAGCGGCGCTTACAATTGTCCTGAGCGTTGCCTTTCGCGAAGCCCGCGCCCATCGCCGTAACGGTAAAGAAAGTGAACTGGATGATATCGAAGAGGCGGACCCCGATATGCCATATTGGCGCATTGGGATCTACTTGCTACTCGGGTTGATTGGGTTGCCACTGGGCGCTGATCTTCTGGTAGACAACGCTTCAGTTATCGCGCGTACCTATGGTGTGGCGGAACCTGTGATCGGTCTCACACTGGTAGCTATTGGCACTTCGTTGCCTGAACTGGCAACCACAGTCATGGCTGCCCTGCGCCGTCAGGCAGATGTCGCGCTGGGCAACGTAATCGGCTCCAATATGTTCAACCTGCTTGCGATCATGGGTATCGCAACCTTTATTGGGCCGATAGATGTTGACCCGTCCTTCTTGCGGGTGGATCTCTGGGTCATGTTGGCCTCTTCGTTGCTACTGGTGCCATTTGTTTTTCTTAAAATGGACATTACGCGCACCTGGGGCGTGATTTTATCTGTCACATATGTGGTCTACTTGGTGCAGCTATTCTAACTCATAGCCAAACGGGCACATGAGGAGAGATCAATATGCGGGCATTGGTAACCGGCGGGGGCAAACGGCTTGGGCGCGCGATGGCGTTGAAATTGGCTGAACACGGCTATGATGTCGCCGTCCACTATGCGAGCTCTACCGATGCGGCCGAGGCTACGGCGACTGATATTCGTGCTATGGGCCGTCGAGCCGTTACTCTAGAGGCAGACCTGTTGGAGAAAGGCGGGGCCGAGGCCCTGCTACCTGCTGCGGCAACGGCCTTGGGTGGTCCGATCACCTGTCTGGTCAACAATGCGTCGATCTTCGAGCATGACAGTCTTGAGACGGCAACCCGCGACAGCTGGGATCGACACATAGATAGCAACCTGCGTGCACCTTTCATCCTGACTCAGCAGCTGGCCGCTCAGGCCATACCGCAGCAAGTGGATGACAAGGGGCGGGCGATTGCGGCTGCTATTGTGATCAACATGATCGACCAAAGAGTTCGGAAGCTGACGCCGGAATTCATGACCTATACGCTTGCGAAATCGGCTCTTTGGACACTGACCCGGACTAGCGCTCAGGCTTTGGCTCCGCGCATTCGGGTCAATGGGATTGGTCCCGGTCCAACGCTTAGAGGTCCGCGCCAGAGTGAGAGCCAGTTCTCGCGCCAATGTGCCCACACACCTCTGCAACGTGGTGCTGATCCGGCGGATATCACTGCGGCTCTTGTTTATCTTCTGGACGCCCCATCTGTTACCGGCCAGCTGATTTGCATCGATAGCGGTCAGCATATCAGTTGGGAAACCCCGGACGTTGTGGGACTAGAATGACCTCGCCAGTGGTCGGGTTCAAAAGTGGTAGCCGCGAAGTTGTGCACGTAGCGTCAACTTGTAGCAAATCCGTTACAAAAATCCTTTTGAAAACAGAACCTTGTCAGGGTTTCGAAAATGTTTTCAATTTAATCAATACCTTACGGCATTGCCTATTTTTTGTGCAAATGCTGGAAATCAGCCGAAACTAAGGGAAAATCGCTGATAGCCATAAGATACTACCAGACTTATCCACAGCATCGGTGGATTTGTTACTTGTTGATCCTGGTGCTCTAACATTGCAGACCGGCCTTGGGAATCATACATCTCGAAACATGACAGACCATAAGTCCGATCCATCATCCGAAATGACACCGGCTGTATCTCGAACGGGGTACGCCGTGATTCAGGATTATCTGAAAACGCTGGATAGCTCACCAGGTGTTTATCGCATGCTCGATAGCGAAAGTCGGGTGCTATATGTCGGCAAGGCGCGCAATCTTCGGGCGCGGGTGTCGAACTATTCCCGGCCGGGTCATACCCCTCGGATTGAGCGAATGATTGCGGGCACTGCCTCGATGATGTTTCTGACAACCCGGACGGAGACTGAGGCGCTACTGCTTGAGCAGAACCTGATCAAACAGCTGAAGCCCAAATACAATGTACTGCTGCGCGACGATAAGAGTTTTCCTAATATTCTGGTCGCTAAGGACCACGCCTTTCCTCAAATCAAAAAACACCGCGGCACACGGCGCGAGAAGGGAAGCTATTTCGGCCCCTTTGCCAGTGCAGGCGCTGTGAACCGCACACTCAATCAGTTGCAAAAGGCATTTTTGCTCCGCAATTGCAGTAATGCTATGTTCGAAAGCCGGACGCGACCATGCCTCCAGTATCAGATCAAACGCTGCACCGCGCCCTGTACTGGCGAGATCTCGGCGGAGGATTATGCGGCATCTGTACGCGATGCTGAACGCTTCCTATCAGGTCGCTCCACCAAAATTCAGGAAGAACTGGCTGAACAGATGTCTGAAGCCTCCAAGGCGATGGAGTTCGAGCGGGCCGCAGCCCTGCGCGACCGGATCAAGGCACTCACACAGGTACAGACATCCCAGGGTATCAATCCGCGTGGAGTTGCCGAAGCGGATGTAATCGGTCTGCACCTCGACGGAGGGCAAGCCTGTGTTCAGGTGTTCTTCATCCGGGCCAATCAGAACTGGGGCAATCAGGATTTCTACCCTCGTGTTACCGGAGATGTATCCCCGGCAGAGGTGATGGAGGCGTTTATCGGCCAATTCTACGACAACAAGGAGCCACCGCGACAGTTGCTACTGTCAGATGAAATTGAAAACTGTGATCTGATGATAGAGGCGCTAAGTGAGAAGGCCGGGCGCCGCGTCGAAATTCTAGTGCCGCAGCGCGGAGAGAAAACCGAACTGGTTGCTGGTGCGGTACGCAATGCCCGTGAATCACTTGCCCGTCGCATGGCCGAAAGTGCAACGCAGGCCAAATTGCTGCGCGGTGTCGCTGAAGCCTTTGGGCTGGATGGACCTCCCCAACGGATTGAGGTCTACGACAACTCACACATCCAAGGCAGCCATGCGGTGGGTGGCATGATTGTCGCAGGCCCAGAAGGGTTCATGAAAAATGCCTATCGTAAGTTCAACATCAAGGGCGATGACCTGACGCCTGGTGATGATTTTGGCATGATGAAAGAGGTTCTAAACCGGCGGTTCTCGCGTCTGTTGAAGGAAGATCCGGACCGGGAAAAAGGTCTGTGGCCTGATCTTCTGTTAATCGACGGCGGTGCTGGGCAGGTCAGTGCTGTGGCGGAGATCATGGCCGAACACGGGGTTCAGGATATTCCGATGATTGGAGTAGCCAAAGGCGTCGACCGCGATCATGGCAAAGAGGAGTTTCATCGCTTGGGTGAAGCGGCCTTTGCTTTACAACGAAATGATCCGGTGCTTTATTTTGTACAGCGGATGCGGGATGAGGCGCACCGGTTTGCCATCGGAACCCATCGTGCGAAACGGGCCAAGGCAATGGGCGCTACCCCGCTTGATGAGGTGCCGGGTGTGGGTGCGTCTCGCAAGCGGGCTCTCCTGGCCCATTTCGGCAGCGCCAAGGCGGTGAGCCGCGCAAACCTGTCAGATTTGAAGGCCGTTGACGGCGTGTCGGCAGCATTGGCGCAGCGGATCTACGATTTCTTTCATGGTCAAGGGTAGCTGAGTAGCATCCACCGGCGCGCTGGAGAGCTGGTGAATAGCGAAACAATACAAGGTCCTGACTTATTGGTCAAAAAACAGCGCGTAAGATGTGACCATTCGCGCTTGAAAATTCATCTGTTCCGCTTTCCACTCGTGAAAGCGCGGGCTAGTGTGCAGCCATGAAATGGACCGTCCCAAATATCCTCACCCTGTTGCGCCTACTGGCGGCTCCGGGGCTCGCGATCATGTTCCTCTACTTTTCGCGCCCCTATGCAGATTGGTTTGCGCTGATCCTTTTCGTCAGCGCAGCGATCACGGACTGGTTCGATGGCTACCTAGCCCGATCCTGGGGGCAGGAGACCAAGATGGGCGCCATGCTCGATCCAATTGCTGACAAGGCGATGGTTGTGATCGCGTTGATGATCCTTGTTGGCTATGCCGCCGAGCATTGGACGCCATGGTTGGTGGTGCCTGCGACGGTGATACTTTTCCGCGAAGTCTTTGTTTCAGGTCTACGCGAGTTTCTGGGTGACACAGCCGGGACATTGAAGGTGACGCCGCTCGCCAAATGGAAGACGACAGCGCAGATGATCGCGATTGCCACGCTGTTTTCCCAAGGTATCTTCGAACACTATCTGGTGATGTCCTCCTTTGGTATGGATCAGATCCTGGTGGATCAGATCATGTTAGGGGAGGTGAGCGATGAATTCGGATTGCGCTGGAAATTCGAAGGTATGATATGGACGAGTCGTCTGGGATTGTGGCTGCTGTGGATCGCTGCAGCGCTCACGCTAATCACCGGTGCTGACTATATGCGCAAGGCGTTACCATATCTGAAGGAGACGCGCTGATGGATGTTCTCTATTTCGCTTGGGTGCGTGAACGCATTGGCTTGCCAAAAGAAAAGGTTGAGACGAGAGCCGAGACCGTGCGTGATCTTGTAGCGGAGCTTAGCGCCCGTGATCCACGTTATGGTGCCGCCTTCGCTGACTTGTCGGCATTGCGGGTGGCGCTTGATCAGGATTTATCGGATTTTGATGCGTCGTTGGAGGGTGTATGCGAAGTGGCTTTCTTTCCACCGATGACTGGGGGGTGAGCCATGCGGATTTCTGTGCAGGGCGACCAATTTGATCTTGGTGAGGAAAGCCAGCGTTTTGTGGCTGAGGTGGCGGCCTCGGGAGCGAATGCAGGTGCCATCGTGACGTTTACCGGTGTTGTGCGGGGATCTGACAGCGGTGATATGGTCGCAATGGAGATCGAACACTATCCTGGCATGACCGAACGCGCGATCGGGCAGATAGCGGAAACCGCGCTGCAGCGTTGGTCGCTTGCGGATGCACTGGTTATCCACCGTCACGGCAGATTGATCCCAGGTGAGCAGATCATGATGGTTGCCACTGCGGCACGCCATCGATCCGGTGCTTTTGAAGCAGCCTCTTATCTGATGGATTATCTCAAGTCTCGTGCGCCGTTCTGGAAAAAAGAACTACGCCAAGACGGCGAAGGCGCATGGGTTGAGGCAAAAGGCAGCGACGAGGACGCACTAACTCGTTGGGATTAGGCTGGGCTAGTAGAAGAGAGGCCCGGTCTGCCTTATGCCCCGTCGCAGGGGCAAGTCATAGCGACTAGTACAGACGAAACGCGCGCTTAGCCCTGGTGAAGGTGGCTACGCAGTTCTTCGGCCTCACGGCGAGCATCACGCAGCCCGTCCATAGCCGCTCCCAACTCCGCCTCGGTCTGGGCTAGTTGGTTGGACAGTTCCGCCTCGCGCTGTTGCAGATATGTGATGGCTTGATCACGGGTTTCCTCTGCCTCATGCAGCTCTTGGCTCATCCGGTCCAGATCGGCTACGTCGCTTTGCTTCACACGGGTAAAGCGGTGCACTAGCCAATTGGCAAACCATCCCATCGCAAAGGCGACAAACAGGATGATGGCGGTGGTGATGATGAACTCTGTCCTGTTCATTGTCCGGAGGTCTCCTGTTCGCTGTCGGGGGCTGCTTCGGGGACGGAGGCTGCCGCATCAAGAGTGGTTTCGCTGCTGGCGTCATTGGCCGGGAGGATCCGGCGGAATTCAATCCGACGATTGGCTTCGCGGCCTTCTTGGGTGTCATTCGTGGCAATCGGGGTGCTTTCGCCATAGCCTTTGGCGGTAAAGCTGCTGGTGATAACCCTTCGACTACGCAGTTCATTTAGAACTGATTGCGCGCGCGATTGGCTGAGAGATTGATTCATTTCCTCGCGGCCCTGACTATCGGTATGGCCCTGAATTTCTAGCCGCACACCGTCACAGCGCGAAAGAATATCTGCAATTTGATCCAGTGTGTCGCGGCTGCCTGCTGCCACGGTTGCGGAACCCGGTTCAAACGTGATTTTGGAGTCCGCCTGTACTGCGGCCAGCTCAGCCTCGCAACGATCCGGCGACATCGGTTTGTCCGCTGGCTCCGGCGGCTGCTCATAGCTGATGTTCAGCTCGTAGCTCTCGGCCTCGCCCAGCTTGGCCGAAAGCAATTTTGCGATTTCAGCTGGCGCGTCTTCACGATGGCTCATCCCTCTGAGTGATAGGCTATCGGGCATCACTGAAACGGCTCCGCGCTGCAAAAAGGAGAGTGCTTCTAGCCCGGCAAGTACACGTAGTGACCAGTCGGCAGGGAGATCTTCTACCACACGTGTAGCACTGTGCACATTGTCCGACCCAAAGCGAGCTTTGGCATAGCTGCTGCTGATCTGGCGCAATGCTTCATCTGAGATACGTCCGCGAAGCTGGACCTGGCCTTCCGGGCTTAGCGTGGCGGTAAATTCTGGCGTGCCGCCGCCTGTGTCCGTTTCAGGGACGGGTAAAACGGCGTGCAGGGCGAACACCTGTGGCAGGGCGTTCTCCAGTTCTCCAATGATATGATCAAACAGTGCAGGTGCGGTGCCCTCGGCTGCGACAAGCGTCATATCTGCATTGGCCAGCGTCACCGATCCTGCACCCAACTCTGACAGCGCCGCGATGCCCAGTTCCGCAGCACGCGCCCAATTCGGAGAGGGAACACCCATCCCTATGATGCAATCGGTCTCACCGTCAAACCCTGCTTTTTTGGCTGCACGCAGAATACGGTTTCGGCTCAGTTCGCTTTCAGCGGAGCAAGCATCAAAATGGCCACCTGAACCATCGATGCTATAGCGCAAAGTAAAGGGGGCGATGACCGGGCGCGGGGCCGCGATGTCGAGTGACAACCGCAATCCGGCGGGCGCCATGCGGGACAAGCGCTTTTCGATCTGCTCTTTCGCCGCAACGCTATCAGAGATCGCAGTGATAGAAACTTTCCCCGCTTCGACCGATATTTTTGATCTAGGCAGCAGGCTCAGTGCTTCCAGTGCATAGTCCATCGCAGGCATCCAACCCTTCTGGGCTGAATAGTTGGCTGTTTCCAGAAGATCTGCGACCTGATCGGCACCGGCGATTGTATTAAGCTCGGTGATCACTGTTTCACGATCAGTGGCACGGGGAATCAGACCGATGATGGAAATGCCGCTATCGTTACGTAGGATTTCTGCGGAAAATCGCGGCGGTGCAATACCTTTGGACGGGGTGACCTGCATGTCGTCAATCACCCGCGCGGCATCAACGACGCCACCCACTAGAGAAATAGCCCCAAAACGTGTGGCTTCATCCGGAGCAGTACCATTCAAAATCACCCGCAGCCCATTGGCGGTCACTTCAGCCCAAGTATACCCGGCCTTGTCCAGCGCACGGCGCACAGCGGTTTCACTACCTGCCTCGATACCTGTTACAGCAAACCCGGCTACCACCAGGCTCAGCGCGGCGGCGGCAACAAATGTCAGGCCAGAGATCAAAAGCGAGGACAGGTGCATGGGCAGGCTGGTCTCCGTTAAGGCGTCCGTCTGAGACGGCTTTTGCTTGTCTTACAGGGGCTGCGCGATGGGTTCAATCATGCGCATAATGCAGCGGCAAAGAAGATAAGCGGAATCAGGCCTGTATCTCGGTTGAGACGAAACAGTTGCAGTAACCGGTCGCTTTTCTCTGCATCGAACGCCCGTAGCTGCCAGGTCAGATGCCAACCCATGGCCCATGGTGCCACCAGCGCCAGCATCAGCGCCAGAACAGAGCCCTGCGGCTGCACCGCAAGAATGATCGCGGCCCCCATCAGGCTTACTGTGGCCACGATGAACCGCCGTAACCACGTCGGCGTATCCGTGCCAAACAACCGAGCGGTCGATTTGACTCCGATCAACGCGTCATCTTCAGTATCCTGATGGGCATAAATCGTGTCGTAAAATAGCGTCCAGGCGATGCCGGCGAGATACAAGACGACGGCAGGCCAGTTCAAGGTGCCGCTGTGAGCGACCCAAGCCAGCATGGCTCCCCAGTTGAAGGCAAGCCCAAGGAAGACTTGTGGCCACCAGGTGAAACGCTTGGCAAAGGGGTAGATGGCCACCGGAAAAAGCGCGAGTATCCCCATTGCGATAGCGGCTTGGTTGAAGCTCAGGAGAATGCCAAAGGAGACCAGTGCCTGTAGTCCCATCCAGACAACCGCGCCCCGAAGAGACACCTGTCCTGATGGAATGGGGCGTGACCGGGTGCGTTCGACTTTATCATCATAGTTGCGATCAGTGATGTCATTCCAGGTGCATCCGGCCCCGCGCATCAGCCAAGCCCCGGCGGCACAAGCGACAAAAATCCAAAGATCGCTCCAGCGCGGGCTCTGATCCCATAGGATTGCAAGCATCAGTCCCCACCAACAAGGGATCAGCAGCAACCATGTCCCAATGGGACGATCCGCCCTGCTGAGACGCAGATAGGGTCGGCTCCATGTCGGGGCGTATAGATCGACCCAATTGCCTTTGACCGCATCCGCGACCTGTCCATCTGGTGTTGGCGTCCCGCCTTGCATATGTATGCCTCATGAGTGCAAAGATCAGACTGTATGTAGAGCACCCGCTGGGTGAAGGGCAATCGGTTCCTCTGGACCGTGATCAGGCGCATTACCTGTTCGGGGTGATGCGGCTGCAGGTAGGGGCGCAGCTGCTGCTGTTCAACGGAAGCGACGGTGAATGGCGCGTTGACGTGGCCGAAGCCGGTAAACGCGGTGGCGTTCTGACCTGCCAAGAGCAGATCCGAGCATTGGTGCTGCCTCCGGATCTGTGGCTGTTGTTTGCGCCGATTAAAAAGGCGCGTACAGATTTTATTGTCGAGAAGGCTGCCGAAATGGGCGCTGCCCGAATTGTTCCGGTGCAAACCGATTTCACTAATTCCGAGCGCATTCGCCAGGATCGTCTACAGGCACATGCGGTTGAGGCGGCAGAGCAGTGTGGCAGCACTTACGTCCCTGAAGTCGCTGATCTTCAAAAGCTCTCGCGATTTTTGGACCAATGGCCCACTGATCGCCAACTGATGTTCTGCGACGAGGCAGAGGTCGGCGCGGCGCTCACTTTTGCAGATGAAGCGGCAATGGGTACCCCTTGGGCCATCCTAATTGGGCCCGAAGGAGGGTTTTCCGAGGCGGAGCGTAAGCGTTTGCACGCATTGCCGCAATCTCATGTCGTGAGCTTGGGGCCCCGCATCCTGCGCGCGGATACGGCTGCGGTTGCCGCACTCACCGTCTGGCAACAGAAATACGGAGATTGGGGATGACGTGGAGGCCGGCACAAGGCAACGATTTGGCGGGAATACATGACTTTCTGCATCGGTACGTAGCTAGTTCTATGTTTTTGCTTACCAATCTGCGAGACCACGGTTTACATGGTTCCACGTCCAAGGCGATGCGCGTCTGGGTGCGGGAAACAGCGGGAAACGGGGTGGCCGGACTTACTAATGATGGCACGTTGTTAATTCAAGCTGGCGAAACCAGCGCTGAGGGTTGGCGTCAGCTACAACAACTTGTTGACCAGAGACTGGTTGAAAGCACATCGCAACAACAGGTCGGCGTACTCGGCGAAACGGAACAATTGCGTCGCTATCTGGCGGCTACGGGCTTGGATAATCGGCCCAAACGTCTTGACCGTGATGAACCGGGATTAGCACTGGAACTGAACCAGCTGGATCTCAGCTGTCTTGACCGTCCACAATTGCAAAGCGCCATGCTGCATCCTCTTTCCGCTGCGCCGCGCCCGGTGTTGGTACAGTGGCGTGCGGCTTATCACCAGGAAACCCTTGGCACTCCGGCGTCGGAGGCGGTTGTCCTCGCAGCCAATGATATTGATAGCTACCTCTTGCGAGACTCGCATCGGGTACTGGAAGTCGAAGGCCAATGGGTTGCGATGACCGGTTTCAACGCTCAACTTCCGGAGGTGGTACAGATTGGTGGTGTTTACACGCCACCGCTGCAACGTGGACACGGTTATGCCCGTTGTGCACTGGCATTGCATCTACAAGAGGCCCGCAAGACAGGCGCCAAGCAATCCGTTCTCTTCGCAGCAGGGGATGCTGCGGTGCGCGCTTATCGGGCTGTCGGGTTTCAGCCCATTGGCGGTTATTCGCTGGTATTGTTTGATCATGATACGCAGCCCTCTATCGCCCAAGGAGCGGCTATCACATGAGCTTTATCCGCCCGGAAGCCCGCGCGGCCCTTTGGCGTTGGCGAGAGTTGATCGCCGCTGCCGGTTTGGGCGGGCTCGGACTGATATGGGCCCTAGGCAGCTTCGGTCTTGTCGCGCTCATGGGGTGGGTTTTGATTGGGCTTGGCCTTATAGTGTCAATCATTGGCGTTCAACGGATGCGGTTCCGTCTTGGCGGGGCTGGGCCCGGCGTAGTGCAAGTTGACGAAGGTCAGATCGCCTATTTTGGTCCGTTGACTGGCGGCGCAATAGCACTTTCAGAGCTTGAGCGTCTGACGCTGGATCACGCTGCTAAACCTGCTCATTGGCTTTTGGATCAACCGGGGCAGTTGGCGCTGGCAATTCCGGTTAATGCGACCAATTCCGATGCGCTCTTTGATGCCTTTGCAACCCTGCCCGGGTTGCGCACGGAGCGAATGTTGGCAGAATTACATAAATCGGGCGTTCACCAGGTCGTGATCTGGGAGCGCGCATCATCTCGACCGACCTTGCACAGGCTGCATTGACACTTCTGGAAATACCGACCACGACTTGCATCGCAAGACGGATCAACCTTACGGAGAGCCCTAGATGTCTATCCCTCAATCCGGCGGTGGGCCGATCGAACGTCACGAACAGCTTGCTGAATATCTTGCTTCTGGCTGCAAGCCTCGTGACCAATGGCGTATCGGCACCGAGCATGAGAAATTCGGCTACTGCAAGGACTCCTTGAAGCCTCTTCCGTTTGAGGGCACGCGCTCCATTGTCGCCGTCCTTGAAGGATTGCGCGATCGTCACGGCTGGTCCGAGGTACGCGAAAGTGGCCATTTGATTGGTCTAGAAAAAGACGGAGCCAATGTCTCGCTTGAGCCTGGTGGTGCGCTCGAACTCTCGGGTGCGCCCCTTGAGACGATCCACGAAACCTGTGACGAGGTGAATACGCACCTGCGCGAGGTTAAGGATATTGCTGACGAGATCGGTGTCGGATTCATCGGGCTTGGTGCTGCCCCGGTTTGGACCCACGACGAAATGCCCCTGATGCCCAAGGGGCGATATAAGCTGATGGATGCCTATATGGGCAAGGTCGGTACCATGGGTCGCACTATGATGCGCCGTACCTGCACGGTTCAGGTGAACCTCGATTTCGGTTCCGAAGCAGATATGATTCAGAAGATGCGCGTTGCTATTGCGCTGCAGCCGGTCGCGACAGCTCTTTTTGCCAATTCCCCGTTTCTGGAAGGCCAACCGAACAACCATAAATCCTGGCGTTCGCGTGTGTGGCGCGATCTGGATGCGGATCGTACCGGTATGGTGCCCTTCGTATTCGAGGAGGGATTCGGCTTTGAACGCTGGGTGGAGTATGCGCTCGATGTGCCGATGTACTTTGTTTATCGTGATGGCCAGTACATCAATGCTCTGGGTATGTCCTTCCGCGATTTTCTGAAAGGCGAGCTGCCTGCGATGCCGGGCGAAACTCCGACGTTGAGCGATTGGGCGGACCATCTGACAACTGCTTTCCCCGAAGCTCGCATCAAGAAATATATGGAAATGCGCGGAGCGGATGGCGGCCCCTGGCGCCGCCTGTGCGCGCTTCCTGCGTTCTGGGTTGGACTGATGTATGATCAGTCAAGCCTGGATGCAGCTTGGGATCTGGCAAAGGGCTGGGATGCCGATACTCGGGAAGCTCTTCGCATTGCGGCTTCCGAAGAGGGGCTACAGGCCGAGGTCGGCGGCATCAAGATGCATGATCTTGCGCGAGAGGTTGTCGCGGTTTCTGAGGCAGGCCTTAAATCGCGTGGCCGCGCAGGAGCTGGGGGCTTGGTGCCGGATGAAACCCATTTCCTCAACGCTTTGAAAGATAGTATCGAAACGGGGAAAGTCCCTGCAGATGAATTGCTGGACAGGTACAATGGTGATTGGAACGGCGATCTAAGCCGCATCTACGCTGAATACAGCTACTGATTCACGTTTCTGCGATCATACGCAGATCAGAAATGGAAGAAGGGCACCGTTTGTGTGCCCTTTTTGTGAATTCGATGTCTCTGACCACGTGTTTAAAACGGAAAACCGGTGGCGAGTTTCCCGCCACCGGTCTTGTCAAATTTCAGCAGCGTGCTACCGCTGGATTACTCCAGCAGCTTGGCAGGCGCGACCTCTTCGATATCTTCCCAGTTCACATCTGCTTTTTCGATGAAGCCAGGGATATCGGAAACCCAACGCTCCTGAATGTCTTTTGACAAGTTCAGGTACAGCACATCGTCAACGATTTTCCACTGGTTCGGGTCACCGTCGAATTTGAAGCCCATGGCGGCGCCAAAGGCACAGTAACCACCGTAGGCGGGAACATAGGCCTCTGGGCTGGCTTCAAACAGTTCTTTGTTTTCCTCAGTTGCGAACCAATATGTCGCGTCATCAAATGTGGAGGTCACTTTGTAGGAGCCTTTTGTGGGCTCACCTGCATTAAAATAGGCAACCGGATCGTAGCCCTGCATTGCTAGGCCAGTGGTGGACGCATTTACGTCAACGCCAGCTGCCAGCGCAGAGGTTGCCAAAGTAACGGAGAGGGCGATTCCGCCCAAGATGGATTTTACGGTGTTCATCGGTATGAACCTTTCGATTTGTCGGGTGTATCAGCACCCTGTGTTGGAACAATAAAGCAGTACGTCATCAAAATGCGGGTCGTTGAAATCGGACCTTTCTGGTCACGATACTGATATGGGAGACCTTTCGCTCACGTTCAAAACAACTCCTTTTGAATGTGTATTGGTGCACATAAATTCTGCGCAGACGCTGTGGCACATTCACGTGAACAAACAAAGCTCCCATCCTATGTGGATTGGAGCTTTGTTTTGAAACAGACGGTTACAGGAGTTGATTTTTTATTTTTGGCCAATCCTAGGCTCGTTACCCAAGCGAAGGCGCACAATATTATCCTTGTGACGCCACAGGATGAGCCCGGCCAAAACAGCAGACAGTAAAAATGTCATCGGTACCCCGAGCAACAAGCACCACAGTGGGGCAGATACTGCCGAAACTAGGGCTCCCATAGAGGAGATCTTGCTGAGATAGGCGGCTGCAAGCCAGGTCAGGCAGCAGGCGATACCCACCGGCCAAGCTAGCGCCAGCATCAGGCCAAGGAAGGTCGCCACACCCTTGCCACCCTGAAATTTTAACCAGATAGGGAAGCAATGTCCCAAAAACGCTGTAAGGCCGGCCAATTGTGCAGCATCCTCCCCCGCCAACATGCGAGCCAGAAAGACAGCCACTGCCCCCTTGCCGCCGTCCAGCAGTAGGGTCAAGGCCGCTGCTTTTTTTGATCCTGTCCGCAACACATTTGTTGTGCCGATATTGCCGGATCCGATGGTGCGCAGATTGCCAAGCCCCATGAGTCGGGTCAGCAACAGCCCAAATGGGATAGACCCAAGGCCATAGCCGATAATGGCCCAAAGCAACAAAAGCGGGGCAGCAGTCACAATAACGGGCATCAGTCTCTCCGGTAGACCGGTTCGCCGGCCACATAGGTTGCAAGTACCCTACCTTGCATGCGTTGGCCGTCAAAGGGGGTGTTCTGGGACTTTGACTGCAGTGCAAATCGATCCATGATAAAGGGTTGGTCTGCGTCAAACAGCACCAGATCCGCTGGTGCACCTGTAGCCAGACGACCGCAGCTCAAGCCCAGACGTCTTGCTGGGTTCAGCGACATAGCCCGAAATAGTGTCGGCAGATCCAATTGATCCGCATGATATAGCCGCAGTGCCGCGGGCAAGAGTGTCTCCAGCGCGACCGCACCTGCCGCAGCTTCTTCGAACGGCAGGCGCTTGCTTTCTTCGTCCTGGGGTGTGTGCATCGAGGAAATGGTATCGATCAACCCCTCACGAATTGCATCGATTAGCGCCAGGCGGTCGTCTTCTGATCGCAGCGGCGGCTTTACTTTGAAAAAGGTACGATAATCAGCGACGTCCAGCTCGTTCAGTGTCAAGTGGTGGATCGATG
Organism: Phaeobacter cretensis; assembly: GCF_047372505.1. Taxonomy (NCBI): domain Bacteria; kingdom Pseudomonadati; phylum Pseudomonadota; class Alphaproteobacteria; order Rhodobacterales; family Roseobacteraceae; genus Phaeobacter; species Phaeobacter cretensis. The sequence continues at coordinate 2,467,237 of NZ_JBKBEU010000001.1, forward strand.
TGCCGGCGGTGATATCCAGGCCGTTGGCTTTGGCGCGTTGCAGCGCGGGCAGGGCACGGGCTGTGGTAATCTGATCCCCATGGTAGCGGGCGCCGGTCATCTCAAGCAATGCGATATCGCGGTCTAGACCCATGCGTTCCGCCATGGGCGTAACTGCTGGAAGCCCACGTAGAGTGGCGAATTTTCCGGATGTTGCTGCGGCACCTTTGCTCAATCCAGGTTCCTGCGGGTGCGCTATGATCAAGGCACCACAGCTGCGGGCGTAGGACAGCGCGCGAGAGAATACTTTGGTATCAGTGATCACGTGGTCGCAGTCAGAGAAGGCCACCGCGCCTGCGTCCATGAGGAAACCGATTTCGGCCATTTCACGACCCTCACGGCCTTTGGTGAGCGCCGCCATTGGCAGTACGTTTATAGCGGTATCGGCTTGCGCGCGGCGGGTAACGAATTCGAGTGTCTCCGGGCTGTCGATTGCGGGGGTGGTATCTGGACGTGTCACCATCGTGGTGACCCCGCCAGCTGCTGCTGCAAGGCCTGCGGATTTATAGCTTTCCTTGTGCCGCTCACCGGGTTCGCAGACTTTAACGCCAATATCGACAATGCCGGGTGCGAGGCATCGGCCGCTACAGTCGATGTGGGTGACATTCGCTGCCTCAATGTTTCTTGTGCGAAACAGTTGGTCAGGGTCAGTTACGGTTTTGTCGACCGCTGCTATGTGCCCGTTCTGGACCAAGACCGCGCCAAGGCTATCGGTGCCGGCTTCGGGGTCGATCAGTCGGGCGTTGGTGAACAATAGGGTCATGCGCTTTGACTTTCGAAGGGAGCAGACAGATTTGTTTTAATTGCGGTTGGGGGCGCCGATGGGCCAGGTGGATACTTGGTTAGGTGTTTTTGACCGTCATGTGTGACGATCTGTGTTGAACTTCCAAGCAGGCCAATAACGGCGTGCCAGGCGTGGCGGCGCCAAAAGGCCATTTTGTCAGGTGGAAAATGGGCTTCGTACATGTCAGGTCGCCAGCAATAGGACGGCAAGAAGTATCAGCGCCATCACAACTGCAAAGACCGTTGCCCCGATCCGCCGGGCACGCGAGCGTGCACTACGTGGTGAAGTGCGCGGGGAGGAATAGGGCTTGGCGCTCTCCGGGGTCTCGTCAGGGTTGCTGGGTAGGCTGGCCCAATCTGCACCAAGCTCGCCATAGTCGCCAATATGTTGGATTTGGCTGGCGGGGGTGAGCCGAGTTTCTTCGCCGCGCAATGCACGCGACCTTAGCAACAGCACATAACCTTCGATCGCCGATAGTCGCGCGATATCCCGGTTAAGCTGATCAGCCGAAATACCACAGCCGTCGCGCAGATAACCAACAAGTCCCAGATCTTCCAAGTCGCTTATCGGGAAGACCTCGACGTGATCGAGATCGATATCATCAATCCCCAAGACCTGTGCAAGTGCACCGGGTTCGCGTAGAAAACGCGCCTGCTCTGACCGCATATCGAGATCGAAAACGTGAATCATCCGCTGTTCACCTGCATCGATCGTCAGAGGCTGTGCTACCGGAGTCGCCACTGGCTAGCCCTGTCCCTGTTGGACAGCTGAGTGCTCACGGGCTGCACGCAGGTTTCGGGTCAAAAGATCCATCACCGCCATGCGTACAGCAACGCCCATTTCGACCTGTTCCTGGATCACCGAGCGATTGATATCATCTGCCAATGTCCCGTCAATTTCGACACCACGGTTCATCGGTCCCGGGTGCATTACAATGGCATCCGGTTTCGCGAGCGACAGCTTGTCAGCGTCCAGACCATACCGATGATAATATTCGCGTTCTGATGGGATGAAACCGCCATCCATACGCTCCTTTTGCAGGCGCAACATCATGACGACATCTACGTCTTTTAGGCCTTCACGCATGTCATCGTAGACCTCTGCGCCAAAGTCCGCGAAATGGCCGGGCACCAGTGTAGGTGGCCCAATCAAACGAATGCGGTTTTCCATTTTCCCCAAAAGGATCAAATTTGACCGGGCTACGCGTGAGTGCGCGACATCGCCGCATATGGCAATATTCAACCGGTGCAGACGCCCCTTTGCCCTGCGGATGGTCAATGCGTCCAGCAGTGCCTGGGTAGGATGTTCGTGGCGCCCATCACCGGCGTTCAGCACCGCACAGTTCACCTTTTGGGCCAACAGATCCACGGCACCGGAATGGGGATGTCGTACGACCAGTAAATCAGGGTGCATCGCGTTCAGCGTCATGGCCGTATCAATCAGGGTCTCACCCTTTTTGATCGAACTGGCTTGCATCGCCATGTTCATGACATCTGCCCCCAATCGCTTACCTGCAATTTCGAAGCTGGCCTGAGTGCGGGTCGAGTTTTCAAAAAACATGTTGATCTGGGTCAGTCCAGCCAGAGCAGTCGCGTGTTTTTCTGGACGGCGGTTCAGCTCGGCATAACTGTCGGCCAGATCCAGAATGGCAGTGATTTCATGCGGCTTCAGCGGTTCAATGCCCAGAAGGTGCCGTTGGGAAAAGGCCATCGGATCAAGTGACGAAGTTGCATTGGGCATGGACGGGCTCCGCGATGTTTGGCGCTCTTATAGCAGGGCTACCGCGTCCGGCAAGATCGGCCACAAGCGGAGGCAGACCTCCACGCAAATGGAGCGCAAAACACTGACATAAAGACAGGTGTTTTGCTCTGACGCCGGGCAGAGTAGTTTGGGTCATGGAATCGGCATTGGATTATCACGACGTTCGGGCGCTCTTGGCTTGGCAGATGGAACTGGGAGCAACCGATGCTATCGGTGACTTGCCGGTCAATCGGTATGAACTGCAGGCGCGACTGCCCAAGGCAGCGGCTACGCAAGCCCAACCGGCAAAGCCCAAAGAGATAGACCCGGTCGATGTTGCGCGGCAGATGGCCAGGGAAGCAAACACGCTCGAGACACTCTATAATGCGCTTGCCCAGTTTGAGCATTGCGATCTCAAAAAGGGTGCACGCAATCTGGTGTTCGCTGATGGCCACCCGGGTGCTCGTGTAATGGTGGTGGGAGAGGCTCCCGGCCGGGATGAGGATATAGCGGGCAAACCGTTTGTGGGTCGTGCCGGGCAATTGCTGGATCGGATGCTTGCCGCCATTGGGCTGTCGCGCAAGGATAGTGTCTATATTGCGAATGTATTGCCATGGCGGCCACCGCAAAACCGTGATCCATTGCCCGTGGAAATTGCCATGATGGCTCCATTTCTTGAACGGCATATCGCGCTAGCGGAGCCGGATATACTGATTGCTATGGGCAACATCAGCTGTGACGCTTTGCTGGGGAAACGCGGCATCAGCCGGATGCGCGGTACCTGGCACGAGGCGCAGGGCATGCCAGTAATGCCTATGTTCCATCCGGCCTATCTGCTTGGCCAGCCGTTGCAAAAACGTGCTGCTTGGTCTGATCTGTTGGCAATCAAGGCAAGGCTCGACGGGGTGTAGTACCCGCTTGGGCGGCAATGCGCAGCGCCCGGCATACATGGCGGCCGCAACTATGGAATTTTTGATGTAAGGGCTGCAACGTTGGCAAAACACGATGATACCCAGGACTTTATTCCCGTTCGCATTGCAGTGTTAACCGTTTCGGATAGCAGGTCTATTGACGAAGACCGCTCTGGTCAGGTGCTTGTCGACCGGTTGGAGGCTGCGAGGCATCAGTTGGCAGATCGCAAAATCCTGCCCGATGAGCGCGTAGAGATTGCTGATCAGTTGCGCGCATGGGTTTCGGATGCTGCGATCGATGTGGTGATTTCGACCGGTGGGACGGGTTTGACCGGCCGCGATGTAACGGTCGAGGCGCACCGGGATGTTTATGAGAAGGAAATTGATGCCTTCGGTACTGTTTTCACAATCGTTTCGATGCAGAAGATCGGCACCTCAGCGGTGCAGTCGCGTGCAACGGGCGGGGTGGCTGGTGGGACCTACCTCTTCGCGCTGCCCGGCAGTCCGGGTGCTTGCAAAGATGCCTGGGATGAAATTCTCGTGAAGCAACTCGACTATCGGCACCGTCCCTGCAATTTTGTGGAAATCATGCCTCGACTTGATGAACATTTGCGCCGGAAGTGAGACGGAATTGATCCGCGACTGCGTGTAACCTCGTATAGCTTAGTGCAAACTGGTAACCTTGAGGCCTGATGGTGGTTGTTTTTCAGCGACGTGCCAGGCTTCAAAGCCAGTTCGTTTGGCTGATTGAAGGATAGAGAATGCGCTTTTTGCGGCAAACGGTGATTGGGGTTTTTATGGCAACGCTGACGGCGGCGCTGCTCCTATTGGCCGTCCAAATGGTGATTTCCGCTGTGCAAAGCCGGATGGGAGAAGAACGCCGTACGCCGCCTGCCCGCGAACGGGTATTTGCCGTGAATGTTGAACGCGCAGAGCTCGGCCCAGTACAGCCAAGATTGACCGCATTTGGCAGGATTGAAAGCCGTCGCAGGCTGGAGCTGCGTACTGCTGCTGCCGGACGGGTGATTGATCTGGCACCGGGTTTCGAGGATGGCGGTACGGTCAAAGAGGGCGCGTTGCTGGTACAGATCGACCCTGCGGATGCCCAGGCAGCCTTGCGAAACGTGCAGGCAGATATGATGGATGCTGAAGCGGAAACTCGAGAGGCAAGGCGCGGGCTGGGGCTGGCGCAAGATGAGTTAGCGGCATCCGAGGATCAGTCCAAACTGCGTGCTCGGGCACTGGAACGACAGCAGAATTTGGAAAGTCGCGGCGTCGGCTCGGCTGCTACTGTTGAGGTCGCGGAATTGGCAGCAGCGCAAGCCCGGCAAGCGGTGATCTCGCGCAGGCAAGCGCTGTCATTGGCTGAGGCGCGAATTGATCAGGCTGCCACACGATTGGCGCGTGTGGAGATTGCGCTGGAAGACGCGCGCCGCAATCTTGACGATACAGCGATTACCGCTGGCTTCGATGGGATACTGCAATCGGTTAATCTGGTCGAGGGGCGGCTTGTTTCCGCAAATGAAAAGCTCGCCGATCTTGTGGACCCGGCACAGCTGGATGTGGCTTTTCGTGTTTCTACAGTACAGTACGCACGTCTATTGGACGCGGACGGACAGCTGTTGTCCGCCCCGGTTGAGGCTACGCTGGATGTCACCGGCGCTGCGCTGCAGGCGACAGGGGTGGCTATGCGCGCCAGCGGTGATGCGGGTGAAGGCCTAGCCGGGCGGTTGATCTATGCGCGATTGGATCCTGCCCCCGGATTTAAACCCGGCGATTTTGTTACAGTGCATTTAGAGGAACCGGTGCTGGAGCAGGTGGCACGGTTGCCAGCATCTGCGTACGGAACGGATGGTACGGTTTTGGTACTGGGCGAGGACGACCGCTTGCAGGAGTTGCCAGTCACGCTGGTGCGTCGGCAAGAGGATGATGTGTTGTTGCGTGGTGAGGCGCTGGAAGGGCGTGAAATTGTCACTGGACGGACGCCGCTTTTGGGTGCGGGGATAAAGGTACGTCCGCTGCGGCAGGGGGCAGAGATCACCGGCGAGATTGGCACGGTACCGGCAGGGGCGGAGTTGATCGAACTGACCGTGGATCAGCGGGCCAAGCTGGTAGCGATGGTCGAGCGGAACAGTGGCATGCCGGAAGCGGCCAAGGCACGCATGCTGGCGCAACTTGCCGAGGCGAAGGTGCCAGCTAGGCTGATTAACCGCATCGAAACCCGGATGGGGGGATAGGCGCGGTGCTGCGAAACCTACCCCAGTCAGCTGGCGGCGTTCTGAGCTATTTCACGCGCCATCGAACATTGTCGAATTTGCTTCTGGTGCTGCTACTGGTGGTGGGTGCGGCTGCGATCCCGAACATGCGGGCGCAGTTCTTTCCTGATGTGATTGTGGACCGCGTGTCAGTTTCCGTGGAATGGGCAGAGGCGGGGCCTGAGGATATCGACAGTGCCATTGTGCAGGCGTTGGAACCCGCCCTGCTCGCCGTAGATGGTGTCGAAAGTTCCAGTGCGACGTCGCGCGAAGGACGGGCGAGCATTTCTCTGGATTTTGAACCGGGCTGGGATATGGCGCTTGCAGCTGATGATGTGCAAAGCGCTGTTGATGGCGTCACCACTTTACCCGAGGAAGCCGAAGATCCGAACGTGCGCCGGGGAGCATGGCGCGACCGGGTCACCGATGTCGTAATCACGGGCCCGATTGCGCCCCGACAGTTGGGGCTGTTTGCGGATGAGTTAGTCACGCGCTTGTTTGAAGTCGGGGTCACTCGCACCACGATCCGGGGTGTTGCAGCACCGAAAACCACGATCGAGGTGCCGTCATCCAGTTTGATTGCACATGATATCGCGATGACAGACATCGCCGCCGCAATTGCCGCTGAGGTTGACGCCAATCCGGCAGGAGATGTCAGCGGTGCAAATGCCCGCATCCGCACCGGCAGCGAAAAACGTACACCGGAGGAGCTGGCTGGTATCGTACTGCGCACCAATGCCGATGGTTCGGCATTGACCGTGGGCGATATCGCAGAGATCCGGGTCGAGGGTGTTGACCGCAATCGCTCCTACTTTGTGGGTGAGAACCCGGCGATCTCGATCCGGATCGACAGATCTGATCAGGGTGATGCCATCGATATTCAGCATCAGGTTGAAGAAGTTGTAGAGACGCTGCAGGCTAGCCTGCCTGAAGGAGTGAGCGCTGATCTGATCCGCACTCGGGCGGAGGCCATTACTGGACGCTTGGATATCCTCGTGGACAACGGGTTGATGGGGCTGGGATTGGTGTTGGCACTGTTGTTCCTGTTTCTGAACGCTCGCATAGCCTTTTGGGTCGCAGCGGGTATCCCGGCGGCGATGTTTGCCGCAGTCGCGTTCATGTATATGGCGGGTCTTACCATCAATATGATCAGCCTTTTTGGTCTGATCATTACGCTAGGCATTGTGGTGGATGACGCGATTGTGGTGGGGGAACATGCCGATTTCCGTGCGCGGCGTTTGGGCGAGCATCCCGTAGCAGCGGCTGAAAACGCCGCGCGCCGCATGGCGATGCCAGTATTCGCAGCCACATTGACGACGGTTATCGCGTTTTTCGGGCTGGTGTCGATCGGCGGCCGGTTCGGCGAGTTGATCCGCGACATCCCCCTCACAGTGATAGCGGTGCTTGCTGGGTCACTGATCGAGTGCTTCTTGATTTTGCCCAACCATTTGGCCCATGCACTGGCCCATAGCGCCAAAGAACACTGGTATGATCTACCCAACCGTGTGGTCAATCGCGGCTTTCGAAAGTTGCGCGACAGCCTGTTTCGTCCCTTGATGGGGCTGGTTGTGCAGGCCCGCTATGTGGTGCTGGCAGGGGCTGTGGTGATCCTGGCCAGCCAGTTGGCATTGTTCATCGGAGGTGACGTTAAATGGCGGTTTTTCAATGCGCCTGAGCGCGGATCGGTAACCGGTAATTTTGCTATGGCGGAGGGGGCCACTCGCGCCGATACCTTGGAAATGATGCGCGAGATGCAGCGCGCTGTTGCTGCGCTGGGCATGGAATACCAAAGTCGTTTTGGTCGAGACCCCATCGATTTTGTCATGGCTGAGATTGGTGGCAACGCCGGACGTGGGCTGGCGGGTGTTGATACAAAGAACAGCGATCTGCTCGGAGGGATTTCGATTGAATTGATTGATGCGGATCTGCGCCCCTATTCTAGCTTTGCCTTTGTCGCAGAGCTACAGGAGGCTGTTAAACGCCATCCGTTGACTGAGACAGTATCATTCCGTGGGTGGCGGTCGGGTCCAGGTGGCGATGCGATGGACGTTCAGTTCAGCGAAGCAGCGGTCGAGGTGTTGAAAGCCGCATCAGAAGATCTTAAGACGGCGGTCCTGCGTTACCCTGAGGTTTCAGCGGTCGAAGATAATCTGGCCTATGACAAGGAAGAATTGGTACTCGAGCTTACAGCGCAGGGGCGGGCTTTAGAATTCACGGTTGAAACGCTGGGCCGTGCTCTGCGGGCGCGCCTGAACGGGATTGAGGCCGCGACTTACCCTGATGGTCCGCGCAGTGCGGAAATCCGTGTGGAGCTTCCGGAAGGAGAGCTGACCGCCGATTTTCTTGAGCGTACGCTCATGCGCAGTCCGGCGGGTGTCTATCTGCCATTGGCCGACATTGTCTCTGTCACACAGCGCACCGGTTTTTCTACCGTACGACGTGAAAACGGTGTTCGGGTGATCAGCGTGACTGGCGATATTTCGGAGGATAATCCGGAGCGCGCACAAACTATCGCCACCGCGCTGGAGGAGGAGATCCTGCCCAAAATCGCGAGCGAGAGGCAGGTAAATTGGCAACTTTCTGGGCTGAGCGAGCAAGAAAACGAGTTTCTGAATGACGCCAGAACGGGTTTGATCCTATGCCTGACGGGAATCTATCTGGTGTTGTCGTGGATCTTTGCCAGCTGGACACGGCCCCTGGTGGTGATGGCAATCATTCCCTTTGGTCTCGTTGGGACAATCTGGGGCCACTATCTGTGGGAAGTGCCGTTGTCGATGTTCACGGTTGTAGGACTGCTGGGGATGACCGGGATAATTATAAATGATTCCATCGTACTCGTGACTACTATCGATGAATACGCAGAAGAGCGCGGCTTGGGACCGTCGATTATCGACGCGGCAGCCGACCGGTTGCGGCCGGTTATGCTAACCACTTTGACCACAGTTCTGGGCCTCGCACCTCTGATGTATGAAAGCTCGCAGCAGGCGCAGTTTTTGAAGCCGACCGTGATCACGTTGGTTTACGGCCTCGGCTTTGGGATGTTTCTAGTGCTTCTGGTGGTACCGGCGTTGGTTGCAGTGCAGGCAGATATCGCCCGACCCTTTGCGGCATTGCGACGCGGTTTGAAACCGCGCGCCGGTGATTTGCGCTGGCTTACTCTGGGGCTTGGTGCAGCGCAGTTGATGTGGTTGGCGGCGACACTTGGCTATGCGATGGCTGTCGGGGCATTGCATCCTGTGCTGAGGGCGTCGGCGCCGGGGCTGGCAGATATGGATCCGGTACGCGCTGCAGGTCTTCTGTTCCTGTTGGGTGCCGCCACATTGAGTATTCTGGGTTACATCAGTGGGCGGTTGGTTGGCGGGCGCAGGGCTAGCCTACCAAGGTGAGCGGACGCAACGGCCACCGCACCTGTTAATCGATCAAGTAGATTGCCTGTGCATCTGTTTTTGAGCAAGGGCGGCGACCTCAGCGACCTGATCTATCAGCATACGATCTGGCGTATTGCCAAAACCCGCAGTGAGATCGGCTACCGCCACCCATTCCGCCTGTAGGGCATCATCATCTGGTGTCGGCTGACCGGATATATAGTCACAAAGCACTGCGATGAGCAGATACTGTCGCTGCACTACACCAGCATCATCGCGCAGCATAACATCGACATGGGTCAGAACCTCGCGTGGTGCCGTGATGACGCCCGTCTCTTCCTCCAACTCTCGTGCGGCAGCCTGCATCGCGGTCTCGCCCAGTTCAACATGGCCCCCGGGAAATCCCCACCAACCGGCATTGGGTGGTGATTTACGTTGAACCAAGATCACCTGATCGCCGCCACTCCGAGGATGGCAGACAACGGCGAGTGCGCCCAGTACCGGGCGGCGAGGTAGAACGGTATGAGTTGGGGTGTTGGCCATAACATATGTGTCCAGTCTGTCAGACAATCCACATGTTAGTGCCGGTTGCAGCCCTGAATGTCTACTGCATGGTTGCGCCCCAGTACTGTGAAACGCATCTGTGATCGATCAACGGCAAATGCGCTGCCGTCGGCTGATATGATCTCGGTCTTTGCTATCAGTTCGCGCCCCTGCCGTGTAACAATGGTCTCGGTTGTGACCTGAGAGGGGGAACCGGGTTCGACCACCACAACCTCTTCACCACCGGCGCTTGGCATGGCTATCCTTGCGACCAGTTCCATGCCATAGCGGCTAGGTTTGATCGCACAGGTTGCAGCCTTAACGCCTGCCTCTTTGGCTGACCAAGGACGATCTGCAAGTGCGGCTACAATAACCGGATTGCGGCGGCTATCAGGTTGCAGTGCTTGATCGAAGCGCAGCTCTGACGGGATGCAGACATCTTTGCAGACACCCAGCTCCATCCGTCCCTTCAGTCGCAGGGGTTGGTTTGGCTTCGCTGGTGTGATCTCAACCGGGAGCACTAGTTGGTTATGGTAGCCGATAGTGCGATATCCGGAGGTCAGGAAAACTTCGGGCGTGGGCCAGCGGATTTCAATCGAGCCGACATTGCGAGATCCCTTCCAGCTGAACCTTGGAGGGATCCCTGCATCGCCGGGCGCACGCCAATAGGTTTTCCAGCCATCTGCCAGTGTCAGGCGCAGCGCACCGATATGCGTGCCGCTCCGGGTGGTGCCGCCGTCCAGGACCTCGATCTGTACAATATCGGACATCTGTTCTGCAGGCGCTTCAGTCGGCAAAGCGAAAAGGGCGAGTGCCGCGCAGCCCCCTTTGGCTACTGCCTTGGCCATAGTGTTCAGAAACGCCAGTGGCGTTGCGAAAGTGGAGAGAGTGGGGCGCGCTATCATACCCAACTAAATGCGCATTTTCGCATGAAATGCCAAGTCACGTTCAGGTCAGAAGCAGTGACTGGGTTGTTTGGTGCGGCTTGGCCTTGAACCTCTGCTTGAGGGTGGCCATTGTGATAGGACAGGCACAACATGCGGCAACGTGCGATGGCAGCTACAAGAAGGACGACAGGTGCATATGGATCTTACCGGCGAACTGCTGATTGCGATGCCTGGCATTGGTGACCCACGGTTCGAACACTCGCTGATCTTACTGTGTTCGCATGAAGATGACGGCGCGATGGGGTTGATTGTGAACAAGCCTGCAACAGGCGTCGATTTATCCAATCTCCTGGAACAATTGGAGATTACTCCGCGTAGTGCGGAGGACGCGGCGCTACCAGTGCGCTTTGGCGGTCCGGTTGAGACCCAGCGTGGCTTTGTGCTGCATTCTCCTGAGTATGAATCCAATGTCAGCTCGCTGCAGGTGTCCGATATATTTTCGATGACGGCGACCGTGGATGTGCTTGAGGACATTGCCATGGGCCGAGGACCGACGCAGGTGCTGGTGATGTTGGGCTATGCGGGTTGGGGGCCTGGGCAGCTGGAGAGCGAGATTGCTAGCAATGGCTGGCTGACCGCCCCTGCTACGCCCGAAGTGGTGTTCGAGCAGGAGGATACTACGAAATGGGAGGCCGCGTTACGGTCTCTGGGCGTTGACCCGCTTACGCTATCCACCAGTGCAGGCCGCGCTTAAGCGAACGACTTCTGATTACAAAAAAAGCGATGACTAGCGCGGCGCAGCAGCGCGGCGCAAGCGGTCGTTGATGGCTACGCCCAGACCGATTTCGGGAATGGGGGCGACGGCTATGGGATATGCCTTGGTATCGAGCTTGTGTAAATGCCCAAAGAGTTTCGCTGCGGCCTCTTGCAGATCTCCGCTAACAGAGAGATTGAGATCGCACTCCATTGCGCCGAAACCGAGGTAAAGCTCTGCTTTCTTGGGATTGGTGACATTCAGACGTACGCCGGCCTGCGGTGCGTAATGTGACATCAGTTGCCCCGGAGCGGTCAGCGGGTCGCTGGCATCGCGCTGCTTTAGAGTGTGGCCTAGGACGACCTCGATCTCCTCTGACGCCAGTCCACCTGGGCGCAATAGAAGGGGCGTATCAGTCGCAAGGCCAACGATAGTGGATTCAACGCCCACACCACAGGGGCCGTCATCCACAATTGCGGCGATACGTCCGTTCAAGCCCGCGACCACATGCGCTGCGGTCGTTGGGCTGATCTTGCCAGACGGGTTGGCTGATGGGGCGGCCACTGGGCCGTTCAATGCTGATAGGAGCGCGCGGGCAGCTGGATGGGCGGGCACACGGATGCCAAGCGTATTGAGCCCAGCAGTGACCAGAGGTGAGATGCCGTGATCTTCTCGCAAGGGGAGAACCAGCGTAAGAGGGCCGGGCCAGAAGGCTTCGGCCAGTTTGCTGGCAGCGTCGCACCAGACCACATATTTCTGGGCTGCCTCGGCAGAGTGAATATGGGCGATTAGCGGGTTGAAACTGGGGCGCCCTTTGGCTGCATAGATTGCTTCAACGGCGTCGTTTTGACGAGCATCAGCGCCAAGCCCATAGACGGTTTCAGTAGGAAAAGCGACCAGCTGGCCGCTGCGCAAAGTGTCGGCAGCAGTGCTGATATCCTGCGGTCGCGCGGTCAGGATGCGGGTAGAAGGGCTGGACATGGCGGGTGACGCGGCGTTTTGGTTGCTTGAAAAAGGGGGCCGGTTAGGTAATCGGGCAAGACGTTTAACATAAGGGTTTAGGGCAATGATGCCAAGGCTGTCCTGACCTGCTCTCTGAAAGAGGCCAGACATGACCTTCCGTGCCCCGGTTCCCGAGTATCAGTTTTTTCTTGAGCATATTATCGGTTTTGATGAAATCGCAGCTACCGAACGCTTTGGTGAGGCCAGCAATGATGTTGTAACGGCGATTCTAACCGAAGCAGGAAAGTTCTGCGACGAGGTTATGGCCCCTTTGAACCGTGGAGGAGATCTACAGCCAGCGCATCTTGAAAACGGCGTCTTACGGACGTCGCCGGGATATGCCGCCGGATGGCAGGCGATTTCCGAAGGCGGCTGGATTGGGATGAGTGCATCCGAGGAATTCGGCGGTATGGGTCTACCCATGACCTTGACCACCGCGGTGAATGAGATGATGTCAGGTGCCTGCCTGTCTCTGCAGCTGGCTCCACTAATGAGCCAAGGTCAGATCGAGGCGCTGGAATTCCATGCAAGTGATGAGATCAAGGCGCTGTATCTGCCGAAACTTATTTCGGGGGAATGGTCTGGGACCATGAACCTAACAGAGCCACAGGCAGGATCGGATGTAGGTGCGCTGAGCTCGAAAGCTGAGCCACTTGATAATGGTGCCTATGAGATCAGTGGTCAGAAGATCTATATCTCTTGGGGAGACAATGATTTTGCGAGTAACGTCTGTCATCTTGTCTTGGCACGCCTGCCGGATGCCGCATCCGGTACTAAGGGGGTCTCTCTTTTTCTGGTGCCTAAATTTCTCCCGGATGATGCGGGTAACCCCGGCAAGGCCAATACACTGAAGGTCGTCAGTCTGGAGCACAAGATGGGTCTGCACGGCTCACCGACCTGTGTGATGCAGTACGACAATGCTGTTGGCTGGATGGTCGGCAAGCCGGGCGGTGGTCTGGCTGCGATGTTTACCATGATGAACAACGCGCGCCTGGGTGTGGGCGGTCAGGGGGTCGGTATTGCCGGGGCGGCCTATCAAAAGGCGCTTGCTTATGCGCTGGAACGCAGGCAGGGCAAATCCGCCTCCGGAACGATCGTGGACCATGCTGATGTGCGGCGGATGCTGATGGAAATGAAAGCGGATCTTTTTGCAGCACGAGCCATCTTGTTGGCCTGTGCACAGGCGATCGATATGCAGACTGCCACCGGTGCACAGGATTGGGCCGCGCGCGCGGCGTTTTTAACACCTATCGCGAAGGTGTTTGGCACTGAAACCGGAATGCGTGTGTCGGAGACCGGGGTGCAAGTTCATGGCGGCATGGGCTTCGTTGAGGAAACCGGCGCGGCTCAGTTCTATCGTGATGTGCGCGTAACGGCGATCTACGAGGGAACCAATGGCATCCAGGCGATGGATCTGGTCGGCCGCAAAATGATGGATGGTGGCGATATGGCGCACCGTCTGATTGATGAAATAGAAGAACAAGCTGAGAGAGCACGCGCCACGCATCCCAATATGGCCGAGGCTGTCTGGCAGGCCTGCGAATCTTTGCGTGAGGCCACCGAATGGCTGACGGTGCAAGATAATATGAATGAGCGTTTTGCCGGGGCTGTGCCCTTCCTTCATGCTTTTGCCCGTGTGTTGGGTGGCCATTATCACCTAGCGGCTGCCATGGCGGATGTTGGTGGTGCGCGTGAAAAGCTGGCGCGGTTCTACATCAACCGGATGCTACCGGAACATGCGTCTTTGTTGGTTCATGCGCAGGCCGGAGCAGATGGTGCGCATGCGCTGACGCTTGACGAGTTGGCCGACGGATGACCAATCCGCGACCAGATTGCCCGTGGAGCGAGCCGCCCGCTGCGGGCGAGGCGATTGAGATTGGCGAAGGCGTCCTTTGGATGCGCTTGCCGCTGCCCATGAAGCTCGATCATGTGAATGTCTATGCGTTGGATGATGGTGATAGTTGGACCATCGTCGACACCGGGATGTCTTCAAATAAGACACGCCTTATCTGGGAAAAGCTGATTGCCGGTCCTTTGGCAGGCAAGCCGGTGACCCGCGTAGTCGTGACTCATCATCATCCTGATCACATTGGTAATGCGGGGTGGTTCCAGTCCGTTCATGGGGCCGAGCTGGTTACAACGCGCACGTCCTGGTTATTTGCAAGAATGCTAACGCTGGATGTGCAGGAAAGCTGGCCGGAGGAAACGCTGGCATTTTATCGCAGCGCCGGAATGGATCCTGCGGTATATGAGGCACGGGTGACGGAGCGGCCTTTCAATTTCTCCGATACAGTATTCCCGATGCCTTTGGGTTTTACCCGTATCAAACAGGGCGACGTGTTTCGTATGGGGGGGCGTGACTGGGATATCCATATTGGCAATGGCCACGCACCCGAACACGCTACATTCTGGAGCCGTGATGACAATCTTGTGATTACCGGCGACCAGATCCTATCTTCAATCAGTCCCAATATCGGCGTGTATGCGACCGAGCCGATGGCCGATCCGGTGGCTGAGTGGCTGGAGGCGTGTGAACGGCTAGCCCCACTGACGCGGCCCGATCAACTTGCATTGGGCGGGCATAAGCTACCGTTTCTTGGCTTGCCTCATCGTATGGCGCAACTGATCGACAATCACCATGGAGCGCTTGCGAGGTTGTTGGCGCATCTTGATGAGCCGTGCAGCGCGGCGGAGTGTTTTGCCCCGTTGTTCAAGCGTAAGATCGGGTCGGGGGAATACGGGCTTGCTTTGGTAGAGGCAGTGGCCCATGTAAATCATCTGTACCATTTGGGTCAGGTCGACCGCAGCCGTCGTGCAGACGGGGCCTGGCTCTACCAGCGCAAGGGGTGATTTTCCCCTGGGAAGGGAAAGAGCATGACGGATGAAATTGCAACCAGCGCCGAGGCGTTAGAGGCGGCTATCCTGCCCTGTGTTCATGAGGTCCACGCCGATCCTGACGTTTGTACCGGCATCGAAAAAGTGCCTGAGCCTATGCAAAAGCCGGTGGCCAACAAGAGTGCAGCGCGCTGGGCCTACGAGCGTCTGATCCTATACATCAAGAATTTCGAAGAGCAGCTAGATGGCGAACATGAGATCGCCATGGGATTCGCCGGCGGCGATGCAGGCGTCATGCGGATCGAAGGTATGGGCTATTACGATCCTGATATCATTACCTACTATGGCAGTGATTCCGGCGGTGCCCGCACCCAGTTGGTGCAACATGTTAGCCAGCTCAATGTAATGCTGCGCGCTTTGCCCAAACGTAACGAGACTGCCCCGGCCAATCGTATTGGGTTTCGTCTGGTGTCTGATCTTGAGAACGAAACAGCTGAATCCTAGTCGCTTGCGTTGCTTGAGCACTGCGGTTAGCGCTGCGCTACTTTGCAGTGTTGTCGCAGGCGCTCATGCAGAAGAGGAAGATGCGCCGACAGGGATCTGGGGGAGAGTGGAATACGCCGCTCACCAAGGTCTGGCGCAGGAAATAGTAGCAGCGAATGCTATGCCAGTGCCTTTCGTCACTGATGGGTGTAGCGGAGGGCTGTCGGCGATTTGGCGACAGATAACTGGCGACGGTAGTCTGGATGGTGGCCCGCCGTTTGAAGCCTGCTGTGTGGCGCACGATCGCCTCTATCACAACGCAGCAGGGATTGGCCGGAACACCAGAGAGCGCAGCGCGGCGACAGGTCACAGCGATGTGAATTTCGCTGCGGCCAGCCAACTTGCTCGGCTTGATGCTGATAGGGATCTGCGTCGCTGTGTAGAAACTAGGCTGATGGACCAGAGCTCGGTTGCAGCCCCCACAGCAACCACGGTTGCAGCGGTGATGTACCGCGCTGTGCGATTCGGCGGTGCGCCCTGCAGCGGCCTGAGTTGGCGTTGGGGCTATGGGTATCGCCCTTGTTACGCGGATTTCGCAAGGTGATTTGCTTGGGCTGCGCCGGATTGACGTGGTGACAGGGTCTAAGAAATCCAGTATTCAGCGAAAAACACACGCGAATTGGAATAGACACATGGCTGACCACAAGCACGGTTCGATGGATATCACCGTTCAGGAAAAAACCTACAATAGCTTTCTTAAGTTCACCACTCGGTTCTGCATCGCAACAGTGATCTTTGTGTTGTTTCTTGCGATTTTCGCGACCTGATCGTCCCGTGACCGGTTCTGATCTTAGCGGGCGTATTGGCGTCCGGCGCTTCGCGAAAGGCCTGCGATTTTCGGCCTTTGGCAGTGCGATTGCGGTGCTTGCTGCGTGCGCTGCCCAGCAGCAGCCCAACGCAGATGATGCCACATTGGCGCGCGTAGCCTATCGGCACGATGGCCCACCGGCGCTGACGCTATATACTATGATCAACAATCGGACCGGTAAGGGCGCGCATACATCACTTATGATCAACGCCTCGGAGCGGGTGATTTTTGACCCGGCCGGTTCATTCTATGCGGATGTCGTACCTGAGCGGGACGATGTGCTTTATGGGATCACACCCGGAGTCGAGAAGGCGTATCGTGGATCACATGCGCGCAGCACCCATCATGTGGTTGTTCAAAGGATCGAAGTGACGCCGGAACAAGCGCAACGCGCTTATCAGCTGGTCAAGGCCAATGGCCGTGTGCCGGGTGCGTTTTGTGCCAATGCTACCGGCTCAATCCTGAAACAGGTTCCTGGGTTTGCTTCCCTAAATGTGACTTTTTACCCAGGTAAATTGTCGGAACAATTCGGTGCTCTGCCGGGTGTTGCGACCAGCAGCTACCGCGAGAACGATAGCGCGGATCTGAAAGAGGGACTTGCAAAGAACAATGCGGTTCTGAATGCAGGTGGCTGATCCTCGAGTGCTTCTGCCGTTGATAGTCTAGTCAAAAGCCGCGGCATTGCCTGCGGCTTTTCTTTTTCTGGCGCGGAGCTAGTTTGAGAGCAGGAACAGAAGCAAGAACCCTGCCGCACCACTGCCCATCGCAATCAGCACATTCCGTGTCCAGTAGCCAAGCACGAAAACCGTTGTTGCGACCGCAAAATGTAGCAAGCTGGGAGTGCCATCCGTCGAGGTCGGCCAAACTACCAGTGGCGTTACCAGTGCAGGAATAATCGCGACAGCTGTATAGCGCAGATGACGCATCAACCATGGTGGCATGGTCCGCCCACCCATTAATCCAATAAAGGCAAACCGCAGGGCAAAGCTGCCTATCGCCAGACCGATGATGATAGTCCAGAGCAAAGTAGGGTCGGGGGATTGGGTCATGACCGCTCCTCCAAGGGCGTGCGTCGTTCCAGCCAGATCTCAGCCTGGGCGCCGGCCATCATGCCAATAAGGCCAGCGACGATCAGTCCGAGGTTATAGGGTAGAGCAGTGGCGGGTAGAGCAGTTACGACGGCGGCAAAGCAGGCGACTAGGTGAGCGGGCGTGCGCAACATAGGCCCTATCATGGCCAGAAACGCCAGCGGTAGCACAAAATCCAAGCCCCAGCTGTCTGGCACCTGAGCCCCCACAAGTGCACCGATAAAGGTGGCCAACATCCATCCGGGCGCAACGCAGCCATTGGTGCCAAAGAAATAGGCCATGCGCTGAGATAATGTCATCTGTGGGTAGGTTTCAAATTGAACAATAGACAGAGCATATGACTGATCAACTGTCAGATAAGCTGCACAAGCGCGCTGCCACAATGGTGCATCGCCCAGGTAAGGCGTCAGTGACGCGGAGTACATTGCTACCCTCAGGTTCACCGCAAGGGCTGAAATCAGGATAACTACCAAGGGCGCGTTTTCTTGCACCAGTTGTAGCGCCGTGAACTGAGCCGACCCGGCAAAGACCGACAGCGAGAAGACCATCGCCTCGGGGACAATCAGTCCGGCTTCGGCTGCAAGGACGCCGAATAACAGGCCAAATGGTCCCGAGACCAAAAGGAAAGGAGCGCCGTCGCGAAACCCCTTCCAAAAGGCAGATTTCGTGGTGGTGATTGCCATGATCAGGTCCTAGGTTATTGCTGAAATGGCATAAGCCCGACGGCGGAGGTTTGCAATTGATGGCGGCTGAAAGTAATTTTGACCTGGCGTCGGTATTGGCTGAATATATCGTCGCGCCCTCACCAGATAATGCGCGGCTGACGCGTGCGGTTCAGGGTGTCGATCATACGGGCGCGCCGACTGAGATTTCAGTTGTCGAGGAGCGACCTTTGACGATTTACCTGAACCGTCAGGAAATCGTGACTGCGATGACGATTGGCGACTATCCGGAGTATTTGGCGCTCGGTTTTCTGCGTAATCAGGGCATGTTGCACCCGAGTGATGAGATCACCGGAATTGACTATGATGAGGAGTTGGAAACCGTGGTCGTACGCACGGCGATCGAAACCTCCTATGAAGATAAGCTGCAGAAAAAGACCCGCACATCTGGTTGCGCGGTGGGCACGGTGTTTGGTGATATGATGGACGGTCTTGACGGTGTGAGGCTGCCACAGACGGCGGTCCGCAGTTCTTGGCTCTATGCGCTGGCACATAAGATAAACCGGACGCCTTCGCTCTACCTTGAGGCCGGGGCCATTCACGGCACGGTTCTATGTCAGGAAGATCGACCGTTGGTCTACATGGAGGATGTCGGTCGCCATAACGCCGTGGACAAAATCGCAGGCTGGATCCAAAGCACCGGCTCTGACGTATCTGATAAAATCCTCTATACCACTGGGCGGCTGACCTCCGAGATGGTGATCAAGACGGCAATGATGGGTATCCCGGCTCTGGTATCGCGGTCGGGTTTTACCGCCTGGGGGGTTGAGATTGCGCAGGAAGTTGGCCTGACGCTTATTGGGCGGATGCGAGGGCAGCGGTTTATTTGTTTGGCCGGTGACGAACGGCTGATCCGAGATGTGGACCCGGCCAAAGTACCGGCGGAACCACGGAAGCACAGACGAAAGAGCGCGGGATGAAGCGGACGTTGGGGGTTATTCTGGCCGGTGGCTTGGCCACTCGGATGGGTGGTGGCGACAAAGGGCGATTGCTGATTGGCGGGCGGAGCCTAATGACCCATGTGATTGATCGACTGTCACCGCAGGTCGCGCATATGGCACTCAACGCCAATGGCGATGCCGGAAGGTTCGATGATCTTGGGTTGCCGGTAATTCCGGACAGTATCGATGGGTTTGCAGGCCCTCTAGCAGGCGTTCTCGCGGGGTTGGACTGGGCAGCTGATAAGGGGGCTACAAGTATCGTAACCGTAGCTGCTGATTCGCCGTTTTTTCCATCGAATTTGACGGAGAGGTTAAAGCAAAGCGCTGACGGGCAGGTGCATCCACTGGTGTTGGCGACAACGCCGAAGACTGGTGAGGAACAGTTGAAATCCGGCGGCAAGGGCCGTGTGAACCGGCATCCGACATTTGGCCTTTGGCCGGTTGCGCTGCGCGATGACTTACGGGCGGCACTGGATGGGGGATTGCGGAAGGTTGTTGCATGGACGGACCTCCATGATGGCCGCGAAGCCTTGTTTGAAGCGGAGCCTTTTGACCCGTTTTTTAACATCAATACACCTGAAGATCTCGTACAGGCCGAGGCGTTGTTGTGATGAAGATTTACGGCATCACGGGCTGGAAGAACTGTGGTAAAACCGGATTGATGGAACGTTTGATTTCGGAATTCTGTCGGCGTGGGCTCAGCGTTTCGACTTTGAAACACGCACACCATTCTACGGATGTCGATCACCCAGGTACAGATAGTCATCGCCACCGCGAAGCTGGAGCTGCCGAGGTCATTTTGGCCTCGCCCAGCCGGGTTGCCATCATGCAAGAGTTGCGTGATACGCCTGAGCCTAGTTTTACGGAATTGCTTGCACGGCTGCGCCCAGTTGATCTGGTCTTGGTAGAAGGGTTCAAACGGGAATCTCACCCCAAGATTGAGGCCTATCGTACTGCTGCTGGTCAGTCTCTCATCGCACCGCAGGACACATCCATACGGGCTGTTGCGAGTGATATTCCGCTACACCTGGATCGCCCCGTTTTTGATTTAGATGCTACTGAGGTCATTGCGGATTTCATTGCGCAAGAGATCACCTTGTGAGCTTATGACAGAGTTGACCGTTTGTTGACCGTTAGTGTGCCCCAAAAGGGCTGCATACTAGGAGTGGACCAAATATGACCCTTACCCCGCCACCTTTGCGCAACGATTGCTTCGCCTTACCTGCAGGAGTGGATTGGACGCCGGTGGATGTCGCACTTGATCACCTGCGGCAAACACTAACGCCCGTAACGCTGTCTGAAGTTTTGCCATTGGGAGAATGTCTGGGGTGTGTGCTGGCCGAAGATGTTCACGCGGCGCGCAGCAATCCGCCGCAACCCAATACTGCTGTTGACGGCTATGGGTTTGCGGGACCGGTCGCCGACGGGCCTCAGATTATGGCTCTGGTCACCGGGCGTGCCGCTGCTGGGCAAGCCTATGATGGTGAGGTTCCGCATGGAACGGCCATTCGTATCCTGACGGGCGCGGCTCTGCCACAGGGCGTGGACACTGTAATCCTTGAAGAGGACGTTAGCAGTGATGGGGAAAAAATCGCGTTTCGCGGGCCGCTGAAGAAGGGGAGCAACACACGCAAAGCTGGCGAGGACGCTTGTGCAGGAGATTTGATCTTACCCAAGGGGCGGGTCATCACGCCGGCTGATCTCGCGCTGGCTTCTGCAACCGGACTGCCAGAGCTGCTGGTGCGGCAGCCATTGCGCATAGGCGTGCTATCGACCGGAGATGAGCTGGTCGAGTCCGGTATGCAAGCAGCAGCGGGGCAGATCTATGATGCCAATCGACCGATGTTGTTGGCACTGCTCACGCAGATGGGATTCGTGGCCATCGACCTTGGGAAGGCGGCTGATGATCGCACGGCATTGCGAGCGCATCTGGACAGTGCGGCGTCAAAGGTTGATGCGATCCTGACCAGTGGCGGAGCTTCGGCGGGCGATGAGGACCATATGTCAGCGCTATTGCGCGAAAGCGGGGCCATGCAACAATGGCGGATTGCACTTAAGCCGGGCAGACCGTTGGCTTTGGGGTTGTGGAAGGGGACACCGGTTTTTGGTTTGCCGGGAAACCCTGTGGCGGCCATGGTCTGTACATTGATTTTTGCACGACCAGCGATGGGGCTCATGGCCGGGGCAAGCTGGGCAGAACCTCAGGGATTTGATTTGCCCGCGGCTTTTGAGAAGCGCAAAAAACCTGGACGCCGGGAATATCTCCGTGCTCGTGTGCGAGATGGCAAGGTCGAGGTTTTCCAGTCCGAAGGCTCGGGCCGCGTTAGTTCGCTCAGCTGGGCGGAAGGATTGGTGGAGCTGGCGGACGGTGCTGGAGAAATCAAGCCCGGAGCACCAGTGCGTTTCATTCCCTACTCTAGCTTTAGACTGTAGAGCGGCAGTTTCGAAGGTAATCCCCTAGTCGAATGTTCCCGCAACGCGGCCCAGCAGCATGAAAGCACGTGCAGTGCGGGTTTCACCAAGTGATGAGATGTCGGAATCGGTGGCCTCTTCTTCGAACTCGGCCAACATCTGATCAAAGCGGCGTAGAAAATGATGTGCGGCATCGCGAAAGATCGGATCTTGCTTCATCCGTGCGGAGGTTAGTGCCAATGAGCTGCGGTCTCGCACTCCGCCGAGTGCTGCAACAGCCCGGCCACGGGTCCCCTGTGCGAACTGACGCCAAGTTTCTGGGCGAGCCATGTCGGGGCGAAGATCATCCATGTAGATGCCATCTTGGCTGAGTAAGGTCAGCACGTCTTGTGCAGCCTGAATAACTTGCGCGGCCTTGCGGTCCTGAAGTGCTTGACGCAGGGCTGCGAACCCTTCTTCATCCTCGGCGGTTTCCGGAAAGTTCAGTGCCCGTATCAACTGTGGTGAAGGCAACGGCGTCGCCAGATCTTCGGCTGGCGTGCCAAGTGCGAGCAGCCCCTGATCTGCGGCCTCGCCGCTATTGGTTGCCGGGGCCGCGACGCCCGGCATGGGTCGGTCCCGACGGCTTGTCTGAAAGGTCGCAAGTGCGGTTTCGGTTTTGCGCGTTGCAGCGGCGATTTCGTCCAGCTTGCGCGTGACCGAGGGTTCAGCGACTGATGCGGCCTGTTGGGCATGCATTATATATGCGTTGCGTATGCCATCGATGGCGGCGTGTAGTCGCTGCGATTCATCTCGCATAATCTGCGCAGATCGCAGTGCAACCGCACCAACCCAGATTAACAAAACAGGGAGGAGCACGGCGACGACGCGCAGTAAGATGTCGGGCCAGGTTGTCGCTGCGTCTGTTGCGGCGTCAGGCGTGGCGCCCAACACATAGATGGCGACGACCAACAGGAACCACAAAGCACAAAGCCCCAGTGCGGAGGCTTCAATCAGGCCAATAGCCGACCGGTCCGGCGGCGCATCTAGGGCGCTGGTCGGCGGTGTTGCAGCGGTGGCATTGGTACGGGTCATAACTGTTGCTCGGAAACAGAGGTTGGTTGGATAGGTTGGCTTAGGCCGCATGGTACGGCGGCTCGGAGGAATTGGCCCGATACCTGCAAAAGGTGCCGGGCCAACATCAAAGATCAGGCAAAGACGATCTTGAGGATTTCATAGGCGCGATCGCCACCGGGGGTGCGAACCTCGACGCTATCGCCTTCTTCTTTGCCAATCATGGCACGGGCAATTGGAGATTTGATGTTGAGGAGACCGGCTTCGATATTTGCTTCGTGCTCTCCGACAATCTGCCAAGTCTTTTCCTCGTCGGTGTCTTCATCAACGACGGTAACTTTAGCGCCAAATTTGATCGCGCCAGTTAGTTTCGCGGGATTGATCACATCCGCTAGTGACAAGATGCCTTCCAGCTCTTTGATGCGACCTTCGATGAAGGACTGCTTCTCGCGTGCGGAGTGATATTCGGCATTTTCCGACAAATCGCCGAGTTCGCGGGCTTCGGCAATAGCCTTGATGATGGCCGGGCGTTCTACCGATTTCAGGGTCTTCAGCTCAGCTTCTAGGGCGGCGTGACCCGTAGGGGTCATCGGGATCTTTTCCATGTCTGTGTCCAGATATCGTGTCAGGTTTGGCCACCGGCCGTGGCGGTTCGCGTCTATAGCAAAACCGGTTTGTTCCACTGCCACGCTGACAGAGGGACAAACCGGTTGTGTCTTATTTACCTGACCCAATCCTGCCGCCGAATGCAAGAGGGCGGCATAGGGTGTCCACAGCGATTTCGTGCCAACAGGCGGAAAACTCCACTTTTTTACGTCCACTCAGTTTAGGGAGCGGCATAAAGTGGGCCGCCCGTTTGCTAGATTTGGCGCAGTATTGCAGAGACCATTTGCTGTCAGGGAGTCTCCGGTAGCCTGGACGTCTTGCCTGAGACGCTGTGGCGGGGCACAGGCGGACGGGGATCGAGTCGTTGGAGCATCGCCAGCATAATACTGGACCAGATGCGTTTCCTTTTTTGCCCTAATCGGGCTGACACCTCTGTTCGCTGTGCCAATGTGAGATGGTGTTGTTCCGAATGCCTGGGTGGCAATACCGAACGCGGGCGGCTGCTGTGCCAAAGAAGATCAAGCATCATACTCTACCACCTCGAATTCGATGTCATTGTCATCGTTGAAGTAGAATCTGCGGCCAGGTTCATAATCCCCATGGTTTTTCGGTGTGAAGCCCGCATGCTTTACAGCGGCTTCGCAGGCTTCGATATCTGTAACCTCAACGGCCAGATGGTTGAGGCCGCCGGTAGAGGTGTAACTATCGGGGACTGGTTGTTGCTCCCCGGGTGGGCAGTACAGTGCCAGATAGCTGTCGGCACTCCCGACATGGATACTATATCCGCCAGAAATCGCGTTTCCCTGCCAGCGAATATGCCAGCCAAACACTTTGGTCATCCATGCTGCAGTCGCTTCGGGCGAGGTGACAGTGATATTGGCGTGTTCAAGGCGTGTGGTCATTTCTGTGCTCCTACATTTGCAAGTTTGATCGATATGAGTTACCGTAATTTCTTAACCTAACTTTAGGTCAAGCTTTTTCTTGAACTGTATTGCAGTAGGTTCTGTCGCAGGTAGAAATCCTCGCAGAATCCCTCCAATTGGGACCGTTAAACGGTGAAAAAATAGCAGGAGACGCAGGCATGGCGGTATCAGCAGGAGTTTCAATCGGTTATCTGGCTGAGCGGACGGGTCTCGCGGTCTCGGCAATTCGCTACTATGAGGCGCAGGGGCTTGTTGAACCCTGGCGCAACGCAGGTGGGCAGCGACGCTTTCACCGGGCGGATCTGCGACGATTGAGTTTCATCATGATCGCGCAAAAATTCGGTTTCTCGTTGCCTGAAATCCAAGGGTTCCTCAAAAGTCTTCCAGGAGGGCGAACGCCGACGAAAGCTGATTGGACAAAGCTGTCGACAGCCTTTCGCAGCCACTTGGACGCGCGAATCGAAACCTTGATGAAACTACGCGACGATCTTGATGGCTGCATTGGCTGCGGGTGTCTGTCACTGCCTAGTTGCAAACTTTATAATCCCGACGATGCTGCCGCTGCCAAAGGGCAAGGACCGCGCTATCTGATGGGTGATAAGGCCTCGGATACGGCGAAGGACGGGAATACTCTGTCAAATGACGGAAATTGACGCTCGAATTGTCGCAATTCCGGGTTCTAGAGTTGTGTAACGTAGAGTTTGGATTGACCAGTGCCTCTGCCACCCGCTAAGCAACCGCGAAACAAAATTACGCCAAGGATACGCCGCCCGCATGGGATGGCGCAGACCCACAGCCAAGGAGCCCGCAATGGCCGAGATTGAACGTGAAGCGATGGAATACGACGTTGTGATCGTTGGGGCAGGCCCGGCAGGTCTGTCCGCGGCGATCCGACTTAAGCAACTGGACAGCGAACTGCAGGTTGTTGTGTTGGAAAAAGGGTCCGAAGTGGGCGCGCATATCCTGTCAGGTGCGGTGCTCGATCCTTGCGGGTTGGACGCACTGATCCCTGACTGGAAAGAGAAGGGCGCGCCATTGAACACGCCGGTCAAGGATGACAACTTCTACATGCTGGGTGAAGCAGGGCAGATCCGGATCCCCAACTTTCCGATGCCACCGCTGATGAACAACCACGGCAACTACATCGTGTCGATGGGCAACGTGTGTCGCTGGATGGCCGAGCAGGCAGAAGAGCTGGGTGTCGAGATCTTTCCGGGCATGTCTTGCTCGGAGTTGGTCTACGGCGATAACGGCGAAGTCAAAGGCGTTGTTGCTGGTGTTTTTGGTCTGGAAGCGGATGGCTCCTACGGGCCAAACACCGAGCCGGGCATGGAACTTCACGGTAAATACGTATTCCTCTCAGAAGGGGTTCGAGGCTCGCTCTCCAAAGAGGTCATCACGAAATACGGGTTATCTGATGGCAAAGAGCCACAGAAATACGGTGTTGGCATGAAAGAGATCTGGGAGATCGATCCGGCCAAACACAAGGAAGGATCTGTCACCCACACTATGGGCTGGCCTCTGGGTTCCAACGCGGGTGGTGGATCTTTCATTTATCACCTGAACAACAATCAGGTTTACGTCGGTTTCGTGGTTCACCTGAACTACAAGAATCCGCATCTCTACCCTTATATGGAGTTCCAGCGTTTCAAGCATCACCCGATGGTGGCTGATTTGCTTAAAGGCGGCAAACGCGTCGCCTATGGTGCTCGTGCCATCACCGAAGGTGGCTGGCAAGCGATGCCGAAGCTTGTAGCGCCGGGCGTGGCGCTTCTGGGTTGTTCCGCCGGTATGGTCAACGTGCCGCGTATTAAGGGCAACCACAATGCGATGCTATCCGGCAAGGCTGCGGCAGAAGCGGCTTTTGACGCCATCAGGGCCGACCGATCCGGTGATGAACTATCCACCTACGAGAGCGATGTGCGCGACGGTGCCATTGGCAAGGATCTCAAGATGGTGCGCAACGTCAAACCGATGTGGTCGAAGTGGGGCCTGACCGCCTCGCTCATGTTGGGTGGGCTGGATATGTGGACCAATAACATCCTTGGCTTGTCACTGTTTGGAACTCTTGGCCATGACAAAAATGATGCCGAAGCAACCGAACCCGCTGATCAGCATAGGGTGATTGATTACCCCAAACCTGATGGTGTCCTGTCTTTCGATCGATTGACCAATGTGGCATTTGCGGCGACCAATCACGAAGAAAGTCAGCCCTGTCACCTACGCTTGGGTGATCAGCAAGCGCCAATTAGCGTTAACTTGCCAAAATTCGCGGAACCGGCGCAACGATATTGCCCTGCTGGTGTTTACGAAGTTGTGGAAAAAGACGGCAAACCTGAATTCGTGATCAACTTTCAGAACTGTGTTCACTGCAAGACCTGCGACATCAAGGACCCTAGCCAAAACATCACTTGGACGACCCCTCAAGGGGGTGACGGACCGAACTACCCGAATATGTGATCACTTTGCGATCGGTTTCGGCAGGTATTTGCCGGAATAATAGGGGCAGTCTGCGGGCTGCCCCATTGCGTGTCGGGGGGTGGGGCTCTACGCTTTGTGGTGAGGCAGATATCGACCAGTCACCAACGAGGAGGCCCAGCGTGCCCGTCCGATTTATTCGCAGCCTGACCTGTGCAACCGCTTTGATTGCGGCAACCGCCCTGCCGACCTTTGTACAGGCTGATGGGTTGGCCGGTGCATATCTGGCCGCAAGGGCTGCGACATTGGATAGCGATTTTAAGGCCTCGGCTGACTATTATAACCGCGCGTTGGTGCGGGATCCGCAGAACGCCCTATTGATGGAGCATGTTGTTTTTGCCCGACTTGCGCTCGGCGATATCAAAGGCGCAGCCCCGGTGGCCACGCGCTTGTCGGAAATGGGGGCGCGCAGCCAGATTGCCAATATCGTCATGACTGCCAACGCGGTGATGAAACAAGACTACAAGACGATCATCGACCGGATTACGTCGCAGGAAGATGGCCACTATGAGATTAATGCTCTTGTTGACGGATTATTGCTTGGTTGGGCCCATCTGGGTGCCGGCTCTGTCGCGGATGCCCTAGGGCAGTTTGACAGCTTGGGTCAGAAAGAAGGGCTCGGCCTATTTGCACGCTATCATAGGGCGTTGGCGCTGGCATCTGTCGGGGACTACGAAGGGGCGGAAGCTCTATTCGCGGCGGCGGAGGGACAGCTGACGAATACCTCACGCCGAGCGGTGATTGCGCGGCTTGAAATCCTGTCTCAGCTTGGTAGGAACGAGCAGGCGCTTGAGGTGCTGGCTGATGCATTTAGTGGCCAGCTAGATCCAGGGCTTGCAGCTTTGTCGAAGCGGTTGAAGGACGGGGAAACTCTTCCTTATGCGCTAGCGGCGACCCCAACACATGGTATTGCCGAGGTGTTTTTCACCATGGGCGCGGCGCTCAACGGTGAGATGGCTGATGACTACGTGCTGATGTACGCACGTGTCGCGTCCGCTCTGCGTGAAGATCATGTGGATGCTCTATTGCTGGCGGCAGAGCTATTTGATCAATTGGGTCGCTACGCCCTGTCTATTGAGCTCTATAAGCAGGTGCCGCGGACTCACCCGGATTACCATGCTGCCGAATTGGGGCGGGCTGAAGCGTTGCGCCGCGCCGCGAAGCCTGATGCTGCGGCCGAGGTGTTGCAACAACTGGCACGTGACTTCCCGAAAGAGGCTCCAGTATATACCAATCTGGGTGATCTGTTGCGTCAGCAAGAAGATTATACAGGCGCCGTTGCCGCTTATGACACTGCGCTTGGGCTGATGGATGAAAGTGTCGAGGGGCGTTGGTTCCTGCTTTACGCACGCGGCATCTGTCACGAGCGACTGAAGAATTGGGAGCAGGCCGAGACGGATTTTCGGGCCGCGTTGGAAATCCGGCCCGATCAGCCGCAAGTGTTAAACTATCTTGGCTATTCTCTGGTTGAGAAGCAGGAAAAACTGGATGAGGCGCTGTCGATGATTGAACGCGCTGTCGCAGCGCGACCTGATGCCGGGTATATCGTAGATAGCCTCGGATGGGTTCTATACCGGCTTGGCCGCTATCAGGACGCGGTTAAACCAATGGAGACCGCAGTTGAGTTGATGCCGGTTGATCCGGTGGTAAACGATCACCTTGGTGACGTTTACTGGGCTGTTGGCCGTGCCCGTGAGGCGGAGTTCCAGTGGAAACGCGCATTGTCGTTCATCGATCCGGAAGATACCGATAGCGAAGCTGATCCGGAGCGTATTCGCCGTAAGCTGGAAACAGGTCTCGATGCTGTGCTGTTGGAAGAAGGTGCCGCGCCGCTGAAGGTTGCACATGACGGTTGAGGGCTTTGCTCCCGCCAAGATCAATCTGACCCTGCATGTGACCGGCCAGCGCGCTGATGGCTACCATCTGCTCGATTCTCTGGTGGCGTTTGCAGATATCGGTGATCGGGTTACGGCATCTTTCGCTGAAGAACTGTCGCTGACGGTCACGGGACCAATGGAGGCAGGTGTTCCATCGGACAGTCGCAACCTTATGGTGCAGGCTGCTGCGCTTATCGATCCGAAACGCGGTGCGGCTCTCGCGCTGGAGAAGCATTTACCTGGCGCATCTGGTATCGGAGGCGGGTCCTCGGATGCTGCCGCGACGCTAAGGGTCCTGTCAGAGCTTTGGCAGATGCCTTTGCCAAAGGCTGAGGATACCCTCGGTCTCGGAGCGGACCTACCTGTCTGTATGGCGCCAATCGCTCAGCGGATGAGCGGTATCGGCGAGCAACTTTCCCCGGTCTCCCCCCTGCCGAATTGTTCGATAGTCTTGGTCAACCCACGGGTTTCGGTGGCGACGCCTACGATTTTTCGGGCTCTGCAGCATCGGAACAACTTACCTATGCCGAAGGTTCTGCCATGTTGTGCCACAGCCAACGATTTGGCTGACTGGCTCAAGACGCAGCGCAATGATCTTCAGGTGCCGGCTATTAAAATCCAGCCAGTGATCGATGACGTCTTACAGGCGTTGGACCATACCGATGCGCTATTTTCTGCGATGTCAGGATCCGGTGCGACTTGCTATGCGCTGTTTGAGAATAGTGAACTGGCTCAGAAACACGCTGCGCGCCTAACTGCTGCGCATCCCGATTGGTGGGTACAATCGGGAAAGCTGCTTTAATAGGTCTGATGCCGTCTTTCGGTGACGGGATTTTGCTCAGCCCATCAGGCCAAGCGGGCCACCACATAGTCAGCCAGATCATGCAACATCTGGCGGATCGGATCCTCGGGTAGAGCGGTCAAAGCATCCTGCGCTTTGGCTACCCAGTCCATCGCATCACGCTGAGTGGCGTTGAGCGTGTCGTATTTATCCATCAGCGCAAGCGCGTGATCCAGGTCGCCCTCATCTTGGCGCCCTTTCTCGATCGTGCGGACCCAGAATGCATGTTCCTCAGAGCTGGCTTGTGCGACGGCTTTGATCACAGGTAGTGTCAGCTTGCGCTCACGGAAGTCGTCTCCGACGTTTTTGCCGGTGGATGAGCTATTCCCCTGATAATCCAAGAGATCGTCGGCGATCTGAAACGCGACACCAAGCGCGTCTCCGTAGGCAAACAGCGCCTCGACCTGCGCTTCGGTAGCGCCTGCGATCACGCCACCGGCTTGTGTGGCGGCGGAGAAAAGTGCTGCGGTTTTGCCGCGTACTACCTGAAGATAGATATCTTCATCTGTGCCTAGATCGCTGGCAGCGGTCATTTGCAAGACTTCGCCTTCGGCAATGGTTGCCGAAGCATTGGCGAGAATATCGAGAACCCGCAGCGATCCGGTCTCAACCATCAACTGAAAACTGCGGGCAAACAAGTAGTCGCCCACCAGTACTGAGCTTTTGTTATCCCAAAGCAGGTTCGCTGTTGGCCGTCCGCGCCGCTGGCCGCTTTCATCCACGACATCATCGTGCAGTAGGGTAGCGGTATGGATGAACTCGACAGTTGCAGCCAGCTTTATGTGGTTTTCACCGGTGTATCCGCAGAGGCGCGCAGCCGCGAGCGTCAACATAGGGCGCAGACGTTTGCCGCCTGCCTCTACCAAATGGGCTGTAACTTCGGGAATGCGCGGCGCATGCTCCGAGGCCATCCGGGTCTGGATCAGCGTATTTACCGCTGACATTTCGTTGCTGAGTGTCGCGGCCAGCATATCATGCGGCTTTTGCGTCAGGATTTGATTCATCGTTTTCCCGCTTGCAAGGCTCGACAAGGCACAGGCCTTGCCCTTAGATCCATCCCCATGAAGGAACTTTTGCGTAGCACCGACCCGACCGTTATGGCCTTTGCCAGCGCCCTTCTTGAGGGTGAGGATATAGACTGCTTTCAAATGGACGTAAATATGAGCATCCTCGAAGGAGGCATAGGTATTTTCCCGCGTAGGCTAATGGTGCGCAGCGATGATCATGCTGCCGCTGAACGGGTGATGCGCGACAACGATATTCCGCTACGGTAATGGCTGGGTTCGAAGATACCTCGCTCAGCCAGGATGCGTTTCTTGGGGGCCAGGTACAGCTGCTGCAACCAAAACAGGGATATCGAGCCGGTGTTGATCCTGTATTGCTGGCGGCTGCCATCCCTGCGCGCTCGGGCGAAAGGGTGCTGGAGTTGGGGTGTGGTGGTGGACCAGCGTTACTGTGCCTTGCAGCGCGGGTTACGGATCTTAATCTCACGGGAGTGGAACTGCAGGCGGATTACGCAGATCTGGCGCGACGCAATGCCGCGCTAAATGATATAGATATAGCAGTTGTCGAGGGAGATTTAGTCGAACTTCCTCCAATGCTGCGCCAGCAGCAGTTCGATCATGTCATTGCCAATCCGCCCTACTACCGGGCAGGTGCACATAGCCCAGCCCAAGACATTGGGAGACAAATCGCGCTTGGCGGCGCGACGGAGTTGGACGCCTGGTTCGATACAGCTGCGCGCCGACTATCGCACAAAGGATATTTGCATATGATCCAGCGCGCGGATCGTCTGCCGGAAATGTTGGGTTCCTGTTTGGACCGACTTGGATCAATTGAAGTATTGCCATTGGCAGCCCGTGTAGGTCGACGTGCAGAGCTGGTAATTTTACGGGCCCGCAAGGGAGGGCGCGCGGGGTTTCGACTACACGCCCCGCTGATCCTGCACGAGGGTGATACCCATCTGCGTGACGCTGAAAATTACCGACCGGAAATCCGGGCGGTTCTGCGCGCTGCAAACAGGCTGCCTTGGCCAGATTGATCTCTGGGGTTGATTCTTTAGAATCTCGATGGCCCTCGGCAAGGACACGCCGAAATGACGGTTTCATGACAAAATATATGCTTCTGCAGCGTGACAGAGCAATTTTCTTGTGCTCCACTCAATTCATACGCAACGCGCTCAATGAAGGAGGAATGACATGAGCCTCAGCTCGCATCTGACCGAACTAAAGAAAAAGCACGAGCATCTGAGCATGGAGATCGAACACGCCCAACGCTCGCCCGCCACGGACGGGCTGCGTATCGCGTCGATGAAAAAACAAAAACTGAAACTAAAAGAAGAAATCGGGCGGCTCTCGACCGAAGAATACGCTGTCTAGTAGCGGCTGAACCTTATCGTTGTGATCCCCACCGTCGCGACGATAGGAGAATAGGCCAATAGGATGTCAGGGGTCATCGGCGTTGCCGGTGACCCTTTTTTGTGTTTAGCAGAATGAGATTGATTACGCAGAACTGCTTGCACGGGCAGCCAACAACGCACCGCAGGTGATGAGGCAGGCTGCAATCGCCAGTGTCCAGGACGGGGCCGCGATACCGGCAATAACCAGAATGACCGTTGATAGAAGGGGCGCGGCATAAGAGCTGGTGCCTAGCATCTGGATATCGCCCTGCTTTACCCCGATGTCCCAAACATAGAAGGCTAAACCAACAGGCCCTAATCCCAGTGCTAGCGTCGCTCCCCAGCCGCCAAGACCGATTGGCCATTGGCTGGCCTCTAGCGTGAAATGCAACACCCAAGATGCCGCAGCGGTAAGCAGGCAAAAGACGGCGACTGTGCTGGTAGGGGCTGTGCCCATACGACGCGCTAGCACTGAGTATCCTGACCACGTCAATGCACAGAGCAGCGCTAGCCCATAGCCAGGAAGCGCTGCCGTATCAAATTGTGCTCCGCCACCAGTGATAATGGTCGCAGCACCGGCAAACCCAAGGACAGCGCCGAGCAGGTGGCCCGCGCGCAACTTCTCACCGGGCAAAAGGCCGGAAAACAACACGATAAGCAGCGGCCAGAGATAGGCGATCAACCCTGCCTCGGCTGCAGGGGCCAACCGGAGGGCTGAGAAGTAGAGTAGGTGATAACCAAACAAGCCGAGACTGCCGAAAAGGTAGACCCGCCAAGAAACATTGCGCAGTGCGTTGAGCCCGCCGTTAGGCCAACACCAGGCTATTCCCAGAAGGCCGCCAATCGTAAAACAGAGTGCGTTCAAAAGCAGTGGTGGAGTTGGAGCCGTGCCCACGGTGAGAACAGCGAGTAACGCCCACAGCAAAACGGCAATAAATCCAACTGCAGTGGCACGATTGCGAGTCATGTGATGTCCTCTACTGGCACTATGGTTAGTCCTTCTGAAACCGCTGCGGTCTTTTCAATCTCTGCTAGGATCCAATCGCGGAACGCGATTATCTGGGGGCGGGTTTCAGCTCCCTTCTGGCAAAGGAAGCTAAACCGAGCCTTGCCTGTGAGAGCGGTTCTGAATGGGGCCACCAAACGTCCTTCGTCAAGATCTTTTACTACCAACGCGCGCCGCCCGAGCACGACTCCTGCGCCTGCTAGCGCTGCATCAACCGCATGATCGGAATTACTGAACCGGGCACCATGGCTGGGGGTGAATTCTTCGCCCATCATTTTGAACCATGCGGCCCAATCAAGCATCGGCGACATGAAGTTGAGCGAATCGTCGTGGATCAGCGGAGCGTTCTTCAACGCTGTTGTGGTCGGGTATTGGCGGGCCAATTCCGGAGTCATAACAGGCATGACCCATTCTACGGGCAAAGGCATTGAATAGACGTCAGGATAGGGGCCGTAGCCAAAGCGGATCGCAACATCAACATCGTCACGCGCCAGGTCAACTCTACGCAAGCTTGCAGAAAACCGCAGGTCGATTTCGGGGTGCGCACGGGCGAATTCGTAGAATCTTGGCGCGAGCCATTTAGCGGTAAAGGCCGGGCCAGCCGTAACCGTCAGCGCGCCCTCATCCTGTAGGCGTATCGTGGCTCTCCAAGCTTTGGTTAGTGCTTGAAATCCATCGGTTGCACCTGGGGCCAGCGCAGCACCGGCGGTAGTCAACTCTACTGCGCGGTTCAGTCTGCGAAACACCGGCGTGCCGAGATGCTCTTCAAGCGATTTGATTTGAAATGACAGTGCGGCAGGCGTCACATTCAGCTCCTGTGCTGCACGAGCAAAGGACATATGGCGGGCAGCGGCCTCAAATGCGCGCAGGGCCGTCAGCGGAGGAAGGCGATCAGACATTTCGCATAAGTATTACTTAACTGACGGCAGTAAAAGTCTCATTTGTCAGCTTCCATATAAAGGCGCATATTTGGATCAAGTCAGCAACATTGATCTGAATGGAGGCCGTACCGATGGAGTGTTCTGCCAATTCAACAGTTAAACAGGCCATGCAGCGTGCACATGAAGAACGCGGTCAGGTCTTTCGCGCTCTTTGGGTGCGTCTCTTTACTCTAAGCCGTACACGTGGGCTATATCTAGGAATTTCCCGCTGGGCATAGCGCGCATGTCCTTACGGGATTTGAAAAGGGCCGGTCCAAATGTGGACCGGCCCTTACCGTAGCGCTGTTCTAAGGTCTTAGGCGAAAAACTGAGCGCCGTTAGCCGAGATGGTTGAGCCATTGATAAAGCCCGAATCCTCAGATGCGAGGAAGGCGACACAACGGGCGATTTCTTCCGGCTCGCCTAGACGGCCAGTCGGTATCTGGCCAACGATTGCCTCGCGCACCTTTTCAGGGACGGCCATCACCATTTCAGTCGCGATGTAGCCAGGGCAGATTGCATTGGCGGTGATGCCTGCTCGGGCTCCTTCTTGGGCCAGTGATTTCACAATGCCCAGATCGCCCGCCTTGGTCGCCGCGTAATTTACTTGCGCAAACTGACCTTTTTGGCCGTTGATCGATGAAATAACGATAACACGGCCGAATTTACGCTCGCGCATGCCTGGCCAGATTGGGTGTACAGTGTTGAACACGCCGGTCAGGTTGGTGTCGATCACCTGCTGCCATTGTTCAGGCGTCATTTTATGGAACGGAGCATCGCGGGTGATGCCTGCATTGGCAACCACGATGTCAATTGGGCCAATGTCTGCTTCTACTTTGGCAATGCCGGCCTTGCTGTCTTCATAGTTGGCAACATTCCACTTGTAGGTCTTGATGCCAGTTTCCTCGGTGAACTTTGCCGCCGCTTCATCGTTGCCGGCATAGGTTGCGGCTACCGCATAACCTTCCGCTTTCAACGCTTGAGAAATTGCAGCGCCGATGCCGCGAGAGCCACCGGTGACGAGTGCGTTACGTGCCATGGAAAAATCCTCCGCTATTTGGCCTGGTAATCTTGCTACTATTGTTGGTGATCTTGCGCAATTATATTACCTTGTAAAAATTTGAAAATTTACATGAATTTCATCACTCGCTCTCCCTCCACTTGGAGGACTACGTGGGAGTGAAATGAGTTGGGTATAGAAAAGGGCGCCACAGGGGCGCCCTACTATGTCCAGTGTGTCGTACTTTAGAGGCGCTCCAAGCACATAGCGACTCCCATGCCGCCACCGATACACAGTGTCGCGAGGCCTTTTTTGGCATCGCGCCGCTTCATCTCAAATAGCAGTGTATTGAGAACACGACAGCCAGAAGCGCCAATCGGATGACCGATTGCGATCGCACCGCCGTTGACGTTCACAATCGCAGGATCCCAGCCCATATCTTTATTCACCGCGCAAGCTTGGGCGGCAAAGGCTTCGTTGGCCTCGACGAGATCCAGATCTTCGACGCTCCAACCAGCCTTTTCCAGCGCCCGGCGCGAGGCGTAGATTGGTCCAACGCCCATGATCGATGGATCTAGACCTGCGGTAGCGTAGGACGCAATGCGCGCCAGTGGTTCAATACCGCGTTTCTCCGCATCGTCGGCAGACATAAGCAAGGTTGCAGCGGCGCCGTCATTGAGGCCAGACGCATTGGCGGCAGTGACTGATCCATCCTTGGCGAACGCAGGACGCAATTTCTGCATCGCTTCCATCGTCGCTCCGTGGCGGATGTACTCATCCTGGTCCACGATAATATCACCCTTACGTGTCTTCACAGTAAAGGCAGCGATTTCATCAGAGAATTTACCAGCCTTTTGCGCCGCTTCTGCTTTGTTCTGGCTGGCGACAGCGAACTCATCCTGCATTTCCCGCGAGATCTGCCATTTGTCTGCTACGTTCTCCGCAGTTTGGCCCATGTGGTAGCCATTGAAGGCGTCCCACAGACCGTCGCGAATCATAGTATCAATGTAGCTCATGTCGCCCATCTTTTGACCGGCGCGTAGATTCGCGGCATGGGGCGACAGAGTCATGTTTTCCTGACCGCCTGCGCAAACGATAGATGCATCCCCCAGCTGGACGTGCTGCGCGCCGAGCGCAACGGCGCGTAGGCCAGATCCACAGACTTGATTGATACCCCAGGCCGAGGCTTCCTGTGGCAGTCCTGCGTTGATATGAGCCTGGCGCGCCGGGTTCTGTCCCTGCGCGGCAGTCAGCACCTGACCGAGAATGGTTTCGGAAACTTCGGATTTGTCGATCCCGGCACGCTCAATCACTGCTTCCAACACTGCGGTGCCAAGATCATGGGCGGGGGTCTTGGCGAACGCGCCGCCAAAACTGCCGACGGCGGTGCGTGCGGCGGATGCAATTACTACATTGGTCATCAGTTAGGGTCCTCTGCCATTCATAGTCCCTGGAGGCCAATCGTGCAGTCCGCATTTTGCAATCGCAGCAATTGGGATCCTCCTGCCTTATGTGAATAAGGCTATGTGTCTCGCTGCAGATGCAGCACGTGCAAGTTGTGCCACAGCTAGAGCCTGTGTCAATCGATACTATGGGCGGCATATTGGGGAAGGGTGGGGTATTTGCCAAGGAAGCATTGCTTGCAGGTGCAAAACCGTTCGAAAAAAGACTATTGTCGCACAAGGCTAAGGCGTAAGTGCAGGCATTTATAGTAAGAACCAGGTCAGGTGACGTGGCTATCTTTGCGTAGTTTCTCCAACCAGGGCGGGCTTACTGATGGTGCACCAAATAGATAGCCTTGCAGGCAATCAACACCGGTTGAGATCAGGAATTCGGCGTCAGCGGGGCTTTCTACAGATTCGGCGACCACCAGCATGTCAAACTGTTTGGCAATTCCAATCAGCGCGCGAACGACAGCTTGGTTGTCGTGGTTGGCATGAATACTACGGATGAACTGGCCATCAATTTTGACGGCATCAAAGAAAAATTGCCGGAAGTAGCCGATAGCAGTGGTCTTCGCGCCGAAGTTGTCAAGCGCAAAGGCGATGCCGTATTTCTGCATCCGGCCCATGAAGTCGATAACCAGTTCAGGAGTGGTCATGGCAGAGGCCTCATTGATTTCCAGAACGAGTCGCTCGCCGATTGCCGCATCTTTTTTTAGGTAGCGTTCCAGCACCCTCATCCAGCGTTGATAGCCAATGGAACGAGCTGACATATTTATGGACAGGCGGATCGCTGGACTGCGGGAAAGAGCCTTCAGGCCATGTTCCAGGGCAAGGCAGTCCAATTCGCGACCTTCTTCCTTATCCTCGACAAGAGGCATGAAATCTCGCGCTGGAATGACGCGACCGGTCGCATCCAATACGCGGATATAACCTTCGTAAAATGCGACTTCCTGAGGACGCATAGCCTGCATGATAGGCTGATAGGCGAGTAGGGTCTGATTGTGACGAATCGCATCGCTGACCATCTCAAGGGCCGAACGGTCGCGCTTGACAACGGCCGAGATCAGCGGGTTTTCCCCGCCCTCTGGCATGTCAGCCATGACCTTTTTATTTTTCTTCACGGAGATGTCCCTTGGCGGTGGCGTGGTATGATCAATATGGGTCAGGCCAGAGCTTGGCGCAAAAGGGTTGCACTTGGATTAAAGTGACAGTTTTACCTAAATTAGTGGATGATACTCAGAGCCTATCAAAGCCTGGGCTATCGGCGTCCTCCGGATGACGTCGCAGATGTTTGATGCGGATCGTTTCTGAAGTGTCACGGCTGCCATCGTGGCTATACCCGGGTGGTGCTACGGCATAGAGAAGACGTTGCCGAATAGTGATGCCGGGTTGGGTTATATCTTTAAAAATACTTACCCATTCGTGAAACGCGACACGTAGCGGATTGAATGTACCGATGTTGTGAACCAAGCCGTAGTCAGGGCGGTCGTGTTCCTGTTCTGGGACGAACGTACCAAACATCTTATCCCATATGATAAACACCCCGGCGTAGTTGCAATCGAGATACCGAGGATTTCGCCCGTGGTGGGCGCGGTGATGGCTGGGAGTGTTCATCACGGCCTCAAACCAACGTGGCATGCGGCCTATGGTCTCGGTATGAATCCAGAATTGGTAGATCAGATTGAGGCCCCCGACAAATAGCACAATGGCGGGATGAAACCCTAATAGGACCAAGGGTGCGCGGACCACCATCATGAAGGTAAATGTCCCGGTCCATGTTTGGCGCAAAGCGGTGGTCAGATTGTAGTGCTGGCTGGAGTGGTGATTAACGTGGCTGGCCCAGACCCAGCGCACGCGGTGCCCAAAGCGGTGCACCCAATAGTACCGCAGGTCGTCTAATACGAAGCATAGGATGATCGCGCAGACCGCAGTCCCAAGGTCCAGCGGTGTGACCCGCCACAGCAGCATGAAAAACGCCCAAGCTATGAAGCCGAGTGCAATGCCTGAGGCGACGCTGCCAGCTCCCATTACCAGGGAGGTTATCGCATCTCGTGTCTCATACCGGCCGCCGCGCCCTTTGAGGGCGATCCAGAGAAATTCCGCCAGAATAGCGGCAATGAAGAAAGGTACTGCCCACTGGGTGACATCAGGGTAAGAAATCGTATCAGCCATGTGTCTCTCCAGTCTGTTCTAAGGCGGCAATGTCGGATGGCGGAGTGGTGGCATCGTTGATGTGCCGGCGCCAACTTGTCTTTTCCTCCTCGGAAAGGTGCAGCAACACGGACGGCGCAGCGAAATCGACAAACCGGACGAGCAGTCCTTTCGGGTGATCCGCAAGGCGGCAACCTGCTAATGGGCGCGCGATTGTATCTGCGCCAAAACACCAAACCAGACCAAGCCCCTTATTTGTGTCGACCAAGGCGGCATGACCAATAGCGTTTGGTAGGGCATTTCGGATCTGAGTATCGGGATCGTGACGGGACCAGGCCTTAGCCGCAGTCTCCCGCGTCATAGAAACCGCAGCTGAACGTCCGGTGCAGTGCAGAAGTATAGCTATGAAAACAATGCCAACCAGCACCATTGTCACTAAAATTTCCAACGGCATTACATCCTCCCTGACACCTAAATTGGTGGCAGGGCAATGGGTCTGTCAAAGGTGGCGTTGGGTAAAGTTGATCCGGTTTGATCCAATGATCAGGTGGCCGGGCCCGCAATGCGATCGCTGTCGGCGGACCTGATTGTTATTGGGAGGGCCCAGATTATGGACCGCCCCACGCGTTTATTCAGAGTCTATTACGGCGCGGATAATCGCTTTGGCGCTATCGGAATTCCACTCGGCATCGCCAAGCAGCCTGCCGATTTCCTGGCCGTCACGATTCAGTAGTACCGTGATCGGCAGGCCACGTACCGCCATTTCACGGGCGACCGCCTGTCGGGGATCCTGATGGCGAGGCAGATTGTCGATGCCTGTCTCGTCAAAGAATTTCTGGATCCCTACAGGGGAATTTCGTCCGGTTGCGAGAGTCAGAACCTCAAACTCGTTGCCGCCGAATTCGGCTTGCAAATCTGACAGCATTGGCATCTCGGCGCGGCACGGTGCACACCATGTCGCCCAGAAGTTCAGCAGGACGATCTTGCCTTTGTAGTCGGCGAGCGTTGCTGTACCGGCGTCATCTGCCAGCAGGAATTCAGCGCCAGACACAGGTTTGGGTGCTTTGTGAAGCACGAGTTTTTTCATATCACCCTCGCGCATTTCTGCCAGCGCGGCAGGGTCGGCGGCCAAGGCTGCATTTGCACCCAAGGCCAGGGCCATATAAAGGGAAAGCTGACGTAACAGACGCATATTATCTCCGGGGTTCCACACCATGACAGATCAATCCTCGAACCAGATGTGGGGCGGCCGCTTTGCCGCTGGTCCGGACGCGATCATGGAGGCGATCAATGCCTCAATCGGGTTCGACAAGCGGATGGCAGCACAGGACATCGCAGGCTCAAGAGCCCATGCAGCTATGTTGGCTGCAACAGGTGTTATTACGGATAATGACGCTGAGACCATTCGGGAAGGGCTGCTCACCGTATTGTCAGAGATCGAGGGTGGAACTTTCCAGTTCTCCGCTGCGCTTGAAGACATCCACATGAATGTTGAGGCTCGGCTGAAGGAAATTATCGGAGAGCCTGCAGGACGTCTACATACCGGCCGCAGCCGCAACGATCAGGTGGCAACAGATTTCAAACTGTGGGTTCGCGATCAATTGGACGCGGCTGAATCGGGGCTCCTGGCGTTGATCCGCGCGCTTCTGTCACAGGCGGAGGCGGGTGCAGATTGGGTCATGCCGGGGTTCACTCACCTACAGACCGCGCAGCCGGTGACTTGGGGCCACCATATGATGGCCTATGTGGAAATGTTCGGCCGTGATTTGTCACGGGTGCGCGATGCGCGGGCACGGATGAACGAATCGCCACTGGGTGCAGCGGCACTGGCAGGCACTTCCTTCCCTATCGATCGCGACATGACAGCGCAGGCGCTGGGCTTTGACCGCCCGGCGGCAAATTCGCTGGATGCGGTCAGCGATCGGGATTTTGCATTGGAGTTCCTTTCTGTTGCATCGATCAGCGCTGTGCATCTCTCCCGTTTTGCGGAAGAGTTGGTGATATGGTCTTCGGCGCAATTCCGTTTCGTGGCCCTGTCGGATCGCTTCTCCACTGGCTCGTCGATCATGCCACAGAAGAAGA
Source organism: Phaeobacter cretensis (assembly GCF_047372505.1). Lineage (NCBI taxonomy): Bacteria > Pseudomonadati > Pseudomonadota > Alphaproteobacteria > Rhodobacterales > Roseobacteraceae > Phaeobacter > Phaeobacter cretensis. The sequence goes on from NZ_JBKBEU010000001.1 coordinate 2,507,646, forward strand.
ACCCGGATGCGGCGGAGCTGATCCGTGCCAAGGTTGGCCGGATCTTTGGGGCAAATACCGCGCTGATGATTGTGATGAAGGGGCTGCCGCTCGCTTACTCCAAGGATATGCAGGAAGACAAAGAACAGGTCTTTGACGCTGCGGATAACTGGATGCTGGCACTGGCGGCGATGGAAGGCATGGTCAAAGACATGACCGGCAACCGGGACTCTCTTGCCGCAGCGGCGGGTTCCGGCTTTTCCACTGCCACAGATCTTGCAGACTGGATGGTACGGGTACTGAAGGTACCATTCCGCGATGCGCACCACGTCACTGGCACCTTAGTAGCGATGGCTGAAAAGCGCGGTTGCGATTTGCCGGATCTTAGCCTCGCAGATATGCAAGGCGTTCACGATGGTATTACCGATGACATCTTCACTGTGCTTGGTGTTGAAAACTCGGTAAACTCACGCACATCATATGGCGGCACCGCACCCGCACAAGTGCGGGCGCAGGTTGCTCGCTGGCGGAAAGCCTTGGCTGATTGATTGCAGGTTCGGTTGCGGTCTGGCGAATGAATTCGGCCGCAACCTTACAATACAAAAGAGGACACTATGACGAGAACCGTTCTGATCCTATGCGCGCTTGCAACCTGCACGGGTCTAGCGGCCTGTGGTGTCGATGGTGAACCAGTGCGACCCTCTCTTAGCGCTGGTGTTGGTGTTTCCAACAGCGGTGTACATGCAGGCGGTAGTCTTGGCCTGCACAAAGGGCCACTTAGCCTCAATCTTGGTCTCTGAAACTGCGTGGAATCATTTGATCCACGCCCCGGTTCTGGTCTAAGCGCGACCTATGGATCATTTTCTCTATCGTGACGGCGCTCTCTACGCCGAAGATGTGCCAGTAGCTGAGATCGCGGCTGCTGTGGGCACTCCGTTCTATCTGTATTCCACCGCGACGCTTCTGCGGCACTTCCATCTCTTCGACGATGCGTTGAAAGGTATGGATCATCTGGTGTGCTACGCGATGAAGGCGGCTAGCAATCAGGCGATTCTGAAAACCCTGGCACAAGCCGGAGCGGGCATGGATGTGGTCAGTCAGGGTGAATATCTGCGTGCGAAGGCGGCTGGTGTTCCCGGTGATAAGATCGTGTTTTCTGGCGTCGGTAAGACACAGGATGAAATTCGCACCGCGCTCAGCGGCGGGGTTCGCCAGTTCAATGTCGAATCTGAACCGGAAATGGATGTGATCAACGCGGTTGCGCTGGAGTTGGGTGTCGCTGCGCCGATCACCATACGCGTAAACCCGAATGTGGATGCCAAGACACACGCCAAAATTGCTACTGGAAAATCCGAGAATAAATTCGGGATTCCCATTGCGCGTGCGCGTGAAGTATACGCTCGTGCGGCTAGACTGCCAGGGCTCAAAGTGATCGGTATCGACGTGCACATCGGCTCGCAGCTGACAGAGCTTGCGCCATTTGAACTGGCCTATCAAAAAGTCGCGGAGTTGACCGAACAGCTGCGTGCCGATGGTCACGACATCCACCGCCTTGATCTGGGTGGCGGTTTGGGAATTCCCTATACTCGCTCCAACGACACGCCACCGTTGCCGGTTGAATATGGGGCTATGGTAAAGCGTACGTTGGGCCATCTGGATTGCGAGATCGAAATCGAACCCGGACGGCTGATTGCGGGCAACGCCGGTGTCATGGTCAGCAAGGTGATCTATGTGAAGTCAGGCGAAGATCGTGATTTTCTGATCATTGATGGTGCTATGAACGATCTTATTCGCCCGGCGATGTACGAAGCGTACCACGATATCGTGCCCGTGATTGAAGCGGACGCCGGTGTTGAGCAGCGTGCATATGATATTGTGGGACCAGTCTGCGAAACCGGCGATACTTTTGCCCGTCATCGCGATATGCCACCGCTAGAGGCCGGTGATTTGGTCGCCTTCCGAAGCGCTGGGGCCTATGGCGCAGTTATGGCGAGTGAATACAACTCCCGTCCCTTGATCCCAGAAGTGCTGGTGAATGGGGATCAATTCGCGGTTATCCGCCGACGTCCGGACTTTGACGAAATGATAAACCGCGATACCATCCCTGAGTGGCTCTGACGGGTTTCGCGGCATCTGGCGCGGCGCGGGGCTGACCGGAGGCGCCACCCGAATGGCCAATGATCGAGAGTTTCGCCGCAATGCTGATGCGACATCTGCTGATAGGACTGGCTTTTTGAGCAGTTCATCGGTGGGTATTGAACAGACTGAGCGACGCAGTGCAGCCGCAAAACAATCTGATCGGAAGGCACATGATCTGAGGCTGTCTGATCCGCGTCTTCGAAGCATTCGGTGGCCGTTACGCTTTACTTGGCTCGGATTGATCGTTGAACGGTTGGTGTGTTCGTTCTGGCCTCTAACAACGCTTGTGATGATTGCTCTGGCTGCGGTGATGCTGGGGCTGCATGAAGAATTGCCCGTCGAAATGGTCTGGGTCGGTGCTGTGGTTCTGGTACTGGCCGGTACGACGGCAGTCGGTTTTGGGCTATGGCGTTATCGGTGGCCGCGCCTGTCGGATGCGCTGATGCGTTTGGATACGACTGTTCGGGGACATCCCATAGCGGCATTGTTGGACGCGCAAGCGATCGGATCAAATGATCCCGCATCACAAGCATTGTGGAAAGCGCATCAATACCGCATGCAAACGCGTGCCGCCACGGCAGTTGCACCTATGCCAGATCTGTCGGTCGCGCGTGCCGATCCGTTTGCGCTACGTTATATGGCAGTTCTTGCATTGGCGGTTGGCCTGTTGTTTGGGTCGATCTGGCGGGTGGGCAGCCTGAGTGAGATGACGCCCGGGGCTGCTGCTGCGACAGGACCAACATGGGAAGGCTGGATAGAGCCGCCGCGTTATACCGGCTTGCCGGTGCTCTACCTCAATGATCAAGTCGATGAGGTGCTGACCTTGCCTGAGCATAGTCAACTCACACTGCGCTTTTATGGCGACGTGGGTGACCTGACGCTGGATGAGACTATCTCTGGACGTATCGGAGATTTGCCATCGGCAGCTGCGGCCGAGCAGCGTTTTAAGATCACAACCGATGGTACGCTGAGCATCAACGGCACAGGAGGACGCAGTTGGACTGTCGTGCTGATAGAAGACCAGGCCCCGACGATCGCCATTGTCGGTAGTCCAGCTCTTGAATCGGATGATACAACATCACTGGCGTATACTGCCAGCGATGACTACGGCGTAGTGGCAGGCGGCGTTGAGATCTCACTTGATATGGCCGCACTTGACCGTCGTCATGGACTGGCCGCAACGCCGGATGCCCGCGACCCGATTGTGCTGGACCTGCCGTTGCCATTGAGCGGCGACCGTCGCGCTTTTGATGAGCAAATGATTGATGCTTTTACAAAGCATCCCTGGGCCAATATGCCAGTTATTTATCAGATGACGGCGCAGGACGCGGCGGAACAGAAGAGCGAGACCGAAGCACTGAAAGCACCGCTCGTGACCCGTCGTTTTTTTGATCCGATGGCGGCAGCTGTAGCAGAACAGCGGCGTGATTTGCTCTGGGCTCGCGCCAATGCGCCACGGGTCGCCCAAATCCTGCGAACTCTCTCAACTTACCCGGCCGAGGTCTTTCGCGACCACGGAGACTACCTGCGCCTGCGCACGATCCTGCGTCGGCTTGAACGGCACAGCAGAGACAAAACTCTGGGGCCAGAGCAGCAGGAAGAACTAGCTGAGGCGCTTTGGACCCTCGCAATCCAGCTGGAAGAGGGGGATGTCGGAGACGCATTGGCCCGTATGGAGCGCGCGCAGGAACAGTTGAGCCAAGCAATGCGCGACGGTGCGACCGAGGAAGAAATAGCGCGGCTGATGCAGCAACTACGCGACGCTACACAGGACTATCTTCGTCAGTTGCAGCGGCAGCAGGCACAGGAGCAGGGTGATCAGGGAGACCAGCAAGGCAGTCCGGATGAAAATGCCATGCAGCTGAGCCAGCAGGATTTGCAGGCGATGATGGATCGTATTCAGGAACTGATGGAACAGGGGCGTATGGCAGAGGCTGAACAGGCGCTACGTGAATTTCAGGAAATGATGGAAAACATGCGCGTCACCGAAGGTCAGCAGGGCAAGGATGGCAATCCCGGTGAGCAGAGCATGGAAGATCTTGCCGAAACCCTGCGTGAACAACAAGGCCTGTCGGATCAGGCGTTTCGGGATCTTCAGGAACAGTTCAATCCAGGTGCCCGCCGTGGCGAGAGCCAGGGAAATGAAGGCCGCAATGGTGGTCTTGGGCAGGGCCAATCCCATGAAGGAGGACAGGGCAATCAGGGCGGTCAAGGTGATCGTCCCGGAGCAGGTGATCCCAGTGGTAGCCAGCAACTCGGCGAGGGCGGACAGGGCCAGCGCGCGCCGGAAAATGGTAGCGAGCAGAGCGGCTCAAATAGCCAGCCCGGCGGCGGCCAACAGGATGGGCAACAAGGGTTGAGTGGCTCACTCGCAGATAGGCAGCAAGCACTGCGCGACCAGTTGCGTGCCCAACGCAAAGGTCTTCCTCTCGGTGGAGGAGAGGGCAGTGATGCCACGCGTGATGCGCTGGACGATGCTGGGCGGGCGATGGATGGCGCTGAGGAGGCACTGCGACAGGGTGATTTGGCTGAAGCCATTGATCGCCAATCCGATGCTATGGAGGCCCTGCGTGAGGGAATGCGGGCGCTGGGCGAAGCAATGGCCGAACAACAGCAGCCGGGTCAGCAACAAGGACAGGGGCGTGCCAGCAGCTCGGCTCAGGGGGATCGCACGGATCCGCTTGGACGGCGCAACGGTGAGCAGGGCAGCGGCGGGATGTCTGACGGGCAATTCAGTGATGGACAGGCGTATCGCCGCGCCTGGGACCTACTGGAAGAAATACGTCGGCGTTCAGGTGAACGCAGCCGAAGCGATACAGAACGCAGCTATCTTGAACGACTTCTGGATCGGTTTTGATACCGGTGAGCAACTGCCATGTGTCAATCATTGGCCTGATTGCAAGGCGCCTCTGAGTGCATTATTGCTGAACGGTGAAGGTACGGACCTGCGTATCAAGCCACAGCCGCGCCGCATCTACCTTTGCGACATATGTGCTGAGGTAGGGGTCGGCTTGCGGCAGCTTCTGCGCGATCAGTGGTGCGTTATCATATGCCATAGCGAGGCCAAGAGCGATCAATAGGGCAACGGCAAAACCGCGGGCAAAGCTACGTTTCTTCTTCGGAAGGCGCACATCCTCAGGCGGCGCTATTGGGGCTGCAGGGATCTCACCTGAGCGCAGCGTAGAGTTGATCTCATCGATGTTCGGCAGCAGTCCGCGACGGGATTCTGTCTCTGCTGTGGCCAGCTGCTGTGGATCCTCTCCGCGCATCCGGGCCATCTGCTCGCGCGCTTCGCGGGCCCGGCGGGCGGATTCTTCCTCAGGAAGAGAATCAAGCCCCAAATCCGTTTGTGTCTGAAGATCACTACTTTCGGCTGCGCGGAGATTGGCTTCACGCTCTGCCTCTTCACGCAGAATATCGCTGATCGCTGGGTCTAAACCGCGCGCGGTTTCTGTGACCTCGGGGGGCGGTTCTTGAAAGGTTTGGTCGTCGGGAAGCGTGTCTTCATCAGCGTCGACTGCTTCAACTGAGTTATCCTCCAAGGCCTCTCCAGCTTGGTCTTGTGCGTCATCGTCAGGGGCAATGCCCTCTTCAGGAGGTATCTCGCCGATAAACTCATCTGTTTCGGGTTCCGCGAGGTGTTCCTCGGCGGCCGTCGCCGGGCCAGCTTGAAACCATGTCTGTCCACAATTGGAACACTGCACGTCGCGACCCTCATCAGGGATCACATCATCCGGCACCTCATATTGGGCAGCGCAGTTTGGGCATGTCAGTCGCATGGGTCACTCCTTGGGACCTAGGGTGGCTCCGGGGGGGTCCGGCGGCTGTCGGCGGATGATTGTTGAGTAATCATAGGCAGTTCCGGGCTATCACGAAAGAGCCAATCGCCTGACCCTTCATCGACTGTTTTCTGCCGGGGCAGCATGGCAACAGCGCTGACCATTGAAACTGGACGCACAGTCGGGCAAAACACCGGTGACCAAAAGGGGATCGCCGTGATCGAGCTGGACAATGTGGGGTACAACTACGGTGGCGGGGAACTGCTGAGCGACGTATCGGTGCAACTTGCGCCCGGCTCGTTCCATTTCCTTACTGGCCCCTCAGGTGCCGGTAAGACGACGTTGTTGAAACTGTGCTATGGAGCGCTTACCCCGACGTCTGGTCGTGCACGTGCTTTTAATATGGATATCAATGGCTTGGACCGCGATCAGATGGCTTATCTACGTCGCCGCGTTGGCGTGGTACATCAGGATTGCCGGTTTTTGGATCATCTACCGGTTATTGAAAATATTGCGTTGCCGCTGACCGTCTCCGGGCGTGACATTGCCCAGGAAGAGGCCAATTTGCACGAGTTGTTGAACTGGGTGGGATTGTCCGAGCGAGCGCATGCGACGCCGCCTGAATTGTCCGGAGGAGAGCGACAACGCGCGGCCCTTGCCAGATCTGTGATCTTGTCGCCGGAGGTGATTGTCGCTGATGAACCCACTGGCAATGTCGACTGGGAAATGTCTCAACGGCTGCTGCAATTGCTGGTCGAGTTGAATCACATGGGCAAAACGGTGCTGGTGGCGACGCATGACCTGTCATTGATCCGGGCGGCGAAAAAGCAGGTGCAGGCACGGGTTCTTCGGATCTCCAACCGGCAACTTCAGCAGTCGGGGGTGGACCTTTGAATCTGACCCGTTTGCGCAGTTTGATCATTGGGGACGCCCAGGCCGATCGAGTTGTCCCACCGAGCGGGTTTACCGCTCAACTGACATTGTTCGTATCGGGCGCGATGGCGTTCCTTGCTGTCTTTGCGCTGGCATTGTCTCTGGCGTCAGGTCGGTTGGCAGACCGCTGGGCAGAAGAACTCGCCCGTGCTGCCACCTTGCGTATCAATGCACCTACGGAACAGCGAGCCGCTCAGACAAAAGCCGCGATGGCCATTTTAGAGCAGACACCGGGCGTTGCTTCGGCACGCGCGCTTAGTCGCGAAGAGCAGGCGGCACTTCTAACGCCATGGTTTGGCACAAAGCTGCCGCTGGAGACGTTGCCGATACCGCAGCTGATTGAGGTCATTGAAGACGATCCAGGTTATGATGACACAGGCCTGCGATTACGCCTTCAGGCCGAGGTGCCAGGGGCGATCTTGGATGATCACACTCGATGGAGAGCCCCGCTGGTTGATGCCGCGCAGGCGCTACGGCGTTTGGCGTGGGTTTCTATTCTTCTGATCGGTGGTGCAACTGCTGCGATGATCACCCTTGCGGCAAATGCGGCCCTTGCGGCCAACGCTCAGGTGATTGAGGTGCTTCGCCTGGTTGGCGCGCTGGATACCTATATCGCGCAGGCTTTTATCCGGCGTTTCACTCTTCGTGCATTACTTGGTGCAAGCGTCGGTATGGCGCTCGGTATCGTTGGTGTCTGGCTGATGCCCGAAGCCTCACGCGAGGGTGGATTTCTGACCGGCCTCGGCTTTCAGAGCTGGGGTTGGCTTCTTCCCTTGTGCATTCCCGTTCTTGGTGCGCTTGTCGCCTTTGCCGCCACAACACGTGCGGCCAAAAAACGTCTTGGAGATTTGGCGTGAAGACTTCATTTCGATGGCTATTGTCTGCCGTATTTATGGTTCAGATTTATGTGATGATGCTGATCTTTGGACTGGCCTTTGCGCCTTGGGCCGTGGTTTCACCACGCGGTGCCCGAATGGCCTGCCGGAGCTATGCGGGCTACGTTCTGTGGTGTGCCCGATGGATGCTGGGTTTGCGTACCGAGGTACGCGGGCCGATCCCGACCGAAGAAGTGATCATTGCTGCTAAGCATCAGAGCTTCCTTGATATTCTGATTATCTTTCACACCACGCCGGCGGCCAAGTTTATTATGAAACGTGAGCTGCTCTGGACGCCGATCATTGGTATCTACGCAAAACGGCTCGGCTGCGTGCCGGTAAACCGAGGCAAAAAGGGTAACGCTATTGCCCGTATGGTGAAGGATGTTGCGGCAGAGTTTTCTGAACCAGGCCAGCTGGTGATCTATCCGCAAGGCACACGGGTCGCGCCGGGAGCTGATAAGCAATACAAGATTGGCACAGGTGTGCTTTATGCCGAGTTAGAACAGCCCTGTGTGCCAGCAGCAACCAACGTAGGCCTGTTCTGGCCACGTACCGGTATTCTGCGCAAACCGGGCTTGGGTGTGGTTGAGTTCTTGCCTGCCATCGCTCCTGGATTAGAGCGTGATATTTTCATGACGACGCTGGAGCGTGAGATTGAGACGCATTCCGATAAACTGATGCAAGAAGCGGGGTTCAAGGCGGGATGAAGTATCTCAACACAGTTGAAGAGTTGGAAGCGTGTTACGGACAACCTGGAGCACCGTCACTTCGTAAAGTCGCGCGGCGGATGACGCCACTTTATCGCCAATGGATCATGGCGTCGCGGTTATGTATGCTGGCCACTGTAGGTCCGGAAGGCACCGATGACAGCCCGCGCGGCGACGATGGTCCGGCGGTATTAGAGCTTGATCCGGGTACGCTGGCGCTACCGGATTGGCGTGGCAACAATCGCATCGACAGCCTGAGAAACATAGTCCGTGACCCACGCGTTTCTCTAATGTTTCTCGTGCCGGGCTCAAACAATGTTGTGCGTCTCAATGGGCGTGCGCGAGTGACTGCTGACGCGGATATGTTGGCGCGCTTTGAAAAGAATGGTAAACAGCCGCGCACCGTTGTTGTGATCGAAATCGCCGAAATATACAGCCAGTGCGCCCGTGCCTTTATGCGTGCGCGGGTCTGGTCCGCCGGAGATGAAAGCGCTGATTTGCCTTCAATGGGGGATATATTGGCTGAGCAAACCGCTGGTGAAGAGGGCGGGGACGCTTATGATAAAGCCTGGCCCTCCCGAGCTGCACAGACGATGTGGTAGCCGTGGATGGCCAGGCTTCTTAGCCTGCTGTTGTTTTGACTGATTGCTCCCCGCCCAAGCGCGTAAGTTTGTCAGATCAGCTCATCAAGACTTGGCCTACAAGGATCTGTGGCTGCACATTGGTGAAATTGGCAACATCGTCGATAACCGGACCGCTTTTTTCTCCCATCGCGCGATCCAACGTTTCCATATCGGGAAAGGTGATCGTAGCGATCAGCAGATAGGCCGGTGGCATGTCGGGGCCACTTGCAATTCCGCGCGAGGCTTCCACTGTTTCCATTAACTCGCCGAGGTGTTCTTCCACCAGCGGCAGATGGGTTTCTTCGTAATAGTCATAATCAAATGTCGCATCGGCTGAGGCGGGGTAGATAATTTGTAGGCTGACGGTCATGGCCGTGGCTCCGGTTCAAGAGAAAGCGGCCCACCAATTGATGGGCCGCTTTGGTGTGGAAAACTGTCTAACAGGAGTAGCAGGGCAGGACACTCTGTTTCCTGTCGTGCAGACCGATTAGCTATGGATCGCCCCATCGCCACAGGCAAGTGCGGCTTCGCGCACTGCTTCGGAGTAGGTTGGATGTGCATGGCAGGTTAGGGCCAGATCCTCTGCCGATGCACCGAATTCCATTGCCACACAGATTTCGTGGATCAGATCGCCGGCACCGGGCCCGATAATTGCTGCGCCAAGGATCCGGTCCGTTTCCTTGTCCGCGATCAGTTTAACAAAGCCACCCTCGGCCTGATGGACGGCTTTGGCTCTGGCGTTGCCCATGAACATGAATTTACCGATCTTGATTTTGCGGCCTTCGGCCTTCAACGCATCTTCAGTCTGGCCAACTGTTGCAACCTCAGGTGTGGTATAAACCACCCCGGGCACTACACCGTAGTTCACGTGCCCGTGTTTGCCAGCAATCACCTCGGCAACCGCCATGCCCTCATCTTCGGCCTTGTGCGCCAGCATCGGACCTTCAATGACGTCACCAATCGCAAAGACGCCTTTGACGTTGGTCGCCCAGTGCGCATCGGTGGCGATTTGGCCACGTTCCGTCATCTTGACACCAAGCGCGTCCAGCCCCAACCCGTCAGCGTAGGGTTTGCGGCCAGTTGCAACCAGCACGACATCGGCATCAATGACTTCGGCGTCACCGCCCTTTTTCAGTTGGTATTTGACTTTCGCCTTGGTTTTTGAGGCTTCGACCCCTTGAACCGCAGCGCCCATCACGAAATTCAGACCTTGTTTTTCCAGAATGCGCTTGAAGCCGCGTTGAACATCCTTGTCCATACCCGGGCAGACCGCGTCCATATATTCGACCACGGTAACTTCTGAGCCAAGGCGTGCATAAACCGAGCCAAGCTCTAGCCCGATAACACCAGCACCAATCACAACCATTTTCTTAGGGATTTTCGGCAGATCAAGCGCCCCTGTGGAATCTACCACGACGGCTTTGTCATTATCAACTTCAACACCGGGCAGGGCCGAGGGAACCGAGCCGGAGGCGATGACGATATTTTTGGCCTCATGGATGTTATCACCGACTTTGACTTTGCCGGCTTCAGGAACCGAGGCCCAACCTTTGATCCAGTCAATCTTGTTCTTTTTGAACAGAAATTCAATGCCACCGGTGTTCTGACCGATGACTTCTTCCTTGTATGACTTCATCTGTGCCCAATCTACCGAGGGGCTCTTACCCTTCAGGCCCATGTGGGCAAAGTTGTGTTCTGCTTCGTGCAGCAGATGGGTCGAATGCAAGAGTGCCTTGGATGGGATGCAGCCCACGTTGAGGCAGGTGCCGCCTAGGGTTTCGCGACCTTCGACCACAGCGGTCTTGAGGCCCAGTTGGGCGCAGCGGATAGCGCAGACATAGCCACCGGGGCCGGCGCCGATTACGATCACGTCATAGGATGCCATATTGGTGTGCTCCTTGAGGGTTTAGCAGAAAAAAGCTCTGTGGAGTGGGGCGCTGCCCCGGGCCACTATTGCGGGCTCCCACGGGGAATAGGGGAAAGGCGACGGTTCATATCAGCGCCGCGATCAGCATGAACACTGTGGCAAAGAAGCCGACAAACCAGATAGCGGAGCGCCAGGGCGTCCAGCCAAGCGCGTAGGCAGGAACATAGATGATGCGCGCAACGAGGTAGACCCAAGCACAGCCTGATGTGAATCCAGTTGATTGGCCGCTGATCGACACCACAACGCAAGCTATGGTGAAGAGTACTAACCCTTCGTAGTGGTTTTCCATCGCGCGTTTGAAGCGTCCGGCAGTGCCAGTAAGAGTTACCGGGGTATCGCGAGGGCCCAAGGCCGTTTTGGTATCCAATTGCCGATTGGCAGTGAATGCATAAGCGAAGAACTGTAGGGCTTGTAGCAAAGCGGCAAGGGTGAGGCTGGTAAGTTCTGGGGTCATTGTCGATTTACCATTAGGTGGGTCCAAATCACTAGGAGAGTTAGACCAGAGATCCAGATTAGGAATGGAATTGGCCGAACAGAGAAAACACTAGTGTAAGCAGGTCTGGCGATCAGGTCAGGGAAAAATACGCCAATCGCAGCTACGCAAACAAATACAAGAATAATAAAGCAGCCTGTAAAGCCAGCCTTTTTTGATTGCAGAAAAGTTAGCAGGCTCCAGAAACTTGTTGGAAGTGCGGCGGCCACGGAGATCAGAAGAATCGCTTCTGAGCGAAACATACTCGGTTGAGGGCCAGTCGAGCCGGTCAATTTCTGGACCACATTCCGCAAGCAGGCGAAAATAATTAGGCCTGAAACAATTGAATCGATCCAGATACCGACCGGCTTGGGCAAGTTACAGATCCATCAGCAGACGGCGCGGATCTTCCAGGGCTTCCTTGATGCGAACCAAGAAAGTTACAGCGCCTTTGCCATCAACAATGCGGTGATCATAAGACAGCGCCAGATACATCATCGGGCGGATCTCAACCTTGCCGTTGATGGCCATGGGGCGGTCCTGGATCTTGTGCATACCCAAGATGCCGGATTGCGGCGGGTTCAGGATTGGCGAGGACATCAGCGAGCCATAGACACCACCGTTCGAGATGGTGAAGGTGCCGCCCTGCATCTCTGCCATAGACAGTTTCCCATCCCGTGCGCGTGCGCCCTTTTCTGCAATCGCTTTTTCGATTTCAGCGAAAGACATCGCATCGGCATCGCGGATAACCGGAACTACTAGGCCTGTCGGTGTACCGGCGGCGATGCCCATATGGACGAATTTCTTGTAGACGATATCGGTGCCGTCAATTTCGGCGTTGACCTCGGGTACCTCGTTCAGGGCGTGGCAGCAGGCCTTGGTGAAGAAGGACATGAAGCCCAATTTTACACCATGCTTTTTCAGGAACAGGTCTTTGTACTCATTGCGCAGCGCCATCACCTCGGTCATGTCGACCTCGTTGTAGGTGGTGAGCATGGCAGCGGTGTTCTGGCTGTCCTTCAGACGCTTTGCGATGGTCTGGCGTAGGCGTGTCATCTTGACCCGCTCCTCACGCGCTGCGTCATCTGCAGCGACAGGTGCGCGTACAGGTGCAGCTGCCGCCGGAGCTGAGGTAGTGGCCGGTGCTGCCGCCGCCGCCGCGACCGCGCGAGCAACATCGTCTTTCATGATACGACCGTCGCGACCGGTGCCCTGAACCTGATCGACCGACAGGCCAGCCTCGGCCATAGCCTTCTCTGCAGAGGGTGCATTGGCGACGTCCTTTGAAGGATCGCTACCCACAGAAGGCTGGGTCGCTTGTGCAGTGCTCGCCTCCGACGGCAGTGCGTTAGCGCCTGTGCTGCTGCCAGAGATCACACCGAGCTTGGCGGTTGCATCTACTGTGCTGCCTTCCGCCGCGGTAATCTCAGTAAGAATGCCGCCAGTCGGGGCAGGGACCTCAACCGAAACCTTGTCGGTTTCTAGTTCGCAGAGCATCTCGTCTTGCGCGACGCTGTCGCCGACCTTTTTGAACCATGTGGAAACGGTGGCTTCGCTAACGGATTCGCCGAGTGTGGGGACCATCACATCAGTGCTCGCGCCGCCTTTAGAAACGCTCTCAGCGGCGGGTGCTGCCGCAGCTTTGGGCGCATCTGATGCTATTGAGCCTGAGGAAGCGCCTTCGGATATCGTCGCGAGCAGGGCATCGACACCCACAGTCTCGCCTTCGGCGGCGACGATTTCACCCAAGGTGCCAGCGGCGGGTGCAGGCACTTCAACGGTGACTTTGTCTGTCTCCAACTCGCAGAGCATTTCGTCGGCGGCCACAGGATCACCCGGTTTTTTGAACCAGGTGGCGACGGTGGCTTCGGTCACGGATTCGCCCAGGGTGGGCACGCGAACTTCGGTGGTCATGGGGTGTTATCCTTCGATGCTCAGCGCTTCGTTGACGAGCGCAGCTTGTTGGGCTTTGTGTTCGCTGGCCAGACCCGTCGCGGGCGAGGCCGATGTGGCGCGACCGACATAGATCGGGCGGCTGTTTTTGGCACCGATACGGGTCAGCACCCATTCGATGTTTGGCTCGATAAATGTCCAGGCGCCTTGGTTCTTCGGCTCTTCCTGGCACCACGCAATCTCGGCATGTTTGAAACGGCTAAGTTCCTTAACCATCGAAATGGCGGGGAACGGGTAATATTGCTCCACGCGCATCAGGTAGACATCATCAAGACCGCGAGCATCACGTTCTTCCAAAAGATCGTAGTAGACCTTGCCGGAACAGAGAACGACGCGCTTGATCTTGTCATCGGCAGCCAATTTTGTGTCGGAGTTGCCTTGCTGGGCGTCGTCCCACAGCACTCGGTGGAAGCTGGAGCCGGTGGTAAACTCCTCGGCCTTGCTGACCGCTAACTTGTGCCGCAAGAGCGATTTTGGGGTAACCAAAATCAGAGGCTTGCGGAAGGTACGGTGCAACTGACGACGCAGAATGTGGAAGTAGTTTGCCGGTGTGGTGCAGTTTGCTACGATCCAGTTGTCCTGGCCGCACATTTGCAGGAAGCGTTCGAGACGTGCAGAAGAATGTTCTGGACCTTGGCCTTCGAAGCCATGCGGCAACAAGCAGACGAGGCCGGACATCCTTAGCCACTTGCTTTCGCCGGAGGAGACAAACTGGTCGAACATGATCTGCGCGCCGTTAGCAAAGTCACCAAACTGGGCTTCCCACAGCGTTAGCGCATTTGGTTCGGCCAGCGAATAGCCATATTCAAACCCCAGAACAGCATATTCCGACAGGGCAGAATCGATCACTTCGTATTGGGGTTGGCCCGTGCGAATGTTGTTCAGCGGAAAGTAGCGTTCTTCGGTATTCTGATTAACGATGCCGGAGTGGCGTTGAGAGAAAGTACCACGGGTGGCATCCTGTCCCGACAGGCGCACCGGATAGCCTTCGGTCAGGAGCGAACCAAATGCCAGCGCTTCCCCGGTCGCCCAGTCGATGCCCGCGCCAGTGTCGATCATCTTTGCACGTGTGTCGAGGAAACGGCCGATTGTCTTGTGAACTGGGAATCCCTCTGGCACGCGGCTGAGCGCAGTGCCGACCTCTTCGAAGGTCTCCGGTGATACAGATGTTTTTCCACGCTGATAGTCGGCGTCTTGTTTGTCGAGATGAGACCAGCGGCCATCAAGCCAGTCAGCCTTGTTCGGTTTGAAGTTCTTCCCGGCCTCAAATTCCTCGTTCAGGCGCGCTTGGAAGGAGGCTTTCATATCCTCAATCTCGCCCTCAGGGATCAAGCCATCCTTCACCAGACGCTCAGTGTATAGCGACAATGTGGTCTTATGACCTTTGATCTTCTTGTACATCAATGGGTTGGTGAACATGGGCTCGTCGCCCTCGTTGTGACCAAACCGGCGATAGCAGAAGATATCCAGCACTACGTCCTTGTGGAATTTCTGACGGAACTCTATCGCTACCTTGGCGGCATGGACCACCGCCTCTGGATCGTCGCCGTTGACGTGGAAAATCGGTGCTTCAACCACCAGCGCGTTGTCGGTGGGATAGGGGGAGGAGCGCGAGAAATGCGGAGCGGTGGTAAAGCCGATCTGGTTGTTGACCACGATATGCATTGTACCGCCTGCCTTGTGGCCACGCAGACCTGATAGGGCGAAGCACTCGGCAACGACACCCTGACCGGCAAAGGCCGCATCACCGTGCAACAGAATCGGTAGAACTTTGCTGCGGTCGCCGTCTTTGAGCTGATCCTGTTTGGCGCGGACCTTGCCAAGAACAACAGGGTTCACCGCCTCCAAATGCGAAGGGTTGGCGGTCAGCGACAGATGAACGGAATTACCGTCGAATTCACGATCCGAAGAGGCTCCTAGATGATATTTTACATCTCCCGAGCCGTCGACATCTTCTGGTTTGAAGCTGCCGCCCTGGAATTCGTTGAAGATTGCCTTGTACGGCTTTTGCATCACATTTGCGAGCACCGAGAGACGACCCCGGTGCGGCATGCCGATCACAATATCACGGATCCCCAATGCGCCGCCGCGCTTGATAATTTGCTCCATCGCGGGAATCAGGCTCTCGCCGCCATCCAGACCAAAGCGTTTGGTGCCCATGTATTTGACGTGCAGGAATTTCTCGAATCCCTCGGCCTCGACCATTTTGTTGAGGATCGCCTTGCGGCCTTCGCGAGTGAAGCGAATTTCCTTGTCGTAGCCTTCGATCCGCTCTTTCAGCCAGCTTGCCTGTTCGGGATCGGAAATATGCATGTATTGCAGCGCAAAGGTCCCGCAATAGGTTCGCTTAACAATATCCACGATCTGGCGCATCGACGCCACCTGAAGTCCAAGCACGTTGTCGATGAAAATCGGGCGATCCATATCGGCCTCGGCAAACCCGTAGCTGCGCGGATCCAGCTCAGGATGAGCGTTGCCCTCACGCATTCCGAGCGGATCCAGATCTGCCGCTAGATGGCCCCGGATCCGATAAGCCCGAATCAGCATCAACGCTCGGATCGAGTCCAGCACGGCGCGCTGGATCTGATCATCCGTGACTTCAACGCCCTTGGCTTCGGCCTTGTCTTTGATCTTTTTGCCAGCGCTTTTTGTTTCTGTCGGAGCAGGCCATTCGCCGGTCAGCGCGGCAGTGAGATCATCATTTGGCGCAGGTGGCCAGTCGGCACGAGCCCAAGAGGGGCCAGAGGCCTCAGCCTTTACATCGAGATCAGCATCGCCCATCTGGCGGAAAAACTCTGCCCAGGCCGCATCGACCGCATTCGGGTCATTGGCGTATTGGGCATAAAGCTGCTCGAGATACTCTGCGTTGTGCCCCTGCATGAAGGAGGAGGCATGGAAGAGATCGTTGGGGCTCTGGTCGGTCATGTAATTACCTCTTGCGGGTTGGGACCGGTTCTAGTGCGACCTAGGGTCATGAGTGGCAGCCTGATCAGAAGGCGTTTCGGAAAAGTAAAACGCCCGCAGAATCCTGCAGCAGATGTGATCGGTCTCTATGGACACCAATCCTATCGGCAAAAGGATCCAGAAAATTGGAAGTTGAGCGCGTCTGCTGAGCGTCTGGAACCGGGGCAGACGCTGATGTTCTGCCCCGGTTAAAATGGCCTGAGCCGTATGTGGCCATCGGCGGCATTACTTGCCTATGGCCTTCAGCACTGCCTCGCCCAGGGTTGCAGGGCTGTCAGCAACAACGATGCCAGCGGACTTCATCGCTTCGATCTTGTCTTCCGCGCCGCCTTTGCCTCCGGCAACGATCGCGCCAGCGTGACCCATGCGGCGGCCGGGAGGTGCCGTGCGGCCTGCGATAAAGCCTGCGATGGGCTTCCAGCGGCCTTTTTTCTTCTGATCGGCGATGAATTCTGCGGCTTCTTCCTCGGCCGAGCCGCCGATTTCGCCGATCATGATCATCGATTGGGTTTCATCGTCGTCCAGGAACATGTCCAAAACGTCGATATGCTCTGTACCCTTGATCGGGTCGCCGCCGATGCCGACAGCAGTGGACTGGCCCAACCCGATGTCTGCTGTCTGCTTCACCGCCTCATAGGTCAGGGTGCCCGAGCGGGACACAACGCCAACCGAACCACGTTTGTGAATGTGGCCGGGCATGATGCCGATCTTACACGCATCCGGGGTGATCACGCCGGGGCAGTTCGGGCCGATCAGGCGTGATGTGCTGTCCTCCAACGCGCGCTTGACGCGCATCATGTCCAGAACCGGGATGCCTTCGGTGATGCAGACAATTAACTCCATCTCGGCGTCGATTGCCTCGAGGATCGAGTCTGCCGCAAAAGGCGGTGGTACGTAGATCACGGATGCGTTGGCTTCGGTCACGTGCTTGGCTTCGTGGACCGAGTTGAAGACCGGCAGGTTCAGGTGGGTTTGGCCACCTTTGCCGGGTGTTACGCCGCCGACCATCTTGGTGCCATAGGCAATGGCCTGCTCGGAGTGGAAGGTGCCCTGCGAGCCGGTGAAGCCCTGACAGATTACCTTGGTGTTTTCGTCTATGAGGACTGCCATTTAGGAGTCTCCTTTTTCGAGTTCCATCCTGTGACAAACAGGACGAGCCAAATCAATGAGAATGGGATCACCAAGAGAAGAGGCGCAGTGGCAATCCACTCACCCGCTTCCCGGTGAACCTCATTGAGAGGAAAAGTTATGTCGTTTAGCCAAAATAGCCCGACAGTAAGTATCCAGAGTAGCGCGCTGAACACGCAAATAACCAAGGCTATCACTGATGAGAACCTGTAGCTAATCGCGCTTAGCGCAACAGCGATTGTCGTGGTTACAAGAAACACAACAGCCAACCTTATTACCCCTTAACCGCTTTCACGATCTTTTCGGCGCCGTCGGACAGGTTGTCAGCTGCGATCACATCAAGACCGGAGGTGTTGATGATTTCTTTGCCCGCTTCGACATTGGTGCCTTCCAGGCGCACAACCAGCGGAACCTTCAGGCCAACTTCTTTTACTGCGGCAACCACGCCTTCGGCAATCACGTCGCAGCGCATGATGCCGCCAAAGATGTTGACTAGGATGCCTTTAACGTTGGGATCCGAGGTGATGATTTTGAACGCTTCGGTCACTTTCTCTTTGGTGGCGCCGCCGCCAACATCAAGGAAGTTCGCAGGCTCAGCACCGTAGAGTTTGATGATGTCCATGGTGGCCATCGCCAGACCTGCACCGTTCACCATGCAGCCGATCTCGCCATCAAGAGCGATGTAGTTGAGGTCGTATTTGGAGGCTTCCAGCTCTTTGGGGTCTTCTTCTGTGGTATCGCGCAGTTCAGCGATATCGGCGTGGCGGTAGACCGCGTTACCGTCGAAGCCGACTTTGGCATCCAGCACTTTCAGATCGCCGCTGTCAGATACGATGAGCGGGTTGATCTCCAGCATTTCCATGTCTTTGTCGACAAAGGCCTGAAAGAGCTGACCCATGAGTTTGACGCATTGTTTGACCTGAGCGCCCTCGAGGCCCAGCGAAAACGCAACGCGACGGCCGTGGAACGCTTGGTATCCGGTGGCTGGATCAACGCTAAAGGACAGGATTTTTTCCGGTGTCTCTGCGGCCACCTCTTCAATGTCCATACCGCCCTCGGTGGAGCAGACAAAAGAAATGCGCGAGGTTTGGCGATCTACCAGCAGCGCGAGGTACAGCTCGGTCTGAATGCCGGAGCCTGCCTCGATGTAGATGCGATTCACCTGCTTGCCTGCAGGACCAGTTTGGTGAGTCACAAGAGTGCGGCCCAGCATTTTCTTGGCTTCGTTTGAAGCTTCTTCAACCGATTGGGTCAGGCGTACGCCGCCTTTTTCACCGGCGTCGGCTTCTTTGAAGGAGCCTTTGCCGCGACCCCCCGCGTGGATCTGGGCTTTGACCACCCAGAGAGGGCCGTCCAATTCGCCTGCTGCTGTTTTGGCGTCTTCCGCCTTGAGAACCACGCGCCCGTCCGAAACCGGCGCGCCGTAGCTGCGGAGGAGGGCCTTGGCCTGATATTCGTGGATGTTCATTTGAAACTGTCCCGTCTGGCTGCAATTGTCTTGTCTAATACGACGTCTTAGCGCCAATGTTTAAAGGGTTTTCTTACAGTCGGCAAAAAAATCCCGAAGATTTATCGGTTTTGTGATCACGGCTTTCCAGCGTGTGATCACAAATTTACAGAAGGTGAACAAGGCTGATTCGATGTCGTATGTTCAGATCAACTCCGACTGTCCGTGATGCAATTGCGGCAATTTGGTCAGCGTGTTGTTCGGCGGGGCAGTGACCTGACACGGTCGTTCAGCATCTGGGCACGTGAATCTAATATTAACTCTACAGCGCGCGATTAGCTGGGGCCGTTTGCAACCACTTCACAAGGAGAATGATCATGCACGAAAAGATCAAAAGCCGCCATGTGGTTCTGTCAGGATGTTCCGAGGCGGTAAATCTACGGTGCTGCGAGAACTAACGCGCCGTGGATACGAAACCGTGCCGGAGTCGGTCCGTCGTATCGTCATTGAAGAAAGCTGCGGTTACGGTGCAGCACTGCCATGGGTCAGCCTTAAGGCCCTTGAGCACCAGGCGATTGATTTGGCTCGGTAGGGCCGACGCGACAAAGGTCTTCTCGGTGGTTGGCTGTTTTTTGACCGGGGACCGATTGATGCCGCTGTTGCTTTGGAACAGGCAGCGGGGGTTCCCATTGCTGATACGTTGAGCGGGATAGATGCCTATCACTCTGAAGTTTTTTGACACCACCATGGCCTGAAATATTTATTCGCGATGCTGAACGACAGCATAGGTTTGAGGATGCGCTTGAGGAATATGACCGATTGTATGTGGCCTATAGCGCGCTTGTGTATGAGATAATCATTCTGCCCATGGCCGACGTCTCAGCGCGCGCGGATTTTGTTCTGAAACATTTGGGCTGACGCCTGCCCCATTTGCTCAACAAAAAGGCCTGCCGAAATGGCAGGCCTTTAGTTGCTGTATCGGAGCGAAGGTTTATGCGAGCGAGCCGTCGATGCCTTTGCATGCTTCGACCAAGCCCTTGACCGCATTGACAGAATTGTCAAACATGGTCTGTTCCTCGGCGGTCATCTTGATATCGATAACGCGTTCGATCCCGCCTGCACCGATTATCGTGGGAACACCAACGTACATGCCGTTCAGCCCCAGTGCGCCATCAACATAGGCTGCACAAGGCAGGACGCGTTTCTGGTCCTTGAGGTATGCCTCAGCCATTTCTATTGCAGCGGTAGCAGGAGCATAAAAAGCAGAACCGGTTTTCAACAAGCCGACGATTTCTGCGCCACCATCACGGGTGCGTTGTACAATCGCGTCCAGTTTCTCTTGGCTTGTCCAACCCATTTTAATCAGATCGGGCAGGGGGATGCCCGCGACGGTCGAGTAACGCGTCAGCGGCACCATTGTATCGCCGTGGCCACCCAATACGAAGGCGGTGACATCTTTCATGGAGACCTTGAATTCGTCAGCCAGGAAATGACGGAAACGCGCGCTGTCCAGAACGCCAGCCATGCCACATACTTTGGCGTGTGGCAGGCCAGAGAACTCGCGGAGAGCCCAGACCATTGCGTCGAGAGGGTTGGTGATGCAGATGACAAACGCATTTGGCGCGTGATCGCGGATACCTTCACCGACCGATTTCATCACCTTGAGGTTGATACCCAGAAGGTCGTCGCGGCTCATGCCGGGTTTACGCGGAACGCCTGCAGTCACAATGCAGACATCGGCACCTGCGATGTCCGCGTAGGACTGAGTGCCCTTCATGTCGGCATCAAAGCCTTCCGAAGGACCGGATTCTGCGATGTCGAGCGCCTTGCCTTCGGGGGTGCCTTCAGCAATGTCGAACAGGACAACGTCGCCCAGTTCTTTCAGTGCTGCGAGGTGGGCAAGTGTGCCGCCGATCTGACCTGCGCCGATAAGGGCGATTTTGGGTCGAGCCATTGGGATATCTCTCCGGTCCGGTTGTAATTGCGGGGAGGACTAAGGCCTTCCGTGCCGTGGTGCAAGCTCCCAGCGCTGAGAGGGGTATGCAAGGCACACTGTTCAAATCTGATGTAGGCGGTTAAATATTCGAATTATGAGGCACTTAGAGAGGAATCTTAGATGCCCGAGATCACGGTTATGTTTTTTCTGGTAGCGGTGTTGGCGGTTACCTTTGCCGGTATTTCCAAGGCCGGCTTTGGATCAGGGGCTGCTTTCGCATCTTCATCGATTCTCGCTCTGGTTGTGGATCCAGGGGTGGCGCTTGCCTTTATGTTGCCACTTCTGATGCTGATCGATGTCGCATCATTACGGCCGTACTGGAGGCGCTGGCGTATGCGGGAATCTCTTTTGCTTCTCCTCGGTGGGATGCCTGGGGTGGCCCTGGGCGCCATATTCTATAGATCGGTTGATGCCGACGCCATGCGTATTCTCATAGGGGGCATCTCAGTAGCGTTTGTGGCCTGGCAGCTGTCCGGGCATCTTCGGCCGCGGTTGGCGAAACCTTGTGAAAATGCGGATGTAACCGGCGTTGCGTCGGGGCTGGTTGCAGGGTTCACCAGTTTCGTAAGCCATGCCGGGGGTCCTCCTGCGGCGTTTTATCTGTTGGGCCGCGACATGACCAAGACCGAATATCAAGCTTGCTCAGTGCTGGTATTTGGAGTTCTGAATGCGGCCAAGTTTATACCATATGCCATGCTAGGTTTGGTGACGCCTGCGTCTTTAAAGCTTGACCTTATGCTGGCACCTTTTGCCCTATTGGGAGCATGGATGGGGGTGCGGATGCACTACAAGGTATCGGAACGGCTATTTTTTAGCCTGACCTATCTGCTGTTGCTCACAACTGGCGCGAAGCTGATTTGGGATGGGCTGATCTGAGTCCGAATGAACACAGCGTTAGCCCGAATTGTAGGCTGCAAAGCACGCGAACCCCTCATCTATCGTAGTGAACTGGTTGGCAGAAGGTTGTTTCCACGCTGCCCCCTTAGCAAAACCGACTGTCTCCAGAGATCAGGCATCGCTGTCAACCACGGGTAGCGCCTCGGCCAAGAATTCAAAGGACTGCCCAGAGGCCACCAGACACGTAACACCGCCGGGTGTGGTGATTGTGATAGTCCAGCTGCCTGTATCAGCAGAGGCAAATGTTTCCATCACAACGCCACGTTGGCCGATGCCGATGCTCTGGCGGCTTTCGCCATACCGTTCGGCAAGGCGTTGCACCACCTGATCGCGCGGTGCGCAGTTGTTGCTGGTTTGCGCGGCTGCGGGCAGCGACATCAGGCAGATTGCCGCCAATGTCGCGCATCTCAGAACTGCAATTTCAAACGTCGTCTTCAACATGGGTTTTACCCTTTCCGGAAGATCCGGCAGCGGGGTGTGCCCTTCGGGTCGTTCGATCAGACCCGGAAAGGTCGTACACCGTACCGGTATCGCGTCATCGTCTGCACGGGCAGTTTGCCCGCTCCCGGATTTGTCATGCCGTTTTGGTTCGATCGTTATCCGGTCCTATAAGGGTGGCAAATAGATGCTGATATCCTCTTAACGCAGCGTTCGTGACTCTGTATTTGTACAATAAATTATAGAAAACAATATGATGGAGGTAATACTGACGTGTTTTCTAGTAGCTGTGACGCGGCATATTCTGCGCTGCGGCGTAATTTCACTTGAAAGCTTACTTTCAATTGGGTAGCCGTTTGCGCAACAAAATGACCTAGGAGACTACGCATGAACCCGCGCACACGCCCCTATCGTTCGGTTCTGTACATCCCCAGCTCCAAGCCTCGTGCGCTGGACAAGGCGCGCAATCTGCCAGTTGATGCGATTATCTTTGATCTGGAAGACGCGGTTTCCCCGGATGAAAAAGAGAATGCGAGGGATACCTTGTCTGGTGCCTTGAAAGAAGGCGGCTATGGCGCGCGGATAAAAATTGTACGTCTAAATGGGTTGGATAGCCCCTGGGGGCAGGCGGATGCAGAGGCCGCGGCTAAGATGGGCTGCGACGCAATCCTACTGCCCAAAGTGTCCTCACCCGGGGACCTGGATGCGTTGGCCAAGATCACGGGAGATATGCCTCTTTGGGCGATGATGGAAACCCCACGTGGCATTTTGAATGCCGCAGCGATCGCTGCGCACCCATTACTGCAGGGAATGGTGATGGGTACAAATGATCTCGCCAAAGAGCTTCAGGTGCGGTTCCGCCCGGATCGACTGCCTTTGATGGCGGGGTTGGGCCAGTGTCTCCTGGCTGCCAAGGCTGAAGGAGTGATCATTGTGGACGGTGTCTACAATGCATTCAAGGATGCGGAAGGGTTGCAATCTGAGTGTATCCAAGGGCGCGACATGGGGTTCGACGGCAAGACGTTGATCCATCCGGCGCAAGTCGAAGTGGCGAATGTCGCCTTTGCCCCGTCAGAAGATGAGATTGATCTCGCCCGCCGCCAAATTGCCGCTTTCGATGAAGCGGCGGCAGGCGGGCAGGGTGTGGCTGTGGTGGATGGCAAGATTGTCGAAAACCTTCATGTGGTCACCGCGCGTGAAATTCTTGCAAAAGCGGATGCAATCGCAACAGTTTCGGCCTAGGCGTTGGGTCAGTCATATTTCTTTGGGAGACTGACATGGCTTTATTGCTTCTAGGCATCCTGATTTGGTGGGGTGCGCATTTTTTTAGACGCTTTGCTCCGGATGCACGGGCTTCGCTTGGGCGGCGTGGTAAAGGGTTGATCGCGCTCGCTCTCGTGGCAAGCGTTGTGCTGATGATCATTGGGTATCGTAGTGCGGACTCTTTCGACCTGGCTCTACCGCCTCCGTATTTTACGCACATCAATAACACATTGATGCTGTTTGCGTTGTATTTCACTAGCCCCGGTCCTGCGAAGGGAGCGCTGTTTTATAAACTGCGCCATCCCATGTTGTTGGGCTTTGCCATGTGGGCGGTTGCGCATTTGTTGGTGAATTGGGATCCGGCGTCGTTTGTGCTGTTCGGCAGTATGTTGGTTTGGGCGTTGGCTGAAATGGTTGTTATTAACCGGGCTGAGCCTGACTGGACTCCGAACCCCAAGGGCCGAATTGCCAAGGATGGAATATTCTTTGCTGCGTCGACCGTATTGCTCGGTGTGATCGGCTTTGTTCATGGGCTTGTCGGGCCCTCTCCATTTCCAGGGTAAGCATCAATGAAACTCTATCGCTTCCTGTCTGAGGACGATACCGCTGCGTTCTGCCACAAGGTTACGGATGCGCTGAACAAAGGCTGGGAATTGTACGGTAGCCCGACACAGACCTTTGATCCGGTCAAAGGCATCATGCGCTGTGGTCAATCCGTGGTGAAAGAAGTGCCAGGCACCTACACCCCCGATACAAAACTGGGAGATCACTAATGGCCAAGACCAATCCGGGCCGGTTCTTTGAGGATTATGCCGTTGGCGATGTGTTGCATCATGCGGTGCCACGCACTGTTTCTGGGGGGGAGCGCGCACTGTATCACGCGCTTTACCCTGCCCGGCATGCGCTCTACTCCTCGGATGAGTTTGCGCGCGGATGTGGTCTGCCTGCATCGCCGCTTGAGGATCTGGCTGCGTTTCACATGGTGTTTGGCAAAACGGTCCCCGACGTTTCGCTGAACGCTGTTGCTAATCTGGGCTATGCTGAAGGGCGCTGGCATCTGCCAGTGTATGCTGGCGACACCCTGCGCGCAGAGAGCGAAGTGATCGGGGTCAAACAGAACTCCAACGGAAAGTCCGGCGTAGTTTATGTGCGTACGCGCGGTTTGAACCAACGCGACGAGTGCGTGCTTGACTATGTGCGCTGGGTTATGGTGCGCAAAGGTAACCTTGAGCTGCCTGCGCCCGAAACATTCATTCCGGAGTTGAATGAGGCTATCGCAGCAAAAGATCTGGTTGTTCCAGACGGTTTGGACTTCTCTCGCTACGACTTTTCTTTGGCGGGCGAGCCCCACCGTTGGGACGACTATGAGGTTGGAGAGCAGATCGACCATGTGGACGGTGTCACGATTGAGGAAGCCGAACACATGTTGGCGACCCGGTTATGGCAAAACACTGCCAAGGTTCATTTTGACACCACCGCACGCCCAGATGGATCACGGTTGATCTATGGTGGGCATGTGATTTCGATGGCGCGGGCCCTCTCATTTAATGGTTTGGCTAACGCGCAGATGATCGTCGGGCTAAACGGGGGGGCGCATGCAAACCCCTGCACGTTTGGCATGACAATCCGGGCGTGGTCTGAGGTCTTGGACAAGGCTGAAACCAGTGCCCCTGGTGTAGGTGCGATTAGGCTGCGTTTGGTTGCGACCAGCGGTGACGCTCCATTCCAATTGAAGGGGGATGATGGCAAATACCGTTCTGAGGTATTGCTAGATCTCGATTATTGGGCATTGATGCCACGATAAGGTACCTTCGATCGGGCCGGATCGGATCTTGGTTCGACTGGGGTAGTCTGGCACATGAGGTATTTATGAGAACACTTGATCCCAGTGTTGTGCTCTACATCACGCATCCACAAGTGGTGGTAGACGCCTCAATAGCGGTGCCGGACTGGAGTCTATCCCCGATTGGTGAAGATCGAGTAGCAGAACTGGCTCGACGGGTCGCTACGCTGCAATCGTCTTGCAAGGCGGCGGTGATCACTAGTGCCGAACGCAAAGCTGTCGAAACCGCCACGCCGCTGGCAACAGCGCTGGGTGTCGACGTAGAACAGCGGCCCAGTATGCATGAAAATGATCGATCCAGCACCGGCTTTTTGCCTCCTGCTGCATTTGAGGCGCAGGCGGATGCCTTCTTTGCCAGTCCATCGCAATCGGTCTTGGGTTGGGAACGGGCAGTAGATGCCCAAAACCGTATCCTGGGTGAGGTACTGGCTGCAGAGCAAGAGTACCCAGACCACGCGCTGATCCTCTGCGGTCACGGCGCAGTTGGGAGCTTACTTTATTGCGCCTTAGCTGAAGTAGCGATTGACCGGCGTTGGGATCAGCCCGCCGGTGGCGGCGGTAACTGGTTCGCGTACGACAGGCAGAGTCGGCGGGTGTTGGGCCATTGGTCGCCTATTGAGTGTCTGTTTTCGGGCTAAGATGGCAGAGACGAAAAACAATAGGTCTGTCGTTCGGTTTTCGCATAAGCTTGAGATATGTGGATTTTTCGAATTTTGGTTCTCGCTCTCTTCACCCAAGTACCAATATCTGCGCGGGCCTGCGATCTCGCGCTGGTCCTGGCGGTGGATGTCTCGGGCAGTGTTGATGTCGAAGAGTATCGAACACAGATGGAAGGTCTGGCTACTGCGCTGCAAGACGGTGTTGTAGCTGAGGCCCTCGTTCGGGCGCAGGCGCAAGTGACATTGATCCAATGGTCTGGCAGCGGTCGGCAAGATGTCACGTTGGGTTGGCGGCGAGCTGTCGATTTCTCGGCGCTAAATCAATTGGCTGCCGATATTGCGGCAGCGCCGCGCCCCTGGCGTAACTATGCAACCGGGATAGGGGAGGCACTGCAGCTGTCACTGGATCAGTTTCAGCAGGTGCCCAACTGCCGTCGGCGGGTGATTGATGTATCTGGAGATGGCCCATCAAATGAAGGACTGGAACCGACAGCTATTCGCAGTGCTATCCGTGCTGCTGGTGTGACGGTCAACGCCCTCGCAATTGAAGAGAGCGAACCGGATTTAACGGCCTATTTTTTTGAGCATGTCATTCACGGTCCTGGCGCATTTGTGCAGACCGCGGCTGGGTTCGATGATTATCCGCAAGCCATCCGAAAAAAGCTTTTACGCGAGGTAGCGCAACAAAATGCGGATCTGGGCAACATTGTACCAGCCATTCACTAATTTACGGAACACCATGTGATTCTGTAAGGATTCTCGATTATCCTATTTTGTGATCACTTACTGGAAGGGTGTGATCACATATTGTTGTTTTCACAGTGTTCATAAGAATAACTGTGCATTTTTACCGCTCGTTTGCGTGACAGGACGTAAAAAACCGCTAAAACGTCGTCAGCTAACCGGAAAGGAGCCAACATGGCCGATGTAAATCGGGGCAATCGCCCGCTTTCGCCACATTTGCAGGTCTATCGCCCGCAGATTACTTCGATCACCTCGATCCTAACGCGTATTACGGGCAATGCATTGCTTGTAAGCGCGCTGTTGATCGCTTGGTGGTTTTTGGCGGCGGCAACCTCTGAAGATTACTTCCGCACCGCCAACGCTGTTATGACCAGCTGGTTCGGAGACATTGTCATGAGCCTGTCGGTACTGGGCCTTTGGTATCATACATTGGCCGGCGTGCGTCACCTGATCTGGGATAACGGTAAGATGCTTGACCTTGAGTCTGCACAAAAGCTGGGCTGGGTGGTCATCATCGGATCGGCTGTCTTGACCATTCTCACACTCGTCATCGTCTGAGCTGAAGGAGCAATCGCAATGCGTTATTTAACAGATCGCAAGCGTGCCGTTGGTATGGGTGCTGCGAAATCCGGTACTGCACATCATTGGTCTATGCAGGTCAGCTCCATTGGGTTGCTGATCCTCGTTCCCCTGTTTGTCTTTACTTTCGGCTCGGCGCTGGGTGGATCCTATGAAGAGATCACGGCCTATTACGCCCGTCCGTTTCCGGCTCTGGTTGCCTTACTGACAATCTGGGTCGGTATGATGCACTTCAAATCTGGCGCTCAGATCATGATCGAAGACTATGTCCATGGTTTTGCTGGCCGTCTGACGATCATTCTGGTCACCTGCCTGTCTTATGCCGTAGCCGCGGTCAGCGCCTATGCGCTGATCCGCCTGGCGCTGTAAATCCCGAGGTTTCAAATGGCTGCTTACGAATACGAAACACATGACTATGACGTGGTCGTTGTTGGTGCCGGTGGTGCCGGTCTGCGTGCAACTCTCGGTATGGCGGAACAGGGGCTGCGTACTGCCTGTGTAACCAAAGTATTTCCGACCCGCTCCCACACGGTTGCGGCACAGGGAGGTATCGCAGCATCGTTGTCCAATATGGGTCCTGATCACTGGCAGTGGCACATGTATGACACCGTCAAAGGTTCTGATTGGCTTGGTGATACCGACGCGATGGAATATCTGGCACGTGAGGCCCCCAAGGCGGTCTACGAGTTGGAACACTATGGTGTGCCGTTTTCCCGTACTGAAGAAGGCAAAATCTACCAGCGCCCATTTGGTGGTCACACGACTGAATTCGGCGAAGGCCCTGCAGTGCAACGAACCTGTGCTGCCGCTGACCGGACCGGACACGCGATCCTTCATACTCTGTATGGCCAGTCTCTAAAGAACAATGCTGAGTTCTATGTTGAGTATTTTGCCATCGATCTGATAATGTCTGATGATGGACAGTGTCAGGGCGTTGTTTGCTGGAAGCTGGACGACGGCACAATGCATGTGTTCAATGCCAAGATGGTCGTTCTTGCAACCGGCGGTTACGGTCGTGCCTATTTCTCCGCGACATCTGCCCACACTTGTACTGGTGACGGCGGCGGCATGGTTGCCCGTGCCGGCCTGGCACTACAGGATATGGAATTCGTGCAGTTCCACCCGACTGGTATCTACGGCTCGGGCTGTTTGATAACCGAAGGGGCCCGGGGTGAAGGTGGTTATCTGACCAACTCCGAAGGCGAACGCTTCATGGAGCGCTACGCGCCTCAGTACAAAGACTTGGCTCCCCGCGACTATGTCTCGCGGTCTATGACGATGGAGATACGTGAAGGCCGCGGTGTTGGCGAACATGGGGATCACATTCACCTGAACCTCAGCCACCTGCCTGCTGAAGCTTTGGCGGAACGGTTGCCCGGGATTTCCGAATCCGCGAAAATCTTTGCAGGTGTCGACGTGACCAAAGAACCAATTCCGGTTCTGCCCACGGTGCACTACAATATGGGCGGTATCCCGACCAACTATTGGGGCGAAGTGCTAAACCCTACCGCCGACGATCCGACTGCCATTGTGCCGGGGCTCATGGCTGTCGGTGAGGCAGGTTGTGCCTCTGTACATGGTGCAAACCGGCTCGGCTCCAATTCATTGATCGACTTGGTGGTATTTGGCCGTGCTGCGGCGATCCGTGCAGGCAAGGTTGTCGACCCGGATACGGCCAATCCAGTTCTGAACCAAGCAAAAGTGGATCAGGCCTTTGATCGCTTCGACGGTCTGCGCCACGCCAAAGGTGGTATTCCAACTGCGGATCTGCGTCTGGAGATGCAACGTACCATGCAAAGTGACGCGGCGGTGTTCCGGACCTCTGAGACGATGGCAGAGGGTGTCACCAAGATGAATGAGATCGCGGCCAAGATCGACGATCTGGCAGTGACTGACCGGTCGCTGGTCTGGAATTCTGATCTGATGGAGACGCTCGAGCTTACTAACTTGATGCCCAACGCATTGGCGACAATCGTCGGAGCGGAGGCGCGTCAGGAAAGCCGTGGAGCCCATGCGCATGAGGACTTCACCAAGCGCAATGATGAAAAGTGGCGCGTCCACACTGTCAGCCGTGTTGATGGAAATAAGGTGGATTTGACCTACCGTCCAGTAATCGTAGATCCCCTTACAACTGAGGCCGAAGGAGGTATCAGTGAGGCGAAGATCGCCCCTAAGGCACGGACGTTTTAAGGTCGGTATGCAGTCAGGCCTAGCATATCACGCTGTTATCAGTTCCCACATTGCGTGGGTGCTGACAACGCGTGGAAAGAGGGTGTCATGATGGCTGTTGAACAGAGCTGTTCGATGCCGTTGGTTGCTGCTTCCACGGGCGAGACCGGATATTGGACTGATCTTCACTGGCAACCTGATGTCGCGTTAAGGTTGTTTGGGATGCGCCGGTCTGGCAATCATGCGATTGCCAATTGGTTGCAACGTAATGCGCCAACTGGGCAGGCTCTGTTCTTCAACAACTGCAAACCAAAGCGTGCACCGCTGACGCATCACCAGGGGATCGAGCGCAATGGTCTGCGCTTGTCACGTCAGAACGGACGTGATCTTGCAGCACTCGGTGCGTCAATAGGGCGAGGTGGCCTGTTACTGCTCTCTTACGAGGACGTGGTACCATCAGACTATACTCTGGATCGACCGGTTTCCGGTGACCTCGATGAGACATTCATTAGTGGCGATATCCTACTGATCCGAGGGTTTCTCAACTGGTCAGCGTCACTGACAAAGAAGCTACAGGGCAATCCAGACTTCTCGGTGTCGCATCGCAGCGCCATCGTACTTCGGGCTATCGATAGCTATCGTAGAATGTTGGATTTAGCCGGACAGGCGGGTGACCTCGCATTAACGGTGATCGACTATGATATCTGGGTTCGCGAAGCGAAGTACCGTGCTGACTGCTTGGATGATTTGGGATTGCCTTGTGTTGATAATACTCTGGGCGAGGTACAGAGCTACGGTGGTGGGTCCTCTTTTGATGGTGCACAGGCCGGTACAGATTTCGATCTGGCCACTGACCAGCGCTGGCGGCAGATGGACCAGAATTCCGAGTATCAGGCGATCCTGCATCTAGCGGCCCGCGATGAAGCATTGATCGAGGTGCTGACGCACCACTATCCCGTTGATGCCACCCGGCTGGTGCGACTGGCAGACTACAGACCTTTTACGGCGGGAGGGCTCCTTTGATGCGGCCCCATGCCCACTATTATACGGCCGACACGGTCGCTACATTCACAGAGCTTCGTTCCGGTGTTTCCGGGCCGCAGACACGGATCTCCTGCCGTTGCAGCGCTTTGCGCTTGCGGATGGTGGGTAGTTAAGCAAGGAGAACGATCTATGGTCGAATTCGCACTTCCGAAAAATTCCAAGATCACCACGGGTAAAACCTGGCCCAAGCCCGAAGGCGCAACAAATGTGCGCAAGTTCAGCATCTATCGCTGGAATCCGGATGACGGCAAGAACCCGCAGGTGGATACCTATTTTGTCGACATGGACAAATGTGGCCCGATGGTTCTGGACGCGCTCATTAAGATCAAGAATGAGATCGATCCGACCCTGACATTCCGTCGATCCTGCCGCGAGGGGATTTGCGGTTCCTGTGCGATGAACATCGACGGTATCAACACGTTGGCCTGCATCTACGGGCTTGATGAGATTAAGGGTGATGTGAAGGTCTATCCACTGCCGCATATGCCAGTGGTCAAAGATCTGATTCCAGATCTGACCCATTTTTATGCTCAGCATGCCTCAATCATGCCGTGGTTGGAAACAAAGACCAATCGCCCAGCAAAAGAGTGGAAGCAGTCCATAGAGGATCGCAAGAAGCTTGACGGGCTATATGAATGCGTAATGTGCGCGTCTTGTTCGACGTCTTGCCCCAGCTACTGGTGGAATGGTGATCGCTATCTCGGGCCAGCTGCGCTTTTGCATGCTTATCGCTGGATTATTGACAGCCGTGATGAGGCGACGCCTGAACGACTGGATGAGCTAGAAGACCCGTTCAAGCTTTATCGTTGCCATACCATCATGAATTGCGCCAAGACCTGCCCGAAGGGCCTTAATCCGGCCAAGGCAATTTCCCACATCAAACAGATGATGGTCGAACGCGCGGTCTGATCAGATACGAAATATCGCCAACTGAGAACGCCGCCTGCATGCCGCAGGCGGCGTTTTTCTTGGATTGCTAGGACTGCTCCGGAAAATCAGATCGCCTAACGCCGTACCCATATCTGAGCGGCACTGAATTTACAGGCAAAATGGCTTTCCAAGTATATTGTGGTTTCTGCGCATCGTTGACCCTGGCGGCATCAGCGCAACATCAAAACAACTTATGATTGATAAACTTTACTCCCAGATTGTTTATCTCAGTTGAATTGTACAATGCACTCCCTGCCCGGAACTTGTGAGAGTCTCCCAGGCAATCGCCCGAGACCTTGAAACGGATTAACGCGCGAGAAACCTCATGAACATTTCTTCCACTGCTCAGTATTTTTCGATCTCAAATGGCCTATCCGGGCGCTCCACTGGAGTATTCGAAGCGACGCTTTTCGATGACGATCTCATTCGAGGTAATTCGGACGGAGAGCGGATCGAAAGCGCATCTGGACTATCGATCTTCAACGGATTTACCGCATTTGTACAAACTGGAACAGGTCTCGATAGCATAGTGCGCGAATTTCGAGATGGTGAGACCAGCACTACGGTGACTTTTAATGATGGCTCATCTCTTTCGGATGTTTCAGCGCTGCATGACCGACTCGTTTTCAATTTTGGTTCCACCAACAATCTCTTTTTACTTGATCAAGATGCACTGGCCTCTGCCGGTAAAACGCTGGCGGATGTTGCGAATGTAAGCCTAGACGCCACCATTGACCATAGTCTGGACTATTCTGATCTGGGTTTTGGGGCTGCTCCACTGCCGGATCCAGAACCAACACCTACCCCGGGTCTCAATTTGGTTGAGGGCACCGGAGGCGGAGACCGACTGTTCGGGACTGGAGAAGATGAGGTGTTGATTGGCGGCAACGGGAATGACCGGCTTACCGGAAACGGCGGCGCTGACACATTTGTCTTTGGTGCGGATGCCCGGGATGGTGGCAGAGACCGTGATGTGATCCGAGACTTTGATACCACTAACGATACCTTGCTTCTGGAAAACGGGGCCAGTATTTCGAGCGTGTCGGAGCGCAATGGCAACACAATTATCCGTCTGGATGGGGATCGAGATGTTGTGGTGCTGCGAGACGTTGAAGAGTTCTTAACAGACAGCATTGTCTTTACTGACGACGCGTTTCTGGTTTGAACCTTGATCGTAGCAATAGATACTGAACTCTCGGTTGGGTGAAGTGAATGGGCACGTCCAGTTGTATGGCCGTGCCCGCATCCCGGTCGATTATGACACCGCTAGTCGCTAGCCACGCTGAGAGCGAGAAGTACCTTTTCGACGGTACAAAGCCGGACGAATGGTCTGTCTATGAGAACACGATAGAACGATCTTTGGATATCGGCTTTGCGTAGAATATTGGGATCATCCATCTTGTATTTGATGCATAGGCTGATCTTACCAGAATGTTAGTAGGGATTACTTGCCACTGGCTGCAACCTTGGTTTTCATAGTGCAAACAACAAGAAGGTTTGCTCTATGTCTCAAAACCATGTTGCCGCCACTGACGTGCGGCCCCCGGCAGATGCTGAACAAAGGCGCGCGATCATGCCGGTGATTTGCTATCCCAACGAGACGTTGCCAAAACCGGATCTGTCCCAATATCTTGCAGCACGTGAAACAGCCCAGAAACTAGACGAAGTTCTGGTCTCACCTCGGGAAGCTTCCTGTTTTAGCGTCGATGCCGGGCATTTTTTCCGTGTTACGTCCGTTGAAGGGCCACAGGTAGGAGATCTGAATCTTTGGAACCAAGCCGATCTCAGTGAACGGTTTTTCTCGGGCAAGACGCGTGCGCTGCATGGTACTCATGTAACAACAGGCGAGCGGCTGTGGAGTAACCTGCCGTACCTACGCCCAATGGCGACCATCATCGCAGATAGTCTGGGATGGTACGGGATCGATAGCTACGGTGGATCTGTTCACGATGTGATAGGCACACGCTGCGATCCCTATACCGGAAACCTGTTGTCAGGCGACCACTATCACCACTGCTGCCATTCCAACCTTACCCGCGCGGTGGCAGACTATCTTGGTATGACATTGGCGGAGGCCGAGCCATATATCCATGATGTTTTGAACGTTTTTATGTGTACTGGGTTTACGCGAGACACCGGGCAATACTTCATGAAGGCAAGCCCGGTCCGCCCTGGCGACTATCTAGAATTTTTTGCTGAAATAGACCTGTTGGGTGCGTTAAGCGCATGCCCGGGGGGAGATTGCAGTGCGGAACATACCAGTGATAGCGCGGCCTGCCATCCGTTGCTGGTTGAGGTGTTCGCGCCGGGTGCCAATACTCTGGAGGACTGGCAGTCACCTAGTAGGAATGGCTACGATGGCCGCCACGGGCGGGGCTAAGGTCAGTTCTAACTGAATTGAAAAAGGCAGCGCGTTTTGCGCTGCCTTTTTGTGGTAGTTTGTGTGCGATGACAGCCTTAGGCGAAGGCGGCTTCTAGTGCGATTTCTACCATCTCTCCAAAGCTTTGCTCGCGCTGATCAGATGGTAGCGCTTCACCCGTTCCAAGGTGATCGGAAACGGTCAGCACAGCCAGTGCGCGGCGGCCATACCTAGCCGCCAAAGTGTAAAGCTCAGATGCTTCCATCTCGACGCCTAGAATACCGTGGCGCACCATCTGTTCGGTCAAATCTGGGCGCTCGTCATAAAACACATCAGAAGAGTAGATGCCGCCGACATGTGGCGTCAGATTATGCGCATCAGCGGCTTTCATTGCGGCATGAAGCAATGACCAATCTGCACAAGGAGCGAAGTTTACTTCCTTGAATATCCCGCGAGAGGGAGAGCTGACTGTTGTGGCTGTCATGGCGATGATCACATCTCGGATCTTGACGTTATCCTGCATGCCACCGCAGGATCCGATCCGGATCAGGGTTTTGGCGTCATAATCGCGGATCAACTCGTTTACGTAGATCGAGAGTGATGGCATGCCCATGCCACTGCCTTGAATTGTGACCGGATGGCCATTCCAAGTGCCAGAGAAGCCAAGCATCCCACGCACCTCATTTACGAGGCGAACGTCTTTCAGAAATGTCTCAGCAGCCCATTTTGCGCGGTAAGGATCTCCCGGCAACAAAACGGTTTCGGCAATCTCGCCTTTGGCGGCTCCGATATGAACAGTCATGGTGCGTCCTCAGCTTTGGAAAATTAGATTTCCAAGTCGGAAATATCAACTCCGGACGTCAGCGCAGCGTGCACCCAATGGGGTTTGCGACCGCGGCCTGTCCAGGTTTCTTCCGGGTTCTGGGGGTTGCGGTATTTTGGAGCTGCTTTAGCTTTCTTCGCAGTTGCCCGGCCATTTCCAGCAATTTCATCCAACGAGAAACCAAACTTCGCAGCGGCTTCTTCAGCGGCCTTCAGTGCTTCAACGCGCTCACGCTGCTCTGCGTTTTTTAGCGCCTTTTCAACATCTGTCTGCAATTCCAAAAGTTCTTTTCGCGACATCGATGTCAGATCAACGGCCATTCTCTTCTCCATAAATGAATGCACAACATCATATTTCGAGGTGCATTGGTTTATGATCTTATTTTCACAGGGATTTCACCAGAAAAATTGCTCAGCTTATTGTTATTTGCGGAAATCCGCTAGTGTGCAGCCGTTTGTGGTTGTTTCGCCAGTTCAACAATATCTCCCATGATTGCGTTCAACTCGAAATCCTTGGGTGTGTAAACGCGCGCTACTCCCATCTTTTTCAAACGATCGGCATCATCATCCGGAATGATTCCCCCGACGACGACCGGGACATGCGAGAGACCTGCGTCGTTCATCCGCCCCATCAATTCTTCAATCAGGGGCAGGTGACTGCCGGAGAGGATTGACATGCCAACGACATGGGCGTCGTCTTCAATAGCGGAGGCGACTAACTCTTCAGGTGTCATTCGGATCCCATCGTAAGTGATGTCCATGCCGCAGTCTCGGGCGCGGAAAGCAATTTGCTCAGCGCCGTTGGAATGGCCATCAAGACCGGGTTTGCCGACAAGGAACTTTAGTCTGCGACCAAGTTGGTCGCTGACTGAATTCACCTTTTCACGTAATTCATCCAAGCCCTCTGTCTGGTTGGAGATTGAGCCAGAAACGCCGGTTGGTCCGCGGTACGTGCCATATACCTTTCGCATTTCTTCAGCCCATTCGCCTGTTGTTACACCAACTTTTGCCGCTGCAATAGACGGTGGCATGATGTTTGCACCTTGTTGGGCTGCTTTACGCAAATCAGCCAAAGCCTGTTCCACTGCGCTTGCATCTCGCTCCTGTCGCCAGAGATTCAGACGGTTGATCTGTTCCTGCTCTACCGCCGGATCTACCACCATAATGCCACCATCTTCGGTTTGCAGGGGGGAGGGCTCACCGTCTGTCCATTTATTGACGCCAACAACAATGGTCTCATTGCGTTCAATCCGATTCAGACGTTCGGCGTTGGACTCGACGAGGCGGCCTTTCATATAGTCGATGGCGGCAACAGCACCGCCCATGCTGTCGAGTGTGGCCAGCTCAGTGCGTGCGCCCTCTTTTAACGCTTCAACCTTGGTATCTACCGCCTTATTTCCCTCGAATAGATCATCATATTCGAGCAAATCGGTTTCATAGGCCAGGATCTGTTGCATCCGCATTGACCATTGCTGATCCCAAGGGCGAGGGAGGCCAAGCGCTTCATTCCAAGCCGGAAGCTGCACGGCACGAGCGCGTGCTTTCTTCGAGAGTGTAACGGCGAGCATTTCGATTAGGATACGGTAAACGTTGTTTTCGGGCTGTTGCTCGGTAAGGCCCAGCGAATTTACCTGCACCCCATAACGGAAGCGCCGGAATTTTGGATCACTGACGCCATAACGCTTCTCACAAATCTCATCCCATAAATCGACGAATGCGCGCATTTTGCACATCTCGGTCACAAACCGGATGCCTGCATTTACGAAGAAAGAAATGCGCCCGACCATCGCTGGGAAATCCTCTGGTGCGATCCGCGGTCTCAACTCGTCCAGCACAGACTGCGCGGTCGCCAATGCGAAGGCCAATTCTTGCTCTGGCGTGGCTCCAGCCTCCTGAAGATGGTAGGAGCACACGTTCATCGGGTTCCACTTCGGTACGTTAGTGTAGCAATACTCTGCCACATCCGCGATCATCTTAAGGCTGGGTTTGGGCGGGCAGACATATGTGCCGCGGGAGAGGTATTCCTTGATCAGGTCGTTTTGTACCGTGCCTTGCAACTTGGCCACATCGGCACCTTGCTCCTCAGCTACGGCAATATAGAGCGATAGCAACCATGGCGCTGTGGCGTTGATCGTCATGGAGGTATTCATCTGTTCCAGCGGGATCTGGTCGAACAATGTTCGCATGTCGCCTAAGTGGCCGACCGGTACACCGACCTTGCCTACTTCGCCGCGTGCCAGCACGTGGTCGCTATCGTATCCCGTTTGGGTCGGCAGGTCGAAGGCCACAGAAAGGCCGGTTTGCCCTTTTGCTAGATTGCTGCGGTAAAGTTCATTGGATGCGCTGGCGGTCGAATGACCGGCATAGGTGCGGATCAGCCAAGGGCGGTCTTTTTGCGTCTGCGGCATTATCAGCTCCCGATCGAGGTGTTGGTAATTATGTTTCGATTTTAGGATCTAAATAGTAATTATTGACCCTTGTCAATTCGCTGCATTGCGGCATTGCCTCGACTGCATTCGACACGGTGCTTTCGCTACAATTCTTATTGTGCCTCATGCGTGTGGTCGCCCCCCTGAGACACCTGGCGTCTGGTCGAGTTATTCATGCCAATGATTAACTAAATTTCTGCTACGCTGTCGTCCCGTATGCGGTGATCGGCGAATTGCGTGCGGGCGCCGGATGGTACAGGATCTGGTTGGTCATACACTCTTATCCGACAGTCAATACCACATACCGAGTTCAGCAAAGTGCTTGTAACGGTGCTGAGCATGGGAAAGGGTTAGAGAATGATGCAGACCGTGGAAGTCCCGCTTTGGCTGTTTTTGCTGATCGTGCTGTTTGCTACGATCACCTTTGCCTCCCACTTTCTCTTTCCATCCGTCCGGTGGTTTTTTCGCCATCGTTTGGAACGTGCCGTAGAGCGGTTGAACCGCCGTCTTGAGCGGCCGATCCAGCCGTTCAAACTGGCACGGCGCTATGACATGATTCAGCGACTGATCTACGATCCTCAGGTAGCACAGGGCGTGGCGGATCATGCGCGCGCGCAAGGTGTCCCGGAAAACGTGGCTTTTGAAGAAGCCCGACGTTACGCGCGGGAAATCGTACCATCATTTTCTGCAGTGGCTTACTTCAGTATCGCGATCCGTCTTGCACGATTTCTGTCGAACGCAATCTACAGGGTTCGCCTTGGTCATATGGATGAGGCGGCGATCGAGGCCATCGATCCGGACGCTACGGTGGTGTTTGTGATGAATCACCGCTCCAACATGGACTATGTGTTGATCACCTATCTCGTGGCAGATCGGTCGGCTTTATCTTATGCCGTCGGCGAATGGGCGCGGGTGTGGCCATTGTCGCGATTGATCCGCGCTATGGGTGCCTATTTCATCCGGCGTAAATCACGCAATGATCTCTACCGCCGTGTTCTTGCGACATACGTACGCTTAGCAACACAGGGAGGGGTCACCCAGGCAATCTTCCCCGAAGGCGGCTTGAGTCTGGATGGAGCCCTAGCAGAACCAAAAATTGGGTTGCTGAAATACATCGTCGACGGCCAAGTTGCGCAGGAGGAAGATGGCCGTGATGTAGTCTTCGTGCCGGTCGCATTGAATTACGACCGCGTCCTTGAGGATAATGTTCTGACATCTGCGGCAAAGTCTGGCGACAGGCGCTTTCGCGCCCGAATCCATGTCGTTGCGATCCGCTTGTTGCGCCAGCTGCTGTTGTTGGTAACCGGACGTTACCACAGGTTTGGCTATGCAGCAGTCAGTTTTGGTCGCCCGCTTAGTCTTCAGGACTTCAGATCACAGAAGGGAGGCAGGGATACGCCGACGGTGTTGGCGCAGGAGTTGATGGGGAGGATAGGGGAATGTGTCCCCGTCCTGCCGGTGTCCCTGCTGGCTGCAGCAATGACGGGTGTACTGGAGGGGGCAAACCCGCTTAGCCGCTCTGAAATAAAACAGGCCATGGACGGTTTGCTTGAACAAATACCGTACGCCTATATCCACACCCCCCACGAAAGCCGGGAGTATGCCGCAGAAGTGGCACTACGTGAGTTGGTAACGAGGGGAGTTCTGCAGGAGCGGGACGGCCATTTTCAGATAGCACCGAAACAGCGTGATCTACTGATTTTTTATGCGAATGCTATTCGGCACCTGATCCCAGATCCACTGGGTAAGGATCCCGAAAGCGCAAGAAATGCTGCGCGCGCAAAGTAAATTGCTGCACTCGTTGGGTTATAAAATTACCCAAAAAGAGTAATTGTTGTTGCATTGTTGCTTGTTGAATCCTATTCCGTATGTGGAAGCTACGATTCTGCATCGCGGCAAACAGCAAAAGGAGGCCAGCATGGCTTTGGACACGCAAAATGGCGCCCTCTCATACGAGGCCCCTGAAAAAGAACTCTATGAAATCGGTGAGCTGCCGCCGATGGGATACGTTCCACAGAAAATGTACGCGTGGACCATCCGCAAGGAACGTCATGGCAACCCGGATACTGCGATGGTGCAGGAGGTAGTCGACGTTCCCAAGCTGGACAGCCACGATGTGCTGGTCCTCGTTATGGCGGCGGGCGTGAACTACAATGGCGTTTGGGCGGCGCTTGGTACGCCGATCAGCCCGTTCGATGGCCATGGCGCACCATTTCATATAGCAGGATCCGATGCGTCAGGCATTGTATGGGCAGTCGGGGATAAGGTGAAGCGTTGGAAGGTCGGCGATGAAGTTGTGATTCATTGCAACCAGGATGACGGCGACGATGAGGAATGCAACGGCGGCGATCCTATGTATTCACCCAGCCAGCGTATCTGGGGATATGAGACACCGGACGGCTCCTTTGCACAATTCACCAACGTACAATCACAGCAATTGATGCCGCGGCCCAAGCATCTGACTTGGGAAGAAAGCGCTTGCTACACGCTGACCCTGGCTACGGCCTATCGGATGCTGTTTGGACATGAGCCGCATGATCTAAAGCCGGGACAAAACGTTCTGGTATGGGGAGCGTCCGGCGGTTTGGGATCATATGCGATCCAATTGATCAATACCGCGGGTGCGAATGCTATCGGTGTGATCTCGGACGAAAGTAAACGCGACTTTGTCATGGGATTGGGTGCCAAGGGTGTCATCAATCGCAAAGATTTTGATTGCTGGGGTCAGCTCCCCACTGTGAACACGCCTGAATATGCAAACTGGTTCAAGGAAGCGCGCAAATTTGGCAAAGCCGTCTGGGAGATTACTGGCAAAGGTGTGAATGTTGACATGGTCTTCGAACACCCCGGTGAGAGCACCTTCCCGGTCTCGACCTTCGTCTGCAAAAAAGGCGGTATGGTCGTCATCTGCGCAGGTACAACCGGGTATAATCTAACTTTTGACGTGCGCTATATGTGGATGCACCAGAAGCGTCTTCAGGGGTCACATTTCGCACATCTGAAACAGGCTGCTGCGGCCAACAAATTGATGGTAGAGCGTCGTTTGGATCCATGCATGTCTGAGGTGTTCTCGTGGTCGGATCTGCCTGAAGCACATATGAAGATGCTGCGCAACGAGCACAAACCGGGCAATATGTCTGTTCTGGTTCAAGCGCCGCGCACTGGCTTGCGCACACTCGAGGATGTGTTGGCGAGGTAAGTACGCTTCTTAAGTCAGACACTGAGTAACACCCGCCAGTAGCGCTGTGCGTCTGGCGGGTTTTTGTTTCCTGAAAGTTTTTGTGTTACTTGTATGTGCAGCAAGACATGGTGGGAAGTTGCGCGCCAATAGGGCCGAGTTTTTCGGCAGCGCTATAGATTGTGGATAACAAAAAGTAGCTCGTTATGAGGTCTTGCCGTTGACGCTGCATCGGTGATCGCGGCACAAAGACATGATGGCTGTGTACTCTATCCGCAAGAGCACGGCTATTCTGCGCAAGCAACAAGTGAGACTTCAGGGAATTTATGGCGACAAAAGTTAATCTTGATCTGATCCTTGAGGTATTAGACGCCACAACTTCGGTTGATGGGTTGCAGGAGATCATTCAGCGTGTGTGCGACACGTTTGACGTCGACCACGCGATGTACCACTGGGTTGATAGCGCCGGGGACCACTATCATTTCGGCACTTATTCGCAGGAGTGGGTCGAGCGGTATCAGGAAAAATCCTACGTGCGCGCCGATCCAGTCATCATCGGATGTTATCAGCGGTTTCACCCGGTCGACTGGCGTCGTCTTGACTGGTCGTCGAAACCAGCCCGCGAATTTATGCAAGACGCGCTGGCACATGATGTGGGGAACCAGGGCTATTCAATCCCGATCCGCGGCCCTAATGGGCAATTCGCGTTGTTCACCGTCAGCCATAACTGCGACGATGAAGCATGGACAAAGTTTATCGACAAACATAGCCGAGATCTGATCCTGATCGGCCACTATTTCAATCGCAAAGCGCTGGAATTCGAGCCTGATCGCAGCCCTGAGCATGTACAACCTTTATCCCCAAGAGAGATCGATGCACTTACACTGCTCGCTATGGGGTACAGTCGCGCTCAGGTCGCAAAGACGCTCACAATATCTGAACATACACTTCGTGTTTACATCGAGAGTGCCCGATTCAAATTGGGGGCTATCAATACGACGCATGCAATTGCCCGAGCATTGAGTCTTGGATTGATCATCATCTAAAGCATTGAAGCCGCTGGCAATCATTAACCTTATAGTTGAAATTCTTTTCTAGTCGTAATCTGGTCCCACTTTTCTATCTAAAGGGGACTAAATTATGCTTCGCTATGTATATGCACACGACTTGAATAAGCACCGTGATCTGGCCCGTTCGATGTTCGTCGATCGCGCAGATCAATTTAAAGCGCGCTTGGGTTGGGACGTCTCGGTGAATGCTTTGGGTGAAGAGCGAGATGAATATGACGCGCTCAACCCTTTGTATGTGATCTGGGAGCAGCCCGATGGAAGCCATGGTGGCTCAATGCGCTTTTTACCCTCTACCGGCCCGATCATGGTAAACGACGTTTTCCCTGAGCTAACGGGGGGTGAGATGATCCGTAGCCCGTTGATTTGGGAGTGCACACGGTTTTGCCTATCGCGCAATGCAAGCGGCAATGTTGCCGGCGCGCTGACACTGGCCGGGTTAGAGATCATGCGAAACTTCAATATAGCGCATTTCGCGGGGGTGTTTGACCGCCGTATGGTGCGGATCTATCGCTCGCTTGGATTCAGCCCTGAGGTGGTGGGAACAATAGGTGAGGGACGTGATCGAATTTGTCTCGGGCTGTGGGACTATTCAGCCGAGGCCTATCACCGCGTTGCCCAGCGTGCGGGGATTCAGCCGGAGTTATCGGCGATGTGGTTTGATCGCTCGTTTGGTGGGACATGGCAACCGGATCCGGTTGCCCTGACTGGCTAACTAAAACGGGATGACTACTCAGGTCGAGCTAACCTGATATGAGCCTAAACAAGGCCAGGCTGGGCCGTCTGCTCTGGTGCAGCCGGCCCGGCGCCTGTAGGGTCCCGATATGAGCGCAGAACCCATTAAATTCTCCGATGATCAGGCGGTTGCATTCGATCGCGTCAGTAATCTTCTTCATGACGCAGGAGTGGATCTTGAAGATGATCTGTTACATCCACCGCGTGGTGATGGCGGTGCAATGGCGGTCGTTGGTAAGGCCGGATCTGGTAAGACACTATTATTGGCGGAGCTTTACAAGGCGCTTGAGCAGGCCGGTGTTGAGGTTGTTTCGGGTGACTATGAAAGCCGGAAGAAAAATGAAGATCGACGCACACTTGCAATTCTAGCGCCGACAAACAAAGCTGCCAGCGTGCTGCGCCTTCGCGGCGTGCCTGCTACTACGATACATCGTATTCTATACACACCAGTCTACGACCCGGAGTATGAACGGATTGCTGAGTGGTTAGCCGGCACAGGGGATGAGCC
Organism: Phaeobacter cretensis; assembly: GCF_047372505.1. Classification (NCBI taxonomy): domain Bacteria; kingdom Pseudomonadati; phylum Pseudomonadota; class Alphaproteobacteria; order Rhodobacterales; family Roseobacteraceae; genus Phaeobacter; species Phaeobacter cretensis. The sequence continues at coordinate 2,550,236 of NZ_JBKBEU010000001.1, forward strand.
TGAGATTGAGGGGCTGACAGAAGAAGCGCTTGCGCGAGCAAAAGCATTCTATGAGCGCAACAAGTCCATTCCCGGTGCGCTGGCCGCTGCAGGGTTGCGCGGGTCTGATTTCATCACCGGTTGGAAGCGGCGAGAAGAGCCGCTGGACATCGGTTTTATCGATGAAGCGTCAATGTTGGATGACCGCCAGTTTCAGGATCTAAAGGAGATTTTTCCAACGCTGCTATTGTTCGGCGACCCGGCACAGCTTGCCCCTGTTAACCAATCAGGTGCGATGGTTTTTGAAACGCTGCCTGAAGAGAGAAAACTGATCCTAAACCGCATCCACCGTCAGGAAGCAGGTAACCCTATTTTGGACCTGGCTCATGCGTTGGCTGACCCCGATGTTGGGTTTGAGGATTTCGAACGCATGGTTGAGGACCTATCCCGTGCCGATGACCGCGTCGTATGGGGACAGCGGGTTGAGGTCGATCTGATGGCACGTTCCCCCGTTTTGGTCTGGCGCAACAATACCCGCATCCGGCTGATCAATGCCTTTCGCAATGTACATGGAGCGCCAGAGGATAGCTTGCTAGCGGGCGAGCCTTTGATCTGCGACGGTATTGAGTTGCCGATGAAACATCGAAAGAAACGCCTAGATCTGGAAGCGCGAGGTCTCATCAAAGGGGCGCAAGTGATCTATCTTGGGCCAGGTCGCAAACCGGGATTTTCACGTCTTCACGTGATGGGGGCGGAAGACCCACAGGTTTCTGCGGCTTCAATCGTAAAAATCGAAAAGCCTGATGAAGAAGAACCCTTCATTCCGTTTGCGGCACGTATGGGGGCGGCGTTCCTGCACGGGGCAGCTGTAACCATTCATAAAGCGCAGGGATCGCAATGGCACACCGCGCAGGTCTTTGCCCCTGATATCTACGCGGCGGCGCGTATGGGGCGGGTAGAGGCGGGGCAACCGCTATGGAAACGCCTTGCCTATGTGGCAATCACGCGCGCTCAGGAACGATTGATCTGGGTGGTACGTAATCGCCTAGCTAAGCCTACGGGGCCATTGCAAGTGGACGATCTACGCGCCGCGCCAGCCAGTGCGCTGACCTTGGAAATTGAAGAGGACAGCCCAGTATGAGCAATCACGAAAATCAAAGTGGTCGTTCAATCCTGATTACCGGAGCCAGTTCTGGCATTGGCCGCGCGGTCGCCGAAGTATTTCTGGAGGAAGGTTGGCAGGTGGGCCTGCTGGCGCGCCGTGCGGAGAAGCTAAGCGAGGTAGCGCAAGGCCGCGCGGGAGCTTATGCGCTGCCTGCTGATGTGACGGATCCGATGGCAGTAGATTGCGCCGTTGATGCCTTTGTCAAACAATCAGGGCGGCTTGACGTATTGTTCAACAACGCTGGTATTTTCACACCCGCTGGCACGATCGATGAAATCCGGTTGGATGATTGGTTCGCTGCAGTGAACGTGAACCTGAATGGCATGTTTCTTGCAGCGCGCGCTGCGTTTCGGCAAATGCGTCAGCAGACGCCTCAAGGGGGACGGATTATCAACAATGGGTCCATCGCGGCCCATGTTCCTCGCCCCCATTCCGCTCCCTATGCGGCAACAAAATCTGCGATCACGGGCCTGACCCGCAGCCTATCCCTTGATGGGCGGCCATTTGATATTGCGTGTGGACAGATTGATATCGGAAATGCATGCACGCCAATGGTGGCAGAGTTAAGTGACCGACAGGCTCAAACCGATCCTACTGCTGCACCAATGGAAACTTTCGCTGTGGAGGATGCAGCAGCGTCGGTGTTGCATATGGCAAACTTGCCTTTGTCCGCTAATGTGCAGTTCATGACAGTCATGGCGACCAAGATGCCATACATCGGGCGCGGCTAGGAAATTCCCGTCGTCCGCGACCGCTCCAATATCATCAGAAAATTGGCTCCGCGCCCGTCCTGGGCGGAGCCGCTCAAGACGCGGCGGCCACCAAGGTCAGCTGTTGCGCAACAGGCGGAAAGCAGCTGAGGCGCCCCATCCCGCTGCAATGGCAATGGCAAGTGACATCAGCCCGTAGAGAAAGGGTTGTTCGCGTGACAGAGTGTAGAGAAACCTCTCCAACCCGACTTTGCGAACATCAATGCTCGTTTCATATTGCGCCACGACGGAGCCGCCCCGCGTCAGCAGGATGCGTGTGCGGTAAGCGCCTTCAGTTAGGTCAGCGGGCATTTTGATCGCAGTACGAAACAGGGTCTGCTGATCGACCGCAACAGTGTTTTCTCGTAGCGAGTATAGGCTGTTGTCAGCGCGGATCCTCATAACCGCTTCGGCGAACTGTTGCGCGCCGCGGATATGCATTCCAGCCCCTACAGAGCGGATCGCACGTGCTACCGACACGCGATAACGGAGATCTTCGGTGTCGTTTAGTATTTGAGACAAAGGAGCGCTTGTTGCTACCGCATAGAAGCTAGGGGCGGAGTCTACCAATACACTGTCGGTATTGATCCAGATGCCCAATTTTTTCTCTTTGCGGCGGACCATCACCGGTGACGCGGGTCCAGACACAGCAACAATTACCTCCAGCGGATCGTCCTGTGGAATAGGTGCCTCGCGCTTTACTGCGCCGAAGATGAGGATCTCGGATCCGTCAAAATTAGCTGTGATGGCGACGCGATCCTGGCTGAGGCCTAACACAACCTCTTCTTTCGGGCCGGTTGAATGCTGCTCGGTGTCTGTCACATTTGAGGACGTCTGAGCCCAAGCGGCCTGAGCGATGGGCATGAGAAGAAAAGCGGCAGCACAAGCAATATGGCACAGGCGGCCAATACTGGAACGCAATGGCGACATGTAGCGGGAAGGGGCGGTGCGACGGGACATCTCAGTGCCCTCCTTCGCTGCCAAGTGAATAAAGTTCGGACGGCATAAGCAGCAGATCCAGGCCTAGCTTGATACAGACGACCAGGACCATCAGAGCGAGCAAGATGCGCAGCTGCTCAGCCTTAAGGTAGACACCGATACGGGTGCCGATTTGAGCACCGATCACTCCACCGATCAGCAAGAGAACGGCGAGGACGATATCCACGGTATAGTTTGTCGTTGCATGCAGCATTGTGGTGAATGCAGTCACCAAAATGATCTGAAACAGGGATGTGCCAACGACGACCTTTGTGGGCATGCCCAGAATGTAGATCATCGCCGGTACCATGATGAAGCCACCGCCCACGCCCATGATCGCCGCAAGGATACCAACCAAGACGCCGACGATCAGGGGAGGGATCACAGAGATGTACAGACCCGAAGTGCGGAACCGCATCTTAAATGGCAATGAGTGAACCCAGCCGCGTTGGCGACGAGCTGCAGGCCCTTTACCGCCTGATGCCTTCGATTTTCGAATCGCATTCAGGCTTTCGATGAACATGAGCCCGCCGACGACACCAAGGAAGACGACGTAACAGAGTTTTACCAGCAGATCGACCTGACCAAGCGCCTTGAGGTAGTTGAAGACCACAACCCCAACTGCCGCGCCGACGAGACCGCCAGCCTGAAGGACAAGCCCCATCTTTATGTCGACGGTTTTTCGCCTGAAATGTGCGAGAACACCAGAGAAGGAAGAAGCGACGATTTGATTGGCCTCGGTCGCAACAGCAACAGCCGGCGGTATGCCGATGAAGAACAAGAGTGGCGTCATAAGGAAACCGCCGCCAACACCAAACATGCCTGACAAGACGCCGACCATGCCGCCAAGCCCTAAGAGCAGGAATGCGTTGACCGAAACCTCGGCGATGGGAAGATAAATCTGCATATGAGTGTTAGACCGCAGCACTTCCGTAAAATCAACTGTCTATGCCGCTATGCAGAAAACAGGACTGACTGTGATCGGAAAACTGGACCTATGAATACGGATAATTGCTTTCAATAGGCGCGATGCATGACACAGCAAGAAAGCGGGCTGCTCTAAATTGAAAACGCCCGGACAAAACCGGGCGTTTGCTGGTTTCTTTCGTATAGTCCTTGCGGACGGTGCGTGTCGCCTCTAGCGATCAGCGTTCTTTGACGTACGGTTCCCCACCTGCCTTTGGAGGAACGGCCTTGCCAACAAACCCTGCCAGGATCACCACGGTCAGAATATATGGCAATGCGTCCATCACCTGAACGGGAATTACAAAGGTTCCGATTTCAATATTCTGAAAGCGCAACGCCACGGCTTGCAACAAACCGAACAGCAGGCAGGCACCGAGTGCGTGCCATGGTCTCCATTTCGCGAAGATCAGCGCGGCCAGAGCAATAAAGCCGCGACCGGCAGTCATATCCTTAACAAAACCAGCCTGGAGAGCCGTCGCAAGATATGCGCCTGCAATACCGCAGAGCAGGCCACAGATCATCACAGCAGCATAGCGCAGGCCGACAACTGAAACACCTGCAGTGTCTACAGCGGCAGGATTTTCTCCCACTGCGCGCAGACGCAGGCCAAAGCGTGTGCCAAACAGAACCCACGCTGTGGCGGGCACGGCCAGAAACGCCAGGTACACTAGTACAGAGTGGCCTGATAGAAGCTCACTATAAATCGGCCCAAAAACCGGTACATCTGCCAGTGTCTCCGCAAATGGCAGGTTGATCGGTTCAAACCGACCGCCGGAGAAAAGCGAAGGTGTTCTGCCGCCCTGTTGAAACCAATCCTGCGCAATCAGGACTGTCATGCCTGCGGCGAGGAAATTGATTGCGACACCGGAGATCAGCTGATTCCCACGGAAAGTGATAGAAGCTAGCCCGTGCAACCCGCTAAGCACTAAAGAAGACGCGATACCAGCGAGTAGGCCGAGCCAGACATTGCCGGTAGCTGCAGCGACAGCCGCCGAGAAGAAGGCGGCCATCAGCATTTTGCCTTCGAGGCCAATATCAAAGATTCCGGCACGTTCTGAGAAGAGGCCTGCGAGACAGGCCAGCAGCAAAGGCGTTGCTAGACGAACAGTGCTGTCGAGCACTTGGATGAGTGTCAGGAAATCCATTACGCTTTCCCCCGACGCAGAGCGAGGAAGATCCGCTCTAGCGGTCCCCGTACCATATTGTCTAATGCCCCAGTAAACAGGATCACCAGTGCCTGAATAACGACAATCAACTCGCGTGGAATGCTGGTCCAGAGCGCGAGTTCAGCACCACCTTGATAGAGGAATCCAAATAGGATCGCCGCCAGAAACACGCCAAAGGGATGGCTCCGCCCCATAAGAGCAACGGCGATACCAATAAAACCAGCGCCTTCGGTGGAGTTGAGTACCAGACGCTCGGCTTCGCCCATCACATTGTTGGTCGCCATCATGCCCGCAAGACCGCCGGATATCAGCATGGCAATCATGGTGATCTTGACCGGCGAGATCCCGGCATACAATGCGCCGTGTTCCGAATTGCCATAAGCCCGGATTTCGTATCCGAGTTTGGTTCTCCAGATCAGCAACCAGACTGCGATACAGGCGGCAACGGCGACGAGGAAGCTGACATTTGCAGGCGCGGCTTTGGAAAACTCAATTCCGAGAGGTGCCAGAATTTCATGGAGTGAGGGCAGATGGACCGCTTCAGAAAAACGGGCCGTTGCCGGATCCATTGAGCCCTCTGGGCGCAGTAGGTTGACCAATACGTAGTTCAATACTGCTGCGGCAATGAAGTTGAACATGATGGTCGTAATCACGATGTGGCTCCCGCGTTTTGCCTGTAGGTAAGCCGGGATGGCGGCCCAGGCTGCGCCAAAGAGCGCGGCGCCAAGGCTGGCAAAAATCAGGGCCAGTGACCAATGCGGCCATGGGATATAGAGGCAAACCAATGCAACCCCTAAGCCACCAAGCATAGCCTGGCCTTCACCACCGATGTTGAACAGCCGCGCATGAAAGGCCACCGATACAGCAAGACCGGTGAAGAGGAAGTTAGTGGCATAATAGAGCGTATAGCCCCAGCCATAGGTGGATCCCAAGGCACCGGAAACCATCAGTTTCACAGCGGCAATCGGGTCCTCGCCAATACCAAGAATAACCAGGGCAGACAGAATTGCGGCCAACATGAGGCTGATCAGAGGGATCAGCACTACATCGGCCCATTTGGGCATTTTATCCATTTACGCGGCCTCCCCCGCGACGCCGGCCATCAACAGGCCCAGCTCTTTCTCATCGGTTTGATCAGCAGGGCGTTCACCCATAATCATTCCGTCAAACATCACGGCAACACGGTCGGCAAGCGACAGGATCTCTTCCAGCTCAACAGAGACCAGAAGGATGGCTTTGCCCTGATCGCGTAGCTCCACGATCTGTTTGTGGATATATTCGATAGCACCAATATCGACGCCACGTGTTGGCTGACCGATCAACAACAGGTCTGGGTTCCGCTCGATCTCACGGGCGACGACGATTTTTTGTTGATTGCCGCCGGAGAAGTTCTTGGCAGCAAGCCAAGGATCAGGAGGACGTACGTCAAACTTGGCCATCTTCGCCTCAGTATCGGCGCGCAGAGCGGCATTGTTCATGAGCAAACCGCGCTGGTACTCGGGCGCGTGGTGGTATCCAAACGCCACGTTTTCCCAAGCGTGGAACTCCATAATCAAGCCTTCACGCTGCCGATCCTCGGGGACATGAGCCACATGGGCTGCGCGGCGGGCACGGGCATCGGATCCAGCGCCGGAAAGGGGCAGTGGCGAGCCGTTGAGGCGAATGGTGCCCTTACCTTCGCGCATGCCACCCAGTACTTCCATCAGTTCGGATTGCCCATTACCGGCAACGCCCGCAATTCCAAGGATCTCGCCAGCCCTTACTGTTAGATCAATATTCTTGACCCGCGAAACACCAGCCTCGTCAACAACGCTGAGGTTTTCGATCTCCAGGATTGGTTTGCCGGGTGTAGCCGGGATCTTGTCCACTTGTAGGAGGACCTTGCGGCCGACCATCAGTTCGGCCAAATGTTCAGGGCTGGTTTCGGCAGTTTTCACGGTTGCGGTCATCTGCCCGCGTCGCATAACCGACACCGTGTCAGTATATTCCATGATTTCGCGTAGCTTGTGCGTGATCAGGATAATCGTTTTACCCTCAGTGCGAAGGCGATCAAGAATACGAAACAGCTGGTCGGCTTCAGCTGGTGTCAGCACACCTGTTGGTTCGTCGAGAATTAGAATGTCGGCCTGACGGTATAGAGCTTTCAGGATCTCGACACGCTGTTGCATACCGACGCCGATTTCATCGATGCGCGCGTCTGGGTCAACGTTCAGCTCATACTCAGACGCTAGGTTTTTGAGTGATTTTCGGGCCTTGCTAAGCGAGGGCTTCAATAGCCTGCCATCTTCGGCACCCAGAATGATATTCTCGAGCACCGTGAAATTTTCGACCAGCTTGAAGTGCTGGAAGACCATCCCGATACCAGCTGAGATCGCGGCTTGGCTATCGGGAATTTCGGTACGTTTCCCGTGAATCCAAACCTCGCCTTTATCGGCTTTGTAAAATCCGTAGAGGATACTCATCAACGTTGATTTGCCAGCGCCGTTCTCGCCGATGATCCCATGGATCGTGCCGGGGGAAACACGGATTGAGATATCCTTGTTGGCCTGAACCGGTCCGAAGGCTTTGGAAATGCCTTTTAATTCAATTGCTGGTGCCGTCATTCGGGCTCCCCTTATTCGTCCTGGATCGGTCGGTATTAGCCCGAGCGGAGGCGGCGGGCAGTTAGTGGCTGCGACTTAACCGGCCTAGGAAAAACCAAACCCGGAGGCGGCAAAGGCGCAGCCTCCGGGTAATGTGAAACCCCCGGTCGCCATCGTGATCATAACAAGATCAACATGGGCCGGGGGACAGTCTAGTGCTTAGAAGGACAGAACCGGGCAGCTGTCATCCGACATATAGTCATGAACGGTGATTTCGCCGGTTGCGATCTTGGCTGCGGCATCATCTGCTGCCGCTTGCATATCTGCAGTGATCAGCGGTGCATTGTTGTCGTCCACTGCAAAGCCGACGCCACCATTGGACAGACCCATAACAGAGAAACCGGCTTCCAAATCAGTGCCGTCAGTGAACGCTTCGAAAACAGCGTTATCAACACGCTTGGTCATGGAGGTCAGAACTTTGCCTGGGTGCAGGTGGTTCTGGTTGCTGTCCACCCCGATCGACAGGATGCCTTCGTCGGCTGCGGTTTGCAGAACGCCAACGCCGGTGCCGCCTGCTGCTGCATAAACTACGTCAGCGCCCTGGCTGATCTGAGCCTTGGTCAGTTCGGAACCTTTGACCGGGTCATTCCATGCTGCCGGAGTGGTTCCGGTCATATTCGCAATCACGGTCGCATCGGGGTTCGCTGCTTTCACACCTTCGGCGTAGCCGCAGGCGAATTTGCGGATCAGCGGGATATCCATGCCACCAATGAAACCAACCGTGCCTGATTTGGAGGCTTTGGCTGCAAGCATACCGACGAGGTAGGAACCTTCGTGCTCGTTGAAGACCACGGAGCGGACGTTTGGAGCGTCAACAACCATATCGATAATGACGAATTTAGTATCCGGGTAATCGCCAGCGACCTGACCCAGTGCGTCTGCGAAGGCAAAACCGGCCATAACGATCGGGTTGGCACCTGCCTCAGCAAAGCGGCGCAGCGCTTGTTCACGCTGTGCTTCGGACTGCAGTTCGATCTCACGGAAGCTTTCGCCAGTTTCCTCTGCCCAACGCTGCGCACCGGCAAAGGCGGCTTCGTTGAAGGATTTGTCGAATTTGCCGCCCAGATCGAAGATCAGCGCCGGCTCTGCCATTGCAGCGCCTGCTGTAAGCGCTACTGCGGCCGCAGCGCTCATCAGGGATTTCATCAGGGTCATAGGGGTACTCCCACTTTGTTGTTCTTGATGCGGCCAGTTTGACCGCCCCAACCCACGTGTTATTAAAAAGGTGCGACAATTTAGGCCGTAGCCTGCGGAGAGGGTCAACCGTTTTTTGACCTTTTGGTGTTATTCTGCGGTCTGGGCCTTGCGTAAATCGACAGACATGAGCACTGCGTCCACTGCTGACGTATTTTTACGGGGGTAGTAGCCTCTCCGACGCCCGCTCTCTGCGAATCCATACGACAGGTAAAGTGTGCGGGCGATCTGGTTGTCTGCTGCGACTTCAAGAAACCCTTCGGTTGCGTTGCGGGCCATTGCAGCATCTTGCCAGTTTTTCAGAACTTTGCCCGCCAATCCTAGCCGTTGGTGATCGGGATGGGTTGCGATGGTCAATAGTTCGGCTTCCCCAGCTACAACGCGACCTAGCGCAAAGCTGCGCGGATCACCAACGGCGTAGGTAAATGGGCTGTCGAGTAAGGCATCGAACTCTGCCGCTGACCAGGGACGTCCCTGCGTGAACGCCGCATGGTGGGTACGATCCATGTCTTCGGGCGATAGGCCCTCCGGGTGGTTTTTCGATTTTGTCATCATGGAAAGGACGAGTGTCAGCTATCGATAAGGGGCGGTGGCGTATCGCGGGCCGGTGCGGCATCAGCGGTTCTGAGATATAGCGGGGCCGGAGCGGTAGTCTCGATCTGATAGCGGCTAGCAGCGACGCGTGCGATCATATCGGCTATATCTGGCGGGGTTGCTTCGACGGTAAGAGCCAGGCCATGGGTTGCCGCCACCTTCTCGGCTTCGGCAAGCGGTATCAGGCAAGGTTTGTCACCGGGTGGACATACATAGGCCTGTTCTCGTGGCGCTGGCACCGCTGCAAGTGTCCCGGTTTTTTTACGTGCTTCAAACCCGTTGACACCTATGGCGGGGATATCCAGTCCAAGAGCAAGCCCGCGCGCAGCGGAAACGGCTATACGGATTCCAGTGAAATTTCCTGGTCCGATACCCACGCCTAAAGCATCAAGATCTGACCAGCTTGCACCACCGTCCGCCAGAACCTCTTCAAGCAATGATATCAAACGTTCGGCCTGTCCGCGCGCCATAGTTTCACAGGCGGAAGCGAGGATTTGATCCCCCCACAACAAAGCGGCCGCGCAATGCGCGGCCGATGTATCAAATCCCAAGATCAGGGCGTTAGACGGCAACGGGTCGGACCTCGGTTACTTCGGGGATGTAGTGGCGTAGCAAGTTTTCGATCCCCATCTTGAGCGTCAGTGTAGAAGAGGGGCAACCGGCGCATGCGCCTTGCATATGCAGGTAGACAACGCCGCGATCAAATCCGTGGAATGTGATGTCGCCACCGTCCTGGGCCACTGCTGGGCGCACTCGGCTGTCGAGTAGTTCCTTGATCTGGTTTACGACTTCCCCATCTTCGCCGGTGTGTTCCGCATGACCGGAGTTCTGCTCTCCGCCTTCGGAAATCACCGGCTGTCCTGACTGGAAGTGCTCCATCACCGCGCCCAAAATGGCGGGTTTGATATGGTCCCACTCGACCTCGTCCGATTTTGTTACGGTGACGAAATCATTGCCGAAAAACACGCCGGTCACGCCGGTTACAGCAAAGATGCGTTGTGCCAGGGGTGAGGTGCCTGCGGCTTCCGCAGTTGGGAAATCGGCGGTACCCATTTCCAGAACGGTCTGGCCCGGCAGGAATTTCAGCGTCGCCGGGTTGGGCGTGGATTCTGTCTGAATGAACATGTCGGGCCTCCTTAAAGCGTGCCAGAGATATGCGCTTCCGGTCTGCTTAAGTCAAGATTTGGAACGGTTCTAAATGCGAAAACCCTTTCGGGCGCAGCTCGCATATCTTGTTGAACCCATATTCAAAGGGGCAAAGATCAAGTCTTGCTGGCAGGCAGAAATCGATCAGGTGATCGCTTCCAGTTTTTCTTTTGAAAGGTCTCCAGGCACGATTGTGATTGGAACCGGCAGGCTGCCTGATGAGCGGCTCAATTGGGTTACAAGCGGACCGGGTCCCTTGCGATCATCGCCAGCACCAAGCACCACAACACCGATTTCAGGGTCACATTCAATCTGGGCAATGATCTCAGGCACAACCTCGCCTTCGCGGATTACGAGCTCTGGTTCGATACCCTGACGATCACGCATCCATTTAGCAAAAACTTCAAAATGAGCATGTATCCGTTCGCGGGCCTCTTCACGCATGACCTCGCCGACGCCAATCCAGTGATTGAACTCATCGGGTGGAATCACGGAAAGGATCTCGACCCCGCCGCCAGTTTTGGCTGCGCGCATAGCGGCAAACCGCATGGCGTTTAGGCATTCGCGGCTGTCATCCAATACCACAAGAAATTTGCGCATATTGACCCTCTGATTGTTTCGGTTAGATCATGGCGCAAGCGATCCCGCTGCGCAATAGACCTACACGTGACGTTAAGCTTGGACTATCAGCTATGGCTGCTGGTCGCCCAATCCCAGTAAAGCTCGCGGGTCCGCTTTGCGATTGGCCCGATTTGATATTGGCAGTCGTCAAAGGCCGTGACCGGGGTCACCTTACTCATGTTACCGGACACGAAGATTTCATCAGCTTGGTCGAAATCTCGATAGCCAAGCACAGTTTCATGAACAGTGATCCCATCGGCGCGCAGGTTCGCGATGTGGCGGGCTCGGGTGATGCCTGCGAGGAACGTACCGTTGGCGATAGGAGTAAAGACCTCACCATCACGCACCATGAAGATGTTCGCTGTGGCAGTTTCGGCAACATTACCCATAGCATCCAACGCCAGCGCGTTGCTGAACCCCTTCGCTCGCGCCTCTCGCAACATACGGGCGTTGTTAGGATAAAGGCAGCCTGCCTTGGCATTGACGACAGCGCTTTCCAAGATAGGCCGCCGGAAAGTGGTGCGCGTCAAGGTTGCCGAGGCCGCTGGCGAGGCCATTGGGATTTCCTCTAGGCACAGTGCAAATTGAGTGCTGTCCGGCTCGGGTGCGATCATTGTGGAATCGCCGCCAGTTGCCCAATACATTGGGCGAATGTAAACAGCGGCTCCGGGAGCGAATTGAGACAGGCCCTCTTTGCTGATGGCCACCATATCCTCAACGCTCATTGTTGGGGCCATCATTAGTGCATCTGCAGAGGCATTGGCGCGGGCACAATGCAGATCCAGATCGGGCGTGACGCCATCAAACAACCGTGCTCCATCAAAGACAGATGACCCGAGCCAAGCGGCGTGGTCTGCAGCCTTCATTATGGCTACGTCACCGTCGTGCCAGCTACCGTTGAAATAGGTGCGAATGGTCTTGCTGATCGCCATGTCAGGCCTCGTTTCATTGGTGTGCTGAATTGAGGCGAGCCTAGGGATCAGTGGGTCAGCCGTCCAGACCTTTTCCAGCCGTTTTGATCAGCGCAAACTACCATGTTTTTTGGATGCTATTTTGCCCGGATCAACCGGGATCCGGGGCATCTAACCCCAACTCTCGCAGGCTCCCGCGCATCTCGCTTTGCCAACGGGCGCGCAGCTCTGCGTTGCTTCGTTGACGCAGGCCAAAAGCGCAAAGAGTATCGAATTTTTCTGACGTATCAGCACCAAAGCTGATGGCCACGCGTGGCCACCAGTATTGGATAGCGTCCTGCAGCATGCCTATATCGGCTTCCTGTACCAGTCTTGACATGCCTTCATGTGCGAGACGCGCGTGATGCGCTTCAACCGGAGCAATGGCACGAAATGCTTCGGCCAACGGTTGGTATGAAACCATGGATAGCTCTGCCAGTTGTACTGCAACGGCGCGGCCCATCAGCAGATTCATAACGACGGCATCGGCCCAGCCTTCAAGGGGGTAATTGAATACTGCAAGACGGCGGTCGTGCTTTGATCGTGCTTGATCAAGTCCTGCCTCACGCTCTAACCGGGCGGTCCAGGGGTGGTGGTCAACATAGCGTTCAGTGTCGGCCCCGAAGTCTCCCATGACCTGCAAAACCCGGTCGGCGTTTGAGGTTTTTTCCAAAACGATCCGGGCGGCGGCCATGCGCGATTTGATGCCCGGACCTTCATTGATTATGTCGACAAAACCCGCAGCACCGGCCAGCGCGCTGTCGACAAAACTGGCCATGATTGTCATCAATTCGGCGCGATAGCGTGGGGGAACATTTGTGGGATTGCTGAGAACGCCACCTGCCGCCAGGTAGGTCTCAATGCTCATCTCGTCATTCATGCTTTTTTTCCCTTGTGTCTTCGGCTGCGCGCCGGTGATTACTCGGCGGCCATTTGGACTACTGATCGTAGTCCACAATCACCCGGTCGCTGATCGGGTAGGCCTGGCAGGACAGTACATAGCCTTTTTCGACTTCGTAGTCCTCAAGCGCGTGATTGGCGACCATCTCGACATCGCCTTCAATGACTTTGCAGCGACAGGTGGAGCACACGCCCGCTTTGCAGGCATAGGGGGCATCCATGGCATTGTCCAATGCAGCATCAAGAACTGTTACGTCTTTGGACATCTCAACCGTTTGGGTCGCGCCATCGAGCGTAACCCTGAGTGTGGTTTGCTGTCCTTTGCCTGCATCACCAGTTGCTGTGGCCTTGCGTTTTGCGCGGCCCGGTTGGGCCGAGGCGAACAGTTCGAACTTGATCTGGCTGTCGTCCAGGCCTGCTGCCCGCAGGGCGTTGGCAATACCTAACATCATGGGTTCTGGCCCGCAGATAAAGGCTGTGTCCGTCGATTCGATATCGATCCAATGCTCGATCAACTGAGCGCATTTCTCTTCGGTAACTAGACCGGTGAACAGATCGATTTCCTGCGCATCGCTTTCCAGCACGTGAATCAAATTGAGGCGGCCCATGTAGAGGTTTTTTAGATCCTCCAGCTCCTCCCGGAACATGATCGTGTTCACGCCTTTATTTGCGTAGACGAGCGTGAAGGAGGCGTTTGGCTCGCTCGACAGTGTTGTCTTGAGGATCGACAACACCGGAGTAACGCCGGAGCCGCCCGCGAAACCCAGGTAGTGTTTTTCAGACGCAGCATCGAGCGCTGTGAAGAAGTTGCCCATGGGCGGCATTGCCTGAATGGTGTCACCGGGTTTTAGGTCGGTATTGGCCCATGTCGAAAACGCTCCGCCATCTACACGCTTAATACCAACTTGCAGGATACCTTCGTCTCGCCCCGCGCAGATTGAGTAGCTACGACGTAGCTCTTCGCCATCAAACTTGCGGCGAAAGGTCAGGTATTGCCCCTGGGTGAAGCCGAATTCATCCTCAGATCCTTTCACGGGTTTTAGGGTGACAACAACCGCATCGCGAATTGTTTTACGGATGTTGGTAACTTCTAGGTCGTGAAAGCGCGCCATCAGGGGCTCCTCAGATGCACTTGAAATAATCAAAAGGTTCGAGGCAATGCTGGCAGCGCCAGTGGGCCTTACATGGGGTCGAGCCGAATTGGCTGACCTTGGTGACACGTTTGCTGCCGCAGTTGGGGCATTTTTCCGGACCGCCGACGGTTTGAGGTGGGGCTATGCCATAAGTCTCTAACTTGGCGCGACCTTCCTGCGAAAGCCAGTCGGTCGTCCAAGCGGGCGAGATCTGGGTTCTCAATCTTAGGTCGGTGATACCGCGGTCGTGTAGGGTTGTTTCGATGTCCATGTTAATAATCGCCGTAGCGGGGCAGCCGGAGTAGGTGGGAGTGACTGTTACCACCAGGGTATCGTTGTCCCAGGAGACATCGCGAATGATCCCAAGATCCACCAGTGATATCACTGGGATTTCTGGATCCGGTACTGCGTGAAGCCACTCCCAAACCTGGCTGATACTTGGCTGAGTTGGCATTGGGCTCATGTGGTTTGTCCTTGCTGCGCCCCATCCGTCTGTGAGGCCGGGTTGCGCTCTCCCGCTCACAAGGTGGGTAAATCCTTAGGTTTGTGATCGTGGGTTTACCACGCGGCGCCGGGATAGGCCCGCTGGAGCCATTGCATCTGTGTTAGCAAATGGCCCAGGTGTTCCGTGTGCATGGCGCCGTTGCGCCCGCCCTTGTGGGCAAAGCGGCTTTCCGGAATGGTCAGCGTGGCCTCACTCAGAACACGGGAAACCAGCGCATCATACTCATCGCGCAAGATCGATGGATCGGGCGCGATGCCCGCCTTTACCATTTCATCATCCACGTCATCGGATTGAAACATCTCGCCTACATAAGGCCAGAGATAATCCAGCGCTTCCTGCATCCGACGATGGCTTTCTGCGGTACCATCTCCGAGGCCGACCACGGTGCCGGCAGAACGTTCCAAATGATAAGCAACCTCTTTCGAGGCCTTTTCGGCAATGGCCGCGACACGCTCATCCGAGGATTTCATCAGGCGGCCCAGTTGGATCGAATGCCAGGCATCAAATAGGAACTGGCGCATCAGAGTACGGCCGAAATCAGCATTCGGCACTTCCGTTAGCAACACATTGCGGAAATCCCATGCGTCGCGCAGAAAAGCCAGATCATCTGCTGATTTACCCGCTCCTTGAACGTCGGCGGCTAGATCAAGCCACAGTCGGGTCTGGCCGATCATGTCCAGTGCGATATTCGCCAGAGCAATATCCTCTTCCAATGCAGGTGCGTGGCCGCACCATTCACTGATCCGGTGGCCCAAGATCAGGGTATTGTCCCCCATTCGTAGTAGGAACTGGGTAAAGGCTTCGTCCCTCGTCATCACATTGCTCCCACTTCGTCGGGAATGTCGAAAAAGGTCGGGTGACGGTAGACCTTTGACTCTGACGGCTCGTACAGAGGACCTTTGTCGCTGGGCGAGGAGGCTGCGATATTGTTCGCTTCGACCACCCAGATCGACACGCCTTCATTGCGACGGGTATAGACATCACGAGCGTTTCTGATCGCCGTTTCAGCGTCAGGGGCATGCAGGGAGCCGACGTGGCGGTGGCTCATTCCATGTTGTCCACGGATAAAAACTTCCCAGAGGGGCCATTCATTTTTCATGTCTCAAATCCTCCTGGCTGAGGGGCGCAATCGCTGAAGCGGGCGCAAGAATTTTTAGGCTATTCGGCAGCGTGTTTCTGCGCGGTTTTCTTTTTTGCGTGAGCCAGCAGGCCGTCGCGAACCCAAGCGCCGTCTTCCCAGGCATTGTTCCGTGCAGCGAGGCGATCGGTGTTGCAGGGGCCATTGCCTTTGATCACCTCAAAAAACTCGTTCCAGTCAGGGTCGGTGTAGTCATAGTGGCCGCGTTCGTCGTTCCACTTTAGATCCGGGTCAGGAACTGTCAGGCCAAGGTATTCCGCCTGTGGGACGGTTTGGTCGACGAACTTCTGACGCAACTCATCATTTGTGTTCATCTTGATCTTCCAGGCCATCGACTGGGCCGAGTGAACTGAGTCCTTATCGGATGGGCCGAACATCATCAGCGACGGATACCAGAGGCGGTTCAGCGCATCCTGAGCCATCTTTTTTTGTTCGGGCGTACCTTCGGCCATTTTGCGAATGGCATCATAGCCCTGACGCTGATGAAAGCTCTCTTCCTTGCAGACGCGAATCATTGCGCGGGAGTAAGGGCCGAACGAAGTGCGCTGAAGCGGCACCTGATTCATGATTGCAGCCCCATCAACAAGCCAGCCCACCGCGCCGATGTCGGCCCAGTTCAGTGTTGGGTAATTGAAGATGGAGGAATACTTCATGCGGCCATCAAGCAGCATTTCAGTCATCTCGTCGCGGGATACGCCCAGCGTCTCTGCCGCACAATAAAGATAAAGGCCATGACCCGCTTCATCCTGCACCTTGGCCAGCAAGATCGCTTTACGCTCCAGCGTAGGCGCGCGGGTGATCCAGTTGCCTTCGGGCAGCTGTCCGACAATTTCGGAATGAGCATGCTGCCCGATTTGGCGGATCAATGTTTTGCGGTAGCCTTCAGGCATCCAGTCTTTTGGCTCAATCTTCTCGCCAGCATCGATGCGAGCCTGAAAGGCAGCCAGCTGATCCGGATCGTCCTGGGTCGCCTCGGATTTAACCATCTGTGCATACATGTCTGGGACCTCCTTAGGGCTTTCTAAACGCGTTCTAGGATCAGGGCAGTGCCCTGACCGACGCCAACGCACATTGTACAAAGGGCATACCGGCCGCCGGTACGCTGCAATTGGTAGGCGGCGGTCAGTACCAGTCGCGCACCGGACATGCCCAACGGGTGACCAAGTGCAATCGCGCCGCCATTGGGGTTAACATGGGGTGCGTCATCCGCTACGCCAAGTTCACGCAGTGTTGCGAGACCTTGGCTGGCAAAGGCTTCATTCAGTTCGATCACATCCATTTGTTCAATGGTCAGACCAGTACGGGCCAGTAGCTTTTGAGTAGCTGGCACCGGGCCAATCCCCATAATACGCGGCTCGACCCCTGCGGCTGCCATGCCGACAATACGGGCCATTGGCTTCAGGCCGTTTTTGGTGGCTGCAGACTCGTTCGCCATCAAGATCGCCGCAGCACCGTCATTGACGCCAGAAGCATTGCCGGCGGTTACGGTCAGATCGGGGCCGTTGACGCCCTTAAGATTAGCTAGTTTTTCCGCCGATGTACCAGGGCGGGGATGCTCGTCAGTGTCGACGATCAGAGGATCGCCTTTGCGCTGTGGTACTGACACTGCTGTGATTTCATCGTGAAAGAGGCCTGCTTCATGTGCGGCGGCCCAGCGGGCTTGACTGCGCGCGGCAAAGGCATCTTGGTCTGTGCGGTTGATACCATAGGTCTCAGCCACATTGTCGGCAGTTTGGGGCATTGAGTCGGTGCCATACATGGCCTGCATCTTCTTGTTCACAAAACGCCAGCCGATCGTAGTGTCATAGATCTGATTTGCGCGACTAAAGGCCGAGGTGGCTTTGGGCATAACAAAAGGCGCGCGCGACATGCTTTCCACGCCGCCTGCAATTGCCAACTCATAGTCGCCAGCCTTTATGCCGCGAGACGCCATGCCGACGGCATCCATTCCTGATGCGCAAAGCCGGTTGATCGTGGTGCCGGGTACAGTCGTGGGCAGGCCTGCAAGCAAGGCGGCCATGCGGGCTACATTGCGGTTGCTTTCACCTGCCTGATTGGCGTCGCCATAGATGACATCATCAAGGCTGCCCCAGTTAACCTCGGGGTTGCGCGCCATCAGTTCCGCAATCGGCAGAGAGGCTAGATCATCGGTGCGCACCTGACTTAGGGCGCCACCGTAGCGACCGATGGGAGTGCGAGTTGCGTCGCAGATGAAAGCATCCATGGTTATGCGTCTCCAAATCGCGGCAAGAAATAAGCCGACCATATAGTCGGGGATACGCTGTGAAGTGATTCTGAGCAAGAGACGTGTAACTGAAATATTCAATTCTGTATAACTATGTAACGTATTTTTGGTTTGGCTATCACTGTATCAAAAACATGCAGTAGGGCTGATCTA
Organism: Phaeobacter cretensis; assembly: GCF_047372505.1. Classification (NCBI taxonomy): domain Bacteria; kingdom Pseudomonadati; phylum Pseudomonadota; class Alphaproteobacteria; order Rhodobacterales; family Roseobacteraceae; genus Phaeobacter; species Phaeobacter cretensis. The sequence continues at coordinate 2,568,460 of NZ_JBKBEU010000001.1, forward strand.
TCTCGCGGCAACGGGCCCAAGTCAGGCATATGATCATCATCGTCTGAACATCACGGGACGCACCGTCACTGGAAATCCACAGATAGTATAGCTTGGCAAGCTGCGGTTTGGCCCGGCATGATGGGTCTTGTCAGCCAGCGAAGCCCGATTTAGTGTCTACGTTAATTTGCGGAACTTTATTCCGCACTGCGAAATATGTGATGTCTGTGCTCTCGTATCAGTCTGGCGCATGAAGCGAATTATGGCTTCTCGCCTATTGCTGTAAAAGTGACGCGACCTGATCTGCACAACCCGCAAAAAAGGAAAGATCCATGACTGAAGCCATTGTTTACGAGCGGATCGGCGATATTGCTGTGCTCAGCGCACAGAACCCACCGGTGAATGCACTTAGCATCGACATGCGGCGTGGGCTTCTTGCAGGGATCGAGCGCGCCGAAGAGGAAGGTGCGCGTGCGGTACTGATATATGGTGAAGGGCGGACCTATTTTGCGGGCGCAGATATCCGCGAGTTCGGAAAGCCGATGGTAGCCCCTGTGTTGCCGGATCTATGTAACCGCATCGAGGCGACCAAGTTGATCGTTGTCTCTGCCTTGCATGGCACTGCGCTGGGCGGCGGATTGGAGGTTGCGCTTTCTTCGCATTATCGGATCGCAGTGCCGGGCGCAAAGATGGGGCTGCCAGAGGTGCACCTCGGTGTCATACCGGGCGCGGGCGGTACTCAACGTTTGCCACGTATCGCTGGGATCGACGCCGCTTTGGAGATGATTACGACAGGTCGCCCTATTTCTGCTGCTGATGCGTTGAACAAAGGCGTCATTGATCGTGTTGCAGAAGGTAGCCCGCGTGAAATCGGCCTCGCCTATACACGCGAGTTGCTGGAGCAAGGCGCACCGCGCCGCCCGGTCTGCTATATGCCGTTGCCAGATCCAGTGGATTTTGATGACACATATGAAAAGGTTCTTGCGCGTGGCCGTGGGCAATTGTCTCCGGCAATTGCCGTGCGTGCTGTTCAAGCGGCTTGGGAGGCGGAGAGCTTCCTAGATGGGGTGCGGCAGGAACGCGAATTGTTCATGCAGTTGATGGAAACCGATCAGCGGCAAGGGTTGATCCACGCATTCTTCTCTGAGCGTGCTGTCAGCAAATTGCCCGAGCTGACTGAGGTAACGCCACGCGATATCGCATCGATGGGGGTCATAGGCGGCGGAACCATGGGCGCGGGTATAGCAACCACCGCACTGTTGTCTGGTTTGTCCGTCGTATTGGTAGAACGTGACGACGATGCATCGGCAGCGGCACGCGACAGGATTGAAGGGAATCTTAAGGGAGCGCTGAAACGAGGTAAAGTCGATCAGGCGCAGCTTGAATCGATGACCGTCGAAGCGCTGACAATAGCGACAGACTACGCAGATCTTTCGGAAGTTGATCTCGTGGTCGAGGCTGTTTTTGAGGATATGGCCGTCAAACGCGAGGTGTTTGCCGCGCTGGATGCCCATTGTAGGCCCGGTGCCATCCTTGCCAGCAACACATCTTATTTAGATATAAACGAAATTGCCGCCGCGACCAGTCGGCCACAAGACGTGATTGGGCTGCATTTTTTCTCTCCAGCGCATGTCATGAAATTGCTTGAGGTCGTAGTTGCCGATCAGACTGCCCCTGAGGTGGTCGCGAGCGGGTTTGCCCTTGGCAAGCGGCTGAAGAAAATCTCAGTACGTTCAGGCGTCTGTGATGGATTTATCGGCAACCGGATCATGAACAGCTATCGAAGAGCCGCTGACTATATGGTTCTGGACGGCGCATCGCCCTACCAAATCGATAAGGTGATGACCGAGTTTGGCTTTGCGATGGGGCCGTTTGCGGTGGCTGATCTGGCCGGGCTGGACATCGGTTGGGCTGCCCGCAAGCGTCGTGCACCAACGCGGAATCCTAGGGAACGTGTCGTGCAATTTTCAGACATGCTTTGTGAAGGCGGTGATTTCGGGCAAAAAACGGGCAAAGGGTTTTATGCATACGAAGCTGGAAAACGTGGGGGGAGCGCCAACCCGCAGGTGGCAGAGTACATCAAGCGTGATCAGCGCGATCAGAGTGTGACACCAAAGAGTTTTTCCAACGAGGATATCCTGCGACGCTATATGTGCGCGATGGTCAATGAGGCTGCCAAAGTGGTGGGTGAAGGGGTAGCCCGACGCCCCTTGGATGTCGATATGGTGCTGTTGTTCGGTTACGGCTTTCCACGATTTTGGGGCGGCCCATTGAAATGGGCGGATTTGCAGGGACCGGCAGCAATCCTCGACGATATCCGGCGTTACGCAAAGGAAGATGCGTTCTTCTGGCGGCCAGCCCCATTGCTGGAGCAGCTGGTGAATGAGGGGCGTATTTTTGATGACCTCAACCGAGAGGTCACCTGATATGAAACAGGCAGTTATTGTTTCGACTGCCCGCACTGGTTTGGCCAAGTCATTTCGCGGGTCATTCAATCAGACCCACGGTGCCACGTTGGGTGGGCATGTTGTTTCAGCCGCAGTCGAACGGGCGGGCCTAGACCGCGGTGCAATCGAGGACTGCATCATCGGCTGTGGATTTCCTGAAGGGGCCACCGGCCACAATATCGGACGTCAGATTGCCTTTCGTTCTGGGTTGTCGCAGACGGCAGCGGGTATGACGATAAACCGGTTCTGTGCGTCAGGCCTCCAGGCTATCGCTTTTGCCGCACAGCAGATCACCGCCGAAGGCACGGGCCCGATGGTAGCAGGTGGCGTTGAGAGCATCTCCATGGTGCAGCCAAATGTAACGCAGGTGCAGGATCCTTGGCTGCAAGAGCACAAACCTGACGTCTACATGGCGATGATCGATACTGCGGATATCGTTGCAGATCGCTATGGGATCAGCCGAGAGGCGCAGGATGCCTATGGATTGCGAAGCCAGCACCGGATCGCGGGGGCGCAGGCTGCTGGAGTGTTTGACGATGAAATTGTCCCCATGAATGCTGTCATGGCCATCAAAGACAAAGACACAGGTTTCATCAGCACTCGTGAGGTGATTGTGGATCAGGATGAGTGCAGTCGTCCAAAGACCACATTGGGCGGGCTGGCAGAGTTGGAACCTGTACGCGGCGGCGGTAAGTTCGTTACCGCAGGCAATGCCAGTCAGTTGTCAGACGGTGCGGCAGCCGTCGTGATGATGGAGGCCGACGAGGCGAGCCGCCAAGGTTTGAATCCAATGGGAGCCTTTCGGGGGTACTGCGTCGCGGGCTGCGCGCCTGATGAAATGGGTATCGGCCCTGTACATGCTGTGCCGCGTTTGTTGCAGCGCCACGGGCTAACTGTCGCGGATATCGATTTGTGGGAGCTGAATGAGGCTTTCGCAAGTCAGGCGCTTTATTGTCGCGATCACCTGGGGATCCCCGACGAGATCTGCAACGTGAATGGCGGTTCGATTGCGATTGGCCACCCTTTTGGCATGACCGGTGCCCGGATGGTTGGCCATCTGCTGCATGAAGGGCGCCGACGCCGCGCTAAGCTTGGCGTCGTGACCATGTGCGTAGGCGGCGGCATGGGGGCCGCAGGTTTGTTCGAGATCTACTGATCAACGGAATGCCTGTAGGGGCGTTTTATGCCTGTCTTGAGGAGCAGGCGGCGAGCACAAAGGCAGCATTGACTAGCACGAGGAGGTGCGTGGCAAATGGATCTGAACTATTCAGCTGAGGAACTGGCCTTTCGTGACGAGGTGCGCGTATTTCTGGAGGCAAAGCTGCCACAAGATTTGTCAGAAGCCGTGCGACAGGGCAAAGGGATGTGCAAGGATAAGCACGATCGCTGGCATAGCATTCTGAACGAACGCGGTTGGCTGGCGCCCACTTGGCCGCAAGAACACGGCGGATGTGGTTGGAACGCGGTCGAGCGCCACATCTTTGAGGAAGAGTGCTGTCGCGCCCATGCGCCACGTATTGTTCCATTTGGCCTGACCATGCTGGCACCGGTTCTGCAACAGTTCGGTTCCGATGCTCAACGAGCGTACTTCCTGCCTCGGATTCTGTCGGGCGAACACTGGTGGTGTCAGGGTTACTCGGAACCCGGGGCCGGATCCGACCTGGCCAGCCTACGCACCCGAGCGGTTCGCGATGGCGATCATTATATAGTCAATGGTCAGAAAACATGGACCACGCTTGGGCAATACGCCAACTGGATTTTCTGTCTGGTCCGCACGAACCCCGAGGCCAAGCAACAGGAAGGGATTTCCTTTCTGCTGATCGACATGAACACGCCGGGCATCGAAGTGCGCCCTATTGAGCTGCTGGATGGGACCCATGAGGTGAATGAGGTGTGGTTCACTGACGTTCGTGTCCCGGTAGAGAATTTGGTCGGTGAGGAAAACAAGGGGTGGACATATGCCAAGTTCTTACTGACCCACGAGCGGACAAACATCGCGGGCGTGGGCTTTAGTCAGGCGGGGCTAGAGGCTGTGAAACGTTTGGCGCGTCAGCAATTGCATCGCGGACGCCCATTGCTCGAAAATCCGCATTTTGCTGCACGAGTGGCGCGAGCGGAAATCGATCTGATGGCGATGTCCACAACCAACCTTCGTATTATTTCAGCCGCCGCAAAAGGTCAGGCGCCGGGTGTCGAAAGCTCCATGCTGAAGGTGAAGGGCACCGAAATACGGCAAGAGATCAATGATCTTGCTCGCCGCGCAGCAGGGACCTATGCGCTGCCCTTTGCTTCCGAAAGTGTCGCAGGCGACAACAGTGAGCTCGCACCACCGGACGGTAGCGAAGCGGTAGCGGCGCAGTATTTCAACAACCGCAAACTGTCGATCTTTGGCGGCTCTAACGAGATCCAGAAGAACATTATCGCCAAGGTGTCGTTGGGAGGTCGGTCATGAATTTCCAACTGACCGAAGAACGCCGGATGTTGCAGGATAGTTTGCGTCGGTTTCTTGCGGATCGGTACACTGTAGCCGTTCGTAAGGATTCCATTGAAGACCCTTCGGGATACTCCGTTACGATCTGGAAGCAGCTTGCTGAACTTGGCGTGCTCGGGGCATTGCTGCGGCCTGAGGTTGGTGGATACGGTGGTGAGGGGTTCGATATCGCCACAGTATGTGAGGAATTGGGGCGGGCTGGCGTTGTTGAGCCAGTGCTTGATAGTATTGTGCTCTGCGGCAGCCTGCTGAGCCCATCTGGTGACAGTGCGTGTTCCACGCGTGGTCAATACCTACTTGATCAACTTATTGCCGGAGAGATGCAGCTCGCCTTCGCCCATGCGGAGCCGACCAGCAGATATGATCGGCATTGGGTCGAAACCAAAGCTGTAGAAGACGCCGATGAAATCGTTCTAACAGGGCGCAAGTCCGTCGTGGTCAATGCCGAAACCGCAGATTTTCTAATCATATCAGCTCGCGAAACGGGGGCTGCAGGTGATAGCGATGGTGTTTCACTGTTCCTACTTGATCCGGACACAGTAGGTCTGCGTATGCAAGGCAGCGCGTTAATGGCTGGAGGCCGCGCCGCTGAGATTGATCTGGATGGCGTCCGTGTATCGCAATCCGCGCGCCTTGGCGTACCAGGCAAAGCTGCTGGTCGCATAGAAACAGCGCTTGCCCGTGCAGAGGTAGCACTTGCGGCGGAGACGCTTGGGGCAATGGAAACGGCTACACGTTTGACAATGGACTACCTAGCAACCCGACAGCAGTTCGGGCGGCGGATTGGCACATTTCAAGCCTTGCAGCACCGCATGGCCGAGATGCTGATTGAGGTCGAACAAGCACGCTCTGCAGTGATTAATGCGGCAGGGCATCTTGAAGATCTTCCAAATCTAAGGAATCGCCAAATCGCTGCAGCGCGCAATCTTATCTGTCGTACCGGACGCCGAATTGCAGAGGAATCGATCCAGCTACACGGCGGTATTGCGATGACAGCGGAATACGAATTGGCGCATATCGCAAAACGGATTGTACTTGCGGAGCACCGTTTCGGTGATGCAGATACTCAGTTGGAGCGGTTCATTGACCTCTCAGCGGCCTAATCCTGCAATAGCGAAGAGTACATCAGCTAACGATCCATCTCTGGATCGGAAGAAGCGGGTAATCAACGATCCCGGCTGTCAGCAGTTGGTTGGATATCGCACGGAGATTGATGCACAATCGGGTCTTTGCTGTGTATCGCTGGATCTTGCGCCGCAGCACAAGAACCGCAACGGGTTGTTGCATGGGGGTATCGTAGCAACACTCATGGATGTGGCCTGTGGGAATGCGGCGTCTCAGTATTTTGACCCAGAACTCCATCCTCCAGTGGTCACTGTTTCCCTAACCCTCTCATATGTAGCGGCAGCCCGTACAGGTCGGGTTATGGCCTCCGCAATAATCTCGGGAGGTGGTAGGTCTCTCGCCTATGTAGCGGGTGAGCTGCTGGACGATAATGATGATGTCCTTGCCACGGCAAGTGGCGTGTTCAAGCGGATATCAAGCTGATGCATCATTGCGGGGTTTGTTCCCCATGTTGCGTTAGATCTTAGGTTTAGTTGAATTGGATGACCGATGACGCTTTGGCACGAATACTTCGAGCAGCACAGCCGTCAACGTCCGAATGCCCCGGCGTTTAAGGACAACGGCGGAACAGCGTGGACATATCGAGAATTGGCGCGTGCTTGTGATGATTTGCGCCCACATCTGACCGCCGCTGGGCTTCAGCCGGGTGATCGGGTTATGGTGCTGTGCGAGAATTGCTGTGCTGCGGTTGTTGCACTGTTCGCAATATCGCAAATGGGGGGTGTAGCCGTCCCCGTTAATGCGCGGATGCAAGCGGCCGAAGTGGATCGCATTCTGGCCCATTCCCATCCCAGGGTTGTTTTGCTTACGGGCGCAGCATCACCAGACGCAGCCACTCATGCCTTGCGGCTTGGCGCGCAGGAGATCTCAGGTGAGTTTGGCGCGTTGGCGATGGCAACGCCTGTGTACCCCGAGATTTCGGATTGCGCGAAAGAGAAAGGCGGATCTGACGAGGATGCTGGAACACAGAGCCCGGAAAATCTTGCGGTGTTGCTCTACACTACAGGAACAACCGGTGACCCGAAGGGCGTCATGCTCAGTCACGATAACTTGACGTTCGGCGGGGGCGCGTCCGCAAGGCTGCGCGATATGACGGCTCAGGATGTAGTCTATGGCGCTTTGCCTCTTAGCCATGTGTTCGGCCTGGCGTCTGTCCTTACTGCATCAGTGATGATCGGAGCTGAAGTTCGGTTGGAAGCACGCTTTTCGGCTGCCCGGTTTTATCAGGCATTGCGGGCTGGCGTAACTCTGGTCTCCGCTGTGCCGCAGATGCATGCCCTGGTGATTCAATATGCCAAAGAACAGGGGCTGGAGCAGCTTGGTAGTCCGGATCTGCGGTACGTGTCTTCGGGTGCCGCACCTCTGGATCCGGATTGCAAGCGCCGTGCGGAAGCTTTCTACGGTGTTGCATTGCAAAACGGCTATGGGATGACTGAAGCCACCGCGGGTATCTGTGCCACGCGCAACACCATAGGGGATCCTGACACATCTGTTGGCCCAGCACTACCTGGCGTATCCGTACGTTTGGATCAAAACGTTCCTGGTGCCGGAGATGGGTTAGGGGAGGTTTGCATTCGCGGTCGAAATGTAATGCTGGGATATTTTCGCAATCCGGATGCTACACGAGCAGTATTGGATGCTGGGGGATGGTTGCGCAGTGGCGACATGGGCCGATTGGACGCCAAGGGTAACTTGCATATTGATGGTCGTGCAAAAGAGTTGATCATCCACGGTGGATTCAATGTTTTCCCGCCGGAGGTCGAGACAGCGCTGAATTCGCACCCTCAAGTCATTCAATCAGCGGTGGTTGGTCGACCGCTGGACGGCGACGAGCAGGTCATAGCCTTTGTGCAGGTTGCAGCTGAAGACCATCCGGATGTGGAAGATCTAAGATCTTTCGTCGGGCAACAGTTGGTTGGGTATAAATGCCCCAGTCAGATTATTCTTACAAAGCACCTGCCAGCAGCGCCCACGGGCAAGATCCTGAAGCACTTGCTTCTGGCGCATTTTGCGGATCGGCTGGTTTAGAGTGGCTGCGTCGCGCAGCGCGCGACGCTAGGCTCATCGGCTAAGATAGTTCTCCTGAAAGGCGAATCTGCCAAGAAGAACGACGCAGAGTTTTCGCATCGTCATAGTGCCTCAGGAATGTCCGATGCTTCAGATCCAGACACCTTCAGTAGCGGTGCGGATTTTTCGGATGTTCTCGCCATAAACTTCTGGTGTATCTACGGACCCGCCTTTGAAGACCGCAGATCCGGCGACGAGTACGTCGGCACCGGCTTCGGTCACCATTGGCGCTGTATTCGGGTCAACGCCACCATCAATCTCGATATGGATAGGTCTGTCGCCGATCATGGCGCGAAGGCTGCGGATCTTGCTTGTCATATCGATGAATTTCTGGCCGCCGAACCCCGGGTTCACGGTCATGACACAAATCAGATCTGTGAGATCCAGTAGATGTGCTACGGCTTCAGCGGGGGTGCCGGGGTTCAGGGCAACGCCCGCTTTCATACCTGCGCCACGGATGGCTTGCAGGGTGCGGTGAGTATGTGGACCAGCTTCAACATGCGCAGTCAGCACGTCGGCCCCTGCATCAGCGTAGGCGTCGATATAGGGGTCGACTGGCGCTATCATCAGATGCACATCCATCACGGTTTTCACATGCGGGCGAAATGCCTTGACCGCCATCGGTCCAAAGGTGAGATTCGGAACAAAATGTCCGTCCATCACATCGATATGGACCCAGTCGGCCCCTTGAGCTTCGATCGCCTGTATCTCTTGGCCAAAATTGGCAAAGTCGGCAGACAGGATCGAAGGTGCGATCTTGATAGTGCGGTCGAAAGACATGGCAGCAGTTCCTTGGTTTCATGGACAGCGTTGCGCCGCCATATAGCGGCTTGTCACCCGCGCGCCTAGAGGCCTGCTACCGGCTAGCATCGGCAACGTTACAAAAGCTTCATCGTGGTGACACACAAGTTTTGATCTAGCGCCTTAGGGAGTCCCGCAAAGAGACGGGAGCCTCAGGTGCTGCGAATTGACAAACTGACCAAGAGATTCGGCGACAAGATTGCGGTAGATGCCGCGACGCTGGATATCGACAAACCTTGCATGATCGGGATCATCGGCCGTTCAGGTGCGGGCAAATCTACATTGCTGCGGATGATCAATCGTTTGGGTGATGCCAGCGAAGGGCGTATCCTGTTTGAAGGACTGGATGTCACACAACTGCGTGGCAAGGAAAAGCGTGCGTGGCAGTCCGATTGTGCGATGATCTTTCAGCAGTTCAATCTGGTTCCGCGTATGGATGTCGTATCTAACGTACTTCATGGCACGCTGAACCGCCGCTCCACCCTCGCGACGTTGTTCAACCTCTATCCGATGGATGATATTCACCGGGCGATCGATATTCTTGATCGGCTAGGTATCGCAGAACATGCGGCCAAGCGGGCCGAAGCGCTCTCAGGTGGGCAGCAACAGCGCGTCGCCATCGCACGCGCCTTGATGCAGGACCCATCGATTATTCTCGCCGATGAGCCGATTGCGTCGCTTGATCCGATGAATGCCCAGACCGTGATGGAAGCGCTGCGCCGCATCCACGAAGAAGATGGTCGCACAGTGATTGCCAACCTTCACACGCTGGATACAGCGCGTCGCTATTGTGACCGTGTTGTTGGCATGCGCGACGGGCGCATTGTTTTTGATGGCCTGCCAGAGCAGCTCACCACCGGTGTAGCCCGCGAAATCTACGGCGCAGGTTCCGACTTCTCCGAAGCGGCGACCTCTACCGAGATTGAGACCCTGAACACCACCCCGCCGCGCCTGCAACCGGCCTAAGCGGTTTGATCCTTTTCCTATCCCGGCCACTGTTGTGCCGGGACTCCAACCAGAGAGACTGACTATGAAAAATCTGTTTGCTGCCATTCTGGCAACCACCGCGCTGACCGCGCCGGTATTGGCTGAAACTGCCGAAATTCAGGAATTCCGCATTGGCATTCTTGGTGGTGAGAACGCTCAGGATCGTTTGAACAATAACGAATGCCTGCGTCAGAAAACCGAAGACCTGCTGGGTGTTGAAACCAAACTGTTTGCACCAGCTGACTATAACGGTGTGATTCAGGGTTTGCTCGGCGGCACGATCGACATGGCGTGGCTTGGCGCGTCTGGTTATGCCAAGACATATCTCAGCGACCCAGAGGCGGTTGAGCCAATCCTGGTGAAGGTGAACAATGATGGTGGCTTCGGCTACTATTCGATCGGCTTTGCCCGTGCTGACAGCGGGATCACTTCGCTGGATGATATGCAGGGTAAGGCATTTGGGTTTGGTGATCCGAATTCCACATCCGGCTTTTTGATCCCATCGATCGAAATCCCGGAAGCAACCGGTTCGACCATGACTTCGGGCGACTACTTTGGTGAAGTGAAATTCACGGGTGGTCACGAGCAAACCATCGTAGCGGTTGCAAATGGTGATGTTGACGCAGGTGTGAGCTGGGCTGATGGTCTGGGCGACTGGGAAGACGGGTTCAACTCCGGCGCATTGCGCCGCGCTGTGGATGCCGGTCTCGTGGACATGAATGATCTGGTTCAGATTTGGCAGTCTAAGCCGATCCCTGAAGGTCCTGTGGTGCTGCGCACTGAGCTGCCCGAAGACGTGAAGCTGAAGATGACCGGCCTGATGGCATCGCTGCAATCGATGGATGCTGAATGCTTCTACGGTGTTGCTGCAGGTGAGGCCAAAGGTTTCATGCCGATCACTCATGAAGCCTATGAAGTGATTATCGAAGCGCGGAAATTGAAGTCCAACTAATTTCAGCACCAAAGCGTGCGGGGTTCGGAGCAATAGCACCGGGCCTCGCCATTTTTTTAACTGTTAATAGACGTTCTTCGCGATCCAGCACAGGTGAAGCCTCGTGATCAAGAGCATCGCGAATAGGACTACCATTGGCAGACCCTGACGACACAGGACCCCATTCATGACAGATGCAACAGCCTCGGCTCCGTCGGTAGCCGAAATACAGGCCGACTATCAGGCGCTGATCCAGCGCAAACGCCTCTATGGCGGGGTGCTTTTGGCAGTATTCGTGGCGATGATGGTGGCCGGATTTCAAGTTGCGGATGATCGCAACGCGGGATCATTCTGGGATGGGATTACTCATGTCTTTGACTATCCTGCCGAAGTGCTCTCAGAAGCCGTTGAAAAGATTTCTCAGTTACCTGGTCATCTTCTGCACTTTTTCCCGGCATTGATCGAAACACTGAACATCGCCGCTGCAGCTACTATGATCGGCGCAGTTTTTGGCACCATTTTATCCTTGCTTGCGACCCGTGGGTTGGCCCGGTGGCCAGCATTGATACCGGTGTTTCGCAGGATGTTGGATATCTTTCGGGCTATCCCGGAAATCGTGATCGCGCTGGTGCTCATCTTCCTATTGGGGGGCGGGCCGGTACCTGCCATGATCGCAATCGCCATTCACACGGCTGGTGCTCTGGGCAAGCTTTTTTCTGAGGTGAATGAGAACGCATCTCTTAACCCTATAGAAGGGCTTAGCTCGGTAGGAGCAGGCTGGGCACAGCGTATGGTACTGGGCGTCTTTCCTCAGGTTGGGCCAAACTATGTGAGCTATGCGCTCTTGCGGTTTGAGATCAATATTCGTGCTTCAGCAATTTTGGGCTTCGTGGGGGCCGGCGGTATCGGCTATGAGCTGCGCAACTCCATGTCATGGGGGCAGGGGCGCTATGACGAAGCTGCTGCCATCTTCCTTCTGCTGTTCTTCACCATCGTCCTGGTGGATCAACTGTCGGGCCTGCTGCGCGATCGGCTGACCCATGGAGCCAAACAATGACTACTTTTGATACCACTGTACCGCCGCCACAGCGTAAATTGGACATGGAACGCCTGTTTGTACGTAAGCGTGCGCTGAGCTTTGCCTTGCCGTTGATAGTCCTGGCCTATCTTGCCTATGTCTTTGTCGCTTTTGATGTGGCTAGTTTGGCGGAGCGGATGAACCCGCAGAACGCCCGCACTTTGGTGGCTGACAGCTATAGCTATAAAACCCATGTTACCCGCGACAACCGTAGTGGTGAGGTCAGCATTGCTGTCGAAGGTGAGCGCAAGGGCGCTTATCCCGAAGGACAGTCACCTGACTGGGTAACCCTCGCGGAGACCACCTCGGGCGATACCGTGATCGATTTGGAAGACGGCTATCAGGTGCGCTTCGGTTCCAAAGAAATTTCCTTTGATATTCCGGGCTACGGCACCATCCGCACCACTCCGAGCCGAAGTGCTGGTGTTCAAGCCGAATTTCCTGTGGGCGAAGTGCCTGATTGGATCAACGTGTCGAAGAACCGTCTCGCAGTTACGACAGATGCGGGGCGACTAACGGTGACCCGCAATCGGGCGGAAGTTTTTCGTTACTTTGCGGGGTGGGAATTGTTCTTCTTCACCCTGGACAGTCCTTATCACGGCGTGGCCTTTGGCGAGCTGATGACTCGGGCGGCTACTGGTGAAGCAGGTGCTATCTTCCAAGACTTCTGGACCAACAAAATGTGGCGCCATCAGGATGTTGCATGGGCTATCCTTGAAACGCTGTTGATGGCTTTCCTTGGTACTATGGGAGCAGGCATAATTGCATTGCCGCTTGCCTTTGCGGCCACACGGAACTTCATGCCGCTTCGCGCCGTCCGCTTTGCGACGCGTCGATTTTTTGACTTCGTGCGCGGTGTGGATTCGCTTATCTGGACGGTGGTTTTGGCGCGCGCCTTTGGTCCGGGGCCTTTGACCGGGGCATTAGCAATCCTGGTGACTGACACTGGTACCTTTGGAAAGATCTTCTCTGAGGCATTGGAAAATGTCGATGAGAAGCAAATTGAAGGTGTCTCCTCGACAGGAGCCAAGCCCGCGCAACGCTATCGCTTTGGCGTTATTCCTCAGATCACGCCGGTGCTGCTGAGCCAGCTGCTGTATTTCTTGGAATCCAACACCCGCAGTGCAACCATAATTGGGGCGATCACCGGGGGTGGCATCGGTCTCCTGCTGACCCAGGCCATCATCACCCAAAAGGACTGGGAAGAAGTTGCCTACTATATCGTCCTGATTATCCTGATGGTGATGATGATGGATTGGCTGTCTGGCTGGCTTCGCCGTCGCCTGATCAAAGGCGAGCCGGGTCGCAAGGCTCGTCGCCAAGGTGCCGCAATGCTGCTGCCGTGATCAGCTAATCGCACATTCTGAATTACCTTAGCGCACATAGATCGTCATGATCCGTGTGCGCTTACCCAATACGCGTGCCTAATATCCATGACTTTGAAAGCCTCCATATGTCCCGCCTCTCTGCAGACCAGCCGTTCTTGCACCCCAATTGCGCTATTACAAACAGTGAGTTCGGCGCTTTTGTTGAGATTGGAGCCGACAGCCGTGTGCTGAATAGTCGCTTCGGTGACTACAGCTATTGCGATCGCAACTGCGATATTGCCAATGCAGAGATTGGTAAGTTCTCGAATATCGCCAGCGCTACTCGCATCGGTGCCACCGACCATCCGTTGCACAAAGCCTCTTTGCACCACTTTCTGTATCGTTCCTCTAGTTATTGGGACGATATTGAGGATGACGCGGCCTGGTTTCAGCATCGCTCAAGCAGATTAGCACATATCGGTCACGACACTTGGATTGGCCACGGTGCTTTGATTAAACCGGAAGTGACTATTGGCCATGGCGCTGTGGTTGCGTCGGGCGCTGTAGTGACCAAAGACGTGGCACCCTACACGATTGTAGGAGGCAACACGGCCCGGCTTATCCGTCGGCGATACACAGAAGCGGTCGCTGAGCGGATGATGGAACTGGCTTGGTGGGATTGGGAGAGTGCCCGGCTGAAGAAGGCGGTAAAAGATTTCCGTGCCTTGAGCGCTGAGGCGTTCTTGGAGAAGTACCGATCGTAGCAGGTCTTTCAGAGGCTTAGCTCACGCCTAGAATCACACACCATCTGATACGCTGCTGTTATCGTCACTGACCGTAAGGGTCACTCTATCGCCCGCGAACCAGGTACGACCAAATTCAATCGGCTGTCCGTCGGGCGTTGCATTGATTCCTGTTGTGCGAAGGATGGGGCTTCCTTCAGTGATGTTTAGATGCAATGCCTGCGTTGCTGTCGCCAATTTCGCGGTTATGCGTGTCTCAACTCTGGTGAAATCATGGACTCCACAGTCTCTTAGCGCAGTCGTGACCGACTGGCTGTCCCTTAGCGCATCAAGCAGCTCGGGCAGCGACGTAGCAGGGAATACACTCTGGAACAGAGCAATCGGTTGGCCATCCGCTAGGGATAGCCCGTTGTAAACATGCACCGGCGATCCCGGCTCCACCTCAAGTGCCTCTGCTTCATGTGGCCCAGCGGCGCGGGTCTCAAGGGACAAGGCTCGCTTTGCAGGAATACGCCCTAATCGGGCAACGTTTTGGTGAAACCGAACTCTTTTACCAATTGGATAATCGGTTGGCTGTCCTGCGACAAAAACCCCTGCACCGCGTCTGGCATGGACCAAGCCCTGATCTGCCATCTCTGACAGCGCTCTACGGACCGTGTGGCGGTTTACGCCAAATCTGCTGGCCAGTTTGACCTCGGGCGGAAGCTTGTCACCAGTCTGGTAGCGTCCCTGAGCGATATCGTCGGTGAGGCTGATGGTGATGGATTTCCAGACGGGGGTGCGGGACATGTCACGAAACTTTCACAAGGTTGTCGTTGCGCCGGGAGGGGCGACTCAGGTAAGATTTGTCTAGTTGTATAGATTAACTAGACAAGCAGGCCAAGAGGCTTAGACCAGATGAACAGTGAAACGAGTATGAAAGCGGACACTCCCGAGAGTGGTGTCGATCGTAAAGCGTGGATGAGCCTTGTTGCCAGCGCAGATGTCAAGGTGTTGCAAGACTTGTGGCAAGGCTACGGTCGGAACCCGGAACATACGTGGCTGCGTACACCGGAAGCCGGTGGTGTCATGGTGCGGGGTCGTATGGGTGCGAGCGGTGCGCCGTTCAACCTAGGTGAAATGACTGTTACCCGCTGTGCGCTAACCTTGGCTGACGGCACAGTTGGCCATGGGTATGTGCAAGGGCGCAGTAAGGCGCAGGCAGAGATTGCCGCCAAGGTCGACGCTCTGATGCAGACGGATGCTTCCGACGATGTCCAGCGACAGATTCTGACGCCGTTGCAAACAGCGAAACAAGCTAAAAAAACGAAACGTGCCGCCAAGGCTGCCGCCACAAAAGTAGATTTTTTCACCATGGTGCGAGGCGAGGACTGATGTCGACGCAAATCGAAGTTTCTCATTTTGCGGGCGGGTTTACGGCCCCGGCTGTTCAGTCGGCCCACGCCTTCCGCGCAGCCATGACTGCTATGGCACGACCCGGTGAGATCAATGAAATCACCGGTGCAACGCCACCAAATGGTCTATCAGTTGCGGCTGGCAGCCTTCTTCTGACGCTATGTGATCCCGATACCCGGTTGTTCCTGGCTGCTGATGTCGACAGGCCCGCGGTGCGAGAGTGGATCACATTTCACACCGGCGCGCCTTTTGTCGCGGCTGGCCAGGCCGATTTCGCACTTGGCGGTTGGGCAGCCTTGGGGCCCCATGACGCATACCGCATTGGTACGGCTGAATACCCGGATCGTTCGGCCACTTTGATCGTCGAAATGGGTGAATTTTCTAATCCCAACACAGAGTTGCGTGGTCCAGGTATCAAAGACAGCTCGCAGATTTACCTGCCTGAACACGCGGGATTTGAAGCCAATTCGGACGTCTTCCCACTGGGTTTTGATACCTACTTTACCGCTGGCAATCAGCTTTGTGCTTTGCCCCGATCCAGCCGGATCATCCCTATGGCCACCGAGGAGGTCTAAGATATGTATGTTGCCGTAAAAGGAGGCGAACGTGCCATCGACAACGCCCATGCTTGGCTGGCAGAGGAGCGTCGCGGGGATACGTCTATCGCTGAGCTAAGCCTCGCGCAGATCCGCGAGCAACTCAGCCTCGCTGTAAACCGGGTGATGGCCGAAGGTTCGCTCTATGATCCGGATCTGGCTGCGCTGGCGATCAAACAGGCGCGGGGAGACTTGATCGAAGCGATCTTTTTGATCCGCGCTTACCGGACCACGCTGCCACGCTTTGGCGCGTCCGAGCCGATTGAAACCGGACGCATGGCCTGTGATCGCCGCATATCAGCGACCTTCAAGGATGCGCCCGGTGGTCAGGTGCTAGGCCCGACCTTTGACTACACACATCGTCTGCTGGACTTCAAACTGGCTGCCGAGAGCGGTGACGAGGATCTACAACAGGCCCAGACAGCAGAACCCCGGATTGAGGACACGCCACATATTCTGTCGTTTTTAGATGGCGAAAACATCATCGAACAAGAAAGCAAAAGCGACGCAGAACCCGGTGACTTGACGCGTGAGCCTATGTCGTTTCCTGCGGGTCGTGCTGTGCGGCTACAATCGCTAACTCGTGGAGACGAAGGTTTCATCCTTGGGATGGCCTATTCAACTCAGCGTGGTTACGCCCGCAACCACGCCTTTGTCGGTGAATTGCGTATCGGCACCGTGCCGGTTGAGATGGAAATTCCGGAATTGGGCTTCGCGATTGAGATCGGGGAAGTTGAGTTGACCGAATGTGAGACGGTGAACCAGTTCAAAGGCTCCAAAGCCGTGCCGCCACAGTTTACCCGCGGGTATGGTCTGGTCTTTGGTCAGTCAGAGCGCAAATCCATCGCAATGGCGCTGGTAGATCGTGCGCTGCGCTGGGAAGAGTTGGGCGAAGACAACCTAGGAGCTGCCGCTCAGGACGAGGAATTTGTTCTAAGCCACGCGGACAACATTCAGGCGACCGGCTTCTTGGAGCACATCAAGCTGCCGCACTACGTTGACTTTCAATCTGAACTTGAACTGGTGCGGAAACTGCGTCGCGAAGCGCAGGAACTGGCAGAGCAGATGTCGGCGAGAGAGGCCGCGGAATGATGATCCCAATCGTCATCATGGAGCTTTTCAAAGTCAATTTCAAAGCCGTTACATGCTGCGAAGGTCACAAACGCTACAGCTGCTGCGAGCGCGATATCCACTGCAATAAACGCTTCCAAAGTAACCCACTGGCGGGTTCTGAACTTTGGGCTGAGAGGGCATCCAATGTCTGAATATAATTTTGCATATCTAGACGAACAAACCAAGCGGATGATCCGCCGTGCGATCCTCAAGGGGTTGGCCGTACCCGGGTATCAGGTGCCTTTCGCCAGTCGCGAAATGCCGATGCCCTATGGTTGGGGTACCGGCGGGGTTCAGGTATCTGCGGCAACGCTGACACCGGATGATACGCTGAAAGTGATTGATCAGGGCGCTGACGACACCACCAATGCTGTGTCGATCCGCAAGTTCTTTGAGAATACGGCTGGCGTAGAGACAACCGAAGAAACTGCCAAGGCCAGCATCATTCAGACACGTCACCGGATTCCTGAGGCGGAACTGCGTGAAGATCAGATCCTTGTCTATCAGGTGCCGATCCCTGAGCCTTTGCGGTTTCTTGAGCCACGCGAAACCGAAACCCGCAAGATGCACAGCTTGGAGGAATACGGATTGATGCACGTGAAACTTTATGAAGACATCAGCCAGCACGGGGCCATCGCGACGTCTTACGCTTATCCGGTGAAGGTTGCTGATCGTTACGTAATGGATCCATCTCCGATCCCGAAGTTCGACAACCCAAAAATGAACATGGCTGCGATCCAGTTGTTTGGTGCCGGGCGAGAGCAGCGCATTTACGCTGTCCCACCATACACCGAAGTCGTGTCGCTGGATTTCGAAGACTACCCGTTTGAAGCCAGTAAAGCGGAACATGCTTGCGATCTTTGCGGGGCAGAGCACAGCTACCTCGACGAGGTGATCCTGGATGACGCAGGCAACCGGATGTTTGTTTGTTCTGACACAGATTTTTGCCGTTCCCGGCGTGATGCAGGGCACATCGGCAGACTGGGCGAGGAGGCCGCCTGATGACACCTTTGTTGCAAGTAAAAAATCTGGCGAAGATGTATGGTGCTCGTATTGGCTGCACTGATGTCAGCTTTGATCTCTATCCGGGTGAGGTCATGGGGATCGTTGGCGAAAGCGGTTCGGGTAAGTCGACGTTGCTGAACAGTATGGCAGGGCACCTGACTCCCGACCACGGCGAGGTTGTTTTTGACACCCGCGCAGACGGGCCGGTGGATACCGTCACTATGTCCGAACCTGCACGCCGCATGTTGAGCCGCACGGACTGGGCTTTCGTTCACCAGCATGCACGCGATGGGTTGCGGATGTCGGTTTCTGCCGGAGGCAATATCGGCGAGCGGCTCATGGCGGTAGGTGATCGTCACTATGGTGATATTCGTGCCCGTGCCGCAGACTGGCTGGGAAGGGTTGAGATATCCGATACGCGCATTGATGACCGCCCTTCGGCATTCTCTGGCGGGATGCAGCAGCGGTTGCAGATCGCTCGAAACCTCGTCACGGGTCCTCGTCTTGTGTTTATGGACGAACCCACCGGCGGCCTCGATGTCTCGGTTCAAGCGCGCCTTCTCGACTTGTTGCGAGGGTTGGTACGCGAAATGGGTCTAAGCGCCATTATCGTGACACATGATCTGGCCGTAGTGCGTCTGTTGGCTGACCGGCTGATGGTTATGAAAGACGGTCATGTGGTGGAATC
Organism: Phaeobacter cretensis; assembly: GCF_047372505.1. Taxonomy (NCBI): domain Bacteria; kingdom Pseudomonadati; phylum Pseudomonadota; class Alphaproteobacteria; order Rhodobacterales; family Roseobacteraceae; genus Phaeobacter; species Phaeobacter cretensis. Next base: position 2,587,213 of record NZ_JBKBEU010000001.1, read on the forward strand.
CGGACTAACGGATCAGGTGCTGGATGATCCACAGCACGCCTATACTCAATTGCTGGTTTCCAGCGTCCTTCAGGTCTGAGGTCTCGAGATGATTGAACTTGATAACGTGAGCAAGAGCTTCACCCTGCACAATCAGGGCGGCGCGACCATTCCGGTAATGGAGGGTGCCACACTGAAAGTGGCGCCCGGAGAGTGTATTGGCCTTACGGGTTCATCCGGGGCCGGGAAATCAACGCTGATGCGCGTCATCTACGGCAATTATCTGGCGGCATCGGGCAGCGTCATGGTCGGGAACGTCGATGTTGCAAAGGCGGCACCCCGGGACATTCTGGCTCTGCGTCGTGAAACGCTTGGCTATGTCAGCCAGTTCCTACGTGTCGTGCCCCGTGTACCGACGTTGGATGTCGTGGCTGAACCATTGCTGGCGGTTGGTGTCGCCGAAAATGCTGCGCGGGATCGGGCAGCGACGCTTTTGGCTGGACTCAATATTCCTGAACGGTTGTGGCAGCTCAGCCCAACGACCTTTTCTGGCGGAGAACAGCAGCGTGTGAATATCGCACGTGGGTTTGCCCATACCTACCCGGCGATGTTGCTTGATGAGCCGACGGCGAGCCTGGATGCACAGAACCGTGCCACGGTTCTGTCACTCATTGAGGAAGCCAAGTCTCGCGGAGCCGCAATTATCGGTATTTTCCACGATGAGGCCGCCCGCCAACAGGTTTGCGACCGCTTTGTTGATGTCTCAACCTTTACGCCCAAGGCAGCCGCATGATGTCACCTACCGCCAAATCCCCTGTGATTGCGGTTGTTGGCCCATCCGGCGTGGGCAAGGACAGCCTGATGGACGCGCTGCTGGAGCGCTTGCCGGGATTGCAGACACAGCGGCGGGTTATTACCCGAGCGCCGGAACTGGGGGGTGAGAACTACGACGCGGTCAGTGAAGACATGTTCGCAGATCTCTGTGCCAAGCGGAGTTTTGCGCTGCACTGGCAAGCGCATGGGCTACACTACGCTATTCCGCGCGAAATCGACGAGCTTCGCCATGTTGCTTCTGGCACTTTGGTGAACCTCTCGCGCAAAGTGTTGCTGGAAGCCCAATCTGTGTTTGGCACCCTGATAGTTCTATCGGTGACCGCGACGCCTGAAGCGCTGTCGGCCCGGCTCAGGTCGCGCGGGCGTGAAGACAGCGCAGAGGTTGAACGCCGTCTTGCGCGCGCCGCAACGCCACTGCCTGACGGATTGGAGCATGTGATCGAGATCGACAATAGCGGAGATCTCGAGGTGGCCATCAAATCCGCGGAAGCAGCCTTGATGCCATGGCTTCAGCCGGTGAGGGCGTGACGGTGGATCAAGTGAAAGCGACCATCGCTGTCCTCACCCACCAGCGCCAAATCGGTGATGCTGAAGGGCGAGGGCAATTGGGGCACCAACCGATCCTGAAGCACTGCCTCAATCGCGGGGAGTTCGGTCTTGGGGCGTTTGCCGCTCAACGTGATGTGAAAGCGAAAACTGTCTCCAACATAGGGGTAGCCCCAAGTCACAAGCGCTTGTTCTTGTGCAGGAGTAAGACCTCCCGCACGTCGCTTCTCAAGTTCGGACGCCGAGGCATGCGCGCGGAATTCATCCAGATCGCGAACGAAGTTAAAGGCCAGACGATTCAGGCCCAACTGATCGCCGACCGGACAGAGGGCCAGAAAACGGCCCAGCCGGGCCAGTGTCAGACCCTCCAGGGCCACCGGCGAAGCTTGCGTTGCGAAAGCAACAAACCGTTCCGCCAAATCCTCTGCGGTTTTGCCATCCGCAAGGCGAAACGGCGGCTTGATGGTGGCATGCAACCCGTATTTTCGCGGGACATCAGTGATCGTCGCAACATCGAGATCAATGCCCTGAGGGTGGTCAACAAAACCTCCATCATAGACGTTCCAACCCAGCCAGCTGGTAGCAAATTGACCCCATTCCGCCTGTGCGGGCGGCACATAATAGATCGCGTATCGCGTGAATGTCACAATGGCCTCCTAAATGTGGCCTGTTATATACCTCAAACCATGTGAAACTCAGATGACAGAACCTTTGATCCTTGCCAATGCCACGCTTGCCCTTCCCGGTGAAACCCGCACCGGGTCGATCACCCTGAAAGAGGGAGAGATCACGGATATTGCAGATGGAGCCTCTGTTCCGCGCGGGGCGGTCGATATCGAGGGCGACTATCTCTGCCCCGGTCTGATCGAGCTCCACACCGACAATCTGGAACGGCATATCCAACCACGACCCAAGGTTGATTGGCCCCATGCCGCTGCCATTATCGCCCATGACACAGAGCTGGCAGGCACTGGTATTACGACGGTTTTCGACGCGATGCGTGTTGGGTCAATCAAAGCTAAAGAGGCACGCTACGGCCAATATGCCCGCAGTCTTGCCACTGAGCTGCTGGAGCTGCGCGACCAGGATGCGTTGAAAATCAGCCATTTCTTGCATCTCAGAGCCGAGGTTTGTTCCGAAACCCTGGTACAGGAGTTGGATGAATTTGGTGATGCTGACCGGGTCGGGCTGGTCTCGCTCATGGATCACACACCGGGCCAGCGTCAGTTCCGCGATATTTCCAAACTGGAAGCCTATGTGAAGGGCAAGCACGGTTTGGATGACGAAGGATTCAAGGTTCATGTGGCCGGGCTCAAAAAGATGCGCGACACATATGGTGATCTGCACGAAGTTGAGGCGGTGAAGGCCGCACGCAGGTTTGGAGCAGTCTTGGCCAGCCATGATGATACAACGGCTGAGCAGGTCGCTGTGTCGGCGAAACATGGCATTCACCTCGCTGAGTTCCCCACCACTGTTGAAGCGGCCCGCGCCTGTCATACCCATGGCATCAAGGTAATGATGGGCGCACCGAACCTGATCCGCGGTGGTTCGCACTCCGGTAACGTGGCTGCGAAGGAACTGGCCGAATTGGAACTGCTGGATGTCCTCTCATCAGACTATGTTCCGGCGGCATTGTTACTGGCGGCAGTGCAGTTGGGAGACATTTGGGGCGACATGGCACGTGGACTGGCAACGGTGACATCTGCCCCTGCAACCGCGGTAAATCTAACGGATCGCGGCAGTCTTGAAGTTGGCAAGCGCGCTGACATTATCCGGTTCCGCCTGCGTGCAGGTGTTCCTGCTTTGACGTCAGTCTGGTCTCGGGGCAAACGCGTTGCGTAAGGCGCGATAATAACTCGGATCCGACTAGCCGAAGCCGGATCCGAGAGAAATCAGGGACGGCTGGTATCAGGCCCTGTAGAATAGATACCGGCCCGGTGGGATGCCTTCGGGGCCGTCCAATTCTTCGAATCCGACGAGTGGTTGACCTGACACGATGATACCACCCGACGCCATTACGGTTCTGATTGTGGGCGAAAGAAGCGCAGCCTCTGCCACGTCTTTCTCCTTGACGCCAAAACCAAGGTCGTAATGAGCAAGCACAACTTGGACGCCATTTTCTTGGGCAAGCTGTTTCAGCATCGGGCGGGCTTCACCTTGCAGAAAATCGACCTCGGGCGGCACGCAAGAGGGGTGACATTGCAAAACGCGGTCGATGACCCGCACCCGCCGGTCCGGCAGCGTCTCTCGTAAATGGTCGTAGGTGCGGCCATTGCCTAGACCGATGTCCAGTACGACACCTTCCAGCGAAGCAACCTGCTCAGCGGCCCAGTTCAGCCCATCCCGCTGCGCAGTCAGGCGGCGCAACATGGAATCCAATCGGCTCATTCAAGTCATCCTTTCGTCAAATATCCAAGCACGTCCCGGGCCTTCCAGAAGACGGCGCATTATGTCTGCGCAAAACGCCCAAGTTACATCGTCTTGCGCCAAATGATGAGTTAAGATCCCATAGGGTTCAGCAACATCGGCGTGTCCTTTGCGTCGCGCAGCGAGCTGGCTGACCACCTGCGACAATAACAACGCCGGCGGAACAAGCGAACGTGTGCCTTTCCAATCTATCGGGTCCAAATGCGTGTTGATTTGCCATAAGCCTGGCGCAGCTTTGGCACGCGCGCGTGGCATGAAAGTCGAGAGCGCACTGTATCCAAGCCCCGCCAACCAAGGTACGATTTCGGCACCTATTCGGTTCCAAGGCGGTACAAACATGGGCCTTAGCTGACTGCCGAACAGGTTTTGAAGCTGGTGTAACGCCTGTTCGGCATCGTGTAGGACATTGTCCACAGGGCGATGAACACTGAATTCAGCTTTCTTTTCCCCTGCAGGCGCGTGGTTTTGGTGCGCCCAGCCATGAACGACGGGCACCAGCGTTTGTGTATTTGACACCCTTGCCACCAGCTCGGGCGATGCGTCGCGGGCTATGATCGCCAAATGCACCGGCAACGCGAAACGTTCGGACAGATCGGTTAAGCGGTCCAGTTGCGGCGTGGGGGCAATCGCGTCATCATCGCGCCACCAGATCGGCAGGATCAGCCCGTCGTCCTGCCATCGGGCGAGCTCTCGGTCCAATGCGGTCCAATCCGGTATCATGCGCGTTCCTTTGTCAATTTGGCGGCAATCTCTACCGTTCGAACAGCGCCGTCAAACCGGAAGCCATCTATTGGTCGTGCGGGGGCAGCTATGACACTGTCAATCGCAGTACATAGCGTCTCTGGCGTCAAATCCGCAGCTGAGATCGCAGCGATGCCATCAAGCGGTGTGAGACTGGATGCGCGCAGGGATTGCTCAACTTCATTGCCAGCATCGAAGGGAACGATCACAGCCGGTACACCCGTCTGCAGGAGGTCCATTGCGGTATTGTAGCCGCACATGCTGACCGATGCCGCTGCACTTCGTAACATTTGGCGAAAGTCTGGTCGTGCAGCTTCCAGCCGTGCGGGAGATCCGCTTTGTTCTTCTATCAGACGCTTGATTTGCTCCTTAGAATCGTTTCCACCAACCAGAATGCGCCAAGGGCGCTCAGGCCATAGAAGGGCTGACTGTAGTGCTATGCGATAAAGTGCCTCACCAACGCTGCCTCCGCCAGCGCTGACAAGGATCTCACCTTCACCCAACTTTTCTGGGTGAGGTGCTGGCGGCTCAGGCGCGACGTAACCTGTGTAGTGGAGCATCGCGGAAATTCCTGGGGTAACCGGCCAAGACGTCTCCAATCGCGTTGCGTGGGGATCTGAATGAACAAGCACGCCATCATAATGTTCTGCCAATACCCTCGCTGCATCAACGGCCTTCTTCGATGTTGACGGTGGAGCGAGGATGTCGCGGATTGACGCAAGTACGACGGGGCGTTTCGGCAGAGCCTGCGCCGTTTCCAAAAGTGCCAGAAACTCCCGACGCAGGCTGCGGCGACCGAAGGGAAACAGTTCGGTGATCAATACATCAGGCTGCACCTGCCGAACAGCTTCGCACAGCCTCTCGATACGACTGGCGAGATAGGCGTCGGTTGCGAGAGCGCCGGCCGGAGTCAATAACTGGGAGAAGGCCACGCCATTTGACCGCAAGGGAGGAAGCTGGATCAATTCGACGCCTTTGCAATCGAGTTGCTGCGTTGGGCCGCCGCCGGACACGACTTGGACCCGATGCCCTGCCGCTGAAAAGGCGCGGCCCAGTGTTAGTGCGCGTGATAAATGCCCCGTACCCAACAAATGAGTAACCGCAATTAATACCCTCATGCAGCATCCCGCTTACTAAGGCGTATCGGTTCAGCAACGGGTGTGAGGCGGCCGTCTGCATCCAATTCCACCACGAACAGTCGGTTGCGTTTGATTTGAAACGGAGCGGATCCATCAAAATTCCAGCCATTTGCTCGCGCCAGAATGACCCGCATGATTCCGATGTGGCAAACTGCAACGGTGTCTTGCGTAAGTGTGGCCAACCACGGTGCAATCCGATCCCAGACCTTTTGTGGAGTTTCACCACCGGGTGGGCGGTAATCCCATCCCCAGTTTTCGATGTCGCGAAACCCGCTGTCTGGCTCAGCTCTCAATTCTTTGGCGTGCTGCCCTTCCCAACGGCCCCAATTCATCTCGATCAGAGCGGAAGTGGTGTGTGGCACGCGACCCCCTACCAGCCGGGCGGTTTCTGCGGCGCGTTTCAGGGGGCTGGACCATAGAGCCGCAGAATCCCACGGGGCTGGAAGAACTTGCGCTGCCAGTTCGGATCGAGCGGTATCGTCCAATGGAATGTCGCTGCGGCCTTGGATGCGACCGGCCCTATTCCAGTCAGTGTGGCCATGGCGCAAAAGGGCAAGTCTGATCATGGTGTGGTCTCCAATAAAGGTGAGAGCGCAGACCAAAGCTGTTTGGCGGCAACTGAGGCAAGATGTTTGTCTGCTATCTGTTCGCGGGCCTTTCTGGCCTGCCGTTCGCGCAATCCATTGTCAGTCAGTACACGGCTCAGAGCATCGGCAAAACCTGCAGCACCTCTCTCTGGTTTGGGCATCAGGCTAGGATCGTCCCACACTGTAACCACGTCGCGCAGGCCGGGCCGGTCCTGCGCAAGTACGGGTACACCATGAGACTGCGCTTCCAGATACACCATGCCAAACGCCTCATTGATACCCGGCCATACCAGCAGGGAGGCGTTTTGATAGGCTTCCTCGAGTGCGACGCTGTCCAACTGGCCTAGGAAACGTACTCGTTCGCCAAACGGTGCCATAAGCGCTTCGACGTCTGATCGGGCGGGACCATCGCCAACGATGTCCAATCGCCATGGGCAGGCCACCGCTTCCAGGGCTTCGGCAAGCAAGCCGTAGGAGGTGAGTTTATCACCCGGCCGCATCATACCAACGCTCAGGATGGGGCCGGACAAATTACTGGCTACCGGTAGTGTGTCCCGTCGCAGGAACGGAGGGAGATGGGCCAGTTGTTGGTCGCCACATCTATCCCGCAACAGCGTTTCATGGTCCTGCTCTGTAAAATAGAAAATGATCGATGCGGCATCAGCGGCCTCGTGGGCGGCTTTGGCAAAATCGGACCATGGCCCCGTGAGCCGCTTCTTGGCGCGGGTGGATTCGACCTGTACGTATGGAATACCAAGGCGGCGAGCGACGGCGGGACCAATCAAATCGGGGGCCTTGTAGTAGTTGTGATAGGTCAGCCATAGGGCGGCTCTGCTATCTATCGGCTGCTTAGCCTGCTCAGCGCAAATGCGGTCCACATCATGTGCGGCCTTGGCGCGCAGAATACTCTGGTGCTCTTGATTACCTGATCTATCGTAGATGCGAAGCTCGCTTGCCAGTGCTACAGTCGCTCCTGTCCCGGTCAGTAGTGCTATCAAATTACGTGCCATTTCCCGATCGCCCGAGGGCACCGGATGGCGCGGCGATTTCATCGGCGCGTAAAAGGCAATGGTTCGGCCTTGGCCGGCTGTCATGCGACCTGCATCATTGCGTTCAGCCGCTGGGACAGGCGCGCGATGCCCGGGTCCATGCCAAAATCTTTACGCAGTCGACCCAATGCGGCTTCGGCCATGCGAGCCGCCTGTTCAGGATTATGACTGAGCGTTAGAATGGCGTTTGCCAGCGCCTCCGGCATATCTTTGCTGAGGAGACCGTGTGTACCGCTGTCGATGAACTCCGGGATCGCGGATACGGCTGTCGATATGATCGGTAGGCGCTGCGATGCAGCCTCCATCAGCACATTTGGTAGACCGTCCCGATCACCATCCCGAGCAATGCGGCTCGGCAATACGAACATATCGCAGGCGCGCATAGCCGCAATCACTTCCGGCTGATCGCAGGCTCCGCGCCAACTAATTCTATCAGTAACACCGGCATCCTCTGCTATTCCCTGCAACAGATCTCGCATATCGCCACCGCCAATATGGGTCCAGTGCCAGTCCAATGTCTCGGGCAAAAGTGCGAGCGCGCCGATCAGCCTGTCAAAGCCCTTTTTCTCGACCAACCGCCCGACTGACATCAGGTGTAAGGGGTCCCCAGGTGCACGCCATTTGCGTTGAGGCGGGGAGGGGAAGCGCGACAGATCCAGGCCATGATAGATCAGATCAACCCTATCACGGGTGTCTGCCAGATCCTGCAGGTGCTTCGCGCCGAAACCTGTGCAGGTCGCTCCAAAGGTCGCCCCATGGGTCTTGGCAGACAGCTTTTCCTGTAGTTCCCAGTCTGGGGAGGTCCAGATGTCTTTGGCATGGGCAGAAAAGCTCCAAGGCAAACCACGCATGATAGCGGCATAACGTGCGACGGAGGAAGGGGTGTGCAAGAAATGCGCGTAGAGCCCCAGGACTTCATCTGGCATCTCAGCTGCCAGCACACAGGCCTGGCCAAACCGGCGAATGCGATTTCGGCTTGGATCCCGGCGTAGGTCTTCACGCCATATCTTGTAGGCGGTCTGATACCCGGGCATCGCTTTTGCCTGCGTACGTGCCGTCCAAACGCGATCGGGTTCTTGATAGAGGTATTCCGGCAGATAGTGCACTGCTGCGCTTAGTTTCTCATGCAACGGGTGGCGTTTTAAATCTGTGGGTTGGCGTAAGGACCAGATCTCAAAACTATGACCTGCAGCCTCCAGTGCGACCAGTTCCTGCGCAATGAAGGTTTCCGACAAACGGGGCCAGCCTTTAACCACAATGGCGAGCGGAGGGCGCGATGCGCCAGATGTTTGTGAGGTCATTTTGCGGCCTTTGCGCTTGAGCCGTGGAGAAGTGCGTCGACACGGTCTGTCACATAGTCCAACCCGTCTAACAGCCCTTCGGGGATCGCGGCAGAGGGCGGGGGCTGGTCAACAAGGGCACGGATCGCACGGATCATCGCTTCTGGAGTCCAGCCATCGCGGTTTTCGTCCAGCATAGCAGTCAGGCCCAGCTCTTCGGCGCGGCTCGCCCGAATCCATTGCTCCAGACGCGGTGTGGTACGTGGTACGATAACGGCAGGCTTGTCGAAGGACAGTACTTCGCAGAAAGTATTGTAGCCACCCATGCAGACGACACCTTGCGCGCCCGCAAATAGGGTCTCGATCTCGGATTCAAAGCCTACCGCTGTGACCCGGCCATTCAGGGCTGCGACACGGGTCTCGAATTCAGTTCTGGTCTCGCCGGATAGAAAAGGGCCATAGACCAGCATTGCTCGCGGAGCCAAGCCAACATCCTGTTCGTAAGCGGTCAGAACAAGATCGACCATCATTGCGCCATCGCCGCCGCCGCCGGGAGTGATCAGCACATAGGGTTGTTCTGGAGGGTTGCCCAGATTGCCTAGATCGCGGCGCAGATACCCTGTCCAATGCATCCGTTCCTGCGCCTCAGGGCTGAGCGGTAGACCCGCGGTGGGGTCATAGACGGAGCGAATTCCGTAGACCCAGATCTCGTCATAATATTGCTCGGTTGCGCTGACCGCATCCTTGCGATCCCATTCGGCGGCCAGGACCTCCGGCTCATCCAGGACATCGCGGAGGCCAAGGATCAGCCGCGTTTGACCTTGGGAGTGTAGCTCTTCCAGCGTTGGCAGCAGTTCACCGCGAAAGCCAGTTGGCTCCTTGTCGACAATCAGTACGTCTGGGGCATACTCCATCGCAGTAGAGCGGATTAATCCTGAACGCAGAGTTGTTGTTTCTTCGATAGACATCCCCATAGTTCGAGAGGCGTATGATCCATCGGAGCGTTTGATCACACCGGGGAGGCGCACGTGATCGACCCGCGAAGGAAAGGCAAAGCGTCCGGCCACCGGCGAACCGGTTAGGATCAAAGCAGATGCCGTAGGATCAGCGTCAGTGATTGCTCCTGCGAGGGCCCGCGATCGTCGCAGATGGCCCAATCCAAAAGTGTCGTGGCTGTAGAGCATGACACGGGCCCCGCGGGGGGTGCTGGAAATAGCATTTGATGTCATCGCTGTGCCTGCGTCTGATACGAATATTGAAAAGATGCGCCATCCAGTGGCTTGGGCGAGCTCCAGCCACAACAGCTGCTCGAACACAGATACCCACAATCCGCATCAACGGATGTGTGTTTTGGCTCGGCTAGGGTCCGCCTCAGCATAGTGTCGCCTCAGGTTGCTCAGCCTGACACGCAACGAGCCAAGGCATAGATCATTGTCGCGTCTGATCCAAAGCGCGCAAGGCGGCATGCATTGCCGTTCCCTTGCGTCTTGGGTGATACGCTGAATTTTCTATAACGCGCAGAGGTATAAGTTGCAATCAAGCGCTGCAAAGCGGGAATATTCTCGGGTCAAACAGTGCGCAAGGGTGCAAAGACTTGATATTTTCGGCGTTTTGCGGCCTTGGTAACATGATGATTGCAAAATTTGGGGTAGTGCGCATGTGGCGACTGGTATCGCAATTTCTTATCTGCTCAGTCTTGGCGGTCGCTTTTTCTGTTTTTGCTGCGGCAGAAACGAGAGCACAGTCAGCAACGTCTGACGACGGAGGGAACCTCGCCAAGGCGATTGAACAGGCTGCAGACAGCGGTGTTGGCGTGATCATTGTTGATGGACGCGGACAACTCGTTTCCTCTGCGGACACTTCGGATGGGGCAATACCTGTATCTACCAGCGATAAGATGGAAGGGGCTTCGGCCCTGATGAAGGCGCAATCCGAGGTCGACGAGTTCGGAGCGGCCTTGAAAAGCCGCCTAGAGGCGATGCCTTATTCGATCTTTGAGGTGCAATATGTTCTGCGGCAAACCAGCCCTGATGGTCGCATTTTCACCTACGTCAAAGTGCTTGGTTGGAGCCTGCTACTGCTGTTCATTGGCCGATGGGTTTCCGTAGAAGTTTACGGCAAGCGTATCGCTAAAAAACACGTGGTCGCGCGGATCAAAGAGCATCCCGAAGGCTATCAAGACAAGATGCCGTTCTTGGTGTTCCGCTTCCTGATGGGCGTGGGCGGAACAATCATAGCCATGACCTTTGCACTGCTGACCTCTTATCTTCTCTTCGGGTCGTCGGGTAACTCATCGGTGAAGTTCACGGTCACTGCTATATATACAGCATTTTTCCTGTCGCGGTCCGTCTCTGACTTGTGGCGAATGGTGCTGTCGCCTTACCTGAGTCAATATCGCATTCCCGTATTCTCAGATCGAGATGCACGACATCTATATGTCTGGGCCTCTGCGCTGGCCACCTACGATATATGCTCTGTTCTCTTTGCCACATGGATTGGTGATTTTGGACTGAACTACAACGTCTACGCCCTCGTCTATGGCGTGCTCGCACTCGCAGGGACGCTGGGTAATCTGCTGATGGTGGTGGTCAACGCTCGTGCGATTTCTAACGCCATTCGTGCAGGCCGTTCACCAGAAGCCTGCTCATGGCTGGTGCGCCTACTGTCTATGGCCTGGGCCCCAGTATTGATGATTTATATCATCTTTGGATGGCTTGAATTGGCATTCGATCTTGTGCTGGAACGGGATATGTCACTGCCGATTATGGCTGGCAGCTATTCGGTACTTACGTCCATCCTCGTCGTCTATGGGATTATCAACTACGTGATCGAACGGTCGTTCAACCGATCGCAGAAACGGATATTGATCAGCGGCTCTGATGAGTCTGAGCCAGACGAAAACGATGAGGGGATGGAGGAGATCGTTCTTCCGCAACCGCGACATTCGATTGCAACCTTCGAAGATCTCGCGCGTCGTATCGCGGGCATCTTGGCGTTTACGGTTGGCAGTTTTGCTATGGTAGCGATCTGGAACCCGGAAACGGCTTGGATGGAAAACTCCCGCCTGGATCGGGTAAGCGATGTCATTGTGATCCTGTTCATCGGCTATATTGTTTATCACATCGCCCGCATCTGGATTGACAGTAAGATTGATGAAGAAGTCGGGGACATGCCCGTCGGAGAGTTGGGGGACGAAGGTGGAGCGGGGGGGGCCAGTCGTCTGGCGACTCTGCTGCCATTGTTCAGAGGTGCGATCCTAGCAGTTGTTGTTGTTTCCATCACTCTCATCGTGCTGCTGGAACTCGGGATCAATGTAAGCCCCTTGTTCGCAGGTGCTGGTGTTGTTGGCCTGGCGGTTGGCTTTGGCTCACAGACTTTGGTCCGAGACATCTTTTCGGGTGCATTTTTCTTAGTGGATGACGCCTTTCGGAAAGGGGAATACATCGACATCGGTGACGTAAAAGGCACGGTCGAACGTATTTCGGTGCGATCATTCCAACTGCGTCACCACCTTGGTGCGTTGCATACAATCCCATTTGGTGAAATCCGCGTGCTCACCAATTACTCGCGTGATTGGGTCATGATGAAACTGCCGCTGCGTGTGACCTATGATACCGATGTAGAGAAGGTCCGCAAACTGATCAAAAACTTGGGGCAGGCATTGTTGGATGATCCCGTCATTGGTGACACGTTTATCCAACCGTTGAAATCGCAGGGTGTCATCGAGATGCAGGATTCAGCGATGATCATCCGTGTGAAGTTCATGACCAAGCCTGGCGATCAATGGCTCGTCCGCAAAAAGGTATTCCAGGAAATACGGGATCTATTTGCCCGTGAAGGCATTAAATTTGCGCACCGTGAAGTGACTGTCCGTCTGGCCGAAGATCAGTCAGATCACGTCTCCAAGGAGAAGCGTGATCTGGCCGTCGGTGGTGTGCAGGCCGCCATCGATGAGGATCTGATGGATGTGAACGATGGTGGTGATGATCGCTGAGGTCTCAGTCGGGCCAAAACGGCCCGGCACTTCCCGATGCCGTTGCCGGCCTTTCCCAACACATTTGTGTCTCACCAACTTTGAATGGAGGCGACAACCTGTGCCCGGGTCCCCAACTGGTTGCCTCTGTTGAGGCTGAATAGTCGCTGTCGTGTGCACATAGTAGGTTTTCAGTAGCCGCGGGTTTAACGGCGTTCCTGCTTGTTAATGAGTGAAGCTCTTGCGCTGTGCGGGCAAGTGAAAGGGAGGCATTTGCGACCGGCATGCCCTTGGCCGCTTTGGACAGCGCCTGAAGTACGGCGGCTGCCATAAGATAGCCGGTGGCGTGATCCAACGCCTGAACCGGTAAGGGAACGGGTTTGGCATCCAGATCGACCTGCGCAGGGAACCCAGCTGTCCACTGCCGTCCACGGTCCGCGATGCCGCTGCTCATCTGAACGAGGCTGTCGAACCCTCGGCGTTTGGCCCAGGGCCCCGACCAACCATAGGCATTTAGACGAACCTCTATCAAATTCGGTGCTAGGCCTCTTAGCCTTGACGTATCGTAACCCAGCCCTTCCAGGGCCCCCGGACGATAGCCGTGGACTAGAACATCCGCACCCAATAGCAGGTCTTCGAAGCGGGTTCGGTCATCGGGAGCGCGCAGGTCCAACGCGGTCATATGCTTGCCGAGTGCAATTTCTTGCAGCACCCCGGGTTCATCCCATTCAGGTGGGTCAATTCTTAGAACCGTAGCGCCAAACCCAGCCAGTGTCCGTGTGGCCACCGGACCGGCCAGTACACGGGTCAGGTCAAGAACGCGCAGCCCAGCCAAGGGACGTTCCATTGTTGCCGTGGGGCGGTCTCGCAGGTGGATTTGATATGACGATGTGTCATCCCAGTGGATCAATGGTTCGGATGCGACAGCTTGCCCTTGTGGATGCGTTTGCCAATCTGAGTGGCTGCGCATCGCGGCAGCGACGCCGCCCGCTGCGACAATGGCTTGCTCTAAGGTGTCGCTTGACCATTGGGCAACGGTATCTCGCACGGCCTCTGGTTCGGATTTACATCCCAGTACGCCAAGTGCGGCCATACGGTGATGGGGTAGATTGGTATGGAGACGGATCCACCCATCGGTGGTGCGATAGTCTCCTGCAAGTGGATCCCAGAGGTTCGGCATATCCCACCCGCTAGGGCGGAAACTATATCGAAACCAAAGCGCCGTGAGCCGTTCGCTTACCTTTGTTTCTTGCACATTCGCAGTCAGATTTGTGGCCTGCATCAACTCTGCGAGGGCGATACCCACTGCCGCCACTGACTGATTAGCGAGTTGATCAACCGCATAGCAACTTGACCAGCGTTCACCTGGAGTGAGGCGAAAGCCATCGTTGCCGGGCAGGTTTCGCATTGCGGTTTCCTCTTTTGTAGAAACTGACTGCCTTGGGAAGGTTCAAAGCAACGATTTAGTGCTGGTAGGGATCGAGACTATCGCGAAGGCCATCGCCTAGAAAATTGAACGCCAGTACCACAACGATAATCGGCAACATCGGGATCGCGGTCCATGGATAGATCTCGATCGATGCGAGGTTCTGTGCGTCGTTGAGCATGACACCCCAGCTTACTGCAGGTGCACGTAGACCAAGACCAAGAAACGACAGCGCGGTCTCGCCAAGGATCATCGCGGGGATCGACAGAGCAGCCGAAGCTATCAGATGAGACATGAAGTTCGGCAACAAGTGCTTGCGGATCACGCGCCCTGATGAGGCACCCATCATCTCGGCGGCGCGCACATATTCTTCCTCGCGTAGGGATAGAAATTTGGCCCTTACCGATCGTGCTAAACCGGGCCAATCCAGAATTCCCAAGATTATCGAAATGACAAAGAACACAGCGACGGGTGACCAATTCGAAGGCACGGCAGCAGACAACGCCAGCCACAATGGAAGTTCCGGGAGCGAGCGCAAGATCTCAATCATTCGGTTGATCACCCAATCCAGCGTGCCGCCGAAGTAACCGGCCAGAGACCCAAAGAAAATCCCAAGTACGAAGGATACAGTGATGCCGATAAGGCCTACCGTCAGAGACAACTGTGCCCCATACAGAATGCGGGTGAAAATATCTCGGCCCAATCGGTCTGATCCCCAAAGGAACAGCGTAGCGCCGTCGGGCGCGCAAAACAGATGGGTGTTCGACGGAATAAGCCCCGCGATTTTATAAGTGGCCCCTTCGCAGAAAAACTTCACAGGTTGCGGGTTTTCAAGGTCGGGTTTGAAGATCCACTGAAAGGTCTCAAGGTCAGCTTCGGAGGTCATCGGGTAGATGAACGGCGCGCGCAAGCTGCCGTCATGAAAGAGATTGACCGACTGTGGGGGCGAGTAAATATGCTCACTGTCGCGGTCGTTCGGTCCATAGGGCGCGATGAACCCAATGACGGGTAGCAGCAGGTAGCAGATGAGTAGGAAGACGCCTGAGGTAAGGCCGAGCCTATGGGTTTTGAACTTACGCCAGATCAGGATCCAGTTAGGGGCGTCCAGATCCTTGCGCTCCAGCTCTTGCAGGGCGACATCGGGATCATACGGAGCGGTATCGACATAGTGACCGTCAGGTTGCTTGCTCATCGGTTGCGCTCCTCATAGCGGATGCGGGGATCGAGCATCACCAGCAGTACGTCAGAAATCATGGTACCGATCAGTGTCAATAAGGCCACGAACATCAGGACAAATCCACTGAGGAACATGTCTTGTGTCTTGAGCGCGGTCAGGAGTGTCGGGCCGATAGTTTGAAGGCCCAGAACAACGGACACCAGAACCGACCCGGAGATCATCGCTGGTAGTAGATTACCGATATCCGCCACAAAGGGATTGAACGCGACCCGTAGGGGGTATTTTGTCAGCATACGGGCAGGTGCCATACCCTTTGCAATGGCAGTTTCCACATAGGGCTTACCCAATTCGTCCAGCATATTAGCGCGTAACCGTTGCATCATCGCCGAGGCGCCGGAGGTGCCGATAACGAAAGTCGGCACAATCAAGTGAATCAGGATCGATTTGACCTTGTCCCAGGTCATCGGCTCTCCTTCAAAAGCGGGATCCATCAGGCCGCCGATAGGAAGGTCAAAATATTTGTGCCCGTAATAGAATAAGATCAATGCGAGCAGGAAGTTCGGCGTTGCAAGCCCAAGATACCCCACGAAGGCAGATGTATAGTCGACCCAAGTGCGTGATCGAGCTGCAGCGAGTACCCCTAGAGGCAGAGCGACGAGATAGACAAACAGCACCGCTGCAACATTGACCAGAACTGTAAGCCATAGGCTTTCGCCAACGATTTCGGCGACAGGTCGATCGAACTCAAACGACCACCCAAAATTACCCTGTATCATACCTGAAAACCCATGGGGGCCAGGCATGAAGCCCATCCAGATCATATATTGCTGCCATAGCGGGCGATCCAGTGCATATTCCTTGCGCAGGAATTCTGCTTTTGAAACGCCTGAGGATTGGCCAGAGGCACGCAGCTCTGCGATCTGGTTCGACAGGTAGTCGCCGGGAGGAAGATTTATGATTACGAAGACCAACACCGACACCACCAGCAGCGTCAGCAGCATAGTTCCAAAACGATAAATGGCGTAGCGCAGGATCTCCATTGGTCGCTATCCTTCAGCCTTTGCCGTCTTCAAAGAAGAACTCATCCGGGCGATAGATGCCGAAATGCGCTCCGGGATCCCAAGCCCAGATGCCCTTGGCGGGTACATTGCGCAAACGATTATTGACCACAACCGGCTGCGGAGCTGCTGCCACAAGGCCGATAGCGTAAACTTCTTCGGCATGGATTTTTAGCATTTGCTTCCAAGCCTTGATGCGATCCTCATCGGAATTGGCAGTTTCCCAATCATGCCAAAGTTCCATGAGTTGCTGGGCGGGTTCCAGATCCGGAGCTTGCCCAACGTCACCTCCGGTCTGGTGGAACTGGCCCCACTTTGGCCAAGATAGAAAGACCTGATCGGTTGGTGCCAGATAGGCCGGTGACGTGTAGACCTGCGGCAAGCCGTTGTCCCAGCCATACCAGACCGACGCCATAGTCGTTCCGGAAAATACCCGATTGCGCAGGATGTCGCGGTCTAGCGGACGCATGACCAGCTTAACGCCAACATCACGCCAGTCGTCGGAGATGATCTGAAGGGCATTCTCGACCTCTTGCCGTTCACCGGCGGTTTCGACAACGAGTTCCATCGGCCGCCCATCCGGCAGTTTGCGGATTCCATAACTATCGCGCTTAGCCAGACCGGCTTCGTCTAGCAGTTTGTTCGCGAGGTCCGGATCATACTGTGCCCATGCTGTGCGAAGGGCTGGATCAAAGAACGGGCTAGCTTCCAGCACGGTCATTGCGCCCGGTTTAGCCAGTTTGAAATAGAGAGCCTTGTTGATGCCCGCGCGGTTGATCGCCACCGATAGTGCGCGGCGAACGCGCGTATCGCGCAACACTTCACGCCATTGGTCATCGCTCACATTCAGGTTCGGGTAAATGGCTATCTGTGAAGCGGTGCCGTTACCCCAGAGATAGGTTTTGTAATCAGCACCATCGCTTTCGCCTTTGCGTAGGATCGGAATATCTCGAAAGCCAAGTCCACGGGCTTGCAGATCGGCCTCACCTGCGTTGGTCTTGGCAGCTACCAGGCCGCCCGCAACTATTTCCATCTCGACGGTGTCGATATAGGGCAGTTGGACGCCATGGCTATCGACACGGTGGTAGTAGGGGTTACGCACAAAGAGATGCCGGATTTTCTTACCTGATGTTGCGTTGATCCAGGGCTGCAGTGTTGGAAGTTCGTGATTGTCGAACTTGTACATATTGTCGAGCTTGTTGTGCAGTGCTGCCCAGCTTTTGACACGGGCATAGTCGACTTCTTCGGCAAGGGTTTCAGGGTCTGCGTAATCTGCGTGGAACTGCTTCAGATAAACCGAGGGGCGATAGATGAACGGTGGGCTGGCTTGTGCAAGACTATGCAGAAAGCTGGGATTTGGGACGTTCCATTCATAAATCACCGTCGTCTCATCAGGAAAACTTACGGTCGGCAGCGTGCCATTGACCCGCAGATAGTCTGGCGCACCTGTTGGATTCAGCAAGAGATTGTTAGCCACATCTTTCCACCAATATTCGAAATCGGCAGAGGTAAATGGATCGCCATTTGACCAGCGGTGGCCGGGGCGAAGCTTCAAAGTGAAGCGTCGGTTGTCCTCAACCTCAAACCCAAGAAGGATATCTGGTTGCAGCTGATAGCTTTCGTCATAGCCAGCCAGTCGGGCATAGCCGTAGACCACCATCTGACGAATGTCCTTTGACCTCGTTACCATAGTGTTTAGCGTGCCGCCCTGAACGCCAATTTGGCGGCCCTTGGCCTTTAGATCGACCACCAAGGGCACTTGGGGGATGCGCTCGGCAACCGGGGGTAGGTCTCCGGACTTTACCTCTTGCTCCCAAAAGCCACTTTCAATCATTTGCGCTGGACTGGCAGCAACAGAGGATGCCACGGCAAGTGCCAAAGCCTGAGCCAGTAACGCGCTCGTTGCAATTGTCTTGAATGATGAGCGCAATTTAAACATGACAACGTACCTTATGTCCGGGTTCCACTTGCACCAGTGATGGCGCTGTGGTGCCGGAGAACTTGAAGCGGTCTGGCCAGCTATCGGGCGATCCTGCGCCCTGTGCCACCAGCTTGAGATTGATCGGGCGCTTAATGCTTGGCTCTGGCTGAGCGGCAATCAGTGCCTTGGTGTATGGATGCTGCGGATTGTAGAATAGCGTTTCGGGCGGAGCCTGTTCCACAACCATACCACGGCGCATAACCGCCACTTCATCCGCAATGCGCGCCACCACTGCAAGGTCATGGCTGATGAAGAGGTAAGACAGTTGTTGCTGGTCTCTAATGTCTTCCAGAAGACGCAGAATTTGCTCTTGAACGGAGACATCCAAGGCGGATGTCGGCTCGTCGCAGACGATTAAAGATGGATCCAACATCAGGGCACGTGCTATCGATAGACGTTGGCGTTGCCCGCCAGAAAACGCATGCGGATATCGCAGCAGCATTTCGGGTTGCAGTCCGACGAGGCGAAGCATCTCTGCCGCACGATCGCGTCGGCTGCTGCGGTTGCCTAGCCCGTGGATTTCCATCGGTTCTACCAAAGCATCTTGGACCCGCATGCGTGGTGAAAGCGAGGAATAGGGATCCTGAAACACCATTTGAGCAGCCCGTTGAAACGCCGTTCGGCTGCTCCGGTCCATCTCGTGAACCGCAATCGGTGCCGAATCTGGTGTTCCTTGAAACAGGACCTCCCCGCCTGGATCAGGCGTTTCGGCCCCTAACGCTATGCGGGCCGCCGTCGTCTTTCCAGAGCCGCTTTCGCCGACTATCGCGAGGGTTTTGCCACGAGGCAGCGACAGGTTCAGTTCCTTGCATGCATGTATCAGTGTCGGTGCGGACCAACCCTTTCCAGCGCGCAGGGCATATGTCTTAGAGACATTGCGAAGCTGAAGTATCAGGTCGTCATGTGGTACGGGGCCGACAGGTTCGGGGGTCTCAGGAATCTGCGGTGCGGCCTTGAACAAAGCCTGAGTATATGGATGCGCTGGGGTGCCTAGTACAGTTGCAGCGCTACCGGCCTCCATCACACGGCCCTTATGCATCACTACAACCTGTTCGGCCATATTAGCCACAACACCCAGATCGTGCGTGACCAAGATCATCGCCATACCGGTGTCGCGTTGGAGGTCTTTCATCAGTCCAAGCACTTGCGCCTGGGTGGTCACATCCAGAGCGGTGGTTGGTTCATCTGCAATCAACAAATCTGGTTTTGCCACCATCGCCATTGCAATCATCGCGCGTTGACGCATTCCGCCGGACAATTCAAATGGGTAGGATCTGTATGCGCGCTCAGGATCGGGGAAGCCGACGCGTTCAAAACAACTGAGCACGTCGCGTTTTGCAGTACTTTCGCTTTTTCCCCCATGTAGCCAAAGAACTTCAGAGACCTGATTGCCGATCCGGTGCAGCGGTGACAGGGATCGCATCGGTTCTTGAAAAATCATCGCGATCTCATTGCCGCGAATATCGCGCATCTGTCGCTCGCCAAGCGTTCGCAGATCTCGCCCGCCGTTCCGGTCGGCACCACCCCAGAGCATTCGGCCATCGCGGATTTGTGCCGCCTTTGGCAGTATTCTCAGAACTGCGCGGCATGTCACAGTCTTTCCAGAGCCGCTTTCGCCAACCAAGGCTAAGGTTTCTCCGGCAGAGATTGAAAAATTGACATCCCGCACGACAGGATCGCCCGGACCAAATCCGATACTTAGGTTTTCGACAGACAGCAGAGGCTTCATCTAGCCAAAGCCGCCAAGCCATTGTAGCGCTTGCATTGCGGTTCCATATCCCTGTTTTTTTCGCTCACTGTCGCGCGCCACTGGGGTAATAGTCAAATCCCATTTCGATCCCCTAAAGATCGATGCCAAAAAATTGAGTGTATGAGAGCTGCTGGATCTCGCCGAAGTGCGCGCGGACGCATAACCTGCGGATGCTACACATTCACGACAATCTCTGTCACAGCTATCGCAATTAATGCCTACGAGAACCCCGCGCACCCTATAGGAGACCGCCATGAGCGACCATAAGACTACGACCAGGCTCGATCTTTTCATTGATCGGATGGTTTCGCAGCGTGCCTGCCTGGATGCCGCGATTGCACAGACGAAGGGCCGGAATGAGCCGGTGTTCGAGCTAGGGTTGGGTAATGGTCGAACATTTCACCATATGCGTGAACGTATTCATGATCGTGATGTCTATGTGTTCGAGCGGGCATTGGGATCACATCCGGACAGCGCGCCGGCGGAACATCTGACTATTCTTGGCGATGTTCGCGATACTCTCCCCGCTGCACGTGATCGGTTTCCAGATGGGGCCAGTCTAATTCATGCTGATCTCGGCGGCCACAATCGCGAAAAAAATGATGCTTTTGCACGGATGATCTCTCCATTGATCAAGCCGCTCCTGGCTTTGGGTGGGTTGATGGTGTCCTCTGATCGGATGTATTTTGACGCATTTGAAGAACAACCGCTACCTGAGGGTGCGGTTCCCGGGCGCTGCTTTATCTATCGCCGCGCTGGCTGACAGCGTTCATCGCGGGCGTATCGGTTCCCTGCGACGTTGGGTTCATCGGCGTTGGTTTTATTTCCGAGCCTAGGCGGATCGGAGCATGATGCAGCGCACACGAGAGGCAGCCAAATGATATTCTATGATTGCAGTACTGCTCCCAACCCGCGGCGTGCGCGGATGTTTATCGCAGAAAAAGGTCTTAAGATTGAGACGCGCGACATCTCCATCGCCAATGGCGAGCAGGCATCGGAGGCATTTCGGGCAATCAATCCTCGGGCAACCCTGCCGGTTCTGGTAACGGATGACGGTCAAACATTAACCGAAAATCTGGGGATCGCAGCCTATCTAGAAGCCTTGCACCCAGAACCGCCACTAATGGGGCGTACTCCGGCGGAAAAGGGGCAGGTATTGATGTGGCACGCCATTGCTGAAGCGGAAGGCGGCATGCCAATTGCCGAGGCTTTGCGCAATAGTCATCCGGCTTTCGCCAACAGGGCCATTCCCGGGCCTGAAAACTATGCGCAGCTTCCTAATCTGGCAGAGCGAGGTCACGCCCGAGCCGGGAAATTTTTTGAGCTGCTGGAAGTGCGTCTAAAGCAAAGCGAATTTGTCGCGTTGGATTATCTGACACTCGCCGATATTGCGGCGTTTGTCTTTGTTGATTTTGCACGTGTCATCAAGAAGCGCATCCCAGAGGGGAATAGCGCGACCCGTGCATGGTATGATACAATTTCGGAGCGCCCGAGCGCCAGGATCTAACTGTAGTCCCTTGAATGGATGGACAGAGCAGGCAATCCCCGGCAGGTTAGCCTAACGTCCAGCGGCGCTTTTTCCGTTACATCCATCTCGCATTTCAGAGGCCTCGAATGGCAGACAAACCCATCCTCCACCGCGACGATCCCGATGCCGCGCCTTTGATTGGGAACATCAAAGTGACGCGTGCTGATTGGTTGAACGTCGCTATGGATGTCTTGATTACTGACGGCGTAGAACAGGTCAAAGTGTTGGCGTTGGCGGAGCGCATGGGCGTTTCGCGCTCTTCGTTCTATTGGTACTTCAAATCACGGCAGGATCTGCTGGACGCGCTGCTGACAAGTTGGGAGCAGACCAACACGGCAGGTATGATCGGGCAGGCTGAGATCGGGTGCGAAACCATTACAGGCGCGGTGCTGAATGTTTTCCGCTGCACTGCTAACCCGCAATTGTTCAATACGGCGTTGGACTTTGCTGTTCGCGACTGGGCGCGCAGATCGGGCCATGTACGTAATATACTAGATACGTCGGATGCTCGGCGGATCGATGCGCTGACAGCAATGTTCCTGCGATATGGCTATGTGGAGCGCGAAGCAGAAACGCGGGCAAAAGTGCTTTACTATATGCAACTTGGGTACGACATGGCGGGGCTCAATGAACCATATGAACAGAGGCTTAGTATGACGGACGCCTATCTGGAGGCCTTTACGGGCCAATCTGCCAGCTCCGAAGAGCTGGCTGAATTTGCAGATTACGTCAAACGGTTCTGGCGGCCCTGACAGGTGGTATCAAAGTGATGCCAAATGCGCGCTGACACTAGCCTTGGTTTTCTCAGCGGCTGCCAAACGCACTGGTCCATAACCCCGAATTTCCATCGGCGCGCTCAGCACAGCTAACCAAGTATCGTGATGGTCGGCGGTATAGCGCGCCTCAGTTTGCTTGATGATGTCCTGGTACCAGCTGAGCAAATCCCGGTGCAAGCGGGCCTCTTCGTGATAGCCAAAGGGATTCCAGCGACGTCCCCGCAGGTTTCGACCTTTCGCGAGTATACGCATCGCAGGTCGCATCCAGGCACCGAATTGCAATTTGCGAGGCCGCCCGCGCGCATCTGTCTTGCGGCTTAAGAGTGGAGGCGCGAGGTGATAGTTGACCTGAAAGTCACCTTCGAACTCGGCCTCAAGCTGATGCTTGAAACTGTCACCGCTCAGCAGGCGTGCAACCTCAAACTCATCCTTATAGGCCATGAGTTTGAACAAGGAACGTGCAGCTGCGGTGAGTAGTTCATTGGAACCATCTATAGGGAGAGCACCACGCAAGGCTTCCAATAGCGTTGTAAAAGTCTTTGCGTAGGCTGGGTCTTGATATTCGGTCAGGAAAGCCGCGCGTCGTTCGATCAACTCTGGTAGAGATTCCTCGGTGATCGTCTCCTCGGTATAGAATTCCGAGAGCCGGGCAGGATCGTGGGCGATTGCACGCCCGATAGCAAAAGCGAGGCGGTTCTTATCTATTGCGACGCCGTTTAGAACAATGGCTTGATCCAAGGCTCCGAGGCTGACCGGTACGAGCCCTTTTTGCCAGGCGAACCCCAACATCATGACGTTGGCCAAAACAGCATCGCCGAGCAGAGTTTCAGCCGCGTCATTAGCATCAAAACCCGATAGGTTTTCAGCACCTATCACCTCCGCGATAGATTTTTCGCGCAGGCCGGTCATCAAATCAGCATCGCGGCGCAATACAATGTCGCCTGTTGGCATTTCGGCGCGATTCAGTACCATCTTGGTGCCGGAGTGATAGTGGGCAGACGCCTTTGGCGCGGAGCTCACTACCACATCGCATCCGATCACTGCGTCGGCCGCGCTTTGATCGATGCGGACCTGATGCAATGCGTCTGGAGTGTTAGAAAGGCGTATGTACCCGAGTACGGTTCCAAATTTCTGCGCAAACCCGGTAAAGTCCAGCACACTGGCACCTTTGCCTTCCAGATGTGCAGCCATAGTGATCAACGCGCCTACAGTCACAACCCCTGTGCCACCAACGCCGGTTACAAGCAGATCAAAGGGATCTTTTAACGAGGGTAGCTTGGGGGAGGGTAAGTCGGCAGTTAGTGCAGACGCATCCAGTCCCGAGACTTCTTTCTTACGCCGTGTCGCGCCTTCGACCGTGACGAAGCTGGGGCAAAATCCGTTTAGACAGGAAAAATCCTTGTTGCAGCTCGACAGGTTGATCTTGCGTTTGCGGCCGAGGGGCGTCGCTTTCGGCTCTACGCTCAGGCAGTTGGATTCAACCGAACAATCGCCACAGCCTTCACAAACAAGATCATTGATAAAGGCGAACCGTTTGGGGTCGTCCATTGTGCCGCGTTTGCGACGGCGGCGTTTTTCGGTTGCACAGGTCTGCTCGTAGATCAGTACGGTTACGCCGGGGATCTCCCGCAGTTCGCGCTGAACGGTATCCATATCGTTGCGATCGTGAAAACTGGTGTCGGCCGGGAAATCGGCGATGGAAAATTTGCCGATGTCGTCGGACACCAATGCGATTCGGTCAACTCCTTCGGCGCGACATGTTTGGGCGATCCCGGAAACGCTAACTGGGCCATCCACAGGCTGACCGCCAGTCATGGCGACGGCATCGTTGTAAAGGATCTTGTAGGTGATGTTGGTGCGTGCTGCGACGGCTTGACGGATCGCAAGAGAGCCGGAGTGGTACCAGGTCCCTTCGCCGAGGTTTTGAAACACATGCTTGCCGCCATTGAATTTAGAGGCAACCGTCCACGGCACGCCCTCGCCACCCATTTGTGCATAGCCTGCGGTGTCGCGGTCCATCCAGCTTGCCATGACGTGGCACCCGATGCCCGAATTCGCTTTGCTGCCCTCAGGTAGTTTTGTCGATGTATTGTGCGGACAACCGGAGCAAAAATAGGGCGTTCGGGTAGCGCCGGGTACATTTAACAAACGAGGCGGTTGCTGGCCTAAGGCACGGGCTTTGTCCAACAAGTTTTCCTGAGGGAAAAAACGGTTTAGCCGTTCAGCAACGATCGGAACCAACGTCAGCGGCGATAGTTCACCGGTCCATGGAATGAGTGGATTGCCCTTGCTATCGTGTTTGCCCACCATCCGTTCGGGCTTGTCGCCGGGCCAGTCGTAGAAGTATTCTTTGAACTGGCTCTCAATAATACCGCGCTTTTCTTCAACGACCAGAACTTCCTGCTTACCTTTCACAAAGCGCAGGGCCTCGGTACGAGCTAGTGGCCAAACCATCCCGACCTTATAGATATCGATGCCGAGCCGTTTGCAGGCGGTTTCGTCCAATCCCAGAAGCCGCAGTGCTTCCATCAAGTCCAAATGACCTTTGCCGGTCGTGACAAAACCGAATTTTGCCCCCGGCAGGTCATAGATACGGGTATCAAGCGGGTTGGCTTCGGCGAATGCCCGCACCGCACGTAGCTTGGCGTGAATGCGGGTCTCAATCTCGGGGGATGGCAGATCCGATCTGCGAATATGCAAGCCGCCGGGATAGTCTTGCGGTGCTGGGTAGGTGAACCCACGATCTGGCTGCAGCTCAACGGAACGGGCGCTTTCCACAGTTTCCGAAACTGCCTTGAAGCCCACCCAGGTGCCGGAGTAGCGCGATAGAGCAAAGCCGTACTCGCCAAATTGCAAGAACTCAGACACATCAGCCGGATTCAGTACGGGCATGAACCACGACATGAATGCCACATCGGATTGATGCGGCATTGAGGAGCTGACGCAGCCATGATCATCTCCGGCTACGACCAGCACGCCACCTTTTTCAGAAGATCCATAGGCGTTGCCATGTTTTAGAGCATCGCCGGAACGGTCGACACCGGGTCCCTTGCCGTACCACATGGAGAAAACGCCCTCGACCTCACAATGTGGATCAAGAATCGCCTGCTGTGCCCCAAGCACGGCCGTTGCACCAAGATCCTCGTTGACCGCTGGCATGAACGTGATGTTGTGCGCGTCCATGCGTTTGCGACTACGCCAGAACTCAAGATCTACTCCACCGAGAGGCGATCCACGATACCCGGATACAAACCCTGCGGTGTTCAATCCTGATGATTTGTCACGTCGCGCCTGATCCAGCATGATACGCGCCAGCGCTTGGGTGCCTGTCAAAAAGACACGACCAGCTGTCATCTCATAGCGGTCATCCAGCTGGTAGCTGCGAAAATCATGGCTGAGCCGGGTCATCAAAGGTATCCCTTGCATTGGTGATATGGATTTGAGAAATAGTAATCCGGCATGATTGAAATATTTCACCAGATTTTTTGGATGCTACAGGGTATCTGAATATTTATTCCAGATTTTTCGATAATGTGGATAATGCACCCATGGGCGATAGCTTGGAACTTGATCACCGCGACCACCGTATCTTGACGCTGTTGCAGCAAGACGCGCGGCTGTCGAATGCAGACTTGGCTGAGGCCGTGGGCATGTCAGCCTCTGCACTTTGGCGCCGGGTTCGTGCGCTTGAAGAAGCAGGTATTATTGAACGCTATGGTGCGGTTGTGAATGCCGCTGCCATGGGACTGGGGTTCCATGCCATTGTGCATGTTCAATTGACACGTCACGATCGTGACAAGCTGGCAGATTTTATCCGTGCGATAGAGACAAGCCGTCTGGTTCAGGAGTGTTATGCCACCACCGGACAGTCGGATTATCATCTGCGTGTGCTGGCGCCCGATTTGGATGCGTACAACTGCTTTTTGGAGGATTTTTTATTCCGTCTGCCTGCGGTCGCCAGTGCGCAAACGAATGTTGTTTTGAGAACAATAAAACGCGATGAGACCATCACGCCTTAGTTTCTGGTGTTGAAACCGCGACCGGCTCTAAGAGATAGCTATCGACTTACCCGAAGGTTACATGCGCCCAAGCTGCTGCCATGGCAATATAGGTCAGCTGGTGCAATGCTTGGTCGGTGCCCATTGCACGCCAGTAAACAGCCATATCAGGCGCTAGTTCCTTGCGTTTGGAATAACATGCCTTGCAGTAGTCGATATTGAAATGCGCCACCCACTCAAGTGCGCCGATCATCAAAATGAAGCCAACTGGAGCTCCCATAATGACAAAGGCGATGATCGAGCCCAGTACATGTACCCCGGCATGTTGTGCGCGCCCCGCATGGAGATACTCCCCGCGCCCCGACAGCATCTTAGGCGTTTGTAGATAGAAATCGCCAAACATATGCTTGATCTGAAGCAGGCAGAGCAAACCCAATAGGGATGCAAGATGGTCTGACAAAGGAACGGCCCCATTTTATGTAGCAAGCTTTAAAAGCTTACGTTTTTTTTTGAGACTGGCAAATGGCCTCTGACAATATTCGTAGCGACGCCCCGTCAACTTATGCCCGATATGGTGCAAGAATAAGCTGTCGAGGCCCCACCAAAGACGAGGGGGGCTGTCTTGGCATTGCCTGTTGTGGGGAATTCAGGCTAGGCATATCGGGATCAGTTTCCGTCTCATTCGCCATTTCGGAGCCGTCCCATAGAACGCACTCTTTTTCGGTTCATCTGGAAATATTCCAAGCGCGACCAACTGGTTCTGCTGGTTGTCACGGCCTGTCTGTTTCCACTGTTGTATCTGACACTGGAGCTGCCCAAGCGTATCATCAATGATGCGATTGGTGCGCGAAGCTCTACAATTGATCTGTTTGGCTATGAGCTGATCCAGCTGCACTACCTTTGGCTTCTGTGCGGTGGGTTTCTTCTGGCGGTTCTGGTCCACGGTCTGCTGAAGATGCGCATCAATACGATGAAAGGCATTCTGGCTGAGCGGATGCTCAGGCGATTCCGTTATCGGTTGATTTCGCGGGTGTTGCGGTTTCCCCAGCCCTATTTTGAGCGTGTCAGCCAAGGCGAATTGGTTTCCATGGTCACCTCCGAGAGTGAGCCAATGGGTGGCCTAATGGGCGATGCCGTTAGCCAGCCGGTACTGCAGGCCGGCCAGATGCTGACGATCCTCTATTTTCTATTTATGCAGAATGTCTGGTTCGGAATGGCGGCCGTCGCGCTGATCCCTCTACAGGGATGGTTGATCCCGATGTTGCAGCGCAAAATCAACTTATTGAACAAAAAGCGTATTCGTCAGATTCGGGCCCTTGCATCAGAGATTGGCGAAAGTGCCGCCGGGGCGTCAACTCTACGCCTGAACGGTGGCTGGCGGTACCGTATGGCTGTTATCACAGATCGGCTCGGTTGGCTTTACGACATCCGGTTCGAGATCTATCAGAAGAAATTCTTCATGAAGTTTCTCAACAACTTCATCACTCAGCTGACGCCGTTCCTTTTTTACGCCATTGGTGGCTACCTGGTATTGGAAGGCCAGGTTTCACTGGGCGCACTGGTAGCAGCATTGGCAGCCTACAAAGACCTGGCATCCCCTTGGAAAGAGTTGCTGGCCTATTACAACCAGACACAGGATATGGCGTTGCGCTGGGATGTGATCCTCGAGCGGTTTGACCCACCGGGAATGGTGAATGAGGCGCTGATGACTGGTGCTCCGGATCATCTGGAACGGTTGCAGGGTGATATCATCGTAGAAGGCGTCAATGTCCGTGATGCGAATGGGAATCTTGTTCTGGAAGATCTGAATGCGCGCTTCCCAGCGGGCAAGGTGATCGGGGTTGCCGCCCCTTCGGAGGAAGATCGGCGCGCTATGGCCGGGTTGTTGACCCGTGAATTGCTACCCTCGGCGGGCAAGGTCTGTATAGAGGACCAAAACCTGAGCGATATCCATCAGGCGGTGATTGCGGCACGTATCGGGCATGCAACTTCCCGCCCGGTGCTATTTCAAGGCTCTTTTGGCGACAATGTGATGATGCCGATCCGTCAGCGACCACTGGGAACGGCGCAGGATATGCGGCGGTATGATGTAGCGCTACAGGCTGGCAATAGCCCTGATCCATTGGATGCGTCCTGGTTGGATCCCGCACTGGCCGGATTTTCCAGCGAGACGGAGTTACGCGATTGGTGGTTGCGGCTTATAGCGGGAATTGGTTCTGATACGGCGCTGTTTCGCCGAGGTGTTGAGCAGCGATTTAGTGTTAACAATCATCCTGAACTCGCGCAGAGACTGGTAGATTTACGCCCAAAGGTGCGGGAGGCAGTCGCAAATGCAGGCTTCGGAAGCTATGTTCATTTTCTAGCTCCAGACCGCTATAACCCAGCACTGCCAGTCGCCGAAAACCTTCTCTATGCGACCATGCAGCACCGCATAACTGAAGATGTGTTGAGGAAACAGGATGACTTTCTTGATCAGCTCAGGGAACTCAATCTTGACGTGGATCTGGTTACTCTCAGCTGTGATGTGGTTGAAATGTTGCGGCAGATCTTTGGCATCGACGGCACGGATCACCCGCTGTTTCGCAAACTAAGGCTGGAGGTATCAGCCTATGAAGGCGCTTTGGCACTGGTAGATAAAACCCGTGATGATGGGGTTTCTGCGTTGAGCCATGAGGAGCTGGCACGGTTGCTGATCGTGCCATTTAGCATTTCCGCCGAGCAGATTGGCGCGGCCTTCAGCACCGAAATCGAAGAGCGCATTCTTGCGTTCCGTCAAAGCCACTCAAAGCAGCTGATGGCGACGTTAGACGATATCTTTGAGCCGTTGGATGAATCGCGATTTGCCCCGGGGCTGACCGTGCTGGAAAACGCCTTGTTCGGGAAAATTTCTGACGGTGCGGGTGGGCGTGCAGAAGACGTCCAGAAACTGGTTTCCGATGTCTTGGTCGGGAATGGCGTGCGTGATCATGTTGTGGAACTGATCTTTGATCTGCCGATTGCGCTAGGTGGGCAGGGACTACCTGCCAGCTTTGCGGAGCCGCTGGCCTTTTCACGGGCGACGATCAAGCGTCCGGATATCTTGATCCTCGATTCCGCAATGGCCAGCTATGACCTGGACACCCGCATTGCAATTCATAAAAACCTGCGGCGGCTTTTGCCACTGACGACACTGATCTATCTTGGAAGCAGTTTTGAGAGCCCGGAAGTCTTTGACAGCTACTATGAGCTGCGCCAGGGCCGCTTGGTCAGCGACAGTCCGGTCACCGATGAGCGCGGTGATGGTGTCGGGAGCGCTGATTTGGCGCGTAAGCTGAGGGCCCTGGAGCAGACGGAGCTGTTCTCCAAGTTGAACCGCCGGCAGCTCCGTCTATTGGCGTTTGGCGCGCGTTGGTACACTGCCAAGGCTGGTGACACAGTGTTCCTCAAAGATGATGAAGCAGGTGATGGCGCTTACATGGTGCTGGAAGGCGAAGCCGGTCTCTATTTGCCGCAGGAAGGCGGTGAAAATCGCTTTGTTGCTAAGGTGGGGGCAGGTCGGCTGGTCGGCGAACTGGGGCTGATCAGAAAAGAACCGCGAGCTCTCAGCATGATTGCCGAAAGCGATTTGACATGTCTGCGTATTGGTGAGGAAGAATTCCTCGCGGTAGTTGAAAACGATGCTGCCACAGCCTTCAAACTTTTGCAGGTCGTGGCGGGTTACGTGTCGAGCTAATGCTTCGCGCCCTTTGCCCAATCGCTTTCCATCGGTGGCTAGCGAGAGCTGGAACAGTATATTTTAAGCAAGTGTAAGGTGCTGCGTGACTAACGACGTCTCTGAATGCTCTTGGAAGCTAGGCCTGAGTGGACAGTTAGCCAAGAGAAAGAGTTCGGTGCGATTGGTCCATAGCTGCTGACCAGAGATGAAGGGCCTGGTCCGCAAAATCTGAGCCTATATTGGAACTAAGCGGCGCGCTTATGTAGCAGGTTCGTAGCCGCAATATGATCTTCTCAGTGGCCGAAGTTGTTTCGCACCTTAGTCTGTTGATGACATTGTATCCCGGAGATGTGTTGCCACCAGAATTCCTCCAGACGTTGGCATGGGGCAGAAGCCCATGCTAACCTATCTGAAACCCCGTCATATTTATGCGCAATGCTGTCGAAGGGATTGGGCAGTAACTGCAACGCGCGGTCGGATACGCGTAAGATCGGCGCACATTGGGCAGGGGCTATCCCTGCCCAATCGCTGCTTTGCCTCAGTACGGCTCTCCAACTGCCTTTAGGCTACTCTGGCGGGTCAAAATCACATCACTCTTCGATGGGTGGGGCACCGCCAACAAAGTTGTTGCCTTCGGCGTAGTTGCATGGGGCATCCTGCATATTCAGGTGCAAATCAGTTCCTTCGAAGGGATGTGCGCGGGCTAAGTCTTCGTCTACCTCAATGCCCAGGCCAGGTGCGTCAGATGGGATGACAAAGCCATCCTCGACATCGATGCTATGTTTGATCAGGGCATTGTGGAACGGTGTCTCGATTGTCTCGATCATCAATAGGTTAGGGATAGACGCAGCTAATTGGATATTGGCGGCCCATTCCACCGGGCCAGCATAAAGATGCGGAGCCATCTGCGCGCCAAAGACTTCGGCAATAGCGGCGATCTTTTTGGTTTCCCATATACCGCCAGAGCGCCCGAGCGCGGGTTGAAGAATTTCAGCGGCCCCCGCCCGCAAGACTGCAGCAAACTCCGCTTTTGTTGTAAGCCTCTCACCGGTGGCAACGGGAATGCGGACGCGTTCAGCGACGCGGGCCATGTCCTCAATCAAATCGGGAGGGGTTGGTTCTTCAAACCATAAGGGTTGATAGGGTTCGAGTGCTTGGCCCAACCGGATAGCGCCTGCTGGGGTGAATTGGCCGTGGGTGCCAAACAAGAGGTCAGCGCGATCGCCTACGGCCTCACGAATGGCACGGCA
Organism: Phaeobacter cretensis; assembly: GCF_047372505.1. Classification (NCBI taxonomy): domain Bacteria; kingdom Pseudomonadati; phylum Pseudomonadota; class Alphaproteobacteria; order Rhodobacterales; family Roseobacteraceae; genus Phaeobacter; species Phaeobacter cretensis. The sequence continues at coordinate 2,618,406 of NZ_JBKBEU010000001.1, forward strand.
GAATGCGACCGATTGCGTAATATCGGATTGTGCGGGCATATGACCGCCTCGCATCGTATAGGGGCCAGCTGGGTCGAATTTGACTGCAGTGTAACCGCTCTCTACCGCTGCGACAGCCGATTCTGCTGCCAGTTCGGGCGCGTTCCAGAATGCACCAATGTCATGATGAGACTGTGGGTAAAGATAAGTATAGGCGCGAAGGCGGTCGTTCATGCGACCACCAATAAGTGCATGAACGGGGCGGTCGCGGTCTTTGCCCAGGATATCCCAGCACGCGATCTCTAGGCCAGAGAACGCGCCCATGACGCTTAGATCTGGGCGCTGGGTAAATCCTGACGAATATGCGCGCCGGAACATCCATTCGATGTTTTCCGGTGACACACCCTGCATGTGGCGGTCAAATACGTCACGGATCACATGGGTCATCGCCTGCGGGCCTACGGATGCGGCATAGACCTCACCCCAACCAATGATGCCTGTATCAGTGGTCAGTTTGATCAAGATCCAATAGCGGCCACCCCAGCCCGGGGCTGGTGGAGCAGTAACGATAATGTCCAAGTCTTGCAGTTTCATATCGGATTTTCCGTATCTGATCAGAAGTCTAGCTATCAAAAATGATGACGTTTCGGCGGGCAGATCCCGTTTTGGTGTCAGCGATGGCAGCGTTGATGCCGTTGAGTGTCCAGCGGCCGGAGATCAGCTCATCCAGCTTCAATCGCCCCTGTTGATAAAGATCCACCATCCACGGAATATCGCGCTGGATCACAACATCTCCCATTTTCGACCCGATCATGCCCTGACCTAAGGCGGCCATGATGACTGGTTCATAGGTGGCTTTTGCACCGGAGTGAGGCATGCCGATCATCACTATCCGTCCACCCATGCCAAGATAGCGCGTGGCTTGGTCATACGCGGGGATGGCCCCAACGGTAACCAAAACAACATCAGCACCTTTGCCGCCAAGCGCCTTGTAAGAGGCCTTCCATGGTGCATCCGCGCTGCCTAAGACCGTGTGGGTAGCCCCAAACTCTCTGGCAATCTCCAGTTTGTCTTCACTAATATCCACAGCTACGATCCGCCGGGCTCCGGCTATACGGGCCCCCTGAATGGCATTCAGCCCGACACCACCAGCGCCGATCACAACAACATCCTGACCTGCTCTGAGCTGTGCGGCGTTCACCGCGGCACCGACACCCGTGATCACGCCGCATGAAATCAGCGCTGCCACGTCTTTTCCTAGTTCTGGTGGGATTTTTACGATCTGTCGCTGGTCGACCACCACTCTTTCAGCAAAGGCACCGCAGCCCATGGCCTGCATCAAAGGAGCACCTTCCGCCGTTTTCAGCGGGCCATTGACAGCGTCATAAGGTGTTTCGCAGAGAGTTGGTGCTCCGCTCGCACAGCTAGGGCAACCGCCGCAGGATCGGATCAAGGTTACCACCACGCTGTCGCCTTCGGCGAAGCCATGAACACCATCTCCAACGGCGCTGATGACGCCTGCGGCTTCGTGGCCATAGACCGCGGGTAGAAAACCGCCCCAAGCGCCTTCAGCAAATGAGATGTCGCTGTGACAGATCGCAACAGCACCAAGCGTGACTTCAACTTCACCACCCTTAGGAGGGGCGAGGTGCACATCCTCTATTACCAGAGGGGCACCGAACTCATGACAAACGGCGGCTTTGATTGTCGGCATGCAATCTCTCTCCCTATTTTCTGATCACGGTGGACTGGGGAGAGTGGGGCTGCAAGTCTGAAACCGTCAATCATGTCGGGTATCGCTAATATGTTGGGTCAGATGTTGAACAATCAACTTCCGCAGGGCGATTACCCGCAAGTTTCGCTATTCGTCCTCGGTCCAATTAGGAGGCGGGTTGCAAATCTTGCAAGGTGGCAACCGCTTTGGCAAATTCCTGAGCCTCTTCGGGGGCTCTGCCAAGTTGCTGCGCCGGGTCAAAAATAGTGGAAAGGTCGAGATCAGGATATTGCGCGACTGCAACCTCCTGCAAGGGCCGGTTCTGTCCGGCGGCATCGGCGCAGAGCGTTTTGACAGCAGCCTGCGCGTCGCTTCTTCGCATGACTTTAGCCAAAGCAAAGCTCAAGGCCTCGGCGTGGATAATGCCATTGCTGGCATTCAGGTTGTGCGTCAGCTGGATTGGGTTTGGCTCTAAACCATTGGTCATTGAGCAGGCAGTTTTTGCCGCGCCGGCAGCGCAGAACACGATTTGCGGCAAGCTCAGCCATTCGCCGAACCAACTGCCACCGTCTCGTTGGTTTTGATGGCTGGCCGCTTGGTGCAGAGCCGTAAGTTGGGCATTTGCCTGAGACGCAAGTGCGACCAACGCAGAAGCGGCAACGGGATTCTGTTTTTGCGGCATTGTCGAGGATGCGCCGGCGGCACCAGTGGTAACCTCTTCGATGCCACTCTGTCTTAGAGCAATACAGTCTTTGCCCAGTTTGCACAAAGCGGCTGTAACACGAGTGAGCCATTCAGCAATACGCAATACCGGTGTGCGATCGGTGTGCCAGCTCCGACCGGGATCTGTCAGCGCAAGCGCATTGGCCAATTCGCTACGCACCTCAGCGGCCTGTGAGCCGAGGGCGTTGGCGGTGCCCGCTGCGCCGGAAAGGGAGACAAGAAGGCAGGCGTTGCGGAGATTTGGCAGCTCTTCTAGCAGGGAGAGCAGGGGATGCCCCCATGCCGCCACAACCGCGCCGAAACTCGTCGGCGTCGCTAGCTGCCCATAGGTTCGAGCAGCCATCGGCAGGTCAGCATGCGCCGAAGCCAAAGCGGCAAGTTGGCCCAGGAGCGTGGTTAGATCGGCTTCTATTGCTGCGAGAGCCTGACGCAGCCGCAACATCAACGCGCTGTCCATGATATCCTGCGAGGTCGCGCCCCAATGGACGTATTGCGCATGTTCCGGCGCGTTCATCTCCTCTCGCAATGCGGCAACTAAACCCGGTACTGGAACGCCATTCTGTCCGGTCTGGCGAGCCAGTGCTGCCGGATCGAGGGCTACCTCCATCACAGCACGCCCAATCGCTGCTGCACTTTCTTCGGGTATCAGGCTCATTTTGCCCTGGGTTTTTGCTAGTGCCCCCTCGACCAACAGCATGGCGCGGACCTCTGCACTGTCTGAAAACAACCGGGAGATATCCCCGACGGGAAAAAGCGGGTTGTAGAGCTGACTGTCAAAGAGAGAAGCGGCCATCAGAGATCTTTCACTAGAGTTGCAATCATAGTCGCCAATCGTTGCGGAGCGGCAAAGAACGGAGAATGCGAGGTATCCAGATCCGTTACCTTATGTGGGGGCCAATCGGTCACCATTTGCGTCTGATATTCCGGCGGAATGACGCGATCACCGGTGCATCGGATATAGGCTTTGGGGGTCGCTTGCCATTGCGCGCCCAGCTGAAGCGGTGTGTCTTGTGGTCTGATAGCCTGCGGGCTCAATCGCGGGAGAGCATAAGCCGCCGTCGATGCCGGGCAATCATGATACAGCAGATCCGTCGCTGTGGTGAGATCGAAACAGTAGCTATGGCCATCCGCTGCTTTGACAGTTTTACCAGCCAGGGTTTGACGTGGGCTGCGTTTCCGCATTTCGATCATCGACACTCCGCCTTGAGGGACATAGGCACAGAGGTAAATCAGCCCGCGTAGAGGTGTTGCCATATCTGCAGCCGCTGAAATCGGGTAGCCCGCCCAAGAATGCCCGAGCAGGACAGTATTGGAATCCGTAGCTTCACGAATGGCTGTGGCCGTTTCACTCAGCGTTATGGATGCCATGTCACGGCTCTGGCCGCTATCGCTGCGAGCATTCCCGGGAAGATCGATTGTCCCGGCGCTGAGGCCTTGATCCGCCAAGGCAGGCAATAGGTCACGCCAGCACCATGCGCCATGGCAGGACCCGTGGACCAACAACAGATCAGTCAATGTGACCGAGCTCCTGCAGAAAGGAGATCAAACGGTCGGCAAATGCATCGGGCTGTTCTATACAGGGCAGATGGCCTGCCTTGCGGATCAATTCAAACTTGGAGCCAGGGATCAGATTCACGGTTTCGCGAACCAGGTCTGCCGGGGTGGCACCGTCGTCAGATCCAGCAATGCCCAGTGTTGGGAGGCGTAGGCCACTGGTCGGGGTATAAAAGTCGGTACCGGCTATGGCGGCGCAGCAGCCTATGTAACCTTCGACCGACTGTTGCAAAACATGTGCTCGCCAATGTGCGACTTCCGGAGATTTAAGGAACTCGGGCGCGAACCAACGTTGCATGATGGCGTCGGCTACGGCTTCGAGACCACCTTGTTGGATAGCATCAATCCGCTGCTGCCAGTTGGTGGCGGTCCCGATCTTGGCCGCAGTATTTGAGAGCACCAGCCCACGCATCAAATCCAGCCGCTTGACTGCGAGCCCCTGCGCGATCATGCCGCCGATTGAAAGCCCCACGAAAATGCAATCCTTCACTTGCAAATGATCCAACAGGCGTTCTGCATCGCGGATCAAAGCGCCCATAGTATAGGGTGCAGGTGTCGCGGGTGAGAGACCATGCCCCCGCAAATCATAGCGTATGATGCGGAGTTCCATCGGAAGACGCTCCAGTACCGCGTCCCAAAGATGCAGGTCGGTTCCGAGGGAGTTTGCAAAAACCAAGGGAGGTCCGTCGGCGGCTCCGTCCACTTGGTAGTTCAGCTGGACGTCGCCTAGATCAGCAAGCTGCATCACACTCCTCCGAGGCTTCTTTGGGGCAACCGTCTAGCGTGCAACATATCGGAAGTAAAGTCGGCGGGCGTGCCGCTGAGGCGGTCGGATGCTGTTCTATTCAGCAGAATTGAGTCGCATATGGGCCATGATTTGTCCGTGGTCAGAAGCCAGCTTATTATATGGCGCTTCGGGATGACTCCCGTCGGTTAAATGGTCATTGAAGACACTAAAGTACTGCATTTCGCCGATGGATCCTCGCCATTCTGGGTCAAAGTGACGCGACATGTATATTTGATCGATGCTTTCGTGAACGCCGCCAAATGCCGTCGTGTAGACGACGTCGCGGAGCGATTTTTTAAGAAACATTCTCTCAGCAGCGCGGAGCCGAAGCCGGTCAATTGTCTCGCGGATCTTGTGGTCTTCTTCCGAGCTATAGCGATCACCTGAATGGCGGGCATCATGGCGTAACATCCACGAATAATTGCGAAACGGAGTTTCACCGCTAATAATCTCTGAGCTAACCGCATATTCTCCATCGTTGAAATCCCCGAGCACCATCACCGGGCGGTTTTGTTGGAGCTCCTCCAGCACTGCCCGCCTTAGCACCCAGGCTTCTGCCATGCGGCGCAGGGCAGCACGCAATGCACCAAGGGCGCGGCCACTCGCATCATAGGCCGTGAGGGCGCTTTCTGGCGCGTAGGGTGCATCTTGTGGAGTTATGAATTCGCCTAGTTTGGATTTAAGATGGCAGTTAAATACGCTGACAATTTGGTCACCGACCGGGATACGGGCCTTCATGACCGGCCGTGATAGTCGCCGCAATGTATAGTACCCGGCGTCGTCCTCACCACCAAGGCAGGCCATCGGTATTTCCAATGGCTGAGGTAATTCCTGGATAATCTCGACCGGTTCTGCAAATCCGTGGCGCGATAGAATTGCAAGACCGGGGCGCCGCTTGCCGGGTGTATCACTGTCGTTCACGTTTGGCGCAAAGGCTAGCTCAGCATCGGTGTAGGGCGTGTAGGCCAGTTTGCGAAAAATTGCCTTGCGATGATATCGTTTGGAGCGATCAGGTACGCTGGCCGCGTTCGCGTCTATACCGCGCCGGTCGGTTTCCGCGATGATCTCCCTTAGAGGCGTCTCGTCAAAAATTTCCTGAAACCCAACGATATCCGCATCTAGCGTCAGCAGTTGGTCAGCCATCCAGTCCGATTTCCACGCATATTCTTCGGGTGTGTAGCTTTGGAACGCGTAATACTCCTGATCCGGTCCGATCAGGTTTTTTACGTTAAAAGAGGCAATGGTAAAACTGGTCATCAGGGTACTCCAAATTCGAACAAGGCAACAGTGGCAGATCAACCGAACCGGCGCAGAGCCTCTGCAAATATGCTGGCATCGACATTGCCGCCGGTAGCGACGGCGATGGCAGCCATGTCGTCAAGTTGATCGCCGTGAAACAGTGCCGCTGCAAGAGCCACTGCGCCGCCGGGTTCCAACACAATTTTCAGCCGTAGAAAAGCTTCGACCATTGCGCGCATAGCGTCGTCTTCTGTGACGACGACGCCGGAACCACACAGTCGAGCCAAAATTGGAAAGGTTATCTCACCGGGGGATGGCGTTAATATCGCGTCACAGATCGAGCCAGCGGTGGTCTCATTTCGGCAGATGCGTCCAGAAGCGAGCGAACGGGCTACATCGTCAAAGCTTTCCGGTTCACAGGGGCGTACTTGCATTCCTGGCGCGGTTTGTTCCAGGGCCAAGGCCACGCCAGCGGTTAAGCCACCGCCGCCGCAACATACAAGAACATTGGCTTTGGTTATGCCCTCTTCTGCGGCTTGGCTGGCTATTTCCAGCCCGACCGTACCCTGACCGGCCACGACTTGTTCCTCGTCGTATGGTTTGATCAAGGTGAGGCCACGTGTCTTCGCCAGTTCGGCACCAATCGCATCGCGATCATCGGTAGCGCGGTCGAATAGGACGACTTCGGCTCCGAGTGCGCGCGTGTTGGAAATCTTGATGGCCGGGGCGTCCTGGGGCATCAGGATCACTGCAGGTGTGTTGTGCGCCGATGCAGCGGCTGCAACGCCTTGGGCATGATTGCCGCTTGAGTAGGCTAACACACCGCGTTGGCGTTGTTCATCCGTTAGGGCTGACAGCGCGGCCCATCCGCCTCTGAATTTGAACGACCCGGTTTGTTGCAGGCACTCGGCCTTGACGAACAACCGGCGACCGGCAAGTTCGTCCAGAAAGGGCGAGGATAACAGGGGTGTCCTGCTTGCATGTCCTTGCAGACGCTTTGCTGCGGCACTGATCGCGGCGAAGGATGTCATAGTGCAATCTCCAAAATGTGATGGATGAGCGCAAGCGATTGCGGTTCATCCAGAAATGGGACATGCCCACGGTCCGGCACTTCCGACGCGATCAGTTCAGGTAAGCTAAGCTGCATCTTTTGGTAGGTTTCTGCGCTGAGAATGTCGGAATTGGCACCACGGATAACGCCGCATGGCACTCCGCTTAATGATAGAAATAAAGGCCAAAGATCCGGTGTGCTACCGGTTGCAGCCTGTGCCAGCAATGCATCGCGCAATCGCACATCATAACGTAGTTCAAGACCTGTTGGGGTCTCACGAAAGAAGGTCTCGACCTCTTCACGCCAGCGAGAAGCCGACACATTTGGAAAGGTCGCGCCCATATGGGTTGCGAGCGTTGTAGCTGCCTCCGCATGGGTCTTTGCTGCAGGGCGATGCCCAATATAGGCCATAATCCGCGTGATGCCATCTGTTGGGATTTCTGGTCCGACGTCGTTCAGGATCACCCCCGCCAAACGCTCTTTGTGCAGAGCAGCCAGAACCATTGCCACTAACCCCCCGCGTGACGTGCCAAGAAGCGTGACGCGTACGATGCCAAGGTGATCCAGTAGTTCAACGACATCCTGTGCCTCTCGCGGGACTGAATAACTATGGAAGTCGTCGGCATATTGTGAGTGGCCTCGACCTCGCGCATCCAGAGTAATCATGCGTTTGTCACGGATATGCGGACGCAGATAGCGGAAATCCTGACCGTCGCGTGTCAACCCGGCGAGACACAACAATGGAGGGCCAACGCCGATGTTGCCACCCGGATCGTCGTAGGCCAACCGCAGCCCGTCTGAAGTGGTAAAATATGCGGGTGTCTTCATTGTATTAGACACAGTTCTAGCCGCCAATTAGGTCGGGAATGCTGCTTAGGTCGCCTAACACATGTTGGGGCTTCCAGGGTAGGCGATCAATTGGTTCACCATTCCGGTTGACCCAAGCGGTTACAAATCCATAGCCTGAAGCCCCCGCCGCATCCCAACCATTTGAGGATACAAACAGCACCTCGTCGCGCTGACAGTTGAAACGTCTGCCAACAAGGTCGTAAACACGTTCGTCAGGCTTGAAAACACCGACGCTTTCGACGGACAAGACATCATCCAGCACTTGGCCTAGCCCAGCAGAGCGTACCGCTCCGTCCAGCATTTCCGGGGATCCGTTGGACAGAATAGCAGTCTGCATTCCCGCTGCCTTAAGCGCGCGTAGCATCTGCGGCACTTCCTTATAGGCCTGAAGCTGCCAGTAGAGATCCAGTAGCCGTTTTCGCAGCTGGGGGTCGCCACTAAGGCCGGTTGCTTCCATCGCCCAGTCCAGGCCGTCTTGTGTGACGTCCCAGAAATCGGTGTGCGTTTTGGTAATGGCGCGCAACCAGGTGTATTGCAGCTGTTTTAAGCGCCAGTGGTTTGCAAGCTCTACCCAGTTATCAACTAAATGTGGAAACTCAGGTTCCTGGGCGGCTTGGCGGGCGGCGGCGGTTACATCGAACAATGTTCCATACGCGTCGAAGATACAGGTGCTGATCGCCATTGGTGCTCCGGTTCGGTGGTCTTCAGTTGGTTAAGCCTAGGCGCAAATTGGGCGTTAACTCCAGCCACAATCCCGTAGGACACACAGGAAAAGCAGTTACCCGGACCCGCACTGATCCATCGGGTTTACATCATGGTTCGAACCTATACTGTGCGCGGCTTTGTAACCTAATTCGAACTGGGGGTCCTATGACCGAGGTAAAAAGCGGCGATACCGTGCGCATCCATTATACAGGCAAGCTGACAGACGACAGTGTCTTTGACAGCTCTGAAGGGCGCGAGCCGCTTGAGTTCACCGTAGGCTCTGGCCAGGTCATTGAGGGAATGGACGCCGGATTGGTTGGTATGACCGTTGGTGAGAAAAAGACGCTCAATATTCCCGCGGATCAGGCGTATGGGCCAAGTCACGATGAAGCCCGGCAGACCATCCCGCGTGAGGGGATCCCTGATGACATCCCACTTGAGGTCGGGACCCAGCTGCAAATGCAAGCTCCGACGGGCGAAGTTCTGCCGGTAACTGTTGTTGAAGTGACGGAGGCCACGGTGACGTTGGACGCAAACCATTCTTTGGCAGGCAAGGATCTGATTTTTGACATCGAATTGGTGTCTATCAACTGATGCACCTGAGGCGGTGCCCCTTGCGCCGCCTCGTCAAACCGGCTCTCTTAACAGCGGTATAGTTCGCGGTGAAAGAGAACGGGATGACCAATTTTACCACTTCAGCGGCTTTTATGGACCGCTTTGGGATTTCCTTGCCGATCCTGCAGTCACCCATGGCTGGCGTCAGCACCCCAGAGATGGCAGCGGCAGTCAGCAATGCTGGCGGCCTCGGAGCTTTGGGGGTCGGTGCTGCAACGGTCACGCAAGCTGAGCAAATGTTACGCCAGGCCGCGATTCTGACGGATGGCCCTATTAATATCAATGTGTTTTGCCATGAACCTGCGGTTCAAGACCTTGCGCGCGAGAATATGTGGCTGCAGAGGCTAGCGCCTGTATTTCACAAGTACGATGCGAACCCGCCGCAGAAATTACACGAAATCTATACCAGTTTTTGCGTTGATGCGGATATGCAGGCCATGGTGCTTGCACAGAGCCCTGCCGTTGTCAGTTTTCACTTTGGCATCCCTCCACAAGCGGTGATTTCAGCCTTGCGGGCTGCTGGAATCTTATTGCTGGCGACAGCGACATCTCTGGCGGAAGCACGGATGCTGGAGGCCGCTGGTCTCGACGCTATTGTCGCGCAGGGGTGGGAGGCCGGCGGGCATCGGGGTGTCTTCGATCCGACCGCTAAGGATGCAAGACTTGAGACAATGACTTTGGTTCGTGAATTGGTGGCTGGAGTCGAGTTGCCCGTTATCGCAGCGGGTGGCTTGATGGCTGGCTCTGACATAGCGCAGGCGATCGCGTCGGGCGCTGTCGCTGCACAGTTGGGCACAGCCTTCATTGCATGTCCGGAAAGCAGCGCCGACGACGGATATCGGGCTGCATTGCAGGCGAACGACCTGCAAACCGAGATGGTTTCAGTGATTTCAGGCCGCCCTGCGCGGTGTTTGAGAAACCGTTTTACCGAGTGGGCAGCGGAAATTGATGGAGAGCTGATACCGGATTACCCCATAGCCTATGACGCAGGCAAAGCCTTGAATGTGGCCGCCAAACAAGCGGGAGAGATGGGTTACGGGGCGCAATGGGCGGGGCAGGGCGCAGCCAGTACACGCGCTGTGCCGGTAGCCGATTTGATGCGGTTGCTTGAGGCAGAGCTGGCTGAGGCGAAGTAAGATACTGCCATAGGTCACGATCAAAAAAGGGCACCGCAATGGGTGCCCTTGGCTATTTCTTAGACCAAGCAAAAGGCAGTCAAAGGTTGTCCTGCTGCGGCATCCCGAGCACGTGGAACCCACCGTCGACGCGAATAATCTCACCCGTCGTGCAGGCGCCTGCGTCAGAGGCAAGGTAGACGGCAGTGCCACCCACAGCTTCCAAGGTCGCATTGTCACGCATAGGTGTGTTTTGTGCAGTGTGTTTGAAAGTCTTGCGCGCCCCGCCGATGGCAGCGCCCGCCAGGGTTTTCATTGGCCCTGGTGAGATCGCATTGACGCGTATTGCTTCCGGGCCAAGGTCATTGGCCAAATACCGGGTTGCGCTTTCCAGAGCAGCTTTTGCGACACCCATCACGTTGTAATTGGGAACCACACGGTTGGAGCCCTGATAGGTAAGTGTCAGCAATGTGCCGCCTGCGTTCTTCATCAGAGGATAGGCGCGGCGAGCCACCTCGACAAAGGAATACGCCGAGATATCCATCGAGTTCTTGAAGTTCTCGCGGCTCGTGTCAAGAAAACGCCCCGTCAGCTCAGACTTGTCCGAATACGCAATGGCGTGAACCACAAAGTCGATGCTATTCCAGCGCGTTGTCAGCTGTTCAAACGCTGTGTCAAGCGATGCGTCGTTGGTGACATCCACATCTACCATAAAGTCGCTGCCGACGCTTTGTGCAAGTGGTTCTAGTCGCTTGCCAAAGGCGTCACCTTGATAGGTAAATGCCAATTCGGCGCCGGCTTCAGCCATAGCCTTGGCGATACCCCAAGCGATCGAACGATCGTTGGCGACTCCCATGATCAGGCCACGTTTCCCCGTTAGTACTCCCGACATACGCCGTTATCCTTTGTATTTGCTCAAAACCATTGAGCCGTTGGTGCCGCCAAAGCCAAAGCTGTTGGTCATCACACTATCTAGGCCAGCATCTTCAACCAGCTGAGTAGCGACCTCTTCCGGTTCGATGCCATCGGCCAACGTGTCGACGTTGATTGACGGAGTGATAAAATCACTGTCCAGCATCAGCAGGCAGAAGATGGCTTCCAATGCGCCGGCAGCACCCTGCGCATGACCGGTCATCGACTTGGTCGAAGAGACTGGTGGCACTTTGCCTGCACCAAACACGCGGCGGGCGGCTTCTATCTCACCAACATCGCCTACTGGCGTCGAGGTGCCGTGCGCATTGATATAGCCCACCTTGCGGCCTTCGGGCAGGGATTGCAGCGCTAGGCGCATGGCCCGTTCGCCACCTTCACCCGAGGGGGCGACCATATCGTGTCCGTCTGATGTCGCAGCAAAACCAGTGACTTCGGCGTAGATTTTTGCGCCACGAGCCAATGCATGATCAAGATCCTCCAGCACAACGATGCCACCACCGCCGGAGATCACGAAGCCATCGCGGTCTTGGTCAAATGCACGCGACGCTTTTTCGGGCGTGCTATTATATTTTGATGACATTGCGCCCATTGCATCGAACAGACAGGACAGAGTCCAGTCCAGTTCTTCGCCGCCCCCGGCGAACATTACGTCTTGCTTGCCCATCATAATTTGTTCTGCAGCATTGCCGATACAATGAAGTGAGGTGGAGCAAGCCGAGGTGATCGAATAGTTGATGCCCTTAATCTTGAACGCAGTCGCAAGATTGGCAGAGATAGTCGAGGACATGCACTTGGGGACGGCAAACGGCCCGATCCGTTTGGTGGCACCCGTTTTGAGCACGGTTTGGTGCGCCGTGAGCATCGCCGATGTGGATGGTCCGCCAGAGCCTGCAACCAAGCCCGTGCGTTCATTCACGACTTGACCTTCGGAGAGGCCCGCATCGGCAATCGCCTGCGTCATCGCGATATGGGCATAAGCGGCACCGGCGCCCATAAACCGCAAGGAACGTTTGTCGATGTGGTCGACAACATTCAGCTTAAGCGTTCCCGCTACCTGGCTGCGGAAACCATGCTCAACCATTTCAGGGCTGGCTTCAATGCCAGATTTACCTGCTTTGAGAGAGGCAAGAACCTCTTCGGCATTGTTCCCGATGGACGAAACGATGCCCAGACCGGTGACGACGACACGACGCATGCTGCGTACTCCTATGCTAATTCAGGGGGCCAGAGGAAAGCTATAGGTCAGCTCTCGGACAAGGCCACCTTCATATCTTTGACCTGATAGATGACTTCGCCATCCGCCTCGACGATCCCATCGGCAACGCCCATGGTCAAGCGGCGGGTCTGAATAGCTTTTGTGAAGTCGATCTTGTAAGTCAGCAACTTGCGATCTGGTCGCACCATGCCTGTCAGCTTGACCTCACCAACACCCAGCGCGTAGCCACGCCCCTGCCAGCCGCGCCAGCCCAGGTTGAACCCAGTAAGTTGCCACAGGCCATCCAGACCCAGGCAACCGGGCATGATTGGGTTGCCAGGGAAGTGGCAATCAAAGAACCAGAGACCAGGTGTGATATCGAATTCCGCCGTAATGTGGCCTTTGCCATGGGAACCGCCATCGGCTGAAACATCTGTAATGCGATCCATCATCAACATAGGGGGCGCAGGCAGCTGCGCATTGCCTGGGCCGAACAGCTCGCCTCTGGCGCATTTCAGCAAGTCGTCTTTGTCAAAGCTGCTGGGGTAATCGGCCATGCTGGCGCTTCTCCTGCCTATGTTATGATCGCGTATCTGGCCCCCTGTAGCACCCGTTTCGACTCTCCTGCAAGGGTTGCGGCCGTTGCGGCTGAACCAGCGTCCGGCCTGTTGCCTTCAGGTTTTTCAACTGTGACAATCACAGGATAGATATCGAAGCCGCGCAAATTGAATTGAATACATAGGCCCTTTCGGCCTATAAACGCGTGCAGCAACGCAATGCAGGACCTGCTTTATGACGCCAACACCCGCAGACATCGCTACCAACTGGCTTGAGACAGCTGGATTGCGCCCGACTCGCCAGCGGGTGGCGCTCGCAGAATTGCTGGTTGGTGACGGCAAACATCGCCATGTCACTGCCGAAAGCCTGTTTGATGCGGCCAAGGACAAGGGTGCTGCAGTGTCGCTGGCGACGGTTTACAACACGCTTCGTGCATTCTGTGAAGCCGGCGTGCTGCAAGAAATCACCGTGGATGGTTCAAAGAGCTACTTTGATACCAACACTCATGATCACCCCCATTTCTATTGGGAAGATGAGGGGCGCCTATCGGATGCTCCGTCTGACCAGCTCGTCATCAAAAGCCTTCCGGCTGCCCCTAAAGGCGTAGAAATTGCTTCGGTTGATGTCGTGATCCGGTTACGCAAGGTCTGAATGCCGGTTGGCCCAATTTGGCCGATGCTTCAGTCGGCAAAACTATCAGGTGTTCGTGAGGCAACAGCCAGCGTTTCTGTAAGAACACCCTGCGCGCGTTCCATCAGGCTATTCTTGGCAGGTGTGCTGTGACTTATCAGAACCAGAGGTTCTTCGGCTATCTTGTCGGTGATAGCGATAGCAACCAGTAGTTTCCCATCGTATGAGCATTTGCTGGGCGGAGCACTATAGGTGATGCCGATGCCTTCGCCGTTCGCGGCAAGGCTGCGCAGTAGTTCGACGGATGCGGCTCGGTGGGCAATACGCGGCAGCGCCCCGATTGATTTGAATAGTCCGAGCATATGGCGGACGGACAGCCCCTCTTCCGATAGAATCAATGGTTGATCCGATAGATCGGATAACGACAGCTGACTGCGACTTGTCAGCATATGATCCTGTGGAACTAGCGCGACGGGTCTCCGGCGAGACACTTCACGCCGCGCGAAGCCGACGTCGACACCAAGATCATAGCTGAGCGCGATATCGATATCCCCTGAAACCATCGCGGCAACTAGAGGTTCAAAATGATCAACTCGATACCTGATAGCTACACCGGGGAGGGCAGCTCGCAGACTCTTGAGAACTGGTGCCAGTAGAAAGGGGGCGAGGTCGTTAAAGCAGCCCAAAGTCAGTCGTTGCCCTATTGTGTATTCGGTTCCTTGCTGTTCGAGTCGTGCAGCTTGTTCAAGAAGCGTTTGCGCCTGTGCGATGAAGCTGCGTCCTTGAGGTGTTAATATCACTGCGGCACCGCGGCGACGCAGAAACAAGATTTCCCCCAACTGGGCTTCAATCCGGGCAAGCGCGGTCGACAGCGCGGGCTGGCTGACATGGATCGCTGCCGACGCTGCTGACAGGCTGCCATGCTTCGCGATTGCACAAACATATTCGTAGTGACGAAGAGTAAGGTATAACATCAGATAATATGCTGGATCATGATATATTATTTGAACATGCTTCGATCTTGGCTGCAAGATAAGCTCTTATACCCGCCTTGGCCTGATCAGATTCAGCAGGCGCACCGGAACGATGGCGCCGATCGGCAATGGTGCCTGCACATTAGGAAGCGCGACATGGTTCACCCTCTTATAACCCAAGATCACATCGGGCAGTTTCAGCGTGACGGCGTGGTGCTGATCCGCGGTTTGTTTGCTGATCAAGTGGAGCTTTTACGCGACGGGGTCGAGGTGAATATGGCAGAGCCTGGCCCTTATGCATCCAACAACGAAAAGAAAGGGCAAACCGGCCGTTTCTTTGATGATTATTGCAATTGGACCCGCATTCCTCAGTTCCAGCAGGCGATCAAGCAGTCACCGGTGGCTGAGGTTGCCGCCGATTTGATGGAGTCCAGGCGGGTGCAGATGTTCCATGACCACGTCTTGGTGAAGGAGCCCGGCACTTCGATGGCTACGCCCTGGCATCAGGATGGGCCGTATTATTTTGTGGAAGGTCAACAGACGGTCAGTTTTTGGTCCCCGCTTGATCCGGTGACGGATGCGTCTCTGCGTTGTGTTGCAGGCTCCCATCGCTGGCAAAAGGAAGTTTTGCCGACCCGCTGGGTGTCTGAGGAGGGGTTCTTTGCTGATGAAGGCCAATATATGCCTGTGCCCGACCCCGAGGCTGAGGGTATGACGATCAAGGAATGGGATATGCAGCCGGGCGATGCTGTGGCGTTTAACTACCGAACCCTGCATGGTGCGCGTGCGAATATCAGCAAAACCCGCCGTCGTGCCTTTTCGTTGCGTTTGGTGGGGGATGACGTTCGCTATGTCGAGCGACCCGGCCCCACTTCACCGCCCTATCCGGGCCACGAAATGACACATGGACAGGTTTTGCGCGAAGACTGGTTTCCAGTGCTCTTGCAACGCTGAACCGCAAAGCAACGCGTATCGAATGGTCTTGCGCGTTGCTCAAGCACAAGGTGGTGCTGTGACTTTAGGGGTTAAAACCATTGCCCGGGTTCCATCAATCCCAAGTCTAGCAACTGTCGCGAATGCCAATCAAAAGGCGTGGAATTGTGCCAGTGAAAGCTGTCGATCTCAAATGATGATCCAGGGTTGCGTTTCAGGGCCTTTGCCGTGCGAAAGGAGCATATGGCAGCAGTCAGATTATGATGCCATGGGCAAGCATAGGTGTTGTACTCCGGCTCGCTGAATCGATGGTCATCCAATAGGACAAGATCGGGTTTCGCACGGAACAGTGAAATCCGATCGATCTTGCGGCTGGCAGCAGGGATGTGTTCTTCGTACCGCCAGCGCACGCCACCGTAGAAATCCAATTGACGTTCAAGAGGGTTGCCAGTTCGGATGTCATTGCGTGCCTGCGCATAATAGCCGGATTTGTCGAGATGTGCGGTTTCTAGCGACACGCCGTCAGGTGCGATTTCCAGATCCGTCGCATAGAGGTCGATGACATAGCTTAGCATTGCCTCGCGACGTTCTTCGGCATGAAATCCAAGCAGTTCTAATACATTACGGGTCTCACAGAATGGGTAGAATAGATATTCGGCGTTGTAACAGTAGTATAGCCAGCATCCAGTCTCCGCAGCCGCAATGATCTTGTTGATAGCTGAAAACACCAGCGCAGGAACCCCGCAATCAAAAGGCACCCGATGTATGCGCTTTTCCAGATCATAGGGGATGTCAAAGGCATCCGGCATAAAGGCCACAACCTCGGTAAAGCCTAAATCCAGATGGTGACGCAGTGTTGTCGCGATCTCAACCTTGTCTTCAACGAAGATCAAGGCGACAGGCCCCTTGATCAGGATCTTTTCGGCGTCGTCAAGAAACCCCTGAAGTGATGAATGCATCATATCTGCTTGCCTGCTTTTATCTGCCGACTTCCCTGTCTGGCGATTGTTGCTAAAGTCGTGTAATCCGCGCGCCATTGCAAGCAGAGGCGTTTCCCGCTATTCCACGCTGCTGTTGCGACCCTCCGGTGAAAAGGTTGTCCCTATGAGCGCCCCTAAGAAGCTGTTTATCAAGACCTATGGCTGTCAGATGAATGTCTATGACAGTGAACGTATGGCCGAGGCGCTGGGCAGTGGTGGCTATGTCGAGACAAAGTCGCCGGATGACGCGGATATGATCCTGCTGAATACATGCCACATTCGGGAAAAGGCCGCCGAGAAAGTCTATTCGGAATTGGGCCGTTTCAAAGGCCTGAAAGCTGCGAAGCCTGATCTGAAAATCGGGGTTGCAGGCTGTGTTGCTCAGGCCGAAGGTCAAGAAATTATGCGTCGGCAGCCGTTGGTTGATCTGGTGGTTGGTCCGCAAAGCTATCACCGTCTGCCTGAAATGGAGGCGAAGGCGCGTGAAGGTCAGAAGGTTCTCGATACTGATTTTCCTGACGAAGACAAATTTGAGAAACTCAAGAGCCGTCCCATAGCAAAACGAGGCCCGACCGCATTTCTTACCGTTCAGGAAGGCTGCGATAAGTTTTGTGCATTCTGTGTGGTTCCTTACACCCGTGGTGCCGAGGTCAGTCGCCCGGTTGATCGGGTCTTGGGGGAGGCGCGGGACCTGGTGGAGCGCGGAGTGCGTGAAATTACGCTGCTGGGGCAGAATGTGAATGCTTATCATGGTGCAGGTAGCGATGGAAGTGACTGTACATTGGCACAGCTGATCTGGGAACTGGACAAGGTTGATGGCCTAGAACGGATCCGCTTTACTACGAGTCATCCCAATGACATGCAGGACGACCTGATAGAGGCGCATGGCAGATGTTCCAAATTGATGCCATATCTGCATCTTCCTGTGCAGGCCGGGTCCGATAAGATTCTCAAGCGAATGAACCGCGCTCATACTTCTGAAAGCTATCTTCGCTTGATTGAACGCATCCGCGCAGCACGCCCTGATATCCTGATCTCTGGCGATTTCATTGTCGGTTTCCCGGAAGAGACTGAAGCTGATTTCCAAGCTACTC
Source organism: Phaeobacter cretensis (assembly GCF_047372505.1). Taxonomy (NCBI): domain Bacteria; kingdom Pseudomonadati; phylum Pseudomonadota; class Alphaproteobacteria; order Rhodobacterales; family Roseobacteraceae; genus Phaeobacter; species Phaeobacter cretensis. The sequence goes on from NZ_JBKBEU010000001.1 coordinate 2,636,034, forward strand.
TCGATCTTGTGGAAGAGGTCAAATACGGCACTGCCTATTCGTTCAAATATTCAACCCGTCCAGGAACACCCGCGGCCGAGCGGCCCCAAGTCGATCCGGTTGAGGCTGATGACCGGCTCCAGCGCTTGCAGGCGCTGCTGACAAAACAGCAGCGTGAGATACAGGACAGTATGGTAGGGCGTGAAGTTGGCGTGCTTTTCGAAAAAGCAGGCCGGTTCCCGGGCCAGATGGTTGGCAAATCTGATTACCTGCATGCGGTTCACGTGGCAGATTGTGATCGTGCAATTGGTGATCTCGCCCGCGTGCGGATTTTGTCGTCCGGTACCAACTCGCTGGCTGCCGCCCTAATCGATTGATTGCGGGTTCCCTTGGTTGGTTGCCATCTTTCGGTCGGCCCTTCTGAGGTTGCGACAGAGCATCAACGCGTGAAACTTTTGTTTTCCTTAAGCAAATGATTGCAATTTACGCCCTATACCTGCGAATATTAACTCAACGATCTGTAACAAGAGCGTCTGGGGCGGCACGCGTGACGCGTACGAACGACTGGTGAGAGGGAAATTGGGTGTGTTGAAACCAATGAGGAAACATCTTGGTCGGCTGTTTGTCGTTACCGTCGCAACCGTCGGCTTTGGCGCAAGCGCAATAATGGCGCAGGACGCTGGCATTGGCGGTGTGGTTGGCCAGAGTTACGTGCCAACGATCTGGGTCGACCCTGACGGCTGTGAACATTGGGTGATGGATGATGGCGCTGAAGGTTTCATGACCCCGCATGTCACACGAGACGGCAAGCCGGTGTGCCGTCGCGGCGATATCTGCGGCGTCATGCCCAGTGATCAGTTCTTTGCCACAAATAAACATCGGATCAGCGCTGCGGGTCAGCAACGTCTGCGTGAGTTCTTTCAAACCGCCAACGCGCGATCATTCATCATCACCGGCCATACCGACAGCCGCGCTTCGGATGAATACAACATGCGCCTGTCGCAACGCCGTGCCAACGCGGTAGCGAAAGTCGGACAGTCTACTGGTGCCCGCATCCTTGAGGCACGTGGCTACGGTGAGCGGGACCCACGCGTGCCGAATGATTCTGCCTCTAACATGGCGCAGAACCGTCGTGTCGAAATCATCTGCCTACGCTGAGGAGCATAGTTATGTCATTTATCAAAACTGCGCTTCTTGTATCCGTAGCCATTGGCTTGTCTGCCTGCGGCGAAAAGGTCGATAAGACCGTTGACCGTGGGTTCGACAGTAAACACCTTTCTCAGCTGAAGGCGGGGATTTGGGTTGATCCTACCGGATGCGACCACTGGATTATCGACGATGGCGTCGAGGGCTACCTGTCGCAGCGCCTTGCTCCGGATGGCCGCCCTGTGTGTTCGGGCGTGGCGCCTCCCAATACCGCGACCGGGCCATTTAAATCCGGATCCAGCGTTTCGGACCCGATCTGATTTGATTGTTCGGCCTATTCGGACTCGTATGTGTTGGCCGCCCTATTGGGGCGGCCAATTTGTTTCAATCGCGTGAAATTGCGTATGCGTAGCTTGCGCCGGGGCGACCGGAGGGGCAAACTGAAAGAACAACGTCAAAGACAGGAGACCGGATTGGCCATTGGCACTTTGACCCCATCGCAGGAGCAGGACGCCACTCATGAGGCGCTGCTCGAATTTCCTGATAACCGACTATTGATAGATCTGTGCGGTGAATACGATCGCAACCTCGCAACGCTCGAGCAGAAGTTGGAAGTGCAGATCGTCCGACGTGGCAATCAACTCTCTGTGTTGGGTGCTGAGCCTGCTCGTGACCAGGCAGCCGCGGTTCTGGCTGCGCTATATGACCGGCTTGAATCTGGTCGGAGCGTCGAGGCCGGAGATATCGACCGCGAGTTGCGCATGGGACAGGTACAGGCTGCCAGCTCCGGTAGCCAGTTGGAGATGTTCCGTGGTGGTAAAGTTGAAATCAAAACCCGCAAAAAACTGGTTGAACCGCGCACTGACGCGCAAAAAGCCTATGTTCAGTCCCTGTTCGAACATGAGCTTGCGTTTGGTATCGGCCCGGCGGGCACTGGCAAAACTTACCTTGCCGTGGCCGTTGGTGTGAGCATGTTCATCACCGGTCATGTGGACAAGATCATCCTTAGCCGCCCGGCTGTGGAAGCCGGGGAAAAGCTTGGCTATCTCCCGGGTGATATGAAGGACAAAGTCGACCCGTATATGCAGCCGCTCTATGATGCGCTGAATGATTTTCTGCCAGGCAAGCAATTGGCCAAGCTTCTGGAAGAAAAGCAGATCGAGATTGCACCACTGGCTTTCATGCGAGGGCGGACACTGTCGAACGCCTTTGTTGTGCTGGATGAGGCGCAGAATGCCACAACAATGCAGATGAAAATGTTCCTGACACGTCTGGGTGAGGGATCGCGCATGGTCATCACCGGTGACCGTAGCCAGGTCGATCTGCCGCGCGGTGTATCATCCGGTTTGGCAGATGCTGAACGTTTGCTAAGCAATATTCCCAAGGTGAGCTTTAATTACTTCACCTCGCGGGATGTGGTGCGCCATCCGCTTGTGGCGGCGATCATTGAGGCATATGAGGCGGATGAGAAACCCGCTTGATCCGATGCGTTGTTACTGAGTGATGGCAGGGAATTATTTAGGGGCGGCGCTACAAGGAACTGCTGCCCCGGATCCTCCTGTATCTTCCTGCTTTCGCGGGTGGCCCCGTCACGTAGATTGTTGCAATGACCCTCGATATCTCCATCGACGACACCCGCTGGCAGCATGCCGACCTGGAAGTGCATGCCACTCAAGCTATTGATGCAGTTCTTGGGTATTTCGATTTAGACGCGGAAGACTGCGAGCTGTCATTGCTGGCGTGCGATGACGCACGCATCATGGAGCTAAATACGGAATTTCGTCAGAAGGCCAAACCGACCAATGTGCTTAGTTGGCCAGCCGGTGACCTTTCGGCCGAGCGGCCCGGCGGCGAACCACTGCCACCCGAGGCGGATTTCACCGGCGAAATTCCGCTCGGAGATATCGCGATAGCCTACGACACCTGCATGCGTGAAGCCGAGGCCGCAGACAAGCCATTGGCCGACCATCTCCGTCACCTGATCGTTCATGGAGTGTTGCATCTTCTAGGTTACGATCACATTCGTGACCTTGACGCCACTCTGATGGAGGGTCTTGAGGTGGAGATACTTGGCAAAATGGGTATCGATGACCCATATACTTTGGATGACAGCCCAGATCACGGGCGTATCGGATAGGAACGATGGACGATATAGACGGAAGTTCTAACGCGGCGCAGGGCGCGCTGGAGAACAAGGGTAGCGTTGGCGAAGCCGTAGCTGCCGTACAATCAACGGGGTTTCTGGGGCGTATTTTCAGCTCTTTCACTCCTACCGAAACCAACGAAGATGTAGTCTCCGGTGTGGAGGCGCATAAGACGAACCAGCCGCATGGGATGATCAACCTTCGTCGCCTTAGGGTAGAAGACGTCGCAATACCAGCGGCCGAAATTGTGGCGATCCCAGTATCGACACCCAAGGACGAGTTGGTTCAGATCTTTCGTGAAAGCGGTTTTACCCGTATCCCCGTCTACGAGGGAACGCTGGATACGCCCATCGGGTTTGTCCATCTCAAAGACTTTGCCTTGATGCATGGTTTCAACGGTACTGATGCTGACTTCGGATTGCAGAGCATGGTGAGGCCATTGTTGTTCGTGCCTCCGTCGATGACAATTGGCGTACTGCTGACCAAAATGCAGGCTGAGCGACGGCATATGGCGTTGGTGATTGACGAATACGGCGGCGTTGACGGGCTGTTGACCATCGAAGATTTGATTGAGCAAGTTGTAGGCGAAATCGAAGACGAGCATGACGCCGGCGAAGATCAGACTTGGTTTCGAGAGAAACAGGGCTGCTATATCGCGCAGGCACGCACGCCACTGGATGAATTTGAGAACGAAATCGGGTGCTCGCTTACCAGCCATGAGGATGTCGACGGCGAGGAAATCGATTCACTCGGTGGCTTGGTTTTTATGCTTTCAGGGCGAGTCCCGGCACGCGGCGAAGTCATTCAGCATCCTGACGGCCCAGAATTTGAGGTCATGGACGCTGATCCACGGCGCATCAAGCGGCTGAGGGTGCGGCTGCCGGACTATTCGGGGTGATCACCATCGGATGGCGCAGTTTTGGCCTGTCGCCTTTGGTTCGACGCCTGACTATCGCGATTGTGGTTGGGGCGCTTTTGGCTTTTGCTCTGGCACCTTTCCACGCGCTTTGGCTGGTTGTGCCTTGCTTCGGGATGGTCGGTTATCAACTGCTGCAACTCTCCAGCGCTCGGCAGGGTGCGTTGTTTGGCTGGCTGTTGGGAACGGCTTACTTCTCAGTTGGAATGATCTGGATCTATGAGCCGTTTCAGATCGATGCTGCACGCTATGCCTGGATGGCTCCCTTTGCAGTCGTGGGGCTTGCTGTCGGCTTGGCTTTGTTCTGGGCGTTGGCTTTTGGTTTGGCCATACGATGGGCGCGCGGACACCTCCGCCTTGTCTTACTGATTGCCACACTGTCGCTTGCCGAATTTGCGCGCGCCTATGTCTTCACCGGCTTGCCTTGGGCCGCGTTTGGACAGTTCTGGATCGATACTCCTGCAGCGCAGCTGTTGCCTTGGATCGGTCCGCATGGCTTGGCGGTGTTGACACTTATTGCTGCGTTGCCGATTGGCCTCATCCGTTACCATCCAGTCGTTGCATTGGCACCGTTCTTTGTAGTTGGTTTCGCCGTTTTGATGGCGCCGAGACCTCCCACCGCAGTGTTGACCGATAAAATAGTGCGTTTGGTGCAGCCCAACGCACCGCAGGATGAAAAATGGCATCCAGATTTGCGTTGGTCCTTCGTGCAGCGCCAATTGGAATATTCACGGGCCCCAACGGTCGACGGGTCAGCTGTTGACCTTATTGTTTGGCCGGAAACGGCTGTTCCCTTGATGCTGAATTATGCAGATGATGTGCTGGATCAGATCGCAAAGGCAGCAGGAGATACGCCGGTGTTGCTGGGGATCCAGCGCAAGACCGAGGGTCGATATCATAACTCTGCTATCGTGCTGGAGGGCAATGGAGTCCCCAGCCAAATCTATGACAAGTCTCATCTGGTACCTTTTGGTGAATATGTTCCGGCTGGGAACCTTCTGGCGCGTTTTGGCATCTATGGATTTGCATCGCAGGCGGGTGCTGGGTATGCGGCCGGGCCGGGGCCTCGACTGCTGGATTTAGCAGTGGGCAAAGCCTTGCCTCTGATCTGCTATGAGGCTGTCTTCCCACAGGATGTAAATGCCGCACCGGGGCGGGCTGACCTGCTGATCCAGATTACCAATGATGCCTGGTTCGGTACTTACTCAGGTCCCTATCAACATATGGTTCAGGCGCGGATGCGTGCAATTGAGCAGGGGCTACCCATGGTAAGGGTCGCCAATACGGGCATTTCGGCAATGATCGACCCCAACGGGAGAGTGTTAGGTGAACTGCCTTTGGGAGAGGCAGGATATCTGGACGCAGCCCTTCCAGCTCCTCTAAGGCCGACGCTGTATACTAGGACCGGAGATTGGCCTGTGTTTCTTTTCTGCGTCATTCTGGGTGGGTTCGCGCTGCATCGCTGCAACGTACTTGCGCGTCAGTCATAGCTGCTTAACCTCTCGGCTTTATAGATTGACGACACACGTCTCCCCGCGTACTGCGGATCGATTACTGCCACAACGGCTTCCTGGCGTGGCAGGCTAAACCCAACGGAGCACCTTTCATGACCCGCACGAATTATACCTTCACCTCGGAATCGGTTTCCGAGGGTCACCCGGATAAGGTCTGTGACCGTATCTCGGACGCCGTTCTTGATGCCTTTCTTAAAGAAGAGCCCGAGGCGCGCGTTGCAGCTGAAACCTTTGCGACCACCAACCGTGTGGTCATCGGGGGGGAAGTCGGTTTGTCGGATCAGGACAAACTTCACGACTACATGGGCCGCATCGATGAGATCGCCCGCGCTTGCATAAAAGACATCGGCTATGAACAGGACAAGTTTCATCACGAAACGGTCAATATTACCAACTTGTTGCATGAGCAATCTGCTCATATCGCACAAGGCGTCGATGCGGCAGCCGACAAGGAAGAAGGTGCCGGTGATCAAGGCATCATGTTTGGCTTTGCCACCAATGAAACGCCCGCATTGATGCCAGCACCAATCCAGTACAGTCATGCGATTCTACGCCGACTGGCCGAAGTGCGAAAAGATGGAAGCGAACCGACTCTTGGCCCGGACGCCAAGTCGCAGCTCTCGGTGATCTATGAAAACGGCAAGCCGGTGCGCGTCAGCTCTTTGGTTTTGTCTACCCAGCATCTTGACGAGACACTGACGTCCAATGATATCCGGGCGATCATCGAACCTTATATTCGCGAAACGCTGCCAGACGGTTGGTTGACCAATGAAACTATCTGGCACGTAAACCCAACCGGGAAATTCGTCATTGGTGGCCCTGACGGCGATGCTGGCCTGACTGGCCGCAAGATTATCGTTGATACATATGGTGGCGCGGCCCCACATGGCGGTGGTGCATTCTCGGGTAAGGATCCAACTAAGGTTGATCGCTCGGCTGCTTATGCCTCCCGCTATTTGGCGAAAAACGTTGTGGCTGCGGGCCTTGCGGATAAATGCACCATTCAGCTTTCATATGCGATTGGCGTGGCCAAACCGCTGTCGATTTACGCTGACACTCATGGCACCGGCGATGTGGATGCGGCCAAGATCGAGGCGGCAATCGATCAGATCATGGATTTGACGCCGCGCGGCATCCGTAGTCATCTTGGGCTGAATAAACCAATTTACGAACGGACGGCGGCATATGGGCATTTTGGCCGTGAGCCAGATGCCGACGGCGGATTTAGCTGGGAGCGTACAGATCTTGTTGATGCGCTGACCAAAGCGCTCTGAGAGGCATAGGCCTTTGGCGAAAACTGAGGACAGGCGGGGTTTGCCCCGCCTTTTTATGTGTGCCGTTTCCCAGATCACTTTGTGGCAAGCCGCAAGATAGGCTGCTCTCGTTGTTGACGTTGGCTGGAATAGCTGTCCTCGGCTTGACCCAAGCGCAGGCATCGGGCACAGGAGCGGCCAGGTTTTGATCGCTCGATAGGAAAGTCCCCCGATGTCTGATGACAACAAGCCCAACCAAGCGCCCTCCGGCGATAGTCGGCCCAACGCGGTTGACAAACATCAGAGCGGCGCGCCGTGGCGTAACTTCTATGGGCGGTTGAAAGGGAAGCAACTCAAAGACAGTCAACAGCGATATATTGATGAGGATCTCGCCTCGCTTAGCCCGGGCGCGGTGGGATGGGATGTTAATCCAGACCGCACCAATCTTGATTTAGCAGCCATGTTCGAAGGGCGCGACGTCTGGCTTGAGATCGGTTTTGGTGGCGGTGAGCATCTGGTCCATCAGGCTAAATCTAATCCGGATGTTGGGATTATCGGTGCAGAACCATATATCAATGGCGTGGCCATGCTTCTGGGTAAAATCCGGCGTGCTGGTGCGGACAACATTAAAGTACATCCAGGTGATGCTCGTGATCTGATGGATGTGCTGCCGGAGCAATCCATCTCGCGCGCATTTCTGCTATACCCAGATCCTTGGCCGAAGGCACGCCACCACCGCCGCCGCTTTGTGACCCAGGAACATCTTGCTCCGTTGGCGAAATGCCTGAAACCAGGGGCTATCTTCCGCATTGCAACGGACATTCCAGACTATGTGCGTCAGACAATGGACGAAGTGCCGAAGGCAGGGTTCGAATGGCTGGCGGAGGGGCCAGATGACTGGCGCATGGCCTGGGATGATTGGATTTCAACTCGGTATGAGCAGAAGGCACTACGCGAAGGGCGAACTCCGCACTACATGACCTTCCGACGTCTCTGAGCTTTCTTTCCGCGTACTTTATCGCCCAAACAATATCTTGAGGGCGCGACAACGGGAAAACACGCTGGACCGAAACCGAGCGATTGGGTAGGTCCAATTGTGAACGCTAGCATTTCGAAAGGTTCCCTATGTCCGGACACGGCACGCCCCTCCCGATGACTTCGCACCGCGCGGATCCGCTGACCGGCATTGCCGAAGTGCCAGGTGACAAATCGATCTCACATCGCTCGCTGATTCTTGGTGCGCTGGCGGTTGGTGAAACCAAGATCTCCGGCTTGCTTGAAGGCGAAGATGTGCTGGACACTGCCAAGGCGATGCAGGCTATGGGAGCCGAAGTCACAAACCACGGCAGTGGCACTTGGTCGGTACATGGGGTTGGTGTTGGTGGACTTGCCGAGCCAGACCAAGTCATCGACTGTGGAAACTCGGGCACTGGGGTACGCCTTATCATGGGCGTTATGGCAACCTCTCCCATCACGGTGACCTTTACCGGAGATACCAGCCTGAACAAACGCCCAATGGCACGGGTCACTGACCCGATATCTTTGTTCGGCGCTCAGTCTGTTGGCCGCTCGGGCGGCCGTCTGCCGATGACAATTGTTGGCGCTGCCGATCCAACACCGGTTGTCTACACAGTGCCAGTCCCATCGGCACAAGTGAAGTCTGCGGTGTTGCTGGCAGGATTAAATGCGCCTGGAAAGACGGTGGTTATTGAGAAAGAAGCCACGCGTGATCATTCCGAACGGATGTTGGCGGGCTTTGGCGCAGAGATAACTGTTGAAGACACGGATGAGGGACGGGTGATTACCCTAACTGGGCAACCTGAGCTGAAGCCACAGACTATCGCGGTTCCGCGCGATCCGTCCAGCGCAGCCTTTCCTGTCTGTGCAGCGCTGATTACGCCTGGCTCCGATGTGCTGGTGCCTGGTATCGGTCTCAATTCAACGCGGGCAGGCTTGTTCTACACCCTGCAAGACATGGGTGCGGATCTTACTTTTGAGAATATGCGCGAAGAGGGTGGTGAACCCGTCGCTGACCTAAGGGCGCGCTACTCACCCGATATGAGGGGGATCGACGTTCCTCCAGAACGAGCCGCATCTATGATCGATGAATATCCGGTTCTCTCGGTTGTGGCTTCTTTTGCCACCGGCAAAACGATGATGACCGGCGTTAAGGAACTGAGGGTCAAGGAAAGCGACAGAATTGACGCAATGGCGCGCGGCTTGCGTGCCAACGGCTTGATGGTTGAAGAAGGCGATGACTGGTGGTCTGTGTCAGGTTTAGGTCCGGACGGAGTGCCCGGTGGCGGCACGTGTGAGAGTTTCCTGGATCACCGGATTGCAATGTCATTCATGGTGATGGGCATGGGGGCGCAAAAACCAGTGACCGTGGATGACGGAACGCCGATTGCCACATCCTTCCCTATCTTCACTTCCTTGATGACTGGGCTGGGGGCCCGGTTTGAGACAACGGAATGAGCTTTACGGTAGCAGTCGACGGCCCTGCAGCAGCAGGCAAAGGCACCATATCGCGGGCAGTCGCGGCACATTTTGGCTTTGCTCATCTGGATACCGGGTTGCTCTATCGCGCGGTTGGCGCGCGGATGCTGGAAGGTGGCAAGCCAATTGAGGCCGCTCTTGCGCTGTTGCCGGAAGATCTGGAACGTCCGGAGCTACGCACTGCGCAGGTAGCGCAGGCCGCATCCAAGGTCGCTGTGATCGCAGAGGTCCGTGCCGCGCTTGTCGATTTTCAACGTGCTTTTGCACGTCGGGCAGGTGGGGCGGTGCTGGATGGCCGTGATATCGGGACGGTGATTTGTCCGCGTGCGCAGGCCAAATTGTTTGTTACCGCCAGTGCAGAGGTGCGCGCGCAGCGCAGATTGCAGGAACTCATGGCTGCAGGAAACCCCACAAGTTTTGACGAAGTGTTGGAAGATGTGAAGGCGCGCGATGCGCGCGATACCAACCGGTCTGAATCTCCTTTGAGACCTGCCAGTGACGCCGTGCTTATTGATACAAGCGCATTGAGCATTGATGAAGCGGTCGCAACGGCCATCGCAGCGATAGAAGCCCGCTGTGAAACTGGGTCTCCGGTATGAGATAGGTTTGCGACACTGACGGGTGGACGCGCGTTGGTGTGTGAAACATTCTTCCACACTATTGGCTCTGATGACGGTTTCTCTTGCGCTGTTGAGGGAATCCGCATACTAAGCGCGCTGTCACTATAGAGGCGGTTAACGCACGGGCGGCATTCTGAGCAGGGTCGGGGCATACCTCGGCCCTTTGTGTTTGTTTGATCAGACCGGCATGTGCTGCGCCTCATACGGACCAATCTTCAAGACCGGTGGAGACAACCGCCCGGCCAGATAAAACCGATTTGTAAAGGAAACCTGAGACCACATGGCTCAAACAACATCGATGGAGGAATTCGAAGCCCTCCTGCAAGAAAGCTTCGAAATGGACACACCCGAAGAAGGGTCTGTCGTAAAAGGCAAGGTTATCGCGATTGAAGCGGGCCAGGCTATCATCGACGTCGGCTACAAAATGGAAGGCCGCGTTGAGCTTAAAGAATTCGCAAACCCTGGCGAAGCACCCGAAATCTCTGTTGGCGACGAGGTGGAAGTCTACCTGCGCGCGGCTGAGAATGCCCGCGGCGAAGCTGTCATCTCGCGTGAGATGGCCCGTCGTGAAGAAGCATGGGATCGCCTGGAAAAAGCATATGCCGACGATCAGCGCGTCGAAGGTGCGATCTTCGGCCGCGTCAAAGGCGGCTTCACTGTCGATCTGGGCGGCGCTGTTGCGTTCTTGCCCGGCTCGCAGGTTGACGTGCGCCCTGTGCGCGACGCCGGCCCTCTGATGGGTCTGAAGCAGCCGTTCCAGATTCTGAAAATGGACCGTCGTCGTGGCAACATCGTTGTGTCCCGTCGTGCCATTCTCGAAGAATCGCGTGCCGAACAGCGTGCTGAAGTCATCGGCAATCTTTCCGAAGGTCAAGCGGTTGACGGCGTGGTCAAGAACATCACCGAATACGGTGCGTTTGTAGACCTCGGCGGCGTTGACGGCCTGCTGCACGTCACCGACATGGCATGGCGCCGTGTGAACCATCCCTCAGAGATCCTGTCGATCGGCGAAACCGTCAAGGTTCAGGTCATCAAGATCAACAAAGAGACTCACCGTATCTCCCTCGGCATGAAGCAGCTGCAGGAAGATCCGTGGGATCTGGTTGGTGCCAAGTACCCGCTGTCGTCCGTACACAAGGGTCGCGTTACCAACATCACTGATTACGGTGCATTTGTTGAGCTGGAACCAGGTGTTGAAGGTCTGGTTCACGTGTCCGAGATGTCCTGGACCAAGAAAAACGTTCACCCTGGCAAGATCGTTTCGACCAGCCAGGAAGTCGACGTTATGGTTCTGGAAATCGACGGTTCCAAGCGTCGCGTCTCCCTTGGCCTCAAGCAGACCATGCGTAACCCATGGGAAGTGTTTGCAGAAACACACCCCGAGGGCACTGAGGTCGAAGGCGAAGTCAAGAACATCACCGAATTCGGTCTGTTCATCGGCCTCGACGGCGACATCGACGGTATGGTTCACCTCTCCGACCTGAGCTGGGACGAGCGTGGCGAAGATGCGATCCAGAACTACCGCAAGAGCGACATGGTTTCGGCCGTTGTCTCCGAAGTGGATGTTGAAAAAGAGCGTATTTCCCTGTCGATCAAAGCACTAGGTGGCGACAAGTTCGCAGAAGCAGTGGGCGGTGTTAAGCGCGGTTCCATCGTAACTGTGAATGTCACCGCGATCGAAGAAGGCGGCATCGAAGTAGAATACGAAGGTATGAAGTCCTTCATCCGCCGCTCCGATCTGTCTCGTGATCGTGCCGAACAGCGCCCTGAGCGTTTCTCGGTTGGTGACAAGGTTGATGTGCGCGTGACCAATGTGGACGGCAAAACTCGCCGTCTGGGTCTGTCGATCAAAGCACGCGAAATCGCGGAAGAAAAAGAAGCCGTCGAGCAGTATGGTTCCTCCGATTCCGGCGCGTCGCTGGGCGACATTCTGGGCGCAGCTCTGAATACCGGCGACTGATTTCAGTAGCGCGCTTAGCTGATGATTTTGAACGGCCCCACCTCTCAGAGGTGGGGCCGTTTCCTTTTGTCGCAGGTTGCAAGAACACGCGTTGTGGCGAGATTGAAGCGGAGCAGCATCTCTATGCTCGACTGCGAATCACAAACTCATCCTTCCTCCAGCTGATGAATTTTGGTCGCTATAGCCCTGGTTTGGGAGGTGAAGGCGTCTGAATATGCCTAATGATAGGCAAACACTGACTTATTTATGGGGCAGGCCTGCATCCACTGTTCCCGGTTAGAGGTTTTGTACCTATAGTCTATGGATAGAAACTGTGCCTAGCTTGGCTTGGGAGGGCCGAGAAATGATCCGCTCGGAATTGATTCAGAAGATTGCAGACGAAAACCCGCACCTGTATCAGCGTGATGTGGAGCGGATCGTTAATACGGTATTTGAAGAGGTAACCGACGCTATGGCGCGCGGTGATCGTGTGGAGCTGCGAGGCTTTGGCGCCTTTTCAGTGAAACAGCGGGATTCGCGCGTTGGTCGCAATCCCCGTACCGGTGAAACCGTTCATGTTGAGGAAAAACATGTGCCGTTCTTCAAGACAGGTAAACTCTTGAGAGACCGCCTGAACGGAAAAGCTTGATGCGTTATATTCGCTATGCCTACCTTGGGGTAATTGCCATTGCCCTGATCTCGATCTCTTTGGCAAATCGGGGGCTTGTTGAACTCAAGCTGATGCCTACAGCGCTGGCTGAGTTTGTTGGCTATAATTTTAGGATCGAGCTTCCGCTTTTTGTCGTTGTTTTGGGTGGCATTGCTGTTGGCCTGATCATTGGCTTTGTCATCGAATGGCTGCGTGAACATAAGCACCGTCGAGAAGCTGATCAGAAGGCTCGTGAAGCGAAAAAGCTCGCGCGCGAGGTAAACCGTCTGAAAAAGCAAAAACATGAGGGCAAGGACGAGGTCCTCGCAATACTCGACGAAGCGAGCTGACGCGTCATATGATGGACATTCGGGTAAAAATCTGCGGGCTGAAAACTCCGCAGGATATCGTCGCTGCGGCTGAAGCGGGCGCAGCCTATGTTGGTTTCAATTTTTTCCCAAAGTCACCGCGTTCTGTTCTCATTGAGGAAGCCGCGACACTGGCAGGTAATGCGCCTTTCGGGCTGTGCAAAGTTTCTTTGACCGTAAATGCCGACAACGAAACGCTTGATGCGATAACCGGTCGCGTGCCGTTGGACATGTTGCAGCTGCATGGTCAGGAGACCCCCGAACGCGTAGCCGAGGTTAAGGCGCGCTACGGTCTGCCAGTGATGAAAGTTCTGGGCGTTTCCAACGTAGAGGACATTCAGCGGATTGAAACCTTCGAAACCGTAGCCGATCAGATTATGGTCGACGCTAAGGCGCCTAGGGATGCGGTTTTGCCTGGTGGCAATGGCGTGACCTTTGACTGGGGCTTGTTAGCCCGGAAGAAGTACTGGCGCACTCCGTGGATGCTTGCGGGTGGTTTGACCCCAGAAAATGTAGCGGAGGCGATCCGGGTTACAGGTGCGCGTCAGGTTGATGTCGCCTCCGGTGCGGAGCGCGCGCCCGGCGTCAAAGATCCTGCAAGGATAAAGGCGTTTTGCGAAACCGCATGCGTTCCACGCCGTTGACACGACACAAGCAGAACTAAACACGGTTTCAGCGAAGCGACATTGCATATCAGGACCGATAAACCGCTGCCTCTCTCTTTACCCGGGGCGGGTCGCGCTATACTCATATCGAGCGCCGCGAAGAAGGAAAGAACCATGGCCGAAGATCTATTCAACAGCTTTATGAACGGCCCCGACGAACAGGGGCGGTTTGGTATTTTTGGTGGTCGGTTTGTCAGTGAGACCTTAATGCCACTGATCCTAAGCCTGGAAGAGGAATATGATCGCGCCAAGGACGACCCGACATTCTGGGCAGAGATGGACGACCTGTGGAAGAACTACGTGGGTCGCCCGAGTCCGCTTTATTTCGCGGAGCGTCTGACCAATCATCTTGGTGGCGCGAAGATCTATCTGAAGCGTGACGAATTGAACCACACCGGCGCGCATAAGATCAATAATGTTCTGGGGCAAATTCTGCTTGCTCGCCGTATGGGCAAGGACCGGATCATTGCCGAAACCGGAGCCGGCCAGCATGGGGTCGCTACCGCGACAGTCTGCGCAAAGTTTGGCCTAAAATGCGTGGTCTATATGGGGGCTCACGATGTGCAGCGTCAGGCCCCTAACGTGTTCCGCATGCGTCTTCTGGGTGCTGAGGTTATTCCGGTGACCTCTGGTCGTGGTACGCTGAAAGACGCTATGAATGATGCTCTGCGCGATTGGGTGACCAATGTGCACGACACCTTCTATTGCATTGGGACCGTAGCTGGACCGCACCCCTATCCGGCGATGGTGCGTGATTTTCAGGCGGTGATCGGCAAAGAGGTTCGCTGGCAACTTGCAGAGCAAGAGAGCGAGGGGCGCTTACCTGATACGGTGATTGCCGCGATCGGTGGTGGCTCCAATGCAATGGGTTTGTTTTACCCGTTCCTTGACGACAAATCTGTCAACATTATCGGGGTCGAAGCTGGCGGCAAGGGAGTGGACGAGAAGATGCAGCACTGCGCCTCGTTGACCGGTGGCCGCCCCGGCGTGCTGCATGGCAATCGGACCTATCTTCTGCAGGATGACGATGGTCAGATCCTCGAAGGCTTCTCGATTTCTGCGGGTCTCGACTATCCCGGCATCGGGCCGGAACATGCCTGGTTGAGTGACATCGGCCGCGCCGACTATGTTTCGATCACCGATAAGGAGGCGCTTGAGGCCTTTCAGCTTTCTTGTGCGTTGGAGGGTATCATTCCAGCGCTTGAGCCCAGTCACGCGCTTGCACATGTGATGAAAATTGCGCCCGACTTGCCTAAGGACCATATTCTCGTGATGAACATGTGTGGTCGTGGCGACAAAGATATCTTCACTGTAGCGCGTCACCTCGGGTTTGACATGTCCGATACCGAGGGTCGTGATAGCGACTAACCGCTAGAGGCAAGTAAGAGAAAAGGCGCCTCGCATTACGGGCGCCTTTTTTATGGTTTGAGAACGGGTCTGCTCGCTACAGACTAGGGTGTGCTGGTAAGCCGAATTCCTCCAGCACTTTGAGCGGTACGATCTCCAGTGCGCGTTTATGCGTGGCCGCAAGATTGACCATCGGCGCGCAGCCTTCATCAGCAGCCTGTAAAAACCGACCGGCACAGAGACACCAAGAGTCACCTGCTTTCAAGCCGGAAAACCCAAACTCTGGTCGGGGCGTCGAAAGATCGTTCCCAACATATTTTGAATAGGCGAGGAATTCGTCTGTCATCACAGCGCAGACCGTATGGCTGCCCTGGTCCTGCGCGCAGGTGTTACAATGCCCGTCCCGAAAGAAACCGGTCACAGGAGCGGTAGAGCAAAGGGCAAGAGCGCCCCCCAGTACATTTATGCTTTCGTCTTGGTCCATGTTTTGATCCTACAGCGATTTGGCCAATGCGCGCAGCATTTTAACGTTCTCATCACTTACACCGGGTTTGCGGAACTCCCGATCAGCACTTGTTACGACAATGACAACGTTACGACCTTGGTTGATGTAGATATATTGCCCATAGACACCTCTGGCCAGAAATTCACCAGGTGAAGCGTTCTTTGGGATCCACCACTGAAACCCATACCCAATCCGGTCTGCCTTGGTTGGGGCAGATGGGCGGGTCGAGGCAGCGACCCAGGCTTGTGGAACGATCTGACGTCCGTTGTAGCGACCATTCTGTGCAACCAACTGGCCAAAACGAGCGTAATCGCGTGTGGTCTGATTGATCCCGCCAAGCACAAAGGCAACACTGGCGGCATCCGTAAGATAGTAACCCCCTTGTTCCAGCCCGAGATACTGCAGGACTTTTTCTGACAGCAGATCAGGGACGGAGCGCCCCGTTGCGCCGCGAATAACCATACCCAGAACATGGGTATCGATGGAGACGTATTGCCACTTTTCTCCGGGGGGGGCCACGGTTTCGGTCATGGCAGTGGTGAAATCATCCAGCGTGCCACCTAGTGCCAGGGTGCGCCCCATTCGGTTGATGTCTGAATCATAGTCCAGATAATCTTCGTTGAACTTCACACCGCTTGCCATGTTGAGGACATTACGAATGGTTGCCGTTTCATATGCGCTGCCCTTCAGTTCCGGCGCGTAGTCGATAACAAGATCATCGAGTGAGCGGATCTGGTCTTCCTGCAATAGAATACCCAAAAGCGCGGAGAGATAGCTTTTGGCCATTGACCAGGATATCCGCAGATCTTCCGCTTTGGTGCCTTGATGATAGCTCTCATGGCGGATCTGCCCGCCCTTTAACACCAGTAGGGAAGTGACCTTGCGCTCTTCAATCCAGTCTTTAGCGCCCGCAGGTAGCGTCATCCCTACGCCGTCAGGCAAGGTGCTGACAGGACCGTCGCCTCGATCAAGCGAGGTCGTTAGGAATGCGGAATTCATATTTGAAAAATTGGAAACAATGCGTTCCTCGTTAAACAACGTATTCACGGCCATCAAGCGGCGTATAGAGTCACGTTTCCAATAGGCGGCTCCAGCTGCGAATATCAGTAACATAATGAGAAAATAAGAAAATAATTTTATAAATCTGCCCATAATAACCCTCCTCGGACACGGCTAAGCCTAGCCAGCCGTGGTCCGGACGTGCAAATATGACGCAACGGAAACTACGTTTATTTGAACTTATTTAAAAGTCGCGCTATGGCGGAATGGGGTGCGTCACCGGTCGCGTCTTGGGCTGACGGCTTCGCAGGCGCGGCTTGTTTTTTTTGCGCGTTTGACGCCTCAGTGGGTGGAGTCTTCGTTTGCGCCGGCTTTGTGTCTTGCGCCTTTTGCGCTGCGCCGGATTTAGAGCTGCGAGGCGGGGCGACGCGTAGTGCAACAGCATTCATGAATTTGCCGCCGTCCCCTGCTGCCAAATGGGCTGCCCCGTCCGAAATTCCCCGCATCAGATCATCCAGCCATGCCTCGTCGGCTTTTGTGAAGTCACGCAACACATACCCTGCTACGGCGTCTTTATGTCCAGGATGGCCGATTCCTAAGCGTACGCGTTCGTAATCGGCACCAATATGTGAGTGAATCGAACGCAGCCCGTTATGGCCTGCGTGGCCGCCGCCTTGTTTTACGCGTGCTTTACCGGGGGCCAGGTCAAGTTCGTCGTGTAAGACAGTTACATCGCCCGGGTCGAGCTTGTAAAAGCGCATAGTTTCACCGACGGGCTGACCGGACAGGTTCATGAAAGTCTGAGGTTTGACCAAAAGCACTTTAGTTCGGTCAAGCAGGCCTTCGGATATCTGTGCCTGAAACTTGGATCTCCACGGCGAGAATCCATGATCGGTGGCAATCTGATCCAGCGCCATAAAGCCAATATTATGCCGGTTGCCTGCGTATTTTGCACCGGGATTTCCGAGACCAACAAAGAGCTTCATGGGCAATTCACCGATGCGTTTAGGGTGGCTTACTGTCTTGGATGGCTAGATGACGGGTTTGGGGAGAAAAATCCAGACCTTCGGTAGATTTTGCTACGGGCAGTGTAACTACCCATTGCGGTGTCTATCAGCCAAAAAAAAGCGAGGCCAAACCTGGCCTCGCTCTCTGGTCCAGAACCTTACGGTCAGACCTTATTCTTCTACAGCTACTTCGGCTTCTTCTGCAGACTCTTCGTTGTCTGCGGACTTCAGGCCCGATGGAGCAGAGATGTTGGCCACAACGAAGTCGCGATCGATGGTCGGTTTTGCGCCTTCAGGCAGCTTGATCGACGAGATGGTGACGGTGTCGCCAACGTTCAGACCTGCCAGATCAACAACCAGTTTCTCAGGGATGTCACCTGCGGTTACAACCAGCTCAACTTCGGGGCGCACAGCGCTCAGAACGCCGCCACGCTTGATGCCGGGGGCCTCTTCTTCGTTGATGAACTCAACAGGAACGAAGAGGTTCACCTTCGAGGTGCGGCGCAGGCGCATCAGGTCGAAGTGTGTCGGCAGGTCTTTAACAACGTCGCGCTGAACGTCACGGCAGATCACACGTACGTCTTCCTGGCCTTCGACTTTCAGATTCCACAATGTGGACTTGAAGCGACCGGCTTTCAGTTTCTTCAGCAGTTCGTTAAAGGGGATTTGGATCGACACAGGATCGGCGTCGCCACCAAATACAACACCAGGAACCATGCCAGCACGACGTGCCGCACGAGCGGCGCCCTTGCCCGACCCCGTACGTTCTTGGCAAACAAGATCAGGAATCTGACCAGCCATAATAATTCTCCAATTTGACAATGGGGGTGCCTCCAAGGCTGTCACCCCGCGTGAAGACGTGCGCATAGACTGGATTGCCAATTATTGCAAGCTGCAAACCGGATATCGGACCGAGGCTGCAGATATTACTGCCAGCGGCCACCGAAGTCTTCTGGAATGAGCAAGTTGTGACGCCCGAGGCTCGTTACGGATTTTTCACCGCATAGGGCCATGGTGGTGTCTAGTTCCTTGTGCATCACCTCCAGTGCGCGGGTCACGCCGAGTTCTCCCATAGCACCAAGCCCGTAGATAAATGCCCGCCCAATCATTGTGCCTGTGGCTCCCAAGGCAAGTGCCTTCAGTACGTCCTGACCGGAGCGAATGCCACTGTCCAGATGAACCTCGATCTGATCTCCGACGGCGTCCATAATGGCGGGTAACATCTGGATGGAACTGAGTGCGCCATCCAGTTGGCGACCACCGTGATTGGAGACGACAATTGCATCAGCACCAAGGTTGGCCGCCATCTTAGCATCCTCAACGTCCAAGATGCCCTTTAGGATGACCTTGCCATCCCACATCTCGATTAACTTTGCGATCTTGCTCCAGTCGAGAGAGGGGTCGAATTGCTCTGCCGTCCAAGCGCCTAAGGATGATGCGTCAGAAACGCCATCTACATGGCCAACGATATTGCCAAAGTTGCGTCTCTTCGCTGACAGCATTTCGATGCCCCAGGACCATTTTGTCATCAGGTTGGCAATCGTTTTGGGTGTGAGTTTCGGCGGTGCAGATAGCCCGTTTTTTAGATCCTTGTGGCGCTGGCCCAAGATCTGCAGATCCAATGTGATGACCAAGGCGGAGCATTTGGCATCTTTGGAACGCTGGATCAGTCGGCGCATGTAGTCGTCATCCTTCATGGTGTAGAGCTGAAACCAGAAGGGTTTTGTGGTCGCTTCGGCGACTTCTTCGATCGAGTTGATGGACATCGTTGATAGGGTGAAAGGCACTCCAAATGCCTCGGCTGCGCGCGCGGCTTTGATTTCGCCATCGGCGTGCTGCATTCCGGTCAGGCCGACGGGCGCTAATGCAACGGGCATTGCCACATCCTGACCAATCATCTGGCTGGCGGTGCTACGCCCGACCATATCAACTGCTACACGCTGGCGAAGTCTGATTTTTTCAAAGTCACCGGTATTGTCGCGAAACGTCTGTTCGGTCCAGCTGCCACTTTCTGCATAATCGTAGAACATGCGCGGGACGCGGCGTTCATGGATGCGTTTTAGATCGTCGATATTGGTAATGATCGGCACTGTTCCGTCCTCGACTTTGTGCGGTAATAATTTCTTACCAATTGATTGAGCGCTATGCAATGCGGGATGCATGCACAGCGTAGGCAATGACAAAAAAGGCCGCACAGGATGGTGCGGCCGTTTTGTTGGGTGATGTGTTGGGCGAAGGCAGCCTGCGACTATGCGGCGTGAGCTCCGTCTGAAAGAGTTTTTACAAAGCTGAGGACATCTTTGACGGGTAGGCCCTCGCCGATCTTGCTAACAATGGCAGACCCCACGACTGCTCCATCCGCGACCGAGGCGATGGCCTTGGATTTCTCAGGGGTATTGATGCCAAAGCCGACGATCACTGGCAGATCGGTGCTCGCTTTAATCCGGGCGACTTCCGGTTCGACATTGGTGGCTTCAGCTTCGGCCGCACCGGTGATCCCGGTAATGGAGACATAATATACAAAACCAGAGGTGTTTTGCAGGACGCGGGGCAAGCGATTGTCATCGGTTGTCGGAGTGGCCAAGCGGATAAAGTTCAGGCCGGCTTCCTGCGCTGGCAAGCATAGCTCGCTGTCTTCCTCTGGTGGCAGGTCGACAACGATCAATCCGTCAATGCCAGCATCTTTGGCATCGTCTAGGAATTTTTCGACACCGCGGCTGTAGATTGGGTTGTAGTAACCCATCATCACAATCGGAGTGGTGTCATCTTCGGTTCGGAACGCGCGCGCCAGTTCCAATGTTCGTTCCAATGTCATGCCGGATGCAAGCGCACGTTGGCCGGCCAGCTGAATGGTCGGACCATCTGCCATCGGGTCGGTAAAAGGCAGGCCCAATTCGATAACGTCTACACCCGCCGCAGGCAGGCCTTTGACAAGTTCGAGTGAGGTGTCAAAATCAGGATCGCCCGCCATAACATAGGCAACGAAGGCCTTCTTGTTGGCAGCTTTCAATTCGGCGAATTTGGCGTCAATGCGGGTCATGATCGGGCCTTTTAGGAGTGTCTGCCCCGGTGTGCCGAATGTTGCAGAGGAAATCAATCCCGCGTCCTTTTTTGCTGCACTATCTGGCATTAATTGCATCACGGCACCCCAGCCCCGCTTAGTCCTCAAATGGGACATGCCAACGCAGCAACAGTGTGTTTACTCCTGGGTTGATATTCGCAGTTGACGCGTTGGATTTATGTGTCAGGGCCAGCGACAGGGATTTGCCGCTATCGAATTCCTTGCCAACGACAAACGCACTGCGGATTTCAAACGTCGAGCCGAGATCGTTCAGCCTTACACTCTCAGCATATGCGCCGGGCATAACACTGGTTTCAATAAACCAGCCATGCTGCAACGCCCATTTTCCGACTACTCCGGCCCCGATAAACAGGTCGCCAGTGGTTTGAACATCGAGCGCCGCGCCGAAAGATGCGTCGAAACTGCCACGTTGCCAGAAAGCGCCGTGTTGGTATTCAATTGATACCAGCGCGCTGTCTTCTGCGCCTTCACGGGAAAAGCTGGAATAGCCTGCGGCAAAGATCCAGTCCCCAGCGATCGAGGGGATGGTGCCTGCAAGCACTAGGATACAGGCGAGGGAAGAGGCTCTAGCGAAATAGCGCAGTCTCATCGTTGATCGTCTCATTGTTGGTCGGCTTGTCTGGGATGCCCGTTAAATATGAGGTATGTCGACATCGTGAGGGATCAATGTGAATCACGTTTCGTTCAAAGGAACGCGAGTATCTCCAAGTGGTTGCATCTAGCTTTGCCTTGTCTAGAGGATCTGCGTTGAGGTCGTCGGCATGTGCTTGAGAGTAGCAGAGAACCGGGACTTGCGCGCCTATGCAGATCACGGGGCAACAGATGCGCGCTTGCGTCAGTTCAAAATGGTGCCTAGAAGCACCTCCCAAGTGGCATCAGGAGGCCGATATGGGCTTTAAAATGGGAATCGTGGGTTTACCGAACGTTGGTAAATCGACTCTGTTCAACGCATTGACCAAAACTGCATCGGCGCAGGCGGCGAACTTTCCGTTTTGCACTATCGAACCAAACGTTGGCGAAGTTGGCGTACCGGACGCCCGTCTGGACAAGCTGGCGGCAATCGCGAGCTCAAAGCAAATCATTCCGACCCGGATGACATTTGTGGATATCGCAGGTCTTGTTAAGGGCGCGTCCCAGGGCGAGGGCCTAGGTAACCAGTTTCTCGCAAACATTCGGGAGACCGATGCCATTGCCCATGTGCTGCGTTGTTTCGAAGACGGAGACGTGACCCATGTGGATGGCCGCGTTGATCCGGTGACCGACGCAGAAGTGATCGAGACTGAGTTGATGCTGTCAGATCTTGAAAGCATCGAAAAACGTCGTGCCAATCTGGTTCGCAAGTTGAAGGGCAACGACAAAGAGGCCCAACAGCAAGACCGCCTGCTGGCTGAGGCGCAGGCGATGCTGGAGGATGGTAAGCCTGCTCGTCTGGTCGAAGTTGATGCCGAGGATGCGAAAGCCTGGAAAATGCTGCAGCTTCTAACCAGCAAACCTGTGCTTTATGTGTGCAACGTGGGTGAGGCGGAGTCGGTTGATGGAAATGCCTACTCAGAAAAAGTGGCAGAGATGGCCGCGGCACAGGGCAATAGTCATGTCATCATCTCAGCTCAGATCGAAGAAGAGATCAGCCAGTTGGAACCGGATGAAGCTGAGATGTTTCTTTCCGAAATGGGTTTGTCTGAGGCGGGCCTCGATCGTCTGATCCGCGCAGGATACGATCTGTTGCATCTGGAAACCTATTTTACAGTTGGTCCAAAGGAAGCCCGCGCCTGGACGATCCGCAATGGCACTGCGGCGCCGCAAGCGGCGGGTGTTATTCATGGTGATTTTGAAAAAGGTTTCATCCGGGCTGAAACAATTGCTTATGACGATTTCATCGCCAGTAACGGTGAACAGGGCGCGAAAGAGGCTGGCAAGATGCGGGCGGAGGGTAAGAGCTACATCGTTAAGGACGGCGATGTGTTGCACTTCTTGTTCAACAACTGATTGCGCCCAATTCAGCATGGAAACTAGTGCCCGTCTTCAATCGAAGGTGGGCTTTTTCTTGATACAGCTGTCGCTCGTTTCAGAAAGTGGCAGACTTGAGTTGCCGCCGACGGAAATGCTAAACCCGCACGATTAGTCAGTCGGAAGGATAAAAATGACAAAGCTGATCATCGACACTGATCCCGGTATCGACGATGCGATGGCGATTTTCTACGCTGCTGCAGCACCCGATATCGATCTTCTGGGGCTCACCACAATCTTTGGCAATGTGACCACCAAAACGGCAACCCGTAACGCCCTGCGTCTGTTGGAAGCGGCGGACTTGGATCTGCCCGTGGCGCATGGTGCAGAGACCCCATTGGTGCTGCCTCCCTTCACGCCATCTGCCCATGTACATGGCGCCGAAGGCTTTGGCGATATTCCGGCCAAAGCTCCGAAAGGTCAGGCGCTGAATGAAGATGCGGCTGATTTTCTGATCCGTATGGCACAAGAGCACAAGGGAGAGCTTGTGGTCTGCCCTATTGGTCCCCTGACCAATATCGCCCATGCGATCCAGCGCGATGCTGACTTTGTGAAAAACGTCAAACGTATCGTCATTATGGGTGGATCACTGGAAGAGGGGGGCAATATCACCCCTCATGCAGAGGCCAATATCTATCATGACCCCCATGCCGCTGATGTTGTATTTGGCTCAGGCGCCAAGGTCGAAATGGTTGGTCTTGATGTCACGCATCGAATCCTCTGCACCAAGGATGACTTCTCCTCAATTGCCGCGCAATCGCCGGAGTTGGGCGGGATGCTGCAGGAAATGTCAGTGTTCTATTTGCATTTCTACGAAACGGTAGGGAAATTTGATGGCTGCTCATTGCACGACCCCGCTGCAGTTATTGCGTGTACGCATCCGGAGCTGTTCACGGCCCGGTGTGTTGCAATGGAAGTGTCATGTGATGGCGAAACTTCCGGTGAAACCCGCCTGGCCGCGGATGTCGATCGTAAGCCGATTGATGTTTATATGGCTGTCGACGCGGAAGCGGTTAAGACCCTGTTCGTGAAGCGCCTTGCGTTGCTTCCCTAAAGAGATCTTGAATTCAAAGCTTTAAGCTGTCTAAGCGCGACTGGAGTTCTGGCCCGCTGCAACGCCGTTGCAGCGGGTTTCTTCTTGCGTCAATGATGCCGTGTATTTTCCTGAAGCAGCATTGAGCTGTTGTTGGAGATTTAGCTTCAAGTGCTGGTGCGCTTAGGGCTGCTTCAATTTGCTCGGATCGATCACCTCGAGGAGGTCACCGGGCTGGCAATCCAATGCAACGCAAAGCTTGGCGAGTGTTTCGAAGCGAATGCCTTTGACGCGCCCAGATTTGAGAAGGCTCAGATTTTGTTCGGTAATGCCGATGTCCCGAGCAAGGTCACGCCCTGTTACCTTGAGCTGCGCCATTACGACATCCAATCTGACAACGACTTCCATTATACAAACGCTCTGTTTTCCTCAGCAGTACTAGCTGCTTCACTCATGGCCCAACCGATAACAACCAATACGCCTGCAACAAAGAAGAAGTTCAGATCCTGACTTCCTATATCGAATGCAAGCACACGCTCTCCCTTAGGTGCCTCCCAGCTCATCAAGACTGTAACAATAGGTTGGAGAACGAGACTCAATATCTCCATTATCAACAAAGCCATACCGCTTTTCTTGATCATCGTTGCACAGTTGGCTGTCAATACTTCGTGTTCCATGTAGCAGCGGAACAACCTGCGAAGCAGGAGGATCGCTCGGATAGCGAAACCGGTAGGAATGACGCTCACCGCAAAGCCTAACCAGAACATCGGCCCAATCACGATGATCTCCGGAGGCACCTGAAAGTCCGTTAGGTCGATGGAATCCGGAGAGCTGACGAAAAGGAAGCCAGACAGGATGACGCCGACGACAAGAAATATGGCGAAGATTGTGGCGAATAGATGTAGCCACCAAGACAGAATAGACAAACGTCGTTCACCCATGTGAAACCTCGTAGAGCTGTTGATACGTGATTACTGCTATTGCATCATTGTTTACTGTTTTACAATAAGTAATCACCCTGAATAGGTGATTTTTTGGTGCTATGCATTATGGAGGCAGCAGCCGCTATCTGTAGGTCAGCGACGAAGACTCTAGGAGCGGTCAATGAACAGCATCTTGTCCGTGCCAACTGGCTGGCCGGGATGACGCAAGAGCAGTTCAACAAAGGCTGGGTTGCCGGTTTGGCCGGGCACCGTATCGAAATCCGGGATACCGGACCGGTTCGCCAGCAGCTCTCGCACTGTGACCTCGTGAATATTGGCGATGCCCTCCAAACCCGACAGATCTAATTGATCGGCGAGCGGAGCATCGAAATCTATCGCACCTTCACCAACCAATTGCTGTACGACGACGGAGGTCATCATCTTGGTCTGCGACCCAACTTCGAATTGATTGGCAGTACTGGCGGCTTGGCTGCCGTTTAGTTCCACCTGACCAAAGGCATTGCGCACCGACAGTCCATCACGGGCGATTTCAATCAAAACGGCAGGTGCTGGGCCGGTCTCTGCGAAATCTAACAGAGCTCGCGCAGGCGCGCTCTTCAGGGCGTCTGGGTCAAAGTGGGACATGTCTTGTAATCCTTGTGGAAGTCTTTGGTGAAACGAACCGACTGGCCCGCTTCTCAGCCCTTGCCACAAGGTGTGATAACTGGCGTCCGGATCGTTCGGGACGGACAAAATGCACCTGCTTGCGTATTCAGAGCCCATGCTAATTACATATGGAGCCCGTGCTACAAATAAGAGCATCGGCGACGTCTACAATCTCCAGAACTGAAAGCGGTAGCCTTTGGCACGCTAGCTCGCAATTTGCTTCGTGCTGGGAGGCGGGAGGGTGAGAATTTCTATTTGATAGGTGCATGTACCTCATTTTGAATCAGGCAATATTTCGGTGAAATTTCTTGTTCGGGCTCGGCTTTCAGGTGGTGTGAGAAAATTCGAAAAAACGCCTTGTCTCTCTGGACGCTGACAAATATACGGGTCAGCGGAGATGTGGCCGAGTGGTCGAAGGCGCTCCCCTGCTAAGGGAGTAGGCGGGAAACCGTCTCGAGGGTTCGAATCCCTTCGTCTCCGCCACCTTACTATGTTTTCTATTGATGATACGTTGTTGGCGTGGTCGATACCATTATCTCCATGGCCTATTACGGCGCGAAAAATCTCACAGATTTCGCTACAATGCGGGCAG
Organism: Phaeobacter cretensis; assembly: GCF_047372505.1. Classification (NCBI taxonomy): domain Bacteria; kingdom Pseudomonadati; phylum Pseudomonadota; class Alphaproteobacteria; order Rhodobacterales; family Roseobacteraceae; genus Phaeobacter; species Phaeobacter cretensis. The sequence goes on from NZ_JBKBEU010000001.1 coordinate 2,661,884, forward strand.
CCGCATGGGGTGTTTTTTTGAAGAAGAATATTCTGATTGTTGATGGGAGTTTGGGCGTTGGGTTGGCATTGGCGCAGCACTACGTCCGCGACGGACATAGTGTCACCATAGCCAGTCCGACTGATGCTGGTTGCCTAGGGGCGCGGTTTCACTCGTTGTCGATTTCTGAAGATACTTTCGAGATGGCTAATGCACTCGATGGGTTGGCGAAACAGGTTGGGGATGTTCAAACCCTAATCTACTGCGCGGATTTTGTGCAGCACGGTCCAATAGCCGCTTTAGAGGATGTGACGCTTGCGTAGTTGACAAACGTCGGATTGCTTGCGCTGATGATGATGATCCAGCGACTTGTCCGGCAGGTTACTGGCCCGCTTAAACTTATGCTGATCACTTCCAGTTCACAGTATAGGCCGCAAGGGAATATGCCAGCTGATTGCGCCATCCAGGCTGGCCTCGGCATGCTGGGCGCTGCCCTGGTCCGCGGCGACGGGATTGATTGGTAAGGTCCTGATTGTTGCGACGTCCGGTGTCGCTAAGGAGCGTAGACAGACGATCGACGAGAATGCATCAAGCATGCTTGATCCCAAATGGGTAGCAGCGGAGGCTGTTGCCCTCTCCAGTGGTCGCTTTAAGTATAAATTTGCCAAATTGTTAGGAAATCCAGCTGCGGTTGAGGTGGTCGACCACCTCGACAACAACTTCCTGCCGATTGGCAACTGAGCATACTAACCTTACGATTTTCTCGACTCAGGCGAGACGCTTTAAGGTGTGGATGACGTGATCGGTTTGGTCTTGGCTTAGATGAGGGCCGATAGGTAGGCTGATCACCTCTTTGGCAAGTTTTGCAGCCAGTGGCAGCTCCTCACCCGTCAACTGCAGCTCAGAATATGCAGCCTGAGCATGTGGTGGGATCGGGTAGTGAACCAAAGTTTGAATGCCGACTTCCGCCAAATCATTGGCCAACTGATCCCGGTTTGGGTGGCGTAGGACAAAAAGATGCCAGACGGGATCGGCTTTCATTGCAACATGAGGCAGTGTTAGCCCCAGGCCGCTCAATTCTGACATATAGCGACTGGCAATATGTGCACGTCTGGCGTTCCAGCTATCAAGAACCGCAAGCTTGATTGACAGGAAACAGGCCTGAACTGGATCGAGGCGGCTGTTAAAACCCGGAACTTCATTGCGATATTTCTCGCGCGAGCCGTAGTTTCTCAGCAGCGACAAACGTTCGGCGAGCGCATCGGAGTTGGTGGTAACCGCGCCGCCATCACCCAAAGCGCCCAGGTTCTTGCCGGGATAGAAGCTCCAGCAAACGATATCGCCGGCACCGCCAATCCGGCGCCCGTCCCAGCGTGCCCCGTGAGCCTGTGCGGCGTCTTCGATCACCTTTAGGCCCAGATCACGGGCTGTAGTCATGATTGCCGGCATATCGGCAGGTTGACCATAAAGATGCACCGTGATGACTGCCTTAACACCGGGAGCCATGGCTGCGCGGATGCCAGTCGCAGTGATATTGTGCGTTGCCAGGTCGGGTTCGACCGGAACCGGTATCGCGCCACACTGCGACACCGCCAGCCAGGTGGCGATATATGTATTTGACGGTACAAGAACCTTGTCTCCTGGACCGATGTCCAGCGCTACAAGCGCTAACCGCAGGGCATCCAGTCCGTTCGCGACGCCAAAGGCATGAGAGACATCACAATAGCGGGCAAAATCTCGCTCAAATCGGGCGACATCCGGTCCGAGAATATACCATCCGGATCGAAGGCTCTCGAGCATCTTTGGTTCACTGAGCTCGGCCAGTTCGTCGTAGGCGGCTTTCAGGTCGAGAAAAGGGACCTGCATCATTTGGCTCCAACGGCTTGGCGGAAGTCACCATAATCGCGAATATAGTCGCCTTCATCGTAAGGGGCAGAAGCCATGACCATACAGACGGCTCCAGACGAAAAATTATCGAGATAGCGCCACATCATAGGGCATATATAGATGCCGAAATATGATCGGTTCAGATGAAAGCGTTTTTCATTGAACCCGTCATCCAAGACTACGTCAAAGCTGCCAGACATCGCAATCATGAATTGGTGCAAGCCCTTGTGGGCATGGGCACCCCGGTCAGATCCTCCAGGCACATCATAGAGGTAATAGACACGTTTGATATCGAACGGTATGTGGTTCATTCCTTCGACAAACGTTAGGTTGCCGCGAGCATCTTCGATCTTGGGCAGGTCAATAAGTTGGCAATCATTGAGTGGCACATCCGTTCTCCGGTATTGTGGCGTTCGGACTGGCGCCCTATGGCGGGTTCAATCCATGCCGGACCCATTGCTGCTGGTGCTTGATCCGGCTTTGTCCCTTGGCGAAGCTGTCTAGCATATTGTAGGTTCCGATCAATCGAATTAACGACTTGCTCATACGGGCAGGCTGGTAGGAAAGCAGATTGAACCATGTCAAAATCAAAGAAGCTACTGCTGATTGGGGCGGGTGAATTTGCTGATATCGCCTATGAGTATTTTACCCATGACTCTGACTATGAGGTTGTCGGATTTGCGGTCGAACAAGCCTATCTGACAGAGACGGAAAAATTCGGTCTTCCCATTGTGGCCTTGGAAAGCGCGACAGAACATTTTGCCCCAGCCGAGGTTGAGGCGCATGTCGCGGTCACGTCAACCAAACTCAACCAGGTGCGCGAACGTTTGGTCGGTGAGGCCGAGAAGATGGGCTATCGCCTGTGCAACTATATCAGCAGCCGCGCGTTTGTCTGGCAAACGGCTGAGTTGGGTGACAATGTTTTCATTTTTGAAAACAATGTTGTGCAGCATGGCGTCAAAATCGGAGCGGGTGTTGTCTTGTGGAGCGGCAACCATGTGGGCCACCAGACCAGCATTGAGGACTTCTGCTTTATCTCCAGCCATGTGGTGATCTCGGGATATTGCACCATTGGGCGGCGCAGCTTTGTCGGTGTGAACGCCAGCTTTGCCGATAATATCACTATTGGGGCTGATAGCTTTGTGGCTTTGGCCGCAGTGGTGAACAAGAGCTTCCCTGATGCGGGGCAAATCCTTTCTGGCCATTATGCTGAACCTTCAAGGGTCTCGGCCTATCGCTACTTTAAGGTAAAGGCCTGAACGATGGCTTGGGAAAAACTAGGCCGGGTCTTCTGTCCCGATGGCAGCTCGCCTTGGGCCAAACACAGCTTTATGACGCCGGTTCCGATTGAACTTAGTCAGGATGTCATTCGCATCTATGGCGGCATGCGGGATGATCACGGTGTTAGTCGCATTGGATGGGTCGATGTGGCACGCGGCAATCCGCTGGAAGTTCTTGGCGTTTCTCCGGAACCAGTACTCGATTTGGGCGCGCCGGGTATGTTTGATGACAATGGCGTCATTCTTGGCGATGTGATCCGTATCGGTCCGCAAGAAATGCGTATGTACTACGTCGGATTTCAGCTGGTTCAGAAAGCCAAGTTCTTGGCCTTCACTGGGGTTGCTATTAGTCACGACAATGGTGGCAGTTTTCAGCGGGTGCAGGTCACACCGGTTCTGGATCGCGCGCCGCAGGCGCTGTTTATCAATGCATTGCACAGCATCCAGAAGACGAATGAGGGATACCGCGCTTGGATTTCATGCGGCCAGCGCTGGCAGGCCGTCGCAGAGCGGGTGTTTCCTCAGTATAACTGTTGGACTGTAACCAGTCCGGACGGCCTATGCTTTGATATGTCCGAAGCAGTGCCGACGCTGGACTGCGAGGGCGACGAGTACCGCATTGGCCGCCCACGGGCGAACCAGCTCGCGGATGGCAGCTACGAGATGCGCGTAACTTCCGACACGCTCAGTAAGCAATATGCCTGCTTTCGCGCGGTTTCGCCCGATGGTGTGGTCTGGCAGCGGACAGCGGATGAAGAACTTCCCCGTGGCGACAGTTGCACATGGGATAGTGAAATGACCTGTTATCCAGCGCGGCTGGATACATCGGATGGCAGCAGCTATCTGTTCTATAACGGCAATAACATGGGTGAGACAGGCGTCGGTGTTGCGCGGCTCGAACCGGCATCATGAGCGCGGATTTAACAGTTAAACGCTACACAGCAGCAGACGCACAGCAATGGGATGGGTTTGTAGCGACTTCGAAGAATGCCACGTTCCTATTGCGGCGTGGTTTCATGGAATACCACGCTGATCGTTTTGCAGACCATTCGCTCATGGTCTTGCGCGAGGATACCATTGTTGCGTTGTTGCCAGCCAGTCAGATTGGGCAGACCCTAGTGAGCCATGGCGGGCTAACCTATGGCGGGGTTCTTACAGGTCCAAAAATGAGTGCTGCGCTGATGTTGTCGGTGTTCGATTCACTGAAACGATACGCGATGGTCGCTGGCCTGACGGAGTTGAACTACAAGCCGATCCCGCATATTTATCACCGCCAACCTGCCGAAGAGGACCTGTATGCTTTGTTTCGCCATGGCGCATCCCTGGTGCGTGTGGATGCCTCAGCGACAGTATTGATCGGCGATAGGCTGCCATTTGGTAGCGGTAAGAAAGACGGGCTGCGCAAAGCTCGCAAGGCCGGCCTAACCGCCCGTCAAAGCAATGATTGGCCAGAATGTTGGGCACTGCTAACTGCTGTGCTCGCAGAGCGTCATGATGCCAGACCTGTTCATAGCTTAGACGAAATTCAGCGGCTTGCCGTGCTTTTCCCGGATCAGATCCGCCTGTTCGGTGCCTATGATGAAGATCAGATGATTTCGGCGCTAGTGATTTTTGACTGTGGGCCCGCCGTGCATGTTCAATACATCGCTTCCAGTCCGGTAGGTCGCCAGCATGGCGGGGTGGATCTGATTGTTAAAACCCTGCTTGAAGAGGTCTATTCTGATCGCAAGTGGTTGGACTTTGGGATTTCAACGACAGATCACGGCATGGCACTGAACGAAGGTCTGGCACAGCAAAAGGAAATGTTTGGCGCTCGAACCACGATCTACCAACACTACACGCTGGATTTGACTGCATGAGTGCGAGCCCGGATCAGACGACAGACAAAGACACGCAAAAGCATGATCTTGACGTGCTGTCTTCGACTTTGCGAGAGCAAGCGCTCGGGGCCCGCCGCTTTTGTGATGCCCTGATTTTTGGCCGCCTTTATGGACGCTTACATTGGGACAATATTTCAGGCTTCTTTGGCGATGACGCTTTTGAGCAGGCGTTATTTGACCGCTGGCAAGAAAAACTGATGCCTGAGGGCGCGGAGCAGCTTCCGTTGGCGGAACCTGGGCATTGGTGCCATATCGCAACTCGCATCTATCCGGCGGGCGGGCACACCCGGCTCCTACGGACCCTGGTTGAGGGCGCAAAGGGAAATGTATCGCAACAAACGCTGCTGCTGACACAGCGATCATCGCGTGAGGCTATCGGTAAACTGCCCAAAGCGCTTGATGCTGTTGGGGAGTTGAACGGCTCGCCAGAGCGCATCGCTCGCAGATTGTGCCAAGAAGCAGCGCGGGCCGAAGTAGTGCTGATGCATAATCATCCGGATGATATCGGCGCGGCGCTGGCTGCGCGGTGCCTGCGGGCTGCGGGACGGCGGGTATTGTTCGTGAACCACGCCGATCACGTCTTTTCCTTCGGGCCAGGGGCGGCCGATGTCGTTCTTGAGATTTGCGCAACTGGCTGGCGGACAACCGAAAATCGCCGAACTGCACATGCCCAGCAATTCATGGGTATCCCGGCAGTACGATCTGACCACCAGATGCCGACGACCACTGACAATCGCTCAGGGCCGATCCTGTCTATCGGTGGGCCTGGAAAATTTGCGCCGATTGGAGATTTGAGTTTTCCCGATTTTCTCGATCGGATTTTGCCATTGGTTTCCAATGATGTGATGCTGATTGGACCTAGCGAAAAAGATCCGTGGTGGGAACCGATCCTGACAAAATACCCAGGTCGCGTACGGTTGTGTGGTGTGCAACCTGCCGAAAGATTGAGGGCGGCATTTGCCACCTCGTCTTGTTACGTAGACAGCTTTCCACTTGACGGTGGCAGTGTCTTTCCCGAGGCGGTTATGGCTGGACTGCCGGCCTTTGCCCTCAATCAGGGGGCGGCACCCGGTGTCAGCCCAACCGACGTGCTTCGCCAGCCCGATATGACAAGCATGGTGCAGGATCTTGCCGCATTTCTGAATGGCGCCGATTACCTTTATGACATCGCCACAGTCAGACAAGATATAGTGTCGCTGTTGTCGGTTGAGGCTGTGGCGGAGAGGGTGCGCAGCGCCGCCGAAGGTGATATTTTACCTCCACCGAATAGCCTGATGCGTTTGGGTAATCGCAGTTCAGACTACAATGCTGAACGATGGGTAGCAGCCGGTAAGATGCATGTGCCAAAACGGATCTGGCGGGGATTGAGTCTTATGAGGCGGCTTCGACTGCGCTATGACTTCGGTGCTTTGCCAGTCAGCGCTGCGGTCAAGTCTCAGTTGAAGAAGAGAGTATTGCTGGGGTAGGTCGCTCTTGACCTCATCCCAGTTCCTTCAGTGTCAGAAGCAGGGTTTCGCAGGCCCCGGTAATATGGTCGCGCGTCAACGAGGCCGCCAGATCTGCATCACCAGACACACAGGCGTTCCAGATGGCCAGATGTTCACTGTTGGCGCGTTCATTGCCGTCGGATAGAACCAGCTGCGCACGCAGGTAGCTGTCGACGCGATCCATCGCATTGTCGATCACATCCATATGGTAGTGCAGCCCGCTCTCGCGGTAGAGGGTCGAATGAAAATCGCGGTTCAAATCACCCCAGGTCATCGGGTCTTCCGACTGCGAAAACGCCTCCAGACAATCTTTGGCCTTCGAAAGAGCAGCTGGTGACATGCGCGGCACCGCGCGACGGATTACCTCTGGTTCCAGAACCGCACGGAAATCAAAGATTTCCTGGGCTTCCTGCGCAGATAAGCTCGATACAACAGCCCCCTTGTAGCGTTGGGTTTTGACCAGACCCTGCTCTTCTAGGCGTGAAATCGCCTCACGTACCGGGATTCGGCTTGTATTGAACATCTGCGCGATTTCATCCTGCCGTAACGGCTCGCCTTCTTTCAGGTCTCCTTCAATGATCGCCTTTCGCAACGCGTCAAAGACGATCGCCGAGGCCGAGGCGGTCTTAGATATATCAACAGATTTCAACTTCATTTTTGCGCTCCTTCTCTATCTTATATCCCCGTTCACGGGCGTTGGGAAAGACTGGATAGTTCTTATATTGAATATTGGATCCAATATGTGTTATGCAATATACAGAGATACCGAGTCTCCCTTGAGCTCGGATTTAGACCCATTGAAGAGGACCCAACGATGACACACCCCGTATTTTCCGGCTGTATTCCAGCTCTGATGACACCCTGCACGGCAGATCGCCGTCCGGATTTCGATGCGCTGGTGAAGAAGGGGCAAGAGCTGATCTCAAAGGGTATGTCAGCGGTCGTCTATTGTGGGTCAATGGGAGACTGGCCGTTGATCAGCGACGCTGAGCGGATGGAAGGTGTCGCGCGTTTGGTCGCGGCTGGTGTGCCGACCATTGTTGGCACTGGTGCAGTGAACACAACGCAAGCTGCAGCGCATGCAGCCCACGCGGCAGAGATCGGCGCTGCTGGTTTGATGGTGATTCCACGCGTATTGTCTCGCGGCAGCTCGGTAGCCGCGCAACGCGATCATTTTGCCGCCGTCCTGTCTGCCGCTCCGACGTTGCCTGCAGTGATCTACAACAGCCCGTACTACGGGTTTGCCACGCGCGCGGATCTGTTTTTCGATCTGCGGCGCGATCATTCCAATTTGATCGGATTCAAAGAATTCGGCGGCGCGGATGACCTGCGCTACGCAGCAGAGAACATTACCTCGCAGGATAGCAGCGTTACTCTTATGATTGGCGTCGATACCACAGTGTTCCACGGTTACGTGAATTGTGGGGCAGGTGGTGCAATCACCGGCATCGGAAACGCGCTGCCAAGTCAGGTGCTGCACCTTGTCTCGCTCTGTCAACTGGCCGCAAAGGGTAACGCGACAGCACGCCGTCAGGCTCAGGAGTTGGAAGCCGCCTTGGCAGTCCTGTCCTCCTTTGACGAAGGCGCGGATCTCGTTCTCTACTACAAACATCTGATGGTATTGAACGGGGACAGTGAGTACAGCCTGCACTTCAATGAAAGTGATAGGCTTAGTGCCAGTCAGCAGGCTTACGTTGAAGCACAATATGAGCTGTTCCGCAGCTGGTATGCTGATTGGAGCAAACAGCCGGATGTCGCGGCGCTATGCGAGTAATCGACAGTCATACCGGCGGTGAGCCGACCCGCCTGATCCTGTCAGGCGGGCCGGATCTCGGCAACGGATCTCTGGCAGAACGGGCGGAACGCCTGTCCCGTGAGCATCAAGATTTTTGCGCCTCTGTACTGTCTGAGCCGCGTGGCCATGATGCTATGGTCGGCGCGCTACTTGTGCCTCCAACGGATCCGACCTGCGCTGCCGGTGTGATTTACTTCAATCCGGTTGGGCCGCTGGGTATGTGTGGACATGCGACCATCGGCACCGCTGTCAGTCTCAACCATTTGGGTCGTCTTGATCTCGGAGAGCATCGTTTCGAAACACCTGTTGGTGTCGTCGGGGTTCACCTGCAAACGCCAAACCAAGCGGCGGTCGAGAATGTCGAGAGCGAACGCTATCGCACCAATGTCTCGGTGGATGTGCCAGAGCTGGGCCAGATTATTGGCGATATTGCATGGGGGGGGAACTGGTTTTTCCTCACCTCGGATGCACCGGCACCGCTGACATTGGCCAATGTTGATGTGCTAACCAGTAGCGCCGTGGCCGTGCGTCGCGCCTTGGTCGCGGCAAAGATTACAGGTCGCGATGGCGCTTTGATCGATCATGTGGAGTTTGTTGGGGCCCCAATGAGCCGGACAGGAAATGCACGTAACTTTGTGCTCTGTCCGGGGATCGCGTACGACCGGTCTCCTTGTGGAACAGGGTCGGCGGCTAAACTGGCCTGCCTAGCAGCGGCGGGCGATCTGGCTCCCGGCGTGACTTGGATACAGGAAAGCGTGATCGGAAGTACCTATGCGCTGCACTACCGTCCTGGCCCAACTGGTGGCGTGATCGCAACCATTACCGGTTCAGCATTTGTAACCGGAGAAACTGTTTTGAACTTTGATCACGCAGACCCTTATCGGGCCGGGATCACTACCCAAGAGGTACAGCAATGGAATATCGTAACCTGATTGCAGGCGGCTGGTCAGACACCGCCGCCGCGAGCGCCAATATCAACCCTTCCGATACTCAGGATATTCTGGGATATGCGGCAGATAGCCCGGTCAAAGATATGGACCGTGCAATAGCAGCCGCGCGCGACGCGGCACCTGGATGGGCGGCCAGCACACCACAACAGCGATTTGACGTGTTGGATGCCATCGGAACTGAGATTCTGGCCCGCAAGGCCGAACTCGGTCACCTGTTGTCTCGCGAAGAGGGCAAGACACTTCCAGAAGGCATCGGAGAGGCCGCGCGCGCGGGGCAGATTTTCAAGTTCTTTGCCGGTGAGACCCTGCGCCAAGCGGGAGAAACCCTTGGCTCTGTACGCCCGGGCGTCGGTGTTGAGGTCACTCGATCGCCGGTTGGGGTTGTTGGCCTGATCACGCCCTGGAACTTTCCTATCGCTATCCCCGCCTGGAAAGTCGCCCCGGCGCTGGCTTACGGCAATGCCGTTGTTTTGAAACCTGCTGAGCTGACGCCCGGCTGTGCCCACGCACTGGCTGAGATTATTGATCGCTCGGGTTTGCCGGCTGGGGTATTCAATGTGGTCTTTGGCATCGGCCGCACGGTTGGTCAGAGCCTCGTAAACAGTCGTGATGTCGATGCGATCTCTTTCACCGGATCGGTTGAAACGGGGGGTGCGATCGCGGCTGCATGTGGCACGCAACGTAAGAAATTGCAGCTAGAGATGGGCGGTAAGAACCCGATGGTGGTGCTGGATGATGCTGATCTGGATACAGCCGTTGAGGCCAGCCTGAATGGTGCGTTCTATTCTACCGGTCAACGTTGTACCGCCTCCTCACGGCTGATTGTGACAGAAGGGATCCACGATCGGTTTGTTGCCGCGCTTGGCGAACGCATGACCAGTCTTCAGGTTGGCAATGCGCTAGACGACAGCACCCAGATTGGGCCAGTTGTTGATGAGCGTCAGCTGGAAAAGGATCTCTATTATCTGGATGTTGCAGCTATGGAAGGCGGGCGGCTTCTGGGAGGTCAAACGCTACAACGTACGACCAATGGTTTCTATCTCGCGCCTGCGCTTGTGACCGAGACATCAAATGATATGCGGATCAACCAAGAAGAGGTATTCGGCCCTCTGGCGTCGGTCATCCGTGTTGAAGGCTACGATGAGGCGCTGATGGTGGCCAACGATACGCCCTTTGGTCTTAGTGCCGGGATCTGCACCGGGTCACTGAAATACGCCACGCATTTCAAGGCCAATGTCGAGGCTGGTATGGCCATGGTGAACTTGCCAACGGCAGGGGTTGATTATCACGTTCCGTTTGGCGGCACCAAGGGCTCCAGCTTCGGTGCGCGCGAGCAGGGCAGCCATGCGAAAGAGTTTTATACAAAAGTCAAAACCGCCTACACTCTAGCGTAAAGGCGGTCAGGTGGCGGGGTTTAGGCTCCGCCACTTCTATGAAGGCAGGGCATATGGCAAAGACAGTTTTGGTGATCGGTGCGGGCGTTGTAGGTGTCAGCACCGCGTTGCGTTTACAGAGCGAGCTGGCGTCCGAAGGCGGTCAGGTTATCTTGCTTGATCGCAAGGGTGTCGCAGAAGAAACCTCAGCGGGCAACGCCGGGGCCTTTGCCTTCACCGATCTTGAACCGCTCGCCACGCCCGGCATCATGAAAAAAGCTCCGGCCTGGCTTTTGGATCCTCTAGGACCGCTCTCAGTACCGCCTGCTTATGCGCTACAGTTGACGCCTTGGCTGATCCGATTTTGGCGCGCGAGTTGGCGAGATCGCTATCAGGCGGTAGTCAGGGCGCAGGCGTCCTTAATGAATTTGGCTCAGGCCGCAGCAGAACGCCAGATCTCTGACACCAAAGGTGAAGCGATGATCCAGCGCGAAGGGGCTCTGCAACTTTATGAATCCGAGGCTGAGTTTGCCGCCAGCCAGCGTGGATGGCAGCTGCGCCGTGATCATGATATCCGGTTTTCCCTGCTACACAGCCCAGCCGAAATTGCCGAGATCCAGCCAGGACTGAGTTCCCGTTTTACGCATGCGGGTTTCACTCCGGACTGGATGAACACCTGTGATCCCAAAGCTTGGGTTGAGCATCTTTTTCAAGCTTTCATGGCGCGTGGCGGCCAGTTGCGGCGCACTGAGGTGCTTCATTTGGAATCTACTGATAACGTCGTGACGCTTGCCACCAATGGCGAGAGTATCACCGCTGACCAAGTGGTCGTAGCAGCTGGTGCATGGTCCCACCATCTGGCCAATCGTTTGGGCGAGAAGTTACCACTGGAAACCGAGCGGGGATATAATACCACATTGCCAGCAGGCTCTTTTGATCTGCGCACCCATATCACGTTTAGTGGGCATGGGTTTGTGGTAAGCCGTATTCGTGGTGGTGTACGGGTCGGCGGGGCGGTTGAACTCGGCGGCCTGAAGCTGCCGCCAAATTTCAAACGTGCTGATACGCTCTTGTCCAAGGCTTCGCGGTTCATGCCTGAACTGGACACGACTGGTGGTACGCAGTGGATGGGTTTCCGTCCATCTCTGCCCGATAGTCTGCCGGTGATCGGACCAGCCAAGCGCGACCCGCGGATTACCTATGCTTTCGGCCACGGCCATGTCGGATTAACCCAATCGGCGGCGACTGCTGAACTGGTTACGGATCTGGTTCAGGGGAGGAGCCCCTCTATTGATTTGGTCCCATTTGGGGCTGATCGTTTTTGATGCTGTGCCTGCTACGTAAAAAGTAGATAAATCCGCCGGTTGTCTAATTGGGGCGAACCGTTGCTCACACCCTTGAGTGATCCGCAAAACAACCGTGAACGAATTCGAAGGAATTGCGTGGTTACCTCAAAGGCGTTCCGTCACTTAGCGACAGAATCAGTACTAAAAATCAGGAGACATGCGTGCAATGCCCAAGGCCCCGAAACTATCGCTCAAGCTAAAGCTGCCTCTCATCATGGTGGCTCTGACTGCAACGTTTCTGGTTACGGTTTCATTCCTCGTCTATTCAATGGCGGAAAAGAGCATTCGCGATTTCGTTTATGCCTCCAAGGAAACCACCGCTCGCTCCGGTGAACAGGCGCTAACCTATATGATCGAAGCCGCACGCCGGGACCTATCGATCAACGCGTCTCAGCCAACGGTATTTCGCGCCATTAACAACTTTGACCGTGTTTATAAGATGATCGAAGAAGAGCCGGTTGGCTTTCTGCGGCGTCACTACATGGAAGAAAACCCCAACGCGACAAACGAGCGTCATCTCCTCGCGGACCCCGGAGATGGATCTTACTATAGTCAATCCCATGCAACCTATCACCCAACCTTTTTGCAGTCGTTGGAGGTCAATGGGTACGAAGACCTATACCTCCTGAATGCTGCAGGCCAGTTGCTCTACTCCGTCAAAAAACGTGAAGACTATATTCAGCAGTTTGGATCGGGCCCAAATGCAGAAAGTGGCCTGGGTCAAGTTTTTAGTGCAGCACTCAAGGCCGAGGCCGGTCAGGTCGTCACAGCGGATTTCGCCGCCTATGAGCCGGGTGGCGGGGCAGCTGGAGCTTTTTTGGGCGTTCCAGTTTTCAACAAGAAAAAAGAAGTCATCGGCGTTATGGCCGTGCAGATTTCCAGCGGTTCGGTTGTGACGGCACTGACCTCCAACATGGACGTCGATGGGCATCAGAACATCTTCCTGGTCGGCCGAGATGGCGCAGCGCGCAGTCCATCCGTGATTGAGGGGCAGTTCGCCACAGGTGACACACTTCCGGATAGCGCCGAAATAGCAGCAGCAACGGCAGGCGAGGCAGGCTTGTTCGAAGATACGACATCAATATCCGGCGAGCAGGTGGTCGCATTGGTGCAGCCTCTGGCAATAGATGGGTTCGATTGGTCGCTTGTGCTGCAAACCGATGAACGCACAGCCTTTGCCGAAGTCAGTGAAATCCGGCTAGCCGCAATGTTGATGATTGGTGTTTCTGTGCTGATCGCTATCGTTGTTTCATTCGTGGCGGCGCGGCATGTCACGCGCCCAATCCTGGCGCTACGTAAGGCGACCAACGCTCTTGCAGAAGAGGACTACGCGACCGAGATTAGTGGTCGCAACCGGGGCGACGAGTTGGGGGATTTGGCTCGCAGTCTGGATACGTTCCGGGACAAATTGCTGATTGCGGATGCGGCTGCCGAGCGCGAGGAAAAATCCGCTAAACAGACAGCTGCCGTTGTCGAAGAGATGAGTGGCGCTTTGGCTGAGTTGCAACGCGGAAATCTGGCCTGCGATATTCAAGCCCCTTTTGCTGAGCACTACGAAACTCTGCGTGAGAACTTTAATCGTAGTTTGGTCAACCTGAGAGATTCGCTTTCTGAAGTGGTTGATGCGGCTCATAACGTTGATAAATTCTCAGAAGAGCAACGCGGGTCTGCGGAAGAGATGGCGCATCGTACAGAAAGCCAGGCCGGCACTCTGGAAGAAACAGCATCTGCCTTGCAGGATTTGACCAACAGTATTCGCGATACCGCCGATCGGGCCGGGCAGGTCGATGATACCATGCGCGGCACGCGGGATGATGCAGAGCACAGCAATCACATTGTTACATCGGCGGTGCAGGCTATGGATCAGATCCAGGATGCATCCGAACAGATTTCGCAGATTATCAACATGATCGACGACATCGCGTTCCAGACCAATCTGCTTGCCTTGAATGCCGGTGTTGAGGCAGCCCGAGCTGGTGAAGCTGGTGCAGGATTTGCCGTTGTAGCCTCTGAAGTGCGGGCGCTTGCCATGCGCGCGTCGAAAGCCGCGGGTCAGATCAAGGGATTGACCACAGCGAGTGAGGAACATGTAGCAAACGGGGTGGCGATGGTTGGCCGCGCGGGAGATGCTCTCAGTGGGATCATCGAAAAAGTCTCCAATGTATCCGGTCTTGTCACCGAAATTGCAGACGGGGTTCAAAAGCAGTCCAAAGGGTTGGAGAACATCAACAATGCCATGGGCCGTCTGGACGGGACTACGCAACAGAATGCCGCCATGTCTGAAGAAGCCTCTGCCGCTAGCCAGCTGCTTCAGCATGAGGCGCAGGCCTTGACGGGTGTGGTCTCTCGTTTTCAGCTTGGGGGCGGAGTTACTGCCGCAAACACGGACGACTGGAGCGCAGCTGATGATGTCGCCAACGGGAAAGCGACTTATGGCTAAGCAATCCCGCTAATGAAATAGCGAAGCACGGGCTGATATTCAGAGCGTGCTTCGTTGTTGGGATGGCCGGTGTCTGCTACGAAATCATGTGCTTGTTAAGCAGTTGTGCTGATCAAACCCTGAGCTGTTACTGGCTTAGAGTCATGAACCCACCCTGCAATGCTGTGACTGCGGTCTGGTTCACATCTGGCACTGAATTACGATGCGCCATTCGTTCAAGATTGACGATGGTCGACAGCATGATGCGATCGTGACTCCAATCACCCGGGCGCTGCATTAACAATGCGGTGGAAAAAACACCTGTAACCAGCATGCCAGACACCAACATCCAGCCGAACAGATGTGTGCCCTGCGGCTGCGTCGTAGTCACGACATCGATCCGTCGTGCCAACGTAGCACCTCTGCGTAGTTCGCGACGATCGACCAGCGCCACGGAAGGGCTAGGTTGTACAAACCGGATCGGATCCTGTGTCGCCAGGGCACATGCTCGGATCAGGCATTCGCAATAGGCGCGAATGTCTCGTCTGCCATGGGTCATGAGTGCTTGGTCACAGGCAAACTCACGCAACATTCGCACTTCGCGACGCCATAGATGGTAGGCCGGATTCCAGAACAAAAACGGACGCAACGCTTCTAACAGAAACTCACATTCCACATCGCTCTGACGGAAATGTTGCAATTCATGCGCAACGCTCAGACGCAAATCCGATGGGTTTGTAACCAGAGCCGATGGAAGCACTATATATCGGGTGAACAGGCCGCGTGTAGAGAAGGCGACGGTGCTCTTGTCACTAATACGGATCTGTACACGGCCCAGATGCTTCCAGATATAGGCCTGCCGAAGCCCTGCGCGCAGCCGAAATGCCGCCATTGAGCTTTGCATGATCGAGAGAATTGCCCCCAGGATCAAAACGGTGACCGCAAGCTGTGACCAGAGGCTGGTTTGGGCCATCAATGCCTGAACAAGATCTTCGCGCAGCCCAAGAATGCTCTCAAGCCGGGTGGCGCTCATATTGACGTTACCCTGAAGATACTGCGCAACCAGCATGTCCGACAGGGTCGGGGGGTGCGAGACAACATAGGTGGTCAGAGCCACTGCTAGTACAGGGGATAAGGTCAACAAAAGTGTCATGCTGTTCAGCAGCTTCAGCTGCGGGCGAAACGCTGGCCCCAATCGACTGCGCGTCAGCACGGCACGTAAGGCCAACCAAAGAGCGGTGCCAGCAAACAGAAGTAAATTCAGGTCTATATAGGCGTTCAGAAAACTCTCAGCGTTCATCGTCCCCCAACCTTTCGTTCAGCAAGGCCCGTATCTCCACGAGCATCTCGTCGGTGATATCCTCGTCGTCCACCAGGCGGGCTACCAAAGCTGCTGGTGCGCCATTGAAGAGCTTGCTCGAAAGGTTCTTGAGAGTGGTTTTCTGATAATCTGCCTTGGGTACCGCAGTGCGGTAAACCAAGGACCTGTCAGCCCGTTCGCTGGTCAGAAACCCTTTTTGTTCCATAATTTTCAACACGGTCGCAACTGAGGTATAGGCACGTTCCTGGCGTTTGTTCAATTCGGCCAGAATATCACGCACCGTGCCGCCGCCCGTTTCCCACACAACTGTCATGAACTCGAGTTCAACCTCGGTCAAAAGCGGGTTGTCCTGTTTCTTTCGCATCACTTAGTGTCCGGTTCTTTTGGGCTTTGTTCATGCTAGGGGATTTGAGAGGCGTTTGAAAACTACTTTTTTAGGAGAGTAGCGCCTGAGACGGCAAAAGTTGTATCTTTGAATGTCACAAAGGGCCCGGCTAGGGCCCTTTGCTAATAAGCGTGTTTCAGACTTTCCAGAAGGTGAAGGCGAACCATCCAATTGACAGGCCCAGCGGCCACCAGAGCGGCATACCCACCAAGCCGAGCCAGGCCAAAAATATATAAGACGTGCCCAGAAGACTGATAAACAGGCGGTCGCCGCGGGTTGTTACCAGCCCCAGCACACCTTTACGGGTGTCGCCTCCGGGCTGGCGGATTTCCAGAAGGATCATCAGGCCTATGCCCGAAAAAATCCCGATGAAGACAAAGGCGGTGGGCCATGTCCAGGCCATCCAACTCAGCATTATACCCTCCCCATCGCAAAGCCTTTTGCGATGTAGTTACGGACGAAATAGATCACGATCGCGCCCGGAATGATTGTCAGCGTGCCGGCAGCCGCGAGCAGGCCTAGCTCATAGCCGGCACTCGATGCGGTTTTGGTCATGGTTGCTGCAATCGGTTTCGCGGCCACAGCGGTCAATGTCTTGGCCAACAGCAGTTCGACCCAGGAGAACATGAAGCAGAAGAAGGCTGCGACGCCGACGCCGGCCTTGATCGACGGAATGAAGATCGTGGCGAAAAAGCGCGGGAAAGAATAGCCGTCTACATAGGCGGTTTCGTCCAGCTCTTTGGGGATACCACCCATGAAACCTTCTAGAATCCAGACCGCTAGCGGAATGTTGAACAGACAGTGTGCCAGAGCCACCGCTAGATGGGTATCAAACAGACCAACAGCTGAATAAAGCTGGAAGAAGGGCAGGGCGAAAACTGCCGCCGGCGCCATCCGGTTGGTCAGCAACCAAAAGAACAGCTGCTTGTCACCCAGAAAGCGATAGCGCGAGAACGCATAGGCCGCAGGCAAGGCAACAGCGACGGATATCACCGTATTGATTGACACATATATGATCGAGTTGATGTAACCCCAGTACCAGCTCGGATCGGTAAAGATTGTCGCGTAGTTCTCCAGAGTGAAAGTCTGGGGGAACAGCGAGAAGCCGGACAGGATTTCGTTTGTCGTCTTAAAGCTCATCGCGACCAGCCAATAGATCGGCAGCATGAGGAACAGGATATAGACGATGGGGACTATGGTACGTTTTTGCATCGTATCAGATCCTCAATTCTGGTCGTCTTTGGTCATCAGCGTGTAGAATAGCCAGCTGACCAGAAGTGTGATTGCAAAATAGATCAGCGACATCGCAGCGGCAGGGCCGAGGTCAAACTGACCCAATGCGATCTTCACCAGATCAATCGACAGAAGCGTGGTCGAGTTGCCGGGACCACCGCCCGTGAGCACGAAAGGTTCGGTGTAGATGTTAAAGCTGTCCATAAACCGCAGCAGGATTGCGATGGTCAAAACCGTCTTCATCTTAGGTAACTGGATGAACCTAAACACGGCCCAGTTAGAAGCGCCGTCGATCTTGGCGGCTTGATAATAGGCGTCCGGGATCGATACGAGACCTGCATAGCTCAGCAGCACAACAAGCGAGGTCCAGTGCCAGACATCCATCGTGATGATGGTCACCCAGGCCGCAATCGGATCCTGCGTCATATCATAGTTGATACCCAGCGTGTGGTTTAGAAAATACCCCAACAGGCCGATATCGGGCAGGGTAAAGATGTTCCACATTGCACCAACCACATTCCATGGGATCAGCATCGGCAGCGCCATAGTCACAAGGCAAACCGGTACCCAAAAACCCTTGCGGGGCATCGACAGAGCGATTGCAATGCCCAACGGCACTTCGATGATCAGGATCAGGAAAGTGAACAGAAACTGACGGCCAAGTGCCGCATGAAACCGGTCAGAGCGCAGTATCTGCTGGAACCAGTCTAACCCCTGCCAGAAGAAGACGTTGTCACCAAAGGTTTCCTGCACCGAGTAGTTGACCACCGTCATCATCGGAATCAGCGCGTTGAACGCGACCAGCAAGAGGACGGGGAGCACAAAGAACCACGCCTTTTGGTTTTCGGTTTTCATTGTGCCTCCTCCTTCGTGCGGGTGGCAGGTTGGGCGGCTTCGGTGGCGATCCAGCCATCGACATAAAGCCGTGTCTGATCCTGACGGAAGGCCAGATGAACGGCGCTGCCCTTGGCCGGGCCAGCGCCGTCAATCACCGCGTTGATGCGCTGACCATCGGCGTTGCATTCCACAACCGTATGGCGGCCGACGTCGGAGACTTTGGTCACGGTAGCCGGTAGCCCAGCCTCTGCAAGTGAGACAAATTCGGGTCGGATGCCGATCTCGGTTTGGCCCTCAGCAGTACCAAGGGTCGGTCCTTCCAGCGCAATTGGTGTATCACCAAGGAACGGTTGGTTGTTGTGCAGATCGCATGGCAGAACGTTCATACCAGGCGAGCCGATGAAGTGACCGACAAATGTATGTGCAGGTCGTTCGAACAGCTCAACCGGCGTGCCAATTTGCACAACCATACCGTCCTGCATCACCACAACCTGATCAGCAAAGGTTAGCGCCTCTGTCTGGTCATGTGTGACATAAATCATCGTGGCTTTTACACGCTGATGGAGCTCTTTCAACTTGGAGCGTAGCTTCCATTTCAGATGCGGGTCGATCACGGTTAAAGGTTCGTCGAACATGACAACGTTCACGTCCTCACGCACTAGCCCCCTCCCCATGGAGATCTTTTGTTTGTTATCCGGCGACAGGCCGGCGGCCCGCGTAGTCAGCAGATCGGTAACTTCCAACATCTCAGCAATTGCCATGACGCGGTTTTTGACCGTTGCTTCATCCCTGCCGCGATTGCGTAGCGGAAACGCCAGATTATCGTAGACAGTCATCGTGTCGTAGATCACGGGGAACTGAAATACCTGCGCAATATTGCGCTGATCGGGCGGCAGTTTGGTGACATCCTTGCCGTCAAAAAGGATCTGCCCTTCAGACGGGACGAGAAGCCCGGAGATAATGTTCAGCAGCGTGGATTTACCGCAACCTGACGGGCCCAGCAGTGCATAAGCGCCGCCATCTGTCCAGTCGAGGTCAATTTCCTTCAAGGCGTAGTCGGATTCGCTTGAGGGGTTCGGCGCATAGCTGTGCCGCAGTTTTGAGAGTGTAATCTTAGCCATTTGCGCCTCACGCCACGCGGGAGCCATCGGGGGCAAAAACATATGCCGCCGAAGGATCCATATAGAAATCATGCAGTTCGCCCACCTCATAAGGGTGGACCCCCGCCGAAAGGGAAACCCAGCTGCCGTGGCCGACGTCCAGTCCCATGTCGAAATGCGCGCTGCTCTCAGAGCCTGACAACTCGGTCACTTGCACTCGACCTGACAGCTGCACTGTTGTTGCTTGGCGGGGAGTTGGCAGAACGTGATAGGGGCGGATAGCGATGGTGTAGGGGCCGTCTGACAGGTCTGCGGCAGCGCCGACCAGCGACCAACTGACATCATGGCCAATCCTCGCCGTGTTGCCCTCTTTGATAATCGGTGCAGTGTTGATGGGCGGATCCGAGAACACTCGTGCGGCATCAAGGTTCCTTGGGGTGCGATAGATATCGGCGGTGGTGCCGAACTGGCTGACGCGGCCGTCACGCATCAGGGCGGTTTTGCCACCCAGCAGCAGCGCTTCTTCGGGTTCTGATGTTGCATAGACCACCACTGCGCCCCGGCCAGCAAATAGCTCGGGCAGTTGGTCGCGTAATTCTTCGCGCAGCTTGTAGTCGAGGTTCGCCAGTGGTTCATCCAGAAAAACCGCGCGGCTTTCTTTGGCAATCGCTCGGGCCAGCGCGGTCCGCTGCTGTTGACCGCCGGATAGTTCATGGGGGCGGCGATGCAGCATCGGTCGAAGTTGCAAGATATCCGCAGCCTCTTCCACGCGGTCGGTGATTTCTGATTTGGCCATGCCTGCGACCTTCAGCGGTGAGGCGATGTTCTCATAGACGGTCATATGCGGGTAGTTGATGAAAAACTGATGCACCAAGCTGATGTTGCGTTTTTGAGTGCTAAGGGCAGTCACGTCCTGACCGTCCATGACAACCTGTCCGCTGGCAATCGGGTCCAGTCCTGCCATCATCTTGATGAGAGAGGTCTTGCCTGACCCGGTAGCGCCCAGAAGGACGTTGAAGTGACCTGGCTCTAGCACAAGGGAGGTTTCCTTGATGTGCAGCTGAGCGCCGACGCGTTTGGTCACGTTTATTAGTTCGAGTGCCATCTTGCTTTGACTTTCCGGCGGACGGCCTGTTGCGCGCGGCATGCGCGATCATTTTTTAGGGAAATAGGTAGCTCCGGAGAGTGCGTGCCAGGTTCCGGGGCAAAAGTGGGGAGCGCCGCGGATTGATCCGTACGCTCCCCACAAGGACTAGGGGTTACTCAGATGCCCAGCGAGCAACCAGTTCGTCATAGTTGACGGTCTGACCTGCGGGTTTCTCGTTCTCCAGCTTTGGCTTGGCGCCACCGTTGGAGTACCACCACTCTGCGTCTTTCTCTTCGTTCAGACGCGGACCACAGCCGCCATAGACATTGGCCTGCTCATCGGCACGCTGCATGCGGCCCATGGTGATGTCCATTTCTTCAGCCAGACGGTTCATGGCTTCCTGCGGAGTGAAGGCACCCGAATTCACGTCACCGATCTGCTGCCACCAGATTTGGGCCAGCTTGGGATAGTCCGGTACGTTCACGCCAGTCGGAGACCAAGCAACACGGTCCGGGGAGCGATAGAATTCCACCAGGCCGCCCAGTTTATCGGCGCGCTCAGAGAAGCTCTCGTGGTTTACCGAGCTGTCGCGGATGAACGTCAGACCGACATGGGATTTCTTCACGTCCACGGTCTTGGAAACCACGAACTGAGCATAGAGCCATGCGGCCTGTGCACGGTCCAATGGAGTGGAGTTGAGGAAAGTCCAGGAGCCAACATCCTGATAACCAACCTTCTGGCCTTCTTCCCAGTAAGGGCCATGTGGCGAAGGGGCCATCCGCCACAGCGGCGTACCGCTGTCATCAACGGTGTTGTTGCCTTCGGACTTCGGCTTCACCATGTCGGCGGTAAAGGCGGTGTACCAGAAGATCTGCTGGGCCACGTTGCCTTGAGCGAGGGCTGGCAGGGATTGATAGAAGTCGTAAGATGCCGCACCTGGAGGTGCGTATTTGCGCAGCCACTCATCCCACTTGCGGATCGCGTAGACCGCCGCCGGGCCGTTTGCCGCACCACCACGGGTGACACTTGCGCCGGCTGGGTTACAGGAACCCGCTTCCATCCGGATGCCCCATTCATCAATCGGAACGCCGTTCGGCTCACCTTTTGAGCCAGCGCCAGCCATGGAAAGCCAGGCGTCGGTCATTCGCCAGCCCAGATCCGGCGCACGTTTGCCGTAGTCCATGTGGCCGTAGATTGTGGTCCCGTCGACTTCTTTTACGTCTTCCGAGAAGAATTCAGCGATGTCCTCATAAGCGGACCAGTTGACCGGAACGCCGAGATCATAGCCGTATTTTGCTTTGAATGCGGCTTGCAGGTCTTCGCGGTCAAACCAGTCTTTGCGGAACCAATAGAGGTTCGCGAACTGCTGGTCGGGCAGCTGGTACAGATCGCCATCAGGACCGGTGGTAAATTGGGTGCCCATGAAGTCACCAAGGTCGAGACCAGGGTTGGTCACGTCCTTGAAATCGCCGTCCATCATGTCGGTGAGGTTATAGGCGAGCTGCAGGCGAGAATGGGTCCCGATCAGGTCGGAATCGTTGACATAGGCGTCATAGAGATTCCGCTTGGTCTGCATCTGGGTCTGCACGGCCTGAACGACCTCACCTTCACCCAGAATCTGGTGGTTCACCTTGATTCCAGTGATTTCCTCGAATGCCTTGGTCAGAACCTCGGATTCGTAGCTATGCGTTGGAATGCCTTCAGACAGGACGTTGATTTCCATACCTGAAAACGGCTGAGATGCATTGATGAACCATTGCATCTCCGAAAGCTGTTCATCTTTGGTCAGAACCGATGGCTGGAATTCTTCGTCGATCCATTTCTTGGCAGCGGCCTCATCGGCATAGGCTGCTTGTCCCGCGACCACGGCAATAACCGCGGCGGCGGACAAAAGATACTTACGCATCTTTCTCCTCCCTAGTGATTTATTGTGGCCAAAGATGCTTCGTTGCACCTGGCTGACAAACAGGTTCCACACCGGGGCGCACCTTGTCAAACTAATTTTTTAGTTCTTGATAATAAATTGTTTTGCAACAATAAAATATACAACCCTTAGATGCAGGGTGGGTGACGCAACGGCGTTTTGCCGTGCTGCGTCGCGGCATTCTTCTGCGGGATTTCATTGTTCGGGATCCGAACGGCTTTATGCGTCGATGCTGATCACCCCTGTTCCGGCACGGATAAAGTAAATTTGCCGTCGCTGACTGTGGTTTTTGCCGCTAAGGAGAGGGCATGGACACAAACGATACATTTGAAATTTTCCTGACCGCCCCTCCAGGGATGGAACAGACCTTGCAGCGAGAAGCAGTTGAGATCGGATTTTCGGGTGCCAAAACGGTGCCCGGTGGCGTCACACTTGAGGGCGATTGGGCAGATGTCTGGCGCGCAAATCTGCAACTGCGTGGTGCGGCGCGCGTGTTGGCACGTATCGGGTCTTTCCGCGCCTTTCACCTAGCTCAGCTGGACAAACGGGCGCGTAAGTTTCCTTGGTCCGATGTCCTGCGCGCCGACGTGCCGGTGAGGGTGGAGACCACGACCAACAAGAAGTCGAAGATTTACCATGCCGGCGCGGCGACTCAGCGCATTGAACGCGCTATATCAGAAGAACTGGGTGCAGAAATTAGTGCGGAAGCCCCGATAGCCGTCAAACTACGGATCGAAGATAATCTCTGTACCTTCAGCGTTGATACCTCGGGTGAGGGTTTGCACAAGCGAGGCCACAAGACAGCCGTTGGCAAGGCGCCAATGCGTGAAAACTTAGCGGCGCTGTTTTTGCGCGACTGCGGTTTTACCGGGGATGAGCCGGTCGTGGATCCGATGTGCGGCTCTGGAACCTTCGTGATTGAGGCTGCCGAGATCGCCAAGGGCTTATTTCCCGGCCGTAGCCGCAGCTTTGCATTTGAGCAGATGGCCAGTTTTGATTCCGTGGCGTGGGAGGCTCTTCGGGCCAAACAAGAAACGCGCGAGACAAGCGCCCGCTTTTATGGATCGGATCGCAACGCGGGCGCTGTTGAGATGGCGACCGCGAATGCTGAGCGCGCCGGTCTCGCTGAACTGGTTCAGATAACTCAGCACGCTGTCAGCGATCTGACACCGCCAGTTCTGGACCCGAATGGGGAACCGGGGCTTGTTATCGTGAACCCGCCTTACGGCGCGCGAATTGGCAACAAGAAACTTCTCTATGCGCTTTATGCGGCCCTGGGGGAAACGCTGATGTCGCGCTTCAGTGGCTGGCGCGTCGGTATTGTGACCAGCGAGACATCGCTGGCCAAAGCTACAAAACTACCGTTCAAGCCTTTTGGCGCTCCGGTCGCCCACGGCGGTTTGAAGATACGACTGTTTCAGACCGGGCCGTTGCCCTAGTTTGCTCTTTCTGTTTCAGGCGGCCATTCCACGCCATGCACTGATCAGGCCAGAGAGTGCGATACGATCTGCGTCTGTACGGATCAATGGGACCCCTTGGTGAGTTAGAGCGGCTTCATAAATGGCATCTAGCGGGGGCGGTGCAATAAGCGCGATATTCTGCCCCAACCAATAGGGGCGTGCCGCCGACAGTTCTGCCCCTAACAAAAGACCCCATAAACAGGCCGCAAGTGTTGCATCCTTAGAGCTGTGGCTTGCCTGCAATTCCGCTAGCCTTGCTGCCAGGGCTTCTGGCTTGGATTGAATGGTTTCCATGGACCCGGTCAAGGCACTGGTATCCGACACATCAAAATTTGCTGCATTATTCACCCCCAAGATCCGAGCCAGACTGCGCCACAACTCAGTCGTGAGAAAGCTCTGAAAACTTACGACCTCATTTGCGCTGATGAGTGCCCAGTGAGTTGTCTCTCCAGGTATACAGATTACACCGTCCCAATCGGGATTGAGGCTAAGGAACCCCGCGACGCGGTTGACTGAACCACGCATGACAACACGAGGATTGCTCTGGGAGAGCCCGCCAAGCAAACGAAGTGGGTGAGTGCCTAGCGTGGTCTGTCCTATAGGTAGGTCCGCCGGCTTTGCCGGAACTGTGATTGTTCCGGTGTCGTCTCCCCGCAGGCTGTCATCATTTAGTAGGATTGGCGTTTCTGGCGGGCAGTCGTCTAATTCCGCAACCAGTCTCGCCAGATCCGCCATAGGGTCTGAGCCAGAGTATTGAGATGCCCGCTGTAGGACATCGCTCTCGTTCATAAGCCAGACCAGAAGCCGCCCGTTCGAATGATCCGCAGCGATCCATCTGGCCGCTTTTGTGCGAGATAGACCCGCGCTTGATGCCGGTGATTGAAGATTAGAGGCAGCGCACATATCGACGTCCTTTCGCTCCAGTTTGCACGATAGATTGGAGACTGTTGCTGGCACCATCGCCATCGCTCCACTTGCCAAGTTCTAAAGAGATGATCAACGCCAACCGTGTTTTGGATCAGTTGCCGGTATGTGGGCATTGGTGCTTGCTGGGGTTCGCTTCTTGCCTTAGCTGGTCAAGCAAATTTGGTTAACAGAAGCCTTGCCGTGTTGATATAGATTAACGTCGCGTCTTACCGGTGTCCGATATTGACATGAATTGTCCGCTCAACATCCGTTGATTCCTTATACTTATGGGTAGCTTGTTGGGACAGTTCCTATCCTTTTGGGGAATTGTTTCTCAAAACATACCCTGATTAACTAAAATTCTACTGAATTATGCCATCTCCCAGAATTTACTGAGATTTGTGTAAAATTGGCTTATTAAGAACTTGCCGCAACTGCGGTATGGGATGGCGCCCCAGATGGGTCGCTAGATTGGGACGAAGGTTCCCGCTGCATGGGGGTGCGGCCGGAGAAAAACCATCGATCTTATCGGATTTGAAGCTCCGGGGCGCTGCCGTGCCGGGCTGCTCAAATTGGTGCGAGTAGGCCCGCTTTGGCGGGGCAGAGACGCTGTTGTTTCAGCGCAGAGGTTAAGAACCGCGGGGGCGGTTAGAGATTGGGGTTGGAAATGAAGGATTTCATGCAAGAGGGGGCCGTACGCCCGTCCGGCGCTGCGACCGGACGACTGGCTGGTTCTCGGTGGCCGATGTTAAGCGTCAGCTATCCAGTAGCGCTGCTTGGGAGTGTGCCGTTCATTGCCAAGAGCGTTGCGAATATGAATGCAGAGCTCACTATGCGGTCGCCGATGTCACATGTCTCTTCTGGAGATCAACATCGAATATTGCACGGCACAGCTCAGACAATACCCACCCATGTGCCGCAGATTGGCTACGCACTGTTTGGCAAGCGTATGCTCGATATCGCGCTGGTTCTTCTAACCTTGCCGATCACGTTGCCGCTCATTCTGATTGCTGCGTTTGCTTTGTGGATAGAAGGTGGAAGTCCGTTTTACACACAGGACCGTCTCGGCCAGCGTGGGCGTGTATTTTCGATCTTGAAGCTGCGCACGATGGTGCGCGACGCCGAATGCCTGCTTGAACGTCATCTGGCCAGTAGTCCTGCTTTACGGCGTGAATGGGATGAGACACAAAAGCTGAAAAAGGACCCTCGCATCACGCCTGTCGGTCGTTTTCTGCGCACCACCTCCCTCGATGAGCTACCCCAATTGTGGAATGTCTTGATTGGCGAGATGAGCCTTGTTGGGCCGCGCCCGATGATGCCGGATCAACTGCCTCTTTATGGGGATGCAACAGCCTATTTTGATCTCAAGCCCGGGATCACCGGACTTTGGCAGGTTTCTGTGCGTAACGAGAGCGGATTTGCGGTCCGCACACGTGCCGATACCAACTATCACAGCGACCTGTCGTTCCGCACCGACCTTGATTTGTTGTGGCGCACCATCGGCGTTGTACTGCGGGGCACCGGATATTAACCGATCCTAGTTTAACTGTGATAGTCGAGCTATAGGCGGGTCTTGCTGAACGTGGTAGAACTGCGGAGGGGTACCATGAAAGACATGATGACCGGAGCGGGGCCCCTCGATAGCTTTACGCAGAAACTAGAACGGGACGATCCCTTTGCGATGACGCAACAAGGATTTAAGAGATTTCGCCGCCGCAAAGGACGCGACACCTTGGAACCGGAGCACGACGGGGCTCTGACAGAGCAGGGTGAGTCCGTTTCGCAGTCGGGGCTGAATAATGATGCGACCGCTCGAGATATGGCAGCGCCTGCGGCCAAGGCAATGTCGCGCTTGGCTCAAGAGAACGAAGGCAGCCGCTTCGCTCGCCGTCCAAAACCTCAGCAGAGCCAACCGTTAGAAGAGCTCGCCAACACTGACCCGAAACCACAGCAGCTACCCGCCACCTTGCCCGAAATGTGGGAACGGCTTCAGCGTGTACCGCTGGACATACGCGCTCACAAGGCATCCCGCTCGCCGTTGGTTAATTTCTTTCGCAATTCGCCCACGGCCAATGCCTTTGATCTATTGCGCACCCGGCTCTTGCACAGCCTCAAGGCCCAAGGCTGGAAACGGGTGGCCATCGCTTCCCCAACCGCGGGCTGTGGCGCTACCTTTTCTGCTGTCAACCTGGCACTTAGCATGGCGCGAGTACCTGGTACGCGCACAGTCCTGATGGACATGAACTTTCGCCGTCCGGGCGTCGCCTCGGCGTTGAAATTGCCGCCATCTGGCGACATGCCTGGTTTCCTTGCAGGTGCCGTGACGCTAGCCGATCATTTAGTGCGCCCGGCAGCGTCTCTTGCTGTTGGGTTGACCGCTGCACCTGATCGTAATGCTGCTGAAATCCTGCACGATGGGCGTTGCGCCAGCGTCATTGATGACATGGTTCTAAGCACTGGGGCGGATGTCACATTGTTTGATTTGCCGCCTGTTCTGGAACATGACGACGCCGCCGCCTTTCTGCCGCAGGTGGATGGCGTTTTGCTAATCGCTGACGGCACCCGCACCACGGCGGCGCATCTTGTGGCCTGTGAAAAAATGTTCGATGGGCAGACACAATTGCTGGGCGTCAGCCTAAATCGCGCCCGCGGTTCCGGTCTGCTGCAATATAGCCAATGAGCCAATCTCGGCCCATTTTCACCAAGTCAAACAGAACCCGCAATAGACCGCGCACTTACGCCTGACAGACTAAAATGACACAATGTTGAAGAGCTGAGATATGGGACCGATCCGCACGCTGGATGACATTTTGGATATGCTACGGCGTCGCGCGTCGGTGATCTTTTGGGTCTTCCTTCTGGGTGCGATGGTGTCGCTTTGGGTCGCAGCCAAGCAGCAGCATTCTTACGAAAGCTCATCAGTCCTGCAGATCACCCGACCGAAGATCGCCGATGATCTTGCCAAATCCACGGTAGATGGCTCCTCAGCACGGCGACTGCAATTGATAGAACAACGGCTTATGGCGCGTGGGTCAGTCTTAGGCATCATCGAAAAATTCGGCCTCTACCAGGATCTGCCCGGTCTTGTCCCGTCCGAAAAGGTGGCTCTGCTCCGTGAATCCGTATCGCTCACCGGGGTTGCGGCTGCGCGCGAGGGCTTTGCTGATGATGGCACGATTTCAGTTCTTACGATTTCGGCATTGATGCCCACACCGGAACAGGCTCAGGCTGTTGCAAGCGAATTTGCAACGCGCACGATCGAGCTTAGTCAGAGCTCTCGTATCGAACAAGCACGTGAAACGCTGACCTTCTTCGTCGATAAGGAAAAAGCCCTTATCGGTGAGGTCGCGGCACTTGAAAATGAGATCACTGCCTACCGGAATGCCAACAATGTGGCACTGCCCGGTGGGGTTGAGATGCGTCGCGAGGAAATTTCGACGCTTAATACAGGCCTTCTGGAAATCGAGCGCGAACAGATCGAATTGCGCCGACAAGCGGACCAAACGACTGCGAACCAGCGTCGGGCAACAGCTCAGCGGATGCTGGAGGTGTTCCAGGAAAAACTGGCAACGCTGGATGCACAACGCGAACTATTGTTGACCCGTCGCACGGCCTTGGAACGGTCACTGGAAACCACGCCGGAAGTGGAACGGCAACTGGGCGTCTATGAACGCCGGATTGACCAGTTGCAAAGTGAGCTTGAGGTGATTTCTCAACGTCGGACAGAGGCCGAGGTCGGTTTTCGACTTGAGTCATCACGTCAATCGGAGCGGCTGACAGTGATAGAACCTGCACCGCTGCCAGACTATCCCGTCACCGGAGGACGCAAGAAGAAGGCTTTGATGGGTGCCGTCGCGAGCATAGGCTTCGCGCTTGGTATCGCGTTCCTACTTGAGCTACGACGCCCTGTTCTGCGCAGTGTAGCGCAGATGGAGCGCGAAACCGGCCTGACTCCCGTGGTCGCGATACCCTATCTTGATACGATGCCCAAACGTCGTGGTCTGTTTGCACGCATGGGTCTGTCGCGGCGTGAACGGCTGGATCCAGATGCTGAATTCAGCGGCTAGTACCCTGTCGCAATTGTTGCTCTAACCGATGGCTGTAATCATTGTTGCAATGCTATCGCGGTGCCACCAAATCGCTGAAAAGCCGACTGATATTGCGATGGATGTAAACAGAAGGTCGTGCAGTGGATCCCAGACGCGGTGCTTGCAAGCCAGCCAGACCATCACCGGATAGGCCAGAAGCATGGCACCGGCCAGTGCCGCGATACCGCCAGATAAACCAAACAGGATTACACCGGTCAGGAACAGACCGGTTTGAGCAAGCGCCCGCGCGGCAGTGAACACAAAAAATGATCGACTGTCTCCTGCGGCCAGAGCAGCCTGATCATAGGTCATGGTGATGACTGCAGGTGCCATCGCAAGTGCAATGAGCACCACCATTGGCCCTGCATAAGCATAGCGGGCATCATACAGAAAATCGACAAGCCAAGGGCCTAGCCAAGCCATGGTCAACAGAATTGACAGGATCGTCGCAGTTAGGCCTGCTCGCAGCTGTCTTTGTTTACGCCGAGATACTGGATCTATGTGCGCAGGCTTGTCGCGATAGACTGGGATCATCAATCTCTGGTTCACCGCATGGCCCAGAGCCATCGGAAAACTCGCCAGAAAGAACCCTATGTTGTAGATGCCAAGCACGTTTAGCGGAACGAATTTGCCCAGAATTGCCCGATCACCTTGTGATGTAAGAAACCAGAAGGCCGTTGATAGAAATATCCATTTTCCGAAGTGCAACAACTCCTTCAGCGCCTTCGGTTCCCAGCGGAAACGGCTGCGACGCCCGGGCAGCCCCAGATGGACGCTTAGTAGGAATACGGCCGCTTGGATTACACTTCCCAACACCAGCGCCAACACTGATTGCGTGATCCAGGCCAGCAGCACCATCGCTCCAATGCCTATCGCCTGACTGGTCAGCTCCAATGCGGTCAGGCGACCGACCAGCAGATGCCGGTGCGCGGTCTCCACCCGAATGGGATCAAATCCATTGATTGCCAGCGCGATACCCGCAATCGGGAGGTACCAAAACAGTTCGGGCACGCCGTAAAACTGTGAGATGGGCCAGGCGAGCAACAACGTCATTCCCCAAAGCGCAAACCCGCGCACCACCTGCACGCTCCAAGCGGTATCAAGAAACTCCGGATCGTCGCCGCGTTTGCTTTGGGCGATAGATGGCCCTATGCCCATGTCGGAAAAGAGTGCCAGCCCGGTGATGACCACGCTGACCAGCGCCATCAGGCCAAAGGCTTCGGGGAAAAGCAGTCGGGTCATCACCAGATTAGCTGCCAGCCGCAGCCCTTGACTGCCGCCATAGCCGATCATCAACCACGAGGCTGAGCGCAGCACACGTGCTGCAAGGCTTGCACCTTTGAAGCGAGATAGAACCTTGTGCATCAATATCCTCGAGGTCTTACGATACGCGTGCGATATTGGTCTTCGAAGGCGTCAATTCCGCGGCACCTTCGCGGCAATGCTGGGCAAGTGTCGCAACTGAGGATACCGTACGATAACTCTTGCACAAAATGGGCCGTCGTCCTCGTGAAAATTGCATATATTCTCAACACCTATCCGCAGCCATCGCATAGTTTCATCCGGCGCGAGATACAGGCTCTGGAACGACAAGACCAGGTGGTGCATCGGATCGCCATGCGGCGCGCCAGGGTACCTTTGGTAGACCCCGGAGATCAGGCAGAACAGGACCGTACCACCTATGTGCTTGAGGCAGGTTCCTTGCGGCTGGCAGGCGCGGTTTTGCGGGCTGCATGGCGGGCTCCGCGACGCATCGCATCGGCATTATCCATGGCTTGGCGCTTGGGGAAGGCGTCGAAGGTGGGGCAGTTACGCCATCTGATCTATCTTGCTGAGGCCGCTTATGTGATTGAATATGCTATGGAGCATGAGATTGAGCATCTGCATGCACATTTCGGAACCAATGCGACAACCGTGGCGATGCTGGCGGCTTCTCTCGGGCCCCTTGGCTATAGTTTCACTGCTCATGGGCCTGAGGAATTTGATGCGCCACTTGCCCTATCGCTGGGTAAAAAGGTGGATCAGGCTGAATTTGCGGTGGCTATCAGCAGCTTTGGTCGTAGCCAACTGAGCCGATGGGCTGCCTTTGGCAGTTGGGAGCAGCTGAAGGTGGTGCATTGCGGGATTGAGCCTGCGCGTTTTGCCGATCCCGTGCCATTGCCTGAAGGGGATCTTCGGCTGGCGGCGATTGGCAGGTTTGTTGAGCAAAAAGGCCAGATGGTGCTTATTCAGGCTCTGTCAGAATTGGTGGCGGAGCACCCGGATCTGCATCTTTCATTGGTTGGCGATGGCGAGATGCGTCCCGATTTGGAAGCCGCGATTGCTACCTACGGCCTAGGCGATCACGTAACCCTGACCGGCTGGCTGTCGGAGGCGGAAGTGCGCGCCGAGTTGGCCCGCGTACATGCATTGGTGATGCCGTCTTTTGCCGAAGGGCTACCAATGGTGGTGATGGAGGCGATGGCTGCAGCACGTCCGGTGATTGCGACCTATATTGCCGGCACGCCGGAACTGGTGCTGCCCGGAGAAACTGGCTGGTTGGTGCCTGCGGGTGATCCAGACGTTCTGGCGCAAGCAATCCGGGAGCTAGCTGCAACGCCACATGCCACGCTGGTCGCGATGGGGCAGAAAGGGCGTGCTCGGGTTCTGGATCGCCACGACAGCGACACCGAGGCTGTAAAGCTGGCGGATCATTTCCGCGCAGCACTTCGGGACTAGGTTCGAGATGCCGAAAGGGAAAATTTTACCTGCCGCGAGTCCAGCGGGCCTCTTGCCGGTGGCGAAACAGCGGCGATTTTACGGCAAGGGCTACTGCTGTATAGGTCAGAAACCCTGCCGGGTCGCGCAATGCAGCTCTAAGAATTACGCCAGCACCCGGGCGCTCCACATCCTGATTTTCCAGAAGCTCAGGGAATCGCTGGGCTATTTCCGCGACTCCGGCATTCTGACGTCGCCGCACCCGGACCAGATTGCGAAATCCTTCGATCAGCGGCCACTGATAGCTGGCCTCGAGGCGGATGCGTTCAGCCGGGGCAAAGCTGAGACGGGCGTAGATATCGTCGGCAATCACATCGGGCCAATCCATCCAACGTGCCCGGCCAGCGGCGTTCATCGCAAACAGTCCAAACCCGGGAACACCTTGGCGTATAAACGGCAGCGTTACCCAGAAACGCCCATAGAGGCGACTGACCATGCTCTTGGCTGGGGCGAGTCGTGGCGATCCGCTGGCATATCGTGGTGCATCAACGTCCAGCGCGTCGCAGATCTGTGCCATCAACGTGGGCGTCACGATAACATCCGCGTCCAGATAGATCTGGATATGACCCGTTATGCGTGTTTCCCCTTCTTGTAGCGCGCCGATCTTGCCGCCCTCGCTCCGGTCAACCACCGTACATGTCCATTTGGGTGGCACTGGCACCGCGCTGGCCTCTGCCACCGTAGTATCAGTGCATCCATTTGCAATCACCAACACCTCTCCACGAGCGTTACCCGGCAGTTGATCGCTGGCAAACAGCGCTGATAAACATGGCCCGATGTAACCGGCTTCATTGTGTGCTGGTATCAGAACGCTCAAAAGCGGTGTCATTTTGCGGCCTCTAAAGCGCGCCAGCGTGGGTTGTCATCGCTCAGGGTACGCAGACTGCCCCAGCTGCCCCATTTTCCGGGAGTCGATACATCCGAATACGCGGTAAAGAGAGTTCCACCCAGTGCGGGCCAGCCCGCTAGCAGGTCGCGATATAGTGCCCCCATTTCTTCGGTGTAGTTAAAGTGTCTGAAAAAACCGGTCAGCATTTCGTCATCCACCATAGGACCGAGGCCAACCACATGGCTGCCGCCCTCATACATGATCAGATCAAGCCCGTGGGATTGAGCAACTTTGGCGTGATAGGGCAGGACCCGGCCCACTAGGTCGCTGATCGTGTCGTCAGAACTGCCGGATACCAAGCCATCGCCCAGTTCTGCAGCGGCCAGAGCGCTGGCGGCATCATACTGATGTGCTTCTATGAATTCAGATGCTGCAGCTCCACGCAGGCCCTTGGCCTCGGCTGTGGCCCGGGCCTGTTCGCGGCTTTGCGCGATCCAGGCACGCAGGGTGGGCGCACGTTCTGGCAAGCCTATAACTCCGCCAAAATAACCAGTGACTGCATAGGCGTCAAACGACTGAGCGGGCGATTGGCGTGTCGGGTCTTCCGCGACCCAAAGGGGTGCAGTTAGAACCTGCTCCTCCAGTCCCAGCCATCCAGTCTGGGTGGAGACAACGCGCACCAAACGATCCTCAGCGGCATCGCCAAAGATTTCGGTCCAGATTTGCGCGGTTTCGGCGGCGCGGCCTCCATAAAACTGCATCCATAGATCCTGCCCACCCCAACGGGCGAGCGCCTGATCATCGGCCCAGACGGCCTGTTCGAACTGCCAGTTCCACACCTCGTTTGAATACTCTACATAGGCCGTCAATCCGGGGTCAAGCTGGGTGCTCACCAAACGGGCGTAGTTGCGAATATAGATGTTGTCGGCCATATGGGGCAGGGTGAACCAAGGTGAAGTTTGCAATTGATTGGCCAACGCCACCAGCACTTCAGCGGGAGCGCCGTTGGCGGCCCAACTATAGTCCTGAACACGCGGACGGTCCTCCCAGCCGATTTGAGTGCTGTCATTGGTGGCCATCCAATCCATGAACCGCAACGCCGAAAACCCCTGCATCAGGGCGGTCCAATCCGGGTTGAAAATGGCACCAGCCCGCCACTCCGGTAGGTGTTTTTCCATTACCACGTGAATATTACGAATATAGTCACCGGCCCTCTGGCGGTCACTGCGCTGAATGCGGATTTCGACCGCTCCGGGCCCCGGGGTGTAGTCAAACCGGATTTCGTTTTTACCGTATCGGATGTTTCCAGCGCGTCCGGTTACTTCGACAATCCCGTCGCCTTCAAACTGCAGAACATAGCGCCCGGCCAGAGTTACTGCGTCTTCAGGCAGATCAGTCAGGATCAAGGTGCCGATCGAGCCGAGCTCAGGCGGAATCCCAGTTGGCCAACCATCGGGGTCCAAATAGCCCGCCGCCTCCAGATCAGAATAATCTGCGCCGCCCCACTGTCCGGCAAGGTGGCCAATCCAGGGCCGCGCTGTTTTGAAGTGATCAAGGAATGGGGCCTGTGGGCTCCAATCCGCTATGGATGCAAGGTTCATGGCAATTGGCTGCTGCGGTACCTCGGTCTGCTCAAGCTGCGCCTTCCTCGTTGTCGCTGCTGCGGGCGTCACGATCGCGGTCGCTGGTACAGGCATGTTCAAGTCAGGCAGCGAAGGATCCGAAGGTAGCGGCGAAGGTTCCGCCGGTAGTGCAGCGCGTTGAACCCTATCCTGAGCGGCGTCCCAGGCTATTTCCTGCAAACGCTGAGCCAGTGCAGGTGAAGGCGCCTCATAACTACCATTCCACCGCGACCGCAGCTTAGATGGCAGACCTACCGGCGATTGGCCTGTCAGTACCGCATATTGCAGCGTTGATAGGAAATAGAATCCCAGTTCATTGGGGTGAACATCATCGGCAAATACGTCTTGAATACCTGACAGGCCTGGCACCGTGCCGGCCTGTATCGCATCATCCAGACGTGCCATCGCCTGTCCCGCACTGATCAGTTTGATGTCACCACCGGTTTTGCGGTTCACGGTATCGACGAGTTTTTGCCAGCGAGGGAGATCAGCCGCCAACCGGTCACGCCAGGGCATCGCAGCGCCAGGATCAAACGCGATCTCGACACCGGTGCCACTGTTCAGGCTGTGCCAGGTTTCCTGCAGATACACCTCGACCTCAGGATTGGCGTTGTGGGCCAGGGTATAGAACCGTGTCAGTGCGCCTTCGGAGTCGCTCCATTTCAGATGGTTCGCTAGTGGGATAGCCTCTGTCACAATTAGGGCATCCACACCCTGCTCAAGCCGGATGAGTGCATTAATACCTTCGGCCTTGTCGGCATGCTCCCAATTGTAACTCAACGGTGCGCCGTTGATGATTTGAGCTTCGACCGTCACCTGCTTTGATGCGGCATCCGGTTGTTTCGACAGCAGTTGTTCCAGCATCACAGGATTGTTAGGCCCAAATAGGGAATGGCCAACCATCACGACACTTGTGACAAGATCCGCCAACGTCATGGAAGGATACCGGTTCGTGGATGGCTGGTTACCACACGCCAGACGATTTCTTGCACCTCCTGCGCGGCCTGTGCGCTCAGCGAATCTGCCATGGTGCCGTCAGCGCGTTGCAATTGATGAGGCAGGCCAACAGGGTTCTGATGGTAGAGCACACTGAGATGTGTGAGCGCTACGATATAGGCGCCAACATCGTTGATATGGATTTGATCCAGCTCACCCTCTGCAGTACGAGCAAAGAGATCTTCGCGGCTTGTCAGCCCATCGATATGCCCGGCCTCGGCTGCGCGTACGACAGCCGCCATCACCTGGCCAGCGGGGATCAGATAAGCCGGGTGTTGCGGGTTGCGGCGGCTGTCTGAACCGGCCAACCCTCCCAGCCAAAGCTGATCCAGATCGCCATCCAGCCGCGATAGCCAGCCATCCGGCGTATCCAAAGGGTGCCAGGTTTCATAAAGATATATCCGAGTTTGGGTTGAACCTGCCCGGGCAAGATCTGCCCAACGGCGAAAATAGCGAGCGCCTTTGAAATAGCGTAGCGCGTCGCGCAACTCGACCATTTCCGTCATGACAACGGCGTCATAGACGCCGGATCCAACCGCTTCTCGCGCGTCTCGCCAGACCGGCGACTGGTTCACCTGTTCAAAATGCAAAATCTCCAGATCCGGTTCCCAGTGATCTTGCAGGGGCGTGCCGGACCCTAGCTGACTGTTGTAGCTGTGCCCCTCCGGCGCAAGCTGTTGCAGCATATGCGGCATGTCGGCACCAACCAGCGAATGACCAAGGTGGAAAACTCGCATTGAGCCTGCTGGTGCCGCTACAGGGGGTAAGGCATAGGGCGTTGCCTGCGCACCAATCGGTAGCAGAGACAACAGCGCAAGAAATCCGCGACGGCCGATCATCGCACCTGTGGCAGCTGCGCGGCGGTCGCGATCAGCCCCTCCCCAACGGCGAACCGCCCTTCAATCGTATCGCCTTGCTGAAACGGTGGCCGATCACTCGTAAACCGGGCGCAGAATTGACCGGTTAATTGATCTGTGCCTTGTGCCACGGTCATTTCCAGTTCCATTCCATCAAAGCCAAAAAAACACTCGCTGAGGCGATACTGGCATTTATACGCGGCTTCCTTGGCAGAGAATATCACTTTGGCAAGCTGACCGGGGTTGTTCTGTTTTTTAAGCCATTCACGCTCCGCAGGGCGGCATATCTGCGGTACCAGATCGTCCGCAAGCGGTGTGTCCTCCTCCACATCGACGCCTAAGCCGCGCATTTGCCTGGGCAAGGCAAGCACAGCGATTGCGGCGCTGCTACAATGGCTGATAGAGCCGACCAGGCCTGCGGGCCAGATTGGTGCGCGTTTGGGGCCGACAAGGATTGCGCTTGGCTCCGTTCCCAAAGAGGCCATCGCCTGATGAGCTGCGGCGCGCCCCGCAGCGAATTCATGACGTCGTTTTTGCACCGCGTTGGCTGACAGGCAGGCAGCTTCTTCGGGGAAGGGGGATGGTGGATCTGCTTGTGGATCGCAGGTCTCCACCGCAACGCATTCATCAAACAACGGGCGGATCAACGCCTTGTGTCGAGCGCTGCGTGAAAGTGGTATTGCAAGAGTCATACGCTGCGGGCTTTGCGGTTGGCGCGCATGGCGCGACGCTTGGACATCATATCGGACTTCGCGGTCGCATCCACCGCTGGTTCGGCGGTTGTCGCCTCGGCCGGGGTTGCACCGGTCAGCGTATCGATATGACCTGCAAGAGCAGACAGCGACGGGAACCGGAAGATATCGGTGATTGATAGTTTTGGCACATCAAGGGCGCTGCGAATATCGCGATGAGCCTGAACAGCCAGCAGAGAGTGCCCGCCAAGAGTGAAAAAATTGTCCTCTGCACCAATTCCGTTGACGCCAAGAAGCCCGGCCCAGATATCGGCGATCTTACTTTGGGCTCCGACGCTAAGGGGTGCGTCTGAGGTTGGTACGCTAATCTGCACAGGTTTCGGATCGGGGAGCGCCTTGCGGTCAACCTTCTTGTTGGGTGTCAGTGGGAAGGCCTCGATGTGTTCGATACGGCTCGGGACCATGACGGTGGCCAGTTTCTGCGACAACTCTGCCTTAAGTGCTGCCTGATCTGGTGATATCGGCCCTGTCACATAGGCGATCAGCCGGGTGTCGCCTGCGGTCTCCCGCGCGATGACAACGGCACCAGAGATACCATCCATAGCGGCCAATGCCGTCTCGATCTCACCCAGTTCGATCCGTTGGCCGCGGATCTTGATCTGATGATCACTGCGCCCCAGAAAATCCAACTGGCCATCCTCACGCCAGCGGACCAGATCGCCGGTACGATAGAGATGGGTAGAGGTCACATTTGCGCCGACATCGGCAAAGGGATCGGGAATGAACCGCTCCGCTGTCAACTCAGGCTGTTGCCAATAGCCAGCGGTGACACCTGCGCCCCCTATTAGCAATTCTCCGGGTACGCCAACTGGTTGCGGATTTAGGGCCTCATCGACCACATAGACGGTTGTATTGGCAATCGGAGCACCAATCTGCGCCGTGCCTGCCGGAAGGCTTACAAGTGTTTGCATCGTGGACCAGATGGTCGTTTCTGTCGGGCCGTACATATTGTGGATTTGAGCGGCGGTCGCCTCGCGCAGGCTGGCCACGAGATCGCCCGGCAATGCTTCTCCGCCGACCAACAGATGTGACAGCCGCCCCAGCACAGGTCGCGCGTCGGTGTCGGCGGTGATCATCCGAGCCATCGACGGGGTGCACTGCATATGGGTCACCCCATGGCGCATGATTTGTGCCGCAAGCGAGACATCATCTGCCGCAATTTCCTGTGGGACATTGGACAGGCGCAGCACATCCGCCAGCGGTTTCAGGCCCTCCAGCACCACATCTGGTGCGATGCCGTAGTCGATCAAACAGGCAATTTCGTCGACACCAATCCGTTTGAGCTGCTCAACTCGATGCAAGGCATCGGGGATGGTCCCGAATAGGCCTGAATCCTCGAAATACCTCTCAAAGGCGAAGTCCAGAATGGCTTCCAGCTCCTCCTCGGACAACATGCCGAGGTCCATTTCAAATGGGTTTTTCACGCCTACAGGTTTTTTGAATGCGGGAAAGGCCCATGCGTATTGCTTGATCAAACCGGCGGCCGCGCGCAGATAATCTTTCATAGGCTCACGAGCGATGGCGCGGGCCTCTTCGCGTGTGTCAGCCAGATAGCTGTGCAACATTAGCGTTACTTTGTGATCTCGCGGATCATGGCCCGCAGCCCGCAAGGCGTCGTGGTAGACCACAATTTTGCCCGCAACCTCATCCACGCTTTGCCCCAGAAGATGCGTCAGCACATTGGCCCCGATACTGCCGGCTTCGCGCCAGGTTTCAGGGTTCCCGGCGGTCGTGACCCAGACGGGCAGTTCAGCCGACACTGGGCGGGGTTGGGTGATCACCGCGTGCTCACCACCGTCCTGCCGGGGAAAGGCGACTTCCTCGCCGCGCCACAGCTTGCGAACTGTTTCAATCGCCTCAAACAGCGCAGGTTTGTTGGCAGGAGGGGTATTTTCCGGCCGCAGGATAAAATCATCGGGCTGCCAGCCTGAGGCAAATCCGATGCCTGCGCGCCCAGCTGTCAGGTTATCGATTACCGACCATTCTTCGGCGATTCTGGCAGGATGGTGTAGCGGCGCAACGCAGGAACCAGCGCGAACTCCGATATTCTGTGTGACGGCTGCAACCGCCGCACCGGTAACGGCCGGGTTTGGATAGGGACCACCAAAGGCATGGAAATGTCGCTCTGGTGTCCAGACGGCATTAAACCCATGCTTATCCGCGAATTTTGCACCCTCCAGCAGCAGTTCGTATTTGCGCGGGCCCGGACCATCATCATTGCCCCAGTAGAACAGGTTGAAATCCATGCCACGATCGCTGGTCGCGATCGGGCCGTTTGACAACTGCAATCGTGCGTCATCGCTGGAGAGGACAAGTTTGAAACCCCGCGACAGGGTCCAGAACAGTTCCAGCACCGAAATGTCAAAGGACAGGCTGGTAACCGCGAGCCAGCAATCGCCTGGTTGATGCGGGATGCGCTGGTCCATCGCGGCAAAGAAGTTTGCAACATTGCCATGACGCACCATCACACCCTTGGGGGTGCCAGTGGAACCGGAGGTATAGATCACATAGGCCAGATCTTCGGGTTTTGGTTTTTCAGTGGCAGGCTGGTTTTCTGGGACGGGCGCATCCTGCAGGGCATCTAGGCACAGGACATCGGCAGAGTCTGTATCTGGCAGCTGGCCTTGCATGGATGTGTCGGTCAGGATCACACTTGCTTGGCTGTCGGCGATGAAATGCGCAATGCGATCTGCGGGATAGGCCGGGTCAAGTGGCACATAGGCGGCACCGGCGGCCATAGTGGCAAGGACTGCAATTACCAGGTCTGATCCGCGCCCAAGGTAGATCCCAACATGTGCCCCGACCGTGACGCCGCGTTGGCGCAGCACGCCGGCCAGGTCATCGACCTGTGCGGCCAGTTCTTGATAGGTCAGGTGTTCGTTTTCATAAACCAGTGCGGTGGCATCCGGGGTGCGCGCAACCTGCGCCGCAAATTCGGCTGGAATGGTGGATTGATCCGTTGCATCCTGCGCTGTGCTGTTCCACTCCACCAACACCTGCCGCCGTTCTGCTTCTGGCAGGGCAGGCAGATCTTTGAGCGTGCCACCGCCACCGGACGCCGTACTAAGCGCCGTGATCAGCATTTCAATCCGGCCCACCAGCAATTGAGCAGCTCGCACATCGAGGCGCGCGCTATCAACCTCTAGCGTCAGTGTACCCCCGTTCAGGCACAGGGTCGCCGCGCAGCCATTGATATGTCGTGCGCGCCCAATTGCGCAGCCGATGTCGGGGCAAAGACCGCTGCCTGCTGTCTGACGCAATTCTGGTGCACGGCCGACAAGGTCGGCCGCAAAGCCGCCGTCTTGACGTGCATTGGCGAGCACCTCTCCCACATGGTTTTGCAATTCTGACAGCGAGGCGTATTGGTCGATCTGAACCGGGATCCAGTCGCAGATCATGTCAGGTACCGCATTCCGTTGCAGCTCGTCCGTACTGAGTGCGACCCCGGCAGCCTCCGTTCCGGAACTTCGCAGGGCAAGCGCGAGGGTGATCGCTAAGGTTTCGACCTCGGTCAGCGTTGTGCCTGCGGGCACGGCGATGGTATGGCGAGTGGTTTTCGCGGGTGCGTCTGATCTGGGTTTGGCGAGCGGCAGGTTCGCCAAAGGTAAGGCAGCTAGAGCCGCGCGCCATTTGGGTTCTGATTTCTGCGTCGCAACCAAGCGCTTGGTCAGATCACTGCGCGCGTCTGCATCAAGGATGGGGAGAATATCTCCAGCTTTAAACTGGTCTGCCGGTCGGATGGGGCGGCCGTCGCTCAGGTGCAGCCCGCCGAGCCGTAGCGCAGCCCGACCGCAGGCAATCGTAACAGTGCTGTCATCGACAGCTAAAACACTGCCTGCCGGTGCTTCCGACCCTGGCGCGAGTTCTGCAGTGCCAATCAACAGGATCTTTGGATCGCCATCAGAACCGGTATCGCTGCCAACCTGTAGTTTGGCCGCGCAGAGTGGGTTCCAGTAACCGTTGAAATCGAGCGCACGAACCAGACGGTGCAAAACATCTGCCGGCTGAGATAGATCCAACACTGCTCCAGCGTCGGGACGGGTGGCACGGGTATAAAGCTTGCGAGTGCTGAAATCCTGAACAACACGTTCCAGATCACCGGTTTCCAGCTGATCCAGTACATCGCCAAAACTATCCATTGCGGCGGCATAACATTTGGCGTTGAGGCTATAGGCGGTCTCATCATCGGCAATGTCGAACAGGCGCTGGGCAAGAATGTCGCCCTCGTCTACGCCGCCCTCGATCATATGCCAGGTGATGCCATAGTCCTGTGCGCCTTCGATCAGGGCCCAGTTAGGAGTGTTGAGGCCAGCATAGCGTGGCAGCGGGCCGTCGTGAAAATTGATGCCTCCCTTCTGCGCGCGGGCAAGGACCGAGACGGGAATTATGTCGAGGTTGGCGATCGACAGCAGCCAGTCAACCGACCCGTCAAAGGCGCGGGCATCCTCCAGTACTGTCAAGCCTTTATCTGTGGCCCATTGACGTATTTCGGCATCCCTAGTGATAACAGCAGCGATACTGTGGCCACGGGTCAGCAGGCTGTCAGCACAGGCGACCAGCAGTGATTCACTACCAAGCACAATACAGGAGAAAGGGGTCATTTCTGCTCCTCCGGTTGGGACGGGGTTTGACATGTTTTTATTGGGCGGTCTTTCGGGTGGCGAAAGATCGCGCTAACGTGATGACAAATCAGATCTCGCAGAAAATGCGGCGGGTCGGACGCCGGTTTGTCTGAGACCAGCCGCCGCAGGCTATAGAGAAGGCTGCCAGTGACCAAAGCTAGGGTAGCAGCGACGGTATATGCGCGCCCATGGGTACTTAGAAAGTAATGCAGGCGGCTGTCGAACCAATACTGCGGCGTCCGCTGCCATTCCTTCATCCCGGTCGAGGCTGAACCCACGTGGGCAACCTCGCTTTCGGGGAGGTAGTGCGTGCTCCATCCGGCGCGGGCAGCACGGTGGCACAGTTCGGTTTCCTCAAAGTAGAGAAAGAACGTCTCGTCAAAGCCGCCAACGGCATCAATCACCTCACGGCGGATCATCAGGCTGGCGCCCGCAGTCCAATCCAGTTGCGTTGGTTTGGTCGGGATCTCCATTGGCACCACTGCATCTTTCAATAGGCGGGTCACGATGCCCGTTCGGACAGAGGATTCAAATTCCCCCGCGATGGTCGGAAACCGAAAGGCGGTGCAATGTGGTATGCTGTCAGTCCCGCGAATATAGGAGCCAACCAGACCGGCGGTCGGCGTGGTCTGCAGAAAGTTGCGCAAGGTGCAAATGGCTCCAGGCTGCACGAATGCATCAGAATTAAGAAGATAATAGAATTCTGGCGCGCTACCGTCGGACAGACCAAGGCGAAAACCGATGTTCATGCCGGCGCCAAAGCCGCCGTTGTGCTCACTCGCGATCAGGCGCAAACGCCCGCTGTCCACCCAGCCCCGCGCGTGCACCGCCTTTTGGAGTTGCTCGAAAGAGCCATCAGCAGAGCCATTGTCAATGATCACGATTTCGCCTTGCAACTCTTCCATCTGCTCCAGCGCGGCTGTCGCGCAGTCGAGCGTCATCTCAGGCGTTTTGTAGTTCAGGATGATTGTCAGAATGCGTGCAGGCTCCTGGCCGGGCGCGGGGCGTGCGGCAGGGTCGGAGAATTCTGCACTGGCGGTGGTTGTTTCGATCATTCTGCAGCCTTTGGTGCGCTTTGGATCAATGCTGCGGCATCGGCGGCGTCTAGCCGCGCCTTAACCTCACCCGCAAGCACGCTGACATTGGGTACAAGAACCATGCTGTCGTGATCACCAGGGACCTCAACCACCTCGATCGACGGCGCCCAGCGAGTCCAGTCATTATCGTCAAACACATATTCACGCTCGCGGCTGATCCAATTGCCAGCCGAGACTTGCCAGTGACGATCAAGCGGTGGACGGAACAAAGTAAGCGGCCCTGTCCAGGGGCGCAGGGCATAGGCTGGCAGCGCCGCGCGGAAGGCAAGTTCGATCTTGCGATTGTTGAAGACGGGCGCGGCGTCATCATCATTCGCGACGTAGCGCCGTTTTTCGATTTCCCAAGTAATACGATTGCTGATCCATTCGCCCAGATAGCCGATCCCCTTGCTGCGCAACTCAGCCCATTTGATCAGCGCTTTGTCGCGACGGGTCAGTTTGGGTCGTATTGGCAGCGGGGTATCCAGCAGGATCAGTGAAGCGGTCTCC
Source organism: Phaeobacter cretensis (assembly GCF_047372505.1). Taxonomy (NCBI): domain Bacteria; kingdom Pseudomonadati; phylum Pseudomonadota; class Alphaproteobacteria; order Rhodobacterales; family Roseobacteraceae; genus Phaeobacter; species Phaeobacter cretensis. Next base: position 2,704,642 of record NZ_JBKBEU010000001.1, read on the forward strand.
TCTCCGAGCTTCTGCAATTGCTGGGCCATTTCATAGGCGGTCAGCCCTCCGCCGGAAAAACCACCCAGAAGATAGGGGCCCTCTGGCTGTATGCTGCGGATTTCTGCCAGATAATCCTGGGCGGCTTCCTCCAGTCGATCATGTGGGGCGTCGTCACCGATCAGACCACGGGCCTGCAACCCATAGACAGGACGGTCTTTGCCAACCATCAGGGCCAGATGGCGCAGGTTCAGCACATTGCCGAACATACCAGCCACAAGGAAGAAGGGCCGACGCCCGGTGCCATCGCCGGGATGGAGCTGAATGAGATGCGTATAGCTGTCTGTCTCTGTCGTGCCGTCACTTGTGCTGTCTGCCGTCGCCTCGGTGGTGTGACCGCCACCGGTTCGCGCGATCACCAGTTCTGCCAGCTTTGCGACAGAGGGGGCTTCGAACAGAGTGGATATCGCCAGATCAACCCCAAAGCTGCGCTTGATCTGCGCAAAGAGACGTACTGCAATCAGGGAATGACCGCCAAGGTCAAAGAAGCTGTCCTCGACGCCAACCTGGGACACACCGAGAAGCCGGGCAAACTGTGCAGCGATATCTTCCTCCACTGCGTTGCGTGGAGCCAGGTAGTCGGTGTCGAGCTGGGGCCGCTCAAAGTTCTGGCTATCCTCGTCGATCTGCTTTGGTGGCTGATCCGCCTGGGCGATCAGATCGGGCAACGAAAGGGAGGAGACGACCACCTGAGTGAGGCCGGTGGCGAGTGCGCGACGCAATGCCTCTGGGCCTTCCTCTGAACGGATACCTTGCGCGATATTGCGGCGAAGCCGACGCTCTTCAGCAGAAAGTGGTTGCGCACTGCCGGGGGCTGCCAATCCCAGATCTCCGGCGTTGGCGTCTGCATCCTCGGCGGGCGCAAGCTTGGTGGACCCCGGCAACTGCTGCATCTGAAAGCCGTGGACCTCTACCAGAACCGTTCCGTCTGCAGCGGCAAGCGTGATGTCAAAGCGGGCGCTGGTGGCGTCGCTGTCCACCAGTCGCATATGGCTCAGTAATTCTTCCGATAGCGGGGCAAAGATCTGAATGCTGTCGTAGGAAACAGGTACCCAAAGCGCGGTGCCACGATAACCGGGCACCAGATCGATGGCCCAACCTGTGGCAAGATCCATCAGCCCGGGCGGCAAGATCGTGCCGTCATTGGCGGCAACTTCTGGCAGTTTTAAGCGAGCGATTCCGGTCTGGGTATCGAGCTGCATCTCTTGCAGAACATGCCAGCGAGGGCCGAATTTCAGATGGGCCTCCTGTGGAGATTTTAATCGCTCAGCGGCGGCTGAGGTTGTAACCATGGTGCCGCATTGCAGGAGTTCGGCCAGCGGGAGCGCTGGCGGCTGTGTCGCCTCGATATCGGTTTCCAACAGCGCCTGCACATGCAGCGCATAGCCCTCTGATGTTTGGCTGTAGACTGCAAATTCGTAGCCTTGCTCAACCGGAGCCAATCGAACGATCATATCGCTGGGCGTAGTCTCTCCAACGACCAGCGGCCGTAAAAAATACATATCTCGCATGGCATATGGTGCGTTATGGCCCAATGCAGCAAGGGCTTCGGCGGCGTATTCAATATAGGCCGTGCCAGGGATCAATGCTGTCCCATCTGCGATGCGGTGCTCGTTTAGTATCCACTGATCACCGGTCAACCTTCGATGAAACAGCAAGCCGCCGTCATGCGCAAACTGACGGCTGTCAAACAACGGCTGATCACAGAGCACGGGATCATGGCTCGCCTTTGGTTGATGGGAGCCAATCGCATCCGCCGCCATGCCGACATCTGCCCAGACCCCCCAATCAACGGCAACGACATGGGTATTGTGGTCGTCAGGCTGGATGCCGTTACGGTGTTTTGCAAAGGCGTTGAGATATTCATTGGCCGCCACATAATCGACCTGACCGATGGGGCGTGTCACCGTCGAAGACGAGGAAAACAGCACCATCAAATCCAGCTTGTCAGGACCAAATATGCTGTCCAGAACCCGCAGTCCGCTGACCTTGGGGGCCAATATCTGAGCTATATCGTCTTCGGTTTTGGCAAGGACCGGTGCGTCGCTGATTCGACCTGCGCCATGTAGGACACCAGTGATCGGGCCAAAGGCGGCTTCGGCCTCTGCAACAGCAGCGCGCATTTGTTCGCTGTTGCAGACATCCGCCGCCAGCGGCAACACGTTGCCCGTGCCGATAGCTTCCAGCGCCATAATGGCGCGGATGCGCTGGGCGGTTGTGTTGGCCGCACTGTGGCGGTTTAGGTAGCTGTCCCAATCGTTGCTAGGAGGCAAACCGCCGCGCGAAACTAGAACGACATTTGCCCCATAGGTTCGCATCAGATCCGCAGCGATCGTGCGCCCGATACCACCGTAACCACCAGTGATCAGATATGTACCGCCGTCGCGAAAAACGGGGCGTTGCGGCGCTACTTGATCATTGTCCGGCAACTCCACTGGCCGCCATCGAAGGGCATAGCGTTTGTCACCGCGCCAGAGAGCGGTGTCATTTGCCGGTTCGGCTAGCAGCTCTTCCAGCAGACGGTCGGTAATTGGCGTAGGGGCGACGCCCGACAGCCAGCGCCGTATTCCGCTGGGCCGGGTTGGCAATTCTACATCCACTGTGGCGCAGGTGAGGCCGGGGATTTCCCTTGGCAGCACGCCCACGGGTCCCGCAATCATGGCTTTTTCCGGATAGGGCAAGGCTTCGTCTCGCAGTTGCGCGGCCCCGGTGGTGAAGACACTCATATGTAGCGGGTGCGGCAGATCGATCTGGGCCAAGGCCTGACCAAGAGCAGTCAGCGCGTAAAACCCCATCTCCAGATTGCGGTCAAAGAACGATGCGCCAGGGCGGAATGTCTCGCCCTCGGTGACCAACCAGAAATGACCGATGCGCTTAGGTAGCAGATCAGCCAGCGCAAGATCAGCGAGCAGCGCGTCATAGCCGGAGCGTCCTTGCTCAGGGGCCAGCATATACTTAGTTTCGCTTAGCTGAGCATAGGTATCGCCCGGAACAACGCGCACCACCCGATGGTTTGCTTGCTCCAGCCTGGCGGCCATATCGGCGCATAGGCCAGTGTCATCTTCAAACAACAGCCATGTTTCGGGCTGTTGGTCCAGTTCCGTGACGACGTCAAGATCGCAGCTGGCCAACGCGGGTCGCCAACTGGGGCGGGATCCCCACTGTGACAGCGCATCATGTCGCGCAGGCGTATGTGTTGCGGTCTCGGGTGCAGCTTCGGCGGCAGGTTCAATAAAATAGCGACTGCGCTGGAACGCATAGGTTGGTAAGGGCAGGCGTTGTCGGTTTGTATCGCCCCAGATTTGATCCCAGTCCGCATCCAACCCACTGGCCCAGAGACGTCCGATGACGCTAAAGAAATAGGCGTCATCAGCTATATCTTGATCGGGGTGGCGCAATGAGCTGAATGCTTGTCCTGATTTAATCTTCGGGGCCATCTGTGCCAGAGACGACAAGGCCTTGCCGGGGCCGACTTCCAAATAAATGCGATTTGGCACCTCGGCGAGCGTATCGAGACACGCCGCAAACATCACCGTGTTGCGCAACTGTCCGACCCAATATTCGGGGTCTGTGGCCTCGGCATCCGTGAGGGTCTTTCCACTACGGTTAGACATGATCGGCCGGCCGGGCGCCGACAGGGATAAGCCACGCAGGAATTGGCGGTATTCATCCAGAATGCCCTCAAGCATTCTGCTGTGGGCGGCGATATCGATCTGGATACGCTGGTGATCAATATCATCCGCAGTCAAGAGCGCGGAGAGCGCATCAAGGGCGTCCTGTGAACCTGATACCGCGGTCAGTCGCGGGGCGTTGACGCTGGCGATGTCCAGATCTGGGGTCAGCCGGGCTTCGACTTCATCCAGCGGGAGGGAGATCGACAACATTCCGCCAGCAGGTACCTTGTCGAACAACCGGCCACGCAACAGCACAAGGTCAATGCAGTCCTCAAACGACAACACCCCGGCCAGACAGGCGGCGGTATTTTCCCCCATGGAGTGCCCGACCAGGGCGGAGGGGCGAACTCCCCAACTGATCCAGAGCTGTGCCAGTGCAAATTCTACGATCATGATCAACGGCAATTGCGCCGAAGGTTGTTGCAACCGGGCATCTGCTGAGGCCTCGTCACCCGGCTCCGGCAGCCAAAGCGCGCGGATGTCATAATCCAATTGCGTCTGAAGGTGATCCAGCCCCCGATCCATCCAATCGGCAAAGACTGGTTCGGTTTCATACAGATCCCGTGCCATACCTGCATATTGTGCACCGCCACCGGGGAACATGAAGACGACCTCGGGTGGACGGTCGGCGCTGTCATGGTCGAACACACGCCGGGGATCAGCAGTCTCCAGCAGTATGGCGGCTTCCTCGGCGGTTTCGGCGACCAAGGTACGCCGCTTGGCAAAGCCGCGTCGCCCCTCTTTCAGTGTATAGGCAACATCGGCCAGCGGTAGGTCAGGATTGCTGCGCAGATGAGCCGCAAGAGCCGCCGCATTGGCATTCAATGCCGCCTTAGAATGGCCAGACAGACACAGAACTTGAAAGGGGAAATCGCTTTCATCTGGGGCAGGGCGTGGGGCGGCTTGTTCCAGAATGGCATGGGCATTGGTGCCACCAACCCCTAGCGCGTTGACCGCAGCGCGGCGCGGCCCTTTGGCTGAGGACCAGTCGCGTAGCTGGTCATTGACCACAAACGGTGTTGTGTCAAAAGCAATGGCCGGGTTCGGAGCCTCATATCCGAGGCTGGGTGGAATTTGGCCATGATGCAGTGAGAGCGTAGTTTTGATCAGTCCCGCGACTCCTGCAGCCGTGTCCAGATGTCCGATGTTGGTTTTGACTGATCCGATGCGACAGTAGCCCACGGCTTGCGTGGTTTCGCGATAGGCTTCTGTCAGTGCTGTGACCTCAATTGGATCCCCCAGATAGGTGCCTGTGCCGTGGCATTCGACATAGTCGATGGTATCCGGCGGCGTTTTGGCTGCGCGCAGGGCTTTTCGCACAGCGTTGGCCTGGCCTTCAACAGACGGAGCCAGATAGCCGGCCTTGTCCGCGCCATCGTTATTGATCGCGGAGCCTTTGATCACGGCCCAAATGTGATCACCATCGGCCACTGCGTCCTCTAGTCGCCGCAAGGCAACCGCTCCAGCGCCAGAACCGAACACTGTGCCTTGGGCACGGTGGTCAAAGGCATGGCAGTGCCCATCCGGCGACAAAATCTCGTTTTCCCTGAATACATAACCACGACCCTGAGGTAGCTCGATCGTGACACCGCCTGCGATGGCCATCTCGCACTCACCCTCACGCAGGGCTTTGCTGGCGTAATGCACAGCCACCAGAGAGGTCGAGCAGGCTGTTTGGATATTGACTGAAGGACCTTTCAGATCAAATACATGGCTGACACGCGTCGACAGGAAATCCTTGTCATTGCCGGTGTGGCGGAGCAGGAACATGCCCACATCATCTACCAAGGGTTTGTTGGAGCAGATGTTGAAGTAGAAATAGCTGCCCATGCCGCAACCGGCATAAACGCCAATCGGACCATCAAGGTTCTCAGGAGGATGGCCGGCGTCTTCCATCGCGCTCCAGGCAACCTCAAGAAATTTACGGTGCTGAGGGTCAAGTATTGCAGCTTCTTTGGGGCTGAAGCCAAAGAAGTCTGCGTCAAACTCGGCATATCCTTCCAGTGCGGCGGTGGCGGCGACGTAGTTGGGATCAGACAGGGTATCCGGATTTTCACCCGCGGCCAGAAGATCCTCCGCGCTGATGGGTTTGATCGATTCCTCACCATTACGGAGGTTCTGCCAGAAGACGCCGGGAGATTGCGCCCCAGGCACGCATAAAGACATCCCCACAATGGCAATATCTCCGCTGTAACGCGCGGCATCAAACAGACCTTGATCCGCAGCTTTCCCTGATGGTCTCAATTGCTCCAATGGTCCTTACCCATGTTGCCCGGACGGCATGTAGCGCCCCGAATATAGTCCCAACCAATCAATAATACCGACCCCGCTATCGCAAAGATCTCTCAACAATGGCACGAATTGATCCCCAACCTATGAACAGGCCATTCGTCCGCTGGCCCCCAAGCCAACGAAAACACCTGTGCATGATGTAAACTCTGCGAGAAATATAAGGTATGGTTAGGGTCAGATTGTGTCCAAACCCGCCTGAATTGCGAAGAGAATGAGGCATCACATCACGCTACGCTGCTTCTTTGACTGCGATGCAGAGGTCAACGCTTGATTGCCATCAAACAACTGCCGTTTGGGTGTGAACAATCCTGTGTATTGCAGGCGTTCGGCATAGCCCAAGACAGATCCGGCACAGAGCCAGGTTACGGGGGTCAGCGTGGCATTCAACAGCATATCCACCAGTGTTGCCGCCAGCATCAATGCCAAAGGTGCGGCAAAGGGAGACAAAGTAGTCGCGGCATGGCGCCGCATTTGCTGCCAGAGCAACACCAAGGGGCCGGCGAGCAATCCCATTTCAGCGATATAGCCAACCCAGCCAAACGTGCCAAAAACCAGAATCCAGCGTCCATCCGGGATCGATTCAATCTCGCCAGTCTCAAGGTTTCTCACCAGATTGCGGCCCCAACCACCCCAACCAAACCACGGCTTGTCAGCCGCGCGATCCAGCATCAATGCTTCATTGGTGAAGCGAAATCCGAGCGATTGCGCGCGTTCGGGGCTAAAGGCCTGTGCCTGTGCCAGAATAGCATCCACAGGTACCAGCCCCAGAGTCCGCAGCATCGGGTAGACAATTGCAACCACACCCAACACCAGGGCCAGCCGCATTTGCATCCGGTAAGAGGCCATTGCCACAAAAGGCATGAATACAAGGCCGTACACCAGTGAGGCGATGCTCTTACAAAGCACCAGCACCGCAAAGAGATAGACCGCCGCCATTGCATATCGTCTTTGATCCGGCGCTTCTGCGCTACGAGCCAGAGATGTTGCCGCGAGCACGGACATCAGCATGAACAGCGCCAACCAAAGACTATGTGGCAAGAATACGATGGGACGAAAGCCGCCCTGGCGCATGGTTTGGCTGAAATCATGCTGAAAAAAACCGTAGACCCAGGTGTTCAGCTGAGGGCTGAAACGGACTTCAAACAGCGATGGGATCGAATATACCAGCCCGGCGATCATCAGCCCGATCACCAGCTGACGCTGCTGGTCAGGATGGGACAGGTAGCGCCGCGCCAGGAAGAAGGGAAGTAACACGATCATTTGATTAATCATCACCGATCCCAGATCGCGCCAGCGAAGGCCGGGTAGGGAATAGGTGGGAAAAACAATGGGTTCGGCGTTTTCCAGCACTCGGAACACGATCGGATCGCCATTGGTCAGAACGGTTGCGATAACCGACCCCAGAAATAATGCCACTAATGCGCGCATCACCGGGTGGCGCGGCCACATTTCTACCTTTTGGCGCAGGATGTAGACACAGATCACAAAGGCTACGACTGCAGGTATAGAATCTTTATCCATATCAGGCACCAAGGGCAGGTCGAACACCGCCAATGGTGGGAGAAACAGGTAGCCGCCGATTACGCACCACAAAATCGCCTGTTGCAGCGGTAAGCGCCGAAACAGTTTATAGGCGATCACCGGCCAGGCGATCAGCATCAGATAAGCCAGTGCATTTGGCATCGCGTGCGGACCTTACACTCCTATTTGCCCCCGTGATCATAAGTTTAGCTCCAGATGCCGATGCTGTCGCCCGCATTCGTATTCTGAGGTAAACTCTTGAAACGGACGCAAGGCCATGTGATCGAAGAGCAAGGGTCGTTCAGTCGTATTTGGGGGAGAGCGGGTGTATTTCGATATTCAGAGTACACGGATCGACGTGAATATCGCCGATCCGGCACGATTGGAGCAGGCAGTGATGGGGCATTTTCAAACCCGTCGCGGCTTTGCGCTGGCAACGGTGAACCTTGATCATCTGGTGAAAATGCGTGGATCTCCTACGTTTCTGAAAGCTTATGCTGCTCAGGATTTTGTGGTCGCGGATGGCCGTCCTATTGTCTGGCTGTCACGATTGGCACAAAGACCGGTCGCGCTGATGCCGGGGTCGGATATGGTGGAGCCGCTTTGCCGCTGGGCTGCCCGTGCGGGTGTGCCGATTGCGCTGGTAGGGAGCACGGAAATAGCACTTCAGGATGCGTCTACTGCGTTGCAGGCCAAAGTGCCGGGGCTAGAGGTCGGCTGGTGTCATGCGCCCTCAGGCGTGTTTGATCCCAACGGAGAGGAGGCTGAGAAAATTCTGTCAGAATTGGCGCGCAAGCAGATCGGCCTGTGTTTCTTGGCGCTGGGTGCACCCAAACAAGAGCTGATGGCGGCCCGTGGCCGGGCATTGGCCCCCGAAGTTGGATTTGCCTCGGTAGGTGCAGGGCTGGATTTCATTGGCGGGCATCAGAAACGCGCACCTGAATGGGTGCGTCGGTTGGCTTTGGAATGGCTGTGGCGTGCGCTAAGCAGCCCACGCCGATTGGGGCCGCGTTATTTGCGTTGCCTTGGCATCCTGCCGGGTCAATTGCTTCATGCGCTGCGGCTGCGTCACCCCTGACCTGAGAAAGGTCGCCCGACGGCTATTTTATTTATATTCCAGCAAACCGCGGTTGCGCCCCCGCAGCCGCAGCCAATGATACTCCAGTGCGCCTTGTGCCTCGGCAAATTTACCAAGCAAGGAATAATATGCGCGGCGGCGGCCCATCCGGGCAGACAGTCGAAGCCATTGAGTTGGATAAATCACGGAGAACAGCAATGCCCAGCCAGAGAACATCAGCAACACGACAATGATGAGCGGGATACCCGCGCCCCAAATCAACGCTCTCTGGGTTTCAGCCACCCAATGGCGCTCCGGACCTGCCCCATGCAGGGCGGCCCCTTCCGCAAAGGCAAATCCGGCGCGGCGGCTACGCTGCCACCATTGCGCAAATCGCGTCATCTGGGCATCGTGTAGGGTCATTTCGGCCTCCACGCGCCATATCGACCAACCGGCGCGCGCCAGACGCAGGCACAGCTCGGGCTCTTCGCCTGCGATCAGATCGTTGCGATAGCCGCCAACCTCTTGCAGAGCCCGCAACCGCATCAAGGCATCTCCACCGCAGGCTTTTGCCGGGCCGACCGGCGTGTCCCATTCGTAGTCGCAGAGTTGGTTGTAGACTGAGGCCTCAGGATGACGTTCACGTCGTCTCCCACAGACCACTGCCAGCTGAGGATCTGCGTCTAGTCGCGCGGTCGCGGTCGCGACCCAGCCCGGAACTACTTCGCAATCGCCGTCCACCAGCTGTACATATGCGCAATCTCCGTCGAGATGAGCCAGCCCGGCATTGCGTGCACGCGCTGCAGTGAATCTCTCATTCATATCGAGGCTGATCACTTTGACACCCATCGCCTCGGCTGCGGCGGCCGAACCATCACTTGAGCCGCTATCGACATAGATCACTTGTCGCACCTGATCTTGCAAGCTGCGCAGACATGCCAGCAGTCGCGCGCCTTCGTTGCGGCCAATGATGACCGCATCGACATATGGCTGTGCCTCTGCCGCCAGCACTGGTGTGGTGTTGGTTGTCATCAGTTAAGCTCCGCCAAATAGCGCGGGGAAACGCGCAGGAAACCGGCTTTGCGCAGCTGTTCAGGTCCGGTTTCTGAACCGGCTTGCGGTCTGTCGTAGCGCAGCGCGGCCGGCGACCACAGCGTCAGGTCGGGCGATGCAGCAAACCCTGCAACGCGCAGCGCATCCTCGCCATGCGAAATGGCCGACGTTGAAAGTGAGGCCTGATCCCGTGCCATCGGATCATTGGCGAACTTATAGTGTTTCAGCACTGCCATTGTATCGGCCACCTTCACGCCGGTTGATAGATGTGGGTGAACAGCCGGGATGACGCCGTCACCGACATACACCAAAGGATGTTTGCTTAGGCAGCAGCGCTCAGCAAAAACGGCTCCACGAATGCCACCAAATTGCATTTTCGGCTCAGTACTGTCTGGCAGCTCGTTCTGTGTCAGAAAAAATTCCAATCCTGTTGAGGCATCATGATAGGGCACTGCACGGACTGCCGTGATATCATAGTGACAGAATGTCTGCTGTACTTCTGGGTAAGACAGCTGCGCTACCGATCGCAGCGGGGCCTCCGGGAACATCTCCAACATCTGAGCCATCATCGCAGTATACCCATGACGGTCCAGATAACCGACTAACCCCGAGAGACCGAGCTGTTCTTGCCCTTCAAACTCAAGGATTTCATCCATATCGGCAAAGAGACACCAGCGATCGGCGCAGAAGTTGCTGGCGGCGTAGCCGCGAAACATGTTTTCAAATCGCCCCCAGGGCAAGCGCGATTGCAACACCGTGACATCTGGTGCCAGAGCCAGTCGGGTCAATGTGTCATCGCTGGAGCCGGTGTCGCAGAATACGAAATGCGCGACACCAAGTGCACGGTAGTGGGCCAGAAACACATCAAGGTAATAGGAACCGTCACGCACCAGCGCGACCACTGTAACGGCCTCCCGTGATGTCTGGTTATGTCGCGGCCCAGACAGATGTCGGACAGATGCCCGAAAACGCAGCCGGTCCAAAGGCAGGGTGATATTGTCATCCAGCCATCGGGTAAGGCGTGACAGCAACCGCTCGCGCACTCCACCGGTAGAGACCGGTGCGTCATCGCTGGTGTGATCTTCTATGCCTGACATCGGGACTCCTGAAAAGGCTGATGCAAACTGTGCAAAAACACCTCGCCGTGGCAAGCCTATTGCATTATGTTAGCGCTAAAACTATGACCGCGGCCAGAATTGCAATTCGGCGCTGAATGCGGCAGTGTCTCGCAAAAAAATCTGACATTCAGAAAGGCAGAGCACATGGGCTCGGACATGACAGTGCTGGTTGGCGATGTGGGCGGCAGCAATACGCGGCTTGCCCTTGCCGGTCCTGAAATTGGGGTCACCGCCCTACAAAGTTTCGCCAACGATAGCTTTGCGAGCCTTGATGATGTGTTGGCGGCGTATTGTGCACAGCCTGATTTGCCATCGCTGGCCGGGGCCTGCATCGCAGTTGCCGGTCCGGTCTATGGCAATGAATACCAACTCACCAATAGAAACTGGCAGGGCACTGCTGCTGACTTGGCCCAGCAGCTTCAGCTTTCTGAAGGCGCCCGCGTCGATGTTATCAATGATCTGGCCGCATTGGGTCATTCACTTCCAGCCCTGATCCCGGGTCAGCTGGCGTCGTTGCGGGCGGGACATCAGCGTGGCAAACAAGCGCTGGTGGCGGGTATCGGCACTGGTTTTAACGTGTCTTTGTCGATCAATGGCCAGACTGCGGAGGCGGAAATGGGCCACACAAGCCTGTCGGCACCTGTGTCCTGTTCTCTGCGCGGGCTTCTGGCAGAGAAGGCAGATGAATTTGCGACCAATGAGGATCTTTTTTCAGGTCGAGGTTTGGTACGTTATCATCAGGCTCTGCATGGTGTCGCTGCCGAAGGGGGCGCGCAGATCGTTGCGGACTATGTTGCGGACTCTGATAGCCCGGCCGCGCAAACCGTAACCAGCTGGGCGCGGCTTCTGGGCGACTTTGCCCGCGAATTGGTCCCGACCTATATGCCGGGGCAGGGGATTTTCTTTGCAGGCAGTGTGGCACGTGGCGTGCTTGGGACCCAGGCCTGTGAGATTTTCCTCGACAGTTTTCTGCAGCCCTCCACCGGCGTACAGAGCCGTTGTGAAACCACGCCACTGTGGTTGATCACAGATGATGCGGCAGGTGTCAGCGGCGCAGCGCGTTTCGCGATCGAAATGGCAAGTGGTACTGAATGATCGGGTGAGGTTCGGAAGTACTTTTCAACATGCATTGAACTTATTCTGAGTCGATACATATCCGTTTTATTTCTGTCGGTTATCGCCGCGGAGCGACGTCTAACCAACCGACAGAACCTGCCGTTGTAAGGAAGCCAAAGAACCTGACTATTGCAATGATCCAATGGATGATTGCTTTGCGGCGTTTTCCTTCTTTCGGAAACCATTCAAACCTGCGCAGCCAGCCAACGATTATATCCATGAACATTAGGGCAAAAATCAGGTGCCTAATCCATAGGTAGAAAAACAACATACCGAGAACTACTGTTATTATCATGTTGGCTGGAGTAGTTTCCCAGCTGCCCATGACTGAGGGCGATGTCCTTGTGGTGTCCATTTTCTCTAGTCCTTGCGGCTCTGGACGAGCGCTTGAGCAAGTGCCTACTAAATTAGTTTAGTAGGTTTCAGCTAGCGACTAGGGCTCTCTGGATCACTGTTGTCGAAGTACGATCCAGCGCTCCAGGGAGTCAGTCAGTAGTCGCGTTTAAAAAACAGTCCGATACCGGTTTCGCCTTCGCCGTCGACTTTGCCCGTAACCGTCAGGCTCTTGTTTACATCTAAGTTGATGCTCAATTCGCTGTCGCCACGGGTGTTCACATTAAGATCGGTATAGACGTTTTCCGAAACATACCCGCCGATGTTCAACAAGCCTGCGCCAATATTGTCGAGGCCTAGCTCGACGTTATTGGCACCAGTTTCATCACGTAGCTTATCTTCTGCCCGGTTGCTGCCACCGCGACCGCTCAGCGTCGCGACCGAACTGGCCAGACGCGCCAGCGCCAAGGGAGAGAGATCCTGAATATTGTCGCCAAACAACAAAAGCGCCAAGGCCTCTTCGCTGGGCCGCTCCGGTTCTGATGTTACCTTGATGGTCGGATTGTCGATAAGGCCAGAAAGCTCCAACGTCGCTGTACCTTCTGATGTCGCCGCCGACGAACGCAGGAGCAGGTAAGGTCGCAGATCGCCCTGTAACGTGATCCTACCTTCGTCCAGATCAAGGCGACGCCCTAGGATATCGACAGTGCCCCGGATCAGGCTGATCTGACCTGATGGCGCGAGGTTCGCAGTGCTGCCGCGCAGCTGGATCTGCCCACCCAACTCGGCTCTTACTCCGCGACCGCGGGCATTGATACGATTTGGTGCGCTGATCTGCACGTCCAGAAGGGTTCTGCCAGACCCGCCGCCGCCGCTGCTGCCGCTATTGGTCAGTCCAGCGCGCGTACGGGTCCGGCGGACCTCGCCTGATTCGCCTCGGTGGCGTATCTCCGGGATGGGGGCAGCGGTTACGGATCCGCCAGCAGTCGCGAGGTTGATATTGGTCTCACCGACATCAATGCGCCCTGACAGCCGATTGGTTCCTATCAGACCGCCCGCAAGGGTCAGTGCGCCAGAAAGCTCGGTTTCATAAGAAAGCTGATCGCTTAATCCAACATTGGAGAGTGCAATCTGCAGCCGTGCGTCAAAGGGCGCTTTCATGCCCACAGGGCCGCTGACACGCAGCTGACCGCCATCGCGAGGCTGCGCCGTCAGCTGAATATTGGCTCTGGATTGCGCAATAGAGACGGTTGCATTGATCGCATCTATCCGCTGTGCAGCGGCGGGAATGGCAAGCGATGTCCCGTTGGTGCTGATCCGACCTTTGAGGTTCGCAAGCGTTGGCTCACCTTTGAGCGACATATCAAATTGCGCCGGTCCTCGGACCAGATTGGGCGCGATAAAAGGGTTTAGCCCTTCCAACCGCAATTGCCCCTTTGCACTGATATCGGCGCGGCCCTGCAGCTCATCCCAGCTACCCGCAACGGTGCTTGTGACACCTGCAGGGCCAAGTGCGCGGCTATTGATCTGCCAGATTCCATCGCGGCGGCGGGCGGTGCCGTCGGCCGTCAACCGTCCGGGAAGGCCGGGTACAAACCGCTGCACTTCAGCGACCAACGCGTCAAAGGTGATGTCTGCGTCGCCCTTGTTTTCAGAGACGGTACCCTCCAGATCCGCTGAAAGCCCGGCGGGGCCTTTGGCGCCGCCATCGAATGTCCAGATACCGGAGCGGCGACTTGCGGTGCCGGTGGCATTCAGTGATCCTGCAAGCGTCGGTACAAACCGTTCCAGCGCATTGATTGCGGCCCCGAAATCCAGATCCCCGTCGCCGTTGACATTCATTTGGCCTGTCAGCTCCGCATGGGACGACTTTGGGCCTCTCAACTCTGCGATACCAGAAAAGGTCTGGTTTTCGCGGGAAACATTGGCGCTGAACTCCAGCGCTCCAGGGGCCTGCGGCAGTATGTTTTCGAGCTGTTTCAGCGTCGCAGCCAAGGTGAGGTTGCCAGTGGTGCTGCCCAACTGGCCATTGGCCTGTGCCGAGAGGGCTTTGGCGTTCAATTCAAATTGGTCGATCCGCAGACCGGTCTCGTCCCGCGCTGCTTTCAGTGCGATAGTGGTCGTGCCGCCAATTAGGTCGTCGACAGGGGGTAATCCGGCTGAAAGGTCCTGACCAAGAACCGACATATCAATATCGAAAGCACCCGATAGTGGCGTTGCAGTACCAACCGCGGTAGCGGTCATCCGCCCCTCCAGAGACTGTCCGGCCAGTGCGGAAAACCGGGCAAGGTTCTGAGCGTTCGCTTCGACATCAGCGACGATGCGCAACCCGCTTTCCAAGCCGTCAACCGTCAGTGAGCCAGTTGCGCCATAATCTGCACCAAGCACCAGCATGTTTGTAATACGCAATGCGCCTGGGCCGTCGGTGGTGATCTGCCCGTCAAATGTTGCCGCCTGACCCAGGGCATGTGCAAGCGCGGTGTCTGTGGGGACCAGCCCGGTCAATGCGGCGGCGATCTGTCCATCCAACGCTAGGCCACTGGTTTGGTCTAGGGTGCCGGTCATCTCCAATTCAGCCTTGTCAATGCGCAGGGCAGGATTGCTGAGCCGGTTCATCAGCGCGGCCACTGTCCAGTCGTTGCCTGCAGCTTTTTCTACATGTAGCGAGAGATCGGCGACGGTCGTCGACCCTCCAGCCACGGGCAAAACCACGGCCGCTTGCCCGTCAGGCGGGGTCACACCAGCGCGTAGATCCGCGCTTTCCAACAAACCTCCGGCGGCGACCTCCAGCAACCCCGAAACTTCAAGCGCCCGGGTGGAGAGCGCCAGATCGTGGACCATGACCCCGCCCATGGCGCGGGTCTGGCCGCGCAGCCGGGCACGCATGTCCGGCCCGAAGAAGGGTTGATAAACCGGATCAACCAGCGTCGTGATATCGCCGTTCAGATCTGCTCGAAACCCGATTGGGCGGCTGCCTTGACTTGGGTCCGCAGGCGCATCGCCCGCGGGTGCCAATACCAGCGTCCCGCCGAGACGACGGGCACCATCCGTATCCAAGGAGAGCTCGGCGGTGAAGTCTTCAACCGGGCCATTGCCCTGCAGAGCCAGACGTATATCGGGGCCGCCGGGTAACTTCAGCGCGGAGGAGACCAATCCGCCGTCGTCCTCCTGAAGAACCATGTCTATCTTTATGTTGCCAGTTTCATTGGCAAAGCCGGCCGCAAGCTTGAGCGTGTCGCTATCGCGGTCCAATCGGGTGATTTGCAACGCACTGTCGAGTGCGCCATCGGCCAGGCTCATTGAGCCATCAAGGCTTAGCACTGCCGCGACCCCAACCAGATCCTGCCCAAGGGTGAGGCGCTCAACCTTAATTTCGCCGATATTGATCGACACAGGTAATTCCGGCAGCTGGAAAGGCGCGGCCTCGGGCGTAGGCAGGTCCGGGTCTTGAATAGGGGCCGTAGGCGCGCGTTCGATGTGAATGCGATCCGCTTTCAGCGCGTTTACGGAAAAATTGCCGCGCAGCAATCCAAGGCGGTTCCAGTCCAGCTCGGCACCTTCGATGGTCAGCCAGATGCCTTCGCTATCGGCCACCGTCAGCTTCTCTAACGTCGCCTGAGAGGACAGTGCGCCCTCGAGCCCCGTAACCCGGATCGCTCTGCTATCGCCGGACAGCGTGTTTTCCAGAAAGTCGACTAGTAACCCGCCGGGCTCCTCTTCTGACTGTGCGGCAACATCAGTCGGAGCAAAAGACAGTGCCGCCGTTAACAACAGTGGCGACAGGAAGGCGGTAGGACTCAGAGCTGGGATGAGATGTTTCAAAATGCCTGTCCTATGCCGATGTAGAAT
Organism: Phaeobacter cretensis; assembly: GCF_047372505.1. NCBI lineage: Bacteria > Pseudomonadati > Pseudomonadota > Alphaproteobacteria > Rhodobacterales > Roseobacteraceae > Phaeobacter > Phaeobacter cretensis. Next base: position 2,720,694 of record NZ_JBKBEU010000001.1, read on the forward strand.
TGCAGCCCGTCGTCGCTGCCGCCATCCACCGGATAGGCCAGATCCAGACGGATGGCGCCGATCCCGGCCACATCATAGCGCAGTCCGACGCCTGCCCCGGCGTGGCGGGCTGAATCAGAAGAAACAAAGCTGTCTGCGTCCACCAGACCCACGTCGTAGAACCCGACAAGGGTGACTTTCTCGCCAATGCGGCCGCGCACCTCGCCCGAGAGTGCCAGATAGCCTCGCCCGCCAGATGTGCCGCCCACAGCGGGCACTCCAAGCGATTGGAATTCTTGTCCCCGTACGGATCCGGCACCGCCAGAATAGAACAACAATGTCGGAGATACCTCAGACAGGGCCGGGCCGATCACGGAACCCATCTGTAACCGTCCAGCCAGTACAATGCGCCCTTCTTTGCCGAAGCCTTTGTAAGCGCGGCCATCGAATTTCAACTGTACCCCTGACCTGCTGCCGTCAATGCCAATGAATGGTACAGCGCGGGCATCCAGGTAGTAGCCGCTTGTGGCGCTTAGGCTGTTATCGCGTCCATCATATTCGGCCCGCAATTGTCCGACGGCATACTTGAAACGTCGCTTGCCAAAAACATCTTCTGCCAGAATGCTCTCAAAACCAATCGAGACCTCGGCGAATAACTTCTCAGAGTAGACCCTGCGGATCCCAACCGCGCCCAATCCACGGACGGCGGTGTAATGTTCTTCATCGAGCTTTTCGGCTTCCAGCAGGTAGAACTGACTGTCATCAGGGCCAAAGGCGGCGGGCTGGTCCAGGCGTAGTGCGACGCGTCCGCCCAGGTCATTGGCACTGCCTATGCCAGAGAGGCGTGCCTCGAACCGCAGACGCTCTGCTCCGCCAAACAGGTTGCGATGCATCCATGATCCGCTGATCTCAAGCCCGTCGGAAGAGCTGAGCTCTGCACCAAAGGTAAAACGTCTTGGGGGTTGGTCCTCGATCCGGGCAATATAGTCCAATGTACCATCCGGATTGGCGTGTTCGGCTGGTCGAATTGTGACCGCTGAAAACGCGCCTGTGCGGCGCAATCGTGTAGCTGATCGTGTCAGTAGATCGGGGTGAAACACCTCACCAGTCGGAAAACCCGCGATCCGCTGGATCGCTTCGGCACGTACAGCAGAGGGATTTGCTAGTTTCAGGCTGCCAAAGCGCAACTGCGGGCCCGGGGCGAGCCGGAGTTCGGCATTCAGCCTTGCTTCCACATGGTTGGCGGTGATCGACTGATCTCCGACCTTGGCCTGAGGATGGCCCGCATGCCGCCAGTTCTCCACCCCGGCGTTGGCCGCATCTCGCAGCACTGCGGTGGTGGCGGTGCGGCCGGTGGCGAACTCTTCCGGGACCTCCACCTCGCGCTTTGAGGGCAGCGGTGTCAGTCTTGCGGTGCCGAAAGTGAATTTCCGGCCTGCCTTGACTGTGATTTCAATGGATTTGATCTCACGTGGGAGGCTCAGTGGCTGGATGCGCGCTGCTTCGCGTCCGTCAACGTTAATCTGGACTACGGGTGAGAAATACCCCTGATCATAGAGCACTTGCACCAAAGTGCGATAATCCGACAGCGCGGCGGCCATCAGCGGTTGGACCTCGGTTTCGCCTCGGGCACTTGTTGCCAGCGTGGCTGAGGCATCCTGCAACAGGTCACGCAGATCACCATCTGATCCGGGGGCTACCAACCGTGTGTCCGCCGCAGACAGTGCAGCAGCACTGCTAAGGCAGATAGTGGCGGCCAAGCTGATCTGTCCAATTATGCCGATCAGCTTGGGTTTGCAGTTGCAACAGGCCGCGTGGCATCGATGAGATATACGACTGTCGGAGCGGCAGTTTGATCGGCGATTGAACATGGGCGCTCCGGGCGGACTACAAGGTCGGCCGCGAGCCTCGGGCGAATGTGCGGACGCTTTCGAGGCGAAGGGCCGAGAATAGTCCTAACATAGGGTTAACCTAGTGTGAAACGTCAATGGATCACACAGTGTTCCCAGGCCGTTTTCCGTTCAACACTTCGACAGATCGCTAGAGTATTTGCAAGCATGTCCGAGATCGCCTGGGTCGAGGGGGTGCAGCAGGACATGCTTCTACTGGTTTAGTCCAGTGGCCTACATTTGCGCCGCGCGGAACCAGCGGCGGATTGCGGCGCGGTCTTCAGGTTCCATATAGGTGATATTGGCTGGGGGCATCGCATGGGTTACACCCGCCTGCAGGTAAATTTCGCCCGCGCGCCGGGCAACGTCACCTTCGGTTTCCAAAAGAACACCCTTAGGGGCGGTGCGAATGCCATCCCAGAAAGGCTCGCGCGCGTGGCACATACTGCAGCGCCCCATGACGATCTCATGCACTTCCTCGAAGCCCGCAGTATTGGCCATGGTCAGGGCTGTGCCTGTAAGTGCCGCTTCTTGCGGTGCATCATCGCCTTCGTGCTCCAGCCCCAAAGACGACAGGATGATCACGCCCAGAAATAACAACGCCGTAGCAAGCCATGTCCAGGTCGGATCCCCGGTGCGAGCATGGCGAGTGTTAAAATAATGCCGGATGGTGACGCCCATCAGGAACACCAATGCAGCGATCAGCCAGTTGTATTCACTGGCAAAGGCCAGCGGATAGTGGTTCGACAGCATCAGAAAGACGACTGGTAGCGTCAGGTAATTGTTATGGGTGGAGCGGAGCTTGGCAATCTTGCCGTACTTGGAATCTGGGCTGCGACCTTCCTGCAGATCCTTAACCACGATGCGCTGGTTCGGCATGATAATGAAAAACACATTCGCGGTCATGATGGTGGCAGTAAACGCACCCAAATGCAGCATCATGGCGCGACCAGTGAACACCTGGTTGAGCCCCCAACCCATTGCCACCAGCATCACGAATAACAGCACCATCAGCAGCGTAGGGCGGTCAGCCAGACCGGACTTGCACAGGTGGTCATAGACCAGCCAGCCCACCGATAGTGTCGCCGCTGAGATCAGGATGCCCTGCCACAGCGTTAGATCCGCCTTTGACTGATCAATCAGATACAGCTCTCCGCCAACCCAATAAACCACCATCAACAGCGCAAATCCCGAAAGCCATGTCATATAGCTTTCCCATTTGAACCACGTCAGGTGATCCGGCATTTCGGCGGGGGCGACCAGATATTTACGGATGTGATAAAAGCCGCCGCCATGGACCTGCCACTCCTCGCCATGAGCGCCCAGCGGTAGATCCGGCGCTTTGCGCAGGCCCAAATCGAGCGCGATGAAGTAAAACGACGAGCCGATCCATGCCATGGCGGTGATGACATGCAGCCACCGGATGGCAAATCCCAGCCAATCCCACATCATCAGCAGCTCAAACATTCAGATCCTATCCTTCTTTTGATCAAGGCTAGCGTCAGCCAGGGCCAAGTTAGCAGCCATTTGTCGCAGGTGAGGTCGGTGTAAACACACCACCCATGGCGTGGTCCAGCCACACTATGCAAAGCAGGGTTTCTTCGGTATTCCCATATACTGCCAAACTGTATCAAAAATTCTGGAACAATCGCAGGCCTCTGTCATGTCCTATCTCGACAATATCCGAACCTTTGTCCGGGTTTATGAACTGGGATCTATGTCCGCCGCCGGGCGTGATCTGCGGGTGTCGCCTGCGGTTACCTCAGCGCGGATTTCCCAGTTGGAAGACTACCTCGGTGTGCGCCTGTTCCAACGCACGACCCGAAATCTGACCGCCACGGAACAGGGTCGCGCGTTCTACGACGGGGCCGTTGCTGTGCTGGATGCCGTGGACGTAGCGGAAGCAAAGGTGATGCATCTGACCGACACGCCGCGCGGGACGTTGTTTGTTGCTGCTCCTCTTGGATTAGGGCGTCGGCTACTTGCGCCGCAAGTGCCAGAGTTTCTGGCGACCTATCCTGAGATCGATCTCCGGTTACGGCTCTCGGACCGCGCAGTGGACCTGACCAGCGAGGGGCTGGATCTTGCATTCTTTCTGGGTCAACCCGAAGACAGCAATCTGCGCATTCGAAAGATCGCAGACTGTCAGCGTGTCCTCTGTGCTGCGCCGGATTATGTTGCGCGGCGGGGGTCACCGGCTGATGGCGATGCTCTTTTGCGGGACGGGCATAACTGCTTGAACCTGCGTTATCCCGGCGCAAGTGAGTTTCAATGGCTCTTGGAGACCAGCGACGGCCCGCGGCGGTTTGCGGTCAGTGGGCGCTATGAATGCGATGACGGCGATGTGCTGACCGATTGGGCGCTGGCAGGCGAGGGCGTGGTGTTGAAGCCAAGGTTCGAGGTTGCCGAACATCTAGCTGCCGGGCGACTGGTGCCAGTGGCCGAGGCGACGCCGCCAGTGCCGGTTCAACTGGCGTGTCTCTATACGCATCGTCGCCACCAGGACCCCAAGACGCGGTTGTTTATGGAATACATGACTGCGCGATTGGCATCGGCTCTGCGCGATGACGGCACGGCAAACCCTTCCGAACCTGAAGCCATGGATTCCTGAAGGGTGACGACCAAAGGCGCAGTCTGATGGCTACGCTGCCACATAATGCGGATCAGTAGACCGCAAGCCTCAATCAGCTGCCGCGATAGGTGGAGTAGCCAAAGGGTGAGAGCAACAGTGGCACATGATAGTGCGCGCTTGCGTCAGTGATTCCAAAGCGGATCGGAACCTCGTCCAGAAACAGTAAGCCCTCTGCGGCCTGGCCGCTTGTGCGCAGATAGTCTCCGGCTTTGAACACCAGCTCGTATAGGCCGGTTGCGAAATCACTCTTGGGCAATATGGGGCTGTTGGTCCGCCCGTCGGAATTGGTCTGCATCACAGCAAGTTCGGTGCGCCCAGTAGCATCGAGTCGGTAGAGGTGGATTGGCAACCCTTCAGCCGGGCAACCCCGTGCGGTATCCAGTACATGGGTAGTGAGATAGCCGGGATCGGTGGTTGTGCTCATTTTATGTCCTCCTACTGTGGGCTACCTCTGCCTTATGCGGACAAAAGCTGCAAACCTGCCAGATCTGATAGTGTATTCGGGAAAATTTGAAAAATCGCTGAGGCCTTCTGCCATAGTAATGACCGACGGTTGTTTGGAAAGAGGCGCTTGCGCAATGAAGAGATATCCCCGCAACATGATCGGATATGGCGCGACGCCGCCTGAGGCCGCCTGGCCGGGCAACGCCAAGGTCGCTGTGCAGTTCGTGTTGAACTACGAAGAGGGTGGGGAGAATAATGTCCTGCATGGCGACGCAGGATCAGAGGCATTTCTGTCCGACATTGCTGGCGCAGCATCCTGGCCTGGGCAACGCCACTGGAACATGGAATCGATCTACGATTACGGCGCGCGGGCTGGGTTCTGGCGTCTGCATCGGATGTTCACAAACGCGGATATCCCGGTCACGATCTACGGCGTAGCCAGCGCATTGGCGCGCTCGCCCGAGCAGGTTGCAGCGATGAAAGCAGCTGATTGGGAAATCGCCTCCCATGGGCTGAAGTGGGTCGAGCACAAGGACATGGCAGAGGCCGAGGAGCGCGTGGCTATCAATGAGGCCATCCGCCTACACGCCGAGGTTGTCGGAGAGCGCCCGCGGGGATGGTATACTGGCCGATGCAGTGGAAACACCGTGCGTCTGGCCGCTGAGGAAGGCGGGTTCGACTACATCTCTGACACCTATGACGATGATCTTCCCTATTGGCTTGAGGTCGGCGCGCGGGACCAGTTGATTATTCCCTATACGTTGGAAGCCAACGACATGCGTTTTGCCACTGCTCCTGGGTACATCACCGGGGAGCAGTTCTATCAGTACCTCAAAGACGCGTTCGACCTACTATATGCCGAAGGTGGACAGGGCGCGCCCAAGATGATGTCGGTTGGGTTGCACTGTCGTCTGATCGGCCGTCCGGGCAAGGCGGCAGGGCTCAAACGTTTCCTTGACTATGTCCGCGGATTTGATGGCGTCTGGTGCCCGCGCCGGATTGAGATCGCGGACCATTGGGCCAAAACGCATCCGCACCAACGCCGCGAACGACCAAGCCAGATGACGCAAGCCCGCTTTGTCGAGGCTTACGGCGGCATCTTTGAACATTCGCCATGGATTGCTGCGCGGGCGCATGGATTAGAGCTCGGTCCGGCGCATGATCGCGCGGCAGGCCTGCACAATGCGCTGAGTCGGATGTTCCGTTCCGCTAGCGAAGACGAACGCTTGGGTGTTCTCACCGCTCATCCCGATTTGGCCGGTAAACTGGCCGCGGCCAAGCGTCTGACTGCAGAAAGTACCAGCGAACAGGCCTCTGCCGGGTTGGACGCGCTGACAGACGAAGAGCGCATGCGGTTTACTCAGTTGAACACCGCATATGTGGAAAAACACGGGTTCCCCTTCATCATCGCGGTGCGTGACCATGACAAATCGGCGATCCTCGCGGCGTTTGAGCGACGCATCGATCATGATCGCGAGACCGAATTTGCCGAGGCCTGCCGTCAGGTCGAACGTATCGCGGAGTTCCGGCTACAGGATATTTTGCCATGACTCATGATAGCAAATGCAAAAAGACCGAGGCTGGCACATGAGAACCATCAACATTCAGCCAATCTCCGCCGAGGCCTTCGCCTCATACGGTGACCTTATTGATTGCAGCGGCGCACCGGACAAAATCATCAATCAGGGTTTATGCGGGCGATACCACGACCGCGCTGAACTTGATTTCGGTGATGGGCAGGCCGGGCTCAGCCTGTTCAATGCCGAACCTCGCGCGCTTCCGATGCCACTGTTGATGATGGAACGCCACCCCGATGGCAGTCAGGCTTTTGTTCCGATGAGCGAAACTGGCTTTCTGGTGATCGTCGCCGCTGATGAGGACGCAGCCCCGGGCCTGCCAATCGCCTTTGAAACAACACCAGGGCAGGCGATCAACTTCCATCGCGGCACGTGGCACGGAGTGCTGACACCCCTGAGCGCGCCAGGCTTGTTTGCAGTGGTTGATCGCATCGGACAGGGGGGCAATCTGGAAGAACATTGGTTCGAAAGCCCATATCAGGTGGCCAGACCCTGACCAAATTCAAAAAGCGCAGCGCTCCTGACAGCGATGCGCTTTTTTCTTTTTTATCAGCCACTCCACGAAATGAGAGTGTCGAAAACAAGACGATAGAAAAACGACAAAACCAAAAACTAGAGACCCCAATCGACGGTCCAATATCTGTAAACAGAGAGGGAAAATAAATGGCCAATGGCTCAATAGGGACGCCAGCTCAGCTGCGCGATCCTAACTACACCCCACCGCTGGCAAAGGCGATACCGCTGGGTATTCAGCATGTACTGGCAATGTTCGTATCAAACGTCACTCCCGCTATCATCGTGGCTGGTGCGGCCGGGTTTGGATTTGGCTCCAACTCGCCTGATTTTCCTGAACTTCTTTACTTGATCCAGATGTCGATGCTGTTTGCCGGGGCGGCGACCCTATTGCAGACGCTGACAATCGGCCCGGTTGGTGCGGCGTTGCCTATTGTTCAGGGCACCAGCTTTGCGTTCCTGCCGATTATGATTCCGCTGGTTGCGGGCAAGGGCGTTGATGCGTTGGCTGCATTGTTTGGCGGGGTGCTGATTGGGGGGCTTTTTCATGCCGCACTGGGTTTGGTGATCGGACGTATCCGGTTTGCCCTACCGCCGTTGGTTACTGGTCTGGTGGTCACCATGATTGGCCTTGCGCTGGTCAAGGTGGGCATCCAATACGCCGCCGGCGGGGTACCTGCGATCGGCACACCTGAATACGGGTCACTGCTCAATTGGTCCGCCGCTTTGGTGGTGATCATCGTTACCCTTGGGCTGAAGTTTTTTACGCGCGGAATGCTGTCAATCTCAGCGGTGTTGCTGGGACTGGTTGTCGGCTATATCTATGCGATGATGATGGGCATGATCACGGTCGAGGCCATTGGCACGAGCTGGTCGCGTGCAAGCGCCTTTGCGTTGCCGGTGCCGTTCAAATACGGGATTGAGTTTTCTTTTGCTGCTATCCTCGGCTTCTGTTTGATGGGGCTGGTTTCCGCCGTGGAAACCGTCGGAGACATCAGCGGGATTGCCCGTGGCGGTGCCGGACGAGAGGCCACCGACAAGGAAATCTCTGGCGCGACCTATGCGGATGGTTTCGGCTCGGCGCTCGCAGGCGTATTCGGTGGGCTGCCTAATACCTCCTTCAGTCAGAATGTCGGATTGATAGCCATGACCGGCGTGATGAGCCGCCATGTCGTCACCATCGGGGCACTGTTCCTGATCATCTGCGGATTGGTGCCCAAGGTCGGCGCGATCATCCGTACGATCCCGATCGAGGTGCTGGGCGGCGGTGTCATCGTTATGTTTGGCATGGTGGTGGCTGCCGGTATTTCCATGTTGTCGGATGTCGACTGGAACCGCCGAAATATGGTGATCTTTGCGATCTCCCTGTCTATCGGGCTGGGGCTTCAGCTGGAGCCCGGGGCAGTGCAGCATCTGCCGGATACGTTGCGTATTCTGATGACATCGGGCTTGTTGCCGGCGGCGTTGATAGCGGTCGTACTGAACCTAGTGTTGCCAGTCGACCTCGCCAGCGAAGCCACAGAAGAAGTATCGGGTGGCTTGGCCGGGCAGGGGCGCGGCAGCCTGCCAGGGGAATAAGGCGGATTTCTCTAAACGAACCCCGTTATTAGTAACTTGGGGCCGGAGCAGACATGCGCGGCCCCTTTCTTGTATCAGCCAAATTCGCTGATGCAGTAGTTTTGCCCTTATGCGGGTTCCGCCATCAGTCGTGCCATATCCAGCATTCGTGCGGAAAAGCCCCATTCATTGTCATACCACCCAAACAGACGAAGCTGGCGTTCACCAATGGAACGGGTCTCTGGTCCCGCCAGTATCAACGATTCCGGTCGTGCGCGCAGGTCAGATGAAACCAGCGGGTGATCTGTCCAGCCCAGAACGGATGAGGCGTCAATCGCATCGTACAGGGTTTTGTTTATACTATCTGCCTGTATCGGACGGGCGGTCTGTACCACCAGATCTACGGCTGACACGCTTGCGGTTGGGACTCGCACGGCGGCTCCGCTGATCCGTCCGGCAAGATGCGGCAGCACCACGTCGATCAAATGGGTCGCAGAGGTCGTTGTCGGCACCATCGACAGCGCGCCGGCACGTGATCGTGCAAAATCACCACGCGGCGCATCCACCATCGGCTGCGAACTGGTGTAGCAATGAATGGTCGTCATATGGGCGCTGTCGATACCGATGAGCGTGTCCAATAGCTTGATAAGCGGCGCCAGCCCATTGGTGGTGCAAGAGGCATTTGAGATGATCATACCTTCACCCAATTCCGCCTCGTTTGCACCCAGAACAACTGTGCGCTCTGCGGCCGGCGACGGGCCGGAAATCAACACCTTACGCGCGCCAGCAGCAAGGCCGCGACCTGCGACATCTGAGGTGCGGGCGATACCTGTGCATTCCAGCACCACGTCAACACCACTCAGATCCAAGGTGCTGAGGTCGGCAGCCTGATGAAACCGGATCACCTTATCGGTAACGCGCAAGCAATCATCTTCGATCGTGACCTGATCAGGGTAGGGTCCGTAAGTGCTGTCGTATTGAAACAGATAGGCGCACATGTCCAAGGGCGCGATATCGTTTATGCAGACCAGCTCAATCCCGGCGCCGCGTGGCGTGGTCAGGATTTGGCGCAGAATAGCGCGGCCGATGCGGCCGAATCCGTTGATTGCGAGTTTCATGGCCAAGCTATGACAGGCGGCGGCACCCGGCTCAATCCGCAAGAGCGACAATAGCCCCCCGGTTTCGGTCACATTTTCCAGTACCGTGTTTCAATTTGATACTCTGTGACGGAGGCGGACCTAGCGGCAGATGAGTTGTGCGGAATACGTCCCATCGATGGAGCGGACCATCGTGTTGATATTCGCGCGACAGCCGGTTGCGGCGTGAAAGGCACGTACTGCCTGTCGGGCGGTCAATACCGCTGGTGGGCGCAGCGGATCCAGCTCCGCGTTCTGACGTTGTGCCATATAGCGACCAGTATTGGTTGCGTCACCATCATGCTGACCGCTGCCATGTTTCTCTTCCACTTTGGCGACATGCCAGCTGCGGCCCAAAACCTGTACGACTTTGATCTCCGCCACGGGCTTGGATCCGGCTTCGGATATGGTCGGGATGCCCAAACCCGCAATACCGATGCCAGCGGCGAGTGTCACAATGAACATTTTGCGTGCTGGTGACTTACGATTTGCGGCGGCGCACACGGCTATTGCTTTTCGGGGTGTGGCTCTGGTGACCATACTACTCAGTAGAAGGGCCACCAGCCCGAGTGCAGTCGCTGTAAATACGGTGGATATGATTGGCATTGACGCAGGCTCCGTCTTTGCAGGCGGGTCGCTATCGACCCGCGTGACAAGTGTTTTTGTGATCTTAACGTCAAGCTGCGATCTGGCAATGGTTGAACAGTTGTTTGGTTAGCGCGGTGGGCTCAACGGCATGTGCCGGTTGACGTCCTTATAGAGCAGGTAGCGGAACCGGCCCGGTCCGCCAGCATAGCAGGCCTGAGGGCAAAAGGCGCGTAACCACATGAAGTCACCGGCCTCCACTTCCACCCAATCCTGGTTAAGGCGGTAAACTGCTTTGCCCTCCAAAACGTAGAGCCCGTGCTCCATCACGTGGGTTTCAGCAAACGGAATAACACCGCCGGGCTCAAAGGTGACAATGGTCACATGCATGTCATGAGACATGTCTGCGGGGTCAATAAAGCGTGTGGTCGCCCAGCGTCCCTCTGTGTCTGGCATCACGGTGGGGGCGACGTCACGTTCGTTGGTGATAAACGGTGCGGGCTTTTCGACGCCAGGCGCAGCTTGCCAGCACTTGCGGATCCAATGAAAGCCGGAGGGGCTATCGCTGCTGTTATCCAGGGTCCATTTCATGCCCGCAGGGATATAGGCATAGCCGCCCGCTTCCAGCGTGTGAGCGGCTCCATCCACTGTCAGATCCAGCTTGCCTTCAGTTACAAACAAAACCGATTGCGCTGCGTCGTCGTGTTCAGGGGCATCCGATCCACCGCCGGGTTGAAGTTCAACGATGTATTGCGAAAACGTCTCTGCAAACCCGCTGAGTGGTCGGGCGATTACCCACATACGCATTCCCTGCCATCCAGGCAGATATGACGTGGTGATGTCGCGCATAGTGCCCTTTGGAATGACTGCATAGGCGTCGGTAAACATGGCGCGGTCAGTCAGGAGCTGCTCCTGACCGGGATGCCCTCCCTTGGGGGTGTAATAGTGGGGCGCGGACATCTTTGATCCTTTCGTGATGCGTGGAGCATTTATGGAGACTCGCCAATCGAGGTCCAAGGGGCGCGCTGCGGATAACATTCTTCGCGAAATTTTGAATATCGGACGGTGTGAGAGGGTCGACGGTATATCGTTCTTTAGAGTTACGTTCTTACGTTGCTTTGCAGTCGAGTTCGGCCAGTGAGCCTGGCCGTTAGAGATCCGCCAATATCTGGCTCTGGCGCAGCTCGGCGGCGCAAAGTTGCAGCGCCCGCAGCGAGGTCTCTGCGTCCTGCGACAGGTTTACCCCACGCGGAGAAGAGCTGCCCACCACGACAGGCCGATGACCGGGGCTTGAAACAGGCACCGCGTAGCCGACAATGCCGGTCTCGAATTCGCTGTCGGTCATGGCATAGCCCTGCTGTCGTGCGGCATTTACCCGTTCCAGAATCTGACCAACCTCAGTCAACGATTGTTCGGTATGACGCGGTATGCAAGCCTCTCCCAGCACCTCGGCGGCCTCCTCGGTTGGGAGACAGCCCATCAGCATTCTGCCGAGGCTGGTGTGGACCAGTGGGATATGGGAGCCAGCTGTAAATCCATAGGTGACCGGCGCATGTTCGACGGTAGATTGAGCGAGCAGGAGCACACGCCCCTGATCCAGTGTCGCCAGCGTGATTTCAGCCCCAAGATTGCGGGCATGGCGGTTCAGAACCGGCTGCACCTTGCGACCAAATTGATTAGCCTGCAGGAACCCGCCGGATAGTGCCAGCACCTGCGGGGTCAGCGACAGAACGCGGCCCTGCTGGCGCAGATATCCGGCCTGCACAAGCGTCAGTGCTCCGCGTCGTGCGGTGGCCCGATCCTGACCCGTTCGCCGGGCAATATCGGCAAGTGTCAATGTTGGGGTGGCTGCGTCAAACGCCGCCAGTACAGCTAGGCCTTTAGCAAAGCTGGAGGATATATTTCGGTCTTGCTCACTCATGGTCTCTTCCACTCATACCGGGCAGCTACTCCGTTCTGACCAGCACATGTGATCGGCAGATCACAGTCCGGCTTGAACGTTCACAAATCCAGCACAACGAACTTGTAGTAGTGCTGTTGTGGCTGTCGGCGCCCCTGTCTTCGCCACTCAGGGTGGCATATTGATTTTGGTTTTCAGCTAGGGCGAAAAATTCGGTCGTTATCCGCCACTTCGCCGTATTGTTCCTGATAACTGACTGGACCTGAACTAGTTTTTTAGTTCAACCTTAAATTATCCGTTTGCATAACAAAAAGAGCCAGTAAGGTGCGACATAATGGTAATCGGACATAGTGTAGCCAGTAGCAGTGCAAAACTGGACGCGCAGGAAAGGAAAAGGTCAAAATACTAAGATGACTACGTCGCTCAATAAGGGTGTGCTCGCGCGCCAGGGTTTGCTTTCAGATCGGGCCTGTCAGGATGCTGAGTCTGTACTTGCCCAATGTGAGGCAGCGCGGATCGAAACCGTACGGGTGCTGTTTGCTGATCAGCACGGTATTCTGCGGGGTAAGACACTGGTCGCGTCCGCTTTCAGGGCGGTGTTTGAACAGGGTATCGCTGTGCCCTCGACCCTGCTGTTAAAGGATACGGCCCATCGCACGGCTTTCCCGGTATGGAGCGAAAATCCCGAGGACGTTGTGACCCCGATGCAGGGGGCCAGCGATGTGCTGCTGGTTCCACGGCCCGAAACGTTTCGCGTTCTGCCTTGGTCGCTCCACTCTGCCTGGATCTTCTGCCATGTAGCGTTCCGTGATGGCGCAACTGTGCCTTTTGGTTCGACTCATGTACTGGACCGTGCCGTCGCGACATTGACTGAGCAGGGTTTGCAGGCGGTGGTAGGGCTGGAGGTTGAATTCCAGATTTTTGAACGCACTGTGTCGACCACCAGTCAATTTCTACAGGGGGTGGGCAATGCTCCGATTGAGACGCGCAATCTTGCCCAGGGGTTTCAATATCTGACTGAGACCCGCTATGGCGAAGCGGAGGCGATCCTTGATACGCTGCGGCGCAACGCACAGGCGCTGGGCCTGCCGGTGCGCACAGTTGAAATCGAGATGGGTCCCGGCCAGTTCGAGTTCACATTTGATCCCGCTGATCCGATGACCCAAGCCGATGCGATGGTCATGTTCCGGACCATGGTCAAGGAGGTCTGTGCCGCGCGTGGTTTACATGCGAGCTTCATGGCCAAGCCTCGTCAGGACAACACCATGGCCAACGGCTGGCATATTCATCAGTCGCTGATCGATCCGGTGACTGGCCGCAACGTGTTCATGCCGGAGAGCGATGGGGTGCTAACAGAGGAAGCCAGTGGCTGGATCGCGGGGCTTCTGACCCACGCAGAGGCGGCCTCGATTTTGGTCGCCCCGACCGTTAACAGCTATAAACGGTATTTGCCGTTTCAGCTTGCCCCAAACCGCGTGCAATGGGGGGACGACAATCGCGGCGCAATGCTGCGGGGGTTGATGCGACCCGGTGATCCTGCAAGTCGGATCGAAAACCGCGCGCCAGACAGCACGGCGAACCCTTACTTCGCCCTGGCTGCGCAGCTTATTGCGGGCTGTGAGGGGCTGACTGCCGGGCGACGCGCGCCCGCTCCCACGGATTCGCCCTATTCGGATAATGCCGAAAAACTGCCGCGCTCGCTTGGTCAGGCGTTGCAGGCCTTTACGGCCTCAGAGTTGTTTCGCAGCGCGCTGGGGGCAGATGTGGTCAACTATCTTGCCCATTTGAAACAGGTTGAGTGGTCTCGTTATCTCGATACGGTCAGCGAATGGGAGCAGGCCGAATATTTTAACCTTTACTGAGGCTTGAGAGAGTGCAGCGGGTCTGCACCAGACCACGAGATAACCGCTCTTTCACGGAGTGGTAGTCGGCTCATTTGACCGGAATGCAGCTTGAATGAAAACGGTGTTATTGGTAGATTATTCGGGCGTATGCGGGAGAACCATCGCAGCGGGATTTGCCCGTAGACATTGGTGCCGAAGGAGCAACCGCCCCGGAAACTCTCAGGCCAAAGGGACCGTAAACGCAACGTACTCTGGAGAGATCCTGACCACATCAGGGCGCCGAAGGGATAACGATCTCAGGCAAAGGGACAGAGGGGGCATTACACTGCGCAGGTTCTGCCTGCGTAGCGACTGGGTGCCGGGACCATGCCATCAATCTTGATCGGACCGTCCTTGAATTTATGGGGCGGATCGGCATGACCGATGAGATAGATGGAAATTCGATGCTGCAACGGGTTTTGCCGTTGATTGCGCAGCTCCCTGACCTGGGCCATCCAGGCTTCCCGATCCGCCCCCACCGCCCTTACGAATATACAACCTCGACCGTCTGACATGGCGGTCATTGATGCCCACTCAAAGGAAGAGACAAATGAAATACACCGAAGAACACGAATGGCTGCTGCCAGAGGACGACGATTTGATCACAGTGGGCATCACCAGCCACGCGGCCGAGCAGCTGGGTGATGTTGTGTTTGTGGAACTGCCTGAAGTTGGTACCGAAGTCTCCAAGGATGACGAGATCGTTGTGATCGAATCCGTTAAGGCCGCCTCTGACATCCTTGCGCCGCTGGATGGTGAAATTGTTGAGGTGAATGAAGCGTTGACCGACGATCCTGGCAAAATCAACGAAGACCCGCAGGGCGATGCCTGGTTCTTCAAGATCAAGCCATCTGACTTGTCTGCGATGGACGACTACATGGACGAAGCTGGCTACAAGAGCTTCATCGGCTGACCAGGTTGCCCCGCCGACCAATGTTCCGGGCGGGGCATTCCAGCACATTCGGACACATGGGTAAATGCAGTCACCCGACGTCTGCATTATTGCCTGTTACGTTCCGTCAGTCGACTGGACAGCCCAACCAACCCCACGCCATGCTACAACTGACAATCGGAACCAAAGAGGCGCAGGCATGGACATGAACTTCGGAATGCGGAGCGAAACCCGCGCCCTTTTGGATCGGGTGGCGAAAATGATCCACGAGGAGATTATGCCGCTGGAAGGCGCCTATCACGCCGAAATCGGCAAGGGCGATCGCTGGCGCTACACCGACCGACAGTCTGAAATTCTCGAAGGATTAAAGGCCAAGGCCAAATCCGAAAGCTTGTGGAATTTCTGGTTGACCGACAGCGACAAGGGCTTTGGCCTGTCGACCGTGGAATACGCCTATTTTGCCGAGGAAATGGGCAAAACACCGCTTGGGGCCGAGGTCTTTAACTGTTCCGCTCCGGACACCGGCAATATGGAAGTTTTCGAGCGCTACGGCACTGAAGCGATGAAGCAGCAGTGGCTCGCGCCGTTGTTGGAGGGTGAAATCCGCTCGGCCTATTTGATGACGGAACCTGATGTGGCAAGCTCTGATGCCACCAATGTGGCTATGTCCTGTGTGCGCGACGGTGCTGACTATGTGTTGAACGGTGAAAAATGGTGGGCTTCGGGGGCAGGCGATCCGCGCTGCAAAGTCTACATCGTCATGGTCCGGACTGCGGGTGACGATCAGCCCAAACATCGACGCCAGTCGATGATTGTGGTGCCTGCTGATACGCCGGGGATCAAGGTGTTGCGTCCGATGGAGGTTTACGGCCACGATGACGCCCCACATGGTCATATGCACATCCGGTTTACAGATGTGCGCATTCCGGCAGAGAATATGCTGCTGGGTGAGGGCCGGGGGTTTGAGATTGCTCAGGGCCGTCTTGGGCCGGGGCGGATCCATCATTGCATGCGCGCTATTGGTCAGGCGGAAATCGCTCTGGAACAGCTTTGCCGCCGATCACTGCGGCGCGAGGCATTTGGTAAGCCACTGGCGCAGCTGGGGGCAAACTACGATATCATCGCAGAATGCCGGATGGAGATAGAAATGGCGCGGCTCCTTTGCCTTAAGGCCGCATGGTACATGGATCAGGGAGATCCGCGCGCTGCCGCTCCCTGGATCAGTCAGATCAAAGTGGTCGCCCCACGTGTCGCGTTGAAGGTCATTGACGAGGCCGTGCAGATGCATGGGGGACAAGGCGTCAGTCAGGATACCCCTCTGGCGCAGGCCTGGACCCATGTGCGCACGCTTCGTTTGGCCGATGGCCCCGATGCGGTACACCGCAGGCAGGTCGCCCGTGCCGAGCTGAAGGCCTATAGTCAGGAAGATCTTGGTTAACTCGTTTTCTTTGGTTCCATTGATTTTGTGGGTGCAACAGTTGTCGTCCACGCTTTCCGATAGCGTTTGAAACTGTATCTCTATCGGAAAAAGTGGATCTAATTTATTGAATTATATTGATAATGCACTATATCGATACCTGTTTGTCAGGCTGAAGTTGCCGTTAGGTCACTCTGAGTGAGATCTAGTTGCAAAGCCAATTTTCAGTCGCTATACGCACTTTCTTCCGGTCGCAGCCTACCCGGATATCAAAACAAGGACTGATAAATTGAAAACACTTGTCATCTGCTCGGGCGGGCTGGATTCGGTATCCCTCGCGCATATTCTTGCAGCCAAAGGGCAGCTTTCACGCTTGGTGTCGTTCGACTACGGGCAGCGCCACCGTAAGGAACTCGACTATGCGGCCGCTTGTGGGCAACGACTAGGGGTTCCA
This sequence comes from Phaeobacter cretensis, assembly GCF_047372505.1. NCBI lineage: Bacteria > Pseudomonadati > Pseudomonadota > Alphaproteobacteria > Rhodobacterales > Roseobacteraceae > Phaeobacter > Phaeobacter cretensis. The sequence continues at coordinate 2,737,552 of NZ_JBKBEU010000001.1, forward strand.
CATGAGATCATCGACATGCGCTCCATTGGGGCGGCACTCAGCGGCTCGGCGCTGACCGATGATATCGACGTGCCTGATGGGCACTACGCAGAAGAGTCCATGAAAGTCACTGTGGTGCCTAATCGCAATGCCATTATGCTGACCATCGCTTACGGGATTGCCGCTGCCAAAGGCGATACCGCAGTTGCAACGGCGGTACATGGGGGTGATCACTTCATCTACCCGGATTGCCGCCCGGCCTTTACCGATGCATTCGACCAGATGCAGCGCATGGCGTTGGATGGATATGCGGATGTGTCGCTTGTCACCCCGTTTGTACATCGTTCCAAAGGTGACATCGTTGCAGATGGCGCAGCTGTGGACACCCCATTTGCAGAAACCTGGTCCTGCTACAAAGGTGGTGAAGACCACTGCGGTCGCTGCGGCACCTGTGTGGAACGGCGGGAGGCCTTTCATCTCGCCGGTGTCACAGATCCGACTATCTACGAAGACCCGGACTATTGGCTGACGGTGACCAAAGAGGGGGCCGCCTGATGTATCGCATTACAAAGGAGTTTCACTTCTCCGCCTCGCATCAACTGTCGCATTTGCCGGAGGATCATCAATGCGCGCGGTTGCATGGCCACAATTATATCGTTGTGATCGAGCTGGCTGGAGCCGAGCTGAACAGTGACGGCTTTATCCGGGACTACCATGAGCTGGCTCCGTTGAAAAATTACATCGATGGCACCTTTGACCATCGCCACCTGAACGACCTGATTGACGGGCCGTCTACAGCAGAGAACCTGGCGCGACATTTCTATGAGTGGTGCGCCGCGCGTTGGCCTGAAACGGCAGCCGTGCGCGTCTCTGAAACCCCCAAAACCTGGGCAGAGTATCGACCATGACAGCCGCTATGATATCATCTGCGTTTCGGTCAGCAACTGCGCCGCAGGTGACAACTGAGAAGTCTAACATGAGCCGATCTGCAAAAACGATCCTGCGTATCGCTGAGATCTTTGGTCCGACGATTCAGGGCGAAGGTGCGCTGATCGGCGAGCCGACCGTGTTTGTGCGGGCGGGCGGCTGTGACTATCGGTGCAGTTGGTGCGACAGCCTGCATGCGGTCGACAGCCGCTATCGCGAAACCTGGACACCCATGGATACAGATGAGATCTGGCAACAGGTCTCCGGCCTAAGTGGGGGAGAGCCACTGACCATTTCGCTGTCAGGCGGCAACCCGGCGATCCAGAATTTCGGGCCACTCATCGCCAGAGGCAAGGAAGAAGGCTATCGTTTCGCGTGCGAGACCCAAGGCTCGATCAGCCAGGCCTGGTTCGCCGATCTGGACACCCTCGTGCTCAGTCCAAAGCCTCCCTCCAGCGGTCACCGCGTAGATTGGCAGAAATTCGATCATTGTCTCCGTGCCGCAGAAGGTAGCGGGCAGATCGTCCTGAAGATCGTGATCTTTGATGATCAGGACTATGATTGGGCACGTGCGGTCGCTAAACGCTTTCCAAACCTGCCTCTCTACTTGCAACCCGGCAATCCGGAGTCCGATCCCGATGTGCCTGTTGATCTGACAAAGGCGACTGAGCGTTTGCATTGGTTGATTGAAAAAGTGACCACCGACCGCTGGTTTACACCCCGTGTCCTGCCACAGTTGCATGTGCTGGTCTGGGGTAACAAACGCGGCGTCTAGGCGCAGAATGAGGCGAGGAGAAGATAAGATGAGCGACGATATCTACAAAGACCTGAAACAGCTGGGCGGTGCCACTGTGATGCCCGGCAATCCCGATGAGGCCGAGCTGGAGCGGGTTCCCAATCCGCAGGCCGATGTCGCCTATAATGTGCGTTTCACCGCGCCAGAGTTCACATCGCTTTGCCCGATGACTGGCCAGCCGGATTTTGCGCATTTGGTCATCGACTACGTACCGGGCCCATGGCTGGTAGAAAGCAAATCCTTGAAATTGTTTCTTGGATCCTTCCGAAACCACGGTGCATTCCATGAGGATTGCACGGTCTCGATTGCACGTCGTTTGGCCGATTTTCTTGATCCACAGTGGCTGCGTATTGGTGGCTACTGGTACCCCCGCGGTGGCATCCCCATTGACGTGTTTTGGCAGACAGGCGCAATGCCAGAGAGTGTCTGGATCCCCGATCAAGGTGTCCCACCCTACCGCGGCCGTGGGTGATCGCCGCGTATTCGATACGGATCACTGGAAATCTCGTAAAGCGTTGAAACCAGGCCGTTTGGCCTGTTCTATCTCCATGCTGTATCACTCATAAGCGCAGAGGGTCGCCATTGATACCGTTGCTCCGGTATAGCCAGCAGGCGTGTCCTAAGCGGTCATGGGAAAACTAGTCAGTATCTGCAAAGGGATCGACGGGATAGCCAACCCGCGCCAGATAAAGACCATGACCGGGGCAGACCGGTCCGCAAGCCGCGCGGTCGGCAGCCTCTAGTGCGGATTTCACATCCTGGGGGGCCCAGGAACCCGCGCCAACGCGCTCCAGTGTTCCGACAAAACTGCGGACCTGATTGTGCAGGAACGACCGCGCGCGTACGTGAAAATGGATCTCCGAACCGGAAAACCCCTGTACCCGTTCGACGCGCAGCTCATCTAGTGTCTTCAGCGGGCTGGCAGCCTGACATATCGATGATCTGAAAGTGGTGAAATCATGCTGACCAATCAAGTGGCTGGCTGCCTTTTGCATGGCGTCGACATCCAGATCATGGCTCACCTGCCAGACCTGCCCTGCATCATGGATGGCAGGGGCACGGCGGGGCAGGAGGCGGAACAGATACTGTCGTTCAATGGCTGAGAACCGGGCGTGCCACTCATCATCCACGCGAACGCAGGCAACAATCGCCACGGGTGCAGGTTTCAGATGAAAGTTCAGTGCCTGCGACAGGCGGAAGGGGTCCCAGTCTTTGATCATGTCGCAATGCGCGACTTGGCCCAGACCATGCACGCCGGTGTCTGTCCGGCCGGCTGCTGCAATCGTGTGGGGGCCGGGCTCCAGCCGCGCAAGCGCGTCTTCAATCGCCCCCTGAACAGAGGGTTGATCCTTCTGGCGCTGCCACCCGGCAAAGGGCGCGCCGTGGTATTCGACTTTCAAGGCAAAACGCGGCATGGGCCGGCAAGTAACGCGGCAACTGCTCCGGTGCAAGCCCCACGACCTCAGGCGGGGTGGTATCATACCCCGGCAACCCCTATCTTGATCAGATTGAACACGGATCCGGTGGGCCATGCCGCCAGTAACGCGGGGCAACGATTTGGGACTAACATCACTTGCAGACGGGGTAATGCGCAGCGTCGAGGGGGCAGGTGCTTCCGTTTCAGAAAGCCTGTTTGAACCGTCCATCCGCCTTGGTGTTACTGGTCTGGCACGGGCAGGCAAAACGGTGTTCATCACGTCACTGGTGGCCAACCTAATGGACCGTAGCCGCATGGTGCAGCTTGCAGCAGCGCGCGAAGGGCGGATCGAAACCGCGTTTCTGCAACCGCAACCCGACGATACGGTGCCACGCTTCGACTATGAAAACCATCTCGGCGCCTTGACCGGTCCACGCCCCTATTGGCCCGACAGCACCCGAGCGGTTTCCGAATTGCGGCTCAGCCTTCGGGTCCGGCCCAAGGGTCTGCTTTCCGGGTTACAAGGGCCACGAACGATTCACCTTGATATCGTAGACTATCCCGGCGAGTGGCTACTGGATCTGGCGCTTTTGGACAAAACCTATGCGCAGTGGTGCGATGAGGTTTTGACCCGTATCCGAGGTCGGTCGCAGGCGCAAAGCTTTCTTGATTTGGCGCAGAAGGTGGACGCCACCGCACCGCATGGCGAACTGTTGGCGCAGGATCTGGCAGCTACCTTTGCGGCCTATCTTCAGGCTGCGCGTTCTGCTGGCTATTATGACTGCACGCCGGGGCGCTTCCTGTTGCCGGGGGATCTTGCGGGCTCACCGGTGCTGACCTTTGCTCCGATCCCGCTTTCAGATACGGCGCCACGCCGATCTCTGCACCGCGAAATGGAACGCCGCTTTGAGGCCTACAAATCCAAGGTCGTGAAACCCTTCTTTCGAGATCATTTCTCCCGGATTGACCGTCAGGTGGTGTTGGTCGACGCCCTGAGCGCTATTCACTCCGGCCCTCGCGCGGTTGAGGATTTGCGCCACGCAATGACCGATATTCTTGCGGCTTTCCGTCCGGGTCGAAATGGATTTCTGCGCCAGATTCTGCGCGGCAAACGGGTGGAAAAGATCCTCTTTGCTGCCACAAAAGCGGATCATCTGCATCACCAGCAGCATCCGCAGCTCACAGCCATCATCGAAGCGCTGACCCGCGAGGCCCGTGACCGTGCCCGCTTTGCCGGGGCAGAGACGGCGGCCCTGTCACTCGCCGCGCTGCGTGCCACCACCGAGGAGATGCGCCGCCATGATGGTGGCGATCTGCCTTGCGTGCGCGGAACACTTCTGGAGAGCGGAAAACCCGCCGCTTTCTATCCTGGCGCGTTGCCACAGGATCCATCGCATCTGCTCACCCCGGCTCGTCAAGGCGCAGAAAGCTGGCTGGACAGCGATTATCAGGCTATGGCTTTTGCGCCCGCCCCACTCACTCTGCACCCCGGCGATGGTCCACCACATATCCGTCTGGACCGGGCCGCTGACTTCCTGATCGGAGATCGCCTATGACCACCTCCCCACAGCCCGTCCTGCGACCCGCTCGCAGTACTGACGCGGGCAAGATTGCCGAGATCCTACACGGGTTTGAGGTGGACACTCCCTGGATGCCCAAACAGCACACCGGCGCCGAGGCAATCAGCTTTTGTGGCACAATGATCGATCGCGGCTGGGTCATCATCGCGCAGATCGAAGGCCGAGTAGATGGCTTTCTCGCCCGCGACGGGGCAGAGGTCTGCGCGCTCTACATTCGTGATGCGGCGCGCGGGCATGGGATCGGGCGCGCACTACTGAACTACGCCAAATCTGTTCAGTCGCCGCTGCAACTGTGGAGCTTTCAGGCGAATGAGGGTGCGCAGCGCTTTTATCTGCGCGAAGGATTTGTCGAACAGACCCGGACAGATGGCGCCACCAATGGAGAGGGCCTGCCCGATATCCAGTACATCTGGCCTGCGCCAAAACCCGAACCCAAGGTTGCGCCGAAACCTGCGCCCAAACCGGTGGAGAGTAAGCCGGATAAAGCGGCCGACAGCCCAGTCACCAAGCCAACTGGTTCACCAAAGGATACCGCATGACCCGAAAGGACGCCGTCCTCTTTGACCTCTCCGGCAGCGGCCCCGGAGAGGCTGCGCCGGATGTAGCAAACGCGCCGCCTGTCCCTGATCTGGTGGGGGCCACCGAAGACCTGCCGCAACCCGCCTTGGCTCAGGTGGCAGAGTTGGCAACACGTCGCCCATCCCGGTTGGCGCGCTGGTTCTGGGCCACTGTGATCGCTCTTATCGGTGCGGTCGTCTCTGTCGCGGCTTGGGATTTTACGACTGGTCTGATCGTTCGCCTGCCTTTGTTGGGGTGGGCCGTTACCGTCGGCTTTGCCGTGGCCTTGTTGCTGGCCTTGCTTATGGGGCTGCGCGAGCTGGCGGCTTTGTCTCGTCTCCGCCGGGTTGAAAGCCTGCGCGATACTCAGCCCTCGTTGACACCGGATCATGCCGGTGGTCAGCCTGCCAATTCCACCTCTGATCTGAAAGCCGCTAACCGATATGTTGAGGGGCTGGAGCGTTTCTATAAGGGCCGCAAAGACCTGACCTGGGGCTTGGCGCGGCTGCAAGACCGCAAGAGCGAGATCATGGACGCCGACGCGCTGTTGCAATTGGCTGAGGTTGAATTACTTGCCCCACTGGACGCCCGCGCCCTGCGTGTCGTCGAAGGCAGCGCGCGCCAGGTAGCGACGGTAACGGCACTGGTACCATTAGCACTGGCTGATGTGGCAACGGCACTTGTTACGTCGCTGCGGATGATCCGCCGTATCGCCGATATCTACGGCGGTCGTGCGGGGTTTTTTAGCTCCTGGCGGTTGACCCGCGCGGTTCTGGCCCATCTTGTGACCACCGGTGCGGTGGCCGTCGGCGACGATCTTCTAGAACCGGTATTGGGCGGGTCGATCCTTTCCAAACTTTCCCGTCGCTTTGGCGAAGGTCTGGTAAACGGAGCACTCTCCGCCCGTGTCGGCATCGCCGCCATGGAAGTCTGCCGCCCGATGACGTTTTCCAAGGCGCAGAAGCCCAGCACCCGCAAGGTGGTTCAACGGGCACTTACGGGCCTGTTTTCCAAGGATAAGTAGCGCGGCCCTATTAGTTTATGGGCATGGGATGGCGCTTAGAACAGCTTTGGCGGCGCGTCTTTGGGTTGGCGCATGGATACAATCCCGGCACGAAACCCCTCGCCGATACGATCAGCCAGTGCGCCCCATTGCCGTGCAGTCGGGTCAGGCAGTTCGGCTTGCAGAACCTCATGAAACAGTCCTAGCCAGATCGGAAAATGTTCGGCCTTCACATCCGGTCGACTGACGTGCACCCGCATCGGGTTGCCGTTGTAACACTTCTCCCGCAGGATCGCATTGCGCCAGAACTGAGTGATCGTCTCCTCATGTTCGGACCAATCCTTTACATGTGCTGCAAACACGGGTCCTAACACCGGATGCGCACGCACGCGGGCATAAAAAACATCCACCACATAGGCGATCTGCTCAGCTGAGATATCGAAGCGCGCGAGCGGGGCTTGGGTCATGTCAAATGTCACCTTTCCGACCCGTCGCTACACCAGAGCCCGCGGCTGGTACACCCACCGCGCGGGGCAATCCCTGCGACCAATTGTGCGATTGTTACTACCGTGGCAATCCTGTTTCACCGTCTTCCTCAGGCAATCTCTCGTAGGTTTGGCCCCAGGCCTGTACCGCAGCGTCGAATGCAAAATCGTCCAACCTTTCATCGACCCAATGGTCCGGCCGTTGGCCACTCGTCAAAATGACAGAGCCATCCCCAAAGGTGCGATGCGGGTCGAAAAAATGCAGCGCAGCGGAGGAAACCGTCGCATTCCTGAAAACAACGGCGCTCCACGCGCGCGGAACATGTTTGTGAATTGGTTCCAAGTGCCCACTAAACGCGTAGCCCATCGTGCCTTGAAACCGCGCAGAGCATAGATTGGACTCTATAAACCAAATGGCATTGACCGCTCCCGACTTTAATTCGATATCAAAGACGGTATCTTTAATTTGTGTTTGGTCGAAATAAGTAAAGGAAAAGCCACATTTCCTCATGGAGGTCGAGTGTAGTTGGGCGTGACTGAAATCTGCGCAGGACAGCTCCGCGAAGTCGAGTGTTGTGTTGCTTAGATTTCCTTTGGTGATCACAGCCCCCGACAGGTTACAGTGAGAGAAATTGGCTCCGTTCAGATATGCCCCTTCCATACGCGACTCGAAGAAACTGATGTGTGAATAATCGCCATCGGTAAAATCCGCACGTTGAAGATTGCAGCGTGATAGCGACGGGCGGTAGTCGTGCCGTCTTTCATGTAGGATCTGTTCATGGGTACGGCGCCCGAGGATCTTGATCGCAAAGGCAATGTCGGAGCGAGGGCTGGGTATCTCAAAAACACGTTTGTGGATATCGGTCCACTGCGATGTCGGAAGATTATCCGGAGTTGAGATCGCATGGTTGTTTTTCATACGGACGAAACGCCCTTCGGCAACATCCTCGGCGGCGTTCACCGGCGAATTATTTCGGACATAGGCACAGAGAATATCCATGACCAGCAGGTGGTCCCGGCCGCGATCATATGTCATCGAATCTTGTGATATTCGCTCCAATGCAAGCAACCCACCAATACGGACTTCGATGTTTGGCTCGGTAACTTCCTCAATGACTGGTTTCAGTGTCGCTTGCAGCAATGATAGTGCTGATCCGGCGTCACTAGCTTCATTACCTATCACGCGTTTGATGGTCTTTTCTGCACCAAGCTGTTCCACAGCTTTGGTGATGCGGTCCGTCACATGGTTCTGCTCGGCGGTTCGGGTTTGACGCTCATTTGCCCAGGCGCGCAATAGTGCCAAGGGGGCGCCAACCAAGCCTCCGGTGGCAGTCACCAGCCCCACAAAGGCAAGCACATGCCAACGCAGATCGACGCCAGTATCTGGCGGGAAATTCCCCTATAGAAGCCATAGTGCGGAAACTGTCTGAAACAGGAGAAAGGCCCAGATTGGCAGCACGCATAGTCCATAACTCAGCAGAGCACTGTTACTGGTCCAGCGGTGTCTCTTTTGTTTGTAGGTCGGCACGGATATGAGGTACCAAGCTAGCAGCAGCAGACCAACAAGGCCGACTGTCGCCAGAAGCAATGTTAGCTGATGATGCGTGAAGGGGAGCGAAATAGTAACGGCATCAGTTGAGGGCATACGTTTGATAGCTCAATGATTTTGAAAGAATGTCGATAACGTTGCGCATTGATATGTATCTGCCAATCTTGATCTGCCGCTTTACCCTCCTGCCGCGCCGCCCTATAAGGCCGTCATGTCCCATATTGCGGCCATCATTATTCGAATTATATCCCCGGCGCTCTGATCAGCTGAGCTGCCGGGCAAAGGTGCTTGAGCCATCGCACCGAACCGAATATCTCCAAATACGACCAGATCATCCAAAGGACGCTGCACATGTGTGCCGACACGCCTCAGACGCCTGAGTACAAAGACACCCTCAATCTGCCCAAAACCGATTTCCCAATGCGCGCGGGTCTGCCCAAGCGTGAGCCGGGCTGGCTGGAACGCTGGGCACAGATTGGCGTCTATGACAAACTGCGCGAGAAGGCGGCCGCGGCCAAGGGCACGGATGGCGAGCGCAAGCCCTTTACCCTGCACGATGGCCCGCCCTACGCCAATGGCCACCTGCACATCGGTCACGCGCTTAACAAAACCATCAAAGACATGATCGTCCGCTCACATCAGATGATGGGGTTTGATGCGCGGTATGTGCCGGGCTGGGACTGCCACGGCCTGCCGATCGAATGGAAAATCGAAGAGCAGTATCGCAAGAAGGGCAAAAACAAGGACGAGGTCAACATCGTCGACTTCCGTCAGGAATGCCGCGCCTTTGCCGACAGCTGGGTCGATATCCAGCGCGAGGAGTTCAAGCGTCTTGGTATCACCGGCAATTGGGATGATCCGTATCTGACCATGAACTACCACGCTGAGGCGGTCATCGCGGGTGAGTTTCAGAAGTTTCTGATGAATGGCACGCTCTATCAGGGGTCCAAACCCGTGATGTGGTCGCCGGTGGAAAAGACCGCTCTGGCCGAGGCCGAGATCGAATATCACGATCACAAGTCTCACACCATTTGGGTGCCCTTTGGCTTTGCCAATGCGGCAGATGATCTGTCCGAGGCACGTGTGGTGATCTGGACGACTACCCCCTGGACCATTCCGTCCAACAAGGCCGTCGCATATAATCCCAAGGTCGCCTATGGCCTCTACCGTGTGGATGCGACCCAGGATGAAAGCTGGACCAAACCGGGTGAGTTGTACCTGTTCGCCGATGCGCTGGCGGCAGATGCGCTGGAAAAATCCCGCGTCACCGAATTCACCAAAGTGCGCGATATAGAGCCGTCCGAATTCGACGGGTTGATCTGCAAACACCCGTTCCACGGCACCGACGACGCCAATGGGTTCTGGGACTACGATGTGCCGATGATCGATGGCGATCACGTCACCGATGATGCTGGCACCGGTTTTGTCCATACCGCACCCAGCCATGGTGCGGATGACTATGAGTGCTTTGTTGCGCGAAACTGGATTGACCGGATGACCCACAATGTGGGTGAAGAATCCGAATTCATGCCGCATGTGCCGTTCTTTGCAGGGCTTCAGGTCTTTGACAAAAAAGGCAAAGAGGGCAAAGCCAACAACGCCGTGATCGCCAAGCTGGTCGAGGCCGGCGGCATCATCGCCCGTGGTCGCGTGACCCACAGCTACCCGCATTCCTGGCGCTCCAAAGCGCCGATCGTGTTCCGCAATACGCCGCAGTGGTTTGCGAGCGTGGATCGTGAACTGGCTGATGGCATGGGCGAGATGGGCGACACCATCCGAAGCCGCGCATTGAACTCCATCGACCAATTGGTGAAATGGACGCCACAGACCGGCCGCAACCGGCTCTATTCTATGATCGAAAGCCGCCCGGACTGGGTGTTGTCACGTCAGCGCGCCTGGGGCGTACCGCTCACCTGTTTCGTGAAAAAGGGTCTGCTGCCCACCGACGAGGGGTTCCTTCTGCGTGACGAAGCCGTCAACGCCCGCGTCATCGAGGCCTTCGAAGCCGAAGGCGCTGATGCCTGGTACGCGGATGGTGCCAAGGAACGTTTCCTCGGGAATGACTACGCAGCCGACGAATGGGAGCAGGTTTTTGATGTGCTGGATGTATGGTTCGATTCAGGGTCGACCCATGCCTTTGTGCTGCGTGACCGCGAAGATGGCACCGAAGACGGTATCGCAGATGTCTATATGGAAGGCACCGATCAGCACCGTGGTTGGTTCCATTCCTCGCTGTTGCAGGCCTGTGGCACCACCGGTCGTGCGCCCTATCGCAATGTGGTGACCCATGGGTTTACGCTGGACGAGAAGGGCAACAAGATGTCCAAGTCGCTTGGCAATACCATCGTGCCGGAAAAGATCATCCAGCAATATGGCGCTGATATCCTGCGTCTCTGGGTGGCTCAGACCGATTACACCGCTGACCAGCGTATCGGGCCGGAAATTCTGAAAGGCGTGGCCGATGGCTATCGCCGCTTGCGCAACACCATGCGTTATATGCTTGGTAGCCTTGCAGACTTCTCTGAAGATCAGCGCATGGATCCGGCCGATATGCCCGAGCTGGAGCAGTGGGTTCTGCACCGTCTGGCTGAGTTGGATCATAAGGTTCGCACCGGATATCAAGCCTATGATTTCCAAGGTGTATTCTCGGCAGTGTTCAACTTTGCCACCGTGGATCTCTCCGCCTTCTATTTCGATATCCGTAAGGATGCGCTGTATTGCGATGGTGACACGCTGAATGCCCGCGCCGCGCGCACAGTCCTGGATATCCTGTTCCACCGCCTGACAACCTGGTTGGCACCTATTCTGGTGTTCACCATGGAAGAGGTGTGGCTGGAGCGTTTCCCCGGAGATGATAGCTCCCTGCATTTGCAGGATATCCCTGCGACCCCGGCCGATTGGCTGAACGAGCCACTGGCTGCCAAATGGGCCAAGGTCCGTCAGGCCCGGCGCGTGGTCACAGCCGCGCTAGAGGTTCAACGCGTCGATAAAGTGATCGGGGCCTCATTGGAAGCGGCACCGGTTGTGCATGTTCGCGAGGCTGAAATCCTCGCAGCGCTGAAAACAGTGAACTTTGCGGATGTCTGTATCACATCGGATATTGCGCTCAGCGGTGATCCGGCGCCGGCAGAGGCCTTCCGTATGCCCGAGGTCGATGGTGTGTCAGTGGTGTTTGAAAAGGCCGATGGCGAAAAGTGCCAGCGTTGCTGGAAGATCCTGCCTGACGTTGGCCGGTATCGTCATCCTGGTGTCTGTGGCCGTTGCAATGTGGCTTTGGGCTAAGCGGAACCCATTTGGCTGGTCCGGGTTTGGCTCGTATTAGCTAGGAACAATCAGGCCGCCGAAACTCAAAACAAATGCGCGCCGCCCCTCCCAAAAAAACGGGTGGGCGGCGCGCCGCTTTTGACGTCTTTGACGGTGTTGCGCCGCCAAAAATCGCCGGGGGTTTCGATGTATGGGAAAACAGTCAGCTGGGCTTAGCTGAGCACGCGCTGTGCCTCGCGATACTGGCTCTGGGCGATTAACTCACTGACGGGCGTTGGCCCTGCATGACAGCCTGACTGAAGATCCTGTAGCTTCTGCTGTACCGCCGCGCGAAGATATTGTGCTCCTGGCACCATGCTTGCTCCTTCGATTGGCCCGGTCATGGACGCCTGTTTGGTCACGGCTTCGCTCTGCTCTGTGAGTGAAGAGACGGATTCTAATCCGCCGGGTCGTTGTCCCGTTTGTTGCTCCTGAGCCTGCTGTGATGCAGCCTGCTCATTTGAGTCGCCTTTGAACATACGATAGACGCTGACGTTTCCTTGACCGCTAATTTTCATGGGTCCTGACCCCTTTCTAAACTCCTGAAATCATATTTACTAAAATTCGATCCAATGTCATCGACACCTGCGGTTAGCAGCAAAGGCCGGAGGTATAGGTGCCTATCCTAAAGGTTAGGAAACGCGGTTGCGCCGACATCTATTTGTCCGGAGTTGTAGTTTGCGAATCGTAGGCGCATGGTATCTGTCTGCTTAAGTTCTGGCAGAATTCTAGCTCGGACTTGGTTGCCAGCTCCCCGGTAAGAGAGACACAGAGACACCATGGCCACGCATAACATCGAAATCGCAACCTCCAGCATGGCCCATGCTAGCCTGACGACACCTGTGGGGACGCTTTGCGTGGTGGAAGATCAAGGTGCGATCATTCGGCTGCTTTGGCAGGAAGCCCCCGAAGGCACCGAAGGATCGGCTGTGACGGATTTGGCCATTGCCCAATTGCGGGCCTATTTCGCACATGAGCTGATCGAATTTGATCTGCCGCTTGTGGTGGAGGGGAGTGATTTCCAACGGGATGTCTGCGCCGCCATGTCTGCCATCCCGCTGGGGCATACCCGCACCTACGGTGAAATTGCCAAGGATCTTGGTGCGGCGGCGCAACCTGTTGGCAACGCCTGTGGCGCCAACCCAATCCCGGTGATTATACCGTGTCATCGGGTCTTGGGGGCATCAGGCTTGGGTGGGTTTTCCGGTGCAGGCGGGGTCGAGACCAAAGTGTCTTTGCTACGCCATGAAGGTGCTGCAGGGCTGTTGATCTAAATACTGCGATGAAACGAGCTGGATGGCGTCATCGCCGTGACGGGTATCAGCTGCGTCCTTCCGGGATGATCTGCTGCGCAATACCAACAAAAATCAGATAGATTGACGTCAGTACCAGCCCCCAATGCGCCCAGCTCTCGGGATGGAAGTCGACCCATGCTGCCCAGCCGGCAAAAAATGTCCAGGCCAGAGCGACGGGCAGCGACAGTTTGCGCCAGCGTTCGGTGCGCACAGGGTGGATGAATTTCAGCGGCAGGAACATGGCAATCGACAAGAGCGTCACCAACGCCAGACTGGTCCAATGGCTGGGCTCCAGCGCAAAGATCACCAGCACCAGCATGTTCCAGCACCCAGGAAAGCCAGAAAATGAATTGTCCTTGGTCTTCATTCGGGTGTCTGCAAAATACAATGCACTGGCAAACGTGATCACGATCAGCGCCACCCATCCGGTCCATCCGGCCATGAGCCCAGATTTGAACAGTGCAAATGCGGGAATGAACACATAGGTGAGGTAGTCGATGATTAGATCCAGCAATACGCCATCGAACTCCGGCGCATATCGCTTCACCTCATAGTGACGCGCTAGCGGCCCATCGATGCCATCCACGGCAAAGGCAACAACAAGCCAGACAAACATCAGGCTCCACTTGGCATCGGCAGCGGCCAGCATGGCGAGGATTGCAAACACTGCACCGCTGGCGGTGAGCAGATGGACGGAGAGGGCGCGAACTTGAGGAGTCATTTGCTCGTGATGGCGAATTTCCCTCCGTCTCGCAAGTAGTCAATGGTCAAACGGACCCGTTATGGGCGGATTTTTACATCAGGAATGCCCCTGCGCCACCTCTGATAGGGGGCAGGCAGTGGCGCATCGCTTCGACACATTAGTGGATCCGTTTGACATCGCTGCTCATGCCTACGCGCTGCGCATGCCACAGACCAAGTTATCCTGATCAATCGCTAGGGGCGTCATCGGTCAGAGCGTCACGAAACAGTGTTTCCGTCAGTGTACGGCTGTCGAGCACCTGCGGGCCATTACCTGTGTTTGTCTTAACGGGGCTGGGGCTGAATTCACCGCGGGCTTGCTTATCTGCTCGGTACGCCGCCCATTCCTGATCCGAAATCTGGCGATCGCCATCGCTATCGAGATCGGCCAGCAATTGTTCATAGAACTGGCTGAAATCTATTTCACCAATATCGGATGTGGTGGCATTGGCCGCATTGCTGTTAGCAGGTTTGTAAGGCGCGCCAAGGGGGGCGGTTTCGGTTGATTGGCTTTGTGTAACGATACTCATGGTGTGGGTCCTTCTGGATTTGAGGCCTCCACACTGCCGTTGTGCCCTTACTGCTGGATTAAGCCATCGCTGCGAATTGCTATTTTTCGGTAATTTTATGCCTTGGGGTGGGCGCGATTGTAGACATCCATCAGATGCGCCGTATCCACGGCTGTATAGGCCTGTGTCGTCGACAGTGAGGCATGGCCCAGCAGCTCCTGAATAGCGCGCAGATCACCACCGGCTTCCAGCAAATGGGTGGCAAAGCTGTGACGCAGTGCATGTGGTGTGGCGCTGGCCGGCAGGCCCAGCTGCGCACGGGCCTGTGCCATTGCGCCGCGGATGATCCGCGGATTCAGCGCTCCGCCGCGGACCCCGCGAAACAGAGGTGCGTCGCGCTCCTGGGGGTGGGGGCAAAGCCGCAGGTAGCGATCGATCGCATCGCGGGCCACCGGCAGCACTGGCACAATCCGTTCCTTGCCGCCTTTACCGGTAATCCTCAGTACTGCGGGCAGGGGCGCTACTGCACCCGTCAAACCCAACGCCTCGGAAATACGCAGGCCGCAGCCATATAGAAGCGTGACCACAGCCACATCACGCGCCGCCACCCAATCGGTAGCGGATTGATATTCGACCGTTTCAATGACCGCGCGTGCGGCCTCTTGCGCCAGTGGGCGGGGGAGTTTTTTCTGAAACTTCGGGCTGCGCGCGGACATCACGGCCGTTGGTTCAAATCCCTGCCGTTCTGCCAGCCAAGTGTAGAAGCTTTTGACAGCCGAGAGTTTCCGCGCGAGAGACCGCGCGCCGGTGCCGCTACCCCGTATCGCCGCCATCCAGCCACGCATGTCGCTGGTGGAAATCTGCGCCAAGGCCCCCAGACCCTGCGGGCCGCCAAAATGCTGTGTCATAAAGGCGAGAAACTCCACCACATCGCCGCGATAGGCGGTAATGGTATTCTCTGCGGCACCTTGCAGCGCGGCCAATCCTGCCAGCCATTGCTCCAACGCATCACGGCAGGCCGGGGAGATCAATATCGTAGCCGGATCTGTGGTCGGTGCGGTCACGACAACCAATGGCGCATCGACCGTTCAAAAACACCTGCAAAAAACGCCAGCAGGTCAGTGCCATGTTGCGGGGTGAATTGGTGCGGATCTTCGGCCCCCAGAACCAGAAGGCCCGGCAGGCGACCTTCGCCCAGTTCCAGACGTAAACAGGCCTCGGAGCGGATGAAGTCTGCCTTGGCCCCATGTGTACGTGCATTGCCATGCTGCATCTGGCGCAGGGTGACCTGACGATCAGAACCGTTGCGCTGTTGGCTGATATATTGTGCCACGAATCCCGGCTCGACGACCTTTAGAACCTGATCCATACGTTGCACGGCGGCGTCTTGTTCGGGCTGCGCCGATTCCAGCACCAGCGTTACCGAATCGACCCGCAGGATCTCGCTCAGCTCACCGCCAAGGTTGGCGAGGTAGCTCTCAAAATCGGTTGGATCAAGCAGGCGCAGAACAGCGCGGTGGATTTGGTTGGTTCCGGCAAGATTCTCATAAGCGGCAGCAATCACTGAACGATGAGTGTCTTCAAGCCGGTCAAGCCGTGCCTCCATCCGCTCCATTGCGATACCGCGCAGGTCAACAATATTCGACCCCATCGCGCGCTCATTGGCGCTAACCAATGCTCTCATCACGCTTTGATCATCAAGTAGTGCATCGGGTTTGGCCAGGATAGCCTGGCGCAGCGTGTCTTCAAGTTCTGCCGTCGTGCTCATGTTCTGCTCTTTATGACCTCTGGTGGGTTTTGCAGGGGTTATAACACGGGATTTAGGCGGGGTGGCATAATTTTCCCCAGGCGTGGCGAAAACCGCTGAAGGCTTGCAGATACATATGTGTAGCAGGCCATCTAAGGCATAGGTCAGGCATATATGTAGTGACCTAAGAACGTGATGGAACGAAAAAGGGGCGCGCCCGCAGGCCGCCCCTTCATGTCATCGATCCTGCGGCTATGCCTACAGGATTTTGATGTTCGCTGCTTTGATGTCAGCAAGAAAGGCATCCAGACCTTTGTCGGTCAGCGGATGGTTGATCATGCCTTTGATCACAGCAGGTGGTGCGGTGATCACGTCGGCCCCGATACGCGCGCTTTCCAGCACGTGGTTGGCGCTGCGGATCGACGCCGCGAGGATTTCAGTCTCAAAGCCGTAGTTGTCATAGATGGTGCGGATGTCGGCGATCAGGTCCATACCATCCAGATTGATATCATCCAGACGGCCGATGAAGGGCGAAATGAACGTGGCACCGGCCTTTGCCGCCAGCAAAGCCTGATTGGCTGAGAAGCACAGGGTCACATTCACCATGTGGCCATCGTCATTCAGGGTTTTGCAGGCTTTCAGACCATCCCATGTCAGTGGAACTTTCACGGCGATGTTTTCAGCGATCTCTACCAGCTTGCGGCCTTCGGCGATCATTGTTTCCGCATCGGTTGCGGTCACTTCGGCCGAAACCGGACCGTCGACCAGATCACAGATTTCCTTGGTCACTTCGATGATGTCGCGGCCCGACTTCTTGATCAGTGACGGGTTAGTGGTCACGCCATCGACCATGCCAAGGGCATTCAGCTCGGCAATGGCGTCGATTTCGGCGGTGTCTACGAAGAATTTCATCGGCTAGGGTCCTCTGGATGGGTTGGCCTTGATTACGCTAGCCTTTACCTGATGGGGCGGGCATTAAAAACCCCCCGTGGCCCAGGCGTCTGATGCCGGGGGCTGCATCGGGGGAACAGCCTCGGCGTAAAGGAAGGGCAGGCAACGTGCAGGAGCAGGCATTTTTTCACGAAGGCGAACGGGTTGGCGTGCTGACAACGCAGCCATTGGGCCGTGTGCTCGACTACCGTGCCCCCGAAGGCGGATGTCATCTGGGCGCCTACGTTGAGGTGCCACTAGGCCCGCGCCGAGTACTGGGCGTGATCTGGGGGTCCGGGGCCGGCGATTTCGATTCGGCTAAACTGCGCCCAGTAAACCGTGTGTTGGACGTCGCACCCATGCGCGATGAGATGCGCCAGTTTCTGAGTAAATCTGCCGACTATACCCTGACCCCGCTGCCTGCGATGCTACGCTTGGCCACCCGTGTGTCGGGCCTTTCCGATCCGGTCTCAATGCGCAAGGTGCTGCGCGCCGGTGATGCAATGCCGGATCGCATGACCGACGCGCGCCAGCGGGTGCTCTCAGTGGTGGATGAATACGGTGGGTTGGCCTTCACGTCCAAAGAACTTGCAGATCTCGCCGGTGTCACCACGTCGGTGATCAAGGGGTTGATCAAACAGGGTGCCCTGCGCGAGGAGGAAGCCCCACGTGATCTGCCATACCCAAAGCTGGATCCCAACCTTCCAAGTAAAACTCTGACCGAAGATCAGGCCGCGGCGGCACAGGCATTGGGAGATGCCGTTGCGGGTGGCAGCTATGGTACCACGCTGCTGAAAGGCGTTACCGGCTCCGGCAAAACCGAGGTCTATTTGGAGGCCGTTGCCGCAGCTTTGCGCGCGGGTCGGCAGGCCTTGGTCTTATTGCCGGAAATTGCGCTGACAGCTGAATTCCTGAAACGGGTCGAAGCGCGCTTTGGTGCGACGCCGGCAGAATGGCACTCGGGCGCGACAATGACCGAGCGCCGCCGTGTTTGGCGCATGGTGGGGCAAGGCAAGGCGCAGTTGGTAATCGGTGCGCGATCTGCGCTGTTTCTACCCTATCAGAACCTCGGCCTGATCATCGTGGATGAGGAACATGACACCTCTTACAAGCAAGACGAGGGCGTCTGTTATAATGCCCGCGACATGGCGGTGCTGCGCGCCGCGACGTGTTCCGCGCAGGTGGTTCTCGCGTCGGCAACGCCGTCGCTGGAAACTTGGGCTAATGCTGAGGCTGGAAAGTATAAGCGGCTGGATTTGAAATCCCGCTATGGGGCCTCGGTGCTGCCGGATATGAAAGCGATTGATATGCGCGCCGAACAGCTCGCGCCATCGACCTGGATTTCGCCAACACTAAAGCGCGCCATAACCGCGCGAATGGAACGTGGTGAGCAATCGCTGTTGTTTCTCAATCGCCGTGGCTTTGCCCCGGTTACCATCTGCCGTGCCTGCGGTGGCCATGTGGCCTGCGATCACTGCGATTCCCGGATGGTAGAGCACCGTTTTATGAAACGGCTCATGTGCCATCAATGTGGTGCGACCAAGCCGGTGCCTGAGGCCTGTCCTACCTGTGGTGTTGAGGGCAAGATGGCCCCGGTCGGTCCCGGCATCGAGCGGCTGGGAGAGGAGACCGCCGCACTTTTCCCAGAGGCTCGCATTGCTGTGCTATCGTCTGATCTCTTCGGTTCAGCCCGCGCACTGAAAGCCCGGATCGAGGAGATTGCGGCAGGCGAGGCTGACATTATCCTCGGGACCCAATTGGTGGCCAAGGGGCACAACTTTCCGCTTCTGACACTGGTCGGCGTGATCGATGCCGATCTCGGTCTGCAAGGTTCTGACCTGCGCGCCGCGGAGCGTACGTTTCAGCTGATGCGTCAGGTTGCCGGCCGGGCCGGGCGTGCCGATAAGCCGGGCGAGGCATTGATGCAGACCTTTCAGCCTGAACATCCGGTCATTCGCGCTATCCTGTCAGGTGATGAGGAAGCTTTCTGGCGGGCCGAAGCCGCCGAACGCCAGGCTGCAGGCGTACCGCCCTATGGCCGAATGGCGGGGATTGTGCTGTCCGGGCCTGACCTCCCGGCTGTGATGGATCTCGGCATGGCGTTGTCACGCAACGATATGCCCCTGCGCGCAATCGGAGCGCAGGTCTTTGGCCCGGCCCCGGCCCCGATTGCGCGCATACGTGGCAGGCATCGTGTGCGTCTACTGGTGAAGGCCGCCAAAGGCACAGCCCTGCAAGACGCCATCTCACGTTGGATAAAACCTGCACGGCTCAAGGGCGATCTACGGCTCTCCGTTGACATCGATCCGCAGAATTTTTTCTAAACCCGGTCAGGAAGGAAGCGCGACCTCCTTGCATCGGAGGTCGCGCAAGCGCGGCCACACCCAGCCCCAACCCCATACGACCGCCTTCTATTCTTCGAAAAACGAAATAAGCTCTCGGGCACGGTCCGTGCGCTGGTGCAGATCAGTTGTGCAATGTGCTTTTCCGCTCGCCTGATCGTGCTGAGAGGCGTAGATGCACATCTATGTTCAAACCTGTCCCCATTGAAGCTGCTGCTTCGTTGCCGCTGTGGCGCCGCCCCACGACCTTGCTGTTCGTGATGGCGCTGACGATGCCGATCGCTTTCAACACCTGGAGCGCGCTGCTCAACAATTTTGTGATTGAGGCGGCGCATTTCGATGGTGCTGACATCGGCTTGCTGCACACAGTGCGGGAGATCCCAGGCTTTCTTGCTGTCGGAGTGATCGCGGTGATCATGTTCATGCGCGAACAGATTCTGGGGATGGTGTCGTTGATGATGCTGGGGGTGGCGACAGCGGTTACAGCTTGGTTCCCCAGCCTTGGTGGGTTGCTGACCATCACACTGCTGAGCTCTATCGGCTTTCACTACTACGAGACGGTCAACCAGTCGCTGCAACTGCAATGGTTGCCGAAACTGCGCGCGCCGCAGATCTTAGGTTGGTTGGTGGCGGCTGGCTCTGCCGCCACGCTGGTAGTCTACAGTCTGATCGCGCTGCTGTGGGAGCCTTTGGGGCTTACCTATAATGTCGTCTTCATGATGGCCGGCGGTGCCACCACATTGATGGCTTTGTTTTGCTTGCTGGCCTACCCACAGTTCGACGCACCGCACCCACAGATCAAACGCCTGATCCTGCGCCGTCGTTACTGGCTTTATTATGCGCTTCAGTTCATGGCGGGCGCGCGGCGGCAGATTTTTGTGGTCTTTGCGGGCTTTATGATGGTCGAGAAATTCGGCTTTGCGGTGCATGAGCTGACCAGCCTTTATCTGATCAATCTGGTGATCAATATGATCGCTGCACCATTGTTGGGGCGTGCTGTGGCTCGGTTTGGCGAGCGCCGTACACTGATCTTTGAATACACCGGGCTTGCACTGGTCTTTGCCGCTTATGGTGGGCTTTATTGGTTCAGCTGGGGCGTTGTGCTCGCGGGCGCGCTTTATGTCATTGACCACATTTTGTTTGGCTTGGCGCTGGCCCTGAAAACCTATTTTCAGAAGATCGCGGATCCTGCAGATATCGCGCCGACCGCGGCTGTGGCGTTTACCATCAACCACATCGCTGCCGTGGTACTACCTGTCACGCTGGGTCTGCTCTGGGTGGTCTCTCCGGGGGCAGTCTTCGCGCTGGCGGCTTGTATGGCACTGATCTCACTGACGCTGTCACTGTTGATCCCACGCCACCCGGAACCCGGCAATGAGACGATATTCGCCAAATGGCAAAGCGCCGCCCCGGCAGAGTAAGGCGCAATCGCCAGCTGCAGTGACACTCGGAGCCGTGGCACTGCACTTGACCTGCGGACCGGACGGGCCTAGGCGCTGTGCAACCATTGCCCGGAGACCGTCATGCCCACATTCACAGCCCTTACGACACTTGCAGGAAAAGCCCCAGCCGAAGCGCTTGGCGCGGCGATGGAGCGTCTGATCCCGGAACCCACAGGTCTGGGCGTGTTTGAAGTCGAAGACGGTTCCGGCCTGTGGGAAGTCGGTGGCTATTTCACTGAAACCCCGGATGAGGCGGGGCTGGCACTGCTGGCCACCATGTTTGCAGCCCAGCCCTTTGTGATCTCCGAACTGCCGGAAACCGACTGGGTCGCCCATGTGCGCCGCGAGCTTGCCCCGGTCGAAGCCGGTCGCTTCTTTGTCTATGGCAGCCATGACGCGGACAAGGTGCCGGGTGATCGGATTCCACTTCTAATTGAAGCGGCGATGGCTTTCGGGACCGGTCATCACGGCACTACCCTGGGCTGTCTGAAAGCGCTCGATAAGCTGATCGACGATGGTTTTGTTGGCAGCAAGGTTGCGGATATTGGTTGTGGGACTGCGGTGCTGGCAATGGCCGCAGCGCGTGTCTGGGATGGGCAGATCCTCGCCAGTGACATCGATCAGGTTGCCGTTGATGTGGCCGAAGCCAATTTGAAAGCCAATGATATGGAAGGCCGGGTTCGCTGTCTCGAAGCCGCTGGCTTTGATGCGCCCGCTCTTACCGAAGCAGCCCCCTTCGATCTGATCTTTGCGAATATCCTAAAAGGCCCTCTGGTTGCATTGGCCCCTGACATCGCAGCTCATCTGCGCAGTGATGGCTATGCGATTCTCTCTGGTTTGCTGAACGAGCAGGCGGATGAAGTGGAGGCTGTTTATGCACGAAATGGCATCAATCTTCAGCAACGCAATGAGATTGGTGACTGGACGACGCTGCTTTTGCAGAAAAACGGCTGATTCATTCAAGTTTGTTGAGCATTTTAACGACCCGCCTCAATATGGTCCCAATGCCTACCTAAACATTAATTTGTGGATGGTGGGAGCCATTGCAGGGTGTTGGTTATGGGTGAACATAGTAATAATTTCTACGCTCGGCTTGACCGATTGGAGCGCAAGCACGGGGCCATGTCGCAGGGCTACACCGCTAAGGTGGGGCCGGATGGCTTGATTGTGGTTGCGCCGCGGCGTGTACAGTCGCGGATTTCCGGCCGGTCAGTGATCTTGTTTGTCGCGGCGTTTTTGCTGTTCAAGGGCTTTTTGATGGCAGCGCTGGGACTTGGCAGCTACGACTATCGTGTCGACCAGCTGCGGGCAGGAACGGGACTGGAGAAAGCTGGTGCATTTGTCATGCAGCGGGATCCGGTGTCGCAGTTTCTCGCCGAAAAGATCGGGCCTGTGCTGCGGTAGAGGGGCAGGCTAGCGGGCTACATGTCGGGCGCTGGGGGGCATTCGGCATATCTTGGTCACGCGGTCATGTCCGACGCAGCAGGGTTTCGCCTTGGCGAAAACGTGCAAACCAGACCTCATAGAAAACGCCGCTCTCCGAAAGGAGGCGGCGTTTTTCATATTCAATGCGGGCGGCAGACCCGCATATGTTCAAGGCAGGCGCGCCATGTTTCAGAAGACCGGTTTGCCCTCGGCAACAGCGTCGATGTTGCCACGGCACAGGCCGATATCAGCCAGTTCGCGATCGCTCAGTTGGCCCAGGGTCTCACGGGTTGAACGGGCGTCGTTCCAGTCGACGATAGCCGCCAGTTGGTTGGCGATCATGGTGGTCAAGCGGCCAAACAGGCTGCTGGTTCCATAGGTGGTGCGGGTGGTGTCAAAAGCAGCCATGTCCTCGTCCTTTCGGAGATTGAATTAAAGATGTCCGCGATGCGGCGATGAATGGCACATAGTGATGAGAAAAGTCGCTGACAATCGCTGAAATTGCATGTGTCATATGCGCAAATTGCATGACTGATTTCCTATGAAAACAAGGGGATTACACGCATTTTAGACATCCGGGCGATAATGTCGGTTTCACCTTGGAAGAGGGTCGTATTCAGAACAGGATTTACATGTTTTCGATCCCGACGCATGCGTCGACATCACGGCAGAGCACATATTGCGAACCGCCAAAGCAATTGGACATGTTCGTGTTTTGTGCTAGTTCTGAGGAAAATCAGACCTCAAGACCGGGCAGGGATAGGGCAGACATGCGAATATTGGGCATTGATCCGGGGTTGCGAAACCTCGGTTGGGGCGTGATCGAATCACAGGGTAGCCGTCTCAGCCATATCGCCAATGGCGTCTGTACCTCTGACGGGGATGATCTGGGCGAGCGGCTTTTGTCGCTGCACAATCAGGTCGTCGAAGTGATCGAGGCTTACCGACCTGATCAGGCTGCTATTGAACAGACCTTTGTGAATAAAGACGGCGCAGGCACGCTGAAACTCGGTCAGGCCCGGGGCGTAGCCCTGATGACACTGGCACAGGCAGGGTTGTCGGTGGGCGAATATGCACCCAACCGTGTAAAGAAAACTGTGGTAGGCGTCGGCCATGCCGCCAAGGAACAAATCTTGCATATGGTAAAACTGCAATTGCCGGGCTGCCTGCCCAAAAATGCCGATGCGGCGGATGCGCTGGCCATTGCCATCTGTCATGCGTTCTATGGGGGGACACAACAACGTCAGTTGAAGGAGAAGCGCGCGTGATCGGAAAACTCACCGGGCGTTTGGAGTACCGCAGCACCGATCACTTGCTGATTGATGTGCGCGGGGTTGGCTATATCGTCTATTGCTCTGACCGCACCATGGCGGCTCTTCCCGGCGCGGGAGAGGCTGTGGCGCTCTATACCGATATGGTCGTTCGCGAAGATCTGATGCAGCTCTATGGCTTTCCCTCGCTTGTTGAAAAGGAGTGGCACCGGCTTTTGACGTCAGTGCAGGGCGTCGGCGCGAAGGTATCGCTTGCCATTCTTGGCGCGCTTGGGCCGGATGGGGTCAGCCGAGCCATTGCTCTTGGTGACTGGGCCGCGGTCAAGGCCGCCAAGGGGGTTGGGCCCAAGACGGCACAGCGGATTGTTCTGGACCTGAAAGATAAAGCGCCAGGTGTGATGGCCATGGGCGGTACCATCGCCGACGCCATGGACGGGCCGGGGCTGGATGTGGTGGAACCGATTGAGCCAGTCGACACAGCGAAGCGCCCCCGCAAAGCTCCGCCCAAGAAACCCACTGGAGCAGCTGCCGCCTCCGCCGGGGCGCTGTCGGCGCTGGGTAATCTGGGGTATGGCCCATCTGATGCGGCCGCCGCTGTCGCAGAGGCTGCTGCGACCTATCCGGATGCTGACGAGGCTGAGCTGATCCGGGCCGCCCTACGCCTGTTGGCACCGAAAGGGTGATAAGCACCGAAAGGGTGATAAGATGACAGGCTGTTTTGCGGTTGTGCTTCGCTCACCGCTCGAAAGGTCGGGCGCAATGCCCACAACCGACATACCGAAAGTTTCTTGATGATCGAAAGCGATCCCACCCTTCGCCCGACTCCGCTGCCTGAAGACAGCGCTCCCGAAAACGACCGGGCGCTGCGGCCGCAGGGGCTTGGTGAATTTATCGGACAGGCTGAGGCCCGCGCCAATCTTCGCGTCTTCATCGAAAGTGCGCGCCGCCGGGGTGAGGCGATGGATCATACGTTGTTCCACGGCCCTCCCGGATTAGGCAAGACGACGCTTGCGCAGATCGTTGCCCGCGAGCTTGGCGTGAATTTCCGCATGACCTCCGGGCCTGTCTTGGCCAAGGCCGGTGATTTGGCGGCGATCCTGACCAATCTGGAATCCCGTGACGTGTTGTTCATTGATGAAATCCATCGGCTGAACCCGGCTGTCGAAGAGGTGCTTTACCCCGCGATGGAGGATTTCGAGCTGGACCTGGTGATCGGCGAAGGTCCCGCGGCCCGCACCGTGCGTATTGAGTTGCAACCCTTTACGCTTGTTGGGGCCACGACCCGTATGGGGTTGCTGACGACGCCGCTGCGGGATCGCTTTGGTATTCCGACCCGGCTGCAGTTCTACACGGTGGATGAACTGTTCGAAATCGTCAGTCGCAATGCGCGCAAGCTGGGTGCCCCGGCGGATGATGATGGTGCCCGTGAGATCGCGCGGCGCGCCCGCGGCACCCCTAGGATCGCCGGGCGGCTCTTGCGCCGCGTTGTGGACTTCGCGGTTGTGGAAGGCGATGGAACCATCACCCGAGAGCTGGCCGATGGGGCATTGACCCGGCTCGGCGTTGATCAGCTCGGACTGGATGGAGCGGACCGTCGCTATTTGCGGATGGTTGCGGAAAACTATGGCGGTGGCCCGGTCGGGATCGAGACCATGTCAGCCGCTCTCAGCGAAAGCCGGGATGCGTTGGAGGAGGTGATTGAACCCTATCTGTTGCAACAGGGGCTAATCCAACGCACCCCGCGGGGCAGGATGCTGGCGCATAAGGCCTGGACCCATCTTGGGATGACCCCACCCCGCGGTCAGGGTGACATGCTGCTATAGCGCGCCATGTGTCGCGTATCGGCGTCATCCTACGTGCGGGCCTTCTGCGGGTTGGCGTCGGATGCGCCTAAAATCATTAACGTCGATTTGAAAAATTAGACTGAATTTTAGCATATGTTTCGCACGCGAAACATTAGGTCAATGAACCTGACTTTTCTTGCGTGACACCGGAGTGGACAGGATGAAACATGAAACAGGCTGACAGTGTCGCTGAGCTGACCGGACTCGCTCGGCAGGTTGCCGATATCTATGCGAAACGGTTTGGGATTGATCAGAACCCGACGTGGTATCTCGGCAAGATGACTGAAGAATTAGGAGAGGTCAGGGCGGCATATCTGAAGTTTTCCGGCCAAGGACGAGGAGAGGCATCTCTCCGTGATCTTGAAGAAGAGGTTGCCGATTTGTTTGGATTTCTTCTGCTGTTTGCGCAGTGGCAGGGCATTGATCCTGCAGCTGCTCTGCAACGTAAGTGGGAGCCGTATCTGCAGGACTAAAGCGAGTGTTGAGAAACCGGATCGGCCATTTCTCCCTTAGCCTGAACCGATCTGTGCCGCTGCCAGAGCAGGAGATGTTTCCAGCAACAAGAAGATCGGTTTGCGAAATCCGCGACCCTTGCCGTTCTACGGCCAAACGGGCAAAAAGCGCCTGATGACCACAGTCTGAGCAGAGAGCCAACTGATGACCCCAACCGAGATCGAAGCCCTGTTTATCCGTGCCGATGGCTCTTATGCCTTTGCGCGCTGGGGGAGACCGATTGCGCCGATCGTCTTTGGTGTTGAGGACGAGACGTTGAAAACCGTCAAGGGAGCGCTGGAGGCGGTGGTGACACTTGCGGGTCATCAGATGGCCGAAACAGACCCTGAGCTGGGTGCAAATCTGATGGTGTTTTTCTTTCGCGACTGGAAAGAGCTTTTGGAGGTGCCCGACCTAGGTCGATTGATCCCTGATCTAGATCCGCTGGTCGGAAAGCTCAACGAGGCTGATGCAAGCCAATATCGTGCTTTCCGATTTGATGATCAGGGCGGCATCCAGGCCTGTTTTGTATTCCTGCGCATGTCAGGTGACATGGCCAGGCTGCCTGCCGAAACCTTGGCTTTGACGCAGGCGGTACAGGCGATCCTGACCTGGGGTGATCAGGCCTTTGCTGAGACGTCACCGTTGGCCGTCATTCCGGACACCGGCGCCACCATTCTGCGGCCCGAGATCGCAGGCGTGATTGCGGCAGCCTACGACCGGATGATGCCTGTCTCAGCGGCCGACGCCTCCCATGCCTTGCGTTTATTTGCGCGCTTGCAGGCCCCGATTGAGACATCGACAGATGGTTCAAACCCAACCAAACATTGATCGGATGCAGCGTGATCCACTCACCAAGGCAGGAGGCCTGATAAAATGACCCACCGCTTTCCGGTTCGCGTTTATTACGAAGACACCGATATGGGCGGGATCGTCTACCATGCTAATTATCTGCGCTTTATCGAACGTGCCCGCAGCGACTGGGTGCGCAATCTCGGCAATGATCAGAACGCCATGCGCGATGCTGGGCTGATCTGGGTCGTACGCCGGATCGAGGCCGATTATCTGGCATCCGCGAAATTCGATGAAGAGCTGATGATTGAGACCGAGGTGCAAAAAGTGACGCCTGCGCGGCTCACCATGGCGCAACGGGTTTGGCGTGGTGAGACAGAGCTGTTTCACGCTGTCGTCACGGTGGTTTGCGTCAATGCCGACACAGGGTCGCCGATCCGCCTGCCGGCAGAGATTCGCGCATTACTGTAACAATTCCTACTGTCACGGCTGTTTCATTGGCATTTGGCCTTGAACTGAGATAGCCTTTTGCCAAATGAAAGCCGGGAAACGGCTGGAAATAACGGCCAAAAACATAGAGCAGGTCCATGGAAGCAGAAACTCTGGCGTTGGCGCAGGAGATTGATTTCTCCATGTGGGGGCTATTCGAACGCGCGACCGTTACGGTCAAATTGGTGATGCTGATGCTGGTCGGCTCCTCCATCTGGTCCTGGGCTATCATCCTGCAAAAGCTGATCAACTACCGGCTTGCCCGACGCGAGGCCGCAGAATTTGATCGTGCATTCTGGTCTGGTGAGCCATTGGATGGCCTGTTCGATCAGATCGGCGCGCAGCCAAAAGGGCAGTCACAACGGATTTTTGCAGCGGGCATGACTGAATGGCGACGTAGTCACCGCACCGATGGGGCGCTAATCGCCGGGGCGCAGGCCCGGATCGAACGGTCAATGGATGTTGCAATCGCGAAAGAAAGTGAAAGCGTGCAAAGCGGCTTGTCGATCTTGGCCACAGTGGGATCAACAGCGCCCTTTGTCGGTCTTTTTGGCACGGTCTGGGGCATCATGACCGCTTTCATCGAAATCGCAGAACAGCAGAACACCAATCTCGCTGTTGTAGCGCCCGGCATTGCCGAAGCGCTGATGGCCACCGGTCTGGGCTTGCTCGCCGCTATCCCTGCGGTGATTTTCTACAATAAGCTCAGCGCGGATAGTGACCGCATTATCGGCAGTTACGAGGCCTTTGCTGATGAGTTCTCGACCATCCTAAGCCGTCAGCTGGATACCTGATCTATGGGTGCATCGGTTCAACCCTCAGCCGCCAATGGCCGACGCCGGGGTCGGCGGCGCAGCCGCGCGCGGCCCATGGCAGAGATCAACGTGACGCCTTTCGTGGATGTGATGCTTGTCTTGCTGATCATCTTTATGGTCGCCGCTCCGCTGATGACAGTTGGCGTGCCGGTTGAGTTGCCTAAGACAGCGGCTGGTGCCCTGCCGGGAGACGAGGAAGAACCACTAACTGTCACCATGACCGCCACCGGTGAAATTCAGATCCAGACCACAACCGTTGCACCGGACGAGTTGATCTCCAAACTGCGGGCCATCGCGGCTGAGCGGTCATCGGATCAGGTGTTTTTGCGTGCCGATGGGGCAATCCCCTATGAGGCCGTTATGCAGGTGATGGGTGCGCTCAACGCCGGCGGCTTCTCCAGCGTTGGTCTCGTCACGGATGTAGGCGGCCCAGCTCTGGACGGACGTGCTGTCGACGACAGCGGACAATAGGCGGGGCACGGGTGTGCAAACCGGAACCAAGATCTCTATTGCAGGCCATGCGCTGCTATCGGGCTGGGTCGTATTCGGCGCTTGGTTCCCGTCCGAACCACTGACACTGGCGGTGCAGGATGTGGCGTTGATCAGTTCGGAAGAATTCGCGAAGCTGAGCCAGCAACGCGCAGCCCCGGTTGTGGCCGCTACCGCCGGTGATCTGACCCAGCCGGAGCCTGAAACTCGCCCAGAGCTGATACCGTCGCCAGATCCCGAGCCTGAACCGCAGATCACCCAGCCTGCACCGATCACCGCACCAGAGCCGGATCCGGAGCTGGCTGAACGGCCAGAGCCGCAGCCAGTGGAGCCAACACCGCCGGTGGCCGCACCGACCGCCCCGGATGTGCCCGAGACCAGCACCGTCACACCGCAACTGAGCGAACGGCCCCAACTGCGACCGTTGGACCGGGTCGCACCGACGCCGGTTGCACCGCCTGAACCAGATACTCAGATCGACGATATCGCTCAGCCTGAAATCGCCAATGAGGCCGGTAGCGAAGCAGAGCGCGACGCGCAGCAGGCCACCGCGGAGGCAGCTGCCAACGACCGGATCGTGACAGAAGAGGTTGAGGCCGAGACCGAGCAGGTGGCCAGTGCGGCACCGGCGCAATCTCTGCGGCCTCGCACACGGCCCGATAGGCCAACCGCTGCGGCGCAACCGGAACCCGCCTCCACACAAGCGACACAGACGCCCTCTGAGCCAACACCTGATCGTGCTGATGCGGTGGAGGATGCCCTTGCGGCAGCCCTTGCAGGTGGCGGAGAGATAGAGGCGCCAGAACCTTCGGGCCCGCCGCTTACCAGTGGTGAAAAGGATGCATTGCGGGTTGCTGTACAGCAGTGTTGGAATGTTGGGTCACTGTCATCAGAAGCATTGCGCACCACGGTGGTGGTGTCGGTTTCGCTGGCTCAGGATGGCCGACCAGAGGAAGGGAGCATTCGTATGCTTTCCAGTACTGGTGGCTCAGGGGCAGCAGCCAAACAGGCCTTTGGCGCAGCACGGCGCGCGATTTTGCGCTGCGGTGCGCGCGGCTTTCAACTTCCGTCTGACAAATATGCCCAATGGCGTAATATCGAAATGACGTTCAATCCCGAAAGGATGCGGATCAAATGAGGACATATCTGGCGACGCTCATGATGGGCGCCACCCTGTTGGGAGCGGCGGTGATGGCACCGGTTCTGCCTGCGCAGGCACAGGATGGCCCCCTGCGGATCGAGATCACCGACGGGGTGATCGAACCCCTGCCGTATGCGGTGCCCGGCTTTGTGCCCGAAACACCTGCTGCGGCTGAATTGGCACGTGAGATTTCACGGGTGATCGCCGCAGATCTGAGTGGCACGGGTCTGTTCCGCGAGGTGCCTGCTTCGGCGCATATTTCCAAGATCATTGATTTTGACGCGGGGATTTCCTACGCGGATTGGAAGGCAGTCAACGCGCAAGCGCTGATCACCGGTGCGCTGAGTATCAACGGTAACCGCCTAACAGTGCGGTTCCGTGGCTACGACGTCTTTGCCGAGAATGAGCTGGGCACCGGTTTGCAGTTTTCCGGTACCACCGATGGATGGCGGCGCATGGCACATAAAGTGGCGGATGTGATTTACAGCCGGATCACTGGCGAAAGTGGCTATTTTGATAGCCGGGTGGTGTTCGTATCTGAAAGCGGTCCCAAAAACGACCGACGCAAGCGCTTGGCAATCATGGACTACGATGGCGCCAATGTTCAGTATCTGACCAATAGCGCCTCGATCGTGCTGGCACCGCGGTTCTCACCCACCGGCGACAGGGTGCTTTATACCAGCTACGAAAGCGGCTTTCCCCAGATCCACGTGCTGGATGTGGGCAGCGTCCAGCGCCGTATATTGTCTACCGACAATGGTGTCATGAGCTTTGCACCGCGGTTCGCACCGGACGGGCGCACCGTGGTCTATTCGCAGTCGCAGGGCGGCAATACCGACATATTCACCATGGATATCAACACCGGCAGTCGCACCCGTTTGACCAGCGCACCATCGATTGAAACGGCTCCGTCTTTCTCTCCTGATGGTAGTCAGATCGTATTTGAAAGTGACCGCTCCGGTGCGCCGCAACTCTACGTCATGGCCACAACCGGCGGTGAAGCACGGCGGATCAGCTTTGGTGCGGGCCGCTATGGGACGCCGGTCTGGTCGCCACGCGGCGACATGATCGCCTTTACCAAGCAGAACAAGGGGCGTTTCCATATTGGGGTGATGCGGACCGATGGCAGCGAAGAACGGCTACTGACGGCGTCGTTCCTGGATGAAGGTCCGAGCTGGTCGCCCAATGGCCGAGTGATCATGTTCACCCGCGAAACCCAAGGGGCCAGTGGTCGCGCCCTGTTGTATTCGGTCGATGTATCAGGGCGAAACCTGAAACCTGTGCGCACTCCGGACGGGGCGTCTGATCCGGCGTGGTCACCGCTGCAGAATTGAGACATCGCGCGGCGGCCAAACCGGCTGGTGCGCGATATTGTGACAAAGAGCAAAGTGGCACCAGCACCGGGCCTATGATAAATATGGTGCAAGAAACGTAAACGGAACGAGGCGGATATGATGAGCGGTTTGACAAAAGCGATGCTGGTGGCAGCAGCATTGGGGCTGAGCGCCTGTTCAGGCAATCCTTGGGACGATACGGCCGGTGGTGGTGGTCCTGGGACAGGTGCTGGCACGGGTACCGCAGGGCAGTTGGATCCCAGCAGCCCAGCCTATTTTCAACAAACCGTCGGAGATCGGGTATTGTTTGCAGTCGATCAATCCACACTGTCATCCGAAGCGCAAAACGTGCTGCAGGGACAATCGCGCTGGCTGACGGCGAACCCTGACTACGTTGTCACCATCGAAGGTCACGCCGATGAGCAGGGCACGCGGGAATATAACCTCGCTCTGGGCGCGCGTCGTGCCAATGCGGCGCGGGAGTACCTGCTTTCTCAAGGGATTGCGGGAAATCGGCTGCAAGTTGTCAGCTTTGGCAAAGAACGCCCGTTGGAAATCTGTTCTAATGAGGCCTGCTATACCAAGAACCGTCGCGCGGTGACCGTGCTGGCGGGCGGTCTGACGGGGTAAACTATCATGAAACTGCGTTCTCTTGCGATTGCTGCTCTTGCGTTAACCCTGGCACTGCCGCCGCTGGCGGTACAGGCGCAGGATGACCAGACGCTCGCCGATATCCGGCAGGAATTGACCATATTGCATGTTGAGATCCAGCGGCTGAAACGGGAAATGTCGACCACCGGAAGCCCGCAGACCAATGTCGCGGGTGGTAGCGTGTTAGACCGTGTTGGCGCCATCGAAGCAGAGTTACAGCGACTGACTGCTAAGACCGAGCAGCTGTCTTATCGTGTAGACCGCGTTGTGCAGGATGGCACGAACCGGATCGGTGATCTGGAATTCCGATTGGTCGAACTGGAAGGTGGCGACATCTCGCAGTTGGGCGAAACCAGCACGCTGGGGGGCGGTGAGCTGCCAGCAGGTGGCGCGCCTGCGTTGCCAGCAACGCCCGGTACCGCACCCGGAAGCGCATCAGAACTGGCGGTCGGGGAGCAGGCCGATTTTGATGCCGCCAAGGCCACGCTGGATAGTGGTTCCTATCAGGAAGCGGCAGAGAAATTTGCGGCCTTTACTCAGGCTTACCCCGGCAGCCCGTTGGCGGCTGCGGTCGAGTACAATCGCGGCAAGGCGCTGGATGGGCTGGGCGATACCCGCGAGGCAGCGCGCGCCTATTTGGCGTCGTTCTCTGGTAATTCAGCGGGCGAGACAGCACCAAAAGCCCTGTTTGAATTGGGGGCCGCCTTGGGGCGCCTAGGCCAGACCAGTCAGGCTTGTGTAACTCTGGCCGAGGTTGGCAGCCGTTTTCCGGCCGCCGGAGAAGCCGCTACAGCAGAGGCGGAGCGCGCGAAACTGGCCTGCAATTGACCGGTACCGGTCGGGATATCCACGCCATCGTGCAGGAGCAGTTTCGATCTGCCTTGCCCGCTAGGTTGGGTGTCGCGGTGTCGGGCGGGGGTGATTCGATGGCGCTGTTGCATCTTCTGCATGAGTGTTTTGCCGATGTGGGCGTCGAAATCTGTGTCGCGACTGTTGATCACGGCTTGCGTGAGGCCTCCGCCGAGGAGGCTGAGATGGTTGCCGGTGTCGCTGCGAAACTGGGGTTGAGCCATGATATCCTGCAATGGCGCGACCATCCGGTTGAAGGACAATCCGGCAATCTGCAAGAGCAGGCGCGTAACGCGCGCTATGGCTTGCTGACGTCCTGGGCGCGGTTGAACGGAATATCTGTTGTCACGCTTGGTCATACTGCTGACGATCAGGCCGAAACGCTTCTGATGCGATTGGGGCGGTCTGCCGGCGTATCAGGCTTAGCTGCAATGCCGCGCAGCCGGGCCATAGACGGCGTGATGCTGTTGCGTCCACTTCTAGAGGTCACACGCAATGAGCTACGCCAGTTCTTGCGCGATCGGGATTGGCATTGGATTGAGGATCCCAGCAACGACGACACCCGGTTTGAGAGGGTACGGGTGCGTCAGGCAATGGAGGCGCTGGAGCCACTGGGGCTGACGGTTGACAGTCTTGCAGCCGTGGCTCGCAACATGGCTGCGGCCCGTGAAGCATTGGACTGGTACACTTTTTTGGCGGCTCGCGAATTGGTTGAGGTGCACATAGGCGCAATTGTGCTCGACCAGCGTCAGTTCCGGACCTTGCCGGATGAAATCGCGCATCGCTTGCTGGTGCGTGCTGTTCAATGGGTGACCGGCGCTGTGTATCCGCCACGGCGTGGCCCCATGGGAGAGGCCAAGGACGCGGTACGCCATGGTGGTTCATTTACCCTTGGGGGGTGCCGTCTGGTCACGCGCGGGCAACGAACCTGGGTGTGCCGCGAATTGAAACCGGTTGCTGATGAAGTGACAGCGCCTGGAAAAATCTGGGATCAGCGTTGGCGGATTTTTGGTGGTGATGTACAAAGCTATGAGGTGCGTGCGTTGGGCCCCAAAGGACTGCAATACTGCCCTGATTGGCGCAGCGTCGAGGTTCCGGCAGCGGTGCTAGAGGGGACGCCCGCCGTGTGGAAAGGTGATGAGCTGATCGCCGCTCCTTTGGCGGGAAATGGCAATGGATGGTCCGCAGAACTGGTTCAAGACAGCGAAGAGTTCTTCACAGCTCTTTTATCGCATTGAACCTCGGTGAAGTATCCCTATTTTAGAGGCAACGAAGGCCGCCCGCCAGGTGCGCCTCGCATATTGGGAGACTTTCCTTGGGCAACATACGCAATATCGCCTTTTGGGTTGTTCTGTTTGTACTCGTCTTAGCTCTGTTCAACTTGTTCAGTGGCTCCGGCAGTACAATGCAGAGCCGAGAGAAGACTTTTTCTGATTTCGTCAGCGCGGTTGAAAACGGCAATGTCAGCACGGTTACGCTGGATGGTGAACAGGTCCGCTATACCACGTCGGACGGGCAGAACTTCATAGCCATCAAGCCCGGCGATGCCGAGGTGACGGCGCTGTTGATCGAAAACAACATCCCGGTGCGTGCTGAAAAGCAGCAACAGTCTGGGTTCCAGTCGTTCCTGTTGACGCTGTTGCCGTTTCTGCTGCTGATCGGTGTCTGGATCTATTTCATGAACCGGATGCAGGGTGGCGGCAAAGGCGGCGCCATGGGTTTTGGTAAATCCAAGGCTAAGATGCTGACCGAAAAACACGGGCGCGTCACCTTTGACGATGTCGCGGGTATCGATGAAGCCAAGGAAGAGTTGGAAGAGATCGTTGAATTTCTGCGCAACCCGCAGAAGTTCTCGCGTCTGGGTGGTAAAATTCCCAAGGGTGCGCTGCTTGTTGGTCCTCCGGGCACTGGTAAGACGCTGTTGGCACGCGCCATCGCAGGTGAGGCCGGGGTGCCCTTCTTCACCATTTCCGGTTCTGACTTTGTCGA
Organism: Phaeobacter cretensis; assembly: GCF_047372505.1. Taxonomy (NCBI): domain Bacteria; kingdom Pseudomonadati; phylum Pseudomonadota; class Alphaproteobacteria; order Rhodobacterales; family Roseobacteraceae; genus Phaeobacter; species Phaeobacter cretensis. The sequence continues at coordinate 2,771,736 of NZ_JBKBEU010000001.1, forward strand.
GATGTTCGTTGGCGTGGGTGCATCCCGTGTTCGCGATATGTTTGAGCAGGCGAAGAAGAATGCGCCCTGCATCGTGTTTATCGATGAGATCGACGCCGTGGGGCGCCACCGTGGTGCAGGCTACGGCGGTGGCAATGACGAGCGTGAGCAGACATTGAACCAGCTGCTGGTTGAGATGGACGGGTTCGAAGCCAACGAGGGCGTTATCATCTTGGCTGCGACCAACCGCAAAGATGTGTTGGACCCCGCACTGCTGCGCCCGGGTCGTTTTGACCGCAATGTGACAGTGGGCAACCCAGACATTAAAGGCCGTGAAAAAATCCTTGGCGTTCATGCGCGCAAGACACCGCTTGGTCCTGATGTTGATCTGCGGATCATCGCCCGAGGTACCCCCGGTTTCTCTGGTGCGGATCTGGCCAATCTGGTCAACGAGGCGGCTTTGATGGCGGCCCGTGTGGGGCGCCGGTTTGTGACCATGGAAGATTTCGAATCGGCCAAAGACAAGGTGATGATGGGGGCCGAGCGTCGCTCTATGGTGCTGACGCAGGACCAGAAGGAAAAGACTGCCTATCATGAGTCCGGTCACGCTGTTGTTGGCCTGGAGTTGCCGCTTTGTGATCCTGTCTATAAGGCCACGATCATTCCGCGCGGTGGTGCACTGGGGATGGTGGTCAGCCTGCCGGAAATGGACCGCCTGAACTATCACCGTGATGAGTGTGAGCAGAAGCTGGCGATGACCATGGCCGGCAAGGCCGCCGAAGTGATCAAATACGGTGAAGATCACGTATCCAACGGCCCGGCAGGTGACATTCAGCAGGCCAGTCAGCTGGCGCGCGCGATGGTGCTGCGCTGGGGCATGTCGGACAAGGTTGGCAACATCGACTACGCCGAAGCCCACGAAGGCTATTCCGGCAATACCGGTGGTTTTTCGGTCTCTGCCAATACCAAAGAGCTGATCGAGGATGAAGTGAAGCGCTTTATCCAGCAGGGCTATGATCGGGCTTTGCAGATCCTGAAAGACAAGAACAAAGAGTGGGAGCGCTTGGCGCAGGGGCTTCTGGAATATGAGACCCTGACCGGCGACGAGATCAAACGCGTAATGAAGGGTGAGCCGCCGCAGGCGGGCGAGGACGAGGGCGATGATACCGATGCCGGTAGCGCCTCTGTCACTGCCATTCCCAAGGCCAAGCCAAAGAAACCCGCGTCGGATGACGGAATGGAGCCAGAGCCGTCGACCTGACGGTAATGTCTTGAATGTTTGACTAATATTGAACCCGGTCACTGTTATGGTGGCTGGGTTTTTTGATGCGTTTCCAATAGTGGCATCGCCGGTCAATCTGACTGGTCAGGGGCAGATATCACCCATATGGTGTGGCAAATTTATGGATGAAATTAGCCCAGAGGAGACGCCCAATGCCTGTCATGCGCGAAACGGAATTTCAGGGAGAGGTCACCTGGATCGGTTATGTTCCGGCAGCTTCCGGTGGTCTGCGCTCAGAACGTCAGGAACAGCTGACGCTGGGTTTCGAGGGCATTGCTGGCGAACGGCATGAGGGGGCGTTGCGGGCCTCTTGTGTGCGGGTGCGTAATTTGCATCCGGAAGGCACGATGATCCGCAATCTGCGTCAAATCAGTATTCTGTCGGAGGAAGAGCTGGCGCTGATCGCGGCAGATATGGGCATGGAACGGATCGATCCCGTGCATCTTGGGGCGACACTGGTGTTGCGTGGTGTCCCTGACCTCAGTCACCTGCCGCCCTCCAGCCGTTTGCAGGGGCCAGATGGTGTCACGCTGACGGTGGATATCGAAAACCGCCCATGTATCTTTCCGGCCAAGGAAATCGAGAAGGATCACACTGGCTTTGGTCCCAGGTTCAAGCCTGCGGCGACCGCGCGGCGGGGGGTAATGGCATGGGTAGAGCGGCCGGGTGTACTGAGACAGGGCGAAAGCCTGCGCCTGTTTGTGCCGGATCAACCGGCCTGGGCGCCTTGAGTCGCAGCCTATGGGTTGCGGATAGGCGTCGGGACGACACGATTGGCAATCTTTGGTTGCCGTTGGGTGAATGAACGCCGTTTCAATGCCTGATCATGTCGGAAATCACGCGCACGATATGTCGCAGAAGGGCTAAGTCTTGCGGGAAACCGGCACTGCTGTGCCTATGTATTTTTCGACTCACAATTCAGGAAACCGGCTATGAGCTACAAGAGTGACATCGAAATCGCCCGCGAGGCGCAGAAGCGTCCGATTCAGGAAATCGGTGCCAAGATCGGCATCTCCAGCGACGATCTGCTGCCATACGGCCACGACAAAGCCAAGGTAAGCCAGGACTTCATCAACTCAGTCCAGAGCAAAGAAGACGGCAAACTGATCCTGGTGACTGCAATCAACCCAACGCCTGCGGGTGAGGGCAAGACGACCACCACCGTTGGTCTGGGTGACGGCCTGAACCGCATCGGCAAAAACGCGATGATCTGTATCCGCGAGGCGAGCCTCGGCCCGAACTTCGGTATGAAAGGTGGTGCCGCTGGCGGTGGCTACGCACAGGTCGTTCCGATGGAGGAAATGAACCTCCACTTTACCGGTGACTTCCACGCGATCACCTCTGCGCACTCTCTGTTGTCGGCGATGATCGACAACCACATCTACTGGGGCAATGAGTGCGAAATCGACATTCGTCGTGTTGCGTGGCGCCGTGTGGTCGATATGAATGACCGGGCTCTGCGTCAGATCACTGCATCGCTGGGTGGCGTGTCCAACGGTTTCCCACGTGAAACTGGTTTTGACATTACTGTGGCGTCCGAAGTCATGGCGATCCTGTGTCTGGCGAACGATCTGAAAGATCTGGAAACGCGTCTGGGCGACATCATCGTGGCCTACCGCCGTGACAAAACCCCGGTTTACTGCCGCGACATCAAGGCAGAGGGCGCAATGACTGTTCTGCTGAAAGATGCAATGCAGCCCAACCTGGTGCAGACACTGGAAAACAACCCCGCGTTTGTCCACGGTGGCCCGTTTGCCAACATCGCTCACGGCTGTAACTCTGTCATCGCGACCAAAACCGCGCTGAAAGTCGCCGACTACGTTGTGACCGAAGCAGGCTTCGGTGCCGACCTCGGCGCTGAGAAGTTCATGAACATCAAATGCCGTAAAGCAGGCATCGCCCCTTCCGCGGTAGTACTGGTTGCTACCGTGCGTGCGATGAAGATGAACGGTGGTGTGGCCAAGGCGGATCTGGGCGCTGAGAACGTCGACGCGGTTAACTCCGGCTGTGCAAACCTTGGCCGTCACATCGAGAACATCAAATCCTTTGGTGTGCCGGTTGTTGTCGCAATCAACCACTTCGTGACTGACACTGATGCGGAAGTCGACGCTGTCAAAGCCTACGCCGCCACCCATGGTGTTGAAGCGGTTCTGTCGCGTCACTGGGAACTGGGATCTGAAGGCTCAGCACCGTTGGCCGAAAAAGTCGTGGAAATCATCGAAGGTGGCTCGGCCAACTTTGCACCGATCTACCCCGACGACATGCCGCTCTTTGAGAAGATCGAAACCATCGCCAAGCGCATCTACCGTGCTGACGAGGTTCTGGCCGACAATAAGATCCGCAACCAGCTGAAAGAATGGGAAGAAGCGGGCTACGGCAATTTGCCGGTCTGCATGGCGAAAACCCAGTATTCCTTCTCAACTGATCCGTCGTTGCGCGGCGCACCAACCGGCCATTCGGTTCCTGTTCGTGAAGTTCGCCTGTCTGCGGGCGCAGGTTTCATCGTTGCAGTCTGCGGCGAGATCATGACCATGCCGGGTCTGCCACGCAAACCAGCGTCGGAAAGCATCCGCCTAAACGATGACGGCCAGATCGAAGGCTTGTTCTAAGGCCTGAAATAGGCAATCTGCGGCCCGGGGACCCCCTCGGGCCGCAGGAGTTTGAAGATGACTGAACGACACCCGCCGCAGGACTGCGCAGATATGCCTGCACTGCGACAGCAGATCGACAGGCTGGACCGGGATCTGATTGCGATGTTGGCAGAGCGCGCTGGATATATTGACCGCGCGATCGCGCTGAAGACGGACAATGGCTGGCCCGCCCGTATCCCGGCACGTGTCGAAGAGGTGGTGATGAATGCCCGGACCATGGCCGACACTGCGGGGCTTGATCCTGATCTGATCGAGACCCTGTGGCGCCAGCTGGTGGAATGGTCGATTGCCCGCGAAGCGCGGGTTATTCGCGAGGATTAACGCGCCGTCCGCCGGGCGCGCGCAGCAAGAGGACAGTTTCAATGGCAGCTAATATTATCGACGGTAAAGCCTTTGCCGCGACCGTACGCGAAAAAGTCGCAGGCCACGTGGCCCGGCTGAAGGAAGAGCATGAGATCACCCCCGGCCTGGCCGTGGTGCTGGTCGGCGAAGATCCCGCAAGCCAGGTCTATGTGCGTTCCAAAGGCAAGCAGACTGTCGAAGTGGGTATGAACTCCTTTGAACATAAGCTGGATGTCGATACCTCTGAAGCGGATCTTCTGGCGGTGGTTGACCAGCTGAACAAGGATCCGTCGGTGCATGGTATTCTGGTGCAGTTGCCTCTGCCCGGTCATCTGAACGAAGATCTGATCATCAATTCCATTGCACCTGAAAAAGACGTGGACGGTTTCCACATCTCCAATGTGGGCCTGCTGGGCACTGGCCAGAAATCTATGGTGCCCTGTACGCCGCTGGGCTGTTTGATGATGCTGCGTGACTATCACGGTTCGCTGTCGGGGATGGATGCGGTTGTTATTGGCCGCTCTAACATCGTTGGCAAGCCGATGGCGCAGCTGCTGCTGGGTGACAGCTGCACCGTGACCATTGCACATAGCCGTACCAAGGATCTGCCGGACGTTGTGCGCCGCGCCGATATCGTGGTTGCTGCTGTCGGCCGTCCCGAAATGGTTCCCGGTGACTGGATCAAGGAAGGCGCGACCGTAATCGACGTGGGCATCAACCGAATTGACGCCCCGGAAAAGGGCGAGGGCAAGACCCGTCTTGTGGGCGATGTGGACTATGCGAGCTGTGCCGAACGTGCCGGTGCCATCACCCCGGTTCCGGGTGGCGTAGGCCCGATGACCATTGCCTGCTTGCTGGCCAATACTGTGACGGCCTGCTGCCGCGCCAATGGTTTGGCAGAGCCGGATGGGCTGACCGCCTGATTGGCGGCCTTTGCCGTTTCAGCGCAGATGTAAGATTTTCTGCTCCCGTCGGATGCCTCCGGCGGGAGTATTTTTTGGAAACATGACAGCGGGTGACGGAGAAGGGTGGTGACGGATCAGACGGCTGCAGTGACAGGAACCATGGTGCCTTGCAAAAGCGCGACCAGTTTTTCCTGATCACCTGTGATGGCGTGGATCTCGGCGGTAACGATGATCAAACGGCGACCCGGTTTCACCACTTTGCCGGTGGCGCGCAACAGATCACCCGCACCTGGTGCGAGCAGATTGATCTTCATCTCGGCAGTCATCACCTCGGACCCTTCGGGTATCAGAGTCAGGGCGGCATAGCCCGCGGCACTGTCACCGATGGCGAAGCTGAGTGCCGCATGGGCAACGCCGTGTTGCTGGCGGCTGCTGGGTAGGATGGGCGCAGTGATCGTAACAGTGCCGTCGCCGACCTTTGCGATCTTTGCGCCCAGAGTTTGCATCATCGTTTGTTTGTCAAAGCTGTCGCGAATGCGCTTGTCCATTCAGAGCCCCCTATCCGTTATCTGCAGCATATAAGAGGGATGGCACCTGTGGGATGTGACGCGGCGGCACAGTTCTGCTGTGTCTGAACGGGGTCAGCGGGGCATAGGGCAGGGCAGTGGGCGGGGACCTGTGAGAATGGCAACTGCGCGCGGAGCCATGAGGCCAGAGAATGCGGCATTGGTCGTACAAAGGCCACCTGTGTATGTACCAAAAGCGGGCAGGATCAGGCGCTGATGATCGGCCAGAAAAGCGGGTCGCGATGTACCGCGCAGGCGCGCCTTGGGGTGATAGTGTCCCGAGATTTCGGCCCTGCTCTGGCCCTGAAAAGCAGGATCCGCGATGTGGCGGAAGAGAAACGGACCAAGGCTGAGGCTGTCATGAGCCTCCCCCGCCAGTGAGGTTGGGGCAGGATCGTGATTGCCGGTTATCCAGATCCAGCGCCGGTTCTGCATCAAGTCGGTGATTTTTGCATGATCCATTGATGTCAGGGCATCGGCGGCGTTGCTGTCGTCAAAACTGTCGCCAAGACAGATCACGGTTTCCGCGCGGGTTTGGGCGATCACGTCTGCTAGGCGCTGGAGTGTGTCGCGTGTCTCATATGGGGGCAGGGCGGTGCCGCCGCGCCGCAACTGACGTTCGGATTTCCCCAGATGAAGATCAGAGACACAGATCAGTTCGCGAGACTGCCACCAAAGCGCACCGGAGCCGAGCGCGGTAAGGCTCTGGCCTGCGAGAGTGAAATCATAACCGGTCATGGTAGATTTGATCGTTGGTTTTTCAGGGCGGCGCAAGCGCAGATCGAGGGCATTTAATGTGGCGGTGTGTATGGAATCTCAAGATTGCTCAGACCCGCAAGACGCATCAACTCCTCGGTCTCGCGCTTCAGCAGTTTTTCCTGGGCCGCACCTTTGACCGGAACCCTACCTACTTCCAGCAGAAGCGGTGCCGCGAGAGGAGACACGCATGACAGGCGGTTGAGGGTAATACGACCATCAATGCGGGCGAGCAATTCTTCGATACGGCCAAAATCGACCAGACCGGCCATGGCTTCCTGCCGGGTGATGCCCAGAAGCAGGTGGTCTGGATCGTATTTGCGCAGAGTGTCGTAGAGGATATCGGAGGAAAACGTTGCCTGTCGGCCATTCTTGCGTCGGCCGGGGGTATTGCGTTCAATGAGGCCAGCTATATTGGCCACCGTACGAAAGCTGCGTTTCATGACAGCATTGCCAGCCAACCAGCCCTCAAGTCCGGCGCGTAGCTCTGTTGGATTAAGCAACGGGGCGGGATCCTCGACCGGGGTGAGCCCCCAGATCAACGTCGCATAGTCACTGGCAACAAAGCCAAGCGGGTCGAGCGAGAGCTCCTCCATCCGTTTGGTCAGCAACAGACCGAGCGTTTGCATCGCATTGCGCCCGGCGAAACCATAGACGCAGAGATGTTCACGCCCCTGAAACGGGAAACTCTCCAATAGTAAGTGGCCCCGGCGCGGCATTTGAGAGACTTCGCGCTGAAGGGCTAGCCAGTCGGCTGTGTGGGCGGGCAGGTCAGGCCAGCTATCGCGTTGCAGAATATCAAGGATCCGTCTGCTGAGCTGGGTGGAGGTGGCGAATTTGGTACCGGAGAACACTGCCACCTTGGGTTTCTTGCTGGGGTTGCGGCTGACTTCGACAGTCATTTCGCGCAAGGATTCATAGCGCACAATCTGACCTCCGATCAGGAAGGTATCACCGGGGGTCAGAGTCGCCGCGAAGCTTTCCTCGATCTCGCCCAGTGGTTTGCCGCCGCGGCTGCGTTTCAGGCGGACCTTCAAAAGATCGGCGTCCTGAATAGTGCCAATGTTCATGCGAATTCGGAGGGCGGCTCGGGGATCACGCAGTTGCCATAACCCATCGGGGCGTTGCAGCAAACGTTGCCATTGATCGTAGACCCGAAGTGCGTAGCCCCCGGTGGCACAGAAATCGAGACAGGCGTCAAACTCGGCCCGCGTGAGGCTGGCATAGGCACCGGCGCTTGTGACTTCAGTATAGAGATCATCAGCGGCAAAAGATCCGGCGCAAGCCCGGATCAGGATGTGCTGGCACAACACATCGCGCGGTCCGGGCGTGCGTGGGGTGCCATCCAGAGTGCCCGCCTCGACGGCCTCAAGTGCTGCGCGGCATTCCACGACCTCAAACCGGTTGGCGGGCACAAGGAGCGCCTTGGACGGGGCGTTATAGCGGTGATTGGCGCGCCCGATGCGCTGGACCAATCGTTTCACGTTTTTGGGCGCTCCGATCTGGATGACCAGATCCACGTCACCCCAGTCGATTCCAAGATCCAGCGACCCGGTACAGACCACCGCACGCAGATCACCGCGCACCATTGCCGCCTCAACCCGGTCGCGTTGAACCCGATCCAGAGACCCATGGTGGATGCCGATAGGCAGGGCGTCCTCATTGGCGAGCCACAGGTTGCGAAAGAAAATCTCAGCTTGGGCGCGAGTGTTGTGAAAGATCAGTGTGGTGTTATGCGCCTGGATCTGCTCCAGCACAGCGGGGATGGCATGAGCGGCACCGCCTCCGGCCCAGGGCGGGGCTGCGTCTGTGTGCAGCATCTGGATGTCCGGTGCGGGCCCAGGATCGGCCTGCACGATATTGCAAGGATCGGGGTGGCGTGCGAGGTAGTGTGCGATGGCGGCCGGGTCATCCACAGTGGCGGACAGGCCGACGCGGCGCATATCGGGGCAAATCGCCTGCAACCGGGTCAATGCGAGCATCAGTTGATCGCCGCGTTTGCTTTCGGCGAGCGCGTGAATTTCGTCCAGCACCACCCGTTTCAGCCCTGCAAACATGCGCGCTGCATCCTCGTAGGAGGTCAGCAAAGCAAGGCTTTCGGGGGTGGTGAGCAAGATATGAGGTGGATCGGCGCGCTGGCTGCGCTTGCGGCTGGCGGGGGTGTCCCCGGTGCGATCATCAATGCGGATGGGCAGACCCATGTCATCGACAGGGGTGCGCAAATTCCGTTTGATGTCTGCCGCCAGTGCCTTTAGCGGCGAGACATAGAGCGTGTGTAGGCCGGCATGATCACCGCCCGCAAGATCTGCCAGTGTTGGCAGAAACCCTGCCATGGTTTTGCCACCACCTGTGGGTGCAATAAGCAGGGTGGCCGGATCATCGGCGCAGGCCAGCATGTCCTTCTGGTGCGGGTGAATGGTCCAACCACGGGTGACGAACCAATCTGTTATGACATGTGGAAGACTGCTCATCCGACTTATGTAGTCGCGGTGGCTGCGATTTTCTAAATGTTCTGATCGAAACTAAGAGAAAATTCTGCAGCGTGTTATTTGACGATATGCTCGTCCTTCACAAACATATTGGCCCAAGCGCGGTCGATGAGGTCGGGAGACATCTTATAGGGGATGCCTTCGAAATCGCAGATCGCCTTCATCTGATCGATCAGGAACACCGGTTGATAGTTGGCGTATACATTGTCGATCGTTGGATATTTACGTTTCAGCAGGTGGACCAATGCGGCCTCGTCCAGCGGGACGCCTTTCTTCTGGGCAACCATGGCAAAGATCTTGAGGAAGTTCTCCTGGTCCGGTCCGTCGATTTTGATTTTGAAGAAAATCCGGCGTAGGGCAGCCTGATCGAAAATCTCATTCGGGTGGAAGTTGGTGGAGAAAATCACCAGCGTATCAAAAGGCACTTCGAATTTTTCGCCCGATTGCAGCGAGAGGATATCGCGACTTTCTTCCAGTGGTACGATCCAACGATTGACCAGCGCCTGCGGCGGCTCGGCCTGGCGCCCAAGGTCATCGACGATGAAAATACCACCGGTGGACTTCAGCTGTAGCGGTGCCTGATAGGTGCGCGCGGTGGGGTTATAGACCAGATCCAGCATCGACAATGACAGCTCGCCGCCTGTGACCACCGTCGGGCGTTCGCAACACACATAGCGGCTGTCAAAGCGGCGGGCGCGGCGCAGGCTGTTGGGGTCATCTTCTTGCAGGGGTACGGCGGTGTGTACAATCGGGTCGTAAACGGTGATAACCTGGCCCGCATATTCAATAGCACGGGGCACATAGACATGATCCCCCAAGGCATCGCGAATGCCGTTTGAGATGGAGGATTTACCGTTGCCGGGTGGACCATACATCAGGATCGAGCGGCCGGCGCTGACAGCGGGTCCAAGGTGATCCAGCAGACTGTCGGGCAGAACCAAATGGCCCATGGCCCCTAGGAGTTGCTGACGGGTGACCAGAATATTGCGGATTGATTGGCGTTTGACCTGCTCTCGGTAGATATCCAGTGGCACCGGCATTGCGCCGTAGTATTCCGACTGGCTCAGGGCATCGAGGGCGCGCGCCTTACCTGCTTCGGTCAGCTGATAGCCCATCTCATTGCCCGAATTGGCATTGAGGGTGCCGGTGGCCTCCAGCAGCTTTTGTTCGCGGGCGATATCCACCAGTTCCTGCGTTACCGGGATGGGCAGGCAAATAGCGGCGGCGATTTCGCTGACGTTCTCACAGGTTTTGCGGAAGATCGTTTTCAGCAAGATGTCCCGCATCATCACCATTGGGAGTTGCATCTGCTCCAAGCCACGCGGAGTGGGGGGCGCCATTACGGCTGATGTCTGCATGTTCATGGTGCGGCCTGCCTGTCTCTATTGAACAAAGTCACGCCTGGTGGCGCGTTGAACTGGTAGACAAGAGTTTATTCAGTACTGTGGCACAAGCGGGGCAAAGCTGGTGCTTTTCCGCGTCCGTGCGCGCGACATGCGGCGCATTTTAGGAACTCGAGGAGCTTGTCTGCGGTGGCTTCAGTTGCTCAGATCGGAGCGGACTGGCCCAACTGACTGCCGAGCACCAGATAGGCCACTACCGTTCCGCCAAGGCAGAGCCCCATAGGGAACTTGCTGCCAACATCCCAGCTCTTCCAATGGGGGGCCAGACGGCGCAGGGGGGTATATTTGGCAATGCGATGGGTCAGGAAACCGGCCAGCAGCATAGCAGAGAAGATCATGACTACGACCGACAGATCACCAAACACAACAAATGGCGCGGCAGCACCTGCGAATTTGGCATCGCCCGCACCCACCATGCCAGCGCTATAGCAGAGAAAGCCAAGGCCGATGCCGATCGGCAGGTGCAGCAATTGCCAGCCGTAGTCTGTCCAGCTCATCAAAAAGGGGCCGACAATTACAAAAATTGCCGCCAGAAGATCTACGGTCCAATTGGGAATCCGCATATGGCGCAGATCGTTCAGGGCCACCACACAACAGAGCGGCAACACAAAGGGGAGGAACCACAGGGCGACATGGGCCGAGATCAACATTGGTCGCTGGCTCCGGTCTTAACCGTTTTCCAGCGCAGCGAGTGCGCGGGCAGCAGCGTCGAAATGCTGCGGATGGGTCGAGATCGCCTGACGCAGCAGGCCTTCGCCGGTCTGGACGTCGCCTTGTTTGACTGCCGAGAGTGCCAGAGTGTGCAACAGCTGCGCGCGCTCAACCTGATCCATGGGGATTACCGGGAGTGTGTAGTTGCGTTGCGCGCCACGGGCCAGCACCAGATTGTTCTTGGCTGTAAACAGCGATTGATCCTGTCGGATGGCATCGCCAAACAGGCGTTCGGCCTCAGCATAATCGCCGCGCGTCAGCTTGGAATAGCCCCAGTTGTTCATAACGCGGGCGGGCTGGGTCGTAAGGCCAACAGCGGTCTGGTAAAAGCTGTCGGAGCGTTTCCAGTTTTGCTCGGAGTCGGCAACCATCGCCTCAAGCCGGTAGCGTTTGTAAGTCTCGTGGGTGGGGGGTACCTTATCAAGCGTGGACTTGGCATCATCCCAGTTGCTGGTGCGGATCAGGGCGTCGGCCAGCTCCACCTGGTCGGCATCGGTTGCCTCGGGGAGGGAGACCACCTTTTTCCAGGCGGTGACGGCCTCGGTGTTTCGCCTGGCGCGGATCAATGAGATCGCGAGCCCTCGGTTGAGGTCGATCCGTTCCGGGGCGGATTTAACCGTGCGCTGAAAGTAGGTGACGGCCTCATTCGGGTCTGCGACAGTCAACATCACATCGTTGAGATTGCTCTCATCGACCACGTTCACCTCTTGAAAGGCGCGGTCAACGGCTTCGGTGTCGTCCTTGGCGCAGGCCGACAGGACAAGCCCACCGACCAGACATGCGGATACGAAAATCTGCTGGCGCATTTTTTGCGTCCTCTGTGCTGCTCTGCCTGAGGCTTTGCGTCACTGGGACGTGCGAATCAGGTAACTCCCCCCTCCGCGCTGCACCAATGCGTAGCCTTTTTGTTGGGGATCACTATGCGTGCTCTGGTCAAGTTTTGCGAGAGCAAGGCGGAAATTTTCACGGATTGCGTCACTTTCGCCATTATCAAGCGCAAAGGCCCGGCGCAGGATCTGCTCGGCCTCGGGGTATTTTTGCCGTTCCATCAGCACCACGCCAAGATTGTTCATGGCTGCGGGGAAGTCCGGGTCACGCTCAACAGCGCGGCGGAGATGGGTTTCAGCCTGTCCCAGACGCCCCAATCCGAGGTTGGCTGAGCCAAGGCCCGAGAGCACTTCAGCGCTGAGCCCGTCTTCCAGCGCAGCGCGGGTAAATGCATCCAACGCCAGCTCATATTCGGCCGCAGCCATCAACCGGTGACCGACAAGAAGGCCACTTTCGGATTTTCCTCGCGGATCGACGCCGGGCAATGCCGGTCCGCCCAGTGGATCCTTGGGATCTGATTTTCCGCCTGGTGACATGCAAGCCGCCACCAACGCAAGCGCGAGGATGGCGGTGATCGCTTTACAGAGACGGGAGGGGAAAGCCCAACCCAGTGTCATCATGTGTTATTTGCTCATATTGCCCAGATTGGAGATGCCCTGCGCCGATGGGCCGACCAGAATGATCAGCAGCGGAGGCACCGTAAGGGTCATTGTGGCAAGGGTCATTTTGGTTGGCAACTTGTTTGCGGCCTCTTCGGCGCGCATTACCCGTTTGTCCCGCATTTCCCCGGCATAGACCCGCAAGGCCTCTGCAATGGAGGTACCAAACGTAGCAGACTGGATCATCACGGTGACAAAAGAAGACACATCCTGCACACCGCAGCGGGTGCCCATGTCACGCAATACCTTGTCTTTGTCCTTACCGGCTTTCATTTCTTGAGAAACAACCTCGAATTCATCAGCAAGAGCAGGGTAGGAGGCGTGCAGTTCTTTTGCGACGCGCACAATGGCCTGATCCAGCGATTGACCGGCTTCGACGCAGACGAGCATCATGTCGAGCGCGTCAGGAAAGCCGGAGGTGATCTCTTGCTTGCGTTCTTCAACGCGTCGGGTGATCCAGTACTTGGGCAACATATAGGCGACAGCACCCGGCCCGATGATGCGGATGACCATCTGCTGGCTGTCATACTCCATATCTGCATTGAGCACGTAGACATAGAACAAGCCGAAAGCGAGGCCGATCAGGCCCAATGCGAATTGCGCAAAATGAAAGAAGCGCACTGAGTCCTTGGATTGATACCCAGCCTGACGCAGCTTCAGCTCCATCTTGGAGAGCTCAGTGGCGTCTTGCGGTTCCAGGAAGGACGCGAATTTCTGCAGCTGTTCATTGCGATCGGCCTGACGCAAACGCTCCTTCTTGGAGTTGGTCTGGGTGCTGGCGGACATGCTTTTTTGCAGCTTCTTCAGCGGATCTTCGGGCTGGTTCAAGAGCAGCGGAATTGCCAGCAAAATCATAAAGAGGCCGCCCAGACCCACCACCAGCAGCGGGCCGAAGGGGCCGAGATGTGTTACCAGCAGGTCATTGAGATCGCTTAAGGATGTCATGGATTTTGCCTCACACCTTGATGTTTGTCAGCATGCGCATGACGAAGAGGTTTATGGTCAGCATTGCGCCGACAATGAAACAGGCAGGGATGAACCATGGGTGGTCAACCACACCATCATAATATCCGGGATCCTTGGCCATAATGCCGCCGAGACAGAACAATGGAAAACCCGACAGGAACTTGCCTGACCATTGCGCTTCGGCGGTGATCGCCTTTACGCGGCGAAACAGGCGGAAGCGGGCACGGATCACCTTGGCCAGGCCGGCCAGAACCTCAGCCAGGTTACCACCGGACTGCTGCTGAATGGTCACGGCCACAGCAAGGAAACGCATGTCCTGCATATCCAGACGTTCGGCCATTTCCTTGAGCGCTTCGCCCACATCGCGACCATAGGCGCTTTCGTCGGCGATGACGCCAAATTCGGTGGCCAGCGGATCTTCGACCTCGTTGGCGACGATCTGCACAGCTGAGGAAAACGGATGGCCGACGCGTAGGGACCGGACCATCAATTCAACCGCATCTGGGAGCTGTTCTTCGATCATTGCCATGCGCTTGGCGGCTTTTTTGTTGACCCAGAAGAAGACAGCGCCGACGCCGATGATCACAGATGCCAGAAGGCGCAGCGGTAGTTCGGCGCTCGTACCAACGCTGAGCCCGACGAAGGCAATGGCTGCAACGGCGCCCATGATCAGGATCAGTTGGCGCGGTGAAAAGGCGATCGCGGCCTTTTGCGCGCGCTCTGCCAGCAGAGAATAGAGCGGGATTGACTTGGCGCTCATATGCTGACGCATTTCCTTGCGCAGCTGTTCCAGTACCTGTTCGCGATTGCCGCCCTTGTCCATCATCTCCAAGCGGCGGTTGACGCGGCTGTTGAGACTGATGGATTTGCCGAATGTCACCAGATAGAGACCTTCAACCAGCACCAGAACGCCGATGAAGATCAACCCATAGATAATTGGTTCTGCACTCAGTTGCATTAGCGGACCTCCATCACGGTGGGTTCATAGATCGACGACGGAAGGTCGTAACCCCAAAGACGGAAGCGCTCGGAGTAGTGGCTGCGCACGCCAGTGGCAGTGAAATGGCCAATGATCTTGTTTTCCGGCGTCAAGCCAACGCGTTGGAAGCGGAAGATTTCCTGCATAGAGATCACGTCACCTTCCATCCCGGTAATTTCAGTGATGGAGGTCATGCGGCGCGAACCATCTTGCAGGCGCGACGCCTGTACGATGATGTTCACAGCCGATGCGATCTGGCTGCGCACCGCTTTGATCGGCATTTCGATTCCGGCCATGGCGATCATGTTTTCCAGACGCGAGATACCATCGCGAGCAGAGTTTGCGTGGATCGTGGTCATGGAGCCATCGTGGCCGGTGTTCATGGCCTGCAGCATGTCGATAACTTCTTCGCCACGGGTTTCGCCAACGATGATCCGATCCGGACGCATCCTGAGGGCGTTTTTCAGACAGTCGCGTGGCGATACCTCGCCGCGACCTTCGACGTTGGGCGGGCGGCTTTCCATCCGTCCCACATGGGTCTGTTGCAACTGAAGTTCCGCCGTGTCTTCGATGGTCAAGATACGTTCGGCATTGTCGATGAAGGACGACAGGGCGTTCAGCGTAGTGGTTTTACCAGAGCCGGTCCCGCCGGATACGATGACATTCAGGCGGGTTGAAACTGCGGCTTGAAGATAGGCAGCCATCTCATCGGTGAAGGCGCCAAAACTGACCAGATCATCAATGCCCAGCTTGTCTTTTTTGAATTTACGGATCGACACCAGCGAGCCGTCCACAGCAACTGGCGGGACCATTGCGTTAAAACGCGAACCATCGGCAAGACGGGCGTCCACATAAGGATTGCTTTCATCGACACGGCGTCCCACGGCGGAGACGATTTTGTCAATGATCCGCATCAGGTGCTTTTCATCCTTGAAGGTCACATCGCTGAGTTGCAGCTTGCCGTCGCGTTCGACAAAAACCTGCTGCGGGCCGTTCACCAGAATATCGTTGACGGTGTCATCCTGCAGGAGGGTCTCAAGCGGGCCCAGGCCGGTGACCTCGTCATAGAGTTCCTTAGTCAGGGTCTGACGATCCTCACGGTTGAGAACAATGCCTTTTTCCTCAAGGATTTCAGTGGTGATGGAGGAAATCTCCGTGCGCAGCTCAGCCTCGCTGGCGCGTTCCAATGCGGCAAGGTTAAGATTGTCCAACAACTCGCGGTGTAGTTGGATTTTGATCTCACCCATCCGCTCCTTGCGCTTGCGTTCCTTGTCGCCTGGCGCGACTTCGGCAGTTTTGCGAGCCAGGGGCTTGCGCATGGATGCAGCAGATGCGGCGGCTGGAGCCGGAGCTTTGGTCGGGGCGGCCACGGCGGCAGGCTGCGCAGCAGCGCTGGGTGTGGCGGATTGTTTTTTGTACTTGGAGAACATGAAAGGAATGCCCCTGGTTAAATCTGGTCTCAGGCCGCCGCCGCGTCGCTTTGACCGAGGTCATGCAACGATTGGGCTAATTTCAGAATTTCCTTGCGCAGTGGGTTCTTAGCGTTGGCACTGGCTAAGGGGGTGCCGTGATCGCAAGCCTGCGCAACCTGCTTGCCGCCATCGGGAAGCTGCAAGTCAATGGAGATGCCCAAGGACTCTGCCATACGCTTTACCCGGCTCTTGCCACTCAGGTCCGTGAACTTCGGAGCCCGGTTCAGCGCAAACCGAAGTTTTTCAAATGGCAGATCTTCGGATTGCAGCGCCCGTTTCAGGCGCAGCGCATTCTGCGCCGACCGCATATCCAGCTCCACCATGGAGAAATAGACATGCGCCATATTGAGTACCGTCTCTGACCACTGCACTAGCGTATGGGGCATGTCGATGACCACAAAGTCGAAGTGGCTGCGCGCCAGCGTGACCACACGTTCGATGTCTTCGGGTGTTATGAACTCCAGCGGGATCATATCCACCGGGGCTGTCAGTACCTGCAGTTTGTCTTCGTAGGTCACCAGGGCCTGGCCAAAGATATCTTCGTCAAGGTTTTCGGTATCACTTAGCATTTCCATCACAACCTCTCGACGGGGCAGATCGAGATAGGTCGCAACCGAGCCATATTGCAGGTCGAAATCCAACAGGCAGACACGTGGCGTTTCTGCGGTAGAGAGCTGTGCCAGTTCACATGCGAGATTCACGGCCAGCGTGGTGGAACCGCTGCCGCCGGCGATACCATGGCAGACGATGACGGCGCCGTCGCGCTGACTGCCGGTCTTAAGGGCGTGCTGGGGTTCGGCGTTACGTTCTGCTTCAGCCAGACGCATCCGTTCGATGGCGGCTTGCAATTCACCTTCGGGCAAGGGGTAGGGGATGAATTCATCAGCCCCCTGGCGCAGCAGGCTGTGCAACGCCGCTGGGGTTACATCCTCGGCGATCAGGATCACCTTGATATTGCGGGATTTTGCCTCGGTGATGATGGTACCCATCAGCTGCAGATTGTCTTCGTCGTCGCTGTCGAGCGCGAGCGCCACGAATTCCAGTGCTTCGGCTTCGCTTTGGTTGAAAAAGGCCAGCGCCTCGGAAAAGCCCAGATCGCCCCAGGATTCGCCCATTGTCGCTTCCATGTCTTCGATCAATAGGTCGAAATTCTGAACGTCCCGACTGATCGTACAGGCGACAATCGCATTCGCTTCTGTCTGCGGCATACCGCTGCTCATCACCACTATCCTTCTCTCGGGGCGTGTCGCGCCATGTTGGTCGGAGCACGCTAGCACGTACGTCCGGAAGTTGGACGCACATTACCTCTTGAGAACAATGTCGGGGAAGATCTGGGCGAGATTGGGGCCAAGGCCGCCCATTTGTGGGGTATTCCTAACGAAGCGTGAACAGGGTTAACCGATGGCAACCCTGTTTCAGCGCCGTTATTCGAGAGTCGTTTTGATCGAGCGTTCGCTGGTCAGCGAGGTGCGAGGAATCGCGCTTTCGATGTATTCGCGGTAGATGACCTGAGCGTATTTTCCATCGAGAACAGTGGGATGGCGCTTCAGGAAACCGCTGACTTCGGTCACCGTGCGGCGGTTGCGGCGTTCGCGATCAGACGTCGGGATCAGTGGCTGGGTCTCGCCAAACGAGACAACCGCTTGTAGTCGGTTGCGACTGATGCCACGTGACACGAGGTAGTTGACGGCTTTGCGGGCACGCCGCAGGCCGAGCGCCTTATTATAGCCACTGGAGCCAACGGCGTCGGTATGGCCAAAGACACGGAATCGCACCTCTGGGAACTGCTTGATCCAATGGGCCTGCTGGTCAAGCACAGCGCGGGCATTGCCGTCCAGCTGTGCGCTGTCAAAGGCAAAGTTTATCGTAGTGGGCACTTCCTCAGCAAAGCGTGTGGCAAGCTGGATTGCAAAATCGCGCTCACCCGACATGACGGCCGCGTTGGAATTGGTGGCATTGCCAAAGACCGAGCGATCCAGAGGTTCACCGGCCTCATATCCACAGGCGGCAACTGTCAGGGACAGGCCAAAGAGTGCTGCATATCTGATCATCTGCCCCATTATCCTCTGCTCAATCCATCACATAGCCATAAGAGCCGTTGAAGTCTTGTTTAGCGACTTCGCTGGCAGGGCCTTTCTGGCCCTTGGAGACCCGACCCATCAGGAACAGCTCGCTCTCACTTGGCGGGCGTATCCGGTCGGTTGGCAGGCTCAGTGCCTCACCGCGCGTCGGCGTGACCAAATGGGCGCTGACAATGATGACCAGCTCCGTCTGAGCGCGCTGGTAGTTGGCGCTACGGAACAGGGACCCCAGAACAGGGACATCCCCGATCCACGGCAGTTGAGAAGAGCTGTCACGGAACTCGTCGCGTATCAGCCCAGCGATGGCAAAGCTTTCACCATCGCGCAGTTCCACCGTGGTCGAGGTTTCGCGTCGAGAGAAGGCGGCGATGCTAAGGCCGTTCAGCTCAATCGAGTTGGTAGGGTCGATTGCAGAGACCGCAGCCTTCATTTCGAGGTTGATGACGTCGGCATCGACCACTCGTGGAACGAAGTTGAGCTCGATCCCGAAAGGTTTGAATTCGATTGTAATAACGCCGTCTTCCTGAGCGACGGGGATAGGATATTCACCACCTGCGAGGAATTTGGCCTCCTGGCCCGATAGGGCCGAAAGGTTTGGCTCGGCCAGCGTACGTACGACGCCTTTCTGTTCCAATGCCTCCAGCAACAGGTTGACCTGAAACGCTCCAGCATTGAAGCCAAAGACAAAGGCACCGGTGTTGTCGTTGGCAGCGGGTATGTTGCCGGCAAGGCTGTTTGTCAGCGCGCCTTGGGTATTGAGTGTGCTGGTGCCACCATTGACGCCAACACTATTGCCGCCATTCACACCCAGTGAAGCGCTAAGAGATTTGGAGACCGTGCGCTGCATTTCGGCAAAACGGACCTTGAGCATGACCTGTTGCACGCCGCCGACGGACATCAGGTTGCTGACCCGCTCGGGTGCGTAACGTTCCGCCAGATCGAGCGCGCGTTGCAGGCGCGAAGAGCTGGATACAACACCCGAAAGTACGATGCCGTCATTGGCGGTGCGTACTTCGATCTTTTCACCGGGCAGGATCTGCCGCAGTCGTTCCTTAAATTCACTAACATCTGCTGCGACGCGGACATCGACATTCGTGATCAGTCGGCCGGAGGCGTCCAACAGGGTCAGTGTGGTCAGCCCCGGTGCCTTTCCAAGCACATAAATGGTGCGATCCGAAAGAGAAGAGATATCGGCGATGCTAGGGTTTGCAATGCTGAGTTCGGAGAAGGGGACGTCGCTTTCGACCACCACCGCCCGATTCATTGGCACATCAAGATTGGCGGCGGTGCCCTTTTTGACAACGCGCAACCCATTCGCCCAGGCCGCATCTGCGACCGGGAAACACACCAGCGAAAGCCCGGTTAGGGCCGCTGCTACATACCGTCTAAAAGCCATGTGACCTGCCTTTCCGATCACGCCTCAATGTTGGGTCTTTTCGCCCAAGTTTGCGCTACTCTGCGCCCATCGGCGAATTTTTGCAAGAATCAATGGCTTCCGGGGTGCAGCTACATTGGTTCACCTGTGGGGTGTCGGCAACAATCACGAAAAAACACCGCCCTCGGAAGAGCGATGTTTGATTTATTATCCACCTGAAACCTTTGCAGGAATGCCTGGTGTGGGATCAGTTGGTACAGGGGATCGGGATCTCCACCACTTCCGCGCCACGTCTCGTGCGGATGGTGCAGACTTTCTCCTGCTCAGCTTGTTGCGGGGCCTCTATGGCGCCCAGACCCAAAAGGCTACGCTGATCTACTTCAATCACCGAAGAAGCGACGGTATCATCGCCGGCACCAACAAGGGACAGCGATAGACGGCCCGTGGATTGTGCTTGCGCTAGGGCGGCGACCTGTTCGGGACGCACTGCGGCGGTGACGGTGCGCGCAATGACAGCACCATCCAGATCGCCACCAGCGGTCTGATCGACGGCGATCAGTTCGATATTGGTCTGGATCAGACGCGTGAATTCGCCATTGCGACCACTATTATGATCCTGCAATGAACCGGTCCAGTAGACATCAACATGGTCACCGGGGCGCAGGAAACCCGACACGCCTGACGATACATCGACGCGGATGGCAAAGGCGCGCATTCCTTTGGCAAGACGCGAGGTGATGCCCGCGTCTTCTCCGGGTTTGGTAACTTTGACGGCCAGAATCGCCTCATCCTTTTCCATGCGGCGCAGCACCACGCGATGATCATCGGGGTATTGCGGCGGGAAGAGCGCATCCACTGTCAGGAAGGCGCCTTCGGGAATGGCGTTTTCAGGCCAGCGTACGGAGCGTACATTCTCTTTTGTAAGCCGTTCGCCGTATTTCAACTGGCCATTGGCGATGAGGACATCAACCAACGGAATGTTTTCACCTCGCGAGGCTCGCTCGCGGGCCAATTCGTTCTGGTAGGCGGTGATATAGTTCTTGGCCATCATCACAGCCCCCCCTGCAAGGGCGACTCCGACAATGAGGACAAGTCCGAATACTGCACGCATAGTGGTACCTCTCATCAGTGGCCGCCGGCGTTGCTGATGCAACACCGGTGCCTGGGTCGGTCAAACCGTTGCCTGAACCGGGCGTTCTGTCCCAGCGCTGCCGCCTATGTCGATCAGGGTTGGCGGCCGAGACGCGCGATTAGCGCGTCCCGATCAGCTGAATGACCAATTGGTCATATAGGCTGCCAGCATGTCGGCCAGTCCCAATGCACCATCCTCCATTGAGGCGGCGATGAGCACGGCCAATCCGACGATCGCAGCGGTCAGAACCACCCAGTCAACGGTGACTGCGCCGTCATCTTTGGCAAAAAATTGCTTGAACCTGTTCATAGTGGACCTCGCTAACCGAAGGTTCCTTGGGCAAAGGGCCGCACCTTATGCAAAAGGCGCGGCCCTCAAACTCGTCAGGTCATAAGTGACCTAGGATTAGGTTGGAGCTTGGGTACCCAGGTAGGAGCCTGTTGCCGAAGTCAGGTTCGACGCGCCGGTTTCGATCGAGGTGTAAACAACACCTGCCAGAGCGGCGACAGCGGCTGTCAGAACAACCCAGTCAACAGTCACGGCGCCAGAGTCGTCTTTACGGAAGTTTTTGATAAATTTGATCATGGTTCGTCCCTCCAAAGGATCTAAAAGTGTGTTTCGACCTTGTCGCCCGTTTTGTGAACCTGCTCTCTCCTGCTCGGCTCCGTTCGACTTGGTGTGAAGCTATATAGCCAGTGGAGCGTGGCAGGATTTGGGCTGAAACACGGACTCGTTTGCCCTACTTTAACTTTTGGCTAATTTTTCACGTAAGATATTGTTTTTTAATGATCTTAATATTTACCTCTTGTCAGGATCCGTGACTTTGGGGCGGCAGATCATGGTAAATATGGCGAAATTGCCAGAATTTGGGGTGCGAAACTGGATTTTTGGCAGCGTCTGGGCGAGTCTCCTTTGCGAAAACGCAGAGGCAGAGCAGCCCAATGAGACGTAAACGACCCGTTTGCTTTCCTATGGCCCTCATTCCAAGGGGAATGGCGGGTTGTAGGTACCGATTTATCGGTAGAATCGCCCCAAACTGGACGCAGCTGTGCAATGTAGTCGCGGCGATAGCGATGTCTGTGGTCATTTTGGGCACTGCTACGGTCCCGGGCCGTGCTCAGGATAGGGATGGGGCTGCTCCTGCACCGTTCCCGGAGTTTGAGGCCAAGCGGGTGCGCCCACCCAAACCGGGCACCAAACAGCGCATCACCATTCAGATTGACCCGCCCGTTGCAACGACAGCTGTCGCCACTGATAACGGCGCGGCCTCTGCGGTAACGACAGATACCGGTCGCTATACCGGGTTCTGGCGGGATATCTCTGACAGTCTGGCGGATAGTGGACCCGGACGGTTGGCCAAAGCATTGCGCGCGCTGGATGGCGACACGCCCGTAGCGGCACCACGGCTTCAACTATTGCAGGACATCGCCAGTGAACGTGGCGTGCAGATTCTGACGGCAAGCGTGGGAACCGATGTGTCGCCAGCCCTGGTGCTGGCTGTGATTGCGGTGGAATCGTCAGGTAAGGCCAAGGCTGTCAGCGGTGCTGGTGCGCAAGGGTTGATGCAGCTGATGCCGGATACGGCAACGCGGTTTGGGGTTAGTGATGCGCTGAATAGCGGCGAGAATATCGCTGGGGGTGTGAAATACCTCAATTGGCTAATGGGTGAATTTGACCGCGACCCAATTCTGGTGTTGGCAGGATATAATGCAGGCGAAGGCTCAGTGCGCAGCCATAAGGGCGTGCCTCCCTTTGCTGAGACGCGCGATTATGTGCCCAAGGTGCTGGCAGCGTTTCAGGTGGCGCGTGGATTGTGCATGACACCGCCTGAGCTGATTACCGACGGCTGTGTCTTCCGCCAGATGAATTAGGTGTTGATGCGCTCTTCAGGTAGTGAACTAGGGTTTTGCGTTTAGCTATTGGTAAAGACTCTTTTGCATCATTTTTCCACCCAAATTGGCCGATCTACGGAGCGTGTTGTCTGCCTCAAGTAGTTTGGAGACAGGCATTATATTTGAGAATTGATCCGTCAGCTATTGCTGCGGGTCTCATGCGGTGACCGATAATATTGCTATGTTCGGCACGATCGCTTTTGTAGGATTTTTTGGACGGTTGGTCTTTGTAGCCTTTGGGCCGGGTCTGGCAAATGCGAACCCGCTCAAGAATTTCTCGGGCTTTGGGCGCGTTCTGTTGGCCGTGGCGCTGAATGTGTCGGGCAAGATGGCCAAGGCGCAGACTCTGTTCAAACGCCATCTTGTGGATCCTATCATCGTCACGGTGCTTGGTCGGGATAGCCGCGATCTGGCCAGCGATGATTGTTGCGTCATGCTGTTTGAGCAGGGGCGCGAGATGAGCGTCAACTGGTATGATAAGCGCGTCTATATCTATGAGATCCTGAACCCGTTAACGCTGCCACTTTGGTCGTTTCTGCGGCCGCAAATTCGACCGGAGCACCCGCGCAGGTCCTACGCGTTGGTGCATGGCATAAAAAACGGCCCGTCAGATAATCTGGCGGGCCGTATCTTTTAGTGCAGTCCCAATTGGATCAGTTGACGATGGTCGCCTGTGTTGCGGCGCGCAATTCGTCCTCGCTGACTCCATCTGCGGTCTCAATGATCTTAAGACCACCTTCGACCACGTCCAGCACGCCGAGGTTGGTGATGATGCGATCCACCACACCCTTGCCAGTCAGAGGCAGCGTGCAGCCCGTCAGGACTTTGCTGTCGCCGTGTTTGTTAGTGTGATCCATCACCACGACCACGCGGCCAACACCGGCCACCAGATCCATCGCGCCGCCCATGCCCTTCACCAGCTTGCCCGGGATCATCCAATTGGCGAGGTCACCGTTTTCGGCAACTTCCATCGCGCCGAGGATCGCCATGGCGATCTTGCCGCCGCGGATCATCGCAAAGGATTGTGCGCTGTCGAAATAGGCGGTTTGAGGCAGTTCGGTGATCGTTTGCTTGCCCGCGTTGATCAGGTCTGCATCCTCTTCGCCCTCAATGGGGAAGGGGCCCATGCCCAACATGCCGTTCTCAGATTGCAACGTCACGTTGACGCCATCGGGGATATGGTTGCTGACCAGCGTCGGAATGCCGATGCCGAGGTTCACGTACCAGCCGTCTTGCAGCTCTTGTGCCGCGCGGGCGGCCATTTGATTGCGGTCCCATGCCATGTCGCGGTCTCCTTATTCAGCTGCTGGGCGCGTGGTGCGCTGTTCGATGCGTTTCTCGTGATCGCCCTTGATGATGCGATGCACATAGATGCCGGGCAGGTGGATCGAGTCGGGGTCCAATGACCCGGTCGGTACGATTTCTTCCACTTCCACGACGCAGGTTTTACCGCAGGTGGCGGCCGGCGCATTGAAGTTTCGCGCAGTCTTGCGGAACACCAGATTGCCGGTCTCATCGGCTTTCCAGGCTTTTACGATGGCAAGATCAGCAAAGATCCCTTCTTCCATAATGTAATCCTGCATGGCGCCATCAGGGCCAGTGGGGAACTGTTTTTCCATCTTCCCTTCGGCGATCACAGTGCCAACACCGGTCTTGGTGAAAAAGCCGGGGATACCTGCACCACCGGCGCGCATCCGTTCGGCCAGAGTACCCTGCGGGTTAAATTCCAGCTCCAGCTCTCCCGAGAGGTACTGACGCATAAATTCGGCGTTTTCTCCCACGTAGGAAGAGATCATTTTTTTCACCTGCTTCGTCTGCAACAGGATACCGATGCCGAAATCATCAACGCCGGCGTTGTTGGAGGCAAAGGTCAGATCCTTGGTGCCCGAGTCCTTGATCGCGTCTAGCAGCAGCTCCGGAATACCACAGAGCCCGAACCCGCCAGCTGCGATGAACATGCCATCGTGCAGTAGACCGTCCAGCGCTTCGGCAGCGTTGGAATAAACCTTTTTCATATCCATCTCCCATGATCATCAGCCAGGTTGGCAAAGTTCTGACGCCCGCTGGGAGCAGAGTCAACGATACGGATAAAGATGGGTATTTCTACGGATCTGCCTAAGCAGTAAATGGGCAGACCTGCGGACTGTGGTCCCGTGGGGCCGCAGTCTATTCCTTCGATCTTACTGAGATGGCGCTTGGCGGATCTTAAACTGACACCAGGTATTGCAGACGCCATTGCTGAGCAGACGTAGCGCATTTTACGCGAACGTTTGGTAAGAGATGCGTGGCCGTAGGGAGCCAATTCATTTTGCGCCCTACGGGCTACCTTCCACTCTCTGGCGTTTTTCCGAGCAGGACTAGCTGTCGTTGCCGGAGCTCGCAGTCGTCTTCTTAGCAGCGGTCTTTTTGGCCGGAGCTTTCTTGGCGGCGGTCTTCTTTGCCGCGGTCTTTTTTGCGGGGGCTTTTTTCTTTGCGCCCGATTTACCTGCTTTCTCGGTGATCAGCTGCATGGCCAACTCGACGGTCACGTCTTTGGGCTCCACGTCCTTTGGTAGGGTCGCATTGACCTTCTCCCATTTGACATAGGGGCCGTAGCGGCCATCCATGATACTGATGGCACCGCCGCTTTCCGGGTGATCGCCCAACTCTTTCAGCGCCTTGGCCGCAGCACGACGGCCACGACCGGGATTGGCGCGTTTTTCAGCCAGCATTTCGACGGCCCGATTCATGCCAATTTCAAAAACGTCGAGCGTTTCCTTGAGGTTCACGTAGACTGGCTTTTCTTCGTCCGCTTTTTGATGCGCAATATAGGGGCCAAACCGTCCGAGATTGGCCTGAATGGTGCCGCCCTCCGGGTGCTGGCCCACGTCGCGTGGCAGTGTCAGCAAGGTGACCGCCTGTTCCAGCCTGATCTCGTTCGGGCCCCAGCTCGGCAGGAAGTCCCGGCCCTGTTTGGGCAGCGAGGAGCGCGGTGGTTTCTTGTTCTCAGGCGTTGCTTCACCACGTTGTACATAGGGGCCAAAGCGACCGGATTTCAGATGGATTTCATCGCCTTCATCCTCACCCAGAATACGTTCATAGCCTTCGGCACCTTCACCCGAGATAGGGCGGGTGTAATTGCATTCGGGATAGTTGCCGCACCCAACAAAGCCGCCGGTGCGCGATGTTTTCAGGTGCAACTGACCTGCACCACATTTGGGGCAGACGCGAGGATCAGTGCCGTCCTCGCGCGGGGGATAAAGCTGCGGCGCCAGCGCCTCATCCAATACGTCCAAAACTTCGGCGATACGCAGATCAGAGGTTTCGGCGATGGCGGCGGAGAAATCGCGCCAGAACCGGCCAAGGATATCCTTATAGTCGCGCTGGCCAGCGCTGACATCATCCAGTTCACCTTCCAGCTCGGCTGTAAATTCATAGCCCACATACGTGCGGAAGAAGTTCAGCAGGAAGATCGTGACGATCCGGCCTTTGTCTTCAGGGAACAGGCGGTTTTTGTCCTTGCGGACATATTCGCGGTCCTGAATCGTTGTGATCACAGAGGCATAGGTAGAGGGGCGGCCGATGCCCAGCTCTTCCATCTTTTTGACCAGTGTCGCCTCGGTATAGCGGGGCGGTGGCTGAGTATGGTGCTGTAGGGCGAGCACTGCGCCATTGTCAGACAGGACCGAGGCGTCGCGGCCTGCTTTTTCAGCCTGGGCGGCAAGCGAAGAGGCGAATTTCATCGGCTCGCCTTGCATCACTTGTGGCAGGCGTTTGTCATCATCGTCGGCGACATCGTCGCGGCCTTCTTCATAGACACGCAGGAAGCCGTCAAATAGCACCACCTGGCCGGTTGCGCGCAGGACGACTTGCTTGTCGTCGGAGCCAATGTCGACAGTGGTGCGCTCCATCCGGGCGCCTTCCATCTGGCAGGCTATGGTCCGTTTCCAGATCAGATCATACAATTTGCGCTGATCGTCTTCGCTCAGCTTCAGGCTGGCGGCATCGCGTCCCATTTCTGTAGGGCGAATGCACTCGTGCGCCTCTTGGGCGTTTTTTGCCTTGTTCTTGTAGATTCGCGGGCTGGACGGCACGTAGTTGGCCCCGTAACGGCTTTCGATCTCGGCTCGGGTTGCCTGTACAGCTTCGGGCGCCATGTCGATGCCATCTGTCCGCATGTAGGTGATGTAGCCCGCTTCATAAAGCCGCTGGGCTGTGTTCATACATTGCTTCGCGCCCATGCCAAATTTGCGGCTGGCTTCCTGTTGCAGTGTCGATGTCATAAACGGCGCAGAAGGGTTCCGGGAGGCGGGTTTAGCCTCGACCGAATCCACCGACAGGGCGCGACTGCTGACAGCCTGAACCGCCAATTCAGCGGCGGTGGCGTTGGCCAATCCGAACTTGTCCAGCTTGTCACCGGCCAGAACGGTCAGCCGGGCTTCTAGTTCCTGACCGCGCGGGGTTACGAGCTGTGCTCTTACGGACCAGTATTCCTGCGGGTTGAAGGCTTCGATCTCTGTCTCACGCTCAACGATCAGGCGCAGGCAGACCGATTGCACCCGACCGGCGGACCGCGCGCCTGGCAGTTTGCGCCACAGTACCGGTGACAGGTTGAAACCCACCAGATAGTCCAGCGCGCGGCGAGCCAGATAGGCTTCGACCAGCGGCATGTCGACTTGGCGCGGATTTTTCATCGCCTCAGCGACCGCTTCTTTGGTGATCGCGTTGAAGGTTACGCGGCTGACCGGTGTGTCCTTCTTGATCGAGCGGCGTTTGGTGAGCGCCTCTTGCAGGTGCCAGCTGATCGCCTCGCCTTCGCGATCGGGGTCAGTCGCGAGAATCAATGCGTTGTCGTCTTTCAGGGCGTCGGCAATGGCTTTGACGTGCTTGCGGCTGTCGGCTCCGACCTCCCAAGTCATTGCAAAATCATCATCCGGCTCGACCGAACCGTTTTTCGCAGGCAGGTCACGCACGTGTCCGTAAGAGGCAAGCACCGTGTAGTCGGAGCCAAGATATTTGTTGATTGTCTTAGCTTTAGCTGGGGATTCTACAACAACAACGGGCATAAATTCGTAAACCTCTGTGGGGCAGGAGTGCGAGCGCTCTATGGCGGGGCAACATGTGGGGTGCAAGGGGAGATTGTCAATCCGGCTTCGAATGACTTTGCGTTGTTGCGACAATCAACGCCGGTGTTTGGGGGAATCTTTGGCGCAGGATGCATCGCTGAAATCGCCCCGAAGCAGCAGTCCACCTGCCTCTCGGGTGACAGCGCCCGACATCTCCAGATCGGTGAGCGCGGGCGACAGATCACGCGATGTGACCGCAAGATCGCGGATTAACTGGTCCTCCGCGGTGGGCGAAGGGCCGAGCTGGTCTAGGATGCGTTGATGCAAGACCGCTGTTTCCTGGAGGCTGCGTTGTTCGGGCGGCGGCGGTGGTAGATCGGCGATGCTGGTTACTGTCTTGGATGCTTGGCGTTGTAGTACATTGGTCGGTGCGTCCTGCACCATACGATCGGTCAGATCTACTGGTGGCAGTGCGTCGATCACATCCTGCGCATTGCGCACCAGTTGGGCACCGTCGCGGATCAACATATTGCATCCAGCGGACCGGGCATCAAACGGGTGGCCGGGCACTGCAAGGACGTCGCGACCCAGATCCAGGGCATCCCGCGCTGTAATGAGAGATCCGGATTTTGCCGCTCCCTCGACCACGACAACGGCTTGCGCCGCGCCGGCAATGATGCGGTTGCGTGCCGGAAAATGACGGGATCGCGGTGACAGTCCGGGGGCGTGTTCGGAAATCATTACACCCTGTTCAGCGATGTCTCCGGCAAGCCGCGTATTCTCTGCGGGGTAGATCACATCGACACCACCAGCCATTACGGCGCAGGTGCCGGTGCGCAGCGCAGCCATATGCGCTGCGGTATCAATTCCCCGCGCCAATCCCGAGATCACGCAATACCCGGCTTCTCCAAGATCACGGGCAAGAGCGCGTGCCATACGTACCCCTAGTGAAGAGGCGTTGCGCGCGCCGACAATGGCGATGGTGGGCTGGGTGAGACGCGCAATATCGCCCACAGCCCATAGAATGGGTGGGGCATCACGCAGTGCGGTTAGATAGGGAGGATACCCTGCCTCATCAAAGCACAAAAGCCGCGCATGGGCGGCTTCTGCGGCCTTGATTTCGGCGAGTGCCGCATCGACAGAGCATGTTTCATACCCCTTTATGCCAGCGGCGCGTGCCATTTCAGGCAACGCGGATAGCGCGTTCTGCGCTGATCCATATTTCGCGAGGAGACGGTGAAACGTCACCGCGCCAACACGTCTTGAGCGCAAAAGACGGAGCCAGGAAATCCGTGTATCTTCCGTGGTGGGTGGGAGTGGGGGGTGAGTGGAAGAATTTGCTTCTTCGGTCATCCTGCGCTCCGCCTTGTTGCAAGACTATGATTAACTCTTGAGTGGTTAACAGGTGGTGAACACGGAGAATTAAAGGAAATATTTTAACAAACTCATTTCTAACTCATTCTATTATATGTGAAAAAAAACCAAGCTTTGGCAACGGTGCAGACGCGCATAAATAGCCACTTCCTGGCCCACCTTCCCTATATCGTAAAATTAGCGAAAATTGCCGCCGAGTCGGCCCTTCTGAGGTTGGGACAGCGACACGGCGGCGATTCTGACTACGATTCAGGAGGGGTGATCCCGATCAAAATGTTCACAGGGCAGGGTCACCTTTTTTGGCAGAACAATCAGGTCGCAGAGCCACCCACGGTCAACCCGCCCATCAGAACTGTGGGTTGTCCTACCCCTACCGGCACCCATTGGCCCTGCTTGCCGCAGTTACCCATACCGGGATCCAACGCCATATCGTTGCCAAGGGCGCGAATCTTGTTCAGCGCTGTCGCTCCATCGCCAATCAACGTTGCCCCTTTTACCGGGGCGCCGACCTTGCCGTCTTTTACGCGATAAGCCTCGGTGCAGGAGAACACGAACTTACCGTTGGTGATATCAACCTGTCCGCCACCAAAGCCGACGGCCCAAATGCCGTCCTTGATTGAGGCAACCAGATCATCGGGATTGGCGTCGCCACCCATCATATAGGTGTTTGTCATGCGCGGCATCGGCGCGTGGGCATAGCTTTCGCGACGGCCATTCCCGGTACTGGCAACCCCCATCAGCCGTGCGTTCTGACGATCCTGCATAAAACCAACCAGTTTGCCGTCTTCGATCAGGGTGGTTTTCTGACTCGGGGTGCCTTCGTCATCAATTGTGATGGAGCCACGCCGGTCAGGGATCGTGCCGTCATCCAGAACCGTGACACCCTTGGCCGCGATCTGCTGGCCCATCAACCCGGCAAACGCTGAAGAGCCCTTGCGGTTGAAATCCCCCTCCAGCCCGTGACCAATCGCCTCGTGCAGCAGAATGCCGGGCCAGCCAGGGCCGAGCACCACATCCATTTCTCCGGCAGGGGCAGGCACGGCCTCCAGGTTAACGCAGGCGATACGCAGGGCCTCGCGTACTTTGGCTTGCCAATCTGCGGGATCAACCAGACCATCCAGGCCAAGCCGCCCGCCACCGCCCGCAGATCCGCTTTCGCGACGGCCGTCCTGTTCAACGATTACTGAGACATTGAGCCGGGTCATGGGGCGTACATCACGTACGCGGTCGCCGTCTGCGCGCAGGATTTCCACTTCCTGCAGCGAGGCGGCCAGCATGGCTGAGACCTGCACAACGCGCGGATCCTGATCGCGGGCAAAGGCGTCGATCTCCCGGAGCGTCTCGACCTTTACCGCAAATGGCATGGCACCGATGGGGTCTTCGTCGGCGTAGAGTTTGGTATTGGTGCGTGGTGGCGGCGGGGCCATGGTGCCACCACCGTCTCCGACGGCCAATCGGGCTGTTTCCGCGGCGCGCATTAGCCCTGCAATGGACACATCGGTGGAATGGGCATAACCGGCCACCTCGCCATTCACGGCGCGCAGGCCGAAACCTTCCGCGGCGTCATAGCTGGCGTTGCGCAACCGCCCGTCATCGAACACGAGCGCTTCGGACTTGCGGCGCTCGACAAAAATCTCCCCGTCGTCCGCGCCTGAGAGCGCCTGACGCAATACGACGAGCGCCTCGTCCTCGGGCAGGTTGGTTTCAAATGGGCGGAAGGCTGCGGTATCCATGGTTGACCTCGGTTTTTTTGATCTAAATCAAGAAAGCGACGCTTTGACGCGAGCATTCCTCTTTAACTGCACGATAGAATATGATTTTTAGCAGCGTCAAAGACAACGGGTCCGACGCGTTTTGTGGAATCAAAATTTCATCATAGGACGTCGGCGCAGGAACAACTCGATCAACCGATCAACTGATCAGGACATGACATGAAGAACGCTTTGATGCTTTCCGGCCTTTTCTCCGGCCTTTCGAGCCTTCCAGCTATCGCGCAAGAAGGTCTGGAAACCATTGGCAAGCCAGTCGACGGCGGCCTTGGTTTTCAGCCGGCAGCGACCGAGCTAGCCGAAGGCGTCCATTCTCTAGACTACATGATCTTGGTGATCATTACGGCCGTTTGTGTGTTCGTTGCCGGGCTTCTGCTCTATGCGATTGTACGCTTCAACCGCCGTGCCAACCCAACGGCGTCGCAGTTCACGCACAACACCCCGATCGAAATCGCATGGACCGTGGTTCCGATCATTATTCTGGTGTTCATCGGCTCCTTCTCCCTGCCGGAGCTGTTCCGCCAGCAGGAGATCCCCGAGGGTGACATCACCATCAAGGTTACAGGCTACCAGTGGTACTGGGGCTATGAGTATGTCGATCATGAGTTTGGTTTTGAAAGCTTCATACTGGCCAAAGAAGACCTGGCCGATAACGGCTATGCCGAGGATGAATATCTGCTGGCAACAGACACTGCTGTTGTTGTGCCTGTTGGAAAGACCGTCGTGATGCAGGTGACCGGTGCGGACGTGATCCACTCCTGGACCATCCCGGCGTTTGGCGTAAAGCAGGACGCGGTTCCCGGTCGTCTGGCTGAACTGTGGTTCAAGGCTGACAAAGAAGGCATCTACTTTGGCCAGTGTTCCGAACTGTGCGGCAAAGACCACGCCTATATGCCAATCACTGTTAAAGTGGTCAGCCAAGAGGTCTATGACGCATGGCTACAGGGCGCGATCGAAGAATACGCCGGTCTGCCACAATCCTATCAGGTCGCTTCTAACTGAGCGATCCGGCTGGCGCTTGCCTTCGGGCAGATGCCGCCTAGCTATCACGTGAAAACGGATCGGGCCGCGCAGGTGTTGCGCGCCCGCTTTCGCTAAGACAGATCACGACCAAAAGAGAGCACAATGACTGACGCAAGCATCAATGCCAGCACCGTCCAGCAAGCGGACGCGGAGTTTGGGGACTACTTTGCCCTGCTCAAGCCGCGGGTGATGTCTTTGGTGGTGTTCACGGCGCTGGTTGGTCTGTTGGCTGCGCCCATCGGCGTGCACCCAGTTATCGGTTTTTGCGCAATTCTGTTTATCGCAATCGGCGGCGGCGCCTCCGGTGCGCTGAACATGTGGTGGGACGCTGATATCGATCAGATCATGAAACGCACCAAGAGCCGTCCGATCCCCGCAGGCAAAGTTGAACCCGGCGAAGCATTGTCGCTGGGGCTGGCCCTATCCGGCTTGTCGGTGATTATGCTGGCGCTTGCGACCAATGTGTTTGCCGGAGCGTTTCTAGCCTTCACGATCTTCTTCTACGTGGTGATCTATACCATGTGGCTAAAGCGGGCGACGCCACAGAACATCGTTATTGGCGGCGCAGCGGGTGCCTTTCCGCCGGTCATTGGCTGGATCGCGGCAACGGGATCTATGTCGGTGGAGCCATGGCTGATGTTTGCCCTTACCTTTATGTGGACGCCACCGCATTTCTGGGCGCTGGCGCTGTTCATGCGGTCTGACTACGATGATGCCGGCGTGCCAATGCTGACCGTGACACACGGGCGCCGTTCCACCCGCAACCACATCTTGATCTATACTGCCTTGCTGGCCCTGCTGGCGATTGGCACTGCGTTTTCTGGCATAGGTGGCCCTGTCTATCTGGCTGTTGCACTGGTACTGAACGCACTGTTCCTGCACGGTGCCTGGAAGATCTCTCGTCGTAATGAGAATGATTCCGAGGCGGATGACTTCAAGGTGGAGCGCAGCTTCTTCAAGTTGTCACTGCTCTATCTGTTCCTGCACTTCGGAGCGATTCTGGTCGAAGCGGTCCTGAAACCCTACGGATTTGGAGGCTGGTAAGATGAGCTTGCACAAGGAACATGAGCTGCACCAGCGGCGCAAGGGGCGCAATATCGGCGTCGGGCTGTTGCTGGGATCTTTCGTGGTGCTGGTTTTGGCACTGACAATGGTCAAGGTGACATCGGCTGGGTTCAAATTCCCGAACACCTCTGCCGCTACGCAACAAACCGAGGGTAAGGATTGATGGCTTTGCAGGGACCGCAGAAAACCGTTGTTCAATTGGTTGGTGTCGTTGTCCTGATGGGTGGTCTGTCTTGGGCGTCGGTGCCATTCTATGATTGGTTCTGCCGGGTCACTGGTTTTGGTGGCGTAACAGGTGTTGCCGAACAAGGCTCCGAGACAGTTTTGGATAATACCGTCACCGTGCGCTTTGATGCCTCAAAAGAACGCAACATGCCGTGGGAGTTCACCCCGGTTGAGCGTGAGATGGAAATCAAGATCGGAGAGACCGGGCTGGCGTTCTACGAAGCCTTCAACCCGACAGATCGACCAGTTGCGGGGCAGGCGTCTTACAATGTGACGCCCTATTCGGCGGGTGCTTTCTTTGAGAAAATTGCCTGTTTCTGCTTTGAGGAACAGGTCTTGCAACCGGGTGAGCGGGTTGAAATGCCCGTGACCTTCTTTGTCGATCCAGAAATTGTCGAGGATCGGGACGGAAAATACGTGCATACGATTACGCTGTCGTACACATTCTATGAAATCGATCTGCCAGAAGGGTATGCCGCCCTTGAAACCGGTGATACAGCCGGGGCAGGCACAAACACGAACTAGGCCGCTTTGGTGAGGGACACTTAAATGGCGCATGCTAAAAATCACGACTATCATATTCTTCCGCCGTCGATCTGGCCGCTGCTCAGCTCGCTTGGCACCTTCATCATGCTGTTCGGTGCGGTTCTATGGATGCACGGTATCACGGCCTATGCCTTCTGGGGCGGCTTTACTATGGTGCTGTATAGCGCCTATGCTTGGTGGGCAGAGGTTGTAGCCGAGGCACGTCAGGGCGATCACACCCCTGTGGTGCGTATCGGTCTGCGATACGGCTTCATTCTCTTC
Source organism: Phaeobacter cretensis (assembly GCF_047372505.1). Taxonomy (NCBI): domain Bacteria; kingdom Pseudomonadati; phylum Pseudomonadota; class Alphaproteobacteria; order Rhodobacterales; family Roseobacteraceae; genus Phaeobacter; species Phaeobacter cretensis. The sequence continues at coordinate 2,805,512 of NZ_JBKBEU010000001.1, forward strand.
GTTATGTCCGAAGTGATGTTTTTCTTCGCTTGGTTCTGGTCGTTTTTCAAACACGCGATCTACCCGATGGAGACTTATTTTGGCACCGAGTATGTGGCGCCGAGCATCTACCCGGTTGATGCCTTCCACCTGCCACTGATCAACACGCTGGTTCTGCTGTTGTCCGGTTGTGCTGTGACCTGGGCGCACCATGCGCTGGTTCACAACAACGATCGCAAGGCGCTGATTCAGGGGCTGGCCATTGGTATCGCTTTGGGCGTGTTCTTCACCTTCCTGCAGGGCTATGAATACATCCACCTGCTGCATGAAGGTTGGGAATTCGGCGGCGACGAGTTCTACTCGAACTTCTTCATGGCGACGGGCTTTCATGGTTTCCACGTGGTCATCGGTACCATCTTCCTGACCGTATGCCTGATCCGCGCGATGAAGGGTGATTTTACACCGGAGCAGCACGTCGGTTTTGAGGCAGCTGCCTGGTACTGGCACTTTGTTGATGTGGTCTGGCTGTTCCTTTTCGTGGCTGTCTACGTCTGGGGCACCGCCGGTCTGGCCCACTAAGGAACTGATCTGAATTGTAACGGGTACAGGTTTGTGGTTTCGAATCCTGACCTGACCCCGTAAGACATGCAGCGCGCGGAGCCATGCTCCGCGCGCTTTCTCATTCGCAAGGATAGCGTGATGCGGCGGTTGATCTTTCTTTCCCTTGTCGGCGGTCTGGGCCTGACGGCGCTGCTGTCTCTGGGGGTCTGGCAGATGCAGCGGCTTGCATGGAAGCAAGACCTTCTGCAGACCATCGAGGCCCGTATCACAGCTGCGTCTGTAGTCGTGCCGAAGACCCCGATTGAAGATCAGGACCGCTACCGCGCCGTGACTGTCTCCGGTGAGATCGAGGATCGCGAGCTGCACGTCTTCTGGGTGACAAAAGACGCCGAAACCGGCTATCGCATCATCGTACCTTTGGTGACCGAAGGCGGGCGCCGGTTGCTGCTCGACCGTGGGTTTGTTCCTGCTGCGGACAAGGATGCAGCCCGTACCCATGGCACCATTTCGATTACTGGCAACCTCCTTTGGCCGGATGAAGGCGACTGGACCACCCCCACGCCTGAGCTGGACACCAACATCCTCTATGCGCGCGATGTCACCTATATGGCAGAGCGCCTTGGCACCGAACCTGTTCTGGTTGTTGCCCGTAGCGCATCTCCTCAGGCGACCGTAGTCCCGCAGCCCGTCACCACCGTGGGCATCCAGAACAATCACTTGCAATACGCGATCACCTGGTTCTCGCTGGCCGTAATCTGGGCCGCAATGACCATCTATTTCCTGTGGCGCTCGCGCCCAAAATCCGAAGGCTGAGCCGATGAAATACATCTCGACCCGAGGCCAAGCGCCTGAGCTGACCTTTGAAGACGCCATGCTGACCGGGCTTGCCCGTGACGGCGGTCTCTATGTTCCAGCTGAAATCCCCACAATGTCCAAAGATGAGATCGCCGATCTCGCAGGGCAATCCTACGAGGAGGTCGCGTTCCGTGTAATGCGCCCGTTCCTTGGGGATTGTTTCACCGATGAGGAATTCCGGGGCATCATCGCCCGTGCCTATGCCAGCTTCGGCCATGCTGCGCGTGCGCCATTGGTGCAGCTTGGGCCCAACCATTTCTTGTTGGAACTGTTTCATGGCCCCACGCTGGCGTTCAAAGATTTCGCCATGCAACTGATCGGGCAGCTGTTTGAGACCGCTCTGAAACGACGCGGCGAAAGCGTCACCATAGTTGGCGCGACCTCCGGCGATACCGGATCGGCAGCGATCCAGGCCTTTGGCGGGTTGGATGCGGTCAATGTCTTTATCCTCTACCCGCATGGCCGGGTCTCCGAGGTGCAGCGCCGGCAGATGACCACCCCCACTGATGCCAATGTGCATGCACTGGCGGTAGATGGCGATTTTGATGATTGTCAGGCGGCGTTGAAGGACATGTTCAACGACTTTGACTTCCGCGATGAGGTGCGTCTGGCGGGTGTGAACTCCATCAACTTCGCCCGCGTGCTGGCGCAGGTGGTCTATTACTTTACCTCCGCTGTGTCGCTCGGAGCGCCGGATCGCAAGATCAGCTTTACCGTGCCAACCGGCAACTTCGGTGATATTTTTGCAGGCTTCATTGCCAAGCAGATGGGGCTGCCGATCGACCAGCTGGTGGTTGCGACCAACCAAAACGATATTCTGCACCGCTGCCTGAGTGGCCAAGGTTATCACAAGGGGGAAACCATCCCGTCAATCTCGCCCTCGATGGATATTCAGGTGTCGTCAAACTTTGAGCGCGCCTTGTTCTATGCCTATGGGCAGGACGGCGCGGCCGTGGCACAGCTGATGGATGAGCTGAAGACAGGTGGCTTTGAGGTCAGTCAGGGTGCGATGCAGGCGCTGCAGGAGCATTATGTCTCGGGCCGCTGCTCTGAGGATGAAACCTCGGCGACCATAAAATCGGAACGTGCTGCCTCGGGGGAACTGTTGTGCCCGCATAGTGCCATCGGCGTAAAGGTGGCCAATGAACACCGCCATCAGACGGTTCCGATGGTGACGCTGGCGACCGCACATCCGGCGAAATTCCCGGCGGCCGTGGAAGATGCCAGCGGCGTGCATCCGCCCCTTCCCCAGCGCATGGCAGATCTGTATGACAGATTAGAACGGGTGACGCGGATTGCAAATGATCTGACGGCGCTTGAGACCCATATCAGAAAGCACATCGCCAATTGACAGTTCAACAACACCAACTCGCTAACGGGTTCAGGATCGTCACCGAAACCATGCCGGGGCTGCAGTCTGCAGCCATCGGCGTCTGGGTGACCGCCGGCGGGCGGAATGAGCGGATCGAACAGAACGGAATTGCCCATTTTCTAGAGCATATGGCGTTCAAAGGCACCAAGCGGCGTAGCGCGCTGGATATTGCTGAGGCGATCGAAGATGTAGGCGGCTATATCAACGCCTATACCAGCCGTGAGGTAACCGCCTACTATGCTCGTGTGTTGCAGGAAGACGTGCCGCTGGCGTTGGATGTTGTCGCAGATATCGTTCTGAATCCAGTGTTTGACCCGCGTGAGATCGAGATTGAGCGGGGAGTGATCCTGCAGGAGATCGGTCAGGCGTTGGATACGCCGGACGACGTGATTTTCGACTGGCTTCAGGAAGAGAGTTATCACGACCAACCCATCGGGCGGACAATCCTTGGCCCGGCGGAACGGGTGCGGGCCTTTGATCGTGCGGATCTGGAGCGTTTCGTGGGCGAACACTATGGGCCGGGCCAGATGATCCTGTCGGCATCAGGTGCGGTGGATCACGATGTGATTGTGAAAATGGCTGAAGATCTCTTTGGCGATCTAGCCTCCAAGCCGTTGATGATGCCCAAAGGCGCGACATTCACTGGTGGCGAAGCCAGGTACGAAAAGGCGCTTGAACAGGCCCATATCGCGTTGGCTTTTGAGGGTCCGGGATATCGCGATGATGCGATTTACACCGCGCAGATCTATTCCAGCGCGCTGGGTGGGGGCATGTCGAGCCGTCTATTCCAGGAGGTGCGAGAAAAGCGGGGCCTGTGTTACACTATTTTTGCTCAGACCGGCGCCTATGCAGATACCGGCACGCTGACGCTTTATGCGGGTACCTCGGGGGATCAGCTGGATGAATTGGCCGGTATCACCATCGACGAAATGAAGCGTGCCGCCTGCGATATGAGCGACGCCGAGGTGGACCGGGCGCGGGCGCAGATGAAGGCCGGGATGTTGATGGGGCTCGAAAGCCCGACCAACCGCGCCGAACGTCTGGCACGGCTTGTGCAGATATGGGATGACGTGCCGCCGCTGGCGGATACGGTTGCGCGGATTGACGCGGTGACCACCGCCGATGTGCGCGCTATGGCCGAAGATATGGCCCACGGTGCCTCAATGGCCTTGGCGCTTTATGGTCCGGTGGGCGATGCCGCTCCGCTGGCGGGTTTGCAGGAGAGGCGCGCGGCCTGATGTTGCTGACCGGACGCAAGGTGCGTATCGAGACCGAACGCCTGACGCTCAGGCCGCCGATCCATTCGGATTTTCGCGACTGGGCCGCTTTGCGGCAACACAGCCAGGGTTACCTGACGTCTTGGGAACCAAGCTGGGCAGCCGATCATCTGAGCCGCAAGAGTTTTACCAACCGTGTCTACTGGGCGCGCCGGGCGGTCAGTTCCGGCTCGGCGCTGCCCTTGTTCCTGATACGCCGCAGCGACCAGTCGCTGATTGGAGCCATTACACTCGACAATATCCGTCGCGGTCCTGCGCAAGCGGGTACACTGGGCTATTGGACGGGGCAGTCCTTTGCCCGCAATGGCTACATGCGAGAGGCCATTGGCGCCGTCGTACATCATGCATTTATCAAGCTGGATCTGTCACGGATCGAGGCCGCCTGCCTGCCGGAAAATGCTGCCTCACGGGGGTTACTTGAAAGCGCTGGCTTCAAATACGAAGGCGTGGCGCAATCATATTTGCAGATCAACGGGCGTTGGCGCACCCACGTCCTATATGCTTCCTTGCGCCATGATCGGCGCGGACGCACGCAGGTTGGTCAGGCCTGAGGCCACCAACAACAGGGCCGAGCCAATTGCCGAACCAATTGCTCCGACGGATCACAATGGTCGAACTTAAACAGATGGCAAAAGGATAAACACGCATGAGTCTGAACCCTGCCGACACTGGTTTTGTGGATCATCTGCGTGCGCAGCTGCCGGACGATGTGTTGCGTCCACCTGAGCCGCGCTATCTTGAGGAACCAAGGGGCCGATACCACGGACAGGCGGGGGCTATTGGGTTGCCGCGGTGTACGGAAGATGTCGCGACCCTGGTGCGTGCAGCCCATGCGGCGCATGTACCGGTGGTGCCCTATGGCGGCGGTACCGGGTTGGTCGGCGGACAGATCATGGGGGGGGATGGCCCCGCGCCTTTGGTGATTTCACTGGAGCGGATGACAGGTCTGCGCGGAGTTTATCCGCAGGAGAATGTGTTGTGTGTTGAGGCGGGTATGATCCTTGCCGACGTGCAGAAGGCGGCGGAGGATTCAGATCGCCTGTTCCCGCTGTCACTTGCGGCCGAGGGCACGGCCCGCATCGGCGGCACGCTGGCGACCAATGCGGGTGGCGTTAACGTGCTGCGGTATGGCAATGCCCGTGATCTGTGTCTGGGGCTGGAGGCGGTGTTGCCGACCGGCGAGATCTGGCACGGCCTAAGCCGACTGCGCAAGGATAACACTGGATACGATTTGCGCAACCTCTTGGTTGGGGCTGAGGGCACATTGGGCATCATCACTGCAGCTGCGCTCAAGCTGTCACCGATCCCGGCGAAGCAGGGCACAGCGATCCTGACCGTTGCCTCACCCGCCGCCGCGATTGATCTGCTGGCGATCGCCCGTGGCCAACTGGGCGAGACAATCAGCGCCTTTGAACTGATCCACCGTCAGGGGCTAGAATTTCTGCGTGAGACATTGTCGGACCTACGGCTGCCCTTTGCAGATCTGCCTGAATGGTGTGTGCTGATTGATCTGGGCTTATCAGAGGGCCGTAGCCCTGAGGAGGCGCTGTCCCGTCTGTTCGAGACTGCGCTGGAGGCGGGCCTGAGCCAAGACGGGGTGATTGCCCAGTCAGAGGCGCAGCGACAGGCGCTCTGGTCGGTGCGTGAACATATTCCGGAAGGCAATCGCCTGATCGGTTCGGTCTCCAGTCACGACATCTCGATCCCGATTTCACGTATTCCCGATTTCATCCTAGAGGGCGGCAAGCGACTTGCGGTTTTGGGTGATATGCGGATCAACTGCTTTGGCCATCTGGGCGACGGCAATCTGCACTACAATGTCTTTCCGGCCAACGGCAGGGATCGCAGCGCCTATGAGCATCTTCGAGATGATATAAAACGCACTGTGCATGATCTGACCCATGAGTTCGACGGCTCAGTCAGTGCGGAACATGGTGTCGGTCGTCTAAAAGTTGCCGATCTTGGGCACTATGGTGACCCGGTGAAACTGGCGGTAATGCGGGTGATCAAACAGGCGCTCGATCCGCATGGCATTATGAACCCGGGCGCAGTTGTGCCAGTGGCAAATTAGACCAAGACGCAAGGTGTTAAGGCCTGATCAGGCGGTTTGCAACCGGGCTCGCGCCGGTCGGCTGCGCATCAATAACGGCACCATGATCGCGATGTTGAGCCCGTTCCAGAAGATCCCGTTTAAAAAGGCCAGCTCATAGGATCCGCGGGCATCATAGATCCAGCCCGACATAATAGGCGACGATATGAACCTGCGGCATCGACATTGCGACACAACTGCCGATGCCATCCAATCCTAGTATCCACTGTAATTGTCGCGGTGTCAGGCCTACACGGGCTGCATCGCCGGCCGACATGGCGGCGCTGCTGCTTTGCGCACTAAGAGAGATCCGCCGCCGCAGCACCACAGATAACGTGATCACAACCAGAAGTGTGACAACCGCCAGAGTCGCATAAACGCTGCGCCAGCAACTGTCAGCCAGCATCCCGGCAAGGGCGGTGGACCACATCGCTCCAGACAGGTAGTTTCCACTGGCCACCAACGCGACTGCGATACCGCGCCGACGTTGGAACCAATGTGAGATATCTGCAATCAGCGGGCCAAATCCTGCCGCAGAGCCCAGACCTAGAAACAGATGCGCTGCCGACAACCAAATCGATCAACCAGGCGGCCAATCACCAGATTGCCAACCCGATCATCGTCAATATGTAGGGAAACGATGCTGAGGCGCGATCTGCGCCAAACTCCACTTCGACGGCGGGCATCACCACGATTACGGCCCACATGTCAACATTTGCCACGGCGGCAATGGCGAGCGTGATCAGAAGTCACGACCAGGAATAGCAGCTGTCAATTATAGATGAGGTGGACATGTCGGCACGTCAGGAGACGTGCCGACATGCTACAAAGATAATCACGCCTCTCATGGAAAACAGAGCAGTGAGAAGAGTGAAAACCGTGGTGCATAGCGTCGGCGGGGGCGTCTTGGGTTGTCGCCGACGACGATCGCGCAGAACGACACCTATGGCCCGAAAGGAACAAGGCCGTCAGGGTAAGCTTACGCGTTCAGGGTGGGCAGGCCGCGCGAACCGCTTCGCCAGCCAGCCCCGCTGAAAAATCAGGGCATGATCACGGCGTCAATGACGTGGATCACACCGTTTTCAGCTTCGATATCGGCGGTCACGACCTTGGCCCCATCGACCATCACGCCGCTATCCAGATCGATGGTGACTTCACCACCCTGAACAGTTGCGGCCTTCATATCATCAGACAGATCGCCGGACATCACTTTGCCAGGAACAACATGATAGGTCAGAATCTCAACCAATTTATCCTTATTTTCAGGCTTCAGAAGCTCTTCGACTGTGCCGGCAGGTAGCGCGGCAAAAGCGGCGTCAGTCGGTGCAAAGACCGTGAAGGGGCCATCGCCTTTTAGAGTGTCGACCAGACCTGCGGCCTTCACGGCTGCGACCAATGTCGAGAAGTCGCCTGCACCGGCAGCGGTGTCGACGATGTCCTTCGAGTGGCCGCCGGCGAAGGCGGAGGTCGCGAGAGCAAAGGTTGCGGCGGCGGTCAAAAGTGTCTTGCGGATCATGAGTACATTCCTCTGTTTTTGTAGCATGCCCTAGCTGGCAATGACGGTGTTACGGCGAGAGATGTGGTTTGGATCCGGCGGGTTTTCGCCATGCGTCAGTTGACAAAAAAGGCGCGCCGCCTAAGCAACGCACCTCGCTAAATTCCACTCACATTTATGTGATTGAGTAATGTGGTCTGGCTACAATTCTGAGGTGATCCAATCTAAGTTTTGCAGAAACTGCAGCCTCAAACTGGCCTCAGGCACCCTCGAATTCGCAGAGCACAGTGACATCCATTCCCAGATCTTCCAGCACCTTGCGGCCGCCCAATTCGGGTAGGTCGATGATAAAGGCGCAGGAGACGATTTCCCCCCCAAGTCGCTCGATCAGTTTGATGCCGGCCGCCGCAGTGCCGCCAGTGGCGAGGAGGTCATCAACCACCAGGATCTTTTCGCCGGGCTGGATTGCGTCGTCATGCACTTCCATGATCGCTTCGCCATACTCCAGCTTATACTCTTGGCTGATGGTCGCGCCGGGCAGCTTGCCCTTTTTGCGGATCGGTACAAAGCCAACGCTCAGCTGGTGCGCAATCGCACCCCCAAGGATAAAGCCGCGCGCCTCAAGACCCACAACCTTGTCGATCTGCTCGCCTGCATAGGGGTGCAGCATTTGGTCGATTGCCATGCGAAATCCGCGCGGGTCAGCAAAGAGTGTGGTGACATCGCGGAACATGATGCCTTCGTGGGGGAAATCCACGATGGTGCGGATGTAGTCTTTTACAGCGGTTTTGCGGGCCATGGGGTGTCCCCTTTTTGGTCGTCGGAGTTGGGTTTCTGATCTGTGCCGCCTGTGGCCCATCCGGGGAACGCGACCCGGAATTTGTCGCCGATGCCGTGGGCGCAGGCAAGGGCGGTGCGCATGCATCCCGGTCACGGGACGCAGCTGTGACCTTTCGGAACCAGCCGAGCCTTGAGCGCAGGAGTCGCGGAGGCTGGCGCAGGTGAACGACCCCCACCGACCCTTGGCAGGTTCAACCCAGCGTTAGCCCAGAACGCGACCTGCAACAGCGTCCAGTTTTGCCAGCAGGGCGGGGTCGCGCTTTTCTGGGGCTGTCATGATGGCGTGGTCCAATGCGCGGTCACAGCCTTGGGGGCAGGCATCGCGGGTCTGTCCCAGCAGCGCAGGCAATCGCTGTACCAAGGCACGCCCATTGCTGGAATTGCCAGTGAGGGTCGCGATTATGTCGGTAATCTCAACCGCGCCGTGATCCGGGTGCCAGCTGTCGAAATCCGTGACCATAGCGATCGAGGCATAGCACAGCTCCGCTTCACGGGCGAGTTTCGCCTCCGGCATATTGGTCATGCCAATCACGTCACAGCCCCAGCTGCGGTACATCTTGCTTTCGGCGGCCGAGGAAAACTGTGGCCCTTCCATGCAGAGATAGGTGCCACCGCGATGCACGGTGATGCCTGCATCCCGCGCGCCGGTTTCTGCGACGTCGCTCAGCCGGTCGCAGGTGGGATGGGCCACGCTGACATGGGCGACACATCCGGTCCCGAAAAAGCTCTTTTCGCGGGCAAAGGTCCGGTCGATGAACTGATCGACAATGACAAAATCCCCCGGCGCCATGTTTTCACGAAACGATCCGCAAGCAGAGATGGAAAAGACATCCGTCACCCCCAACCGTTTCAGCGCGTCGATATTGGCGCGGTAGGGCACTTCGGTCGGGGAATGCACGTGGCCACGGCCATGGCGGGGCAGGAACGCCATCTTTACCCCCTCCAGCATACCCGTCAGGATCTGATCCGAGGGCGACCCCCAGGGCGTTTCCACCGTGACCCATTCGGCATCTTGCAGCCCGTCGATTTCATAAAGGCCGGAGCCGCCGATGACGGCAATCATTGTTTCCTGTGTCACGCGCTGTTCTCCTGCTTGTGCTGTGTCCGGTTTTGCCTGAGGACGCCCCCGTTTGACAAGCGCCACAGGTGATATGCGTCAAAGGTGATATACGTAGTGCCGCGCCAGCGTCAGCCACCGGGCCATTGGGGCGCGACCCTTGAAAAGAACGACCTATTCGCGCCGGATGATCCCGGTGAGAGCGGCAGCGCCAAGGGCGGTGACGATCCAGCCCAATATCGTAAAGACCCAGCGCATCCACCAGAGGACAACGCCCGCCGGTCCACGGGTGGTTGATGGCGCCCAGGCCTCTGTCTGGCCAAAGTCGATGATGGGTACAACGACATCCGCCGCGTAAGCGAAGGCATTAAAACTCTCCCAGTCGCGGCCCGGAATGGTTTTGTTGCTCCAATGATCGGCGGGATTTGCGGGATTGGGTGTTTTATCCCGCGTGTCATAAGCTGCCCACTGGGGCGAGGTGAGAACAATGCTGGAGTTCGGAGCAAAACCACCGCTGTGCCACGCGGCAAGGGTGAACAGCCAAAATGTTATGATCAGACCTGCCAGCACACCGATGCTGCGAAAGGGTTTGCGCCCATAGCCAACCGTGACACGTTGTAGCCAATCTGACGCGTATTCGGCTGTCAGGAGGAAATATCTCGCTATACGCTGGCCGAGTGACGGGGTTTCACTTCGGAGGTTAGCTATCTCTTGCCGAAGTGATTTCCGACGTTCCTGTCCCAGTTTCTTTTCCATGACATAAAGCACTTCGCGGGCGTCAGCCTCATGCCCCATATCATGCAGGACCTTGGCGAGCTGTTTGTAGGGTTGCGGAAAGAACTCGCCTTTCCAGTGATCCCCCCGCGCCAGCCAGTCAAGCCGGGTGCGGGCATCGGTGAAGCGGTGAATACTGCGGTAGGAGAAGCCGTTGAGGATGAGAGTGCAGCCGTCCGGCCCTCCCGCCGGTTGATCAACCAAATCACCGCAGCTGGCAGTGGTAAGGTTGATTACGCCTTGCACTTTGTCCTGGCTTGGAAAGAAGAAGTCGTGGCCAATCTCCGCATTCTGGAGGTTCAGGGCCATTCCGCCCTCGTTCTGGAACTCCGCGCCTATGCAGGAAAGCTGGCCGCCGGTTCTGAGGCCATTCAGATCCGCCGCCCCAAGGATTTTTGCGGAGCGTAGGAAGAGGTCCTGATCAATCTCCGCATTCTGGAGGTTCAGGGCCATTCCGTCCTTGTTCTGAAACTCCGCGCCTATGCAGGAAAGCTGGCCGCCGGTTCTGAGGCCATTCAGATGCGCCGCCCCAAGGGTTTTTGCGGAGTCTAGGAAAAGGGCCTGGCCAATCTTTGCATTCTGGAGGTTCAGGGCCGTTCCGCCCTTGTTCTGGAACTCCGCGCCATCGCAGTCCAGCTGGTCGCCGGTTTTGAGGCCATTCAGATGCGCCGCCCCAAGGATTTTTGCGGAACGTAGGAAAAGGGTTTGGCCGATCTCTGCGTTCTGGAGGTTCAGGGCCGTTCCGCCCTTGTTCTGAAATTCCGCGCCTATGCAGGAAAGCTGCCCGTCAACCTTTAGGCCGCCAGCCTCCAGAAACGGCACTCTGCAGGAAGCCAGCCGAAAATTTTTCGTTGTCCTGCAGCGGGTGGCGTTGATGCCGTTCTGGAACCGGCAATTGTGCAGCAGCATATTGCCGGAGAGGTTGCAATCCGTCAGTGAAAGCGTGCCGGTGACAAGCGCGCCGTCCAGCATGACCCCAAGTTCCGTTGCCGGGCAGTCTGCGCAGCCGCCGCGCAGAAAGAAGCGCAGGACATCGGCGCGGATGTGGCGGGCGGGATTTGGGGCAGTCCAGTCATCCGGGGTATCCGGCAGGCCGCCGCCGCCAAGATGGCAGAACGCAGCCGCTGTAACGGCGTCTCTCAACTTCTTTTCCGCCGGGGTGGCGCTTGGTTCGATCTCTGCCCAGGAGGTATAGCGCTGCATTGGGGTGTCCTTTGGCTGAGTGGCGTATTCATGCGCAGGTGCGGGGGCTTGGCAAGCCCTGGGGCGAGGTGTCAGACCATAACAAACGCTAAAGTTTAACGTCAGCCCCTTTGATCAAATGTTTCGCGGGCGAAATATTGCGGCAGTAATGCTGATCTAATTGCGGTTTTGCGGCGGCGCGCCCTGTGCGCAAGGGGGGCAACCACCCGGTCCCCTTGCCCCAAAGGCGGTTTTCCGCTAGGGGCGGCGTTAGACACCCTCCTTCCGAACACAGGTATGCCCATGAGACGCGCCGCGATGGCCCTGTTGGCCAAGCAGATTTCCCCGCCCAATCTTTCCATCATGCAGGACGAGGGATTTACCGTCTCCCGCGTGCGCACCGAGTTGCTGTCTGGTCTCACCGTCGCGCTGGCGCTGGTGCCGGAGGCCGTGGCGTTTGCCTTTGTGGCCGGGGTGCACCCGCTGGTTGGGCTTTATGCGGCCTTTATGGTGGGGCTGATTACCGCCGTTTTCGGTGGTCGGCCGGGGATGATTTCGGGTGCCACGGGCGCACTTGCAGTGGTGATGGTGGCGCTGGTGGCGCAGCACGGGGTTGAGTATCTGTTTGCCACTGTGGTGCTGATGGGGATCCTGCAGATCATCGCGGGGGTGATGCATTGGGGCAAGTTCATCCGGCTGGTGCCGCATCCGGTTATGCTGGGTTTCGTGAACGGTCTGGCGATTGTGATCTTCCTCGCGCAGCTGACCCAGTTCAAGGATCCCAACAATACCGAGGCCTGGCTGGCCAGCTCGCAGCTGGTGATGATGCTGGGCCTTGTGGGACTGACCATGCTGATCATCTGGGGCACGCCCAAGATCACCTCGATCATACCGGCGCCGTTGGCCGGGATTGGTATCGTGGCCGCATTGGTGATTGTCTTTGGCATTAACGTGCCGACCGTGGGTGATATGGCGTCGATCAAGGGCGGCTTCCCGTCGTTCCACAACCCGTTTGGCACCGGCGAAGGGCTCTATGGCGCTGCTCTGGCCCCCTTCACGCTGGAAACACTGTGGATCATTCTGCCCTATGCTGTGATCTTGGCGGCGATTGGCCTGATTGAGAGCCTGTTGACCTTGAACCTGGTGGGGGAAATCACCGGCAAGCGCGGCGGTGCCTCGCAGGAGTGTATTGCACAGGGCGCATCCAATGTGGTGACCGGTTTCTTTGGCGGCATGGGGGGCTGTGCGATGATCGGCCAGTCGATGATCAATGTGAAATCCGGTGGTCGGACACGGATTGCCGGTATCGCTGCGGCGCTGTTCCTGCTGGCGTTCATCGTAGTTGCCTCGCCGTTGATTGAGCAGATCCCGCTGGCGGCCCTCGTTGGGGTGATGTTCATGGTTGTGATCGGTACATTCGCCTGGAACAGCTTCAAGGTGATGACCAAAGTGCCGTTGATGGACGCCTTTGTGATTGTGCTGGTGACCGTGGTGACGGTGATGACCGACCTCGCGATTGCGGTTGTGGTGGGCGTCATCGTGTCGGCGCTGGCCTATGCATGGAACAACGCGCGCCGGATTCACGCCTATACCCGCGAGTCCGAGAGCGACAAAGGTGCGAAGGTCTATGAGATCGAGGGTCCTCTGTTCTTTGGTTCCACCGATGGGTTTATCGAGCTGTTCGATGTTGCGAATGACCCGGATCATGTGATCGTTGATTTCGTTCGCAGCCGTGTGGTGGACCAGTCGGCGCTGCAGGCGATAGAGACACTGGCCGGAAAATATGAGGCTGAAGGCAAGACGCTCGTTCTGCGGCACCTGAGCCGCGATTGTCACCAGCTTCTGACCAAGGCAGGCCATCTTATGGTCGATAGCGATGATGATCCGGACTATGAGATCGCCGTGGACTATTCGGTCAAAACCGGGATTTTGGGCGGGCACTAGGCCGACGAGATAATCGAGACAAAGAAACCCGCGGCACCATCGGCGTCGCGGGTTTTTCGTGCCCCTCGAAGGGCGGTGCTTAGGCTGTTTTTCAGTCTGAGGTTAGTCCGGGGCCAGCCCTTCCAGCATGTCGAGATCGCCCGCCAGCAAGGCAGGTTCTGCACGTGTGATCAGATCTGTCGGCCAATCCCACCATTTCAACGCAAGTAGACGGGCGATTTGCGGTTTGGAAAAACGGTGCCGCACGGTGGTCGCAGGATTGCCGGTGACAATTGCGTAGGACGGTACATTTCCGCGCACGACAGCGCCTGCGCCAATGATCGCGCCATCGCCGATACGCGCACCGGGCAGGATCATTGCACCGTAGCCGATCCATACGTCATTCCCGACAGTTGTATCGCGGGTATCCGGCTGAAACCCGGTCATCCGGGTTTGATCGAATACCGGAAAGGGATAGCAGCTGAGGCCATCCTGCGCGTGATTGGCTGAGGCGGTGATAAAGCGCACGCCCTCTGCAATCTGGCAGAACTTGCCGATCACCACCCGTTCGCGTGACCCGGCAAAAAGATAGGGCGCAAGACAGCTGGCCCAGTCAGATGGAGGATCGAAGGCGGAGGCGTAGGTAAAGGCACCGACGGTGAAATTCGGATGATCTATGGCCTCGGCCAGCATCACGGTGCCTGCATGTGCCGTGCCATCGGGCAGGGTAATAGGGTTGCGGTTATTGGGATCAGGAAGGGGCATTTCGGGGCCTCATTCGTCGGGACGGGTGAGAGAGAACAGCTCACGCACCACAGAGTAGTCGCGGTAGCCAAGGCGTGCCAGTGGCTGGAAACGGGTGACATCAAAGGCGCCGTCGATCAGGCAGCTGTCATTGAGATGTACACCGACCACCTCGCCAAAAACCACCTTATTGGCCGCGCCGGGCAGGGTCACAATCTGGGTCAGACGGCATTCGAGCGCGGCAGGCGCTGCAAGCACCCGACCACAGTCGATGGTCTCGCATTGGGCCATGTCCAAACCGGCGTGATCAAATTCGTCGACCTCCTTGGACAATGCAGCGGAACTCGCGTTCATTGCATCGCGCAGGGCGTAGGATACGACATTGACGCAGAAGACACCGGTTTCTTCGATATTGGCAACACTGTCCTTGGTGCCGTCCTGATCCGCTTTGGCGGAGGTAGAGGCAAACATCACCTGTGGCGGCTCGTAGGCGACTGCATTGAAGAACGAATAGGGTGCAAGATTGTTGGTACAACCTGCCGCACGTGAGGAAATCCAGCCGATTGGACGGGGCGTGACAATCGCGTTGAATGGGTTGTGGGGCAGGCCATGTCCATTTTCGGGGCGGTAGAACATCTATGGGTCTCCAAAAAAATCTGGGTCGGAGCGGTAGTGTGCTGTCTTTGCTCACGGATCCGACTGCCGGGGTTTGCCCAAGGCTTACGCCCGTGTTAGGCCGATGACTAGCCTGCGAGGGGAGTTTGCGGCGTGCTGTGGGGCAAAACCCTCGGTCGTGCTGACCCTCAATAGATGGCAGGAAGGCGACAGGCGCGGAGGCAGGCAGCGTGATTGAGTTGATGGCAGAGCAGCCAGCAGACCGCTGGGAGGTCGAGGCGCTATATGATCTGTGTTTTGCGCCGGGCCGCGAGGCACTATCATCCTACCGGCTGCGTGAAGCTGTGCCGCCTGTAAGTGGACTAAGTCAGGTGGCGCGAGACGAAGGCGGAATTCTTGCAGGCGCAATTCGGTTTTGGCCAGTACGGGTTGGCGAGGCGGCCGATCCTGCGTTGCTTTTGGGGCCCGTGGCGGTTCACCCAACCCATCAGGGCGAAGGCTTGGGCGGTGCGTTGATCCGCGATAGTCTTGCCAAAGCAGCAGAAGCGGGTTGGTCACGGGTTCTGCTGGTCGGTGATGCGCCCTATTATAGGCGTTTTGGGTTTGCTCCGCTGCGTGCGGTCGATATGCCACCGCCAACAAACCCCGATCGGGTGCTTGGCCTGGATTTGGTGGCCGACGGCTGGGCTGATGTACATGGTCAGATCCTGAGCTGGCGCGGACCGCAGCAGCCGGGTTAAGACCACGCTGACTGCGACGTATGACTGCTGCAACCTTGAAATACGGAGCGGGAATACAAATGTTTTCGGGATGATGGGGTACGACATGACCGAGACACCGACGTCGGATTTGACACTGACCAAGCCGCTTGATGCTGCTGCCGTAGAGGTGGAGTTGGAAGCGCTGGCCAAACGCTACCGCGCGGCTGGAGGGTTTGGGATTCAGATTCTGAACCTCTTGGGTGGATCGGTTGAGGGGTTGCTGGACAAACTGCCTGTACCGGTACGCAGCCGGTTGGACGGTGCCACCGAACAAGCGTTGCATTTGGCGATGCAGGGCGCAGCGGGATCGCGGCGGCTGGTGCCGGACCAACCCGGCGGGGTCAACCGCGCGGTTAGTGCGGCCATGGGTGCAGCTGGCGGCATGGGGGGGCTACCGGGAGCTTTGGTCGAACTTCCGGCAACAACGGCGTTTTTGTTGCGCAGCATTCAGGGCATAGCTGCAGAAGAGGGATTTGACCCGGACGCCGAGAGCGTGCGGTTTGATTGCATCCGGGTTTTTGCGGCAGCCGGACCACTGGCCGCTGATGACGGAGCGGATCTGGGATTTCTGTCGCTGCGGCTGGGACTGACTGGTGGTGCGGTTCAAAAGTTGATTGCGCAGGTCGCACCGCGATTTAGCATGGTTCTGGGTCAGAAGTTGGCGGCACAGACGCTGCCGGTTCTGGGGGCTATCGCGGGTGCGACGACCAATTTTGTCTATTCGGGCTACTATCAGGAAATGGCGCGCGTGCATTTTGGGCTGCGTCGGCTGGCGGTTGCGGCGGACCAACCGCACGAGATGTTGGTGGCACGGCTGCAGGATCGGTTGCTGGCACCGCGCTAAGGGCTGCGTTTGCGGCCGTGACCAACGATCTGCGATGGAACGATGGGTGAACCTGCGCGCATTGTCGCTTCTGCCCTTGCACTTACGCCGATTGCAGATTTAATCATCCCTTCCTGATAAGAGTGATCACCATGATACAATACGCTCTGAAATGCGCCGAAGGACACAGCTTTGACAGCTGGTTTCAGTCGGCTGCTGCCTTTGACAAACTGGCGGCGGCTGGATTGGTGTCTTGTGCGCAATGCGGGTCAACCAAGATTGAAAAGGCGATTATGGCGCCTCGGGTACGCCCGGGTCGTAATGCTGTATCATCGGTCGGGGACAGTGGGCCGCGCTACAATGGATCCTCTGCGGCAGCCTCAGCATCTGAAAGTCAATTGCCCGCACCCTCGCAAAATACCGCACCGAAGGCCATGGCAGGTGCTGGTGCGCTTAGTACCCCGTCAGGAGAGCTGGAAGCTGCGGTGGCCGAACTGCGGCGTAAAATTGAGAAAAATTCAGATTATGTGGGCAAGGATTTTGCCAGTGAGGCGCGGGCCATGCATCTGGGTGATACGCCAGAGCGGGCCATTCACGGCGAGGCTAAGCCCGAAGAGGCAAAAGCATTGATCGAGGATGGCGTGCCGCTGCTGCCACTGCCGTTTATGCCCAATAGAAAAACCAATTGAAGGAAGACCGTTAATGCATGTCGTTGTGACAGGAAGCAGCCGAGGCATTGGCCGCGAATTGGTGGGCAAGCTACGCGAGGGCGGTCACGACGTGACGGGAACCTCGCGCGATCATTCGTCGGGCGTGCGGCTTGATGTCACCGATCCCGGTCAACAGGCACGGTTCGCGGCACAACTCAAAGAGCGCCCGGTGGATCTCCTAGTGTGTAATGCCGGGGTCTACCTTGATAAATCGATGGGGTTGGAAGATTACTCCGCCGAGGTCTGGGGCAAGACACTGGCGGCCAATGTGACCGGTGTGTTTTTGACCGTTCAGGCGCTGTTGCCCAACCTGCGGCTTGCCGCTGATCCCAAGATCGCGATTATTTCCTCGCAGATGGCGAGCCATGCACGCGCACCGGGTGGCAGCTATGCCTATCGCGCCTCCAAGGCAGCGGCACTGAACATAGGGCGCAATCTGGCCACGGATCTGTTGCCCGAGGGGATTGCTGTTGGCATCTATCATCCGGGTTGGGTGCGCACAGACATGGGCGGACAAGAGGGCGAGATTTCGGTGGAGGAATCCGTCAAAGGCCTGATGCATGAATTTGACGTGCTGACCACGGAGACCTCAGGATGCTTTCACACCTGGGATGGGCGCATCCACGCCTACTGATAAATATATTCTGGATGATGTCTCAGGCTCAGGCTCAGGCCGAAGCGCATTTATCTCGAACGATATAAAAAGGCCGGAGCAGATGCTCCGGCCTTTAGTTGTTAGAATGATTAATCCATAGCCCCTAGTGCGGGGGCTCAGATTAATCCCAGCAGCTTACCAATACGGTCATGCCGCTGGCCTGACGGGTCAGCGCTCCTACGGGCTGCGCCGCTGCATTGGCACCGGCACTCGCAGCGGTCACACCAGCAGCAGTTAGCGCGGTGCGCAGGGTTTCGGCGTTGGCAGCAAAGCTGACACCATCCGGAAGCTGAGTGGAACCATTGGATTGGCTTAGCAGCATACCTTGAACCGCACCGTCTGTTGTCAGAATCGGACCACCGGCATCACCGGGCTGGCTGGCCAATTGCAGTCGCGATACGCCTGCATTGCCGGCCAGATCTTTGACGTCCTGCAAGGTACCCCAGCTTAGGCTGGGCGCGCCCAGAACACCCTCGTAAGAGAAACCGGAAACGGCAACATCGGACTGTAGGCGAGCTGACGCGCTGGCCAGCTTGGCGATGGCCATTGGGGCCAGTGCGTCCACCGGACGTAGCACCGCGATACCTGCGGCCGCGTCGTTTAGGGCGACCTCCGCCTGGTATTCATGATCCAGTGTCACACGGCTGCAACCGGCCACCACGTCGGAGGTGGTAACAACGCTGCCATTGGTATCAACGTAGAAACCCGAACGCGACAGGCGCGGTTTGCGCACATCGAGACCAGAGACCAAATCGACATTCTGTGGTGCATCTGCGCCGGCTGCGGGGTCAAGCACGCCGTCGATACGTTCAAAGCTCGATAACATCTCGGCCAGTACACGGGCGCGGCGATCATCATCTCCCATTGGCCAGACCAGCGTGAAACCCTTGATTTCGCCATTGGAAACTCGGGCCTCAGTGTAAGAGACGATCCCATTGCCGCGGCCCTCGATTGTGAAACTATTTCCGCTGCGCTGACGCGGGCCTTCCAGAGGTACGATCTTCAGGGTCTGCATGATGTCATAAAGACCGTAGAGTGTGCGCTTGTCGCCGGGCTGACTGATGAGAAGCACCTGTGCGCCAAGATCGCCGTTGCTTTTGTAGAGGGCAAAGGGCGATTCATAGCGATCAAAGGTTACCTCGCCAGCAGGGACCTGCATGGCTATGCCCGCTTTGGCGTCGGTCAAAGGTGCCATACCAACCGAGATCAGCGGTGCGTTGTATTCATCCATTAGTGCCTGACGCTGAGCAGTGGTCAGCACGCCGGTTGGCGCATAGCCGCGCGCCGACTGCCAGTCTGACATAGAACCGCGGGTGCCACGACCAAAGGCACCATCAATCGAGGATGTATAAAACCCGGCAGCCTTAAGTGCGACTTGCAGATCCTTACGCTCGTCGCGGGTAAGGCGGGATTCGCTGCGACGGGCCTCGGCCGGGGTTTCATCGGGCAGGGCTGTCTCCACTGGTTCCTCTGCCGGTGCCTGTGTCACCACGGCCGGATCGATGGGCTCCAGCACTGGGCTTTCGACGGTTGGCTGCTGTTCGGTATTAGTGGATGCCGCTGTAGGATAGAATCGATTGCCAAGATTGCGGCCGAACGCAATGAACGCATCCCGAGGTATCTGGCGTTCGGCGCGATAGACCTGCAAAACCCGGTCCGCGTCATCGCGTGCATAGGGACCGAGCACGATGCCGTACCAGCCACCACCGAGCGAGAAACCCGAGACATCGGGCAGCCGTGCTGCGAATTCTTGGGCTTCGGCTTGTGCTTCGCGCAGGGACGCGCGGGCGGCGATCTGAATCCAGACGGTATCCTGTGCGGATTGTTGGGTGCTGGTCTGAGCCGTGGCGGCGCCTGAAAAGGCGGATGCCAGCGCCATCAGGGATAGTGCCAGCGTAGCAATCAAAGTCTTCATCAAAAGGCCTCTATCGGGGTGATCTGTCGTTGGCGCGCACATAACCACTTTCGGGGCGTAAATGGAACTCCTGATCGCAGGGGGAAAACTGTGGGGCTGATACCATATTCGGACTTTAGCGTCGGGTTGACACAACGTTTTTTGACAACTGGCAGCTGCGAGCAGGGGTCGAGCTGGCCTGCGCTGCGATGCGCCGTTGACCCTGCGCCGGGGCTTGCATAGGAAGAACACCGGATTTGCTGCCCCCAAAGGGAAGAAACATGACCGAGACCAAAGGCGCTCCGCGCTCGTTCCAAGAGATCATTCTGCGGCTTCAGACGTACTGGGCGGCCAAGGGCTGTGCCATCTTGCAGCCTTATGACATGGAAGTGGGGGCAGGCACGTTTCACCCTGCGACCACGCTGCGTGCTCTTGGGACCAAAAGCTGGGCCGCTGCCTATGTGCAGCCCTCGCGCCGCCCCACTGACGGGCGTTATGGTGAGAACCCCAACCGGTTGCAGCATTACTACCAGTATCAGGTTTTGATCAAACCCTCGCCACCGAACCTGCAGGAGCTGTATCTTGGCAGCCTTGAGGCGATTGGCGTCGATATGGAGATGCACGACATCCGCTTTGTCGAAGACGATTGGGAAAGCCCGACACTCGGTGCATGGGGCCTTGGTTGGGAAGTCTGGTGCGACGGTATGGAAGTCAGCCAGTTTACCTATTTCCAGCAGGTTGGTGGCCACGACTGTCATCCCGTATCCGGCGAGCTGACCTACGGCCTCGAGCGCCTCGCCATGTACATCCTTGGCGTTGATCACGTCATGGACATGCCATTCAACGACCCACAAACGCCGATCGCGCTCAGCTACGGCGACATCTTCAAGCAAACCGAAGAAGAATACGCCCGCTGGAATTTCGACGTCGCCAACACCGAAGTTCTGCTGCGCCACTTTGAGGAAGCGGAGGCCGAATGTGCGGCGATCCTCGCGCAAGAGCATTTGGACCCGAAGACCGGCAAACGCATCATCATGGCGCATCCCGCCTATGACCAATGCATCAAGGCGAGCCATGTGTTCAACCTGCTAGATGCGCGCGGCGTGATTTCTGTCACCGAACGTCAGGCCTATATCGGCCGGGTGCGGACGCTCGCCAAACAATGCGCCGATGCTTTTGTCCTGACCGAGGCCGGCGGCCACGCGGCCTGATCCGGTCCCGGTTCCCAGCCTGATTTCCAGTAGGAGTCCACTGACATGGGCAAGTTCCTCTCGCTGATCCTTATCCTTTCGGGCCTTTTGGCCGGGGGGGCGATGTATTACCTACAGGTCTATGGCTACTACAAAGAGGTGGCGCTGCAGCCGGGCCGCGATGTGATGCTGGTGCCGTTAGGCGAAGAGGTCTCTCAGCCGATCCGTTACAGTGATTTTGAAGCGATTGATGCGGGCAGTTCTCCGATCCGCTATCGCGCCTGTTTCCGTACCGATCTGAAGCCCGAGGCACTGGCACAGCTGTTCACTCTTTCTGAGCAGCAGGATCCGCGCAATGCACCGGGATGGTTCGACTGTTTTGATGCGGTCGCTATTGGGTCTGCTTTGGCCGAGGGGCGGGCGCAGAGCTTTCTATCCGCCAAGAACATATCCTACGGCGTAGACCGGATCGTGGCCGTCACTGATGATGGGCGCGGATATGTTTGGCATGAGCTGAACAATTGCGGCAAGAAGGCCTATGATGGCACGGTCGTTGGTGAGGAATGCCCGCCACCGCCCAGCCGTGACGACAGCTGATCCGACCTGAACGTGCCAAGTGGCGGTGTTTTGCTAGGTTTCTGCGATCACGCGACCAGCCGGTGCGGCGCAATACAGCGCAATACGACAACGTGCGAAAGGCCACATCTCATCTGATATGGATTTGCAAATTACCATACCGGACTTTATCTCGCTAACGCTGGGATTCGCTGTCTACCTTTTGGGCGCAAGGCTGAATGCGCGTATTTCGGTGTTGCAAAGATTTAATATCCCTGAGCCGGTCAGCGGCGGTCTGTTGGCAGCCGGGGTCGTGATGGGTGTCTATTTGGTCAGCGGCTGGGCTATCACCTTTGAGATTGCGGCGCGTGATTATCTATTGGTGTTGTTTTTCGCAGGCATTGGGTTGAATGCAAGGTTCGCGGATCTGATGGCGGGGGGGCGCCCGCTTTTGCTGCTGCTGATCCTGACCTGTCTCGCGATCCTTGCGCAGAACGCTATCGGGGCGGTGGGCGCAATGCTGTTTGGATTTCCTTTGCAGGTGTCTGTGCTGTTCGGATCCGCAGCACTGATCGGCGGGCATGGCACTGCGATTGCCTGGGCGCCGGAGGTGGCTTTGCAAAGTGGTCTGATTGGGGCCGCAGAGCTAGGTGTAGCAGTGGCCACGCTTGGGTTGGTGCTTGCAGCATTGGTTGGTGGGCCGATCGCGCGGTTTCTGATCGAGCGCTATGGGTTGATTCCGGCGCGCCCTGAAGAAGAGCCAACTGTTGGTCTCGCCGATGACTTGGAGAATGTGCCCGCGATTGATCATCTGACGCTGATGCGTGTCATGCTGTACTTAAACATTTCAATCATTGTTGGCTATTTTGCATCTCTTGCGCTGACTGCTGCAGGGCTGAAATTGCCGCTGTTTGTGCCCTGTCTGATTGCGGGAATCTTGATCGCCAATCTGCGCACTGCTTTGCTGCCCGCTGCACCGCCTGTGGCACGTACCCCCGCATTGGCGTTAATCTCCGAATTTTCGCTTGGAGCTTTTCTTGCAATGTCGTTGATGAGCCTGCAATTGTGGACGATCGCCAGTCTTGGACTGGCCATTGCGGTGATCATGTTCGCCCAGACCGCTTTTACAGTTGCCTTTGTGCTGTTCGTTCTTTTTCCGATGTTGGGGCGGGGCTACCGCGCTGCTGTGCTTGCAGCAGGCTTTGGTGGGTTTGCCCTTGGTGCGACCCCTACAGCCATTGCGAATATGACGGCTGTGACCAAACGCTATGGGGCTTCACCTATTGCTTTTGTTGTGCTCCCCCTTGTATCCGCCTTCTTTGTTGATATCGCCAATGCCATCGTCATTCAGGCGATAGTGAATTTCTGAGGACTCCCGATGCCCGATCTGCTGATTGAACTCTTTTCCGAAGAAATCCCGGCCCGTATGCAAGCGCGTGCGGCTGAGGATCTGAAAAAGCGCATGACCGATGGTTTGGTCGAGGCAGGTCTGACCTATGCGGGCGCTCATGCACTGTCGACGCCGCGCCGCCTGACATTGGCGCTTGAAGGGCTGTTGGATCATTCCCCGACGGTTCGTGAAGAACGCAAAGGTCCCAAGGTTGGCGCACCGGATAAGGCCATTGAGGGGTTTCTGCGCGGTGCAGGGTTAACCCGCGATCAGTTGGAAGAGCGTGAAACGCCCAAGGGTGCGGTGTATTTTGCGACCATCGAGAAGCCCGGTCGCCCGGCGGCAGATATCATAGCCGAGGTTCTGGAAGATACGATCCGCAACTTCCCTTGGCCGAAATCCATGCGTTGGGGCACCGGCTCTCTGCGCTGGGTGCGCCCGCTGCAATCGATCCTGTGCCTGTTGTCTACCGAAGATGGTGCCGAAGTTGTGCCGCTGGATGTCGACGGCATTGCATCGGGCAATACCACCTACGGCCACCGTTTCATGGCACCCGATCAGATCACGGTCACCGGGTTTGATGATTATGCTGCCAAGCTGAAGCGCGCGCATGTGGTGCTGGACCCGAAGGAACGCGAGGGCACGATCTGGCAGGATGCCACCAATCAGGCCTTTGCCAGCGGGCTTGAGGTTGTTGACGACAAGGCGTTACTGGCCGAGGTCGCCGGATTGGTGGAGTGGCCGGTAGTCCTGATGGGCGCCATTGATGATGAGTTCCTGACGCTGCCGCCGGAGGTGCTGCAGACCTCGATGAAAGAACATCAGAAGTTCTTCTCGGTGCGCAATCCAAAGACCGGGCGGATCGAAAAGTTCATCACCGTTGCCAACCGCGAGACCGCCGACAATGGCGCAACCATTCTGGCGGGCAACCAAAAGGTGCTGTCGGCACGTCTGGCGGATGCGAAGTTCTTCTGGGAGAACGATCTGCGCACGGTCACCGAGCAGGGGTTTGAGCCTTGGGTTGCAAAGCTGGGCAATGTGACCTTTCACAACAAGCTGGGCATGCAGGCGGCGCGGATTGACCGCATTGCCGCGCTGGCGCGCGAGATTGCGCCGCTGGTGGGCGCTGATGCAGATCTGGCGGAGCAGGCAGCACGGGTCGCCAAGGCCGATCTGAGCTCCGAAATGGTCTATGAATTTCCGGAGCTGCAGGGCCTGATGGGCCGCTACTACGCCGAGGCTGCGGGCCTGCCGCAAGCGGTGGCCAACGCCTGCGAGGCGCATTATTCGCCGCTTGGCCCGTCGGATGATGTGCCGTCCGAGCCGGTCTCGGTCGCTGTGGCGCTGGCGGACAAGCTGGACACGCTGACTGGGTTCTGGGCAATTGATGAAAAGCCGACGGGCTCCAAAGATCCCTTCGCCCTGCGCCGCGCCGCGCTGGGGGTGATCCGGCTGGTGCTGGAGAATGATGCTCAAGCCAAGCTTCTCCCAAGTTTCAAGCGACTGTTTGGAGCGTGGATGCATGGTGATTTCGCACAGGCTGTTATTGAAGCCTCTGCTGATGAGGAAACGCTGAGAACGCTGTATAATGCAGTCCCGGATGTTGTCGGTGACGCAGAAAAAGGAGGCTTCCACCTCACGGCTGCTCAGAATTGGGCAACGAAAATGTCGAAGACATTGCATGCGGATTTCGCGGCATTTGTAGAAGTTGCCAAAGAGTTGGATGCATCTGCTGGAGAAATGGCACAAAACCTCCTCTCGTTCTTCCACGACCGCCTAAAAGTTTTCCTGCGCGATCAGGGCATCCGCCACGACGTGATCGATGCCTGCATCGCGATGGACGGCAACGACGATTTGACCCTGCTGGTGAAACGGGCTCGGGCGCTCGAAGATTTCATGAAGACCGAAGACGGCACCAACCTGCTGCAGGGCTTCAAACGCGCCAACAACATTCTCGCGCAGGCCGAGGAGAAGGATGGCGTCGAATATTCCTATGGCGCGGACAAGAAGTTTGCCGAGGATGACAGCGAGATTGCTCTGTTTGATGCGTTGGAGACTAGCGAGGGGGCGATCTCTTCAGCCATCGAAGCCGAAGATTTCGCGGCTGCCATGGGCAGCATGGCGGCGTTGCGAGCACCGGTGGATGCGTTTTTCGAGGCGGTACAGGTGAATTCCGATAACGAAGTTGTGCGCCGCAACCGCCTCAACCTGCTGAGCCAGATCCGCAAGGTCTGCGGGCAAGTTGCAGAGTTGACCCGAATCGAAGGCTGAGCGCGACAACCAGTCGTCGCCGAAGCGGAGCTGTCGCCCCAAATCAGACAGGGAAAACCGGTGCAGCCCGCGCGGCGCGCCGGTTTTCTGTTTTGCGCTTGTGCTTTTCCTTGCGGGACCGCGTGACGGGACTATGCTGCATAGCAAAGGAAAGGCGCCGCAGTGCAGAAAAATGATCATAACATGACCCAGCCGCCCTATGAGGAGACGCCTGACTCGGTGTTGATCACATCTGTTGCGCCGATTGCCAATTATACCCATGGTGGACGGGCCAAATGTCTGCAGCGTTTGGTGCGGCTCGATTTACCGGTGCCCCGTACCGTTGCGCTGTCGTTTCAGGCTGTGCATGGTATCGCCAATGGGCAGATGCCGGATATGGCGGCCATTGTTGAGGCCTTTCCCGCTGATGCGCTGCTTTGTGTGCGCCCGTCGTCACAGGATCCTGATTGGGGTGGTCCGGGTGCAATCCTGAATATCGGGATGAATGATGCGCGCTATGTCGATCTTTGCGACAGTCTTGGGCGCGATGGCGCGGCGGCGCTGTATCTGCGGTTCGTGCAATCTTATGCGGTGCATGTTGCGCGGCTGGACCCGGATGTGTTCGACGATGTCGAGGATGGTGGACCGGATGCGCTGAGCGAAGTTTTGCACGCCTATGAGGCGGAGACAGACGAGCCGTTTCCGCAGGACCCGGCCGAGCAGCTTGCGGCTGTTTTGCGGTCTATGGCACGCGCCTGGGAGGGCACATCAGCGCGTTTGCTGCGGCAAGCCAAGGGCGCGCCTGCGGATGCGGGGTTGGGCCTTGTGGTGCAGGAAATGGTGCCGGGGTTCGGGCAGGGAGAATGCGGGTCGGGCGTGTTGCAGCTGGTCAATACCAAGACGGGCCAGCCACAGATCACCGGTCGCTACCTGAGCCAAAGCCAGGGCCGCGATGCGCTGGGCGCTGGCACAGAGGCACTGTTTTTAGAGTGTGATTCACGGGGGCCATCGCTTGAAGATTCCGCACCCGAAGCCTTCGCCGAACTGAAGACCCACGCCCGGCTGATGCGCCAGCGCCTGCGCGAAGAGATGCAGGTGGAATTTGTGATAGTCAGCGGCGCGGTTCATATTCTGGATGGGGTGCGGGTCAGCCGGTCTGCGCAGGCGGCTGTACGGATTGCGGTGGCATTGGCTGAGGATGGGATCATACCGCATCAGGAAGCCGTGATGCGGGTAGATGCGCATATCCTCACTGAGTTGTTGCACCGACAGGTCGCGCCTGGTGCGATCCGTGATGTTATCGGCGACGGGATCGCCGCCAGCCCGGGTGCGGCAACAGGACGATTGGTCTTCACCGCTGCGGAAGCACAGGCGAGTGCCGCGCGGGGTGAACCTTGCATTCTGGTACGGCGTGAAACTTCGCCCGAGGATGTGCGGGGGATGCATGCTTCGGTTGGGGTTCTGACGGAACGGGGCGGTATTACCAGCCATGCGGCGGTGATCGGCCGGGGCTTGGGCCTGCCCTGTATCGTTGGGGCCTCAAACCTAAAGTTCCACAGCCGACGCAAGCAGTTGATCGCCCGGGATGATCGTGTGTTCAGCCGGGGTGATATCATCACCATTGATGGCAGCAGTGGAGAGGTGCTGGCTGGCGAGCCGGAAATGCTGGAAGCCGCCGAAGACGGTGCGTTCCAAACATTGTTGACCTGGGCGGATGCAGTGCGCGATATCGATATACGTGCCAATGCCGATACGCCGGAGGACGCCAAGACTGCGCGCACGTTTAACGCGCAGGGGATCGGCCTGTGCCGGACAGAGCATATGTTCTTTGATCCCGGTCGGTTAACGGTGATGCGGGAGATGATCTTTGCCGAGACCTCGGACGGGCGCGCTGCTGTTTTGGCGCGCTTGCTGCCGATACAGCGGGAGGATTTCTTTGCGCTGTTTCGCATCATGGAAGGGCTGCCGGTCTGTATCCGACTGTTTGACCCGCCGTTGCATGAATTTTTGCCGACGTCCAAATCGGGGCAGCGCGAGCTGTCAGAAGCGCTTGGCATTCCGGTCAGCGATGTGACACGGCGTGTAGAAGAGATGGAAGAATATAATCCCATGCTTGGCCTGCGCGGGGTGCGGCTGGGGGTGACGGTCCCTGAAATCTACGACATGCAGGCGCGCGCTATTTTTGAGGCAACACTGGATGCCTCCAAAGAGGGCGATCCGGTGGTTCCGGAAATCATGATACCACTGGTTTCAGCCAAGCGGGAAGTGGAGCTGGTCAAGGCGCGTATTGATGCGGTCGCGCTAGCGGTTAAGGCTGAGCGCGGCGAGGACTTCACCTACCGGCTGGGCGTCATGGTGGAGACACCGCGGGCAGCCCTGCGCGCCGGTGAGATTTCGCCTCATACGGCGTTTCTCAGCTTTGGGACCAATGACCTCACCCAGATGACCTACGGGATGTCGCGCGATGATGCCGGACGGTTTATGTCGGCCTATGTCAACCAAGGTGTTTTCCCCGAAGACCCGTTCCATGTGCTGGACACCGACGGCGTGGGTGAGCTGTTAAAGCTGGGCGTGCAGCGCGGGCGAGCCGAGAACCCAGATATTACTTTGTCGATCTGTGGCGAGCATGGTGGCAACCCCGAATCGATTGCGTTTTGTCGCGAAGCAGGGTTCGATTATGTTTCGTGTTCCCCGTTCCGGGTCCCCGTCGCGCGGCTTGCTGCGGCGCAATTGGCGATTTCCAGCCAAACTGGAAATGTGCCACGCGAATCGGTGAAATCCTAAGGAAAACAAGGGGATTTCCTCGAAGAGGGGCATTGCGGCGGAATAGTGCTTAGTTCGTGGGCGGCGGGGTGCGCTGACCCGCAGCTGGACGTTTGTGGAGATTTCGACTAGGAGGTGCGATCGCGTGACGTTGGGATGGCCGTGCGCGACCTTTCTAGTGGGGATACCCTGATGAAGTTTCTTACTGTAGCTGCCGTGTTCGCTGCCGCCTTGGCAGTGGCAAAAGATGTATATGCGGATTCTGGTTTGGACGTTTTGTTCGAACGCGAGCAATCCACCTTGAACGCCGTACCGACGGGGCGTTTGAACAATTTCTTCAACTTCAAACGTCCGGTCAAGAAGGCCAAACCGACTGAAGTTAAATTCACCAAGGCTTGGCTGGATACTGTCCCTGCTGCCAAAGGTGACGCGAATTTTGCCTGCCTGGCCGAGGCTCTCTACTTCGAGGCGCGTGGCGAGACTGTCAAAGGTCAGTTCGCTGTGGCCGAAGTGATCATGAACCGTGTGAAATCTGCGCAATTCCCAAACAGCCTTTGTGGGGTGATCAAGCAGGGAACGGGCCGTAAGTACCAGTGCCAGTTCACTTACACCTGTGATGGCCACAAGGAAGTGATCCGGGAGAAGACTGCTTTCGAACGTGTGTCGAAGGTGGCGCGTCTGGTCATAGATGGCGCGGTTACTGGCATAACCGATGGGGCGACATACTACCATACAAACGCAGTACGCCCGCGTTGGAGCAAGAGTTTCACCAAGACTGCGCGTATTGGAGTGCATCTGTTCTACCGTGATGATCGTTTCCGGACAGCGCTGAACAACTAATAGCTGTGCGATAACGGCGCATACTTTGGTGGAAACCACGGTTGCGCCGCTTTCGACTACTGGTATGGCGCATGAAGGCCTGCTATGCGATCGCCGCATGTTTATGCTGGAACCTCACCGCCAAACAGCCAGTTCAGGGGCCCGATCGTCATGTCGTCAGAAATTCGTCTCGCATTTGCGCATCCTTCCGAACGGTCGGAGGCAACTGCGGCCCGTGGACCGCTGGACCGGATCTCTCTCCGTGATCATACGGTAGAAGTTGAGATTGGCGCGTTTCAGGCCGAACGGGGAACCACGCAGCGTATCTGTTTCAATGTCGTTGTTGAGATTGCCCCGCTGCCTGCGGATCTGGATGACGACGTGGATCGTATCCTGTCTTATGACCGCGTTAGCGAAGCCATTGCACATGAGCTGTCGGAAGAGCGGTTAAACCTGCTGGAAACCCTCGCTGAACGGATTGCCGAGCGGATCCTGTTGGAACCGCAGGCCGTCCGCGCCTTTGTACGGATCGAGAAGTTGGATCGCGGCCCCGGTGCGTTGGGCGTTGAAATCGTACGAGCGCGCGATCAGGTTGCGAGCGAGGTGGATACGGAGGAGCGTCCGCACCCACGATTGATGTATCTTTCCAATAACGCCATCGACAGCGACAGGCTGACCGCATGGATCGATCAGATGGAATGCCGCGAGCGACCTCTTATCCTATGTGTCGGTGCGCATGAGTTGGCCACGCCGCAGACTGGGCACAAATGGACCCAGCGACGGATCGATCTTCTGGCTATTGAACAGAACGCCTGGCGTCTGGCCGCGAAGGATGATCGCTGCGTTGTCGTTTCCACGCGAACGGAGCTGGACTGGGCGATGAAAAACGGGCAGATTTGCGTCTGGGCGCCGTCAAAAGTCGTTTTGGATGCGGTAGATGGCCCTTCGGCTGCGCCTTCTGAAGCGGTGGCGCTGGCTGCCTGGTTCGCCGCCACATTGGAGGCTGGCGAGATGATTGTGATTGGCGCTGCACTGCCTGATATTCCGGGGGTGCGCTTGCGCGCCGTGGATGTGGAGCAGATCCAACTGTGAGCTATTACCGACCGCTGGTTCAACACGGTGAAAATCGCCCCGAAGGAGCTTTGTCGCTGATCAGTGGCGCGCTCTGGTTTACCGAAGTCGAAGTGCTGGATCGAGGGGCGCCGCCCCGGATCATGCCGGCGGGATTGCTGGCCGACGATGTGCGCCACCGGCTGACGGCACGGCGTGCGACGATCGCTGGACTTGATATGACCCAGCCACAGGTCATGGGTATTCTGAACGTAACACCCGACAGTTTTTCGGATGGCGGTCAGCATGATGATATCAGCGTTGCATGCGACGCGGCGTTGCAGATGGTGAAGGACGGAGCCAGCATCATAGACGTTGGTGGTGAGTCGACCCGTCCGGGTGCATCAGTGGTTCCCGAAGAAGAAGAGATCCGCCGCACTGCACCTGTGATTGCCGCGATCCGAGGTAAGTCGCAAGTGCCAATCTCAATAGATACGCGCAAGGCCGTTGTATTGGCCGAGGCGCTGGACGCAGGGGCGAGCCTGACCAACGATGTCTCGGGCTTTACGTTTGATCCGGCGCTTGCACCTTTGACGGCGCAGGCTGGGGTGCCAGCCTGCATCATGCATGCGCAGGGCGACCCGACAACCATGCAGGACGATCCTCAGTACGACAACGTGCTTTTGGATGTTTATGATTTCCTCAAGACGCAGATTGACCGGTTGGAAGATACTGGCCTGGTGCGCGAACAGATCGTTGTTGATCCGGGTATCGGCTTTGGAAAAACACTGCAGCACAACCTGACACTGTTGCGCAATTTAAGCTTGTTTCATGGGTTGGGCTGCCCGATCCTACTTGGTGTTTCTCGTAAAGGGTTTATCGGCAAGCTGGGCCATGAGCCGAATGCTGCCGCTCGCGCGCCGGGCTCAATCGCAGTAGGGCTTGCGGGCTTGGCCCAAGGCGTGCAATTCCTGCGGGTGCATGATGTTGCAGAGACGGCGCAGGCAGTTCGCCTGTGGCAAGCCGTCCGTTAAAGACCCCGACCGAAAGGGCTAATATGCGCAAATTATTTGGCACTGATGGCGTGCGTGGCACCGCCAATACTCATCCTATGACTGCTGATATGGCACTGCGCATTGGCGCGGCGGTGGGGCGATATTTTCGCCGTGATGCGTCAAATGTACATCGTGTGGTGATTGGCAAGGATACCCGCCTTTCCGGCTATATGTTCGAAAGCGCGCTGACCGCAGGCCTGACGTCGACTGGCATGAATGTGCTGCTTCTTGGCCCGGTGCCGACGCCTGCTGTCGGTTTGATGACCCGGTCTATGCGGGCTGACCTCGGCGTGATGATCTCTGCCAGTCACAATCCGGCTGAGGACAATGGGATAAAGTTCTTTGGTCCTGATGGTTTTAAACTTTCTGATACCGTAGAGATGGAACTGGAAGCGTTGATCGAGGCAGGCGTTGAGTTGGCGCAGGCGCAAAATATCGGTCGGGCTAAGCGGATTGATGATGCGCGTTTTCGCTATGGTGAGCGTGTGAAAAGCTCGCTTCCCCGTGATATTCGGTTGGATGGCCTGAAGGTTGTGATCGATTGTGCCAATGGTGCAGCCCACCGGGCCGCACCGGAAATCCTGTGGGAGCTTGGGGCTGAGGTGATCCCAGTAGGGGTGTCGCCTGATGGTACCAATATCAACCGGGATTGCGGGTCAACGCATCCCGGTACCGCAGCCGAGACTGTCGTGGCCCATGGGGCCAATGTGGGGATTTGCCTTGATGGCGATGCGGACCGGGTGATCTTGATCGACGAGACGGGTAAGGTTGCGGATGGTGATCAGCTGATGGCGCTACTGGCCACCCGCTGGGCCGAGGATGGCTTGCTCGCCGGTAATGCGCTGGTTTCTACTGTTATGTCGAACCTTGGCCTGGAACGCCATCTGGAGACGCGCGGCATCGGGCTGGAACGGACCTCGGTTGGTGACCGATATGTGGTGGAACGCATGCGCGAAGGTGGTTTCAATCTTGGTGGAGAACAGTCCGGGCATATTGTGATGACGGACTATGCAACCACGGGTGACGGGTTGATGGCTGGATTGCATTTTCTGGCTGAAATGGTGCGTTCGGGTCAACCAGCGTCAGAGTTGGCACAGCAATTTACCCCGGTGCCACAGCTGTTGAAAAACGTACGTTTTGCGGCTGGTCAGACGCCATTGGAGAGCGATCAGGTGCAAAGTGCGATCAAGGCCGCCGAAGAGTCGTTGGTGGGGCAAGGCCGATTGTTGATCCGGAAATCTGGCACTGAACCATTGGTTCGGGTCATGGCGGAATGCGAAGATGCTGCCTTGCTGACAGCGGCAGTCGACAGTGTTGTCGCGGCCGTTGAGGTGGCTGTGGCGAAGTAATCCCACTGGCCGCAGTATCATTAGGTTGTAAACCCGTCTCCCAGTTTCGGAGGCGGGTTTTCTTATGCGCAGATCAGCGTTTTCGCGCGCTGCCAAACAACCGCTGCAATGCGCCAAACTGACTGATGCAGAGACCACCCAGTATCATTACCATCGCCAGTAACATTGAGGGTGGCAGCTCTTCTCCCAAGAAGACCGCGCCCAGTACCACGGCCCAGATAGGCACCTGGTAATTTGTTAGGGTCATGAAGGTTGGACCGGCCTCACGAACGACGATCACGCGCAGCAGATTTGCCGCAGCGGTTGGTATCAGCCCCAACACGGCAGCAATGATCAGAGTGCGTTGGTCAGGGACCGCGGGTGGACCCTCTGTGAGCCAGGCTACTGGGACGATGATGACTGCGCCGATCACGAGTAGAATCGCGGCCAACCCCAGCGGATCGACCGCTGGCAGGCGGCGGGTCAGGATCGAGCTGATTGAATAGCAGGCGGCGGCGGAGAGACAGGCCATGCGACCATAGCTTTCAAGCGCGCCGCCGGTGCTCTCAAATGCCTTACCACCGATCAGCACAGCGACCCCTGCAAAGCCAATGGAAAAACCGATAACACGGCGCAGGGTCATTTGTTCGCCGGGGACAAAGACATGTGCCAGCGGCAGCACCATCAGGGGGATCGCGGCCATACTGACTCCAGTGAACCCGGAAGACACATGCTGCTGGCCCCAGGAAATCAACATGAAAGGCAGGGCAGTGCTGAGGATGCCGACAATGGTCAAAGAGGGCCAATTGGTCTGATCCTTGAACAGTCTGAACCCACGCCAGCCCCAGATTACACAGAGCAGAACCGCTGCAAAGCCGATACGGCTGGCGGCAAGCCAGATCGGTGTGGTGCCTTCCAATGCTAGCTTGATCAACAGAAAGGTTCCGCCCCAGACCAAGCCAAGGGTGGCAATCATCAGCCAGTAGCGGGGGGCGATGTCAGGCATGGAGGGCTCCGTCGGTGTTTCGCGGGACAAGACCCCGCCGGGCAGGCAGGGTCAATGGCAATTGCTTTGGTATGGAACGAACTCTTTGCGCCGATTTCCCACTTGTCAGGCTGTGCGAGGACGGCGGCGACTGCTGAGCAGCAGGCCACTAAAAATCAGCGCCAGTGCGGCGAAGAGTTGCGGTGGTAGCGCCTCTCCCAACAGTGCTGCACCAAAGATTACCGACCAGACCGGAACCTGATAGTTCACGGTGGACAGGAACGCGGGGCCAGCGGTACGTGCCACCTGAACCAGCAATAGCTGTGCCAGTGCGGTTGGCAGCAGGCCGAGGTAGATGACGGCCGCAACAGACAACGGGGCAGGCATCTTGGGGACGCCTTCGCTCCAGAGCGCGGCTGGGATCATGATCGCGGCACCGCAGGTTAGAGCCGCCGCTGAGAGCGACAGCATGTTCACCTCTGGGCAGAGCCGGGTAATGATAGACCCAACCGCATAACAAAGCGATGCCCCGAGGCAGGCCAGTCGCGCCAGCGACTCAAAATCCGTTCCGGCCGTGCGGAACGCATCCAACCCGATCAGAACGACAACTCCGGCGAAGCCGATGAGGAAGCTAATGGTGCGTCGCAGCGTCATATGCTCGCCGGGCACTAACAGATGCGCCAGTGGCAGCACAAACAGCGGCACAACGGCCATGCAAACCCCGGCAAAGCCGCTGGCCACATAGACCTGACCCCAGCTGAGCAGGGTAAAGGGCAGGGCGTTGCTGAAAACCCCCATGCCCAAGGCGCAGGCCCAGATGATGCGGCCATCGCGAGAGCGTAGCAAGGGCAGACCGATGCCCATGACATAGATCAATGAAAGCAAGCAGACCGCACCAAGTGCAATTCTGAGTGCGGCAATGGTCAGCGGCGGAAACCCCTGCAATGCCAGAGACACCGCCATGAATGAGGCACCCCAGATAACCCCCAAGAATAGCAGCTTGGTCCAGTTGGCGGTGCCGGGTGAATGGTCCATTTCGTCACTCGTCTGATATCTGGGGCTAAGGTCGCATTACTCGAAAAAGAAATAGGCGCCCCCATCGGGGACGCCTTGCAGCGGAAAAGGCAGCGGGTTGCCCCACAGGTGCCTTAGTTCTTTGCTTTGTCGACCATTTTGCCCGCGGAGATCCAGGGCATCATGTCGCGGAGCTTGCCACCGACAACTTCGATCTGGTGCTCGTCGTTGGCACGGCGCGATGCTTTGATCGTGGGCTGACCAACGGCGTTTTCCAGCATGAAGTCGCGGACGAATTTGCCCTGCTGGATGTCGGTGAGGACGTCCTTCATTGCTTTCTTGGTCTGCTCATAAGGCAGGATGCGTGGGCCGGTGACGTACTGGCCATATTCTGCGGTGTTGGAGATCGAGTAGTCCATGTTGGCGATACCGCCTTCATAGATCAGGTCAACGATCAGCTTGGTTTCGTGCAGACATTCGAAATAGGCCATTTCAGGTGCGTAACCGGCTTCAACCAGAGTCTCAAAGCCACAGCGGATCAGTTCCACGATGCCACCGCAGAGAACTGCCTGCTCACCGAAAAGATCGGTTTCGCATTCTTCACGGAAGTTGGTCTCGATGATGCCGGAGCGACCGCCGCCGATGGCGGAGCAATAGGACAGGCCGATTTCCAGTGCTTTGCCGGTTGAATCGGTGTCAACGGCTACGAGGCAGGGCACGCCGCCGCCTTTGGTGTATTCGCCGCGCACAGTGTGACCGGGGCCTTTGGGGGCCATCATGATCACGTCAACGCCTTCTTTTGGTTCGATTAGACCGAAGTGCACGTTCAGGCCGTGGGCAAACGCGATCGCTGCGCCGGGCTTGATGTTGTCGTGGACGTATTTTTTGTAGGTTTCTGCCTGCAGCTCGTCGGGCATGGTGAACATGATCACGTCACACCATGCGGCTGCTTCTGCGATACCCATAACCTGCAGGCCTTCGCCTTCGGCTTTCTTGGCAGAGGCGGAGCCTTCGCGCAGAGCAACAACAAGGTTCTTGGCACCAGAGTCACGCAGGTTCAGCGCGTGGGCGTGGCCTTGGGAGCCGTAGCCCAGGATGGCCACTTTCTTGTCCTTGATCAGGTTAACGTCGCAGTCGCGGTCATAGTATACACGCATGATCATATTCCTCTCGTTCGTGTTTGAGGGCATCATAGGCGGCGTTGCGTAACAAGAGACCCCCGATTTCGGCGAAAATTGCATAGATGATGCAATAGTCATTCTTAATTTTATCGTATATTGTAAAAGTCATGCTTGATGACCTTGATCGACGTATACTTCGCCACCTGCAGGCTGATCCCGAACAGTCGCTCCCGGATCTGGGGGACCGGCTGGGCCTAACGGCCTCGCGTCTGTCGCGGCGGCTGGAGAAATTGCGCGAGGCCGGGATCCTGCTGGGGCAACGTGCGGTGATCGACTGGCGCGCGCTGGGGTATGAAGTTGAGGTGTCTTTGCGTATCACGCTGGATAAAACCAACCCGCGCGCTTTCGATGAGTTCATCCCGGCGGCGCGCGAGATACCTGAGGTTTTGGAAATTCAGACCTTCCTAGGGCAGGTGGATGTGCGCCTGTCAGTAATTGCCCGCGACATGGCGCATTACCAAGAGATCTACCGTGCCCGTATTCTGACGTTGCCGCATATCACCGATATTGAGGCCTTGATGCATGTGGCGCGGATCAAATCGGATGAGGCGCTGCCGATATGAGCCAACTGGATGAGATTGATCACGGAATTCTGCGGGCGCTCGGGCGGGATGCAACGCAGTCGGCTGGCGCGCTTGGACGTGCGCTTGGCCTCAGCCAACCTGCTGCGTGGCGCCGGATCCGACGGTTAGAAGATGCAGGCATTATCGTTGGGCGCAAGCTGGATCTGGACGCTGGCAAGCTGGGCTTTGGTGTGACTGTTTTTCTGGGCATAAAACTGGGCACCAAAGGCCGCGTCAGTCTGGATGATTTTGAACGCGCAGTCTCCGCCATTCCTGAAGTGCAGACGGTGGAGCATGTCCTTGGTATGTATGACTACCGGTTGCGCGTGACGGCCCGCGATATTGCTGATTTCGAGCGGGTGCTACGGCGTCGGGTAATGACCCTTCCAGGCGTCGGCAGTGTTGATGCCAATGTTCTGTTGAGCGAAGAGCGCAGGCCAGGTCCGCTGGGGTGAACTACCGCAGGCTGATGTTGCTGGCGCGTCCGAGACCGTATCGCAAGGTGAGACCAATCACGACAAGGCTGATGGCCAGCCAAAGGCCACCCCACAGCAATGTCGCACCGCCGAATGCCTCGGCCATCATGCGGGCATCCGAGCGTAGGTAGGAGCGGGCGATTGTGTCGTCATAGATGTCGAGCGGAGCGTAGATCATGCTGCTGACGCCGATGATCCGCAGTATCATGTCGTTCACGTTGAGGCTGAGATAGCGGGCGGCTGCCAGCATCGCGATACCGGTCGTAAGTGTAAACGCAAGCGCAAAGAGCTCCCGCACGTAGATCGTGGCGACTAGCAGCGTAATGACGCCGAACAACGCCAGAACCTTGCGATCCCAGTCTGTGCGCAAAGCGATGAGAAATAGCGTAATCCCAATCAACAGCGATCCGGTGTACCCGGCTGACAGGGTCAAAAAGCGGCTGCCGCCACGCGAGACGACACTGCCGCCCTCGTAGGGATCAATGGTGAGGCTAACCACTTCGCCCCCCGTCAGAAGGGCGGCAAAAGCGTGAGACAGTTCATGCAGAAACACGGTCAGGATACGTAGGGGCACGACCGCCTGAGTTGGCCAGAGAATGACGATTGCAAGCGTCAGGCAGATGAGTTGCCAATGCCCCCTGATGAACTGCTTTGCGGCCTGCATAGTTATTTCACGCCCAGCCCCATCTGCATCAATGTTTTGCGTACTGGTGCCAGAGAGTAGAGCGCATTGAGACCAAATGCACGCAGGTCGCGCAACGGGCGGGGTGACAGCATGGACGTCCGGTTCAAAAGATCGATCCCTTTCACGCGCATCAGAATGTCACCGTGACGGGCCTTGTGGTAGGCCTCCATCATTGTCGCATCTCCGAGCCGTTCTGGCCGGGATTGCGCTAGATCCAGAAGCACGCGCAGATCACCCAGCGACATATTCAGGCCCTGTGCCCCTATCGGCGGCACGACATGTGCGGCCTCGGCCATCAGAGCCACTCTCTCGCCCGACATGCGAGCAGCAGATTGGCTGATGATCGGCCAGATGCTGCGGCGCGATGCGAGCCTTAGTTGCCCCAGGGCACCGCAGCTGCGCCGGTTCATTTCAACCTCGAAATCGTCAGCCTCCATTTGGTGCAAGGCCTGCGCGCGCGGGCCGCGTTCCATCCAGACAATAGCAGAAGAGGGTTTGCCATCGTGGTCAGGCAACGGCACCAGTGTGAAAGGGCCGCCGGAGCGGTGGATCTCGGTTGAGACATTTTGGTGGGGCAAATCATGTATGACTGCAAAGGCCAGCGCCTTTTGCCCATAGCGAGTCGTGCGCACGGGAATGTTTGCGGCCCGACGCATTGGGCTGTCGCGCCCGTCACAGGCCAGAACCAGACGCGCAGAAACTTGAGTGCCATCGCTTAGCGTAACCTGAGCGGATTGAGTGCGGGTGAACAGGTTGGCGGTACCAAGGCCGGGTCGGAAATCCACACGATCTAATTCGTTCAGTCGTGCCAGAAGTTCACGGCGCAGCAGCCAATTTGGCAGGTTCCAACCAAAGGGCTGATCAGAGATATCTGCGGATTTGAAATCTTTGACAACACGGGCCTCAGGCTCGGCACCGCCTGCATCGATAATACGCATGACCTCGAGCGGAGCTGCGTGGCTTTCGAGATAGGCCCAGATCCCAGCCACCTGCAGCAGCGCTTTTGCAGGTTGCAGGATTGCCGTTGTACGCAGATCGGCACCAGCATCATCCCGGGCCGTCACCGGGGGCGTGGGGTCGACGCAAATCACATCGAACCCGGCCGCGCCAAAGGTCGCTGCCGCAATCAGCCCTGCGATACCGCCACCGGAAATCAGAATGTCACAGCTGTCAGCCATCGAACCTGCCTTTCATCACTGTATTTGAGATAGGCCTGGGTCAGTCGAAATGACAAGCGACATACTGTCCTTTTTATCGGGGTCACTAAAGCACATTGTGGACGATCTAGCGCCGGGAAGGGCAGGCGCGGCAGTGCGACACAGGGGCGAGAGGATGGGGCGTCAAGCGCTGGCGATCTTGCTGGCTGTGCAGATGGCGCGGATTACAGCAATCCGAGAAACCCCGTCAGGTCGTCGGTATAGTGATGAATATGCGCCCCGGTTACGGCTGTGGGCGCAACATGCACGGTGCGCATTCCCAGATCATGAGGGGCCTGTAGGTTGCGGGGGTCATCTTCGAACATTGCGGCTTGTTTTGTGACGATACCGGCTTTGTCAAAAATGATTTCAAAGGCCTCACGCTCAGGTTTTGGACGGTAGTCTGCGTGTTCGACGCCGTAGATTTCATCAAAACAACCATGCAATCCCCGGGCTGCCAGCACCCGTTCGGCATAGGGCGCCGTGCCATTGGTGTAGATAATACGCTTTCCGGGCAGGTCCTTGATCCGATCAGCCAATATCAAGTCGGGTTGCAGATGATCTAAGTTGATATCGTGGACCTCGATCAAAAACGGGTCAGGGTCGAGATCATGGTGGGCCATCAATCCTGCGAGCGTGGTGCCATGTTCCTGCCAGTAGCTATCACGTAGTTGATTGGCCTTCTGTTCGTCAACGCCAAGTGCAGCCATCACATAGTCGGTCATTTTGACCTCGATCTGATCAAACAACCGGGCCGAAGGATGATAAAGGGTGTTGTCGAGGTCGAACACCCAATTGCGGACGTGGGAAAAGGATTGCGGTACCATGAGTGGAGACCTAGGCGGCTTCGCTCTTGAATGCAACTGTCGCCGACATTTGGTTTCTTTCATCTGGTCCCGACGGAGAAAAAGCCGGTCGGATCCCTTGAAAGGAGCCTTTGATTTTGACCTCTTGTTTGGGGTGGGGTTGATTGCACCAACGCGAGCCATGTAGATATCGGGCACTAACAATCCAAGGATCATCATGGGCCTGAACCGCAGTACAAACCAGACAGACGCCTATGCGTTGATCCTCGAAGCTATTGATGTCGGGGTCTATCGTCCCGGTGACCGGTTGGTTGAAAGCGACCTTGCCGAACGCTTCGGCGTGTCGCGCACCCCTATCCGGGAGGCGTTGCAACGGCTGGAAACGCAATCCTTGTTGGAACGTGATGGCAGATCGCTCATTGTCGCGTCACTGGATCACAACCAGATGGCAGAACTGTATGTCGTGCGTCGTGAGCTGGAGCGATTGGCTGCCAGTCTGGCAGCGCGGCATGCCACGGAGGAAGAGATTCGTGTTCTGCAAGAGATGGTGGCCTCGGATGATGTTTTTGTCGACAACCCGACCGAGTTGGCCAAGGCCAATCGCCGTTTCCATGAACAGATCCATCTGGCATCGCATAACCGCTATCTTGTGCAGCAGCTCAACCTCGTGCATCGCACCATGGCGTTGATGGCAACCACATCTCTGGCGGCCGAGGGGCGGGGCAAGATCGCGCAAGCGGAGCACAAGAGCATTGTGAATGCTATTGAAAACCGCGATGAAGAGGCTGCAGGGAACGCGCTGAAGGATCATATCTCGGTCGCGTTCATGACCCGGTTGAAACAGGATGCAGGCGATCGCAGCAAAGGCTAGGCGTAACTAGGGGTCGCTCTGGTAGACTGTGCGCTTAGGTGTAGTCTGCGTATGGCCATGTGCGGTTTTATCCCAGTAGAACGGTTTGAAGATCAGCTCATAGAGCGCCTTGTAAACTGCGATCACGCCCATCGGAAAATACAGGATCATGGTTGGGGCCCAAAACGCCAGAGATCGCCGGCCGCTGGCGAAGGCAGCAGCAATGGCAATGACGATGCCCAGCAGCTCAAAGAACACCAGTCCAGCAGCCGCCAGAAAGGGCGCGCCGGGGGGCAGTAGCGGCGCACTGGGGTGAGTGAACCCGAGGCTGATCAGCCAGAACGTCCAGAGACAGGGGGCGAGCATAAACTGGCCAACTGTTCCGATGAAGAAAGCCTGAAGGCCAAGGAACTGTCGCCAGCCCAATTGGCGGGCCAAGACCGCAGGGCGGCGCATATGGACCAGATAGGTGATCATGAACCCCTTAAGCCAACGCGACCGTTGTTTGATCCAAGGCCAGGGTTTGCAGTTGGCTTCTTCATAGGTGGTGGTCGGAAACATGTCCGTGCGATACCCAAGGCGACTGAGACGGACGCCGAGATCAGCATCTTCTGTTACGTTATGGGCGTCCCACCCGCCCAATTGCTCTAGGATGTCGCGGCGGATGAACAGTGTTGTGCCACCTAAGGGAACAACCAAACCGAGACGCGCAATGCCAGGCAGAACGATGCGAAACCAGCTAGCATATTCCAATGTGAAGCAACGCGAAATCCAGTTCTGGCCGGGATTGTAGTAGTCCAGCGCCCCTTGAAGACAGGCCAGATTATTGTCGCCCTGAGCAAAGGCATGGGCCACCTGCTCCAACTGGTCGGGGTCAGGTGCGTCTTCGGCGTCCCAGACGCCAATAATGTCGCCATGACAGTAGTTTAGCGCGTAGTTCATGGCCCGTGGTTTGGTCGTTAGGCCTCCATGGGCCGGGACCTCTATCACCTTGAACCAATCCGGCAGATCTGCGCAGCGGATGGCCTTCCGGGTGACCTCATCATCTTCTTCAAGCACCAACAACACTTCCAATAGACTGCGCGGATAGGTGAGCTTGCAGAGACGACACAGTAGAGCGCGACCGATTTCGGCCTCTTTGTACAAAGGTACCAATACGGAAATGCTGGGGAGGCGCCGCTGGTGTGCAATATTGAGTACAGCGTCTGTTCGGGTGCCGGGCTGTTCCGATGTCGAGCAATCCTCTGTGGCACGTCGCGCACGCTGACCTTGCAGATGCGACAGGAAGCCCGCGCATTTCAACAGGATGAACAGAAAAAGTGCAAACAGAGCCAACGCACACAGGCAGGTGAAAATCTGTCGGGGCGCCATGGCGGTCAGCGTGCAGGCTGTCGCTGCGCCGGCTATCATAGGAAAACCGGTCCAATTGGGCTGTCGCAACGTGCGGCAGCTATAGGCAAGTGGCACGCGGGTACTGGCCTCAAGGGCGAGATCGTCACGAAAATGTGCTGTGAGGCATTCGATGATCTGTACTTCGCTGGCGATCACGGGTTGTACATCCCCAAAGCTTTGGGTGAGGTCGCGTTTTAGATCAGCAAAATCATCCGGATGCGCTACCGCCAGCATCGTGGTTTGTCCAAGCTGCATGTAAGGCAGCGCACAGCGGCGTAGCCAGAACCTAGCGGGTTTGCGCGCGAGCAGACGCGCCTGAGGGCGATGACCGCCCAGATCAACCCGCTGCATCCCATGCTGGGACGATAACGCATCCAGAACCTGTTCCTGACTGGCCCATCCTTCGGAGACAAGAATTTGATCAATAGGAGCGCGTTGATGCTGGCGCAGAACCAGTGCCCGCATCAGGTGATCTTTGCTGACGGCATGATCCTCGACAAGACGGCGCTCAAACGACGTCGTCTGATCGCGCCGAATGAGAGGGCGCGCGGCTTTTAGCAATTCAAGATTGTGTTCTGCCATGGCGCTACAGTTTATGCGGTCATGGATTCGGACAAGAAGTAATTTGATGGCTGCAATAGCCAAATGCTTGTTTCCCATGGCAAAACCCTGCCATGGGAGTTGTGTTTTTTGCGCAAGCTTATTTCAGCTGCAGTGGATTTACGCAGATTTACGCTCGGCCATTGCCTCGGCGAAGCGTTCGAACAGGTAGAAACTGTCCTGCGGGCCCGGGCTTGCTTCGGGGTGCTGCTGGACGGAATAGACCGGGCGATCCGAGATTCGGATGCCGCAGTTGGAGCCATCAAACAGCGAGACATGGGTCTCTTCCACGCCGTCAGGAAGGCTCTGAGCATCGACTGCAAACCCGTGGTTCATCGATGTGATCTCAACCTTGCCGGTGGCGTTTTCTTTCACCGGGTGGTTTGCACCATGATGGCCGTGGTTCATTTTGACGGTTTTGGCACCCAAGGCGAGCGCCAGCATCTGGTGGCCAAGGCAAATACCGAACATGGGTAGATTGGTCGTATCCAGAATTTCCTTGATCATCGGCACGGCATATTCGCCAGTCGCGGCGGGATCGCCCGGGCCGTTTGAGAGGAATACACCGTCAGGACTATGGGCGAGCACCTCTCCCGCGGTGGCAGAGGCAGGGAGGACGGTCACGTCACAACCTGCGGATGCCAAACAACGCAAGATGTTGCGTTTGGCGCCATAGTCGATGGCTACCACTTTGTGTTTGGGATCTTCCTGGCGGGTATATCCTTCGGGCCACGCCCACCGCATTTCATCCCAACGATAGCTCTGCGCACAGGTTACGTCTTTGGCCAGATCCAGACCTTCAAGACCGGACCACTCGCGAGCCATTGCGACCAAGGCTTCGATGTCGAAGTTGCCGTCGGGGTCGTGGGCGAGCGCTGCATGTGGCGCGCCTTGCTGGCGGATCGCACGGGTCAGGCGACGCGTATCCAGGCCACCGATGGCGATACGGCCTGTGCGGGTGAGCCAGGTTTTCAACTCTTCGGTTGCGCGCCAGTTGGAGGCGAGCGTCGGATCCCACTTGACGACCATGCCAGCTGCAACCGGATCCGCGGTTTCATCATCTTCCGGGGTTACACCTGTGTTCCCTATATGAGGGAAGGTGAAAGTCACGATCTGGCCCGCATAGGACGGGTCTGTCATGATCTCCT
This sequence comes from Phaeobacter cretensis, assembly GCF_047372505.1. NCBI lineage: Bacteria > Pseudomonadati > Pseudomonadota > Alphaproteobacteria > Rhodobacterales > Roseobacteraceae > Phaeobacter > Phaeobacter cretensis. Next base: position 2,848,414 of record NZ_JBKBEU010000001.1, read on the forward strand.
GATAGCCCGTCATGGCGGTGTTGAAACAAAGCTCAGCGACGGTCTCGCCGGTGGCGCCAAATCCGGTTCCATAAAAGATGGTGCCATCTGCAAGCGCCAAACATGCGGTGGGCTTGGGTGGGACGGTATCGGCCATGGCGCGACTCTCCAATATGGGCAAAATTCACGGGTATGTAAGGGGCAGAGGGCAAGCCGTCAAGCCTGTGTAGCGCTGTTCTGACTGGCTAGCGAGGTGTTCTGATCCCAGAGAAATGCCCCAACGTCATTTGAATTGGCGCAACTTGAACTGCCCTACCACTTTAGGTAAAGATCTGGTTTCCGACTCCGTGGGAATGGACAGATATATGGATACGCGAACTCGGGTCAATACGGCCCTGAAACAAGCTATGAAGGACCGTGCTGCGGCCCGACTGGCGACCCTGCGTCTGATCAATGCTGCGATCAAGGACCGCGAGATTGCCGATCGTGTGGACGGTGAAGGTGGCGGGATTGGTGATGCGGAAATCCTCTCCATCCTTAGCAAGATGACCAAGCAACGCAATGAAAGTGCACGCGCTTATGAAGAGGGTGGCCGGCTTGATCTGGCTGAACGTGAGCTTAGCGAGATTGCCATCATTGAGGAATTCCTGCCGAAACAGTTGAGCGATGACGAAGTTGTCGAAGCCGTCAAGGCAGCGGTAGTTGATACCGGCGCCCAGTCGATCCGTGACATGGGCAAGGTGATGGGCGCGCTTAAAGGCAAATACACCGGCCGAGTGGATTTCGGCAAAGTTGGTCCGCTGGTCAAAGATCAGCTCTGCCAGAGTGGCGACTGTTGACTGGTCTCGGAATAGAGAGATACCTGCGATAGCGATCAAAAGCCTGCCACTATTGGCGGGTTTTTTTGTGGTTTTGACCAAGATGGCGACTGGCTGAGATCGCTGGCGCATCGCAGAAAGTCGGTGCGAACCTCAGCGGCGAAGGGATTGTCGCGCAGAATCGCCTCCAATACACTGCGGGAGTCACCTATCACCATCTGACTGGCCTGTTGCATCAAGTCGAAACTGGCCGTTGTCATGCGCAGCCGTTCCGGCGTGACCTGACTGAGAGCCTGCGCGATCAGATGGGTCAGCCCCTGAACTGTGGCCAGTTCTCGGTCATGTTCTTCGGGAGTGGTCCAGATCACATCCAGCTGTAGCGCACGTCGGAGAAATGCGGCCAACCGCAGTGGACGGTGCCCACGCAACGGGCAGAGCGCGATTTTTCGGCCAGCCAATCCGTCTTGCGTGCTTTCTGGACCAAAGAGCGGGTGTGTACCCAGTAAATCTACCTTTTTGGGCAGGGTTCGCAGCATAACTCTGGCAGGGGCTACTTTGACTGAGCCGACATCTACCACCAATGTACCGGGGATTAGCAGCGGTGCGATATCACGGCAGAGCGTTTCCATTGCGTTGACGGGCACCGCGAGGATGACAAGCGGGCAGGCTGCGGTCTCCGCCAAGGTTGCAGGGCGCAGTGACGGGTGCTGAGGCCTGTCACATGTTAACGCTGGGTCATGCACCAAGATTGGCACAAATGAGGAAAGATGGCGGGCTATAAGCTGACCAAAGGCACCAAATCCGATCAGGCCAATACGGGGAAATTCAGTGAGAAGTGACATGGAAACTGGCTCCGGTCTGGGCCGCGAAACCGATGGAGATTTTGGGAGATGATGTCTCTGACCGCCGGATCGCGGCGGGATGAACATCAAGAAATGAGAATGCGTCCGCCGTTATGAAAACAGCGGATAATACTGGATCGAAGAAGATGCATGCGCATTGAACATGGCGTTTTGATACGGCGTGTCTTGGTCAATGTCAAAGATGGATTTGAAAGTCTGCGAAGCACTGGTGGCGTAAGGTGTGAACGCCATAGGCACACAGTCAGCGGAAGGCATTTTGGTCATGCTTCGGGAGTCGAATTACCGGCTGTTAAATGCGCTTTTCAGATCTTCATAGAGAGCTTTGCGCTCATCTTCTGATAGGAAGGCACCAATTTCGACTTGTCGCCCGCTGCCTCGGAGTGTGACGTAGTTGGGTACTGGTCCGTCGTCGCTGTGCAGTTCAATCTTTGTCCAATACCGGTTACAGCTCCAGTTCTGGCGTTCTCCGCTTGGGTTTATACGCTCCAGATGGGCCTCGTTCGTATCCAGCGTAAGAACCTCCAGCACGTGGCGGTCGCGTCGACTGCGATCCAGCGCCCATTTAACTGCAAAGAGAGTGGCCGTCACAAAAGGAAGAACGCCCCAGAGTGCCGCACTACCTAACAGCGGTATCAGAGGGATGGTGATAAGTGCAGCAAGGACAGCCATAAATCGTAGATAGCCCTGAGGCGGCAGCGATTGATGCGGCCATAGGTGCAGCTCTTGATTGCTGTCGGCTTGGGCGGAGATCCATTGATAGGGCATGGTTTGAAATTTAGCTTGGGCTATTGGTCTGTCGAGATGGGTCTGGCGCAATATCCATATACAGGCACAAGATGGTCAAGGGGCTGCAGCTGTGGCCGATAGAAAAGGCCCCGCAGCAGATGCTGGGGGCCTGATCTCTGATCTTAAATGATTTGCACCTTAGTGAGAGCGGGAGTGATCCCAGTCTTCCTGTTTTGGTAGGATTTCAAAGGTGTGCTCTGGTGGAGGAGAAGGCAGAGTCCACTCAAGCGTATCCGCATATTCATTCCAGTAGTTGTTCTGGGTGATACGGGCGCCGCGTAGCAGCGAGTAGATCACCACACCAAAGAACAGAATGAATGATGCAAAGGACAGGAACGCGCCATAGGACGAGATCTTGTTCCAGTAGGCAAAGCCCTCAGGATAGTCGATGTAACGGCGCGGCATGCCCTGACGACCCAAGAAGTGCTGGGGGAAGAAGGTCAGGTTTGCACCGATGAAGAACATCCAGAAATGGATCTGTGCGCCAAGTTCATTGTACTGACGGCCAGTCATCTTGCCGAAGTAGAAGTAAACGCCCGAGAAGATCGCAAATACAGCGCCCAACGACATCACGTAGTGAAAGTGCGCAACCACATAGTAAGTGTCGTGATAGGCCCGGTCCACAGCTGCCTGCGACAGGACCACGCCGGTTACACCGCCAACGGTGAACAGGAACAGGAATCCGAAGGCAAACATCATCGGTGCCTTGAACTCGATGGAGCCGCCCCACATGGTGGCGATCCACGAGAAGACCTTTACGCCCGTTGGTACCGCGATGACCATGGTTGCCAGCATGAAGTAGGCCTGTTGGTTCAGCGACATGCCGACGGTGTACATGTGGTGCGCCCAGACGACGAAGCCCAGAACACCAATCGCGATAATTGCCCAAACCATCGGCAGGTAGCCGAAGACAGGTTTACGCGAGAAGGTTGCGATTACGTGCGAGATGATACCAAAGCCCGGCAGGATCACGATGTACACTTCCGGGTGGCCGAAGAACCACAGGATGTGCTGATACAGGATCGGATCGCCGCCGCCTGCGGGGTCAAAGAAGGTGAACCCGAAGTTGCGGTCCATCAACAGCATGGTGATTGCGCCGGCCAGAACGGGCAGGGACAAAAGGATCAACCAAGACGTAATGAAGATCGACCAGCTGAACAGCGGCACCTTGAACAAGGTCATGCCGGGGGCGCGCATGTTCAGGAAGGTGGTGATCATGTTGATCGCACCCAGGATCGAAGACGCACCAGAGACGTGTACGGCAAAAATTGCCAAGTCCATGGAGAAGCCACCTTCGTTGGTGGACAATGGTGGATACAGAACCCAGCCAACCCCTGACCCGGCCAGATCGTTGCCGCCGGGTGCCAGAACCGAGGCAACCGCCAGAGATGTCCCTGCGACATACATCCAGAACGACAGGTTGTTCATGCGTGGGAACGCCATGTCAGGCGCGCCGATTTGCAGCGGCATGAAGTAGTTACCGAAGCCGCCGAAGAGGGCCGGAATAACCACGAAGAACATCATCAAGATGCCGTGGGCGGTGATCAACACGTTCCAAAGATGTCCGTTCGGGGTACATTCGCTGGAAGCATCCGCAACAAAGCGGGCGCCTTCCGCGCACATGTACTGAACGCCGGGATCCATCAGTTCAAGCCGCATGTAGACGGTGAACGCGACGGAGATGAAACCAACGATCGCCGAAACGATCAGGTAGAGAATGCCGATATCCTTATGGTTCGTGCTCATGAACCAGCGGGTAAAGAAACCGCGCTCGTCTTCGTGGCCGTGACCATGAATGGCTGCATCTGCCATTAAGGTGCCTCCTGTTGCATAACGAAAGGCCCTGAAAACCGTTCCCGGTGGGCCTAGACTCATCTTGGGTTTTAGTTCGCCCGCTACAGGCCTTCAATGCCGGAGTTTGATATGGATCAAGAATAATTGTCGCGGGCAGTCCCTTTTGGGCTACCGGGCTGGCCCTTTAGGGCGTGATCCTGTGCAACTGGAAACGATATGCGACGATCTGCATCGCCAAGTTGCCAGCAGGCACTGTTTTGTCAATCATGAGGGTCGAGCACGCTTGACGTCGCCGCGGGGCCGACGCACAACTTCCTCTCGTAACCTCGGAGGTCAGATAGTGGCGCATTACGATCCAAACAATATCTTTGCAAAAATTCTGCGCGGAGAACTGCCTGCGTACAGAGTTTACGAAGATGACGATACGCTGGTTTTTATGGATATAATGCCGCGGTCTGACGGTCATATGCTGGTTATCCCGAAGACGCCTTGCCGCAATGTTCTGGATGCATCACCTGCACAGTTGGCATCGGTTTTGGCAACCGTTCAGAAAATGAGCCACGCCGCCATGCAAGCCTTTGACGCCCAGGGCATCACCTTGCAGCAGTTCAACGAAGAGGCAGGCGGGCAGGAGGTGTTTCACCTGCATTTCCACATTCTGCCGCGTCATGACGGTGATACCGTGCGTCCGCCGGGGGAAATGGCAGACCCTGCCGTGTTACAGGCGCATGCAGAGAAGATGCGCGCAACGTTAGAAATAGGCTAGGGGTAGCCTGTGGCGCACGTGGCTTTTACTGTGGACTATTCGCCACGTCGCTTGACTACAAATTGCCCTCAAGGAGATTATTCTTTTTGCACCCTCTACCTCTGCGTGAAAAACATGTTGATAAGTGTGCCCCCTTTATTCTAGGTTTCTCGAAATCTTAGTTGCGAGAGTAGCAAAATGGGAATTTGGCCGGTCTCGGTGAGGGAGACTAGGCTAGCATATTACCTCTGGACCGACTTCTCGGCCCGGAACCATGGTTTCATAGAATTTGAATGTGACCGTTGAATTGTCGAGGTGCTATTGGTGACTTGGTAAGCATGTTGCTTGCCGTTTTTTGCAAGAGTGCGTGCGATTTGCGTGTGTGTGTTGCTGAGGAGGAGCCGTGGTTAATACGGCAGACGAAATAGCTGATTCCGATGGATTGTCGAACGAAACGGTAACTGCGGCTGTTTACCAGTCGGTTCTGGGGGTGGCCAAGGCGCTCGAATGGCGGGACAAGTTGGAACGGGTCGACTCCGATAAGGCTGCCAACGTGACGGCTGGTTCGAGACTTGGCTTACTGTCTTTGGCAACGATTTCGGGCACTAGTCAAAAGGCTTCAGTCGCCAATGAAACTACGTCGCAGGACGTTCGCCATCAATCCGTACCTCAGGCACATGATGATGTTCCCGGGCCTGTTTTGGTCGCGCATCATTTTAGCCGCGCGATCTTTTTAAGAAGCCGCCTGACTGCAGCGCGAAGCCATGGATCCTGGCCTGAGCTTCAAACCAGCATTCCCAGCAGTGGCAATGATTGGCTATTGGCCTCGCTTGACGGTGAGATCCTTGCAGCAGGTGGCCGCTGGCCGACCAGCGGGCGGGTTACGAATGAGAATTTAGCCGAAAAATTGGATGTTGACGGGGTAGATCTGTCGCAATGGCAGGAGGCCTTCGCGGCCCACGACCAGCGGCCAGCGCTTGCGTTGTTTCGACAGGAAAACGGCGTCTTGTTGATGTCTCAATCACTTAGCGCTCGGACGGGTTTCTCGGAGGTCAGCACTCCGTTGGCGGTAGTGCAGGATACCGGTGGCAGGCCCTATCATCCAGCCGGGCAGCCGCAATTGGGTCTGATTGACCGAACCGCGCCTGCTTTTTTGTTGGAGAAACTGCTAACTGCTTGGACTGAAACTGCCGCAAATCGTGTGGCACGGCGATTTGGCTTCGATCAGGACGAAATTTCGTTGCTACGCCGTTTGCTGACAGGAACGGGGTGGATAGAGCTGAGCATCGGTACAGGTACGCAACGCAGTTCCGAAGTCGCGTTGTTGGGACGTATGCTGAACAAGACCGGCGCACCGAATTGCCCCGAGATGTTACGGTTTTTGACCTGTTTAGTGAGCCAGACGGTGTGTGACGGGCGTATCGCGACAGGTGTTAAATCTGTCGCTCAACAGGAACTGGTGCTGCCATCGGGGCTGCGTTCTCAGTATTTGAGCCTAGGTGCTGACAGGGGGCAACCGGTTATCTTTGTCCACGGTATTTTCGACGGTATCGCCGGGGTCCAACGCCTGCAACCAATGCTTAGGGCACAGGGGCTGCGCGTCTTGGCACCAATTCGCTGTGGCTATGGCGCGTCTCATCGTCTGCCACGCGGTGTAGATCCGGTTGATGTGTTCGTCACGCAGCTGGAAGCATTGATCGAAGCGGAGAAACTGGAAAACCCGATTCTTCTGGGGCATCGCAGTGGATGTATTTTTGCCGCTGCTGCCGGACGCCGCCTGCGAGATCGGCTTGGTGGGGTTGTTTGCGTCGGCACGACATTACCCTCACCAAGTATCGGACATGTTCGAGCGCTGCGGGGCCATCAGCGCGCGCTTGCACTGAGTGCGGCACATGCAAGTGCTATGTTGCCGCTTGTGGTGCGCAGCTGGTCTCGTTCGGTTCGGCAAAAGGGGCCACAGGTCCTTGTGGCACGTCAGATCGCGCGTGACAGTACTGATAGCGAACTGCTTGCGGATCCGGCATTGCGTGCGGTGTTGGATCAGAGCCATAGGATGATGATGCAGCGCGGCCGTGGCGGCTTTGAGATTGACCTGAAGCTGGCGGTCCGACCGCGAGAAACACGACATAGCACCAATGCCGCACCGACTATCTATTTGCATGGTGGCTCGGATAAACTAACATCGGTTGATAAGTTGCAGGCCGCACTTGGCGGCGGTGCCAACTTTCAGATCCGGGTCAGCAAGCGTGCTGGTGCCATGTTGTTGTATTCACAACCGGAGTTGGTTTTTTCAGCAATCAACGATCTGCGTCAGAAGACACTCTAGATATCTGAGTGGGTACCCTTTGTGAAAGCTGAGAGTGCCTGAGAGGTCGACCTAGCCGGTTTGACAAGTGTCCGTTGTCGCAAAAGCCACTTCAAAACATTGTTTTAGAGCCACATCCACGTCGATCATCGTCACGGGCAGTCCCAGATCGACCAAGCTGGTAACACCGAACTCGGTAATGCCGCAGGGGACAATCCCGTCAAAGTGGGTGAGATCAGGCTCAACGTTGATTGAGATGCCATGAAAACTCACCCATTTGCGAAGGCGAATGCCAATGGCAGCGATTTTGTCTTCGGTCTTTTCGCCGTTGGGTCGTAAGGGCTTGTCATCGCGCTCAACCCAGACGCCGACGCGGCCGTTTCGGATGTGGCCTGTCACGTTAAAGCGGTCCAGTGCCAGAATGACCCAACGTTCCAGTTGGCGCACAAAACAGCGAACGTCTCGACCGCGCGTGGCGACATCAAGCATAACATAGACCACACGCTGGCCGGGTCCATGATAGGTGTACTGGCCGCCACGTTTACTACCATAGACCGGAAACCGGTCCGGATCCGTCAAATCGCCGGGCTGAGCCGATGTTCCGGCAGTATAAAGCGGCGGATGTTCAACCAGCCAGATGCATTCCTCTTGGGTACCTGCCGCAATTCCTGCCGCGCGATCTTCCATGAAGGCAACGGCGTCTTCATAGCCTGTCAGGCCGGAGGTGGTGATCCATTCAACCATCAACGATGTCCTCTGCTATGATATTTTAAGCGGGCTGGCAGGAGTTGTGGGATTTTTCTGGCCTGCTTTGCGAACCGTGCGCTATCGTGATTGCATGTTTTCATCAATAGGGGGGCGCGTAATATGTTCTCAAAGTCACTTAAAACCACATTAACAGCATCGATTCTGGCCACATCGGGAGCAGCACCCGCTGTGGCTGACAATCTTGGCGCGGCATTGGTCGGCAGTATCATCGGCGGTGTCATCGTCAATGAAGCGCATAAAAACCGGGCGCGTAAACAGCCGGTTACGCGCAAGCGGACCTATTCTCCAGCGCGCGCTCAGAATCGTGAGACACAAACCTCGCTTAACTATTTCGGATTCCCAGCCGGGTCTCCTGATGGTGTCATGGGGCGTAAATCCCGCGCGGCGGTGGCTCAGTATCAGGGCTATATGGGCTTTCCGACAACTGGCCGCCTGACCCAATACGAGCGCGATTTTCTGGTGTCATCCTACAGCCGGGCACAGATCGGCGGACCGCAAGTGATAAAAGCGATGCAGGGCCCGAATGGTGTGCGCGGTCTTCTTCGTACCTGGCGGGACGAAGCAAACGGCACCCGAAGCGCAAGTGCCGTTGGCTATGGCAGCTATGGCGGTTTGCCATTTGAAGTCAGCGAGGCCGTAGATGAAATCGCTGCCAGCGCAGACCCCAGTGCCGAACAGCTGTTGCAGCGGTCTGGATTTATGCAGCTCGCGGATCTTAATGGAGACGGCAAAAACGATTACCTGATCGATACGTCGGTGTCTGGCAGTTCATTCTGGTGTGGCGCGTCTCATTGCTCGGTCATGGTCTTTGCCTCTACACCCCAGGGCTATCAACGAAATGATTTCACAGCACGTGGAGTGACGACTGCGAATTTCTCTTGTCATCAGGGAATTTGCCGCATGAGCGATGCACCCGCTGGTGGTACAGTTCAAGCGACGGCTCCAACGCCCACTCCGGCTCCAGCTCCAGCTCCGGGCGGCACCGTTCTTGCCTCTGCCCCGCAGGCGGTCGCGCCTGCACCCGCAGCAGCACCGGCCCAGACCACAGCTGGCTTGGCGGGGATACAGCTTTTTCAGCAACCCGCGCCCACCGTGAATACCGCATCGCTTACAAGCCATTGCAGCAAGGTGAGCCTGCTGACCAGCTCGAACGGTGGCTATACGACCGTTGCTCAGCTGCGTGATCCAGAGCTAGCGCTGGGCGAGCAATTTTGCCTGACGCGTTCATATGCGATCAATACGGGTGAGGCACTTGTGGCCAAAGTTCAGGGGGTGAGCCAGGCACAGGTCGACAGCCAGTGTGACGCTTTTGGCCCTGCGGTGCAGTCCTATTTGGCCAGGCTTGGAAACACGGACAGCGCGGAGCTGATCTCTGAGGTTCAGAAATTCGTTCTGCAATCCAATATGTCGATTGAGCAATTGTCCAACACAGCCGGCATTTGCCTGTTCTCTGGCTACCGCCGTGACAGTATGGATGTAGCTCTTGGTGCCGCACTAATCATGGTTGGTGTCGGGCAGCGCCCCTACGCTGAACTAATCGGCCATCATCTGGCACAGGGCTTTGGCGCGGTGAAATCACCGGAGCAAGCGCAATCTTGGTATCATACTGCGGTTACCGCGTTGGAAGGCGGAGCGGACGCGGTGTTTGCTCCAGGACAACCGGAACGGATCGCCTTGATCAAAGCAGCATCAGCTGGGTTGACCGGAGGATTGGCCCAACCTGTTCCAGCCTCCAGTACTGCTGCTGCGCTGCCAAGCTTCTCAACTGACTAAGTTTTATGGGTGCAGTATTGAATCGATGAGAGGCTGGGACCCTGTCCCGGCCTCTTTCTCATAACCGGTATGGAAAAGGCGGCAATTGCCGCATTTTGCATCTTCACATCGCCGCGTAGCTCGTCTATACGCCGCTACACCAAGTCAAGACAGTGCGGTCGTGGCGGAATTGGTAGACGCGCAGCGTTGAGGTCGCTGTGGGGTAACACCCGTGGAAGTTCGAGTCTTCTCGACCGCACCAAAACTTTCACTTAAGTACCTGTATTTATTGGCGCTGCTGGTGGCGGGCCTAGAATGGCCCCACAAATAGCCCCACAAGCGTTTAGGTGCTTTCGGCGCTACCCTCGATCCAAGCGCAGACCTCGGACACTTTCAGCAGAGACCGGCCCTGCGCCTTGTGAATTGTGATCAAGCCCTTTTTCGCAGCCCGATAGATCGTATCGCGGGAAACCGAGAACACTTTCTTGGAATCGGTCACCGGCACATAGATAGGTTGTTCGCTCATGGTGCGTTTCTCCGGCTATTTCTGGATCAGTCTTCGATGTGGTCGACTTCCCTGCACACCTTGCATTTGGCGTAGTCGGGAACGTCATTCTCCGGGTCGGCATCGTCCCGGTCATGCAGCGCGTCATAGTCAGTCATGACAGCGCCGCAGTTAGCGCATTTTGGGCAGGTCATTGTCTGTCATGGTGCCTCCGGGGATTTATGGATTGACGCGGATCGCATAGACCTCGACCGGATCGGGGCCAAAATGCGGATGCGTGATTGTGGTCTTGCGATAGCCGCGCCATGGGCGCGTGATCCGGCGGCTGGTGTCGCCTTTCGGCGGGTATCCCTTGGCGAGTTCGATCCCGTCATATTCGCGGCCTTCGATCCGCTTGGCCCAGAAGGGCTTAGCCAGCCGGTATTCCTCGACCTTTTCGCCGCTCTTGATCTGGTCGAAGTAGGTGCCCTTTCAAGGGCAGGTGAAGCGTTGCCATATCGGCCTCCGGTGCGTTTGAGCGTTGGTGGTGTTCTTTGTGGTCAGGTAATTGCCGAAGAAATAGCCATGTGTTTGGTGACTAGGTCATGTTGACAAATGACGGAACCAGAGACGGATTGACGTAATGTCGATAAAGCCCAGAAAACTCTCGGCGGTTTTGTCGTAACGGGTTGCGACACGTCGCGCGTTCTTGAGTTTGTTGAAGCAGCGCTCGACCATGTTGCGCAGTCGGTAAAGCGTATGATCCACACCAACACGCATTTTTCGGGTCTTTCGCATCGGGGTTTGCGGCTGGATATTGCGCTCGTTCATGCTTTTCCGAATGCGATCAGCATCATATCCACGATCTGCCAGCAGCACTTTCGGCTCAGGCAGATTGTCAACCATGACAAGGTCAACGCCAAGGTAATCTGACGTTTGCCCCGGTGTGATTTCGGTTCTCATTGGCAACCCGTGTGCGTTGACGCGGAGGTGGATCTTGGTCGTAAACCCACCTCTTGAGCGGCCAAAACCCTGTTCCGGAGTCCCCCTTTCGCGCCCGCCGCCTGATGATGGGCGCGGATGACGGTGCTATCAACCATTTGCAGGGCGTCGGGAATGGCTCCACTCTGGTTCAGAGCATCCAGGATGTCCTCCCAAAGCCCCGCCAGGGTCCAGCGCCTGAACTGGCGGTAGACGCTGGACCATTTGCCGAACTCCTCGGGCAAGTCCCGCCAAGGGGAACCGGTTCTGGCGATCCAGAAAATCCCACCCAGAACAAGGCGGTGGTTGGCTGGTTTGCGCCCGTTAGTGGCGCGGATAGCGAGGATGAAGTGTTCAAAGAACGTCCACTCCTCGTCCGTCATCAGATCTCGTGCCAAGCAGGTCTCCATAGCAGATACCAGCTTGAATCATGCCTGCGGCGCGGTGTGAATCCCTTTTGTCAACATGACCTAATCACACAATTCACAAAGGGCTTTTGCGGCTTTGGGTGTGACCGAAGCATGATTTTCACGTCCAAAATTTACTCACCCCTCATGCTCAAAATAGAGATGGCTTCACACCGAATGCATCGTTGTGAAGCCGCTCAATGTACAACCTATGTGTAGATAGTGGTCCCAAGTTAGAACGAAATGGGCAAACTATGGGTCATTTCACAGTACGTCCACAATGGCCCTAATCGAATTCAGCCACATTTGCTGTGACCGCAGCTGCGGCAGGTCATGCAGCCTTCGACCATTTGTAGGTCGTATTGGCCACAGCTTGGACAGGGTTTGCCGCGCGGAGCGTTGAGTGAAACGACCTCGGCTTGCGGGTCAGATTTCAACCCCATGCCTTCCCCTTCCAGGAAGCCGGTGGCGATCATATGTGTCTCGATCACACCGCCGATTGCTGCAAGGATTGAGGGAATGTATTTACCCTGAACCCAGGCGCCGCCACGGGGGTCAAACACAGCCTTCAGCTCTTCAACGACAAAGGACACGTCGCCGCCACGGCGGAACACGGCTGAGATCATCCGGGTAAGGGCCAGCGTCCAGGCGTAGTGCTCCATGTTTTTGGAATTGATGAAGACTTCGAACGGGCGCCGATGGCCGTTGATGACAATGTCGTTGATAGTCAGATAGATCGCATGTTCGGAATCTGGCCACTTAAGCTTGTAGGTGTGGCCCTCAAGCGACTGTGGACGGTCCAAAGGCTCGGACATATAGACCACTTCTGCACCATTCTCATTCATCTCGTTGATATGGGGTGCCTGTGCCGTTTCACCTGGTGCGGTGTCAGCGCTCTCACTTACCGTAAGGACGGAGCCGGTGACATCATTCGGGCGATAGGTTGTGCAGCCTTTGCAGCCTAAATCCCAGGCCTGCATGTAGACATCTTTGAAGCTGTCAAACGAGATGTCTTCGGGGCAGTTGATTGTCTTGGAGATTGACGAGTCGATCCATTTTTGTGCCGCGGCCTGCATTTTCACGTGATCGGAGGGTGGCAGGGTCTGCGCATTGACGAAATAGTCGGGCAGTTCCTTGTCACCAAATTTATCGCGCCACATTTGCACGGCGTAATCCACAACCTCTTCCTCGGTGCGCGAGCCGTCTTTCTGCAATACCTTGCGTGTGTAGGCGTAGGCAAAGACGGGCTCAATCCCGGAGGAAACGTTACCGGCATAAAGCGAAATTGTTCCGGTCGGCGCGATAGAGGTTAGCAACGCGTTGCGGATGCCGTGCTCACGGATGGCGTCACGCACATCCTCATCCATGTCCATCATTGTACCGGAGGACAGATAGGCCTCTGCATCGAATAGCGGGAAAGCACCTTTTTCTTTGGCAAGATCCACAGAGGCCAGATAGGCCGCGCGGGCGATTGCGTGCAGCCAATTTTCGGTCTGACGCGCGGCGTCGTCCGAGCCATAGCGTAGGCCAAGCATCAACAGAGCATCGGCGAGACCGGTGACACCAAGGCCAATGCGGCGCTTGTTTTGTGCCTCTTGGGCCTGTGCGTCCAGTGGGAATTTGGAAACGTCCACGACGTTGTCCATCATCCGCACTGCGGTGGCGACTAGTTGCTTCAGCGCCTCAGGATCCAGCTCTGATTCTTTCTCGAACGGGTTTTTGACCAGGCGTGCGAGATTGATGGAGCCAAGGAGACATGCACCATAAGGCGGCAGGGGCTGTTCGCCACAAGGATTGGTGGCGGCGATCTGTTCCACGTAGGAAAGGTTGTTGGCCTTGTTGATGCGGTCGATAAAGATCACGCCAGGTTCGGCATAATCATATGTCGCCTGCATGATCTTGTTCCACAGATCACGTGCCTGCACGGTTTGGTAGACCTTCCCGTCAAACAGCAATTCCCAGGACCCATCAGTCTTCACGGCTTCCATGAAGGGATCGGTGACCAATACGGACATGTTGAACATACGCAGGCGAGCTGGGTCGGACTTTGCGGTGATAAAGGCTTCGATATCGGGGTGGTCACAGCGCATTGTGGCCATCATTGCACCGCGGCGCGAGCCCGCAGACATGATGGTCCGGCACATGGCATCCCACACATCCATGAAGGAGAGTGGGCCAGAGGCGTCAGCCGCGACGCCTTTCACATCTGCACCACGAGGGCGGATGGTGGAAAAGTCATACCCGATGCCGCCGCCTTGCTGCATGGTCAGCGCGGCCTCTTTGAGCATGTCAAAGATGCCCCCCATGCTGTCAGGCACGGTGCCCATGACAAAGCAGTTGAACAGCGTTACCTGGCGCGCGGTACCCGCACCAGCGGTGATGCGACCGGCGGGAAGATACTGAAAATCCTCGAGCGCGCCGTAGAATTTGTCTTCCCATGTCTTGGGATCGGTTTCGGCCCGTGCCAGGTCACGCGCAATACGCCGCCAGCTGTCTTCGACAGTCTGGTCGATGGGAGTGCCATCGGCCTGTTTGAAGCGGTATTTCATATCCCAGATCTGTTCAGCAATCGGGGCGGCAAAGCGGCTCATATGGCGAATCCCTATGGTCGGTCGTGGCTAAGGTGGCGGCCTGCCTACACCAGCCGCGCTGATGTCCTCAACGACGAATTCACGTTCAGGTGTAAATTTTCCCTTATCATACCACAACACCTTGTCGATCGGCCAGTGCAGCCTACAATATAGGGTTCATGATCTGGACGACTCTGTGGGTATCTTGTGGATAACTATATCAACCTTGTGAAACTTTCTGTTGGGACTGAAACCGTTGACGGTTTGGCGGCTTGGCAAGCGGAGTATCGAAAGCAGCTGCCCGAAGGTTTGCCGCGCCATGTGACGCGTATGTGGCCCAAGCGTGAAGCAGAGATTGTGAACGGTGGGTCTATCTATTGGGTCATCAAGGGGCAAATCCAATGTCGCCAGCGTATCTTGCGTCTTGACGAGGTGATCGGAGGCGACGGGATCCGGCGCTGTGCTATTGTGTTGGAACCTGAAGTGCAACGCACTCAGATCGCTTTACGTCGTGCGTTCCAAGGCTGGCGGTATCTGAAACCAGAGGACAGCCCGCCCGATCTTTCTAAAGGACGAAACGCAGAAACACCGCTACCACCGGAAATGTCGCAGGCGCTGGCTGAGATTGGCGTGCTCTGATCGGTCTGAGCGACCTTTGCTCATCTACCAAAATAAAAGCCCCCAAAGTGGGGGCATCCAGCGTGGCTGGGCGTCGGCTCACCACATTTTATGATTTGTCTTTACCGACATTCTCTTCAAATGCGGTCTGGAAAGCGGCCTGTTTCTCGGCGGGGGCCTCAGTCTGATAATTGGCCTTCCATTCGTCCATAGTCATACCATAGAAAATCTCGCGGGCTTCGGATTTACCCATATCGATACCGCGTTCGTTGGCTGCTTCCTGATACCAGCGCGCCAGACAGTTGCGGCAAAAGCCGGTGAGATTCATCATGTCGATATTTTGCACGTCTGTGCGATCTTCCATCAGGTGCTGACGCATCCGGCGAAAGGCGGCCGCTTCGAGTTCGATCTGGGTCTGCTTGTCCATGCCGGGCTCCTTCTGGTAAAACACCAGCCTGACTAGCAGTTGCCATGGGCGCGGGCAACTCGCTTGGTGACCAGAGGTACTAGGTTACAATTTAGATGCTTCGAGCGCCTGCGGTAGCACGTCCGCCAGCCGAGTGGCCCATGCGTGCTGGTCTTCGGGGATTTCAATAAGGTCATTCCGCAATTCGATCAGTGAATTAGGTCGGCCATAGGCGGTGCCGTGACGATCCAATGTATCGCCCGGCAAATAGCCTGTGTAAGGCGCATTGATCCCAACGCACAGATCGGGTTCGTCTTGCAATTTGGTCACGATGTGAGGCGATAGCTTTTCACCGTCCGGCGACAGAATTCCGATATGCCAGGGACGTGGTGCCCTCCCACGTAGTTGTCGGGTAAAGGAATGGATGGAAATCAATATGGACTCTGGCCGCGTCAGCAGATCTGCCAACGAATCGTGGTAAGGCTGATAGCAGGCCGCCACCCGTGCGGATCGTTCGACCTCATCTGCGTGACGGTTGCCGGGGATCAGTGTGCCATCGTAGAGTTTCATTAACAGTGTAGGATCATCAGCGCCGCGATTGGGATCAATCACAAGACGTGAAAAATTGGAGGCAATAACGGGTGCATCCAACAGTTGTCCCAAGTGTTTTGCGACCCCATAAGCACCGATGTCATAGGCGATATGGCGGCCCATGTCCTCAGAAGGCAAACCCAGGTCTCCGCTGTTCACAAAGGGCGGCACATAGTTGGTTGCATGATCGCAGCAGATCACCCAACGGGCAGGGCGCTCAGCCCCGTGTAAAAAGAAAGGTGAATATGTCATCTGTCCGTCGCTATTTGATGATGAAGCTATAGGGGAGTTGCGACAAAATGGGAATTAGGCGATAAGCGCCGCAGCAATGTTTGCGATAACAACGTTTCAGACGATAAAGAGGATGACCCCATGAGAAGATCGCGCAATGTAAAGATTGTAGCCACCCTTGGACCAGCATCCGAAACCTACGAAACCATTCGCGCCCTACATGAAGCCGGCGCTGATGTTTTCCGCCTGAACATGTCGCATGGCAGTCACGAAGAGATCGCTGCCAAACACGCGATCATCCGCAAGATCGAGGCCGATCTGGACAGCTCCATTGCGATCCTCGCGGATCTTCAGGGCCCGAAGCTGCGCGTAGGCGTGTTTGCAAACGGCTCAGAAGAACTGGTTGAAGGTGCATCCTTCCGTCTGGATCTGGATCCAGCGGAAGGTGATCTGAACCGGGTCTGCCTGCCACATCCCGAAATTTTCGAGGCACTGCAACCTGGCGCGCATCTCTTGGTCAACGACGGTAAGATCCGTCTAAAGGTCGAAACATGTGGCAATGACTTTGCCAACTGTACTGTCACCACCGGCGGCACCATCTCCAACCGTAAGGGTGTGAACGTTCCGGATGTTGTGCTTCCGTTGGCGGCCTTGTCGGATAAGGACCGTGGCGATTTGGAGTTTGTTTGCGGGCTTGGCGTAGATTGGCTCGCGTTGTCCTTTGTGCAGCGGGCAAAAGATGTGTTCGAGGCCCGCGGACTGGCAGATGGTCGCGCAGCGGTTCTGTCGAAAATCGAAAAACCGGCTGCTGTCGATAACTTTGACGAAATTCTTGATGCATCGGACGGGATCATGGTTGCGCGTGGTGACTTGGGGGTTGAGCTTCCGGTTTCGGCCGTCCCGCCCATCCAGAAACGTCTGGTGCGTCGTTGCCGTGCTGCTGCCAAGCCGGTGATTGTCGCCACTCAGATGTTGGAAAGCATGATCGAAAGCCCGATGCCTACGCGTGCCGAAGTCTCAGACGTGGCAACAGCTATCTATGAAGGGGCCGACGCGATCATGCTGTCTGCGGAATCTGCGGCGGGTCAGTACCCGATCGAAGCGGTTCAAACCATGGATAACGTCGCAACCGAGGTTGAGGTCGACCCGACATACAGCCAAATCATCACCGCTTCCCGCTCTGCCAAGGGGGATACCGTGGCCGATGGGATCGTCGCTGCGGCTAGAGAAATTGCAGAGAAGACTGAGATTAAGGCGATCTGCTGTTACACCCAAAGCGGTACCACCGCACTGTTGACCGCACGCGAACGGCCGGGCGTGCCAATTATTGCTCTGACTCCGTTGGATCGCACGGCGCGCCGCCTGGCGCTGAGCTGGGGTTGCAACTGCGTTGTCACGCCGGATCAGGAACGGTTTAAGGGCGCCGTCGTCGGCGCTGCACGTGCTGCGCGTGCTGGTGGTTTCGCAGGTGAGACAGATCAGATCGTTGTGACCGCTGGTGTGCCATTCAACGTGCCGGGCACGACCAATATTCTGCGTGTTGCACCATGTGACGAACGTTTGATCTACAGCACCGATCCGGAGTAAACTTCGCGCGTCTTCACTTTGTAAAAGGACGCGCAACATGGATACGGATCTGGCATTGGTTCTTGGGTTATTGCTCGCGTTTCTGGCAATTCCTGCGCTCTTATCCGCCACAAGCGACCGCCGAACCCCCAGGGTGTCGGCGGTTTTGCTTGTTGTGGCCTGTGGTCTTTTTCTTTACGCGTTCACTATCAAGCCCGGTGGGTATCGCATCGACGATATTCCGGAGGCTATATTCCGGGTGATTGGCCGCTTTACCTGAGTGCAGGTTACCCCGAAACGCATCTTTTGGTTTGGTCGACGCATTCAGGAACGCTGTATTGTCGGCTCGGATCAAGAAACCACTTGCTCTCAGCGCGCGGCTTGCGTAAACGGCAGCCCTGTTCGCGTGGCCGGCCGAATGTGGCATGCCGAGTCGCGCATAGACCGAACCCGCATTGAAGGAGACGGAAATGCCCAAAATGAAGACAAAATCGAGCGCTAAAAAGCGCTTCAAAGTGACTGCGACTGGCAAGGTCCTCGCAGGTCAGGCCGGCAAGCGCCACGGCATGATCAAGCGGACCCGCAAATTTATTCGCGACGCACGCGGCACCACTACCCTGTCGGCACCCGACGCAAAGATCGTCAAGGGCTTCATGCCCTACGACCGCTAAGAGGAGATCTGAGATATGTCCCGCGTTAAAGGTGGTACCACAACTCACGCCCGTCACAAGAAAGTCATTAAGGCCGCAAAAGGCTATTATGGCCGCCGCAAGAATACCTTCAAGGTAGCGCGTCAGGCTGTTGACAAGGCAAATCAATATGCAACTCGCGACCGTAAGAACCGCAAGCGGAATTTTCGCGCACTGTGGATCCAGCGGATCAACGCAGCTGTGCGTAGCCACGACGAAGCGCTGACGTACTCCCGCTTCATCAACGGCCTGACCCTGGCCGGTATCGAAGTGGACCGTAAAGTGTTGGCCGATCTGGCTGTTCACGAACCCGAAGCATTCGGTGCGATCGTGAAGCAAGCACAGGGCGCTCTGGCTGCTTAAGTTCAGGCACAGAGAGAATTCAAACGGGCTGCTCTGAAAAGAGTGGCCCGTTTTGCTTTGGTTTGGTCGACAAGACAGCCAGGGGCCGTACCGCAGTCCAGGACGTGGGCTGCCAGATTGCCGCGGTTGCAGCAGGATTGGCCGGGATCCGGTTCAAATGCTTGCTTTCAGTGCCTGCTGTGGTAGCAGAGCTGCAGCATTATTCAGGGGACCGTCATGGACGATCTTAAGGTCAAATATTTGGGGCTGATTGCCGACGCCGCCGACGCTGACGCGTTGGAAGCGATCCGGCTGTCTGCCGTTGGGAAAAAAGGCGAAATTAGCCTTAAGATGCGTGAACTGGGCAAGATGACGCCCGAAGAGCGGCAGGTCGCAGGGCCGGCTCTCAATGCGCTGAAAGATGAGATCAACGCGGCTCTCGCAGGTAAGAAGGCCGGGCTGGCAGACGCCGAGCTGGATGCGCGCCTGCGCACCGAGTGGCTAGATGTCACCTTGCCAACCCGGCCGATACGCAGCGGCACCTTGCATCCGGTCAGCCAGGCAAGCGAAGAGCTGACGGCGATTTTTGCTGAACTGGGCTTCTCGGTTGCTGAAGGGCCTCGTATCGATACCGATTGGTACAACTTTGATGCGCTGAATATCCCCGGCCATCACCCCGCACGGGCTGAGATGGACACCTTTTATATGCACCGTGCCGACGGCGACAACCGCCCGCCGCATGTTCTGCGTACGCATACCTCACCGGTGCAGATCCGCTCGATGGAGAAGATGGGAGCGCCGCTGCGGATCATCTGTCCAGGCGGCGTCTACCGTGCTGACTATGACCAGACCCACACGCCAATGTTCCACCAGGTCGAAGGCTTGGCGTTGGACAAGAACATCTCCATGGCGAACCTGAAATGGGTGTTAGAAGAGTTCGTGAAGTCATTCTTCGAGGTGGACAGCGTCGACTTACGATTCCGCGCGTCGCATTTTCCATTCACCGAGCCATCTGCAGAGGTCGATATTCGCTGCTCTTGGAAAGACGGCACGCTGAAAATCGGTGAGGGCGACGACTGGCTGGAGATCCTCGGCTCCGGCATGGTGCACCCCAAGGTGATCGCCGCCGGTGGGATTGATCCTGATGTTTATCAGGGCTTTGCCTTCGGCGTAGGGATCGACCGGATTGCAATGCTGAAATACGGCATTCCCGATCTGCGCGCTTTCTTTGACAGTGATCTGCGCTGGCTACACCATTATGGGTTCCAATGCCTGGACGTGCCGACGCTGCATGGTGGTCTGAGTAGGTGAAAATTCTTGAAGCCGTGTGTTGATCGGTTAGGCTCGCCTTATGGGTGAGCCTTTTTCTTTGAGGAACTATTAGTGAAGCGCAACGACGATTTGCTTAGAGATCTACTTTTTGAATTCGAAGCAGACGCAGGCGGACTTTTGCGTTTTCGAAAGTCTCTGAGCATGCCTCAGGAGCAAATCGAAAGAAATTACCACGTGTCACTACTATCGGATGCGGGGTTCGTGACGCAAGTTTCTGAAACCGGTTTTAGGTTAACCAACACGGGGCATGACTATGTCGAAGCCATCAGAAGCGATACAGTGTGGCAGAAAACAAAAGATGGTGCGGCACAGGTAGGTGGCATGACGTTGGGAATGATGCGAGATCTAGCTTTTGCTTATTTGAAACAGGAAGCAAAAGAAAAACTAGGTATTAGTCTTGAGTGAGTTTCAATGGGGCTCGCTACTTGTAGGCTAACGAACCGATCCTTTCGCTTGGCTTCCCTTAAGGGCGAATTCGATCATTTTCCCACAAATATGTGACGTGACAAGGCGCTAACGTTGGTTAGTGTCGGGAAATGGTGCTACTTTTCCTGCCTCTTGTTGCGGCCCTGACCGCTTCCTCCGCCCTCGCGATGGGGCCATGGAAGGGCAACGACGCCTCTTGCGGCGCAGATCTGGCCTGTGCGTTGGGCGAACGGTCTTATCACGTGTTGGAACCCGATGGCTGGAACGGCGTCTCGCCTTTACCGGTTCTGCTGCATTTTCACGGATGGTCGCGGACGGGAAAACATGCACAGCGCTCTGATCGGGTCGGGGCCTCGGCCAAGCGGCGTGGTGTCTTGCTGGTAACCCCAAACGGTCGTGCCAAGAGTTGGAATTTCTGGACGGCAGGCACCGAAGACGTACCCTTTACCGATGCGGTACTGGCGGATGTGGCCAAGCGTTACCCTGTCGATGCCGCGCGTATCTTTGTTTCGGGCTATTCCTATGGCTCTGCGATGGCGTGGCGCTATGCCTGCCACAGCGGAAAGGATGTGGCGGCGCTCTTGGCTGTCGCTGGTAGCATTGACCAATCTGAGACCTGCGAAGAGGCACCTGAAGAGGTGCGCCATGTGCATGGATTGGCGGATACAGTGATGGATTTCCCGGTAGGGCCGGGTGGGGATGTGACATATCCGGTGGCGTTATGGCGCAGGCAGCTGGGCTGTAGCGAGAGTGAGCCACGTGGCGACTGGCAGGCGCGTAGTTTCCTGACGCTGTCGCGTACCACGTGGACCTGCGATCAGGGCGCTGTTGTATTGGATTTACACCCTGGCGGTCATTTTATTCCACACGGCTGGATTGGGCGGCAGCTTGATGAGCTTTTGGGTCTCACCCCCAGCTATCCTTAGGCTCTCGGAGGTGGCAAGGCTTGCACATGCGGGCATTCTTTGTCATTGCCTGCTGAAACATGCATGGCTTGCCATAGGAAACCGGACCGATGAAATTCACTCTTTCTTGGCTGAAAGACCACCTCGACACAGAGGCGTCCGTCGAGGACATCACCGAAACGCTGACAGACTTGGGACTTGAGGTTGAAGGGATTTCTAACCCCGCGGACCGTCTCAAGGATTTCACGCTGGGCTATGTAAAGCATGCCGAGAAACACCCCGATGCGGATAAGCTGCGGGTCTGCAAGGTAGATACCGACGAAGGCGAGATGCAGATCATCTGCGGTGCGCCGAACGCGCGTGAAGGCATCACGGTCGTGGTCTGCAAACCAGGGATGTATATCCCCGGTCTCGATATAACGATCGGCGTCGGTAAGATCCGTGGCGTCGAAAGCTATGGCATGATGGCCTCCGAACGTGAGCTGGAGTTGTCGGACGAACACGATGGCATTATCGAACTGCCCTCGGGCAACGTTGGTGATCGTTTTGTTGATTGGCTTGCCGAAAATGATGCGGCTAAGGTCGATACCGTGATCGAAATCGCGATTACCCCAAACCGGCCAGATGCGCTTGGTGTTCGCGGTATCGCGCGGGATCTGGCCGCACGTGGCCTGGGTACGTTGAAACCGATCGATATCACACCAGTGGAAGGTGGTTACGACAGTCCGATCAAGGCAGAGATTGCGGAAGATACGCTGGACGGCTGCCCGCTGTTCACCGGTCGCCTGATCCGTGGTGTCAAAAATGGCCCCAGCCCACAATGGCTGCAGGATCGTCTCATGGCCATTGGTCTGCGCCCGATTTCCACATTGGTGGATATCACTAACTATTTCACCTTTGATCAGAACCGTCCGCTACATGTGTTCGATGCCGCCAAGGTTGCGGGAAATCTGCGCATCCACCGTGCAGAAGGCGGCGAGGCTCTGGCCGCTCTGGATGACAAGGAATACACCTTTGCCACGGGCCAGATGGTCATTTCTGACGACAATGGCCCAGAGAGCATTGGCGGCATTATGGGCGGGGCTAATACCGGGTGTACCGAGGCGACAACGGATGTCTTCCTCGAAAGCGCGTTCTGGGACCACGTGCAAATCGCCACCACTGGTCGTGCGCTCAAGATCAACTCGGATGCGCGCTACCGCTTTGAGCGCGGCGTTGATCCTGAATACACCCGCGAAGGTCTGGACCATGCCACGCGTATGATCCTTGATCTTTGTGGCGGTGAGCCGTCGAATGTTGTGACCGTAGGTGCTGTGCCTGATTATGCGCGTGCCTATAAGCTGGATCCGGAGCGGGTTCAGTCTCTCGTCGGGATGGACATCCCAGAGTCTGCACAACGCCAGACATTGACCCGCTTGGGGTTCCGTCTGGAAGGGAACATGGCACATGTTCCGAGCTGGCGTCCGGATGTTATGGGCGAAGCTGATCTGGTTGAGGAAGTGGCACGTATTGCATCGCTGACCAAGCTGGAAGGCAAGCCACTGCCGCGTTTGACGGATGGTATCCCTTCGCCGGTAATGACACAACAGCAGCGCCGTCAGCAGATTGCACGGCGCACCTGCGCTAGCCTCGGCTACAATGAGGTTGTGAGCTATACCTTCATTGACAAGGCTTCAGCGACGCTATTCGGAGGTGGCGACGATGCCACCATGTTAGCCAACCCGATTTCGTCTGAGATGTCGCATATGCGCCCGGCCTTGTTGCCTGGTCTGCTTCAGGCCGCTGCGCGCAATCAGGCTCGCGGGTTCATGGATCTGGCGCTGTTCGAGGTTGGACCCGCATTCCATGGCGGGGAGCCGGGCGAGCAGCATAACCTTGTTTCCGGTCTCTTGGTCGGCCGCAATGGTCCCAAAGACGTTCATGGCGCAAGCCGTGCCGTTGATACCTTTGACGCTAAGGCGGACATCGAGTCGGTTCTGGCCGCCATCGGCGCGCCTGCCAAAGTTCAGATCCTGCGTGGGGCGCAATCCTGGTGGCATCCCGGGCGTCACGGCAAAATCTGTCTGGGGCCCAAAAAGGTGCTGGGTGTCTTTGGTGAACTACATCCAAAAGTTCTGAGTGAGATGGGGATCAAAGGCTCGGCGGTGGGCTTTACCATCTGGCCCGACGAGGTGCCCATGCCGCGCAATTCAGGTGCAAATCGTGGCGCATTGACCCAAAGCGACCTGCAGGCGGTTGAGCGCGATTTTGCTTTTGTTGTGGCGAATGATGTCGAGGCACTGACATTGGTCAATGCGGCAGCTGGTGCCGATAAGGCGCTGATCGACGATGTGCGTGTCTTTGATGAATTCATCGGCGGCAGCCTAGGAGAGGGCAACAAATCTCTCGCCATCACAGTGCGCTTGCAACCGAGCGATAAGACACTGACTGAGAAGGATATCGAAGCCGTCAGCGCCAAGATCGTGACCAAGGTTACCAAAGCCACAGGCGGTACCCTGCGCGGTTGAGCAACCGGGCTGTACACGTACGGCCCGTAGAACCTAATGTTTCAGAAACGTGCCCGTCATCGGGTGCGTTTTTCATTTCTGGGTAAGAAACTCTGCCAAAAGATCGAAAACCAGCCGGATGCGACGGCTTGTGTGTAGCTCTCTGTGTGTGGTCAACCAAACTGGAAAGACGATCGGAGCGAGTTTTGGCAATAGCCGTTCTATGCCGGGTGTTGCACTTGCCACCTCTTCCATCATCAGGCAGATCCCAAAGCCTTCTTTAACCAGTTCCCAGGCGGCAAGGCTGCTGGTTGATTTGATCCGAAAATTGTCAGCTGTCAGGTGGATGCCATGAGGGGCCATAAAGTCTATGGATCGTTCCACATCCGCGAACCCAACAAAATCATGGTTGGGCATGTCCTTGACCGATGCCGGATGACCACGGTGCCCTAGATAGCTTGAGGCTGCATAGAAATGGGCGTGGGCTTCTCTCACCAATCGGGCGATCAGTTCTGGTTGCTCGGGGCGTACATGCCGGATGGCAATATCGGCCTCACGCCGCATCAGGTCACGAATGTCGTTGGCTGCCACCACGTCAATGGTCAGTCCCGGCGCGCGTTGACGGATCTGGCGCAGAACAGGCGGAAGCACATAAGCAGACATGATGTCGCTGGCGGTTATGCGGACAGTACCTTCGATGGCCTGTGTCTGGCTAGTAGCAGCCAGTGATAGGGCCTCTGCCGCCTCGCCCATCTTGCGACTATGGCTCAGTAAATCCCGTCCAGCCGAGGTCAGAGCGAGGCTGCGACCCAATCGTTCGAAAAGGAGTACGCCCAAGCCCGCCTCAAGCGCAGCCACTTGACGGGACAGGGTTGGTTGGGTCAGGCCTAATTTTCGCGCCCCGGCAGACAGGGAGCCAGCGTCGGCGGCAGCGAGGAAGGCACGGATATGATTCCAATCAGTGTTATCCATACAAATACGTATAACCATTCTGCGAATTTCGGCAATTTATCATCGCTTCTTGCATAGGTACACTGTGGCCATTCATGGAGAGTAACAATGACAACTGATGCCGGTTTCTGGGACAAGATTGCCCCCAAATACGCCAAATCCACAATCAAGGATGAGGCTGCCTATCAATACACATTGGCGCGTACGAGATCCTATCTGAAGGCTGATGACAGTGTGTTGGAGGTTGGATGCGGCACCGGGTCGACTGCTATCACATTGTCTGACGCGGTGTCGAAGATCACGGCGACTGACATGTCGAGCGGTATGCTCAGTATCGCAGGCGACAGAGCCGCGAATGCTGGCGTCGGGAATGTGACCTTCCAGCATTGCAGCGACGACGCTTTGCCTGACGGCCCCTACGATGTGGTGATGGCATTCAACCTGTTACATCTTTTACCGGATCTTGATGCGGCACTCGCCGCCGTGGCTGCGCGTGTGCGAAGCGGAAAGCTGTTTGTCTCCAAGACACCGTGCCTGGGTGAGGCGCGTGGCAGTTTTACTTATTGGATGTATTCGGTTTTGATTCCGGTGCTGCGCTTGGTGGGAAAGGCCCCAAGTAATGTGTATTTTCTGAGCATAGCAGAGCTGGAAACATCGATAGAACAGGCTGGGTTTGAAATCATAGAGACTGGAAATTACCCGGTCTCCACCCCAGGTCGCTATATCGTAGCTCGGCGGCGCTAACCGAAGCAGGTGGACGGATTGTTTCGACTGGTGGATACTCTGCCCGCTGGCTGATGGGGTTAAAGCCCATGGCCACGGCAGGGAACATTAGGCGAGACCAGCAACAGATCAGGTGTGGACAGATAGATGGTCTGCGAAAGTATGTTGCCGGTGTAGAAAGGACATTTCGTGACATTGAATGTATATCTCTCAGGTGAAATTCACACTGATTGGCGGGAACAGATTATTGGCGGAGCTGAGGGGTTGGATGTGTGTTTTGCCAGCCCGGTAACGGATCATGACGCCAGTGATGACTGTGGTGTGGCAATTCTTGGTGCTGAGCCAAACAAATACTGGCACGATCATAAGGGCGCGATGGTCAACGCAATGCGGACCCGCAAGGGATTGGCAGATGCTGATATTGTTGTGGTGCGGTTTGGTGAAAAATACAAACAGTGGAACGCGGCATTTGATGCGGGGTATGCTGCCGCGCTTGGCAAGTCGCTTATTATTCTGTCACAGGATGAGCATCAACACGCGCTGAAGGAAGTGCATGCCGCTGCCTTGGCCGTGGCAAAAGAACCTCAACAAGTGGTCGAGATCTTACGCTATGTGCTGAACGGGAGCCTGCCGACGTGATTGGGCCGACACTGACGAGTGATCGGCTGATCTTACGCCCTTACGTGTTGGAAGATTTTGACGTGCTGGCGGCCTTGTGGGCGGATCCTGTGGTGGTGCGCCATACCATCGGTAGCCCAGCTAATCGCGAGGCAACATGGACCCGATTGTTGCGCTATATCGGCCATTGGCAGGCGCTTGGCTTTGGCTATTGGGCCGTGACTCTACGAGAAGACGGTCGTTACATCGGAACCGTCGGATTTGCGGACTACCAACGCGATATAGACCCGCCTCTCGGGTCGGTACCCGAAGCAGGCTGGGCCTTGATGCCCGCAGAGCACGGGGCGGGGTACGCCACAGAAGCTGTTCAGCGCATGCATAAATGGGCGAAGATCGAAACCGACTGGACCAGCACCTGTTGTCTCCTTGATCAGGAGAATGCGGCCTCGGTCAAAGTGGCTGAGAAACAGGGTTATAAGGCCAGCCATGAAGCGTGCTATCGTGGTGAACTATCGCTGGTGATGACCAGACCGATTGTCCGTTAGATTGACGTTGCCTTAAACACGAGACAGCTGCCCCATCTTGATAAATGGGGCAGCTGTCGAAGGCTCAAGCCTCTTTCTTGATTTCCACGCTATGTGGATAGGGGATTGAGATGCCTTTATCGTCAAAGGCTTCCTTTACCGCCTGGGTCATTGCGAATTTCAGTTCCCAATAGTCTGCAGCTTTGCACCACAAGCGTGCAGTCAGGTCGACCGAACTGTCGCCAAGATTGGTGACGCGCACCCAAGGAGCAGGATCTGCCATGACGCGGGGGTCGGCTTCGGCGAGTGACAGGATGACCTCTTTGGCGCTGTCGGCGCTATCGCCGTAGTCGATGCCAAACACCATATCAACACGTCGGGTGTCGTGGGCGGAGTAGTTGGTGATTATAGCGCCCCAGGCTTGGCCGTTTGGAATGATGATCTGCACGTTGTCAGGTGTCACCAACTCGGTAACGAAGAGATTGAGATCCACCACGGTCCCTGCTGTACCGCCAACATCGACATACTGGCCCAATTTATAGGGGCGGAACAGTACCAGCATCACACCTGCGGCCAGATCGCTCAGGGTGCCCTGCAGGGCCAGGCCAATCGCCAGGGTCGCAGCGCCAAGCATGGCGACCAGGCTGGTGGCTTCGATGCCGAATATCCCGAGGATGGCAATAATGACCATTGCCAGCAGTACCCAGCGCACAGCACTGGCGGCAAAATTGCCTAGCGTTTTGTCCAAATTTGGTGTGGCGTTAATACGGCGGCGGACTGCACCGCTGATGACACCAGCGGCAATCCACCCCAGGACGAGTACCACAAGGGCCTTTGCAGCGCTGATCAGCAATGGCCAGAGCGCGCCCAGCTGTTCGATCCATTGTTCCATGATATTGCGTGTTCCTTGCTGTTGTATCGTATCAATAAAAATCACCGATGACAGAACGTCACCGGTGAACTGGGTAGGGGCATAGACCGACCTGGAGGTGGTTGTAACCCGGGAAGTTGGCCTGACTCTGACTAGCGTTTCAGCGAGTCACGGATTTCCAACAGAACCTCAATTTCAGTTGGCCCTGCAGGTGTCTCTTCGGCGGGCGCGGCTTCTTCTTCACGCGCCGCGGCCTCCTTGACCTGGTTCACATAGCGCACCAGCATAAACACGACGAATGCGATGATCAGAAAGTTGATGATCGCCATGATAAAGGCTCCGTGGGCAAAGACGGCAGCGCCTGCCTCGCGCGCAGCTTCCAAGCTGGCTCCTTCCGGTACGCTTCCGGAGAGCACAAGATAGGAATTGGTGAAATCGATACCACCCATGAAGAGGCCAATGATTGGATTGATCAGATCACCAACCAGGCTTTTAACGATTGCGGTAAAAGCAGCACCGATGATGATGCCGACAGCCATGTCCATCACATTGCCCTTGGCAATGAAATCTTTGAATTCCTGAAGCATGCTATTTGTCCCTGTTAACTATTTACATTGTTATTGAGCAGCTATCGAGTTCGCCTCAGTGCTGCTTAACGGCACTTTAACCGTATTTTTGCGTGTGTGCTATTGATTTTAATATAGAAAATCAAAGCTAATACGTCTTGAAAATCATTCATTTTGGCGCTCTCTAAGCGACCTGCCATATTCTCACCTCAAAATCGTCATGTCCTGGCTTTGGTCAGGTCCCGTGTTGAGCATTTTTTAAGGTTAGCGAGTGAGTACTGGATATGTGCACCTTAACTGCCCTGCGCGTTTCAACTTCGTACAGGCGAGAGCATGATGCCGATATCTCCAACCAAACTGCCGAACCTATCAGCAGTCATGGAGGGCTTTGGTCTCACGGCGGTGGGTGTTTGGTACAAGGTAGATATGACTCATGGCCATTCTTGATAATGCGGTCTGGCTGACCGGCGTAAACAGCACCGCGCAAAGCGGCTCAACCACCCTTAGTGAAGGCGGGAACTCTACCGTCGTAAACGGTATCTTTACGCCGGGGGCGTGGGACAGTTCGCAAGATGGCTATGGTGTTTCAAGTTTTGGGGCCTTTGGCGTCAGTGAGCCGATTACTGCCAGCTATGGGTTTTCTAACCCTGTGACTGATCTGCAGTTTGAGTTGGAACACGTAAATTCCAACGGCAACTTGCATGACGATAAATTGACGCTTCGTTTTCTGGACGAAAACGGTACATTGATCCCTGCCTCTGATGTGATCGCCGGGCTGACTGGCCTGACGCATCATCTAGTTACGGTGAACCCTGATGGCACGGTCTCGGTCGAAGGGGAAGGGAGCACAGCTGTCAATATCGGGGTGTCTATCGACGGCCCGATCTCGCAGATGGATGTGACCTATGACAACGGTAAAGATGCGAGTATTTCGGGCGGCGCTGGGCTGTCTGACTTGACCTTCACCATCCCGCCCGAGCTTGACTACATTGTTGAGGGCACTGATGACGGAGAAGTCATTGATGTCGCCTATATGGGTGATCCAGAGGGCGACCGTGTCGACAACAATGATGCCGCTGACCAGTCACAGGATGATGTGATTGAAGCAGGTGGTGGCAATGACACGGTTTTGGCAGGAGACGGCAACGATTCGGTTGACGCCGGTACCGGGGATGATTCCGTAGAGGGCGGCGCGGGCAATGATACAATCACTGGCGGATACGGCGATGACACGATCTATGGCGGCGATGGCAACGATCAACTCGAAGGTCTCTATGGCAACGACCTGATCCATGCCGGCGAAGGCAACGACCATGTCTTTGGTCGCGATGAAGATGACCTTATTTACGGTGAAGCTGGTGAGGATACCCTGATCGGGGGCAAAGGTACCGATACAATCTGGGGCGGCGACGGCAACGATACCCTGGCAGGCAGTCAAGGAAACGACGAAATTCACGGCGGCGCCGGGGATGATCTGGTCTTTATCGGCGTCTCTGAGGATTCTGACAGCATTTACCTGGATGAGGGCAACGACTTTCTGGACGGCGGTTCTGCAGGATCGTCCTTCTACGGGGAAGGTGGCCTAGGTGATGACGTGATGAACAGCGGCGTGGGCAATGACACGCTGTTGGGAGAAGAGGGCTATGACCAACTGAGTGGTGGAGCGGGGAATGACTCACTCGATGGCGGTAGCGACGATGATGACATCAAAGGCGGGAGTGGCGCAGATACGCTGATTGGTGGCTCTGGCGCTGATACCCTTGATGGCGGTGATGATCGAGATCTGTTCCTTGGTGGAAACGGCGATAGCATCGACGGCGGCGAAGGCGGCGACGACTATGATCGCCTTGATGTCTCCGCGCTAAAAGACATGGGCAACATTCGGATCATCTATACCAGTGCCGACCGTGAGGACGGTCGGGTTGAGGTCGTAGACAACAATGGCGATCTGATTGGCACACTGAACTTCGCCAACATAGAAGAGGTCATTCCTTGCTTCACGCCGGGTAGTCGTATTCTGACACCGGAAGGAACTGTTGCGGTTGAGGACTTGGAAGTTGGTGACCGTGTACTGACACGCGACGGCGGCCCGCAGACTGTGCGCTGGACTGCGCGCCGGACAATCAATACTGCCGATCTCGCGCGGCGCCCGCAGTTCCAGCCAATCGTCATCGAAGCTGGGGCGCTGGGTAACGATGGTGCAGAAAACGTGCCCAACCGGGATTTGACGGTTTCGCCACAGCACCGGATGTTGCTGACCGGCAGCCGTGCTGAATTGTTGTTCGGATCAAACGAAGTTTTGGTGGCTGCGGTTCATCTGATTAATGACCGCAATATTCGCCGCGCCCGGGCACTGGACGTGACCTATATTCATCTCTTGTTCGATCACCATGAAATTGTCTGTGTGGATGGTGCCTGGAGTGAGAGCTTTCAGCCTGGGGACCTGACGCTGGCAGGCATGGACGAGGCCCAGAGATCAGAGTTGATCAATCTCTTTCCTGAACTGGTGACCATGGGTAGGGCATTTCCAACAGCACGGCGCACATTGCGTAGCCATGAAGCGCGTGTCCTGTTGTCTCCTGAGCAGGCCAAGGCAGGTTAATCAACGCGAGTATCTGCGGCAGTCTTTAGGGACCCGGCTACCAATTGCAGCCGGGTCTTTTGTCTTATTGGTATTTCTTGATTTCACCGATTTTCAGGCGCGCCATGTAGCTGTTCAGCTCGCCTTTTACGATGGGCATCAGGAAGTAAAGCGCCACGATATTGACCACCGCCATAGCAAAGATTGCGGCATCAGAGAAATCGATGACCGGGCCAAGGCTAGCGGCTGCGCCGACAATGACAAACAGGCAGAAAATCACCTTGAATACCAGTTCTGTAGTCTTGCCTTCGCCAAACAGAAACGTCCAAGCCTTGAGGCCGTAGTAGGACCAGCTGATCATGGTTGAGAAGGCGAACAAGATCACAGCGATGGCTAGTATGTACTTGAACCAACCGAACGATGAAGAGAACGCTGCAGAAGTCAACGCCACGCCTGAGTTGCCATCAACGGTCTGAATTGCGCTCCCTGCCTCGTTCAGCACATAGAGCCCGGTTTCAGGATCACTGACCAGCTGACCAGTGATGATGATCACCAGGGCTGTCATGGTGCAGATGACCACGGTGTCGATGAATGGCTCCAAGAGTGAAACAAACCCTTCGGTGATCGGCTCTTTGGTACGCACCGCTGAGTGGGCAATTGCTGCTGAACCAACGCCCGCTTCGTTCGAGAATGCGGCACGTTTGAAGCCCTGTATCAGAGCGCCAACCATGCCACCAGCAACGCCAAGACCAGTAAAGGCACCATCGAAGATCTGGCCGAAGGCCCAACCGATTTTGTCAAAGTTCAGCAGAATGATCACGAGTGCGGTCAGCACGTAGAGCACACCCATGAACGGCACCACTTTTTCCGTGACGCTGGCAATTGACTTCAGGCCACCGATAATCACTGCGAATACGACACCAGCAAAAATGACGCCGGTGATCCAGCCGGGATAGTCGCCCAACACATTGGTCAGCTGCGCATGTGCCTGATTAGCTTGGAACATATTGCCGCCGCCCAAGGCTCCGAGGATACAGAAAATCGAAAACAGAACCGCCATGAATTTGCCGCCTGGCAAGCCTCGCGCGGCAAAGCCTTTGGTCATGTAGTACATCGGGCCACCAGAGACGGTGCCATCCGGGTATTCATTGCGATATTTTACGCCCAGCGTACATTCGGTGAATTTAGACGCCATGCCCATTAGGCCTGCAAGGACCATCCAGAAGGTTGCCCCCGGTCCACCGATCCCTACCGCAACAGCAACGCCGGCAATATTACCAAGGCCAACTGTGCCTGAAAGCGCTGTTGCGAGCGCTTGGAAATGGCTGACCTCGCCCGCGTCATTCGGGTCTGAATAGTCGCCTTTAACCAGCGAGATGGAATGCGGGAAGGCACGGAACTGGATCAGTCCAAAATAGATGGTGAAAATTGTTGCCGCAACCACCAGCCACGCCACGATCCACGGAAAACTGGTTCCAGGAAATGGGCTGAAGATGAAATTGACAAACCAGCCGGTGGAACTGGCAAACAGCTCATTGACCGTTTGATCAATGGACTGTGCCATCAGTGGGCCCGATAGCGCAAAGGCACCGGGAACGGCGAGCACAGCCGCTTTGGATAATATGTTCATGATGACCCCCGTCGATCAGTTATGGGACTATGGTAACCGGTACCGGTGCGGCCTGTGCCAGGCTGCCTGCTACGGAACCAAAAAGGCGCGACGACAGTGCAGAATGGCCTGTGCGTCCGATCACGAGATGGTTTGCACCTTCGGATTTGGAAATTGTCACAAGCACTTCAGCAATGTTGCCATATTTCACGGTCGCAGTGACGTTCACGCCGCTGGTTTCCAGGTCTTTTAACAGCGGTTGAATTAGCGCTGTATTTGCGCGTTCCAGCTCTTCTGTACGTCGCTTGTGGCGCTCTTCCAGCTCAGATGCAGAAAGAAAAGAATACGGAGACCACTCCAGAACATGCGCGACAACGATGCTGCCGCCCTGTGCCTTTGCCACGTCCAGCGCAAAATTTAGCGCGGTGCGCGCGCTCCTGCTGCCGTCGTAGCCTACTACGATTTTTGAGGCCATCTGCCCCTCCTCTTGGTTAACGTCATCCCTGCAACGAAGTGTCTCAATTTTAGCGCGCACTTGATAGGAAAGGTTATCGATTTCCTTGCATATCAGGAATATTTCGGAAAAATATGTGGGTGAGTTTCCTTGTTTGGGAAAATTTCCGATGGATTCGCTTGATACCCGTATTCTTTCCGCCTTGCAGCAGGACGGTCAGTTATCAATGGCTCGCCTATCAGAAAAAGTAGGGTTGTCTTTGTCCGCGTGTCACCGCCGTGTCAAGCTGATGGAAGCCAATGGTATGATCGAAGGATATGCCGCCCGGCTCGATCGAAAAAAAGTCGGTCTCGAGCTACAGATTTTCATCGAAATCAAGCTGGTCAGCCAGCAGCGTGAGAGTATTAAAGCCTTTGAGAGTGCGATTGCCCATATGCCAGAGGTGTTGGAATGTCATCTCATTTCGGGGGAGTTCGACTATCTGATGCGGGTAGCTGCGAGCAATACAGAGGCCTATGAGAACCTCTATCGTAATCGATTGTCCGAGATTCCATCGGTTGCCCAGATGAAGACGTTGCTGGCAGTATCCACGGTAAAGGAATTCCGCGGCTATCATCTGGGCTAAGCGTGGTCAGCCTCGCGGCTCGGCGCAACAGGGCCAAAACTGCGGCGATAGCATCTGTGCCCGACTTACCCGTCAGAGCAATCTTGATGGACCGTATGTCCAATATCTCGCAGTTGGCTGTCTCAGCCTACTTGAGAATTCCACATTCTAAATGCAGAGCAATATAGCGGTATCAGCTGGCACGCGGGGTAAATGCTGCCTGAAGGAGAGGCTGACGTCCCTACAAGTGCTTTCCAGAATACGAACTTTCGTCGCGCAATTCAGGACATTCAAATCTGGGGAACCCTATACGCGTGGAGCGAGAAGTCTGAACAGTTCATTGGTGATTGACTACTGTAAAGAGGTGGAGGGCGGTGATCCGCCGCTCCACCTTGTTACGTCGTAGGTTCCAATTAGATTGTTGCGCTATCTCGACCTGTGGGGATGACCTCGTATCCGGGCTCTTCCGGTTCATCATCAGTCATTTCGGGCGGGAAGCCGGGAGCAGTAATATCCAGCCCTGTTGCTTCCTCAAGGCGTTTGATGATGTTTGGCGACAGTTCCCGGCTGCCAAAACGGGCTTCCCCATCCTTAAGGATCTTTATCATCAAAGGATTGATTTCCAGAGGCACATCATGGCGGTCTGCGACGGCCTGAAACAGACCGATGTCCTTGGACACGAGGTCCATGGTGAAAGAAATGTCGCGCGATCCATTCAGGATCACCTGACTCTCGGTTTCATGTACGAAGGAAGTGCCCGAGGAAATTTTGATCGCTTCATAGGCGGTATTGAGATCCATGCCAGCGGCTTTGGCGGTCACCAGCGCTTCGCAACAAGTCAGTAGATTGGCCGTTGCCAGATAGTTGGTGATCACTTTCAGAACCGAAGCTGAGCCAATTGGCCCTGTGTGCAAAACGCGCCGTCCCATGGTCTTTAGCAGTGGTGCGACCCGATCAAAGGTGCCGCGATCACAACCCGCGAAGATTGAGATATTACCGGTATCTGCGCGGTGACATCCGCCTGAGACCGGACAGTCGACAGTCGCTCCGCCTGCTTCGGCGACCAGAGCCCCAAGGCGTTTGACCTCGGCCTCGTCTGTGGTGGACATCTCCATCCAGATTTTGCCGGGGCCGATCTCTGGTAGCATCTGCTGCATAACCTGGTCGGAGGCGGCAGGCGAGGGCAAGCAGGTGATGACAACGTCACAAATGCGCATCAGCTCTGCAGGATCTTTCGCGGCCGTTGCACCAGCCGCGGCTGAATTGTCCACCAGCGTTTCGTTCAGGTCATAGACGCTAAGGTCAATCCCATTGCGCAGCAGGCTGCCGCTTAGTTTCCCGCCTACGTTCCCCAGGCCAATAAATCCAACTTTCATGCCACTCTCCCTGTTGGCTATTTCGGGAAGCATTCCAAGAATGATCCCAAAGAGGAACAATAATCGCATCGCTTCGGATGAAAAAATTGGCTTAAGCGATAAAGGATGCCGGTGATGGGTTTCACGGGCCGATGCAAAAGGTCATTTGCGGCTAGGACGGGATGTTATGCGTCAGCACCGGAGTTTCTGAACGGTCCGGAAATTTTTGGAGTTATGCCGCTAGGGTTGAATTTCTGGGCAGTCGAAGGGCGTGACCACTGATATTCGGCTCTGAGTCGGCGACGGAAGAGAACTCAAGACACGGTTGGCATGCAACAAGCTGAGGAAAGCGTTTCTCATGTCACTGGCGATATCATGGTGCAAAACCACCGTGACCTTGCCCTGACGCATCATGATCAGGTTCTCGTTGTCGAGATCATGCGCGACATAGGCACACGGATGATGGTTGAATGCTTCCAGCTGTTCCGAAATGGCGCGGTTTGCGCCACCCATCGAATAAACACCAAGGATGGGCCCCGTGCATGGATCCGACAGCCGCTCACGGACCAACTCTTCGGTCTCCAGAGCCAGACCTGCACCGGCGGTTAGGGTGATCAATCGTAGATCAGGGCGGCGTTCGGAAATCTGGCGCTTGAAGCCGCGCCAGCGTTGATCTTCGCCGTGAAAGGCCATCTGGCTGAGAGTGGTTAGTATAGTCGCATCCGTCGGTAGGTCGTCTGGCAGACATTTGTCGATCATATAGGCTGCGGATTGGCCGGCTGCGTAATTGTCGGGTCCGCAATATGCGCGTCGGGCACCGTCAGGCAGATCAGTAAAAACACAGACGACGGGAATGCCGCTGTTGTGTAACTGTGCCACCGCCGCATTGATTTGCGGCAAATCACGCGCCTTGAGCACCACTCCATGGCTGCCGCGTTTAGTGATTTTCCGTAGGATCGTAACGCAGTCGTCGGCGGGCATAATCTGCTGAAAGCGATAGCGGGCACGGATCACCGCTGGGCCAATTGTCGGCAAGACGGCTTCAGTGGCCTGCCGAATTTCCCGACTGAACCGTTCTGGAGCCTCAACCACGACATCAAAGTAGAGCCGTCGTCCACGTGCTGACAGCTGTTGCTCCTGTCCCTCCAGCTCGGCAATGGCCGCGACCACCCGCGCCTGGCTGCGTGCGCTGGCATTTGCACGCCGGTTCAGAACACGGTCAACGGTCGCTGTGCTCAGACCGGACTGCTGGGCGATATCTTTGATCGGGAAGCGATGGCTCATTGATGTATTTTTGATGGATCTGATCGCAGACGACAAGAGGGCTGATTGGCAGTCTGTGGGTGACACTGAAAACTACGTGAACAGGATGTTTCCCGATGCCAGACACTCAAGATTTGACCGAACCCGCGTATTTCGAGGCAGAGCGCTGTGATTTGAATGATTTCACAGCTTTGACACAACAAGATTTGGACGCGCGTCACGTCCCGCTGGCGGCTGCTATAGAGAAGAAAATACCAATTTATGAAATGGCCGCACTTCGCGAGATGCTGAGTGAAACAGGCGCGCGTCGGCGATTGATGGCTGAATGGGCACATGGGCTACGACATGGGGCGGGCGTTCTCATACTAAAGGGCGCCTATCAGGATGTTTCGCCAATTGATGCGGCCAGCGTGGTTTATGACCGTATTATTGCTGATGAAAAACAATGGAATGGTGGTGGTGCGGATCACTTTACCACTGCTGGATCCAATGACCGGATCTGGAATTCCCTGCAAAAACTCTGTGACGCTGCGCCTGATGTATTCGCGCGCTACTTTGGAAATGTTGCCTTGGCCGCAGTCTGCGAAGCATGGCTGGGGCCAAACTACCAGATGACGGCGCAGGTCAATCTGGTGCGTCCTGGCGGTGCTGCGCAGCAGGCTCATCGTGACTATCACCTTGGTTTTCAAACGGCTGAAATATCAGCCCAGTATCCGGCTCATGTTCATGATCTTTCGCCAGCGTTGACCTTGCAGGGGGCGGTGGCACACACGGATATGCCGGTCGAAAGTGGCCCGACCAAGCTATTACCCTTCTCGCAGCTATACAGTGCGGGCTATGCCGCTTGGCGTCGCGAAGATTTTCGCGCGTACTTCGAGGAGCACTGTGTGCAGTTGCCTCTGAGCAAGGGCGATGCGGTGTTCTTCAATCCGGCGTTGTTTCACGCGGCGGGTGCCAACCGATCCAGGGATATCCAGCGCATGGCTAACCTGCTTCAGGTGTCTTCAGCATTCGGGCGGGCGATGGAGACGGTGGACCGTCGCGGCATGTCGGAACGTCTCTATCCGGTGCTGGCCGAACTGAACAGTAAGGAGGCAATGGCGAGGGCAGAGCAAGCAGCCGCGATTG
Organism: Phaeobacter cretensis; assembly: GCF_047372505.1. NCBI lineage: Bacteria > Pseudomonadati > Pseudomonadota > Alphaproteobacteria > Rhodobacterales > Roseobacteraceae > Phaeobacter > Phaeobacter cretensis. The sequence goes on from NZ_JBKBEU010000001.1 coordinate 2,885,505, forward strand.
CGGCCTGCGCCGAGGGATATTCGTTCCCATCCAATCTGGATCGCGATCCGCCAATGGGTGGTCTGGCGCCGCAAACGCAGGCTGCATTATTTCATCAGGCGCTGGCCGAGGATTGGACGTCTGATCGCTTCACTGCGGCACTGGCGGCACAGGAAACGCGCCGCCAGGCTTGATAATCCCTTCGCTTAGAGCGCGACAGGTGCGCCAGTCTCGAGTGACTTCGCAGCGGCATCGGCCAGCATCTGAGCACGCAACCCGTCGTCGATACTGGGCGACGGGGCTGTGCCGGTCTGAACCGCATCGACAAAACGAGCCATTTCGTTGCGATATGCGGCTTCGTAGCGTTCAAGAAAAAAATGCTGTGCGGGTGCTGTTTGAAAGCCACGCCCTCCAGCAACCTCCACAGTGTTTTCCAGGATATTCGCGGCGCGAAGCATCCCCTTTGATCCATGAACTTCCACGCGTTGATCATAGCCATAAGTGGCCCGGCGTGAATTGGAAATCTGACAGATCTTTCCGTTTGCTGTGGTCAGGGTGACCGCAGCAGTGTCGACATCGCCAGCCTCTCCAATCGCTGGATCAACCAATGCCGATCCGACAGCGAAGACCCGCACGGGTTCTTCGGCTAGGAGAAAACGAGCCATGTCGAAATCATGGATCATCATGTCCCGAAACAATCCGCCCGATGTCTTTATATAGCTGATAGGCGGAGGGGAGGGGTCGCGCGACAAAATCGATACGATCTCGACATCACCAATTTCGCCTGCCCGCAAGCGCTGCTGGAGATTGGCAAAGTTTGGATCAAACCGACGGTTGAAAGCCGTTAGGAAGGCGACACCTGCTTCAGCCACCACTTTTTGACAATCGCGGATGCGGGCGGCGGACATATCGACTGGTTTCTCGCAAAAGATCGCCTTGCCGGCAGACGCCGCCTGATGGATCAGGTCGTAGTGTGTATCGGTGGGGGTACCGATCACGACCGCATCTACATCGGCGCTTTTAATCAGGTCCGAGGCGTCATGCACGTTAGCGTCGATCTTGCTGGCCAACGCATTGGCTGCCTCGGGCATTGCGTCGGCGACGGCGCTAACGCGAACCCCGTCCAATTGTCCGACAGATCGGGCGTGGACCTGACCGATGCGCCCGCAACCAAGAAGGCCGATATTCAACATTTAGTCTCTCCCTTAAAGGCGCGAAGAACACGGCGCGCTGCAGCTACGACCGGGTCATGTGTTTCGGACAGGATGCTCACTCTGTCGAACCGATCCGGATCGCTGTTCACAGCGTTGCGCATCGCGGCACCAAAGGCCATGCGCAATTCCGTGCCAATATTGAATTTGCAGACGCTGGATTGCCGTGCCAGCATGATACGTTGCGCCACAGGTACGCCGGAACCACCATGAATGACCAGCGGTACCTCTGTTATGGCTTCAATGGCGCGAATGCGATCAATGTCCAAACCGCCTTCCTTGTCTTGTTGCAAGTGCACATTCCCAACAGATATCGCCATGGCATCCACGTTGGTTTCCATTGCGAAGCGGCGCGCTTCATCCGGGTTCGTACCAGCAGAGCTTGCGCCGCCTGAGTACCCGACAAAGCCAATTTCACCTTCGCAGGAAACGCCCGCAGCATAGGCCATTTCTACAATGGCCGCAGTTTCGGCGATGTTCTCGCCCAGAGCTTTGCGCGACCCGTCAAACATCACCGAAGTAAAGCCGCTTTCGATTGCGATCCGGCAGTCCTCCAATGTGTACCCATGATCAAGATGCGCCACCACCGGTACTGATGCTTCTTCAGCTAAGTGACGGAACATTTTGCCCAGGATTGGTAGGGGCGTATGGGCACGGCAGGACGGGCCTGCCTGTAGGATGACCGGCACACCCTCGACCTCAGCGGCCGCCACATATGCCCGCATGTCTTCCCAGCCCAAGGTCACCAGCCCGGCGACAGCATGGCCATCGCGCAAGGCCGGTTGCAGGACTTCAGCAAGAGTTGCAACGGTCATTTGAACTTGGCCACCATGTCTTTGATGCCGGGGATCGTTTCAACCTGATAGGCATGGGTCGGCTGAAAATACTGGATCAGGCTGCGTTGGCTCAGGCCACCCAGGATGGTGAAGTAATACATCTCATAGCCGGGCATTACCGCGCAGGGGTGATAGCCCTTGTCGATCATAATCGTCGACCCATCCATCAGCTGATAGGCGTCGCCGGGTTTGCCTTCTTCGCGTTGTAGGATCTGTACGGCCGAACCATGGTTGGGGCGGAAGCGGAAATTATAGGTCTCGTCATGGCGGGTCTCGATGATGGTGCCATCAGCATCTTTGCGGTCGGTGTCATGTTTATGCGCGGGGAAACCGGACCAGCCACCCTGACCGACGGTAAACAGTTCTGACACTAGCAGGCGTCCGACCTTTTCGTTCTGTTTCTGTCCAAGGATGTGCTTGATCTTGCGGTGGGTCTTGGTGTCGTCGGACCCGTATTGCACCAAGTCGATATTGTCCGCGCGGACATCAAAAGGCTCCAAGACCTTGTCGTATTTCGCCCCGGCGATGAATGTCTCCGTGGCGTCCGTGATGCAGGTGATCGATACCTTGGCACCGACTGGGATATAGACACCTTCGGGTTCGCCGCCCCATACATCGGCAGTTCGATTGCCGATACCCGCATAGCTCAGGCCTTCGACTTCGATATCAACAGTGCCCGTCGCCGGTACGATGCAGGTTTCATAGCCAGGCACCTGGTATTCGAAGCTCTGGCCCTTGGTGAGTTTGACGATGTTAAAATAGTTCAGGGGCACCAGTTCATTGTCGGCATCGACGATCGCTTTGTTCTGATTGTCATGGGGGGCGATATGCATTGCGGGGGTCCTTTCAGATTTCGGTGGCACCGGGGTGCGCGGCAAGAAACGCCTCCAGCCCGGCAAGATCGGGCATGGCAGGGGCGCACCCAGGTTTAGCCACGACTACGGATGCACAGGCAGAGCCTCGCAAAATGGCGTCTTGCATAGTGCGTCCTTCGGAGAGTGAGGCAAGGAAGCCGGCCATAAAACTGTCACCTGCGCCCGTGGGTTTCAGCGCTTCGACGGGATAGATGCCGGTACGGATCTCCTGACCATCGGCAAAGGTCACAGCGCCCAATGGTCCCATTTTGTAGACGACGATAGACGCGCTGGTCTCTGCAAGTGTCCGAGCTTTAGCTAGCCCTTTGTCAATGCCACCAGCCATAAAACCGAATTCTTCATCATTGCCAACGATGATATCGGACATTGCACCCGCACGGGACAGCACATCAGCAGCGACCTCAGGTGAGGGCCAACTGTAAGGGCGGTAGTCAACATCAAAGATGATTGGCAGGCCGGCAGCACGGGCCAGTTCGAATGATCGGAACGTCGCACTGCGCGATGGCTCAGCCGCGAAAACGGTACCAGCGGTGATCAACGCGCTGTATTGTCTGTAATCTACGGCCTCAATGTCTGCGATCGTCATCTGAAAATCGGCGGCATTGTTACGGTAGATTACACTCTGGTGGTCTTCTACGCGGCTTTCATAGACAGCAAGCGAGGTTCGGTATTCGCCTGTGATGCGTTTCACGTGAGTCCGGTCAACGCCATAGTTGTCCAATTGGTTCAGGCAGTACCAACCCACAGCATCATCCGAGACGCTGGTGACAAGCGCTGCACTACATCCCATTCTGACCAGTCCCGCGGCAATGTTGGCGCTGCTTCCCCCCATCGCGACCATCATGTCCGTAGCATCCCGAGTGGCGGTGCCCGTCGGCGTTGGGCAAAGATCCATGCCGACGCGACCGATGACCAGGAAATTGCGAGCCGACAGATCGGTATCTGCCTTCGTTGCGGTACTCATTATACGCCCCGTCGCTGTTTGCTGCGGCTGGCTTCCCACTCGACATGAGCATCCAGCACCTTTTGGTCATTGGTGACATGAGGCGTGCCGACCTCCCACCAGGCGTGACCTTCGGTGGTCCAACCCTCATAGGCATCGACCTTCATCACGATCACCGTGGTCCGGTCATTGTTGCGGGCGCGTTTGAAAGCCTCGCCCAACTCGCCTGGGTTGGCGACTGTTTCGGTGATCGCACCCATGGAGGCTGCATGGCTGGCAAAATCGACGCCAAAAGCATCGGGAATGGTTGGGCAATCCTCAAGCAGATTGTTGAAGCTGGCATTGCCGGTATTGTTTTGCAGCTTGTTGATGACTGCGAAGCCACCGTTGTCCAACACCAGAATGATCAGTTTTTTCTGGCTGAGCACGCTGGAATAGATATCTGAGTTCAGCATCATGTAGGAACCATCACCAACAAAGACCACTGTATCACGGTCTGGCTCACGCTCGGACTGGGCAATGCGAGCCCCCCAGGCACCGGCAATTTCATAGCCCATACAGGAAAAGCCGAATTCCACATCCACAGTTCCGGGTTCCAAAGTTCTCCAGTTCGCGGTGACCTCGGCAGGTAGCCCGCCAGCAGCGGCGACTACGCGGTCTTTTGGATCGCATAGCGCATTTACGATACCGATGGCCTGCGCATAGGAATTGGGACGATTGTCACCGTAGGACACATTGTCAGCGACATAAGCGACCCAACTACTGCGCTCCTCTTGGGCGCGGGCGACCCAATCAGAGGGGGCTGAATAGTCATCGCTTGCTGCACCAAGGTCCTGAAGAGCGCGCTGGGCGTCGCCTACAATCGGGAGTGAACGGTGTTTGCCTGCGTCGTGGCGTGCCGCATTTATCGAGATGAATTGCGCATCCTGTGCAAATGCGGTCCATGAGCCGGTGGTGAAGTCTTGTAATCGCGTGCCGACTGCAAGGATGACATCCGCTTCGGCTGCGATCGCGTTTGCGCTGTCCGAACCGGTCACGCCGATCGGGCCGATGTTCAGGGGGTGAGTGTCGCGCAGGTTCGCACGTCCTGCGATAGTTTCAACAACGGGTATCTGATGGGCTTCGGCAAAACGGGTCAATTCTGCCACTGCGCGGCTGTATTGAACGCCACCACCGGCGATGATCATCGGACGCTTGGCTTCACGCAAAGCTACGGCGGCATCAGAAATTTCGGCAGCATCTGGCGTTACACGGCGAATGCGATGGGTCTTCTTTTCAAAGAAAACCTCAGGATAGTCATAGGTCCAGCCCTGCACATCCTGCGGCAGGCCAAGGAACGCCGGGCCGCAGTCACCCGGATCTAGCATAGTTGCGATGGCGGCTGGTAGGGATTGGATGATCTGCGCTGGATGGGTGATACGATCCCAGTAGCGCGACACCGGCTTGAACGCGTCATTCACACCAAAAGTTGGATCATCGAAATTCTCCATCTGCTGCAATACCGGATCCGGCAGGCGGGTCAGGAATGTATCGCCGCACAGCATCAACATCGGCAGGCGATTGGCATGGGCTAATGCGGCTGAGGTTAGTAGATTGGATGTGCCCGGGCCCGCACTTGCTGTGCAGAACATAAACCTCTGGCGCAGCCATTGTTTGGCATATCCGGCGGCTGCAAAGCCCATGCTTTGCTCGTTCTGACCGCGATACAGTGGCAGCGCGTCGCGGGCCTCATAGAGGGCCTCGCCAAGGCAAGTGACATTGCCATGGCCAAAGATGCCAAAGCCACCTCCGCACAGACGCATCTCTTCGCCATCAATTTCAATGAACTGATTGGTGAGCCATCGGATAATGGCCTGAGCGGTTGTCAGTTTTATTGTTTTTGGCGGCGTGGTCATAGGCTGGAATCCCTGGGTGGTCGGTGGTCGGAGCGATTTCATCTTGCGAGATGTCGAATCCCAAGATACAAGTTTTGCAACCGGTTGCAAATCGAATTTCATGGGTGGGAGGCCAGAATGACCGAAATCGGCATTGGAATTCTTGGTGGCGGCTATATGGGCAAGGCCCACGCTGTGGCCATGGCTGCAGTGGGGGCCGTGTTCAACACCTCCTTGCGCCCGCGTTTGGAAATGGTCTGCGCTTCAACTCCTGACAGTGCCGAGCGGTATCGGCAGTCCTATGGCTTTCTAAAGGCCACTGATGACTGGCAGGTCTTAGTGAATGACCCCAATGTAGAGGCAATTGTTATTGCGACACCACAGAGCACGCACCGCGCGGTCGCAGAGGCGGCTTTTGCTCTCGGAAAGCCCGTGTTTTGTGAAAAACCTCTTGGGGCGTCACTAGCCGATAGCCGTGCCATGGTTGGTGCAGCACAGGCATCGGGATGTCCAAATATGGTTGGGTTTAACTACATCCGCACCCCCGCCAGTCAATATGCACGTCAGCTTGTCGCAAACGGTACCATCGGAGATGTTACTTGGTTTCGAGGCGAACACACTGAAGACTTCTACGCTGATCCGGAGGCCCCTGCGACCTGGCGGACCGAGGGTGAAGCCAATGGCACGATGGGGGATCTTGCGCCACATATGATCAACGGTGCTATGGCATTGATCGGCCCAATTGCTGAGTTGATCGCCGAGGTGGAGACCGTTCACAGTGATCGACCCGGCGGGCGCGTTACCAATGATGATCAGGGCCAGTTGATGTGCCGCTTTGCCAATGGTGCAATGGGGCAGATGTTTTTCAGCCGGATCGCTACGGGGCGAAAAATGGGTTATGCCTATGAAATAACGGGAACAAAAGGCGCGATCCGATTTGACCAGGAAGACCAGAACACACTCTGGCTTTATCTGAGCGAAGGAGACGACGCTACGCGAGGGTTCAGCAAGATCCTGACTGGTCCAGCGCACCCTGATTATCTTCCGTTTTGCCAGGGCCCCGGCCACGGCACCGGATATCAAGACCAGATCCTGATCGAGGCACGGGACTTCCTTCGCGCGATCGAAACACAGACACCGGTTTGGCCAACATTTGAGGATGGAATGGCCGTGAATCAGGTGATTGCCGCAGCCATGACCGCGTCTAAGACACGGTCGTGGCAAACGGTATCAACGTATTAAGCACTTAAGAAAGCACTGCAAATGACGATCAGAATTGGCAATGCCCCATGTTCATGGGGGGTAGAGTTTGCGCAGGATCCTCGTAATCCTGATTGGCGCAATGTTCTGAAGGATTGCGCCAAGGCCGGCTACAAAGGTATCGAATTGGGTCCGGTCGGGTATATGCCCGAAGACCCCGCTGTTCTTCGAGATGCACTGGCAGAATATGATCTTGAACTGATTGGTGGCGTGGTTTTTCGTGCCTTCCATGATCCTGATCAGTGGGATGATGTTCTGGACGGAGCGCACCGAACCTGCAAAGCGTTGCAAGCGCATGGTGCTGAGCATCTGGTGCTGATCGATTCCATCTCAGCACGCCGGGCACCAACGGCTGGCCGTGCCTCTGAGGCGGAGCAGATGGAGACTGCAGAATGGATAGCGTTTCGAGATCGGTTGGCTACAGTCGCACAGATCGGGAGTGAAGAATACGGGCTGACGGTTGGTATCCACGCCCATGCGGCAGGGTTCATGGACTTTGAACCGGAATTGGAACGCCTGCTGAATGAGGTCGACGAAACTATTCTCAAAATCTGTTTTGATACCGGACACCACTCATATGCTGGATTTGATCCCGTAGCTTTTATGAAACGGCATATTGATCGTATCAGCTATATGCATTTCAAGGACATCGACCCCAAGGTGAAGGCCGATGTAATCGCCAATCGGTCAAACTTCTACGATGCCTGTGGTCAGGGAATTTTCTGCAATCTCGGAGACGGGGATGTCGATTTCCCTGCGGTAGGCCAATTGCTTATGGATAAAGGGTTTTCCGGCTGGTGCACTGTTGAACAAGACTGCGACCCAACGCTCGACCCAGATCCGCTTGGTGATGCGGGGGCCAACCGTGAATATCTTGAATCCATCGGTTTCAACTAGGAGACAGCACCATGGTAAAACTGAAATGGGGCATGATTGGCGGTGGCGAGGGCAGTCAAATCGGACCGGCTCATCGCTTGGGGGCCGGGCTGGATGGCGTGTTTGAATTTGTGGCAGGAGCCTTGGACCATCGTCCAGAGAAGGGGCGTGCATATGGCCAGCGTCTTGGGCTGGCGGCGGATCGCGCTTACGGAAATTGGCAGGAAATGCTGGAGGGGGAGCGTACCCGCGATGACCGGGTCGATCTGGTCACGGTAGCAACTCCAAATGCAACGCATTTTGAAATTACCAAGAGTTTCCTTGAAGCCGGGTTTCACGTCTTGTGCGAAAAGCCAATGACTATGACCGTCGAGGAAGGCGAAGAGATCGTCAGGATTGCCAAGGCGCAGGACAAGATTTGTGCCGTGAACTACGGCTACTCTGGTTATTCGCTTGTGCGTCATATGAAGGCCATGGTCACACGTGGCGACTTGGGCAAGATCCGGCTTGTAAAAGCTGAATTTGCCCATGGGCACCACGCAGATGCTGCTGATGCGGATAACCCACGTGTGCGCTGGCGCTATGATCCGGCACAGGCGGGAGTCTCTGCACAGTTTGCCGATTGCGGTATTCATGCGCTGCATATGGCTAGTTTTGTGATCGGGCAGGAGTTGGAGCGTCTCTCGGCAGATACGGTAAGCTGTATCGAAAGCCGTGTTCTGGAAGACGATGCTATGGTCAATCTGCGCTTTGATGGTGGTACGGTTGGGCGGCTCTGGACATCATCGATCGCGATCGGGCGTCAGCACGGGCTGACGTTGCAGGTGTTCGGCGAAAAAGGCGGCCTGCGCTGGTCTCAGGAGCAGCCGAACCAGCTCTACTGGATGCCCCTTGGTGAGCGGCTGCAGGTCATTGAACGCGGTGAAGAAAATCTTAGCTCCGAAGCGGATCGTACCAGCCGTGTAACGATTGGTCATGCTGAGGGGATGCCACTCGCATTTGCCAACATATACAGTGACCTAGCCGAGGCTATCCGTGCGGATAAAGCAGGCCGCCCGATGGATCCTGCTGCAGATCTCTATCCTCGGGCTGTGGACGGGTTGCGATCCATGGCAGCCGTCTTTGCAGTCGCGCAAAGCGGTGAAACGGATGGCGCCTGGGTCGATGCCCGCCCACCGATGTTTCGTTGAGCGAATAATTTGAAACATGTAAGAACACTGGCCGGCGTCGGTGCTCTTACTACTATTTTGCCCTGTCTACGTCGCAAGCGCTTTTAGCGTGCCTCGATCTACCACATGGCATGGAAAAATACGTGCTTCTGGATAGCGGTCCGGTTCATCAAGCATCGCCACGACAAGCTCTATCGACGAATTGACGATTTGCTCAATTGGCTGATGGATCGTTGTGAGGTCGATATTCTCCCAGCGCGCCATTTCCATATCGTTGAGGCCAATTACACCAATATCCTGTGGTACGCTTAGCCCCTGTTCGCGGATTGCACTGAGCGCACCGATGGACAACACGTCATCGCCACAGAAATAGGCTTCTGCCGGGTCTTCTTGCAGAAGGCGTAACATTTCTTGGCGACCTGCCTCGAATGAATAGTCGCCGGCAAAGCTGTATGAGGTCGCGATTTCCGGATGCATCTCCATCTCGTTGGTGAACCCTTTACAACGATCCTGGGTCGAGGTCGCGGCTTGCGGTCCACCCATAAAGGCCAGCTTGCGATAACCACGCGCGATTAAGGTTTGAGCAGCCATGCGCCCGCATTCGACGTTGTCGATGCCCACGACATGCACCTGCGGGGTGGAAGATGAGCGGCCAAAACTGTGAACGACTGGGACACCGGCATCGCGAAATGCCTTTGCAAATCCTGGTGGCAGCGTAGAGGATGCCACAACAACACCATCGACAGAATATTGTCGCAGCATTCGTACCGAATTTTTCGGATCGGTTTCGTCTGACAGGTTAACCAGGAGCGGTCGCAGTCCTTTGTCTTGCAGGCGCCGCGTAAATCTGTCGAAGACTTCCAGAAAGATCGGATTGTGAAAGTTGTTGGAAACCAATCCTATCAGTTTGGTGCGCCCCGTTGTTAGTGAAGACGCGAGAGCATTGGGGCTGTAGCCCAGTTCCTGCGCAGCTTTCTCTACCTTGCGGCGCATTTTTTCCGATACGGATGCGCCGTCGGTAAAGGTGCGCGATACCGCTGATCGCGATACCTGCGCCCGTTCTGCTACGTCTTTTAGCGTTACAGCCATTCCTGATCTTCCCATTGCCGGGGCCCAATATCGGCCCATCCGCATGTTTTGCATCCGGTCACGCACCGGATCAGATCATCTATCGCGGATCCTGCCTGACTTCAGCAGAAAAAATGCTGACACAAATTGCAACCGGTTGCAAACGAAATGGAATCGTGGTTATCCTTATCTTCGATGCGAATGGGACCGCCCGGACGCGATCATGACGGTAAAACTTTGGGAGGAAAGAATGACGTCAATCTTCAAAACATTCATGCTGGCGACAACGGTAGCAGCAGCGCCAATGATGCTGGCCACAACGGCTTCAGCCGAGGGTGAGAAGTACATCCTTGTCAGCCATGCGCCGGATAGCGATAGCTGGTGGAACACCATCAAGAACGGTATTGCCTTGGCGGGCGAACAGATGAACGTTGAGGTGGAGTATCGCAATCCGCCCACGGGCGATCTGGCAGACATGGCCCGGATTATTGAACAAGCGGCGGCCTCGGGTCCCAACGGAATTATCACAACGCTGTCTGACTACGACGTTCTGTCAGGTCCGATCCGCGCTGCGGTCGACAGTGGGGTTGATGTGATCATCATGAATTCTGGCACCCCAGATCAGGCGCGTGAAGTCGGTGCCTTAATGTATGTCGGTCAGCCGGAATACGACGCGGGCCACGCCGCAGGGATGCGTGCCAAGGCTGATGGCGTTGGCAGCTTCCTTTGTGTGAACCACTACATTAGCTCACCTTCTTCGACCGAGCGTTGTCAAGGTTTTGCCGACGGTTTGGGTATTGAGCTTGGCGATCAGATGATTGATAGCGGACAGGATCCAGCGGAGATCAAAAACCGCGTGTTGGCGTATCTGAACACCAACCCCGAAACCGATGCGGTTCTGACCCTCGGGCCGACTTCCGCAGATCCCACCATGCTGGCGCTTGACGAAAACGGCATGGCTGGCGACATCTATTTCGGAACCTTTGATCTGGGCGAGGAAATCGTCAAAGGGTTGAAATCCGGGGTGATTAACTGGGGCATTGATCAGCAGCCATTCCTGCAAGCGTATCTGCCAGTCGTAGTTTTGACCAACTACCATCGGTATGGTGTACTGCCTGGCAACAACATCAACTCCGGCCCAGGTTTCGTGACTAAGGATGGCCTCGAGAAGGTGGAACAGTTCGCAGGCGAGTACCGGTAATCATCTCCCCTATGGGTGGGCGGCCTTTGTAAAACGGCCGCCCTTTTTTTCAGAGAGAGCACTATGTCTGACGCACAAACCCAATTTGCGGATGATGAGCGGATTAAGAGCCGCTCAAAGTTCCGCGAAGCCCTGATCCGCCCGGAGTTGGGAGGTATCATCGGTACCATCTCTGTGTTCGCAATGTTTCTTGTTTTTGCCGGTGACAGCGGCATGTTCAGCAGCCAAGGGGTGATGAACTGGAGCCAGATCTCGGCGCAGTTTATGATCATTGCCGTCGGTGCCTGCCTGCTGATGATTGCGGGTGAATTTGATCTGTCCGTTGGCTCAATGATCGGGTTTGCGGGCATGTTGATTGCCATTTTCAGCGTCACGCTTGGCTGGCCTGTGTGGTTGGCCATTCTGGTGACCTTCGTACTGGCGATGGCGATTGGCGCGCTGAACGGATTCATCGTGGTACGCACCGGATTGCCCAGTTTCATCGTGACGCTGGCGTTTTTGTTCATCCTGCGCGGTTTTGCGATTTACCTGCCACAAACCATTGAGCGTAAAACTATTATTGGCGGTGTTGCAGACGCTGCTGAAGGCGATTGGCTGGCCGCATTGTTCGGGGGCAAAATCCTGACAGGTCTGTTCCAGTGGTTTGGTGATAATGGATGGATCGCGGTTTTTGAACGTGGCACACGCAAGGGCCAGCCGGTTGTCGATGGCCTGCCGATGCTGATCGTCTGGGCTATCTTGTTGGTCGTCATCGGTCATGTGATCCTGACCCGGACACGGTTTGGCAACTGGATCTTTGCCGCCGGCGGCGATGCAGAAGCCGCGCGCAATTCGGGCGTTCCTGTGAACCGGGTCAAGATCCTAATGTTCATGTGTACGGCCTTCTGTGCGACCGTTTTCGCGACTTGTCAGGTAATGGAATTTGGTGGTGCCGGGTCTGATCGTGGCCTTCTGAAAGAATTTGAGGCCATCATTGCCGTGGTGATCGGCGGTGCTTTGCTGACAGGCGGATACGGCTCGGTTCTTGGGGCTGCACTTGGGGCTCTGATCTTTGGTGTTGTACAGCAGGGGCTGTTCTTTGCCGGGGTTGAGAGCTCACTGTTCCGGGTTTTCTTAGGATTGATCTTGCTGTTTGCGGTCATCCTCAACACCTATATCCGCCGCGTCATTACAGGGGAGCGCTGATATGTCTATGTCTCAACCCTTGATCCAGATGCAGGGTATCGAAAAGCACTTTGGCAGCGTTATTGCTCTTGCGGGAGTGTCGGTGGATATCTTTCCCGGTGAATGCCATTGCCTGCTTGGCGACAATGGTGCCGGTAAATCGACCTTTATCAAGACGATGTCCGGCGTGCATAAACCCACAAAAGGCGACATTCTGTTTGAAGGTCTGCCGTTGCATTTTGCGGATCCACGTGATGCGATCGCGGCTGGGATCGCAACAGTTCACCAACATCTGGCGATGATCCCGTTGATGTCGGTTAGTCGAAATTTCTTTATGGGCAATGAGCCAGTTAGGAAAATTGGCCCACTAAAGCTGTTCGATCATGACTACGCCAACCGCGTGACCATGGAAGAAATGCGCAAGATGGGGATTAACCTGCGAGGGCCAGATCAGGCTGTTGGCACCCTTTCCGGTGGCGAACGTCAGACTGTAGCCATTGCCCGGGCGGTGCATTTTGGTGCGAAGGTGCTGATCTTGGATGAACCAACGTCGGCGCTGGGGGTACGTCAGACAGCGAATGTTCTGGCAACCATCGATAAGGTTCGTAAGCAGGGTGTTGCTGTAGTCTTCATCACTCATAACGTTCGCCATGCAATGGCTGTTGGGGATCGTTTTACGGTCCTGAACCGGGGGCAGACTCTGGGTACAGCGAAACGAGGCGAAATCACGCCAGAAGAGTTGCAGGATTTGATGGCTGGTGGTCAGGAAATGGCAAAGCTGGAGGGGAGCCTAGGCGGCACCGTCTAACATTTGCCTCATAACCGGTAAGACCGCCATGGTATGCTATGGCGGTCTTCTCTTTTTGTTACGAGCTATCGGATCGGGTTTGATCCGGCTTGCCTAGCCGGCAAGCGGACGCCGGAGAACCCCGGCCGGTGGTAGGACGCCCACCTCTGTCTCAACTGGTTCGTCAAGATGGTTGAACCAGAACTCTTCGGTGCCCGTTTGCCGGACGCGTATTCCAGCTGGCATCCTGCGTGTCGCAAGTCCTGCACGGGTGCAGAGCGTCGCGATCAGGTGGTCCAAACCGGCACTGTCGAGCCAGCCAGCACAGTAGACACTTTTGTTGGCTGCGACAGCCACGCGCGGACCGTTCTCGGCGTGGATCAGTCCTTCCGCGGGTCCATCCAGTGTTTCCAGATACCCGGTAACTGCACCTTTTCCCTCGGCGAGTGGCACAGGCATGTCCGGTCGCAGGCTTTCGACGGCGGCGATGCAGATATCCAGATCCGCCAGTGCCGGGGGGAGTGGGTCGGTCGGGATGTTGAAGTCTGCGTCCCGTGCGCCGGTACGTGGCCCGTAAAGGACCTGACTCTCGGCAGCGGCCAACGCTGTGCGCAGGCCATCTTCTAGATGCATCAGTCCGGGGGCAAGGATTAGCGAGTAACCGTCAAAATGCCTCAGAGTTGGCGGGACGATGTCAACCGACAAACCTGCGCGGCGGAGGGCACGGTAGTGCTCAAGCACCAAATCGAAATAGCTCAATCCCTGACCGTGAGGCTGCACCTGCCAGGCCCACTCCGCATCATAGTCGAAAATCAACGCCACCGGCGCTTGCGAGGGAGCAACTGCAGGGGCGTTTATCAACTCTTCAGCCACTTGCTGCGCTTCGGAAAATGCAGGAGCCTCCGCACTATCTGGCCGTAAAAGGCCCGCGTGCAGTTGCTCTTGCGCAAAAGGTGCTTGTCGCCATCGGAAATAGCAAACGGCCTCCGCGCCATGGGCAAAAGCTTCCCAGGTCCAAAAGCGCACCATGCCGGGAAGCGGCGCAGGGTTATAGGGTGCCCAGTTCACAGGGCCTGGCTGCTGTTCCATCACCCACCAACGTCCATGCCCAACGGCACGATAGAGATCGTGGTGGAATGCTTGAAAATCAGGATCACCCTGACGGGCGTAACGGCGCTGGTTCTCAGCACTGGCACCCACTCGATCTTCTAAAAAACCTAGTGGATAGCTATCCCAGCTTGCGATCTCCAGATCATTGCCGACCTTGTAGTGATCGAAATCCGTCACCCGGCCCATATAGTTATGGGCAATCGGTGCGTCGGAATGGGCGCGCAAGATCTCGACCTGATCGCGATTGAAGGTGACCACCTGATCCGAGGAAAACCGTCGAAACGCTTGTACATGCGCAGGGTTTGGTTCTGTCACGGTCAGGTTCGGCAGGCAAATTTGGTCGAATCGCTCATAGTCCATCGACCAGAAGACGTTGCCCCAGGCGTGGTTCAGCGCAGCGATATCACTGTCATACCGAGCCTCAAGCCAGCGGGTAAATGCGGCGCGTGCAGCGGAAGAGTAGCTGAGGACCGTATCGTGGCATCCGTATTCATTGTCAGTTTGCCATGCTGCAATCCGACTACCGCGACCATAGCGCTCAGCAATCAGCGTCACGATACGACGACATTCGGTGCGGTATCCCTCGTGGCTGAAGCAATAGTGACGGCGAGAGCCGAAGCCACGGAGTTTACCGTCTTGATCCACCGCGAACATGTCGGGATATCGGTCCGCCATCCAGCGGGCCGGTGTAGCCGTCGGGGTGCCCAGCACAATTTTCAACCCGGCAGATACCAGCGTGTCGATAGCGCGATCTAGCCAGGTCCAATTCAACTCGCCAGGAGTAGGTTCGATCCTTGACCAGGAGAACTCGCCGATCCGGACCCAGGTCAGGCCCAGTTCAGCCATACGGGTGGCGTCTTTGTGCCAGATCTCTTCCGGCCAGTGTTCAGGATAATAGCAGGTTCCAAGGGTGCGCTGCATGGGGGTCCTCAGAGAATGACGCGGTGTTCGCGTTGGCCTTTGGCCGATGTTTGAACGGTATAGGTCTTGCCCGCAGCAGGATCATCTAAGCCGTAGGCTGCGGTTGTGATGAAAAGTTGCGAGAAAACTTCCCCGCCTAAAGCTGGGCAAGACGCCTGAGCGGTAGGCACCGGGTAGATTTCTTCCAATGTGCCATCGGTCGCATAGACTGCGACGCGGCCGGCGCCCCATTGGGCATTCCAGAACCGGCCCGTTGCATCAACGATGGCACCATCTGGGCCAAAGTTTTCTGTGCTGAGGTCAAGAAAGACGGTTGCCTCACCCGAGGGCCAACCGTCATTGGCAGCAAGAGGCTGCCGCATGATTTGGCCGGTGGTCGTGTCTGTGAAGTAAGCGCAGGATTTGTCAGGCGCGAAACAGATGGCATTGGTGATTGTCTGTTCACTGATAAGTTGGCGAAGCTCGCCCATGTAGTAGCGATAGATCGCACCCAACCCCGGTTCGGCCTCATAGCCCATCGTGCCAATCCAGAACCCACCCCACGGATCCGCGCGCCCATCGTTTGACCGGGTCAGAGGCTGGTCTGCCTCCAGGTCAATCAGGTGAGTTCGGATACCGGTGGTGATGTCAAATCGCCAGAGCGCGTTTGCGCTTGCCATGATGAGGGTTGATTTATCTAGCCAACCTGCAGCAGAGACGCAATCGTCAAAGGTCCAGCTGCGCTCTCGCCCTGCCTCAACCGTCAGGAGGCGTTTTTCTAGGATATCAAACCAGAATAACTGTGCTCTCATTGGGTGCCAAAGCGGTCCTTCTCCCAAAGTACAACACGTCTCGTTGTAGACTTGAGCCTGCACAGGATTCAGCACGGGATCACGTGACATCGAACGCTTCATCATAGGCAGCGATGGTCTCTGCCGCGATGCGGGCGACATCCTCGACCGAGCGGCCGGGTTTGTAGAGCGACGAACCCATGCCAAAGCCCGTGATGCCGACCTGTTGCCAGTCAGCAAAAGCGTCTGGACCGACACCGCCGACTGCAAATGTTGCCGCATCTGCGGGGAGTACGGCCTTGAGCGCAGCAAAGCCATCCAGTCCCAGCTTGAATGCCGGGAAGAATTTCAACCCGTCTGCACCGGAACGTAGCGCTGCGAAGCATTCGGAGGCTGTGAAAACACCGGGATAGGACTGCATGCCAGCCGCTTTGGTGGCGCTGATGACATCGGGGTTGCAATCTGGCGAGACGACCATTTGCGCACCGATAGCGGAGAGTTTGGCAACCGCATCTGTATTCAATACGGTACCGGCCCCGATTGTGGCCCGACCGGCAGCTTGGTCCAGCATCGCGGCAATGCTGTTAAACGGGCTGGGTGAATTCAGTGGGACTTCAATCTTGGTGATCCCTGCGTTGATCAGCGCATCGGTCATTGGGCGGGCTTCTGACGGGGGCATGCCACGCAGGATAGCAATGATGTTTCGGCTCATGGGTGTAGGCTCTTTTTCAATTGGTCATATGCGGCACAAAGACCGGCAATTGTCAGCGTTTCGGCATCCATTCGGGCAGGCTGGCACCCCTGACTCGCAAGGGCGGTTTCATAGTGGCGTGCAAGTGTATCTGTTCCGAGTATCGCGACTGGCTGGTTGGTCCAGTAGTCGCGCGTCGCGGCAAGCTCAGCCCCGATCAATAGCCCCGAAAGCCGGGCGCGTCCGATGTCTGGACCGTCACCCGACAGCAGTGCGTTTGCACGTACCCCGAACAAAGCTGCTGCGATGCTGACCGGATCGGTGATTGCGTCTTCGACGGCTGTCGTAAAGGTGTCTGCATCCCAGCCGTCCTCTGACACGCAATGCCGCAATACAGACTGCCGTTGCAGCAGGGCGAACAACTCACCAGTCATGAATGTGGTGAAGGCTGTGATCTTACCGTTCTCCAGCCTTGCCCATTTACTGTGTGTTCCGGGTAGGCAGATTACCTGTGCAGTGTCTGTTCGGGCGTCGCGTGCCAGAAAGCCAGCGATCTGCGTTTCTTCGCCGCGCATCACATCGGCTGGTGCTACATTTTTGACTCCTGGCAACAGATAAACCGATAGGCGTGGATCTAGTACGCGTGGCTTTGTTGCCTCGGAGATACCCGGGGGTGTGCAGGGCGATGTAGCATATTGCGCCTCTGCCCAGCCTTGCCTGGATCCGGCCATCCCACAGCAGACCACCTGGATCGGAGAGGTCGCAAGCTCACCTTTCTCGGGAAGGTGATCGGCCAATAACTGAAGCAGGGTCGGTTCATAGTCGGCGGGCGGCAGGCTGGACATGCCACGATCAGAGAGGATGCGATGCATCACCTTGTTCTGGTCGTCCATAAGCCATAGCCGCAGATGGCTCGTGCCCCAATCCGCTGCAATCCATGCTGGTACGGGCATTGCGGTGGTCTTGTCTGGAGTGGAGGTCGGATGCGCCGTCATCCTGTCACCACAACCCCGCCGTCAACCACCAGAGTCTGGCCGGTGATCATGCGGCTTGTCGCGGAGGCCAGAAAGAGTGCCGAACCAACGATGTCCTGCGGTGCAAGGTGATCCTTTAGGCACTGGCGTTCTAGGTGTGCGGCGAGCGCATTTGGTGTTGCCCATTTGTCCAGTTGCTTGTCTGTCAGCACCCAGCCCGGTGCGAGGGAATTGATCCGGATACGGTCGGATCCAAATTCGCGTGCGAGGCTGCGGGTCATGCCATTGATGCCGGAATTCGCAGTGGTGTAGGCTGGGTAGCCGTCATTTCCCATCATGTAGCTAATGGAGGTGAAGTTAACGATGGATCCACCACCTACAGTCTGCATACCGGGTAACACTGCCTGACAGGCGAAAAAATAGGCCTTGAGGTTGATGGCCTGGGCCCAATCCCAGAAGTCTTCGCTCACATCCAGTGTCGCATGGCGCTGATCGTTGGCCGCGTTGTTTACCAATTTGGTGATCGGACCATGAGCCGCAGCGGCTTGTTCGATGGCGGCCTTCAACGACGGAATATCTGTGATGTCACAAGGGATGAACAAGGGAAGATTGCCAGTCTCACTCTCCATACGATCCACAAATTCAGAGGCATCAGAGCGCCCGACAAAGGCGACTTTTGCGCCTTGGCGCAGGAATCCTTCAGTCAGGGCTGCGCCAATGCCGGAGCCGCCGCCGGTGATGAAGACGGAGGCCCCGTCTAGGTCGGGGAAGGTTGCGGTTGCGCTCATCAGTGGCTCTCCCGTGTGACGGGGCGGGTGTCTTTGCCCACCAGGAAATCAAGATCCGCGCCCTGTTCAGCCTGTAAAACGCTGTCCACGTAAAGCTTCGCATAGCCGCGGGTGTAGTGTGGCGGCTCTGGTTGCCAGGCCTCCCGGCGTACGGTCAGGTCTTCTTCAGTGACCATCAGATCGAGTGTTCCATTCTTGGCACTCACCTTGATGTGATCACCAGTTTGGACGAGCCCCAATGGCCCGCCTGCTTGCGATTCAGGAGATACATGCAGGATTACCGTACCAAATGCTGTGCCGGACATACGCCCGTCTGAAATACGGATCATATCGCGGACGCCTTCCCGCACCAATTTGCGGGGGATCGGCATATTGCCGACCTCGGGCATCCCTGGATAGCCTTTTGGGCCAACACCTTTTAGTACCAGAATACTATCTTTGGTGACCGGCAGGTCGTCGCGGTCGATATTGGCCTTCATGTCTTCGATGGTTTCAAACACATGGGCGACGCCTTCGTGCTCAAGCAGGTGGTCAGACGCGGCCGATGGTTTCACAATAGCACCATTGGGGGCGAGATTGCCCCGCAGGACACGCAGGCCGGCCGCGGGTTTCACCGGATCATCAAAACCCTTGATAACATCGTCATTGAAACACTCGGCGCCATCGGCATAGGCATGGATGTCGCCACCCAAAACGGTGGTATTGCTGCGGAGATGGCCAGCGTCTGCCAACTGTTTCAGAACAACCGGCATGCCGCCAGCATAGCAGAAGTCCTCCATCAGATATGTGCCGGACGGCATGCAATTAACTAGGAGGGGTATATCACTGCCCAGTCCAAAATCATCGAGCGTAAGTTCAACACCCACACGGCCAGCCAGAGCCAATAGGTGCACGACAGCGTTGGTGGATCCTCCGACCGCGGCATTTGCAAGGATTGCGTTGATGAATGCATCTCGGCTCAGAATATCTGATGGTTTCAGCTCTTCTTCGACCATCTCGACGATCCGCTTACCCGTCAGATGCGCCAACGCCATGCGGCGCGCATCAACAGCGGGCAGGGCAGCATTGGTTGGCAGGCTCATTCCCATCGCCTCAACCAGGGAGGCCATGGTCGAAGCGGTGCCCATCGTCATGCAAACGCCTTTGGAGCGGCTCATGCCTGACTCTGCGGCCATGAAATCTTGCAGCGTCATCTCACCGGCGCGCACGGCTTCGGAGAACTTCCAGACATCCGTTCCGGATCCGATGTCTTTGCCCTGCCATTTACCGTTCAACATGGGGCCAGAGCTGACAACAATTGCCGGCAGATCGACCGAAGCGGCACCCATCAGTTGGCCTGGTGTTGTCTTGTCACAGCCGCCCAGCAATACCACCCCATCGATCCCGTAGGCGCGGATGGATTCTTCGACGTCCATCGCAAGGAGGTTGCGGAACAACATTGCAGTGGGTTTCATCTGGGTCTCGCCGAGCGACATAACCGGGAATTCAACCGGGAAGCCACCGGCTTCCCAAACGCCACGTTTTACACCCTCGGCCAAATCGCGCAGACCTGAGTTGCAGGGCGTCAACTCGGACCAAGTGTTGCAGATGCCAATTATGGGGCGACCATCAAAGGCGTGATCGGGAAATCCTTGGTTCTTCATCCAGCTGCGGTGAATGAACCCGTCTTTGTCGGGCTTGCCATACCAGGCGCGGCTGCGACGGTCTTTGGTCATAGTTTTTCTCCTTCGATCACCCAGATCGTTTCAGGAAATTGCCAGGGAAGAGTCAGCCCGTGCTGCAACAGGATTTGGCCACTGAGCGTCAGCGCTCCGTCCTTCAGCGCGGTGCGGCTTCGAGAAAGATGGTGCAGCTCATCGCGGTTGACGAGATCAATCCGGTAGCGAGCATCCGGGTCTAGCCCTGTCAGGAGTAGCGGACGCGGCATAATCTGATGAGACGTTCGTGCCTTGCCCGCAAAAACCACGAATTGCGCACCATCAGCCGACAGTTGCTGTTCAGCGATGATGCTTGGGTCGGACGCGTCAAGCCGTAGGATATCGGCCCCCATGCGCCATGCGCGGTTGCTTTTCCACCAGGCCGTGACCCGTGTCAGCACCTCGGTTTCGTCATCGGTGAGCTCGCGAGGGTCCATCTCGAACCCCATGTGGCGCTGTGCGGCCACCCAGGCACGCATTCGTATGTTCATGGTTCGCCCCGACGTATGGCAGGTGCGTGGGCCAACATGCGAACCTGTTACAGGCATTGGCAGCAAAAGCGCGGCATCATGTTGAATACGCAAACGTTCCAACGCGTCATTGCTGTCTGACAGCCAGATCCGCTGCGTCAGGCTCAAAATACCCGCGTCGATCCGTCCACCACCAGAGGCACAGCTCTCAATTTCTACCTTCGGGAATTTTGCCCGCAATTCGTGTAGGAGTGCATAAATCCCATCAGCCTGTGCCGCATCGGCAATGGGCAGCAAACGATTGTGATCCCATTTGAGGTAGTCGATGTGGTTTTCGCTCAGAATCATCGACAGTTTATTTATCAGATGCGCGCGCACTTCATTCTTGGATAGATCCAGCACGCGTTGTTGCCGCCCCTCGACCTGATCGGTTGGCCCGAGGATCCAGTCTGGGTGCGCGCGGGCCAAATCGCTATCAAGGTTCACCATCTCTGGCTCGACCCAAAGACCGAAGGTCATGCCAAGGCTTTCGACATGTTCGATCAGTGGTGTTAGCCCTTCAGGCCACTTGCGATGGTCAATCTCCCAATCGCCCAGCGAGGAGGTGTCGTCATTCCGGTTTCCGAACCAACCGTCATCGAGCACAAAACGCTCTGCGCCAAGCTCTGACGCCTGATTGGCAATCTCAGTCAGCACAGGCAGATCATGATTGAAATACACCGCCTCCCAGCAGTTGTAGTGTACTGGGCGTGGTGTCTCAGGTTTGGGCCAATCAACCAAATGATCGCGTAGCAGACGTTGAAACGCAGTGGCACAACCATTGAACCCGGTTTGTGAGACCGCGAGATAAAGCGGCGCTGTACGGAATTGCGTACCCTTTCTCTGGGTTCCAGTGGCATGGCCCCATTGAATTTGGCGTCGCCCCGAAGGCAGTTCTTCCGCCAGCATTACATGACCGCCAGACCAACCGTAGTGCATAGCAAAGACGCATCCTTGGGTATTTCGTGCGCCGGTTTCAGGAAAATAGGCCAAGGATGGATGTTCATGCCCGGATCGACCTAGGCGCGCTTCACGCTTATGGATGCCTGGGCGCCAGTCTGTACGCTCCATCTGAAACTCGCCAATCCAGCGGCCCGAGAAATCGACGATCTCTTGTGCCATCTGCGGCCCCGGCAGTACGGGGGCTGCCAGGTGATGCAGGGTAATCTCCTTATCGCTGACGAGAGTGGTCGTTGCTGCAATCGTCTCGCCTAGAGCCTCAAGGTCAAAGAAAAGCACTAACCCCAGATCGTGGTCGCGACAGGTGAACCGGCCGTTATCGGCTTTTTCAAGTTGGAAACGTGGATAAAGTGGCGCTCCGTCGCGATAGGCAATCAAACCCGGTTGCCCCTCAAACGACATAGATGTCTCAGGGCACAGCGATAGGGGTGGTAAACGGTCAATCATCCCGCCGGTCACCTCCTGTTCGCACGCACTGGCCATCGCTGCGAGTTCCGTCTCAGGGTGCAGCGATGGCCCCCAGTAGATTGCACTGGGAATGCCGCCATCGGATGATAGAACCAGCGTCTGACCCGGCGCATCGATCCGCCATAGCTGCGGGTCTGACCTCATTTAACCGCTCCCAGGGTCAGCCCTGCGATGAAGTGGCGTTGCATCAGGAAGAACATGGCAACTGGTGGCAGTGCAGCGACGATGCTACCTGCGCTCATCAAGTGATATGCGGCCCGATATTGCGCGTTGAAGGAGGTGATGCCTGCCGTGACGGGCTGGCTCTCAGCCCCTTGTGTCAAGACGACGGCCCAGAAATAATCGTTCCAGATAAAGGTAAAGATCAGCACGCTGAGAGCGGCGATTGCAGGCTTCATCAATGGCAGAACGACGTACCAGAATATCCGCCATTCCGCGACGCCTTCGACGCGTGCGGCTTCGATCAGCTCGAAGGGCAGTGCGCGAATAAAGTTCCGCATGAACAACGTGCAGAACCCTGTTTGAAAGGCGATGTGAAACAGCACGAGTCCGGTCTTGGTATTGTAGAGGCCCATGTCCAGCGTCAGGTCGCGTACGGGGACCATCAGAATTTGGAAGGGTACAAAATTGCCCGCCACAAACATAAAGAACAGCAGCAGATTGCCGCGGAATTTATAGACCCCGAGTGCAAAGCCGCTCATGCAGGATAGCGCCACAGCACCAATTACCGTTGGTACCGTGATCAGCACTGAATTCATCAGATAGCGTGGCATGTCCGATCCGAAGAAGACCTTGCCATAGTTGGCGGCCCCCTCAAATGATGATGGCATGCCCCAATAGTTGCCGGTGGTGAAATCGGCTTCGGGCTTGATGGAAAAAATAGCTACAGCGATCAGCGGAAGCAGCCACATGATGAGTGCTGCTGGCACCAGTGCCTGATACGTGGTCTGCCAGCCGCGGGAACTGTTCTGGATGGGTTTGGGAAACATCAGCGCGCCCCTTTGTCGTCTTGGTACATGGACCATAAGAAATAGGCGATGAAACACAGCATGATGAGGAACAAGACCACCGCGATTGCCGCGCCATATCCCATGCGAAAACCGTATTCAGACAGCGCCTTTTCGAACATATAGAAAGACAGTACCCGGCTGGAGCCGAACGGTCCGCCATTGGTCATGATTGAGATCAGGTCAAAACTACGCAGCGCACCGATGATAGTCACCACAAACGCGACAAAGGTCGCCGGGCGCAACTGCGGGATGATGACATACCAGAGCATCTTGGCTCCTTTTGCACCATCCAGCCGCGCGGCCTCGACCTGTTCGGGATCCACTGCATTCAAGCCGGTGAGATACAGGATCATGCAATAAGCGGTCTGGGGCCAAAGGCCTGCTGCGATGATGCCATAGGTCACCAGAGTCGGGTCGCCCAAAACATTGATCGGGCCAAGGCCGACCCAGCCCAATACCTGGTTGAGCAAGCCAAATGTCGGATCATAGAACCAACTGAATACTAGGCCGACAACCACCTGGCTAATCACAAATGGAAAGAAAAATAGGGATTTGTATAGGCGTATGCCAGTCACGGTTTGGTTTAGAAACAAAGCTATGAACAGGCCGGCAGGGATCGCCAGTAGATAGAGCAGCAGCCATTTGAGGTTGTTCCACATGGACACTTCAAAAGCGCGGTCATCCATCAGCTCGCGGTAGTTTTCCATACCGATAAACTGAGGTTCGCCCAGACCATCCCAGCGATACAGAGATAGGTTGAAGCTCTGCAGGATCGGGAAAATTACGTAGAATAGAAAGAAGATGACGCCGGGCGCCAGAAATAGCCAAGGCGCAAGCGTCTGACGGTTACGCCGCAACCAACTGTCGCGGCCACGGGGTGAGGCGGCGGGCGATCCGGTTTCTGGCGTTAGGTTCATCTGAGCCACGGGAAATCTCCCTTAGTGTGTTCTGAAGCGGCGTTGGAAAATTTCCGACGCGAGCAACCAGCATAATGTACTGCTGCAAGGTTCAATCCGAAGGGCTGACAAGGCCGATCAAATTGACCGGCCTTGTTACTAAACTTGCGTGCTGGCAGTGATCAGTAGACCCGGTCGCGTGCCTTCTCCAACCGGTTCAGGATGTCATCCAGATTGTCTGGGAACACCATGAATTCCTGAAAACCCTCCATAGCGATGGACGCCATTTCAGCCGGCGCGTCGCGATCAAAGAACTGGGCGATGCCGCCGGGCGCGTTCGACGAGAGCATCTCAAACCCCTGGTTCAGCATTTCATCGTCGTCCACTGATGAACCGGAGTTGACGGGCAGCTGACCCAGGGCATCGCCGCCGTTGATCTTGGTCTGATTGTCGGCAGAAACAACGAAGCGCAAGAATTCACGCGCGGCTTCTTTGTTTTGCGAACCGGCTGGAATGTGGAACGTGTCGGTCGGTGCATCTTCGGCCAATTCAACATCTGGGTTGATGTTTGGAAACTGGTAGAAATCCAGCTGATCAGTGCCAAGACCGGCCTCGCGCAGTGGTGCGACCGCAAAGTTGCCCATTAGGTAGGCAGTGGCCTCACCCTTTACCATGAACGGCAGAGCTTCCTGCCAGCTGTAGGACTGGTGGTTGTCGATAAAAGCGCCCATGTCGATCAGCTCGCGCCAGTTCGCAAAGGTCTGTTTTACCCGATCATCAGTCCATGCGATTTCGCCATTGGTCAGGGCCATGTGGAAGTCATAGCCGTTTGTGCGCATGTTCAGATAGTCAAACCAACCGCCGGCGGTCCATAGAAACTTTGTCCCGATGGTGAAGCATTTACGGCCGGAATCGATGATCTTCTGGCAGTTGGACTTGAAGCTCGCCCAGTCGGATGGCTCTTCCAGGCCAAGTTCATTGTAGATGTCTTCGCGGTAGTAGACACCCCACTGGTAGTAGGTATAGGGCACGCCCCATTGCTTGCCATCCAATGTCATCGCACCCTTGGTCGAGGCCAGCGCGTCGGCGATTTCAGGCTCGGACCATAGGTCGCTGATATCCTCAAACAGACCAGCAGATACATAGGGTCGCATACGGTTTGCGGCGTACCAGTTGGCAACATCCGGTGGATTGGCGGACAGGAAGTTGCGGATTTGAGTTTTGTAGGCTTCGCGGTCGATGACGGTCAACTCCACCGTCAAATCCGGATGGAGGGCGTCAAAGTCCGCCGCCATTTGCTCCATCACTGCGCGGGGCGCAGGATTGGACATATCTGAGAAAATCTTAAGCGTACCGCTTAGCTCGGCCTGCGCTGAGGTCACCAGTCCAAGGCTGAGTGCTAGCCCGGCAACTGTTCCTTTCAAAGTCTTCATGACGTCCTCCCTATTGACGTGGTTTGTTTGGTTTCACATAATGGAACCAAATTCCAACTATTGAAACTATGAACGCCCTACGCTAAGGATGTCAACAGTTACATCGCCCCGATTGGGGCGTGAGAAAGGATGGCGATGACAGGACCCATTCCCCAGTCGCGAGAGGCGGATGGCACAGTCGGCAAGGCGTTGGCGGTGCTTGACCAGATTGCAGAAGCCGGTAGACCCCTGCGATTTGGCGAGGTGTTGGCAGTATCCGTGCTTCCCAAGGCTACGCTTTATCGGCTGGTTCAGACCCTGACCAATCAGGGCATGTTGTCCTATGATGAGACCCATCAGACATATACGCCCGGCTTGCGTCTGGTTCGGCTTGCGCATGCCGCCTGGCGGCAAAGTACGTTGGCTCCTGTGGCACGGCCATATCTGGACAAGCTTTCGCAGGATGTCGGCGAAACCATTCACCTGGCTCAGTTGGACCGGGGGCAGGTACTCTATGTTGACAAACGCAACGCCGACACACCGATTGAGATGTTCAGCCAGGCCGGAAAGATCGGGCCGGGCTATTGCACCGGTGTCGGCAAGGCTATGATAGCATATCTGTCGGCAGATGCGCAGGCGGATGCAATCCGCAGGCAGGCGTTCTTCGCCCATACACCGCATACTCTGTCCTCTGCGCAGGCGCTGCTGACTGAACTTGCTGACGTTCGCCGTGATGGTGTTGCCTTTGACCGCGAAGAGCATGAGCCGGGCATTATTTGTATCGCTGCACCGATCTTGTCGGAAGCGGGTAAGGTCATGGGAGGGCTGTCGATCACGTCCTCCCTGCAGCGCCAGTCGCTGGTAGGGTTGACCGCCCTGCGCCCGGCCCTGTTGCAAACCGCTCAGGACATCGCAACCGCTGCCGAGACCTGGCAATTTCCAAGTTAACCCAAAGGGAGAAGACGCATGACAGGGGTCACGTTGGCCAAGGCCGTCAAAAAATATGGTGACGTTCAGGTGATCCATGATGTGGATCTCACCATTGAAGACGGCGAATTCTGCGTCTTCGTTGGCCCGTCGGGCTGCGGAAAGTCGACGTTGTTACGGATGGTGGCAGGGTTGGAGGAGACCAGCGGCGGCAGCATCCATATCGGTGATCGGAATGTGACCCTTCTGGATGCTGCAGACCGCGGCGTTGCTATGGTTTTCCAGTCCTACGCGCTTTACCCACACATGACCGTTGAAGACAACATGGGGTTCGGGCTCAAGATGAACGGACACCCCAAGGAGGTGATTAAGGAAAAAGTCTCCGAAGCCAGCCGGATTCTGAAATTGGGAGACTACTTGAAGCGTAAACCGAAGGCCTTGTCAGGCGGTCAGCGACAGCGTGTCGCCATTGGTCGCGCGATCGTTCGTGGGCCTGATGTGTTCCTGTTTGATGAGCCGCTCTCAAACCTCGACGCGGAGTTGCGCGTGGACATGAGGGTAGAGATTGCGCGCCTGCACAAGGAAATCGGCGCGACGATGATCTATGTAACCCATGATCAGGTCGAGGCGATGACGCTTGCAGATAAGATCGTCGTCCTGCGAGCAGGTCGTGTCGAGCAGGTCGGTAGCCCGATGGAGCTATATGGGGATCCCGACAATCGGTTCGTCGCGGGTTTTATCGGCTCGCCCAGTATGAACTTTCTGCAAGGCACAGTGTCCGGTGGGGCGGTCGCTGTCCCGGCGCTAGGCGGACGAGAGGTCGAGACCTCTGTCGCCCTGCCTGTTGATGGCGCGCCGGTATTCGTTGGCCTACGACCGCAGCACCTATCGGTTGCTCCCCGGGACAATGATCTGATCCTTGATCTGCGTGAGCGGTTGGGAGGCGTATCTTATGATTACCTGCGTAGTACTACGGGCGAAAAGATCATTGTGGAAACCCGTGGTGATGAGGCGCTGCCGGAAGGCACGGCCGTTGCCTTGGATTTCGACGATAAAGACGCCTACTTTTTCGATGGCGTGACGGAGCAACGTCTGCGCTGATCTGAACGGCCCTAGCAAAGACCCAGGCCGGGGCCGCATATTCATGGTTCTGCGATGCGCCAATTGTAATTGCATCAGACCTTGATCAGGCTGACAGAAATACGCTCTCGTTAACCTTGCCGAAGGTGTCTCTTATGGAGTTAAGCAACTCATCGTGACCAGTCGCGCTGAACAGATATGCTATGTGGGGAGGTACGAAGATGGGAGAGAGGCAATGGCTGGAGGATGGGCTAGGGACGGCGCGGTAAGCGAGCAGATCGAAGCGTCAATTAGTGACGAACTTGCACGTCTAAAATCTAGGGCAACTCCGGTCGGAGAGAGCCTCACGCATTGTGCCGATTGCGACGAACCGATCCCGGAGGCGCGGCGCAAAGCCATTCCAAGTATCAAGCTATGTATTGACTGCCAGCAGGATCGAGACGGGGTGCAGAATACACGCGCAGGCATCAATCGGCGTGGCAGCAAGGACAGTCAGCTGAAGTAACAGGGCGCAAAAATGCAAAGGCGCAACCTACCAGTTGCGCCTTTAACTCTGTTTGTTGTGCTGAGGGGATGATTAATCCTCCATTGCCTCCAGCTCATCAATCATATCGGAAATCATGCTCAATCCCTTGTCCCAGAAAGTTGGGTCAGAGGCGTCCAGTCCAAAGGGTGCGAGCAATTCCTTGTGATGCTTTGAGCCGCCGGCCTTCAACATGTCGAAGTATTTTTCCTCAAACCCGTCAGCTCCCTCGGCGTAAACCGAATAGAGCGCATTCACCAATCCATCGCCAAAAGCGTAAGCGTAGACATAAAACGGTGAGTGGACGAAGTGTGGAACATAGGTCCAGAATGTCTCGTAGCCTTCCATGAAATCAAAGGCTTCACCGAGGCTTTCGGCTTGCACCGACATCCAAAGTGCGTTGATGTCATCGGGTGTGAGCTCACCTTCGGCGCGAGCGGCATGTAATTTGCATTCGAAATCATAGAATGCAATCTGACGCACAACCGTATTGATCATGTCCTCGACCTTGCCGGCCAACAGGATCTTGCGCTCGTTCTTGTCAGTGGCGTTTTCCAACATCTTGCGGAAGGTCAGCATCTCGCCAAAGACAGAGGCGGTCTCCGCCAACGTCAACGGTGTGGAGGAGAGCATTTCGCCTTGATCTGCTGCCAAGACCTGGTGCACCCCGTGGCCAAGTTCGTGTGCCAGTGTCATTACGTCACGCGGTTTGCCAAGATAGTTCAGCATCACATAGGGGTGTACGTCGGTCACCGTTGGATGCGCAAAAGCGCCCGGTGCTTTGCCGGGTTTTACGGCAGCATCAATCCAGCCCTTATCAAAGAATGGCTCAGCCAAGTCGCCCATGCGCGGATCGAATGCACTATATGCATCCATCACCGTGCTCCGCGCCTCTTCCCAGTCGACGGTACGCGTGGCCTCCATGGGAAGCGGCGCGTTACGATCCCACACCTGCATCCGGTCCAAGCCGAGCCACTTTCGTTTCAGTTCATAGTAGCGGTGCGATAGCTTAGGGTAGGCAGCGACCACGGCTTCGCGCAGCGCTTCGACGACTTCAGGTTCCACATGGTTGGACAGGTGACGCCCCGTCTGCGGTGTCGGCATGCCGCGCCACCGGTCCACGATTTCTTTCTCTTTAGCTTGGGTGTTGTGAACCCGGGCGAAGATCTTGATGTTCTCGGCGAAGACGCGGGCCAGCTCGCGTGCTGCGGCTTCACGTTTAGTGCGATCCTGTTCGGTCAACAGGTTCAGCGTTCCCTCGATGTTGAGTTCTACGCCATCTACATCGAAAGTGAGCCCGGCGATGGTTTCGTCAAAAAGGCGCTCCCAGGCATCGCCCACGACGCCGAGATCATGCAGGAATTTCTCCAGCTCATCCGACAGCTGATAGGGTCTCATCGCACGAATGCGGTCAAAAATCGGCTTGTAGCGTGCTAGATCGGTATTGGTGGCGAAATGAGCGTCCAGTGTCGCGTCTTCGATCCGATTGATCTCCAAGGTAAAAAACACCAGAGGAGTGGTGAAGACCGTGAGCTTTTCCTGCATGTCGGACATGAACTTGGCGCGATCTGCATCGGTGGTCATTTGATAGTAGCGCAGACCTGCAAAGGACATGATTCGACCAGCGATACTGTTGATTTTCTCGTTCCGCAGGACACAGGCGAGCAGACCCTCTGCGTCCAAATCTGCCAGCTTGCCTTCGTAGTCCGTCGCAAAGCTCACGCACTCGTCTTCCAGCCAAGCCAGATCACGGTTTAGTTCGGCAGCATCTTCTGATGTGTATAGGTCGCTCAGATCCCATTCGGGCAGATTGCCCAACCCATCCGGCCCAGCCCCACCTTTGGCATTGGCGTCTCGCATCAGGTCGCGGTCAAGGAAAGGAACTTTGAACATCAGGATACCTCAGGCTGTAATGTGTCTATTTCGACATCTAAGCGCGAGGGCAGGGGATCACAAGCAATGGGCTGATAAGCTGGTGCGATATTCTTCGCGAGGTTCCGTTGATCCTTCACGGCTTTGGCCTGCAAGCCATTGATCTGTAGGGAAAGTCGAGCATGGCTATTCGGCGAAAGAGATCGCGGTAGACTAGGTTCTAGCCGGTATATTGGTCGAACAGCCGGGTCATCTTGTCGAAAATGGCACGCCGTGTTTCAAGTGCCTCCATCATGACCTCGTGCTGGGCATTTTCAACCAGATCCAGCTCTCCACCCGGCCAGCGGGCCATCCGGTCGTGGATTGCAGCGGTATTTACGATCTGTTCCTGCGTGCCAAGGAAGGTAATGCAGGGGAGGGCGGGAGACGGCATCGCGGTAAGAGCAGCGCATTCCCGCAGGCTTTCGCCCAGCCATTGAATTGTCGGCCCGCCAAGTGCTAGGTCCGGCTGTGCTGTCAACTGATCCTGCATCAGGCGGTACATGTCAGCGTCATTGGTCAGGGAGTTCCCTTCGAATGGGCTGGCCTGCACGTAGGGTGCTAAAGTCGTGGTTGGCGTGCGCATCGCACCGATGCCGAACCGGTCTCCTATCAAGCTGAGTAGTCGCGCCAATGGGCGCAGCGCGCCGGGGATCTGGATGCCCCACATCGGGGCTGAGAATATGCAGGCTTTGACTGGCAGCCCGCGCATTACGGCGCGCAATGCAATAGCCCCGCCCATGGAATGCCCCAAGATGAACCAGGGTTTTGGCAACTCCAGGCACTCTGCCAAATCTATTGCGGCTTTGACATCTTTCTGAAAATCGCCAAAGGCGACGACATGGCCTAGACGTCGCTCAGGTAGCATCCGATCCGCCAAACCCTGTCCGCGCCAGTCTACGGTTAGCGTAGCATAGCCTCGCTTGGCCAGATCTTGGGCGGCAGGGCCGTATTTTTCGATATACTCTGTGCGCCCGGGGAACAGGAGCAATGTGCCTTTGTTGGCACCATCCGGGTGCCAATGGCCCACGCGGATCCGCAAGTTGTCACTGGTGGTCACCCAATGGGCCTGACCGCCGTCTGGTCCCTGCGCGATGTCGGCAAAGAAAGGGGCAGGGGTCAGGTCCATCGGGGGTATGCTCATCAGGCCATTGCCGATGCCAACTGCATCGCGATGCCCATGTCACCGTCGATCGTTAGCTTGCCACTCATAAAGGCGGCGGTCGGGTTCAACTCGCCCTCGATGATCGACTGAAAGGTTTCTGCATCCGCGGTCATGGTTACATCGGCGTCTTCATCCGCAACGCGTGCGCCACTTTGGTCCAGCATGATGCTGCCCATGCCTGTGATGTCGAATTTCGCGGAGCCATCAAAGCCGCCGTCCATCTTTGCGTTCAGCGTTTCTGCCGCTTGAGTTAGCGTTTCGCTCATTTTCAGTCCTCATTTTGATCTGCAGCCAGCAATTTTATGTGAGGGAAGGCCCTCAGGCTCTGGAAAACGCAGGCTGCGCGGTTACACTTAACCCATCATGGTTGTAAAATTCTCCAAGCTCAAAGCTATCGTGGCGGCAACGTCTTTGACAGTCCTGTTTTCCGTGCCTTTGCAGGTTTACGCCCAAGAAACGTTGGATGAGGCAGGACTACTGGCCGCACTCTCTGACTCTGACCCGAATGAGGCCATCCGTCTGGACAGGTCGCTGCAAGCTTTGTGGAGCAGTAGCGGGTCACCGGCGATGGATCTATTGCTGAAGCGGGGCAAGGATGCGCTGGACCGGGGTGAAACCCAAATGGCCATCGAACATCTGACTGCATTGACCGATCACGCGCCGAAATTCGCAATGGGCTGGTATGAACGTGCGAGGGCCTATTTTAACGCGGGCCTATATGGGCCCGCTGTGGCGGATCTGGAGCGAACGCTGATGCTGAACCCCAATGACTACAACGCGATCTTTGCGCTGGGGGCGATGTTTGAACAGTTCAATGATCCCAAAAACGCCTATGACGCCTATCAAAAGGCGCAGGCTATACATCCTCACCACGAGGCGATAACCAACGCGTTAGATCGACTGATGACTGCGGTCGAGGGCAGAGAGCTTTAGAGCTGACAATTGGGTCCCGTTCGGGCGTTGAGGGCGAATTCATGACAGGCACGCAAAGTTCCGGGGGATCCCGGGTCGTGGCGGTTTTGGGGCCGACGAATACAGGTAAGACTCACTATGCGATTGAACGGATGCTGGGACATCGCACTGGCGTGATGGGATTTCCGCTGCGTCTGCTCGCACGGGAAGTCTATGACAAGGTGGTGGCCGTCCGTGGTCCATCGGTCGTGGCGCTGGTCACCGGCGAGGAACGCATTGTGCCGCAGCGTGCGCAGTATTGGATCTGCACAGTGGAGGCGATGCCCGAGGGCATGGGCTGCGACTTTCTCGCGGTGGATGAGATCCAACTCTGTGCCGACCCCGAACGCGGCCATGTCTTTACCGACCGCTTGCTGCGTGCTCGTGGTACCCAAGAGACGCTGTTTCTGGGAGCGGATACGATGCGCGGGCCGATCGCGGAGCTGGTGCCGGGTGTGCAGTTCGTACGCCGCGAGCGCCTGTCGGATCTGGTCTATGCGGGTTCCAAGAAACTGAGCAGGATGCCAGCGCGCACTGCGATTGTCGGTTTCTCTATAGATAATGTCTATGCCATCGCCGAGCTGTTGCGCCGCCAAAAGGGGGGCGCAGCCGTGGTTATGGGGGCACTCAGCCCTCGGACGCGCAACGCTCAGGTCGAATTGTATCAAAACGGCGAGGTCGACTACCTCGTGGCTACCGACGCCATTGGCATGGGGCTGAACCTTGATATTGATCATGTCGCCTTTTCGTCACTGAGCAAATTTGATGGTCGCCGTATGCGACAATTGGCCCCCAACGAGCTGGCGCAGATCGCCGGGCGGGCAGGGCGCGGTATGAGCCACGGCAGTTTTGGTGTAACTGGAGATGCCCCGCCGTTGGACGATGGTGTCGCACAGGCGATCATGGATCATCGGTTTACTCCGTTGAAAAAGCTCAACTGGCGGTCTGCTGCGCTGCAATTCGGCACCGTTGAGGCATTGATCCGGTCTCTCGAATCAGCCCCACAGGATCAAAATTTGGTTCGTGCGCGCGAAGCCGATGACCTGATGGCTTTGAAATCCTTGTCACAGCTGGATGAAATCGTTGCACGCACGACCAATGCACCTTCTGTGCGATTGTTGTGGGATATCTGCCGCGTGCCCGACTTTCGTGGGATCTCGCAGTCGGAACACTCTGGGCTTTTGGGCGTTTTATTCCAATATTTGCATGGTTCGGGCGTCGTACCGGACGATTGGCTCGCGCGGCAAGTCAAGCGTATCGATCGGGTCGATGGTGACATTGACGCATTGTCGAAACGCTTGGCGTTTATACGAACGTGGACTTATGTCGCGCAAAGGAACGGCTGGGTTCGTGATGAAAGTCATTGGCGCGGCGAGACGCGCGCTGTAGAAGACAGGTTGTCGGACGCCTTGCACGAACGTCTGACTCAGCGATTTGTGGACCGGCGCACATCCGTGCTTTTGCGCCGGCTCAAACAGAAGGAGGCCCTTTTGGCCGAAGTGAACGATAAGGGTGAAGTGACCGTCGAAGGTGAATTCGTTGGTCGTCTTGAAGGGTTCCGGTTCTCACCGGACAAGAGCGCCCAAGGCGCTGAAGCTAAGGCGTTGAAGTCCGCCTCTCTTCAAGCTCTCGCACCGCATTTCCATCTCCGGGCTGACCGTTTTTACAACGCACCCGATACCGAAATTGATTTTACCGATCAGGGCGGCCTGATGTGGGGTGAATATGCTGTTGGCAAATTGATGGCCGGCGCAGACCCTCTGAATCCTCGTATTGAGGTATTCGTTGACGATGCTGCCGGTGCAGATGTAGCTCAGAAAGTTGAACGCCGGCTGCAGCATTTCATCTCTCGCAAGATCAATGCACTCTTCGAACCGCTGCTGAACCTGCAACGTGATGAAGAACTCAGCGGGCTTGCCCGTGGTTTTGCGTTCCGCATGGTTGAGGGCCTTGGCCTGTTGCCGCGCGGAGCTGTCGCGCAAGAGGTCAAAGATCTGGACCAAGATGCTCGCGGCGCGCTGCGCAAGCATGGCATCCGGTTCGGTCAGTTTACTATTTTTATGCCCTTGTTGCTGAAACCGGCTCCGACCCGGCTGCGGTTGGTACTTTGGGCATTGTCACAAGGCTTGGGTGAATTCCCCGATGCGCCTCCTGCCGGGCTTGTGACGGTTCCGGCCATCAAGGATGCACCGCAGGGATACGATACCATGTGCGGGTATCGCAACGCAGGCGACCGCATGATTCGTATCGACATGTTGGAACGTCTTGCAGATATGTTGCGCGCGGAAGACAGCCGTAGCGGCTTTGAAGCCAAGGCAGATATGCTGTCGATCACCGGCATGACGCTGGAACAGTTCGCGGACCTTATGCAGGGCCTCGGTTATCAGGCTGACAAGGGCGAGCGGGTGAAGGCCAAGGCGGTTGACGCTGTGGTGGCCGAATCCAATACTCCGGATACGGACAGTTCTGCTAAGGATGCTGCGGCACAGCAGGACGAAAACATGCCTTCTGCCGCACCGGATGAGGCTGAGACGGTTGAGGCGGCTGCCGTAGAACCAGCTACACTTGCCGACGTATCGACACCTGACGATGCATCGGCTGCACCTGTCGCGGAACCAGATGCGGAAGTTGCGGCACCCGAAGTGACCGAAGTCGAAGCGTCGACTGGCGAATCTGCCGATGCCAAGACCGAAGAGCCTGAGACTGAAATCTTCTATACCTTTACTTGGGGACGTGCGCGCAAAGCTGGCGGCAATCGAAATGCCGGTCGACGTGGTCAGGACGCGGGAGTAGACGGCGAGCGCGCTGGCGGGAAACGTGGTGGCGATGCCCCACGCGGCAAAGGCAAACCTCGTGGTGGTAATAAACCTGGTCGCGATGGAAGACCTGCAAAGAAAGGCGGCCGTCAGGATCAAGGCAGCAAAACTTACTCGGCGCGTCCGCCGAAGAAGGAAAAGCAGATCGATCCTGACAACCCATTTGCAGCAGCGCTGATGGGGCTAAAACAGCCCGATTGATCGATCTTGGTGACGCCGGTGAGCGAGAAGATCAGAATTGACAAATGGTTGTGGCAGGCGCGCTTCTTTAAGACGCGTAGCCTGTCCGCCAAAATGGTAAGCGGTGATCATCTTCGACTCAACGGGAACAAGATCGCGAAACCGGCCCAGAACGTCTCTCCCGGGGACGTTCTGACCTTCCCTCAGGGGCGCATTATCCGCACTTTGCGGATCGAGGCCCTTGGGACACGTCGCGGACCTGCCCCAGAGGCTCAGGCGCTGTACTTTGATTTGACTGAAAAGCAGGATCCCGTGCCGCGTAACCCGCGCTATGAGGGAAAAGGTCGTCCGGATAAGAAAGAGCGTAGAGCGCTTGATCTTAGTCGCCGGGATGGTGCGTTTTGACATCTTGAAGCCGGCGGCGCGGTGAATTAGCTAGATGCCAAACAGCTACGGGACTCGGCCATCATGACTTATGTCGTTACGGACAACTGCATTGCCTGCAAATACACCGACTGCGTCGAAGTCTGCCCGGTCGATTGCTTCTATGAAGGCGAGAACACGCTCGTAATCCATCCAGACGAATGCATCGATTGCGGTGTCTGCGAACCCGAGTGCCCGGCAGATGCAATTCGTCCGGATACTGAGCCGGATATGGATAAGTGGGTTGAGTTCAACCGGAAGTACTCCGAAATGTGGCCTGTCATTGTTTCGAAGAAAGACCCGCTTCCGGACGCTGAAGAGCGTGACGGGGAAGAGGGTAAGCTGGACAAGTACTTCTCCGAGGCCCCAGGCGAAGGCGGCTGATAAGGGCTTCCCTGTTATCGAGCATTATCGCTGACGCTGGAAAGTAGCCGTGAGAAGCGTTGCGACTCACCCCAGACGTCACTCGGCTCATCTTGCGATGAGACAAGAAAATAGCTGTTTCGTGATATTTCGTCTCTTTGCAGGGGCTGTCAGCGCTATGATTCACGGCCCGCTGCCTTTTTGTAGGGCGAAAAATATGATATACTATTTCAGTAAATGACCAATCACGGATGTCCGCCTTGACTGTGCGCCCTGCGTCGCACGGGTCTATTGGCGGTTTTTCTGTCACTTCTCTAGGGTCGCGAGTCCTTTGGTCATCGCGTAAATAGACCTGTGGCAGCCCAGCCGATCTTGGTGTCGGCGCATAGCGAGGAAAGACCTGTATGACTAAATCGAAGAAGCCCGAATTCCGCCCTGACGACTATGTTGTGTACCCCGCCCATGGCGTTGGCCAGATCATTTCGATCGAGGAGCAGGAAGTGGCCGGCTTCACGCTGGAACTGTTTGTGATCACCTTTGAAAAGGACAAGATGACGCTGCGGGTGCCGACAAACAAAGCGACTGAAATTGGTATGCGTTCGCTCAGCTCCCCAGATGTTATCGCAAAGGCGATGACCACTCTTAAAGGTAAGGCTAAAGTTAAGCGCGCCATGTGGTCGCGTCGTGCCCAGGAATATGAGCAGAAGATCAACTCCGGCGATTTGATCTCTATCGCTGAAGTAGTGCGTGATTTGCACCGCACGGATGACCAGCGCGAGCAGAGCTATTCTGAGCGTCAGCTGTATGAAGCAGCGCTGGAGCGTTTGACGCGCGAAGTCGCGGCCGTATCTGGTGGTGATGAAATCTCCGCTGCTAAGCAAGTGGATGAGGTTCTGACCTCTCGCGCCGCGGCCTAAACGCGGGCTGAGAAGCGCTGAGAGTGCTCCGAAGGCATATTTACAAAAAGCAAATAGGGGCTGCGCTGTAGAGCGTGGCCTTTATTATTTTTGACCACATTCGGGCTCGGTCGGGATTGGAATTTCCACCCGCGGGCGTCACACCCGTGGCTGTCGCATGATCAATGATCGAGGAAATACGACTGATCAGCGTCGGCCTCACAGATCTTTTACAGGCGAGAAGAACATGGGCGCGGTTCAGCTCAGCGATGCTGAGAGAACCAACAGCCCGGCGAGTTCGCTCAGTTGTTGAGTTGCCCCCAGTACATCGCCTGTTTGACCACCAATCTTGACACGCGCGACTGCGGTGGTGCTTCCGGTCGCGGCAAGCATTGCTAATAGCACACCCCAAATAGGCCAACCGAGCATCAGCGAGGAGGCAATAGCCGCGAGCACAATACCAAGTCCGCAATTGAGCAGGGGCGGCCTGCCAACAGATGCGGAGAGGCCCGAACCACGGGCATTCGGTAGTGCCAGCATCACTATGGGCATCATTGCCCGGCTGAGCATAGCCAGTGGGAGCAATGCCCATGGACCTGCTGCCGCCAGTATGCTGGCATAGGCCATCCAGCGCAAACCTATGCTAAGGATCAAGGAAAGCACACCGTAGGTGCCAATATGGCTATCCTTCATGATCTCTAACCGTCGCGCGGGTTCAAAGCCGCCCCAAAACCCATCTGCTGTATCTGCTAGGCCGTCTTCGTGCATTGCGCCGGTTAATACGGTCTGACACGCTAGTGCGATCCCAGCGGCCAACTTGGGATCTAGCCCAAGCGACAATCCTGCCTGGGCCAGAATACATGCCGGTACCGCAACCGCGACACCGGCAAAGGGGAAGGCCCAAACCGCGTGCGCATGTCGCTCAAACCGACGTTTTTGCAGGCGTGGCATCGGCAATCGTGTCAACAAGATCAACACAAGCAGAAAATCTATGCCAGATATGTCGTTTTTTCGCATTTACGGACCTCACGGAGGGCTTGCGGTGTCAAGGTGAACCGGTACATACGGATGATCCGCTTTACCTGCGACGACCCCTTCGATGCAATGAGGCTTTGCAATGCTGTCACCGCTCTTTTCGCTTGATCACTTTCGTGCGCGGCTTGCGCAGGCTCCAGGCGTGGACGAACAGGCTGAGACTGCGGCTGCCGAACGCAACAGTCAATTGACCAAACCGCCGGGCTCGCTCGGGCGGTTGGAGGATCTGGCTATCTGGTACGGCAGCTGGCGAGGAACTGAGCGCCCGGTGCTCCGTGCGCCGCAGGTGATCGTCTTTGCCGGCAACCATGGGATTGTAGAACAGGGTGTCTCGGCTTTCCCGAGCGAAGTAACAGCGCAGATGGTCGCGAACTTCAAGCATGGCGGTGCGGCGATCAATCAACTGGCCAAGCTTGCAGGAGCGCGACTGGATGTTCACAGCCTAGATCTGGATAGGCCGACCAAAGATTTCACTAAAGACGCTGCCATGGATAATGCAGAGCTGCTCAGCGCACTGCAGACTGGGTGGAAATCTGTGGACCCGTCAGCAGATTTACTTGTTGTTGGTGAAATGGGCATTGGGAACACCACACCGGCAGCCGCGCTGGCTTGTGCGTTGTTCGGCGGTGATGCCGGTGATTGGACAGGACGCGGTACTGGGATCGATGATACCGGGCTTGCGAATAAAACACGGGTGGTGGCTGACGGTGTTGCGCTGCATGGCCCCGCAATTACAGATGGAATCGAAGCGTTACGCCGCCTTGGCGGTCGCGAGATCGCGGCTATGGCTGGGGCGATGACAGCTGCGCGCATGATGCGCATTCCGGTTATTCTGGACGGCTTTATCTGCTGCGCGGCAGCCGCCTGTCTGATGCGAGCACATCCTGCTGCATTGGATCATGTAGTGGCCGGGCACCAAAGCGCAGAGAGCGCTCATGCTGCGTTGTTAACCTATCTGGGCAAGCCTCCGTTCTTGTCACTAGACCTACGTCTTGGCGAAGGTTCAGGCGCTGCCCTTGCAATTCAGGTGTTGCGTGCTGCGGTTGCCTGTCACAGTGGCATGGCAACTTTTGAAGAGGCAGGCGTCACAGGCAACTAAGTGCCTATGTTGAGGTGTTACGATCCGAAGCAGAAGTCGGCGCGTTGCAGGATGTTACAGCCTTGAATAACGGTGAAGCATTATCTGGCGTCAGGCTGATTTCTGGTCTGAAGAGTTTTTTGCTTCAGCAAGCTCCAACAACGCAGTTTCCAGGTCCTTTTCTAGTTCTCTGGCTCGGGCAATATAGGCAGGGTTTTCGCTGGCTGGTGTACCAGGGATCCACAGGCTTGCCAGTTCTCGAACGGTGTGGCGATCGTGCGCATAGAAAGTTTGCTCTGCCTGAGCAGCCTCATATTCGCTCAGTCCGATCTGCTCGAGCACGTAGCGACCCGCTCGCAGGGAGCTGTCAAACATCTCGCGCACGATGTCGTTTGCACCAGCTTTGTATAGCTCAAACACGTGATTTCTATCAAAAGCGCGGGCGATGATGTGCAAGTCTGGATGCCCCCTGCGGGCATGTGCGACCAATCTGAGTGCGGCCTCACGGTCATCTAGGGCCACGACCAGAACCTGTGCCTTTGCGATACCGGCAGCCTTTAGTAGCTCTGGCCGAGTTGGATCTCCGAGAAAGCTCTTAACCCCAAAGCGGCGCATCAACTGTACGGACGCCATATTGCTATCCAAGACGACTGTATTAAAGCCGCTAGCTCGGACCAGGCGGTTGACGATTTGGCCGAAACGACCAATTCCGGCGATGATCACGGGGCCTTGCTCGTCGATCTCGTCCGCAACCGGTTCATTTGGACTATCTTTTGCGTGTTTCGACAGCACATCATACAGGATGAACAACAGCGGAGTAATCAGCATAGTCAGTGCGACTACCAGCAGAAGTTTTTCTGATAGCTGAGGGGGCACGACGTTGAGCTGCCGAGAAAAAGCAAGCAAGACGAAGCCGAATTCACCGGCCTGTGCGAGGCCCAACGTGAACAGCCAGTGGTCGCGTTTTTTCAGACCAAATGCTTGGCCCACAAAATAGAGCACTATGCCCTTCGCCAAGATGACGAGAAGGGCAAGGCCGATCAAGTCACCCGGCTCGGCAAGGAACAGGCGATAGTTGATGCCAGCGCCAACGGTTATGAAAAATAGCCCAAGCAGCAGTCCTTTGAAGGGATTCAGATCGCTTTCCAGTTCATGCCTGAATTCACTGTTGGCCAGAACAACCCCGGCTAAAAATGCACCAAGAGCAGGAGAGAGACCTACCAGTGTCATCAGAAAGGAAATTCCAACAACGATCATGAGCGCGAGAGCCGTGTACATCTCGCGTAAATTCGATGAATGGATAAAGCGGAACACAGGACGCGCGAGATAGACCCCGGCCAGGATAATGGATGCTATGGCCGCGAGTGTAACCAGTGTCACCGCCCAACCCGGTAGCCCTTCGACCAAGGAGAGCGTGGCATGGCCGGGTGCTGCATGGGCCTCGTCGGCCGTGCGTCCAATAGAGCCATCTCCATTGATCTGTGCGCCATGTTTGATCGCCAGTAGGGGTAGCAATGCCAAAATTGGGATGACTGCAATGTCTTGTGTCAGCAGTACGGAGAACGTGGCACGGCCACCACCAGTACGCATGAGCCCTTTTTCCGAAAGAGTTTGCAATACAATTGCGGTTGAAGACAGCGAAAGTGCCAGGCCGATTGCGAGACTAACCTGCCAGCTTTCGCCTGCCAGCATAGCCGCGCCCATCAAGGCCACAGTGCTAACTGCGACCTGCAACCCGCCTAATCCAAGCAGCTTATGGCGCATCGCCCAAAGGGCGCGCGGCTCCAGCTCCAATCCAATCAGGAACAGCATCATGACGACGCCAAATTCAGCAAAATGCCTTAGTTCCTCGGCCTCACTGCCGACTAGTCCAAAAACGGGCCCAATAATGATACCCGCAGCCAGATACCCAAGTACCGACCCAAGTCCCAAGCGTGCCGCGATTGGGACCGCTATCACCGCGGCGGCGAGATAGATTGTCGCCTGATAAAGAAACGCATCCATGTGTTTCGGTATCGCAAGCAGAGGGCATGTTGGCAACGCCTAACACGCACAATGCCCATAGCCTCCCTCGTCGCAGGGCATCTGGCGACAAAGGGAGCACCTCATAACGCAGTTGACGACGAATGCCGTTTTCTCCGGGCGCCCTAGAAGAGGAGGTATGTCAGTTTCGATTTGCAGGAGGTATCCCCTGCTAGTTGATCCGATTAGCGCTCTGATGAACGGATATCGTTGCTGAGTTTTGCTATTCTCTCGAGCCGCTGAGAAATCCTTTCTTGGAAGACACCCAGCTGGTCGATGATATCGGCGAGTGTTTCACCGGATTCGGGTAGGCGGGCACTCTCAATTTTACATAGAACACGGGTAGAACTGAGGCCTAGGAAATGCCGGTGCATGACACTGCAGGCATGCATAATACGCGAAGACTCTCGCTCTACCTGATCCAGACCTTTGCCCGCGCTTTTAAGTTGTTGAGCGACCAAGTCTGCCAGAATTTTACGCTCGGCTGCCATATCGACTTCACCAATACTACGGCGTTCTTGCTGCAGTTGGTTGTCGCATTCCTTTAGTACTCGCACCATGCATTCAACGAACAGTGAATCTTGAACAGCGGCTTCGATAACGGCGAAGTTGCTGTCTTTTCCCATGACGTGGGCTGCGAACCAATCGGACATCTCTCGCGACATAGAGCCATAGTTTTGCGATAGCACAGTTACAGGACCACCCGAGGGTTCAATCCTGGAGGCAATGACACGCAGGTTATGCGGAATAGTGTGCATTGCATCAAAGTCTTTTATCAGCCCTTCGGTCTCACCCACGAGTGTTCTGGCGTCTTCTAGGGTTTGGCGAAGATTGGTAATCATCTGGTCTGGTTCGTTCTCCAGACCGATATCGCGCGCAATCAATTCCTCGCTCATCGCTTTTGTCGCGAATTGGCGATAGTTGTCATACCCATGATCAACGATCCAGCTTTGCAAGCGTTCGGAGCTTTCCTCGGGGGTCAGGTCTTCGTCTTGTTCTGCTGTCAGAAGTTTGGCGTATAGATCTCGCATATCATCGAAAATCTGGCTGCTCGGTTTGATACGGGCGGACAGGTAGCCATCGGCACAAGGTATGACAACCGCGTAGACCCAATAGTACAGCCCGTCTTTCGACTTGTTTTTTACATAAGCGCCCATGGTATTGCCGCTTTTGATCGTATCCCAGAACAACTGAAAGACACCTTTGGGCATATCAGGGTGTCGAATAGTGCGATGGGGGGCACCAATCAGCTCCTCCCAATCGTAGTTGGAGACCCGGCGGAACACGTAGTTTCCTGCAATGATGACGCCGCGGCTGTCAGTGCGCGAGAAAAATACTTCATCCAGCCCAAAAGGAGCTTCGCCGCGTGTTGGGCGGCTTTCTATGCGACGATCTACAAAGGACACGTTTTCTATCCACTCTCTTGGTCGGTATCATGGTTTTGTAGCGCAGGAGTGTTCACGGAACCTTAAGTCGGGAGCGGTCCATCGCTTTTTAACTGGGCCATTACAATTTGGCTTTGAACGCGTGCCACGGTGGGATGGGGGAGAAGGACCTCATGTAAAAGGCGGTTTAATGCAGCAAGATCAAAGCAATAAACCCTAAGTAGATAGTCGGCTTCACCGGTCATCGTCCAGGCAGAGGTAATTTCAGGGCGGGTGCGTACGAGCCGAGAAAATCGTTCAGATTGTTCAGGTCCATGGCTCTCTAGGTGAATCTGTACAAACCCCTGAACGCTTAACCCCAACTTGTCCGGGTCTAACCGTGCTTCATAGCTCCGGATGTACCCATCC
Source organism: Phaeobacter cretensis (assembly GCF_047372505.1). Taxonomy (NCBI): domain Bacteria; kingdom Pseudomonadati; phylum Pseudomonadota; class Alphaproteobacteria; order Rhodobacterales; family Roseobacteraceae; genus Phaeobacter; species Phaeobacter cretensis. The sequence continues at coordinate 2,928,117 of NZ_JBKBEU010000001.1, forward strand.
GCCTCCAATCGCTGCCTTCGTCGTCCGGCTTGGCTCGCGGAGAGATTGAGGATCTCGCTTAACTGCTGTGCCGTTAGATGCGCGTCTTTTTGCAGTGCGGCGAGTAACCTATGGTCGATTGTATCTAGCATGTGCGGTGTTTCTACATAATTATCGAAAATAGCGCGTGATTTGCGCGTGATGTCTTAGATTTACCTGAAACAATGCGCGAAACAAGCACTTCAAGTGCGATACCCTGCTTGTAGCCACACTATTGCCTATTTGGAGGAAGCCGCATGGGCCCGTTCCCACATAATGCCCCGAAATCTATTATCAGCGTCGAAAACCCGGCGGGTACTGATGGTTTTGAATTCGTCGAATTCGCTCATCCGGACCCACAAGAGCTGCGCGATCTCTTTGCCAGCATGGGGTATGAGCTAGTGGCGCGTCACAAGACAAAACCGGGTATCGAACTTTGGCAGCAGGGCGACATCACCTATATCGTGAACGCGGAGAAAGGCAGCTTCGCTGATAAATTTGTAGAAGATCACGGTCCTTGTGCCCCGTCGATGGGGTGGCGTGTGGTCGATGCGCAGAAGGCGTTTGAGCATGCGGTGTCAAAAGGGGCGGAGCCATATGATGGCGACGACAAGACCATGGATGTGCCCGCAATCAAAGGTATCGGTGGCTCGCTTCTGTATTTTATTGACCAGTATTACGACACATCGCCCTACAACAGCGAGTTTGAGTGGCTGAAGCAATCCAAACCACGCGGTGTTGGTTTCTACTATCTGGACCACCTGACTCACAATGTTTTCAAGGGTAATATGGACAAGTGGTTCCGTTTCTATGGCGATCTGTTCAATTTCAAGGAAATCCGGTTCTTCGATATTGAGGGCAAATTCACCGGCTTGCTGAGCCGTGCGCTGACATCGCCCTGTGGCCGCATACGGATCCCGATTAACGAGGACCGCGGCGAAACTGGGCAGATCGTAGCGTATCTCAAAAAATACAATGGCGAAGGTATTCAGCATATCGCAGTCGGAGCTGAGGATATTTATAGCGCCACGGACGATATTGCCGAGCGTGGTATCAAATATATGCCGGCACCTCCGGCGAGCTACTATGATATGAGCCACGAGCGGGTCGCGGGTCATGAAGAGCCCCTTGACCGGATGCAAAAGCACGGCATCCTGATCGACGGTGAGGGTGTGATAGATGGTGGTGAAACCAAAATTCTTCTGCAGATTTTCTCCAAAACCGTTATCGGGCCGATCTTCTTTGAGTTCATCCAGCGTAAGGGGGATGACGGATTTGGAGAGGGCAATTTTAAGGCGCTATTTGAGTCTATCGAACGCGAACAGATCGCCAATGGTGAGATCTCAGCGGCCGAGTGACCAATGACTGCCGAGAGTCCACGACAAATGGCATGATCAATAGAAATAAAGCCGGGCCTGAGAAGGTCCGGCTTTCTGGTATTCGGATTGGTAGGGATGGGACCTGAGTGTGCAGCCCGCGCCTGTTCTATCCGCTGGGAATCTTAAGCGTCAGGTTGCGGCTGCCCTTTTGGTATTGCAACTGGCTATCGCCGATGGCGAGAACGCGCCCGCCATCAATCTTGTCTCCGACTTTTACCTTTTTGTAGCGGCCATTTGGCATCAGAACCAGTGCACGTCGATTAGCTGGTGTGCCGTAGACTCCGATCAGATTCACGCGTCGCAGATTGATTGCGTTGTTGACCGTTGCCTGTCGGGCAACCGATGCGCTGGATGGAATCCGAGGAGTGACCGATCTGGGAGCCGGCGCGCTGGCTACAGCAGCAGTAACGGTTGGCTCTGGGTTTCGTTGGCGGCTGCGTTTGGCGCGATCCACCAGATTGGCAAAATTAGTCGGGCGCGCACGTGGGACTACGGACCTTGCAATGGCCTGCGCGGTCGGGGGCAGGGTATTCTCTTCCGGTGGCTTCAACCCCTGTGGGCGTGTCTTTGGTCGTAATACCCCGAGTTCTGCGCGGCTCAACCCGCCAAGCTGAGCGCGTTCGTTTTGCTCAACCAGATTGCTGGGGCGTAATTTGGGGCGCAGTTCTGAAAGAATCGCCCGACGGGTAGCTTCCTCAGCCGCGGCGGCAACTTCGGGGTCTGGGCGGGCCGGGGTAGGTGGCGGTACTTTTTCCGGGCGGCCCAGAAACACCATGATCCCATCAGGGTTCAACGTGCCCTCTGGGGTGGCCTTGACGAGGCCGCGCTCGTCCAATTCAAACTGCTGCCCGGCCGCGGTTGGCGTGCTTACTACCCCCATCTCCAGATCTGTTACGAATAAATCGGGAGCGGGCAGAGCGATTGCATCCTCAGATATATCAGTCGGATCTATAGAGGCCACATATAGGTTATCCAGATTGCCGGAGCCTGCCGGCTCGGGTGTATCCGGGGCGTGCTGCCAAATGCCAGTAGCAGCATATTGCGCGGCGCGTGTCAGTGGCGTGTCCTGATCTGAGGGGGCAGCTTCACTATCGCCCTCCGGGGCCAATTCTGCTGCGTCGAGATCCTCGGCCAGCTGTTGATCCGGTGCAGTTGGATCTGTGTCTTGTTCAATGCGCAGCGCATCTAATACAGCGGTATCAGTGCTGGAGAGCGTATCTGGATCGCCTTCAGGAGCGGCGGCGATTTCTGATGGAAGCAGAGGGCCTTTGTCCGGTTGATCGGGAATGGCGCTGACCTGCGGTGCAATCGTGCCGACTTCTTCGGTTTCTTCGGTACCGATTGGCGCCGTCGTATTTTCGCTGACCGCGTTGCGGGTTTGGTTCTCGGCCAGAATGGCCCAAGTCGCAACAATCGCCATGAAAATAAGCAAAGCCGCCATAAGCGCCAGGCCTAGGAAGCGCGGTTTTCCTCCTACGTTCCCCTTTGATACGCCGGCAAGTACGGAAGCTTTGCCGACTTCATGTAGCGATTGCTTGTCGGTTGGCGTATCCGCCAGCGCTATGTCTCCGACGTCGTCACGGGGTAAGACCGGCGTAGGTCCTGGCGACTTGGGCGCCGCTGGAATGACACCTTTGGTTGAGGCAGCTGGTACAGTCGGCGATTCAAGGGGCTGTGCCTTGGCTGCGCCGTCGCCTATGGATGGTGTGCTATCCGCGAGTGCGATGGACCCGAATGCCGCATGCGGGACAAGCCGGTTATCACCGCCTCCATTGTTAGGCGTGCTGAGTGCTGTTGCGCTGGTACTAGCCGTGCGTTTGTGGCCTGTCGGCGCGGCAAGAACTGGCGCACGGCCCTCTTCGGCGAGCGGAGAGGCTACAGGGCGAGCTGGTCCCTCTTTGCGGCGTCGTGTTGAAAATCCGGCTGCAACATGTGTTGCCTCAGCAGGGTCATTGGTGCCTTTCAAGGAGCTCGAGACCTCAGCGGGAGTTGATGCCTCGAGCTCTTCTGTCTTTGTTTCTTTCGCACTTGCCTTGTCAGACAATGTCGTTTGCGGATCGCTTGTGACGGGCACAGGTGCCGGACTGTCTGCGTTGGTGGAGGCAACCTTGACCACGTTTAGTTCATCTATGCCGGGCGACGCCTCGATTGGCTCCTCTGGAACCGATGACTGATCTGAGACCTCTGGCTCTGGCGTGGGATCTGGTTCCGGCGGATCGGCCGGACCGATATCAACAACAGATATTCCATCAGGCTCTACCGGTGTTTCGCCGGATTGCAGTAGAGTTTGTGAGGATCCAAAGAAGGGTTCACCCAGAAAATCCATGTCACCGGGAATCGCGACAAAACTTATGGGCAGAAACCCGTGCGCCAGTGCAAAATCTTCGGCCTCTTGCAAGGTTTCACGGGCGACAGCAGCCACATGGGTTTGCGATCCGTCTTCGCTAAGATCAAAAGACAGCTCATCAACTCGGTAAGGTGTGCTCCCATCCAAACCTTGCTCCGCGATCGCCCGCCGACTGGTCGCGTCAGCGGTCCCCGTTTCGAACGTTAGATAGCGGATCTGGTCATTGGGAATGACGACCTTGCAAGCGATTGGTCCTTTGGCGTGTCTTTCGCCCAATTGGCGCAAATTCGCCAAGGCCGCGTCCAGGTCTTCGTCATCCAGCGGCACTGTGCCAATCTGACGCCAGCCACCGGCGGCACGCTGCAACAGGCTGACGCCGTGGGAAGAAAGAGAGAGTGCAAACCCCGGTTTCATTATGCAAACACGCCTTCAACTCTAGTATGCCCATACCCAAGTGTGGGCAGGCGATCTTGCCGCAGACCATAGGGCAGTGTCGGCTCAAGGGAAAGGAAAAGACACGTTTTCCCCCTTGCAAGCGGTCATTTGCCATCCCCATGTAACATCTCGGAAAAGGAGTAGTTTCATGAAAGCTAGACATATTGCAGCATCGGCGCTGGCCATTCTGATGGCCAGCAGCCTGGTTCATGCGGAAGAGGCACGCGTGGATCGCCAGATCTCCGTAACCGGCGAAGCACGTATCGCAGTTACTCCGACTCTGGCGACAATCACCCTAGGTGTTACCGAAGAATCCGATGAGGCGGCGCTTGCCATGTCGGCGGTATCAACCAAAATGGTGGCCGTGGTCGATCAGCTGAGATCTGCCGGCATCGCTGCCGAAGATATGCAAACCCAGCAGATTTCGCTCAATCCGGTGTGGTCGCAGGATCGAAACCATGAAAATGGCCGACGCAAGATAACCGGCTTCATCGCATCAAATACACTGTCTTTGCGCATCCGTGATCTCGATCGGCTTGGCGAAGTGTTGGACCAGGTTCTGACGGTGGGTGCCAATGATTTCAGAGGCTTGAGTTTTGGTGTGACTGACTCGGCAATGGTTCAGGATCAGATTAGAGGCGCTGCGGTAAAAGACGCGCTGCGCAAAGCCACTCAGCTGGCGGAAGCGGCTGGTGTTGAACTAGGGGCGGTACGGTCTATCCATGATCGCGATAGCGGTGGCGGCCAGCCGATGATGGCCATGGAGATGGCCCGCAGTGCACCGATGCCGATTGAGGCAGGCGAGCTGACCTTCGGGCACAGTGTCTCAGTCGTCTATGATATCAAAGCGCCTGATACCGAATAGTCTTGTGAAGACTAGATGTTTCAAAACGTATATAGGCCGGGGTTTCACCCGGCCTATATACGTTCCGCTGTCGCATTTCGCTCAGCTGGCGGCTTTGGCTAGAGCCTGATCCAGATCGGCGATCAGGTCATTGGCGTTTTCTATCCCAATGGACACGCGGACTACATTGGCGCCGGCACCCGCGGCCTCCTGCTGTTCTGGAGTCAGTTGGCGGTGGGTCGTAGAGGCCGAGTGAATGATCAGTGATCGCGCATCGCCGAGATTCGCGACGTGGCTGAATATCTCAAGCGAATTGACCAGCTTGACGCAGGCCTCATAGCCACCCTTGACGGCAAAGGTGAACAGCCCGCCTGTGCCCTTGGGGTAATGCTCTTCGGCACGCTTGTAGTAAGGGGAGGAGGGCAATCCGGCATAGGTCACATATTCTACGCGCGGGTCCTGCTCCAGCCATGACGCGACGGTCTTGGCGTTTTCACAGTGACGTTCCATACGTAGGCTGAGTGTCTCAACGCCCATTAGTGTATAGTGTGCCGCCTGTGGATTCATGGTCATGCCGAGGTCGCGCAGGCCAATCGCAATCCCGTGGAAAGTGAACGCCAGCCCGCCAAAGGTCTCGTGAAACTTCAAACCGTGGTAGGCTGGTTCTGGTTGGGAAAGCGATGGGAACTTGTCGTTTGCCGACCAGTCAAACGCGCCGGAATCCACAACCACACCACCAGTTACGGTGCCATTGCCGGTGAGGTATTTCGTGGTGGAATGCACGACCAACGTCGCACCATGAGCAATCGGATTGCAGAGGTATGGTGTCGCTGATGTATTATCGATGATCAGTGGTACTCCTGCGGCGTCGGCCACATCGGCGATTGAGCGGATATCGGTGACATAGCCGCCCGGATTAGCGACAGATTCGCCGAATACCGCACGTGTGTCGTCATCTATGGCCGCTGCGACCGCTGCAGGATCATCAAAATCCACAAACTTCGCTGACCAGCCAAAGCGTTTGATCGTCTGACTTAGCTGAGTGACGCTGCCACCGTAAAGACGGGTAGAGGCCACAACATTACGTCCGGGTTCCATCAATGGAAACAGGGCCATGATCTGGGCCGCATGACCGGAGGAGCAGCAGACCGCCCCTACGCCCCCTTCCAGCGTGGCGATACGCTCCTGCAATACGGCGACGGTGGGGTTGGTCAGGCGCGAGTAGATAAAACCTACCTCTTGCAGGTTGAACAGAGCAGCGGCGTGATCTGCATCGCGAAACACATAGGCTGTGGTCTGGTAGATCGGCGTCTGTCGCGCACCGGTGGCCGGATCGGGCTTTGCGCCCGCGTGAATTTGCAATGTGTCGAACCCGTAGCTTGGCGCTGCAGACATGATATGTGCTCCTCTGGATAGTCACCGAGATGGTCAAATTGTCGTCGCGCGCTACAACACTCTGCCACGGCCCGTAAGGCAAGGCGCAATTTGCCGTCGATCTAAAACCCGAGAAATAAGAGTCGGTCTCAGGGCTTTGTAGCGAGGGCCCTCAACAAACGACTGTTCGGAGTATGGCCGAGTTCGTTCAACTTACCTGTTCAGCGCATCCAGAAACCGGCCGATTTGATCCTATTGCGAATTGCTTGTTCTTTGCGGGGCAGGTTGTCGCGATCAAACATCGCCCGTACCTTCGCGCCACGTCCTTGGTAGATCATCCTCTTCATCGGCTCATATAGCTTCAGAACCTTTTTGATCTTGTTCGGGCGGGCCACAGTCTCCAGTGCTTCGACGACCTTATCGCTCTCACGGGCATAAAGCAGGGGGAAGTTGCGATAATGGCAGCTGATCACCCCATCAAGGTATCCTTCAGGCAGCACGTCACGGCCACCTCCAAGGCTATGTATGACAAGTGGAAGGGCGATTTGATCCAACCAGGGGTCCAGTGACTGCCCGATGATTGCCTTTGGCATGTCGTCACGAATCGACATCGCGTAGTCTAAAAAACGTCTGCCAAAGATCCGGGGACACTCTCCGTAGAAATAGCCCGCGTTGAAATACAGATATCGCCGCCAATGATTGTCCGGTTGGCCATGATCAAGGCTGCTTTCGAAATCCAGTCCGAACCGATCATATAGCGCGCACCAGATGCCCGTCATATCCGGCCCGTAAAGTGTGGGCTTTGGCCAAGTCCCTTCGCGACGCAGCGAGGCCGAAGGCTTGGAAAAGTCAAACGGGACCTGATCAATTGGGCCAGTGATCAGCGTGTCGGTATCAAAAAAGACGAAAGGCTCACCCTCGGGTAAGGCCCGCAGCGCTTCGATCTTGTTGCCATAGGGATAAACCTGCCCAAAGGCTTCTGATTGAAATGGCAAAATTTGTGCGCCCAGTGCTTCTAATGCGTCAAGGACCGGTTTGTTGCGAATGCTGGGGTCCTTCTCCCATTTTTTGCCGGGCCGAGGGGTCGCCACGAACAGCCTTCCGTTAAAATCGGGAGCGTGATGTCTTAGGGAGGCGGCAAACAAGACCGCCTCATATTGCAACCGCCCAGCTTGTCCGACGATCATGATGTTGAAACGAGGATCTGCCATTCAACGGCTTTCGGTTTTTGAACAGGTTTGGTGATTGCATATGGCGGAAGATACCGCACGCCATCGCAAGGTAGGCCATATCATGTTCTTATATTTCCATGGCGACTACCAGTATGTCTTTGGTTCGATGTAGCATTTCGTACCAGCTTTTCGTGCTTAGGCCTGAATGCAATCGGGAGATATGAAACAGCTATCGGACCCGACAGGCTGGGATCGCAAATGCCGACGCACCTCAGACGGCGATGTTTAGTAGCTTGGCATGCGTCCCTTCGCGCCTAGTCTCGGATGCGATGCAAGATACCTATCTTCGGGACGGGTGCGGCTATCCGATGATCGCCCCAAGCCGAAATCGCACCTATTTGATCGTGTGAAAAAGCGACCTGATGATCTTACTGCAAAAACCCGAATTTTTCGTCTTGCACCCTTATGCGAGAGGCGTTATTGCGCTCCCCAAGGCCCCTATAGCTCAGCTGGTAGAGCAACTGATTTGTAATCAGTAGGTCCGCGGTTCGAGTCCGTGTGGGGGCACCATTTATATAGAGATATCTAATAAATGGCCTGTGTTTTCCTGTGCAAACCTTCGAAATACATTGCAGACACAGAACTAGTATTATTCTTGGTTCATCATGCCACTTTATGAAGACGCGACCTAAGTGGCGGACGACATCTAGCTTTCGCTAGTCATCTCATTGAAATGGCATGTTGTCACCAGCTATGCAAAGGTTGATGATCAGGTCAGCTAAGGGATTTCATGATTTTGCATTAAGTCATCGGTCATTATTTAACGTCAATTTGACGGGGGAGACGAATCAGTTTGCCTTGATAGAGTCAGATCAGGCAGGTCGCCGATGCTCGAAGACCACAACCGTGAGGACGCTGACGAAACTCGGAAGGAGGATGCGTTTGTTTTCTTTATCGCCAGACCTCAAGAATTCCGTGGCGACCCAGAATGAATTGGTTCGGGCTGATCTGCCGTCGCGTTTTGCCTCCATCACGCTAGTATCTCTTCTGTCTCTTTATTTCCTGCCACTTCAGACTGTGGTGATTGTCTATGCAGCCTATGTACTGATCGAAGTCATCGGTCTGCGTGTTTATCATCGACTGGCGCGCGAAATTACTGTTGGTGCAACCCTATTGTTCGGGTTCTCTGCCTTTGTAGGCGTTTGGGTGTTTAACGCGTTATCTTTGTTGCTTTTCTTGCATCCGGAACCGTTCCCAAAATTGATGGGTGCTATGCTTCTCATAATAGCGCTCAACCATTCGGTGGTTGCCAGATCTGCCTGGATTCACTTTGGATTTATCACAGCGGTGCCGATCATCTGCACCGTAACCTATATGATTTACCGAACGCTTATTCGCTTTGCGAGCATGGGCGAGATGCTTATTGCTGCTGTCATCGTGCTACTAGGCGCGGTCTATATGTTGCATGCGATGTGGGTGCAGCACGTACTGACGGCACGTCTTCAGGATGCTTTGAAAGAGGCTAAAGCGGGTAGTCGGGCGAAGAGCCGCTTTCTGGCAGCAATGAGCCACGAAATTCGTACGCCTTTGAATGCGATCTGTGGAATGTCGGAGCTTATTGAAGAAGAAAACTCAGATTCTGGGGTGCTGAGAGAGCGCACACAGCTCCTGCGGAAGTCTGCGCAAGCACTCACAGGGATTTTGGATGATGTCCTGGACCATGCGAAGATCGAGTCCGGACAATTTGAGCTGAAACTAGCACCGGCGCTCCCCCGTGAGGAGATTTCTAGTGTCGTTGAAATGTATCGGTTGCGCGCGGTTGAAAAGGGATTGGATCTGAACACCAGAATATCTGACAATTTCCCTATTCATGCAGAATGTGATGCATTGCGTTTGCGCCAGATCATCGGAAATCTCGTCTCCAATGCGGTCAAATATACCGAAACGGGCCATGTTACTGTTGTCGCCGATAGCGAGAATATGGATGGGCGGACGATCCTGCGCTTGGAGGTTTCTGATACCGGGCGGGGCATGACTGCGCAGCAGACGGCGAAACTGTTTACTGATTTCTACCGGGTCAATGACAAGAACGCACCGAATGTGCCTGGGACTGGGTTGGGATTATCGATCGCTCGTAATCTTGCCCGTATCATGGGGGGGGACATTACTGTGCAGACCAGTCCGGACTGGGGCAGTTGCTTTACTTTCTCCTGGCCTGCCACAATCCTGAACGCGCCTGAAGTCGATGCGGTGCAGCTGCCAGAGAAGACTATCGAGCATCGCGACCTTGAAGGGCTGTCAATACTTCTTGTCGATGATACCGCCTCTAACCGGCTGGTTGTTCGTGCTTTCCTGAAGAACAGCAACGTTACAATCATGGATGCCGAGAACGGGTTCGAGGCTCTGACCTGCCTTGAGCAATACGCATTTGATGTGGTGCTACTGGACATGAAAATGCCGGTTATGGATGGCAGGGAGACGTTGGTAGAAATGGCGAAGCGGGGCGGTAAGGTTTCTGGCACGCCTGTGATTATGCTAACAGCTAATGCCGCCCCTGAGGAGCAGGACCTTTTCATTGAACTGGGGGCTGCGAGTTACCTGGCCAAGCCCGTTAAAAAATCAGTTTTGATTGCGGAAATTTGTAAGGTTACCGCGACTTCGATTGCTCGAACAGCCTGACGTCCGGCCCTGGCGCGGTAAAATCAATTCATGACGCAACTTGGCGCCGGATCACCGCAGCAAAGTTCGGCTACTGGCTGAGGGCAACGCGATCTGATCTTGACGAATTAATTCAAAATTTACGATTGCCGGATAAGTTGAGTTAAATTTATGAATAATTTCTGGCAATTCCGCTTCGAGGAGGCCAGACAGCTGACCGGACACTCCGATGCAGTCGACAGAGATCACATTCGACAACTTTGGAGAGACCGGAGCGCTCTTTACTGAATTGCTTCGCGCGCGCTATCGCCATTTTGTTAAGCTGCGTCGATGGAACCTGCCGAATGTGCGCGGGCTTGAATTTGATCAGTACGATACCCCGGAAAGTACGTATTGCACGGTTCATGAAGGTAAGACGGTTCTGGGTGGTTTTCGAATGACGCCAACAACCGCCCAATGCATGAATAACAGCTACATGTTGCGAGATGCACAATTGGGATTGCTGCCGGGTCTACCGTCCAATGTTCTCGACGCTTCGGCGCCACAGGATTCGACGATTTGGGAAGTCAGCAGGTTCTTTGTTGAGGATACGTTGAGCGCCCGCGAACGTATGCTTGTACGGGGTCATTTGGCGCAGGGCCTGTCACGGTTTGCGCAGGAATGGGATATTAGTGCATTCCTGTGCATTACATCTGTGACGGCAGCCTTGCTGATGCGTCGAGCTCGGTTGTCGATAACCTCAGCGGGCCCCCGGTTTGAAGCGGGTGGAGAGATCTGCCAAGCCTACCACCTTAAGGTCGACGCCAAGAGCATTCGCAGTGATGCAGCGTGAAAGTGCCGCGCGGGTTGGGCGTCCCTTAAGCATCGCCTTTAGCGAGATGATCAAGAGAATACCGTTCTCAGACAGCGCTGGGTTGAATGGTGTCAGGCCAACAATGCTCTGTACTGTGTTCATCGAAATATCTGGGCCACGGGCATAGCATCCGAAATAGCAAATACGATTGATACCTTCGGCTTAGTGATCGCAATGGTTTTTGGCCCTATTTAGACGACCTGGTATTTCGTCTGATCGATCCGCTTCATAGTCGCGTTGTTGATGATCAATGTGCGGTAATGCAGCATCCATGGATGCGTTACTGACAGTTCCTCCGGCTTGAAAGAAATAAGTTGCCATTGGTAGACCTGTCATGGTCCAACTATAGGTGACCCTGGCAATAAAGGCATTGCGCGCTGCTGTCTGGGTGAGCGGAGCCTTTTCTGCTCGAAATCAGACCGTATATCGGTTTGTTGCGTGCAATTGGCTCCCTTCATTTGACCACAGGCGGCGCGCCGCCAAAGCCAAGGAGTGAACCATGCTTCACAATGATCAACTGGATCAATGGGACAGAGACAGCTTTTTCCATCCCTCAACACATCTTGCAGACTTTGCCCGCGGAAACCTGCTGCAGCGCGTAGTGACTGGCGGTAGCGGCTGCCATATTGAGGATCGCGACGGCAACCGAATGCTGGACGCTTTTGCCGGGCTATATTGTGTAAATGTGGGCTACGGCCGCCCCGAGATTGCCGAGGCGATTGCCGATCAGGCCCGCGAGTTGGCCTACTATCATTCTTATGTGGGGCACGGAACCGAGGCGTCGATTACGCTGGCCAAGATGATCATGGATCGTGCGCCTGACCATATGTCGAAGGTCTATTTCGGCCTATCGGGCTCTGACGCTAACGAGACCAACATCAAATTAATCTGGTATTACAACAATATCCTTGGTCGCCCCGAGAAGAAAAAGATCATTTCGCGATGGCGGGGTTACCATGGGTCAGGCTTGATGACGGGATCTCTGACCGGGTTGGAACTATTCCATAACAAGTTCGATTTGCCACTGGCGCAGGTGGTGCATACGGAAGCTCCTTATTATTTCCGCCGTGAGGATCGCAACCAGAGCGAGGGTGATTTTGTCACCCATTGCGTGGCGGAGCTGGAAGCGCTGATCCACCGTGAAGGCGCAGACAGTATCGCGGCCTTCATTGGTGAGCCGGTTTTGGGTACCGGAGGGATTGTCCCGCCTCCAGCAGGGTACTGGCCGGCCATACAGGCTGTTTTGGAAAGGCACGACATTCTACTGGTCGCCGATGAGGTTGTGACTGGCTTTGGCCGTTTGGGCACCATGTTTGGTTCAGAGCACTACGGTATACGTCCGGATCTTATTACAATCGCAAAGGGGTTGACGTCAGCCTATGCGCCACTTTCCGGGTCCATCGTGTCGGATAAAATGTGGCAGGTGCTGGAGCGCGGCTCAGATGAGAACGGCCCGATCGGCCATGGCTGGACATATTCGGCGCATCCCATTGGTGCGGCAGCTGGCGTTGCAAATCTCACCCTGATTGATCGACTGGGTCTTATTGAAAACGCAGGTAATGTCGGCGCCTATCTTAACAATGAAATGCGCAGGGCGTTGGGGCATCATCCCAATGTGGGTGATCTGCGCGGTGAGGGGATGCTCTGTGCAGTGGAGTTTGTTGCGGATCGCGATGATCGCCGTTTCTTCGAAGCCAGTGATAAGATTGGGCCGCAGATCGCCGCCAAACTTTTTGAGCAGGACAGCGTGATTGCGCGGGCAATGCCGCAGGGAGACATCCTAGGATTCGCACCGCCGTTTTGTCTGACCCGAGAAGAGGCGGACCGCGTCGTGGCCGCAACCCACCGTGCGGTGACGGCGGTACTTGGCTGATGCGTAGAGAGGAAGCAGTGCGATGAGCAAACCCAGTACCCCATTTGAGCGATCAGAGTATCAGCAGCGGTTGGCAAAGACTCGCGCGGCCATGGCAGAAGCTGGTTTAGACGTGCTTTTTGTCACCGATCCGTCCAATCAGGCATGGCTCACGGGTTATGACGGCTGGTCCTTCTATGTGCATCAGGGGGTCATCGTCACCCTTGATCATGACCCGATCTGGTGGGGGCGTCACATGGATATGATGGGCGCTCGCCGCACCTGCTGGATGTCGCAGGATAACCTGCTTGGGTATTCAGATCATTATGTCCAATCGACGAAACACCACCCGATGCAGGAGCTGGCCGAGCAGCTTCGCACCCGTGGATTGGAACGCCTGCGTATTGGTGTCGAGATGGAGAATTACTACTATTCTGCCAAGGCCCATGTGGTATTGGCGGCGGCGTTACCAACGGCTGATCTTGTGGACGCAACAGGATTGGTGAACTGGCAGCGCTTGGTTAAATCCGACGCTGAACTCAGCTTCATACGCAAGGCTGCGAGAATCACCGATAAGGTGATCCAGACCGCAATTGACCACGCAGAACCTGGCATACGCAAAAATGATCTGGTGGCCGATATTCTCCATGCTGGCGTTACTGGTGTTGGGGAGGATTGGGGGGATTACCCGGCCATCGTACCACTTACACCATCCGGGCTTGATGCCACAGCCGCGCATCTGACCTGGGATGGAACCCCGATGCAGTCAGGCGAGGCGACGTTTTTTGAGCTGTCGGGCTGCTATCGCCGCTATCATGCACCTCTGTCCCGCACGGTATTTCTGGGCACCCCGACGGAGGATATGCGCCGGGTAGAGGTTGCTCAGATGGAGGGTATCACTGCGGGGATCGAGGCGGCTCGTGCTGGCAATCGTACCTGTGATATTGCGAATGCGTTCATGCGTGTAATGGCAAAACACGGGATCGAGCGTTCGGGCCGTATGGGCTATCCGGTTGGCTTGTCCTACCCCCCTGATTGGGGGGAGCGCACCGCGTCAATCCGCAGCGAAGATGACACTATACTGCAACCCGGTATGGTCTTTCACTTCATGCCGGCTTTGTGGATGGACAGCTGGGGATTGGAAACCACCGAAACCCTGCTTATCCGCGACACGGGTGCGGCGCAGCCGCTTTGTACGGTGGAGCGCAAATTGTTTGTAAAGGACTGAGCCGTTGATTGAGCAAACCACGCGCATTCTATCGGATCTCATCGCCTTTCCCACGGTTTCCGCCGACAGCAATCTGGAAATGATGGCCTATCTCGCCAACCGGCTGGAGGACTGTGGCGCTAAGGTCGATGTACTCGTTGATGGCAGCGGACAAAAAGCTAACCTCTTCGCGACCTTGGGTCCCGTACGGGATGGTGGCATTCTGCTGTCCGGTCATAGCGATGTCGTACCCGTAGCTGATCAGGATTGGCAGAGTGATCCCTTCACTCTGGTGGAGCGAGAGGGGCGGCTCTTTGGCCGTGGCACCTGCGATATGAAGGGGTTCATTGCGGCGACGCTGGCAATGGCTCCGCAGTTCGTGGATAGGGTGGGCAGACGGCCCGTCCATTTTGCTTTCACTTACGATGAAGAGGTGGGCTGTATTGGTGCGGGCCATCTCACACAAGCGCTGAGCGAACGAGGCATCAAACCGCGATTGGCGGTCATTGGCGAGCCGACCAGTATGCGCATCGTTGAAGGCCACAAAGGTTGTCACGAATACAGCACGCGCTTTCACGGGCTTGAGGGGCACGGATCGGATCCAGGGCAAGGTGTCAATGCAGTTGAATATGCTGTGCGCTATGTCAGCCGACTATTGGATTTACGCCGTGACCTTCAGGATCGTACGCCATCGGACAGTCGGTTCGATCCGCCTTGGACCACATTGAACGTTGGTGCGCTCAATGGCGGTAGCGTCCACAACGTCATCGCGTCAAAGGCGCAGGTCGACTGGGAAATGCGCCCGGTTGCCAAATCCGACGCCGATTACGTTAAGGACGCTATGGCGCGGTATTGCGCTGATGTTTTACTGCCCTCGATGCGGGCGGTCTATCCAGACGCCAATATTGATACTGAAGTGGTCGGAGAGGTTGCCGGTTTGATCCCCACCACACAGAATGAAGCGCGCGAGCTCCTCTCTGAGCTGCTTAGTAGCAACACCCCAGAGTTGGTGCCATTTGGCACGGAGGCGGGCCTGTTTCAGGCGCTGGGCATGGATGTTGTTGTCTGCGGGCCGGGATCCATCGCGCAGGCGCATAAGGCAAATGAATACCTGGCTGTTGATCAGCTGTCACAATGTTTGGCACTGTTGGGACGTCTGAGCAGTCGGTTAGCTGACCACTAGCAGGCCGGGGCATTAGTCTAGCGGCGCAGTTTTCAATGCTGATTTCAGTGCATGGTAGGAGGCTTTGGGCGTGCGTTTCAGCGTGTCAAAATCCACATGCACCAGACCAAACCGCTTTTCATAACCAAGCGCCCATTCATAGTTGTCCAATAGTGACCACAGGAAATAGCCATGGACTGGCGCCCCATCCGCAATGGCGCGACGTACCGCATCCAGATGGTCGTCGACGAAGGCGATCCGCGCGTCGTCCGTAACTGCGCCTGCCATGAGTGCATCAGCATTGGCCATACCATTTTCCGTCACGATCAAGGGCGTGTTGCCGGTATACTCCCGCGCGGTTCGGGTCAAAAAGTCATAAAGGCCCTGCGGATAGACTTCCCAACCCATCTGGGTCTTGGGTAGAGGTCCGTCGATCTCTTGCATGTTTGGCCATGCATTTGCATCCGGGTTGCTCTCTGCATCAATGAGTTTACGCGTGTAGTAGTTCAAACCACACCAGTCGACTGGAGCGGTAATGGTATCGAAATCATCCTGCCAGCCCGTTGGAAGATGTGGTTCCAGCCCCTCAAGCGCCAGATCCGGGTAACAACCCCGAAATGCCCCGCCGAGAAAGAAGCCATTGTAGATCGCATCATAGCGGTCAGCGGCAAGGCGAACCTCCGCGCTGTTATTGGCAGGCGTGGCCCATTCCAGATTGAATACCGCGCCAAGATTGGTCATGCCCAAACCGCGCATCGTCTCAATGGCAGTGCCGTGAGCCAGCATCACGTGATGCATTGCGCGTGCGGTGGCGCGAATATCACGCAATCCGGGGGCATGATGGCCCAGGAAATGCGACAGCCAGGCGACGCACCAGGGTTCATTGATCGGGGCTGCTGAATACATTCTGTCGCCAATGCGGCCCATAATGACTTCGGTGAATTCGCCAAACCAATTGGCGATATCTGCGTTGCGCCAGCCGCCCATGTCCGCCAGTGCCTGTGGTAGCTCCCAATGGTAGAGCGTTACGCAGGGCTTCAGACCACGCTCAAGCATGGCATCGGTCAGCCGGTCGTAAAAATCGAGCCCCTCGGGGTTGGGTGCGCCGCGTCCTTCCGGCAGAACCCGCGCCCAGCTGGTGGAAAACCGATAGCAATCAAACCCGGCAGCCTCTGCCAGGTCGAGATCTTCTTCATAGCGGTGGTAGTGATCGCAGGCGCGCAGACCGTGTTCAGCGCGCGTCACATTCCCTGGTGTAGCGGCAAAGCTGTCCCAATGGGTCGGCCCTGCGCCGCCGAACCCATGTCCCTCGATCTGATAGGCGGAGGTGGCGGTACCGAATAGAAACCCTTTTGGGAAATCGCTGCGAGTATTGCGGAGCATGACGGCTCTCCTGTGCCTGTGATGTCTGAGAGAGGGCGCGCTACGGGGCTAAGGCGTGGGAGCGGGCCCGGTTGAACGCCCAACGGTCAAGTGCGCTTCCAGCAGTCGCGTCAAAGGCGTCTCGGTAGGGGAACGGATCTGCTCCAGCAGCAGATTGGCCAGTTGGCGCCCAGCTTCCTGTACCGATGATCGCGTCGCGGTAAATTGTGGGACTTCATCGCCGTTGCGCAGATAAGACAGGTCGTCGTCATGTGTGATCACCGAAATCTCGCGTCCCATACGGCGACCAGTATCCTCGATCGCTCGGCGAACCCCCATGGCCGGGATAATGGATGAGACCAGATAAGCTGTCGGTGGGTTCTCTAGTGCCTGTGTCGCCACTACAGTGCGATAGCCATAGCTTTCGGTCATCTCTTCGGCATACATCAGCGCCGGATCCAGCGGCAGGCCGCGCGAGGATAGTGCGGCCTCATACCCTGCGCGCCGCCGCCAAGCGAAATCCATGCTTTCCAGCCCGTTGACCAGACAGATACGCCGATGGCCAAGATCCAACAGAAACTGGGTTGCGCGGTCAAAGGCGCTTTTGTTGTTCACGTCCAACCAACTGTATGGTGCTTCCAGGTCAGATGCTCTGCCATGCACAGCAAACGGTAGGCCAATGCTGCGTAACAGGTCGATGCGCGGATCAGACATGCGCGGCGCGTGCAGTACGATGCCGTCAACATTTCGCTTTGCAGCCATCTCACGATAGGCTTTTTCCTGTTCACTGTCCTCGACCAGAGACAGGATCATATCGTAGCCTGCTCTGGCGTAGCTCTCACCGGCACCCGCGATGAAGTCACCAAAGATCGGGTTCACCATTTCATGTTGCGATGACAACGGAATCACATGGCCGATGGCCATCGCACGTCCGGTTGCCAAGGCTTTGGCGCGGGTGTTAGGGCGGTAGTTGTATTGCTCAGCCGCTGCCGCAACCCGCCGTCGCGTCGCTTCGCTGACTTCGGGAAACCCATTTAGCGCGCGACTGACTGTCGTTTGTGACAGGTTCAGATGGGCGGCAAGTTCCTTTAGGTTCATGCCCGAAATTCTCCAAAGCGATTTGATTACTTGGCATCATACGGCACCGAAGCGCCTATTCTTATATTGTTATGACAGGGTCTGGATAAGGCTTGCAAGCCTTGTTTGAAGGTGAATATTCGCGCCTTGTGTTCTAATTTGTTGACAGAGACGTTCGAATCTACAAGATTGAGATGATCCAAAGCGCTTTGGATTTTGAGTCTGAGGAGATCTCAAAACTGGTGCTGTGATAATCGGGAGGAGACATCATGAAACGCAGGCTTACTGCCGCTGCGGGCGTTCTGGCATTGACCGCCGGACTTGCACACGCCGAGGGCGCGCTGACTTTTCCGGTCGGCGAGGGAGAATTCAACTGGGACAGTTTTGAGGCGCTGAAGGCGACAGATCTGTCGGGAGAACAGGTAACGGTCTTTGGCCCATGGCTTGGCCCGGATCAAGAAGTCGTGGAAAAGGTTTTGGCCTATTTCGGCGAAGCCACCGGCGCAGATGTGCGCTATACCGGTTCTGACAGCTTCGAGCAGCAGATCGTTGTTGATGCCGAGGCAGGGTCTGCTCCCAATGTGTCCGTCTTCCCGCAGCCCGGCCTGGTCGCCGATATGGCGCGCCGCGGCTTTATTACTCCCTTGGGCAGTGAGACTGCGGATTGGGTGCGGAGCAACTATGCGGCCGGTGAGTCTTGGGTTGATCTTAGCACGTTCGAAGGGCCGGACGGAGCTGAAGACCTTTTCGGCCTTTTCTACAAGGTCGATGTAAAATCGCTCGTTTGGTTTGTGCCCGAGACTTTTGAGGATTTCGGGTATGACATCCCTCAATCGATGGAAGAACTGAAGACGCTGACAGATCAGATGGTGGAAGACGGGAATACGCCTTGGTGTATCGGTCTGGGATCCGGTGGTGCGACGGGTTGGCCCGCTACTGACTGGGTCGAGGACATGATGCTGCGAACGCAGGAACCCGCTGTCTATGACCAATGGGTCAGCAACGAGATTCCCTTTACCGATCCACGTGTTGTTGCCGCCATCGATGAGTTTGGCTATTTCGCACGTAACGATGACTATGTCTCTGGCGGGGCAGGGGCCGTGGCTTCAACTGATTTCCGTGACAGCCCCAAAGGTCTGTTTGCCAGCCCGCCGCAGTGTCTGATGCATCGCCAAGCCTCCTTTATTCCGGCGTTCTTTCCCGAAGGAACTGAAGTTGGCCTGGACGCTGATTTCTTCTATTTCCCCGCCTACGCGGAAAAGGATCTGGGAAGCCCGGTTCTGGGTGCAGGCACCCTTTGGGCGGTTACCAACGACAGCAAGGGTGCCCGCGCTCTGATGGAGTTCCTTCAATCTCCTATCGCACATGAGGTCTGGATGGCGCAGCAGGGTTTCTTGACCCCTCACAAAGGTGTCAACACCGATCTCTATGCCACGGAAACTCTAAAAAAGATGGGAGATATCCTTCTGTCAGCAGATACCTTCCGCTTTGATGCGTCCGATCTGATGCCCGGTGGTGTAGGGGCGGGATCCTTCTGGACCGGTATGGTTGGCTATGCCGGCGGCACCTCTGCCGCTGACGCAGCCGCAGAAATCCAATCTTCTTGGGATGCATTGAAGTAACACGATTGCGCGGGCCGGTTTGTGGATCGGCCCGTGACCACCTGAAGCATCAACTCAGCTTGCCCGCTTGCCTACCCCCGTTTCAATAGCCCACCGAGAAGGGAGAACCCCATGCATCCAGCCATTCAGGGCCTTTTGACCATTGCCTTTGGCGTTGGCGGGTGTGTCGGCTATTTTTACTTCTCCAATCTTGTGCTGGATCGGTTCATCTTCCCGGCACGAGGTGAGCATATCGCCCGTAATATTCGCCGCGCCAATATGATTCGTCCCTGGTTGTTTCTGCTGCCTGCGTTGCTGGCTTTGGGACTCTATCTCGCTTACCCGGTTGTCGAAACCATGCGGTTATCGCTTACAGAACGCTTGCCCGGAGGCGGTTCTGAATTCGTTGGACTGGATAACTACCAACAGATGTTGGCCGAGGCGAAGTTCTGGGAAGCGCTCAAGAATAACTTCCTTTGGCTGTTGATTGTCCCTGCTGCCGCGACTGGGTTTGGACTGCTGGCCGCCCAGCTGACTGATCGGCTGGCTTGGGGCAATATCGCGAAATCTCTGATCTTCATGCCAATGGCGATTTCTTTTGTCGGGGCTGCGGTGATCTGGAAACTGGTCTATGATGCCCGTCCCGAAGGCACTGATCAGATTGGGGTTCTGAACGCGATCTATATCTACTTTGGTGGTGATGCACCGCAGCAGTGGCTGACTATTCCATTGTGGAACAATATCTTTCTGATGATGGTTCTGGTCTGGATCCAGACCGGCTTTGCGATGGTGATCTTATCTGCGGCCCTGCGCGGCATTCCCGAGGAAACCGTAGAGGCCGCTATTGTTGATGGTGCCGGGCCTTTTCAGATCTTCTTCAAGATCAAGGTGCCGCAAATCATGGACACTATTGTCGTGGTTTGGACCACCGTTACCATTGTTGTGCTCAAGGTCTTTGACATCGTTTTTGCGATGACAAATGGCCAGTGGGAAACGCAGGTTCTGGCCAATTACATGTACGACAAACTGTTCCGCGCCAATGACTGGGGAGTGGGCTCCGCCAGCGCGATGGTGATCATGTTGTTGGTGCTGCCGATCCTGGTTTGGAACGTCTACAATGCCCGCCGCGAAATGCGCTGAGGAGGCCGCCATGACTTCGATTGCCGGACAAAAACCTGCGCTGATCTGGGCACTACGCCTCTCGGTCGTATTGCTCGTGGGGCTTTGGTTGTTCCCGACGCTTGGTCTGCTGGTATCGTCCTTTCGGACGTCCGATCAGATCGCAACCAGTGGCTGGTGGCGTGCGCTCTTCCCCACAGAGCAAAACCTGACCTTGCGAACAGATCCACCCAGCGAACAGCTTCGGGAGGGGGATTTATACGTAATAGAAGGGCGCTTTTTCGCGGAGAATTCCAAGGCCGAAATTTCCGCGTGGGGGACGTCTGCGCGTGATCCGGCTGCTAATGCTCCGGGAACCAGCGCAGAGCTGCGTCGTGGTGGCCTGATGACCGTGCAGTCTGATGGGCGCTACCGGTTCGAAGACGTCGAAGAAATCACCGGAAAGCGTGGCCCGCGTGTGTTCGTGACCGCGACAGTGCCACCGGAATTCACGCTGGCGAACTACGAGACCGTGTTGATCTCCGGCAACGCAACCGACAATATGGCCAAGGCGTTTTTCAACACGCTCACTGTGACCATACCGGCGACGATCATTCCAATCCTTGTTGCAGCCTTCGCCGCCTATGCTTTGGCATGGATGGAGTTTCCTGGCCGCGCGCTCTTGGTCGCAACAATTGTCGGCCTGCTGGTTGTGCCGTTACAACTAGCGCTGATCCCGTTGCTGAAATTTCACAATGAGATCGGCATCGGCAAAGGCTATCTTGGCGTCTGGATGGCCCATACGGGGTTCGGACTGCCGTTGGCGATCTATCTGCTGCGCAACTATATGGTCGGCATCCCGCGCGATATCATCGAAAACGCTCGCGTAGATGGCGCGACTGATTTCGTGATCTTCACCCGTATCATCTTGCCGCTGTCCTTCCCGGCGTTGGCGTCCTTCGCGATTTTCCAATTCCTGTGGACGTGGAATGACCTTTTGGTCGCCATGGTTTTCCTGATCGATGCAACTGGCGAGACGACGGTGATGACCAAGCAGATCGTGGAGCTGTTGGGCACACGTGGAGGCAATTGGGAGATCCTCGCAACCTCAGCCTTTGTTTCGATTGCCGTGCCCTTGGCCGTGTTCTTCGCGATGCAGAAATATCTCGTTCGCGGCCTGCTGGCCGGATCGGTGAAATGACCCTCTTTTGCGGCCTCCCCTGCTGTGGGACCCGCCTTTATCTAGCCTACGGAATACGCTGACATGAATGCACAACTCCAACTCGACCCTGCACAGATGCTCTCTGCCGATCCTGATTGGTGGCGCGGTGCTGTGATCTATCAGATCTACCCGCGCAGCTATCAGGATAGTTCTGGCGATGGCATCGGTGATCTGGCTGGCATTACTCGGCGCTTGCCACATATTGCCTCGCTGGGCGTTGATGCGATCTGGATTTCGCCCTTCTTCACCTCGCCGATGAAAGACTTTGGCTATGACGTCTCGGATTACTGTGATGTTGACCCAATGTTTGGCAACCTTGCTGACTTTGACCAGCTGCTGAAGACCGCCCATACGCTGGGACTGCGGGTGATGATTGATCTGGTCCTGTCCCACACTTCGGACCAGCATTCCTGGTTTGCACAGTCCCGCGCCAATCGCGACAATGCCCATGCAGATTGGTACGTCTGGTCTGATCCGCAACCGGATGGTGCGCCGCCAAACAACTGGCTTTCGATCTTTGGCGGTTCTGCCTGGCAATGGGATCCCCGGCGAGAACAATATTATCTACACAACTTCCTTGCGTCCCAGCCGGATCTGAACTTCCACAATACAGAGGTTCAGGATGCTTTGCTTGATGTGACCCGCTTCTGGCTGGATCGGGGCGTCGACGGCTTCCGTCTCGATACGATCAACTTCTATTTCCATGACGCCCAGCTGCGCAGCAATCCACCGCTGTCGCCTGAGGCCCGCAATGCCACCATCGCGCCTTCAGTGAATCCTTACAATCATCAAGAGCACCTCTATTCAAAGAACCGGCCTGAAAATCTTGACTTCCTGCGGCGTTTCCGCGCGGTTTTGGATGAGTACCCGGCCAAGGCCGCCGTGGGTGAAGTCGGCGACGCACAGCGCGGGCTTGAGATTATGGGCAGCTACACCGCGGGCAACAACGGCGTCCACATGTGCTACGCGTTTGAGTTGCTGGCCAAGGATGTGCTGACCGCAGCACGTCTGGCTGAGGTTTTTTCTGAGGTCGACCGGGTCGCCGCAGATGGCTGGGCATGTTGGGCTTTTTCCAACCATGATGTGATCCGCCACACTACCCGTTGGTCCCTCAGCCCGGCGGCGCAACGCCTGTTTACTACCTTGATGATGTGCCTGCGCGGTACCGCCTGTATCTACCAGGGGGAAGAGCTGGGCCTGCCAGAGGCCGATATCGCCTTTGAAGATCTTCAAGACCCCTACGGCCTTGAATTTTGGCCAGAATTCAAGGGTCGCGATGGTTGCCGCACGCCGATGGTGTGGGAGGCCTCAAATGGTGAGGGCGGTTTCAGCGATAGCAAACCATGGCTGCCGATTAATTCCGCGCATTTGGCTTTGAATGTCGCCAATCAGGAGGCTGATCCAGACGCGATCCTGCACCATTACCGCCGGGCAATCGCGTTGCGCCGTGCATATCCGGCGCTGGCTTTCGGCAATCATGACGGGATGCAGGCCGTGGGCAACGTCGTGTCTTTTACCCGCCAGAGCGGGGCTGAAGAGATCTTCTGTGCCTTCAATATGGGGGATGTTCCGGTAGAGATCTCATTGCCAGAGGGCAGCTGGACAATGCTCAGCACAGAACTGGATTTGACCCCGGTGCCACAGCCCGGTGATCCTGTGCAACTGGCGGCATGGCAGGCCTGCCTGGCGCGTCGCATATAACCAGAAGTACGAGCAGGGGAGGGACCAGCAGATGGCAAATTTGAAACTGACCAATGTGGCCAAGACCTATGGCGGCACGGTGGAGGTGCTGAAAGGCATCAACCTCGATATTCAGCAGGGAGAACTGGTGGTTTTCGTAGGCCCGTCCGGCTGTGGTAAGTCGACTCTGCTGCGGATGATTGCGGGGCTGGAACGGATCAGCGATGGCACGTTGGAAATCGACGGCGGGGTGATGAACGATATCCCGCCAGCCCAACGGGGTATTGCGATGGTGTTCCAGTCTTACGCGCTTTACCCTCATATGACAGTGCGCGACAACATGGCTTTCGCTCTAAAGATTGCTAAGAAAAGCAAAGAGGAAATCGACGCCGCGATTAATCGCGCGGCCAGGATTCTGCAATTGGAACCCTATCTCGACCGCTTGCCTAAGGCGCTTTCAGGGGGGCAACGTCAACGCGTTGCGATTGGCCGCTCCATTGTCCGTGACCCAAAGGTCTATCTCTTTGACGAGCCCCTCTCAAATCTGGACGCCGCTCTTCGGGTTGCCACACGCATCGAAATCGCTCAGCTGAAAGAGGCGATGCCCGACAGCACGATGATCTACGTGACCCATGATCAGGTCGAGGCGATGACGCTCGCCAGCCGTATTGTGGTGCTGGCTGACAAAGGAGTAGCACAGGTCGGCACGCCGCTCGATCTATACGAGCGTCCGGAAAACGAATTTGTGGCCCAGTTTATAGGTTCCCCTGCGATGAACCTCATTCCGGGCACTGTGGTCGCCACAGGCGCACGTACGACTGTTCAGTTGGACAGCGATGAGGAAGTGATCGCCAATATTCCCACAACCAATGCGGATCAGGGGCTCCGCGTCAATGTAGGCGTTCGGCCGGAGGATCTGGTCGCAACCGGTGAAGGCGGTGCATTAATCGACAGTCGCGTTGATATTGTTGAGGCGCTGGGAGAGGTTACGGTGTTGTATATCGCTTCGGAAACTGGGCAGGAGCCACTGATCGCCAAACTTCCGGGCATTCACAAAGGGCTGCGCGGAACCTCAGTCCGCCTACATGCGGATCCGGCCAAACTACATCTGTTTCACAACGGCCAGTCGCTGCTTTATCGCTAAAGAAACCTGGTCGCGGATCTATTTCTGCAATACAGCGCTGCGCCATTCGTCCAGAAAACGAAGCCGTTTCAAGTGATCCAGAAACACCAGTAATCCGGGGCCCATCTGAATCGGACGCAGCGAGGCCTCTTGGCTGGCCAGCCCCGATGGATAGCGTGGAAACGGATAGGCGGGATCGGCACGCTCTCCCCAGGCTGCACGTAAGAGATGGTCGATAAAAGCTCCGGCCAGATCCGGCCGCTCGGCTTGGCGCAGAACCACCGCAGTTCGCAGCATCATATTGGTATAGTCTTGTGGGTCGACAATCTCGATCAGCCCGGTCAGATCCGTCCGGGCGCGTGCATAGCTACCCAGCACATTATAGGCGATTGCAATCTCTCCCTTGGCGACGGCCTCAATCATCTCGCCGGAACAGCAATAGAGCTGAACATCAAGGCTGCCAAAGATCTCCATCATCCGCCAAAAACTCTCAGACGTGCGCAGATCCTGTGTTGCAAACAGATAGCCAAGTCCGCTCTTCTCGACGTCATAAGTTCCGATACGATCCCGGAACCGGTTGGGATAGCGGCGCAGGAGCGACATCAATGCTTGTCGGCTGCGGGGCAGTTCCAACCCTTCAAAGGCCACTGGTGACAGCACTATCGATGCCGGTTCCTGTGAGAAGGCAAAAACATGGTCGCGCCAGTTTCCCCAGACAGGGAGCTGTGCTGTGGCCGTCGATCGATGCGCCTGAGTGTAACCGTCATTGGCCAACTTTGTCTGCAGATCCAGCGCCGAGGATACCGCGAGATCAAACCCGGCGTTTTCGTCCACCACCGCACGCATCAACTCGGCACTGCTGACAGCAACATAGTCTACTGCCGTGGTTGGTCGCGTATTTAGAAAACTCTCTATAAGTGGTGCCAATAGGTCGGTGTCGGTGGTTGATAGAACCCTCAACACGTCCGGCGCAACGGCATTGTTTGCAGGGCCGAACTGGCGTTGATCTTCGATCTCAAACGATTGAGCTACACCGGCGATCGATGCCATCACCATCGCCAGCCCCCAGACGACCCAAGGCAAGCCAGACTGGGAGAATATGGTTCGAAAACCGCTCAGGACAGCGGAAAACATAAGGAAACGCATGACCCCTCCCTTCGTGGTGACGCTGCTGGTGGGCCGTCTACAGCTTTGCTGGTGGCGATGGTCAATTGACCGCCATGGGCCTCGACGACCTCGCGGGCTATAGTCAGACCAAGGCCCGATCCGATGGTGCCTGCAGCGTTGGATCCACGGGCAAATCGCGCCGTTAGCGCGCCTGTGTCCCCACTGGGAAATCCTCCTGCCTCATCGATAATGCTCAGACGCAGTTCCGTGCCTTCTTTACGTAGGCTGACCTGTATGTCGCTTTCGGAGGGCGCATATTTGATGGCATTGTCAAGAAGGTTCCGCACTGCATTCTGGATCAATATCGGATCACCTAATAGGGACGGCGTCTGCGGCAGATCAGAATGCAGCGCTATGTCTTTCAGCTCTGCAATTGGGCGCAACCGTTTCAACAGATCGCGGGACAAGGCCCCCAGATCGACCTCTTCACGGAGCAGACTGTCGGTGCGGAACGTGACCATCGCGTGGTCAAGTAACTGCCCGGCGGCGCGTGAACTTTCATCAATGGCACGGATCATCTCCCGTAGGGAGGCGCGGTTTTCGGCACGATCGACCCGGCGCAGAGTGATTTCGGCCTGCGTGCGAACCGTCGCCAGCGGAGTTCGTACACGATGCGCCGCCTCGGCGATGAAATCCTCTGATCGAGATAATGAAATCCGCAACCTGTCGATAAAACGATTCAGGGACTGTACCAGCGGAATCATCTCTGACGGAACTGGCCTCCGGACGGGGCGCAAGTCCTTTGGGCCACGGAGTGACACCGCATCGGTCAGCTCAGCCAAAGGGCGCACACTGGATTGTGCTGTCCAGATGGCCAGCAGCGCGGCAATCACAAAGAACCCGAATCCCAGTTGCAATGCGTTGCGGGTTAATTGTGCCAGTTGTTCTGATTGCCCTTCACGGGTCTGCGCTACAGATATGATAAGATCCGAGGCCTGCTCGCCCAATGACACTCGTCGCGCAAGCGTCACCATCCGAATGCTATCGCCTTTGTATGGCAGGGTTTCAAACTGCGGCGTACCTTGCCGCGGCAGCGGGTCGGGGCGCGGCAGATCAGCGTATCCGGTCAACAGGACCTGATCTTGTGCTACACGATAGAACACCCGGTCGTTGCTGACATTGCCCAGCATCGATAGTGCTGAATAGGGGATGTCTACCGTTACATCTCCGGACCGGACAGAAACCGAGTCCATGATCGACGTCGCTGAGGCCCGTAGAATGCTGTCATGGGTTTGCTGCGAGACATCGCGGGTGAATACGAGCACGATGAAAAACAGCAGCGATGCCAGAAAGGCGGCGCTCCCCACCAATTGCAACGTCAGCCGCCGCCGGATAGAGCCGCTGGTTGGCAAGGTCTGGCTCATATGAGCGACATCCGATAGCCCAATCCCCTGACCGTAGTGATCTCCACATCTGACCCGGCCAGATGTTTGCGCAGCCGCGCGACATAGACTTCAATTGCGTTTTCCGAGACATCCTCTTCATAGGAAAACAACCGATCCACCAGTTTCGATTTGGAAAAAATCCGGTCTGGTGCGTTGATAAATACCTCTAGAAGTCTCAGTTCCTTGTTGCGCAGAGAAACCGTTTTGTCGCCCGCTGCCAAGGTACCGGCCAGCGGATCAAAGACCAGCGCACCGAATCGTTTCTGGTTCGAGCTGCCGCCACCATGCCGCCGTAGTACGGCTCGGCAGCGTGCCTCAAGCTCCGAAAAATCAAAGGGTTTTGTGATGTAGTCATCTGCTCCCAGATCCAAAACTCCAACACGGTCCGAAACTTCGGACCGTGCGGTCAGGACGATCACCGGCGTTGTGCCTTCACGGGCGCGATGTGACTTCAGAAAGCGACGCCCATCTCCATCAGGCAGCATAATATCCAGTAAAATCAAATCGTAGTCGGCCGTTGCGGCGTAGTCATCTGCTGCTGCCAGGTCCGGGGCATGATCCACCACATGGCCGTCCATTTGCAACCGGTCCTCTACGGCGGCGGCAAGGCTCAGATTGTCTTCGACCAGCAGAAAACGCATGGGTGTCTATCCATTGAGAAGGCAGCGCCGGTGCCGCAAAATTCCAGATGACAGGCCAGATGACAGGTCTGTGTCAGCTTGGCGTGTTCCTCTCCAGTCATGAGCGGCCAAGCCGCCATTTGTCAAATGGGAGGAGACAAAAATGAAAACGATCATGACGCGGCGCGCACTGATGGCCGTGACCGCCGCGACACTAGCGTTTGCTGCACCGGTGACTGCGGATGAGATGGTAGACAGCATCCACTTTCTGATCCCCGGCGGCGCAGGCGGAGGCTGGGACGGCACCGCACGCGGCACAGGTGAGGCGTTGACCAAAGCAGGCCTAGTTGGCAATGCGTCCTTTGAGAACATGTCCGGCGGCGGCGGTGGCAAGGCGATCGGCTATCTGATTGAAAACGCTGAGAGCAACCACGGTACGCTGATGGTCAATTCGACCCCGATTGTGATCCGCTCGCTTACCGGGGTATTCCCACATAACTTCCGGGATCTGACCATGGTGGCAGGCACCATTGGCGACTACGCTGCCATAGTGGTGGGCAAAGACAGCCCGATCAATTCGATGTCCGATCTGGTTGCTGCCTACCAGGCTGATCCGCGCAAAACCGCTATTGGCGGCGGCTCGGTGCCGGGCGGCATGGACCATCTGGTTGCGGCAATGGTGATGAAGGCTGCGGGCGAAGAACCCACATCGGTGAAGTACATCCCATATGATGCTGGCGGTGTGGCCATGGCCGCACTCCTGTCCGGTGAGATCGCAGCGCTCTCGACGGGCTTCTCCGAGGCGATCGACCTCGCGAATGCGGGTGAAGTGAAGATTATCGGTGTGACTGCTGAGGATCGTGTGCCTGCCTATGCTGATGCTCCGACCATGAAAGAACAGGGCATCGACGCCACCTTTGTAAACTGGCGGGGCTTCTTTGGTGCACCCGGCTTGGCAGAGGACAAGGTCGAAGCATACCGCGCCGCGCTTGCCAAAATGTATGGCACGCCTGAGTGGGAAGAAGTTCGCGCCCGCAACGGTTGGGTCAACATTCACAACAGTGGTGATGATTTCGTCAACTTCCTGGAAGGTCAGGAAGAGGTCATCAAAAGCCTGATGGTGGAACTCGGCTTCCTCTGAGGACAAGATTATCAGGTGGGCGCTCGGTTTCATTGCACCGGGCGCCTAGCCTGTTTCCGGAAACCAGTGGCACGCATCTGCAGGAGGGCAGCGCGCCACCTATAGGTTTCATCCAGACAAATCTCACGAAGGGGGGAGAGCCTCATGGCGCTCGACCGATGGATCGCGCTTGTCATCCTTATGATTAGCCTGGCCTATGGCTATACGGCCTTTTTCACCATGGATGCCGGGTTGCCGCCGTTCATGAAATTCAATGCCATCTGGCCCAGCACCTTCCCCAAAGGGCTGTCAGTGATGGCGGTGGTCTGTGCCTTGATCATCGTGCTGTCGCCCCAAAAATCGGATGCGGGCCCAAAGGCCGGCGATATCGATTATCGACGCCTTCTGGACTACAAACTGGGGCAGGCGTTATCGCTTCTGGCGATGATGGTGGCCTATGCACTGGCACTGCGTCCGGTGGGTTTCCTGATTTCAACCGTCGGGTTCCTAGTGATCAGTGCTATGATCCTGGGGGAACGCAAGCTGCGTTTTCTGATCCCAATCGCCGTGCTTGCAGCGGGCCTGGTTTGGTACTTGGTGCAGGGGGTGTTGGGTATCTATCTGCGGCCGTTGCCTATCTTCTTTGGGAACGGGGTCTGACATGCTTGACGGTATTCTGATCGGTCTCAGCACCGCCTTCTCCTTCAGTAATCTTCTTATGGTCATCGGCGGCTGCCTGATAGGCACGTTCATCGGCATGTTGCCGGGACTCGGCCCGATGAGCATCATATCCATTATGATCCCGGTTGCGATTTCGATCGGCGACCCCTCGGCGGCTTTGATCCTGCTGGCCGGAGTGTATTACGGCGCGATATTTGGCGGCTCGACCTCATCAATCCTTATCAACGCACCCGGGGTGGCCTCGACCGTTGCGACCTCTTTCGATGGCTACCCGCTGGCACGTCAGGGCAAGGCAGGAAAGGCGCTGACCGTAGCGGCGATCTCGTCGTTCTGCGGTGGCAGCATTGGTGCCGTTTTGCTGATGATCTTTGCTCCCGCATTGGCCAGCGTTGCGCTGCTTTTCCATTCCGCTGAATATTTCGCGCTGATGGTGGTAGGGCTCTCAGCCATCGCCGCTTTTGCAGGGACTGGCCAGGTGGTCAAAGCACTGTTGATGACAATTCTTGGCCTGATTATGGCAACCGTTGGCGAGGGCGCGTTGTTCAACATGCCACGCTTCACCATGGGGATCATGGATCTTCAGTCCGGCTTTGGCTTCATCACGCTGGCAATGGCAATGTTTGCACTGCCAGAGGCGCTCTATCTAGTGCTGGACCCCGGACGCTCGAACAGCGAAGCCGGTAGCAACGAGATCAAGGATCTGCGCATCACCAAGGCTGAGGCGAAGTCCATCGCCCCAGTGATTGGCCGTCAGTCGATCCAAGGTTTTCTGATCGGGGTACTGCCGGGCGCGGGGGCCACAATCGCCTCTTTCCTCGGCTACGCGGTTGAGCGCAACATCGCACCCAAGGAAGAGCAGAAGGATTTCGGGAAAGGCGCGATTAAGGGCCTTGCGGCACCGGAAAGCGCAAACAATGCGGCCTGCACTGGGTCTTTTGTGCCTCTGCTGACGCTGGGTATTCCGGGGTCGGGGACCACGGCAATTCTGCTTGGTGCTCTGATTGCACTCAATGTCTCGCCAGGGCCTCGTCTGATGGTGGATGAACCGGAGATTTTCTGGGCCGTAATCATCTCCATGTATGTGGGCAACCTGATCCTGCTCATCCTGAATCTTCCGTTGATCCCCTATATCGCCAAAATATTGGCAGTTCCGCGTAACTATTTGATCCCTTTTATCTTTTTCTTCACGTTGATGGGGGCGTATATCGGGCAGAACAACGCGACAGAGCTGCTGATACTCGTTGGGCTTGGGATCTGTGCCACGATACTGCGGTTTGCTGACTATCCGCTGGCACCGTTGCTAATCGGCTTTATCCTCGGCTCCATGCTGGAGGACAACTTCTCCCGCTCGATGCAGCTCTACGATGGGCTTGGTTTCCTAATGGAGCGGCCGATAACGATTGGTCTCTTGGGGGTGGCAGCCATTCTGGTGATCCTTCCAGGCTACCGTGCGCGCCGTGCCCGGTTGCGGCAAGCCGGAGTGGCAGACGGCGACTAATGTTTCCGTTCTAGCGAACAAATAGATAGGGGCGCTGCGGTGCCCCTATTTCAGTTTTGTGGTCAGCCAAGGATCAACAGCCAGAACCACACGGTCAGGACGCAGGATCCGGTTGCGATCAACACGGAAGACGCGGCGACCCGTTTTGCGCGGCCGTACATATTGGCGAATATATAGGCGTTGAACCCCGGTGCCATTGCGGCGGTCAGTACGCCGGAGCGGAACAGGTCCGGCTGCACCTTCAGCGCCGCGCCCATGCTCCAGACAATCGCCGGGTGCACCATCAACGCGATGGCGCAGACAAATCCAATTGCTCGCAGATCTCCCTCGGGTCGGTATTGTACTAGCACCCCCCCAAGCGCAAATAGCGCTGCAGGTAGGGCGGCACGAATAACCAGCGACAGTGCCTCATCTACCGCCTCAGGGATCCACAGCCCAGTCAGGTTCACGATGAAGCCCAAGGCGATCCCCAGGATCAGCACATTCTTGAACATCGCGTTCAGCACCGATTTCGCTGTCTGGATGCCACCCGCGCCTTTGCTGCGTACGATTTCCATCACCGTAATACCCAGCCCGTAGCAAAACGGCGAGTGAAAGGCGATAATCGCATAGTTGCCAGTCAGGTTGTCGGCCCCGTAGGCGCGCTCGGTGATTGGCAGACCCAGCAGGACGGAATTCGAGAACAGGCAACAAAATCCAATCGCCACACAGTCTTCCCAGTTGCGGCGAAAAATCAGCCGAGCGCCAATCAGGCCAAGGGTGAAGCAAATCGCCGCCCCGGTGTAAAAGCTGATCAGCAGGCGCGGGTCAAAACTGGCGGACAGATCAAGCGTAGCAATGGCGCGAAACAACAGGCAGGGAATGGCAAAGTTTTGCGTGAATTTCATTAGCCCATCAACGTGGCTTGTTTGAAAATACCCACGTGAGGTCGCGACATAGCCGGCACCAATAACCAGAAACACTGGCAGGATGACATCGATCAGGCTCTGAAACATGATGTGCCTTCCTGTGGGCGCGTCAGATTGTGTATTCGATCACCATCCCGTCATAGGCGGGGTCAATATGGTCGGGGGTTTCTGCGGCGATCTGTGCATAGTCCAGATCAATGTGCATATTGGTCAGCACGGCGCGGCGCGGTGCCATACGCTTGATCCAATCCAGAGCCTCATCCAACGACAGATGGGTGGGGTGCGGTTTACGGCGCAGCGCGTCCAGTATCCAGCAATCCAAATTCTGCAATTCCGATAAGGCACTCTCGGGTATCTTGGCCACATCCGGCAGGTAGGCCAGATCGCCAATGCGAAATCCCAATGCGTCGATCGATCCGTGATTAACCTCAAACGGGCGCAGGGTGATATCTCCCCCAGGTCCGCTAATCGTCAACGGTCCGTCGATCCCGCGCAGGTCCAGAATGGGCGGATAGGGTGACCCTTCGGGTTGCACAAACGCATAGCCAAAACGCGACAAAAGCGCGTTCTGCGTGTCACCATCGGCATAGACCGGAATGCGATCGCGCATGTTAAAGACGATCATGCGCAGATCATCGATGCCATGGACATGATCGGCATGCGAGTGGGTGTAGACCACTCCATCCAGACGCCCGGTATCGCTGTCTAACAGCTGACTGCGCATATCAGGAGAGGTGTCGATCAGGACCGTTGTGGTGCCGTTTTGGTCTTCACGTTCAACGAGCAGCGAACAGCGCCGCCGTATATTGCGCGGATTATTGGGATCGCAGTCGCCCCAATGGCCGCCAAGGCGCGGCACCCCACCGGATGAGCCACAGCCCAGAATGGTAAAGCGCAGGATGCCCATCAGGCGGCGGCCTCATATTTCGCGGCTTTCCAAAACAGGCGATCAAAATTTTCCTGCGTCCGGACGGCGAAATCGTCATAGTCCACCCTAAAAACCTCAGCACCGATGCGGGCGGTATGGGCGGTATAGGCCGGTTCATTGCGTTTCCCGCGATAGGGCGGCGGTGCCAGATAAGGCGCGTCTGTTTCCACCAAAATGCGTTCCAATGGTGCCGCAGCAAAGATATCGCGCAGTTCTTGGCTCTTGGGGAAGGCGGCAATGCCGGACATCGAAAGGTAAAACCCCAGATCCAAAGCCGCGCGGGCCAGTTCGGACGATGAGGAGAAGCAATGCATGACGCAGCTATAGGCGCCCTTGGCCATTTCATCGCGCAGTATGGCGGCCATATCATCATCCGCGGCACGGGCGTGGATAATCAATGGCAGACCGGTCTCCCGAGCGGCTGTAATATGGTTGCGCAGCGAGGTCTTTTGAACCTCTGCGCTGTCGGCGGTATAATGATAGTCCAGACCAGTTTCGCCAATCCCAACAAACTTCGGGTGATCTGCCAGTGCCACCAGCTCATCAACCGATACCAGCGGTTCGTCTGCTGCGCTCATCGGATGGGTACCTGCGGCATAAAACACGGGCGCATGTGCTTCAGCGATCGATCGCACGCTGGGCTCATTGCGCAGTTTTGTACAGATGGTGACCATACGGGTCACACCAGCCTCGGCTGCGCGCGCAATCAACGCGTCCAGTTCTCCCTCGAAATCCGGAAAATCCAGATGGCAATGGCTGTCTGTGATGGAGGGTGGGGTCTGGGAAATGCTCTTGGTCATGTCTGCTCTCTGTCGCGTCCTGCGGAGGGATCTGGTCGTTTGGATCAGCGCGCCGCAGTGTCCTGCATCTTGAAAACCGTATCTAGAACAAGTGATGCGGGGTCAAGGTTCACCGCTTGACCATGGCGCATTCGTCCAGTGACTTGAGCCGCTAAATCCGCCCAGGCACGGGCTTTTTGTGGTGTCGGAGACAGCCGGTTTAACACCGCCGCTTCCTGTGGTGCCGCCTCCGGCTGTGGGGCCATGCCGGTGGCCCCGGTACGTGCTAGTCTTGCAAGTGCGGTATCGATCAACGTTAGCAACAGCTCGAATTTCTCGGCGCCGCCACGCGCGGCAGCCTGTTCGGCCAGCCCCATCGCGCGCTGGCGATCTAGCCGGGGCATGCTGTCCAGCAGTCGCACGACATCGCTATAGGTCTGCAATCCGCCAAGGTTCAGCAGCCGCAGTGCCGCCCCAACTGATCCATTTGCCAGCGCCGCTAAATGGTCGGCCTGCCGAGGTAATTCTGCACCCGCTTGGCCGAGTGCGGCCTGCATGGCGTCAGCGGCGAGCGGCGAGAGCCGTAACAGCCTGCAGCGCGACCGGATCGTTGGCAACAACCGAGAGGGCTGATGTGTGATCAATAACAGCGTGGTACGGGCTGGCGGCTCTTCCAGCATTTTCAGCAGCGCATTGGCCGCGCTGGTGTTCATATCATCGGCCGCATCCACGATCACCACCCGGCGTCCGCCGTCGGTTGCAGACAGGCCAAAGAACTTGTTCAGCGCACGGACATCATCAACAACGATCTGGTCACGCAGTTTGCCCTTGTCATTGACGCTGCGAGTGATCGAGGCAAGACCCGGCTCCGCCAATGCCTGAATGCGGTGCATCACAGGATGATCCTCGCCAATCTCCAGCGAGGTGGCGGGTGGCGGCGCGCCAAACAGACCAGCATCTTCGGCTGGGGGCTGGGATAGCAAAAAGGCGGCGATACGCCAGGCCAATGTTGCCTTGCCCACGCCCTGCGGGCCGGTCAGCAGCCAGCCGTGGTGCAGCCGATCAGAGTTGAAAGCCGTCAGGAAGTCTTGTTCTGCCCGTTCTTGGCCGAACAGGCGCTCCGTTTCACGCGGATGCGGTGCGCCGGGCGTCTGATCGGCGCGGAGCGGGGCATCATCCTTGCTCATGGGGCAGATCTATCTGGCGCAGTTGGCATCGACGCGCTGACCGTCGCCAATACCTCCTCAGCCACTACCTCAATCGGGCGGTCGCCATCGATCACTCGAAAACGGTCAGGAAACTCAGCCGCTAGCGCGAGGAACCCAGCCCGCATCTGCTGTTGCAGATTCAACCCGAAATCTTCGAACCGCTCTTCGCTGCCCTGCCGTCCTTTGGCACGCGCCAGCCCCTTGGCCGGGTCCATATCGATCAGCACTGTTAGATCCGGTTCCTGACCGATCATCAGCGCATGCAGTTGGTCGACACTGTCACGCAGATTGCCGCGCGACAGGCCCTGATACATCCGTGTGCTATCGGCAAACCGATCACAGATGACAATTTGGCCCTCTGCGAGAGCGGGTATGATACGCCGTTCCATATGGTCACGCCGCGCCGCAGTGAACAGCAACAGTTCTGTCTCTGCAGACCAGCGGTCAGGATCGCCCTCAAGCACCAGACGGCGGATTTCCTCGGCCCCGTCAGATCCACCGGGCTCACGGGTTAGAACGACCTCAAATCGACGCGCCTGCAATGCTTCGGCCAGCAAACGGCATTGCGTTGATTTGCCGGACCCGTCGATACCCTCGAAAGTGACAAATAGACCGGGGTAGGCAGCGGCACAATCTACAGCGCCGGTTGATCCGTCGGGCCTCACTGGCTGGCCTCGGGTCCGCTTAGGAACTGTTTCATCAAGACCTGCGCTGCAGTCTTTATCCGCACTGGAAAGCCGCCCGTTGGGATATCTTTTTCAGCAACAAGCGGTAGACGCATCTCCGGTAAATCATCAGGTTGCAGTACCAGTTCCGCCAGTTGTTGCCCTTTCTCGATTGGGGCATCAATAGGTCCGATATAAACGACTTCGCCGCTAATTTCGCGGCCCGAAAGGGCGGGGAGCAGCACATTCAGATCGTCAGCCGGTACCAGTCCTACGGTCGGCTCTGCGCCACGCCAGACTTCGGCTTGCGCGACCGGAACACCCGCTTTAGCCACCGTTTTTTTGGCAAATTGGCGAAACGACCAGTTAACAAGGGCCTCGGCCTCCTCTGCGCGGATTTTTGTGCTTTCCAGACCTGTAACTACAAAAATGACCCGGCGGTCGCCCTGCGCGGCAGACCCGACCAGCCCATAACCCGCTTCGGAGGTATGGCCTGTCTTCAAACCATCCGCCCCGATGCCGAGCCCCAAGAGCGGGTTTCGGTTGCGGACATTGGAGGGCGCGCGCCCGTCAAATTCAAATCTCCGCTCGGCGAATAGCGGATAATACTGTGGGAAATCTTCGATCAGCTTTTCTGCCAGGATGGCCAGATCTTCGACTGACATAAGATGGCCAACGGCAGGCCAGCCGTTGGAATTTGCAAAGGTGGAGTTCTCCATGCCCATCTCTTTGGCGCGTTTGGTCATGTAGCGGGCAAACCCAGCCTCGGTGCCATCCGGGCTTAGTGCTTCGGCCAGCACGACGCAGGCATCATTGCCGGAGAGAACGATAATACCGCGCAGCAGGTCCTCGACCCGGACCCGGTCCTGCGTATTAAGAAACATGGTCGAGCCTTTGTAGCTCATCGCATGTTGGCTGACAGGCAGCCGTTCATCTAGTGTTAGTCGACCATCCCGGATCGCCTCAAACGCCACATAAAGCGTCATTAGTTTTGACATTGACGCCGGTGGCAAAGCCAGATCTGCATTCTTTGACAGCAACACGGTATCGGTTTCCTGATCCAGCACATAGGCGGCGCGTGCACGGGTATCAAAGGCCGCTGCCGATAGCGCCGACAGGCTGACCAGCAGACCGGCGGCACATGTTAGTTTCAAACCAGAGCGAAGCGGGGAGGGGAGGTAGGTCATGGCTGGGTCGTCTTTCCGGTTGGTAACGTCAGGCAGTGCTGCGCAAGGGCGGTGGTCAATTGCTGACCGCATAGGCGTCGGAGAAGCCAACGGCCTTGACGCTGTTTAGCAGCTGACTGCGTTCGGATTTTGATTGGGCCGGGCCAACAAGGACCCTCCAGAACGGTTTCCCATTGCTGGACTGGGCCAGGACAGATGGCACTAGCCCGGCGTTGCGCATTTGATCGGCCGTGCGTTTGGCATTGGCTTCAACACTGAAAATGCCGATCTGAATGAAGGGTTTAGAAAGGCTGGAGCTGGCAGCTGCCGCTTTCGTTGCCGCTGATGTCACGGTTGAAGGCGCACTCTCAATCACAGCCGGGGCCGTAGCGGTCGGGGCAGCGGCGTCAATGGCCGCAGCAGCACCCGCGATCGGGTCCAACGGTTGGGTGTCGATATCGCTGGCATCCGCTACGGTGACATCGGCATCCTCAAGCGTCACGGCGGCAGGTTGATCGGGGTTTGCAACAGTCTCACTGCGCAAAGCCGTTACATTCAACTCAACCGGTGCGCCTGCAAGCATGCCAAGAGCATCCGCCGCATCGGATGAGACCTGCAAACGCGGGCCGGGGATCTCACGTTCACGTCGAAACAGCGCACCGATTACAAATTTGCCATTGGCTTTGTTGCGGATGATGACTTGCTCGGGGTCTTCGGCGTCCGGATGCGCCACCCAGACACCGCCCAGCGATGGGCGGCCGTCCCATAGCCCAGCTTCGGTCACCTGAAATACTTCTGGTGCCTCGACCTCACGCTCTACCAAGCGGGTGCTGCTGGAGGGGGTGACTGCTCCCGCTTCCTGGGCTTTGGGTTTCAAAAATGCCAATCCGGGGCCATCTTCACAGGCGCTAAGGATCATCAACCCGGCCAATGCTGCCGCCAGCCGCGCACTGTGGCGTGGCGCGCTGTGTTTCCGTGTCGACATAGCGTGAACCATGTGATGTTTCCTTGCCCGTATCTGGCAGCGCTTTCGCACTGAGCCAGTTGTTGCTGTGCCAGCCTTTGCTGCACCGGTTGTTCCGGTACCCTTATGCTGGCCGAAGCATAGCTTCCGCACAATGGCATGAAAACCCTGCCACCACTTGCTCGGCAAGTTTTCGGGTATCTTCCCTCTATATGAGCATCACATTGACGTATCGCTTGCGAAGGTAAGATGAAACTTGCGCGCAGATGCTAGCCGACAAGGTGAAATCACGGTGACGACAATTCCCTCTTGCCAGAAGCGTTAGCAACGCCTAAACCCAGCGCCGACCGGGGAGGTGGCAGAGTGGTCGAATGCGGCGGTCTTGAAAACCGTTGAACGTGAGAGCGTTCCCAGGGTTCGAATCCCTGTCTCCCCGCCACTAAATCAACTAGTTAGCTGCCACCATGATCGACAACCCCGATGGGGCGATTGTTAGGTTTCCCAAAAAGTTCCCCACGTTCATGACCCGGGTTAGTTGGGCCTGGGAGGTTCTGTGCATCTTTGACCAATTTCATTCGCCTTGCGCCATTCGGGTATTACTGAACCGTTGATAGGCTTTTGTGTCCGGTAGTTTCGGCGATTTGTTGATCGGTGCAACCAGCTTCTGCAAGCTCGCCGGAGCGGTCATTCATGCTGAAACGATTCCTGTTGAGGGGTTCATGATTATACAGTGATGTTTTCGACAACTGTCTTGTCGGCGTTGACGTTGTTGCCGTATCTGCATCTGATCTCCGGGGCAGCTCTTGGTCCAAAATCCGCACCGTGCGCTATCAAGGGAGGTCAGACATGAATTCGCCGCGACCACATCAGACACCATACAGTGCTATTTCGTAGAGAGGCCGAGCATATTTTGGCATGTCTACCAATCCATGCGTTCATAGGTCTCGGTACCGATCTGGGTGACCTCTGGTACATCTTGCACAACCACAGGCTCGGCCAATACATCCGACTGCTGAGCATCGGATGTCTCAATGCTCGTATCGTCGAGTTCTGGCACGGTATCCCATGCGGCATCCATGGCGATCTCAGAAGTAGCGCCACTACCATATGCGCCTTGCGCCTCATCAGCATTGATCTGATCAGGTGCAGTGTCTGTATCACCGACTGGAATAGTGAAGTCACTGCTGGAGACCAAAGGTGCACCGTTAAAAGCAGTGTCGTTGACAACAATCTCGCCATTGATTTCACCTTCGTAACCGGGTGGCGGAGACACTTCGAGTGCTTTGATATTCCAGCCCGAAAGATCAACCGGCCCTCCATCTGTAACGATGGCATTGTCACCGCTGGTCAGAATCGTATCGCGAGGTAGCCCCTCGACCCCAACAGTTGCGCTTTCGCTGGCACTTTCAAGGCCAATACCCACATCCAGCGTTCCGTTCACATCAACTGCAAGGTTCTGATCTGCTTGTACCGTTTCGCGGCCGTTGGAATCCGGGCCTTCCCATTCCAATTTAAGCCCCGCGTGGCCATAGTTCTCAAAATACCGCACTTCGATATCATGGGTGCCAGGTTCTAAATCGATTTTTCCAGAATCTTCTCGGTAGCTATGGTTCCCATCATCATTGACCACTTCTTGCCCGTTAGCATAAACCGCCACGCCATCGTCAGCCGAAGTGAAGAAGGAATAGGAACCGCCCTCCTCAACCGTTATTTGCCCCTGAATTCGGGTCGCGAAGGTATCTTTGGAGCCATCCTCCCAGAAGGATTCACTGCTGTTTTTGTAGTTAACTTCGGTCTGATGGTCTTGATAGGTCGGATCCGCATCCCAGTTCACGTCATCAAGCTTGCCGATGCGATGATCGATATCAAGGTAGTCAGCACGAAACCCTTTCACTAATTCAGCAGTGGGTTCAGTTATTTGTGCTTCGTTCACATCGATGGCGATTGGCTGACTGATGCTTGGTCCGCTTCCCTGGTCGCTACCGTCAGTCATGCTTAGAAAGGCATCTACTTGTCCGACAAAGTCATACGGCGGTGTGATCGTGAGCATTTCCGTATCAAAGCCTGTAATGTCAGCGCTGCCGTTTTCTTCAACCACTAACGTCTTGCCCGCCGCCTCCACAACCGTACCTGTCGGCAACCCATCCAGCGCAAGGTTCGTCGACTCAGTCAGTTCGGATTCTGGGTGGCCAACGTTTATTGCAATCGGCATACCCGATACGGTTTGCGCCTCGGAGATATCTGGGGCAGTCACGAGTTCCGGCGCATCCATTCCGGGGCCTTCCCATTCGAGTTTCAGCCCGGCGTGACCGTAGTTCTCGAAGTAGCGCACTTCAATATGATGTGTACCGGGATCCAGTTGCACTTCGCCGGATTTGGTCTGATAGGCATGGAGGCCATCATTTTCGACCACTGGCTCTCCGTTGACCATCAACTGGGCACCATCGTCGCCACCAAGGTCGAACCGGTAAGTTCCGCCTTCGTCCACCTGAACTGCCCCGCTGATTTCAACGCCAAACGTGTCCCTGCTGCCGTCTTCCCAGAAAGAACCACTCCCGTTTTCGTAGTTGATATCTGAAACCAATTCCTGATGGGTTGGCTCCACCTCCCAGTCGATATCATCCAACGAACTGAGACGTTGATCGACATCGAAGTATCGTGCATGAAATCCCGTTGAAACTGTCAGGTCCGCGGTATCGGCCACACCAACAGTAAATGTTTCGGAGGTGCTAAGCCCGCCGGAGTCTGTAACTGTGACAGCGACGTCCAATTCACTGGTTTCTTCAAAATCGAGTGCTTGATTATCTTTCAAGCGCAAAAAACCATTGGCAACTTCAAAGCGGTCATCCGAAACTTCGAACATATGGCTGTCATCTTGATCGGGGTCTTCGAAATTCACCCGATTGATAATCGCCCCACGAACATTTTCAGCGACAACGTTCTGGACGGATGTCACGGTGATATTGTCGACGAGCGCACCATAACTGTCATTCTGATCGGCTGCTTCACGCAATTCCAGCTTGTCCTCGCCGGTGCCGATCACTTGCATATCAAAGCTGGTCCACTCTGAACTGCCGGGATCCAGCTCAGCCACAAGATCGTTATTCCAATAGACTTCTACGGCGTCGCTACCATTGGCTAAGCGTTCGCGTAAATCTACGCCGAGATCATAAACTTGACCTTCATTTGTCTGGATCGTCTGGCTGATGCTATCGACACCGTAACCTGAGTCCATCTCCAGATGCTGCTCGCCATCGGAGGCACCGGTCCGGTCTAAACTGTCCCAAACCTCCATACTTGTGTCGGTATTCCAACCGCCGGACCCATCCTCGGTTAAAGCAGCCCACTGTCCCGTTTCCAGGCTGAAGTTCTCAAAACTACCGTTCTGAACGAGATTTTCGCTTTCTCCGCCAAGGGTCAAATTGCTTGGTGCCTCGTTCTGGTCATTGACCTCGATTTTGAAATCTTCAGTAAGGGAGGCGCCAGAACCATCGGTGACTGTGACCTGAAGATCAATCTGATCTTCGGCTTCATGATTGAGTGTCACACCATCCTTCAGCTTCAGCTG
This sequence comes from Phaeobacter cretensis, assembly GCF_047372505.1. Classification (NCBI taxonomy): domain Bacteria; kingdom Pseudomonadati; phylum Pseudomonadota; class Alphaproteobacteria; order Rhodobacterales; family Roseobacteraceae; genus Phaeobacter; species Phaeobacter cretensis. The sequence continues at coordinate 2,969,238 of NZ_JBKBEU010000001.1, forward strand.
TTCATCCACGACTTCGAAGCGATCATCGGAGACAGCATAGGTATTGCTGTCACCTGTATCCTGATCATCAGCAGAGAGGCTGCCGATCAAGGCACCTTCAACATTCTCGGTAACCGAGCTGCCTGCCAACTCCAGACCGTTTACGGCATCGTTACTATCACTAACTTCGATCGTGATGCCCTCGGTATGGGATCCACCCGAGCCGTCAGTAACGGTGATCTGGACATCAATCTGATCCTCCGCTTCATGATCCAGAGTAACGCCGTCCTTCAGCTTCAGCTGACCATCCACGATTTCAAAGCGATCATCGGAGACGGCATCGCTGTGGCTGTCACCTTCGTCCCGATCATCCGCTGTTAGGGTGCCGACCACAGCGCCTTCGATATTCTCACTGACCGAGTGGTCGGCCAACTCAACGCGACTGAGCGCATCGTTGCCATCACTGACCTCGATCGTGAACGCCTCGGTATGGGATCCACCCGAGCCGTCAGTAACGGTGATCTGGACATCAATCTGATCCTCCGCTTCATGATCCAGAGTAACGCCGTCCTTCAGCTTCAGCTGACCATCCACGATTTCAAAGCGATCATCGGAGACGGTATAGCTGTGGCTGTCACCTTCGTCCCGATCATCCGCAGACAGGGCACCGACCACACCACCATCACTATTTTCGCTGACAGTGTTGTCAGAGAGCGAAAGGTTTTCAGGTGCGTGATTTCCCTTGGATGCCGCAGGCGAATCATCAACAGCACTGATTTTTGCAGGCGAAACTGCTTGGCGCGCTGAGGGGATATGATCGCTAGTGACATCTATGTTGGATATGGCGGTTTCTGTAGAGTTTTGACCCGACGTAGTCAAATCCTGACCGCCAACATCAGATCTTTCTTCTACATCTTGGGGGACTGCTGCATCAAAGACGGCCTGTGGTGTGATTTCCGGCGGAATCTGAACAGATTGTTGATCACCATCTTCCGATGCTCCCTCGTTCCGCCGAGTTTCGGAATCTTTCCCCGAAAACGTAATTCCACCATCAAAAACGTCTCTTTCGACGGCATTTCTTTCCACCATTTCACCTGTGTGGAGTGTACTACGGCTGTGATCGCTGGGTGTGGCTTGCACCCCTTTTGAGTACTCCTCGGCAAAATTATCTCTCTCTCTCTGCTCTTTAAGAAGATTTGAGGATTGATTTAGCCTGCCATCGAATTTCTCGACCATTAGAAAATTCCCGACTCAAACACATTTGAGGCGTAAAATAATCGATAAAAGGTAGAGCGTGACCCCATTTAATTCATTCAATTTACTCGATTTTTATCCAAATTCCCGACCCAGGGTCATTGTGAAGAAAGGTATTTGAGCGTCTCTTGCGCGTGAATGACTTGGCATGGGGCTGATATGGACGAAGAGACCTTCAAAGGGCGTGATAGTTCTATCGCTGTGAAAGTACCCATTATGGCCGCTTCACTTGCCCTGAATATTGTCGCCTTGATTGTCCCGATTGTTATTCTGTTGATCTTTGATCGAGTGATCCCGTTTCAGTCGATCGACACACTGCGAATGCTGACGCTTCTGTTGCTGTTCGGCGCTGGGATCGAAATGGCTTTGCGATGGAGCCGCTCCACGCTGCTGAACGTAGCCGCCGGAAGGGCAGCAGTATCAAACTACCGCCGCTTCGCGGATCGTGTCCTCCACGCTAACACCGCGGAGTTTTCGAAGGAAACGCCCTCAGTTTACCTAGACCGGTTCTTAGCCATTTCTCAGTTGCGAGATCACCATGCGGGCCAGAACAGTGCATTGATTATTGACCTGCCGTTCACCTTGCTTTTTGCGGTGATGATAGCGTTGATTGGCGGCTGGTTAGTGCTGGTACCGATCGCAGGTTTAGCCGCGGTGCTGGTGTTCTCACTTCTGATGAAGCGTGCACAATGGGCATTGTTCGACAGGCGCAAATCATTGGACAATCGCCGATATGCTTTCCTATCCGAGGTGTTATCGAGCAGCCTCACAGTAAAAGCCAACCGGATGGAGCGTCAGATGACCCGGCGGTTTGAACTGCTGGAGGATCAAGCCGTTGATCTTAGCCATCGTCTGATCCGGTTTGCCGGGCTGGCCCAAAATTTTGGCTCGGTATTTGGACAGGTGTCAGTCGCTGCAATGGGGTTGCTTGGAGCTTTTCTCGTGATCCGTCAACAGATCGGAATCGCTGAAATCGCTGCCTGCATGTTGTTGAATGGGCGGATTGTACAGCCATTGAGCAAGCTTATGACACTATGGGTGCAATCTGAGAGTGTGGCGATGTCGTGGAGAAAACTGCGCGAGATCGATGTGTTGAAGGTTGAGCCCGCTCTACCGAACGACGCTAGTTTGCTCACCGGGACCATCAATTTAAGCAATCTCAGATTTCAGCGGGATAGCGTCAATTCTGAACATGCAATTCTCGATACCATGACGGTGGCAAAGGGCCAGGTCGCTTTGATCAAAAGTGATGAAAATTGGCAAACTCAAGCGCTATACGATGCGGTTACCGGACACAATAGCCCAGCTTCTGGCGAGGTTTTGATTGACGAAAATTCGGCACTGTCACAGGTATCCGCACGCGGTAAAGATGCCATGGTGGTACTTGAGAAAGATCCAGCCATCCTGTCAGGCACTTTATTGGAGAACCTCAGTGCTTTTGGTGATGAGATGCAGATCTCTCGTGCAAAAGGCTTCGCCGCTAAGCTGGGGTTGGAGAAGCGAATTCATCATCTGCCCGCTGGATACAATACCAAGCTCGGTTCAGGCAGTGTATTCGAAAATGACCCCGCCAATCGCCAACTAATTGCACTGGTGCGTGTTTTGGCGCTGCGCCCACGCATACTGTTGATGAGCGAACCGACTGCTGTGTTGGATACTGACGAAAGAGAGGCTTTGTCGGATTGTTTAGCCTCACTAGTGCCCAAACCTACAATCCTATTGGATAGCCCGGACCCCCGAATGCAACGCCTTGCAGACGTCGAGTGCAATCTAAGGCCCATAGCGGGGGATGGCGTCTCGGATTGGGATGCAGACGCACGTGCTGAACAAATCTCCGTTGCGCCGAAAGAGGATGTGGCATGAGCCTGGTCAATACCAAGGATGCCAATACGCTGCTGCAGGAACTGCTACTTGTCGGCGGCTGGCAAAACAACGAAGAGACTATCGCAGAAGCTTTTCCTTATCTCTCCGAAACATTGGACCCCAGTGATTTAATCCAAACTCTTGAAAATCTGGAAGTGCCCTATGTCCAGACGACCTGCCTTGAGAGCGAGATAACCGAAGCCGAGTGCCCTGCATTGGTTATTCCTGAACGAAGGAGTTGCTATGTCGCTCTCGACCGCAAAGGGTCTTCGTTGCTGGTCTCGGGTCTGGAAGGGGGGACCCCAGACCGGCTGGAGCCGCAGCGAGATCCGTGTACGGTGATCCGGATAGAAAAGTTTCGCTACCAACCCACCCGGCACGAAAATCGCACCGTTGGAGCCTCCTTTGTTGCGTTGCGCCGGATGATACCGGGACTGCTGCTGGCAGGGTTTCTGACCAACGTCTTAGGCTTGCTGGCGCCGCTATTGATTATGGCCATCTATGATCGGGTGATCCCGTCCGGTTCGGTAGACCTCTTGATAGCGCTTGTTGCCGGGGTTGTTATTCTTGCAACGTCGGATTTTCTTTTCCGCAGTGTCCGAACCAGGACCTTGGCCTATGTCGGTCAACAGGGGGAACGTGCCCTGGCGGTGGCGTTGTTTGGAAAGCTGATGCGCCTGCCACTTTCCCAACTACAGAAATCGAATGTTAGCCAGCAGATCGCCCGGTTCCGGCAATTCGAGTCCCTGCGAGAGCTATTTACTGGTCAGGTCATGACCACAATGATCGACCTGCCATTTGCGCTTATGTTCTTTACGGTGTTGACGTATCTGGCGCCCTCGGTTGGGCTTTTGACACTTGGGCTTGCCGTATTGCTAATGGGCATTGGGATCCTCGCTATGCCTTTCCAGCAGCGCCTCGACCGGGTCGCGGCCGAGGCCAGCAACGCGAGCTCGATGGTTATGCAGGATGCCGTGGAACATCAGAAAACATTGGCCAATCTCGGGATGCAGCAGCAATGGCTGCGCCGTTGCATGCCACTAGCGGAGGCGTCGGAGGCTGCGACCGCCCGTGCACGTCAGCTGCGCAATCTGGTACAGACCTTATCGCAGAGCATAGTCGCACTTGGTTCAGTCGGGGCGATCATTCTCAGTGCACATGGCGCGGTTGAGGGCAGCATGAGCTTTGGTGCGCTGATCGCCTCTATCGCTCTCGTTTCCAAGGTCTTAGCCCCCATACAAGCATTTCAATCTTCACTCGGGCAGATTGCCGGGTTTCGCAAGAGCCAGAAACAAGCCGATCAGGTTCTATCGCTCGCCGAAGAAATGGAATTGGGCCTGAGCCAATCTCACCAGAAAACCCTAGGTGGTGCGATCTCGTTCCAGGGGGTGAGCTATCGTCCTGATCCACTAAATCCCGCATTGCTTACCGCAGCTGGTTTCGACTGCAAACCGGGGGAGGTGGTTGTAATCATGGGACGTGATATTGCCAGCCGAACCGCAGTGCTGGACTTGATCAGTGGGCTTGCATCTCCCGTCGCCGGTGTCATCGAGCACGATGGCATCGACATACGCCAGATCGCACGGGATGAGTTGCGAAAATCTGTCACTTATTCCACCTACGCTCCGCAACTCTTCCACGGAACCGTTGTCCAAAACTTTCGATTGGCGGCACCCGCGCTTGATGAAAACGAAATCTATACCGCCTTGGAGAGGATTGGGATCCGCCGAGAAATTGAAGCTCTGCCGGAAGGTTGCAAGACGCGCCTGAATAGCCCGCTTATGTCTACCCTGCCGAGTGAGTTGATTAAATCACTTACGCTAGCGCGGAGCATGGCGCGTCAATCATCAATTTACCTGTTCTCTGAACCGACCAACGGATTGTCGCGTCCACGCCGTGTCAGGTTCAAAAACTGGCTGGAAAATCAACGCGGTGACAAAACTGTACTGATCGCCACGGCAGACCGTTCGTTCATGCAATTGGCTGATCGTTTGATTTACCTGAACGGGGATCGTGTGATCGTAAATGATACCGGGCCTGCGGCTATCAAAAAAGTGCAGGCGGTAATGAAAGCAATGGGAATCTGAACAATGCGACCACCTTCAGATAACGACACGAGGCTTGGGCCAAGCGCAAAAGCCAAGCGGAAAGAAAAAGGCCGTCAGACACGATTGGCAGCGCTGATTGCAATGATCTTTTCCGGCATGGTGGTGGCGTTGGTCGTCTTGGCCGGGCAAACAGATGTTCCTCAGATCACCCGCGCGCCAGGGATAATTATGCCCATAGGCGACTATACCCAGATTGAGGTGATGGAAGGCGGCATTGTGGACCATGTGTATGTGCAGGACGGCGATCGCGTAGAAGTTGGCGATGTCTTGATCGAACTGCATCACCCAGATTTGAGCAAAGAACAGCGGAGGTTACGCGAGCAAATCGCAACGCTAGATCGAAAACTGTCGCGCGCCACGACCGTTTCTCGAACATTGGAACGTGGTGCAAAAATAACAGATGGTGCACTGATGGCTTTGCGCAACCAGAACCAGCATCGCGCAGCCGCAACCTTGGAGATTTATGCTGAGAGCCAGCGTGTTAAGAGCGTTTCGATCGAGCAACAGCAACAGACACTGGATATATTGCAAGCCTCGCACAAGTTCACGCTGGAACGCGTCGAGCGTAAGATTGACGAGGTGACACGTGCTCGCCACCTGCACGCGCAGGGGCTGACGACATTGCGCGACCTCGCACGGGAGGAAGACCAACTGGATGCACTGCGAACAACGGCTTCCGACGGAGAGGTGCGCCTCGCGCAGACGCGCAGCACCCTGACGCTGACGCGGGCAGAAATGGCGGAGCAAACCCTAACCTTGCGCGAAGACATGCTCAACGAAGTGGAAGAGCTCGTCGACATGCGCAACGAGCTGCGGGTTTTACTGCGCACTGTTGAGCTCAAAATAGATGATCTTCAGATCGTCGCGCCAGGCAAAGGGATCGTACAATCCGTAGCCTTCCCTAACGAAGGCGAAGTGATTGCCCCAGGTGAAACGATCTTTGAATTGCTGCCAACGCGATTGGATCTGATGGTCGAGGCGCGCATTCCCAACAAAGAAATCGGCCATGTAGGGCTACAACAGCCGGTAAATTTAACTGTCGATACCTATGATGTGCGGCGTTTTGGCAAAGTGCACGGCCGGATCGCAGCATTATCGCCGGTTCCACTAATTGATGAGCAAACGGGCGAGACCTATTTTCGCGCGTCGATCAAAATGGATGACCGATCAGTTGGCAGCGGTGTGTTTAAGCGTCCTCTGCAAGCGGGTATGACGGTAATTGCGGAAATGACGACTGGCGAAAAGCCGCTCCTTGCTTACATGCTGAAGCCCTTGCATCAGACCATGAACAGCGCTTTTAATGAGCGTTGATGCCGGGTTTTCTTCGCTGCAGTTCGGAAGTTTTTTGAGATTGGGTCATCTGACTTTGAAACCCGGAGTCTGTCCGTTTCTGTTGTATGGTAGTGGCAAACTGTACAAGTATAGCTGTTTCCTTCTGACTTGGTGGGGCGCCCGTACATCAAAGTGCCAAGATTTTTCGGTCGCGTCATAGCCAACGCAGACGCCTTAGGCAGGATTTCGCACTGCCAAAGGGCGATCCCGGTGCGGGAGACGCATTGGCAACAGTCAGTTTTGTTGCAATTCAGGGGAAGCTTCGGTGCTATTAGGGCGTCTTTCGAGTCTGAGTGCTGATTCAGGCCTTTCCGCATTGAAACGGTTTGGCCAAGCAGTCCAGCAATCCCATTCAGAAAAAACTCCTACAAAGAGAGACTCCTACAAAGAGAGAAGGGGAGGCTTTGAGCTGCAATAGCGGAGTTGAGTGCGTCACCCCGGCCCGGGCGCACTTCTAGCAAAACGGGTGTAGCCAACGATATTTCACCCTTCTCAGTGCAGTGCATGAAACAGGTGCTTTGTAAATCATCACCAGGCTGCCTAAAGTAAACACTGAACGGATCTTCAATTTGGTACCGGACACTATAGATAGCCTGCACTTCACTAGTGCTGCCTACGACCGAAACGTCTACTCCGGTGTCGGCCAAATAAGCCGACCAACCTCCTTCAAGAACGGTGGCCGCGGAGCAAGTAGGATACTCTCACCGTGGAAGTCAAAAGCCTCCAATGAAATTGCTGCACTATTGTCGTCTGCTAGTGAAACCGAGAGGGTAAAGCACGATCCGCGTTCACTTCTCTATCGACGCTGATCGTACACGCGGAGCAAGGTCTGTTTCTCGGACAACTGGCTCAAGATGCGCCGATGGGAGAAAGGGCTTGCCCAGATACAAGCGGACCGCGAGAAGGCACGAGAGGCCGAAGCCAAAGGTCGTGCCAGCCTCACCGAGTGGATCCACGAACGCCTTCCCCTGTGCCGCCACATTACAAACCGGCAGATCGAGGACTTGATCGCGTCAAAGCTGGTCACGTCTGAGCAAGTTCGAGCTACTGGGCCGCAGGCGTGATTGCGGTTGAAATATTACGCGGTAGCGTAAAAATTAGATATTTACGTTGCAGCGTAATTCGGTTTGATTTACGCTGTGTCGTAAAAGGAGCCACATCATGGACCTCACAGCACGAACGGCCGAGCAGATCGGGGAGGCACTTCGCCGGACGCGCAAAGCGCGCGGCTGGACCCAAAGCGATATCAGTGCGCGCACGAATTTGCGCGTCGCGACGATTTCGTCACTGGAGAATGGCGACGCAGGAACCAAGCTCGCCACGGTACTCGCCGTCATGGCGGCACTTGGGCTTGAGTTCCGATTGGTGGAGCGTGGTGGCTCGCTTGAGATAGAGGATATCTTCTGATGGCCAAACACGGGCGTAGTGGCACGATGCAGGTGCTTCTGAATAGAAGGCTGGTGGGGGCTTTGCGTCTCGCTGGTTCAGGCGCGATCAGCTTTACCTACGATCACGACTGGCTGTCCTGGGAACACGCCATGCCCATCTCGCAGTCACTGCCTTTGCGTGAAGAGGCACACCAGGGTGGCCCTGTTATTGCCTACCTAGAAAACCTGCTACCGGACAATCAGGCGATACGCGAGCGCGTTGCCGCTCGGGTGCGTGCAGGCGGCACGGACGCGTGGCACATGCTGGAGAAGATTGGACGCGATTGCGTGGGGGCCTTGCAGTTCGTTTCGGGTGATATCCCCGAGGTTGGCGCACTCGAGGGAGAGCCCGTATCTGAGGCACAGATTGCGGATATGTTACGCAACCTCGCAAGCGCACCCCTTGGCTTGGATGAGGAAGACGACTTCCGCATTTCGATCGCTGGGGCGCAGGAGAAAACGGCGCTGCTACGCCACGAGGGCGTGTGGATCCGCCCATCGGGACTCACCCCCACAACCCATATCCTCAAGACCCAGCTTGGCGTTCTGCCTGCCGGGATCGATTTGTCCGACAGCGTCGAGAACGAGTTTTTCTGCATGAGTTTTTGCCGTGTCATGGGCATGGATGTCGCGGAGGTCGAGATTGTCAATTTCGAAGATGTGCGCAGCCTTGTTGTGACCCGGTTCGATCGGCGCTGGACCAAAGATGGCCGGTTGATCCGCCTCCCACAGGAAGATTTTTGTCAGGCGCTCTCGGTCCCTCCCAGCCAGAAATATCAAATGGATGGTGGGCCTGGGATAACCGGAGGGATCGGGCTGCTGACGGGCAGTGACGATCCCGAGGCGGATCAGCGGGTGTTCTTCCGCGCGCAGGTGCTGTTCTGGCTTTTAGGGGCGACGGACGGGCATGCGAAGAATTTCAGCATTGCATTGCGCCCTGGCGGTTTCCGCATGACCCCGCTTTATGACGTGCTGAGCGCACAGAAAGCCGTGGATGACGGTCAAATACGTCAAAACCGGATGCGCCTCGCAATGGCGGTCGACGGTCATTACCGGATCAACGAGGTGGTGCCGCGCCATTTCCTGCTGGCTGCGAAGGCGGCAGGTTTTGGTGTGGCGCTGGCGGAAGAGGTCTTGTCGGGCATTGCGTCTGAGCTTGAACCCGCCTTGGACAAGACACTAGAAGAACTGCCGGATGGGTTTCCACAGCCATTGGCGGAAGCCATTGCCGCTGGCGTGCGACGTCGGGCGATAGCCTTTCATGCCGTATGATCCGCAGATCATATTTCCGGTTTATGGTCGGTAGATCATATCTACTGCGAGCAATCTGCAGGCCCAGTAAAGTAGTTGCAGCGTTCCAGGCCAGCTTTGACGAGCAACCCTAGAGATTGACGGCCAAACTCAGATCCACAACGCCGTGTTTCTGATTGTTGAACATAAGCGGGCAGCTGTGCCAGACGCGTTGCAAACACCGCTTCAACAAGAAAATTCCTGTCTGACGTCGGCGCCTATCCCCGAGGCGCTGCCATCAGGTTGGCAACGCGCGAAGTTCGGGATCAAACCTGATGGCAGCGTCATCGTTGATGCCAACATGGTGGCGGCCGAGGCAGCTGATGATTTCTTGAATAGTGACTTGAGAATGGGCGAATGACCCGCAAGGGCCTGCCAAAATACGTCTACAATGACAGGGGATATCTTCGGTTCATTCGGCGTTCGCGTGGCATCTCGGTCATGATGTAAGAGGAAGCGGGCACGCCCGAATTTTGGGATCACTACAATCGCCTGCTGAAGGGAAAGCCAGCGCCTGCGCCGGTGGAGCGTAACTTTGAGGCGTTAATCCTGAGCTACTACGAGAGCGACGCCTACAAAAAGCCAAAGCCCCCGACGAGATCCGACTATCGGCGGTACATCAGCCACATTCGTGAAATCTGGACGGAGAAAGACCCGGCCAGGATCGAAACCCATCACATTTACGAATTGCACCGCGCCAATGCGGATCACTGGCGGCAAGCCAACTATCTCGTCCAGGTCATGGTCGTCTTGATGAACCACGCCCGTCTGATTGGCTTTATCAAGAAAGAGCATGGGAATCCGGCGAAGGGCATTCCGCTCTTCAAGCAGCAGAGCGACGGGTGGGAGCCTTGGCCAGACGATGTTCGCGCAGAGTTCGAAGCGCTGTCTTCTGAGCGTGCGCGACTGGTCTACGAGCTTTGCGTTGGCACAGGCCAGCGAATTGGCGACGTCGTAAAGATGAAGTGGGCACACTTTTCCGGCGAAGGATTCGATTTCACTCAGGGCAAAACCGACAAGCCGCTGTGGATCCCGCTCACTGATCGCCTAAAGGCCCACCTGGACGGGCTCGAGCGAACGGACGGCACGGTCGTGACTGACGCCAAGGGCAGGTCGGTCAGCTATCGCATCGTCGCTGAGGAAATGCGCTCCATCAAAAAGAAGATGAAGCACGAAAAGGCGAGTTACTACAAAACGCACGGACTCAGGAAAAACGCGACGATCGAGCTTTATCTGGCTGGATGTGATGACGAGATGGTCAAGGCTGTTACCGGCCATTCAGGCGTTGAGATGCTCAAAAAGTACGGTGGGCCGATCCGGCAAAGAGAGCTCGCGAAGCGCGCTCAAGAGGCAAGAAATCAAATGGAACGAAGCAAGACCGAAACGTGAAAGTTTCAACGATTGTTTCAAAAATGGCAGTGAAGGATAGAAGGGATGACGCAAGTCATTGATTTTATTGGAGGCGAGTACCGGAATCGAACCGGTGTACACGGATTTGCAATCCGCTGCGTCACCACTCCGCCAACTCGCCTTTTCCCTTAATTCTAAGGTCTTTGTGATGTGCCGAAGCAGCTATCGTGATTCACCTCTAAGCACAAGTCTAAACGGCTACTATCTGGTTGTTTCGTTCGTGCGGACCTGGCACCCTTGTTGCACGGGCTACCGCTGATCAGCGCGCTTGACAAAGTTCCTGAGAGATCAAGCGCTAAACACGCGCTTACATTCGGTCAGGCAGACTATAGCGGAGTTGATCAATACAGAATTTATGGGGTGTCCTAAGATACCATAGATCGCATTGTTCTTGCCAGCCAGAGGGCCCGTTGATGCCCGTTGACCGCCTTGACGCAGTATGTGAACGCGCGCGGTGATATGTCTGATCTATTCGGGTAAAGCCATCTACAGATGGTGCGTCTTCAGTTCTATTTCCCTCAGTTCTATTTCCCTAAGTCTCATGGTAAATCACGCGTTGACGCCGAGCGTGCTTTTATCGGCATCATTTGTCGTCAAAGCCTACCGCAGGGCGCCCAAAAAGCAGGACGAGGGCGCATGATTGGGCACAAGAATGGGAGACAAATAGGTCATCTTTGACAGATTAGGCCGCATGCTGGACTTGTTCGTGACCATCGCGAGCATCGGCTGCTACATCGACGCAAGGGGGCTGCTCAGCAGCCAGCCCTATTCCGTCTGGCGACTTGAAGACCGGGGCTATCATGTTGATTGGTTTAGAAGGTCATTGAAAGACAAAGAGATATGCTCCTGCATCTCTGTCCAAAAGCAACGCAGAACAGGGGTCCGGTTCGACGAGCGGTGTTACAAACGGCGAAACCGGATCCGAACGGCTAAAGGGCTGGTGGCATGTCGTAACCTATACAACGGCTGCCGAAGGTTTTCCGTGCCCGACGGCCTCGTTGCAATGGTGATCAATGAGCCCTGAGCTTAGAGGTCCGCCTTTTATGCGGGCTGCAGCAGATCCGAAGTGACGAGTGCACAGATCACGGAAACACCGGTGGGTATCGGTAGTTTGGGATTCTTCACGTTTCGTAAAAACAAGTACTTGGGGAACGTGAGCCAAGACACGGCAAATCTCACGGTCGGGATAGACGGCTGGAGAATGCTGAGTTGCCGCAAGCGCGACCTTCACCGCGTTGCAGTTATCAGCCGTCTGACCCTTTCCTGTTGAAATGGAACAAAGAAATTTGCAGGCAGTTCTCGGGTCATATCGAATTCCGCAAATTCAGCGCCTGGAACGTTCATCTCCTGCGCGGCAATATCTTCGGCATATTTGTTTATGAAATCCGCCTTGAAGCCTTTTTCGATTTTGACACGCTGTCCCTGAAAACGCCTTTGATAGATGTCGTCTGGTGACCAGGCTTCGGTTTGGATTTGGCGAGCGAGCACCGCTCTGGCGGAGGCCGTTTCTCCTTTGATCGGATAAACGCCTCCTGGATCGAAAATCTGTACTTTCCAACTATCTTCACCGGTCTGGATGAAAGTGAAGTTGTTGAGATGGCCGTCCACCCAAATACCGCCTTTATCGTTGATTTGTCGTGCGGCAGCGACGTAAGCGGCGGCTTGGCCTTCTGTCATTTGCCCGCCTTGCTGCTTGACCAGCGTGTCGGCAAGCGTGCCGGAAAACTCATCGACAAGTTCGAGCACCTGTATCTGATCAAGACCCTCTGCAATCAAGCGTCTCTCATGGACATGTATTGGTGCAATAACGTCCGGATCAATTGCATCATCACCTAAGAATGAACGGGCCCACCAATCATTTAGAACCTGATTGACGTTGCCAGCTTTGTCGAGACTGATGCGTACGACTTGTCCATCGCGTCCAACCGCTCGATAGACCCCGTTTATGGCACCATTTCCCATTTTCTCACCCAAGGCGATGACCTGTTCGCCGGCATCTGTTTGAAAGCGAAAATAGGTGTTGGCTTGAGGCGTCGCGGATGTGGGCAGTGACACATCGGTGGGCGTAATTGGAGCAGCAACCTCCACCGTTTCAAATTCAACCGGCGTCCTGCGGCGCGGGTCCTTCGAGGGATCGCGTGCACGATAGGTTGTGACCGGATTGTCGGTATCGACAACCACCAAATCGGCAAACTCATCCACATCCATGCGGACCACCTGACCGCGAGAGGGATCGAAGAAATCGACGTCTGCCCCTATGCCCCAACGGTCATGCTCGACGTTGGTCACGTATACCCGGCGTTGCGTCCCTCCGTTAGATTGCAGCTGAACCTCTACGGTCCAGCCACCATCAACAGCGGCTTTGGTCGTAACCATGTTCAGATTGTCAGGTACAAAACTGGCGACTTCGATGCCTTGCAACTCCATCCGATGCGCGAACACGGCATTTGGAACAGGCTCGGTCCGGCCAAAGGACAAAATACCAGATGAGACTGAAGGCTGGCCTTCAGACAGGCTCTCTATGGCCATCGTCAAATGGGCGTTGCCCTGCGCTTCGGTGATCGTGCGACCGGTCTGGCGATATACGATGAAGTTTCCGGCGACGGCATCGGGAGCGTCGGGCGATGCTGCGCGGAAGACCGGCGGCGCTTCGTAGGCCACGCGAGCGGTGTCTCCGAAGGCTGTGATTGGATCCGCCGGCGCCGCGATTTTAGTGGCACGTCGCGGAGTTGATCGGGGCGTGACACGCACCGAGATGTTCGGTGATTCAGGCAGCGGCAGAAGGCGTGTCGGCGGTTCGGCATTGACCACGATCTGTCGGCGTTGCGCCTGACGAATGCTGCTTGGAAAACTGTCGGAAATAGTTTCAAACACGTCGATCACTTGGCTTAACCCCGACGGGTCACGGGCGGTATAGTGTCTGATGTTGGCGGTACGATTGCCTTGCATACGCGCTTTGAAGCTTTGCCCGCGGGAGCCGCCCAACCCATCGGTGAACCGCGCCACCTTGCCGTTTGTGCCTGACGTATGAAAGCGCAATGGGGCCGAAATCTCGTATACTGTTGCGCCTAGCATCGTAAACTCTGCCGCGACGTCGACGATGTTCAGCCAATAGGCTTCATCCGACATTTTATTGCCAAACGCGTCGACGCCGTGAAAAATCGAGAAGACTTTTCCGCCGAGATTGATTGCCGAGAAGCTATTCACCATCAGGCGGAATCCGTCACGCGTGAAGGTGTCGAACACCGCTTCAAGCTGACGCGCTGAGGCCACCATCAACGCTTCGTCTAGCACCATGCGTTCCCAAAACACTCTCGGATCGTCCATGTCTTCACCGGCGAAGATCGTCTTGACTAAGTCACGCGCCGATCGCCCAAAATCCGCAAGCTCGGAGGGGCGATAGGTTCTTGAAAACCCGTAGTAAATCGCCAGGTTTGTTGAAGCTGAACTCCAGTTTTCTCTGCGCCATTGTATATTTTGAGCGGCCTGTTCCCGGCTTGTGCGCACTAGACCGGTTGGAAACGTTTCGGCTCCGGGGCCTGCGAAGTAGACGGCGGCTACCGCGATTTTCTGACGTGCGGTCAGTGCGTCCGACAACATCAATTCATCGAAACGTCCCAACATCGCCAAGGCATGCCCGGCATTGGGTCCGGATGCGTTTTTGATCGTCGCCTCAAAGCGGTCGGACATCGTGTTATACTGGGCAAGCATGATGTCTTCGAAGTTTGCGTACCACTGGACGCGATAGACGACATCGTCACCGATGGAGAAGGTGACTGTTTCGCCTGATGTGCCATCGAAGTCGACGCAACTGCCTTTCTCACGGGTCGCTGCCAGCTCTTCGGTTGCGAAGTATTCGTTCACCCACTGCCAGGACAGGACCGGAGGATAGAGATAAGGATCGTTTGCCCCACAGTTCGGAGCCAACGTCATAGGGTGTCCTAAGGGATGCGCGGCACGTGACAGGCCAATGCCATACCGCATTTCCCTTTCATGAACGACGCCTCTGGATTCCAGCATGACAGATGCTGTTTCACCACTTTCGTCACCTGTAATGGTTAGCTCGATACGTCGGCCACGGTCCTCGGCGATCGTTTCATCCAGATAGGCTTGCGGGTACATTTTTTGACCGGGCATCGTAGTCAAAACCTGTGGCGTGACGCTCTCACCCTCACGGCGTTTGGCTTCTGGACCGGAAAAACTAACAACCTCCAGACGCTGGGTCGGTGCCCGGCCAACGCCCAGAATAGGATCCAGAGCATAAATCAACTCGCGCGGTTCGCCTTCGCCAACAACTTCGTGCGATGTAACCTCTCCGGAGTCCGGATCGTATTCCCACCGCACCTCACCTGGCAGGAACGTAAGTTTGAGTGCTGGAGAATGATTGTTGTGATGCACATCCAGCTTTGCAGTCCACTTCAGCACACCTTCCAGATCTGCGTGGATCTCTTTGGGGATGGCAGAAGAAATCTCGTTGGCTTTTGGATAGTATTCAAACGTCGCTGAGAAACGTCCGCCGCTGGGTGCTCGTGTGGCATCTGTTATCCACTTACGCGCTTTCGTATGCAGTTCGATTTCGTCAGAGCGCGCATCGGCCGGAGCCACAAAGAAGATATACGAACCATCTCCGACCTCAAAATTGGCGTCACCTGTTCTATGCGCGACCTGTTTCCAGCGCCCAATAATTTGATCTCGTGAAAAAGTATCCGGTTGGGTGGCCAGGTGATCTTCAATGGATTGCGCAGCGGCCGTAACGCCGAGACACGCCGCAAGGAGGGTCGCGGTGATCAGTTTAAAGGTTTTCATTGTCTTCGGCCCCCATAGCAGTGCCGCTTAGCAAAGCGTCCTCGTCGCTAGGTCGCGCTCCAAAGGGATTAGAATAAAAATGCGGCCCGCTTTGCCGGATTACTTCGTAGCTCTCGGGCCTGTAGTGAACCTGCCCGCCCCAACTCGTCCCGCGCATGACCAGATTGTCGGATCTGGGATCCGGTGTGACGCGAAACACCGCTCCCCACGGCTGTGTGCCTCGTCCCAGCAGCTGCGATTTGATCGCATCCGGCAAAGTCGGATTAAAGTCGCACCATTTGTCTATACTGTCGCGAACGGCCAAATTGAGGCCATCAAAATAAGCCTCATCCATAACGCCACCGCAGGCACCCAGAAGCCGTACCTGAACCCCGACACCCACCTGCGACACGGAATTGAAGCCGCCTGGCGCTTGCGCCGCATCTTCAACGCCGTCTTGCACACGGTGTTCACTTTTCTCTAGCGCTCTCGCAATACCATCCGTATCTGGAGTTGGGGTTTCGACCATTTCGCGCGAGTAAGTCCACTTTTCGATATCGAGCCGCTTGTACTTGGTTTGCCGCACAACCTCTCCGGTTTCGATGTTGCGCCAAATATGCAGCTCCGTCGTTTCGGTCGAGGCGTCCAAGGCGTGTTGGAGTTCGTCTGCCACTTCCTTGGCATCACGCGATGAAGGCAGGATTGTGGTATCGTTGTCCGATGTGATGAACCACGTTGTTGCACCAAAGTATTTGAAGCCGTCCATGGACCACAGCCCGTTCAACATTGAAGGATGATCATCCCAAAAGTCCGGGGTTAGGATCTCGGGTTCGAAATCAGTATCGGCAACGGGCTGGGGTGACGGGAGATCGTCGGTGAAAATATCATCATCCAGATCGTCAATCGCTGTCTGCGGTGTGGCATCCTCGCTGTATTCGTCAGAGCTGCCTGAAGCTGCGTTGCCGTCCGAATTTGAGGTCGGTTCGGCGGTCTCCTTTGCAACAACCCAGCGTGTTGGCAGGGCTAGATTAAAGGGCAGACCATCAACACTATCTGGATTGTAGACACTGATCGTTGTGTCACGCGTTTCGGGGTCGATGTCGATCCGAATGCCGCTTCCGTCTTCGTTTTCAAACTCCTGATGCGGCGCGCCTTTGTCCAGATCAAAGGTTGACCAGAAGATATCATCGTCAAGGCGCTGAAGATCTTCTGCACTTATCTGGGCCCCAGTAGCGTTTTGATAGGCGGCGAACCGTTCTTCTTTGCTGCGGGTGACAAGAAGTTCCTCCATCCTGTCATCTGTTAGGCGCAGGTTATAGGCTCGACGAATGTCATACAAAGGTGTTGAGAAATCGTCTGTTACTGGTGCGTTTTGGGTTTTGGTGCGCGTCAGAAGCGTGTCGATAATCTCTTTACTGCGCGCGATCTCTTCTGGCTTACCTGTGGCATCCGTCGCGCGTTTCAAAGCGGCTGCAGTTGTGGTGCTTTGAAGTAACGCCCGCTCCAGCGGTGTTGGGATAGCCTTGCTAGGTGTGTCCGCAAATACGGGCGCTCCAAAGTGGGCAAGCCCAACAAGCGAAGCCGAAATATATCGCATCATGACAATTTTCCAAAGTTAAGGCGCGGTCCGCCACTAACCGGCCAGCGGGGTAAGCCAATTGCTATGTATCCAGCCGTGATTGGCACCGTCGCGGTTCAAGACGCGGGTTTCAGTGATCGGCGAACAATCGACGGCCTCAGCGCCGTAGATAACGCCGTGCCACTCTCCGACGGTGTCAAAAATCCATACGCGGTCGCCGTTCGCCAGCTTTGCCAGACGGGCATATTCGGTGCCCGGTCCGGTTCGAACAGAAAGAAAGCCATCGCCATCGGGATCGAGACCAGAGACCGCGCCCAAACCGCAGGTGTCGAGATCGGCATCAGATTTTTCAAAGATCGGCTGCGCCAACTCAGGCGGAATTTCTTTGGGATCGATCTCTTGTCCGCTGGACTGTGTGGCCGCAAGCCAAGTTGCGGCCAACAGCAGGACTCTGAGCATCACTCTTCGACCGCGTTTATGACAACGGAGTCGATAAGGAACAGTGCTTCACCACCGGGTTTGGAATGTTTTCGAGGGTGGAAACGACCGATGGAAAAGCTCAGATCGCCAGACATACGCAGGGCAGTAAACTGATCTGTCTCAACCACGTAAGGTGATCCGTCCTCAAGCGACAGCCCCTCCATCTCAAAGGTGGTGAAATAGCTGCGTCCACGCTTTGACAAGGTGAGTTTGGACGGCATGTCCTCATGTCCTGCAACGATTGTATCGCGCGTTTCGTTACCAAATGGGCTGCGCCAACAATGGGCATTGCTGCTGTTTCGGTGTGCAGCTCGCTCGAGCTCAATTTTGCCTTTGGACATCTTTTCCATATAGGCATAGGTCGCAAAGCACGATGTGTAGTTAGCAGCGTGAAAGGCGGACGCCATGGCGTTTTTTGTATCTTTCCGAACGCCAAAATTCAGGACGTTGCCTGTGGCTGACATTTCACCAGTAAAGGTAATGGTCGCGTCCCAATCTCCGTCAGGCATCTCGCCGGTATAGGTGATCAAGTTGCTGCCGGTTTCGTCGTAGAACGGGCTGACAGAGGTCGACAGCATCAGCAGCGCGCCATCCTCGACAATGTAACTTTCAGGATCCGGGTTTGTGAGAATCCATTGATCACCGAGATCGTCGCCGTCGAAATCATCCCGAAAAAACTCAGTAATGACTGGGCCAGTAGGCTCCGGTGCCACTTCAGGCTCGGGTTCAGCGGTGGTTTGGGCAAGGACAACCGCCTCTTGCAGCGCTGACTTAAGCCCTTGGGTATTACTCGCATCAAAATACTGACCTTTGCCTGCGTTGGCGATGCACTCAAGTTGTTCACGCGCTTCGGCGTCGACATCGAAGCCCACAACATGAATTTTCAGATCAATGCCCATGGTCTGTGAAATTCGGGCCGTGAGGCAAGGATCGCCATCACAGGTCTCGATCCCATCAGACACAAGAACCATCGACTTTGGAACATCGGTGGGTTCGGTGGCCACCAAAACGGCAAGCGCCTTTTGCAAGGACCTCTCAATCGGTGTTTTCCCCAGAGGTTTGAGCCCTCCGATGCTTGCCTTCAGCTCTTCACGATCTGCGCCTAAGAAATTGAGCACTTTGACGTCTTCGCAGCTTTCCTTTGATGTCGTGCCATAGGTCATCAACCCCAGACGTGCCTCAGCGGGGACATCATCCATCAATTGTCTCATCGTGGTCTGGGCGGTTGTTATCTTGGCTTCACCTTCGACTTGCCCCCACATGGAGCCAGACCCGTCCAAAATGAAAAGAATGTCAGATGTCGCTGAGACCGAGGCCGTCGCAAAAAAGCTCGTCGAAGCAGCGATCAAAACTGGCACAATAAACTTCATGGAAAACTCCTAATGTGATTCCAAGTCACACTAGGATTTGTCGTCAGCGCGTCGCTATCCCCAATTGGGGACCCTATCGGTATCAGTCACGCAGCCGTTATCTGCTTAGAATCTGACATACTTTCCCGGGCGCGCTCGATCACTGCAGCCGTGCTGCCGTCACATTTGCATGCCTCCAGGATCCATGGCCACTCAGTAAAAAGTAGGTACTGTCCCAGCGACGGAAATGAATGGTACATCGCATTTGGCAGTGCCGCCTGAAGTTTACGGCTGCCCTCCGGATCTGAAACATTGTCCAACTCGCCCTGTAGAATATGAACGGGCATGGTGAGCGAACCCAATTCGAAATCCCATCCATGGGTATTTAGATAATTCTCCTGTACCAGCCCGTCGGACCCCTGAAGTGTACGCAGAGCCAACATCTCTGGGATGCGTTTCTGCAAAACCGGACTGGACAAGACAGCGATATCTGCAGGACATTTTGAGCGGGTGATATGTCGTTCCAAGTATTTTTTTGTGTTCTGCATAACCGAACGCATCAAGTACGGCACTATTGCCTTGAGTAGTGCGGGCGCCCGCCGACCAATCACCCCACTGATAATGTAAAAGACATCCATACTGCGCCAGTCCATAGGTTCATGCCGAGGATAGCTGGGGGCGCACAAAACCAATTTATCGACTCTATGAGATGTCGTGGCAGCAAAAGCCAACGCCGAACATGAGCCAAATGCTTGCGAAAACACCGTTACCGTTTTTGCATCCAAGTGGTCCAGTAGCTGGTTCAGATCATTGGTAAAATCCGACAGGCCCGCCATCGTTTTGAAATGAGAGCCAAATGTTCCGGGACGGCATGGAACAATGATCCTGAGACCAAGCGCTTCGAGATGCGGAATGTAGCGCTCCGGCGCGCCGATAGCGTCAATCGCTACCCCTGTAAGCGCATCAAAATGGAGCAGAATATGCCCATCGGGTGGACCGATCTCAAAGTACTCAAGATTACGGCCATCTCGCAGCAATAGATTGCGACGGACGGGCAGACTCGGATCTGTATTCTGAGGTTCCCGATCCAAAAGCGAAAGCGGATTGCGATCGACTAAAAGCAGCAAACTGGACTGTTCGCTCACACCTGTTTTTAGGTAGACGCGCTTTAGGTAAGTACGTGCGCTTTCGTATGTGATCCTGCATTCGGTTGCAGCTTTCCGCAGATTGTTGCTGGCGTGCAGCGCCTTGACCAAGCGGCCTTCAGCTTTTGACAGGAAGTATCTGAGACGGAAATCCTCGAAAGACTGGGTTGTCAAAGCAGGCAGCCCAACGACGATTTTCGCGGCATTTGGCGGCAGTATTCCGCTCTTGATCTTGGAGGCATCCACCAGAGCAATACTTGTTCCGCGCGAGTCCGCATGGCCTAGGATCGGCAGCTGGGTTTCGGATGAGACGTGCAAATGCTCGACTTCATGTTCGAGCTCTCCGATGCTGTTGTAGTCGACGCCATAGTCACGCGCCGCCCTGTTCGAAAATATCTTGTTCCCACCGTGATCAAACACCATCAGCCCAACCGACAAGCTGTCCAAAACACCACCCAGTGTGGCGTTCTCTTCCTGTAGGGCAACGATGTTTTCGCTCAATCGCATAGCGCGTTCGAAATGGGTAATTAAACCATGAAACCGATCGGGAGATTTTGACAGGTCGTTGGGATGCGAAAGCTCGATATGCTCCATCAATTCCGAGATCATTTCCGGCCATAGTGAGTTATCGATTACGGCATCGTACAACATATGAACAAGTTCAGCCTCATTTGGCTGCCGCGATTGTTGATCAATCACGGTGTCTGGGCGGGTGTTCAATGAGTCAACCATACCTCTATCGATCTATGAGTGTGACCATAGATCAACCCCTTTTCAATATGAATTCTGCAGCTTGGATGCCGATCATGATTGACGCGGCATTTGTATTGCTACTGACAATTCGCGGCATGATTGATGCATCAGCAATGCGCACACCTTCAATGCCGCGCAGTCTCAGATTGTTATCAACCACCGAATTTGTATCGCAACCCATCCGGCAGGTTCCCACAGGATGATAGGCTGTATCGGCATTGCTACGAATGAAAGTATCAATCTCAGGGTCATTAAATCCGCGAATATCGGCGATCGCGGCGGGATCCAGCGCTCTAAATGCGGGTGCATCCAGAATGTGTTGTAGGCGTTTCAATCCCACCCGTGTCCGTCGCAGATCATTCAGGTGTGAAAGATAATTTGGGGTAATGCGCGGTGGGGTCCGCACGTTCGAAGATGCGATCTCAACTGAGCCACGGCTATCGGGGTCTACAACATAAACATGTGCACTGTACCCACGCGCGGCATGTAGCCTGTTTCCGTGGTCACGAACGATGCCGCTAAAGAAATGGCATTGCAGATCGGGCAGAGCGCGGTTCTCATCGGATTTCAGATAGCCTCCGCTTTGGGTGAATGTGCTGCTCCCCCAACCTCGACCCATTTTCCGCCAGGTCCAAATCGCCTTTGCTAGGTCAAGCACTCCGCCTGGTGTTAACCCCATAAACCGGTTGTCGCGGCACGAGTAGTGCAGGCCGCATTGTAGATGATCTTGCAGGTTTTGCCCGACTTCAGACATATCACGCACGATCTCGACGCCGCATTTTTTCAAGAGCTTGGCTGGCCCCACACCTGACCTTTGCAGGATTGCGGGCGATCCAAACGCACCGGCGCAAAGTATGATCTCTTGTCTCGCGCCCAAACGTAGTGTGTTCCGTCCACGGCGACACATGACATGTGTCGCCTTGCCCTGCGCGATAGCGAGGTAGTCCACAAGCGTATTGCAAAAAACATGTGGGCGCTGCTCGCGAGGAAGGGAATGCAAGAAAGCATCGGCAGATGAACATCTGCGACCCGCAAATTGACCACTCCCGTACTGCGAAAACCGAAATGGGAATACGGCCTCGCAATTCGGAATTTCTCTTTGGTTCAATCGGCGAAGGCCTCTTTCTTTAGCCCCCGAAAAGAAGATTTCATCAGCACCCGAGTGCGAACGGCATATCGAAACCGCAACGCCAAAGTTATCATCTGCATCTACCGAATTGATGTCTCCGTCCGGGCGTTCAAAGCTCTCAAAAACAGGGCGGACATCGTTCCATCCCCAACCTCGATTGCCCATTGACAGCCACCTGTCATAGTCATCCGGGCGCCCCCGCAAATAGATCATCCCGTTGATGGCGCTGCTGCCGCCCAAGACACGACCCCGCGGTTGGTATCCTCTCCTGTAGTTGAGGCCAGGTTCGGGCGCAGTCTCATATTTCCAATTGTTCAACCCAGGCTGTTTGGGCACCTGAAGCGCATTCCCCAAAGGCATGCGAGACCATGGCCGTGCAAACGCACTCCCGGCCTCAACGAGCGCGACCTTGTGGCCCGCTCTGGCGAGCCGCCCAGCAACCGCGCAACCTGCTGATCCCGCGCCAAGGACAAGATAGTCAAACCATCTATCGACTTGGCGGATGTCTGATGAAGCCGCTCCCATGGTTCTACCATGGCAAGCAGCTAGCCAAATGGGAAGGGTCTCAAAATAGCGAGCAGGCTGGCTCGGGCCGACTTAGATTTTGTCCACGCTGGTTGTTTGAGCATGTGTCATGGATGGGGGTAGGGGCTTTGGGGCAGACCTCAACAAACTTAGCCAATGGCAATCGGTCTTTCATCGATTGCTTGCAATTAGTAGCAACGAAAGCCGCGTTTGCAAATGTCGCTAGCTACGCATTACCGCGGGGGTGATTGGAGTAGCATCACCCGCGGCTGAAGATCCTCCTGAATGGTTACTGCGTGGAAGAGGCAACCGTCCGGATTGGCAGTGGTAAGTGGCTGTTCTGAGGTCAATCAATCCATTGCTAGACAGCAACGTGTCGCTCTTTGGACATGAGTGAGCCGAGCATCAGTGCCAGAAAAATCAAGTTCAGTGCAGCGTTTAATGGTGATCCCGCAACGAAGGAAAAGCTGGAATCGACAGCGAACCAGGTCAGTGCACTATACAAAATGACTTTTCGCCCCGCTTGCGGTGCGACAGGCATGACTTCGGTACCAATCGTCCACATCATTGCTCCCATCCCGGCTGTTAGCCCGCCTCCAATGGCAAACAACAGTCGAACGGTTGGGTCTGCAACTTCCGGAGCACTGGAAAAAGGCCAATGAGCGAGGTTCAAGAACAGCTTTGCTAATGGATAGAGTGGCGTCCATGTTGCGGTGGCTAATGCAATTCCCAAGACAACGATGATGATCCCATTGATACGCAATGTCTTTTGCTCTTTTGTCATGTCAGGTCTCCTATGATGACAGGACTTTTGTTCACATGAAGACACGACGCTTAACAATTACCTCGCAGGTAAGTGACCTTTGTCATTTGCGCACCTAGGCTTGGGCTATGTCAGAATTTTCAAATCATCTAAGACACTGGCGCCAGACGCGGCGCTTCAGTCAACTGGACCTCGCTCTAGAAGCAAACGTTAGCGCGCGCCACATTTCCTTTCTTGAAACTGGGCGTGCGCGCCCAAGCCGTGAGATGATAACCCAGTTGGGAGATGCATTGGCCATTCCGCTCTCTGCGCGGAACCAGATGTTTGCCGCGATGGGGTTTGCGTCTCGGTACGAAGCCCGATGTTGGGACGAAGCGGAAATGGCTCCGATCCGACGTGCTATTGATCGTACGCTAGATCGTCACGCGCCTTATCCGGGTATTGCCATTGACCGGCTTTGGCGTTTGACGCGCATGAATACGTCGGCGCAAAAGATATTTGGGACTTTGGGGCTGTCCGAAGGCGACAGTATGCTCGAGGTGTTGAGCAATCCGTTGCTTTGGGAAATGGTCGAAAACTGGCCTGAAGTTGCTCATAATACTATGCTGCGGCTCAGAACAGAAAGCGCCACACAGGGTGGTGTGCCGGAACTGGAAGCTGCGGCGCGTGATTTGGCTGAACATGCGCGTATTGGCGCTAACGTGGGTCCCACCGTACCAACAGTATTTCGGTTCGGAGATCAACGGCTTGCGATGTTCGGCACTATCGCCCAATTTGGAACACCCGAAGACACTGCATTGGAAGAACTTAAGATCGAGCTGTTCTTCCCATCTGATGTCGAGACTGAGAATGCTCTAAAGACAATGTTTCAAGATTGACTGAAACCGACCGATGCAATCTGAGGCGCCGTGTCGTGACCAATGCAGTCATTGAGCCAATGCGCAGCATCGGCGAGATCGGCTCGAAGCAGCGGCGCCGCGCCAACTCGCGGTAAAGGGCTTCGCGACCGACGGACAACTCGCAGGCTAGGCGTTGCCACATGATAGCGATCGTATAACTTTGGGCAGGATTGAGCCATACGGGAAGGAAAGAGAGGAATTGCAAATAATACGAATTCTCGCGTTCCTGACTGCTTCCGTTTCTGTCTCATCTGTTGCGAATACCGAAGATACCCTACAATCAAATAAGGGCTTTGAAGCGCGTGAGATCGCCCGTCTGTCTGAACAAGACATCGATGCATTGCGCAACGGGGCAGGCTGGAGCCTCGCACTACCTGCTGAACTAAATGGTTTTCCCGGCCCGTCTCATGTCCTTTAGCTCGCCGACGAACTCCGTCTTTCTGAAAGTCAGGAACAGCGCGTTTCGTCAATCGTCGATGGGATGCGCGCCGATGCGATTAAGAAGGTCGATGTGCTTATAAATGCAGAGCGCAGCCTCGACGAAGGCTTCAGATCGAACGGCTTGGAGCGGATCAGCTCAGACCTCTCATTAAAGACGCAGATGCGGCACGTGCGGAGTTAAGATATGTTCACCTGTCGCGCCATTTGGCGACACTGGAACTCTTGGATACAGATCCGGTCGCTGAATACATTGTTCTACGGGACTACGCTTCGAACCCAGGTGCGTCTGTCCCAAACGGCAGCGATGCCATGGTGTGGCGACGCCACAACGGATGCAACGATCAGTAAGGTCGACATTCATGTAAAGCGCAGGATGTGCGTGTTGGCTATGAGGCATTGGCCTGGGGGCGACATGTCGATGATCACCGCGATGCGTGGGAAGTGGTGCGCCGGGCGGATCACCGCAACATCGGTCTCGTCCTTGACAGCTTCCATACCATGGGGCGGGGTATCGACCACGACACCATCCGTTGCGTTCCCGGTGAGAAGATATTCTGCGTGCAACTGGCAGATGCTCCCAAGATCGACATGGATTTGCTATATTGGTTGCGGCACTTTCGAAACATGACCGGAGAAGGCGACTTTGACATTGCCACCTTCACCCGTGCGGTTTTAGCGACCGGTTATCGTGGCCCGCTCAGTCTCGATATTTTCACTGATCAGTTCACGTCGGGCAGCGCACCTGTCGTCGCAAGGAACGGCTATCGCGCATTGTTCGGCTTAGTGGACGACGTAAAACACGCAGAGCCGCAGTGCCTGCCAGACCATGCCGCTTTGCCTGTGCGTGTGAAGCCAAACGGCGTCGCCTTCATGGAGTTTGTATCGCGTGGCGCAGAGGCCTGCATGGCAGCGTTCTCCATTTTTTCGACAGCACTGAAGCTCTCTCCGAGGTTTGGTCGGTCGAGTTTCACCCGCATCCCGTCGAAGATAACACCGTCGGTTTGACCAAAGTCGATCATATTTCGCAGACCATGTCCTACGACGAAATGCTCAGCTGATCCCTTTTTTAAACGACTCTTTTTGACATGAAGAAAGCACTGATGGTTGGTGTCACTGACCCAGAAGCCTTGGTGCGCAGTCGGGCTCCGCGATCGGGTTCGGACGCGCTTCGGATCACACGCAATGGTGTAGAGACACATCGCACCTTTGCAGGGTCCTTTCTCGCCGACAGTTTTGGAGCCCCCGTCCAACATATTGCTTTTGCCTGCAACGACACTATTGAAACGGCTCAGGCGTTAGAGCGGAACAGTTACAACCCACTCTCAATTCCAGAAAACTACCGCGCAGATCTCGCATCGCGCTTCGATTTGTCTACTGGACAGATGGCGGTTTTGCAGCACGACAATATCCTCTACGACGCCTCCTCCTCCGGGGAGTTCTTTCATTTCTATTCAAAGCCGTTTGCAGGCGAGATGTTCTTTGAAGTTTCGCAACGCAAGAATAGATATGAAGGCTACGGCGCACCGAATGCCCCTTTTCGAATTGCAGCGCAAAAAAGGTTTATGCGTCCCAAAGGTATGCCGCGCAAATAACCCTCCGCACTAAAATCCCTAAGCGACTTGGTAACCAGCCCCAAGCCAGCATGCAAATTTGCGCCCAGCATACATTTTGAAGGGTTTTGCCTCCAAGGGCACGGTTCGCCCACGATGGATCGCTGCTCACAGGGGATGTCTTGGCGAGGGTGGACATGAGTTCTATGCTGCTGCCTGTTTTGATGGGGGTACAGGCGTCAGCATGCCTCGTTGAGGCATGCTGAGAGGGCAAACTTTAGGCGCAGTGTCATAGCTTCAATGGTGACGGCGAACCTACGCACTTAGTGAACAGTGCTGGTAGAAATACCGATTACTCTGCCGCGTCGCAGGGCTTTTCCCAGTCTTCCCAGCCAGTGCCCGAGGTCGACACGTGCCCCCTCCACGCAAAGGGGATTTGGTGAATGATGGTGTCAGATCCTGTGATCAACAACACCGAATATGAAGGCTCCATCGGAGCACCTTTCAGCAGCGTCGTTTCATCAAGATCCGGAATGGACTGGTTGCCGGTTGAGGGCACGCAGGCAAATTGCACCCCCGCAAAAGACCCATGGATCGAAGCATGCACATGGCCAAAGTGGATGTAGTCGATTTTGGCTGAGTGATGCTGGATCAGCTCGGCAAATGGGCCGCGATCTGCCTCAACCAATGCAATCTTATCTGCAGCAGGCAGGCCCAACAGCATCGGGTTGTGGTGAAGAAAGATCCGGGCGCGATCACAGCTTGCAAGCTCGCTCTGCAGCCAGGCGCGACGGGTCTCACAGAAATGGCCGGCGTGGGTGCGCTCTGCCACACTATCAAGGTATATGAAACGCACACCATCAAGCGGTTCTGCGTAGTTGATAAACCCGGCATCATCAGTGGGGTGATCGTTGAAAATGGAGAGGAAATTGCTCCGGTTGTCGTGATTTCCGATCATCAATCGCACCGGAATCTGCACATCCGAAAGCGCTTTCTGGAGTTCGGTATAGGCCGCTCGTTCACCCCAGTGCGCCAAGTCACCGGTAATGATGATTCGTGCCGCATCCGGGTGATGTGCGGAGATGTCTGCCAGTGCCTGCGCAAACCGCGCATGGGGATCCAAACCGCCCATCTCTTCGCCAGGAACTGTCAGGTGGATGTCAGAAATGTGGATGATTTTCATGAGTATCTGTCCAAAATGTAGACGGCCGCGCGAATAAATTCACGCGGCCGAAAATTTGATTTAGCCGTTCGGCAGCAGGTCGGCGACTTCTTCGACCATCTCTTGCTGAAGCTCTTTCATGTCAGTGGCATCGCCCGTAACAATCCGCTCAATCCCATCGTAGATCACTTGCGTGATTGCCAGGCCGTTGTCACCAGGGTAGGCCAGCCAATCGCGCAGCAAAGGCAGCTGATCCACAGCGGTCTGTTTGTTCGGGTTCTGCTGATAGAAATCCGCAAGGATCACCTCATTCGCCGCTTTGTTCGGTGGCATGTATCCGGTGGTTTTTGCCACTTCCGCAGCGCCCTCACCCGAGGTGATAAACTTGAGCCAGGTCCAGGCTGCCTCTTGCACTTTGGGATCATCCGAGGTCGAAGTCAGCAGTGCGGCATTGCCACCTGCGGGCAGACCCTTAGGTGTTTCGCCCATACCGGGGAAAGGACCTGTGACCAATTCAAAGTCACCCTGCGACCGTTCCACAGCACCCAGCGCTGAGGTGGACCAGAACATCATGCCGATTTCACCAGCCGAGAAGGAAGACAGCGCGGCTTTCCATTCGAGGTTCTGCATCTCACACTTGGTGAAAATCTCCTGCATCTGCTCCATTGCAGCAAGTGCTTCGGGGCTATCAAGGGTCACATGACCATTGTCCACAATGGCCTTGTCCTGGGACCATAGCAGGGCCTGCATGAACCAGTTGCCGGTTATGTTCCAGCCCCAGAAGATCGGGTTGTCAACGCCATTGGCTTTCATGGTTTCACAGGCGGCGATCACCTCGTCCCAAGTTGTCGGCAGGACTTCAATGCCGCCGGCGTTGAGCACGTCCATATTATAGTAGCCAACCGGCAAAGAGACAGAGAATGGCAGGCCATGTACGCCACCATCAAACGTCGACAGAGACAGCATCGCGTCGTGATAGCCGTCTTTTGCGAAATCGGCTTCTTTGGCAATGAAAGGCTCCAGCGACCTGGCGATACCTTTGTCGACCAGGATCTGCTGGCGGTTCAGGCCTTGCATGGTCACATCAGGCAGGTTGCCCGCCACCGCTTCGCGCAGGATGGTGTTGGTGCCATCTTCATAGGATTCATAGGTGGCGCGAAACTTCACGTCGATATTTGGGTGTGCTTCCTTGAAGGCCGGCATCATGGCTTCATAGGTAACATCAAACAGGTGGCTGTAGGGATAGGCAAATTCGATGGTTACAGTGTCTTCAGCGAAAACGGCGCTGGCGCCTAGGGCCAAGGCCATTGCGGTGGCAGTCAGTTTCATGGAATAGTCCTCTCTTGCCGGGTCTTGGAGCCGTTGTTTGCAGACGGAGGCTCCGGGGTTTTCCCTTGCGGGATTTCGGATGGGGGCATCTTGTTGAGGTGCCCCCAAAATCATTTCATGCCGCTCAGTGTGATGCCTTCGATGAAGCGCCTTTGCGCCAGCATGAAGGCCACGATCAGCGGTGTGACAATCACGGTTGCCGTTGCCATCATCGGGCCAAAGAACGACCCATCACCGCCGCCTTTAAACTCGCGTAGCCCCAATGGCGGTGTGAACAAGTCGCGATTGCCGGTGACAACGATGCGCGGCCAGAAGTAGTCGTTCCAGTGGGCCACGATTGAGAAGATGGCAAAGGCCAGCAGCGCGGGGATGGCTGTGGGCAGCATCACGCGCCAGACGATGGCAAACTCTCCCATTCCATCCATGCGTGCCGCATCGATCAAGTCATCAGGCACCGTCATAAAGAACTGGCGCATCAGGAAGATGCCAAAGACCGAAATCGTCCAGGGCACGACAAGTGCGGCATAGGTGTTGGTCAACCCGAGCTTGGCCAGAAGGATATAAAGGGGCAGGGCGATCGCGTGAACAGGGATCAATAGGCAGAACAACACCAGCCCAAACACGGCATCACGACCCCAGAATTTCAGCTTGGCCAAAGCGTAGGCCGCAGGCAGGGCCACAACAACCTGGATCAGAAAGATCGACGCGGTCACAATGAGACCATTGAGCAGGTAGCGCAGCAAGGGGGCTTCGGTGAAGGCCATGCTATAGTTGAAAACAACCGGTCGCATGGAACAGTCGGCCTCGGCTTCGGCCACCAATGCGTCACGAATGTCTCGGTCGCTTTGTCCCGGAAACCGATGTGCCGCTGTCACGATATCGTCGCGGCTTGGATCGCGCCTTACGACACAGCGCTCATCAACCATCATCTCCTGACGTCCGAAAAAGCCACCTTCGCCCCGGTCGATTTCTCCGGGCGATTTAAAGGAATAGCTGACCATCATGTAAAATGGAGCGATAACGACAATCACACCGAGGATCAGAATGAGATGCTTCCACCAGTCGCGGGTCATCAGTAGTGAACCTTTCGTTCCACCAGCCAGCGCTGGATCAGGGTGAGGAACATGACAAATGCGAGAAAGACCATCGTTATGGCTGATCCGATGCCGATCAGATTCTGCTGCACGCCTTTCTCAAAAATGGCGAACATCATCACATAGGTAGATTTGTTGGGGCCGCCACCCTGGGGCCAAAAGGCTTCGATCGTATCAAAAACCTGAAAGGCCCGGATGCAGGAGATGGTAACAACAAAGACCGTGGTTGGCCCCAAGGCAGGCCAGGTCACCAGCCGAAACCGCTCCCAGGCGGATCGTGCTCCGTCCATTTCAGCCGCGTGATACAGCTCGCGGTGGACGCCGGTCAAACCAGCCAGATACAACACCATGTTGAACCCAAAGCCCTGCCAGATCCCGATGAAACTGATGACCCAGATCGCATAGCGTTTCTCACCCAGCCAGACCGGAAAGTGCTCGGCGCAGCCATGGGCCATAAAGGGCCAGATCCGCTCAAGAAACGTACCACAGCCCATCTCAAGCGTGTGATTGATCATGCCGATGGAGGGATGCAGCATGAACTCCCAGGCAATGGCCATCGCCAGTAGGGTCGCCATGACCGGCAGAAAATACACTGTCTTGTAGATCTCTCGGAACCGACCCAGCGAGTTGATCAGCAGCGCGGCCCCAAGTCCCAGCCCGACGGAAATTGGCACAACTGTCACCACATAGGTCAACGTCGCGATAAACATTTTCTCATAGGTCGAACGGGTGAACAGTCTTTCGTAGTTCTGGGTGCCAACCCAATCAAACCCGCTGTTTCCAAGGGAGTAGTTGGTAAAGGAGAGCAACCCCGCGATACCAATCGGGGTCAGTAAGATAATCACCATCAGGATCACGGCAGGGCCGGTCAGGATCCAGGCCGCGTGACGTTCTTTCGTGTTGTGGGAGGTTGCTTTCGAAACGGCGACCTCGGGCGGTGTGATGTCGGTCACAGACATCTCACGCCACCTCAGTTTTTGAGGCCAGTGCCGGGCTGACATCGCGAATACGTGCCCCCTCCGCATCAAATATCAGCGCCTTGTCGACATCGAAATCCAAGCCAACCGATGTTCCAAGGGTCAAGGAGGCGCGCTTGTCGGATGTCGCACGGAAGGTGATGCGTGGCTCCAACCCCGTCACCTCGATCTGGATGAACATCTCAGACCCCAGGTTTTCGCTATGCACCACCCGGCCACGAACAGGCGCGTTGTCACCGGTCAGGAACAGTGTTTCCGGGCGCAGCCCAAGCGAGGCGACGCCTTTGGCGCGGCGATTCGCCATGAGTTTGAGGGGGCGGCCAAATAGGTGAACCAGACCGGTCTCGCTGAGTTCCACTGGCAAGAGATTGATTTTCGGCGAGCCAATAAACTCTGCCACTTCGATACGATCAGGATCGTCATAGACAGTTTCGGGTGCC
This sequence comes from Phaeobacter cretensis, assembly GCF_047372505.1. Classification (NCBI taxonomy): domain Bacteria; kingdom Pseudomonadati; phylum Pseudomonadota; class Alphaproteobacteria; order Rhodobacterales; family Roseobacteraceae; genus Phaeobacter; species Phaeobacter cretensis. The sequence goes on from NZ_JBKBEU010000001.1 coordinate 3,000,301, forward strand.
GCACACTGAAGAATGCGTCCTCCCATCATGACGGCGATGCGATCCGACATTGTCATCGCTTCGACCTGATCATGGGTCACATAAACAAAGGTCGCCTCAAGACGGCGGTGCAATTGGGCAATTTCAGCACGGGTCTGAACCCGCAGTTTTGCATCCAGATTTGACAGAGGTTCATCCAATAGGAATGCAGCTGGATCACGGACCAAAGCCCGCCCCAATGCCACGCGCTGCCGCTGCCCGCCTGAAAGCTGTCCGGGTTTGCGATCCAATAGATGGGCGATTTCCAGCATCTGCGCAGCATGGGCGACCTCTTCGCCAATTTCCGCGGCTCTACCGGTTTTGCCGGGCATGAGGCCGCCAATCACCGGCAATCGCTGCAATGTGCTCATGCGGCGCATCTTCAGGGGCACTGCAATGTTTTCACCCACGCTTAGGTGCGGGTAAAGCGCATATGACTGAAAGACCATCGACAGATTGCGATCCGCTGCACGCCGGCCTGCGACAGAATTCCCATCAATGCGGATGTCGCCTGACGTCTGTTCTTCCAGGCCTGCGATGATCCGCAGCAAGGTAGATTTGCCACAGCCAGATGGCCCGACAAGTGACACGAATTCGCCATCAGCGATGTCCAGAGACACATCCTTGAGAACTTCGGTTTCCCCAAAGCGTTTTCGGATGTTTTCGATGCATAGCCCAGCCATCTGATTCCTCCATCTGACACGGAGGTTCTAGAAAATATAGCTCTCACTTTTGTGACGTCATATTAGTGAAACTAATGGCCCTTATGCCTAGGCCAACATCACAGAGAGAACCCATGCGCGCCAATCATCACCAGTTTGTAGCCTTTGCCTATGTTGTACGTGAGGGCAGCTTTTCAGCGGCGGCCGACCGTCTGGGTGTTACGCAATCGGCAGTAACGCAGCATGTGGCTAAGCTGGAAAAACAGGTCGGATCGCAACTGTTGTTACGCAGCCGCGAAGGCGTCGCACTGACCCGAACCGGACAGGAGTTGTATGATCTGGCAGATCGTCTGGTTACGTTGGATTCGTCGATCAAAGAGCGCCTGGAAGGCTTTGAGGCCATGGCGCGAGGGCATATCAAGATCATCGCCAATGCCCCGCTTCCGGCGCTGCGGGCCATCAGCCAGTTTCGCAAAGTCTACCCAGATGTCGAGGTCGATTTTGGACTTTATAGCTGGACCATCGCGACACGGCTTTTGCGCGAACGGCGTGCAGATGTTGGGTTGATCACGGACCCGCCAAACATTGGTGATTGGGACCGCATACCGGTGCAGAAAACCCGTTATGTTGCCTATCTTCTGCCGACGTCTCCGCTTTCAAACCGGGATCTTTTGAGTTTTGAAGATCTAAAGCATGAGACGGTCATTTTGCCGGAAACGGGTTCCTTGACCGAACGGGTGGTTCGCGAAGCGCAGGCCAAACACGGCATCCAACTGCAGCGCACCATAAAGATGACCACTTTTCCACTCATGTGCGAAGCCGTATTTCAGGGTGCTGGAACTGCCATCTTTCTCAGCAACAGCGGATTGATTTCAAAAGGTCTGGTCGAAGTGCCAATCGCGGAACTCTCAAAAACGTACGAAACAGCGGTGGTGGCTCCAAAGGATCGGGCAAGGCTGCGCCTGGTGAAGGCCTTCATCGATATGACGTCGTCTTCAGCTTACGCAGAGCCTATTTCGTAATATCAAGCCCTCCCAAGCCTGCTGAATAACAGTTATCCTTGGCGGCGCAGCAGATAGATATCCATGATCCAGCCGTGGTCGGCACGGGCCTTTGCCCGGGTGTCTATGATCTGATCCGTCACATCTGCCAAGGCACCGGAGATCGAGATCTCGTTTTCCATCCCGGCATAGGCGGTCCACCAGATTTGCACGCCCTCGGGATCGATCGATTGGAACGAGCAGGCCCCGTCCAACATGATCACTGCAGTCTCTGCGCCATCGGGCCAGCCTCCGTCGCGCAACTGCCGTCCGGTGGTGATGGTAAAGGGACCATTGATGGTGTTGATGGGAATTGCATGAGCAGCCGTCAAAGCCTGGATCGATGTGATACCCGGAATGACCTGCAGTGAGATATCTGCGCGCGCTTTCAGCCGGTCAGCAATCCGCATGGTACTGTCATAGAGCGAGGGGTCGCCCCAGACCAGAAACCCTACTTTGCCACCGTCCGGTAGATGGGTGGTTATGTTTTGCCACCAGATCTCGGCAATTGCGTCATGCCAGTCATCGACCCGCTGGCGATAATCCTGCGTTGCCTCATCCCGCACCGGTAGGTCAAATTCGACGATGCTGGGGGCAGAGCCGCCTTGGTCGTCGCTACGAATTGCCCCGGTACAGATCGATTGACGTAGCCCAGCCAGATCATCTTTGCCCGCACCCTTGTTTGGGATCAGGATCAGATCCTGCGCGTTCAGCGCGCCTACCGCCTGCAGGGTCAGATGTTGCGGGTTGCCGGTACCGATACCGATCAGGGTCAATTCAATCATGCGAGGTCTCTCAAACAGAAACACGGCCCCGAAGCCGGAGCCGTGTCGGTCTACTCATGTGCCAGTGATCAGGCTTCGTTGTAAAGACGCGGTGTGACCGCAGCGCTGCCATTCAGGCCGCGCATTGCCTTGGCTGCGGCCAGCACCGCCAGATCTGCGATTGGCTCGATCAGGACAACCAGCATATAGGCGGCGCCAAACGTCAGAACCGAGGAAACGGTCTCTGCACCAAAGCCCTGACCGTAAAACGCCCAGAATGCCACCCAGGCAACAACGCCGCCCTGATAGGCGCTGCTCAGCGCCAGTGCCTGGCTGTATTTGAGATCAATGTAGGCTGTGCCCGGCGCGATAATGCGGCTGGCCAGCGCCTGCAGTGCAAACAGTGGCACCAGAAGCGTTGTCAGATTGATAAAGTACATTGGCAGATCAAAGGGGGCAAAAAACACGCCCTGGATCAGCAGACCTGCCGCCAGACCAAAGGCAGCCGGCGCCGCACCAAGGATCAGGAATAGCGTTGAGCCCAGAATGAAATGTACTTCAGAGACGCCAACCGCGAAATGCGGCAGGACCTCGAAGAACAGGAAAACGCCGACGGTCGCGATCATGGCACGAAGCGTGTAGGATACGATATTGGTCTTTTTCAGATCCAAAAAGGTTTCCTTGGCGGCATAGGTCGCGGCACCGGCTGCGGTTGCGTAGGACAAGCCAATTTTGGTGGCATCAACGATGCCTGGTTCAATATGCATAACTATCTCCTCTCCGTCTCACCCGACGGGATGTTTTGGTTGCATGGCCGGTCTCCTGACTCGCGGGTCGCTGCTCGCTTTCCTCCTTCCCAGCCTGTTGGCCAGTGGATGATGGAAAGCTGCTCGCCGCTCACAGTCGCGGGGGCGGTTGAGGCTTCGGCGCCGCTATTGGGTCCGCCGTTCCTCATTCCCGTTTCAGTCCTGACGCTTAGCGCCGTTGGAACACCATATGCCGCCTTAGTGCCCGCTGCGGTCTGCCTTGGTCAAGTTTGAATCCGGCCCCGTAGGAGGAGATTACGACGCGTCTTCGGGTCAGCTATTGTCTGCGCAGCACCAACAGATTGAGCCCACCCGTGAAGACGGGCAGACGAACGGGGCGCATTAAGCCTCGAGGTCTGAATTTGGCGCAAATTTTGTGGAAGGGCCGGTCTCTTATTCGACGTTCTGCGCGCTCACACTTGCATGGGCCGGATCCGCCGGATGATCCGCCAACGGGCCATATAGGATCAGCACAGGGGCGGTGGTCTCCATCGCGCGCAGCACCTCTGGTAACTCGCCCACGGTGTGACAGTGCAGCGATTGTTCCGGCGTCGATACCCCCAGCGCGATCAGCGCATGCGTTTGCGGCGGTAACCCGGCCTCCAGCAGCCTTTCTGCCAGTGCTGCAAACGTCCGCTTGCCCATATAGACCACAGTGGTCGCATCCGGATCAGCAAGTGCGGCAAGGTTTAACTGATCCGGCAATCCGCCGGTTACGTCGTGGCCGGTTATGAATTGCAATCGCCGTGCTGTCAGACGCCGCGTCAGTGGGATATTTGCCGCTGCCGCCGCCGCCGAAGCAGCAGTGACACCGGGTATGATCTCAAACCCTATCCCGGCTTGCCGCAATGCGGTGATTTCTTCTTCCAGTCGACCAAAAACACCGGAATCCCCGGACTTAAGCCGCACCACATGCTGGCCGCTTTGAGCATAATCGACCAGCAACTGGCTGACGTGATCCTGTTTCGGAGAGGGGCGTCCAGCTCGTTTCCCGACACCGACCAGATCCGCATCGGTGCGCGCATGGGTCAGGATTGGACCCGAAGAAAGATCGTCAAACAGGACTGCATCCGCAGCTTCCAGCCGTTTTACCGCCTTCACGGTCAGCAATTCCGGATCACCAGGGCCGGAGGAGACAAAGCTGACAAAGCCCGTCATGCCGGCTCTCCGGTGATCAGATGAAAGAAGGTGCCAGTGACATGACCTTTGATCGAACCTGTTTCCGGAACAGGGCCGCCATCTGCGTCCATGACCTGCGCCAACGGCGCGTCAGGTTCGTCCAGAATGGTGGAGTAATGGAACTCATGTCCGCGCAAGGCCTGTCCTGCCTCAAACCCCGGCATTCCCGCCTGAAGGATTGCACGCCGGTAACCAAGGTGGAATTTACGTTTCTCATACGAGGTCACAAGCCCCAACAACCCTGCCATCTGGTGCCGATTGCCTGCCTTGTCGATCAACGCCTCACCCAGAGCCATATACCCGCCGCATTCGCCATGAACGGGCTTGGTTTCAGCATGTTTACGCAGACCGCTTCGGAACGTTTCAGCCGCCGCCAGCGTACCGCCATGCAATTCGGGATAGCCGCCGGGTAGCCAGACCAGATCTGCGTCAAGAGCCGGGGCTTCATCCGCAAGCGGGGAAAACGGCAGGATTTCTGCGCCTGCCGCACGCCAGCCTTCCAGCAGATGCGGATAGGTAAAGGAAAATGCCGCATCCCGCGCCAAGGCTATCCGTTGTGCCGGGGGCAGGGGCAGTTGGGCTTTCGCAGGGGCAGCACCGGCCAGCGCCGCCGCTTTGATCGCTGCAAGATCAACATTGTCGCGTAGAAACGTTGCATAGCCTGCAATTGCGGCTTCCAGATCGGGATGTTCCACCGCCTGGATCAGGCCAAGATGCCGCTCCGGCAGGGTCAAATCGCCACGTCGCGGAAGCGAGCCCAGCACTTTGATGCCAGCCTTTTCCATTCCAAGGCGGGTCAGCCGTTCATGGCGTGGACTGGCAACCCGGTTCAGGATGACCCCGGCAAAGGGCAGGTCCGGGTCGTAGTTTTTGAACCCCAGTGCCGTTGCTGCTGCCGACTGCGCCTGACCACCTACATCGACGACCAAGATTACCGGCCAGCCCATGCGTTTGGCGGTCTCGCCAGAGGAACCAAAACCGGATTGGCCACGTGTAGCCACACCATCGTACAGCCCCATGGAGCCTTCACCGATGCAGATTTCCGCGCCCGTAGCCTGCCCCGTGACCGCATCTAACAGCCCGCCATCCATCGCCCAGGTATCAAGATTGAAACTGGGGCGTTTCGCCGCCGCCAGGTGAAAGGCTGGATCGATGTAATCCGGGCCGCTCTTATAGGGTTGGACGACCAGGCCATCTTCGGCCAAGGCCCGCAGAAGGCCCAGCATAACGGTTGTCTTGCCGGTGCCCGAGGACGGGGCCGAGATCATCAGCCCGGGCGGGTTCATTATCGTCATGGGTTCGGTTTCCCCTCCGTCATCCGATCAGTCATCACCGTGACTCCAGCTTGACCACGGGCTGTCGGCGCTTTGCGGCCGGTAGCGGCGGTCATACGCGGTCGAGTAAAGACAGCTCTCTTCAAAGCCTTCGCCGTTAAGCACTGGCCCCACCAGAATAAGCGCGGTGCGCGATATTTTCTCATCCATCGAAACCTTCAGCGTGTCCAGCGTTGCGCGGATGATTTGCTGATCCGGCCAACTGGCACGGTACACCACCGCAACCGGACAGTCCCCACCGTAATGTGGCGTAAGGCTTTCAACCACGTGATCCAGATTGCCGATCGACAGGTGAATTGCCAATGTTGTCCCTGTCTTGGCGAAATTCTCCAGTGACTCGCCCGCAGGCATCGAGGATGCGCGCCCTGGCGTGCGGGTCAGCACCACGGATTGGCCCAGCCCCGGAAGCGTCAGCTCGGTCCCCAACGCGGCGGCGGCAGCGGCAAAAGACGGCACGCCGGGTGTCACGCTCACGGGAATACCCTCTGCCTTAAGCCGACGGATCTGCTCGCCCATGGCTGACCACACAGACAGATCGCCCGAATGCAGTCGCGCCACGTCATGCCCTGCCTCATGCGCTGCTTTGATCTCTGCCACGATAGCCTCCAGATCCATTGCGGCCGTGTTCACCACATTGGCATCTTCTGGGCAGTGGCTCAGGATTTCCTCCGGCACCAGGGATCCGGCATAAAGGCACACCGGGCAGGCTGCGAGGATATCGCGCCCACGCAGGGTCAGAAGATCGGCAGCGCCCGGTCCGGCGCCAATAAAGTGAACGGTCATAGCTCAAGTCTTTCTGCAATAGCCGCGGTGGCAAGCCCATCCGCGGTAACAACTCTGGGGGCGAGAAGGCGCGCCCGCGCACCTGCCTGCCCTTGGCGCGCCCCCACCAGCGCCGCGGCTTCCGCGAGCGATCCGGTGCCAAAGCGCGCTTTGATCCTCGGTGAGCAGGTCAACGTCTGCTCCCCGGCAATATCGTGTTCCTGCAGGGCAATCACCGGCAGGCCGGCTTTGCGTGCGAACTCCAACATGACAGCGGTCTCGGCCTTTCCAATAACGGAGGCCAGAGCGTCCACCTGTTCGCCAGTCAAAGCCAGCGCCGCCTGTAAGTCCGCAGCTGTAGCGGCGTCGCGAAACCCAATGCCTGCAACCTTCATCGCACCACGACCCACTGTATGACAGGCCGCGCCCGCTCCCAACCTCGCATACTGCCCAAGGGGCCGGCTTCGGCAATCTCAGCTTTCAATAGATGCCCGCCGTATATCCCATGGGCCTGCATCAGCAGTGTTTCAGTTTCCAGCGTCACACCATTGGCCACAAGCCGCGTGCCTGCGGGCAGGATTTGCCAGAGATGGTCCAAAAGCGTCTGCGAACCTCCGCCGCCGATGAATACGCAATCTGGCAGGTGCTGGCCTTCCAGCACAGCGGGGGCCTTGCCGAGCACCGCTGTCATCCGGTGGTCTATGCCAAAGGCTGCCGCATTGCTGCGGATGTTTTCCAGACGGCTTTCGCGAGACTCAAAAGTGATCGCCCGTGCGCCGGATGCAGCAAGGCACCATTCTACCGAAACAGATCCTGAGCCACCGCCTATATCCCACAACAACTCGCCGATGCGTGGTGCCAAAGCAGAGAGAGTGAGCGCCCGGATCGGCCGCTTGGTGATCTGCCCGTCGCTGGTAAACAGATCATCCGCCAAACCGGTTGACTGCGGCAGCCCCTTGCTGCCTGCAGTGTCTACCGCGACCGCGACTGGCGCTTGAATCGCCTGCAGCTCAAATCCCTCAGCAGTGGTAACGCGCCCTCGCTGCCGTGGGCCGCCAAGGCATTCCATCACCGTGATCTGCGAGCCACCAAAGCCTTCAGCGGTCAGCCATTCAGCCAGCTCAGCAGGGGCGTGGCCGTCGCGCATCGTGCAGATGACGCGGGTGTTGCGCCCAAGCAGGGGCCGTAGGCGGGCATAAGGCGCGGCATGCAGCCCGAGGCAAAGCACCTCTTCCAGCTTCCAGGCCAGATGGTTCGCAGCGAGAGCGAATGTAGATGGCACCGGATGTGATATCCACTCGCCGGCCTCCAGATGTTGCGCCAGAGACCCGCCAGCGCCATGCCAGAACGGATCGCCTGAGGCCAGAACAGCCACGCGCCGTCCACGCATTTTCAGGACCGGCTCAACCGAAAAGGGCACAGGCCAGGGCTGGCCCTTGGCACCAGCCGCCACCAGATCCAGATGTCTGGGGCCGCCGAAAACAATCTCAGCCTCCGCCAGCGCCTTCCGGCTTGCATCTGTCAGACCTTCCAGTCCATTTTCGCCCAGACCTATGATCGTCAGCCAGTGCTTTGAAAGGCCATCAGACATGACACGCATCCTCCTGCTGGGCGGCACCACCGAGGCTTCGGCATTGGCCAGAACGCTTGCCGAGGCGGATGCGGACGCAGTGTTTTCCTATGCGGGCCGCACGGCGAAACCTGTCAGCCAGCCGCTGCCCACCCGTGTTGGCGGTTTTGGTGGTGCCGAAGGGCTGGCAGCCTATTTGGGGGACGAAGGCATCACACATGTTGTCGATGCCACGCATCCGTTTGCCGCGCAGATGAGCACGAATGCCGTTCAGGCCTGCACCACGGCCGGCGTGGCGCTTTGCGGTTATGAACGTCCCCCTTGGCAGGCCGGCGCAGGCGATGAATGGCTGCACGCCACCAGCATCGATGCTGCGGTAGATGCTTTGCCCGATAGCCCTGCGCGAGTGTTTCTGGCCATCGGCAAGCAGAACCTCAGCCAGTTCGCCGTGAAACCTCAACATCACTACCTGTTGCGACTGGTCGATCAACCCGATGCGCCGTTGCCATTGCCACAGACCATGGTTGAGATCGCCCGTGGTCCGTTTGACGTGGCGGGCGACACATCGCTGATGCAGCGCCATGCCATCACCCATGTGGTGGCCAAGAATGCAGGCGGCACCGGAGCTCATGCCAAACTCACCGCGGCGCGCAACCTCAACCTGCCGGTTATCATGATCGGACGGCCGGAGCTGTCCGCCAAAGCAGGACAACGGCCCGTCCTGGGCAGCGTGGAAGAGGTTATGGCCTGGCTGTCTCATCGAAGTGACTAGCTCTCAGCCGCGTAGCGGGGAGTGTAAACGTAGGATCCTATGCGCCGTGTGTCGCGATTGCCGACAATGACCACGGTGCGCATATCGGCCATCTCCGGCGTTGCGTCTTTCAACGCGACTGTCAGCAGCTCCTGACCGGGCTTGGTCACATCGCGTGCAAATGTAATCAGCGTATCAGCCCCGCAGGCATCTCGTAGGATCTCCAGCGCGCGGGCAAACTGATGTGGGCGTGATTTTGAGCGCGGGTTGTAAAAGGCCATCGCTAACCCGGCCTCGCCAACCAGCTGCAGTCGCTTTTCAATCAGGCTCCAGGGTTTGAGATTGTCGCTCAGGTTGATGGCGGCAAAATCATGCCCCAATGGGGCACCAATGGCAGCGGCAGCCGCAAGCATTGCCGTGATGCCGGGCAAAACGCGGATCTCCAGCTCGAGCCAGTCGGGATTGGTGACGGCGTTGGTTTCCAGTGCCTCAAACACTGCAGATGCCATGGCGAACACACCCGGATCGCCAGAGGAAACGACAACAACGCGCTTGCCCGCGGCGGCCATCTCCAGCGCGTGGGTGGCACGGTCGACCTCGACCCGGTTGTCTGTCGCATGCAGGGTCAGCCCATCGCGGGATTCGATGCGCTTTACATAGGGGATATAGCCAACAATATCGGTGGCTTCATCGATGGCGTCGCGGACTTCTTGGGTCACCAGCGTCTCATTTCCGGGGCCAAGCCCCGCAATCACCACGCAGCCGTTTTCTGTGCTGCTCATGGTCGGCGCCCCTGTCCATGAACCAAGACAATGGAGAAATAGGGGACCTCGCCGGTCACCTCGGACAACTTCTGCACAGTCTGTCCGGGCATGGTGCCGCGTTCGACCAGAAAGGCGTCGTCCGCGCGACCCGCACGGTCTAGCGCGCGGCGCAACTTGGGCAGGTTGCGGCCGATTTTCATCACCACCAGCGCATCGGTGGTCTTGGCGCGTTCTGCCAGCTCGTCCTCATTGAGGGTGGCCATCGCCACAGTCAGGACATCGTCTCCCCAGGTGATTGGCTGGCCAGAGGCCGTCCAACAGCCAGACATGCCGGTGATGCCGGGGATGATCTCCTGCTCGGCACGCCCCTGCAGCCGGGTATAAAGATGCATGTAGGAGCCGTATAGAAACGGGTCGCCCTCACACAACACCACAACCTCCTCGGTTTTTGCGATTTCGGCCAGGGTATCGGCCCATCTGTCGTAGAACTCGGACAGGACCCGGTTGTATTCAGGATCAGAGAAATGGATCTCGGTGGTAACCGGGTATTCCATCGCGTGTTCGGTGACGCCTTCGGCCAACATACCGTCGACGATGGCGCGGGCCTGCCCTTTGCGGCCTGCTTTGCGGAAGTAAGCAATATGGCGTGCGCCCGAAATCTTCCGGTGTGATCGTATACTCATCAGATCCGGATCGCCGGGGCCAAGCCCGGCACAGATGACTTTGCCTGTTGCAAGTGTCATGGCTATTCTTTCCAGCTCGCCAGCGCATTGACGGCCGCCACGGTGATCGCAGAGCCACCCAGGCGGCCCTTTACGATCATGGAGGGCACTGGCAGATCCTGCATCAGCGCATCTTTGGATTCCATCGCGCCAACAAACCCCACAGGGCAGCCGATGATGGCAGCAGGGCGTGGGCAGGCGGGGTCCTTCAGTATATTGAGCAGATGAAACAGCGCGGTGGGGGCGTTGCCGATGGCCACAACAGCACCGTCCAGCTTGGGACGCCAAAGCTCAAGCGCCGCGGCGGAGCGAGTATTGGACATCTCCTTGGCCATCTCCGGCACCTTGGGATCGCGCAGCGTGCAGATCACCTCGTTGTTGGCAGGCAGGCGGGGGCGGGTGATGCCTTCGCTGACCATATACGCATCACACAGGATCGGCGCACCGTCCGCCAATGCGGCGCGAGCGGCCTCTGCCATTCCGTCGGAAAAACGCACGTGCTCTTCCAAGCCGACCATTCCGGCGGCGTGGATCATGCGGACCACAACACTCTCTTCATCTTTGTTGAAGCGGCCAAGGTCGGCTTCGCTGCGGATTGTGGCAAAGCTCTCGGCGTAGATGGCAGCGCCGTTGGTTTCATAGGTGTGGAGCATGTCAGCTGCCCTCTGTCATTAGGTCGGGAGTGGCCCGCAGGGTGCGGGCACTCAGGGAGGTGTTTAGCGGGTGATCGGCGGCGGTGCCATCATGGATAAGGTCAAATCGGTCGTGGTCTGTTGCTGTAAGCACCAGATCGGCGGGATGTGGGTGCGCACAGCCCTTTGTGCAGCCGGAAACATGCAAGTGCTTGCCGACAGGAACGGCGGCCGCCAGATCGCGCGCCAGATCGCGCGTGATCGCGCGCGCCTGCTGGCAACCGGGTGCTCCGGTGCAGGCACTGACCCGCAGGCGGGAATCTGTTGCATCCGGGATCAGGCCGGGCAAGGCTGGAACTGATGTTACCCCTTCCACAAGAAGCATCCGCCAGGGTGTCAGACGCAGCGCGCCGTGATCGGCCAGCTCGGCCAGACTACTTGCGGGCATCTGCCCAAATTCCAGCGCTATCAGCAGTGCGCCACCTTCGAGGCTTGGAATGAGGCTGGATACTGGGCCAGGCGTCGGGCGTTGGGCGTATTGCGCAGCGGTGCCGCCGGACGCGACATGTGCCGAGGGCGGGCCGCGACGCTCAATCAGCTGACGCATTCTGCCGCGTCCCGCAGGTGCGCCGTCTTGGTCAAGAAACCAGCGTGCAAGCGCCAGTGTCTCTGTTGCGGCGTTGTCGGCGCTGACTAGCATGCCGCGCGTTGCACCATCTGCGCGCAGCAGGAGCCCATCTGCTGTGCGTTCAATGCGAATATCGGCGGCTGTTTGGCATAGAACGGGGGCAGGACCGCAATCAATGGCAACGCCGAATTTGCCGGGCAGAGCCAGATCAGTGGCTTTGGTCAGGGCGGTTGTCAGATCTTTGGCGATCCGGTGGCTGTCATCACCCGACTGCCAGAACGGTGTCAGCGTGATATTGCGACGGGCCTCAGCGGTCGGGTCAGTATCGACCAACTCCAGATCACGCAGGCCTGCGATCAGTGCTTCATAGGCGTCTTCGCGGATGCCGCGCAGCTGCAGATTGGCGCGGGCCGAAATGTCGATCACCCCGGACCCGCAGCGCTGTGATAGTTGCGCCAGACCGCGGGCCTGATCCTGCGTCAAACGCCCCAACGGTGCACGGATGCGCACCACCAGCCCGTCGCCGGACATCATTGGACGTAGTGCGCCGGGGCACCAGCCAAAGACTTTTGGGTCGGTCCTGTCGGCCGGGGCGATCACACTGCGCCCTCCAGCTCTGCCATGATGGAATTGCGGCGCGTGCTCCATAGGCCCGCATCCAGTAGCGCGTGAAAGCGATCACGCATCGCCCGCAGGGCTTCCGGGTTTTCGCGCTGCATAAAGTCCACCAGATCATCGCGTCCCAGCGTGGCCTCGAAATAGAGATCAAACAGATGCGGCGGCACCACTTGTGCCAGATGCGCAAACGCTGCCATATGATCCAGCGTCGCTGCGACCTCGGCGGCACCACGAAACCCGTGGTTCATCATCGAGGTGGCCCAATCGGGGTTTGCCGCACGGGCGCGGGTCACGCGGGCGATCTCTTCACCCAGCGACCGCGCCTTTGGTGTGTCCGGCCGCGTCGCATCCATGTGATAGAGCGCTGGTGCCTCTTGGCCAATGCGCGCCATCGCGGCGGCAAAACCGGCCTCATGGGCCGCATAATCTGACGCGATCAACAGATCGGTTTCGGGCAGGTCCTGCAGGTGCACAAAACTATCCGCGGTCTGCAGGCGGCCCTCAAGCGCGTCACGCGCCTCATGGATCTCTCCTTTTGCATCAATGGCATGGGAGGAGGCGCTGAGCCAGGCCTCGCCTGCAGCCAACCGCGCCTCTTCGGTGTAGTCATCCAGATGGGGGGTCATCGACAGGCCGTATTGGCCGGGCTTAGGTCCAAAGACGCGCGGGGTTCGTGCCAGGTATGGGTTGTCGGTCTGGCTTTCTTCCCGCAATGCAAGAGCCCCTGCTGCAGCCTCGAACATCTGTGCCAGACCTGGAAAGACGTCTCTGAACAGGCCCGAGACACGGAGCGTTACGTCGATACGGGGGCGGTTCAGCATCGAAAGAGGCAACACCTCAAAGCCGGAAACACGCTCGGAGCCTTCGTCCCATTTGGGAGCAAGGCCCGCAAGATGCAGGGCCATGGCAAATTCCTCGCCGGCCGTGCGCATCGTGGCGGACCCCCAAAGATCAATTACCAATCCGCGTGGCCAGTCGCCGTGGTCCTGAAGGTGGCGGCGCAACAGCTCTTCCGCCAGTTTGACACCTTGTGCCTGCGCCGCGCGCGAAGGCACCGCGCGGGGGTCCGTAGTAAAGAGGTTGCGTCCCGTGGGCATCACATCGGCGCGACCACGAAACGGCGATCCTGATGGGCCGGGAGAGACCATCTGGCCGTTCAGGGCCGCAATCAACCCTGCGCGTTCCTCTGTGCCGCATTGGCCGGTGCCAAAGATATGAAGCCCTTCGCCGTACTGGCTTTCCTTGATGTCGCAGACAAAGGCGTCGATGCGTGTGATCGCCTCGGCAGCACAGCTGTCAGGCGTAAGACCCAGATCGGATTCGACGCCGGTGCCCTGGGCCTCTTGCCGGATGCTGTCAACCAGCCGGTCGCGGCGCGCAGGGTCCAGACCATCGGCAGTGGAGTATTCATCGAGCAGGCTTTCCAGCCGGGCCATGCCCTCGGGAAGGTTGGTCTGTGCCATGGGTGGCGGCAGATGGCCCAGCGTGACGGCTCCAATGCGTCGTTTGGCCTGCGCGGCCTCACCGGGGTCGTTTACAATAAAGGGATAGGCCACGGGCTGCGGTCCGGTGAGCACCTCTGGCCAGCACGCAGCAGAGAGCGCTACGGATTTGCCGGGAAGCCATTCCAGCGTACCGTGGGCACCGATATGGACAATGGCGTCTGACTGAGGGCGCAGCCATAGGTAGAAGGCGACATAGGCGTGACGCGGAGTTCGGTCCAGATCGTGATAGTCATCAACACGGGTTTTGACTTCACCACGTTCCGGTTGCAGCGCAATCAGTGCTTTGCATGCCCGTAACGCTTTGAAGTGAAAGGCCCCATCGCGACAATCGACATCATCTTCCGGGCGGCCCCAAGCTTCTGCCAGGGTGTTCTGCAGGTCCTGCGGCAAGGTGGCAAGCGCGGCCTTGTAGTCTTCCAAAGGGAAACTCAGCGTTTCATCCATCAGCCTTAAACCGGTGCTTTCGAGCGGCTCTACCACATAGCCCTGATCCCACAGCTCGCGTAAGATCTCATCGCAGGACGCCAGTGCATCGAGCCCTACGGCATGGGCCAGATTATGATCGCGTCCGGGATAAGTGGACAGTACCAGCGCCAGGTTCTTGTCGGCATTGGGCAACCGTGACAGGCGCAGCCAGCCCTCGACACGGTCTACGGCAGCTTGGACGCGGCCAATATCGGCACGATGGGCGAATCGGGAATACTGAAGGTCGGGGTCCTTCTTGCCGGGGGCCTTGAAACTGATCAACCCAGCAAAGATGCGCCCGTCCACCTCGGGAAGGACGACATGCATCGCAAGATCAGCGGGCGACAATCCGCGATCAGCTTCCGCCCAGTCCTTGCGGCGTGCTGTCGACAATGCGACCTGAAACACTGGGCAGCCTGTTGTCGACAGTGGTGAGGCGCTGCCGTCCATACCTTGTGCGGAAAACGCTGTTGCGTTGATGATGGCAGAGGGGGCCAGGGCGGGTAGAGAGCTGCGTAGCCATTTCGCGGCTTCCGGTGCTTTCAGACTTGAGGCAAAGACTCCGTGCGCGGCATAGCCCCGCGTGCGCAACTCAGCGATCAGCGCATCTACGGGCGCGGTATCGGCCGCGGTCAGGTAAGAGCGGTAAAAGCTGACCAGAACCAGCGGTTTGTCTCGCGCAGGCAAATCGGAAAGCACACCTGCAGCCGGGTCGTAATATCCATATTGTGGCACGGATTTCAGGCCGACCACCGGCCCGGCATAGAGGCCTGCGGCGAGGGATAACTGGGCCAGTGCAGCCTGTGCAGCTACCGCGCCACCAGTGTCACAGAGGTGCTGGAGACGGCGCAGGGTGGATACAGGTAGGGTCGATAGTTCGTCGAGACGTGCGTCTTCGCGCCCATCTGCGGGCAGGACTGCCAGTGCAATTCCCTTGCGCCGTGCCAGATCCTGCAGCGTCGCAAGCCCATAGGACCAATAGCTTTCGCCACCAATGAGACGAACAAGGACGCCCTTGGCGCCCTCCAGTGTTTGCTCGGCATAAACATCGACTGAGAGCGGGTGTTTTAGCGCGATCAGATTTGCGAGGCGCAGGCTTGGAAGCCGATCCTTGCCACGATGCCAGCCCGCCGCAAAGGCCCCAAGGTCACTGTCAGAGAACGACAACACCACCAGATCGCCGGGCGTCTGCCCGAGATCCTGTGGGGTATCACTCTCATCAAGTCCGTGGCTTTCGCGGAAGACGACATGCATAGATCAGGCCCTTTTGACAAGAAGAGCGAAAGGCAGCGCCCGTCCTACCCAGATGGGGGAGGGGCGCTGCCCGGCATTTCTGCCGGGCGAAACACTTGAGGTTTCGCCTTGGCACATTGCTTACGCGCCCAGCTCGGCGCGGATGGCCTCGGCGTTGATGTCGTCATGTTCGGCAATGACCACCAGCTGGGTGCGACGCGGCGCATCACCCCAGGGTTTGTCATATTGCGCGCGCAGGCGCTCGCCCACGGCCTGTACCAGCATCCGCATTGGTTTTCCTTCGACGGCAACATAGCCTTTGACGCGCAGGATATTGCGGTCACGGGCGAGTTTCACAATAGCATCTTGCAACGCTTGCGGGTCAGAGACTTCGCCCATTTCGACTACAATGCTTTCGAAATCGTCATGCTCGTGATCATGATGGCCATCGTGATGGCTGGGGCGGGCATCCAGATCATCTTCTGCAGCGGCCGCCAGACCCAGAATCACACGCGGATCAATCACGCCTTCGCTCATCGGCAGGATCGGCAGTTTGCGCGGTGTCTCGGCCTCGATCACGGTGCGGGCTTTCTCGATGCCAGCCTCACCAGCCAGATCGGCTTTAGACAACAGGATGATATCTGCGCAGGAGATCTGATCCTCAAACACCTCGGACAGAGGTGTTTCGTGATCCAGGCTCTCATCGGCTTCGCGCTGGGCCGCAACGGCGTCCAGATCGGGGGCAAATTGGCCCTTGGCGACAGCTTCAGCATCAGCCAGCGCTATGACGCCATCCACAGTGATGCGGGAGCGGATCGCAGGCCAGTCAAAGGCCTTCAGCAACGGTTTGGGCAGCGCCAGACCTGAGGTTTCAATCAGGATGTGTTCGGGCTGCTCGGGCAGAGCCATCAATGCTTCGATCGTGGGAATGAAATCATCCGCGACAGTGCAGCAGATACAGCCGTTGGCCAGCTCGACAATGTTGTTTTCCGGGCAGTTTTCATCAGCACAGGATTTCAGAATCTCGCCATCCACCCCCGCGGTGCCGAATTCGTTGACAAGCACGGCCAGACGTTTGCCTTGCGGGTTCTGCATCAGATGCCGGATCAGCGTAGTTTTGCCCGCACCAAGAAAGCCGGTGATGACGGTGACTGGGATTTTATTCAGGTCGCTCATGTGCTTAGTCCTTGGACGAAGAGGGGGAGAGGAAAATTTTGGGGGCCGGAGCCTCTGCAGGGGCCGTGACAGGTGCGGGCGGAATGCGGGCAATGGACTGTTTGCGGAACACGACCGGGCGTTCGCGCCAGGGCACCAGACCATCCGTGGTGGCAGCATAGGCAGCCGCGCCTGACAGGATGTCGGGTACATGCTCATCCGGGTCGAGGTCGCCGTAGATATAGCTCCAGCGCGCATCACCGCCGCTGAGAACCATGGAACAGCCACGTGTGCAGGCGGACAGGCATTCGATCCCGCGTACGGCAACCCCTTCGGGCAGGTCGGCCTCCTGCAAGGCAGAGAGCATACGTGCGCCGGGGCGGGGGGCCTCCGGGTCGGTCACCTCGCCGCGACGGCAGGTGGTGCAGATCGTCAAAGTTACCTCGTCCATGAGCGCCCTTCACTTGGTTTCAGCGATGGGGGCTGCGTGCCAGCGGGAGCGCAAAGAAGCGCAGGTATCCCAGCCGGTCGCGGAACACCCCGTCCGCCCGTTGCGTTTCTTACTGTTGGCAGGTCTCCCGGCTTGCGGATGCCAGAGCAATCAGCTCTGACGGTCATCCTGCCTTCCCGAGTTTCCTCAGTGGCATCGGAGACCTCTCCGGTCACGGTCGCGGGGGCGGCTGCGCTTGATCGGGCCCAAATGGCCCAACTGTCACATTCCCTCTTCGCCTGCCAAATGGCAGGAACCAACAAAACCCCCTTGCGCCATTGCCCCTGTCTTTGTCAAGACATGGGCGGACCACTAGGAGAGCCCCAATGAGCGATAAGCCCGATACCGACATTTCCGAAGCAGAAGCGGCACGCCATGCGGCGAAGATGGCCAAGAAGAAAGCTGCCCGCGATCGCATGATGCAAAACAAGGACGGCGAAAAAGGGCTGATCATTGTTCACACGGGGCCGGGCAAGGGCAAATCCAGCTCTGGCTTTGGCATGATTATGCGCTGTATCGCCCATGAAATGCCCTCGGCCGTTGTGCAGTTTATCAAAGGTGCGTGGCAGACCGGAGAACGCACTCTGATCGAAGAAAACTTCAGCGAGCTATGCCAGTTTTACGCAATGGGCGAAGGCTTTACCTGGGAGACCCAGGATAAGGCCCGCGATATTGCCGCAGCACAAAAGGGCTGGGAAAAGGCCAAGGAAATGATCCGCGACGAGCGCAACACCATGGTGCTCCTGGATGAGATCAACATCGCCCTGCGCTATGACTACATCGACATCGCGGATGTGGTGGAGTTTCTGGAAACCGAAAAACCACCAATGACCCACGTGGTGCTGACCGGCCGCAACGCCAAAGAAGAGCTGCTCGAGATCGCCGATCTGGCCACTGAGATGGGTCAGATCAAACACCCTTTCCGTGACGGCATCAAAGCCCAGAAGGGCGTGGAATTCTGATCACCTGGGGTAATGATAAATAAAAATCCCTCGCAAGAATTTGCGGGGGATTATTTGAAGGGGCGCAGCAGGGCGATACAGATCCATCCTCTGCTAGCGGCGCTTGCAGGTAGTAGCCGTTCAAAACGGCAATGCAGAAAACCTGGAAGCATTGCTTTGAATGTTTGTAAGATGCGCAAAACGGGATCGTGCATAACTGGGGTTTCCAGCAGAGAAATGCGGCAGCAAGGGTATTTTATGGACCATTTTGGGCGTTTTCTTTTGGCGCGGCCATATTGGTTGGTCGTCGTAGTAATAGTTGCACTCGTCGGTCTTCCTCTGACTATCTGGCTCGATCTGCGCAACCTGTCGGACGAGACGCTACGTCGGCAGGCGACCAGCCTGAATGGGATCATCACATCAGTACGGTCATATTATGCGACGAATGTGGTGTCGCGGGTGGTGAATTCGCAGGCTGAGACGCAGGCGTTACACAATTATCTAGACGTAAATGGGGCTATCCCAATCCCGGCTACGCTTTCGCTTGAGCTAGGGGCGGAAATTGGTGCGGTCGAGGGAGATGTCGAGTATCGTTTTGTCTCAGATTTCACATTCGCGAACCGGCCGCCACACAAGCTCAGCGAATTTGAACGCAATGCGTTGCTCCAATTTCGCACCGAGCCTCAGGGCGCCCAATTCGTTGTAAACTCAACCGGAAATGCGTGGAACCGCGAAATCACCCTCATGACGCCGGTGGTGATGGCAGGGGGGTGCGTCAGTTGTCATAATTCCCATGCCGAGAGCCCCAAGACGGATTGGAAGGTTGGTGACGTTCGTGCATTGCAAACCGTTACTGTTCGGCAGCCCGTCGCCCTCAACCTTTGGTCATTTAAGTGGTTGTTGCTGTATTTTGCAGCCGCTGGAACCATGGGGCTTTTCTTTGCCGCGATGCAGTACAAACTTGCAGGCAGTTTCAGCCGGATGAATGATGAGCTTACGGCAAACAACGAGTTTTTAGCTGGCATATCGTTGAAGATTTCGAAGTATCTTTCACCGCAAGTCTACAAATCCATCTTTTCGGGAGAGAAAGACGCTTCGATCTCGACCGAGCGGAAAAAGCTGACGGTCTTCTTCTCTGATATCAAAGACTTTACAGCCACAACCGAACGTATGCAGCCGGAAGAGCTAACCGCTCTTTTGAATGAATACTTTACTGAAATGTCCCATATTGCCGAAGCCCATGGGGCGACGATTGACAAGTTCATCGGCGACGCAATTGTCGCGTTTTTTGGTGACCCAGAGACAAAAGGCACGACCGAAGACGCGCGCGCCTGTGTGCGAATGGCGCTGGAAATGCAGCAGCGTTTGGCGGATCTTGGCGAAACCTGGAAGGAAAAGGGACTTGAGCATCCGTTCAGGGCACGGATGGGTATCAACACCGGGTTTTGTAACGTTGGGAACTTCGGCTCAGATGAGCGGATGGATTATACGATTATAGGTGCCGAGGCGAACTTGGCTGCTCGATTGGAAAGCATAGCGGAACCGGGCGGCATTGTTCTCAGCTATGAAACCTATGCCCATGTCCGCGATATTATTGATGCAGAGCCAATGGAGGCCGCTCACTTCAAGGGCATCGCGCGTGAAATCATACCTTACCACATTAAAAAAATTCAGGTTTCGGAAACGCAAACGTCAAAGATTCCTCAGGTAGAGGATGGAGACAAATTGACAGTAGATTTGACATCTCTTGATGAACCTACGCGTGCGCTGATGCGGGCGGCTATCCGAGAGGCGTTGACCAAAGCACAGCAGCCTGAACCAGCCGGGTAGAGAGTTTATTAGCCTTCATGCACGCGGTTACTTACCCTTGGCGGCGCTACCCGTGCTGTTCTCCAATCACGTCAACCCACCAAGCAACGTCAGCCTTTCTGACCAATTGTTTCGCGTACGAAACATTCGGGCAGAGGGGCTGATACTTTTTGTAGGCGTTGCGTACCTGGCGGGCGCATATGGGTTGGATGTGTTGCAGACGGGTTAAGGTGCGCAACACGAAATCGGGGTGTCGCCTTTGCGTTTTCTAGGCGACGTAATCTGCGGCGTTGGCGCGGATATAGGTATCGACGGCGGCGCGCTCATCTTCATTCAGGCGTAGGGCCAGTTTGGTGCGACGCAGCAGGTAATCCTCGCCAGTGCGGACCCATTCATGTGCTATGGTCCAGTCCAGTTCGCGTGCTGTGATGGTTGCGCCAAAGGCCTGCCCAAGATCATCAGCGGATGAGGCATTGCCTAGCACGTCCCAGGCCTCTGTCCCGTAGGCACGGATGAGGCGGCGGGTCGCGTAGGGGCTGATGAAGGGGTAATCCTGCCCCAGCTTCGCCGTGAGCTTTGCCACCTCCGACACCGGAAACTTACCGCCGGGCAAGGCAACGCCTGCGGTCCATTTCGACGGCAGCGCGTCGAAAACAGTTCCGATCTTGTCCATCGCGGCCTCAGCGAGTTTGCGGTAGGTGGTGATCTTGCCGCCAAACACGTTCAGCAGCGGCGCGGCGCTCTCATCCAATGTCAGCACATATTCGCGGGTGGCGGCGGTGGCGGAGCTGGCACCATCGTCATAAAGCGGGCGCACGCCGGAGTAGGTCCAGACAATATCGTCACGGTTAAGCGGGTTGGCGAAATACTGCGATGCGAAATTGACCAGATAGTCCTGTTCCTCGGGTGTGCAGGTCGGGGCCGTTTGCGGATCCGGATGATCAGCGTCGGTGGTGCCGATCAGGGTGTAGTCTTCCTCATAGGGGATGGCGAAGATAATACGTCCATCAGTACCCTGAAAGAAGTAGCAGCGCCCATGGTCATAGAGTTTGGGCACCACGATATGGCTGCCGCGCACAAGGCGCACGCTTTCGCGACTGTTCTGGCCCAGTTTTTGGCGCAGGATATCTGCGACCCAGGGGCCACCAGCATTGACCACCATCTTTGCCCTGCGTTCGCTGGTTTCTCCGGTGCGGGTGTTCTCAAGGGTGATCACCCAGTGGTCATCGCCGCGGGTAGCCCCGGTGACCTTGGTCCGAGTCATGATCTTTGCGCCACGTGCCTCGGCATCGCGGGCGTTCAGCACGACGAGGCGGGCGTCTTCGATCCAGCAATCGGAGTATTCAAAGGCGGTTTTGAATTTGGGGTTAAGCGGACGCCCTGCGGCATCGGTTCCCAGATCCAATTTGGAGGTGCCGGGCAGGATACCGCGCTTGCCGAGGCTGTCGTACATGAACAGGCCCAGACGGATCAGCCAGGCCGGGCGGCGACCTTTCATCCAAGGCATGAGAGTGGTCAGCAGCTTGGAGGTTGGCGTGGTATTGTCGAACCGCATGTCCTGGTGGAAAGGGAGCACAAACCGCATTGGCCATGAGATATGTGGCATTGCTTTCAGCAGGACTTCGCGTTCGATCAGGGCCTCGCGGACCAGACGAAATTCGAAGTATTCAAGATAGCGCAGTCCGCCGTGGAACAGTTTCGTGGAGGCCGAGGAAGTGGCTGAGGCTAGATCGTCCATCTCGGCCAGCGCTACGGAGAGTCCGCGCCCGGCCGCATCACGGGCAATGCCGCAGCCATTGATGCCGCCACCAATGATAAAGAGATCGGTGATATCGGTGTTGGCGTTTTGTGTGTCAGGCATGTTTGTGTTCGGCATTTTCGCTGCTTTCGTTTTCGCCAACCCAGAGGATTTGCGTCTCTGCAGCCGCTGCTGCGTGAGAAAATTCGGTTGGAACAGGGCGGTCGGTGATCACCACGTCTAGATCAGCAATGTCACAGATGCGCACAGGGGCGGTGCGGTCAAACTTGCTGCCATCACAGACCAGAACCCGTTTGCGAGCATTCTTCAGAATCGCGCGGGCGACAGAGACTTCGCGTGGATCATGGTCAAGGATAGCGCCGTCCGCATCCATGGCGGAAGCGCCGATGATGGCAATATCCACCTTGTAGCGGGCAATGAACTCTAGGGCGTCTTCACCGACGATCGCGCCGTCGCTTTGCCGGATTGCGCCGCCAACAAGGACCAGTTCTTTGCTCTCGTCATTCATCATCATATTGATAATGTTGATATTATTTGAAATTACGGTCAGGCCACGATGGCCAGAAAGGGCGCGTGCGACCTGCTCAGTTGATGTTCCGATATTGAGTGTGATGGCGCAGTTGTCTGGGATCAGATCTGCTGCCAGCGCCGCCATGGCGCGTTTGCCGGGGGCGTTCAGCTTGCGCCGTTCGGCGTAGTCGCGGCTGGCCCCACTGCTGCTGCGCACCGCACCACCGTGGACGCGGGAGAGTGCGCCGCGAGCTGAGAGATCGCGCAGGTCGGTTCGAACGGTTTGCAACGAGACGCCAAAGCGCTGCGCTAGGTCTTCGACCTCGACCCGATTTTGCCGGGTGAGCAGGTCCAAAATTGCCGCCTGTCGGTCTGCTGCATCCATGAGAGATCCTTTCGCAAGCCTATCTAGGACTGCGTCTGCGAGAAGTCACGGATTATTTTCGTTTTACTTTCGTTTTACTTTCCTTGGGGTGGCGTATGTCAGCCGATTGGGACCAGATGGTTGTCCCATGCAAGATCAGAACGGGAGATGGTCGCGGGTTCGCCATCTTCAGAAGACAGTCGGGCGATCAGGCCCTTGCCGGTTGTGACGATAAAACCGCTTTGGTCGCTGGCCAGTCCGCAGACATCGGAAAGCCGGGTTTCCTGTAGTAGGGTACCTGTGGCGCAATCGGCGATTTGAATGACGCCGCCGCGTGGTGAGGTAACCGCGATTTGCCTACCGTCACGGGAGAACGCAACCGAACCGCCATAGCCGTTTAGATTGCGTATGCGTGGATCCTCTTCGCCCATCAATCGGGACCGGAGGCCGGGGCTATGTAATCCGATGATAGGCAGATCTGCGCCAGTGTCCCCTTGCCACTGCATCGCGAACCCAACGGTGCCATCGATACGGAGCGCGAGATGGCGAATCGAGTTCGGGCGCAACTCGGGATCAAGGACCAGCTGATCCTGTACTGTGCCATCCAGGCCAAGATAACTGAGGTTGGGTTGCATGGTCGCCAGGTTCAGCTTGGCCCGGCCGCTGTCCGGATGTGTCTGAATGCCGCCATTGGCGACCACAAGACCAGCGGGACCGGTGCCGGGTAGGCGTAGTCGGATGTCATGGGGGCCGATACCGCCGGATGACACATCGTGGATACGACGGTAGCCATCGTTGGTATCCCAGATGCCGATGCGGCCAGCGCCGTTTTCATAGTCGTTTTCGGTGGTGAAGAGCTGCGCGCCGTCCGGCGAGAATGTGCCATGGCCATAGAAATGATAGCCCTTGGGAGGGGTTAGCCGGGCCAGCTCGGTGCCATTGCGGCAGTCGATCACATCAGCGAATTGGCCGGGGCGGCGGGCAAAGGCAACGGCCTCGGGGCGGGTCGGGTGCGCGGTTGCGGCATGGCCGCGAGCAGGTAGCGGATGGCGGAACAGGATAGTGCCGTTGCGATCCAGCCCAGCGAGGAGAAAGCGACCATCCGTCGCTTTGCCCGCAGAGAGGTAGTCGGGGTGGTCAAGATCAGCCCAGCTGGCCTGCGGCGCCATGCCTGCGGCCAACAGACCTGCCAGAAAACCGCGACGGGAGGGGCCTGCCATGTGCTTAGTCTCCGTCTAGGGAATTGAAACCGGCCGTGACGCCAAGGGTTGGGCCAAGCTCTGTGGTGATGAGGTCGCGCAGGTCGTTTACATCCTGTTGCAGCGACTCAATGCGAAAGCGCCGGGCCGGATCCGCGACGCCAGCCAGCGACGGGTCGTCAAGTACCATGGCGCGGTTCAGCGTTTTGGCAAAACCATCCTCGATGTCCTGAGAGAGGATTGCATCACCTGCGGCAAGCGCGAGGGCGAGCGGCTCCATCGAGGTAAGGTTCAGTACGATGTGGCGCAGGCTGCGACCGGAACGGCGGGCCTCTGCACGTTTTGGACGCGGGGAGTCGAACTGCCCCAGCGGGCGACCCAGTCGCATGTCGCTTAACACCTGGAATCCGGTGGTGAGGGACTTGAACAATTCCTGGCGCACTTCGGCGCTGGACTGATAGCGGTTGTCCGGTCCGGGGGTCCGCAGTGTGGTTGCATAGCTTCTGTGCCAATCGTCGCGGATTGACGCGGTGGTGCGCGCGATATCGGTGGCGATTGCGGTAACCAACGCACAGTGTCGGTCTGCACTGTGTTGATCAGTACTGTGTTGATCTGGGCTGACGTCGGATTGGATTGCGTCATCAAACAGCAGATACTCCAGCGCATAAAAGCCGCGCAGGGCAATCGATTGGCTGGCGAATGTGTCGGGGTTGCTAAGGCTGGCGCGGTTGGTTTCGGTGATGGCGCGGCGTAGGGCTCCGGGGATCTTGTTCCGGCTGTCGGGCCAGAAGGCGAGGGCAAAGGCGCGGTTTTCAGTCTCGGTCGGGCCAAAGCGCAGGTGGCTGACAGTGACCCAGGCATCAAATGCGAGGCCGAACGCCTTGCGCAGAGCGGGATCATCTGGAGAGCAATGGCTGGAGCCGGTCTTGGCCAGTTCGGCGCTGGTCTCTGCGAGCCCGTCAAAGCCGGGAAGAATGTGGTTGGTCAGGATCCATTCCACTTGCTGATCGCTGGCCAGTGCGACAGGCGGCATAGCGGGTGCGGCGACGGTCTCTGGATCACTCTGCACGATCCCGGCCTGAGCATTCCCCGTCTGAGCATTCCCTGTCCGTGGGTGCCATGTGCTGAAGGTCAGAGCAATGGCGAGGGTCGCGGGGATAGCTGGCAACAGGCGGACAGCTGGCAGGGAGGGTATTTTCAACATCAGAGCGACTCCAGGAAACGGATCAGATCGGCGCGGTCTTTTGGTGCAAGGCTGACTACCGTGTCGCGGGCGGATTGGGCTTCGCCGCCGTGCCAGAGGATGGCCTCAAGCAGGGTGCGGGCGCGGCCATCATGGAGATAACCCGCACGTGGGTTCACGTGTTGTACCAATCCGATGCCCCAAAGCGGTGCAGTGCGCCATTCGCGCCCTGTCGCGCGCGCCTCGGGGCGATTATCAGCCAGACCTTCGCCCATGTCATGCAGCAGAAGGTCGCTATAGGGCCAGATCAGCTGAAAGCTTTGTGCGGGCTGCGCCTCAAGTCGATTGGTGACGAACTTGGGTGTGTGACAGCCGGTGCAGCCTGCACCATAGAACTGCGCCTTGCCCCGCAGCACAGCCGGGTCATCCGGTGTGCGGCGGGCAGGCACGCCGAGGTTGCGGCTGTAGAATGTCACGAGATCCATATTGGGCTGGTCGATCTCGGTCTCTCGCACATCGCCACCACCATGGGGGGCTGTGCGGCAGTCGATCTGGGCAGAGGTGCAATCCCCGGAATGGCTTGGGAACAGCGGTGTGGAAATGCCGATATCACCGAGAAAGGCGGCCGCGGATTGTTCATGCACCGTGGGCTGGCCGGCCTTGTAGCCAAACCGACCCAGTATCACCTGATCCTGCTCCTTGGACCAGACCAGATTGGGGCGACCGGAGATGCCATCGCCATCGCTGTCGGCCTCATCCGCTTGCGCCAGAATATCCGCTGCGGGGATCGCCTCCAGCAGGCCAAGACCGATCATTGTGGGGGCGACGCGGGGAGACAGCATGGCGTCCTCGTGCAGCGGGCCATAACCCAGATCATCGGCGCTGTAGGTCGGGCGTTGCAAGGTCGCAGTTTCACCCCCGGCGAGGGGGATAACCTCTTGCGAATAGGCGACGCCGAGGCGGTATTCGGGCGCGATGCCGGGGGCCGAGAAGTCCTGCATCTGCCCGCCATAGGTCGGCTCGGGTGCGGTACCGATGTAATCGGTGATTGCCTGCATCTGATCTGGCACCGGGCCGGGAATCGAAACCCGCAAGAACATGGTGGTCGAGGTGTAATCAGGGCCTTCAGGCACATGACCGCGCCCGTCTTTTAGGTGGCAGCGCTGGCAGGAGCGGGCATTATAGAGCGGTCCCAACCCGTCGGAGGCAAGGGTGGACGCCGGGGAGAAGACCCAGATCTTCTTGAACAGGCCATTGCCGAGTTTGAATTCCAACTCTTCCTCAAAGCTGAGGGTCTTGCTGTGCTGTGAAAACGCCTCGTCATCCAGCCGGGCGCGCACGGTGGCGGCGCCTGCTGGGAGCGCCTCGAACGGTTCTGGCTGGTCGAATGCAGTGGCCGGGCGCGTAACGCGACGAATGCGGTCCAGTTCTTGATGCGTTCGGGGCAGGGTGGCCAGATGGGGATCACCGAGGTTCGCATATAAGGGCTCGATATCAGGCGTATTGAGTGTGGAATGACCCAATGTGCTCCCGGTCAACGATGGCGGTATCGGTGGTGTCTGTGCGGCCAGGTATTGCGGTGCCATGAGTGATGCAACCACCGTGATGAGGCAAAGGCCTATCGACATGCGGAATGGGTGCAGGCGGCGGGGCGACGGGAATACTCGCATGCAGGTAGGACCACTTTTCTTGGGCGGGGCGCTGGGCCTCCTGGCCTTGGATAGGAGGAACTGCGCCCGGCATCAACTCTTGCTGGTTGGACATATTGTCCGGGAGGTCAATCCGACCTTTTTATGGGGGCGTTCAGAACGACAATGGCAGGGGCCGCGTGATACGCCGCCCCTGCCATGTCTTCCGCCGCTCGTGCAGCGATGGATTGTTTTACTGGAAGACAGCCGTGGGGTTGTCGAGGGAGTCAGATCCCTCGATGGCGACCCCGTCCAGATCTAGCGCGGTTACGACGCGTTCGATGGAGCGTGTCTGATCCACCAGACCGTTTACGCCGCCCATGACCAGCGCTTCACCGGCTTTGTTGCCCTGTTCCAGCATCTGGTCGTAAGAAAACCCGGCCTCGGCTGCGGTCTTGATCTGACCCAATGCGCGCATGGTCGTAGAGAGCTTGCCACGCATTTCACTGTCCAGTGCGGGGTCGATTTCCTGAACCAGATCAGAGAGCGACGCACCGGAGACCATGCTGCCATCGGAGCGGATGTATTCGCCCAGATAGACGTTTTGTACGCCCAGACCATCGTAGTAGTGGCTGTTGTGGGTGTTATCGGAGAAGCAATCATGCTCTTCCTCTGGATCGTTCAGCATCAGGCCAAGACGCATCCGCTCGCCCGCGGTTTCCCCATAGGAGAGGGAGCCCATACCGGTCAGCATGGCGGTGATGCCTGCGTTTTCATCGGCCAGAAGAGTGCTGCGCGCCTCGCCTTCGTTGCCCCATTGCGCGGCCATCCACTCCAGATCGGCGATCAGCAGATCGGTCGCGGCTTTCAGGTACTGGCCCCGACGGTCGCAGTTGCCGTTTGTGCAATCTTCTGCTGCGGCGTAATCGGTCCAGACGCGGTTGCCGGCGCCGTGGTCGGTGCCATTCAGATCCTGGCCCCAGAGAAGGAATTCAACCGCGTGATAGCCGGTTGCAACATTCGCCTCGACGCCGTCTGCTTCGTGCAGAGTGCTTTCCAGCAGCTCTGGTGTGATGGCGCTTGCGTCGATGGATTTACCGGACAGCTCGAAGCTTGGGTTGGCGACAATGTTCAACGCTGCGAACGTGTTTTCGTCGGTTGGACCACCGTAGCTGGCGTCGACATAGTCAATCAGACCTTCGTCCAGAGGCCAAGCGTTCACTTTGCCTTCCCAATCATCGACGATGGCATTGCCAAAACGGAACACTTCGGACTGCTGGTAGGGAACGCGAGCGGCGAGCCAGGCCTTGCGGGCGGCTTCAAGCGCCTCGGCTGAGGGTTCGGCGATCAACGAGTCAACTGCGGTCTGCAGGGTTTTGGCTGTTTTCAGGCTGTCCTGATATTTGGCTTGCGCAATATTTGCGTAGGTTGTCAGCACCTCAGCCTTGTCTGCCGCAATAGCGGGAGCCGCAACTGTGGCGAGCGCTGCAATAGCGGTGCCTGCGAGAAAATGCGATGTCATTTGATTGGTCCTTGAGGTGTCGTGAAAGGGGTTGTGTTGAAGGTTTGTTGGCGGCGGCGCGAGACCGTCAGTGAAGTGTTGCCGAAAGCGGCATATGCGCTGGCGGATGCGCGGCGGGGCTTGTTTGCTGCTCGCCCATTTTGTCGAGCACCATGCCAATTTTTGCAGCCAGAACCGCAGCACGCTGAGCTTTCGCAGGCTGAACAATGAGCGCGGCAAAGAGAGTGGCGTCTTCGTATTCGCCGTGCGCGGCCGCAGCGACGAGATTGGCAAAACAATTCTCATCAGCACCAAGGCAGGTGCAGGTCATTCCGTGGCGTACCAGTGGACGGCGGCCTTCGGAGACGCAGAAATTGCACAGGCGGCCAAAATTCTCATAGGCCTGACGACCAAGAACCGGACCAAGCGATGTTTGCAGCTCGTGCTGCAGAGCAATCCGGGTTTCTGCACCGCTGAACCAATGGCGCAGGTGGCGTACGGCGGTGGCTTCCAGGGCGGGCAAGTCTGTCAGCAGGCCAACAGTGGCCCCGCCCCGTGGTGCCGCAGAAGCGGCGGATGTGCTGTCGGAGATCATTTTGTCAGAATCAACTTTCCGGCGCGGGTGATCCGCAAGCTATAGATCTGGCCATTCAGCAGGATGCGGGCCTGGTTTCCGCCCCGTGCCAATTCCTCGGCATGGTAGGTCGGAAATACTTCGGTAGCCGCAGTTGTTGTGGTGGCGGCGTGCTCAAAATTCATCTGGTTCATCAGGGTCACCCGTTTCTGTTTTCCGACCGATCCAGATACCACTCCAAGCAAAACCCCTGGTCTCCGCGCGGCAGGCCATAGGCATGCAGGGTGACCGGTGCGCGCGTGCCCTCTGCGGGGCGATGGCGCAATGAAAAGAATTGAAGAAGGTAAGACACTAGACGATCTCAGTTGGTTTGCGATCAGTTGGGCTGGCTGCACAATCACAGGTTGGCTGAACTGTTTTGAACCTGACTGATTTGATCGGAATCGTCAACCTGACTTTTTTAGTCAGATTAATTTATTGTGCGATTATCCAATTTACCCAATCGAAAAACCGTCAAAAATCCAACTGCATATGCGCTGAAGGACCGGTGTTCCGGTACGCGGCTGGGATTTTGCTGCTTAGAATGCAACTTACGCGGCCAAGTATAGCGCGTGTCGGGCAGTGGGCGATGGTGATTCTGCGGTGCAGCACGGCCATACTCAAAAGGCCGCCCAATGGAGTGGGGCGGCCTTATTTGCTGTGTTGCAGCGGTAAGGAAGGTGCAGATTAGCTCTCGCGGGTGCCGGAGAAACGCTCTTGCCACTCTTCACGCTGCTCGTCGGTGATCTTGGCAAAGAGGACATCAGGCACCGAGAAGATGTGGCCGACTGGCAGCGCACTGAGCGCAGCGGCGACATCGTCGGGCCAGCTGCGGTCATCGGTATTGAGAGCTGCTAGCAGACGCTCGGTCGCGTCGGGAATGAACGGCGCCGAGAGCACCGCATAGAGCCGGATCAAGTTCAGACCAAGGCGCACCTGTGCTGCGGCCTGATCAGGGTCGGTTTTGAACACTGACCACGGGGCGACAGACTGCAGGTATTCATTGCCTGCAACCCAGATTGCCCGCAACTCCTGAGCGGATTTGCGAACGTCCATGGCGGCCATATGGCCCTCATATGTTCTGACGCGGGTGCTCAGCTCATCGATCAGGGCCTGCTCAGCCTCGCCGTACTCGTTACCTACAGGCACGGCTTCGCTGTATTTGGAGCGACAGAATTTGGTGATGCGGCTGACGAAATTGCCCAGTACATCGGCCAGATCCTTGTTCACAGATTGCTGGAAGTTCTCCCAGGTGAATTCAGAATCGCTGCTTTCAGGAGCATGGCTTAGTAGCCACCAGCGCCAGTAATCAGCGGGCAGGAGCTCCAATGCCTGATCCATAAAGACGCCTCGGCCCTGGCTGGTCGAGAACTGACCGCCGTCATAGTTCAGGTAGTTGAAGCTCTTGAGGTGGTCGACCATTTTCCACGGCTCGCCAGACCCCAGAATCGTGGCCGGGAAGGAGAGCGTGTGGAAAGGGACATTATCCTTGCCCATGAATTGGACGTATTTCACATCCTCCGCACCCATGTCGGTGCGCCACCAGCGCTGCCAGTCGGCGTCGCCCTTGCCATTGGCATCGGCCCATTCGCGGGACGCGGCGATATATTCGATGGGGGCGTCGAACCAAACATAGAAGACTTTGCCTTCCATGCCGGGCCAGTCCTGATCGCCCTTTTTGACCGGGATACCCCAGTCAAGATCACGTGTGATGCCCCGGTCCTGCAATCCGTCTCCATCATGCAGCCATTTCTTGGCGATGGAGGTGGTGAGAACGGGCCAGTCGGATTTGCTGTCGATCCAGGCATCCAGCTGGTCTTTCAGCTGGGACTGGCAGAGATAGAGGTGCTTCGTCTCGCGGACCTCCAGATCTGTGGAGCCGGAAATCGCCGAGCGCGGGTTGATCAGATCTGTGGGGTCCAGCTGTTTGGTGCATTCTTCGCACTGATCGCCACGGGCCTTTTCGTAACCACAGTTAGGGCAGGTGCCCTCGATATAGCGGTCAGGCAGGAAGCGCCCATCAGCGTGGGAGTAGACCTGTTTTTCAGTGACTTCGCGGATCAGACCCTGTTCGGCCAGCTTGCCGGCGAAATGCTGGGTCAAAGCGTGGTTCTGCGGGCTGGAGGAGCGACCGAAGTGATCAAAGCTCAGGCCAAAGCCCTTGGCGATACCGGCCTGAACGTCGTGCATCTCGGCGCAGTAATCGGCCACCGGCTTGCCTGCCTTGGCGGCGGCCAGTTCGGCGGGGGTGCCGTGTTCGTCGGTGGCGCAGAGGAACATCACCTCATGGCCGCGCGCCCGCTGGTAGCGGGCATAGAGATCCGCGGGCAGCTGGCTGCCGACCAGATTGCCCAGATGCTTGATCCCGTTGATATAGGGGATCGCCGAGGTAATGAGAAAGCGCGCCATATCATCCATCCAACTAAAGCTCTGCTGGCCCGTCTAGCGCATGGCGCTGCCGGCGGAAACCCCGCTGAGCGCATTGCAGCTATTTTCCCTGCTCTGGACGGCGCGACAGTGGGTTTATCGGCGTTCGCGGGCGCGCTTCAGAAGACGTCCAATGGTGAAGGATGTACGTGGCGCATAAACGTAGCGGGTGCGATCCTCTGGGGCGGGACGGGCGCGCATACGGGCAAGGCCAAAGATGATCAGCCCGACATGACCAACAGCGACGAAGGCAAAGAGTGCGCCGGGGCCGTAGCTTTCGATCAGCGCCGAGGAGATCAGCGGCGACGCGATAGCGCCGAGGGCGTAGAAGAACATCAGAGCTGCGGACAGCTCAACCCGTTGCTGTGAGGTTGCAAAATCATTGGCGTGAGCGGCAGAGACCGAAAATATCGGCATCGTGGTAAAGCCGAAGAAGGCGGCAGAGGCCATAACCGCCAAAGTGCCCATGCCGCTGGCAACCATGGTGATACCGCAAGACAGGATCGCCACCACCGACAGCCAGATCAGCACCCAGCGCCGATCGTATTTATCGGCCAGCCAGCCCAGCGGATATTGTGCAAGCGCGCCGCCCAGAACAAATGTGGCGAGGAAGAAGGCGATCTGTCCAACCTCGAGCCCGACCTCCTGACCATAGATCGGACCGACCATACGAAATGACGCTGAGCTGAGAGCTGCTACGATCACGCCAGCAACGGCCAGCGGGGAACAGGCCCAGGCCAGTTTTGGGCGCAGGCGGGGGGCCTTGGGAATTTCAGGCTGGCTGACCTTGGTCATCGTAAGCGGCAGCAGGGCTGCACAGCAGAGGATCGCCAGGAGATTATAGGAGACATAAGCGGCCGGAGGAAGAACTGCGATCAGGAGTTGGGCGACTAGAGAGGCCGAGAGATCCACAATTCGGTATGTGCCCATGGCGCGGCCACGGGTCTCATTGGTGACCTTGGCATTGAGCCAGGCTTCGATCACGGTGTAACAGCCCGCAACGCAAAGGCCGGATGCGATGCGCATGGCGGCCCAGGCCAAGGGATCCTCGGTCAGGGTATGGCCGATTAACCCCATCGCGCCAAGTGCTGTACAGACTGCGAATGCACGGCTGTGTCCGACATTGCCCATCAGGCGTGGCGCCCACCAACAGCCAAGGAAAAAGCCAACGAAATGCGCGGAGCCGAGAAAGCCAATCTGTTCCTTGTCAAACCCAAGTGTAATGCCGGAGATCGCATCCAGCGGGCCGACGCCGCCGGTCGAAAGCTGCAACAGGATCACCGAGAGAAACAGCGCCGCAAAGGAAATCATCATCCGCATAGTGAACAGTCATCGCCGTTGCGGGCCGGGAATGCACGGGTGTTTCCGACATTTTCCCAAGTCGGGTGTCGTATTGTGTCAGACGCGGCAAATCTGCCGCGCCGTGTTTCTGGGATGGATCAGTCGTCGCGTTGGGCGACGTCGCCGCCGGATTTGCTCCAGGCCGTAAACCCGCCTTCCAGATGCATTACTGGGGACAGGCCCATCTCCATAGCGGCTTTGGCCGCGAGGGCCGAACGCCAGGCGCTGGCGCAATAGAACACATAGGTTTTGTCCTGATTGAACACCGGCTTGTGGTAGGGGCTGTCCGGGTCGACCCAGAATTCCAGCATCCCCCGCGGGCAGGAGAACGCACCGGGTATCATTCCGCTGGCCTGTAATTCTCGAATGTCGCGCAGATCGATGAAGACGTAGGCGTCGTCTTTTACAGCAGATTTAGCCGTTTCAATCGGCATCGTGTCGACGACGGCGTTGGCCTCGTCAATGAGGGTTTTGACACCTTTGGTGATGGTTTGTGGCATGCTCAGCTCTCCGGTGCTGTTGGAGGCACAGGCTGCAGAGTTTTATTGCCGGTTACAAGCGTCGATACCCGGTTCTCTTGTGGTATTTACCACTTGTGGGGAATGGAGGCTCCGCCTGCCGAGGCCCATGCGTTAAATCCACCATCTAGGATTGACACACGTTGCAATCCCATCTCGATTGCCGTGCGGGCACCCAGGGCGGAACGCCAGCCCTTGTCGCAGTAAAAGACAAACGCTCTGTTCTCGGTAAATATAGTATTGTGATAGGGGCTTGTGGGGGCAATCCAGAGCCCCAATAGTCCGCGGGGGCAGGATAGTGCGCCTGGTATAACGCCGGTGCGTTCGACCTCGCGGACGAGCCGCAGGTCCACAAAAAGACTATCGTCGCTCTCATGGAGGTTTGCCGCTTGTGCGAGCGATGTGGTTGCCACCACGGCTTCGCCAATCAGCTCTTTAGAGGTGTTGATGATAGACATCGTCATAGGCCACTCCCTTGCCAGAACTGTTAGAATTTTAAACATACCATATTTACGCGGCCTCAGGTCCTGGCCCCGCGGTAAAGGTTAACGCCATCGTTTGCCGGGCCGCACGATGCTGGGCCGCATTCGGTTGCGTTGGTCTGAGGGTAAGCTAGGGTCTGCAGCAGACTGCAACACGAAGGATCTGAGCGAGATGAAACTGAACCAGTTAGGCCGCACCGACATGATGGTGTCTGAACTGTGCCTTGGCACGATGACTTTTGGTACTCAGACCGGGGAGGCAGAAGCCCACGCCCAGATTGATATGGCGCTGGCGGCGGGCGTGAACTTTCTTGATACCGCCGAGATGTACCCGGTGAACCCGATCAGCGTTGAGACAATTGGCGATAGCGAGGCGATCATCGGCAGCTGGAACGCTAAAACCGGGCGGCGCGGTGACTATGTGTTGGCGACCAAACATTCGGGTGAGGGGTTGCAGGCTGTACGCGACGGTGCGGCGATTACGGCCGAGACCATCGCGCCCACCATCGAAGGGTCGTTGCGGCGGTTGCAGACGGATTACATCGATCTGTATCAGTTCCATTGGCCCAATCGGGGCAGCTATATGTTCCGCAAGAACTGGCAATATGATCCGAGTGGCGCTGATCAGGCGGCAGTTCTGGAGAATATGGAAGCGTGTCTGGAGGCGCTGAAAGCGCAGGTGGAGAAAGGCAATATCCGTGCCTTTGGCCTGTCGAACGAGAGCGCTTGGGGCACTGCGCAGTGGCTGCGATTGGCTGAGAAGACGGGTGGCCCGCGCGTCGCCTCTATTCAGAATGAATATTCGTTGCTGTGCCGGCTCTATGACACGGATTTGGCGGAGCTGAGCCTGTTTGAGGATGTTGGGTTGTTGTCATTTTCACCGTTGGCAACAGGTTTGTTGACGGGCAAATATCAGGGTGGGGCGCTGCCAGAGAAATCACGCAAGACGCTAAACCCCGAGCTGGGAGGTCGCGATACGGAGCGGGTCTATCCTGCGGTGGCGGCCTATCTGGATATTGCCAACCGGCATGGGTTGGACCCGGTGCATATGGCGCTGTCGTGGTGTCACACCCGGCCGTTCATGGCCTCGTCGATTTTTGGTGCAACCACTATCGGGCAGTTGGAGCATGTCTTGGCCGGTTGCGATCTGACGTTGTCAGAGGAGGTGTTGGCCGAAATCGATGTGGTCCACCGCGCCCATCCGATGCCCTATTGACGGTACTCTGAGTAAAAATACGCTGGCGAGAGATATAGAGCGGAATACAAAACGGGCGGCCAATTGGCCGCCCGTTTTGCGTTTCTGGCAGGCTGTGAAATCGCTATTTTCGGCCTGTCTTTGAGCTGGTTTAGTATGA
Organism: Phaeobacter cretensis; assembly: GCF_047372505.1. NCBI lineage: Bacteria > Pseudomonadati > Pseudomonadota > Alphaproteobacteria > Rhodobacterales > Roseobacteraceae > Phaeobacter > Phaeobacter cretensis. The sequence goes on from NZ_JBKBEU010000001.1 coordinate 3,035,029, forward strand.
TCCGCTTGAATAGCGCGGCAGCGGGCCGCTTTGCCTTTGGCTGAGCGGTGCCGGTTTCAATGTTGGTGTTTCTGCCACCAGTTTCGGACCTTCGGCAGAGGTCATACTCAGCTGGCGCAGTTCGCGGGCACTGGTGGAATGTGCGAGCCGGAAGGCCCGGGCAAAGCTGGATTGTGACGCAAAACCAGTTGCCAGCGCCACCTCCATGATCGGTAGATCGGTGTCGGTGACCAGGCGGCGGGCCTCGGCCAGACGGAGCTGCAGATAGTGGTCCTGCGGTGTGGTATTGAGGCGCAGGCGGAACTGCTGTTGCAGGCTGCGCGTGCTGGTGCCCAGTTCATCAGCGATCTCACTCAGCGGCTTGGGATCATCCAGCGCGGCTTCCATCAGCGCATTGGCACGCGCTGTGAGAGAGGAATGTTTGGAATTGCCAAGGCGGCTTTGCGGGCGCGTCGGGGCTGCGGGACCATCATAGAGGAACAGCCCGGCAACACGGGAAGCAAAGCCCCCACCGTGACGGCTGCTGATAATATGCAGCATCATCTCAATAGCGGGGGTGGCCCCGCCGGAGGTCATACGGCCATCAGACAGCGTAAAGCGGTCATTGCGGCACTGCACACCGGGGAAGCGGTTGGCGAAATTGTCCAGATCTTCCCAATGGGTGGTGGCGGGATGACCGTCCAGAAGACCGGCCTCGGCCATCAGCCAGGGGCCACCGTCGATGCCCGCAATCGTGGCACCGCCTGCGGCGAGACGTCGTAACCCGGCCAGAAGGCTGGGGGTGGCGTGGCGGGCCAGCTGGAAGCCGGCAATCACGATCAGCAGTTCGCAGCTTTGCAGACGTGCCAGCGGAATGCCGGGTACCGACAGGCCACTGGTCAGCATCGCAGGTTCGCTGGTGGCGGTGACATAATCCCAGTCAAACGCCCCGCGTCCGGCCAGGCGATTGGCCGCGCGCATCGGGTCGACGGCTGCGGCGAAGGACAGTGTGTTGCTCTCATCAAGCACCAAAACGGCCGTTTTCAACGGCTGATTCTCGGGCTGGAGGATGTTTTTTGCGGATTTCATCAAGTTCGATTCGCATGTTGACTAGTGGGTCCGTCAAGGCTGCGCCACTGTCTAACACAACACAAACAGGAATCTGGGGGCAGGCTTGGGGATAACTCGGGCACAACCCTGTACATGGAGGGGAAAACCAAAATGCCTCTGAATATGACCAAAAACGTCTTTATCACCTGCGCCGTGACAGGCTCTGGGAGCACCCAGGATCGCAGTCCGCATGTGCCACGATCACCGAAAGAGATCGCTGAAAGCGCGATGGCTGCAGCCAAGGCCGGTGCGGCGATTGTCCACTGCCATGTGCGCGATCCGGAAACCGGCGCGCCCTCTCGTGATCTGGCCTTGTACCGTGAAGTGACCGAAAGGGTGCGTGACAGCGATACAGATGTCGTGCTGAACCTCACCGCCGGTATGGGGGGCGATATGGTGTTTGGCGACACCGAAAACCCGCTCCCACTCAGCCAAACCGGGACTGACATGATCGGTGCGACGGCACGGATGGCGCATGTAGCGGAATGTCTGCCCGAAATCTGTACGCTGGATTGCGGCACAATGAACTTTGCCGAAGCCGATTACGTGATGACCAATACGCCTGGTATGTTGCGCGCCATGGGCCAGATGATGACGGATCTGGGTGTGAAGCCCGAGATCGAAGCCTTTGACACTGGCCATCTTTGGTTTGCAAAGGAGTTGGTGAAAGAAGGCGTGCTAACCAGTCCCGCGCTGGTGCAGCTGTGCATGGGAGTGCCATGGGGCGCGCCGAATGACCTCAATACCTTTATGGCGATGGTCAACAATGTGCCGGATGATTGGGACTGGTCGGCGTTCTCGCTGGGCCGCGATCAGATGGCCTATGTGGCAGCATCCGTTCTGGCTGGTGGTAATGTGCGTGTTGGACTGGAGGACAATCTCTGGCTTGGGAAGGGGCAACTGGCAGAGAACTGGCAGCTGGTCGAACGCGCGGGCACCATCATTGAAAACATGGGGGCCACGCTAATGGGTCCGGACGAGGTGCGCAAACAGCTCGGTCTGGTAAAGCGCGCGCCTTTGGCGAAGTGATCTGTCGATGACGAGGCCTTTGGCGGGAGCCGCGCCGCGATGTGCCGCGCGGTCTCTTCGATCAGTCTGCGCTGTGAATGCGGCAGAGAAAGCAATTGTTGCTGGCGCTGCGCAGATCCACAAAGGCCACCTCAGGGCGGGCCAGCAGCTCGGCGGCGTAATCCGTCAGCTTGGCCCGAGGGATCACCGCGCCGGTGCTATAGACGATGCGCTCCGTTGCAGAGTAGCCGCGCAGGATATAGGCGTCGGCCTGCAGGACCGTTGGTGGCACCTCCGTGGGGGCCGCGCGCGTACACATGTCCGCACAGAGATAGATCGGCCCCGTTTCGGCAAAGGGGTTGCGGCTGCGAAACGGACGGTGCGGCAACGCCAGATAGGGCGCGCCTTCGGGCACGTTCTGCAAACAGTGACGACAGGGCATGCCGTCCAACTCGGCACTGGGGTGGCGTTCAACCGGATCGCCGTAGGAATCAAGCCCTGTGTGGTGGATCGCTTCGACCACGTCGCTGGGCAATGCGTTAAATTCAAGTCTCATAAGATGTCTCCTTCCTTGGCTGTTCTGACAGAGCAACCGCAAGCGAGGCGACCCGAAACATGCGAGAAAGAGCCATGACAAAAACAGCAGCAATCATTGGCGGTGGGGTTATCGGCGGCGGCTGGGCTGCGCGGTTCCTGCTGAATGGCTGGGACGTGCGGGTGTTCGACCCAGACCCCGAGGCCGAGCGCAAGATTGGCGAAGTTCTGGCCAATGCGCGTCGCTCGCTGCCGGGGCTCGGCAATGTGGCGCTGCCAAGCGAAGGCAATCTGACGTACCACGATACACTCGCTGAGGCGGTTGAAGGCGCTGTTTGGGTGCAGGAGAGCGTGCCGGAGCGCCTGGAGTTGAAGCAGAAAGTCTATGGCGCGTTGCAGGCACATGTGGCGGTGGATGCCGTGATCGGCTCGTCAACCTCGGGCTATAAGCCGTCTCAGCTACAGGAGGGGTTCGACAATGCGGCGCAGATCGTTGTCGCCCACCCCTTTAACCCGGTTTATCTGATGCCGCTGGTTGAGCTGGTCACCACGGAAGCCAACAGTGCGGAGGCGATTGACCGAGCAAAGGCGATCATCACCGGGATCGGTATGTATCCTCTGCATTTGAAGAAAGAAATCGATGCACATGTAGCGGATCGTTTCCTTGAGGCGGTCTGGCGCGAGGCCTTGTGGCTGGTAAAGGACGGTATTGCGACCACCGAAGAGATCGATAATGCCATCCGCTATGGCTTTGGCATTCGCTGGGCGCAGATGGGTCTGTTTGATACCTACCGTGTTGCCGGTGGCGAGGCGGGGATGAAGCATTTCATGGCGCAGTTTGGCCCGGCGCTGGAGTGGCCCTGGACCAAGCTGATGGATGTGCCGGAGTTTAACGAAGAGCTGGTCGATCTGATCGCAGGTCAATCTGATGCGCAATCTGGCCATTTGCCGATCCGCAAGATGGAACAGATCCGCGACGACAACCTTGTCGGGATGATGCGGGCGCTGGGCGCAAATGACTGGGGCGCAGGCGCGCTTCAAAATGCCCATGATAAGGCACTGGAGGCAGACGCCGGGCTGGCTTCGAACCTCAGCGAGCTGTCGGACCTGAGTAAACCGGTTCTGACTCAACGCCGGATCGTGCCGCTGGATTGGACCGACTATAATGGCCATATGACCGAGAGCCGTTATCTGGACGCCTTCGCGCACTCCACCGACCGGTTGATGATGATCATCGGATGTGATGCAGAATACATCGCCTCGGGTGGCAGCTACTTCACCGCTGAAACCCATATTCGCCACCTTGATGAAGTCCACGCGGGCGACCCTATTCAGGTGAGGACGCAGGTGATCATGGGGCAGGGCAAGAAGATGCATCTCTGGCATGAGATGTATTCGGGTGAGCGTCTGTTGGCCACCGGCGAGCATATGCTGTTGCATGTAGATCTGGCGACCCGCCGTTCGGCCCCACCTGCGCCGCATATTGAGGCTGATCTGGTCAAGCTCGCTGAGGCGCATTCCGCTTTGCCCGCGCCGGAGGGGCTGGGCCGTGCAATCGGCGCGCCAAGATGAACACTGAGGCCGAAATGAACGTGGACACCTCAATGGAAAAAGACACCAAAAGCCGGGTTCTGGTCACCGCAGGCGGTTCGGGCATTGGTCGTGCTATGGCTGAGGGTTTTGCCTCAGCGGGACATCAGGTCTGGGTCACAGATGTAAATGCTAGAGCCTTGGCCGATGTGCCCGACGGTTGGCATGCCACCGCGGTTGATGCGACGGATGAGGGTGGGGTGAAGACGCTGTTTTCTGACATCACCGCGGTCTGGGGTGGGCTGGATGTGCTTTGCGCCAATGCGGGCATTGCGGGCCCCACCGCGCTGGTCGAAGACGTCGCGTTGAAGGATTGGCAGGCCTGCGTGAGTGTCAATCTGGAAGGCGCGTTTTTGGCGGCGAAATATGCGGCCCCGATGATGAAAGCGGCAAAGTCAGGGTCGGTCATCATGACCTCATCGACAGCCGGTCTCTATGGCTATCCCAATCGGGCGCCTTATGCGGCGGCGAAATGGGCTGTCATCGGTCTGATGAAGACGCTGGCAATGGAATTGGGACCTTTTGGCATTCGGGCCAATGTGATCTGCCCCGGCGCTGTGGAAGGACCGCGTATGGAGGGCGTGTTGGAACGAGAGGCCGCCGCCAAAGGGATGACCCGCAATCAGGTCTATGATGGCTATGCCAGCGGCACGTCTATGCAATCCTTTGTCGAGGCACGCGACATTGCCAATATGGCGTTGTTTTTAGGGTCGGACGGGGCGCGGTTGGTGTCAGGGCAGGTGATTGCGGTGGACGGGCATACGGTGAACCCGGACCCGAAGGTGTAAGCTGGTGATCTGATCCACAAGGAATGGCCCCACACTCTGCACCCTGGTGGTGGCGTGTAGGCAAAAGCATTGGTTTTCAGCGGCTGATTGCATTGCGGAGAGCACGCAGGTGGTCTGGGAGTTGCCGAGCTGTGATATCGGCCTCGCGTACCAGATTGTCGAAATGGTTGGTGAATGTCTCAACGCGCTCCTTGTCCCGGAAGGCAAGGTACTGGCTGCCCGCATAAAAGACACTCAGGAGCGGGCCAAACACTGTGAGAGGCGCGGAATAGAGCCGTTTGGCATCAAAGAGATAGACGCGCAGGCGCGGATAAAGCTGGGTGCAGAGGCGTTCGAATTGCTCCAATTGCTCCAACCGGATATCCAAAGGCAGCCCATCGTAGTAACCGACCGCATGGGCAAAGCTGTCCAATTCATAAATGGGCATGGCGATTTCATAGTCTGACGCTGATTGGCGCATCCAGGTCAGGCGATCATCAGATGCGCCGATGGCTTGATCCGCTGTGCGGCCCAAATGCGGCGCATATTCCCATTCCAGCAGACTTCGAGTTTTTAACATATCGGGTAGGGCAGCGGGCACATGACGGATTTTGTAGCCCTGTGCCTCCTGATGCCATCCAAAAATCCGCTCATCCACCAGTGCGCGCGGGGCGCGAGTCATAGACAGGCTTGCGGCAACCAGATCGGTTGCATTTTCGGGCCGGTCAGACAGGCTAAGAAGCCAGTCGGCAGACACCCCAAGCGCCCCGGCACAAGCACCTACAACATGGGCGTTTGGCAGTCGTGCGCCGGTGTCGGTCAAAAGTTGCGAAATGGTTGAGCGATCCACCCCGACGGCGCGGGCCAGTGCGCTTTGGCTGAGACCGCTGTCGCTGAGGGCACGGATGAGCCGCAGGCGGAATTGCTCGGCGCGCTGGCGTTTGTCCATAATTTCGATCATGTGATGTATTTTATCACAGTTGCTGAATTTTGTTAATCACATTCGGAATTCTGCACCGCCCATTACTGCGATAGGCGTGAGGAGACATAATACAAACAGGAAGGTGCAGATGGAAACGCGGGCGCGATCGGTGGTGAAGGCAATGATCTGGAACCTGTTGGGGCTGGCGATGATGGCTGGAGTTGGCTGGCTCGTCACCGGATCGGCTGCCCTGGGTAGCACGCTGGCTGCCGTCAACACCTGCATCGGGTTTCTGAGTTACGTCGCATATGAACGTGTGTGGGCCGGTGTGCGCTGGGGGCGGCGACATGTCTGATCAACAGGCTATCAAAGAGGCAGTCGATCTGGCAGGTACTATCAAACATCCCATGGCAGGGGCTGCCATACATCCGGTTGCACCTGACCGGCCTCAGCGAGCTGTTCCTCGTGTCGAGCGGGGGACTTTGGCACTGATGATTGGGTGCTATGCTGCCTGGTTGGCAGCGCTCGTGATCTTGCCTTTGGTGTCGGTCTGGCTTGCGGTGCCGGTTCTCGCCTGTCTGATCACATTGCATTCCTCGCTTTGTCACGAGGCTCTGCACGGTCACCCATTTCGATCGCGGGTGTTGAATGAGGCATTGATGTTCCTGCCGCTGAACCTCGCTGTGCCATATGGGCGGTTTCGCGATACCCATCTGGCGCATCATCATGATGACCGGCTGACAGATCCCTATGATGATCCCGAGAGCAACTATCTGGATCCGTCCTATTGGCGACGTCAGGGGCGAGTTGTGCGCGTCCTTTTGGGGTTCAATAACACGTTGCTGGGGCGGATGCTGCTGGGGCCATTGCTGGGGCAGATCCGGTTCATGGCCGAGGATTGGCGGTTGATCCGTAATGGAGACGAGGCAGTATTGCGAGACTGGCTGCTGCACATGTTGGGCGTCGGGCTGACGCTGGGATTGGTCATGCAAACGGCTCTGCCGTTGTCGGGCTATCTTGGGGCGGCCTATCTGGGCCTTGCGATCCTGAAGATCCGAACCTTTCTTGAGCATCGCGCACATATCAGCCCAGAGGCGCGTACGGTGATTATCGAGCGTGGTGGTGTCTTGGGGTTTCTGTTTCTGAACAACAATCTGCATGTGGTGCACCACTGTCATCCGGGGGTGCCTTGGCATGACCTTCCAGCGCTGTACCATTCCCAGCGGACGCAGTTCTTAGACCACAATCAGGGGTATGCGTATTCATCCTACGGCCGTGTGTTTCTCAGTTATGCGTGGCGCGCCAAGGATCCGGTCGCGCATCCGATATGGTCAGAGCCTAAATAAGCCCCCATAAGGGCCGCATGACATTATGGATTCCCATCGCCATCGCCGCCGCCAGTTTCCAGACGGTTCGTTTTATGCTGCAAAAGGTATTGAGCAGCGCCGCACTGTCCTCGGCGGGGGCAACATTTGCTCGGTTTGTCTATTCCGCACCGGTTATATGGGCCGGGCTGCTGGGGTATTTGGCGCTTTCGGGGCAGAGTATGCCCGCGCTGAATGCCACTTTCTGGGGGTTTTCAACCGTTGGCGGGACGGCTCAGATCCTTGCAACGGTCTGTGTTGTGGCGCTTTTTCGTCAGCGCAATTTTGCGGTCGGAATTACGTTCAAGAAAACCGAGGTGATCCAGACCGCTTTGATTGGCCTCGTAGTGCTGGGAGACCAGATCACGCTTCTGGGGTGGTTGGCGATTGTTATTGGCCTCTGTGCGGTGCTGGTGCTGTCAAAAACGCCTGAGAGCAAGGGGCCGTGGTGGCGTCATCTGTCCAGTCCAGCCTCCCTGCTGGGGCTCGGATCGGGGGTGTTGTTTGCCGTCTCAGCAGTGAGTTACCGTGCCGCGTCATTGCAGCTGGGAGGGCTGGAGCCTGCATTTCGGGCCGGTGTGACACTGGCCATTGTGGTCAGTCTGCAGACGTTGTTTATGCTGGCCTGGCTCCATTGGCGGGAACCGGGCGAGATTGCCCGCGTCTGGGCGGCACGCCGGGTTGCCGTCTGGATCGGGCTGACCAGCATGGCAGGGTCTTTCTGCTGGTTCTGGGCCTTTACGCTGCAGAATGCGGCCTATGTCAAAGCGCTGGGTCAGATTGAACTGCTGTTGTCGCTGCTGGCCAGTTTGCTGTTCTTCAAAGAGCAGATCACCCGGCGCGAGATCGTTGGCATGGGGCTGCTGATCCTGTCCATTCTGGCGCTGCTGCTGGCAATCTGAAGAACTTGGGCGAGTTTGCCTGTCGTCAGTCGCTAGTCGTCCTGGGGCATGGGATAGCCCTTCAGGCGCAGGAAGTGGCTGGATTCGGCATCGTTATGAAAGAACGGCACACTTTCGGGCGGCTCTTCGTAACGGATGCGTCTTGTGACCTCTGCCAGAACGACCTCGGTGATGAAGGGCAGATCATAGGTACGCACCTGGCTGAGCGGGATCCATTGCAGATGCGACAACTCATCAGAGGCGCGGGAAAAATCGTCTACATCGCTGCTGATATGGGCGGCATCCACCAGGAAAAACCGCGCATCAAACCGTCGTGGCCGACCGGGTGGTGTAATGGCCCGGAAGACGAATTGCAGCATCTCGGCGGCGGGTAGGTGACCGGTGGAAGCGAAATCAACCCAGTCATGGTCCGGTGACGTTGGCCATGTGCCGGGTTGCCCAAGGATCAGCCCGGTTTCTTCCCAGAGTTCGCGGATGGCAGCTACCGCTAGGGCATGATGCAAATCTGTTTCCGACTGCTCGTTCAGCCGGTTTTGGCAGATCTCTGGCAGCAGTGTCGCCAGAGGAATACCTGCGTCTCCCGGATCGACGGCGCCGCCGGGAAATACCACTTTGTTGGGCATAAAGGCCGCCTTGGCACCGCGTTGGCCCATCAAGACCTGAGGGTCATCGCCCATCCGGTCCCGCACCGCAATAATGGTTGCGGCATCGCGGATCGGTGTTGTGTCCAGCTTGGCGGTTTGGGCATCGGCATAGCCAGTGTCGATGGCTGCTTTGGCTGGAGAGGGCGATTTGCTCATTTAGGGGCCTTTGTACGGGGCTTCCGGCAGGCGCATGTTAGCTTTCTTTGTCGAAGCCATGCATCCGACGCGCCCATTGATAGGCAATCACTATGCCTTTCATGCGTGGTAGCAGAAACAGGGAGGACAGAACACACCCCAGCGAGAACACCGTGAAAGTGACCATGGGCTCGGGGCGCCAAGTGAAATAAACCACATGAAGGAGCACGGCCATAACGTGACCGACCAAAAGAATGGTCAGATAGGCCGGGCCATCGTCGGCGCGCGCATGGGTGAAGTCCTGGCTGCAATTGGAGCAGCTGTCATTTACCTTCAGATATGAATGGAGCAGTTTACCCTTGCCGCACTTTGGGCATTTGCACCGCCAGCCCCGCAATACGGCAGGCATGGTGGGGCGGTCTTCTTTGCTATCAGTTTTGATATCGGCCGAAAGGGCCGCAGATGACTCGGTCATAACAAATCCTATCTTTTGCCTGCTTATCTGAGCGTATTGACCAAAAGTTTAAAGGGCCGTCCCCCGCCGTGCGTCGGCATGCCGCAAGATTGCGCTGCTTACATCAACGGTGCAATGCGCAGGTGAATCTTTCTTCAGAGATTTTGAGATTGTTGCGACGGAAATTTGCCGGCGCTGCGTTTTGTCTTTGTCATGGGCAGCAACGGGCTGCCTGCTGCAAAAGGAAACGCAGACATGAAACATACCAAGTTTATCGCCGCTGTTGTTGCCGTTGGAGCGCTGATCGGGGCCACCGGAACCTACGCTAAGCCGTGGTTTGGTGGCAAAGGCGGCCATGGTCCACGGATCAGCTTTGAGGAGATGGACAGCAATGGCGACGGACAGATCACCAAGAGCGAAATGGAAGGTCTGCGCGCGGCGCGCTTTGCCGAGGCAGATGCGGACGGTGATGGCCAATTGACGCTCGGTGAAATGGAAGCAGCGGCACAGGCCCGTGCCAAAACACGCGCAGCTAAGATGCTGGAGCGGATGGATGCCAACAATGATGGCTCACTGAGCCTGGAGGAGTTGCCAAAACCACGCCGGATGGGAAAGATGTTTGACCGGGTGGATGCCAATGACGATGGTGCCATCAGCAAGGAAGAATTTGAAACTGCCCAAGCGAAATTCCGTGACCGTCGTGGGGCGGGCCACAAATCGCGCGATGGGGCGCATGGCAACGAAACGGAGCAGAACTGATCCGATACGGAACGTGTATATGTCTGCCAATACTGCGCAGCGAGCCCCGAAACAGGGCTCGCTGATGCCGCAAACTCAGGCCGAGACTGCGCCTGACACTGGCGCTGTGGACGACCCCGACGGGGCGTTGTTGCTTTGCTTTGCTGCGGGTGATCCGCAGGCGGCGGCGGCGCTGACTGCAAGGCTTGCGCCGCGGACGCTGGGGGTGGCGATGCGGGTTCTGGGCAATCGGGCCGAGGCGGAGGATATCACGCAGGAGGCGATGGTGCGGCTCTGGCGGCAGGCGGAACACTGGGAGCCGGGGCGTGCGCGGCTTTCGACCTGGCTGTATCGGGTGGTGATGAACCTGTGCATTGATCACAAGAGACGGCTGCGTGGCGGGCATGTGGATCTGGATGCGATCCCCGATCCGCCTGATCCATCGAAATCGGTTACAGATCAGATGCAGGACGGAGCGCGGCACGATGCGTTGCAAGCCGCTCTGATGCAATTGCCGGAGCGTCAGAGACAGGCTGTTGTGCTGCGTCATATCGAGGATCTGGCAAACCCGGAGATTGCCGGGATTATGGACATCAGTGTCGAGGCGGTCGAAAGTCTGACTGCGCGGGGCAAACGGGCATTGGCGGCGATCCTGGCGGGGCGTCGATCTGAATTGGGGTATAGCGATGGTTGATAAAATTGGAAAACCCGCGCCTGCCGAGATGGGCGCTGATGAAGATAAACTGGATCTGACAGACCTTAGGGCTGCGGAAATGACACTGGACGATCTGTTCGCGGGTGCGCGTGCTGATGCGCCCGCGCTGTCGGATACGCTGGAGATGGCCATTCTGGATGAGGCCGATGCGGTGCAGTCTGCGATCCTTGACCGAAGCTCTGTTCAGAGCGACCTGGCGGCGGTGACAACATCTGGGGCAGCGGTACCAGCCGGGCCTGTTGATATGGGCGGTCGTTTTATTGCGGGACTACGTGATCTACTGGCGGGCTTAGGTGGATGGCCTGCCCTGGGCGGGCTCGCAACCGCCAGCGCGGCGGGGCTGTGGATTGGGTTGGCGCCACCGTCCTTTTTGCCGGATCCGGTTAGCCTTGCCGGGATAGAATTGAGCGCGGATGGCTTGCCCGATGATAGTTACGACTTGGCTGTGGTGCTGAGCGAGGAGATGGAATGAGCAATGAGCAACCCAAAACCCAGCCAGAGCGCCGCCGCTGGGTGCGCTGGCTGCTCATAGCGTCTCTCGGTCTGAATCTGGCCGTGATCGGTATCGTTGTCGGTGCGGCCTGGCGCTTTAGCGACCACAAAAAGGGTTTTGGAATGCCTCCACCTATTGGGGCCATGCTGTTTCGCGATCTGGATGCCGACACGCGGCACAGTTTGCGCAGTGAAGCCGAGGCAGGCCACGGTAGCTACCGAGGGCGCCGTCGCGCCGAGGGCGTTATGGTGGTGGACCTGTTGCGGGCGACCCCCTTTGACGAAGCCGCATTAAGCGAGATGCTGGATACGCTGGCCGAGCGTCGACATGGTTTCCAACAGTCTGTTCAGACGGCTTGGTTGGGCCATATTGGCGCCATGAGCGCAGAGGAACGGGCGGAGTATGCTGAAAGATTGGAACAGCGCATTCAGCATCCCAAGCGGCGAAAACCGCGGGATTGAGCGGTCACGGTTGTCATCTGAAGAGGTTGGGTGGCGAGGTTGAAGATCGCATCCTAGACACATCCAGTTTATCAAATCGAACGGGGCAGTGAGAAAATCACTGCCCCGTTGCTATTGCGAGGCTGTCTGGCTGCTCGGCCGGTCTGTCCTGTATCTCCGCCCCTTGTCTGCCGGGTTGTCCCGGTCTGTGACAAGAAGCGCCCGTAACACTGTCCCGTGTTTGGCTGGTGGCGCTCTTGCTGATCTTGCGTCAGCTTCGGTGCCGGTCTGCGGTGTACCCCCTGCTGCTCTGTGGCAAAGGGTCGGTAATTACGCGTTCTGTCAGGCGGCAAGTTCTGCGACGGAGACTTGATTGCGCCCGGCGTGTTTGGCCGCATAGAGAGCTCGGTCGGCGTTGGCTATCAGGGCGCTGACAGCGCTGTCTTGATCCTGTTGTGTAAGTTCGCCTTTGGCATCGTTGTCGGAAGCCGGGCGTCGCCCGCCAATTACCGCGCCGATGCTGATGGTTACATAGATCGGCGTGTCGACACCGGGGATGTGAAATGGCTGGCTATTGATGCGGTTGCAGAGATCGCTGGCAGCGGATTCAGCCATTGCCTCACCGACGGAGGGTATGACGACCATGAATTCCTCGCCGCCGACACGAGCAAGAAGATCTACCGGACGCAGCGCGGATTGCAGGCGCTTGGCGGCTTCGACCAACACGGCATCGCCCACCGGATGACCATAGCGATCGTTGATCTTTTTGAAGTGGTCGAGATCCGCCAGCATTACCGCAAAAGTCTCACCGGTTTTGGCGGCAGATCTGGCTACACGTTCCAGAAACGGTTTGGCATAGCGGCGGTTGAACAAGCCAGTCATGGGGTCTTCGACAGCGGCGCGCAGACCGTTGCGGACATTGTCGCGCAGCTGGTCGATCCGGGCCTTGTTCCGCAGCTGTGTATTGAGGCGTAGCGCCAGTTCGGCGACATCGAAGCCCGCCTGCAGCACATCGTGGGCTCCCCGGTCCAGTGCCTCAGCGGTGATGGCGGGATCTGTGGGGTGGACAATGGCGATGACTACCGATTTGCGCGTGGAGGCGCGGGCGCGCAGATCAGCCAACAAGCGCAGGCCCTGGGCCAATGTGTTGCGCCCTAATTCGATAACAATCGCATCCGGTACCGGCTCGCGCATCAGTGGATGGACCGCGTTAAACTGATGGTGGCAGAGTTGATAGGGCACCCGAGGAGCCAGTTGGGCCTGCCAGTAAACGCCGGTTGCGGGCTGATCAGTGACAAGGGCCACATGCGCACCACTTAGACCGGCGCTGATATGTGGGCTGGACAGAGGCAGTACATAACCAGGACCGCCGCGCTGCAGATCCAGCTCTTCTTGCGTGCTGCTGGCGCGCAGCAGGCTACGGATCCGTGCCTGCAGGATGGTATCGTCGAGCGGCCGGTGGAGCACATCGTCTACCCCGGCAGCAAGTGCCGCGAGGCGGTGTTCCGGGTCGTTGTCACGGTCGATCGCGATCATTGGAATGCCGGCGAGTTGCTCATCTGCAGCCAGCGCGTGCTTCACATCAACAGCATCGCCGTCAGGCAGGGACATGGCTGTGACAATCAAATCAGGACGGCAGCGTTGTGCAGTTTTGGCAATATCGGCGACAGTTTCTGCCTGAACCACCCGGTAATAGGCAGCCGAAAGCTGAACTTTCAGCATGATCCGGTTGGTCGCTACACCGTCGATGATTAGGATAGTGCCCTGCACGTGGTGCCCTTTCGCCCCTTGCATTGGATTGGCCTCGAGTTTTAATGAGACTAGTTAATAAACCCTTTCGTATTTTCATCAATTTGACAGTGAAGTGTCAGGAATGTGCCCAGATATGCTATTTTCCGCCGATGCGGCCGAGACTTTGGGCTTAAAAGCGCTTGCCTGGCTGGCAGGTAACGATGAGTTGCTGCCTGTCTTTCTGGGCGCAACCGGGGCGAGTGAGGCCGACCTGCGCGAACAGGCGGCCAATCCCGAGTTTCTTGGGTCCGTTCTCGACTTTCTGACCATGGATGATGCCTGGGTCATGCAGTTTTGTGACAGTGAAGGGCTGGCCTATGATCAGCCGATGCAGGCGCGGATGGCGTTGCCGGGTGGGGCGCAGGTGCATTGGACTTGAGACACTCGATCTGAGGCGCGCGCCTTTCTGATACAGGTTTCAATGCTCAGTTTTCTCATTCATCGCATCAGATTGTTGGTGCTTGAATATGGCAGCGATGCGCAGAAACATCCGGGTCTGCGTTAACGTATGCCCTTAATCAATATGAACGCCGTCGAGGTGCATAGGGAAAGATCTGTTGTGCCTTGCAGGCTCTACTCTGGCGCGGTGTACAGCAATCCCCTATGTATCGGGCAAGCTCCCTTTTGGGGCGATTGTCGTCCACCTCTCTCCTGATCTCATAGTCCTGTTTCCGGGGCGCTGCGGTTCAGGTTTTTGACCAAGGATTACCCATGCCCGTTGATGCTCTACTGTTTGACAAAGATGGTACGCTGTTCGACTTTGCCAAAACTTGGAACCGCTGGACCGGGCGGATGCTGGAGTTGCTTTCCGAAGGGGATGCGGATCGATTGCGGGCAATGGCCGCGGCTATTGATTTCGATCCTGAGGCCGGAGAAATCTTACCCAGCAGCATGGTCATTGCATCAACCAACCGGCAGGTTGCCGAAGAATTGGCCCCCTACGTCCCGCAAATGGATGTGGATACGCTGGAGCAATACATGGCCGAAAGTGCGGGCGAGGCTGATCTGGCAGAAGCGGTGCCACTGGCGGCCTTTCTTGATGATTTATTGTCGCGCGGCAAGGTGTTGGGGGTGATGACCAATGATGCGGAGCTATCTGCAAAATCGCAGCTAAGCCGCAGTGGTGTGCTGGATCGATTTGCCTTTGTGGCGGGTTTTGACAGCGGTCACGGCGCGAAACCTGATCCAGATCCGTTGCTTGCGTTTTGTACGGCCACCGGCGTGTTGCCAGAACGTACTGCCATGGTGGGCGATAGTCTGCATGACCTGATTGCGGGTTCAGCGGCAGGTATGCAGCGGATTGGCGTATTGACTGGGCTTGCGGGGGCTGCTGATCTGGAAGCGCACGCGGATGTGGTTCTTCCCGATATTGGCTATATTCCAGCCTGGCTTGACCGGTAGTTGCCGCTTTGAATTTGGCGAACTAGACACATATGCCCAGAAATATGCGATCTAACCCGGATCGCTGCTGAAAAGCGACCAAACCTGTCGGGAACAGGCATTCGAACCCTGTGTTAACAGGGCCTGCTAGAGGCATGAGCCGTGAACCAAAGGCAGGCGTGATCCCGTGTGGATCCCCGCCAGTCCGGTGACAAGAGGGGAATGCCGCAATGACATCCGAGACAAGAACCCGAAGGCGCGGTGGTGGCAGGGCAGGAGCTGCTGCCCGGCGTGGGGATGCTGTGATCGAGCAGATGCCGTGGTCTATCCCGCGTAATATTGACCGCCCTATCGAACCGCTGGGTCCGGACGGTGTTGAAGCCATCCACATCGGGGCCATGCGGATCCTTGAAGAGATCGGTATTGTGTTCCTCAATGACGAGGCGCTCGATCTTTTCAAAGATGCAGGCTGCAAAGTTGTCGGAGATCGCGTCCATTTGGACCGCGAGTTTGTGATGGAGATGGTCGCCAAAGCGCCGTCGGAGTTTACCATCACGCCGCGCAACCCGGAGCGTCACCTGCCTATTGGCGGCGACCACATCCTTTTTGGTAATGTTTCCTCACCGCCAAATTATTGGGATATGTCGTTGAACGCCAAAGTCGCGGGCACCCGCGAGCAATGCCAGAACCTGCTGAAGCTGACACAGTATTTCAACTGCATCCATTTTGCGGGCGGTTACCCGGTTGAGCCGGTGGATATCCATGCTTCGGTGCGGCATCTGGATGTGCTTTTTGACAAGCTAACTTTGAGTGACAAGGTGATGCACGCCTATTCGCTGGGACAGGAGCGTGTCGAAGACGTGATGGAAATGGTGCGCATTGCCGGGGGGCTGACACATGAGGAATTTGAAGCCCGCCCACATATGTACACCAACATAAACTCCACCTCGCCGCTGAAGCACGACCAGCCGATGATCGACGGATGCTTGCGTTTGGCTAGGCGGGGGCAGGCTATTGTTGTCACGCCCTTTACCCTGGCAGGAGCGATGGCGCCTGTGACTATGGCCGGCGCGGTGGCGCAATCCGTCGCTGAATCGTTGTCGGCCATTGCACTGTTTCAGTATGTGCGCCCCGGTACGCCCTGCGTCATTGGCACCTTTACATCCAACGTTGATATGAAGTCGGGCGCTCCGGCCTTTGGTACACCAGAATACATGCGCTCCACTCAGATGACCGGACAGATGGCGCGGTATTATGGGCTGCCGATGCGGTCGTCGGGTGTTTGCGCTGCCAATGTGCCGGATGGACAGGCGATGTGGGAGACTTCAAATTCGCTCTGGGCGGCGGTGCAGTCTGGTACCAATATGGTCTATCATGCCGCGGGTTGGCTGGAAGGCGGACTTATTGCCAGCCCTGAAAAATTCATCATGGATTGCGAAATACTTCAGCAGATCCAGCGATACATGCAGCCTGAGGTCACGGGGACCGGCGTGGATGATATCGCTCTGGAGGCTGTCCGCGAAGTTGGCAACGATGGTCATTTCTTTGGCATTCAGCACACGCAGGATCGCTACAGTACAGCGTTCTATCAGCCCTATCTTAGCGATTGGCGCAACTATGAGGCATGGGAGGCCGCAGGTGCAGTTTGGACGCCGGAACGAGCACATAATCTCTTCAAGGAGATCATCGCTCAGTTTGAGGCGCCCTCATTCGACGTTGCCAGGCGTGACGAGTTGGCCGACTTTGTGGCGCGCCGCAAATCCGAGGGAGGTGCGCCTACCGATTTCTAGTAGAAGTTGAGGGGAAGTTTCAGAGATTCAGACCTCTGCCATGTATTTACGAAATTGTATAAGTCAGGCCGATCTAACGAGAGAATCGCCGTTATGACCGACTTGGATACAACGACAGCACTGCGTGGCAGGCTACCCGTGGTGGCATTGGGCGCTGGAAGTGGTTTTGCGTTTTGGTTGCTAGCACGCAACTGGGAACAGTCATCTCTGTCAGAGACCGTGTTTCTGCTAATGTTTGCTTTTCTATCCAGTTTTTGCGGTTCAGCCTTGGCTATGGTCGGCCCGTTATCGCTCGTGCGTGTGCTGCGCGCTGCGCTTTGGATCGCTTTGCCGTTGACCGCATTGATGCTGCTTGCAGCACAGCAGTTCGTGGTGGCGACCGACCTGATGGAGAATGAGGTGTTGGTGCTGCTGGCGCTTGGGTTGGGAGCGATTGCCTGTCCGTTCATACTGTTACGGATGACGGAGCCCGACCGATGGAACCAATTTTCTGATCTCTCTTCGGCCAGTTGGGGGATCGCGTTTCGCCTTGCCTGTGGGCTTGGCTTTGTCGCTGTGTTTTGGATCCTTGGATTTCTATCGGACGCGCTGCTTGATCTCGTAAATATCACCATTCTGGAAGATATCGCGGAGATTGATTGGCTGGCGCTGATGTTGAGCGGGGCGGTTTTTGGTCTCGGTCTTGCGGTTGTTCAAGAGCTGGGTGGAGGTGGAGCACCACAGTTGCTGTTCCGTTTGCTCAATCTATTGTTGATCCCCGTCCTGCTGGTGGTTGGTCTGTTTCTTGCGGCGATCCCACTGCAAGGGCTTTCCAGCGCCTTTGGCCAACTGTCATCTGCGGCGACGCTGATGGCGATGGCCGGGGTTATGATGACATTGGTTTGCGTTGTGCTGATCCGGTACAAACAGCCGCGTGGCGCAAATGGTATCGCTGTACGGTTGCTGGCGGTGGGCTTGATGCTGGTTGCCGGGCTTGCTGTTTGGGCTGTTGTGATGCGTGTCTGGCAATATGGCTGGACACCTGATCGGGTCTATGCGCTGTGTCTTTCCGGCGTTCTTTTGTTGCATGGTTTTGTCTATGTGGGATGTGCTGCCATTGGTGGAATCCGTTGGCCGGATTTCATGCGTCGCAGCATCGTTGGTCTAGCGCTTGCAACCCTAGCGGTATTCACTATTATGCTGACGCCGCTGATCGACGCGGGCCGCATTTCGACCAACAGTCAGATCGGGCGGGTAATCTCGGGTGAGGCCGAGGCGGCGGATCTGCCGTTATGGGCCATGGCGCATCGCTGGGGTACATCCGGTCTTGAGGGTTTGGAAATGCTTGATGCTCATGCGATCGCGACCCAGGACACCGGTTTGTCGGACCGCCTGCGTTTTGCGCGCACGGCCGCTACTCTTTGGGAGGCAGAACGGGATGCTCAGGATATTACGGCTGATCTACGCACAGAACTGACGGATCTGCTGCCTGTACGTCCCAAAGGGGCGACAGTTGGGGTTGATTTCTTCAAAGGCGCAAGGCGGCACCAACTGGTGCGGTGGATTGACGGTTGCAAACGGCAGACGTCAGATGGTGGTGCCGGATGCGTACTGATCCAAGGCGCGTTGGGGGCAGCAACAGACGCAGAAAATACCACGGGGCAACATGCTTTATTGCTGTTCAAAGAGGGGCGCGATGACGAACGGCTCGCGAGTGTTGGGATGTTGTCTACCTCTGAGGGCATCGTGGTGTCGGGCAGTGTCGTTCTAGGCCAGGAGAAGTTGGAACCGGGACAGGCCGAAGCTTTGCTGAAAACGGCTTTGAACGGTGATTTTGTGATCTCCCCAGCGCGACGCAATACGTTAAAACTAGGCAACATGGAGGTGCTGATCGTTCCCTGAGGCCACTTCAGGAGAAAACCGTAGCAATTTTAATTGTTGGCCCTTTGTTAACCAGGCTAGGCCAAAAGTAGTGACACGTAACGAGGGACCAATGATGCACGGTCTGATCAACAGGGCATTCCAGGCGTTCGTCAGCACCACCTTCGGTGAGGAGAGCTGGCAGGCGATTATGGATACTGCAGAGCTCGGTTTTACCGAGTTCGAGGCTATGCTCACCTATACCGATGAGCAGTCTCAGACCATGTTGCGGACCGCCGAAGATCTGCTAAGTCGCCCTCTCCCGGAAATGCTGGAAGATATGGGGACCTTTCTGGTTTCAAATCCTCAGTTGGAGGCGCTGCGCAGGTTGCTGCGGTTCGGAGGCGTTAACTATGTGGAATTCCTGCATTCTTTGGACGATTTGCCAGATCGCGCGCGCCTTGCGGTTTCAGATCTGAACCTGCCCGGACTGGAGCTGATCGAACAGGCCCCCGGGCAGTTCGAACTGCACTGTCAACCTGGTTTGCCGGGGTATGCCCATGTTTTGATGGGTGTTCTGCGTGCTATGGCGGATGACTATGGCGATCTGGTATTCCTGGACCATTCCGGAACGCAGGACAACGCTGAGGTGATTTCAATTACATTGGTGGAAGCCGAATTTGCGGAAGGCCGGGCCTTCGATCTGGGAGCGCATTCACTATGATGCTCAACATGCAGGAAATCTCTAACATCGCGAATGAAATCTGCCCAATGCATGTGGTTATTAATCATGACGGGCGGATCACTGGCGTGGGGCCGACCTTGCAGAAGCTTCGCCCTGAGACAGATTGGGTGGGCAGTCGTTTCTTTCGTATCTTTGATCTGGCGCGGCCGCGGCGGGTGCGCTCGACTGAGGACCTGATTAAGACAGCTGGTGCTAAACTGCATCTGAATTTCCGCGATGCGCCGCAGACCGGGCTGAAAGGCGTGCTAGTACCATTTCCGGAAGGCAAGGGCGGGTTTATCAACCTGTCCTTTGGAATCTCCGTCCTGGAGGCAGTACGTGACTATGACCTGACCAGCGCGGACTTTTCACCTACGGACCTGACGATTGAGATGCTGTATCTGGTGGAGGCCAAATCCGCCGCGATGGAGGCTTCGCGTCAGCTGAATCTGCGTCTTCAGGGGGCGAAGATCGCCGCTGAAGAGCAAGCCTTTACAGACACCTTGACCGGGGTAAAGAACCGTCGCGCGATGGATCACATTCTGAACCGGATGATCTCTTCCGGTCGGGATTTCTCGTTGATGCATGTGGATCTGGACTTCTTTAAAGAAGTCAATGACACGCTGGGGCATGCGGCTGGCGATACTGTCTTGCAGCGTGTTGCGAAGCTGATGGTGCAGTGCACCCGCCAGATCGATACGGTCGCCAGAGTGGGCGGCGACGAATTCGTGCTTATTTTCGAAGGGCTTATCGACCGGATCCAGCTATCGGGGATCGCTCGCCGATTGATTTCCAGTATTGAAGAGCCAATCCCGTTTGGGGACAAGACCTGTAGGATCTCGGCCAGCGCCGGAACCACGCTTTCCTCGGCATTCTCGACGGGACTGGATGCGGGGACTTTGCTCAATCAGGCAGATGTAGCGCTATATGCCGCTAAGAATGCCGGTCGCGCCCGACATTTCTTCTATCAGCCGGGTATGGAAGAACAGGATACCGAGACCTCCTCGCAATCGACGGCCGGGACGGCGTAACGAGTCGTCTAGCAGGGGGCTCTTGTATCTCTGCTGGACAAGTTTACGTTCCATCCGCGGTTGCTTGGCGTCTTCTAACCATTGTCATGAGTTGGCGTGCCCACCCATACCGCCCTTGGTCGTGTGGGACCGTACGGTCATCGTTGATATCTTAAGTGGCGAGAGGCAGCTAAAACTACCTGTGAAAATCCAACACTGGCAGATCGCGAAGGCAGTGACGGGTTATTCTAGCACTGTAGATTATTGCCGGTATGTCGCGTCTTAAAAAACCGCGATGCAGCATTGCTCTTGGCAGATAGAGGCGTCGAAAATTCTTGGAAGAAAGTGGCAGCCCGTAGGGGAATCGAACCCCTCTTTCCAGGTTGAAAACCTGGCGTCCTAACCGATAGACGAACGGGCCACTTAGTCTGTGTGGGGGTGTTTACTGAGTAGATTGCTGTGGTGCAAGAGGGATTTTGACGTGAAACTCAGTTTTTTTCAACTCCATGAAAATTCTGCAAGATACTGAAAATGTATGGATAAAATGGCGCCTTGGCGGAGTGTTTACTGGGGTGCTGCTGCTACGATGATAAGCGGTTTGCGGTACCGAGTGTTATAGGCGAATGAATCAGCCTCATAGCCTATCCAAGTCTTTGTAAGGCTTGCGGCACTGATCTATATCTAGTGTAGAGCGAATGAAATGCAGGGTAGGCTGCATAGTAGATCACACTGGATCATCACATTCAAAACTATATGGAAGAGTGGCAGCCCGTAGGGGAATCGAACCCCTCTTTCCAGGTTGAAAACCTGGCGTCCTAACCGATAGACGAACGGGCCACTTGGTGTGAGCGGGTATTTAGTGGTTAGCGCGGAAACCCGCAAGCCAAAAAACACCGGCGATGTAAATTATTTTCCGATCCGCCGGTCATGGCGATTTCCGGTGACAAGCTCGCAAAGAATAGTTGCCTCGGCTAGGCTTCGGCAGCATCCTCCAGGCGCATCTGCACAGATTGGCGTCCGCCCCAAGTGTTGATTTCCAGCCGACCCGAAAAATGGAACCGCGCGCCGCCGTGGTCTAGCAGTCGCTGGCCCAATGGGGTGTCAAAAGCGCCGAAGCAGATTGCATCGATACCACTGCTCAATCCGTCGCTGAGTGACAGTTTCAGGTGGCTTTCACCGACACGTTTGGCGAACCGCACCTGCAGATCCGGAAAGGCGTAGCGTGGCGCAGGGGCACCGGCACCGAAGGGGCCAGCCTGTTCGATCTGCTCAATCAGCTGAACCGTGGCTGCACCGGGCATCAGCATTCCGTCAAGCTTCAGATCGCTTGGCCCCAGATCGCCAGCTCCCTGTTTAGCCAATAGTTCGCTTAACCGTTCCATGGCGGGTTCCAGTTGGTCGCGTGCCACGGTTAATCCGGCGGCCATCTTGTGACCACCGCCTTTGATCAACAGGCCCTCTGCGGCGGTCCGCTGGATGGAGGCACCGAGGTCGATACCGCTGACTGAGCGGCCAGATCCTTTGCCCTCATCACCGTCAAGGCCGATCACAATGGCAGGGCGACCAGCGGCTTCCTTCAGGCGCGAGGCAACAATGCCGACAACTCCGGGATGCCAGCCCTCGCCCGCGGCCCAGACCAAAGGCGCATCCAACCCGCGGGCCTCTGCCTGCTCAAGAGCGGCGGCGCGTACGGCGTTTTCAATATCGCGGCGTTCGGTGTTCAATTCGTCCAGCCGGGCGGCGATGGCCTCGGCTTCTGCCGGATTGGTCGTGGCCAACAATCGCGCGCCGAGATCAGCCTTGCCGATGCGTCCGCCAGCATTAACGCGCGGGCCAAGGAGAAAGCCGAGGTGATAGGTGGAGGGAGAGGAATCCATGCGCGAAACATCAGCCAATGCAACCAAACCCGGGCGTTGGCGGGCAGCCATAACCTTTAGCCCTTGCCGGACCAGCGCCCTGTTGGCTTCGATCAGTGGCGCTACGTCGGCGACGGTGGCCAATGCGACCAGATCCAGCAGGGCCATCAGGTCCGGGCCAGTCCCCATCGCCTTGTCACGCATCTGACGGCGCAGCTCAACAAGCATCAGGAACACAACTCCGGCTGCGCAGAAATACCCCAGCTCGCCGTCTTCATCCTGACGGTTCGGGTTCACCACAGCAACGCAGTCGGGCAGGGTTTCGCCGCCCAGGTGGTGATCCAGCACTACGACATCTGCACCATCGGCGGCGGCAATAGGGCCATGAGACAGGGTGCCGCAGTCCACACAGACAATCAGGTCGTGATCACGGGCCAATGCTGACATGGCGGCGTCATTCGGGCCGTAGCCTTCGTCTATGCGGTCCGGAACATATAGTGTTGCGTTGAGCCCGACCTGATTTAACCAGACCAGCAGCAGTGCCGCAGAAGAGCCGCCATCAACGTCGTAGTCGGCAAAGACAGCAATGCGCTCGCGTCCTTCAACTGCTTTCAGGAAACGGGCGGCGGCCTGTTCCATGTCCTTCATGCGGCGGGGGTCTGGCAAGAGTTCCTTCAATTGCGGGGTCAAAAAACCGCTTGCCTCATGCGCTGGTACACCGCGCCGTGCCAATACCTGACAGACGGCAGAGGGCAGGGCAGTTTGCTGTTCCATCATCTCGGCTGCGCGAGCGATGTCGACATCGGGACCAATCCAACGACGCCCGGTTAGTGAGGTTTCAACTCCCAGAAAGCTCATGTCCGCACCCCTTTTTTACGTCAACAATCATCGGCCCGATCATAGCAAAAGCCGGACCTCTATAGATCCGGCCTTAACCTTATCTTCAAATACTCAAATCCGGTCTTGCGCTGCAAGCAGCAAGGCCCGGCATCACTGGTGTGAGCTGAGCGGTGTACGATAGCTCATGCGGCGGACCGAGCCGGTTTTGGAGCGCATCAGCAGCGTGGTAGTTTCTACCCAGCCGGGCTGTCGTTTGATCGCAGGGAGCAGTGAGCCGCCTGTGACGCCGGTTGCGGCAAAGATCACATCGCTGGTGACCATCTCGTCGCGGCTGTAGACGCGATCCAGATCGCTAATGCCGGCTTTTGCTGCGCGTGATTTTTCGTCATCATTGCGGAATAGCAGGCGGCCAAAGATCTGGCCTCCCATACATTTCAGCGCGGCGGCTGCCAATACGCCCTCGGGTGCGCCACCCTGGCCCATGTACATATCAATGCCGGTGATTTCGCTTTCGGCGCAATGCATCACGCCTGCAACGTCCCCGTCGGTGATCAGGCGAATAGCTGCGCCGGTCTCGCGGACCTCGGCAATCATCGCTTCGTGGCGAGGCCGCTCCAGAATGCATACCGTGATGTCTGAGGGCAGGCAGCCTTTGGCTTTGGCCAGCGCCTCCACACGCTCGCGTGGGCTCATGTTCAGCGAAACAACATTGTCCGGCAGGCCGGGGCCAACGGCCAGTTTGTCCATGTAAGTGTCCGGCGCGTGCAGCATAGAGCCGCGTGGGCCCATTGCGATCACGGTCAGGGCATTTGGCATGTCCTTGGCGGTGAGGGTCGTCCCCTCCAGCGGATCCAGCGCGATGTCTACGCCGGGGCCTTTGCCCGTGCCGACTTCTTCGCCGATGTACAGCATTGGCGCTTCATCACGTTCGCCTTCGCCGATGACCACAACACCTGCAATATCCAAAAGGTTCAGCTGTTCGCGCATGGCGTTCACAGCGGCCTGATCGGCCGCTTTTTCGTCGCCGCGCCCGATCAGCGGAGCGGAGGCCAAAGCAGCCTGTTCGGCCACACGGGCCAGGCCGAGCGACAGCAGGCGGTCGTTGAATGCGGCGTCGTTGGTGTCAGATGTCATAGCCAGTGTCCTATCTCAATCCCGGGTCGGTACCGTCGCATACCCTGCATCTGGCAGCGCGGGCAAGGGCAGTTGGCGGTAACGGGCCAAGGAGATCAGCCCGGTTACCGGTGTTTTTTAAGTCTGACCGCTCTCAGACCTCTTCGATGCGCAGTGCTACAGGTTCGCTGGCAACCACATCAGTTTTGTCGAGGTCTTCCAAGGCCGTGTGCAGCGCGCTGGAGGTACATTTGTGGGTCACAATCAGAACGGGGGCGGTTGGCTCCGAATGGCCGTACTGCCGCATCCGGTCGATTGAAATCCCGGCGTCGCCAAGGGCGGCGGCAACCTTGGCCAGTGCACCCGGTTTGTCCAAAAGCGCGAGGCGCAGGTAGTGCGGTGCTGCAAGGCTGGTTCGTGCGGCGGGGGCTTCTTCAAGCGACTTGGCCGGCTGGCCGAAGGTTGCCAGACGGTAGCCGCGTGCTAGATCGCAAATGTCACCGAGAACAGCGCTGGCTGTCGGGCCTTCGCCAGCACCGGGGCCGCGCAGAACGATCTGTTCGACGGCGTCGCCTTCGATCACGACCATATTGGTGCCGCCTTCCAGTTGGCCCAGTGGCGAATCCGCAGGAACCAGACAGGGTGACATGCGCTGCTCCAGTCCGCGCCCAGTGCGCTGTGCGACACCGAGCAGTTTGATACGGTAGCCCATATCCGCCGCGTGGCGGATATCATCCAGGCTGATACGCTGGATGCCTTCAAGCTGCACATCGTCGAATGCAGGCTTGGTGCCAAAAGCGATGGCCGACAGGATTGCAAGCTTGTGACCGGCGTCGATGCCGCCCACATCGAGGTTTGGATCCGCCTCAAGATAGCCAAGACGGCCGCATTCCTCGAACAGAGCGTTGTAGCCCTGACCGGTGGCTTCCATTTGGGTCAGGATATAGTTGCAGGTGCCGTTCATGACACCCATAATGCGGGTGATCTCATTACCAGCCAGACCTTCGGTCAGGGATTTGATCACCGGGATGCCACCGGCAACAGCAGCTTCAAACCGAATGACACGTTCTGCGCCCTCGGCCTGTTCGGCCAAGGCCTGACCATGGATGGCCAGCAGGGCTTTATTGGCGGTTACCACATCTTTGCCCGCAGACAATGCGGCCTCGGTTGCCGCTTTGGCAGCGCCTTCATGGCCGCCCATCAATTCGACAAAAACATCAATGTCGTCGCGGGTGGCCAGTGCTACCGGATCGGTTTCCCAAGCGTAGTCACCAAGCGGTACGCCGCGATCCTTACTTGCATCACGGGCAGAGACAGCTGTGATTTCAATCCTGCGCCCGGTCCGGGCCTCCAGTATGGCTGCTTGACGGCGAATGATCTTGATCACACCGGTGCCAACCGTGCCCAAACCTGCAATACCAAGGCGAAGCGGCTGTGTCATAGCTGGAGATCCTTTAATTCCGAAAGACGTCTCCCCGCCTTAGCGGGTTCAGCGCAGCGGTGCAACGGCGGGGGCGGCAGCTGGCGGACAAATCCGGTACAATGGTCTTGCGAGCGGTGTTTGCAGGCAAATCTGCTGGTCGTTGCCAGCGCAGAAACCCACACGCAATTGGGTTAGGGCAATCGGGTTAGGGTTGGGCCGCACGTAACGCATCAGCACGGGCTTGCAGGCGCGCTGCACGGGCCTCAAGCGTGTTTTCCAATGCCTTGCTTTCCTCAGCCGGAAGCGTGCTGGCTTCCAGTGCGTCTTCCAGTGGAACAAGGGCGGGGTATTGTGCGTTGCGCAGATCCGGTGTCAGGTGATCCTCAAGTTCCGGTACACGGGTGCAACCGGCGATGACCGCTGCAGCGGTCATCATCGCCAGCGCGGGCACGGCCTGGCGTATTGCGTCAACGGCCCCGGCTGGAGCTGCACGATTTTCGGGCATTTCAGGCCGTATTTCGAACTGTGCGGGCGATTGCATCAAAACCATCCTTGTGAGCTGCTCCCTTGATGCACATATTGGTGAAAAGGCACAAGCGGGGCTTTTATCTGAACATTTGTTCAGATATCATTTTGACATGGCACGCACCCAAGGTTCACACTCCGATATTACAGGTCCGCGCATTCGTGCAGCGGCATTGCAGCTATTTGCCCAGCATGGCTTTGCGGCGGTCTCGATGCGCCAGATCGCATCGGAGGTTGGGGTGCAGGCTGGGGCGCTCTATAACTATACACCCGACAAACAAAGCCTGCTGTTTAGCCTTATGGAAGGCCACATGACGGAGTTGTTGCAGGCTTGGCAGGATCATCTTGTGTCGGCAGATCCCTCAAAGGGTCAGGCCGTTGTGACGACAGACGCCACAGAGGCGTATGTTCTTGCTCAGCTTGAAGCCTTTACCCGGTTTCACATCCGCTTTCACCTGGAACGGCCAGATGCGGTTTTCATCGCCTATATGGAGTTGAGGAACCTGTCGGAAGAGAACTTTATCGCCATCGAATCCCTGCGGCGCGAGTATGAGAATGCGCTTCAGGCCATTTTGAAAGATGGCGTACGGATGGGTGTATTCCATATCCCGGATACCAAGATTGCGACGCTGGCAGTGATTGCGATGCTCAACGGTGTCATGACCTGGTATCGCAGCGGCGGGCGCCTGTCGCTGGAAGAGGTTGAAGCGATCTATTGGGATATGGTGCAAAAGTCGGTGCGGGCATAAGCCTTTCGATGCTACGCAGCAGCCGTCTGACTGCGGTCAGCCCTGACGATATCCCGTCAGTGCGGCTGGCAGAACTGTTTGCGCCAAACGTGGTCAGATGGTTGCGGCCCGGATTTCAGAACAAGCTGACCGAGATTGGTCAGCGTGCATATCTTAGTGATTTGCAACAGCAGGCTGGGGTTATCTATAGCTGGCGCGCCAATTCCTAGCCTTAGTGGGCAGGGCGGATGAAGCTGCCGTTACGCAGATCCTTGAAGGCTTGTTGCAACTCTTCCTGTGTGTTCATCACGATAGGGCCATGCCAGGCCACTGGTTCCTCAATCGGCGCGCCCGAGATGAGCAGGAAACGTACCCCATCAGAGCCGGCCTGAACGGTTATGTCATCACCGTTGCCAAAACGGATTAGCGTGCGATCCCCGGACATATCGCGGATGTGCAGTTCTTCTCCGGCTACCTCTTTTTCCAACAGCACGCCTTGAGGTGCAGCGGCATCAACAAAAGCGCCCTGACCGGCAAATACATAGGCAAACGCACGCCGGTAAGTATCTATGCGAAAGGTCTTATTTACACCTGGCGGGACCGAGATATCCAGATATTGCGGATCAGCGGCAATGCCGTCCACGGGCCCGCGCTTGCCCCAAAAATCACCGACGATGACCTTCACACGGGTTCCATCATCGTCGATGACTGTCGGGATGTCTTTGGCGGTGATGTCCTGATAGCGCGGTGCCGTCATTTTCTGACTGGCGGGCAGATTGCCCCATAGCTGAAAGCCATGCATGTGCCCCTTGGCATTTCCTTTGGGCATTTCTTGGTGCAGGATGCCTGATCCGGCGGTCATCCATTGCACATCGCCCGCGCCCAGCGTGCCGTTGTTGCCAAGCGAGTCTCCATGGTGGACGGTCCCGTCCAGCACATATGTAATGGTTTCGATCCCACGGTGTGGGTGCCAGGGAAAGCCCGCTTCAAAATCCTTGGGATGGTCATTTCGGAAATCATCAAACAGCAGGAACGGATCCAGCTCGCTTGGGTCGTGAAAACCGAAAGCGCGATGCAGCTTCACCCCGGCTCCCTCAAGTGTTGGGGTCGCGGGACGGGTCTCTAGGATGGGGCGGATCGACATTGCAGGTCTCCGGTTTTTTAATCTCCTAGCATAAATAGCTTTGTGCAGTGTGGTCGGGTATCCCTAGGTAAAAACGCTGCCTGTGCGGGGGTGCACATTCTGGATGTGTCGCGGTGGTGTCGGCTGCGCTGTGGCGACTGAAGGTGCCTTGGGTTAACTGGGGGCTATGACCACCGGTGCAATCAGGGTACATCCGCAGGGATGGACCCTACGACGAAGATCGGGGTTTGTGGAACAGGCTGGGGAAATGCGCGATGGGTCAGAGCAATGGACCGGAAGACATGCAAGATGAGATTTTGGCAACGGTAGATGCCTCGGCGCCACGACGGGTGCTTGCGACGGTTATGTTGATTGTAGTGGGCGGGTTGGCGATTTATGTGGCGCTGGCCACGCCACCGGCGTTGCATTGGCTGGTCTTCCTGCTGGCTATCGGTGTGTTTTGCCTATGGCTGGCTGTGCGGTTGTGGCAGGCGACGGCGTTGCGGATCGAGTTAACCGAACAGGTGCTTCGTAGTTCCGACGGGGCAGTGATTGCAAAGGTCGCTGATGTCGCTGCCGTAGATCGTGGCGTTTTTGCATTTAAACCCTCAAATGGGTTTCTGATCCGGACCACGACAAAAGGCGCGCGCAACTGGCGGCCGGGCCTTTGGTGGCGCATGGGGCGTCGCATCGGTATTGGAGGCGTGACGCCCGGGGCGCAGAGCAAATCCATGGCTGAGATCCTTGCCATCATGATTGCTCGCCGCGACGCCGAGCCTTCAAATAACTGACTGGGCGAATAAGATACCACTGGCGGAGAAATCCGCAAATAAGGAAAGGCGCCTCCGATACCGGAAGCGCCTTTTCCACTTAAGAACAGATCGGGTCAATCTATCGGACCGCCGCCGTCGTCATGGCCGCCGCCACCGCTATCCTGGCCTTCAAACTTCACTTGCGGCGCAAAACGCGGGCGCGTGAAGACGAAGTTCTCGATATCTATGTCCGGCAGGCCGACCTTGAAGGCGGGTTCAATATCATTCTTGGTTTCTACCAGAATAACCCGCTCCTGATCGGGCATGCTGGGCAAGTCATCTTTAACATTTTGAATCGTGCCATCTTCCCACTCGGCGAACTGGCCGCCGCGGACCTTGGACCAATCGACGTAGTAGCGATTGTCGTCTTCATCCCAACGGATGACAGAAATCCTGAGCGAGATCGACGAGTCGACACGGATCAGCAGTTTGGCCAATTCATGCATGCTGTCGATATAGGTCTCATTCAGAGTCGAGGTTTCGCGCGAAATCAGATCCGAGATTGTATAGGCGGCCTTAAGGTTTACGCCCTCCTGACGAAAGGCATCGAAATAGGTGTAGATCGCTGCAAAGACGCCAAGCAACAGCGGCATATAGAAGGCGAATTCGATTGAGACAGACCCATCGGTCTCTCGTTTGTAGCGGCGAAACAGGGTGCGGAGATTGGTCAACATGGCTTACCGAGGCTCCTGAACAAAGGCAGACGTTGCATAAAGACGGATCCGGCCATCGGCGTCATTGTCCATATCATCTGCCAGTCCCCAGTGAGGAAAGACCGGCTGCATCGCCATGCAGGCGCGGATGAACATCAGCTCGTTGGAATCGCCGGTGACAAAGTTGCGGACTGGTTGCACGTCCTCTACCCGGTTTATGCAATCGGGTTCCGGATCAACGGCTGTCCAAGCGTAGGGGTCAACCTGAACCATTTCCAGCCGCAGGGAGGTGCCGCAGTTGCGGATAAAGGCAGATCGGCTGCAGACCTCGTTGCGGATTTCATTGTGTTGCTTGGGGGTGCCGGTAGAGAGGCGCAATCCGCGCACGGTCTGATCCAGCGCCCGCTCCAGCATTGATTGCTGGATTGTGATCATCCCCAGTTCCACCGTGTTCATCAGTAAGAACAGAAAGGCCGGGATCACGAGGGCAAATTCAACCGTGGCGTTGCCATCTTCGTGTTTGCGGAACAGGCGTATAGCTCTGCGGATGCGCGTGGCTCCTTTATGTAGGCCGAAGCAGGTCATTGTGTCAGTCTCAGCTGGCGGATCGAAGTTGCAATGGACGCAAAGGCGTCACGGATCTCAAGGCCGCGAACATCGAAATGATGGGCATCCGAGCTGGCACAATCTTTGAGGACCGCAGTGCCACTGCTGGGGGCTTCAAAGCCGATGGTATAGACTACAATACCTTGGTCCTTGGCTGCATCGCAGACTGCACCGGTGCGCGCGTTCTTAGTGCTGGTGCCCCAGCTGTCGTAGACGCCATAATACCAGGTGTTTCGAGCCGAATATTGCCCCATCCAATCGCCGTAGAGATACTTGTAGAGATACTTTAGCGAAGTTTCCGCAAAGAGATCGCCGTAGCTCAACCGTTGGACATTCGCAGGTTCACCCTGCTCATCCCGCCACGGGCACCCGCTATAGCGGCAGTCGCGATAGCTACCCTGGCCATAGGCGTGATCTTCCCAACTGTAGAAGTTATCCCACCAGTAGCTGTCACGCTGCGGATCATAGAGCGAATAGCGCGGATTGCTGCCGGTGACCGCTGAGTTGTACCAGACATTAGAAGGGCCTTCACGGTGGTCAGATTCGACATAATACTGACTGGTGTTTCTACCGTCGGTCATCAGCACGATGACTTTGACGGTCTCATGATCATTGAATGCCGCCGGCCGATTGCTGAACGTAGCAGGCACCATTGCGCCACCACCGGAGGTCAGTGCGCTGATCGCCGGCCGCGCGCTGGGATCGAGCAGAGCCGTTCCCCACTTCATCCCGACATCAATCGATGTGTTGCCCCTAGCCTCCAGGCCGTTGATGAAATTCTTAAGTGTGTTCGCATCTTTTTGAAACGGCATCACTTCCCGGTGGGCCTCATGTTCACAAACGGGAGACCCTACGAGCTGCGAGCTGGTGCGATAATCGCCGTTGGCCCAAGGGCTGAAATGCATCGTGCGTTTCAGTTCCTCCGTGGTCGACAGAGCGGTGGACTGGAAATGATTGCCGGTAAAGTTTACGCAGTTTGAATATTCGTGCTCATCAGTTGCATTGTATTGGTCCAACAACTCAGACGGCAGGCTAACCTGAGTGGCATAGGGCACGATTGACACCGACATTTTGTCTTCGGTTGTATTGGCAACCATGGTGTCGATAAAATCTGTTGCTGCTACCTTGAGATTGCTCAGTCGGCTGTTGGAGCCCATTGACCCGGAGACATCCAGAACCAGCGAGATCTCTAGCGCGTCGATGCTCTCTTCCGCACGCGACGTAGCATAGAGGGGCATGTCCTGGCCGCTGGAAAACTTCAGCATGTGGGTCTCAAAAGTGGTGTCGATGGTGCTCTGCACCTTTTTGAAACCGATACCTGTCTCGGCTACGGGTGGCGTGTAATATTTGTTGAGGCCAGCCTTATTAAGGTAATCCTGAACAACTATTGCTGGCGGGAGTGGTTGATCCAAATCTGCAGCGGCCAGCACTGCGCGGTCGAGGGTGTATTGCAAGATTGTGCGATCACGCTCCATGCGCATCAGATCGACGCCGATGCCGCCGACGGCCAGCATCGATAGCAAGAAGCCTATCATGGGTTTCAGCAGCACTCCCGATTCATCTCGCCGAAACGCGCGCAACTCTGCGCTGCCTCGAATGGAAGCCGCTATGCAGGCCTGTTGGGCCGTGATGGATATCTTGTCAAAATGCGTACTCATGTAGCGAACCCCCAGCAGCTGACCCCCTGGCACAGCGACTTTGTAAACGGAATTTCTTACTTATTAATGCTTCGTGAAGGTGGCGGAATTGGGGCGTATACTTGGACAAATCGGGCGAATTGTCGTTGATTTTAGTGGTAATAGAGCGCCTGAGGGAACGTTGTTGTGGGCCAGTGAACAAACCGTGGGCGGCGGCGATTCTGCGATTCCTACCGCAAATGCCCTTTTGTTTTGATTTGCCTAAAATTGATTCTTTTTGCTTGGGAATGGTCAAAAAGGTCGCACCTTCTTAATCCAAGAGTCATAGTGTCCGAACACTATCTTACCGAGTCGACGCAGAAGCACGGAGTACAGCCCATGAGCAGTGCAACAGAACCCAGTTTTCGCCAGAGTGTAGACATGATGTTCAACAGGGCGGTGTCCCTGATGGACCTGCCACCGGGTCTGGAGGAAAAGATCAGGGTTTGTAACGCGACCTATACTGTACGTTTTGGCGTGCGTCTGCGCGGAGAGATGCAGACCTTCACCGGATATCGTTCGGTGCATTCCGAACATATGGAACCGGTAAAAGGCGGCATTCGCTATGCCATGGGCGTGAACCAGGATGAGGTCGAAGCCCTAGCAGCTCTGATGACCTATAAATGTGCGCTGGTTGAAGCGCCGTTTGGTGGTTCCAAAGGGGGTCTTTGCATTGATCCCCGACAATATGAAGAACACGAGCTGGAACTGATCACCCGCCGGTTTGCCTACGAATTGGCCAAACGCGACCTGATCAACCCGTCTCAGAACGTCCCAGCGCCCGATATGGGCACAGGCGAGCGTGAGATGGCCTGGATTGCAGACCAATATGCGCGTATGAACACGACGGATATCAACGCCAAGGCCTGCGTCACCGGTAAACCGCTGAATGCAGGCGGGATCGCAGGTCGGGTTGAGGCCACGGGCCGTGGCGTTCAATATGCCTTGCGTGAATTCTTCCGGAATCCGGAAGACGTGGCTGCCGCCAAGATGGAAGGCACCTTGGATGGCAAACGCGTTATTGTGCAGGGTCTCGGCAATGTGGGTTATCACGCTGCCAAGTTCCTGATGTCCGAAGATGGCGCCAAGATCACGGCGGTTATCGAACGTGACGGCGGCCTGATCAACGAAAAGGGTCTTGATATTGAAGCGGTGTTCCAATGGATCGCCAACAACGGTGGTGTGACCGGGTATCCCGATGCACGCTACGTTGAAAACGGTGCTCTGCTGTTGGAAGAAGACTGCGATATCCTGATCCCGGCTGCGCTGGAAGGGGTTATCAACCTCACCAACGCTGACAAGATCAAGACACGCCTGATCATTGAGGCGGCGAACGGTCCTGTGACCGCCGGCGCTGATGAGATCCTGCGCGAAAAAGGGATTGTGATCATTCCCGACATGTATGCCAACGCTGGTGGTGTGACGGTGTCCTACTTTGAGTGGGTCAAAAACCTGAGCCACATCCGCTTTGGCCGGATGCAGCGCCGGCAAGAAGAGGCGCGGCACCAGCTGGTGGTGGATGAGCTGGAGGCGTTGTCGGCAAGTTTGGGCAACACCTGGTCTCTGAACCCCAAGTTCACCGAGCGCTATTTGCGTGGCGCTGGAGAGCTAGAGCTAGTGCGTTCCGGTCTGGATGACACGATGCGGACCGCCTATCAGTCCATGCGTGAAGTCTGGCATGGCCGCAATGATGTAACCGACCTGCGCACCGCTGCTTATCTGGTATCCATCGGCAAAGTTGCCAGCAGTTATCGCGCAAAAGGGCTCTGATCAGCTAAGATCGAGCAATCATAGAGATGATATAGGAGAGGCGGGGTATCCCGCCTCTTTTTCGTTTGTGGGGTGTGTTTCGACTATTCGGCTGAATGCGACCATGCGTGATGATATTCGGTCGGTTTCAGTACTGGACATATATGTCCGGAATGTGCTGCTGATAGCGGAAAGAGCGATTTTCCGATATGAGTGGCTGCGCTCGGGGCTGGTATCCAGAGGTGGATCGCGCCAGACTGTGGCAGCAGATGCTGCGGTAAACCTTGTAACCTGGAATGAGTGACGGGAACGTAAGGGCCAAGACGACGATAGGGGGCGGGGATGCGATTTTCTGGCTGGCGCGTGCTGCGCGAAGGGCTGACAGGCAATCGAGGCTGGCAGGTGCACTGGCGTGATCCTGATCCGAAGCCAGCCTATGATGCTGTGATCATCGGGGGTGGCGGACACGGTCTGGCTACGGCCTATTATCTGGCCAAGGATCATGGAATGCGCAACATTGCCGTGCTGGAGCGCGGCTACATTGGCGGCGGCAATGTTGGGCGCAACACAACAATCGTGCGTGCAAACTACTACCTGCCAGGCAATTCAGAGTTCTATTCTCATTCGCTGAAGCTCTGGGAGGGGCTGGAACAGGATCTGAACTACAACGCGATGATGTCGCAGCGTGGGATCCTGAATGTATTTCACAATGACGCGCAGCGTGACAGCGCGGTTCGGCGGGCAAACTCAATCGTCAATCAGGGCGATGACGCGGAAATCCTGTCTCGGGCACAGCTGCGCGACATGGTGCCGATGCTAAATTATGACAACAATCGCTTTCCTATTCAGGGGGCGCTGCTGCAGCGGCGGGCTGGCACCGCGCGTCATGATGCAGTGGCATGGGGATTTGCGCGCGGCGCTGATCAGCGGGGTGTCGATATCCTGCAGAACTGCGAAGTGACGGGAATTCGCACCGAGGGCGGCAAGGTCGTGGGGGTGGATACCTCCCGTGGTTTGATCCGGGCCGGTAAAGTTGCAATGGCCGCCGCCGGACGCTCAAGCCAAGTGGCCGAGATGGCTGGTTTGACCCTGCCAATCGAAAGCCATGTTTTGCAGGCCTTTGTGTCCGAAGGTCTGAAACCTATCATTGATCACGTGATCACATTTGCCGAGGGGCATCTGTATATCAGCCAATCGGACAAGGGCGGCTTGGTCTTTGGCAGCTATCTGGACCTCTATGCATCTTATGCGGCGCGGGGGAATCTGCCGATGGTGGAGCACACGATGGAGGCTTGCATGGCTATGTTGCCTGCAATCGGTAAGGCTAGGCTGTTGCGCAGTTGGGGTGGTATCATGGACATGACCCCGGATGGTTCGCCAATCATTGATCGCACGTCCATCGATGGGCTCTACCTTAATGCGGGCTGGTGTTATGGCGGGTTCAAGGCAACGCCGGCATCAGGGCAATGTTATGCGCATCTGATTGCAACTGGACAGCCACATGAGGCCGCGCAGGCGTTTAGACTTGATCGGTTTGAGACCGGTCGTGGCCTGATGGATGAGGAGGCGACCGGTGCGCAACATAACCTGCATTGATCGGAAGGCTTCTCCGGTAATCCCAGAGGTAGCCGTAGTAGCGAAATTGAGTGTCTATGGACCGGCGAGGGGGCAGCAGCCATGAGGATTACCTGTCCGATATGTGGTGAGCGTGATCGCCGGGAATTTTACTACCGGGGAGCTGCGGTAAGCGCTCCGGCCGAAGGTGCCGGAGATGAGGCTTGGCATGGCTATTTGCATCTGCGGGATAATCCGGCGGGGCCTGTAGAGGAGTGGTGGTATCACCAGCATGGCTGCGGCAGCTGGGTCAAAGTTCGTCGCGACACAACCAGCCATGAAATACTTGCCGTCCAGCTTGCTGCCACTCAGGGAGGACTCTGATGCGCATTGCAGGATGGGGCAGGAGGTCTGAGGCACCTGAGGTTGGCTTCAGTTTTAATGGCAGGGACCTGCGCGGGCGTGAGGGTGAACCTCTATCGGCGGCGCTGCTGGCCAATGATATTCACTTGGTGGGTCGGTCATTCAAATACCACCGCCCACGCGGCATTCTGACAGCGGGCAGTGAAGAACCCAATGCACTGGTCACCGTTGGGGATGGTGGTCCATCGCAGGAACCGAACCTGCGCGCGACGACGCTGCGGCTTTATGACGGGCTGGAAGCCCATAGCCAGAACTGCTGGCCTTCGGTCGGGTTTGACGCCATGGCGATCAACGATCTGGCTGCTCCCTTTTTGGGGGCCGGGTTTTACTACAAGACCTTTATGTGGCCCGCCGCCTTTTGGGAGAAGATTTACGAGCCGATCATTCGCCGCGCCGCTGGGCTGGGTGCACTATCAGGCGCTCCGGACGATGCGATCTATGAAAAGGCTTACGGGTTTTGTGATCTGCTGGTGATCGGCGCTGGGCCCGCGGGGCTTATGACCGCGCTGACCGCGGCGCGCAGCGGTGCGGATGTGATCCTATGTGATGAAGACAGCCAGCCGGGGGGGCGGTTGTTGAGTGAGCGACAGACTATCAACGGCCTGGCTGCGCACGAGTGGGTGGCTGAGACTGTTGCGGAACTCGATTCTATGGACAACGTGCGCCGCATGGCGCGCACTACGGTGACGGGTGTTTACGATCAGGGCACCTATGGCGCGCTAGAAACGGGCGTAGCAGGTTCAGGCCAGCGTGCGCGTAGCTGCTTCTGGCGGCTTGTTGCGAAACGCGCCATCCTTGCAACTGGTGCCCTTGAGCGGCCGGTGGCTTTTGCCAATAATGACCGGCCGGGTATCATGATGGCGGGTGCCGTGCGGAGTTATCTTAATCGCTGGGGTGTTGCGCCGGGTGAGCGGATTACGGTGTTTGCCAACAATGATGACGCCCACCGTACTGCACGCGATTTGGTTGCAGCCGGTGTACATGTAGCAGCGTTAATTGACAGCCGACATGATGCGCCTCAGAGCGACGAATTCCGGGTGATCCGGGGCGCGCAGGTATGCGATGCTGCGGGTCGACGAAGGCTGGAAAGCCTGACGCTGCAATCAGTGTCAGGTGAGGAAAAGCTGCAGACTGACTGCCTTGCCATGTCTGGTGGCTGGAATCCTACACTGCACCTGACCTGCCATTTGAACGGGCGACCACGCTGGCAACGCAATCGGGCCTGTTTCGTGCCGGAACCTGGTGCCGTACCGGGGCTGGAGGCCGCCGGTGCCTGTCGCGGGCGCTTTAGTACTGCCGCAGCTGTGCAGGATGGCCTTGAGATGGCTGCACGTGCGTTGGAGGCGCTGGGCAAACGGGCTGCATCTGTCGATCTGCCCGAGTGTGAGGACACACCATACCGGATTACCCCGCTTTGGTCTGTTCCGGGGCGGGGCCGCGCCTGGGTAGATTTTCAGAACGACGTTACAGTGAAGGATATCCGTCAGGCCGCAGGCGAGAATTTCCGCTCCGTCGAGCATATGAAACGGTATACGACCCAGGGCATGGCGACGGATCAGGGCAAAAGCTCCAATGTGGTGGCCTTGGCGGTATTGGCAGAGGCTATGGATCGCAGTATTCCCGAGACGGGCACTACCACATTTCGTCCGCCTTATGTGCCTGTGCCGATTGGTGCGTTGGGCGCGGGTGCGCAGGATCAAGGGTTTGCGCCGCGCCGGTTGCTTACTTCGCATGCCATCGCAGAAGATCTCGGCGCGCATATGATGGAGGTTGGCCTGTGGTATCGCGCCAGCTATTTTCCCAAACCCGGTGAGACCAACTGGCGGCAATCCTGTGATCGGGAGGTTGGGTATGTGCGAAAGGCGGTGGGCGTTGCGGATGTCTCTACCCTTGGCAAGATCGACATTCAGGGGCCGGATGCAGCACAGCTGCTGAACTACGTCTATGCCAATGGCTTTGCCAAGCTGAAACCGGGTCGGGTTCGCTATGGGCTGATGTTGCGTGAAGATGGCTTTGTCATGGATGATGGCACCACGGCCTGTCTCGCGCCAAACCACTATGTGATGACAACGACCACCGCCGCCGCAGGGCAGGTGATGGCGCATCTAGAGTTTGTGACCCAGGTGTTGCGCCCTGATTGGGATGTGCGGATCAATTCAGTAACGGAGCAATGGGCGCAATTTTCCATCGCGGGACCCAAGGCGCGAGTGCTATTGCAGGAGCTTCTGGGCGATGCCTTCGTTGCGGCTGACTGGCCGTTTATGGCGTGTGGCGAGATTGCGCTGGGTGATATCACTGCCCGGTTGTTCCGGATCTCTTTCTCTGGCGAGGAAGCTTATGAACTGGCCGTTCCCGCGCGCTATGGAGAGAGCTTGTTTGGTGAGTTGTTGCGCCGGGCCGAGGGGCTTGGCGGCGGGGCGTACGGGCTGGAAGCGCTGAATGTGCTGCGGATCGAGAAGGGGTTTCTAACCCATGCCGAGATCAACGGCACCGCGACGCTGCATGATCTGGGCTTTGGCGGAATGCTGAAATCTGGCAATTCCTGCGTTGGTCGCGAAATGGCGCTACGCGAAGGGTTGACCGACAAGACGCGGATGCGGCTCGTGGGGATCAGGCCTAGCGGTGCGGTGCAGCAGCTGACGGCCGGGGCGCATCTCTTTGATCCGCAGGATTCAGTCGAGCGCGTGCATGATCAGGGCTATGTCACCTCTGTCTGCTATTCCCCCACGCTGGGGCATATGATTGGACTGGCATTGATCAAGGACGGTCCTGACCGGATCGGCGATCCGATCCGCATGGTTGATCACACGGCAGGTCTTGATACGCTCTGCGAGATCGTGGAGCCGGTGTTCTTTGATCCCGAAGGAGAGCGAGCCCGTGATTGAACTGATTGCGAAGACACCCTGTGCCGACATTTTGCCCTGCAAAGTGGGGGAAATGGAGCTGAGCGAGGTTGAGCCTGGCCTGATGACCACGCTGGCGCCTTATGCCGGGCAGGAGCAAGCGCTGTCAGAGCTGCTGGGCGAGGCCCATGGGCTGCGTTGGCCCGCGCCAAACCGTAGCCATTCCAAGGCCGGGGCGCGGATTGCCTGGTTTGGTCGCACCATGGCGCTGCTGACCGGAGTCCAGCCGGATGCGGCCCTCGCGGAGCACGCAGCCCTGACGGATCAGAGCGATGGCTGGGCCGTTGTCCGGCTTGAAGGCGTGCAAGGCGACGATGTCCTGGCTCGGCTTTGTCCGGTGGATTTACGGCCTGCTGTTTTCAAACGTGGCCATACTGTTCGTTGCGAGTTGAAACACATGTCGGCTTCGATCACACGTCTGGGGCCAAAGACTTTGCAGATCATGGTATTTCGCTCGCTTGCGGAAACACTTGTGGAAGATATGAAAACAGCGATGGAAGCTGTCGCGGCACGAGGGTAATCTCTCTGGATCACCAACTGATTCCGGGAACCAAGTGTATGATCCGTCTTGCCCTTGTTGCAGCATTGCTGGCAGCACCAGCCTATGCGGCTGAAAAGAAAGAAAAAAGCTGCAAATATCAAGGGCAGGTCATGGCGGCTGTCCAGCAGGCTCGGCTCGACAAGATCAAGCAGGCAGATGTCGCCCAGACGATTCTGGACAGCGAGCCGGTCTGGCCCGAACAGTACAATAAGGCGATCCCACAGCTCACGGCGCATGTTTATAGCCTGCGTAAGCGCGATCTGCGAAACAATGACTTTGGCGCGTTGCTGGAGCAGCAATGCCTGGCCAATTGGGATCAGATTCAGAACATGAAAAAGCAACTGCAGAGCAACTGATATGTCGCTCCCCCCCGGTTTTCTTGATGAATTGCGTACGCGCGTCAGTCTCACGCAGGTTGTCGGGCGCAAAGTCATGTGGGACCAGCGGAAATCGAACCAAGGCAAAGGCGACATGTGGGCGCCTTGCCCCTTCCATCACGAAAAATCTGCAAGCTTTCATGTCGATGATCGCAAAGGGTTCTATTATTGTTTTGGCTGCCACGCCAAAGGCGATGCGCTGAAGTTCGTGCAGGAAACCGAGAATGTCGGCTTCATGGAAGCCGTGCAGATTCTGGCCCAAGAGGCCGGAATGGAAATGCCTGCTCGTGATCCCAAGGCTCAACAAAAACAAGATCACCGGACACAGCTGGCTGAGGTCATGGAACAGGCGGTTCGGTTTTTTCGCCTGCAGCTCAACACCCGGGCCGGGGAGGGCGCGCGGAGCTATCTTGCACGACGGGGCCTGAGTGGTCCGGCGCTGGAACGTTGGGAGATCGGCTTTGCGCCGGAAGGCTGGCAGAACCTCTGGGACGCGCTGCGCGGTAAGGGTGTGCCGGAAGAGTTGATTATGGGGGCGGGGCTCGCCAAACCATCCAACAAGGGTGGCAAACCATACGACACGTTTCGCAATCGGATTATGTTCCCGATCCGCGATGCGCGGGGACGGGCGATTGCATTTGGTGGCCGCGCAATGGATCCGCGCGATAATGCGAAGTATTTGAACTCGCCGGAGACGGCGCTGTTTGACAAGGGGCGCAGCCTCTACAATCACGGCCCGGCACGCACAGCATCAGGCAAATCTGGCCAACTGCTCGTCGCAGAGGGCTATATGGATGTGATCGCGCTGGCCGAGGGTGGCTTTGATGCGGCGGTTGCCCCCCTGGGCACGGCGATCACCGAAAACCAGTTGCAGATGCTCTGGCGCATCGCGGATGAGCCGATCATCGCGCTGGATGGCGATACGGCTGGCCTACGTGCTGCTATGCGGCTGATTGATCTGGCATTGCCACTATTGGAAGCGGGGAAATCGCTCCGCTTTGCAGTGATGCCGGAAGGTAAGGATCCGGACGATCTGATCCGTTCTGACGGACCCGAGGCGGTGCAGGCCGTGTTGGATCAGGCCATGCCGATGGTGCGGTTGCTGTGGCAACGCGAAACAGAGGGTAAGGTTTTTGACAGTCCGGAACGTAAGGCGGCACTGGATAAGGCCTTGCGCGAGAAAGTCCGACTGATCCGCGACCCGTCGATCCGACGCCATTACGGCGAGGATTTGCAGGATCTGCGTTGGCAGCTGTTTCGTGGCGGGCGAAGCCGTGACGATGCGGCAGGGGGCGGTCTGGGCGTCGACCTTGATCCGGCGCCGGATCCCGGGTTTGATCCTGGGCCGAGCTTTGACGCGGGTTTCGCTCCGGCAGGTGATCCTGGCTATGACACAGGTTTTGACGCTGGTTATGATGTCGGGTCAGACAGTGGGTTTGACCCTGGCTATGATCGTGGATTTGATCCGGGGTATGACAAAATTCCGGCCGGAACCTCAGGGACAACGTCACCGTCCGGCGGCCAGGGTTATGGCAAAATTCAGGGTGGTTACTCGGCTGGCAAATCTCGCAAAAGCGGGGGCTTTCGCGACGGGGCACGGATGCCCTGGCGGGGCAAGAACGCTCCACCGCAGCCACTCGAGACCACTCGGAATTCGCTGCTTGCGGGTGGCAGCGATGAGTCGTTGGTTCGTGTCCGCGAGGCGGTCATTTTGGCGACGGTGATCACCACACCGGCTGTTATCACCAAATATGAGGTCAATTTGGAGCGCATGGCCTGCATTGGCTCTGACCACGCGGTGCTGCGCGATCTCGTGCTGCGCTACGGCGTTGATGCGCCGGAGCAGCTGAAAGACGAAATTGCGAATGTTGCCGGGGCACATGCCCTTGAAAACCTCTTTGCGCTTCGCCATGTGGCAATCAGCCCCTGTCTGCGTCGCCCCGGCGATGTGGAGACCGCCAGCCTGACCCTCGCTGAGGAATTCGCAAAGTTGGAGGCCAGCCGGGGTCTCGATGCGGAGTTGGCTGAGGCAGAGGAAGATTTGGACGGGCTTGCGGACGAAGCCGTGACATGGCGATTGGGGCAGGCTGCAGAAGCCCGCAACAAAGCCGTGCGCAGCGAAAACGAAGACCGAGCACAATATGATGTGGGAGAAAACGGCGCGCGCCTAA
Source organism: Phaeobacter cretensis (assembly GCF_047372505.1). Lineage (NCBI taxonomy): Bacteria > Pseudomonadati > Pseudomonadota > Alphaproteobacteria > Rhodobacterales > Roseobacteraceae > Phaeobacter > Phaeobacter cretensis. Next base: position 3,076,431 of record NZ_JBKBEU010000001.1, read on the forward strand.
ATCGTGATGAACGCGACGCTTTCGGAGCCCTATTGGAACGAATTGGCTACTCCAAGAAGTGACCGCTGCGCCGCAGTGAGTCGTTTTGCTAAGGAAGAGCAAAAGAAAAACGGGTAAACCGGGTGACGAATCAGAGGATTCGGATAATGATTCGCGAAACCGAATCGCCCAGCCCCTACGAGGAGCATTGAATGGCCGCCAAAGATACCGACGACCGTAAACCTGACGATCAGGAACCCGAAATCTCTCTCGACATGAGCCAGACTCAGGTCAAGAAGATGATCGCCGAAGCGCGTGAGAAGGGTTACATCACCTATGATCAGCTCAATCAGGTCCTGCCGCCGGATCAGGTAAGCTCGGAGCAGATCGAGGATGTGATGTCCATGCTCTCCGAAATGGGCATCAACATCATCGAGGACGAGGAAGCCGAAGAGGAAGAGCAGAAGGGCTCAACTGATCTGGTCACGACCGAGAGCAACCGCGAAGTCGCGGTAGCCGGGGCGGCAGCTGAGAAGCTGGACCGTACTGATGACCCTGTGCGCATGTACCTGCGCGAAATGGGCTCTGTCGAACTGCTGAGCCGTGAGGGCGAAATCGCGATTGCCAAGCGGATCGAAGCTGGCCGCAATACGATGATCGCCGGGCTGTGTGAAAGCCCGCTGACGTTTCAGGCGATCACCATCTGGCATGACGAACTTCTGTCCGAAGACATCCTGCTGCGTGATGTGATTGATCTTGAGGCGACGTTTGGCAATCAGCTGGACGAAGATGGCGAAGTGAGTGAGCCGGTGGTGGATACTTCTGCCGTGGCTTCTAACAAGCCTGTGGCCAAGGATACCGGCCCGGAGCTGGACGCCGATGGCAATCCGATCGCGCAAGACGACGAGGATGATGAAGACGATCAGGCCAATATGTCCCTTGCCGCGATGGAAGCCGCGCTGAAGGACAAGGTGCTGACCACGCTTGAGCAGATTTCGTCTGATTATGCACAGCTGAGCGAAATGCAGGACAGCCGAATTTCGGCAACTCTGAACGAAGATGGCTCCTTCAGCGAACGTGATGAACAGGTCTACCAATCGCTACGCGCTGAAATCGTGCTGCTGGTGAACGAACTGCATCTGCACAACAATCGTATTGAAGCGCTGATTGACCAGCTTTACGGTATCAACCGCCGTGTTATGTCGATTGACAGCTCGATGGTGAAACTAGCCGATCAGGCCCGTATCAACCGACGCGAGTTTGTCGACGCGTATCGTGGCCGCGAGCTGGATCCGAACTGGCTAACCGATATGGGCGATAAGCCCGGCCGTGGCTGGCAGATGTTTGTTGAGCGTTCCACCGACAAGGTCGAAGAGCTGCGCGCCGATATGGCGCAGGTGGGCCAATATGTCGGTTTGGATATCTCGGAATTCCGCCGCATCGTGCAGCAGGTTCAAAAAGGCGAGAAAGAAGCCCGTCAGGCCAAGAAGGAAATGGTCGAGGCGAACTTGCGTCTCGTGATCTCCATCGCCAAGAAATACACCAACCGCGGCTTGCAGTTCCTCGATCTCATTCAGGAAGGCAACATCGGCCTGATGAAGGCTGTGGACAAATTCGAATACCGTCGCGGCTATAAATTCTCGACCTACGCCACATGGTGGATCCGTCAGGCGATAACACGCTCGATTGCGGATCAGGCGCGGACGATCCGTATCCCTGTGCATATGATCGAGACGATCAACAAACTGGTTCGTACTGGTCGCCAAATGCTTCACGAGATCGGTCGAGAGCCGACGCCTGAAGAACTGGCAGAAAAGCTGCAAATGCCGCTTGAGAAAGTCCGCAAGGTGATGAAAATCGCCAAGGAACCGATCAGCCTCGAGACACCAATCGGTGATGAGGAAGACAGCCAGCTGGGCGATTTCATCGAGGATAAGAATGCCGTGCTGCCCCTGGACAGCGCCATTCAGGAAAACCTCAAAGAAACCACGACCAGGGTTCTGGCTTCACTTACGCCACGTGAAGAACGTGTTCTGCGGATGCGCTTTGGCATCGGCATGAACACCGACCACACATTGGAAGAGGTCGGTCAGCAGTTCAGCGTGACACGTGAGCGGATCCGTCAGATTGAAGCCAAGGCGCTGCGCAAGCTGAAGCACCCAAGCCGGTCGCGTAAGCTGCGGTCTTTCCTCGACCAATAAGACTGGCATGCACAGACAGATAAAAGGCGCTCCAGTGGGGCGCCTTTTTATTTGGACCGGTTACGTTGCCGGACACAACGCCACTAGGTACTGCCGCCAAATCCTCTTAGATATGCTTTTCCACTTCGGTCGCTTCGTTAACCATTTCGTATGGTCGGCATTTGTTTTCGTACCTCGAACTCTTATCTTACCAACATATTAATTCCGCAAATTTGGAGGGGACCCAATGCCGCATAAGTCGAACTTGAGCGATGCACTGAATGTGTTGGATGACAAACTCCGCTCATTGGGCACGCTGGCAAAGGCGAATTCCTTTCTGGTCGAAATTTTGCGCAAAGATCGTGCGCTGCTTGAGCACATGGGGGCCGATGATGTTCGTGCGATGCTGATGAAACGCGCGCGCCTGGCATTTGGTGAAACTGCTGGGGAGGCTGCCGACCCGGATGTTCTTGAGGTGTTGGCGGGTTCGCTTACGGACGGGCGAACGGCTGAAGTCATTCCGTTCCCTTCTGAGCGTCACCAATAGACAACCAACGCGTTCCGGCATCGGACATTGCTCAGAGAAAACCTGCCAGGCTGTATTCACGGTCTGGCCGGGCTGTATTGGTATGGTCTGACGCTGCGCCATCCATGAGGGTGACGGCGATCAACGTGTTTTTAGGGCTGCCGAAGAGACCTCCTTTCCAAGGAGGATTTGGAGCTTAACGCGGTATCGACAGCATAACTTCCAGAGATGTTTAACTTACGTCACAGAGATGAATGTGAACGGTTGTGATTAGCTTCTTTCGTCTGGATCTGGAATTCTGGCTATGACTCTCTATCTGTAAATCACGGAACTCATGCTCCCACGGGGGCGCTAGGTGGGCGCAATCCGCCTCAGAGAGCCGTGTTTGCTCGCAGATTACTCATCAGGGATTGGCACATGCGACTATTTTCTATGACCCTCGCGGCGGCGCTGACGCTATCTGCTTGCGCTGAGGCAGCCCCGAACAGTCATGTCACTGTGGATGGCGCCCGTGTTTTTGCTCTGTCCGATGGCGGCTTTGAAGTAGCCCCGCGACAGGGGGCGGTGCGTTCTGCTTTTTGGTGTGGCGCTGCCGACTATGCCCGTCGCACACTCGGCGCTGGATGGAGGCAGGATATTTACGTCGCACGGGGTTTGGGCAAAGGGGTCGCAGTAGACCGCAAATCTACCGTGCATTTCACGCTGACCCCGGTTGGAAGTGACAAAGGTGAGAGCTGGTTGAAGCGCACCAATGCTTATCGCATCGGCGATCACCTTACTGTCCAAGAGGCTGATTATCAGTGCAACAGCGCCTTTATCCGTTTCTAAGAGGCATCTTTACAAATTGAAGGCTTGGTTATGACCTGCGCTCTTTCTTTCAGTTCCCGTTTGATCGCATTTGGAGACGTCAAACGGCGTCACTCGATGCTTATCGCGCTGGTGACTGGCCTTTTCCTCGCAGCTCTATCGAACCCGGTGTTTGCCTATCGCGCTATCAACCGTCTTCAGGTGGTACCCGCTGCGGCTGGTCAGTTTGAGGTCATCGGTCGGGCTGGTGCGTTGAAATCAGATTATTGGTGTGCCGCTGGTGACTATGTCCGCAAATCCTTGGGGCTGCCTTGGCAGACGAAGATCTATGCCGTAGCAGACATAGGAGCGGGCACCACAACAGGCGCACGCTCTGCGGTGCGGTTCACTTTGGATCCAGCTGCTGCAGGCGTAACGCCTTTTGTCGGGAGCTGGACAGGGAACATTCTGACACCGGGGTATGCGCTGCGCACTAATTCCGCTTTTGGAAAATGCGAAGATTGGATCTTTCCCTTTCGTAGCCGCGACTGATAGTTGATTTGCCTGGCCACATATAGGCAAACCCACATATACAGAGGTTGTTCATGCACGCGCAGTTCACGGTTAGCACCCGCGGTCAGGGGCTGTATGAAATCACAGATCAGATAGTTAGTTGGGTGCGGGAGGCAGATGTCGACGTTGGTGTTTTGACCCTGTTCGTTCAACACACCTCTTGCTCTTTGCTGATCCAGGAAAATGCCGACCCGGAGGTCAAGGATGATCTATTGGCTTATTTCTCGCGCTTGGTTCCGCCTGCATCAGATCCGTCCATGTCCTATCTGCGTCATACCTATGAGGGTCCGGATGACATGCCGGCACATATCAAGGCAGCCATATTACCCGTCAGTCTGACGATCCCTGTGGTCGGCTCCCGCCCTGCTTTGGGCACATGGCAGGGCATCTATCTCTTCGAGCATCGTGACGCGCAGCATTGTCGAAGGTTGATCGCACATTTGGTCTGACCCCGGTATCTTGTGGTTCCAAATCGCCTCTACCCAAACCCTAGAGGCTGCCATATAGTTGTGGATAAGGGTGCTTCGGCGTCTGGTTGAACGGCGGACTGGAACAGGGGGGACAGCTGATGCGATGCCCGTTTTGCGGAAATATCGATACCCAAGTAAAGGACTCGCGCCCTGCTGAGGATCATGTTTCGATCCGGCGGCGTCGGTTTTGTCCTGCCTGCGGAGGTCGGTTCACAACCTATGAACGCGTGCAGCTGCGGGATCTTGTTGTGATTAAGACCAACGGCAAACGCGAAGATTTTGATCGCGATAAGCTGGAGCGCTCGATCCGAATTTCGATGCAAAAACGCCCGATTGAGCCAGATCGCATCGATCAGATGATTTCCGGGATCGTGCGTCGGTTGGAAAGCATGGGCGAGACTGATATTCAATCAAGCAAGATCGGCGAGATCGTGATGGAAGCGCTTGCCCGGATCGATACCGTTGCCTACGTGCGCTTTGCCAGTGTTTATAAAAACTTCCAGGCGGCAGATGACTTCGAGGATTTCGTCCACGAGTTGCGCCCTGATGTGATGCCTGAAGAGTGAGCCACATCGGACGGGTACGGCCCGAGGATACGCGATACATGTCGCTTGCCCTTTCGCTCGGGCGGCGGGGGCAGGGGCAATGCTGGCCCAACCCTGCGGTTGGTTGTGTGATTGTGAGCGCCGGCCGCATTATTGGTAGAGGTTGGACACAACCCGGCGGTCGCCCCCATGCAGAGCCCGTGGCACTGCGTCAGGCCGGTAAGCTGGCACGGGGGGCTACGGCTTATGTCTCTCTCGAACCCTGCTCCCATACCGGTAAGACACCGCCTTGTGCCCAAGCACTGATTGATGCTGGTGTCGCGCGGGTTGTCGCAGCGATCGAAGATAGCGACCCTCGTGTATCCGGGCATGGGTTTACCATGCTGCGAGATGCCGGGATCGAAGTTGTCAGCGGGGTTTGCTCGGATGATGCCGCACGGGATCACGCTGGGTTCTTTCTGAGAACAGAACAGGGGCGCCCATTTGTGACGTTAAAGCTTGCCAGCAGTTTTGATGGCCGGATCGCCACCGCGAGTGGTGAAAGTAAATGGATCACTGGGCCACAATCCCGGCGCACAGTTCATGCCATGAGGGCACGCCATGATGCGGTGATGGTGGGCGGTGGCACAGCGCGGGTGGATGACCCGTCTCTGACTGTGCGTGACCTCGGTATGGAGCGGCAGCCGGTGCGGGTGGTGATTTCGCGCCATCTGGATTTGCCATTGATGGGCAAGCTGGCGCGCAGTGCCCGCGATATTCCACTTTGGATCTGCCATGGTGCCGGTGCAGATGCTGAGCGTCTGCGCGCTTGGGAGGGAGTAGGGGCGACACTCTTGTCCTGTGCTGAGGATGAAATGCAACTAGACGCCGGAGACGTCCTGCAGCAGCTGGGGCAGGCTGGATTGACGCGGGTCTTCTGCGAGGGTGGCAGCGCCCTTGCGGCCTCTCTTCTGGCGCAAGACCTTGTCGATGAGCTGGTCGGCTTTACTGCCGGGCTGGGTATGGGCGGCGATGGGCTCTCGTCTATCGGCAGCCTTGGGCTGGAGGCACTGGGAGATGCGCCGCGCTTTGACCTGATCGATGTACGCCCGGTTGGTGCGGATATTCAGCACCGGTGGGCGCGGTCTCTGGGTTAGCCTCTATTTGTGCCGCAATTTAGCGCCAGATGTGGGCGTAGGTGGACAGCAGCCCCTGAAGCTTGGCGAGGGTTCTATTCACTGTGCCGGGCGTAGGAATGTCGCCTTTGGCAAGCCGCTCAACCACCAGCTCTACCTGACAAGGTAAGCCACTAACCGGGTCGACATAGCGCGGATAGTCAATCAGCGTTGCATGAACCAAACCGACCAGCGACGGGCGCGCGCGACGTCTGGCGATGGGTACGGCTCCGAGGTCTTTGGTCAATCCCCAACCGGCATAGAAGGGCGCACCGACCGTGGTGACCTTGACCCCGCGCAAAAGGGCCTCAAACCCCAATAGCGAGGTCATTGTCCAGACCTCATGTACCATATCCAACAGCGCCATCGGATCACTGTCCGGGACCACGACATCGGCGAGTTGGTCTGCAACAAGAGTGCCATCTCGCAGGCCTGCTTCGACATCCGGGTGTGGCTTGTAAATGAGCACAGCATCAGGATTCGCTGCGCGTGCTGCGCGCAGCAGATCGGCATTGGTCGCGATTTTCTCACAGCCTAGACGAACAGAGGCATCATCCGCGACCTGGCCCACTACAAGTACGCGGTGTCCCTCCGGGAGATCCGGCACCGAACCGCCGAGATTGTATTTTGACAGGCTGTCTCGCACCAATCGCCGGGTCAAATCTTCGGCGCGTCGTGTTTGCTCTGGTGAGAGTGTGACCCGAGCAGCGATCAGATCTTCGAGATCGCTGGGCTGGTGCGGGTCATAGTAGATTCCTTGCCTGTCCACGACCAAGGATAAGGCCGGCACGAGATCGGCCCCCAAACCGCGGGAGCGCAGGAACCCGTCTTCAACACGATGCGCGCCTGGAGACTGTCCGGTACTGACCCGCCCAGCCCAGATCATCCAATTGCGGCCGCTGGACCGTGCTGTTTTCGGACTGTCGCTGAATCGCATGCGCCGGTGCCGACCAAAAAACTGCTGCAGCGGGCGCCGTTTCCACAATCTCATTCCGGAGGCAATCCAGCCAGCACGATCCTGACGCCAAGCGCGGGTTTCAGACTCTAGCGCGTCTATGACCTCTTCGAGTTCGCAAAGGCGGTCATTATAGGGGCTGTACCAGGTCGGGTAGAGGATCATGGCGGCGGCAAACAATTGCGCGCGTGTCAGGCGTCGCTGGCGGCGAGTAACGGGAAACTCATCCTCGCTGAGGCCCCATCCGGCATAAAATGGCTGGCCAAAGATTCGCGGCTTGTGGCCGCATAGGATTGCTTCGAACCCCATTTGTGACGACACCGTGTAGACGGCGATTGCGCCTTCAAGGAGCGCCCATGGTGACACTGGGGCATCAAGGATCTCTACTCGGCCTTGCGCATCTGCCTCTGTGTAGTAGCCGTGACGATGGCCTGCGCGGCCCTCGGGGTGAGATTTGATGATTATGCGTGCGCCGGGATGTTCGTCCTGCGCGTAAAACAACATTTCTTGAAATCGCGCGCGATCGGTGCCTTCAAACGGGGTAGAGGCACGAACCGAAGCATCGCCGCGTGCCTGATCAATGACGAGAACATAGCCGGGATCCGGTGCCGGGGCATCGGGCGAATAGGCGTTGTATTTGCTCAGATGTGCGTCTTGTAGCCGGGCTATGGCCCTCCGGGCGCGGCGCATCAGCGCGCTGTCATCGAGAGGATGGGTCGCGAGCAGTCGCTCCAAATCTGAGGGCGTTTCGGGATCAAAATGCAGACCGGACCGGTCCAGCAATAGCCCCAACGGCGGTTCTCCGTCCCGGCCGGGATGGATAGAGCGCAGAAATGCGTCTTCGACCCGCAACAGGTTGCAACCCTGCGCTGCTGCAACCGAATGGGCCCGATGTGCGGTATCTGCATTGCCCCAAACCGCAATGAGGTCGTCGGGCTCAGGTTTGCCTAGCTTCAGCTCATACCCTGCCAGTGACAGGATACGCCGCAGCCGTCGTTGGCGCAGAAAACCAGCGTTGAAATAGAAAAGCCGGGAGCGTTCGCCCCCGGCTTTTGTCGTTAGGTGTGTTTCTATCATGCTATCAGCCGCTGCTGCCTAAACTCCGGAGGCTGGAGATGGGCGCCAGCGGGCTGGCAAGGAGGGAAATCGTTTTGACCCACTGAGCGTAGGGTGCTTCTGTCACATAGAGCGTGTCTGAATCGCGGATCACAAAGTCGCGGGCCACAAACAGACCGTTGGGTTTGGTGAGATTCAGAACGTAGACTAGGCGTTGAGCACCGATCAGATCACTGCGCCCCAGTACCTGGTTGGCAATCTCGGCAGGCTCATTGCGCAGCACGAAGACGCCAGTTGGGTCTGATGCGGTGGACACAAGTCCGCCAACCTGTGCGATGGCTTCAAGTGCGGACAGGTTCTGGCTTTCAAATGGGACACGTGCTTGTGAGCTGGTCGCCCCAAGTGCGGTAAAGGAGCGGCTGTCTTCTTCGACCAGAATCTTGTCGCCGCCGCGCAACGCAATATCCAGCGAGGGGTGTTTGAAGAGATCCTGGAACCAGATTGTGCCACGTTGACTGCCCCGAATGATGGTCACTTGAGCGTTTTCCGGCTCAATCGCGACACCGCCAGCTTGGGCGAGCATGGTCGCCAGGGTACGGGTCGGGCGTTCGATGGGATAGACGCCCTGCCCACCAACGGCCCCTGTCAGGCTGACAGTTGCCCCATCGCCTGCAAGGCGGCGGACCTGAACCTGCGGATCGGGGGTCTGGTCTTCGAGTTTTTTGGTAATGGTGCGACGCAGTTGGTCAGGCGTATTGCCCGAAGCGCGCAGTCGGCCGGCGTAGGGAACAAAGATGAAGCCACCGCTGTCGACCTGCACTTCTTCCAGTATGGTGGAATTGGTCGTTTCTGCCGCCAGCAAGCCATCATCGACGTTTTCCCAGACTGTTAGGCCCAGAACGTCGCCTGGACGGATCACGTCAGACGTCAGTTTTCCGGCATTGCGGAAACTGTCAGAGAACCCAAGCGCCGGTACCACGGCGGTGGCGCGGGTTACACGATCATTAACCGATACAACGAAGGCATCGCCCTCTTTTTGCACGGAGCCTGCGTAGATTTGACGCTTATTTGGACCAACCTGCGGCAGGCCACAGGACGCTGCCAGCGTCAGTGCGGCCATCATCGCAACCGGTCGCGCCCATTGAAAGGGAACGGTTTTCACTGCTCGGTCTCCTCGACCTATTATTGTTTTATTGTTCTGCCTCAAGTTTTGAAGTGAAGCTACCGCAGTGTCTTGGAGAAATCCAGCCTTGGGCGTGTGATCGTTTAGCTCACTACACGCAACTGTTGCCGGGGTGCCGCTGTGCCTTGCAGGAGCGCCTCATATGGGTCCTCTGATGCGAGCATCATATCGACCACCTGCCGAAGCAACTGGCGGCGGCCTTTGCGTGAATAAAATCCGCCAGGCAGTTGCGAGGTTTCGAGCAAATAACGACGATAGTCCTTGTAGGCACGATTGTCCGGACGTGCCGGGGCCGCAAAGAAGTCGGGCAGGGGTTGGTTCGAAACAAATTCAGGTTTGTCATAGACCGCTTTGCCAAACACTTTTAGTGGAATGCCGCGCCAGAGCACTTGCTGGCCTGCGGTCGAATTTACGGTGACCGCAGTCCGTGCTTCGTTCAGCAAGGTGGCCAGCTTGCCACCGCGGACATAGTGTACCCGGCGTTCAAGGCCGTAGCGTTTGGCCAGTTGTCGCACGGTATAGCGGATTGGTACGCGGCCATCCTCCAGCGGATGAGCCTTGACGACCAAATGATGATGGCGCGGGGCACCTTTGGCAAAGTCCCGAAATACGTCCGTCAGGAAATCCGTTAAACTGTCGAAGGGCGAATGCTCCTGAAAGGCACTGTCATGTTCCAGCTGCAGCAAGGCCAAGTGATAGGGAAAACCGCCATTGCGGATACGCAGTGTGGCAAGGCGGCGTTCTAGTGCCTGCAATGGCATCAGCACAAGTCGGCGCAGATAGAGCTGAAATTCGCGGGTGACCGGCAATGCCCTATGGGGGCGGAACTGACGGTATCCCCGATTTAGAAACATCACGCAGCCATGGTAAAGCGCACCATAGAAAACATGCTGGCGGGTGTCCCCCCAATGCGAGGGCGGCAGCGGTGCTTCCATATCCGATAGGGCAAGGGCTTCGGCCATCGCGCTCACCGGCATGTCCATCAGCCGCGAATGCCCGTTGGAACCGTCACGCTCATATGTGACCCAATAGGGGCGCAGATACCCCTCCTCGAATACGTGAACGCGGATGCCGCGGGCCTTCGCAGCGGCGACAGCCTTGGCATGGATGGGGCGTGTGTCGCCGTAAAGCACGAGATCAGTAACCTGGCGGCCTTCCAGAAGCTGTTCGAGATGGAAAGGCCACTCGTCCGGGGTGCCACGGTAGGGCAGGTAGCTGCTCCGGTCATGCCAGAATGCCTTGTCTCCGGCGTTGAAGCCGACCCGCCATACATCGCAACCTGCCGCGCGCAGCATCTCTGCCAAGCTGGAGAAGAACGGGCCATGAGGGCCCTGCAGGAACAGAAATGTGCGTTTGGGGTCATGAGCGTTGTGCATAATGGGCAGTATATATCCCGACTGTACAAACAATGGCTTAACTTACTAACGAGGTTTAACCATCTTTAGAGCGAAAGTAGAGTTATCAGGCATGGCGATGCAAGGCCGTAGCCGGATGTGTAGGTGTCTTGACGATTGGTCGCGTTAATCCAGCAACAGCAGGGCTTGCCGCGCGGTGAACCAGTGGCTACCAGAGAGGCGCCGGCCGATCGAGACGGCCATAACAGCATTTGCAGGAGTTCGCCCATGTTTACAGGCATCGTCACCGATATCGGCATCATCACCGAGCTGGAGCAGCAAGGCGATCTGCGGGCGCGGATCAAAACCAGTTATGACATCTCATCAATTGATATTGGCGCATCGATTGCCTCCGACGGTGTCTGTCTGACAGTGATTGCCTTGGGTGGCAACTGGTACGACGTGCAGATTTCGGCAGAGACAGTGTCCAAGACCAATATAGGCGGCAACGGCTGGACTGTAGGCAAGCGCGTTAATCTGGAGCGCGCCCTGAAGGTCGGAGATGAGCTGGGCGGTCATATTGTGTCCGGGCATGTCGATGGTGTGGCTGAGGTCGTCGATCTCCGCGACGAGGGCGATAGCACGCGCGTCACACTGCGCGCACCACAGGATCTGGCGCGGTTCATTGCTCCCAAAGGTTCGGTTGCACTAAATGGCACGTCGCTAACTGTGAACGATGTTGATGGCTGCGATTTTGGGATCAATTTCATTCCGCACACCAAAGAAGTTACAACCTGGGGGGATGTGGCCCTTGGCGATTCCATCAATTTAGAGATCGATACCCTGGCACGTTATGTGGCGCGGCTGCAGGAGAGCCTCTGAAATGGCGGTTGCGGGGGTGGGGCACAATGGTGGGCCCAGTATGGAGCCTGGCCGGGCCTGGCGCATACATGCCTGGCGGTCGGCACAGAAGAAGTTGATGCCCAACACCATTCCCAAGCTAGTGCTGCAGATGCGGCTGAAACGGGCCGCAGAACTTGGCATGGACTATAAGACCTATGCCAAGGTTCGACAGACGTCGGGGCAGGACGTTCTGGGCCTGCTGTTTTCCTCCAACGCTTTGCGATTGTTTGGCAGCCCTGACGTCCCAAGGCCGGAAGGGGCCGTGTTGGCGCAGGTCGTCGGAGCGGGACGTTTGGCGCTGGTCCATCGCCCGCTCATGCCTGTGCGGGTTGCAGAGACAAATCCGTTTCTTGATGTTGTCGGGCCCGCGCCGGTCTTTACGGAAGGCTGGGATCAGATACGCATGCGTGTTCAGGCCGTGATCCGCAAGCAGGGATTGCCTGCGGCTTCGGTGTTGGTGATCGGAGATGCCCCCTTGGAACAGGAGTGGAGCGCGGCTGGCCGTGCGGCGGCTTATCTGAGCGCAGCAGAGTATTTTGGAGGATGGAACGACGCCCGGTGAGAACGACCTCCACCAAATAGGCTTTGCCAAAGAATCATCGGAGCATTGCCACCTTTAATTGAGCGGCATCGGAGGTGCTGCCTCTTGTGCTCTGTCATGTGCAGACTTGGTAGGGCTCAACCTCTCCGGGAGGGCTCCGTCTTCTCGTCAGCCCGAAGGCCTGTGCAGTGACGCGCAGGTTGCCTGTAGGTCAAGGCTGGCTTTTTGCCGCAGACGTTCTTGCGTTTGCCGCTTCCAGGGCTGGTATTTGCCCCCCTCGTGGTCTATCTCCGCTGGCAAAGCCTTGGCGCGGGAGGGCCTTTCCGTCCGCGCATCCTATGCCGCGAAAGGTCTGCCGCCCATGAGCTATGAAACGCCCGGTCCCGTCGAAGCCGAACTGCGTGACGCCATCAGCCCTATTGAAGAGATCATCGAAGAGGCCCGTCAGGGGCGGATGTTTATCCTTGTCGATCATGAAGATCGTGAAAACGAAGGCGATCTGGTGATTGCTGCCGAATTTGCCGATGCGGCAGCAATCAACTTTATGGCGACTTACGGGCGCGGCCTGATCTGTCTGCCAATGACTGCGGAGCGGGTCGATGAATTGGGCCTGCCAATGATGGCGGTCAACAACTCATCGCGCCACGAAACAGCTTTCACCGTGTCGATCGAAGCCCGTGAGGGTGTCTCAACCGGGATTTCGGCTGCCGACCGGGCGCTGACGGTGGCAACTGCTATCAATGAAGACAACGACATGACTGCGCTGGCGACACCCGGCCATGTCTTCCCGTTGCGTGCGAAGAAGGGCGGCGTTCTGGTGCGTGCCGGCCATACCGAGGCCGCTGTTGATATTTCGCGATTGGCTGGGCTGAACGCGTCTGGTGTGATTTGCGAGATCATGAACGATGATGGGACCATGTCGCGCTTGCCAGAGCTGGTTAGTTTTGGCCGAGCTCATGGTTTGAAAATCGGCACGATCAGCGATCTCATTGCTTACCGGGCGCGTAACGACAATCTGGTTGTGGAAACCTCACGTGAGATGGTCACCGCAGAGATTGGCGGCAAGTGGGAAATGCGCTTGTTTACCGACCAGACCCACGGGATTGAGCATGTGGTGATGATCAAGGGCGATATCACCACGTCTGAGCCTGTTCTGACCCGTACACATGCGCTGCATGAAGCGACCGATCTGTTGGGGCTTGGGCCTAAGTCTGCGCAGCAGCTGCCTCAGGCGATGGAGCTGATCGCCGCTGAAGGACGTGGTGTCGTCTGTCTGTTCCGACAGCCCCGCAATGCGCTCTATGCTCAGGATGAGGATGGTCCGCGTACCATAAAAGAAACCGGTCTTGGCGCGCAGATCCTCTCCAAAATGGGCCTGCAGGAATTGGTGTTGCTGACAGATTCGCCTTCGACCACCTATGTTGGGTTGGACGCTTACGGGCTGACCATTGTCGGCACCAAACCTCTGCTAAAGGACGCTTGATATGGCTGCACATGAAACTCACTACACGCTGGACCGTCCGAGCTTCGACAAACCGGTCAAGCTGCTGATTGTTGTCGCGCCCTATTATAAGGATATCGCCGATAATCTGGTAGCTGGGGCCCGGGCAGAGATCGAAGCTGCAGGTGGGACATGCGATCTGATCGAGGTACCCGGCGCATTGGAAGTACCAACCGCCATCGCGATTGCTGACCGCAGCTCTAACTTCGATGGATATGTGGCGCTTGGCTGCGTGATCCGCGGTGAGACGACGCATTATGAGACGGTCTGCAATGACAGCAGTCGGGCCATTCAGCTGATGGGGTTGCAGGGGCTTTGCATCGGCAATGGCATCCTGACAGTGGAAAATCGAAAGCAGGCGGAGGTCCGCGCAGACACCAAAGATCAGAACAAGGGTGGTGGCGCAGCCGCTGCGGCCTTGCATCTGATCGCGCTGACGCGTAAATGGGGCGCCCAAACCAAGGGAGTCGGCTTCAAGGCCCCTTCCGAGGCCTATAAACTGGCCGCCTCAGATAATGGACCCACCACCGCATGACCACTTCGGACAGTCAGGGCGCCGCTCGTAAGGGCAGTGACAAACACAAGATGAAATCAGCGTCCCGGCTTTATGCCGTGCAGGCGCTGTTTCAGATGGAACACAGCAATCTGACCTTTGACAAGGTGATCATTGAGTTCGAAGACCACCGGTTTGGTGCCATCTATGATGGGGATGAGATGGCCGAGGGTGACACCAAGAGCTTTCGGAAGCTTGTAGAGGATGCGGTGAGCCATCAGGCGCAGATTGACCAGATGACGGACCGTGCGCTGGTGGCAAAGTGGCCGATCGGGCGGATTGATCCTACGTTGCGCGCCCTGTTCCGGGCCTCCGGGGCCGAGATGATTGTCGGCAAGACGCCACCAAAGGTGGTCATCAACGAGTTTGTTGACATTGCGCGTGCCTTCTTCCCTGAGGGCAAAGAGCCGAAATTCGTAAACGCCGTGCTGGATCACATGGCACGCGAGGCGAAGCCTGAAGCGTTTTGATTTGCTGAATGTCTAGGACCAGCCGCGGTCGAGGTCAGTGTCTGACTGCGCATCCCGTTGATACAAAAGCGTGCCATATCGGCGCGCTTTTTTGCTTTGGTCTGGCGTCTATCTGGTCGGGAGAGGCATAGGTCAAATCCTGCCGATCCCCTGTTTGTCGCTGGACGGGGATGCAGGGAGTGCTAGCCTTTATATCAACACAGGAGGGCAATTTATGCCGAAGCGGGTAATACTCTATATCCAGAGCGCGGTGATCGGTTCTGGCATAGCCGCAGTTTTTGTCGGGATGCTGTTGTGGTTTAATGTGATGAACCTGTGGCATCTCGTTAGCACATCGGACAGCGGCCTGTTTGCTGTTGGGCTTCTGTGGTTCATGTTTGGCATCGTTTTTGCAGGTTCGCAGTTTGGTCATGCGTCAATGTCATTGACTGGCAACGATACTGCGCCGCGTCGTGGGATGTGGATCACGCCCATTATAAAACCTGAAATGGTTCCAGTGCGGGTCCCAGCTAAGACATCCACCAGGAAACAAATACGTCGCTGATCCGGTTAGATTGGTTCTGACACCAAAGCCAATGCTGTGCCTTTCGGGGGGCGGCATTTTGTTTTGTAGAGCCTGAACTGGAGGCTCGAATGTGGTGGAATGCGGCGGGACCACCAGTCAACCGTGCGGTTTTGATTCCCGAGGACCTGTATGTACAGGTGGGGGCCAGATAAAAAGACCAGGGTCCTAACAGAGCCAGCTCCCTCGGAATTGCTTAAGGCCACTGGAATGCTACCTGTCACAAGAAGGGCAGAACCCGCCTTTGTCCTAACTAGGGGGCACGCAGGTCAGAGACAAGGGGGCGGGAGCAGTCTTTTCGCAATGGCCCGGTTCTGCAGGTATCTTGTCTGCGAAAACTGAAAGGTCTGCGAAAACTGAAAGGGCCAAGCGGGTAGAACGGGCTAGGACTTGCTATATGTTCATGAATTGTTCACATTGAGCGAATGATTCATGACCTCGCCCCCGGCCAACGCCTTGCGCGCGGCGTAGCCCGCCATATGGCAGCGCTTGGCTTCGTTACAGTTGAGGAGTTTACACCGACCCGTGGCTTGCGAGTCGATGTTATGGCTCTCGGCCCGAAAGGCGAATTATGGGTTGTGGAATGTAAGTCCAGCCGCGCTGATTTTCAGTCCGACAACAAATGGGAAGGCTACCTGGAGTGGTGCGATCGCTATTTCTGGGCGGTGGATCTGGCGTTTCCGAATGAGTTACTACCTGATGACAGCGGATTGATCATCGCAGATGACTATGATGCCGAGATTGTGCGCATGGCGCCGGAGCAAAAACTACCGGGTGCGCGCCGCAAAAAGCTGATCCAGAAATTTGCTATGGATGCCGCCAGCCGACTACATCGACTGCGCGACCCGCAGCCGGGATCAGATGGGGCCTGGGGGCATAACGCCCCGTAGACCCGAATAACCTAGATGTCGGTATCGCACACCTTATGGCGTGCGGGCCAGACGACGGCTTTGTGTGCTTATGTGTTTAGGCTGCGCGCGGCTTGAGCCGCGGCCATGATCTCTTCTGCGATCTCGTTGGCCTCATCAGGATCAAAATCCATCGGGATTTCGACCCCATCTGCTTCGATGAAGATGCGGACCATGCCAGCGTCGGTGGGGCCGATCTGCATATTGGCTTCGATGTCGCGCTCAGTGTTGATGCTCATAATGCACTCCCGTCGTGGTGCTTCCGTTGACTGGTTCTGCTAGCCTGCTACTACTCTAAAGGCAAGCGCCCGCCGCCTCCAGATGGCGCGTCGGGGGCAGGGAGAGGGCTGCGAGGCTGGCGATAAATCTCTTCACATTGCGGGTAAAAAACTTGCGGCTTTCCTCTTGCGCTCTCAACGCCCCTGTATTAAATCGCCCTTAGTGCCGCCTTAGCTCAGTAGGTTAGAGCGCCTGATTGTGGATCAGGAGGTCCCCCGTTCGAGCCGGGGAGGTGGTACCACTTTTCACATGAATAGAGATTGAACGATGGCTTGCGCTGAGCCGCTGATTTTCTATTTTGTGGTAGATTTTCAGATAGATGACGACATACCGGTTTATTTAGGTAAGGCATGAAACCTGTCACTTCAGGGGCTGAATCGTCAACCTCTGTTCGATCGCACCGCTTAGATTGTTAAGGATCAAAATCTCGTCGTCATCCGTCACGACAGCGATCCAGCCCTCGCCAAAGGTCACAGCGCGCGCGCTGACCCCGTCAGGCAGGGAGACCGCATCAGGTAGGTTTGGGCCGGACGAAGACAAACGGATGACAAGCAGGGTCAGAACCACTAAGAACCCGCAAATCATGATCACGGTCAATGTGGTCACCATCCGTCGCAGAAACACCAGCTGTGGCGGTTCACTATTATGTTCTGTTTCAGAAGGATGTGTCATGGCCCGCCGCCGGATCGAGTTTGTCATTGCGGAAAACCCGCCTAAACGGCTTGATAAAGCGGTTTCGCGCGATGTGCCAGAGGAAGCCACGCTGTCGCGCACCCGGTTGGCACGTCTGATTGAAGCAGGACAGCTGCAGGTGAACGGTGTCGCGGTTACTGATGCCAAGGCAAAGGTAGACGAAGGCGCGTTGATCGAGATTACGATTGAGGAGGCTGAGGACAGCCATATCGGGCCAGAAGACATCCCGCTTGAGGTGATTTTTGAGGATGACGATCTGATCGTCATCAACAAGCCCACCGGTATGGTGGTGCATCCCGCTCCCGGAACCCCATCGGGCACTTTGGTCAATGCGCTGCTGCATCATTGCGGTGACAATCTGTCTGGTGTCGGTGGGATCAAACGCCCCGGAATTGTGCATCGTATCGACAAGGAAACCAGTGGTCTATTGGTGGTGGCAAAATCAGACGTTGCACATCAGGGCTTGGCTGCGCAGTTTGAAAAACACACTGTTGAACGCTATTACCGGGCCATTTGCTACGGTGTGCCGGATGCCAATGACCCGCGTTTGCGCGGGGTGAAGGGGACCAGCTTTGAAACCGGAAATATCCTGAAACTGACGACGCAATTGGCGCGTCATAAAACCGATCGCCAGCGCCAGGCGGTTCTGTTTCAGGGGGGGCGTCATGCCATCACCCGTGCCCGCATCGTCGAGAGTTATGGAACACCACCCGTTGTTGCGTTGATCGAATGCTGGTTGGAAACCGGTCGCACCCATCAGATCCGTGTGCATATGGCGCATGCCGGCCATGGATTGGTTGGAGACCCGGTTTACGGTGGCAAGCGCAAGCTGGGGGCCAAATCGTTGCCGGTTGAAACCGCCGCCGCAATCCAGTCTTTCCCGCGGCAGGCGCTGCATGCGGCTGTTCTGGGGTTTATTCATCCGGTAACGGGTGACGCCATGCGATTTGAGGCTCCGTTGCCAGTTGATATGGCTCATTTGCTGGCAGCGCTTAGCGATCCTGCGGCGTAGCTTCGCAGGATTCCACCTAACATATTGAATTACTAAGACCGTTCAGGATGCACGCTGCCTCTCAGGAATGTGTTTCTTTGCTGCAGTTAGCTGTGAACTTCGTCACAGACCGTTTTCTTTACGATTCCTAAAAGAGATAAACTTAACAGCTCTTGAACCGAGTTGTGCGGTTACCCATATGACAAGATGTTAAGTCCTTATACATTGGGAGGGACACAGAGAATGGCGAATTATGCAAACCTGCCCGCACCGACACCCGAAGGCGGGCTGAACCGGTATCTTCAGGAAATCCGTAAGTTCCCGCTGCTGGAACCGGAGCAGGAATATATGCTGGCAAAGCGTTGGGTCGAAGAGCAAGACAGCGCCTCGGCCCATAAGATGGTCACATCTCATCTGCGTCTCGCGGCGAAAATCGCCATGGGGTATCGCGGCTACGGTCTGCCGCAGGCCGAGGTTATCTCGGAAGCCAACGTTGGTCTGATGCAGGCGGTCAAACGCTTTGATCCCGAAAAAGGCTTCCGCCTCGCGACCTATGCCATGTGGTGGATCCGCGCCTCGATCCAGGAATATATCCTTCGCTCATGGTCGCTGGTGAAACTGGGTACGACTTCGGCGCAGAAAAAACTGTTCTTTAACCTCCGCAAAGCCAAGGCCCGCATTGGCGCTTTGGAAGAAGGGGATCTGCATCCAGATAGCGTCAAGAAGATCGCAACTGACCTCGGCGTGACCGAAACCGAAGTGATATCTATGAACCGGCGCATGTCCGGTGGTGATGCGTCGCTGAATGCAACAGTCGGCAGCGAGGGCGAAGGCTCTATGCAGTGGCAGGACTGGCTGGAGGATGAGGACGCTGATCAAGCAAGCGACTATGAAGCTCGTGATGAGCTTGAGGCGCGCCGCGAACTGCTCGCCAATGCCCTTGCGGTGCTGAATGACCGTGAAAAGGACATTTTGACCCAGCGCCGATTGGCAGATCAAGCCAAGACGCTGGAGGATCTGAGCACGCAATACGGTGTCAGCCGCGAACGTATCAGGCAGATCGAAGTGCGCGCGTTCGAGAAGCTGCAGAAAAAGATGCGCGAACTGGCCTCCGAAAAGGGAATGTTGGTTAGCAACTAACTCTGCATAAACATCGCTGATTTCTTTGGTAAAACGGCCCCTCCGGGGGCCGTTTTTCGTTTGCCCGGATGTGCGTTCGGATTCGCGTGCCGGTCCCGGATGCGCTGTAGAGGCATAGCGTTTTCAAAGCCCTAAGAAAGTCGGTTGGAACGCCACGAAAGCAGGCTGTTAAAACGGTAACTGGAGGGGCTTACGTAACTGTTTGTTAGGCGCGCGGACATATTGTCTGGAGGCATATTCCACAAAGGACAAAGTAAACGATGCCGTCCATATTTTACCGTCTTCCCATCCGAATTTATGCTGTGGTGGCGATGGCGCTCGCGCTCTCCGTACTCTTAACTGTCTTGCTGCTATCGCGGGCGGTTGACAATGCCTATGCCATGCGCGACCGCGAGTTAAATAACATCATCGATACTTCCATCAGCCTGCTAGCTGATCTGGAATCCCAAGTAAAATCCGGCCAACTGACAGCCGAAGAGGCACGTGCCGAAGGCCGCGAAGTGATTGAGAAAATCCGCTTCGAAACCTCCGGGTATCTCTTTGCTTTCGATCAGAATCTGGTTGTTACAGCGCATCCGATAGTGCCGGATTGGGTTGGCACCGACCGATCAGGTTTTGAAGACGTCAAAGGCATCAAGGTTTTCCAAGAACTGGGAAAAGTAGCAGCCACGCAAGGCGCCGGATCAGTTCGCTATTGGTTCCAGAAACCGGGTCAGACCACGCCTGAGCAGAAAATCGGCTATGTACAAGCGTTTGAGCCTTGGGGTTGGGTTATCGGGACTGGGTCTTATGTCTCTGATATTCAGGCTGATCTTGCCAAGATGCGGATGGAATCGATGATTACGTTGGGGGTGAGCCTGGTACTCTTGATGATTGCCTCTACGGTTCTTCTGCGTAGCGTTACGGGCCCTATCAATGGCTTGATGTCCCGGATGTCCTCAATGGCGGATGGCGATACAGCTACTGATGTGCCTTACACACGCGCCCGCAGTGAGATCGGCGAAATGGCCCGCACGCTGGAGGCCTTCCGTGGGAAGCTACAACAGCAAGAAGCACTTAAGGAACAGCAGGAAACGCGCGATTCTGAACGTGCAGATGTCGTGTCCATTATCTCGGGCAGGCTGGCTGCGCTGTCCAAGGGTGACCTCACGGTACGTATCAATGAGAAACTGCCAGAAGACTATGCCCAGCTGCAACGAGACTTCAATCAGACGGCACAAACCCTGGGGGCCACTGTGACGCAGGTTATCGACACAGCGGAAAGCATCCGCAGTGGAGCGGGAGAGATCAGCCAAGCGTCGGATGATCTGTCGAACCGCACCGAGAGCCAGGCCGCCACGTTGGAAGAAACCGCGGCTGCTTTGGATGAGATGACCGCGAGCGTTAAATCTGCAGCTGAAGGCGCGCGCAGTGTCGAAAGCATCATGCAAGAGGCCAAGGAAGAGGCCGAAACCAGCGGCACGGTGGTTCAAAGCGCCGTTTCTGCGATGACCGAGATCGAGCAATCCTCGACCCATATCTCCCAGATTATCGGTGTGATTGATGACATCGCCTTCCAGACCAACCTTCTGGCGCTGAACGCCGGAGTCGAGGCCGCACGCGCTGGCGAAGCCGGTAAAGGCTTTGCCGTGGTTGCCAGCGAAGTCCGTGCCCTCGCGCAGCGCTCGTCAGATGCCGCGATGGAGATCAAAACCCTGATCGGCGACAGCACCAAACAGGTGGAGCGCGGGGTGGATCTTGTTGGCAAGACCGGCGACGCGCTGCAAAGCATCGTCGAACGGGTTGGTCATATCTCAAAATTGGTGTCTGGTATCGCCACGGGTGCCGGAGAACAGTCAACCGGCCTGCATGAGATCAACACCGGTGTGACCCAATTGGATCAGGTGACCCAGCAGAATGCTGCGATGGTCGAGGAAGCCACTGCAGCTGGTCACATGCTCAATGCAGATGCCAGCAAACTCGGCGAGCTCGTTGCCCACTTTCGCGTCGCCGCAGGTGGTGCGCAATCCACGGCACCTGCCCGCAAAGCACCACCGGCACCAGCTGCGGCACCGCGCCCGGCTGCCAACAGCGAACCCGCACCAGCGGCCCCAAGCGCACATGGCGATGATTGGGATATCGACGCTGTCACGCCAAAACCTGCCCCTGCCACAGCAAGCGCCGCCACAAACGGCAGCGCTGCAAAGGACATCTGGCAGGACTTCTAATCCCGCCGACCCAACTAGGGCCGGTCAAATCACTCAATATCTGCCGCGCCGCACCATGCTGGGGCGGCAGATTGCTTTGGACTTGGACGTTTGAGCGTCATTCCCTACGCCCCTAAGCGAAGACTTCGCCTTGGTCAGGCCACGGCTTCTTTCAACCAGTTATGCACAAAATCACCCGCACGGATGCAGGCTGTTTCTAATGTTTCGCCGCCCATTAGCTGAACTGCGATGGCGGTTGCCAGACTGCAGCCGGTTCCGCGCTTGCTCTGCGGCAGCCGAGGTCGTTCGAAGGCAACATGGCCGCGCCCCTGAAAGAGATGGTCTACTGACATCGCGCCCGTGCCATGCCCGCCCTTGATCAAAACGGCACCAACACCGGTATCCTGCAGTTGACGTGCGTATGTGACCAGCTCGGGTTGGCCGTCGTCAGAGCGAACAGGGCATAGTTTGGACGCTTCTGGGATGTTGGGGGTGATAAGATCCACCCGCACAAGCAATGGAGCAAGGTCGAGGGGTGACATCAACTGGCCGCCTGAACTGCTACGTAGGACCGGATCCAGCACCACAGGACAAGTGTTTGGCAGCAGCGTTTCAAGTGCTCGTGCAATTGCCAGGGTTGCGGCGGCACTGCCGACCATGCCAATTTTTACCGCTCCGATCGGGCCAGTATCTACTGCGGCCTGTATTTGGTCTCTGATCGCTTCAACCGGAATTGGGTGTATCTGCTGCAGGGCCTGATCCGTCTGCACCGTCACCGCTGTCACAACAGGCCGCAGGTTAAGCGTCTGTCCCGATAGCACTGGCCAAGTGTTTGCCATTTCCGTAGCAGCAGCCACGTCGCGTGTCAGCCCGGCACCGCCGCTGCTATCAGTGCCTGCAATGATCAACAGCGCGCTCATCCGCCGCGTTCCACTGCCAGGATAGCAAGATCTCCGGCAAATCGGGGTGCGATCTCTGCTGCCATGCGCCATGCTCTCAATCCGCTTTGGCAGGCAAAAATCACGCGGCGATCGATCGGCAGGTCTTCGACATTCAACGCTTCTGCCAAGATACGAATGGCCGTTTCAGTCGCAGGTTTGGGTGCCTCGCTTTCAGGTCTAAAATCCACCACATAGTCATCTGGCGTCAGCGCCTGCGTGCCAACAAAAGGCAAGGTTTGAAGGGGCTCAGATGCAGTGCTGAAATCGAACCCACCCATCTGGAGTGTGGCGAAGTCAAAACTGAACAGACGTCCGAGTGGCGATGGCTGGTGATCAAGCAGCAGTTTAAGCGCAAGCTGCGCCTGAAAAGCGCCAATCATCCCAACAACCGGTCCCATGATCCCGCTGCTGGCGCATGTTACACCATTGCCTGGTGGATCAGGAAACACTGCGCGCAAGGAGGGGCCACCGCCGCAAAACGCGCCGACATATCCGGATTGGCCCAAGGCTGAGGCGCTTATCAGTGGACGTTCCAGGCGGCGACAGCAATCAGAGAGTGTGTAGGACGCCGCGTAGCTGTCTGCCGCATCAATCACCACATCGGCGGGCGCAACAGCGGCCGCCACATTGTCCGGTGTAAGATCCCGCGCATGGGGATGCAGGCGGAGCTCTGGCGCGGTACGAACCAGTTGTCGACGCGCCGCCTCGACTTTGTAGCGCCCGCAATCGGCGGGGGCGTATAGTGGTTGGCGGGCCAGATTGCTCAGCTCGACCGTGTCGCCATCCATGAGGGTGATCTCCCCGATGCCCGCTCCGACGAGATATTGCAGCACCGGACACCCAAGCCCGCCAGCGCCGACCACCAACACATGGGCGTCGGCCAGTTTCTGCTGACCGATCTGACCAATCTCCGGCAGGCTGATCTGACGATCAAAACGCGACATCAGGCGCAGGCCTCCAGCCATTCACGGGTCCGGGCCTCTGGGTCCGCAGCGAGTTGAATATCAGAGACCACCGCCGCGCTGTCTGCGCCAGCTGCGAAGACACCGGGGAGGCGGTCGGTTGTCAGGCCACCGATGGCCACCAACGGTGTCGCGCCGACTATATTTTTCCAGCGTGACAGGCGATCCAACCCCTGCGGAGCCCATTTCATTTTCTTCAGGACGGTTGGATAGACCGGTCCCAAAGCCACATAGTCCGGACCATGTGATAACGCCCGATCGAGTTCATCTTCATCATGTGTGGACAGGCCGAGGCGCACGCCGCAACGGCGCAGCGCTGCTATGTCGGCTCTATCCATGTCTTCCTGACCAAGGTGGACAAAGCCGCAGTTGAGATCGAGCGCGGCTTGCCAGTGATCATTAACCACCAGTTGGCAGCGGTGCACGGCGCAAACATCGCGCGCGCGTGCTATCTGGCGTCGAATTTCTGCCTCAGGCAGATCTTTTAGGCGCAGCTGTATCAGTTTCACGCCTTGTGGAACCAACAGCTCCAATGCGCTGACATGGCTGACAATCAGGTAAAAACGTTCCATCAGGACGGCTCCAATGCGGTAAGATGAGCAAGGCCAAGCGTCGGGGTTGAGGGCACTGCCATGTCGCGCGGTTCCATTGGGTCGGCGGCATGACCAAGCTGTCCGGCGATCACCGCCTGTGCCATGGCGTCGGCCATCACTACGGGATCGCCAGCCTTTGCCACTGCGGTGTTCAACAACACTGCGTCCATGCCCAGTTCCATCGCCTGCGTCGCATCGGAGGGGCGACCGATGCCGGCATCGACAATCAACGGAGTGTCTGGAAAATGGGCGCGCATGGCCCGCAGCCCATCTTTGTTGCGCAGCCCTTGGCCGGATCCTATCGGCGCGCCCCAAGGCATCAGGACTTCGCAACCGGCTTCTAGCAATCTCTCACCCACGATCAGGTCTTCGGTGGTGTACGGAAAGATCTGAAACCCATCGTCTGAAAGCAGGCGGGCGGCCTCGACCAAGGCGAAAACATCGGGCTGCAAGGTGTCACCATGGCCGATGACCTCAAGCTTGATCCAGTTGGTTTCAAACAGATCGCGTGCCATTTGTGCCGTTGTTACTGCGTCATGGACGCTGTGGCACCCGGCGGTGTTGGGCAGGATGCGGCAGCCGCTGGCGCGCAATAACCTCCAAAACGCATCCCCGCTGCCCTGGGCGGTTTCGCGGCGCAGGGAAACCGTCAGAACCTCGCAGCCGCTAGCACTGATGGCCTCCTGCAGTATAGCGGGCGAGGGGTATTGCGCGGTGCCAAGCAGCAGCCGGTTGGTGATTTCAATCCCGTATAGCTGCATCGATCAGCCTCCCTGCATCGGGGTGAGGATCTCAAGTCGATCCCCGTCAGTTAGCCGTGTCTGGCTGCGCGCTGTACGGGCGATAAACTGGCCATTTACTGCGGTTGCAATCGCGGAACTGGTATAGCCAAGTTGCAGCAGTGCCTTGTCCAGTGTCTGGGCCGACAATTCATGCGGTTTGGCGTTGACTGTGATGTTCATGCGGTGTCTCCGATAACAGATGCTGCGCGGCCTGCGAGGCCAGCGCCGGTGCCAACAAGAAGCCGTGCCGAAATAGGCCGTTGAGAAAAAGCGTGCTGGTTTTCTGAACCAGGCGGGGCAGATTGTCGGTAAATGCGGGGCGAAGGCCTGCGCCTGTTTCAACTACGCTGGCCTCTGCAAACGCTGGGTGCAGGGCAAAGGCAGCGCTCAGCAGTTCGGTAAGCGATCTTAGGGTGACCTGACGGTCAGCGCTGCTCTCGATCATGGTGCCGCCAATCATGAAAACCCCATCCCCACGGGGCACGAGATATAATGGCATGCGCGGATGTAGCAGGCGCATAGTCCGGCTGATCTCTACCTCTGGGCAATGCAGAATAGCCATTTCACCGCGCACAGGTCGCAGATCAGGAAGGCGATCCGCCGCCGCCATACCGCGACAATCCAGATCGACCTGTTGCGGAGCCCTCTCGCCAAGACGAATGTCAGCGCCACATGCGCTCACGGCATCGGCCAGATCACAGATCGCCTTTCGTGGATCGAGATGTGCCTCGTCTGCAAAGAATAACCCGGTGCTGAAACGCCCGGCAAGATCAGGCTCCAGAGCCGCGATTTCATCTCCGCTCACGGTGCGATGGCCATAGGTGCGGCGCGCAAAGCGTGTCAGCTCTGCGCGGTCGCGCGGTGGGGCGACCACTAGCGTGCCGCGACTGTGCACCGGAGTGACATTGGCCCACCAGTCAGCGGCGCAGCGCCCAAGGGTGATCACGTCTTCCTCGGCGCTTTCGCGTTCACACCATGGTGCCAGCATTCCCCCTGCATAGCGTGAGGCGCTGGTCACGCCGATTGCTGCACTTTGTTCATATACCGTGACCTCGGCCCCGCGCTGCGCCAGCTCGTAGGCGCAGGCGAGGCCAGCAAGACCTGCGCCTGCGATGGTGATCATTCTGCCGGTTCCACCTTCTCGGGTGCAGGCACATACAGCTCACCGCCCTCGCGGAACTTGGCAGCCATCGCCTCCATGCCTTCTTTCTGGGCCTCGGCGCGGATGTCGTGGCTGATCCGCATGGAGCAGAACTTAGGCCCGCACATGGAGCAAAAATGCGCGACCTTATGGGCTTCTTTCGGCAAGGTCTGATCGTGGAATTCGCGGGCTGTATCGGGGTCCAGAGACAGGTTGAACTGATCCTCCCAGCGGAATTCAAAACGCGCACGGCTTAGCGCATCATCGCGACGTTGCGCACCGGGTAAGCCTTTTGCCAAATCTGCCGCATGTGCGGCGATCTTGTAGGTGATCACGCCGACCTTAACGTCGTCGCGGTCTGGTAAGCCAAGGTGTTCCTTTGGTGTCACGTAGCACAGCATGGCGCAGCCAAACCAACCGATCATCGCCGCCCCAATGCCCGAGGTGATGTGGTCGTAACCGGGCGCGATATCTGTGGTCAGAGGGCCGAGAGTATAAAATGGCGCCTCATGGCAGCACTCCAGCTGCTTATCCATGTTTTCCTTGATCTTATGCATGGCGACATGGCCCGGCCCCTCGATCATGACCTGGCAATCCTTGGCCCAGGCGATCTTGGTCAGTTCACCCAGCGTTTCGAGCTCGGCAAACTGTGCCTCGTCATTGGCATCCGCGATGGAACCGGGGCGCAAGCCGTCCCCCAGCGAGAAGCTGACATCGTACTGGCGGCAGATATCGCAGATTTCTTCAAAATGCTCGTAGAGGAAGCTCTCTTTGTGATGATGCAGGCACCATTTGGCCATAATGGAGCCGCCACGCGAGACAATCCCGGTTACGCGTTCAACGGTCATTGGCACCATGTGCAGCCGCACACCCGCGTGGATGGTGAAGTAGTCCACGCCTTGTTCGGCTTGCTCGATCAGCGTGTCTCGGAACACTTCCCAGGTCAGGTCCTCGGCGATGCCGTTGACCTTTTCCAGCGCTTGATACAGCGGCACGGTGCCAATCGGCACCGGACTGTTGCGGATGATCCATTCGCGGGTGTTGTGGATGTTTCGGCCCGTGGATAGATCCATCACGGTATCGGCGCCCCAGCGGATCGACCAAACCAGCTTATCGACCTCTTCCTCCATCGATGACGTTACGGCAGAGGTCCCCATATTGGCGTTGATCTTCACCAGGAAGTTGCGGCCGATGATCATCGGCTCGATTTCGGGGTGATTGATGTTTGCCGGAATAATAGCGCGGCCGGCGGCGATCTCACTGCGCACAAATTCAGGCGTCACGTAGTCGGGGATATTTGCGCCAAAATCATGACCGTCGCGTTTGTCATGGCAGGGCGACAGTTCGCGCAGTTGGTTTTCGCGGATGGCTACAAATTCCATTTCAGCCGTGATTATGCCAGCTCGTGCATAGGCGAGTTGGGTTGGTGCACTGCCATCCTTGCCACGCTTGGGGGCGGGCTTCACCGGGAACTCAGGTGTCAGCCGGTCGCCTGCTACGAACCCATTGTCTTCGGGTTTTACATCGCGACCGTTGTAGCTTTCAACATCACCGCGGGCTTCGATCCATCGCTTGCGCAGTTGCGGTAACCCTTGGCGGATGTCGGTTAGGATATCCGGGTCCGTGTAGGGACCAGAGCTGTCATAGACCGGTAGCGGCGGTTCTCCGGCGGTGGGGTGAGTTGAGATTTCCCGCATCGGTACGCGAATATCGGCATGAACTTCGCCATTTATGTAAATCTTGCGTGATGCAGGCAATGCGCCCGTGGTAATCTTGGGGTTGGGGACGTTCATCTGGTGTTCCTCCGGGTCGACGGGTCAAAAACACCAGTTGAGCCGGGTCGGAGGAAAACAGGCAGTATGCATTGGCCTTAGTGGGGCGAATGCACCGGTGCTGCCGGTTCGAAACAGGGCGTAAGTCTCATCCAATAGAAGATGATGCGCCTGCTCTAGCTTCCTACGCCAGTATCAACTGGGTCAGGTTCTAAGGGTCGCATCACCGGCACGATACTGTGCCATTTCAGCCTCTCAGTCCCCTTGGCGGGACTCCCCTGCGTGGCTTTAGTGGTAGGGGAGGTAAGGCTGAAACGTCAACCTGTAATTTCAAACCCTACGCGATTAGTTTTTTAATCTTTTAGTAACAGTGTATTAGGTTGGATTGCTTCCCGATTTTGACCGCTTGGCGAAAACACTTGCAAGTGCACCGGGTTAATATCTATTAATTTGCCAACTTCAGGTGCCGAACCTGTATTTTTATCTATAAAATGGAGTTCCCATGCTGGATGCCACGCCGATCCGTACTGACTGGACCCGAAGCGAAGCGGAAGCCCTCTACAAGCAACCACTGATGGATCTCCTGTTTCAGGCCCAGACCATTCACCGTGAGAACTTCGATCCCAATCAAGTGCAGAAATCCAAACTGCTCAGCATCAAGACCGGTGGCTGCGCCGAAGACTGCGCCTATTGCTCCCAATCGGCGCGCAATGGGGCGCAGCTTTCGGCGTCTAAGCTGATCGAGGTGCAGCGGGTCATTGCTGAAGCGAAGAAAGCCAAGGAAGGCGGCGCGACGCGCTATTGCATGGGGGCTGCTTGGCGCTCGCCCAAGGATCGCGATATGGCCGCACTCGAAGCGATGGTGCAGGGGGTCAAGGATCTTGGAATGGAAACCTGCATGACGCTTGGCATGTTGGAGGACGATCAAGTGTTCCGTCTGCGCGATGCCGGACTGGACTACTACAACCACAACATCGACACCTCCGAGCGGTACTATTCTGAGATAATAACGACCCGCACCTTTGCCGACCGGATCGAGACGCTGAACCGCGTGCGCGAGGCAGGGATCAAAGTTTGTGCCGGCGGTATCGTCGGTATGGGTGAACAGAAGATGGACCGTATCGATATGCTTCTGGCACTCGCCACTTTGGAGGAACATCCCGATTCAGTGCCCGTCAATATGTTGATCCCGATCGCGGATACGCCGCTGGCGGATGTAAAGCCGCTGGATCCGATTGAATTTGTCCGCACCGTGGCGCTGGCCCGAATTCTGATGCCAAAATCCCATGTGCGCTTGTCAGCAGGTCGGACCAACATGTCGGATGAAATGCAGGCGATGTGCATATTTGCGGGTGCCAATTCAATCTTCGTAGGGGATACGCTGCTGACGGCAGACAACCCTGAAGAGGACAAGGATCAGCAGCTGTTTGATCGTCTCGGAATTACCGCAATGGCGGTAGGATGTGACGGCAGTCGCTGATGACAGCCGTATTCCCGAGGCATGAGGCATCGCTGGACGCGCTGCGCAGCCGGGGGCGCTACCGGCAGCTACGGCCGCGGGGTGGGCATGACTTTGCCTCAAACGACTACCTTGGGTTGGCGGGCAGCGATGTTCTGCGTGCCGCCGCTGCGGATGCACTGGCACGCGGGGTGCCAGTTGGCGCAGGTGGCTCGCGTCTGCTGCGCGGCAATGACGCCGAGCATCAGGTCTTGGAAGCCGAGGCGGCGGACTTCTTCGGAACAGAATCTGCGCTGTTCATGGGGGGTGGTTTCAACGCCAATCAGGCGATTTTCTCGACCCTTCCTCAGAAGGGGGACCTAGTCCTTTATGATGCGCTGATCCATGCCAGCACCCATGATGGGATGCGGCTCGGCAGGGCGGAAACCCGTAGCTTTGCCCATAGTGATACAGCCGATGCATTACGCGAGCTGAACGTATGGCGTAGCGAGGGCGGTGCTGGCCAGATCTGGATCTCGGTTGAAGCGGTCTACTCCATGGACGGTGATCTGGCCCCGTTGGATAGTCTGATGGAACTCGCGGATGCACAAGGGGCGGTTCTGGTGGTGGATGAAGCGCATTCAACAGGCGTATTCGGCGACAGTGGTCGCGGATTGGCAGGTGAGATTGCGCATCGTCCGAATGTTCTGTCCTTGCATACATGCGGCAAGGCGCTTGGCACTTCAGGAGCACTGATCTGCGGCCAAAAGGTGCTGATCGAAACGCTGATCAATAAGGCGCGTGGATTTATCTATGCGACCGCACCTTCGCCTTTGAACGCGGCTTTGGTGCGGGCGGCTCTGCAGGAGTTGCAGCAGAACCCAGCGAGGCGTGAAAAGGCGCGCGAAGGTGTCGAACATGCACAATCTGAAGCCAGACGCCTCTGCGGGCTGGAGGGGTTCCATAGTCAGATTCTGCCGGTGGTGATCGGTGATGACAAACACACCATGGCTCTTGAGGCGCGGATGCAGGACTACGGGTATGACATTCGCGGGATCCGTCCTCCGACCGTGCCCCGTGGCACCTCGCGGCTGCGGTTGTCGATCACGTTGAACACCGGCCCGGTGATCATCACAGCGATGTTCGAAGATCTCGCCCGGGAAATGGAGAGTGCGTCATGACTGCGCTGATTATCACGGGAACTGACACTGGCATTGGGAAAACCATCTTTTCGGCTGGTTTGGTTCAGGCACTGGGGGCGACTTATTGGAAGCCGGTGCAGTCCGGAATGGAAGAGGAAACCGACAGCCAGATCGTGTCGCGTTTGTCGGGCCGCCCCGCGTTGCCGGAGAGGTACCTGCTGCAACTGCCCGCATCACCCCATCTATCGGCGGAAGCGGAAGGTGTGGAGATAGACCCGGATGCGTTGCAGTTGCCCGAGGTTGAGGGTGTTCTTATCGCGGAAGGGGCGGGTGGCCTTATGGTCCCTCTCAATCGTCAGGTTCTGTACCTGGACCTCTTTGCCCACTGGGGTGCGCCAGTGATCCTGTGCGCACGCACGCAACTGGGTACGATCAACCACACGCTTTTGTCGCTGAATGCGCTGCGTGGTGCGGGCTGTCTCGTTGTGGGCGTCGCCTTCGTCGGAGATCCAGAGCCTGAGGTGGAGGAGACAATCTGCCAGTTTGGCAAGATCGCTCATCTGGGGCGGCTCCCTATCATCGAAGAATTGAACACGGGGCCAGGTTCCATCGGCGAAGCAGGGTCCGCACCACTGTCGCAGGCCTTTGCCAACCACATTAAGCTGGACCTCATAACGCAGGCCCTTGGTCAGGAAGTTTTGGCATGAGCGCAGCAGATCTCACCCAGCTCGAATTCGACCAGCAACATCTCTGGCATCCCTACACCAATGTCGCCAAACCGGGCCCGACATTCGTGGTGAAAGAAAGCGAAGGCGTGCATATCACGCTGGATGACGGCACAAGGCTGATTGATGCGATGTCATCCTGGTGGTGTATGATGCACGGCCACAAGAACCCGGCGATTACATCGGCAATTCACGCGCAGCTCGACAGGCTCCCGCATGTGATGTTCGGCGGGTTGACCCACGATCCCGCAATCGATCTTGGCCGCAAGCTGCTGGACACTACGCCTGACAGCCTGACCCGCATCTTTTATTGCGACAGCGGATCGGTGTCAGTCGAAGTCGCGATGAAAATGGCGGTGCAGTACCAGCACGCCATTGGCCAGCCGGGCCGCAAGGCGTTTGCCACCATCCGTTCCGGCTATCACGGCGATACCTGGAAGGCGATGAGTGTCTGTGACCCAGATACTGGTATGCACCATTTGTTTCAGGGGGCGCTCAGTGTTCAGCATTTTGTCTCGCGCCCGCCGATCCGTATCGGCGAAGACTGGATAGACGATCCGGCACAGAACGGACTGGCGGAACTTAGGGGAGCACTGGAGGCAAATGCGGGTGAAATCGCCGGCTTCATACTGGAACCTGTCGTGCAGGGCACCGGAGGTATGTATTTCTACCACCCGGAGTATCTGAACCACGCGCGTGCCATCTGTGATGAACTTGGTATCCTGCTGATCTTTGATGAGATTGCCACCGGTTTCGGCCGCACAGGCGCACTGTTTGCGACCGACCTCTGCGCAATTGAGCCGGACATCATCTGTCTTGGTAAAGGGTTGACGGGCGGTCATATCTCTTTTGCCTGCACCATCACCAATGACCGGGTTGCGACAGGCGTTGGCAACGGCAATCCCGGCATTTTCATGCATGGGCCAACCTACATGGCCAACCCGCTGGCCTGCGCCGCGGCCAAAGCTTCGCTGGATCTGCTCACTGCTCAGGACTGGCGTAGCAAAGTGTCTGCCATTGATGAGCAAATGCAGGCAGAGCTAGCACCGGCGCGCGATTTGCCCAATGTCGCAGATGTACGGGTGTTGGGTGCGATTGGCGTTATTGAGATGACACATACGGTCTCTGCAGACGAAGCGCACGCCCGGGCACATCAGATGGGGGTGTTCCTGCGCCCCTTTGGCAAGAACATCTATACCATGCCGCCATTCATTACGTCGCCGGATCAGCTGAGCCAAATCACCGCAGGCATGCTGCGGTTGGCACGGGAGCTTTGAGCGGTGGACATTCGATGGCTGAAACGAAACAACGCCGCTGACGTCATTGTCGTCTTTGGCGGCTGGGCCATTGGCCCGGAGGTGTTTCCGCATCTTGATGGCCTGCAGGACGTCGTGTTTGTCAACGATTACACAGAAATCGATGCAGAGTTACCTGATCTCTCCGGATACAGGGAGGTTTCGCTGCTTGCGTGGTCTTTTGGCGTGGCGTCCTATGGTCATTGGCAGGCCGGTCGCGACGACCCTTTCCATCGTAAAGTAGCTGTCAACGGAACGTTGACACCTGTTGATGATGCCCTTGGGATTCCTGTTCAGGTCATGGAGAAAACCGCCGAAACCCTTAGTAGCGCGAGCTTTTCTCAGTTTTTGCGTCGGGCCTTTAATGCACGACAAGCGCCAATAGACATCGACGTCACAGCACGGCGGGCGGAATTGCAGGCTGTCGCTATGCGCGGCGCGGGGCCTGATACGGATTTTGATCTTGTCTGGATTTCTGCACAGGATCGGATCTTCCCTGCCGAAAATCAACGCCGCGCCTGGGCGGGGCAGACTGTACGCGAGCGAGAGGCCCCTCACGCACCTTTTGCCACTTTCAGCACTTGGCAAGAGGTGTTGACATGAAGGACCTCGCACCATGCCCAACCGGAAGTCGGCGTGTGGCGAACAGCTTTCGCCGTGGGTTGGACAGCTATCATAGGCAGGCGACGGCACAGGCCATCGTTGCGATGGATCTTGCTGATCTGTTGCAAAAATCTGTGGGCGATCGCCGGTTCGAGCATGTTTTTGAATTTGGCGCGGGCACTGGACACCTGACAGAGGCTCTGCTGCAGCGGTTTGAAATTGATCAGCTTACGCTCAATGATCTTGTGGGGGAGGCCGAACCCGCATTGCATAAGCTTGTTGGTGGCCATGGGCGCACGGCAACTTTCACCTCAGGGATGGTGGAAAGCTGCGCCTTGCCTCACGATGTCGACCTGATCGCGGCCTCGTCGGTGGTACAATGGGTGCGTGATATGCCGATGCTTATGCAGGGCTGCGCGACGGCCTTGCAGCCCGGTGGCTGGCTTGCGTTGTCGGGCTATGGCCGCAGCCATTTTCGCGAGTTGACTGCCTTGGGGTCGGGTGCTGCAGCGCCAAATTACATGGACTGTGGGGATTGGGCCGATGTGCTGCCAGAAGAGTTACATCTGGTGGAGCTGGTACAGGCTGCCATCACACTCCATTTCGAGACACCGCGGGATGTATTGCGGCATCTTCGCGCGACAGGGGTGAACAGTATGGCGCAGGGTGGCTGGACGAGAGCACGGCTCGCGGAATTTGAAGAGGCCTATTGCCAGCGCTTTTCATCACCGCAGGGTGTGACGCTCACCTATGATCCGGTGTTGATGCTGGCAGAGCGGCGCTGAAGCGCGCTTAACGGGCGGGCTGGATGCACCACAACGCTGGCTGAAACGCAGTCAGCAGACCGCGTCAATTCCCCCTCTGGCTCCTCCCGGGCTTTGCCGTTAGCCTGCAGCGAAATCGAAACGCCACAGCACGAGGCAGCCCATGCATCTCACCTACGTCATGACCCAAGAACGCGGCGCGACCGACAAACTGCTGACTGCATTGGCCGATCGGTTGCAAGCGGACGGGCTGCGTTTGGCTGGCATCGTTCAGACCAATACCGAGTGCTACGACAATGCACTGTGCGACATGGATGTGCGGGTTCTGCCCGAAGGTGAGACGATCCGTATCTCGCAATCCCTCGGTCCGGAGTCTCGAGGCTGCCGCCTGAATCCGGAAGCGCTTGAGCGCGCTGTAGGCCAAGTTACTGCAGCGCTCGGGCAGGACCCCGCGCCGCAGGTTCTATTGGTCAATAAATTCGGCAAACACGAAGCAGACGGGCGCGGAATGCGGCCTGTCATAGGCGAAGCACTGGCCCGTGGTGCCGTGGTGGTCTCCGGCGTCAATCGAATGAATGTCGAGGCCTTCCAGACCTTCTCGGAAGGGCTGGCACAGGAGGCTAAACCTGATCTCGATATGCTGGCAGATTGGGTGCATTCAGCCGTGAAAAAGGCGCAGAACGAAGTCTAGATCCGCGATGGAAAAAATGGACCGGTACGAGACTCGTGCCGGTTCGCACATCGGATCTTCTGCGGGTTTTTTGGGGTTGCAGCACTGAGCAGCTGTAGGAGTATGCGCCAGAGCGTACCCGGGGGTGGGGAAAATATCTCTGATTTATCAGGGCATTATAATCGCCATTCGCGATCGTCACCATCTGCCTGATTTGTCTTGAAAAGAGGAGGATGGTGGGCGACCCTGGAATCGAACCAGGCGTGCGTCTCCGCGAGGGAGTTACAGTCCCCTGCCACACCTTGCGGCCTGTCGCCCACTATCAGTTGCATGTTGCACCTGATGTGGAGGCGTGATTACAAGCAGGCCAAAGGGGCGTCAACAAGAAAATCACCAGATTTTCGCGCGGGTCCTGATTTCTTTCTGCTGGAGAGTGAAATGACCAAGAAACCCAAATGGGTCGTCGAAAAAGAACAAGCAAAACGGGCGGCTTCAGCTGAAACGGTATGGCTGTTTGGCTTGCATGCTGTGCGCGACGCGCTGCTTAATCCCAATCGCGAAAAACTGCGTCTAATGGTCACCCAAAATGCCGAGACCAAACTGGCTGATGCTATCGCGCAAGCGGGAATCGAGGCGGAGGTGATTGATCCGCGTAAATTCAACCCGCCCATCGACAAGCAGTCGGTCCATCAGGGCGCTGCGATGGAGGTCAAGCCGCTCAACTGGGGTGGACTGGCTGAGAATTGCATCGGTGCTGAGCGCCCACGTGTCTTGCTGCTCGACCGGGTGACGGATCCGCATAATGTCGGGGCTATCTTACGCTCGGCCGAGGTTCTGGGTGCAAGTGCTGTGATCGGTACGCGGCATAATTCCGCGCCAGAAACCGGTGCTTTGGCAAAAACCGCAAGTGGTGCGCTGGAACGCCAGCCCTATCTGCGGATGCGCAACCTCTCTGACACCATTGTTGAATTGCAGCGGATGGGCTTCCTTGTTCTAGGGCTGGACGGCGAGGCGGAAGAGACGATTGAAACCGTGCTAGACGGTCGCAAGGGCGATCCCGTTGCCCTGGTACTAGGGGCAGAGGGGCCGGGCCTGCGGCAGAAAACCAAGGAAACCGTTGATCACCTTGTAAAGATTGATGCGGCCGGTGGATTTGGCTCACTCAATGTGTCCA
This sequence comes from Phaeobacter cretensis, assembly GCF_047372505.1. NCBI lineage: Bacteria > Pseudomonadati > Pseudomonadota > Alphaproteobacteria > Rhodobacterales > Roseobacteraceae > Phaeobacter > Phaeobacter cretensis. Next base: position 3,111,901 of record NZ_JBKBEU010000001.1, read on the forward strand.
ATGCGGCGGCAATTGCACTCTATGCCTCCATCGCTCGCTAAACAGCGCGGTCTGTTCTAGAATAGCCGTTGGCAAGAATGATTGTGGATATGCCTATGCCTCGCTTTGGTCTCAAGATCGGGATGTCGTGGGTCACAGGCATATCACAAATGCGTATCCGCTCTTTGCAGTAGTGCGCGTGCGGGGCAAACTGGGGCAACGCTCATTTGCTCCTAGAGGATCCTTTGTCTGTGAACTGCCACGTTGCTATGACCCGCAAAGCACCTGATACCAGTCTTTGGTCCCGCGCCGTGGTTGGTATGGGGGTAGTATGTGCGGCTGCAAGGGCCGTGGTTGCAGCGTTTGGAGCGAGTGGTGCGATCGCGCTCTACGCCGGTACCTTCGTCCCGCAAGCGCTACTGGCTGATCCGGCTCTTGTGTCGGTGTCTCGTGGTATGGCAGTTGGCGGTCATGATGTTGTGGCGTTTTTTGATACCGGCGCTGCGGTGCTGGGCCGAGAGAACAATGCAATTCAGTGGCGTGGTGCAATTTGGCGCTTTGCGTCAGCGCAAAATCAGGAACAGTTTGAAGCCAACCCCCGGGCCTATGCTCCCCGGTTCGGTGGCTATTGTGCCTATGCGTTGTCGCAAGGGTATCTGGCTCCCGGAAATCCGACGCTTTGGGTGATATCGGACGGGCGGCTTTATCTCTTGAACAATCCCGGAGCCCTGGCCGCTTGGGAAGCTGAGCAGCAGGCCTTGATTTCCGTGGCGGAAGGGCACTGGCCGACAGTGTTGCGGAAATGATTTGGAAAGCCGAGGTCCTAGTTGGTCGAGACTGCAAAGGTAAATGGCTCGCGCCCGCCTGTGTCTACGTAACTGGCCGCATGTAGTTGGCCGCGCACGAAAATGTCACGAATTTGAGAGGTTCCCTTTCAAAACGCGGAGATGGCCCCATATTATTAACAGACTGCGAACTGGAACCCTCGCAGATCTTTTTCACTGTCCCTCGTTCCATACCTTGCGCCCAGGTTCTGTCCTGGGCGCTTTTTTATGTTGCCTCTCGAAACCTGCCAGGTTGGATAGGGCTATATGGTTTGTACAGAGCCATACCGTGCAATTTACCTTGCGCCTTGCAGATCAGCCGATACGCTCAAGCCGACCCGCTGGTTGCGTTGTGATCAGGGCAGGGCGATGAAACGCAGACGCAAGCGGAGGATTGATGCCCGACTATTCCGACCAGCATCTGAAAGATGTGCTGACACGCAACAAGACCATCGCGGTGGTTGGTGTTTCAATCAACTCGGTGCGTCCCAGCTATTATGTCGCCCGCTATCTGGGGCTTAAGGGCTATCGCGTGCTGCCGGTCAACCCAGGTCACGCCGGAAAGACGCTGTTTGGCCAGACAATCCACGCCAGCCTCAGCGATATTCAGGAACCTGTTCATATGGTGGATATTTTCCGCCGCTCCGAGGCTGTTCCGGCAATAGTAGAGGAAGCCCTGAGGGTGTGTGACGGGCTGCAAACGATTTGGATGCAGATCGGCGTGGAACATGTGGAGGCTGCCGCACGTGCGGAAAATGCGGGCATTACCGTGATCCAGAACCGCTGTCCCAAGATTGAATACCAGCGCCTCTTTGGTGAGCTTCGGATGGGCGGTTTTGCAACCGGTATCATATCTTCGAAGCTGTAAACGGATACGTCTGTTTGGCTGCAAAGAGCATGCGCTCCCTCCCAGATCGGCCATCCTGAAGAATGGCCTCTTTGGTTGGGCCAAGCGCCGCTATGCAGCGCTTGCGCGGCGGTTTAGCCCTTAGGCCTGCTGGCCTTCTCATCAAGGCCACTCAGACCCTGACGTTTTGCCAGAACTGACAACACATCATCCAAGGCGACATCGCGTGCGGCCAGCATAACCAGAAAATGATAGAGGACGTCGGCAGCTTCCGATGCAAGACCGGCCTTGTCATCTTTCACGGCTTCAATAATGGCCTCGATGGCTTCTTCACCAAATTTCTCAGCGCATTTCTCTGGCCCTTTGGAGAGCAGCTTAGCTGTCCAGCTGGTCTCCGGATCACTGCCTTTGCGGGACTGAATGGTGGTTTCGAGATCGTGCAGTATTGTCATGTCAGCCTCATTGGGATGCCTGCAGCCGCCATATGCTGTTTTGCTTCCTGCACGCTGTATTCACCAAAGTGGAAGATCGACGCCGCCAGAACCGCGCTGGCTCCACCTTCGGTGACGCCTTCGACCAGATGATCAAGCGTGCCAACGCCGCCGGAGGCAATGACCGGTACCTCAACTGCGTCGGAAATTGCGCGCGTAAGTGGCAGGTTAAATCCTGATTTGGTCCCGTCACGATCCATTGAGGTCAGCAGGATCTCACCTGCGCCTTTGGCGACTACCAGTCGGGCAAATTCTACCGCATCAATGCCGGTTTCGCGCCGCCCACCATGGGTGAAAATCTCCCATTTGCCCGTTGCAACAGTCTTGGCGTCAATTGCACAGACTATACACTGGCTTCCAAACTGATCAGCGGCCTCGCGGATAACATCCGGGTTAGCCACAGCGGCGGAGTTGAACGACACTTTGTCAGCGCCAGACAGCAGAAGCGCGCGCACATCGTCCTTGGTACGAACGCCTCCCCCCACGGTGAGCGGCACGAAACACTGCTCGGCGGTGCGGCGCACCATGTCAAACATAGTGCCACGGTTCTCGTGGGTCGCATGAATGTCGAGAAAGCAGATCTCATCAGCGCCAGCGGCATCATAGGCTTTGGCGGCCTCAACCGGATCACCGGCATCGCGCAGACCAACAAAATTGACACCTTTGACGACGCGACCATCAGCCACGTCGAGACAGGGGATAATGCGGGTTTTCAGCATGAACGGATCCCTTTGCCGCTGGGGTTGTCCCGTCTTTACTGTGCGGAAGGGTTGGATGCAATCGTGGGGCGGTGCCGCGCGATGCGGCGCATGCTATCGCGCATGATCAGGATGTGAAAGGGCATGACCAACACCAGATAAATCCGCCCGATCAGATTGTGGCGGTGCACCCAGGTTGCCATATGAATGCGCCCCTCGTGCCGCAGAACAGTGATGCGGAAATCCAGATGATTGTCATCCGCGCCGAGGATCAGCTCTCTGGTATCTTCAAACGTGACAGGGAAGATTGCGCCTTTGCCACTATCGCTAATCTCTGTCTTCAGGCCAAACGGGCGCACAATCATATTTCGCAAACGAAGTAGCGCCGCTGCCCACCCCGGAAGGCTTAGCCCGATGTCGGCAGCGTCACGCGGGGACAGGGGGCTTTCAACTGCGTATCCATCTACGAAGTCGCCCGGCGATACCATCTGCCACAATCGGGCGCTATCGGGCAGGCGGATCTTGCTGACACGGGGCATGGGGTGGCTTCCTTGATGATGTCGCAGCCTGAAGGCTCAACTGCGTTATTGCGACGCAATAAACGTCAAAAAACGACAGAATGTAACCGGGCGCGGTGCCGCAGGTATTAATACGCCTGTTCTGTGTTGTGTTTGCCCGAATGACCTAACGCTTCCGAAAGTTATCAGAACTGCGGCGCAGCCTTGCCGATGCCAAAGATGTGAATTGCCTGCGCGGCTTGGGTGGCTTGTTCTCGGATGGATCATTCATAGTTCGGAGCTGTCATTATGTTGAAATCCCTTGCCCTCGCTGGAGCCATTGCTGCCATGTCTGTCCTGCCTGCCGCCGCCGAGCTGATGAAAATACCTAGCCAGAAACCCGTGGCCGAGACCATGGATGCGCTGCAGGCCGCTGTTGAGCGTGCGGGTGCGACCGTTTTTGCTCGTATCGATCATGCGGCCGGTGCACAGAAGGTAGATCTAGAGCTCGGGGATGCGGAGCTGTTGATTTTTGGGAACCCCAAGTTGGGCACGCCGGCAATGCAAGCCGATCCGCGGGCGGGGCTTTATCTACCTCTCAAGGTTCTGGCCTATGAGGATGCTGATGGGCAGGTCTGGCTGACCTATGAAGATCCCGCAGAGATGCTTGGTGGGTTGGATATTCCGGCAGACGCCGCTGTTATTGCCAAGATGCAAGGCGCGATTGGCAAACTGACTGGCGCGGCAACACAGTAGTCACAGGGCCTGCAAAAAAGGCGAATATATCATGCCGAAGGGGGGCTGCCCCCTTCTGGCTTTCGGGTGGTCTACTTCGAATACCTCCAGACTAGAGGAGGTATGGGTGTTACGCTTTTAGCGTCTTGAGAGCCTGTTGCAGGTCGATGGCCCCATCATACAGCGCGCGGCCTGAAATCGCACCGTTCAGTGCTGCACCGCAGGATTTCAGCGCCTGTAGATCCTCCAGAGAAGACACGCCGCCGGAGGCGATCACTGGGATGCTGACGGCGTTTGCCAGATCGGCCGTTGCGGTGACATTTGGACCTTTCATGGCGCCGTCGCGTAGAATGTCGGTGTAGATAATTGCTGCGACACCCGCGTCCTCAAAGGATTTTGCCAGGTCGCTGACCATAACGTCGGTTTCTTCAGCCCAGCCTTTGGTGGCGACCCGGCCATTGCGGGCATCAATCCCCACTGCGACCTTGCCGGGGAATTCACGCGCGGCTTCACGGACCAGATCAGGGTTCTCTACGGCCACAGTGCCTAGAATGACCCGCGCCAGACCTTTGTCGATCCAGTTTGCGATGGTTGTCATGTCTCGAATGCCGCCACCCAATTGTGCAGGCACCTCGCATTGTTTCAGGATCTCTTCAACCGGGGCGGCATTGACCGGCTCGCCTGCAAAGGCACCATTCAGATCCACCAGATGCAACCACTCGCAACCGGCTTCTACAAACTCCAGTGCCTGTGCGGCTGGGTTGTCATTAAAGACGGTGGTCTTGTCCATATCGCCATGCAGCAGGCGTACGGCTTGCCCATCTTTGAGGTCGATTGCGGGGTAGAGGATCATATCGCGTGCCCTTATCAGAACTGCCAGTGCTGTCGGAAACCGGGTCTCGGACCGCGTCACAGGTGCAAGGCGCACAGCTGCAACGCGGGGAGATCGTAGTTTGGCCCCTTTTGCACAAGCCCGCTCACGAATGCAACGCGACCCGAGGTCAACCTTGCCTGAAATACCTCTTGGCGGCCAGACTGCCTTCAAAAGGGAGGATGAAACATGAAGAAACTGGCAATTGGCATCGCATTTGCATTGGGTCTGGCAGGCGTGGCCTCAGCGGACCCTGTGCACGGCACGTGGAAGACCCAGCCCGATGACGGCTCCTATGCGCATGTTACCATGGCGCCCTGTGGCGCAGCCGTGTGTGGCAAGATCAGCCGGACGTTTAACGCTGACGGAGAGTATAAATCCCCCAATATCGGCAAAACGCTGGTGATTGATATGGTCTCCAATGGCGATGGCTCATACGCGGGCAAGGTCTGGCGCCCGTCCAACAACAAGATTTACACCGGAAAGATGAACCTGTCCGGTAGATCGCTGGCTCTGCGCGGGTGCGTTGCAGGCGGGCTCATCTGCTCCAAGCAGACGTGGAGCCGTATCAAGTGAGCCTAATACTGCTAGGCGACGTTCTGTGAAACAGACAACGGTGACGCAGGTAACTATTTGGGGGCAGGGCTTCGGGCCTGCCCTTTATCTCTTCGTACGGGTCAAGGTCAGTTAAAACAGGCCGAGCTGTACCGGGATCGGTACGAAGCCGCGCTTTATCTGGCGGTCACGGTGTTGTTCTGCAGCCGCTAGCGCAGTTTCCTGCGAACAATAATAGCTTCGCCGCAGCTGTCCCCCGGGCTCCCCCAATGGACCGTTGGTTTGCTCGACACACCACTCTCCGAACAACGTCTGGCTTAGGTTCAGCACGCAGTAACGATGCTGACCTTCGTGGTAGTCGAATTTTTCAAGACGGATCTGCACCGGGCGGTGACCTGCAAGAGACGGGGTGGGGATATTTTAGTCTGCGGTGTATGCCCGCGTGCATCCCTGCTGTCCATCCATTCTCTGTCAGTTTTCATGCGACCTGTTTCTACGATCGCGACTGCTCTGGTCTTTGGTTGGTCGAAGACACATCTGGCCGCAAGCATTGCTGCGGCCAGAGTGGTATTGCTTGAGCGGGTAGGGTTATCAAACGTCGCCGTTGTACTCGCCGCGTGCCGGGTAGTCATTGGCGATAGCAAAATCCAGGGCTGAGACCAGCTCCGAGAAGTGCGGGCGAACAAATGGCATGGTCTGTACGGATCCATAGTACAGGGTCTGTTCTGGCGTCACCATGAACAGGCCAGGCTCGGAAAACAGCGCTGGCTCTTCGATCCCGATGGACGTCTTTCCGCGCGACGTCGACAGATATAGCCCCCACTGACGGGCTACATTCAACGGTAGATCATAACCAAACCGAAGATTTTGGGCTTCGATCTTGTCGGCCATGGCACGTGTACGCTCCTCACCGTCGCTGCTGATAGCGATGCAGTTCACACCCCGGCTCGCAAAATCAGCAACGCGCTTTTCCAACTCTTTCAGATAATTCGCACAGATCGGGCAGTGCAGGCCGCGATAAAAGCAGATCACGGTGCCGCGCTGGCTCTCTTCGGAGGTTAGGTCGAATTGTCCGTGGTCCAATGTTGGCAGGGTTAGGTCTGGTGTCTTTTGACGGGGCATAAGCATGATAGGGATCCTTAAGAGCTGAGAATGTATTTTGGCTTGCCGCTTACTATCGTGCAGATTACGGTTTTATAAATCCGAAAAACCTGATGGAAACACCGAAAACATGGACCGTCTGACCACATTGATGGATCGCTTCCAGTTGGCCGTACGCGCAGCCGGACCGGGTGAGGCCAATCTGATCGCTCTTGAGGATCCGGCAGGAGAACCGGTGCGTATTCTCTATTGCACCACTGACAACGCACCTGAGCTTCCGTCGACCACGGTTATGTGGGCCGCGCGTGTGGAATGGTCGGGGCGCAGGAACCCTTTCCTCGCCGCCCTGCCGGATGTGGTGGAGTATGACATCACTGGCAATCCAGAAGCGCATGGCCTTGTTCGTCTGATGCGGGACGAGGCCGAGGGGCAGCATTGTGGTGCGCAATCAGTAATAAACCGGCTCGGAGAGGTGCTAATGGTGCGCCTTCTGCGTAACCAGATTCAAAACGGAGCGACGGAACCGGGACTTCTTGCGGGGCTTGCCGACTCGCGTCTCAGCCGTGCCATTGTGGCTATGCACGATCACCCCGGCAGACTTTGGACCAATGGGGATCTCGCTGAGACGGCGGGCTTGTCTCTATCCCGCTTTGCCCAACTCTTTGGGACAGAGGTCGGGGAAACCCCGATGGGCTATTTGCGCCGCTGGCGGCTTACCCTCGCACATCAGGACCTTAGGCGTGGTGACCGGGTCGAATCCGTGGCTCGCCGCTATGCCTACACCAGTCCAGAGGGTTTCACCCGCGCGTTCCGGAAAGCTTACGGCATTGCACCGGTATCTCTGCGCATGGCCGCTGCCTGAACTGCTTGTCGAAGGTACGCCGTCTCAGGGGGACCAGGTCAGGAAATTGCCGATCATACGCAGACCGATGTCTTGGCTTTTTTCTGGGTGGAACTGCATACCAAGTATCGTGTCGCGCCCGATCACCGCAGTGACATCGCACCCATAATCCACATGGGCCAGTCGCTCAGCGGGGTTGTTAACGCGAAAATGGTAGGAGTGGACAAAATAACAATGGTCACCCGATGTTATGCCCGCAAAAATCGCGTGATCATTGTCGATAACCAGATCATTCCATCCCATATGCGGCACTTTCAGTGCGTCATCGCCGGGTGTAATCTTAACCACATCGCCGCCGACCCAGCCAAGACCTGGCGTGTCGCGGTATTCATGGCCTGCGGTGGCCATCAATTGCATGCCGACACAGATACCCAAAAAGGGGCGACCGTTCTGCTCGACCGCCTCTACCATTGCCTCGTAGATGCCGCGGTGGCCACGGAGTTCCTCGGCGCAGGCGGGAAACGCACCATCGCCGGGCAGCACCAACCGGTCGGCCTGCGCCACGACGTCGGCATCTGATGTGACAACAACGTCTCCGGCATCCAGCTCTCGGGCCATGCGCTGAAAGGCTTTCTCGGCAGAGTGCAAATTGCCGGATTCGTAGTCAATAATCGCGGTCAGCATTTCAGAGCGCGCCCTTGGTCGACGGGATCGCATCTGCCTTGCGCAGATCAGTCTCTACTGCTGTACGCAAGGCGCGCGCGACAGCTTTGAATGCGGCCTCGGCAATATGGTGGCTGTTGAACCCATGCAGCTGGTCAATATGTAGGGTGATGCCGCCATGGGTACTTAGCGCCTGAAAGAATTCCCGCACCAGCTCGGTATCAAACGCGCCGATCTTCTGCGTCGGAAGGTCTACGTTCCAAATCAGGAAGGGGCGCGCAGATAGGTCCAGCGCACAGCGCACCTGAGCGTCATCCATTGGCAGGTGACACGCGCCATAGCGGTTGATCCCCTTCTTGTCGCCAAGTGCAGCCACTAGCGCCTGGCCCAGTGCGATGCCGGTGTCCTCAACTGTGTGGTGATCATCAATGTGATAATCCCCCTTGGCGCGAATGGTCATATCGATCAGCGAATGGCGCGACAACTGGTCCAGCATATGGTCAAAGAAACCAACACCAGTTTGATTGTCATAGCTGCCGGTTCCGTCGAGGTTGATTTCGACAGTGATCTCGGTTTCGGCGGTCTGGCGGGTGATCTGAGCGGTACGCATGGTCGGCATGTCCTTGATATCCTGCGCTGCTTATAGGGGCAGGGCGGGCCCGCGCTCAAGCCTGCCGCGTCAATTGGCGCAAAACTGTTGCCTGTGCGACGGCTGATTTCCGGTATTTTCTCGGGCGATGTCTGATCGATGCCCCGGTCATCCTCAGCGGCTCCCTCAGACTGCTGGTGTTTCCGGGGATTGCCTCGCCGCGCGCTGCGTGTCAGCTTGGCAGGCAACATTCGCATTTCCAACCTTTGAGGGGCTCAATGTCCACCTGCGTCTTTATCCAGATCCGCTGCAAACCCGGCACCACATACAAGGTCGCCGAAGAAATTGCGCTGCGCGAAATTCATTCAGAGCTTTACTCCACCAGCGGAGATTTCGACCTCTTGATGAAGCTCTATATTCCCAGCGATCAGGACGTCGGGAAATATATCAACGATCAGCTGCTCGACATTGACGGTATCGAGCGCTCGCTAACAACGATGACTTTCAAGGTGTTTTGATAAGAGACAGCCTGAATTCGGCGGCAGGGAACGGCGCGATCAGTGCTGCGCCGTTCCCTGCCCCGGTTTCCCCGACCTACCGGGTAGAGCCCGGGTAGAGCGGTCCCCGGATCCACTGGCTCGCAGGTCTTTGATCATTTGATTCCCCCCGAAACCATTTGGTCATAGGCGCGCGAAAGTGTGGAAACATCTAGTGCTAAAAGCAGACTTAGATTTAGTCGATATTTACTTTTATTATTGATTTATTCACGGGGAATAATCGCTGAGACGCGGCATTGGACTGGATATTTGGACCGCTTGTGCTCCACAGCTGTCACAACAGCATGCAAAAAGCAGCGCCTGAAACGGACGCTGCTTCCGCGATACCTGCCAAGGCAACCGGTATCAGTGGGCGAGGTGGCCCTGTGCTTTCAGCTGCTCAAAGCTTGCGTCGATCGCAGTTTTCAACCGGCGCAGCATCTCATCGGCCTCGTCCTTGGTGATGATCAGGGGCGGGCAGAGCGCTACCGCGTTCCCGGCCACGGCTCGTAAGATCAAGCCATTCTCCTGACAAAGCTTCTGCGCGGTTGCACCGGCAATGCCCTTGTCGAAACTGGCACCGGTGGTTTTGTTCGATACCAGCTCCAGCGCGGCGATCAGACCTTTGCCACGGACCTCTCCTACCAGTGGGTGATCCGTGAAAATCTCGCGCAATTGGCTCTGCAAATAGGCGCCGACCTCGGCAGCATGATCAAAGAGACTATCGCGCTCATAAATCTCCAGTGTTTTCAGCGCAGCAGCACAGGCCGCTGGGTGGCCGGAATAGGTGTAGCCATGGCCAAACACACCAACTTCGTTGGTCTGATCGATCATCGCCTCATACATCCAACCTGGAATAACCGAGGCCGAAATCGGGAAATAGGCTGACGACAGTTGTTTGGCAAAGGTCATCAGATCCGGCTTGATTCCCATAGTGGTACAGCCAAAATCCGCGCCAGTGCGACCAAAGCCACAGATCACCTCATCCGCCCAGATCAGGATCCCGTATTTGCGGAGCAGCGCCTGTAGTCCCTCATAATAGCCTTCGGGCGGTACGATGACGCCCGACGCGCCGGTAATCGGCTCGACGATCATTGCCGCAATCGTATCGGGATCTTCGGCCAGGATCAGATCTTCTAGGTTATGCAGAATTCGCTCGACAAATTGTGCTTCGGTCTCGTTCCCCTTGCGGGCGGTGTAGTAATGCGGCGAGTCAGCGCGCAGGATGCTCAACGCCTCAAGCGGAGCATCAAAATGGGCGAGATTCGCAGGCAAAGAAGTCATCGAACCGGCTGCAACGGTCACTCCGTGATAGCCTCGCTCGCGTGTGATGATTTTGCGCTTTTCTGGCTTACCGATGGCGTTGAAGTAATAGCGCAGCATCTTGTAGTGCGTGTCGTTGGCGTCTGAACCGGAGTTGCCGAAGAAAACATAGGCATCCTCCACCGGCACCATAGCGGCCAGCTTGTCCGCTAGATCCTGAATCGGTTTGTGTGTTTTCCCGCCGAAAGTATGAGTGAATGGCAGTTTATGCAGCTGCTCAGTGATCGCATCCATCACTTCTGTATTGCTGTACCCAAGCGAGGTGCACCATAGACCCGCCAGCCCTTCGATGTATTTGCGCCCCTCACTGTCGAACACATAGATGCCTTCGCCCCGCTCAAGGCAGAGTTGCTCGGTGGCGGTGAAATTGGTGGTTGGATAGATGACCGGGGCCATGGGCTTATGTCCTCGTAAGCTGAGGCGCCGTATGTGATCGGCGCATTTGATCCAGAGGCTTGCACCCCTTTTGCACAGCATTGGCGGGTTTTGAGAGTCGCGTCAAAGGAATTTGATCAAATATTCGGGCGCTGTACAGAAGGGTCAGCATTGATGATGATTTGAGGCCAGATGCGCAAAAGGCCGCTCAGAAGAGCGGCCTTTGCAGTCCAAATGGAGCGGGCGAGGCGATTCGAACGCCCGACCCTAACCTTGGCAAGGTTATGCTCTACCCCTGAGCTACGCCCGCGCTGCCATTTGGTGAAGCGGTGTTTAGGAAATTGCCACTCGGCCTGCAAGAGGAAAAAGAACGGTATTTGGAAGAAAAACCTTCAAGGTTTCGCCGTGGTATCCGGTCCTGGGTACGGGCAATATATACGAAACACACCCGGAGTATTCCTGGTAAGCCAATGGTTTCAGTAGAAAAAGAAAAAGCCGCTCAAAAGAGCGGCCTTTCTTGTCCTGATGGAGCGGGCGAGGCGATTCGAACGCCCGACCCTAACCTTGGCAAGGTTATGCTCTACCCCTGAGCTACGCCCGCGCTACCATCCGGTGAAGCGGTCAATAGGCAATTGCGCCGATGGCTGCAACAGAAAAACAACGGTATTTTACTCCGGATCAAAAAAATCTTCGCTCACCGCGTGGCCGGCACTCGAGGCCAGCCGCATCTCTTCTGTTGTGTTCAGCTGTGTGGAAATAAACTCGGATCCACTGCAGTGAGGTAGGTTCAATGCGCGCATCAGCTGAGCGTCCTTGCGTCCTTCGAGGATCACAATGCCGGTCTTGGCAAGTAGGTCTCGCGTGCCATGCCCCCCGTCTGAACGAATCCTGCGCATGAAATCCTTCTGTGCGGCCACCGCCTCAACAACGTCACGGGGGATCGGCTGACGCTGGATCTCCTTGAACAGGGATGCCATGCGCGCGTTACCACTGTCGCCTGAAAAAATACGCGCCACCGTAGCCTCTGGAAGCAAGCGCCAAAAATTGGCCGGGTAGGGCTGATCACAAAGCAGCCAGAGGATATGGCCAAACCCCTCAGCCGAGACTGAGCGCTTGGCATCCTTGTTCTGACCTGCTGTCAGATAGGCTTGCCGCGCGACGATCAGACCAAGATAGCAACGCGCACGCGGTTCATCAGCGGCGACCAGTATACAGGGCTGATCCACGGCTTCGGTCGGGATCATCCAGTTGCTACCCATGGTGTGCTTGATATCCACATCATGGCCAAGAATTTCAGTGTCTAATCGCCCCTTCGGCAAGCGCAGCATCGCGCGCAGTTCAATCTCTACGCGGGTGCCGATGTAGGTTTTTTCGGTCTTTTCCAGATCCTCATAGGCGCGTCGACCGGTCTTGGCGGTCAGGATCACATCGTCGATGCAATTGCGCAGCATGGCCGGGAACCTGTCTGCCAGCTCAAACATACCACCGGCGCGGGTGGTGATGTCCTGTGCAAGGCTGCTTAGCAACGGATGATCAGGATGACCGGGACAGATAAGGTCGGGCGGCAGTTTTTGTTTCATTGCATGCCCTGCGTTCGGATGATCTGGGAATTTGAGCGCCTTTGGACGGCTGCCGATGCGAGGCGTGCTTCAATGGCGCGGGTTTTGATCCCTAGCAGCACATCAACGCCTGGAGGCCGGGGTTGAGACAACCCGCAGGCTTGGTCGGGCGATGGCCTGACGGATCTGGCGCGCGACCGCCTCGGCCACAGGTGGCGGGAATGCGTTGCCAACCTGGCGATAGGCATTGGTCTTTGCGCCAGTGAAATGCCAGTTGTCGGGGAAGCCCTGAATGCGCGCGACCATCCGCACCGTCAGGCGTGGCATGTCATTATGGAACGGGTCAGGTGCCTCATAGGCGATGGTGCGCCCTTCGACGCCCAATGCGGCCCAGGCCCGCCGTGCACGAGTGGGGCCCAGGTCGGGTCCGCCGTGTTTCTTCGAACCGCCCACGATGGTTGGCGCAATCTCATCCGCCTTGGCAGCCCAGTCTTCAGCACCGCGCCAGCCTCGTTCCTTCATCAGGTCCAGCAGTGTTTCACCCACATTGCGCGGATTATGCGGCAGCGGTTCGGGCCAGCTGAACTGACCGGAGAATTCCTTGCGCAGGGCAACGATAGCCACACGCGGCCGCAACTGAGGCACACCAAAGTCGGAGGCATTCAGCAGCCTCCAGTCGGTCTCATAACCAAGCTTGGCCAGTTGTGTTTTCAACTTCTCGCGGTAGTCATGAAAGACCGCATCCAGAAATCCACGCACGTTTTCGATCATAACTGCACGGGGACGGGTTGCGGCGACGATTTCGATCGCATCGTCAAAGAGATTGCGCTCGTCCTTTTCGCCCAGTTGTTTGCCTGCTACGGAGAACGGTGGGCAGGGAAGGCCTCCCGCCAGAAGATCAATACCGTGATAGGCGTCGGCATCTTCTTTGAAGGCGCGCACATCCTCTTCCAGCACGTTCCACTGTGGCCTGTTATGGCGCAATGTGGCGCAGCAATGTTTGTCGATCTCTACCAGCGCAGTGTGGTCAAAACCGGCGTTCTCCAGCCCGAGCGCCTGGCCGCCTGCGCCAGCGCAGAGTTCTACCGATGTGAGCATACTGCCGTATCACCTATTCTAGTGCTGCCGATGCAGCCGTTCTCGCTCTGTTCTTAGGCGCTCAAATGATTCCACGCAAGCCAGAGGCTATGCCGGATCTGAGAAACACGAAAGGCCACCGTTGCGTCTGCAATCGGTGGCCTTTTCATGTGTCCAAATGGAGCGGGCGAGGCGATTCGAACGCCCGACCCTAACCTTGGCAAGGTTATGCTCTACCCCTGAGCTACGCCCGCTTCCTTGGGTGAGGGCGGATATAAACCTACTGTATTTGAGCCGCAAGAGGGCTCAGTAAAGAAAGTGAAACTTTTCTCATTTCACCCCCTAAATAGTCGCATGGATCAGAAGCCCAAAGGCGCAAATACCCATTGTAGCAATGGTTAAAAACATGCCGAACACACGGGCGCGAAAATTCATCGGTTGTCTAATAAATGAATAAGCGTGCGCGTAGCGCCCAACCACCAACATCCCCATCAAGAGCGCCATGATGAGATTTGGCGTGCCGCAAATCTCCATTAGAGCCAATAAAACCAATCCCAAAGGGGCATATTCCGCAAAATTGCCATGGGCGCGCATTTTTCGCAGCAGGTCTTGGTCTTCGCCATCGCCAAAGCTGATTTTCTCGCTCCTGCGATGATTCACGATGCGAAAGGTCATCCAAATATAGAGCGGCACCAACGCAGCAGCGCTGAGAGGGGTGAAAGTGAAGTCCATGGGATTCCCTTTGGCCAACAAATGCAATCTAGCAACAGGTAGAGCATGAAAATAAGGGACAAGTCACTAGTGGCCTTGCTGGGGCATTCGTTCCCAAAACACATAAAAGGCCCCGCTTGGGCAGGGCCTTTTAATCTTAAGTAAGCCAGATCACTCCAATTCGATCAGCAGGTCTTTGGCATCAATCTGGCCACCGGGCTGTACGTTTACTGCCTTAACCACTGCATCGCGTTCCGCATGGATGCCGGTTTCCATCTTCATGGCTTCGATGGTCAGCAACATGTCACCTTCATGCACCTGTTGTCCGGGTTGAACCGCAACAGTTGCCACAACACCAGGCATAGGAGCGCCGATGTGGTTCAGGTTGCCCTGTTCAGCCTTTGGGTTGGCTTGGGTGGTGGCTTTAACCAAACGGTTTGGCACGCGGATCACACGCGGTTGGCCGTTCAGCTCGAAGAAGACTTTGACCTCTCCCATGTCGTCGGTATCACCGATGGCCTGCAGGCGGATTTCCAGAGTCTTGCCGGGATCGATTTCCGCCGTGATTTCTTCACCCGGTTCCATGCCGTAGAAGAAGGCGCGGGTGGGCAGGCTGCGCACCGGGCCATATTGACGGTGGCGGCCCATGTAATCCAAGAACACCTTTGGATACATCAGATAGCCGTTCAGATCCTCGTCATCGACCTCTTTACCTTCCAGTTCTTTGGACACTTCTGCACGGGTTGCTTCTAGATCCACAGGGGCGAGATGGGCACCGGGGCGCTCCAGATTTGGCGCATCACCCTTCAACACCTTGGCGACGATGCTTTCGGGGAACCCACCGGGAGGCTGGCCCAGATTGCCGCGCATCATGTCGACCACCGAATCCGGGAAGGCAACATCTGTGGAGGGGTCTTCGACCTCAGTCCGCGTCAGCCCCTGGCTGACCATCATCAGTGCCATGTCGCCAACCACCTTGGATGATGGCGTCACCTTCACAATATCGCCGAACATCTGGTTGACGTCCGAATAGGTCTGGGCCACCTCATGCCAGCGATCTTCCAGTCCTAGGGACCGCGCTTGCGCCTTGAGGTTGGTGAACTGACCACCGGGCATTTCATGCAGATATACCTCTGAGGCGGGTGCTTGCAGGCCGGATTCGAATGCGGCATATTGCATCCGCACCTGTTCCCAGTAGTCCGAAATCTCGCGTACTTTGGCGATATCCAGTCCGGTGTCGCGATCGGTATTTCGCAGGCCTTCGACAATTGAGCCAAGGCAGGGCTGCGACGTGCCGCCACTGAAGGCGTCCATCGCTGCATCAACCGCATCTACACCCGCATCTGCGGCCGCCAGAATGGTGGCCCCCGCAATGCCGGATGTGTCATGGGTGTGGAAATGGACGGGCAAGCCGACCTCTTCCTTTAGTGCTTTCACCAGTTGGCGGGCAGCTGCAGGTTTCAACAGACCCGCCATGTCCTTGAGGCCCAGTATATGCGCCCCTGCGGCTTCCAGCTCTTTGGCCATGCTGACATAGTACTTCAGGTCGTATTTCGCACGGCTAGGATCGAGGATGTCACCCGTGTAGCAGATTGTTCCTTCACAGATCTTGCCTGATTCAACGACCGCATCCATGGCGACACGCATATTCTCTACCCAGTTCAGCGAGTCAAAAACGCGGAACACGTCAATGCCAGTGGCTGCCTGTTTCACAAAGCTCTGGACCACATTGTCGGGATAATTGGTGTAGCCGACGCCGTTTGAGGCGCGCAGCAGCATCTGCGTCATCAGGTTCGGCATCCGCTCGCGCAGATCGCGCAGGCGCTGCCAAGGGCATTCCTGCAAGAACCGGTATGCAACATCAAAGGTCGCGCCTCCCCAGCACTCAATCGAAAAGAGCTGGCTGAGGTTTTGCGAATAGGCGGGCGCTACTTTGATCATGTCATGGCTGCGCATCCGGGTGGCCAACAGCGACTGGTGGCCATCACGCATGGTGGTGTCAGTCAGCAAAAGCTGGCGCTGGGCCTTCATCCAGTCGGCAACAGCCTGAGCCCCTTTCTGTTCCAACAGATTGCGTGTGCCGTAGGGCTGTGTTGCAGCATCTGCCTTGGGCGCGCGTGGCTCTTTCAGATCTGCATGCGGTTCCGGGCGACCTTCGGTCTCCGGATGACCATTGACTGAGATATCGGCAATATAGGTCAGCACCTTGGTTCCACGGTCACGGCGTTTGGCGAACTGGAACAGCTCCGGCGTCTCATCAATGAACTTGGTGGTGTATTCATTCGACAGGAAGGTCGGGTGCTTCAACAGGTTCTCAACAAAGGCGATATTGGTGCTGACACCGCGCACCCGGAATTCGCGCAAGGCGCGGTCCATACGGGCAATCGCCTTCTCTGGCGTTGGCGCTTTTGCTGTCACTTTTGTAAGCAGGGAATCGTAATACCGGGTGATCACGCCGCCCGCATAGGCGGTGCCACCATCCAGACGGATACCCATACCAGTGGCCGAACGATAGGCCGTGATACGACCATAGTCGGGAATAAAGTTATTCAGAGGGTCTTCGGTCGTCACGCGGGTTTGCAGCGCATGGCCATTCAGCTGTATTTCACCCTGACTGGTCTTCCCGGTTGCCTCGGCAATGGTCTTGCCCTCGGCAATCAGGATTTGCGCCTGTACGATGTCTATGCCGGTGACTTCCTCGGTGACGGTATGCTCAACCTGAACACGGGGGTTCACCTCGATGAAGTAGAATTTGCCGTCATTCATATCCATCAGGAATTCGACAGTGCCTGCGCATTCATAGTTCACATGCTGACAGATCTTGCGGCCCAGATCACAAATCTCGGTGCGTTGTTCTTCCGTCAGATAGGGGGCAGGGGCGCGTTCCACCACTTTCTGATTGCGACGCTGGACGGAACAGTCACGCTCAAACAGGTGGTAAATCTCGCCATGTTTGTCGCCGAGGATCTGCACCTCGACGTGACGGGCGCGGGTGATCATCTTCTCCAGATAGCCCTCGCCGTTGCCAAAGGCGGCTTCCGCCTCGCGTCGGCCTTCCAGTACCTTCTCTTCCAGCTCGCTCTCACCGAGGATCGGGCGCATTCCACGACCACCGCCACCCCAGGACGCTTTCAGCATCAAAGGATAGCCGACCTCGGCTGCTTCCTTGCGGATGGCGTTCATGTCATTGCCCAGTACTTCGGTAGCGGGGATGACTGGCACGCCAGCTGCAACCGCGACGCGGCGTGCGCTGGCCTTGTCGCCCAAGGCGCGCATGGTTTCAGCTTTTGGGCCAATGAAGGTGATGCCGTTGCGTGCACAGGCATCTACAAAATCAGGGTTCTCTGACAATAGGCCGTAGCCGGGGTGAATGGCGTCTGCACCACAGTCCTTGGCCACCCGAATGATTTCATCGATCGATAGATATGCGGCCACCGGCCCCATGCCTTCACCAATCCGGTAGGCTTCGTCGGCCTTGAATCTGTGCAGGCCCAGCTTGTCCTCTTCGGCGTAGACGGCAACCGTCTTTTTGCCCATCTCATTAGCGGCCCGCATGACGCGGATGGCGATTTCGCCGCGGTTGGCGATCAGGATTTTCTTGAAGTCGGTCATAGCGTCCTCGGGGTCGTACAGTTTGGCGAAGTGTTATGCGCAAATTAGGGTCCGGTATAGACGTAGTTCTGTGCATGGCCAGCGTGATAGCGCTGACTTGAGGCCAGAATCCGGCATATAGCGCGATTACGGCGGCTGATTTGAGTCCGCATCGGACCTACCTGTCGTGAATGGCTGTGCTATCGACGGAAGTCTCATCGGCTTGGGCAGCGTGTTCATGTCAGTCGCACCCAGTTGCCCCATATTGGCCTCCAGATCATTGCGTAGGATGTCGATCAGATGATCGGGGCCATCACGCCCAAGAGCTGCGAGCGCAAAATGAAACGCGCGACCCAACATGACAAAGTCGGCCCCCAAAGCTTGGGCGCGCAGGATATCCAGGCCGCCTTCGATCCCGCTGTCAAAAATCAACGGCAGATTACTGGCAGCGCGGATGGAAGGCAGCGCTTCGATGGCAGCAGGGGCAGCATCGAATTGCCGCCCTGCGTGGTTCGAGACCCAAAGCGCATCAACCCCCAGATCCTCCAACAGCCCTGCGTCCTCAGCGCGCAGAACCCCCTTGACGATCAGGGGGCCAGTCCAGTGGTCGCGTAGCCATTTCACATACTCCCAGTCAGGTGAGGTGCGC
This sequence comes from Phaeobacter cretensis, assembly GCF_047372505.1. Taxonomy (NCBI): domain Bacteria; kingdom Pseudomonadati; phylum Pseudomonadota; class Alphaproteobacteria; order Rhodobacterales; family Roseobacteraceae; genus Phaeobacter; species Phaeobacter cretensis. The sequence goes on from NZ_JBKBEU010000001.1 coordinate 3,130,413, forward strand.
AGCAGATATCCGATATGAGCTGTTGACGAGAGGCTGGTGGCGGCGCCGTCGGTGTAACGATCCAAGGTCCGCATACGCGGCATCCCATGCTTTGCCATGCCCAACGCCCAGACAGGCCGTGACACTACCTGCGCCAGCAGGCGCGGCGTAAGCTTTGGCGGCTGAGTTAAGCCAGAACGTGTCTGCCGTTCTCTGCGCGACGCAACGGGCACATCCACGGTTAGTACCAGGCCAGCAAACCCGGCCGCCTTGGCGCGATCCAGCAAATCACGACGAATGTCAGGGTCTTTGGGCGGGTAAAGCTGGAACCACGGCGCAGCGCCAAGATCAGCAGCCAGATCTTCGGGTGATTGGCTTGCAACGGTGGACAGGCAATAGGGGATACCATGTGCTGCAGCGCAGCGCGCGAGTTGACGTTCTGCGTCCGGCCAGATCAGCCCAGACATGCCGACTGGTGAAATGCCAAACGGCAATGGACGTGGCGTGCCTAAAAAATCAGACGCTAGCGAAACTTCTTGCGGGCCGTGCAGGATGGATGGGGTGAAACCTATTTGATCCAAGGCAGCACGGTTGCGGGCCTTTGTCGCCTCTTGTCCCGTCGCACTGTCAAGGTAGTCCCAAACAAAACGAGGCAGGCGCCGCCGGGCGCGCTGGCGAAGGTCACTGAGAGCGGGATAACGCTGGTGCAGATCCATGCCGCGCATTTGTCGCTGCCTTGCAGCAAAAGTCTAGTGCGGAGTGCAGCACTGAAACAATTTTGTAACTATTCCTGCTGTGATTGTTCCGGAATAACTGCATGCAGGTCCATAACATCGGGGCGCGTATTCGCAGTTGTTGAGCTGTCAGGCACGGTAGACGAAGAGACCGTGCAAAGCGGCTTTTCTGACAGTGCGCTGATGGTTGACCAAGGTATAAAGCTATCGCAATTGGCGGGGTATCGCCTCTTGTACGCAGTGTTTGCGGTCATTCAGCAGCGATCGGGGACTCAGGTCCTGAGCGCTTTGAATTGCCGTCCTGCGCCGCCGGATCACGCGGGGCTTGCTCCGCTGTACAGGCGAGGCAGACCTGGTTTCTCCCTTTTGCCTTGGCAGCATATAGTGCTTCGTCCGCGGCGCGCAGCAGGTCCTGCGGCATGGTGCCGTGGCGAGGGTAATTGGCCACACCGAGCGAGATCGAAATTCCGGGTAGCGCCTTTTCGCCGTAGCGCACGACGATGGCTTCGACGGCCTGCCGCAGCAATTCAGCTTTGGTCATCACGTCCTCGGGGCTGGTTCCGGGCAGGATCAAAGTGAATTCCTCGCCGCCTGGGCGACAGGCGACTTCCTCGCCGTCACAGGCCTGTTCCAGCACTGATCCGACTGCACGCAAGACCATGTCGCCGGCATCGTGGCCGTGATTGTCGTTGAACTTCTTGAAGTGATCAACATCCACCGCGATCAAACCAAGCGCGGTGCCGGAATTAAGGCTGGCATTGATGCTCTTGCGTAGGGTTTCGGTCATATGGCGACGGTTGAACAATCCGGTCAGTGGATCGCGTACTGACTGGTCGTGCAGCTGATCACGCATCCGCACGTTTGCGATGGCCATGGAAATCTGTTCTGCACACATTTGGGCCAGTTTTCGGCTGCTGATGAACTCCTCAGTCGCATCACCAAGCGCACGTAGATGCATCAGGCCGACGGTTTCACCATGGGCGAGGATCGGAAAGCAGTAGTAGGCGCGACCGTCATGAGGTTCGGCGTGTTCACAGACAAAATCAATTTCAGACATGCCGTACTCATAGGTCCGTCCCCGGCGCAGCCCCCAGCACTCCTCCGGGTGGATGTGATCCTTGTGGATGCCGCCGTTCCAGCTGGCGCAGCCGTCAAGTACATCGCGTGAGTTGGAGTAGACATAGACGCTGCCCTCGGCCGTTGGCAGGATATGTGTCATAAAACGGGCGACCATATCAAACAGCTCATCGAGAGACCGGCTGGATTGCAGCCATTCATTCAGCTCGCCCAATAATTGAACTTCACGGGCAAGGCGGAGTTGTTCGTCGAGGATTCCGCGTTCTGTTTCATTGCGCTGACGCATCTGGTTCATATTGACGCGATTGGCTTTGAACACCACATAGACCGCGATAGTCATCGCCAGAAGTGCGATGGAGGTGAGCACAATCAGCGATAGCTGTACCCGCTGGAGGAAAATGTTACGTATGTCCGTGATATCGGTATAGAAATCGATGGCGCCCTCAAAATGCCCGTTGTGAATGAGCGGCATATAAACTTGGGCAACTTCACGTGTGACATTGCTATCATAAGAATCAGAACCAAGCGTCAGGCCGTCTACGTCATAGGCAGGCATCTCTTCGTGCATGTAATACACTTCGCCACGGGCGACTTGTGTTGTGAAGAATGCGTTGGCGTCGAACTCACCAATTTCATCGCTGCGTGAGGACCAGAAGATTTCGCCATCGCTGGTAAGCAGGCGATATCGGAAAACATCGGTCTCTTCGGTGAGCAGTGTCAGCATATGAGCATCGTGCGGTTGAATGATGCCTTCTTCAAACGCGGTGTCAACATCACCCATGTGCAAAACAACACGGCGCTGCCAGAGATTCGCTTGCTTGCGAATGTCGGATTCCAGCATGTAATCGACAATCGGGACGGGCACAGCAAACACGGCCCAGATCGACATTCCTGCTGCTACAATGAGCACGAACAGAAGGGACATACTGCGGATTTTCTCTGTGACGCTGGTTTTGAAATCGTGCTTCATTCTACTAGTCACTGCCTAATAAGTACTGGTTCTACGGCGCTGCGAGTGCAATCGGACGTTGAATTATTTTGGACAAAGGGGTTTTCGATTTGGTTAACGCATGGTTGCTTCTGAATTTATTGTAAGTTTAAACTCTTGAAAATTTGTAGAGATTACGGCCTTGACGCAACGCACTGACCGGCGGAACAGACTGTGAACGCCCCTTTTCGCCATCATTGAATCGCGCTAGGATCACGCTCATGAGCAGTTTTGACGATATCGACCCCTATGAGGGGATTTCGCTTTCCGCGCGCGCCATGGCGGCGCGGCCGATGCCTTATCTGGACGGGTTGAATCCGGCCCAGCGTGCCGCCGTTGAATGTCTGGAGGGGCCGGTGCTGATGCTGGCGGGGGCCGGGACTGGTAAAACCAAGGCGCTGACTGCACGGATTGTGCATCTGCTGACCACCGGCACCGCAAAACCGAATGAAATTCTGGCCGTAACCTTCACCAATAAGGCCGCCCGCGAGATGAAAGAGCGTGTCGCAGGTATGCTGGGGCAGGCGGTTGAGGGGATGCCGTGGCTCGGGACATTCCATTCGATCTGCGTCAAGCTGTTGCGCCGCCATGCAGAGCTGGTTGGCCTCAAATCGAATTTTACGATTCTGGATACCGACGATCAGATCCGGCTTTTGAAGCAGCTGATTAAAGTCGAGGGCATTGACGACAAACGTTGGCCTGCGCGAATGCTGGCAGGCGTTATTGACGACTGGAAAAACCGCGCGCTGACCCCGTCCAAAGTGCCGGTTTCCGATGCCAGCGCTTATAATCACCGGGGTGTTGATTTCTACGCCCAGTATCAGGCGCGGCTCAAAGATCTGAATGCCGTCGATTTTGGTGATCTGCTTTTGCATATGGTTACCATCTTTCAGGATAACCCGGATGTGCTGGAGCAGTATCAACGCTGGTTCCGCTTCATCATGGTGGACGAATATCAGGATACCAACGTTGCGCAGTATCTGTGGCTGCGGTTGCTGGCGGGGGCACATAAAAACATCTGCTGTGTCGGTGATGACGATCAGTCGATCTACGGCTGGCGCGGTGCTGAGGTGGGTAATATCCTGCGTTTCGAGCAGGATTTTCCCGGCGCCAACGTCGTACGGTTGGAACAGAATTATCGCTCCACGGAACATATTCTAAGTGCTGCGTCCGGCGTGATCCGTGGCAATAGTGGCCGCCTTGGCAAAGAGCTGTGGACTGAGGCGAGGGGCGGCGAGAAAGTCCGTCTGATTGGTCATTGGGATGGCGAGGAAGAAGCCCGCTGGATCGGTGAGGAAGTTGAGGCAATGCAGCGCGGTACCCGCGGGCTTGCACCGATCGACCTTAATAATATGGCTATTCTGGTAAGGGCCTCGCATCAGATGCGCGCATTTGAGGACCGCTTCCTGACCATTGGCTTGCCATATCGGGTCATTGGCGGTCCGCGCTTCTATGAACGGCTCGAGATTCGCGATGCGATGGCTTATTTCCGACAGGCGGTCAGCCCGGATGACGATCTTGCCTTTGAGCGGATCGTAAACACGCCCAAACGGGGGTTGGGCGATAAGGCGCAGCAGACCATCCAGACCATGGCGCGCAGCAATGGTGTCTCTCTGGTTGAAGGGGCGCGTCTGGCAGTCGAGTCCGGTCAGATCAAAGGGAAGGGCGGCAATGCTCTGCGTCAGTTGGTGACTGATCTGGCGCGTTGGGGGCGGCTCGTTGGGGATACTGACGTGACCCATATGGAGCTGGCCGAGACGATTCTCGATGAGAGCGGCTACACCACAATGTGGCAGACCGACAAGAGCCCCGATTCCCCTGGTCGGCTGGAAAACCTCAAGGAGTTAGTCAAGGCGTTGGAAGCATTTGAGAACCTTCAGGGCTTCCTCGAACATGTCAGCCTGATCATGGACAATGATAAACAGGACGCCGCGCAGAAAGTCTCGATCATGACCCTGCACGCGGCCAAAGGGTTGGAATTCCCCGCGGTCTTTTTGCCCGGATGGGAGGACGGCTTGTTCCCCTCGCAGCGTTCGATGGACGAAAGCGGCCTCAAAGGTCTCGAGGAGGAGCGCCGCCTGGCCTATGTCGGGATCACCAGAGCGGAGGAAGTCTGTACGATTTCCTTTGCAGGTAACCGTCGTGTCTTTGGTCAATGGCAATCACAACTCCCTTCGCGCTTCATAGATGAACTGCCTGAGGAACATGTGGAGGTGCTGACGCCGCCGGGCCTTTATGGTGGCGGCTATGGTGCAGCGGCGGCCGGCGGTGGTCAGGTGCGCTCCACGATTGAGGAGCGCATGGCGACTGCCGATGGCTACAATTCTCCCGGCTGGAAGCGCATGCAATCCCGCGCCGGGGAACGTGGTGTGTCACAGCCCAAGGAAAGCAAATCGAGCGTCATTGACCTGACCGCAATATCCGCTTTCACCGTCGGGGAGCGGGTCTTTCATCAGAAGTTCGGCTATGGCGCTATCATCGCGATTGAAGGCGATAAGCTGGAGGTCGATTTTGAGAAGGCGGGATCAAAGAAAGTTGTGGCCCGATTTGTCTCTGCCGAGGATGGCGTTCCCTTCTAAAATCTCAATCGCGCATGCCTAGCGCACATTAACAAGACTTCAGGCGTCGACGGTTTCGTCGGCGCCTTTTGCATTTTCTGATTGTCGTTATGGAGAAATGGCCGGCTAGGCATGCCGCAATGGGCAATCAAAATTGGTCAGGCCAGCAACTTGGCACAAAAAAACGGCGGTGCCAGGGAGGAGGAGGGCACCGCCGTTCTGCGCAACACCATAACCCTCAGGGAGGAGGAGGCATGGTGTATCAGGGTCCGGCTACGACGCCGGTATAGGGTGCGGTGACATCAGGGAGGAGGAAGATGTCACCGCGATTACAGGCCCTCTAGGGAGGAGGAGAAGAGAGCCTGATCTCTTTATTTCGTGCCGTAAGCCGCTTCATAGGCAACGCTGCGCAGCATGGAGCGGCTGAGCCCCAGATCCGCCAGTTCGCGACCCGAGAGCGTCGACAGCTCGTCAATGGTCTGGCGATACAGGCGATAGCGTGCAATCTTGCCTTTCAATTCGTCGAACACTGCGCGCGGGCTGAAGGCCAGAGCGCCTTTACGGGTTGTGATGTTGTCAACAGCGGCCATCGCGTTTGTCCTTAGCGTCTAGTAGTGTCTGACCGTTTCCGGCCTCTCTTGTAGACTATAAATATGATAATGCTGCAGTTGCACAATCCCTGAAAGTGGCAATTCTGCTATGCAGCAAATGCATGGGTTTCGTAGGGGTAAGTCGGTTGATATTGCTGAGTTATGCGCCATGCCGAGTGATAGTGCCCAAATTCAGGGCAGTCTGTAAGCACCGCAGGGCTACCGCATAATGACTGGGCGTAAGAATCCTCACACGATCCGGGCTTGGGCTCAGCCGCTGCACCACTTATATGGCGAGAAACCAACAGGAGATCGGCTATGACCCCCACCCAGGATGAGATTCGCGACGCCCTTGCGCGATTGCAATTGCCCGATGGCGGCACGCTGGTCTCGCGCGACATGCTGCGGGCCTTGATGGTCGATGGCAGCCGGGTCAGTTTTGTGATCGAAGCGCCTAATCCTCAGATTGCAGCGCAGATGGAGCCCCTCCGTCGCGCTGCTGAGGCCGCAGTGCTGGCGTTGCCGGGGGTGGAGAATGTATCCGCCGCTTTGACCGCCCATGCCGATGCCGCCAGCAAGCCTGCGCCGACTTTGAAGCTGGGCGGCCATCCGAAGCCTCAGCAAGGCCCGCTCAAACCCAGTGGTGTGAAGCGCATCCTGGCGGTTGGGTCCGGCAAGGGCGGAGTCGGAAAATCTACCGTCAGCGCCAACCTTGCTGTCGCACTCACCCGGCAAGGGCGCAAAGTGGGGCTGCTTGATGCGGATATATATGGGCCCAGTCAGCCGCGCATGATGGGGGCCAGCGGACGGCCGGCCAGCCCGGATGGCAAGATTATCGAACCGCTGCACGCGCATGGTGTCACCCTGATGTCGATCGGCTTTATGGTGGATGAGGCCAAAGCCGTGGTCTGGCGTGGTCCGATGCTGATGGGCGCGTTGCAACAAATGCTTGGCCAGGTGAACTGGGGTCAGCTGGACGTGTTGATCGTCGATCTGCCGCCCGGCACCGGCGATGTACAATTGACACTTTGCACCAAAGCGGAGCTGTCCGGTGCCATTGTTGTCTCTACTCCGCAGGATGTGGCGCTTTTGGATGCCCGCAAGGCGTTGGATATGTTCAATACGCTAAAGACCCCGGTACTTGGCCTGATCGAGAACATGTCCTTCTTTACCTGCCCGGATTGCGGCAGCGAGCACCACATCTTTGGCCATGGCGGCGTCGCAGCCGAAGCGAAGCAGCTGGGCATTCCTTTGTTGGGTGCGCTACCCATCGATCTGGAAACCCGGCTGTCGGGCGATAGTGGCACGCCCATCGCAGCAGGTGAGAGCGCCATGGCAGAGGCCTACGCCAAAATCGCCGAGGGGCTGATCGGCGGCGGCATGGCCTGACCAGGACGCCGGTCCTTAGGGCCCGAGTGTACAGAGTATAATCGAAAGATCTCAGGCGGGGGCTGTGTCTCGCGCCAGCTGCAGCCGTTGTGCGGGTTGGGCCGCCTGCGCAGATCGTCCCAAGATAAGAGCTGTCATCTGGGATTTCATGGGCGCTGTGGGAAATCGTGGGTCTCGTGGGATTTCATGGGTGGCTCTGCGGCAGCCCGGCCCGATTTTTCCGAATCATCCCGCCCTAAAGGTGGGTTTCGTGGCCGATTTAGCCCAAATCTACATATTTCCATCCGATATTGTTGAGTGATCTCTTCGAACAAAGTGGGAACATTTGGATTCTTGAGGTATGAGTGCAATATTTTTGGGAAATCATGGCACTTTTTCCAAGTCTCGGATTGCGCCTATATGTAGTGTTCTTTGCGATTTGTTGATCTAAACATGGGAAAATTAGCAGGTCACAGGCGTGGAATCGGCGCGGCATTATCTATATGTGATGAAGGCGTCTACAGAAAACAGTTGTCGCCCATGTAATCCCATAGTATCCCTAGTGCATCGAATGAGACGAAGAGCAGGGGCACCAAACGACCCCAACCAAGACTACTAAGAAGCAGGTTTCATACAGGCCTTCGCTTTCATCGAAAATAGAGAGATCCGGCGCGCGAGCGAGCAGACATCCCCCCAGGTGGCGCGCGCAGTCGGACACCCCGCATGTCGGGATTAGGGAGGCGGGTTGATCAGTGGCAGCAGATCAACCCGCCCCTTTTGCTTCTGGGGATTGGTTCGGCACGAGGGACGCTGGAAAAAGGGACGATAGATTGGGCCGTAGGTTCAGAGGCGAAAGCCACCATAAGGTGGATACAAAGGGGCGGGTGTCGATTCCGGCCTCCTTTCGTCGTGTTCTCGAAGCGGGTGATCCCAATTGGCAATCTGGCGGCAACCCCGAACTGGTCATCGTCTACGGTGATCACCGTCGCAACTTTCTAGAATGTTATACGATGGAGGCGATCGAGGAAGTCGACGTCAAAATTGATGCTTTGCCGCGTGGATCGATGCCGCGTAAAATGCTGCAGCGCCTGTACCATGGTCAGTCCTTTCCGACGACGGTAGATGAAACCGGGCGCCTTGTGCTGCCCGCTAAGCTGCGCAACAAGATTGATCTGGAATCCGAGGCCTTCTTTATGGCGGCCGGCGATACCTTCCAGATCTGGAAGCCCGAAACCTACAATGAGGAAGAGATCGCAAAATCGGATGAGTGGCTGGAAGAGCTGCCCGATGGGTTTGATCCCGTGGAGTTCCTCGATGGCGCCGGAGGCGCTTAATTCATGACAACGGACCGCCCAACCTCAACCGGTCCTCACGTACCGGTTCTTCTGCGTCCGTTGTTGAAAGCTGTGGCACCGGTATCGGGCCGCTGGCTTGACGGTACATTTGGTGCTGGCGGCTATAGCCGTGGCTTGCTGGAGGCAGGGGCCGATCATGTAGTTGGCGTTGACCGCGATCCGCTGGCATTTGAAATCGCCGAGGATTGGATCGGTGACTACTCAGGCCGACTGACTCTGCGACAAGGTGTGTTTTCCCGAATGGATGAATATGCACAGGATTTGGACGGTGTGGTTCTGGATCTTGGCGTGTCCTCCATGCAGCTGGATCTCGCCGAACGCGGATTTTCCTTCATGCGCGATGGCCCCTTGGATATGCGGATGTCGCAGGATGGTCCGTCAGCAGCCGATCTTGTTGCGGATCTGGACGAGGCCGCACTGGCCGATATCCTGTTTCTGTTTGGCGAAGAGCGGGCCAGCCGTCGCATTGCCCGCGCTATCGTTAAGGCCCGGACCGAAGCCCCGATTGCCACGACATTGCAATTGGCGGGGATCATTGAGCATTGCTTGCCACGTGGAAAACCCGGTCAATCGCATCCCGCCACCCGCAGTTTCCAAGCGCTGCGCATCGCGGTGAATGCCGAATATGAAGAGCTGTTCGAGGGGCTTTTGGCCGCCGAACGTGCGCTTAAACCGGGTGGCCTTTTGGCGGTGGTGACCTTTCACTCTATCGAAGACCGTATGGTTAAACGGTTTTTCCAACATCGTGCGGGCAAAACCGGTCGCGCCAATCGTTACGCCCCCGAGGTGGAAGAAACGCCATCGCAGTTCACGCTGGTCACCCGCAAGGCTGTAGGTCCGGATGACGAAGAGCTGGCAGAAAACCCGCGTTCCCGGTCCGCCCGGTTGCGCGTCGGGCGTCGCACCGAGGCTGCGCCGATTGATATCAGCGCAAAAGATATTGGTATGCCGCAACTGAAACAGTCGTCGGCAAGAGAGAAACGGTGATGAAGACGCTGCTTTATGTCGCCACATGTTTGGCAGTTTTTGGTTTGGCTTTTTGGGCTTACCGCGAAAACTACACAACCCAGCAAGTGCTGAAGGAAACCCGGAGTCTGCAACGCCAGATCGGCCAGTCACAGGTTCGACTTAGTGTCTTGCGTGCTGAATGGGCCTATCTGAACCGTCCGGACCGGTTGCGTGAGCTGGCGGAATTGAACTTTGAGCGTCTCAATCTGTTGCCGCTGCGACCTGAGCAGTTTGGTCGCGTGGATGAGGTTGCCTATCCCCCCCGAGAGGATGAGTTGTTGGACTTCACCAATGGGGTCGAGGTTTCGTCGCTTGGGGCCGAAGGGCAGGCGACAACGGGAACGCAGCCATGATCCGCACGCCGCTTCGCCCGCTGGCCCGTATTCTGACCGCGCGTGCCCGGGGCGAGAACCCGGATGCGATTGAACGTGAAAATCTGCGTCAGCGCCACGCTGAAATTCAAACCTACGCCCGCCAGCGCGCTGAGGGGCGTCTGCTGGTTCTGGGCATGTTTTTCCTCTGCGCCTTTACTGCGATTGGTGCACGTATGGCCACGCTTGCGACCTCCGAACCTGTCGAGCCCGTGGCAAGTGCCCCGGGCAGTGCCATCGCTATGCAGCGTGCAGACATCGTTGATCGTAAGGGGCGCATTCTTGCGACCAACTTTGAGACACATTCCCTCTACGCTCAGCCGCCGCAAATGGTTGATCCCGAAGGTGCGGCCCGCAGGCTGGTCGAAATTTTCCCCGATCTGGATCAGGACCGCCTGATCAGCGACTTTGTCGGCAAGCGTAAGTTTATATGGATCAAGAAGAAAATCAGCCCGGAGCAGAAACAGGCGGTCCATGACATCGGTGATCCCGGCCTGCTGTTCGGCCCCCGCGAAATGCGGCTTTACCCCAATGGCAGCGTCGCGGCGCATGTGCTGGGCGGGGCTGGTTTTGGCAAGGAAGGCGTGAGCGCCGCCGAGGTGATCGGTGTTGCAGGCGTTGAAAAACAATTCGACGACTATTTGCGCGATCCTGGCAATGGCGGCCGCCCTTTGCAGCTGTCGCTGGACCTGACGGTACAGGCCGCATCCGAACGTGTCCTGATGGGCGGCATGAAGCTGATGAACGCTAAGGGCGCGACCTCCATCCTTATGGACGTCTATACAGGCGAAGTGATCTCAGTCGTGTCACTGCCGGATTTCGACCCCAATGATCGACCACGTCCGCCGACTTCGGGTTTTGATCCTTCTGACAGCCCGTTGTTTAACCGGGCGGTTCAGGGGGTCTATGAGCTGGGTTCAACCTTCAAGATTTTCACTGCAGCACAAGCGGTTGACTTGGGCATTGTGAATTCGGAAACCATAATCGACACTTCAGGGCCGATGCGGATCGGTCGCTACCCAATTGGTGAGTTTCACAATAAAAACTACGGTAAGTTGAGCGTCGCCGATATTATCGTCAACAGTTCCAACCGAGGTACCGGGCGCCTCGCGCTTCAGATTGGCGCAAAACGGCAGCAGACTTTCTTGCGTGCTCTGGGAATGTTTGAACCCACACCAATCGAAATCGCCGAGGCCGCCGGCGGCAAGCCGCTGAAACCCCGTAAATGGGGTGAACTGAGTACAGTCACAATTTCCTATGGCCACGGGTTGTCCACCAGCCCGATGCATCTGGCTGCGGGGTATGCGGCGATTGCCAATGGCGGCCAATATGTTAGCCCCACCATCCTACGCCAGAAGGTGTCGCAACTGGGCCACCGGGTGATGTCGCCAGAGGCCGCGAGCCAGGCCCGAGCAATGCTGCGCAAGGTTGTTACGTCCGGGACCGCCAGCTTTGGCGAGGTTCCAGGCTATCAGGTTGGCGGCAAGACCGGTACGGCCGACAAACCGAAACCGCGTGGCGGCTACTATGAGAGTAAGGTCATCGCCACCTTCGCCGCGATGTTCCCGGCCCATGATCCCAAATATGTGCTGGTGGTGACACTGGACGAGCCCTCGGTCATTGCCCATGGCGAGGAGCGGCGCACAGCTGGTTGGACAGCGGTGCCCGTGGCCGGCGAGATGATTGGCCGGATCGCACCCCTATTGGGGCTGCGACCACAAGTTGAACCCGATGAGATCACTGATATAACCCTCACCTCGAACTGATAAGTTGGGGTCGCTATGCGCACCATTACAAACCGTCCTCTTAGCCAGCTGGGGCTGACCGCTCGCGGCGGTGTCGATCCGATGATCCACGATATTGCCGTGGACAGCCGCAAGGTCACTGATGGGTCGTTGTTTGCGGCATTGCCCGGCAGTCAGGTGCACGGGGCCAAGTTCATTCCGGCAGCGCTTGGAAATGGGGCTACGGCTATCCTGACCGATGCGGCTGGCGCTTCGATTGCTGCAGAATTGCTGAAACACAGCCATGTTGCGTTGGTGGTGGTTGAAGATCCGCGTCAGGCATTGGCCTACGCTGCGGCGCTGTGGTTCGGTGCGCAACCGCAGATCATGGTGGCGGTCACCGGCACCAATGGCAAAACCTCAGTCGCGAGCTTTGTACGACAGATCTGGTGCGAGTTGGGCCATATGGCCGTGAACCTTGGCACCACTGGCGTCGAAGGCGCCTGGAGCCATCCGCTCAATCAGACGACACCTGAGCCGATTACCCTGCATGATGCGCTGTCCGAGGCAGCGGCGGCGGGCGTGACCCATGCTGCGATGGAGGCATCTTCCCACGGGTTGGATCAACGTCGTTTGGATGGTGTCCATCTGGCCGCAGCGGGCTTTACCAATTTTACGCAAGATCATCTGGACTATCACGAGAGTTTTGAGGCCTATTTCGCCGCCAAGGCTGGGTTGTTTCGCCGGGTGTTGCCGGATGACGGTGTGACCGTGATCAATATGGACGATCCGCGCGGGCCTGAGATGCGTGCGGTTGCGGCTGCACGCGGGCAGGAGGTGATCTCGGTCGGGCGTGGGCTTGGTGATCTTAGCCTGGTGGGGGCGCGCTATGATGCCGCGGGGCAGGAAATGCGGTTCACCTGGCATGATCGTTCCTACCAGAGCCAGTTGAAATTGATCGGAGGTTTTCAGGCGGAAAACATCCTCTTGGCTTGTGGGTTGGTGATTGCCAGTGGCGAAGATCCGGAGGCGGTGTTTGCAACCCTTCCATTCCTTCAGACGGTGCGAGGTCGGATGCAGCTTGCGGCGACCCGCGAGAATGGCGCAACCGTCTTTGTAGATTACGCCCATACCCCCGATGCAGTGGCAACTGCGATCAAGGCGCTGCGGCCACATGTTTTGGGCCGACTGGTCGCCATCATTGGCGCAGGCGGAGATCGCGATGCGGCCAAGCGCCCGCTGATGGGGCAAGCCGCCGTTGAGAACGCCGACCTCGTCATTGTGACTGATGACAACCCTCGCAGCGAAGATCCGGCCGTAATCCGTGCCGCCGTCAAGGGTGGCGCACCCGAGGCGTTGGAGGTCGGTGACCGGGCTGAGGCGATCCTGCGCGGTGTTGATGCGCTGGGGCCGGGGGACGCTTTGCTGATTTGTGGCAAGGGGCATGAAACCGGACAGATCGTTGGCACGGATGTGCTGCCGTTTGATGATGTTGAGCAGGCCAGCATGGCCGTTGCTGCGCTCGACGGGAGGTTGGTATGACGCTTTGGACTGCGGCTGAGGCGGCGGCCGCCACCGGTGGGCAGGCGCATGGCGATTGGCACGTTGATGGGATTTCGATCGACACCCGAAGTATTGCGCCGGGCGATTTGTTCGTGGCGCTGAAAGCAGCGCGTGACGGTCATGACTTTGTGGCGCAGGCGCTGGAAAAAGGCGCCGGCGCGGCACTGGTTTCTCGCTGGCCAGAGGGGGTTGCGGAAGATGCCCCTTTGTTGGTGGTTGAGGACGTGCAGACCGGGCTGGAGGCTTTGGGTCGGGCAGGGCGCGCGCGTACGGATGCGCGGGTTATTGCGGTCACAGGCTCGGTTGGCAAGACATCGACCAAGGAAATGCTGGCGCGGATATTGTCCGACCAGGGGCGCACCCACGCGGCAGTCGCAAGTTATAACAATCACTGGGGGGTGCCGTTAACGCTGGCTCGAATGCCGCGTGACAGCGATTTTGCCGTGATCGAAATCGGCATGAACCACCCTGGTGAGATTAGCCCACTGGCCAAGCAGGCCCGCCCGCATGTGGCGATGGTGACAACGGTTGCCCCGGTGCATCTGGAAGCGTTTGACACGATCGAGGGCATCGCCGCCGAAAAGGCCGCAATCATGGATGGTCTCGAGCCGGGGGGCGTTGCTGTTCTCAATGCTGATATTACCGAGGCCAATGTCCTCCGCGCCGGTGCACAGAAATCAGAGGTTGATGCCCGTTGGTTCGGGAGTTCGGCGCAGCACGGCCAGCTTGATTACGTCTTGCTATCTACCGTCCTGAATGGCGATGAAACCGTGGCGCAGGTGCGAATGGAAGATCGGAATTTCATCTTGCATATCCAGTCGCTTGGCGCGCACTTTGCGATGAACGCACTGGGCGCGCTTGCCTGTGTGTCCGCTCTTGGGGTGAACCTTGCCAAAGCCGTGCAGAGCTTATCGCTCTGGTCTCCGGTGACAGGCCGCGGCGCGCGGGAGACTGTGAGCCTTGGTGCGGGCAAAGGCGAGATCCTGATGCTGGATGACAGCTACAATGCCAACCCGGCCTCTGTCGCGGCCGCGTTGACAGTTTTGGCTGCCACCCGCTGTGAGGGGCGGCGTATCGCCTATCTGGGAGATATGAAAGAACTCGGGCCAGAGGAAGCGGCACTACATAGCGATCTTGCACGGCTACCTGCCATTCATGATATTGATCAGATCCACTGTATCGGCCCGCTGATGGGCGCGTTGCACGCGGCTCTTCCTGTGGAGAAACGTGGTCGCCACTATGCCATCAGCGCCGAGGCCTGCGCTGATCTGCGGGGTCATCTTCGCGCGGGTGATGTCGTGCTCGCCAAAGGGTCGTTGAGTATGGCGTTGGCCAAGATTGTTGACGGCATCCGCGAATTGGGTCATGGCGAGGCCACTTTCTGAATTTTGATGAATTGAGGACCAGCTGACATGCTCTATTGGTTAACCGCGCTGTCGGATGGGGGGGATCTATTCAACCTCTTCCGCTATATCACCTTTCGCGCGGGCGGGGCGTTTCTGACGGCGCTTCTGTTTGGGTTCCTGTTTGGGCCGCCCTTGATCAATGTGCTGCGACGCAAGCAGGGCAAAGGGCAGCCAATCCGTGATGACGGTCCCGAGGGGCATCTGGCCAAGGCGGGGACCCCGACAATGGGCGGCTTGCTGATTGTTGGTGCGCTGGTTACGGCCACACTGCTTTGGGCGCGTTTGGACAACCCGTTTGTCTGGCTGGTGTTGTTTGTCACACTGTCTTTTGCATTGATCGGCTTTGCGGATGACTACGCCAAGGTCTCTAAGCAGAATACCGCCGGTGTTCCGGGTAAACTGCGCCTCGCGCTGGGGATTACCATCGCGGTGATCGCGGCAATCTGGGCATCGGCCTATCATCCGGTTGAGTTACAGAACCAACTGGCACTGCCGGTGTTCAAGGATACGCTGATCAATCTGGGCCTGTTTTATGTGCCATTCTCGATCTGTGTCATCGTGGGTTCAGCCAATGCTGTGAACCTGACGGATGGTTTGGACGGGCTGGCGATCATGCCTGTAATGATCGCAACATCTACGCTGGGCGTGATTGCCTATGCGGTCGGGCGGGTCGATTTTACCGAATATCTGGATGTGCACTACGTGCCTGGAACCGGTGAAATTCTGATCTTTGCGGCGGCGCTGTTTGGCGGCGGCCTTGGGTTCCTGTGGTATAATGCGCCGCCGGCTGCGGTTTTCATGGGCGACACCGGATCGCTGGCACTGGGCGGGGCATTGGGAGCCATCGCTGTGGTCACCAAACACGAGCTGGTTCTGGCCATTGTCGGCGGCCTCTTTGTGGTTGAGGCGCTGTCGGTGATTATTCAGGTGCTGTATTTTAAACGCACCGGAAAACGGGTGTTCCTGATGGCTCCGATCCATCATCACTACGAGAAAAAAGGCTGGGCCGAGCCGACCATCGTGATCCGTTTCTGGATCATTTCGCTGATCCTCGCGATGATTGGTCTGGCGACGCTCAAAGTTAGGTAAACCACGCCTAATGGCCGCCACGCGGGAACCTGCGAGGCGTATAGAGCAAGAGTGCTTAGTCTGATTTAGGAAACCGCTTGAGGCAGTGATGTCTCGGGCGGTTTTTCGTTGAAGGAAGGCGGCGCCGCCGGATGGGCGGAGTGTCGGATGGCCTTTGCGAGGGACCATGTCCGTCTGTCGGCCTGTGCGGACTCCGCAGCTGTGAAAGAGCTGGTTTATTTGGGCCGGTCTCCTGATCGTTGTGTTGCAACATCTTGAGAATAGCGTGCGAGATTGAATGACCTGTGAGCACTGCGGACGCGGGATACGCAACGCCGGATCTGTTTGGTGACAGCCTTTGACGCGTCAGAACACCGACCAATCCATTTCCTGCGCCAGCCGTTCCATTGCGGCGGTGCCCAGCTTGGAATTGCCGTTGCGATCCAGGCCCGGTGACCAGGCCGCGATGCTGGCCTTGCCTGGAACAATCCCAAGTATACCACCACCAACACCGCTCTTTGCCGGTAGACCAACGCGATAGGCAAATTCGCCAGAGCCATCGTAGTGGCCACAGGTCAGCATCAGCGCATTGAGCCGCCGCACCCGGTCAAGCGAAACCATGTGCGGAAAGGTGTTGGAACCGACAAGGAACCTCCCGGCCTTGGCCAGTTGCTGTGTTGTCAGCTCGGTTGCGCAATGATGGAAATATGTTCCGAGCACTTTTTCGGGCGGGTTCTTGAGATTGCCAAACGAGGCCAGGAAATGCGCATGGGCAAAGTTGCGGTGCCCATGTGCGGTTTCTGAGCGGGCAACATCGGCGTTGATGTGGATATCGTCATCCTCGGCTGCGGCGCGAACAAACCCGAGGAATTCTGCCAGCGCTTCGCGCGGTTCGCGCCCGGCCAATACCACATCCGTGGTAACGATAGCACCTGCGTTCACAAAGGGATTGCGGGGGCGACCGCGTTCATGTTCCAGCTGAACGATGGAGTTGAAGGCGGTGCCCGATGGTTCACGCCCGACGCGGCGCCATAACTGATCACCGGCGCGCCCAAGGGCAATCGCGAGCGTGAAAACCTTGGTGATGCTCTGGGCAGAAAACCGTGTGCTCGCATTGCCTGCACTGAACATATCACCATCTGCGGTGGCGACGGAAATCGCAAACTGGTCTGGCCGCACCTGCCCCAGCTCAGGAATGTAGCTAGCAACCTTGCCCCAGTCATGGCTGTCGTGCATGTCCCGGCTGATCTGGTCCAATACCTGCTGCAATTTCGCGGACATCGAATACTCCCTATTTTGGGCGCAAGTTTCATTTCTTAGCATCTGTTGTCAACGCAACGGGGCTGGCATTGATCCAATGGATCGGCTAGCGATTTGATCAAAGGTATTGCGGGAGTTTGGGCGATGATCCCTGTTACAGGATTTACAGGCGCGAGGGTAGCAGTGCTTGGGTTAGGCCGCTCGGGGTTTGCCACTGCGCGGGCGTTGCTCGAAGGCGGCGCCGAGCCGATCTGCTGGGATGACAACCCGGGCGCACGGGCGCGGGCGGAGGTCGAAGGGTTTACCTGTCGTGACCTGACGAAATCCGGCGCATTTGATGATATCGCTTCACTGATCGTCTCGCCGGGTATTCCGCATCTTTACCCGAAACCCAATCCGGTGATCCGCGCGGCGCTGGTCGCAGGTGTTCCGGTGGACAATGACATCGGGCTTTTTTTCCGCTCTGTTGCTACGCGTTCCTGGGAGCGGTTTGATCAGGCCCCACGTGTTGTGGCAATCACCGGATCAAATGGCAAATCCACCACTGTTGCGCTGCTTCACCATATTCTTCAGGAGGCGGGCCGTGAGAGCCAGCTGGCGGGCAACATCGGCCGTGGTGTGCTTGATATTGATCCGCCGGGATCCGGTGGGATCGTGGTTTTGGAGCTGTCGAGCTATCAGACAGACCTGGCGCGTGCATTAACGCCGGATGTGGCAGTGTTCACCAACCTCAGCCCAGATCATCTGGACCGACACGCAGGGATGGGCGGATATTTCGCAGCCAAACGTCGTCTGTTTGCTGAGGGTGGGCCGGACCGTGCGATTATTGGCGTTGATGAGGACGAGGGGTTGTATCTGGCCGGACAGGTATCAGAAGCAGCAAGTGATGACCGGGTCATACGGATCTCTGTGCAACAAAAACTTACCGGACCGGGTTGGCAGGTGTTCGCCCGCAAGGGGTTTTTGAGTGAATACCGCAAAGGGCGGCAGGCGGCCTCGATCGATCTACGCCAGATGCAGGGGCTGCCTGGAGCGCATAACCATCAAAATGCCTGTGCTGCATATGCCGCAGCGCGTGCGCTGGGGTTGGCTCCGCGTCTGATAGAGGATGCGCTGGCCAGCTATCCCGGTTTGCCTCATCGCAGCCAAACCATTCGCACGGTGGCGGGGGTGCGGTTTGTCAACGACAGCAAGGCCACCAATCTGGACAGCGCGGCGAAAGCGCTGAGTGCCTTTGAAAATATCCGCTGGATCTGCGGCGGGTTGGAAAAAGATGGCGGTTTGGAGGCTTTGCGCGGTCAGACGAGTAAAGTTCGCAAAGCGTATGTCATTGGCCGCGAGGCGGCGTCATTCGCCATGCAACTGGATGTGGAGGCTGAGGTCTGTGTAACCATGTCAGAGGCTGTGGCGCGGGCAACGGAAGATGCAGAGGCGGGGGATACCGTTCTGCTGGCTCCAGCAGCGGCCAGTTTTGACCAATACGATAACTTCGAGCAGCGCGGCGAAGATTTCATCGCCGAGGTTGCAAAACTATAGGGCTGAGGCTCTGGCGAGCATAAGCAGAAAGATATCCAATGACAGAGACTGTGACGGCAGAGCAAAAGAACACCGTGATGCTGGCCTTTCAGGTCATTCCACGCCTGCGCGATGGCAATAATTTTGAAGTCGTGGACAAGGCGATTGATGTGGTGAAGGCGTCGGGCCTGCCCTTTCAGGTGGGCGCGATGGAGACCACGATAAAGGGTGAACTTGACCGGCTTCTGGATATTGTGAAGCAGGCCGAGAAGGCTTGCCTGGAGGCTGGGGCGGTGGAGGTGATCACAAACATCAAGATCCATACGACCACACCGGAGGCGCATGATACGTTCTGCACCTATACTCGCGGCGTAACACCGGCCAACAAAATGTTCATCGACAGCTGATGGAAGGGCTGTGAGAGCGGCTTCTGTGTCGCCTGACGTCGTTCAAGCTTCTTCAGGTACCGCGCGGCGTTCAGCCAGGATCTTGAAATAGCCGGGCAACAGCTGTTGCAACCGGTTGTATCCTGCCGGGGTTAGTGCGATTTCCTTGGATCTGCCGTCACTTTTGCTTGATGAAATCTGCACCAGACCGTCGGTCTGAAGCGATTGTAGCGTGCGGGTCAGCACAGGTTTCGAGACATCAATCCGCTGTGCAATCTCATTTGGTTTCAGTGATTGGCGGTCAAGTTCCCGGTCGATCACTATCAACACAAGAAACCTCAGCTGCGACAGTTTATGGCTGGCGAAATAGGTCTCTAGCCTGCGGATCAACAGGCTGGCCTGGCGCATCATCACGAGCGTGTCAGTGATATGATCGGGGTCGCCGCCATGGGCGTCGGCATAACCTGCGACCATCTTCTGGGATGGCAATTCCTTGAGGAAAAACATCTGATCAGGCCAGAGCAGCCATCTTGTGGATCTCCACAGGTGAAGCCAGCCAGTTTTGGTATTTGGCAAAGATCGGCTTGATGTAGTCCTTCTCATAGTGGGCGGCGAGAGCAGCGTCGTTGCTCCATTCTTCGTCAAGATAAAAGCAATCGCCCTCGCGCCCCTCCAGCAGGTTGAATTTCAGGCATCCTGCCTCGGCGCGGGTGGGCGCGAGAATACCCATAAGACTTTCGCGGACGTCCTGCATGTGTTCGGGCTTGGGGGTGATTTTGGCGATCAGCTGAAAATGGGATGTCATGAAATTCTCCATTGTGTTATCATGATAACTAAATGGGATGAGATCGCTGCTATTTCAAGATCAACCATCAGAAACATGATCTCTAGAGCCTAGCCGTGCCCGGCGATAGCATTGCCCGCAGCGACGCCGGAGGCCCATGCCCATTGGAAATTATAGCCACCCAGCCAGCCAGTTACATCCACGGCTTCGCCAATCACGTATAGGCCCGGGGTCATTTTGGCTTCCATCGTTTTGGAAGACAAAGAATCGGTGTCGATGCCACCCAACGTCACCTCGGCGGTACGGTAGCCCTCAGTACCGGATGGGGTTAGCGACCAGTTTTCCAGGTGGTCGCAAAGATCGCGCAGTGCTGCATCCGATTGATCTGCAAGGCGTCCCTTCGATCCAAGTTCCGGGGCGAGGAACTCCACCAATCGACCGGGCAGGTGGCGGGCCAGTTCAGTTGTCAGATCCTTGCGCCCTCCGGCCTGGCGTTGATCGCGCAATAGATCGAACAACGGTGTTTCCGGAATCAGGTTGACACTGATCGGCTCACCTTCACGCCAGTAAGACGACAGCTGCAACACCGAGGGGCCGGAGAGGCCGCGGTGGGTGAACAACAGCGCTTCGTCAAAACTGGTGCGCGCATTAGATAGACGTGCAGGCAGTGCAACACCTGCCAAGGGCTTGAAGCGCTCATCAGAGAAGGTGAAGGGAACCAGAGCGGGACGGGTTTCTGTTATCGGCAGGTCAAATTGACGGGCCAGATCATAGGCGAGGCCGGTTGCCCCCATCTTGGGGATGGATTTGCCACCGGTGGCGATCACCAGATTGCCCGCATCAATCGTTCTGATCTTGCCGTCACGTATAGTCGAAATGCGGTAGCCATCTGCGGTCTTCTCGACCGCGCTGACGCTGGTTTGCAGCCACAGTTCAGCGCCTGCCGCCTGCATTTCCTGCACCAGCATAGCGACAATCTGTTTGGCTGATCCATCACAGAACAGTTGTCCAAGGGTCTTTTCGTGCCAAGCGATGCCATGACGATCAACCAGTTCGATGAAGTCCCATTGAGTGTAGCGCGCCATCGCGGATTTGCAGAAATGGGGGTTTTGCGACAGGTAGTTTTCTGGGCTTGCGTACATATTGGTGAAATTGCAGCGGCCACCGCCGGAAATGCGGATCTTTTCACCTGGTGCCTTGGCGTGATCTATCACCAGTGTGCTGGCGCCCGAACGGGTTGCGCACATCATGCCAGCAGCACCGGCACCAAGGATAACGGTTTCATAAGTCATGCCCGGCCATAGGCGCGGATAACCGCCAAAGGCAAGAGGAAGAGGCTGGTCTGATGCAAAGTTTCCGGTTACTGTTTGCCCAACGATCCCGAAAACGGGACGGATCACGAGGCAGATAGTGGCGGTTTATCCATGACTGAAATGGTCTATGGCGCGCTCCCCGTACAATCGGGCGAGCCGATCCTACCTAAATGGTGGCGGACTTTGGACAAGTGGACGATGTCCTGCGTTCTGATGCTGTTTGTCATTGGGCTTTTGCTTGGTTTGGCGGCGTCAGTTCCGCTGGCAGAGCGCAACGGTTTTGACAATTTTCACTATGTAGAGCGGCAGGCGGTGTTTGGCATCACAGCACTTGTGGCCATGGTGATTACGTCGATGATGTCGCCGACGCTTGTGCGACGGCTGGCTGTCATCGGGTTCATTTGCGCCTTTGTAGCGCTGGCATTGCTGCCGGTTTTTGGCACTGATTTCGGTAAGGGTGCGACACGCTGGTATTCGCTTGGATTTGCCTCGCTGCAGCCATCTGAATTCCTGAAGCCGGGTTTTATCGTTGTGGCCGCCTGGATGATTGCGGCCAGCCAGCAAATCAACGGTCCTCCGGGCACGCTGATGTCTTTTGGTCTCTGCGTTACTGTGGTGTTGATGCTGGTGATGCAGCCTGACTTCGGTCAGGCGTGTTTGGTTTTGTTTGGCTGGGGAGTGATGTATTTCGTCGCTGGCGCGCCGATGCTGCTACTGGTGATCATGGCGGCGGTTGTTGTGATGGGCGGGGTTGTCGCCTATTCCAATTCGGAACATTTTGCCCGCCGTATCGATGGATTCTTGAACCCGGAAGTCGATCCGACCACCCAGATGGGCTATGCCACTAACGCAATTCGCGAAGGTGGATTGTTCGGCGTTGGTGTCGGCGAGGGCGAGGTGAAATGGTCGCTCCCAGATGCCCATACGGATTTCATCATTGCTGTCGCGGCTGAGGAATACGGGCTGGTGCTCGTGGTGATCCTCATCCTTCTGTATACGGCCGTTGTTGCACGTACATTGTTCCGCCTGATGCGGGAACGGGACACGTTTATTCGGCTTGCGGGCACCGGTCTGGTTTGCACCTTCGGAGTACAGGCGATGATTAATATGGGCGTAGCCGTCCGTCTGTTGCCTGCCAAAGGCATGACGCTGCCCTTTGTCAGCTATGGTGGCTCTTCATTGATTGCGGGCGGGATTGCTGTTGGTATGTTACTGGCGTTTTCCCGAGCGCGTCCTCAGGGTGAGATCGCTGATTTCCTGCGTGGGCATGGTCAGACGCGCGGGCACTAGCCAAGCGTCGTGGCCAGCCCTAGGCGGGGCCCGGCCAAGGTAGGATCAGCCAGAACTGGACCGCTGGGGGCATAACCGGGCAATATGGATGAGACCCGGCGCATGTGGCCGCCGGGTGAGACAAGCAGAGCTAGAAAGACCAAGACACGATGGCGCAGAAATTGCTCTTGATGGCAGCGGGGGGCACAGGCGGCCACATGTTTCCGGCCCAGGCCCTTGCTGAGGCGATGCTGCGGCGCGGCTGGCGGGTGAAGCTCTCCACAGATGCACGCGGCGTGCGCTATACCGGCGGCTACCCACACACGACCGAGATTACTGAAGTAAGCTCGGCCACATTTGCCCGTGGTGGGATAATGGCGAAGGCCATGGTTGCCCCCAAGATTGCGATGGGTGTCCTGAACATGGCTGGGCAAATGCGGCGGGATCGCCCGGATGTGGTGATTGGTTTTGGTGGCTACCCATCTATCCCGGCATTGGCTGCCGCGCATCTGCTGAAATTGCCACGGATGATCCACGAACAAAATGGCGTGTTGGGCCGAGTGAACCAGATCTTTGCCACCCGCGTCGCGCAGGTCGCCTGTGGTGCTTGGCCAACTGATCTGCCGGACGGTGCCAATGGTATTCATGTTGGGAATCCGGTGCGTGGCTCGGTGCTGGAACGGGCCGGTGCCGGTTATATCCCTCCCGGCGACTATCCGATGTCCATCCTCGTGATGGGTGGCAGTCAGGGCGCGCGGATCCTATCCGATGTGGTGCCCATAGCCATTGCCGCCCTGCCAGAAGCTTTGCGCAGCCGGTTGCGTATCTCGCATCAGGCCCGCGATGAAGACGGCGCGCGGGTTGCCCAGTTTTATGCAGAACATGGCATTGCGGCTGATGTCCAGCCGTTTTTCAACGATGTTCCGGCCCGCATGTCAGAGGCACAATTGGTGATCTCCCGGTCGGGTGCCTCATCAGTGGCGGATATCTCTGTCATAGGCCGGCCTTCCATTCTGGTGCCCTTTGCGGCGGCGGCTGGTGATCATCAAACTGCAAATGCCAGAGCTTTGGTCGCTGCTGGCGGTGCGATCCTGATCCCAGAAAGCGCCCTTGACGTTTCCGCGCTGACAGAGCAAATGAACGCGGTTCTCAGCAATCCCGACGGTGCAACACAGATGTCGCGGGCCGCCTTGCAGGCAGGTGTTCCCGATGCAACCGAACGGCTCATGGGGCTTGTTGAACAGTTATCCGAGGAAAGAACGTAATGAACCCTGCAACCAAGCTACCCGGTGACGTCGGTCCGATCCATTTTGTTGGTATCGGGGGTATCGGCATGTCGGGTATTGCTGAAGTGCTGCTTAACCTTGGCTATGTGGTGCAGGGCTCTGATCTGAAATCGTCAAAGATCACCGCAAGGCTAGAAGAACTGGGTGCGCGCATCTTTGTAGGGCAGCGAGCCGAGAACCTGGACGAAGCCGCGGTTGTGGTCATTTCCTCAGCGATCAAACCTGGCAATCCTGAACTGGATGAAGCTCGGCAGCGCGGCCTGCCGGTGGTCCGCCGCGCAGAGATGCTGGCAGAGCTAATGCGCCTGAAATCCAACGTTGCTATCGCTGGAACCCACGGCAAGACCACGACCACAACCATGATGGCTGAGCTGATGGTCGCAGGTCAATTTGATCCGACTATCGTTAATGGCGGCATCATTCACGCCTATGGGTCCAACGCACGGATGGGGCAGGGTGAGTGGATGGTTGTTGAGGCGGATGAAAGCGACGGGACGTTTAACCGCTTGCCAGCCACCATCGCTGTTGTCACGAATATCGACCCTGAGCATATGGAACATTGGGGCGATTTTGACACGCTGCGCGACGGGTTTTACGACTTTGTCTCCAATATTCCGTTTTACGGCGTCGCCGTTTGCTGCACTGATCACCCCGAAGTGCAGGCGCTGGTGGGCCGCATCACCGACCGCCGGGTGGTAACCTATGGCTTTAATGCGCAGGCGGATGTGCGCGCTGTGAACCTGACCTACAAGGCCGGTGTGGCGCATTTCGATATCCATCTACAGGCTGAAGATCGTGTGATCGAGGGGTGTACTCTGCCGATGCCGGGAGATCACAATGTCTCCAACGCTTTGTCGGCCGTGGCCGTGGCTAGTCACCTTGGGATGAAGAGTAGTGAGATACGCGCTGCTCTGGCGGCGTTCGGGGGCGTCAATCGTCGATTTACCAAAGTTGGCGAAGTGGGCGGCGTCACTATCATTGATGACTATGGTCATCACCCTGTTGAAATAACCGCCGTTTTGAAGGCCGCACGCCAAGCCTGTGATGGCCGGGTGATTGCGGTGCATCAGCCGCATCGATATTCTCGCCTGTCCAGCCTGTTCGATGATTTTTGTGCCTGCTTCAACGAAGCCGACGTGGTTGCAATTGCCGAAGTTTTTGCAGCCGGAGAGGACCCGATTGAGGGGGCGGGGCGCGATGATCTGGTGGCCGGGTTGATCCGTCACGGTCATCGCCATGCCCGTGCGTTGCTGGACGAATCAGATCTGGAACGGCTGGTGCGTGAGCAGGCACGCCCCGGAGACATGGTTGTCTGCTTGGGAGCGGGTACCATTAGCGCCTGGGCCAATGGGCTGCCAGACCGGTTGCAGGGCTAAAGGTGGCTGGCATGACCTCATACATTCGGGCCACTGACCCGACGGCTGAGGTGGCACAATGCTAAGCCTGTTTGCTGCAATCATATGGGTGTTTATTGCCACTGGCATCGCGGCATTGCCGGTTCGGTTGCAACGCGCGCCTGGATTTGCACTGCTCGTGGTGGCGCCGATTCTGATCTACATGCTTGCGCGGGATCTTGGCTGGTTTGCGGCTGCGTTTGGTGTTTTCGCTGTGGCGTCGATGTTCCGCCGCCCGTTGTTTCATCTGTTGTCGCGTCTGCGCGCATCTCCTGAGCCAGAGGTGAAAAAATGACGCTGTCTCTGATCCTCGCCTGTCTTTGGGTGGTTGCGGCCAATGTGCTGGCGATGGTGCCCAGTCGCGACAATCACTGGTCACGCGCCTATATCCTGATCGCATTTGGCATTCCGCTACTGGGCTATGTGACCTATCAAAACGGGCCTTGGTGGGGGCTGGCGGCATTGTTTGCAGGCATGTCGATGTTGCGCTGGCCGGTGATCTATTTAGGCCGCTGGCTGCGCAAACGCCTGAAGCGCAGCTGATCCTCGCCGATTTTCCCTCTTTCGATCTAACTTCTTTGGCTTGCCGCCCGGCTGGCCCATTGTGTGATCAGCCCAAACCAGAGTAAACGCAGGCCTAGCCGGATCAGCCCCGAATGTTGGTTGCTCTAGCTGATCAGAACCTGCGTTTTTGGGCAATGCGGGCGGACTGGAAAGACGATTGTTGAGGCAGAGGCAGGGCACATGAACATTGACGGACTGCGGGGCAAGCTACATCCGAATCGCGATCTTGCGGATTTGACTTGGCTGCGCGTCGGCGGACCGGCGGATTATCTGTTCCAGCCTGCTGATATCGATGATCTGGCTTATCTGCTGCGCAACCTAGATCCATCAGTGCCTGTGTTCCCGATGGGTGTTGGATCAAACCTGATAGTGCGTGACGGTGGCTTGCGGGCTCTGGTGATCCGGCTTGGCCGTGGTTTCAACACGATAGAGGTCAAGGGCGATACAGTTGTAGCAGGTGCTGCGGCATTGGACGCACATGTTGCCCGCAAGGCGGCAGACGCAGGTATTGATCTGACGTTTCTGCGCACAATTCCGGGCTCTATCGGCGGCGCCGTGCGCATGAATGCAGGCTGCTATGGCAGCTACGTCGCCGATGTTTTTCAATCGGCAACTGTCGTGCTGCGTAGCGGTGAAGTGGTGACGCTAACCGGCGAGGACCTGAATTTCATCTATCGCCAAAGTACCGTGCCTGAGGGCGCGGTGCTGGTTTCGGCCATACTGCGTGGCCCCGCAGGTGATCCAGCCGTTTTGCATGCACGGATGGAGGAGCAGTTGGAAAAACGTGACGCGACCCAACCTACCAAGGATCGCTCTGCCGGCTCAACCTTTCGCAATCCAGCGGGATTTTCGTCAACGGGCCAAGCCGATGATGTACATGATTTGAAGGCCTGGAAGGTGATCGATGACGCCGGAATGCGCGGTGCGCGGCTGGGTGGTGCGCAGATGAGTGAGAAACACTCCAATTTCTTGATTAACACAGGTGGCGCATCTGCCGCAGATCTTGAGGGATTGGGTGAAGAGGTGAGAAAAGAGGTTTACGCCAATTCTGGCATAGCACTAGAGTGGGAAATCATGCGGGTGGGGGATCCGCTTTCCAGGTAGCCAATAAAGGCCATGTTTTTCAGGATGTTAATCTTGATCGACAGGGTGTTTCTTTGGGAATCACAACAGGTGGTGATTTGGAAAAGCGCGATCTTGGTAAAGGCACTGTTAACGAGCCGGTAACGTTTGAGACGTTAATGTAGTGATAGCGATCAACGGTGGTCCGTTCGGTGCGGGGAACACGCCTCGCAAAGCCAAAGCAGACCTTGGTCTGTGCGAATTGAGGTCAATTTAAGACCGCAACAACAAGGGGCGCAAAGCCCCGGAACATTTGAGGCGCTTGTCGTGAGTAAGTCGAGCAGGACACTCCCGAAAGTGGCGGTATTGATGGGTGGCCCCTCGGCTGAACGCGAGGTGTCTTTGTCTACAGGGCGTGAATGCGCCACCGCGCTGCGGGACGAGGGATATCAGGTTACGGAACTGGACGCTGGTCCGGATCTGGCAGCACGTATGCAAGCGGATCGCCCGGATGTGGTGTTCAACGCGCTCCATGGTCGCTGGGGTGAGGATGGCTGTGTGCAGGGGTTGCTGGAATGGCTTGGCATCCCCTATACCCATTCCGGTGTGCTGGCATCCGCGCTGGCCATGGACAAACAGCGTGCCAAATTCATTTATCGCGCTGCTGGCCTGCCCGTTGTTGAGAGCGGGATTTATTCCAAAACCGAGGTGATGGCCGGCCACGTGATGGCGCCGCCCTATGTGGTGAAGCCCAATAACGAAGGGTCCAGCGTTGGCGTATATCTGGTGAATGAAGTCGCCAATGGGCCGCCACAACTTTCGGACGATATGCCTGACGAGGTGATGGTTGAGAGCTTTGCTCCTGGTCGGGAGCTGACGACAACGGTGCTGGGTGACAAGCCACTGACCGTGACCGACATCCTGACCGACGGTTGGTATGACTACGACGCCAAATACAAACCCGGTGGTTCGCGCCATGTGGTGCCTGCGGATATCCCCGAAGAGATTTTTGCACTGTGTCTTGAGTACGCTGTAAAGGCACATGAGGCGCTGGGGTGCCGAGGCATCAGCCGCACTGATTTCCGCTGGGATGAGGCACGTGGTGCTGAGGGGCTTATTTTGCTGGAGACCAATACTCAGCCCGGCATGACACCGACCTCGCTTACACCAGAACAGGCGGAGCATACTGGTATGGCATTTGGTCAGTTGTGTGCTCGGCTGGTTGAGGAGGCAAAATGTCCTCGCTGATCAACCGCCTTCGCAAACCGCGTGATCGACGCCCGGATCCGGCGCCATCTCGCTTGACCTATCGCATTCAGCGCTGGATGCTGACGCCCGGTATTCGGTTTGGCGTTCGCTTCGGCATTCCTTTCTGCCTGGTTTTTGTGGCTGGAGCTGCCTTTATGGCGGACGATGCGCGACGGGATCGGCTGCAGGTGATGATCAGCGATTTGCGGGCTTCAATCGAAGAACGTCCGGAATTCATGGTCAATATTATGGCTATTGATGGCGCAGGAAGCAATGTTGCCGAAGACATTCGAGAAGTGGTGCCGATTGACCTTCCCATCAGCTCTTTCGATCTGGATCTGACGCAGGTTCGGGATGAAATTACTGGGCTAGATCCGGTGGAGACTGCGGATGTGCGCATTCGTCCCGGTGGGGTGCTTCAGGTGACCATTGTCGAACGCAAGCCGGCAGTTGTCTGGCGCAGCCACGAGGGGCTGGCGTTGCTGGATGCAGGTGGCGTGCATGTGGCCGAATTGGGCGCGCGCAGCTTGCATGCGGATCTGCCGCTTGTTGCCGGGCGCAGCGCCGATGAAGCCATTGAAGAAGCGCTGCGGCTATTTGCTGTCGCTAAGCCGTTGGGCCCGCGGATGCGCGGTCTTGTGCGCATCGGCGAACGGCGCTGGGATCTCGTTTTGGACCGTGAACAGCGGATCATGTTGCCCGCGGAGAATCCTGTGCCCGCGTTGGAGCGGGTGATTGCTGTTAGCGAAGTGCGCGACCTGTTGGAGCGGGATATCGCAGCGGTGGATATGCGCCTCGCGGCGCGGCCGACAGTACGAATGACACAGAACGCCGTCGAAGATTGGTGGCGGATCCGAAAGTTGAACGCAGGCGGGCTATGATATGACCGATCTATACCAATCCCAGAGAGCCATGCGGCAGATGCGGCGTCAGGCGATGCAGCGTGGTGTCGTTGCGATTCTGGATGTTGGCAGTTCTAAAATTGCCTGTCTGGTGCTGCGTTTTGACGGGACTGGACGGCTGAGTGATGACAATTCCATCGGCTCTTTGGCAGGGCAGTCTGGGTTTCGCGTGATCGGCGCGGCGACCACCCGTTCACGCGGCGTGCAATTTGGCGAAATTACCGCCATGCAGGAGACGGAACGCGCCATTCGCACGGCGGTTCAGGCGGCGCAAAAGATGGCAGAAGTGCGTGTCGATCATGTGATCGCCTGCTTCTCCGGTGCCAATCCGCGCTCATATGGCCTGGACGCGCAGGTCGATCTTGAAGGTCAAGTCGTGACCGAGAATGAAATTGCTCGCGTTTTGGCCGCCTGCGAAGTGCCTGAATACGGCGCCGGACGTGAGGTTTTGCATGCCCAACCAGTGAATTTCGCACTCGATAATCGATCTGGCCTGAATGACCCGCGTGGCCAGATGGGCCAAACTTTGGCGGCTGACATGCATATGCTCACCGTAGATGCGTTGATTGTTCAAAATCTGGTGCGCTGTATCCAGCGCTGTGATCTGGAGCTGGCCGGGATAGCGTCTTCGGCCTATGCATCAGGATTCGCGGCGTTGGTCGAGGACGAGCAGGAGCTGGGTGCGGCTTGTATCGACATGGGGGGCGGGTCGACGTCGATTTCTGTCTTCATGAAGAAGCATATGATCTATGCAGACGCGGTGCGCATGGGTGGTGATCATATCACCAGTGATATTTCGATGGGGCTGGGCGTGCCAACTGCTAATGCCGAGCGTATCAAGACGTTTCATGGCGGCGTGCACGCCACTGGTGCGGATGACCGCGAGATGATCGATATTCATGCTGATACTGGCGATTGGGAACATGATCGCCGGGCGGTCAGCCGGGCAGAGCTCATCGGCATCATGCGGCCGCGCGTCGAAGAGATACTCGAAGAGGTTCGCGCACGGCTTGATGCTGCGGGCTTTGACAGCCTGCCAAGCCAGCAGATTGTGCTGACTGGCGGATCTAGTCAGATCATGGGGCTGGATGGATTGGCGAGCCGTATTCTGGGGCAGCAGGTTCGGCTTGGGCGGCCATTGCGTGTCCATGGTCTACCGCAATCGGCAACCGGCCCGGGCTTTGCATCTGCAGTTGGCCTTAGCCTGTTTGCTGCCCATCCACAGGATGAATGGTGGGACTTCGAGATGCCAGTGGATCGCAATGCCAGTGGTACACTAAAACGTGCGGTCAAGTGGTTCCGCGATAACTGGTGACACGGTCGGCAAGCGGCGCTGTAGATCCCGCTTGTTGAGCACCGGTACGCCTGCCAATTAATCAATTGTTAATAAAAAACTTCATGCGCGAGACGGTTTCGCGCGTGACAGTGGAATCGCGCCGCGTTAATATTACGGTAACGACCGCATCATGCGGCGCATGTAGGGCGAGCAGTTGCCCACCAGTATCAACGATGTGACTTGCTCCCGAGGGCTATTGCTTTCGGGTACAAGCTGTATGTTGTGGTGATAGGCGGCTGTTTCTACAGGATTTGTCAAAATCGGCGAAATGTCGCGAAATTAGACAATACTATGTCTATATTTTGTGGAAAATAGCGCTTTTTTGGATGACGTAACCCATGCCGCGCGGTAGGATTATCGCAACGATGGACAGGAATAGGCCCTTGCGGGAGGGCTGATAAACACAGGCGGAACGAGCATGACCTTGAACCTTTCGATGCCCGGCCAGGAAGAGCTGAAGCCCCGGATTACCGTATTTGGCGTCGGTGGGGCAGGCGGCAATGCCGTCAACAACATGATCGACAAGCAGCTGGACGGCGTAGATTTTGTCGTCGCGAACACCGATGCGCAGGCGCTCCAGCAAAGCGCCTCCAAAAGTCGTGTTCAGCTCGGCATCAAAGTGACTGAAGGTTTAGGCGCAGGCGCGCGCCCCTCGGTTGGTTCTGCTGCCGCAGAGGAAAGCATCGAGCAGATCGTTGACCACCTCGCAGGCGCACACATGTGCTTCATTACTGCGGGTATGGGCGGAGGCACCGGAACCGGTGCAGCGCCGATCATCGCACAGGCCGCGCGGGAGTTGGGCGTCCTGACTGTTGGTGTTGTGACCAAACCGTTCCAGTTTGAAGGCAACAAGCGGATGCGTCAGGCTGAGGAGGGTGTAGAAGCCCTGCAAAAGGTCGTGGATACGCTGATCATTATCCCGAACCAGAACCTGTTCCGCTTGGCTAATGAAAAGACCACCTTCACCGAGGCGTTCTCGATGGCGGATGACGTCCTGTATCAGGGTGTCAAAGGCGTGACTGATCTGATGGTGCGTCCGGGCCTTATTAATCTGGACTTTGCTGATGTTCGTGCTGTGATGGATGAAATGGGCAAGGCGATGATGGGTACCGGGGAGGCTGAGGGCGAAGATCGCGCGGTTCAGGCTGCCGAGAAGGCGATTGCTAACCCGCTGCTGGATGAAATCAGCCTCAAGGGTGCCAAAGGTGTTCTCATCAACATCACCGGCGCACATGATCTGACGCTGTTTGAACTTGACGAAGCAGCTAACCGCATTCGTGAAGAAGTTGACCCGAACGCAAACATCATCGTTGGTTCGACCCTCGATACCGAGATGGAAGGCAAGATGCGGGTCTCTGTGGTTGCCACCGGTATCGACGCTGTTGATGTCCACACTGACATCCCAGTGCCACGTCGCCCGATGTCCGCTCCTTTGAAGCAGACGGTCAGCGTCGAAGATACACGCAGCAGTGCGCCGCTTGAGTTGAGCACCCCTGTTGAACAGCCCGCAATGGCTGACGCAGTTGCTGCAACTCAGGAAGAGCCGTCGCTGTTCTCGGAGTTGGACGACGGCCAAGCCACTGCCGAAGGTCAGTTTGCCGAAGTTCTGGAAGATAGAAGCGAGCAGCTGGGCGCTGATGGCCTGCCTGCACCTGCTTATCAGGGCACACCTGCCGCCGCTGAATTCCAGCAACAGGCAGATGTCGCTGGCCATCAGGCCGCCGAGAGCTTTGTTGCTCCGAAAGCCCCTGCACCAGGCACGCCGTCAGCAGAGGCGATCGTGCGTCTGCAGGCCGCTGCGCAACGTGCACAGCCTCAGCAGCCAATGCAGCAGCAGGTTCAGCAGCCACAGGTTCAGCAGCCGGCCCAAATGCAGCAACGCCCGTCGATTGACGCGGTTCAGCCGCGTGTTTCGCAACCTCAGCAGGTGCAGCAGCAACCTCAGCAGGAACCCGGTGCAGCAGGTCAGGAACAACGTCGCTTTGGCCTCAACTCGTTGATCCACCGGATGACAGGTAGTGCGGCCGAAGGGCAGGCTGCCAAGCCGCAACAACCGGCACGGCAACAACCGCCAGTTCAGCAGGCCCCTGCGCCGCAGGCACCGATGCATCAGCCGCAGGTCGCGCATCAAGGTCAGCAAGCTGCACCGGCCGCACAAGCTCAGCGGCAGGCTAATCCGGAGCAGGAGCGCATCGAAATCCCTGCATTCCTGCGCCGTCAAGCCAACTAAACTGATCACATGTAAGAAATAGAGGTCGCCAACTGGCGGCCTTTTTTCATTTTAAAACATACTATTAACACCCCTTAGGCAGTGTTTTGCCTATCTGTTACAGGGATGTTTCATTCCGTTACAAAGATTGAGTTGAGCCTAACGAGGCGACACATTACGTCTGTTCCGCAACAAGGGCCAGAATATCGGCCCACCCACACGGAATGAGGCCAACGTGCAGAATACGCTTAAAGCATCAGTGACCTTTGACGGCGTGGGCCTTCATACGGGTGAAAACGTACGCATGATTTTGAAGCCAGCTGCGGCTGGCCACGGTATCTGCTTCCGCCGCACTGACATTGCTTTGGGAAACACTATGGTCCCCGCACTGTGGGACCGGGTTGAGCGTACGCCGCTGTGCACACGTCTGGTCAATGCTTCCGGTGTTGCTGTGTCTACGGTTGAGCACATCATGGCTGCGTTGGCTGGTTGCGGCATCCACAATGCACTGGTCGAAATCGATGGCCCTGAAGTGCCTATTATGGACGGGTCCTCTGCGCATTTTGTGCGCGGGATCATGCAGCAGGGCGTTCAGCGACTTGGCGAGCCTGTGACGGCCTATCAGATGCTGAAACCAGTGACTGTCAGCCACGGTGGTGCGACCGCCACTTTGTTGCCCAGCAGCCGTCTAACCATTGAATTTCACATCGATTTTACCGAGGCGGCGATTGGCCGCCAGAGCAAAACGCTGGACCTGCGCAACGGTGCTTTTGCCCGCGAACTTTGTGATAGCCGTACCTTCTGCCGTCGCGTCGATGTTGAGAACATGCAGGCCAACGGGTTGGCTCTTGGTGGTGTTCCCGGTGAAAACGCGGTTGTGTTCGACGGCCCGCAAGTTGAATGCGGCCATGGGCTGCGTCATAGCAACGAGCCTGTGCGCCATAAGATGTTGGACGCGCTTGGCGACCTGTCTCTGGCGGGTGGTCCCGTATTTGGTCACTACATTGGCGATCGTGCCGGTCACTCGTTGACCAACACGTTGCTGCGGGCTGTTTTTGCGACACCCGGCGCTGTTCGGCAGGTGAGCTGCGATGCAGCGATGACTGCGCGTCTTCCGGGGCAGGGGCTGGTTTGGGCGGAAATCCCAACTGATGCGCGCCGCGTTGCTTAACTGAGTTGAGGCTATCGGGTGGTACGTCGGCTGGGGGGCTGGCGTTTGATCTGGGCGCTCCTGACCAAGATCGGGGCGAACCCACCGCCAACCAGACCAAGTGCTGCAACGACGGCGCGCAGGTCAATTCCGAACAGATAGATGCAGCAAAACAAGCAGTCATCTGCACGTCGGTTCGTTTCCATACAGGCATTTGTGTTGGCTCAGCCCGCGACCGGAGCGGTTTGCACCGGGGTGTGTGGATTGGGGGACCGGGGAAGATCTTCGAGCCGTCTTTAGGCGGAGAGGCCTTTGAGGGGCGGGACGGCTCGAAGATCATCGCTGACCTGCGGTGCGGCGGTGATTTCGTCTGAGCTGATGATCTTGGTTATCAAAATCTGATAAAATCACGCCTTGGGGTCAGTCTTACCTCATGTTGCCGTAGAGACTGGTAGCGTGGAGTTGCGCAATCCTCTGTTGGTGGCGGATCAACTTCTGGCGGGTTTGGCCTGTGGCGCGCTGCGTACCCTTGACCCCGCGACGCTTTCTCTGCCAAGTGGGCGGGAAATCGGTTAAAGACGTTTTGCGCGTCAATTGAATGTGCTAGACCGGGCAGAACCGGGGTTCACACCCGTAATTAAATGACGGTGAGGTTAGGCGATCATGATCGGCATGGGGGCGGCAGCCAAAACCATCGGCGCGGTTCTACTCGTAGCTGCGCTTTCTGGATGTGGTGGAGACGGGGGCGCGGCGAAGAGCTCGCAACCGCTCGAAGGCTTTACGCCAGAACAGATCTACGAACGCGGTGAGTTCGAGATGGAGCGTAACCGGACTGAGGATGCGGCCTTCTATTTCTCTGAGATCGAGCGGCTGTATCCGTATTCATCCTGGGCCAAACAGTCATTGATCATGCAGGCCTATGCCTACCATCTGGGTCGTGACTACGAAGACAGCCGTGCCGCAGCACAACGCTATATTGATTTCTACCCGACTGAAGAAGATGCCGCTTATGCGCAATATCTTCTGGCGCTGAGTTACTATGACCAGATCGATGAAGTCGGGCGCGATCAGGGGCTGACTTTTCAGGCGTTGCAATCGCTGCGTACCGTGATCGAGGTTTATCCTGACAGCGAATACGCGAGCTCTGCCATCCTGAAGTTTGACCTGGCCTTTGACCATCTGGCGGGCAAGGAGATGGAGATAGGCCGTTATTATCTGCGTAAGGAGCATTATACCTCTGCAGTTAACCGGTTCCGTGTCGTGGTCGAGGATTTCCAGACCACCACCCATACTGCAGAAGCGCTGCACCGTCTGGTCGAAGCCTATCTGTCGCTGGGCCTTGTGAACGAGGCGCAGACCGCCGGTGCCATACTGGGCCATAACTATCAATCGACCGAATGGTATGAGGACAGCTTTAAGCTGTTGACGCAAAACGGGCTGAAAATGCGCGATGTCGGCAACAACTGGCTGAGCCAGATCTACCGTCAGTCCATCAAGGGGGAGTGGCTGTAGTCGCCACTTCCACACTGGGGCCGGGCTATGCTGCGCGCGCTTGATATCCGCGATATCCTGATCATTGACCATCTCGAACTGAATTTTCAGCCGGGTCTCAATGTGCTGACCGGTGAAACCGGTGCCGGGAAATCAATCCTGCTGGATTCACTGGGGTTTGTCCTTGGATGGCGGGGACGTGCCGAATTGGTGCGTCAGGGCGCGAAACAGGGCGAGGTCTTCGCCGAATTCGAGCTAACACCGGATCACCCTGCACATGCGGTGCTGGCCGAGGCAGGGTTGCCAGGCGGCGATACGCTGTTGTTGCGCCGGGTGAACACGGCGGAGGGGCGCAAGACGGCCTGGGTGAATGACCGCCGTTGCTCGGGAGAGGTATTGCGTGCTTTGTCGGAGACTCTGCTTGAGCTACACGGCCAACACGACGACCGTGGCTTGCTCAACCCGCGTGGTCATCGGGCAATGCTGGACGAATTTGCGGGTCTGGGTGATATGTTGGTGGCTGTCCGCGACCGCTGGACTGCGGCGAGCCGCGCTCGCAAAGCAGTAGCTGAAACGCGGACAGCGCTGGAGGCTATTCGCGCCGAAGAGGATTTCCTGCGCCATGCAGTGGCCGAATTGGACACTTTGGATCCGCTACCGGGCGAGGATGGCGCATTGGATCAGCGCCGCCGCGAGATGCAATCCGCCGAACGTATTCGAGGCGATATTCAACGCGCACAAGGGATTCTCGCCGATGGAGCGGAGGCGGCATTGGGTGACGCACAACGTTGGCTCGAAGGCGTGGCCGATCAGGCTCAATCCGCGCTGGATGCACCGATAGCAGCATTGCTGCGGGCGATGATCGAATTGGGAGAGGCACAGGATGGTGTGACTCGTGTCCTTGATGGGTTGGAATTCAATCCCGGTGAGCTGGAAGATTGCGAGGAGCGCCTGTTCGCTATCAGAGCCCTTGCACGCAAGCATGATGTGCTGCCGGATGATCTAGGTGGTTACGCTGATACACTGCGCCAAAAGCTTGCAGCGGTGGATGCCGGCGATCAGGATCTCGCTGAACAAGAGGCTGCGCTGGCAGAGGCCGAAGCCGCCTATACAGGGGCAGCTGCACAATTGTCATCCGCGCGGCGCGAAAGAGCAGCTGCGCTGGATGCAGCAGTGATGGCAGAGCTAGCCCCGCTGAAGATGGAGCGCGCGGTCTTTGAAACGCGCCTTACAGAGGCAGAGCCGGGGCCTGAAGGTCAGGACGCTGTCGCGTTCACAGTTGCAACAAACCCCGGTGCTCCGGCAGGGCCGCTGAACAAGATCGCTTCCGGTGGTGAATTGAGCCGTTTCCTGCTTGCTCTGAAGGTTTGTTTGCATGGTGAAACGGGCAACCAGACCATGATCTTTGACGAAATTGATCGCGGTGTTGGCGGTGCTACTGCGGATGCGGTTGGTCGTCGATTGAAGTCACTGGCCGATGGTGGGCAGGTTCTTGTGGTCACCCATTCGCCGCAGGTTGCCGCACAGGGCGCGCACCATTGGCGGGTACAGAAGCAGGTGATCGACGGGCAGACTTTGTCACAGGTCGTTCCCCTAGACGCGACTGAACGTGTCGATGAGCTGGCGCGCATGGTTTCAGGTGATACAATCACTCCAGAGGCTCGCGCTGCCGCTAAGGCGCTGTTGGTGGGCTGACGTAGAGCTACTGATTTAATTGGCTAAGCTGTTGAGTTTTCATGATAGCTTAACTCGTTTGTCGATATTTTACCGTCAAAAGACACAAGAACGACACCGGGATAATCGGGATCATGCCACAGACCATACGTTCCGCCATTTCTACCCTCATCGCACAGGGCGTTGCCGGAACGTGGAATGTGTGGCGGGTGTTACGCCACCGTGGGCCGAGCCAATTTCAGTTCTGGCTGATCGCACTGTTGATCGGAATCGCCGCAGGGTTTTCAGCGCTATTCTTCCGCAAAGGGATTTCAGCTCTCCAGGCGTGGGTCTATGGCGCTGATGATGTGGATTTTCTACATAGCTTTGCTCAGGATATGCCGTGGTACTGGTTGATCCTTATTCCAACCCTTGGTGGGCTGATCGTGGGACTGATCCTGCACAGGTTTACGCCGGATGCCCGTGTGCGATCTGTAGCTGATGTGATCGAGGGTGCGGCGCTCGGAGATGGCCGGGTGGAAGTCCGTGCTGGTCTGGCCTCTGCGTGTGCGTCCTTTCTGACCCTTAGTACGGGTGGCTCAACCGGGCGCGAAGGCCCTGTGGTGCATCTGGCGGGTGTGATTTCCACATGGATCAGCAACCGTATTCAGGCGGATGGCATCACTGGGCGAGATCTGCTTGGCTGTGCTGTAGCGGCGGCGGTGTCGGCCAGTTTTAATGCGCCTATTGCCGGCGCGCTCTTCGCGCTTGAGGTGGTGTTGCGGCATTTCGCGGTGCATGCTTTTGCCCCCATTGTGATTGCATCTGTCGCTGGGACCGTGATCAACCGTCTGGAATACGGCGATGTGACGGAGTTTGATCTGATCACGCCAGGGGCGCTGCAATTCTATGTAGAACTGCCTGCATTCCTGATGCTTGGGCTGATTTGTGGTCTTGTCGCGGTCGTATTGATGCGGTCAATTTTCTTAGCAGAGCAGATTGGCAACGCGCTTCAGGATCGGATGCTCTTGCCGCGCTGGCTACGCCCGGCTGCGTCTGGTTTGCTCCTTGGCGTGATTGCCGTTTGGTTTCCGCATATCATTGGCGTTGGCTATGAGACGACGGTACTGGCATTGACGGGCGCTTTGGTGCTGCATCAGACTATTCTCTTTGCCGTGGTAAAAACGGCCGCTGTCGCCGTTACCATGGGCGGCCGGATGGGCGGCGGTGTCTTCTCACCAGCACTGATGGTCGGGGCACTGACGGGACTGGCCTTCGGACTGATTGCTACGGCAGTGCTGCCGGATGTGTCGGGCACGCATACGCTTTATGCCTTTGCTGGAATGGGCGCGGTCGCGGCAGCGGTACTTGGCGCGCCGATTTCCACCACACTGATTGTATTTGAGCTGACCGGAGATTGGCAGATCGGCCTGGCGGTAATGGTGGCGGTGTCCATGTCTACAGCACTTGCCTCGCGCATCGTTGACCGCTCATTCTTTCTGACCCAATTAGAGCGGCGCAATATTCGCTGTGCAGCGGGCCCTCAGGCCTATCTGCTGTCAACGCTACGCGTCGGTTCCGTGATGCGTCCAATACGGGATCCGGGCTGCGTTAGCGCAGAGGATTGCGCCGAGTTGATCGAGGAAGGGCTGTCCATAAAGGCCTCTGCCTCGCTTGAAGCGGCGATGCCGATTTTTGATCGGGCCGGGCTGGCTTATCTGCCCGTGCTTGCTGACGACGAGACCAGCGATAATTCGCCGAATCTTGTTGGGGCCCTTTACCATATTGATTCGCTCAAGGCCTACAACCGCGCACTGGTTGCCGCCGCTGCGGAAGAGCACAGTTAACGATCTCGGATCACGGCAGGGCGTGGTCGATTTGCGACATTTTCGACAAATCGATCTCGTGAAACAAAATACTCTCGTAAAAGACGATCAGAAATCTGTGATATTTCTGAAACGGGTGCGCGGTTTTCTTGTGGATAAAATTTAACCTTTATCGGTTCATTGACTTAAGTATGGTTAACATAAACGCAATAGTGATCATTCTTCGGAAGTGAAAACATGCAATTCAAGAAAATCAGCTCGACAGAAGCTGAACACACGGCGAAGGCAGTTGAGCAGGAAAATGAGCGTGCCTCCTATGAGGCATTGATCGACTATGTTGTTCAAAACGCACGGGATGCACAGATGTTTCGTACCGGCGAGTCCGTAGAAGCGGCGCGTCAGCACTTGTGTCAGACCATCCTTAACTGACAATGCCACAGCCGTTCGGCGGTCTGTTTCTGTTGTTAATTGGTATCTTATTGTTTCTTAAAATCGATGTGCTCTGATCCGGTAAAAACACCGGGTTAATATAGTTGTGTAACGGAAAAAATGACCGTTATACGTGAGCCGTGCTTTGGAAATTAGCTACGATAGCTCGCGTCTAGTAGAACGTTTACCTCCTGTGAGTGGTCGTATTTTGACCTTGCAGGAGGCGACTATCGTGAGCTCGCAGCGATGCTTGTGTATAAATAGCCTGCATGCAAACGGACATTTTCGACGTTACGATAGTTCCACTCTGTTAGGCGGATCACTGCTTATCCATCAAAAAGGGCACCCCGTGATGGGGCGCCCAATAGATCATCGCAGCGAATTTTCGCCGATAATCAGATTGCTCAGATTTGTTCAACCTTCACCGTGTCACTTGTTATGAACGCGAGGTGCTCTTTGATCTCGGCAACGGCGTCCGACGGGGCTTCATAGCTCCAAACCGCGTTTTCAGTCACTGACGACTTGTTCACAATTGAGAAGTAGGTGGCGTCACCCTTGCTTGCACAATGGGTGGTTTTGTCGCTGCGATCCAGAAGCGCGAACGCAATGTCGCTACGTGGAAAATAGATGACGGGCGCGAGATCGCCCTCGCTCAGCTCGAGAGCGTTGCTGCTCTCTCCAAGTACAGCGCCACCGGAGCGCACCACCCAGGTGCCAGTTGCCTTGCGAATTTGAATCTTTGTCATGTTCTATTCCTTCACGTCGTTCGTCACGGATCAATGTCGTCTTCAGATGTAACACTGCGGTATCACAGCGGTGCCGTAGCGGCATCCAACCAGCGTAGCGCCGCGTCAGTTACGTTGGGTCCAATCTTGGCCAAGACCGCTGCATGATAGGCATTCAGCCAGTCTCGTTCTGCCTTTGTCAGCATGTCTGCGACGATCAGTCGCCGGTCAAGTGGGGCGTAAGTCAGCGTACGCCAGCTTAGCATGTCTCGCTCTGGGTCGGCGGTGTCCAATGCAGATGCCGGTTCAACCACCAAAAGGTTCTCGATGCGAATACCAAAAGCGCCTTCGCGGTAATAGCCGGGTTCATTTGAGAGGATCATGCCGGGGTCAAGTGGGACCGTGCCTGCACGGCTAAGCCGTTGGGGGCCCTCATGCACACTGAGAAAAGCACCAACGCCGTGGCCAAGCCCGTGGTTGAAGTCCTGTCCGACCAGCCAGAGCGGCATCCGGCCCACAGCCTCGATGTCGCGACCGGCAAGGCCTTTGGGCCAACGCAAGCGAGACATGGCAATCATGCCCTGCAGGACGCGAGTGTAGGCCTGTTGCGCTGCAGGAGGGGGCGTGCCGATTGCCAGCGTGCGGGTGATGTCGGTGGTGCCGTCCAGATATTGCCCGCCGCTGTCCAGAACCAGAAGATGACCATCTTCCAATACCGAATTGCTGTCTTCGCTCACACGGTAGTGAATGATTGCGCCATTGGGGCCGGTGCCGGAAATGGTTTCAAAGCTGATGTCGCGCAGATTTGGATCTTTGCGGCGTTCGGTTTCAAGATGTTTGACGACATCAATTTCGCTGACACTGCCGGGCGTTTGGGCATCCAGCCAGGCGAGGGTTTCAACGACCGCTACGCCGTCGCGCAGATGTGCGGCTGCACTTCCTTCGATCTCGGCAGCGCATTTGCGGGCCTTTGGCAGGGCGCAAGGGTCACCCGCGGCCACCAAGCTGTCGCCGAGCTGATCGGCAACGATTTGGGGCAGGGATGCCAGATCCACAGCGACCGTGGCGGCTTCATCCTCTGACAGGGCAGCAACGACCGCCAAGAAGGTCTCCGGCGGATGGACCGTGACATCAGAGCCAAGCTGACCGGTTACATCGGCGAGTTTTTCAGCGGCCATGAAAAGATCGACTCGTGCGTCGCTGTGCAGGATGGCAAACCCGTGTGCGACGGGGTTGTGGGCGATGTCACTGCCACGGATGTTCAGTAGCCACATAATACTATCGGGCAGAGTGATCACCGCAGCGTTGTGCCCGGCGTTGCGCAAGCCTTCGGCAAGAGATGCGGTTTTTTCAGCAGAAGATAGGCCTGCATATTCAAGTGGCTGCGCCATGACTGGCTGCATTGGCGGCGCGGGCTGATCCTGCCATATGCGGTCTACCAGATTATCTGATTGCACAAACTCGATGCCATGGGCCGTGAGGGCTTTGGTCAGTGATTGCATCTGGCTGGCAGAGTGCAGCCAGGGATCGAACCCGACGCGCCCGCCCGTCGGCAACTGTGCCTTTAGCCAATCGGCGAGCTGCACTTCGGGCCAGTGAACGGGAGTAAAAACATCAGAGACTTGCTGTTTCACCTGTGTGCGATAGCGTCCGTCAACAAAGACACCTGCGATGTCGCGCAGTACGGCACAGAACCCTGCGGAACCGGTAAACCCGGTGAGCCAAGCGAGACGCTCATCGCCGGCGGCCACATACTCGCCCTGATGCGCATCAGCGCGCGGCACCAGGAAGCCATCCAGCTCTTCACGTTGCAGTCTCTCGCGGAGGGCCTGCAGTCGGGGCGGACCTTGCTCTGGGCGGGTCGCGACGTCAAAGCTCTGGTACATCGTGGCACTCCATCAGTATACGGCGGGTCTGTACCGTTGCCACACCATCGTTTCTGACGGTAGGTTGCGCGGAACACGTCGCAGGCAAAGGCAGGTACAAGGGGAAGGCGCGCCAAATGCGGCGCGCGCTGTTGACTTGTTGTTCCAAATCCAGAGGCTGCTGGCAACCCCTGTAACAGATCATCTGCATCAGAATGGGCGTCGCCAATGAATCAAAAGCCCCGCACTCAGGCGGGGCTCTTCTACGTGCGCGCATTCAGGACAAGCATTAGCCTGCGCGTTTCATCCCCATGACGCGGGCACGGGCGCGTGGGTCGCTATCAAACAGGGCTGCTAGCTGCTCGGTCATCGCCCCTGCCAGCTGTTCCACATCGGTGATGGTTACAGCGCGGTCGTAGTAGCGGGTTACGTCATGGCCGATGCCGATGGCCAAAAGCTCAACCTGCTTGCGGCGTTCCACCATGGCGATCACATCGCGCAGGTGTTTTTCCAGATAATTCGCAGGGTTCACCGACAATGTACTGTCATCAACCGGTGCGCCATCGGAGATCACCATCAGGATCTTACGAGCCTCCTGCCGAGCAACCATGCGACGGTGCGCCCATTCCAGCGCCTCGCCGTCGATGTTCTCTTTCAGCAGCCCTTCTTTCATCATCAGGCCAAGGTTGTCACGGGTCCGGCGCATAGGCGCATCGGCGGCCTTGTAGATAATGTGGCGCAGATCGTTCAGGCGACCGGGGAGTTGCTGGCGGCCATCGTTCAGCCATGCTTCACGGGCGAGGCCGCCTTTCCAGGCGCGCGTAGTGAACCCGAGTATCTCGACTTTCACATTGCAGCGTTCCAATGTGCGCGCCAGAACATCGGCGCAGATCGCTGCGATGGAAATTGGCCGGCCACGCATGGAGCCGGAGTTGTCGAGCAGAAGCGTTACGACGGTATCGCGGAACTCCGTGTCTTTTTCGCGTTTGAATGACAGAGGTGTTGTGGGGTTTGCAACCACACGGGCCAAACGGCCTGCATCCAAAATGCCTTCTTCCAGATCAAACTCCCATGAGCGGTTCTGCTGGGCTTGAAGGCGGCGCTGCAATTTGTTGGCCAGACGGCTGACAGCACCTTTCAGCGGTTCCAACTGCTGATCAAGATAGGCGCGCAGGC
This sequence comes from Phaeobacter cretensis, assembly GCF_047372505.1. NCBI lineage: Bacteria > Pseudomonadati > Pseudomonadota > Alphaproteobacteria > Rhodobacterales > Roseobacteraceae > Phaeobacter > Phaeobacter cretensis. Next base: position 3,173,045 of record NZ_JBKBEU010000001.1, read on the forward strand.
GCTCCAGCTCGGCAGGTTCAGCCAAATCCTCAGCAGCGATTTCCTCGTCGTGGGTGTCCAAGAAGACCTTGTAGTCAGGATCGGCGTCAGAAGCCGGTTGCGGCGCTGGCGGCTCCAGAGGGGCCTCGCCATCAGGCATTTCGGTGTCTTCGGTAAGATCCTCATCAGCCATCTCATCCATTGAGACCTGCGCCTGACTTTCGTCCTGCTGCTGTTCCTGGGCCTGCTCTGGATTTGCGTCAGCTTCTTCTTCGTCGGAATCATCCTGCCCGCTGCTATCGGGATCTTGCTCCTCGTCGGCGTCTTCTTCGGCGTCGCTGTCCTGTTCATCATCAAGCTGATCAGGGTCGTCGCCAAGCTGGTCGCCATAGCCAAGATCGGTGATCACCTGCCGCGCAAATTTGGCAAAAGCGGCCTGATCTTCGATGGTGTCGTCAAGATTGGTCAGCGTGTCGCCGGCCTGCTGTTCGATAAATCCGCGCCATAGTTCCATGACATTGGCGGCGGCTTCCGGCATCGGGCGGCCTGTGGCGAGATGCCGGATCAGATAACCGGCCGAAACCGCAAGCGGGGCTTCGGTTGCCGATTTGATCTGATCATAGCCCTTGCGCAGGGCCTCGTTCTGGATCTTCACATCGATGTTGGAGGCGGTGCCAGGCATATGCCGCGCGCCCATTGCTTCGCAGCGGGCTGATTCTAATGCCTCATACAGGTCACGGGCCATGTCACCCGGAGGGGCGTATTTGGCATGCACGGAATCATCGTGAAACTTGTGGCGCAGCGCCAGAGCATCGGCCGTGCCGCGAGCCAAGAGAACCTCTTCGCGGCTCATCCGGCGCGTGACCTGTGGCAAGCGCATGCTGTCCCCAGACAGGCCGGCCGGGTCAACCGAGTAGGAAACGTTCAATTCCGGATCGTTCGCCATGACCTTAGTGGCCTCGGCCAGGGCTTTTTTGAACGGATCAGCAGGATTGTCGTTTTGTTTTTTCATTTTGTCGCGCTCACTTCATCGAGGTCGGTGTCACCCGCCGCAAGTTGGGCCAGCAGTTCCACATGTACATCCAGTGCGTCTACAACCCTATAGTCTGGGTCTTGTCCGTCAAAGGCTAGGTTCAGATCTGTACCTGCGAGAACAATCGCCTGTGCGTTCTGTGTTTCCACCAAACGTCGCCCAGCATTGAGAAACGCTTTGCTCAGTTGAGGGCTGCAAGTCCCGGCGGCGGCCATGTCCACATAGCTTTGACCCAAACTATCTATTTCATCATCCAAAGTTACGGCCCGTGTATGGGTCAACTGCCCGTACAGCTTGGTGCGCATCACTACACTTGTTCCAAGAAGGCCAACAGTGTTCAGCCCCTGCGCAGCAAAATAGCTATCCAGTGGAGATACGGCAGAGATCAATGGAAGGCTCGACAATGCGACCGTTTCGTCGAAACAAAAATGCCCCCCCAAAGAGGTGATAGCGGCACAATCAGCTCCGGCTCCATGTAATTGATCGATCAGTCCAGCATAAATATCTGCCTGGGCTGCCCTGTTATCTAGTCGATTGTTCCGAAGCAGATCCTGAACATCAGCATGCACAATGGTTAATCGGAGAGGCAGGTTGCGGGCAGCCATGACGGCGGTGAGCCGTTGATAGTAGACCACAGTGGCCGCAACACCGATCCCGCCAATCAATCCAATATGCATGTTCGTTCCTTTGCCTGATCAGCCCAGGCTCACGCTGGCAGCACTTTCGGGCAGTTCTTCGTCAAAACAACGCTGGTAGAACTCGGCCACGGTCTGGCGCTCCAGCTCGTCACATTTGTTCAGGAAGCTAAGGCGGAACGCATAGCCCACATCGCGGAAAATCTCGATGTTTTGCGCCCAGTTGATCACAGTACGCGGCGACATGACGGTCGAGAGATCTCCGTTCATGAAGGCGGTGCGGGTGAGATCGGCAACAGTGACCATCTGGCTGATGGTCTTGCGGCCTTTCTCGGTGTTGTAATGCGGTGCCTTTGACAGCACGATGGCGCTTTCGGCGTCGTGGCTGAGGTAGTTCAGCGTAGCCACCAGCGACCAGCGGTCCATCTGGGCCTGGTTGATCTGCTGAGTGCCGTGATAAAGACCGGTTGTGTCCCCAAGGCCAACGGTGTTGGCGGTGGCGAACAGCCGGAAGAACGGGTTCGGGGTGATGATCTCGTTCTGGTCAAGAAGTGTCAGCTTGCCATCATGTTCCAGAACACGCTGGATCACAAACATAACATCGGCGCGGCCGGCATCATATTCGTCGAATACGATGGCAACAGGGTTACGCAGGGCCCAAGGCAGGATGCCTTCGTGGAATTCGGTGACCTGCTTGCCGTCCCGCAGTTTGATGGCATCCTTACCGATCAGGTCGATCCGGGAGATGTGGCTGTCGAGGTTTACCCGCACGGAGGGCCAGTTTAGGCGCGCGGCGACCTGTTCGATATGGGTCGATTTACCGGTGCCATGGTAACCCTGGATCATCACACGACGATTGTGCGAAAACCCGGCCAGGATCGCCAATGTGGTCTCAGGGTCGAACTTATACGTTGCGTCGGTGGCGGGAACGCGGTCAGAGCCTTCGGCGAAGCCTTTGATGGTCATATCCGTATCAATTCCGAACACATCGCGCACCGAAAGTGTTTCGGTGGGTTTCGCGTTCATATCCAGCAAACCGTCGGTCATCGCAGTCGATCCTTATCCTCATCCGCGCAGCCGTCGTTGGCTGCGGGCAATCCGCTGGATTGGTGCCTCATCTTGTACATAATCGCAAGGGGCCAAGACCGGGTTTGACCAGCTGTCGCGGTGTTTGATCCCAATCTGGCCATAAGAAGCCTGTCGCTCACGACATATGCGTCAGGTTGCATAGGGTTTCGGCGAGCTCGCGGTGGCTCAGATCACTGTCACCACTGGCGCGTGAAACGCATAGCGGGGTTGCGTCTGCTGCTCGGTTCTGGGCCTGTTAGGATCAAATCAACCCTGTACAAAAGCGGTCAAAGTCGATATCAGCGCTCACTTGGATGATGCCATCCGCGTTCCTGCGCAGTCGGGGACATTCCCGATATCGGCGTGCCCTGTGGTGGCGCGCCCCGCAGCAAGCGAAATGAAATCTTGAAAACAGCACTCGAACAAGCGCTTCAGGCGCGCGGCTACGAGCATTTGACGCCCGTCCAACAAGCCGTTACCGCGCCCGAGCTGGATCAGTCCGACCTTTTGGTTTCGGCACAGACCGGTTCCGGCAAAACCGTGGGCTTTGGCCTTGCGATGGCCCCCACATTGCTGGGTGACGCAGAGAAACTGGACCGGGCGGAGTTGCCGCTGGCACTGGTCATTGCACCAACCCGCGAATTGGCATTGCAGGTCAAACGTGAGCTGGGCTGGCTCTATGCCGAGGCCGGAGCACATGTTGTGTCTACCGTTGGCGGTATGGACATGCGCGATGAGCGGCGCGCTTTGGAACGCGGTGCACATATCGTTGTGGCGACGCCCGGACGTCTGCGCGATCACATTATGCGTGGCTCCATCAACCTGTCGCAGGTTCGTGCGGTGGTTCTGGACGAAGCTGATGAAATGCTTGATCTTGGTTTTCGCGAAGATCTTGAGTTCATCCTGGGTGAATCCCCTGAGGAACGCCGCACGTTGATGTTCTCGGCCACCGTGCCGACGGGTATTGCGCGCTTGGCAGAGACCTATCTGAAAGATCACGAGCGGATCAAAACCGTCGCTGAAGCGTCGCAGCACGCGGATATCGAGTATCAGATGTTGGCTGTGGCACAGCGTGACGCCGAGAACGCCATTATCAACGTGCTGCGTTTTCACGAGTCTCCCAATGCGATTGTGTTCTGTAATACCCGCGCTGTGGTAAACCGGATGACCACTCGTCTGAGCAACCGCGGGTTTTCTGTGGTTGCTTTGTCGGGTGAGTTGACACAGGCTGAGCGGTCAAATGCGCTGCAATCCCTGCGCGATGGCCGTGCGCGGGTCTGTGTGGCTACTGATGTGGCCGCACGGGGGATCGACCTTCCTAAGCTGGATCTGGTTGTCCATGCGGATCTGCCATCCAGCCATGAGACCTTGTTGCACCGTTCGGGCCGTACCGGCCGCGCTGGACGTCAGGGTGTCTCGGCGTTGATCGTTCCGCCCAAAGCAAAGGGCAAGGCCTTGCGTTTGTTGCGTGCAGCCAAGATCACTGCAGAAACGAGCCCGGCCCCAAGTGCTGATGATGTGCGCGCCCGCGATTTCGAACGTTTATTGGGTGACAAAGCCTGGAGCGAACCCGTCAGTGAGAACGAGACCGCACCGGTTGCGGAGTTGATCGAACGGTTCTCGCCCGAGCAATTGGCCGCCGCCTATCTGCGTCTTTTCCATGATCGCCACAGCGCCCCCGAGGAGCTGAGCGATCCGCAGCACGACAAGCGCGACCGTGAAGAACGTGCGCCCTTTGGCCCGTCGGTATGGTTCTCAGTTACTGGTGGTCGTAAGGCCGGTGCCGAGCCACGCCGCTTGCTGCCGATGCTATGCAACGCAGGGAACCTGACCAAGGACGATATCGGCGCGATTCGTATTCAGTTCGACCAGAGCTATGTAGAAGTGCGTGAAAGCAGCGCGGATACATTCTGGGGGGCTGTCAAACATGGTGAGCTGGAAGAGGGCGCAACCGTTACACGCCTCGATAAAGCGCCTGATCTGCCCAAGACTCCACGCCCGCAGAACCGTGATGGCCGTAGCTTCCGCGATGATAAACGCGGCTCAGGAGGTCAGGATCGCGGTGACCGAGGAGATCGTGGTGAGCGTAGGCCTCAGGGCGATAAACCCCGCTATGATAAACCGCGTGGTGACAAACCATCTTACGGTGACAAACCGCGCGGTGAGCGTAAGCCGTATGGTGATAAGCCGCGCTCCGACAAACCGGCCTACGGTGACAAGCCACGCTTTGATAAGCCCAAGCGGACCGGTGAGGGTGGCAAGGCAACTGTAACGGCACGTGGGGATTCTGATCGCGGATCGGCGGCCTCGAAACCTGCCAAGCCAGCAGTTCCCGGAAAACCCAAGGGCGATTGGTCCAATCCCGGCAAATCCGGGCGTAAGGGGCCGCCACCGCCAAAGGGCAAGCAGAGCAGCAAGAAAAACAAGGCCCGTGCCACAACAGCGCAACCGGGCGGTAGCGCCCGGCCACAGCGCAAAGGCTGAGCCAGTCAAAAAAGCCACGGGGTATATGCTCCGTGGCTTTTGTATATCTGGCGGTCAGCGTACGCGACGGTCGCTGACTATCAGTCGGATGGTTATTTGCGGGCTTTGATTTCATCAATCATGACGCGTCCGATATCGGAAATTGCCTGATTGCGATCTGACAGTTCTACTGTTGTTTCGGTGATGTAGATGGCTGCGAGATATTGCTCGCCCTGTGTATCCTGCAAAAACGCAATCAGCCCACGCGAGCCCTGTGCACCGGCGCCAGTTTTATCACCGATACGCCAGCCTTTTGGCAGATGTGCCCGGATCAGATCATCAGCAAGCTGATCGCGCTCCATCCAATCGGCCAGCTGCGCGGATGACGTGTCAGTGAGCAGGGTGCCGAACAGCGCCTTGTTCAGGGAAGACAGAATGCTGCGCGGGGTCGTGGTATCGCGTGGGTCGCCTGGCGTACCGGTGTTTAGATCGGTCTCCCAGCGGTCTAAGCGCGTTGTCTGATCGCCGATCTGTTGCATATAGCCGGTAAACTCCTGCGGTCCGCCAAGGCGCTCCAACAGCAGATTCGTGGCTGTGTTGTCACTGCGGGTGATCGCGGCGTCACAGAGTTGACCGACGTTTAGCTGCGCATCTATGTGGTGTTTCGTGACATTCGAAAAGCCCACCAGATCTTTCTTGCGGATATCGACTTGTGCAGAGAGCTGTTCGAGCCCCTGGTCTACGCGGGACAGGATCGTGGCGCACAGCAATGGCTTGAACGTGCTGTTCAGTGGGAAGCGTGAGTCGGCGTCATGGGCGATTTCCCATCCAGAGGCTGGATGAATGAGAAGGACACCTATTCGAGCGTCCAGCCTATCTTGCCAGGCGCGAACAGTGGATGTGAGGTCCTCGGCCAAAGCTTGTGTTGCCAGAAGCAGAGCTATTGCAATAGCACCTGCGCTTGCGATGCATTTTGGATGGCGGTGAAATAGGAGCATGGATGTACTTTCTTTGCTCGGTGTCAATGTCGCCGGTGGATTCATAGAGCAAACCGGGATGCACCGATTTTGGTGCACCACGGAGCCTCAGGTTTTTTGGCTGGCTTTTTCGGGCACGGGGTCACTCTTGTCGAGAATGCTCAACTGGGCCTAGTGACGCTCGGCGGGAACCTGCGTGTAGATGTAGGGCAGGCACAAAAAAGCGCCGCTTGCGCGACGCCTTTTGTCTTTGTGGTTCACCCAGACGCGCCACCTATTTGAAGCTACGGCTGTCCTTGATCTGGTCCCAGGCCCAGACCACCTCTTGCAGCTGTTCTTCCTGACTGCGGTCGCCGCCGTTCATATCGGGGTGCAACACCTTGATCAGCTTTTTATAGGCCTTGCGGATATCGGCTTTGCTCCAGTCGTCCTTAGCCTCCAACACCTCCAGCGCGCGGCGCTCAGTGGGGGGCAGGCGACGGCCCGCCTGAGCCGACCGACCAGGATTGCGGGTGGCATTCTGGCCCAGGACCTGATGCGGGTCCTCGATGCCAAGTCGCGCCCAGGCTCTTGCTTCTGGGTCGCCCATTGGCTTGGTTTCGCGCTCCCAGACTTTGTCTTTGGATTGCTGGGCGTTCAGCTCGGCTTCGGTGGTGCCTTCGAAGAAGTTCCACTTGTTGTTGTACTCACGCACGTGCTCCTGGCAGAACCAGTAAAAATCATCCAGCACGTCGGGGGCTTTGGGCGCGCGGAATTTACCGGGCTCGTTGCAACCCTCCTTATCACAGACGCGGACGGATGTTTCCGACGCACCTGTAGCGGCCCGCCGGCCGCGGGGGTTCTTTTTCTTGGCTGACCGGATGGACATATCGAAACCAAAGGGATCTGACTTGGTCATGGGGCGCACCTTCTAGACGCAACTGTTCGACTCGGAGGCAGCAGTTTAGTCTAAGGGGCGGCAGATTGAAGGGGGCTGGGAAAATTAATACGGGGATTTTTATGCAGGACACGGCAGAATGAGCATTCGTGATGAGATTGAAGCCTGTTTGCGCGATGCGTTTGCACCGCGCGAGCTGCAGGTCGAGGATGAGAGCGATCAGCATATTGGCCACGCAGGCCATGACGGGCACGGCGAGAGCCATTTTAACGTGCATATCCGGGCTGACGCCTTTGCGGATATGAGCCGTGTTGCGCGGCATCGCACCGTGCACAAGGCGTTGGGCGAGATTGTCCCGCGCATTCATGCATTGGCGCTGGATATCAGCAGCTAGTCCGAAATTTCAGGCAAAGCCCCGCCGATGTGCCCTCAGGGCAACGTTGGCGGGGAATTCTGATTTTGCACTGGTCAACTTTTTGCGGTGTCGTCCGAAGACGGGTCCGCGTGGGTCAGTTTTGGTTCGCTTTTTCCGGTCGGATTTATCGCGGCACCGGGGGTGGTCGCGGTCAGGCTGGCACGGGCTTTCAGTGCCGCTGTCAGACCCGATACCGGGCTCAGTTCCTCGACGCCATCATCAGCCACCATCGCACGCGCACCACGTCCGGGAACAGCGATGGCACCGTCGGGGGCCTCCGGGTCACCTGCGATGGCGGTTGGGGTCGTTGCCGGTGCAGCGGTGGCGGGGCCGAGAGTTGGTACATGGGATGTCTCGGCGTTCGCTGGGTTTGGTGTCGCGGCAGGCATTGACGTATCTGGTGCGCTTTCTTGTGCTGCAACATGTTGGCCGCTGGTCTGAGCCGATGAAATCTGTGCACCGATTTGTGCGGCGAGTTGAGCCACCGCCTGAGATTGGAGTCGTTCTGCTGCGGATGGCAGCGCACGGCGGAAAATCAACACATTGCGCCAGTTGGTTGTCGAGCTGGTCAACCCGCTGCGCTCTTCGGAGGGCAGCAGTTCTGCGCGTTGATATTCCCAGCCCTCGGCGGCCATTTCGTTTAGTAGAATATCGATAGAATTGGCAAAGCGCGCTTCGGCGGTTTTGACCCCTTTGGCTTTGGTGCCCTTAGCTGGGGCGGGAACAACTTTATACTCAAAAGCTTGCATGAACGTCTCCTGTGTCGGCGGCAGGTTTAGCGCAAGCGTGCGAGGGGTCAAGCGTTCGTGTAGCATATGCGCGGGGTCCTGTCGGTTAGACAGAGTATAACACGGATTGCCCGGAGAACCTCCCGCTGGCGGCGTGGCTCTGCGCCAGCGATCACCAGTGCCAGTCGTGTGAAACTTTCGATGTACAGGGTAGCCGCCAACAAAAAGGGCGCTGCCAGAGCGCCCTTTGGGTTCAGATGTGGAATGCGGGGGTTACTCGCCGAGCTTCTTTGCGACGAGTTCATTCACCGCTTTGGGGTTTGCCTTACCACCGGTCGCCTTCATCACTTGACCAACAAACCAGCCGGCCAGTTTCGGGTTCACCTTGGCCTTTTCAACCTGAGCCGGGTTCGCAGCAATGATTTCATCCAGTGCTGCTTCGATAGCGCCAGTATCGGTCACCTGTTTCATACCGCGTGCGTCGACGATCTCAGCGGGGTCCCCGCCTTCGCTGTAGACGATTTCGAACAGATCCTTGGCAATCTTGCCGGAAATGGCATCCGAGGAAATCAGATCAATGATGCCACCCAATTGTGTGGGCGAAACAGGGCTATCGACGATTGACTTGTCTTCGTCCTTTTTCAGACGGCCGAACAGCTCGTTGATGACCCAGTTGGCGGCCAACTTGCCGTTACGGCCTTTGGCGGTTTCCTCAAAATAGGCGGCGGCTTCCACCTCGGCAGTCAAGACCGATGCGTCATAGTCTGACAGGTTGAAGTCTTTGACAAAACGCGCCTTTTTCTCATCCGGAAGTTCCGGAAGACTGGCAGCGATATCGTCTACCCAGGCCTGTTCGATTTCCAGCGGCAGCAGATCTGGATCGGGAAAATACCGGTAGTCATGGGCTTCTTCCTTGGAGCGCATGGACCGGGTTTCGCCTTTATCGGGATCATAAAGCCGGGTTTCCTGATCGATCTTGCCACCTGCTTCGATGATAGCGATCTGGCGGCGGGCCTCTACGTCGATGGCTTGCTGGATAAAACGCATGGAGTTCATGTTTTTGATCTCGCAGCGGGTGCCAAGATGGTCGAAATCCTGCGTTTCCTGATACTTTTCATACTGGCCCGGCAGGCAAACAGATACGTTCACATCTGCGCGCAGGTTGCCGTTCTGCATGTTACCATCACAGGTGCCCAGATACTGCATGATCTGGCGTAGCTTTGCGATATAGGCGGCAGCCTCTTCCGGCCCGCGGATATCGGGACGTGAGACGATTTCCATCAGGCAGACGCCTGTCCGGTTCAGGTCGACAAAGGACATGTTGGGATCCATGTCGTGGATCGATTTGCCTGCGTCCTGCTCCATATGGATCCGCTCGACGCGCACATTGCGTGCGGTGCCGTCACCCAGCTCCACCAGTACTTCGCCTTCGCCCACGATGGGATGATACAGCTGTGAAATCTGGTAGCCCTGAGGCAAGTCGGGATAAAAGTAGTTCTTGCGGTCAAAAGCGGACCAGAGGTTTATATCTGCCTTGAGCCCCAAACCTGTGCGCACGGCCTGCTCGATGCAGTAGTCGTTGATCACAGGAAGCATGCCAGGCATGGCCGCGTCCACAAAGGCCACGTTTGAGTTCGGCTCGGCCCCGAATTTTGTGGAAGCACCTGAGAACAGTTTAGCGTTTGAGCTAACCTGGGCATGTACTTCCATGCCGATGACCAGTTCCCAGTCATGCTTGGCGCCCGCGATCACCTTGGGCTTAGGGAGTTCATATGTCAGGTCAAGCATGGTTTTCCGCCGTATCCGAATGTCTATGTTTGGCAAGCGTTCTAGGCCCCCGCGCAGAAAGGGGCAAGAGGGCAATGGGCTGTTCGCTTGGGCTATACGTAGCTGTCTTGTGCTCACTTTCCTCGAAGGTCGGTGGAAACGGGGCTTCACAGACATTAGTGCGGGCCTCCGCTGTTGGTAAAACAAATGCTTGGCGAGGTCTGCCGACGCGGCTAAGAAAGACCTCCGAGTAGAGAGACAGGAGGTCGCCTTGGACACATCCGCCCGCATCAGCCAAACCATTGCCACAGAGATCGGTGCTGCTGCAAAGCAGGTAAGCGCCGCGGTTGTGCTGCTGGATGAGGGGGCGACGGTTCCGTTTGTCGCACGCTACCGTAAAGAAGCGACGGGGGGGTTAGATGATACACAGCTGCGGACCCTGGCGGAGCGCCTGGACTATCTGCGCGAAATGGAGAAGCGACGTGCGGCGATCCTGACCTCGGTCAAGGGACAGGATAAGCTGACCGACGATCTAGCAGCCACAATTGCGAAAGCCGAGACCAAGGCGCAGTTAGAAGATATCTATTTGCCCTATAAACCGAAGCGCCGCACCAAGGCGATGATTGCGCGCGAAAATGGGCTGGAGCCCCTTGCGGATTCGATCATGGCTGACCGTTCCGTTGACCCTGAGAGAGTGGCTGAGGGCTATTGTTCCGACGCGGTTGAGACGGTGAAAGATGCTCTAAACGGGGCGCGTGATATTCTGACTGAGCGGCTGAGCGAAAATGCCTCTCTGTTGGGCCGGTTGCGGTCGTTCATGCAAAAAGAGGCGGTGCTGACGGCCAAGGTTGTCGAAGGCAAAGAGCAAGAAGGCGCTAAGTTCTCAGACTATTTTGCACACACCGAACGTTGGGGCGATGTACCGTCTCACCGGGCGTTGGCGATGCTGCGCGGATCAAACGAAGGCGTGCTGACACTGGACGTTGGTCCAGAGCCGGAGACGGGTGTGGCGCGCGCGGAAGCGATGGTCGCCGCGGAACTGGAGGCTGGCGGCAATGGGCCTGGAGATGTCTGGCTGCGCAAGGTGGCAGGCTGGACCTGGCGTGTGAAACTTTCGCTGTCGATGATGCTGGAACTGATGGGCGATTTGCGTGGACGGGCACAGGATGACGCCATTCAGGTGTTTGCGCGCAATCTGAAGGATTTGCTGTTTGCAGCGCCAGCGGGCGCGCGACCGACACTGGGGCTGGATCCGGGCATCCGAACCGGCGTTAAGGCGGCAGTGGTCGACGCTACCGGAAAATTGGTGGCCACAGAGACCTTGTATCCGTTTCAGCCTAAGAATGATTTGCGCGGCGCACAGGTGTCGATCGTTAAGCTGGTCGCAGAACACGGCGTTGAGTTGATCGCCATCGGGAATGGCACAGCCAGCCGCGAGACTGAGCGGATGGTTGCCGAGGTGCTGGCCAACCTGCCTGCCAAGGTCAAGGTGCCGACCAAAGTTGTGGTGAGTGAAGCGGGTGCCTCTGTCTATTCGGCATCAGAATTGGCGGCGCGGGAGTTCCCTGATCTGGATGTATCCTTGCGCGGGGCTGTGTCAATTGCACGGCGGCTGCAGGATCCGCTCGCCGAGCTGGTCAAGATCGAGCCCAAGAGCATTGGTGTCGGTCAGTATCAGCATGATGTGGATCAGCATAAGTTGTCGAAATCACTGGAAGCCGTGATCGAAGACGTGGTCAACGGTGTGGGGGTTGATCTGAACATGGCGTCTGCTCCGCTGCTGGCGCATGTTTCGGGTCTTGGTCCCGGTCTGGCGGAGGCGATTGTCGCGCATAGGGATGTGAACGGGGCGTTTGTCTCCCGCAAGCAGTTGCTCAAGGTGGCGCGGTTGGGTCCCAAGGCATTTGAACAATGCGCCGGTTTTCTGCGCATCCGCGATGGCAAAGAACCGTTGGATGCATCCTCTGTCCATCCTGAGGCCTATGATGTGGCGCGTCAGGTAGTTGCGGCCTGCGGACGTGATATCCGGCAGATCATGGGGGATGAAAATGCTCTTAAAGGTGTACGGGCTGAAGATTTTGTCAGCGACAGTTTTGGTCTGCCCACTGTACGGGATATTCTGGAGGAACTGGAAAAGCCGGGCCGCGATCCGCGCCCGTCGTTTGTGACCGCATCGTTTAAGGACGGTGTTGAGCAAATTACCGATTTGAAACCCGGCATGGTGCTGGAGGGGACGGTCACCAATGTGGCGGCCTTTGGTGCTTTCGTGGATGTTGGCGTGCATCAGGACGGGCTGGTGCATGTGAGCCAGCTGGCAGATCGGTTCGTGAAAGATCCGCATGAGATCGTGAAGACGGGTCAAGTGGTGAAGGTCACCGTGACTGAAGTCGATGTGCCGCGTAAACGGATCGGCCTGACCATGAAAAAGGACGGCGGTGCCTCTGCCAAGGAAGATCGCACTGCGCGCGGACTTTCTAAAGGTGCAAGTCTGCAACGTGGTGGCAAGTCGAAAACCTCCGCAGGACCCACGGGAGGTCAAAACCACCAAGGGAACCGAGGGCGGGATCAAGGCGCGAGCCATGGCAACGGAGCATTGGGGGCGGCCTTGATGGATGCTTTCAAAAAAAACTGAAAATAGGCCGCGGGACCCGTCTATTCGGGTGAGACATGCAGCCCGGTGGCGGAGAACTCCACGCGCTGTCCGGCTTCGATTTCCGAGCGAAACAGCCCGGCGATGAATCGCAGTGCGTCGCGTCGCCCTGTGTCGGCAAAGCGGCGTGTGGAGGCAATGCGCAGGTTGTTGTCAAAACGCTGCGCAGCATGGGCCCAGATCAACGGGTGGATTTCGCGTAAGTGCCCTCGGATCAGCCATTCCGCGGCTTCAGCTATGTCTGAGCGTTGTGCGGCACTGTCCGATGGCGCATCTTCGCCATAGCGAAGGGCGACGGCGCAGTATGACGAGAGAAGATTGATCATTTCCTGATCGGGGCGCCGGGAGACAATGTCACGTAGCCCATCCATAAAGAAATCGATGTCGACGCGGGCGCATGCTTCCGGATCGAGAGCGATCGCGTCGAAATATACCCAAGCGTAACCGCCGGCCCCCCAGATTTCCTCAGTACGGGCGGCGGCGCGGCGGGCCTCCAGTTCCAGCGCTGAGTAACTGCCAAACCAACGCGGCAGCATATGCGTGCCGAGGCTGCGCATATGGCGATGATTGTCGGGATCCAAATCGATCAACGCTGCAAAGTCATCTGCAACCCGCGTAGCACTGGCGGATTTCTGCCCCGCTAGCAGTGCGGTTTGTGCTGCAGCAATGAAGGGACTGTCGAGCGCGACACCGTCCAAGGGGTGCAGAAGAGCGGCGGCCCTGTCAAAATGGGCCGCACAGCGTTGTCCATCGGCGATGGTGATGGACAAAACGTTGGAATAGCCGCGCCAGATCCACGCCACATCAATATGCGCAAGGGCGACCAGAGTGCGCAGATAAGGGTCATCACGGTGCTCGACGCACATCGTTTCCAGCCCCATAACGCCTTCGATCATCTTGCGTCGGTCGCCGGCGTGACCGACGCTGAGCGCATGTTCGACAGCATTTACCACGTCACTGCGCGCGCCATGGGCCAGAAGCTCGGCGGCGGGCAGGCCGTGTGCGGTATTCTTGCGCGCGTCATCGGATGTTGCGATGCGCCTTGACAACTCATCCCAACGATCCTGACGCGCCAGAAACTGCCCTTGATCCTGTAAAGTGCCACAGTCGCTATCATCCTGCGTTGGCTCGCAGACCGGAACGATCAGCTGCTCGGCGTTTTGTTTCGCCTGTCGCTTGGTCGGGATGGTGAGCCGGGGTAAGCGATGGGTGATTTCTTTTTGAAATGGTAGAGTGTCGGACGGTTTGCGGGTGTGCTCATCTGAGGTCCGCGCTGCTGTGATGTTGCCGCCACCTGCCAAAAGGTTTGAAAAAACCTGTCTGATAAGGTCACGCGCTGGTGTGTTTTTGTTGATCATATATATATCCAGGCTGGCAGCTTAATTCACTGGAAACAAACTGACCGGCCTTTGGGGCACAATCATGGCGTGAGCAGGCCATTGCAGTGGGCGATTTGGATATTTCAGTGGCAGGTTAACGCGCGTTAATATCTTGGCCGGATGATCTGTCGGATCGGGGTGGCTTCAGTAGATCCGGAAGTGATGCCTGACAACACGCACCCCAACGGCAGTCACAGCCTGCTCGAGTGCGCGGTGTGGTGGCTGACAATCCGGTGGAATGCGCAGCCGCTTGCCGTCAGTCATATGGACTGTCGCACGGTGGGAAAAATCCCAACGCTTGTCGAGCCGTATATGGCTGATCTGTCCCAAGGGGATCTCAGTTGCACCTGACGCGTTGCGCCAATAAAGCCGCGTTTTATCCAGATTAAAGAGAGCGGTTGGGTTGCGCCACAGCTCCCATAGTCCCGGTAGCAAAGGTAGGATCAGTATGGCGGTGATCCAGACCGCCGCCGAGAGCAGCACGAACATACCCAACACCGCAGCCGCCCAAAGGCAAACTGCGAAGATCAGACGCGGCGAACGGGCTGTGCGGGTATATTGATAAGTCTCTGCATGCGAGGGTGTGTCAGTCATCTCGCGTACCTTACTTGATCGTTTATACTTGGAATAAGTGCGGCAGCGGGCAGGTGGGCTGCCCGCTGTCAATGGTCACAGGCAGCCTCACCCCTGCAAGATCCGGCTCACCATTTCATTGGTGTCGCGGCTCAGGCCATCACTTGCCAAAATGCGCTCAAGCTCCGCACGGATCAGCGCTTGCCGGACACTGTCATAGCGCGGCCAGGTCTGGAATGCGGCGCACATCCGCGCGGTGGTTTGCGGGTTCAGGGCGTCCAGTGCGATCAGGTTCTGCGCCAGGAGGGTATAGCCAGCACCGCTGTCGTGGTGGAAACCTGCATGATTGCCAGCCAGCGCGCCCATGACGGCCCGGAACCGATTGGGGTTTTTCATGTCAAAGAGCGGATGATTGGTCAGCCCAGATGCAACATTGGCAGCGGTTTGTGGCGTTGCACAGGCCACTTGCAGTGCAAACCATTTATCCATTACCAGACGATCGCTTTGCCAATGTTCAAAGAATGCTTGGCTCTGTGTCGCGCCTTTTTCAGCCTTCATCAGGCAGGCAAGGGCGCCATATTGCTGTGTCATGTTATCAGCAGCTTGGTACTGACGCGCGGCTTGGTCGCCGCCATCCAACCGGGTCAGCAGCGATAGAATGCGACCGTTCAACGCCCGGAGGCCTGAGCCTTTGGCATCTGGTTTGTATGGGCCATCGACAGTAGTCGCCGCATAGAGACGAGGCAGGCTGGTTTCCAACTGCTGGGCCAGAGTTTGGGTGAAGGTCTCGGCGGCGTCATAGATCTTTTGTGGGTCGGGGGTGATGCCTCGGTCGTGCAGAGTCTGGGCAATTTCAGATTGGCTTGGCGGCGACAGAACCAGTGCCCGTAATGCCGGGTCAAGGTTGTCGTCACGGACCAGTTTTTCCAAGGCATCCAAATAGGCCGCATCGGGGGCTGCGCCATGGGTCACCATGGCGACGCGGGTTTCTGTGGCCAGCGCGTTTCCGGCTTCCCAGCGGTTGAAAGGATCGGTGTCATGGGCCAGAAGAAAGGTGCGCTCAGCGTTGGTGGTCTCGCGTTGCAGGATTACCGGAGCGGAGAACTCGCGCAGAATCGAGGGCACCGGTTTGGAAGTAAGGCCTTCAAACGTGACGACTTGCTTAGCTTTGGTCAGCTCAATCACTTGGGTTGCGCAGACTTCATCACCATTGGCAGACAGAAGGCCGACTGCCATCGGAATCACGCGCGGTGATTTGTCCGGCTGTTCCGGAGTTGGCGGTGTCGATTGCTCAAATGTCAGCGTATAGTTGCCGTCTGTGTAGTCTTCAGTGACCTTGACCCGTGGTGTTCCTGCCTGACTGTACCAGAGTTTGAACTGGCTGAGATCACGCCCGGTGGCATCCTCGAACACTTGGAGCCAGTCCTCAATGGTGCAGGCCTGCCCGTCGTGGCGATCAAAGTAGAGGTCGAGCGCTTTGTAATAGCTGTCGTCACCAACCAGACGTTTCAGCATGCCAATCACTTCGGCGCCTTTTTCATAAACCGTCGCAGTGTAGAAGTTGTTGATCTCCTGAAACTGCTCGGGACGGGGCGGATGGGCAAGAGGGCCGTTGTCTTCTGGGAATTGGCGGGCACGAAGGGCAATCACATCCTCAATACGTTTTACCGGTTCCGACCGCATATCAGCGGTGAATTGGGCGTCGCGGTAGACGGTTAAACCCTCCTTTAGGCACAGTTGGAACCAATCCCGGCAGGTGATGCGGTTTCCGGTCCAATTGTGGAAATACTCATGAGCAATGATCGCTTCGATCCGTTCAAAATTTGCGTCGGTTGAGGTTTCGGGGGAGGCGAGGACGCAGGAAGAGTTGAAGATGTTCAGCCCTTTGTTCTCCATCGCACCCATATTGAAATCATCAACGGCAACGATATTGAAGATGTCGAGATCATACTCGCGGCCATAGACCTGCTCATCCCAGGTCATCGATTTTTTTAGGGCCTCCATGCCAAAGGCGCATTTGTCTTCGTCACCGGGGCGTACCCAGATGTTCAATTCTACATCGCGGCCTGACTGGGTGGTGAACCGATCAGGGTGGTTGAGAAGGTCCCCGGCAACCAGCGCAAAGAGATACGCAGGCTTGGGCCAAGGGTCGTGCCATTCTGCCCAGCCTTCACCTTGGCCTGTGGGGTTGCCGTTGGACAGAAGGACGGATTCTTGGCCTTCGATACGGACCGAGAATGTCGACATCACATCCGGGCGGTCTGGGTAGTAGGTGATTTTGCGGAAACCCTCGGCTTCGCATTGGGTGCAATACATGCCACTGGACATATAAAGACCTTCCAATGCGGTATTGGCGGCAGGATCGATTTCAATTTCGGCTTCCCAGGTAAAAGGCGTATCTGGTGTGGCACAGGTCAAGCCGCCATCGACCATCTCGGGGGTCACGGCTTCGCCGTTGATTTTGGCTGAGATCAGCTTCAACGCTTCCCCATGCAGAAAGAAACGAGGATCTACGGCGTCTGATTTGGGAGAAAACTGGATCTTGCTCAGCACACGAGTGGCGTTTGGAGAGAGCAGAAACGTCAGTTCAACACTGTCCACCTCAAACCCGAACGGCTTGTAATTTTTCAGATAAAACGTCTCTGGTGCGGTGGTGGGCGCGGCATCTTTCATGAATATATCCTGTTCCTTGGAACCCGAGCAGGTTCGTCAGCCAATCTGTTAGTAGCCTATGTACCAGCGGCTGAGGCCATGCACCAGCGACCACAAAGACCTGTAGACAAAGCTGCGCTTTATGCCGGTGGCTGACAATGTCGGATCCGCTGAACAGCGTCACAGATCCTTGTTGCTTTGGTGGCTAGGTTAGTTTTTGCCGGGGCATGTCCTTATTGAGAACCCTTACTCGTTTGGCCGTGTTGGACATCTATCGCGATTATTTGAAGCAGCTTCGTGTGAATTGGTAAACTAATATTACCACCGACGTTGCTGATAGGAAACTTTTGGTGTATCCGGTTGGCAAACGCGCATTTTAGGAGGATTGCCCCATGGGTGGGATGCAGAAACGTCATGATATGCAGGTGGCTGACACGCTGGTGTCCTTCATCGAAGACAAAGCGCTGCCCGGTACTGGCGTGACAGCGGATGCATTCTGGGCTGGTCTGTCGGGGCTGGTCAAAGGCATGGGCGATGAAAACCGCAGCCTTCTGGCAAAACGGGCTGATATGCAGGGGCAGATTGATGCGTGGCATATTGAGCGCCGTGGTCAGGCCCATGACGCCGCAGCCTATGAGGTATTCCTACGTGAGATCGGCTATTTGCTGCCAGAGGGCGACGATTTCGAGATTGAAACGCAGAATGTCGATGCCGAGATCGCCAATGTTCCGGGGCCTCAGCTGGTAGTGCCTATCACCAACGCGCGCTTCGCTCTGAACGCGGCCAATGCCCGATGGGGCAGCCTATATGATGCCTTATATGGCACCGATGCGATGGGCGACCTGCCCAATGGCAAGGGGTATGACACGGCACGCGGGGCACGGGTGATCGCCTGGGGCCGCAAGCTGCTGGATGACGTATTTCCGTTGGCATCGGGATCGTGGTCCGATTGCACCGGATTGAGCATTGCCGAGGGCGCGCTGGTTCCCGCTCTGAAGGATCCGGCGCAGTTTGCAGGCTATGACGGAGATGCCGCTACTCCTGCGCGTATTGTCCTTAAAAACAACGGCTTGCACGCGGTGATCGTTGTGGATGCTGATGGCAATATCGGTCAGGGCGATCAGGCCCATGTTAATGATATTATTCTGGAATCTGCGCTCTCTACCATTATGGATTGCGAAGATTCTGTTGCTTGTGTCGATGGCGAAGACAAGGTGACGGCCTATTCAAACTGGTTGGGCCTGATGAAACGCGATCTCTCGGAAGAGGTCACCAAAGGTGGCAAGACCTTTACTCGCGTGCTCAATGAGGACCACCGCTACACAGCGCCGGATGGGTCTGATCTGGTGCTGAAAGGGCGTTCACTGCTGCTGGTTCGCAACGTTGGCCATCTGATGACCAACCCAGCTGTTTTGGATTGCGAGGGCCGTGAAGCCGGTGAGGGCTTCCTGGATGCGATGATCACCGTACTGGCCGCGATGCATGACCTTCATGCAGAGGGCGGCAATTCCCTGCATGGATCAGTCTATGTGGTGAAGCCTAAGATGCACGGCCCCGAAGAAGTTGCTTTTGCGGACCGAATTTTCGGCCATGTCGAGGACGCGCTGGGCTTGCCCCGGCATACGGTCAAAATTGGTATCATGGATGAGGAACGCCGCACTTCGGTGAACCTCAAATCCTGTATTCGTGCTGCGAAACATCGCGTTGCGTTCATCAATACGGGTTTTCTTGATCGTACTGGTGACGAGATCCACACCTCGATGGAAGCGGGCGCGATGATGCGCAAGGGTGAGATGAAAGCGACGCCGTGGATTGCATCCTATGAGGAGCGCAACGTCGACATAGGTCTGGCCTGTGGTCTGAAAGGGCGTGCCCAGATTGGCAAGGGGATGTGGGCCATGCCTGATCGTATGGGCGAGATGCTAGATGCCAAGATTGGTCATCCGAAGTCCGGCGCGACCTGCGCTTGGGTGCCGTCTCCGACCGCCGCTACATTGCACGCCACGCATTATCACCATGTCGATGTCCATGCGGTGCAGGATGGGCTGAAGGCGGGTGGTGCTCGTGGCAGTCTGGATGATCTGTTGACGATCCCGGTTCTGAAGGGTGAAAACCTGTCGGATGCGGATATCGCGCAGGAAATCGAGAATAATGCGCAAGGTATCCTGGGCTATGTGGTGCGCTGGGTCGACCAGGGTGTTGGCTGCTCCAAAGTGCTGGATATTCACAATGTCGGTTTGATGGAAGATCGGGCGACCTGTCGGATTTCTAGCCAGGCACTTGCCAACTGGTTGCACCACGGCGTTGTCGACGAGGAGCAGGTAATGGCGGCCATGCAGAAAATGGCTGCTGTTGTTGACCAGCAGAATGCGGATGACGCTAGCTATACACCTATGGCGCCTGGATTTGACGGGATAGCCTTCCAGGCCGCCAGTGATCTGGTGTTCCGCGGCCGGGTTCAACCCTCTGGCTACACCGAGCCAGTGTTGCATGCCCGCCGTCTTGAACTTAAGGCGCAAAGCTAACGTACAAACGGGGGCGGGCGGTATGTTCTGCCCCTTTTCTATACCCGAAATCAAGGACGCTACTCATGACGCTCACTCTGGATCAAGCCTGCAGCATTATTGAACATACCCGCGCAAAGGGGCGCGAGATGGCTCTAAAGCCGTTGTCGGTTGTCGTACTGGACGCAGGTGGCCATGTGCTGGCATTTGAGCGTGAAGACGGTGCCGCACCGGGTCGCTTTGCCATCGCGCAAGGCAAGGCGTATGGCGCGGTTATGCTGGGAATGGCAGGCTCGGCCCAGATGGCGCGGGCGGAACAGCAGGCCTACTTTATGGCGGCTGTGAATGGTGTCTATGGAGGTCAGGTTGTACCGGTTCCTGGTGGCGTGTTGCTGCGCAATGATGCGGGTGCGGTGATTGGCGCCGTGGGCGTGACCGGTGATACGTCTGACAATGACGCCGAGGCTGCAATGGCGGGCATCAGCGCAACGGGCCTGACCGGGGAGGCATAATCTCGGGACTTGCCCTAGGAACGGGCAGGTAGCACTGCGTGATGTGATGAAAGCGGCATCACAAATGTAGTTTTTTACGAGAAAGCGGCGGGTTGCACCCCATAGGGGAATTGCAACCCGTTGCGGCGTGACTGTAGGATCGATACGATCCGGACATGATGTCCATGCACGGGCCCATAGGCCGATGCTCAAAACGCTGAGGACAGAATGACACGCCCCAAAGTTGGCATTATTGGCAATTCCTATCTGATCAACGATGAATATCCGGCCCATGCTGGTGGGACGATGAACTCCGAGGCTGTGGCCGAAGTGTCTGGCTGTATGCCGCTTCTGATCCCGTCCGATCCGCGGTTTCTTTCGGTTGAGGAACTTCTAGAGAGCTTCGACGGATTTCTGCTGACCGGGGGGCGACCAAATGTGCACCCTAATGAATATGGTGAGGCTGAAACGGATGCCCACGGGGCCTTCGACCGGGCGCGGGATGCGATTGCCCTGCCGCTGGTGCGCGCCTGTGTTGAAAGGGGGCAGCCCTTTCTGGGGATCTGCCGCGGGTTTCAGGAGGTGAATGTCGCCATGGGTGGCACGCTCTACCCAGAGATCCGGGATCTGCCGGGGCGGATGAACCACCGGATGCCACCTGATGGGACGCTGGAAGAGAAATTTGCCATGCGCCATATTGTGCAGCTAACTGAGGGCGGTGTTTTCCATCGTGTGTTTGGCGCGCCCGAAGTGATGACCAATTCGTTGCACGGGCAAGGGATCAAGGTACCCGGCAGCCGGATCGTGATTGATGGGACGGCCCCTGACAGCACGCCCGAGGCGATCTATGTGAAGGATGCGCCGGGCTTCACCCTGTCAGTACAGTGGCATCCTGAATGGGACGCGGCGAATGACCCTGTTTCTCGCCCGTTGTTTACGGCCTTTGGCGATGCGGTGCGTGACTGGGCAGACGGAGCGAATGCTCGGACACATCTGCAAAGCGCCTGATGCATATCTGCCTGACGCGCTGGGCCCTGTTACTGTGTAGATAGATCTAAAATACTGGTGGATATGCACCGCCTCATGAGCGGTGCATATGTTTGTCAGGCCAAGAGATCAAACTCATGCATCAGCGGCAGCTGGCGGGCACGTTTCCCGGTCAGATCGAACAGTGCATTGGTCAACGCCGGCGCCGCCGGGGGCGTGCCGGGTTCACCAGCACCACCCATCCGGGGTTGGTTCTGTAGCAGCTCCACCTCTACCGCTGGCATCGTGTGCATCCGCAGAGCATCATAGTCAGGGAAGTTGCCCTGTTCGACCGCGCCATCGTCAAAGGTAATCTCGCCGAAGCAGGCAGCAGACAATCCGTAGACCATGCCGCCAAACATCTGTGCGCGGGTGTTCTGGGGGTCAATCACCTGCCCTAAATCAGCTGCGATCCAGGCTTTGCTCATGCGAATCTCGCCATCTTCTTCGATAACTTCAATCACCTGTGCGACCGGGGTGCCAAAGCTATAAGCTATGGCCACACCGCGCCCCACGCCCTCGGGTGTCGAGCCGGTCCAGGCGGACATGTCGCGCACTGCCTCCAACACTTTTGCGGCCGGTTCCCATTCGGCGCGGGCCAGTTCCAACCGGAAGTCGAGCGGATCACGGTCTGCGGCATGGGCCATTTCATCCACGATGCAGTCTGAGAAAAACCCATTGAAGGATGCCCCGACCGAGCGCCAGAACCCTACCGGGATCATCGGTTTGGACAGATAACCTTCGATGCGGAAATTGGGGATCGCCAGAGGCTGATTGAAGGCCGCATCTACATGACCTTTGTCGGGACCGCTCATGGGCAGGCCCAACATCCGGCCCGCACCTTCTACCGTGGAGGATTGTGCCGCGATCTTGCCGTGCACCATCACGGCCTTACCATCCTTCACCGCCGCGCGGTATCGCGCGATTGCGCCGGGTCGATAGACATCGTGGCGCATGTCTTCCTCGCGACTCCAGGTCAACTGCACTGGCGTGCCCTTCATCGCCATCGCAATCTGCACCGCTCGATCTGTGTAGTCTGTTTCAATCCGACGGCCAAATCCGCCACCCAGATAGGTGGTATTTACCTCGACAGCCTCGGTATCCAGGCCTGCGATATTTGCGGCCTTCTTTTGTACAATCGTGGGGCCTTGGTTCGGCGCCCAGATCTGCAAGGCGGCTCCTGTGTAAAGCGCGGTGGCGTTCATTGGCTCCATCGTGGCATGAGCCAGATAGGGCAGGCGATACTCGGCCTCGATCACGGTTGCGCCGTCGGGCAAGGCTTCCACATCGCCATCATCGCGCAGCGTGGAGTTGGGCGCATCCTCAAATGTGCGGGCGATCTCGTCAAAGATACCATCGGTGGTTCCGGGATAGGGGGCAGGCCGCCAAGACACGCCGATTGCATCCACCGCCTGTTGGGCCAGCCATGTGTTGCTGGCGACCACGGCGACGGCGTCGCCCAGATCCAGAACTTTCTCGACACCGGGCATGGTCTCGGCAGCGCTGGCGTCAAAGCTCTCCTTGCCAACACCGAAATGCGGGCTTTGTCGGATGGCAGCGAACTTCATACCGTGCAAGCGTACGTCAACACCGAACCCGGCGGTGCCGGTTACCTTGGCCGCCATATCGATGCGGGGCACATCCTTGCCAATCAATCGCCAATCAGAGGCTGGACGTAGATCTGTTTTGATCGGGTCAAGGCCAGCAGCCTCGCCCGCAAGATCTGCGTAGGCTATGCGATTGCCATCGGGGGCGAGCACATGGCCGTCTTCGGTGGTGAGCTGATCGCGAGAAAGGCCCAGCCGCTCTGCTGCCGCCTGTTTCAGTGTTTCACGAGCGCTTGCGCCCGCATGGCGCATCCGTTCAAAACCGTCGCGCATGGACGAGGAGCCACCAGTTACCTGCAGATTCAGAAACTTCGACATATTGCCGACAATTGCGCCCAGAGAATGCTGGAAATCAGAGGTATCATAGCCACGTCCGGGCAGGGCTTCCGTCATCATTGCGCTGTTGTAGTAGGCCTTTGCCGCGGGCCCGTGCAAGACGGTCACTTTGGCGGGGTCGACGTCCAGTTCTTCGGCGATCAATGCCGCCCATGAGGATTTGATGCCCTGACCCATTTCGGCGCGCGGAGCGATGAGCGTGATGCCTGACTGATCGACAAACACAAACGGGTTCAATATCGCGCGGCCCTCTTGCGGTTCCAACGGATTTGGCGCGGGTTGGTGGTATTTGTAGGTGCCAAAGGCGACCCCGCCAACAATTGCAGCAGATCCGATGAGAAAGCTGCGGCGGGCGATCTTCTTGATGCTTGCCATTGCTCAGGCCTCCTTCATCATCTTGGCGGCGTCATGAATTGCGGCGCGGATACGGGGGTAGGTGCCACAGCGGCAGAGGTTGCCCTGCATCGCCTCGTCTATGTCGTCATCGCTCGGGGTGGGGTTTTCGGCCAGCAGGCTTGCAGCCTGCATGATTTGGCCAGACTGACAGTAACCGCATTGCGCGACCTGATTTTGGGCCCACGCTTTTTGCACGGTCGCCATGGCATCGGGTGTGCCCAGCCCCTCAATTGTGGTGACATCACCCCAGACATCAGAAAGCGCAACTTGACAGGAGCGCACGGCCTCACCGTCGATGTGCACTGTACAAGCGCCGCAGGCGGCGACGCCGCAGCCGAATTTGGTGCCGGTCAGACCGATTTCGTCCCGCAGGACCCAGAGAAGCGGCACATCGTCAGGCAGATCAATCTGATGCGACGTTCCATTGATGCGAAGAGTGGTCGACATGGTTGGCTCTTTCTAGGTGTGGCTGACGTGATGACATAATTGAGCTATTTTGTCATTGTGTCAATTGACATTTTTCATCTAAACTGTCAGAAGCGATTTTATGAGTATTTCCACCCGCGATCCGAAACAACGCGCCATACTTGAAGCAGCCTGGGGAGGTTTTGCGACCTATGGGTATCGCAAAACCTCGATGGACGACATTGCCAAGCGAGCGGGCATGTCGCGGCCTGCAGTCTATCTGCATTTCCGGAACAAGGAAGCGATCCTTAAGGCAATGATTGATGCACATTATGCGGACACCACGGGTCGGGTGCGTGACGCGCTTGTGGCGGATGGCGAGCTTGGCGAGCGCCTGCAGGCGGCATTTTGTGCGCAGGGCGGTGAGGTGATGGAGGCGATGCTATCGACGCCCCACGGGATGGAGGTGTTGGAGGCGAGTGTGAGTACTGCAGGCGATCATATCGAAGCTGGCGAGGCCGCGATGCGCAAGATCTATGAGCAATGGCTAGTAGAGGCCGAGGCTGCCAGTCAGGTTCATCTGCCGGGGGAGGCCGCTGACATAGCGCGTACGTTTTGCAGCGCAATGAAGGGCGTCAAACACACCGCCGCTGATTATGTGGCCTACCGGGCCGGGGTTTGCCAGCTGGCGCAGTTGTTCAGCGCGGCGCTACGACCGGGCTGAACAGACATAAGCAACATTGGATTGCGCATGCCGCGACTGGGTATTGGCTAGGGCGCGAGGTTTACAGCGTTGTACGCAGATGCCAAAGCTCAGGGAACAGCTCAACTTCCAGCATGCGCTTAAGGTAGCTGACGCCGCCGGTGCCGCCTGTACCGCGTTTGAAGCCGATCACCCGTTCTACTGTGGTGACGTGGTTGAAGCGCCAACGGCGGAAGTAATCTTCGAAATCCACCAGCTTCTCTGCCAGTTCATAGAGATCCCAGTGGGCTTCCGTGTTGCGATAGACCTCGCTCCAGGCGCTCTCGACGGCCTCGCTTGGCACATATGCTTCGGACAGATCGCGGTTTAGAACCGTGTCAGGCAGATCAAATTTTTGGCCAAGTGCGCGCAACGCCACATCATAGAGCGATGGCTCCGCCAGCTCAGTTTCAAGCAGGCTGAGAATATCGGGTCGATGCGCATGGGGGCGCAGCATCGCCTTGTTGCGGTTGCCCAGCATAAATTCAATCTGCCGGTATTGGTGGGACTGGAACCCGGAACTCTGCCCCAGTTCATCGCGGAAGGCAGTGTAATCGGACGGGGTCATTGTGCGCAGCACATCCCAGGCTGAGTTCAGCTGTTCAAAGATACGCGCGACACGGGCAAGCATCTTAAGGGCTTCGTGCAGTTTCCTATCCAAGAGTCGGCTGCGGGCTGCTGTTAGCTCGTGAATGGCCAGCCGCATCCACAATTCCGAAGTCTGGTGCTGAATGATGAACAGCATCTCGTCGTGGGTGTTTGTCCAGGTTTTCTGGGCATTCAGCAGAGTATCCAGCGACAGGTAGTCGCCATAGGACATACGCCCGTCAAAGGACATCTGCGCGCCTTCTTTTGCGGGATCATAGGGGGTGGTCATGGAGAGGCTCCTTGTTTTCCGGTAGGCTATCAGAGGATGGAAGCAAGAGCCTTTCTCTTATTCAGAGTGCCGCATTGTGCCAGACGGCGCCACAGCGCAATCCAGCCCGCCGGTCGGCATAGCGGTACGTGGTATGCAGGCGTTGGCTGCATCAGGTGACAGCGTTGCGGGTTTTGTATTCGGGGCGATCCCATAATGCGTTGGTCATGACGTCTTCTATGATATCGACAGCTGCGCGCACGTCACCGTTGTCGATATAGAGTGGGGTGAAGCCAAACCGCATGATATTCGGCGCGCGGAAGTCGCCGATGACGCCACGGGCAATCAGCGCCTGCATCGCGGCGTAGCCTTCATCAAAGCCGAATGAAACCTGGCTACCTCGGCTGTTGCCATCGCGGGGAGATGCCAATGTCAAAGCCGGGCAGCGGCGTTCAACCTCGGCGATGAACCGATCGCAGAGCTCAATCGATTTGGCTCGTACGTCGGCCATATCTGCCAGGTCCCAAATGTCCATCGATGCCTCAAGAGCAGCGAGCTGTAGTACCGGCGGTGTGCCAACGCGCATCCGTTCAATACCGTTGCCAGGCTTGTAGCTCAGATCAAAGTCAAACGGTGCCGCGTGTCCCAACCAGCCAGATAGCGCAGGGCGTGCCGTGTCCACATGGCGTGGTGCGACATATATGAAGGCCGGGCCACCGGGGCCACTATTGAGGTATTTATATGTGCAACCCACCGCGAAGTCTGCGTTGCAGCCGGACAGATCCACGGGCAGTGCGCCTGCGGAATGGGCCAGATCCCAGACGGTGAGGATCCCTGCATCCTGCGCTTGCTTGGTCAGGGCCTTCATATCGTGCTTGCGGCCGGTGCGGTAGTCCACCTCAGTCAGCATTAGTACCGCAACATCATCGGTGATACTTGCGCTGACTTCTTCGGGTGCGACGACCCGTAAGGAATAGTCGGCACCCAAAGATTTCACCAAGCCTTCGACCATATAAAGATCGGAAGGGAAGTTGCCGCTGTCGGACATGACCACCTTGCGCGATGGATTGAGCTCCAATGCGGAGGCGACGGCCTGATAGACCTTGATCGATAGGGTGTCGCCCATCACCACATGGCCGGGTTCCGCCCCGATCAGCCGTGCGATTCGGTCGCCGATAGCCGTCGGTTTCTGCATCCAACCAGCTTTGTTCCAGCCGGTGATGAGCATTTCGCCCCATTCATCTTCGATTGTGCCGCGTACTCGTTCGGCGGTCGCGCGTGGCATCGGTCCAAGTGAATTGCCATCAAGATAGATCATACCCTCGGGCAGGGAAAACATGGCCTTGGTTACGGCAAAATCTGTCATCTGAACCTCGTGGTCATGGGGCGGCCTTACGGTCGGCAGTATTTGCTTTATGCTTAAAGCTTTGTGGTTGCTACCGCATCAAATTGGTTCTGTCCAGAGACTAGCGGTGGGTTTGACCAGGTTGCGGGTTGGGGATACCCAACTCTGCCCGTTTGCGTTTCGACAGACCAGCGGTCACCAATCCATAAGAGAGGGTAATTTGCTCTTGCAGCTCCATCTCCGTCAGGCCAGGGTCTTTAAAATGCTGCAACCATTTCATCCCACGCGACGCCAGATAGGGCGCAGGGCGAACGCCGGGCCGTTCCTGCAGAACCTCAAAGGCGATGTCACCAGTCTTGAACGTAAAGGTGTCTTTGCCATCGGCCCATCCACAGATGGCAAAGACCTTGCCACCTGCCTTCCAAACATCGGCGTTCCCCCACTGCACCACATGTGATGCTGCGGGGAAATCTGCACAAAAAGTATTAAACTCTTCGCGGGTCATCAGGTCTGACCGCCCGCGATTTCAATGGTTTGCCCGTTGATCGATTGTGAGCCGGGACCGCATAACCATAGGAGTGCCGCAGCCACCTCATCTGGCAGAATCAACCGTTTGTGTCGGTTGGCAGAGACCATGATCTTGAGCGCGTCTTCCTCACTTATGCTTGCACGCTTGGAAATCGAGGTCACGTTCCGATCAATGATCGGCGTATCGACATAACCTGGGCAGAGTGCGTTGAACGTGTAAGGTGTGCCGATGTAATCCTCGCTTAGCGAGCGTGTCAGTCCGATCACCCCGTGTTTGCTGGCCGAATAGCAGGGCGCGCCCTTTAGCCCGCGCAGACCTGCGATAGAAGAAACTGTGACGACACGGCCCCAGTTAGTTTGACGCATCGATTTCATGCATTCGCGTATTGTCAGAAAGGCACCGTCAAGATTGGTCGCCATCATGTTGCGCCAGAAGTCCATCGACATTTTATGCAGCGCTTTTCCTTCTGCGATCCCGGCATTGGCGATGCATATCTGTATTGGACCGCGGGCGGCGGTAGCGGTGTCGACTTTGGCAATCACATCGGCTTCGTCGCGTACGTCCATGGCCAGAGGGTGGAGACCATCAGTGGCGACCTCCTCCAATACCTCTTGGCGACGCCCGGTTATAGTCACCGCTGCTCCCTCGGTTGCCAGAGCCTGTGCCATGGCCAGCCCAATTCCGGTGCCGCCACCTGTAATCAGCGCATGTTTTCCCTTGAGTGTCATTGATGTGCTCCGCTGTCTGGTGTCTGGTGTCTGGTGCCTGGTGTCTGGTGTCTGGTGTCTGGTGTCTGGTGTCTGGTGCCTATACCCGGCCTTACTGCACCGGGCCTTACTGCTAAGCCTAACCGCCGCTTGCCAGCTGGCAAGATCTCCGTCCCGTCATTTTGCCGGAGAGACGCGTGAAGTGACACGGGCAAGAACTGGGCGCGGGAAGGACAAGCGGTTTACAGATATATTCAAGTGTGTGAATGTCACGGCGAGCGGAGGCGGATGTCACCGATCTAGATGGAGGATCACATGAAAGTTGTTGCCTTTGGCGTGTTTGCCACGCTGATCGCTCCGGTGGTTGCGCTGGCCAGCGAAGATATCGCCGATCAATATCCAGAGTCTGAATTGTACTCCAAGCCGATAGAGGTGATCCCACAGGTATTCTCAGCAATCGGAGCTACGGCACCGCCATCCTATGAAAATGCCGGTCACAATAACAATCTGAGCTTTGTAGTGACTGAGGCGGGTGTAGTGGTGATAAACGCGGGGGCGTCAGATGCGCTGGCGGCGGCGCTCCATACCGAGATCAAGGCAGTAACCGATCAGCCGGTGGTTCTGGTGATCAATGAAAACGGACAAGGCCACGCAATGTTGGGTAACGGCTATTGGCGGGATCGGGGCGTTGACGTTCTTGCACATGCAGATGCCACAGCTGAGGTTGTCGAAAACGGTCATTTTATTCTGCAAGGCATGCAAAATTATAACAAGGACAGGGCAGGAGACACCCGAGTGGAGCCTGCGAACCTTGATTTTGAGGATCGCTATGATTTGTCTCTGGGCGGGGTGGCATTTCAGATACTGCATCTTGGGCCAGCCCATGATCCCGGTGATACTCAGGTATGGATTCCACAATGGGGCTTGCTGATCGCGGGCGACATCGCCTTTCATGAGCGGATGTTGCCGATTTTTGAACATACCTGCACCAGTTGCTGGATTGAGACTTGGAAAGACCAGCTGGAACCGTTGATGCCAACCTATGTGATTCCCGGACATGGGCATCCAACCAACTTGGATCAGGTGCGCCGTTACACGCTGGATTACCTTATCGATCTGCGCGACAAGATTGGCGCACATATTGAGGAGGGCGGTGATCTGGCATCGGCCTATTATGTAGACCAGACGCGTTGGCAGCGACTTGATACCTTTGAGGAGCTGGCGACCAAGAACGCAGGGCGCGTCTATGAGGAGATGGAGTGGGAGTAGCCTCGGCCTGCCTTCTCTTTGGACGCTGACGCTCTTGTGACGGGCAGTAGGCACTATTTGCGCTTGTAGTGGCTGTACGCATGCCAAAGTATACGTGGTCATTCGCAACATTTTGTGCAGGATCATGCCGCAAACGGAACGGATTCGCCGTTTCAAAGCCATTCTGGGCAATTTGTCCTTATCCTTCGGCCAGTTTGCCTGAAGGCTGGACGTTCTGGTCACATGAGGGAAAACTGCCGCCGATGTACATCAAGACAGACAAGGATCGCCTAGAGTGTCGTCTGCAATGAAATGGATCGACGTGCCTCCTGTGTGGTTGCTTGGTTTTGCGGTGCTGGCCTGGTCGCAGGCGCGGTTTATGCCTCTTGGACTTGAATACTCGGGTGATGTGATCGGTGTTGTTATAGATCTGATCAGTGGTTTGCTGATTGGGTCTGGCATTGTTCTTATGTTGCTTGCGGTCATGGAGATGCGACGCCAGAAGACGACAGTGCACCCACATGGACAACCCAGCCAATTGGTACTGACAGGCATTTTTAAACGTAGCCGCAATCCGATCTATCTGGGTGATTGTCTGCTGCTTTTGGGGCTCATTCTGCGGTTTGATGCGGTGCTTTCGCTTGTATTGCTGCCGCTTTTTGTCTGGGTGTTAGAGCGCCGTTTTATCCTGCCCGAGGAAGACCGTTTGCGTCGGCAATTCCGCGCGGATTGGGCTCGCTATGAACAAGACACACGTCGATGGCTGTGACGAAATTGCGGCATTGCAGCGATCTGTTGCGGCAACGCAGCGAAACTGTTGCGCAAAATTATTGCGCAATGTAGTCAGAATATTTGCAATCCGTACTCAGTGAAGCTGGTGCGGGTATAAAAAGGGGGACCGACAAGGTGAAAATAGGCACGCCAAAAGAAGTGTTTGACGGCGAGGCGCGGGTTGCAATGACCCCGGACTCTGCGGTTCAGCTACAAAAGCTGGGATATACCTGCGCGATCGAGACTGGCGCTGGCGCGGCGGCTGGATTCGCAGATGCCACATATGAGGCAGTCGGCGTTGAGATCATCAAAACGCCAGCTGCCCTGTGGAAAGCAGTGGATATCGTGGCCAAGGTGCGCCAGCCCACAGAGGTGGAACTGAAGCGGATGACGGCGGGTAAAACGCTGATATCCTTTTTTAATCCCGGCGGCAATGAAGCTGGTATGGAGCTGGCCCGCTCCAAGGGTGCCAATGTGATCGCCATGGAAATGGTGCCGCGTATCAGCCGCGCGCAGAAAATGGATGCTTTGTCATCCATGGCCAATATCGCCGGCTACCGTGCTGTTATTGAGGCTGGCAACAATTTTGGACGGTTTTTCACCGGGCAGATTACGGCTGCAGGCAAAGTGCCGCCAGCTAAGGTTCTGGTGGTGGGCGCTGGTGTTGCTGGTCTGGCCGCAATTGGCGCGTCGACCAGCCTCGGTGCGGTGACCTATGCCTTTGACGTACGCCCCGAAGTGGCTGAGCAAGTCGAAAGCATGGGGGCGGAGTTCGTCTATCTTGATTTTGAGGAAAGCCAGCAGGATGGTGCGGCCACCGGCGGATATGCAGCGGTGTCCAGCCCTGAATTCCGTGAAGCACAGCTGGCCAAGTTCCGCGAACTGGCCCCTGATATCGATATTGTCATTACTACCGCTCTGATCCCCAATCGCGAAGCGCCCAAGCTGTGGCTTGAGGATATGGTCGCGGCGATGAAGCCGGGTTCGGTCATCATCGACCTCGCTGCCGAAAAAGGTGGCAACGTTGAAGGCACGGTGATGGATGAGAAAGTCGTCACCGAAAATGGTGTAACAATCGTCGGCTACACCGATTTCCCCAGCCGGATGGCTGCGCAAGCGTCCACGCTCTATGCCACCAACATTCGCCACATGCTGACAGATTTGACGCCTGAAAAGGACGGGCAGATTAATCACGACATGGAAGATGACGTGATCCGTGGTGCGACAGTGACCTTCGAGAAAGAAATCACGTTCCCGCCGCCGCCTCCCAAGGTACAGGCGATCGCGGCCCAGCCCAAAAAAGAGGTGAAGGAACCGACGCCCGAAGAAAAACGGGCGCAGGAGGTCGAAGCATTCAAACAACAGACCAAGAACCAGGTCACTCTTTTGGGTGTCGGTGGGGCATTGGTGCTGTTCGTTGGTCTGTTTGCACCCGCCAGCTTTATGCAGCACTTCATCGTATTCGCGCTGGCTTGTTTCGTCGGCTTCCAGGTGATCTGGGGCGTTGCGCATTCCTTGCACACACCGTTGATGGCGGTGACGAACGCGATCTCCTCGATCATCATTCTTGGGGCGCTGATGCAGATTGGGTCCGGATCATTCCTGGTGATCTTCCTCGCGGCAGTGTCGGTATTCATGGCTGGGATCAATATCTTCGGCGGTTTCCTCGTCACCCGGCGCATGCTTGCCATGTTCCAGAAATCTTAAGGAGGCCGGGATTATGGACTTTGGCTTTACAACTGCCGCCTATGTGGTCGCGGCTGTTCTCTTCATCCTGTCGCTTGGTGGTCTGAGCGGTCAGGAAAGCGCAAAACGCGCCGTCTGGTACGGCATTGCCGGGATGGCGCTGGCGGTGTTCGCGACGTTGATTGGCCCCGGCGCTGGTCTCTGGCTGCTGTCGATTGTGTTGATCGCTGCGGGCGGCATCATCGGATACTACGTTGCCAAACGTGTGCAAATGACCGAAATGCCCCAGCTGGTGGCAGCGATGCATTCTCTTGTCGGTCTGGCTGCGGTCTTTGTGGGCTTTATTGCTCACATCGAACTCGGTCGCGTACTGGCGATGGACGACACCGCTAAAAAGGCTCTGGAAGGGTTCGGCGCATTGCTGGCCAAGAAAGACGGTGTTGAGATCGCGATCCTGCGGGTGGAGCTGTTTCTCGGCGTCTTTATCGGTGCTGTGACCTTTACCGGATCTGTGATTGCCTATGGCAAGCTGGCAGGCAAAGTGTCCTCTGCGGCGACCAAACTGCCTGGCGGCCATATGTTGAACGCCGGCGCAGCGGGTATCTCGTTGATCTGTCTGATCTGGTACTTCAATACTGGTGGTTTCTTCCCGCTGTTCCTGATGACACTGGCGGCGCTGTTTATCGGCTACCACCTGATCATGGGCATCGGTGGTGCAGACATGCCAGTGGTTGTTTCTATGTTGAACAGCTACTCAGGCTGGGCTGCGGCGGCGATTGGTTTCAGCCTTGGCAATGACCTGTTGATCGTGGTTGGTGCCTTGGTAGGCTCCTCCGGTGCGATCCTCAGCTATATTATGTGTAAGGCAATGAACCGGTCGTTTGTGTCGGTGATCCTTGGTGGCTTTGGTGGCACGGCTGGCCCCGCGATGGAGATCGACGGTGAACAGATCGCAATCGATGCTGATGGCGTTGCTGCGGCTTTGGACGAAGCCGACAGTGTCGTGATCATTCCGGGTTACGGTATGGCGGTGGCACAGGCGCAGCAGAACGTAGCTGAGCTGACCCGGCGTCTGCGGGCCAAGGGCAAGAACGTGCGTTTTGCGATCCACCCGGTAGCAGGGCGGCTGCCTGGCCACATGAACGTGTTGTTGGCTGAGGCAAAGGTTCCTTACGATATCGTTTTGGAAATGGATGAGATCAATGACGATTTCCCGGAAACCGATGTTGCAATTATCATTGGTTCCAATGACATCGTGAACCCGGCGGCTCAGGAAGACCCGAACTCACCTATCGCCGGTATGCCAGTGTTGGAATGCTGGAAAGCCAAGCAAGTGTTCGTTTCCAAGCGGGGGCAGGGTACTGGTTACTCCGGTATTGAGAACCCGTTGTTCTTTAAAGAGAACACCCGCATGTTCTATGGCGATGCCAAGGCCAGCCTCGATAAGCTGCTGACAATGATCAGCTAAGTGTTCACCTTATTGCTGCAAACACCGAAAGAGCGCTCCGGAGGGGGCGCTCTTTTTTATTGGCCAGTGCGAACTGGGGCCTGTGCTATCATAGGGCAGCCGAGGAGGATGATATGGAAAAGGCCCAAGGCATAGGTGGCGTGTTTTTCCGCGCCAAAGACCCCGAAGCGCTCAGCCGATGGTACAATGACCATCTGGGAATTGACCCCGTCGGGGGGACACCCTGGATGCAGGGAGGCGGCTATACCGTCTTTGCCCCGTTTGCTGAGGACACCGACTATTTCGGAGACACAAGCAAACAGTGGATGATCAATTTCCGGGTAACGGATCTGGCCGCGATGATCGCGCAGCTGACCGCCGCAGACATTGCTGTTGAGACGCGGCCGGAGTGGGACGGTGAGATCGGCTATTTCGCGCGGTTGCATGACCCGGAAGGCAATCCAATAGAATTGTGGCAACCGATTGGACGGGCAGCCGATACCGCTTGACCTGGAGTGTACTCCAATCGGTAGGGTGTCCCGACTCACCCATGGTTGGTGGGCACCAAGAGAGACGTGCATGAAGATTTAAGACGTGGCGATGGCCACATGCCTGAGCGTGGATACCCTGCACTTTTACGAGAAGATCGGGCTGATAGACCCGCCTGCGCGTGATGTGGCTGGGCGGCGGGTCTATGACCGCGATATCCTCGGCTGAATCCGTTTTCTGGGTCAATTGAACGCCACTGGCATGAAGCAGGCGGATCGCGTCCGCTATGCCAGATTGCGCGCCAAGGGGCGGGAAACACTGGCCGAACGGCGCGAAATGCTGGAAGCCCACCGCGAGGTGATCCGCCGACAGCTGGAGCAACTTTATGACACGCTTGCCCTAATGGATCGCAAGGTGGCGATCTACCGTGACTTGGAAAAGGAAAGCGCGGATGTCTGACGCATTGACCAATGGCCGCAAGCTGCTGGCAGAGATGAACCCGAATCTGGAAGCGATCCTGGCTGAGCGCTACGATGCACATTTGCCGGGAATGGCAGAGAGCCTGGTGGAATGGGCCTATGGGCGCCATTACGCGCGTGATGGCCTGGACCTGCGCACACGGCAGCTCTGTACAATTGCCGCGCTGACGGCGCTTGGCGGTCAGACAACGCCGCAGTTGAAGATTAACATCGCTCACACCCGTGCGGCTGGCGCAAGTGAGGCAGAGATTCTGGAGGTGAGTTGGCAGATGGCGGTTTATGGCGGGATGCCTGCGGCCATCAATGGTTTGAATGCGGCGATTGAGGTGTTTGAGGCGGCATAATGCCCTCGTCTGGCGTCAGGGTTTCCGGGATTGTATACGGTTGTATCCAGTTAAGACATTGAAATAACGTAATTCTTTACAGGTCAATTCGCCTCCGCTAACCTGTGGCCTGCCGCTCAGGGAGACCAAAGATGCCGCCAATCCAAGACCACCCGCTGCGTTACCAATTGGCGAATGAGTTGCACGCGCGCCCGTTCCCGACGATGAGCAACCCTTCGACGGTGATTTATCTGGCCATCAAGCAGCCGCAAGAGGCGGTGCATCGTGACCGTAGTCGCGATCTTGAGCATCTGATTGAGCTTTTGGATCGTCATGGCGTCGCTCATCCCAAACCGGGCGCTACGCATCATTCAGTACAGTTGGGTCGCCATACTCTCAAATGGGAACAGCACACCGAATTCGTGTCCTATACGCTGTACTCTGACGGTATCGGTTCCCGGCCCTTTGATCCTGCGGATTTTGACGTTTTCCCGCCTGATTGGCTCTCTGAGGCACCTGGTCAACGTATCACCTCTTTGATGCTGCGTGTATCCCCGCGCGTCGATACCCCCGATCTGCGAACGGCCCTAACGGACTGGTTCGTTCCCGAGAGTTTGGCGGTCGCGCGGGTGTTGGATGACAGCTGCGTGGTCGCCGGGGATTTCCGGATCGATCCGGCCGGACATATGCGGTTTGCGGTGTTCCCAAATGCGGAGACAGGCGCACAACGGATCGGCCGGGTGGTACAGCGTCTCTGTGAGATAGAGACATATCGCGCGATGTCGATGTTGGGGTTTTCACGGGCGCGCGGGCTTAGTCCAACCATCGGGGCGCTCGACACTCATCTAAGTGAGATGATGCTTGAGATGACCGGTGGCCGAATGCCTGCGGAACAAACCCTGTCACAGCTGTTGGTCGTATCGGCAGAGCTGGAAGCCATGGCAGCGCAGGCTGCGTTCCGGTTCGGGGCAACCGGGGCTTATGACGCTCTGGTTAATCAACGCATCGCCCTGCTGCGTGAAGCCAGGTTTGAGGGCTATCAGACTTTTGCTGAATTCATGCTACGCAGGTTTGAGCCTGCTATGCGTACGGTGAAGTCAACCGAGGCGCGGTTGGCCACATTAGCGGACAGAGCGCGGCGGGCAGGTGAGCTGTTGCGTACCCGTGTCGATGTAGAGCGCAGCGCCCAGAATCAGGCACTGCTCGAAAGCATGGACCGTCGTGCAGATATGGCGCTGCGGTTGCAAACTACGGTGGAAGGGCTGTCTGTTGTCGCGATTAGTTACTATGCCGTATCGCTGGCGTCTTATGCACTATATCCCCTCGCCAAGATTCTAGACCTCAGCAAGGGAATGATGACAGCTGCGCTTACTCTGCCGGTTGTATTGCTGGTGTGGCTTGCGGTGCGTCAGATCCGGAAAAGACTGCATTGAGCCAAGCGTTTGCGGCGACTGCACCAGCGGCGATAGACACTAGGGCCAGCAGTGCTGCAAGGCTCAATGTTGGGATGCCGGCTAGGCCAGCA
This sequence comes from Phaeobacter cretensis, assembly GCF_047372505.1. Taxonomy (NCBI): domain Bacteria; kingdom Pseudomonadati; phylum Pseudomonadota; class Alphaproteobacteria; order Rhodobacterales; family Roseobacteraceae; genus Phaeobacter; species Phaeobacter cretensis. The sequence continues at coordinate 3,209,153 of NZ_JBKBEU010000001.1, forward strand.
CCCACCGTGCACCCACCGGCTAACACACCACCGATGCCCATCAGTACGGCTCCGCCAAGATAGCGGCCGGTTTGACGCGGGCTTTCAAAGCTTTGCCATTGAAAGTTGCCGCTGATCAGGGCCGCAAACAGCGCGCCGATGAGGACACCACCAATAAGGCCAGAGCCAAATCCCGCTGGAACGGCACTGGAGGCGAGCGTGTAGAACAGCGTCTCTGCTGAGGGCGCGGTGAAGGAAAGGCTTTCCATCGCGATAGGATCAAACTCATCAAAGAGCACATAGCCGGTTCCGACCCAGGCTAGCGGTACCAACGCACCGATGGCGGCCCCCCCGATCAATGTCAGTGGATGGCTGCCAGAGCGAGCGGCAATGGCAACGGCCGCGACAGAGATCAGGCCTGCGACGATCAATGCACCACCTGGAAGGGTGGCCAAAGATGCATAATCCCCGACTGGAATGGTCAAGCTACCAATCCATATGCGTAGCGGCGCGAGGACGCCCTTTAACGTGGCATGAGCGACAATTGCAAAGGTCACGACCACAAACAATGCGCGTAGATTGCCGCTACCGGTCAACACCATCAGACGCGAGACGCAGCCACGGGTCAGCACCATGCCAGCACCGAACATCAAACCACCAATGACAACTGCGGCGAGGGGTAAGTCGGCAACCAGCAGGCGGTGCTCAGAAAAGTTGATCCAGCCCTGCGCAGCCGCAGCTTGTGTTCCGAGGACAGCAACGGCGAGTGCCATTGCCCAAACACCAGCGGCCTGTTGGCGATCTTCGCCGACCACGGCCCGACGGAAACAGAAGCGGGTCAGCTGTGCCAACCCACCAAACAGAACGCCGATCCCCAGAGCAAACAGGACGGATACTGCTCGAGCAGTGGTGTCTTCAAAGCCAAGTGTTTCAAACATCTGCTGTCTCCATTACTGCGGCCGATATAGCCGAATTTGGAATATTTTCCCGAAATGGCGTGTTTTATTAGTGGTGACAAGTCGACAGGGCGAGGTTCGACATCTGTCTGCCGGGATAGTGTTCCTTTAGGAGGTGTTCCCGCGGATCGTTCGTTCTGTACGATTAGCAGCGCATAAAAACAAACCGACCACCTGTAGGAGATGGCCGGTTTGCATGTTCTTATTTGAATGTGTAGGGGCGAACCACCTACAGGACTTGCTATCAGCGGCCGCGGATCCGAGGATCCAGCGCGTCGCGCAGACCATCACCAAGGTAGTTCACACTCAGCACGGTCAACGAAATCGCCATTCCCGGCCAGAACACCCTTTCGGGATACTGCTGAAGATAGTCAGTTGCATCAAAGAGCAAACGTCCCCAGGTCGGGAAATCCGGCGGGAAACCAAGCCCAAGGAACGACAGTGCAGATTCAGTGATAATCGCGGTTGCGATGCCCAAAGTGGCTGAAACCATGATAGGCGACAGCACGTTTGGCAGGATGTGACGCGAGATCAGCTTGGTATTGGTGGTGCCGATAGAGCGCGCAGCTAAGACGAATTCCCGTTCCTTAATCGCGAGCACATCTCCCCGCACAATGCGCGCAGTTGGCATCCAGCTAGTGATCCCGATGGCGGCCACGATAAGGATGAAAATCCCCTGTTCCGGTCCGAAGGTTGCATTCAACGGTTCACGGAACAGGAGCATCATCACCAGAAGCAATGGTAGCAGGGGCAAGGCGAGGAACAGGTCCGTGAGGCGCATTAACGGCCCATCAAGTCGCTTGAAGAAACCGGCGACTACGCCAACCAAAGAGCCGAGGAACAACGCGAGAAGCATCGCAGTGAGACCGACAGAGACAGAGGTTGCACCACCTGCCATCATTCGTGCCAGCATATCGCGGCCCAATTGGTCGGTTCCAAATGGGTGCGCCCAACTGGGCCCCTGGTTGCGTGACCGGATATCAATATGGGTGGCATCAATGTCCCAGAAAAAGGGGCCGATATAGACTGACAGTACAATCAGCAGGAACAAAGCTCCGCCAAGCATAGCGCCTTTGTGCGATTTGAACTGATCCCACACATCCAGCCATTGGCTGCGGGGCGGTTGATCCAGATCTTCCGCCACATTTACCGCAGGCACGGTTGTGGAGGCGGCGGCACTCCCTTCGTCGGGTACCAGACGGTCCTTATCAGTCATAGCGGATCCTTGGGTCTAGAATGCCATAGAGCACATCAGCGATCAGGTTGAACAGAACGATCAGCACGGCAAAGATAAAGGTCAGGGTCTGCACCATGGGCAGATCGTTGGCTTCAATCGCGCCGATTAAAAGCTGGCCGATGCCGTTTACCTTGAACACCTGTTCGGTAATGATCGCACCGCCAAAGATGGCAGGAATGCCAAGCGCAATCACAGTCACGACCGGGATCATCGAATTGCGCAAGACATGGACCATGACTACGACATATTCACTGAGGCCTTTGGCACGCGCAGTGCGGACATAATCCTGATTTAGGTTGTCTAGCATCGAAGCCCGCATAAATCGGCTTAGCTGTGCGGTGATCTGTAGCGCCAGGACCATCACCGGCATGACCATCTGTTTGAGCTGATGTACGAAGGCGTCCCAACTGTCCACCACATGGGTCGTGTCATAGATCGAAGGGAACCATCCTAGCTGGACAGAGAAGATCACGATCACCAGCACACCGGAGAAGAACGGCGGCACTGAAAATCCGACCATCGACACAAAGGTCCCGGCCTGATCGAACCAGCTGTACTGGCGATAGGCCGAATAGATGCCGATCGGAAGTGCGATGGCGATGGCCACCAGATAAGCTGTACCAACGACCCACAGTGTTTGGGGGATACGCTGAACAACGATATCCATCACGGGCGAACGGGTCTGCCAGGAGATCACGCGGAGGTCACCGGCGGAGAAGCTGGTGCCTAAATAATGGTCGATCAGAACCTGAGGTTCGATCCAGAAAAACTGTACGATCCATTTCCAGAACCGGATATGCGCGGGTTGGCCAAGGCCAAGCGCCTCGCGCATTTTTTCTTTGACTTCGGGGGGGACGGTCAGAGGAACCTGAGCCATCGGATCACCAGGCGCGAGTTCAAGCAGCAGGAAAATCACCAGGCTGATGAACAATAGCGTCGGGACCGACAGAACAAGGCGTCTGATTGTAAAGGTCAGCATCCAGTAGGCGCCTTTGCAAATGGAAGAATGGGGTGGAACTGGGCGGTCTTATGCCTGAGATCCATTTCAGGCCGCCGCAATGACGTCATTCGGACGTAAATGGCAAGAGGCCCCGGTGCGTTACCGGGGCCTCTGCAGGCGTTGAACGCTTACTCTGAGCGGAACCAGTCAGCTGCGTTCCACATCTCGGTATCCCAGACGTTCAGATCTACACCACCCAGGGTGTTGGACCGCGCGGACAGACGGCCACGGTGAACCAGCGGAATCATGCCACCTTTTTCGACGATGATATCGTTCAGGCGCTTGGCGATTTCTGCACGAGCTTCCAGACCGGCAGTCTGCGACAGTTCTGCATGCAGCTTGTCGAATTCCTCGTCACAGAAGCGCGAGATGTTCTCACCTTGCCATTGGCTGTCAGGACGCGGCGCCTTGTCGCAAAGACCGTTGCCCAGATAGGACTGCGGGTCGGTGCCATTGAATGTGTTGGCGTACATTTCCACGTCGGCGTAGAACTTCTGGAAGGTGTCTGGGGAGCCTGGGTCACCGCCGAAGAACACCGAAGAGTTGATGTTACGCAGCTCGGTCTCAATACCAATTTCGCTCCACCACTGTTTGATGAGAGCCTGGAAATCCTGACGCACGGCGTTGGTCGATGTCTGGTACAGGATATTCATTGGTTTGCCGTCGGGGGTTTCCCGTACGCCGTCACCATTGGTGTCCTTGTAGCCTGCTTCGTCCAGCATCGCGTTTGCGGCTGCGAGATCTTGTGTTGAGCAGTCAAAGGTGTCGGAAGCAAAGGCTGCAGGTGCAGGAACCCAGTTACAGCCGACTTTGCCTGCTTTGCCATAGCCGATTTCCACAAGCAGCGGACGGTCGATGGCCAAAGACAGCGCTTTGTAGACCGAAGGATCGCTGAGGAAAGGATGCGGACGGATCACCGAGCGCTCGTCCGGGCCAAGCGCCGGATCGGGGTTGGTGTTGTTCAGCATGATACGCTCAACCAGTGGACCAAAGCCCGCGATTGGAACGCCTTTGCCGCCTTTTTCCATCTGAGCGATGACTTCGGGTGCCAGCTGGAGGTTCCAAGCGTAGTCGAATTCGCCGGTTTCCATAACGGCACGACCAGCTGCGGTCGCGTCGCCGCCACCTTTGAACAGGACCTTGGCAAAGGCAGGCTTAGCCGGGTCACGGTAGTTTGTATTGGCCGACATGGTGATCACGTCGTTAGGCTTGAACTCATCGACAACAAAAGGACCTGTGCCGATTGGTGCAAAGTTGGCTGTCGTGCATTCAGGAGCTTTGGCGCCAACACAGTCAGCGAACTGCGCAGCCTGGATGATGGGGCTTTCGCCGCCCACAAACGGGCCATAAGGGAAAGGGGTCTGCTTGTCGAAAGTGACTTTAACAGTTAGGTCATCAACAGCTTCGACGCTGGTGACGCCTTCGAATTTTGTAACCTGCGCACAGCCGCCTTCGGGGTGCATACAGTAATCAGCAGTGAACTTCACGTCTTTGGAGGTGAAGGGCGTGCCATCGGACCACAGAAGCCCGGGCTTAATTTTCCAAGTGATTGAAGTCAGGTCTTCGCTGACGCCGCCGTTGTCGACGGTGGGAATTTCCTCAACCAGATAAGGGATCATTTCTCCGTTGGGGTCGTAGCGGGCCAGCGGTTCAATAACCAGCGACGCGGATTCAACATCCTTGGTCCCGCCCGAGAGGAACGGGTTCAGGATTGAGGGGGCTTGCCAATAAATAATGTTAACCTGGCCGTCTGATCCCCGTTCGGCAAAGGCTGCAGGGGCAAGCGCGGCTGACGCAATTGCACCCAGCAAAAGGGTCTTGATTTTCATAATTCACTCCTTGTCGGACACGTATGTGCCTTCTTTTGACCGGGTCTCTTCCACCCCGGAGGTTCGCCACATTTCTGTGGTCTGTGCGGTAGGACACGCTGGGTCTGCCATGTTGTGAGCGAGATCACGTTACTGCGATCATGGCTTGCAACGGAAGGTGGGCGTGGCTGCACTGCGGGTATCGAATACAGACTCCTGCAAAATTGCAAGACTTGCGGCCGAGAAAAAAATCCGCAGGGTTTGGCAGTGGGTTTGACGGGGGCAATACAGGTGCGTACACCTTTCTGTTAACGCCAACGCTAAAAAAAAGAACACGAAGGGGACGTCACGGTGCTGGATCAACCAATCGCGCAAATTAAGGGACTCCGGGTTGAGTTTCAAACCAAGGACGGTCCGGTTGTGGGGGTTAAGGATGTCTCATTCGACATTAATCCCGGCGAAACCGTTTGTATCGTTGGCGAATCCGGATCCGGAAAATCGGTCTCCTCGTTGTCACTGATGCGGCTGGTTGAGTTCGGCGGTGGCGATATTACGTCGGGGCAACTCTTGTTTGATCGCCGTGATGGCGAAGAGGTGGATTTGGGGAAAACCGACCAAGCGTTGATGAAACAGATTCGCGGTAATGAGATCGGTATGATCTTTCAGGAGCCGATGACCGCGCTTAACCCGGTGTTCACCGTAGGCCGTCAGCTGACGGAAGGGCTGCGTATCCACAAGGATCTCGGCAAGAAAGCTGCGGAAGAGCGTGCGCTTGAGTTGCTGCGAGAGGTGCGTATCCCTGAACCAGAGCGTCGGCTGCAACAATATCCCCATGAGCTTTCCGGCGGTATGCGGCAACGGGTGGTGATCGCGATGGCCATGGCCTGCGAGCCGCGCTTGTTGATTGCGGATGAACCGACAACGGCCCTGGACGTGACCATTCAGGCGGAAATTCTGGCACTGATGGACCGCCTGAAGCGCGAAACCGGCACAGCGGTTATGTTCATCACTCACGACATGGCGGTCGTCGCACAAATGGCGGATCGCGTGGTAGTTATGTACCGGGGGAACAAAGTCGAAGAGGGCACCGTCCACGAGATCTTCGAAAACCCACAGCATGATTACACCAAAGCGCTGCTGGCTGCCGTTCCCAAACTCGGAGAGATGCGCGGTAAAGACTATCCCGAGCCGATGAAGTTGATGGGTGTAGAACAGCAGGCAATTGCCCCGATCAAGGGCAGCGATGAAGTGCTTCTTGAAGTGAAAAACCTGGTGACGCGCTTCCCGGTTAAGGGGGGTGTTCTGCGCCGAACTGTTGCCAATGTGCATGCGGTCGAAGACGTCTCCTTCAAAGTGTTCAAAGGGCAGACGTTGTCTCTGGTCGGCGAATCCGGCTGTGGCAAATCTTCTGCCGGGCGCTCAATATTGCGGCTGGTCGAGCCGGTTTCAGGCGCGGTAGAGTTTGAAGGCCGTGATATTCTCGATCTGAGCCAAAGAGAGCTGCACAAGGCGCGGCTTGATATGCAGATGATCTTTCAAGATCCCTTTGCATCCCTCAATCCGCAGATGCAGTTGTTGGATCAAGTAGCTGAACCGATGCGAAATTATGGTCTTGCAACAGGTTCCGAACTGCAGGACCGGGTTGCGACGCTGTTCGACAGGGTGCATTTGCCGCGCAGCTTTATGCGCCGTTATCCACACGAAATGTCAGGCGGTCAGCGCCAGCGGATCGCGATTGCCCGCGCGCTTGCTCTTAATCCGAAACTGATTGTCGCGGATGAGGCGGTTTCGGCGCTCGATGTTTCGGTGCAGGCGCAGGTGTTGAACTTGATGATGGAATTGCAATCTGAATTGGGGCTTTCCTTCCTGTTTATCAGCCACGATATGGCGGTTGTTGAACGTGTCAGCCATCAGGTCGGAGTTATGTATCTGGGCCGTATTGTCGAGCTGGGGCCACGGGCGCGTGTCTTTGAAAACCCGCAACACGCCTATACGCAGGCTTTGATGAAAGCGGTTCCTATCGCGGATCCGAACCAGCGTAAGTCGGAGAAGGATCTGAACTTTAAGCCGATCCCCTCACCGATTCATGATCTGAATTACCACGCCGAGCCATCCAGATATATGGAGGTGGAACCCGGTCATTTCGTGTTGATCACCGACAGTGGCTACTAAGGCATGACAGATCAACTTAGCCCGCTCGAGATCATGACCAAGTTGATCTCTTTTCCCACGGTCAGCAGTGAAACAAACTTGCCGCTGGTCGAATGGGTTGAAGAATACCTCGCGAGTCACAGCATTACCGCACATCGTTGGGTCGATCCTGACCAGCCGCATAAGGCGGCAGTTTTTGCCCATGTTGGCCCTGATGTCGAGGGCGCGGTCGTCCTGTCAGGGCACACTGATGTGGTCCCGATTGAAGGGCAGCCATGGGACAGTGATCCGTTCGCAGTGGTTGAGCGGGACGGCAGGTACTACGGCCGTGGCTCCTGTGATATGAAGGGGTTTGATGCGCTGGCGATTTGGGCGCTGGTCGCCGCACATCATCGAGGCGTATCCCGACCGTTGCAACTTGCGCTCAGCTTTGACGAGGAAGTTGGCTGCACCGGTGCGCCACCGATGATTGCCGCGATGCAAGAGGTCTTGCCAAAAGGATCTTGCGTGATCGTAGGAGAGCCTTCGGTGATGCGCCCTGTGACGGGGCACAAAGGCGGCATCGGCTATAGTACGCATCTGGTAGGATTTGAGGTTCACAGCTCACTGATGCACACCGGGGTCAGTGCTATAATGCAGGGTGCGCGGCTGATCGATTGGGCGAATGCGCGCAATGCGGAAAACATGGCCAAGTCTCCGGATGACGTTGCTTCGCTTTTTACCCCACCGTTCACCACTTGCCATGTTGGCATGATTGAAGGTGGTACCGCGCATAACATCACGGCAAAAGATTGCCGGTTTGTGATGGATTTCCGTGTGGTCCCCGGCGAATCCGCGGCCGATTGGGAAGCTGATTTTTTCACCGCAGTGCGAGAAATTGAGGCGGAAATGCAATCGGTTCACCCCGAAACGCGCATTGATATCAGCCAAAAATTCAGCGTCCCAGGACTGGTGCCCGAGGTCGAAGGCGAGGCAGAATCGCTCGTGCGCTCGCTTACGGGTGACAATGGCACCCATGTGGTGAGCTATGGCACTGAGGCAGGACAGTTTCAGGAGGCAGGCTACTCAGCCGTGATTTGTGGCCCTGGCGATATTGCGCAGGCCCATCAGCCCAATGAATATATCGAAGTTGCACAGTTCAATGCTGGCCACAAATTTATGCAGCAGCTGTTGGAGAGGCTTGCGGTCTGAGCGCTGGGTTCAGCTGCGCAGCCGGTTCACAGCTTGGGATGATCAGGGCTGATGGCGAACTGCTTGCACCTCGTTTCGTGATAAGGCAGGTTTCCCGAAGAAGAGTACCCAGAGGCCCTGCTTCGGGGAGGATGAGTATCATTTCCCCACCATCCCCGCCCTCAGTAGATGGCACATTACGGCTATCGGACGTGTTGGGATGTGCCCGTTGGGACGTAGCGGACCATTTGTAAGGAAGCGCCAATGCCGATCAAGAATCGCCTGTCTGAGATGCATGCCGAAATTACCGGTTGGCGGCGTCACCTGCATCAGATCCCTGAGCTGTTGTATGAGGTTCATAAAACCGCGGCGTTTGTAGAAGAGAAGCTGCGTAGCTTTGGCATCACCGACATAACCACTGGCATTGGGCAGACCGGTGTCGTGGCGGTTATCGAGGGAAATACCAATAGGTCAGGTCGTGTCATTGGCCTGCGGGCCGATATGGATGCGCTGCCAATCACCGAAGCAACTGGTGTCGATTATGCATCTCAAACGCCGGGGCTGATGCATGCCTGTGGCCATGATGGCCATACCTCGATTTTACTGGGAACTGCGAAATACTTGGCGGAGACCCGCAATTTTGATGGACGCGTGGTCCTGATATTCCAACCCGCTGAAGAAGGTGGCGCGGGCGGTAAGGCCATGTGCGACGATGGCTTGATGGACCGTTGGAACATTCAGGAAGTCTATGGCCTTCATAATGCCCCGGGCATTCCTGTCGGAGAGTTTGCTACTAGGCCGGGTCCATTGCTGGCGTCATCCGATGAGTTTGAAATCAAAGTGACTGGCGTAGGGGGGCATGCTGCAACTCCGCATGAGGCTGTTGATACCACGTTAGTTGCCGCGCAGATTGTCGTGTCGCTTCAATCCATTGTTGCGCGCAATGTTGACCCTCTGAAGAACGTCGTACTGACTGTTGGCACGTTTGAGACCGACAGTACCGCGTCCAATGTTATTGCCCATACTGCCCGGCTGCAGGGCACAGTGCGCACGCTGGAAACTGAGTGTCGCAGTCTGGCTGAGACCCGGGTACATCGCATCGCCGAGGATATCGCTTCCGCCTATGGTGCCCGAGCTGAAGTGATCTGGACGCCGGGCTATCCCGTCACGATCAATACCGAAGCCGAGACAGAATATGCAGTCGAAGCTGCGCAAGCTGTGGCGGCAAAGGTTACGGCTGATACCGACCCGATCATGCCATCCGAGGATTTCGCCTATATGCTGGAGGAGCGTCCCGGCGCGTATATCTTCCTCGGCAATGGCGATACGGCCATGTGCCATCACCCGGCCTATGACTTCGATGACGAAGCGATCCCACTAGGATGCAGCTGGTTTGCCGAATTGGTAGAACGACGTATGCCCGCAGTCTGAGGAACGACCGATGCCCGTGAAGAACCGCTTTGCCGAGCTGCACGCTGAAATCACTGGCTGGCGTCGGGATATCCATCAACACCCCGAAATACTCTATGAAACGCATCGAACCAGCGCCTTAGTCGCAGAAAAATTGCGTGCCTTTGGGTGTGACGAGGTGGTTACTGGCGTTGGCCGCACTGGCGTCGTTGGCGCGATCCGGGGACGTAGCGACAGCAACAACCGTGCTATTGGATTGCGTGCGGATATGGATGCTCTGCCGATGTCTGAGGACACGGGTTTGCCACATGCCTCCAAGGTTGAGGGTGCGATGCATGCCTGTGGCCACGATGGTCATACCGCTATGCTGCTAGGTGCGGCCAAATACCTTGCTGAGACCCGCAATTTTGATGGGACAGCTGTTGTGATCTTTCAGCCTGCAGAAGAGGGCGGAAATGGCGCTGAGGCGATGTGCAAAGATGGGTTGATGGACCGTTTTAGCATTGATGAGGTTTATGCCATCCACAATTCCCCCGGGGTTGAGCTGGGCAAATTCGCGCTACGTGCTGGGCCAATCCTTGCCTCGGTTGATGAGTTCGCTATCAGGTTGCAGGGACGCGGTGGCCACGCTGCAAAGCCACAGGAGACGGCAGATACGACTGTGATGATGTGCCATCTGATCACCGCTCTTCAGACGATCGTCTCTCGCAATGTTGATCCGGTGTTGCAGGCGGTTCTCTCTATCACTTCTGCGGAAACCTCCTCAAAGGCATTTAACGTCATCCCTGACCGGGCAGAGGTAAAGGGGACCATACGTACTCATGCTCCATCTGTTCGCGCAAAAATTCCCGAGCGTCTACGCTCAGTAACGGTCGGGATCGCGCAGACTTTTGGATGTACGGCGGAGCTTGAGTTGATGAAAAATGGTGTGCCTGTGACCATCAACGATGATGTCGCGACGGATCACGCTCGTGCGGCTGCGTTGGCGGTGGCCGGCGGATGCGAAGATGTGGCACTTTCGATGGGCGGCGAAGATTTCTCTTTCATGCTGGAAGAACGCCCCGGTGCTATGATCCGTCTAGGCAATGGTCCGACTGCGGCATTGCACCACCCCTCCTATGATTTCAGTGACGAGGCCATACCAACTGGTTGCAGCTGGTTTGTCACTCTGATCGAGCAGCGCCTGCCGCTGCCCTGAGGACGCGACAGGCTGTCGCGTTCTGACACAGTTTCATCTGAAGACAACGCTGGCCATGAGCGTCAGCGTATTGATCAAAAAAGGACCTTACCATGCCCGTTAAGAACCGTTTCGCCGAATTGCAAAGCGAAGTCACCGCTTGGCGTCGTGACATTCATGAAAACCCTGAGATCCTGTTTGAAACCCATCGCACCAGCGCCTTGGTTGCGGAAAAACTGAAAGAGTTCGGTTGTGACGAGATCGTCACCGGTATCGGTCGTACTGGCGTTGTTGGTGTGATCAAAGGCAAGTCGGATACTGCGGGTAAGGTTATCGGCCTGCGGGCGGATATGGATGCGCTACCGATCCACGAACAAACCGGCCTCGACTATGCGTCAAAGACCGACGGCGCGATGCATGCCTGTGGCCATGATGGCCATACCGCAATGTTGCTGGGTGCGGCCAAATATCTGTCTGAGACACGCAATTTCGATGGCACTGTGGTCGTCATCTTCCAACCAGCAGAAGAAGGCGGCGGTGGCGGCAGGGAAATGTGCGACGATGGCATGATGGACCGCTGGAATATTCAGGAAGTCTACGGCATGCATAATTGGCCAGGACGCCCTGTTGGTTCTTTTGCGATCCGCCCAGGTGCATTTTTTGCGGCCACTGACCAGTTCGACATTACCTTTGAGGGGCGTGGTGGCCATGCTGCGAAGCCGCAGGAGACCGTGGATACCACGGTATTGGCTGCCCAGGCCGTCTTGGCTCTGCAAACCATTGCATCGCGCAACGCAGATCCTGTGCATCAGATTGTCGTCTCTGTGACCTCCTTTGAAACCTCATCCAAAGCATTCAACGTGATCCCCCAGAGCGTCCAGATCAAAGGCACCGTGCGGACCATGTCAACTGAAATGCGTGATCTGGCTGAAAAGCGCATCAAAGAGATTTGCGATGGCGTGGCAGCCACGTTCGGCGGCACCGCAGATGTGACGTATCACCGTGGGTATCCGGTTATGGTTAATCACCAAGAACAGACGGAGTTCGCGGCCAAGGTTGCCGGCGACATCTCCGGAAACTGTGATGATGCGCCGCTGGTCATGGGCGGAGAAGACTTTGCTTTCATGCTGGAAGAACGTCCAGGCGCGTATATTCTGGTCGGGAACGGCGATACTGCCCCGGTTCACCACCCCGAATACAACTTCAACGACGAAACCATTCCGGCTGGCTGTAGTTGGTGGGCAGAAATCGTTGAACAGCGGATGCCAGCGGCCTGATATCTGCAAAATTTTGTTTACTGGCCTGTCGCCCGTCCCATCTCGGGGCGGGCGATTGACGTTAAGCCAGCGTCCGATCCCAATGTTTCAGCCCGAAGCCCAAAGGTCCTGATAGATGGCGTCTATCCCATCAGCCTCAGCACCAGCGCTGAAAGCACTCACAGCCAGATCGCGTCCCTTACGGGCTGTCTCGGACAACTGCTCAGGTGACGACAACATGTGGTCCGCCACGGCAGTCGCTTCTTCCACGGCCTCCAGTGGAACGACTTTCCCTACCGTCCCTTGGGCTGAAAACGTGCGGTAGTAACCAGTATCGGAGCCGATAAAAGGCACGCCACTGGCAAGGCCCTCGAGCGGTGCCATGCCATACCCCTCATACCGCGGGAGCTGTACGACCAGTGACAAGGCGCGCATCACACTCGGCAGGTCAGTGGCAGGAATTTCACCGGGGAACAAAATGCGGTCGCTGAGATTTGCAGCAGCGATCCGGGCCTGCAGTTCTTTCAGAAACCCTTGATGTTCCCGAGCAGCACGACCGATCACCAGTGCTACTGTATCGGGGTGGTCAGGCAGCAGATGAAGCATTGTGTCTACGAATAGATCAGTACCTTTCTCGGGACGAATGCGTCCAATGGTGGCGATACCTTTCTGGCCGCCATATCCCAGTGCTTCCCAGGCAGAATTGCGATTTTCCGCGGGCGTGAAAAGATCTGTGTCGACGCCATGCGGTACCACTGCACGCACATGGGGCACATAGGTTGCAGCTGCGTCGGTGGTAGCGATTACAGCATCCATGCGGGAGATCAACCAGCGTGGAAAGGCCGAATGCCGCCGCTGTGCGGCGGAGGTGAAGACGATCCGGACAGGCAGTCGCAGGATATCCCGTGCCCAGATCGCCGCCCGCATTTCAGTATTGCGACGGACGTGCCAGATGGCAAAGGGTTTGGCAGTATCGTGAGTGCGGGAGGCCGCATGGGCTGCAACAACGCTGATAGGATCCGGGCAACCGGGCAGGGCACGCCCTACCAATTCCATGTCATATCGGCTTGCCTGTTGGCGGGCTACATTTGCGGCGGTCGCAGAGACACCCGTAAAATTGCGATTGAAGTTGGTGACGAGAAGGTCGGCCATCAGTCGTTCCCGTTCAGTTGTCCTTGAGGGCCGGAGCCAGGGAAAGCGTGTCGATCAACAGATCAACGACGCCATCAAGCGCAGCTGCTTGCGCCTCTACTACGCTGCGCACAGCCGAGCGGGCTGAGGTTAGGGCTGCTGTATCTTGCAACCAATTCTGCACCGCCTCAGCCAGACTATCGGAATCGCTTATCTCAACGGCCCCGCCTGACGAAATCAACGGCGGATAGGTTTCAGCAAAGTTGAAATACCCGGGTCCGGTGATTACAGCCGCCCCTGCCTGCGCGACCTCAAAGGGGTTGTGACCGCCTATGGGAGCGAGCGAGCCGCCCACGAACACAATAGGGGAAAGGGCATACCATGTACCAACTTCGCCCAATGTATCTGCAAGATAGACATTTGTATCTTTTTCAAGCGGTTGTCCCGTGCTGCGCCGGGCGACGCTAAGACCTGCGCTTTGGGTCAGCAATGTGACTTCCTCTGCACGCTCCGGATGGCGGGGTGCCAACAAGAGGCAAAGATCAGGAAACTGTTTGAGCAGAGATTTATGCGCGGCGATGATAGCTTCTTCTTCGCCCCTGTGCGTTGAGCTGGCCACCCAGACCGGACGCGAGCCTAGATCTGTGCGCATTGCGCCAAGCACGGCGTTATCGACAGGTAACGGAGCGGAGCCCGCCTTGAGATTGCCGCTCGGATAGACGGCTTCGGGATCGGCACCAAGCGCGATCAGGCTTTGCCCCATCTGTGGGTTTTGGCTCAGCAGCACATCGAATTGCCGCATAACAAAAGCAGCCGTAGTGGCTTTCGATTTCCATCGTGCGATTGAGCGATCAGAAAGCCGGGCATTGACCAGTGCCAGCCGAGCCCCCGAACGTTTGGTGGCGTTTAATGTCACCGGCCATAGCTCACTTTCGACAAATAGCGCTGCATCCGGTTGCCAATGGTTCAGGAACCGGCGAACCGGGGCAGCAGCATCCAGCGGCGCAAATTGATGATGGCAATTGCCAGGCATACGCTTTGCCATCATTTCTGCCGAGCTGGCGGTGCCAGATGTCAGCAGGAATTCGGCGCCGGGAAGGCGTGGCGACAGCTTGTCAATCAAGCTCAGCGCGGCGAGGCTCTCACCCACGGATGCACCGTGAAACCACAGCAGCGGTGCAGGGCTGCCATCATGAGCGCGAGGTCTGGGTCGGGCCTGGCTGGCATAGCCAAGCCGCTCCCGTTGGCGTGTAGGCGTGACGCCATGTTCGGCCAGCTTGCCCGCGACCTTGCGAAAGGCGAAAGGCGCCAATAGCGCGGTGACGCCGCGGTATAGGTGAAACAACAGCGGCGGCGCGCTGGTCTTATGGCTGGACATCTCAGCCGCCGGTATGGCTCATGTGGCGTGGCATCTGCCCGTCCAGTTTTTGGCGTGAATAGTCAAAATCATGGCCTTTGGGCTTCAGTTTGATCGCGGTCCGGATTGCAGCCTGCAACGCCTCTTCATCCTGGGGATGATCCCGTAGCGGAGCGCGCAGATCGGCCATATCTTCCTGACCCAGGCACATATACAGCTCACCAGTGCAGGTTAGCCGCACACGATTGCAGCTTTCGCAGAAATTATGGGACAAGGGCGTGATAAAACCGATCTTCTGGCCGGTTTCCTCCAGTCGTACGTATCGCGCAGGGCCGCCAGTCCGTTCCACAAGATCGGTGACGCTGTAGTGATCTTCATAAGCGTTGCGCACATCTTTCAGAGACCAGTATTGGCCCAGTCGGTTTTCGTTGCCGATATCGCCCATCGGCATCACTTCAATCCACGTGAGATCCATATCGCGTTCAGCGCACCAGCGGGTAATGGCGGGCAACTCATCTTCGTTGAACCCTTTCAGGGCAACGGCGTTGATCTTGATCCGCAGCCCGGCCTTCTGGGCAGCATCAATCCCGCGTAGCACCTGTGGCAGGCGGCCCCAGCGCGTAATCTCGGCGAACTTCTCTTCGTCGATGGTGTCGAGTGAGACATTCACCCGCCGTACACCTGCGTCGTAGAGGTCCTGTGCGTATTTTTCTAACTGGGATCCGTTTGTGGTCAGCGTCAGCTCTTTTAAAGCGCCGCTCTCCAGATGGCGGGTCATGGAGCGAAAGAACGTCATGATGCCCCGTCGCACCAAAGGTTCACCACCGGTAATGCGCAGTTTCTCCACCCCGAGATTGACAAAGGTGGAGCACATTCTATCCAGTTCCTCCAGCGTCAGGAGATCCTTCTTAGGTAGGAAGGTCATGTTCTCGGACATGCAATAGACGCAGCGAAAATCGCAGCGGTCTGTAACCGAAACGCGCAGGTATGTAATCGCGCGGGCGAAGGGATCAATGAGTGGGGCAGTCATTCCTCATAGGTAAAGCGGAGGGAGGCTTGCGGCAAGGGCTGAGTTTGGCCGAGACTGGGATTGCCGCTAGCAAAGCCGTGAGGTGAGGGCTAATGTCACAACATGCGTTATTTTGTTTTGATCCTTTCATCTGTCGTGCTGCTAGGGGCCTGTGGCCAACTGCAGTGGAATTCCTCAGTTTTGGGTGGAGGGAGGCCCTCCAGCACTGTCGTTGATCCTGTCAGTGACACCGAGAGCACCGTTCCGTTAGCGCCTGGCGTTGAGCAAAGCCCGCTTGGCGCTGCTGATGGGCAAACTGCCTCGGTTGGGGCTACTTTGCGCTATACTGGCCGTGCATCGACGGTTGCCAGTTTGGGTGATCCCTCGCAATCGGGCCTCTGGATGGAGACGCCACTGGTCAACAGCTCACAACTTGCCCGCGTACGGTCGCCCAAAGGAACCGAGGTCACCGTGACCTTGCGGCCCATAAGCGGAGACAACAGCGCAGGTAGCCGATTGTCCATTGATGCGATGCGGGCACTTGGACTACCTCTGACAGAACTGGTTGAGGTGCAGGTGCTGCCTGCCGGGTGATTTAGGCTAAGATGCGAGCACTATGATAGGTGCGAAGGGTCTATCCCACGCGCCTTTTTTGTCGGCGTTGATTGTGTCCGACAGCTACTATTATTCTGGATGCATGTCTTGATCGTCGGCGTTGGGAGAGGGCAAGTATTTAGCGGCTTCCTTCCGGGCAAAAGGCTTCATCGCCTCACCATGTTCATCCAAGAAGGCGCGGGAGCGTGACGCGTCATGTTTGCTGAGATCACGCAGCCACCAAGCGATTGATTTCTGTATGAACCAGGTGCGATCCGGGACATAGTTTGCTGCCCAACCGAGGATCCGTTCTCGAACTGCAAGTTCTTGCGGCTTGGGGTTTGGCAGTTTGGCCCATGGCAAGGTCACCACAAGGGCTGCACGCCTGGTCCACATATGCTCGGAGGAGGTCCAGCCCTCGATGATGTCCAAACGATCCGGATCCGCCTGAAGACGTTTCTGGATCGCAGAGGCCGCGTGATCCGCGATTGCCCAGCTATCAAAATCGGACACCCAGCTTTGCAGGAGCGCCCAAACAGGGCCGTCATCTTTGATACGTGCTTGAGTTAACAGCTTCGCTGCAGCGATCCGGGCCTCGAACACATCACTCACCCAGAGCGCCTGCGCCAGTTCGCACCGAGACGCGACACTATCTTCCTCTTCACTCAACACCTTGCGCCAGTCTTGGCTTAGTGCATTGATGACGGGGTTTGGCACGCCTAGGACGCGACGTTTTTGTTTATGATAGCCGGCCATCTGCGTTGCGCGGTCAGGTTCTGCGGCAGCCTCAAGTGCTGCCAGTGCGGTATCGATGGTCAGAGCGCTCATTCCACTGTCACCGATTTCGCAAGGTTCCGGGGTTGGTCTACATCTGTTCCTTTGGAAATTGCGGTATAATAAGCGATCTGCTGAGCCGGCACTGCATAAAGGATAGGTGCGAGAGTATCCGGTACCTGAGGCATCACAATGACTTCATGGGTGCCATCACCTGCAGTCTTTGCACCCTCGGCATCTGTCACCAGAATAACCTTGCCACCGCGTGCCATAACCTCCTGCATGTTGGAGACGGTTTTGTCGAACAAGGCATCGCGTGGGGCAAGGACGACGACCGGCACTTTTTCATCAATCAGTGCGATGGGCCCGTGTTTCAGCTCGCCGCTGGCATAGCCTTCGGCATGAATGTAGCTCAGTTCCTTGAGTTTCAGCGCGCCTTCCAGCGCCAACGGATATAGTTGCCCGCGTCCAAGGAAGATAATATCCTGTGCTTTGGCCAACCCACGTGCTGAGGCCGTGATCTGTTTCTCACCTGCCAGTGCTTGATGGATCAGGCCAGGAAGGGCACGCAGATCATCCGGCATGCCATCGGGTACCGATAGGCCCCGTTGCTCGGCGGCACGCAACGCAAGTAACAGCAGGATCGACAGCTGGCATGTAAACGCTTTGGTCGAGGCGACAGAGATTTCAGGGCCAGCATGCAGTGGCAGCACTACATCGCTTTCGCGGGCGATGGAGCTTTCGGGGACATTTACCAGACCAACGATTTGCTGTGCCTTGCCCTCCATGTACCGCAAAGCGGCCAAGGTGTCCGCAGTCTCGCCCGATTGAGACACAAACAGCGCGAGTGTCCGGTCTGACACCGGCGGTTCCCGGTAGCGAAATTCCGATGCCACATCGACTTCGACCGGTAGTCGAGCAATCTGTTCGAACCAGTATTTTGCAACCATGCATGCATAAAACGCAGTACCACAAGCAACCATTGTCAGCCGGTCAATCTTTGTGAAATCCAGTTCGGCTGGCAGGTTTACCTGGCCGTCCTCGCTCAGATAGGCCTTCAGAGCGCGATCAATTGCGACCGGTTGTTCTGCGATCTCTTTGGCCATGAAATGTTTGTGGCCATCTTTGTCGACACGTGCATTGGCTAGCTGTATCTGACGTTTCTCACGATTGGCGAGTGCGCCACGTTTATCCCAGATGTCGAGGCTGTTGCGGGTCAGCACCGCGAAATCGCCCTCTTCCAGATAGGTGATCTGATCGGTGAAGGGCGCCAGCGCAATAGCATCGGATCCTACAAACATCTCTCCTTCGCCATGACCAATCGCAAGTGGCGATCCCTTTCGGGTGGCGATCATGAGATCCTCTTCACCCTCGAACAAGAAAGCGAGCGCGAACGCGCCTTCAAGCCGTGCCACTGTTTTGCGCGCGGCTTCAACCGGAGAATTGCCATCACGGATCAAGGATTCGCAAAGCAGAGCAACGGTTTCGGTGTCGGTCTCAGTCTGAAAGGTGATGCCTTTCTGCCCGAGTTGGTCACGCAGTTCTTTGAAGTTCTCAATAATGCCATTGTGCACGACCGAAACATCACCAGCGCGGTGGGGGTGTGCGTTGCTCACGGTTGGCGCACCGTGGGTGGCCCACCGGGTATGACCAATGCCGGATTTTCCGGGCAGAGGTTCATGCACCAACAGATCCGATAGGTTCACCAACTTGCCCACAGCGCGGCGGCGATCCAATACGCCGCCGTTCACTGTGGCGATTCCTGCGCTGTCATACCCACGGTATTCAAGCCGCTTTAGCGCCTCAACCAGAATGGGGGCGACTTCATGATTGCCAAGAACGCCGACGATGCCACACATTAGTCGGCTCCTTTGCTAAGACGGGCTTTCTTGGCGCGCAGCATATCCATCAGTTTGCGCGCGCGGCCCGGTTTGTTCTGTTGTTCGGTGCGGGCAATAGCGAGATCACCATCCTCGACGGATTTGGTGACTACTGCGCCCGTTGCAGTCATGGCTTCGTTGCCGATGCGGACAGGAGCCACCAGCATGGTGTTTGATCCAATAAATGCCCTGGCGCCGATTTCTGTGCGATGTTTCATAACGCCATCATAGTTGCAGGTAATGGTGCCTGCGCCGATGTTGGTCGCTGCACCAACGCTGGCATCGCCAATGTAGCTTAGGTGATTGACTTTGGCGCCCTCGGAGATCTCGGCGTTTTTGATCTCGACAAAGTTGCCAATATGGGTGTTTTCGGCAAGCTCCGCGCCGGGGCGCAGGCGGGCATAGGGGCCAACCTTGGAACCACGCGAGATGTGGCAACCTTCAAAATGCGAAAAAGACCGGATCAACACGCCGCTTTCGACGGTGACATCCAGGCCAAACACAACATTGGGCTCAATCACTGTATCGCGCCCGATCACCGTATCGAAGGCAAGGTAGACCGTTTCTGGATCCATAAGGGTAACACCGTCGGCCATCAGGGCAGCGCGGGCGCGGCGTTGAAAGACTCGGTCGGCCTCAGCTAAGTCTGCTCGGGAATTGATGCCGAGTGTCTCCGCCTCGTCGCAGGATACTGCCGTGACCCGCAAACCGTCGTCGCGTGCCAGCTCTACCACATCGGTGAGGTAGTATTCCCCAGAGGCATTGGCGCTATCAACCCTGTCAATCAGCGCAAACATCTGTGTGGCATTGCAGGCCATAAGCCCGGAATTGCAAAAATTAATCGTGCGCTCTTCTTCGTTTGCGTCTTTGTACTCGACAATCCGTTCAAGGGTGTTGCCGTCCATCACGAGGCGACCATAGCGGGCGGAGTCGGAAGCCTCGAACCCAAGAACCACCAGATCAGCGCTCTGGCGTGCAGCGATCATACGTTCCAATGTTTCAGCGCTAATAAAGGGCGTGTCGCCATACAGTACGACAATGTCGCCATCAAACCCAGCCAGTGCGTCACGCGCCTGGGCAACGGCGTGAGCGGTGCCAAGTTGCTCTTCCTGAACAACTATTTCGGCATCCTCGTCGATGTCAGCCATAGCGGTCCGCACCTTTTCGGCCTCGTGACCTGCGACCACGATAGTGCGGTCGGGTGCAAGTGCGCGACCGGCGGATAACGCATGTTCCAGCATTGGGGCATGGGCAATAGGGTGCAAAACCTTGGGCAGGTCGGAGTTCATCCGGGTGCCTTTGCCTGCGGCCAGAATGACGAGGGCGGTGCTCATATGATGTTTTCTCTTTGTCTTTTCAGCGCCCCCGTTTTATCCGCTAACAGCAGGTGCGCAAGGTAAAGCGCCATCAAACAAGGTTGCGGGTTGCAATAAGCGGTGGCGAAAACGCGCCGAGAGGGGGCAGATATGCGAACGGTTATCTTCGATCTGGACGGAACTCTGGCGGATACCTCCGGCGATCTGCTGGCCGCGGCAAACGCCTGTTTCCGTCAGATGGGCTTGGGGGATTTGCTAAATCTGCCACAGGATGCCGGTGTTGCATTGCGCGGAGGCCGGAGCATGCTGACGACAGGATTGAAGCGGGCAGAACGTTATCACGAAGAGATCGTTGATGAGTATTATCCGCATCTGCTGGAGTATTATCGTGATGCTATCGATCATCATACGGTGATGTATCCTGGTGCCATGGCTGCGGTTGAGCACTTGAAATCCGATGGGTTCCGAGTGGGTATCTGTACAAACAAGCCCGAAGCGTTGGCCGAAAAACTCACCCGTAGCCTGGGTGTCAGAGATGCATTTCATTCGTTGGTCGGTGCCGACACCCTTCCAGTGCGTAAACCAGATCCAGAGCCGCTGCGAGAAGCTGCGCGCCGCGCCGGGGGTGATCCTGACCGCACTATACTAATTGGCGATACGGACACCGATCGCAAAACCTCTGCTGCAGCCGGGGTGGCATCGGTGCTGGTCACTTTTGGTCCCGCTGGTGCAGATCTTGAGGCACTGCGCCCGGACGCTTTGTTGCAGCATTATGAGGACCTTCCTGCATTGGCAGCACGGTTGTTGCCGCTCTGATCTCGTCTGTAAAGCGAGCCATAACCTGTGGGCGGGGCTTGACCTTGCTCCACTGCGGGCAGACAAAAGCGTCATGACAGAGATTTTCACTGGTAGTTTCACTCAGCAAGAACCAATTCCCGATGAGGCGATTGCTGCCGCCGTTGAGGTGATGCAGCACGGTCGCTTGCACCGCTATAATGTCGCCGATGGCGAAGCGGGCGAAGTGACGCTTCTGGAAGAAGAGTTCGCCGCGCAGATAGGCGCGCCTTATGCACTGGCGGTGGCGTCTGGCGGGTATGCGCTGGCAACGGCCCTACGCGCAGTGGGGGTGAAACCCAATGACAAAGTTCTGACCAATGCCTTTACCCTTGCTCCGGTGCCGGGTGCCATCGCCGCTGTCGGCGCGCAACCCATTTATGTTGGCGTGACAGAGGCGTTGACGCTTGATCTGGATGATCTGGAGGGGCAGCTCAGTGTCACGGGATATCCGCGGGTGTTGATGCTGTCGCACATGCGCGGACATCTGTGTGACATGGATCGATTGATGGCAATCTGCGATGCGGCTGGTGTCATTGTCATTGAGGACTGCGCGCATACAATGGGTGCGCGTTGGGATGGCGTTCTGTCCGGTCGTCTTGGGGCGGTTGGCTGCTATTCTTGCCAGACCTACAAGCATGTGAACTCCGGCGAAGGAGGTATTCTTGTGACGTCTGATCCCGAAATTGCAGCGCGGGCAATCATGCTGTCAGGCTCCTATATGCTCTACTCCAGGCACCGTGCCGCGCCAAGTCCAGAAGTCTTTGAGCGCATCAAATATGAAACCCCGAATATTTCGGGCCGTATGGATAATTTGCGTGCGGCAATTCTGCGCCCTCAGCTGCGTGATCTGACGGCGCAGGTTGACCGATGGAATGAGCGGTATCGGCAGATTGAGGCGGGATTGCACGATACACCAGGTCTGAAGCTAATCGATCGATCCGAAAAAGAGTATTATGTCGGCTCCTCCATTCAGTTCCTGTTGTTGGATTGGAGGGCAGAGAAAATCGATGCGGTGTTGAGCCGCTGTGCAGGGCGCGGTGTCGAGCTCAAATGGTTTGGCGCGCCGGAACCTGTCGCCTTTACCTCGCGATATGACAGCTGGCGCTATGCGGATGCGCCTGCAATGCCTGCCAGTGATCGCATCTTGCAGGGTATCATTGATATGCGTGTACCCTTGACCTTCTCGCTTGAAGATTGCGCGCAGATAGCCCGTATCATCCGCGCCGAAGTAGCGGCGGTATTTCAGGCGGGTGACACCTAGAGACCTTGCCTAGGCAGCATCAATGATGGCGTGGTTGTTTTTGCCAATCCGCTCAATAAGTCGTTTTTGCTTGTTGTGAGCTGGGATGTGTTTTGCGCTGGCATGGCTCCGCATGGTCTCGTTCACTAGATCGGGAAACAGCAGTGTCAATTCGTCCTGCGCGGTCGGCGAAAGGGCTGTTAGCGAGCGTTCAGTGACCAACAGGCTCTCGCTTGGTGCACCATTGGCCTGAACGATTTCGTGGTCGTCAAACAGCATATGGAAATAGCTCACATGATCCTGTGTTTCCGTTACATAAATACCTGGCAGCGCGGTCAGGCGGATGGCCGGGATCAGTACTTCGGTTTCGCCAAACATGCGCTGTGCAACGCGTGAACGAACCAGCATGCGGTGTTGGCGGGAAACCTGAAGTGGGCGATTGGGGAGGCCCAGTCCGAGTGCGCCAGCCTCAATCCGCACGGGGCGGAGTTTCTCATTTCCAGCCATTTGCACTGATGTCACCTTCCGCTTGCCGATCCATCGCAACGGTTTGAGGCCGGTTTCAGTCACAATCATATCGCCCGGCGCAAGCGTTTCTATTGCACGAGGGCCGTTTGCGGTATCTATCAGCGTGCCATTACAGAAGCACACTATCAGTGAGATATTGTCTACAATTGCGCCCAGGCTATCATCTCCGCCAAGCTCGGTAAGGCGCAGAGTGTACTGACCGGCATTGGTGAAATCTATATTCAGGCTGACTTGGGTAAAGCTGTTGGTTGTCGGCAGGGCGGACATTGATGCAATGACGGTCCCACTGGCGTCTAGGATTTCGATCCTAAACCCATCTGTACCGGCCTGACCGAGAGAGGCCGTTCGTAGGGCGGCGTCCAGTGTCAGTGTCGTCTGGATCGGGTTGTTGACCGTAAATGACTGCTCCATGATCGTCGTCTGACCCGACGCTCCATCCATTTCGGCCACACGATTGCTCGAACCATTTCCGAGGTAAGCGTCCTCTGTGTAACTGGTCTCGAGATCGTTGCCGCTCCAATTTGCGGAACCGCTGTTGAACGTACCGTTAATGATCAAGTCGGGCATCTTGCGGGGCCTTTGCATGACGTAAGTAATGATATGTTAATACTAAACTGGGGCATCAGTATGGCGGCTACCAAGGTGCAGTACGTAGCGTTGATGATTATTTCCCAGTGTGGGGTGCGTAATATTGACTGACGATGGGGGATGTGGCAGTTAATGAACGGGTGTTCAATAAATATGTATTCTGGAGGAATCGATGTTCAACGCAAGCATGACCTTTGATCTGGGTGAAGATGTGAATGCCCTGCGCGACATGGTGCACCGCTGGGCGCAGGAGCGCGTGCGCCCAATTGCACAGGACGTTGATCAGAAGAATGAATTCCCTGCCGAACTATGGCAGGAAATGGGAGGGCTGGGTCTGTTGGGGATCACCGTTCCGGAGGAATTCGGTGGCGCTGGCATGTCTTATCTGGCCCATACCGTAGCGATTGAAGAAATCGCCCGTGCGAGTGCGTCAGTTTCATTGTCCTATGGCGCGCATTCCAACCTTTGCGTCAACCAGATCAAGTTGAACGGCAATGCCGACCAAAAGGCTAGGTATCTGCCACGGCTGGTTTCGGGCGAGCATGTTGGCGCTTTGGCGATGTCTGAGGCGGGTGCAGGCTCGGACGTGGTTTCGATGTCCTTGCGGGCCGAAAAGCGCAACGACCACTATCGCCTGAACGGCAATAAGTATTGGATCACCAATGGTCCGGATGCAGATACGCTGGTGGTCTATGCCAAGACGGATCCGGATGCTGGGTCTAAGGGGATCACGGCCTTCTTGATTGAAAAGGAATTCAAGGGATTCTCGACGTCTCAGCATTTCGACAAGCTCGGCATGCGTGGATCGAACACCGCTGAGCTGGTGTTTGAAGACGTAGAGGTGCCGTTTGAAAATGTGCTGGGCGAAGAAGGCAAAGGCGCGCGTGTTCTTATGTCCGGTCTCGACTATGAGCGCGTTGTGCTGGCCGGGATTGGGACTGGCATCATGGCGGCATGTATGGATGAAGTGATGCCATACATGAAAGAACGTAAGCAATTCGGCCAACCCATCGGTAACTTCCAACTGATGCAGGGCAAAATCGCAGATATGTACACTGCGATGAACACGGCACGTGCTTACGTTTACGAGGTGGCGAAGGCCTGCGATAAGGGCACAGTGACCCGTCAGGACGCTGCGGCATGCTGTCTATATGCATCCGAGGTGGCGATGACACAGGCGCATCAGGCGGTGCAGGCATTTGGCGGAGCAGGCTACCTGTCTGACAATCCGGTCGGCCGGATCTTCCGGGATGCAAAACTGATGGAAATTGGCGCTGGCACGTCGGAAATTCGGCGCATGCTGATCGGCCGTGAATTGATGGGGCAGATGTAGTCTTTGGGCCATTCGGGCCGCGCAGCTCAAATTGGCCTCGTGCACCAAGAAAGCGGCAGGCCTTTCAGCGTGCCGCTCCTCCCCGAAATGCTCGTCTTTTAAATCTACTCGTCAAAGGGATCAAAAGCGGTGAACGTAGCCAAAGCCAACAGTGACGGGATCGATTTCGGCAGTGCCGATTGTGGTGCCGTTAAGGGTTACATCGGTTTCGATGTCCATGTAGCGGACGTTCACACGCAAAGCGCCGCGATCCGAGATCTGCCAGTCTGCGCCCAGGTTCAGCGCCAGACCAACGCTGTCATCAAGCGAGATAACGCCGGCCGGGGAGCTCTCCTCAAAGAAGGTTGTGTAGTTAATCCCAACGCCGACAAAGGGCTTGAACCTTGTCTGGGTTGGAAAGTGGTAGTTGACCGAGAGTGTCGGCGGCAGGTGTTTAGTGGTCGCGGTGTATGCGCCATTCAAAGAAATATCATGTTCGAATGGGCTGGCTGCCAGCAGTTCAATTCCGATGTTGTCCCGGATGAAGTACTCTGCGGTGAAGGTCAGTGCAGTGTTGTCATCAATAATTGCAGCCGCGTCCGCAAGCGTGCCGTTGTCGGATTTCGGATTGACGTTGGCAATGCCAATGCCAAGAGTCCAATCCCCCCGCGAGTGGGAGTAGGGCTGTGCAAGGGTGGGGCTGGTCAGCGCTGCCAGTGCAGCGCCGAGTGCCAGTGCGGAAACCATGCGGATCATTGGGGCTATCCCTCGTTTGTCGTTTGCGGGTCGTTTGTTCGCCGGGGCTGTATGCGCCCGATACGGACTGCGAACACTGATCTGGATCAAGAAACACCGTGCTTCCCCTTTAGAAACGCTGGGAAATCCTGCATATCCGCCATGCAGATAGCGAAAGGGCGAGTATGAGCAACACTCGCAAACAAATCACCTATCCTGGATTGTGTGCAGATGGCGGCTGGCAGTTCCCACCCCGCTTGAACATGGCGGAGCAGGCGCTTAGCCATCCTGATCAACAGGTCGCACTGATTGACCTGACAGTTGGATCGCGGTGCGACGTAAGCTTTGGAGAGTTACGCCAACAGGTAGACGCCGTGGCGCGGGAATTGCTAGAGCGGGTTCGTCCCGGTGACCGTATCGGGGTTTTGCTGAGCCAATCAGTCGGTTGCGCCGTTGCACATTTGGCTATTTGGAAAATCGGCGCAATCTCGGTGCCATTATTCAAGCTATTTCAACACGATGCACTGTCCTCCCGCATCGGCGACGCCGATTTGACATTGGTACTGACAGATGAGCCCGGGGCAGAGCAGCTTAGCGATCTGGCGCAGCCGGTCCTGGTTGGTGATATTCTGGCAAAACCTGCCACGCCGTGCCGAGATCCGCTGCCCTATGCCGATACGACGCCGGAAACGCCTGCGGTTTTGATCTACACGTCCGGTACGACCGGCAGCGCCAAAGGCGCGCTCCACGGTCACCGGGTTCTGTCCGGCCATCTTCCGGGTGTTGCTATCAGCCATGATCATCTGGGCCAGCCGGGAGATTGTCTCTGGACGCCTGCAGATTGGGCCTGGATCGGTGGATTGTTTGATGTGCTGATGCCGGGCCTAGCGCTGGGCGTGCCGGTTGTTGCCACGCGGTTGGACAAGTTCACCGCCGAGGCCTGCGCCGAGATCATCCGCCAAGGGGATGTTCGCAACGCCTTTTTCCCCCCGACCGCATTGCGCCTGTTGAAGGCAGCAGGGCAGGGGCTCGACGGTTTGCGCTCGGTCGCATCTGGCGGAGAGCCCCTGGGCGCAGAGATGCTCGCCTGGGGCCAGCGTCACCTGGGCGTGACTATCAATGAATTTTACGGCCAGACCGAATGCAACATGACGGTTTCTTCCTGCGGGGCTGATTTTCCGGTGCGCCCGGGCTGCATCGGCAGGCCGGTTCCGGGATGCACGGTTGAGGTGCTGGACGATGCGGGTCTCCCCACCAAGGGAGAGGGTGACGTCGCCGTGCGCCGGGGGGCTGCGTCGATGATGCTTGAATACTGGAACCGCCCCGACGCGACGGCTGAAAAATTTCATGGCGACTGGCTGGTTACCGGGGATCGCGGCATCTGGGAGGGGGACTATCTGCGCTTTGTCGGGCGCGAGGATGATGTCATCACTTCCGCCGGCTACCGCATCGGTCCAGCTGAGATTGAGGATTGCCTGATGACCCATCCGGCGGTGGCGACGGTGGGCGTGGTGGGCAAACCCGACGCGCTGCGTACAGAAATCGTGAAGGCCTATGTGGTGCTGAAACCCGGTGCCACCGCCTCTGAGAAGGAGCTGCAGGACTACGTCAAATCTCGTCTGGCAAAGTACTCTTACCCACGCGAAGTGGAGTTCTTAGAGGCCCTACCGATGACCGTGACCGGCAAGGTGATCCGCAAGGAGTTGAAGGCGCGGGCTTCGGAGGAAAGTGAGGCAATGCAGTGAAAAACGAAGAACAAAACCCCTTTGAAAACTATCAACAACTCCTTGAGCAAAAGCTGTCAGCAGATATGTCCTTTGCTCGGAGTTTGGTCGAGCACAATGGCGAGCGTGGGCGACTGGTCGAATTGGTTTTCAAGAAAGTTCTTGAACAACACTTGCCTGAAGCCTTTGGAGTCACCACTGGATTTGTGATTGATCAACACGGTAAGCTTTCCAGACAGCTTGACCTCATTGTCTATTCCAAAGCGACGTGCCCTTTCTTTTTCAACGATGGCCTTTCTGTTATTCCGGTTGAAGCACTAATTTTGGCTGTCGAAGTCAAAACCAAAATGACCCTACGAGAGTTTCAGGACACACGCGAAAAGGCTCGTTCTGTTATGAACCTCGACCGGACTGCATATGTGCCTCAACCTTATATTATTTCCGGAGCAACTAGCGGAAAAGATGGAAGGCATGTGCCTTTGATCATCGGTGTTTCTTTGGACTCCGTTGATACTCGACAGCTTCTTTCTTCGGGCACCGGGGAAGTAATCGAGCCAGTATTCTTGTCAATGGATGGCAGGTGTCTGCTGAATGGGGTCGGCCCTTCTGGCGGTGTTAGCTGGACACACGAAGTGAACTACCCAGCTGCCATGTTTGTTCTCTTAGCGTCAATGATGACGACGCAAGCCCAAATGGTACCAATCGATATCACAAAATATCTGAAAGTGAGGCCGGGAAAATGAAACTCAGATCCAATGCGATGCCTTCTTCCGAAGGCTTCAAACAGAACCGTGCGGCGCATCTGGACGCGCTCGCGCAGATCAGCGAGGCGGCAGAGGCTGCGCGCATGGGCGGCGGTGAGAAATCCCGTGCCCGACACGAGTCGCGCGGCAAGATGCTGCCGCGCAGGCGGGTGGCAAACCTGCTGGACCCCGGCTCTCCGTTTCTGGAAATCGGGGCCACCGCTGCGCATAATATGTATGGTGACGCCGCGCCGAGTGCTGGCGTGGTTGCGGGGATTGGCCGCGTTCACGGGCAAGAGGTCATGGTGGTCTGCAATGATGCCACCGTTAAAGGCGGCACCTATTTCCCGATGACCGTGAAAAAACATCTCCGCGCGCAGGAGATCGCCGAAGAAAACCGCCTACCGTGTATCTATCTGGTGGACAGTGGTGGTGCCAACCTTCCGCAACAGGATGAGGTTTTCCCTGACCGCGATCACTTTGGGCGTATCTTTTACAACCAAGCGCGGATGTCAGCTAAGGGCATCTCTCAGATCGCTGTTGTTATGGGTTCTTGCACGGCAGGTGGCGCCTATGTGCCTGCTATGTCAGACGTCACGATCATCGTCAAAGAACAAGGCACCATCTTTCTTGCGGGGCCTCCGTTGGTGAAGGCGGCAACAGGTGAGGTGGTCAGTGCCGAAGATCTGGGTGGCGGCGATGTGCACACACGCCTGTCTGGTGTGGCCGATTATCTGGCTGAGGACGATGCGCATGCATTGGCATTGGCGCGCCGTGCTGTGCAGTCGCTAAACATTACAAGGCCGCTGACTGTGAACTGGGCAAGCCCCGAGGAGCCCGCCTACGACCCTGAAGAAATTCTCGGTGTCGTGCCCGGTGATCTGCGCACGCCTTATGATATTCGCGAGGTGATTGCACGGCTGGTCGACGGCTCGCGGTTTGACGAGTTTAAACCGCGTTTCGGTGAAACACTGGTGACGGGATTTGCCCACCTCAAAGGCTGCCCCATCGGCATTGTTGCCAACAACGGAGTGCTGTTCTCGGAAGCCGCCCAGAAAGGTGCGCATTTCGTTGAGTTGTGCAGCCAGCGCAAGATCCCGTTGGTTTTCCTTCAGAACATCACGGGCTTCATGGTTGGCCGTAAATACGAAAACGAAGGCATCGCCCGGCACGGCGCCAAGATGGTGACAGCGGTTGCCACAACCAATGTACCAAAAGTGACCATGCTGGTCGGCGGGTCATTTGGCGCTGGCAACTATGGCATGTCGGGCCGTGCATATCAGCCGCGGTTTCTGTGGACCTGGCCGAACTCCCGTATCTCGGTGATGGGTGGAGAACAGGCCGCGGGCGTGCTTGCAACAGTGAAGCGGGATGCAATCGAACGACAGGGTGGCAATTGGTCCGCCGAGGAAGAGGCTGAATTCAAGCAGCCAACCATCGATATGTTCGAGGAACAGAGCCACCCGCTATACGCGTCGGCCCGGCTTTGGGATGACGGTGTTATTGATCCGCGCAAGTCCCGCGATGTTCTGTCTATGTCGCTGAGCGCTGCTCTGAATGCCCCGATTGAGGATACGCGCTTTGGCGTGTTTCGGATGTAAGGAACGACCAATGTTTGATAAAATCCTGATTGCCAATCGCGGTGAGATCGCCTGTCGCGTCATAGAAACTGCGCGTGATATGGGTGTACGCACCGTGGCAGTTTATTCTGACGCGGATGCCAATTCGAAACATGTCGCTATGGCGGATGAGGCTGTACATATTGGCGGGCCTGCTCCGGCCGATAGCTACCTGAAGGGCGATGTGATCATTCGCGCGGCTCAGGACGTGAAAGCCGAGGCCATTCATCCGGGCTATGGCTTCCTGTCAGAAAACCCGGGCTTTGTTGACGCGGTCGAAGCAGCGGGCCTCAGCTTTATCGGCCCCTCAGCGGATGCAATCCGCAAAATGGGTTTGAAAGATGCTGCCAAGGTATTGATGGAAAAGGCCGGTGTCCCTGTTGTGCCGGGGTACCATGGCAGCAATCAGGACGCAGATTTTCTGACCGCTGAGGCAGATAAGATCGGATATCCGGTGCTGATCAAGGCGGTTGCAGGTGGCGGCGGCAAGGGCATGCGTCTGGTCGAAGCTGCAGATGCGTTTGCTGACGCGCTTGCCAGTGCGCAGGGCGAGGCCACGACCGCGTTTGGCAATCCGGATGTTCTGATCGAGAAATATATCCAGCAGCCCCGTCATATTGAAGTGCAGGTTTTTGGTGACGGGACACAGGCTGTGCATTTGTTTGAGCGTGATTGCTCGCTTCAACGCCGCCATCAGAAAGTGATCGAAGAGGCCCCGGCGCCGGGTATGACGGCCGAGATGAGAGCCGCAATGGGTGAGGCCGGCGTGCGCGCGGCAGAAGCCATTGGCTACAAGGGCGCAGGCACGGTTGAGTTCATTGTGGACGGATCGGGTGGGCTGCGTCCCGATGGTTTCTGGTTTATGGAAATGAACACCCGCCTGCAGGTGGAACATCCGGTGACCGAGCTGATTACGGGTGTTGATCTGGTAGAATGGCAGCTACGGGTGGCAGCAGGTGAGAGCCTGCCGAAGCAACAAGATGAGCTGACGATAACGGGCCATGCGTTTGAGGCGCGGCTCTATGCGGAAGACGTGCAAAAGGGCTTTTTGCCAGCAACCGGTACGCTCACGCACTTGGCTTTCGCCGATGGATGCCGTGCGGACAGCGGGGTGCGAAGTGGCGATACTATCAGCCCTTGGTATGATCCGATGATTTCTAAGGTGATTGTGCATGGATCCACCCGAGCGGTTGCACTGTCGAAATTGTGCCGTGCATTGGAACAGACAGAAGTTGCAGGCACGGTGACTAACCTTGCGTTTCTGGGTGCTCTAGCGGCGCATGAGGGGTTTGGCCGTGGTGAGGTGGACACCGGTCTCATCGCACGTGACCTAGAAGTATTGACAGCGATTGGTGATCTTGATGCGGTGCAATGGATCGCTGCTGCACAATCGGCGCTGAATTTGTCCAACCCCAGTGAGGATAGCGGATTTACGCTTTGGGCACCTTTGCTCCGAGCTGTGCAACTGAGCCATGGGGAGTATATCCTTGATATCTGGGTCAAGGTTTTGGGGCCGCATGCACAGCATTGGCAGTTGGGCGACAGTTCGCATGAGGTGCGGTTCGACGGAACTGTCTGGCGGCTGGATGGTCGCGTTTTGCCCAATGTGGCAAGCGCCGGGAACCGACTGACTGTCTTTGGCGGTGCAAGCCGGATCTTCGATCAGATTGACCCCTTGGATCGGGCTGGCTCTGCCGGGGGCGATACCAATGTGATCGAAGCGCCCATGCCTGGTCTGGTTAAGGCGGTCTTTGCCGATGCAGGTGCAAAGGTCAAAGAAGGTGACAGACTGGCTATCCTTGAGGCGATGAAAATGGAACACTCTCTCTTGGCGGCCCGCGATGGCGTGGTGGCCGAGGTGTTGGCTGCGGCAGGTGATCAGGTCGAAGCAGGCGCTGCGCTGGTTCGCCTGGAAGAGGCGGAAAGCTGAACAGATATAAGGTCGGGCGGTCCTATTTGCGGCCGCCCGAATCTGCCACCGCAGCAACAATTGCGGTTTGACTGATGTGTCAGGATATCCTTGGGAGGGGTGCGCCATGAGCGAACGCGTAGAAATTTTCGAAGTTGGTCCGCGGGACGGATTGCAGAATGAGAAGCGCGACATTCCTGTCGCCGAAAAGATTGCGTTGATCGACCGCCTGACCAGTGCCGGGTTTCGTCGGATCGAAGTGGCGAGCTTCGTATCGCCCAAATGGGTGCCTCAGATGGCGGGATCGGGTGCCGTGTTAGATGGGATCAACCGCGACAGCAATATCCGCTATGCCGCACTGACGCCCAATATGCGGGGCTACGAAGATGCTCTGACAGCCAAAGCGGATGAAATCGCGATTTTTGCCTCCGCTTCGGAAGGTTTCTCCAAGGCAAATATCAATGCCAGCGTCGCGGAATCAATTGAGCGTTTCACGCCGATTATCGAAGCCGCACGCCATATCGATATGCCAGTGCGGGGCTATATCTCGTGTGTGACAGAGTGCCCGTTTGATGGCCCTACAGACCCGGATGCTGTCGCTGCCCTTGCGGATCGGTTGTTTTCGATGGGGTGCTACGAAATCTCGCTTGGTGATACCACCGGTCAGTCCACCCCGGATTCGATTGCCCGAATGCTTTTGGCAGTGCGCGATCGCGTGCCTGTGAGCCGCCTTGCGGGTCACTATCATGATACAGCTGGCCGCGCGATTGACAATATCGATGCTTCACTGTCGCTTGGCGTGCGGGTGTTCGACGCAGCGGTTGGCGGGTTAGGGGGGTGCCCCTATGCGCCTGGCTCTGCTGGCAATGTGGCAACTGAAGCTGTGCACGAGCACCTAACGCGGCTTGGTTATGACACGGGGTTGGATAGCATCGTTCTGAAAGATGCGGCCGATATGGCCCGTGCGATGCGCAGCGGTGATACCTGAAGGCTCATGGAACAGAACCAATACCGTAGTCGGCCGATGGCGCGCTGCGAGCAAGATATTCAGAAAGACCGACATGTATAATACCATCACGCTGACGACCGACGACCGGGGCGTAGCAACACTGACCCTGAACCGTCCGGCAAAGCACAACGCCATGTCCGGTGAGATGCTGCAGGAGCTGAAGGCAGCTGTGGCGGTGCTCGCAGATGACCAGACTGTACGTGTGGTTGTTCTGAAGGGGGCTGGTAAAAGCTTTTGCGCCGGTGGTGATCTGACCTGGATGCAGGCGCAGATGGATGCCGATGCTGTTACCCGCGCACGAGAGGCGCGGGTGTTGGCGGAAATGCTGATGGCCATCAATACATTGCCGCAGCCAGTCATCGGCGCCATTCAGGGCAATGCTTTTGGTGGCGGTGTGGGGATGGCTTCGGTCTGCGATGTCGCGATTGGAGCGGATCATATCAAGATGGGTTTGACCGAAACCCGGCTTGGTCTGATCCCAGCTACTATTGGCCCCTATGTTGTTGCGCGCATGGGCGAGGCGCGCGCACGGCGGGTGTTTATGTCGTCGCGTCTGTTTGACGCCGCCGAGGCGGTCGATC
Organism: Phaeobacter cretensis; assembly: GCF_047372505.1. Taxonomy (NCBI): domain Bacteria; kingdom Pseudomonadati; phylum Pseudomonadota; class Alphaproteobacteria; order Rhodobacterales; family Roseobacteraceae; genus Phaeobacter; species Phaeobacter cretensis. The sequence continues at coordinate 3,242,183 of NZ_JBKBEU010000001.1, forward strand.
TGGGGATTCTTGCGCGGGTTGTACCTGCCGCAGATTTGGACGCCGCAATCGAGGCTGAAGTGACCCCTTATCTTAGTTGCGCGCCCGAAGCAGTGGCCGCGGCGAAGGCGTTGGCGCGGAGTTTAGGGCCCAAAATCGACGACGCAGTGATTGATCATACCATCGCCGCCTTGATCAGTCGTTGGGAGGGGAACGAGGCGCCGGAGGGCATTGCGGCGTTTTTTGCTAAGGAAAAGCCGAGCTGGCAGCGATAACTCCGTCAAAAATGCCGGTTTTCTTTCACTAAGGCGTGCCTTTTGCCAGGCGCGCCTTATCCTATGAAAACAATAGGGTTTACCGTCTGTGATGTTGATCTGCTGCGCAGGTAACAGAAGGTTTAGCCATTAACGATGCGTTGGTTGACGGTGAGGGGGCAGCGGAGTAGACACAGGCCAAGTCAACACGCCAATTGACGGCGCGCAGAAATCCGCGCGCACGGAAAGGAGCCACTCGTGGAAGAGATGTTGCGGGAATACCTCCCGATTCTGGTGTTTCTGGCCGTAGCGGTCGGGCTTGGAATTGTTCTTATTTTGGCGGCAGTTGTGCTGGCCGTCCGCAATCCGGACCCTGAAAAGGTCAGCGCTTATGAATGCGGATTTAACGCATTCGACGACGCACGGATGAAATTTGATGTCAGGTTTTACCTGGTGTCGATTCTGTTCATCATTTTTGATTTGGAAATTGCATTTTTGTTTCCTTGGGCGGTCGGTTTCAAGGACATGAGCGATGCGGGCTTCTGGTCGATGATGGTGTTTCTCGCTGTGCTGACCATTGGTTTTGCCTATGAGTGGAAGAAAGGGGCCCTGGAATGGGAGTGATGACCGGAGCCAATACGGCTGGCGTCGACAAGGAAGTCGTCACCCAGGCCCTTAATGCGGAGTTGCAGGACAAAGGCTTCCTGCTCACCTCTGCAGAAGACATTATCAACTGGGCCCGCACCGGGTCTCTGCACTGGATGACCTTCGGTCTGGCTTGTTGTGCGGTTGAGATGATGCACACCTCTATGCCGCGCTATGATGCAGAGCGTTTCGGTATCGCGCCGCGGGCGTCTCCGCGCCAGTCGGATGTGATGATCGTTGCAGGCACACTGACCAACAAGATGGCGCCCGCTCTGCGTAAGGTCTACGACCAGATGCCCGAACCGCGCTATGTGATTTCCATGGGGTCTTGTGCCAATGGCGGTGGCTACTACCACTATAGCTATTCTGTGGTCCGAGGCTGCGACAGGGTTGTACCGGTTGACGTCTACGTGCCGGGCTGCCCGCCGACGGCAGAGGCGTTGCTGTATGGTCTGATGCAATTGCAGCGCAAAATTCGCCGCACCGGCACGCTTGTGCGCTAAGTGGCTTTGGTTGGAGAGACAAATATGACTGAAGCACTGAACGAGCTTGGCACCCAGATCGCTGCAAAGCGCCCTGACTGCGTAATCGGCTGGGATGTTGCTTTTGATGAGCTCAACGTCGATGTTACCCCGTCAAACCTGGCCGGATTTGTTGATTTTTTGAAATCAGATGCGGCGTGTAAATTCTCGTCTCTGGTTGATATTACGGCTGTAGACTACCCGGATCGTCCGAAACGGTTCGATGTGGTCTATCATTTCCTGTCGATGTATCAGAACCAACGGATCCGCCTGCGCGTATCGATCCGCGAAGACGAGATGCTGCCGTCGATTGTCGCGATACATCCCTCCTCGAATTGGTTTGAGCGTGAGGTGTTCGACATGTTCGGCATCCTGTTCACAGGTCACCCTGATTTGCGCCGGATCCTGACGGACTACGGTTTCCGCGGCTATCCGCTGCGCAAGGATTTCCCGACAAGTGGCTATACCGAGGTCCGTTACGATGAGGCGCAAAAGCGTGTTGTCTACGAACCGGTTAGCTTGGTGCAGGAATATCGTCAGTTTGACTTCATGAGCCCATGGGAAGGAGCAGAGTACATCCTCCCTGGCGACGAAAAAGAGGGGGCGAAATGATGGACGGCTCCAAAATGGACGACGCCCTGACAGGTGAACAGAAAATCCGTAATTTCAACATCAACTTTGGCCCGCAACACCCTGCTGCACACGGTGTTTTGCGTTTGGTGCTAGAGCTTGATGGCGAAATCGTAGAACGATGTGATCCGCACATCGGCTTACTCCATCGTGGCACTGAAAAGCTGATGGAAAGCCGCACATACCTGCAGAACCTGCCGTATTTCGACCGCCTCGATTATGTGGCGCCGATGAATCAGGAACATGCCTGGTGTCTGGCAATTGAAAAGCTGACGGGTGTCGAGGTGCCGCGCCGTGCCTCGCTGATCCGTGTTCTATACTCCGAGATTGGCCGGATCCTGAACCACCTCCTGAACGTGACCACACAGGCGATGGATGTCGGTGCACTGACCCCGCCACTGTGGGGGTTTGAAGAGCGCGAAAAGCTGATGATCTTCTATGAGCGCGCCTGCGGAGCCCGGCTTCACGCTGCGTACTTTCGCCCCGGCGGTGTTCATCAGGATCTCCCTGATGCGCTGGTCGATGATATCGAAGCCTGGACGCACACCTTCCCTGCGGTGATGGATGACATCGACGGACTGTTGACCGAAAACCGCATCTTCAAGCAGCGGAATGCTGACATCGGCGTCGTGACCGAAGAGGATATCCTGAACTACGGGTTCTCCGGCGTTATGGTCCGTGGTTCGGGCCTAGCGTGGGATCTGCGTCGCGCGCAGCCCTATGAATGCTATGATGAATTCGACTTTCAGATCCCGGTTGGAAAGAATGGCGATTGCTATGATCGCTACCTTGTCCGCATGGAAGAGATGCGCCAGTCGTTGTCGATCATTCGTCAGTGTATTGGCAAGCTGCGCGAAGCGCCCGGTGATATCCTGGCTCGTGGTAAGCTGTCGCCGCCCAAGCGTGGCGACATGAAAACCTCGATGGAGAGCCTTATCCACCATTTCAAGCTCTACACTGAAGGCTTCCATGTTCCTGCCGGTGAGGTCTATGCCGCTGTCGAAGCGCCAAAAGGAGAGTTCGGAGTTTATCTGGTCGCGGATGGTTCCAACAAACCTTATCGTGCCAAACTGCGTGCGCCGGGCTTCTTGCATCTGCAAGCCATGGATTATGTGGCCAAGGGCCACCAACTCGCTGACGTCGCTGCCATCATTGGTACCATGGATGTCGTATTTGGAGAGATTGACCGCTAATGCTTCGTCGTCTGCATTCCGAACAACCCGATAGTTTTGCGTTTACGTCCGACAACCAGAAATGGGCGGACGCGCAGATCACCAAGTTCCCTGATGGCCGCCAGGCCAGCGCTATTATCCCACTTTTGTGGCGCGCACAGGAGCAAGAAGGCTGGTTGACAAAGCCTGCCATTGAATACGTCGCTGATATGCTCGGTATGGCGTATATCCGCGCCCTCGAGGTTGCGTCTTTCTACTTCATGTTTCAGTTGCAACCGACTGGATCCATAGCGCATGTTCAGATTTGCGGCACGACCTCCTGCATGATTTGTGGTGCTGAGGATCTGATTTCTGTCTGTCAGGAAAAGATCGCCAATAAGCCCTTCACTCTTTCAGCAGATGGGAAGTTCACATGGGAAGAGGTGGAGTGCCTTGGTGCGTGTACCAACGCGCCCATGGCTCAGATCGGCAAAGATTACTACGAAGATCTGACTGCTGAGGGGTTCGCCAAATTGCTGGATGATCTGTCTGCTGGCCAAGTGCCTCTGCCAGGTCCGCAAAACGGCCGTTACGCTGCAGAGCCGAAATCTGGTCTGACCTCACTGACTGAATATGAAAGCGGCAAGGCACAGTACAATGCATCAGTACAGCTTGCCTCTGATATTGGCGACACAGTGAAACGTATTGACGGGACCGAAGTGCCTCTTCTGACACTGTGGATCGGCAAGGATGGCAAGGTTGCCGGGCGGGATAGTGCTGACAGCCCACCGCCTGCGCCGAAAACACCGCAGCCTGCGGCGAAACAAGCCGAGGCGGCCAAAGCTGCCAAGAGCGATGCGCCTAAGAAAAAAAGTGATAGCCCTAAGAAAGCTGCTCCCAAAAAGAGCAGTGTTGATGAGGCTTCCTCAGCTAAAGCCTCTGGGGTTGAAGCCGCAGAGCCGGTTGAGGACAAGCCTGAAACTTTGACCGCTGCCCGTGGCGGCAAGGCGGATGATCTTAAGATGCTGAAAGGCGTTGGCCCCAAGTTGGAGCAGACCCTGAACGATTTGGGTTTCTTCCACTTTGACCAGATTGCAGTCTGGACCGACGAACAGGTTGCTTGGGTTGACAGCAGATTGAAATTCAAAGGGCGCATCGTCCGCGATGGCTGGATCGAACAGGCACGTAAACTGGCTGCTGGCGAAGAGACGGATTTCGCCAAAAAAGCCAAAGCCGACGACCGCTACAAAAAAGACTGACACCACAATAACCGCGTCGGCCCTTTAGGGGCGGGGGCTAAAATATAGGACCACATGAGCGTAGAGCGCGACAAAGCACTGGCAGCAAAGGGGCGGCACATCGCATTGGTGATTGCCGCGACCATGCTTTGCTGGCTGGCGATGTCTCTGTTCATTGGCCCCGCACTGGGGTTGGCTGGACGCTATGCTCTGCTGTTTGATTTCGCGGCTCTCGCCGGTTTCATATATGCAGTGGTCAACATTTTTCAACTCTGGCGGATGCGCCAGGACAGCCAAAGGTAGGCAGACATGCTGAAGGACCAGGACCGGATCTTTACCAACCTTTACGGGATGCATGAGCGCACATTGGCAGGCGCAAAACAGCGGGGCCACTGGGATGGTACTGCGGGCATCATCGAAAAAGGGCGGGACTGGATCATTCAGAACATGAAGGATTCCGGCCTGCGCGGACGCGGTGGCGCGGGGTTCCCGACTGGCCTCAAATGGTCCTTTATGCCCAAGGAGAGTGATGGGCGTCCGTCTTATCTGGTCATCAACGCGGATGAATCCGAGCCGGGTACATGTAAAGACCGCGAGATCATGCGTCATGATCCTCACACGTTGATCGAAGGTGCGCTGATCGCGTCCTTCGCGATGAATGCGCATACCTGCTACATCTACTTGCGCGGCGAATATATTCGCGAACGCGAGGCGCTGCAGGCTGCTATCGATGAATGCTACGATCAAGGCCTGCTGGGCCGCAACGCTGCCGGTTCTGGTTGGGACTTTGATGTCTTCCTACACCATGGGGCCGGTGCCTACATCTGCGGCGAAGAAACTGCCTTGATCGAAAGCCTTGAGGGTAAGAAGGGGATGCCGCGGATGAAGCCGCCGTTCCCTGCGGGTGCAGGGCTCTATGGCTGCCCGACGACGGTGAACAACGTCGAATCCATTGCTGTGGTGCCGACAATCCTGCGACGTGGTCCGGACTGGTTTGCAGGCTTTGGTCGTGCGAACAATGCGGGCACCAAACTGTTTGCAATCTCTGGTCACGTCAACAACCCCTGTGTTGTCGAAGAAGCGATGTCCATTTCCTTTGAGGAACTGATTGAGAAGCATTGCGGCGGCATTCGCGGCGGTTGGGACAACCTGCTGGCGGTTATTCCCGGCGGTTCCTCGGTTCCATGTGTCCGCGGCGAGAAGATGAAAGACGCGGTCATGGATTTCGACTACCTGCGCGGTGAGCTGGGGTCGGGGCTTGGCACCGCGGCTGTTATCGTAATGGACAAACAGACCGACATCATCAAAGCCATCTGGCGCTTGTCGAAGTTCTACAAGCACGAAAGCTGTGGGCAGTGTACGCCCTGCCGTGAAGGAACCGGCTGGATGATGCGTGTGATGGATCGTCTAGTGAAAGGCGAAGCAGAGCTGGAAGAAATCGATATGCTTTGGGACGTTACAAAGCAGGTCGAAGGCCATACGATCTGTGCGCTCGGTGATGCTGCAGCCTGGCCGATTCAGGGTCTGATCCGAAACTTTCGTGAGGAAATTGAAGACCGTATCAAAGCACAAAAGTCCGGGCGCATGGGCGCCATGGCTGCCGAATAAGGTCGGGGGGAGCAGCGGATGATCACGGGTGTGACCAAGATAATGACAGTGCTTGCCCTTTGCGGCGGGTTGCTGGCGGGCTGTGAAGGGATCGTCAATGATCGCCCGACCTATGCAGGCGTGCCGTTCAAGAGCAAATCCAAGGCTGTGAACAAAAAAGAGACACTCGCGGTTTTCACCGTCACCGTCTCCAAGGCTCCTCGTTCGCTTGAGGGGGCACGGCTTGCGGCTCACCACGAAGGAACCCGGTATTGCATCGAGAATTTCGGCTCGTCCCGCATTGATTGGCAGGTTAATCCGCTTGATGCAGATATCGCAGTTCCGCTGGATAATGATACCGCGGTCTATGGCGGAACCTGCACTCCGTGAGTATAGGCGTGACACATCCCACGGCAGCGCTGATAGCGCTTGTGCCGGTGTTATTGCATAACGCTGGCGTTTCCGCACGTGCTGCGCATTCTTCTTCAAAGGAATGTTCAACCATGCGAAACCTGATTGTCACCTGTGCCACTTGCTTGTTGTTGTTGCCAACGATGGCAACGGCGAAACCGTCTTTGCGCGACGTGAAAGAGATCGAAGATCCTTTGTTTGCGGTCGCATTAGCCAAGGAAGTGTCAGATCACTGCGACAGTATTTCTGCGCGCTACTTGAAAGGCCTGACCGAGTTACGCCGCCTGCGCGCACGTGCAAACGGATTGGGCTACACAGATACTGAAATCCGCGCCTACATCGGTTCGGATAAGGAAAAAACCCGGATGCGGGCAAAGGGCGAACGGTTCCTGGCGCAGAACGGGGTCTCTTACGAGAAAACGGAAACATTCTGTACGTTTGGTCGTGCAGAAATTAAGAAAAACAGCGCGATCGGCGTTTTATTGAGGGCGAAATAGACCATGTCTGACCTCCGCAAGATCAACATTGACGGAACCGAGATTGAGGTGGATGGGGCAATGACCCTGATCCAGGCCTGCGAAGAGGCCGGGGTGGAAATTCCCCGGTTTTGTTATCATGAGCGCCTATCCATCGCTGGCAACTGCCGCATGTGCCTTGTGGAAGTTGTTGGCGGTCCTCCGAAGCCGGCAGCCTCTTGCGCGATGCAGGTGCGGGATTTGCGTCCGGGTCCGGAGGGTCAGGCACCACAGGTCAAGACCAACTCTCCGATGGTCAAAAAGGCCCGCGAAGGGGTGATGGAATTTCTTCTGATCAACCATCCGCTAGATTGCCCGATCTGCGATCAGGGTGGAGAATGTGATCTGCAAGATCAGGCCATGGCCTATGGTGTCGATTTCTCTCGTTTCCGCGAAGGCAAACGTGCCGTTGATGATCTGGATCTGGGGCCACTGGTTGGTACCGCGATGACCCGGTGTATTTCCTGCACACGCTGTGTGCGATTTACGACCGAGGTCGCCGGTATCACCCAGATGGGCCAAACCGGCCGCGGTGAAGACAGCGAAATCACATCTTATCTAAACGAGACGCTGGATTCCAATCTTCAGGGGAACATCATCGATCTCTGCCCGGTTGGCGCGCTGACATCGAAGCCATATGCCTTTACCGCACGTCCTTGGGAACTGACTAAGACTGAGACCATTGATGTGATGGATGCGCTCGGTGCCAACATTCGTGTCGATACCAAAGGTCGTGAAGTGATGCGGATCCTTCCGCGCAACCATGATGGCGTTAATGAGGAATGGATTTCTGACAAGACACGTTTCGTCTGGGATGGGTTGCGGCGTCAGCGTCTTGATCGTCCATATGTCCGTGTTGATGGCAAACTAAAACCTGCCACATGGCCAGAGGCGCTGGAGGCCGCGGCTACCGCAATTAAGGGTAAGAAGGTAGCAGGTCTGGTTGGAGATCTGGCCTCAGTCGAAGCCGTTTTCGCGCTCAAGCAACTGGTCGAAGGGCAGGGCGGGACCGTTGAGTGTCGCACCGATAAGGCACGCTTGCCGATTGGCAATCGCGCGGCCTACGTAGGAACCGGCGCTATCGAGGATATCGATAGCGCAAAGGCCATTATGTTGATTGGTGCGGATCCTCGTAACGAGGCACCCGTGTTGAACGCGCGCCTTCGCAAGGCCTGGATCAATGGTGCCAACATCGGCTTGATCGGGCAACCGGTTGATCTGACTTTTGACTATGCACACCTCGGCACCGACCGTGCCGCCCTTGAGGCGCTGGTTAATGGCGAGACGGGCGGGGCGATTGGCAAGGATACGTTGATCATCGTCGGGCAGGGCGCCCTGCGCGAGGCAGATGGCCTTGCGGTGCTGGCTCATGCTCAGAAATACGCGACGCTGACAGAAAGCAAACTACTGGTCTTGCACACTGCTGCGGGCCGTGTTGGTGCGATGGATGTGAACGCGGTTACCGAAGGTGGCGTTGAAGCGGCCATCGATGGTGCTGAGGTGATCTACAACCTGGGCGCTGATGAGGTTGAGATCGACGGTGGTGCCTTTGTTATCTACCAAGGCAGTCACGGCGATCGCGGTGCACATCGCGCCGACATCATCCTGCCGGGTGCTGCATACACCGAGGAAAACGGCCTTTTTGTGAATACCGAAGGTCGGCCACAACTTGCGATGCGGGCTAGCTTTGCACCAGGTGAGGCCAAAGAAAACTGGGCGATCTTACGAGCGTTGAGTGCAGAGCTGGGCGCAAAGCTTGCCTATGACTCGCTGGCGCAGCTGCGTACCGCGCTGATCGCCGCCGTTCCGCATCTGGCGCGTATTGACGAGGTGATCGAGAACGAAGGCGAGGCGCTGGAGCTTGAGCGGATGGGCAAGGCTGCTTTCTTGCCTGCGGTGAAGGATTTCTACCTGACCAACCCAATTGCACGGTCGTCGCAGTTGATGGCGGAGCTGTCGGCTGGTGCAAAAGCGCGCGGCTCTGAGAAGATCGCGGCGGAGTGATCCGGGTGGGCATCATATCGCCTCTGCTGCTGGCAGCCTGTGTGCAGGCTCCGCAGGGCTCAGGGACGGCGTTTGACCCCGACTACAAAGGCGTCAAAACCAGTCTTCTGGACGGGGATTTGGTGCAGTTCCACGTTGCAATGACCGGCGCACGAAATAGCGCCGATTTGGACAATTACGCTGAATGCGCAGCGGCGCAATATGCGCTGATCCGCGGTTATGGATTTGCACGTCATGTGCGCACAAAAATGAAACAAGAGGGTGGCGTTCAGACGGCAGATGCTGTCTACACCATCTCGCCTTCCCTCCCGCGCGGACTGCGCACCATCGACGCCGAAGTCGTGGTCGCGGATTGCGAGGCTAACGGAATACCCACGGTGTGAGGACCTATGGCTGAATTCTTTAACACCCCAGGCGGCATTGCTGTACTGATCCTGGCGCAAGTGCTTGCAGTTGTTGCCTTTGTCATGATTTCGCTTCTTTTCCTCGTCTACGGGGACCGCAAAATCTGGGCTGCGGTCCAGATGCGTCGAGGCCCCAATGTTGTGGGCGCCTTCGGCCTGTTACAGACGGTCGCGGATGCACTCAAATACGTTGTAAAAGAAGTGGTGATCCCGGCGGGTTCTGACCGCACGGTATTCATTCTGGCGCCGCTCACCAGTTTTGTTCTGGCGATGATCGCCTGGGCGGTGATCCCTCTCAACGACGGTTGGGTTCTGTCGGACATCAATGTCGCTATTCTCTATGTCTTTGCGGTCTCGTCGCTTGAGGTCTACGGCGTGATCATGGGCGGATGGGCGTCGAACTCAAAATATCCGTTCCTGGGCAGCTTGCGATCTGCGGCGCAGATGATCTCCTACGAGGTCTCGATCGGTTTGATCATTGTCGGTGTCATTATCTCGACGGGATCGATGAACTTTGGCGATATCGTCCGGGCGCAGGACGGAGATCTGGGCCTGCTGAATTGGTACTGGATCCCGCATTTCCCGATGGTGTTCCTGTTCTTTATTTCGGCACTGGCGGAAACTAACCGTCCACCCTTTGACTTGCCGGAAGCTGAATCTGAACTTGTTGCGGGCTATCAGGTTGAATATTCGGCCACACCATTCCTGTTGTTTATGGCGGGTGAATACATCGCCATCTTCCTGATGTGCGCGCTGACATCGCTCCTGTTCTTTGGTGGTTGGTTGTCCCCGATCCCTGCTTTGCCTGATGGCGTCTTATGGATGATCGCAAAGATGGCGTTCTTCTTCTTCCTCTTTGCAATGGTGAAGGCGATTACCCCGCGTTACCGCTATGATCAGCTGATGCGTCTGGGTTGGAAAGTCTTCCTGCCGTTCTCACTGGCTTGGGTTGTCTTCGTATCCTTTGCTGCAAAATTTGACTGGTTCTGGGGCATCTTTGCCCGTTGGACCGTGGGAGGCTGATCAATGGCAAACATCGACTATACCCGAGCCGCCAAGTACTTTCTGCTGCAAGACTTCTGGGTCGGTTTCAAGCTGGGGCTAAAGTACTTCTTCGCTCCCAAGGCGACATTGAACTATCCGCATGAAAAGGGGCCGTTGTCGCCTCGTTTCCGTGGTGAGCACGCGTTGCGTCGCTATCCCAACGGGGAAGAACGTTGCATTGCTTGCAAACTCTGCGAAGCGGTCTGCCCGGCGCAGGCGATCACGATCGATGCGGAACCCCGCGAAGATGGTAGCCGTCGCACCACGCGCTACGACATTGATATGACCAAATGCATCTACTGTGGGTTCTGTCAGGAAGCCTGCCCGGTAGATGCCATCGTTGAAGGCCCGAACTTTGAGTTCGCTACCGAAACCCGCGAGGAGCTGTTCTATGACAAAGACAAGCTGCTCTCCAACGGTGAACGCTGGGAAGCTGAGATTGCGCGCAACCTTGAAATGGATGCGCCTTACCGATGAGCGAAGCCAAAAACCCTTTTGAAGCCATGATGGCACAGGCTCAGGACATGGCCAAAGCCCTGAACCCCGCGTTGGAGAATTTTTCTCCGACCGGTGCGTTCAAGGATTTTGAAGCGCTGTGGCCGACCATGCCGAAGGATGTCATGGAGATGATGTTCGGCAATACTGTCAATAAGGGCGGGCTGGATGCCAAAACCCGTCTTCTCTTGACGCTGGCGGGGCTGACAATGCAGGGGGCACAGGCGGATTCAGCCGTGCGCCAGACCGTGCGCCACGCTCTCGAAGCGGGTGCAAAGAAACAAGAGATCGTTGAAACGATCGGACAGATGTCGGTATTTGCCGGCATCCCGGCCATGACCCGCGCGCTGGAGCTGGCGCAAGGGGTTCTGGACACCAAAGGGGACGATGAAACATGAGCGTTTTTGCCTTTTACCTCTTTGCCATCAGCGCCATCACCGGCGGGCTGTTCACGGTGATTAGCCGTCAGCCGGTGCACTCGGTCCTGTGGCTGATCTTGTCGTTCATTTCGTCGGCGGGCTTGTTTGTTCTGCTCGGGGCGGAATTCGTCGCTATGTTGCTGGTCATTGTCTATGTCGGCGCTGTCGCTGTGTTGTTCCTCTTTGTGGTGATGATGCTGGATGTGGACTTTGCCGAGTTGAAGGCTGAGATGGCGCGCTATATGCCGCTGGCTTTGCTTATCGGTCTTGTTATCCTAATGCAGTTCGTCATGGCCTACGGTGCTTGGGAAACTGCTCCGGCGGCAGCTACGCAGCTGGCACAGCCGATCCCGACCGACCAACATAACACCGAGGCACTTGGCCTCATCATTTATGATCAATACTTCCTTCTGTTCCAACTCTCGGCACTGATCCTTCTGGTTGCAATGATCGGCGCGATCGTGCTGACACTGCGCCATCGTACGGATGTGAAACGTCAGGACGTCGTCGCCCAGATGATGCGCGACCCGGCAAAGGCCATGGAACTCAAGGATGTGAAACCGGGGCAGGGGCTTTGAGACGATGATCACACTCGAGCATTATCTAACCGTCGCGGCGACATTGTTCGTCATCGGCATCTTCGGGCTCTTCCTGAACCGTAAGAACGTTATTATCCTGCTAATGAGCATCGAATTGATGCTTCTGGCAGTGAATATAAACCTTGTGGCATTCTCCAGCTTTCTTGGGGATCTGGTTGGACAGGTCTTTACGCTGTTCGTACTGACCGTGGCCGCCGCTGAGGCTGCCATCGGCCTTGCGATCCTGGTTTGCTTCTTCCGTAACCGCGGCACGATCGCCGTGGAAGACATCAACGTGATGAAGGGCTAAAGCGTCATGGAAACCATCCTTCTCTTTGCCCCTCTGGTCGGGGCCATCATCTGTGGCTTTGGCTGGAAGTTCATCGGCGAGACCGCAGCTACCTGGACGGCTACAGGGCTTTTGTTCCTGTCAGCACTTTTATCCTGGATCGTCTTCCTCAGCTTTGACGGGGTGACCCAGTCAATCGAGATCATGCGCTGGATTGAAAGCGGATCCTTGTCGACAGCCTGGACGATCCGCCTGGATCGGATGACCGCGATCATGCTGATCGTTGTGACCACAGTATCCTCGCTGGTGCATCTCTATTCCTTTGGCTACATGGCGCATGATCCGCAGTGGAAAGACGGCGAGAGCTACAAGCCCCGCTTCTTTGCCTATCTGTCGTTCTTTACCTTTGCCATGCTGATGCTGGTGACGTCCGATAACCTGGTTCAGATGTTCTTTGGCTGGGAAGGAGTTGGCGTCGCCTCATATCTTTTGATCGGGTTCTACTACCGCAAACCTTCGGCCAACGCGGCTGCGATGAAAGCCTTCATTGTCAACCGTGTCGGGGACTTCGGCTTTGCGCTGGGTATCTTTGCACTGTTCTTCCTGACTGACAGCGTCAACTTCGATGACATCTTTGCCGCCGTACCGCAGTTGGCCGAAACACAGCTGACCTTCCTGTGGTCTGAGTGGAACGCGGCGAATTTGATCGCTGTTTTGTTGTTCATCGGTGCTATGGGCAAATCGGCTCAGTTGGTACTGCACACTTGGCTACCGGATGCGATGGAAGGTCCGACGCCTGTGTCGGCGCTTATCCACGCGGCAACCATGGTGACCGCGGGTGTATTTCTCGTCTGCCGCATGTCGCCACTGATGGAATTCGCGCCAGAGGCGACAACCTTTATCACTGTGCTTGGTGCCACCACCGCGTTCTTTGCAGCCACAGTGGGTCTGGTTCAAACCGACATCAAACGTGTGATTGCTTATTCAACCTGTTCGCAGCTCGGCTATATGTTCGTCGCCGCAGGGGTTGGCATGTACTCCGCTGCGATGTTCCACCTGTTTACGCACGCTTTCTTTAAGGCGATGCTGTTCCTCGGTGCCGGGTCGGTTATTCATGCTATGCACCATGAGCAGGACATGACGAACTACGGCGGTCTGCGTAAGAAAATACCCTATACCTTTGCTGCGATGATGATCGGTACACTGGCCATCACCGGTGTTGGTATTCCGCTTACTCACATCGGCTTTGCGGGCTTCCTGTCCAAGGATGCGATCATCGAAAGCGCCTATGCGGGTGGGTCCTCCTATGGCTTCTGGTTGCTGGTGGTCGCAGCAGCGATGACATCCTTCTATAGCTGGCGCTTGATTTTCCTGACCTTCTACGGAAAGCCACGTGGCGACAAGCACACCCATGATCACGCACATGAAAGCCCGATGGTCATGCTGATCCCGCTCGGCGTTCTGGCGCTGGGTGCGGTCTTTTCAGGTATGCTGTGGTACAATAGCTTTTTCGGTCACACCGACAAGGTCGGCAAATTCTATGGCATCCCAGTCGCAGAGGCTTCGGCAACTGCTCATGGCGAAGAAGCTGATGCGGGTCATGGTAGCGACGAAAGCCATGGCGAAACATCGGATGCGTCTCACGGTGATGCGGACCATGGTGAACACCACTATGTCTTTGCAGGTAAGCCGGGCGAAGGGGCTTTGTATTTTGGTCCCGAAAATACGGTATTGGACGATGCACATGCCGCTCCGAAATGGGTGAAAGTATCGCCATTCATTGCCATGCTGCTTGGTCTTGGGCTTGCTATCCTATTCTATATCGTAAACCCGAGCCTGCCGGGCCGTTTGGCAAAGTCGCAGCAGCCTCTGTATTTGTTCCTCAAGAACAAATGGTACTTTGATGAGCTCTATGACTTTGTCTTTGTCAAACCGACCATGATGATCGGCCGCTTCCTCTGGAAGCGCGGTGACGGCAAGACCATTGACGGCGCTTTGAATGGTATCGCCATGGGCATCATTCCTTTCTTCACCCGCCTCGCCGGTCGCGCACAGTCGGGTTACATCTTCACTTATGCCTTCTGGATGGTGCTGGGCATCGCTGCCTTGGTTACCTGGATGTCGATCGGCGGAGGAGCGCACTGATGGACAATCTCCTTTCTATTGTCACCTTTATCCCGGCGCTCGCGGCGGCTATTCTGGCCCTGTTCCTGCGCGGCGAGGATGAGGCGGCGCAACGCAACGCCAAGTCTGTTGCGCTCTTTGCTACCACGGTCACCTTTTTGGTCAGCCTTGGCATCTACTTTCAGTTCGACCCCTCCAACACAAGCTTTCAGTTCGTAGAAGAAGCTGAGTGGATTTTTGGCCTGAAGTACAAAATGGGCGTCGACGGCATTTCGGTGCTGTTCGTGATGCTCACCACATTTGTAATGCCGCTGACCATTCTGGCCAGCTGGGGTGTCAGCACGCGCGTTAAGGAATACATGATCGCGTTCCTGCTGCTCGAAACGCTGATGCTTGGCGTATTCATGGCGCTTGATCTTGTCCTGTTCTACCTGTTCTTTGAAGCGGGTCTGATACCGATGTTCCTGATTATTGGTATCTGGGGCGGCAAGGAACGCATCTACGCATCGTTCAAATTCTTCCTCTATACCTTCTTCGGATCGGTTCTGATGCTGGTGGCGATGGTGGCGATGTATACGGATGCAGGCACCACCGACATCGCACAGCTGCTGACGCATAGCTTCTCAGCCTCCGGTTTCGAGCTGATGGGCATACAGGTCGTCGGCGGAATGCAGACGCTGTTGTTCCTGGCGTTCTTTGCATCGTTTGCAGTGAAAATGCCGATGTGGCCGGTTCACACCTGGCTTCCGGATGCCCACGTGCAAGCGCCGACCGCCGGGTCCGTCGTACTAGCTGCGATCCTGCTGAAAATGGGTGGCTATGGTTTCCTGCGCTTCTCTCTGCCGATGTTCCCTGTTGGCGCTGATGTGATGACCGATCTGATCCTATGGATGTCGGCCATTGCGGTGGTCTATACCTCGCTTGTCGCACTGGTTCAGTCAGACATGAAAAAGCTGATCGCCTACTCTTCTGTTGCGCACATGGGCTTTGTAACCATGGGTATCTTCGCAGCGAACCAACAGGGTATCGATGGCGCGATCTTCCAGATGCTGAGCCATGGCTTCATCTCAGCGGCGCTGTTCCTGTGCGTTGGTGTGATCTACGACCGGATGCACACGCGCGACATCGATGCCTATGGCGGACTAGTGGTTCGCATGCCCGCCTATGCGCTGGTGTTCATGTTCTTCACTATGGGCAACGTCGGCTTGCCGGGGACGTCTGGCTTCGTTGGCGAATTTCTGACCCTGATGGGCACCTTCCAGAAAAATACATGGGTGGCTGCCGTTGCGGCAACTGGCGTTATCTTCTCGGCGGGTTATGCGCTTTGGCTCTATCGTCGAGTGGCCTTTGGCGACCTGATCAAGGGCAGCCTCAAAACCATCAAGGACATGACCGCGCGCGAACGCTTCATCTTTGCGCCGCTGGTAGTGATGACCATCCTTCTGGGTGTCTACCCGGCGCTTGTCACCGATATCATCAGCCCGTCGACCGAGGCGCTGATTGCAAACTTCAACCAATCTCTGGCCGCTGCGGACCTGTCCCCAGCGACCCAGATGGCTTCGCACTAAGGGGGCGTGGGCGATGATCCCAGCTGATCTCACCGTTATCCTGCCAGAGATTGTTCTGGCGCTCGGCGCAATGGCGGCGCTCATGGGAGCCGTCTATACGGGTAAGGACAAACTCGCCCCGGCGCTGATCTGGCTGATGGCCGGACTGATGTCTGCCTTGGCAATCTGGATCGCAACCGGCTCGTCCGGTAGCCGCGATGCTTTCAACGGTATGTTCGTTGACGATGGTTTTGCACGGTTTGCCAAAGTGGCCATCCTGCTTTCGGCTTCGGCCGTGTTGGTTATGGGGCAGGACTACATGTCGCGTCGTGGCATGCTACGGTTCGAATACCCTATTCTTGTCGCGCTCAGCGCGGTGGGCATGATGGTTATGGTCTCCGCGGGCAACCTGATGTCTCTCTATATGGGGTTAGAGTTGCAGTCGCTTGCGTTGTATGTCGTTGCATCCCTGCGCCGTGACAGCGTGAAATCAACCGAAGCTGGCCTGAAGTATTTCGTGCTTGGCGCGCTGTCATCTGGTCTGCTTCTATATGGCGCATCGTTGGTTTATGGTTTTGCCGGAACCACCGATTTCGCAGGCATCTATGCGGTCGCCAAACATGGCGAGGTTTCCGTCGGTTTGCTGTTTGGTCTGGTGTTCTTGATATCTGGGATGGCGTTCAAAGTGTCAGCTGTTCCCTTCCACATGTGGACACCGGACGTCTATGAAGGCGCGCCAACACCTGTCACTGCGTTTTTTGCATCTGCACCAAAAGTAGCAGCCATGGGCCTGTTTGCGCGCGTATTGCATGACGCCTTTGGCCATGCGGTACAGGATTGGAGCCAGGTTGTGGCATTGCTGTCGCTTCTGTCGATGTTCGTCGGTGCCGTAGCGGCAATCGGTCAGCGCGATATCAAGCGTCTGATGGCATATTCCTCCATCGCGCATATGGGCTATGCTCTGATGGGGCTCGCTGCTGGCACCGCCTATGGTGTGCAGGCACTGCTTGTCTATATGGCGATCTATGTATCAATGAATATCGGTACGTTTGCCTTCATCCTGATGATGGAAAAAGACGGTAAGCCGGTCACCGATATTCGTGCGCTGAACCTCTATTCCCGTCGTGAGCCGGGCAAGGCATTGGCTTTGCTTATACTCATGTTCTCGCTGGCAGGTGTGCCGCCGATGCTGGGCTTCTTTGGCAAGCTGTATGTGCTGAACGCAGCCTATCAGGGTGATCTTGCATGGCTCGCGATTGCCGGTGTGATCGCGTCTGTGATCGGTGCCTTCTATTATCTGCGCATCGTTTATTATATGTATTTTGGTGAAGAGGGCGAAGAGCTGGAAACCAACCGCTCTCCGATCCTCTGGGGATTCCTCATGGCTTCTGCTGCGGTTATGCTGCTTGGTATTATCAACATGTTCGGCATTGAGGGGGCCGCAGCTGCCGCAGCTGCTACCTTAGTCAACTGACCACATTACTAGAAAACACACAAAGGCCTGGTCCGTGGACCGGGCCTTTGTGCCTTAAAGGGATAGCATTATGAGTGATTGGCCAGAAGGTTACGGTCGCAGCCTGCTTGATGAGGTGGATAGCACCCTAGATGAGGCTGCACGTCGCGCGCCCACGCTGACAGGCCCCGAATGGATCCTGGCAAAGCGTCAGACTAAGGGGCGCGGTCGCAGAGGTCGCGCCTGGAAAGAGCCGAAAGGTAATTTTGCGGCAACCTTGGTTATGCGCCCAGATGGGAGCCCTGATCAGGTGGCGCTCCGCAGCTTTGTAGCGGCTCTTGCATTGCACGACGCCTGTGTTGCGCTCTGTGGGGAAACGGTTGGCCTTGCATTGAAATGGCCCAATGACGTGTTACTGAACGGTGGCAAACTGGCTGGCATCCTGTTGGAAAGTGCCGGTTCGGCGGGCGGTGTTACCCATCTGTCCATCGGTATCGGTGCCAATCTCATTGAAACACCGATGCAGGAATGGTTGGAACCGGGCGCTGTCTGGCCGGTCTCTATTCTGTCTGAAACCGGTGTACATGTCACTCCTGAGGACTTTCTGACCGAACTCGCCGCTGCCTTTGCGCGCTACGAGCTGCAGTTTGTAACCTACGGTTTTGAGCCGATCCGTACCGCTTGGCTGGCCCGTGCGGCGCGTTTGGGCGAAGTCATCACCGCGCGTACGACGAATTCTGAAACTGAAGGCACGTTCGAAACGGTAGACGCCAGCGGTAACCTTGTCCTAAACACCGCCAAGGGCCGCGTCAGCATTCCAGCCGCGGATATCTTTTTCTAGGTCAAGGGAAGGAAGCGCCATGCTTCTGGCAGTGGATTGCGGCAACACAAATACCGTGTTTTCAATTTGGGACGGCGAGAATTTCATCGGCACGTGGCGCACTGCCAGCGACTGGCGGCGTACGGCCGATCAGTACTTCGTCTGGCTCAACACGTTGATGCGTTTACAGGGGATCGAAGCGGACATTACCGACATGATTATCTCCTCAACGGTGCCACGGGTGGTGTTCAATCTACGGGTACTCGCTGATCGCTACTATAATACACGGCCTTACGTAGTCGGCAAACCGGATTGCCTGTTACCGGTGTCGGTGCGGGTTGATCAGGGAACCAATGTCGGCCCCGACCGATTGGTCAATACAGTTTCCGGCTTTGACAAATATGGCGGCGACTTGATCGTGGTGGACTTTGGCACGGCGACTACCTTTGATGTTGTTGCAGAAGATGGTGCCTATATTGGGGGTGTGATTGCACCGGGTGTAAATCTTAGCCTTGAAGCGCTGCATCAGGCGGCGGCGGCATTGCCCCATGTTGATATCTCCAAGCCACAGTCGGTCATCGGTACCAATACGGTTGCATGTATGCAGTCAGGTGTGTTCTGGGGATACGTAGGACTGGTGCGCGAAATCTGTGCCCGCATCAAAGCGGAGCGCGACGTACCTATGACAATAATCTCGACAGGCGGGCTGGCGCCTTTATTCCAGCAAACAGCAGATCTGTTTGACGCATTTGAGGATGATCTCACGATGCACGGACTGCAGATCATACACAGATATAATAAGGATAACGGTCTCGAGGATGAGCACTGAACGTTTAATCTATCTGCCCCTCGGTGGGGCAGGCGAAATTGGTATGAACGCCTATGTCTATGGCTATGGCAAACCGGGCAAGGAGCGTCTGGTTCTGGTCGACCTAGGTGTGACTTTTCCGGATATGGACAGCACGCCTGGCGTGGATCTGATCATGCCGGACATCCGCTGGCTGAAAGAGCGCGCTGGCCAGCTGGAGGGTGTGTTTATCACCCACGCCCATGAGGATCACATCGGTGCTGTAGCGCATCTTTACCGTGATCTGAATGTGCCAATCTACGCTCGCGCATTTACCGCCAACCTGGCCCGCCGGAAGATGGATGAGGCTGGTTTGGATAGCGAGGAGGTGAAAACCGTCTCAGCATGGCCAGAGGTTACTAAGCTGGGGCCTTTCACCATCGGCGTTGCACCTATTTCGCATTCGATCCCCGAAAGCGGTGGTTTGGTGATCGACACACCTGCGGGCCGTGTCGTCCATACTGGTGACTTCAAAACCGATCCGACGCCCATCGTGGGCGAGGCCTTTGATCCAGAGATGTGGGGAGAGATTGCGAAGGACGGCGTCAAGGCGCTGGTCTGCGATTCCACAAATGTCTTTTCGCTTCATCCTGGCCGTTCCGAGGTCGACGTTGGTCCGGAAATCACCCGCCTTGTGGGTGAAGCCGAAGGCATGGTTGTCGCGACCACTTTTGCCTCTAACGTAGCGCGCGTGAAAACACTCGCCGAGGCCGGTCAACGGGCAGGCCGCTCAGTTGTTCTCTTGGGTCGTGCCATGCAGCGGATGGTCGAGGCGGCGACGGAAACTGGCGTGCTGAAGGATTTTCCTAAGGTGGTCAGCACCGAGGCCGCACAGGAGTTGTCGCGCGAAAACCTGATGCTGATCGTGACCGGCAGTCAGGGCGAACGTCGCGCTGCATCTGCACAGCTGGCTCGGGGGAAATACCGTGGTATTGAGGTCAAGGAAGGCGATATGTTCCTGTTCTCCTCCAAGACCATTCCGGGCAATGAACGTGGTGTTATCCGTATCATCAATCAATTCTCTGAAAAGGGCGTTGATGTGGTTGATGACAGCTCCGGGCTGTATCACGTATCCGGCCATGCCAACCGTCCTGATTTGGAGCGGATGCATGAAATTATCAAACCGCAGATGCTGATACCTATGCACGGTGAGCACCGTCACCTGCGCCAGCATGCCCGTCTGGGTGAGGCGAAGGATATCGCCAGCGCTGTCGTGGTCAACGGGATGATGATGGACCTTACCGGCGACGCGCCTAAGGTTGTTGATTACGTCGATACTGGCCGAACGTATCTGGACGGATCCGTCAAATACGGTGCGATGGACGGTGTGGTCCGCGACCGTATCCGCATGGCGTTGAATGGTCATGTCGTAGTCACGGTTATTCTGGACGAAGATGATGAACCGCTAGGCGAACCTTGGTGCGATATCAAAGGTCTGGCTGAGACCGGGCGCTCTAATGCAGCACTCGTCGAAGTGATGGAAGAGGATCTGAACCAGTTTGTTATGCGCGCAGGAGCGAAGACGCTGCGCGATGATGACAAGCTTGAGGAAAATCTGCGTCGCGTAGCGCGTCAGACTGCACAGAATGAGATCGGCAAGAAGCCCGAGGTGACTGTCGTCCTTAGCCGGATGCGCTGATTGTCTATCTCTTGTAACTTAAATGAGGTCCGCTGCGTCTAACGCCGCGGGCCTTTTCCGTTCTATCACTCTAACCAACAGCCCGTTGTGTTCACCGGGCGTAACTGGGTGAACCGCCAATCCCGAGACGAGATACTGGCGGTTTGGAGACCAGTTTAACTGGCGCAGTGTGGCAAGCGTGGCAGGTCCATTGCAAAGTGATGGCGCTATAGCCAAAACGCACAAAACCCCGGCAGAGAACCGGGGTTTTGAATAGGGATGATTATCAGCAGGAGAGCAGAACTGCTCAGAACCCTGCTTGGTGGGCAAGTATTAAGCGTGATGTGGGCGCGAGATCATGGCGGACAGCTTGCCAGGAAGGCTTGCGATGCCACGGCCCAAGCTGCGCAGAAAGGCGGCCATTGCTTGTGCACGTAGCTCATGCGCGCGCGCTTCGATAGCGCGGATTTCGTTGGCGGTGACGACGGGAAACTCTATTGTGTTCATTGCGAACCTCATCTTCTTTTGTGCGTCTGGTTGACACTAAGATAGGCGCACCGAAGTAAGATGACATCCGTGAGAATGGTCAATCCCGCCATGCTGCAAGTGCAAAGCTCGCGACAGACTGGGCACAATTGTTTCAGAAGTTATGATCCCGGTATGAAAAAGGGCCGCCTCGATTGGCAGCCCTGAAGATTGTCATATGGGAGGCTAGACTAGCCTGCGCGGCGTTCAGCAAAGCTAAGCGCGATAAAGCTGGGCATGTGATCACCCATGCCAATCACGTTGCGGTCATTGCCACGATCATTGCCACCACGGCCACGGCCTGACTTCTGGTTGCCTCTGTGCCCGGACTTAGCACCAGATTTGTTGTCGGTTGATTTACCACGTGAAGAGGACCGGCTATCTGCACGGCTCTCTTCCTCGGACGGCTGGTTTTGAGAAGCTGTTTGAACTACTGCGGAAGCCGCTTCGCTTGCTACGGCCTCCGGCGCGGCCGTGTTTTCCTTTGCAGCAGAGCTGCGCGAGGAAGACCGACGGCTGCGTGTCTTGCGCTCGACCGGCTCGCTGCTGGTCGCGGCGTCATCAACGCTTTCTTTAGCCTTCGGCTCAGCCTTTGCTTTTTTCAACGGGTTCTCGATACGCGGGATCTCACTCTGGACGAGACGCTCGATATCTTCGAGGTTTTTTTCATCCTTTGGCACGCAGATCATCATAGCTGAACCATCACGGCCTGCACGACCCGTCCGGCCAATGCGGTGGACATAGTCCTCTGCATGGCTCGGCACATCAAAGTTGAAGACATGGCTGACGCTGGGCACGTCAAGGCCACGCGCGGCAACATCAGATGCCACTAGAAACCGCAATGCACCTTCGCGGAAGCCTTCAAGGGTTTTGGTGCGCTGGCTTTGGTCAAGATCGCCATGAATAGGCGCAGCATCATAGCCGTATTTCTTCAGCGATTTCGCAACGATATCGACATCCGTTTTCCGGTTGCAGAATATAATTGCGTTGGTGCATTTCTCGCCTTCCTGATCAATGAGGTGGCGCAGAAGTTTCCGCTTTTCACTGCTCTCACGGTCGCGACGCGACGCTTTGAAGAGAACCACGCCCTGAGTGATATTTTCAGAGGTGGTCGCCTGACGAGCCACTTCGACACGTTCGGGAGCAGAGAGGAATGTATTGGTGATCCGCTCAATCTCAGGTGCCATGGTTGCCGAGAAGAACAGCGTCTGGCGAGTAAAGGGCGTAAGGCCGAAGATACGCTCAATATCGGGGATGAACCCCATGTCGAGCATCCGGTCAGCTTCATCAACCACCATTACCTTAACATCAGAAAGGATCAGCTTACCGCGCTCAAAATGGTCGAGCAGGCGGCCGGGTGTGGCGATCAAAACGTCCACGCCTTTGTCGATCAGCGTGTCCTGTTCCTTGAACGAGACGCCACCAATCAGCAGTGCTTTCGTCAATTTCAGGTGTTTGGTGTAGGTGTCGAAGTTTTCCGCCACTTGAGCCGCCAACTCGCGTGTGGGGCAGAGAACCAAGCTACGCGGCATCCGCGCTCGGGCGCGGCCACGTGCTAGCAGGGTGATCATCGGCAAAGTGAAAGAGGCCGTCTTGCCGGTGCCGGTCTGTGCAATCCCCAATACGTCTCGCCCTTCAAGCGCGGGAGGAATCGCTCCTGCCTGAATGGGTGTAGGTGATTCGTAACCCGCGTCCTCAATAGCTTTGAGAACTTTGGGGTTCAGGTTCAGATCTGAAAATTTTGTCATATGCGTCCGTTTTTGCGGACACTGACCTGGCCCGCGCGTGTATGTCAGGGCCGATTCCGCATGGTCTTGCGTCCTGTCTTGACCGGCTTGCGGCGGGGCATAGCAAAATCCACTGCAATCGTCAAACAAAGCCGGGTTTGAGCGCGTTATTGCGGCCGTAATGGGTAAACTCGAAACAGTTTAGCTAAATTGCGGAAAATGTTGACGGCGCTTTGTCTCCAGATCCAGAGGACAATGATGGATCATGTCACGATCCTGTAACCGCTTGTAGATCTCAGGCGGCCCAGCATTGATTTCCTCAAAAAAACGGCGAAGCCCTTCGAGGCCGTGATTCTCCTCGATCATCGACAGCAGCTCATGCGCACTAAGCCCGCCCAAATAGCGCGGAAAGCCGGCGTTTAACCCCGGACGATAAGAGCCTTTCGCCAACCGGAACCTATATGTGGCTTGCCAATTGTCCCAACTGGGCGCGTGGCGGTGGCAAATCCGGAGATCGTTTTGTTCCTTCTCACGGGAGGATTTTTCCCCGTGTTGGAACAGGTTGTGAATGCGAAATTGAATGTCCGGAAGCCCGGTCCGCGCAAACAGCTTGCCGGCAGTGTGGCTAAGGAAGCCGCCTTTCAGAAATGCGCCAAACTCCGGATAGATGGCACGCAGCTTTTGCTCTCTATTCTCGTCCTTCAAAACCATTGATTTATAAACGTCAGGCCGTCCCGCGAGCGCCTCCACCGGTCGCATCCGTAGTGCGTCTTGCTCCATTGGCTGGCTGGCAAGTATGCCCGCTATTGTCTGTGCCTGATCGCTGGCGTCGGCGTTCGGCCAGATAAACTCATCAACATCAATGTGAGCGATCCAATCGGTCTGCATGCGGCCATAGGCATGGGTCGCATTCATGGTCTGGCGGACCTGATGCATCTCGGGGCGCTGTTTTTTACGCTGTCTCCAGTGACTGTCATCGCAGGTGGCCACCCGTATTTTGGGGTGTGCCTTCAGGTGCGGGTAAGCATCAAGGTTGGGGGTATCCAGATACAGATGCAGCCGATGAGCGCCCAAATCCAAGTGATAAGCCGCAAAATTCAATATAGTCTCTGCATCAGCTTTTATCGTGCTGACAAGACCCCATTTGGGTGGGCTTTGCAGGGTCATGCCGGACCGCGCTTCTGGTAGCTTGGCATGGAGCAGAGGAAGCGACAGCCGTTAGCGGACAGACACTGAACCTGAAATCTGTCCTTAAGCCGACGCAGCGGCATATAGAGCCCGCCAGGACAATATTGGTGGTCGATATCCATGGCGGGTCTGATTTACCAATCGTTCTGGGAAACGGTACTTAGACCATCATCTCCTTGGTCGCGGTCAGTTTCAAGTCCGGATAGTCGCGTTCCACCCTGTCAATATCCCACTGCAAACGCGTCAGATAAACGACGTCTCCGTCGTGATCATGTGCGATGTGCTGCTTATTGGTGTTCGTAAACTTATCCAGCGCAGTCTTGTCTCCGCTGACCCAGCGGGCGGAGGTGAATTGCGAGGCTTCGAACCGGACCGGTAGGCCGTATTCCATCTCGATCCGGCTGGCGAGTACTTCGAATTGAAGTTGCCCCACGACGCCGACGATAAAGCCGGAGCCAATCGAGGGTTTGAAGACCTTAGCCGCGCCTTCCTCTGCGAACTGCATCAGCGCCTTTTCCAGATGCTTGGCCTTCATCGGATCACCGGCCCGCACACCCTGCAATAGTTCAGGTGCAAACGACGGGATGCCGCTGACGCGCAGGGCCTCGCCTTCGGTCAGCGTATCGCCAATACGCAGCTGGCCGTGGTTGGGAATACCGATAATGTCGCCTGCCCATGCTTCTTCAGCCAGTTCGCGGTCGGAAGCGAGGAACAGCACCGGGTTTGAAATCGCCATTGGTTTCTTCGACCGCACATGGGTCAGCTTCATACCACGTTTAAAGTGGCCAGAAGCCAGCCGGACAAACGCAACGCGGTCGCGGTGCTTCGGATCCATGTTGGCCTGTACCTTGAATACAAATCCGGCAACTTTCTTTTCATCCGGTGCAATCTGGCGTGGTTGGGCCGTCTGAGGCTGCGGTTCGGGGCCATAGCCACTGATGCCATCCATCAGTTCTTTAACACCAAAAGAGTTGATTGCAGAGCCAAACCAGATCGGGGTCATATGTCCTTCAAGAACCGATTGCGGGTCAAGCGTTGGAAGCAGCTCGCGGGCCATTTCCACCTCTTCGAGGAGTTTCTCAAGCAGATGCTCTGGCACATGTTCAGCCAGTTTCGGATCATCCAACCCGTTGATCTCGATGCTCTCAGCGATTTTGTTCCGGTCCGCACGATCCATCAGCTCCAGCCGGTCACGCAGCATGTCGTAACAGCCAATGAAATCGCGGCCAACGCCGATGGGCCAGCTGGCAGGGGTTACGTCAATCGCGAGGTTTTGCTGGATCTCGTCAATGATCTCGAATGTATCGCGGCTTTCCCGATCCATCTTGTTACAGAACGTCAGAATCGGCAGGTCACGCAGACGGCACACTTCAAACAGCTTCTGCGTCTGACTTTCCACGCCCTTGGCACCGTCGATGACCATGACAGCAGCATCCACCGCCGTAAGTGTGCGATAGGTGTCTTCCGAAAAATCTGAGTGACCTGGCGTGTCGACCAGATTGAAGCGGTAGTTGGCATAGTCAAATGACATCGCAGATGCCGACACGGAGATGCCTCGGTCTTTTTCCATTTGCATGAAGTCCGACCGTGTTCGCCGTGCCTCGCCCTTGGCGCGTACTTGACCGGCCATCTGAATCGCGCCGCCATAAAGCAGGAACTTTTCAGTCAGCGTGGTTTTGCCGGCATCCGGATGCGAGATGATCGCAAAGGTGCGGCGCCGAGCGATTTCGGCGGGCAGGTCGGGGCGGTTTGGGACGGTATCGAGCATGAGCGCGCGTATATCAGGATGGCAGCGCGAGGCAAGATAAACAGGGTCCACAGCACGCGACGCATAGTCAGTCTATCCATCTGTGCTTGGCTATCGCCAAACTAGCCGGTGTCCTCCCAGACAAGTGGGCATTGCATCCACGGGCAATTGCCCAAGTTGTTCAAAGAAAGCAAATGCGTCGAACTTGGAGTTCAATTCGGCGATTTTATCACCCTCAAACCGAATCATCATGATGCCCTCCGCGTGGATGGGGGTGACACCGTCAGGGCCATCGGAGGTCAGTAGGTACTGGGTAGATGTCCAGTCGCCGTCTTCTATGTAATTCAGCAGTTCGATGCGAATTTTGCCCGCTAAATTGTGCACAACGTCAATCAAAACGGGATAGTCTTGGCGGGGGTTTGGTAGTCCGTCCAATAGCTTGCTGCTGTCTAGTGATGCGGCAAGCATGTCTTCAAACGCTAAGATATTGCCGTTTTCCCAAACCTCAGCAAACCAACGCTGTACCAGATCTTTTCTCGTCATCATCAGGCCATACACAAAAATACATTTGGAGCCTGACTAATCGCAATAGAAATGATGAGGCCAAGCCGGTCAACAATCGTAAGTTTCCCCAAAGGAGCATCTTTTTTTCAGCACATTTGATGCCGAAAAACGACTTGCCCCGAGAGTAAGGGTAAAAGCGCTTAGATAACGTTACGGTAGCTTACCGCATCAATGCGCTTTTTCGATTGGGCAATGAGGGGTGCCGTTCCCTCAGGGCTGGGCGGATGTCCAGGCCCGAGGCCACCCGCTGATGGCCGAGGAGCAGCCCAGGGGTGCGGCTTAGATGCTCCTCCGGCAATGCGGCACGGGTGAGCGGGTTCAATAGCAGACTTTCTGCGGCTACCCCTTCTGCAAAGATGATCTGATGGCGGTCAAACAGTAGCTGAAAGTAGTCTACGAAACCGCCGCTTTGCTCAAAGATATCGATCCCGTTCACCAGATCTCGTGCTCGTACCAATTGATCAGGGCGACCGCGGCGGAGAATGTCACGGCGTGGGTGCACAAGTAGCCGGTGGTCCGGGCTGACAAGCAGGTCATTTTCATTGTTGAGAGCACCGGCTCGAATGAGAATAGGAGCCATTTCGCCAACAGCATGTGATGTGCACTGGCCAATCCAACGCACGACTTGTGCGCCGTCATCCCGGGTCAGCACACGATCGCCGGTCTCCAAATCCTCGATCCTGCGTTGGGCGCCGCTGTCCAAAGTGATGTGAGTGCCGCGTGTGAAAGAGACACAGGCTAGCTGCGCAAGCCGCTGGCGCCTGCCTTCGCGGGTTTTGCGTACAAGTGTGTAACCGGCCTCTGCTTGCAAAGGAGCGAGCGGGAGTAGGTAGATCGCCGCGATCAATCCATCACCGTCGACCTCAACCAGAACCAGAGCTTCGGCATTCGCCCCGATATCTGGCATTAGGGTCAGCAGACAATCAAGATGCAGCCGGGCACCGGATCTACCGATAGCGGTGTCTTCAGCCAGCTCAAGCCTCCCATCCGGGCGGGCGATCAGGCCTAATTGTTTGGGGGGGCTACTGTGGGTCAGTTGATATACATCATCTAACTGCAGGTCGTCATACAGCCCTAGCCCATCACCCATGTTCGCACCAGTTTCCACGCAGAACCCTGATGCAGGAAAAACCGGCAGTGTCTGGGCGGCAATGGGGTTTTGATGCAGCTGGGTGAGCATGAATGACCTAACCAAGAATACGACGCGCGTCCTGCGCGGGTGATCTCCTATACTGGCGAACATTGTGGCGAGATGCGGACCGGATGGGGGTGGTTTTGCGAAAGCAACGGGGCGGAGCTGCCACAGTGATCCCAAGAGCAGGTACACCGCTTTGGATAAGGTGTGGTAGCTGCTTCCGTCTTGTCTCGGTCGGCATCGGAAGGGCTGGCCAAAATCCCGGAGAGTGTGCAAGGTCTGCCGCAACACGGCAAACACGTTTGATCTGAATCCGCCAAATCTGGTGGCGGTAGGAATGATCGCTGCAGCACAGAGGAAATATGTTATGGATTTAGGACTTGCAGGTAAGCGAGCGTTGGTCTGCGCCAGCAGCAAAGGGCTGGGTCTGGGCTGCGCTGAGGCTCTGGCGGAAGCAGGCGTTGATCTTGTGATGAACGCACGCGGAGCAGAGGCGCTTCTGGCGTCGGCCCAGTCGATCCGCGATGCTCATGGTGTCAATGTCGAAACCATCGCTGCCGATGTAACCACCGAGGACGGACAGGCTAAAGTAATAGCTGCAGCAGACGGTGTCGATATTCTTGTCACGAACGCTGGTGGCCCACCGCCGGGCTTGTGGTCCGACTGGGAACGCGATGATTTCATCAAAGCTTTGGATGCCAACATGCTGACGCCAATAGCCCTGATCAAGGCGCTGGTTCCCGGTATGATGCAACGTGGTTGGGGGCGTGTCGTCAATATAACCTCACAATCCGTCAAAGCGCCGATCCCGGTTTTGGGACTTTCGAATGCGGCACGCACAGGGTTAACTGGCTATGTCGCAGGCACCTCCCGCCAGGTCGCGAGCAGCGGCGTGACCATCAACAACCTGCTTCCTGGTATCCACGCAACCGACCGGGCGATCTCGCTGGATACGGGTGTTGCGCAACAACAGGGAATTTCCATTGATGAGGCCGCCGAACAGCGCGCCGCTAGCATCCCCGCCGGGCGTTATGGCACGCGACAGGAATTTGGTGCGACCTGCGCCTTTCTATGCTCGCAACATGCCGGGTTCATGATTGGCCAGAACATCCTGCTGGATGGCGGCGCAACCAATATGACCATCTGATAGGAGCGAGAAGTGGCGTCCGGATTTTCACTTAAAGACCAATTGTTTAATCGTGAAAAAATCCGCTATCTGGCGGGGTTATTCACGGCGGCGGATACTACGTTTGATCCGGATCGCTTTGAGGTCGACGTGATGGCTGAACTGCCAAAGCTGGAGCTCAAACAGCGCATCACCCTAATAGCTGAGGTGCTTGTCCGCCATCTGCCCGAGGATCTGGAGGACGCTGCCCCGATTCTGCTAGGGGCGCTGCCTCCCCCGCTGGACCCAAGCCTGAGCGATGATGACTTTGGTGATTTCATCTTTGCACCACTTGGTGAGTTTGTAGTGTTGCGTGGTTTGGATACCGCGCCGGATCTCTCATTGCGGCTCTTATCCGAAATCACTCAGCGGTTCTCGATGGAATGGGCCATACGCCCCTTCTTGAACCGCTGGACTGATCAGACCTTGGCGGAGATGAAGTGCTGGGTGACAAGCGGCAACTACCATGTCCGACGACTGGTGAGTGAGGGCACCCGGCCAAGGCTGCCATGGGGCCAGTCGGTGCCGCTCACTTTGTCGCAACCTTTGTCCTTATTGGACCAGTTGCATTCAGATCCCACGCGATATGTCACCCGTTCCGTGGCTAATCACCTGAACGATATTTCCAAGAAAGACCCGGATCTGGTACTTGCGCAGTTGCGCCATTGGCATGCAGCAGGACAGCAGCGCCCAGCGGAGCTGGCTTGGATGACTGCTCATGCCCTGCGTGGCCTGATCAAAGCGGGTCATAACGGGGCGATGCAGATGCTTGGCTATGATCCAGAAACACCTGTGACTGCAAAGCTCGCACTTAGCGATGATCCGGTACGGGTCGGTGGGGCCTTGCAGTTCGACTGCCATTTGGATGCACCAGCAGGCACGCCACTGTTGGTGGACTATCGCCTGCATTTCCAACGGCCCGGCGGCAAGATCTCGGCCAAGGTTTTTAAGCTGAAGCAAACCACAGGCTCTGACAACGGTACCACCCTCAGCAAACGGCATCCCCTGAAAGCTGGGGCGAGCACATTCACCTTGGTGCCCGGAGCGCATCGGCTAGAACTGCTGGTGAATGGACGTGTGCGAGCGGAACTTAACTTCGATCTGTTGGAGCCCACCGAATAGCGCTGTGGGACCCACGAGCCCCCGGGTAATCGTTGATTGCCTGTCTACCAGCAGATCTGGGGCGACGCCTCCCGCTCTCTTGCATGGCACCAATGGGGTTGATATCTGCGAGCCAAGCCCGATTATTTTGATCGGAAATCAATAACGAGGTCGCATGACTGCTGCTCCCCTTGATCCGATGGTTGGCTCCGACGGCCTCTCTGCGACCACGCCACGCCTTGAAATCCGCAATTTGCGGCGCTTTTTCGACGGGCGCGCGGTGGTAGATGACGTGTCACTGCAGATCCAGGCTGGACAGGTCACCTGCCTGCTTGGGCCGTCCGGTTGCGGGAAGTCAACCACCCTACGCATGATTGCAGGGGTGGAGATGCAGGACAGCGGCGAGATTTATGTCGACGGCAAGCTGATCTGCGACACCGTGTTTCGCGTGCCGCCAGAACGTCGTGAGATTGGTCTGATGTTTCAGGACTTTGCCCTGTTCCCTCATCTGAGCGTCGCCGACAATGTCGCCTTCGGCCTGAAGGGCAGTAAGGATGAGAAACGCGCGCGGGTCGAGGAACTGCTGCAAAAAGTATCGCTGGCGCAGTATATTGATGAATTTCCGCATCAGCTGTCGGGCGGTGAACAGCAACGCGTCGCACTGGCCCGCGCTCTGGCGCCCAAGCCACGGATCATGCTGATGGATGAACCGTTCTCAGGGTTGGATAACCGTCTGCGCGACGGCATTCGTGACGAAACCCTGACGTTGCTGAAGGAAGAGGACGCTGCGGTACTTCTGGTCACGCATGAACCGGAGGAGGCGATGCGGATGGCCGATGAAATCGCCCTGATGCGTGATGGAAAAATCGTGCAGCAGGGCGCGCCCTACAACGTCTATACACGGCCTGTGGACCGTGCGGCAGTAGGGTTCTTCAGTGATACAAATATCTTACATGCCGAAGTGAACGGCGCTTTGGCGGAAACACCATTTGGTCAATTCCTGGCACCCGGTGTGCCGGATGGGACCAAAGTGGACATCGTGTTTCGCCCACAGCATCTGCGCATTGATTTCGACCGCAACGGACGTGGCCCGCATCCAACGCTGAGCGACGGGGTGGCAGCGCGCGCTGTTGTGAAACGCGCGCGGTTTCTCGGGCATGAGAGCCTGGTCGAGTTCCACATGGATTTTGATGGCAGCGTGCTAAAAGCCACGGTGCCCAATGTTTTCTTGCCTGATCCTGGCCGGGTGATGTGGCTGACGGTTCGGCGCAACCGTTGTTTTGTTTTCCCAAATCAGGCGTAACCCCCTGCATCAGCCTGCGCTGGCGCTATCCGCATAGGGCTGATAGTCTTCCAACCGCTTGCCCGGTTCATCGACGAACAGCTCTGGTAGCGGCTGTGCGGTCTCAATCAGGTCAACGCGAAACACCCGGAAATTCCCGCGCGCTTCGCACCAGGCTGTCAGTGTCCAGACCCGTCCCCAATACTCCATATGCAGTGGTCGGATGACGCGCTCTGTCAGCGTATCGTCTATACGGCGATAGGTCAGATGAAGCTTCTGGCGGGCTTTGATGGCGGCCCGTAGCGTTGGCATCTGCGCAAAGCCTCGTGCCGCATCTGCAAAGGGGTAAACTGCAAATTTCCACGCATCCGCTTCTGCAATTGTACTCTCGGGCAGAACGGCATCCACCTTGGCGGCAAGGCTCTCGGCCGCGGCTTTCAGATCCGGGTCGGCTGCTTCGGCAACAATGGCCATACCCAGATTCAGCGCCTCCAGTTCTTCGCTTGTGAGAGTGAGAGGCGGCAGGGTGATGGCTTCTCGTACCATGTAGCCGACACCGCGCGCGCCCTCGACCGGTACGCCGCTGGCGACCAGCGTGTCCATATCGCGGTAAATCGTGCGGGTGGAGACCTCCAGCCGCGAGGCAATGTCCTGTGCCCGGTGCAATTTCCCATCGCGTAGGATCTGGATGATATCAAAAAGGCGATCAGTGCGGCGCATGGCCTAGCCTTGGTACGGGGAGGGCAGGAGGTCAAGAGCACCACCTCTTGCCTCCTGCGAAGATGTGGGTGCGCCGAGCTTAGGCTTCCATCATCCACAGCACGTCTTCATGGCGCATCTTTGCGGTGTCTGGTGCCATCGCGGCCATCACCATAGGCGCGAAATCCTGCTGCATGAAACTTTGCGCCACCGCCTGTGCTTTCGCCATGTTTTCCCAAACCACATAGTCGGTCCAACTGCCATCAGAACCTTGGCTTAGCTGACGGTGCACAAAGCCGGATTGCGCGCGTACAAAGCCTTCCGTTTTCTGCATCAAGGTCACGAAGTCCTGTTTCTTGACCCCATCAGCCAAGTGAAAGGTCACGATCTCTGCCACATGTTTGTTCATCACTTATCTCCTTTTGAAATGTGATGGGCTGGCAATACGCTTATCCAACTGACATAAACCTGTCAGTTGGATGCTCGCGTTGTACACAAACCGGTAATTTCATCGGATTTTGCGCTCGCCAAGGCGGCTCAGATCTAGGCTGCGCCTGAGCTCCGGCGTAAAACCGTCATCAAATGACATCTGCGGACTATCACTAGGCCCGCACGGAGAAGGAGACACTCTCATGCTTAACAATATCGGCCTTCCGGGCCTGCTGCTTATCGCTGTCGTCGTGCTGGTCCTGTTTGGCCGCGGCAAAATTTCCTCGCTGATGGGCGAAGTTGGCAAGGGAATTACGGCCTTCAAAAAAGGCGTCAATGACAGCACAAAAGAGCTGGAAGAAGAAAACACCGCCGATGCTGCGCGCGACGTGACCCCCGAGACCGAAAAAGACAAGGTCTAAGCGCCGATGTTTGATCTTGGGTGGACCGAACTTATGGTTATCGGCGTTGTGGCGCTGATTGTTGTCGGGCCCAAGGACCTGCCGGTTTTGTTCCGCAATGTTGGACGATTCGTGGGTAAGGCCAAGGGTATGGCACGTGAATTCAGCCGGGCCATGAATGACGCTGCTGATGAGACAGGCGTCAACGATATGGCCAAAGGACTGAAGGCCGCCGCCAATCCTATGAACACTGCAATGGATGGCGTAAAGCAGGCGGCGCAGGACATGGCGAAGTCAATTGACCCAACCAAGTTTGACCCGGATAGCGAAACGGGGAAACTGGCGGCTGAACGGGCTGAAGACGCTAAGAAAATTCAGGCATCGACTGCCCGGGCAGCAGCAGACCGTAAGGCACGTGAGGCTGCAGAAGCGCAAGCCAAGGCTATTGAAGCGGAGGCCGCACTGGCTGCCACCGACGCCCCAGCTGCGCCAGAAAGTGAGACCAAAACATGAGTGCGTCTGAAGATATTGACGACAGCACAGCGCCGCTGATTGAGCATCTTGCAGAACTGCGCACCCGTCTGATCCGGGCGGTGGGTGCCTTTATCGTGGGTATTGTGCTGGCGTTTACGGTTGCGGAACCGATCCTGCAGTTCCTCCTTGTCCCGATAGAGGAGACGTTGCGCAACCTTGGTGATCCGTCTCCGACACTTCAGTACACCAGCCCACAGGAATATCTTTTTACACTGTTTCGGATCTCCATGGTGTTCGGATTTGCACTGTCCTTTCCTGTGATCGGCTTCCAGCTTTGGCGTTTTGTTGCGCCGGGTCTCTACAAAACGGAGAAGAATGCGTTTCTGCCGTTCCTTATTGCCTCGCCGGTGATGTTCCTTCTGGGGGCGAGTTTTGCGCATTTCGTGGTTACACCGCTTGCGATGGCCTTCTTTCTTGGCTTTGCTGATGTGTCGTCAATCTTTGCCAACCTGATGTCCAATGCGGTCAGCAGCCTGCCCGCAGACGCGGCGGTTGTTCCGGAAACCACCGATGGGGTGCGCATTACCTTCTTCGGTAAGGTGAACGAGTCGCTGGATATCACACTGAAGTTCATTATGGCCTTTGGCCTGTGCTTTCAGTTGCCGGTTCTTCTGACGCTCATGGGGAAAGCCGGTTTGGTCAGCGCCGAGGGGTTGGGTGGTGTGCGCAAATACGCCGTTGTTGCCATCCTTGTGTTGGCCGCCTTGGTGACGCCACCGGATGTGATTACGCAAGGGATCTTGTTTACGGTTGTCTACGGTCTCTACGAGATCTCGATCTTGCTGGTGCGCCGGGTGGAAAAGGCGCGCGAAGCCAAGCTCCGGGCCGAGGGTTACTATGACGACGAAGACGACATCGGCGAAGAGATGGATATGCATCCTGAAGACGACCCGCTGATGGATGAATTTGACGACAAAGAAGAGAACGGCGAAGACAATAACTCTAAGTAATTCCTTCCAGAACTGACAATGAAAGGCGCGCTGGCAACGGCGCGCCTTTGTCGCGGTCTAGGTGCATCGCCTTGCTGCGAGATCTGCTGCCCTCTTGCTCGCCCAGTCGGAACATGATTTGACGCCGATAACCCACCGATGGAGACACCCATGGACCAGAAAAAACCCACCCGCGTTGTTCTTTCCAGTGACCACGCAGCAATTGAACTGCGTCAGGCTATTGCGGAGCATATCGAAGCAAACGGTTGGGACGTCGTTGATATTGGCCCGACAACCCCTGAAAGCACCCATTACCCCAAGCATGGAGCGGCTGCGGCAGAACGTGTGGCATCGGGTGATTGCGATTTGGGCATCATCCTCTGCGGTACCGGGCAGGGCATCATGATGGCTGCGAATAAGGTCAAGGGCGTTCGCTGCGGTGTGTGTTCCGAAACCTTTTCAGCCAAGATGATCCGTCAGCACAACAATGCAAATATGCTCTCAATCGGGGCGCGTGTGGTTGGCGACAGCCTGGCGATTGAAATCGTGGATGCCTTTCTGAATACCGAATTCGAAGGTGGCCGACACGCAACCCGAGTTGCCATGATCGAGCCACAGGACGGCTGAGGGTGCCTTGCGGCAACGTGACCAAAGAAACGGAGGCTTTCTTCTATGGATGAGACAAGCTTGACCCGCATCGCCGATGCGCTGGAACGGATGGCGCCTGCGCCGCTCAAGGCTCCCGATTTTGCTGCTGCCTCCGCTTTCGTCTGGCATGTGGCACCGGACCGGTTAGAGGCAGTGGAAACTGTGAACCGGGTCGATCTGGAGCTGCTATTGGGGATTGATCGCGCACGGGACACTCTGCTGGATAACACACGCCGCTTTGCCGCCGGGTTTGGTGCGAACAATGCGCTGTTGTGGGGCGCACGGGGTATGGGGAAATCCAGCCTTGTGAAGTCGATCCATGGCAAATTGTCTCCGGAGTTCCCCGTGCTAAAGTTGGTGGAACTGCAGCGCGAAGACCTGCCATCGGTTGCGCGCCTGTTGAGCCATCTCCGCACGACAGCAGAGCGGTTTATCCTGTTTTGTGATGATCTGTCATTCGGGCATGATGATCAGCACTACAAGAGCTTGAAGGCTGTATTGGACGGCGGCATCGAAGGACGGCCCGATAATGTGCTGTTCTACGCGACCTCAAACCGCCGCCACCTTATGCCACGAGACATGATCGAAAACGAGCGGTCCAGCGCTATCAACCCCTCCGAAGCGGTTGAGGAAAAGGTCTCTCTTTCGGATCGGTTTGGTTTATGGCTGGGCTTTCATCCTTGTGATCAAGATGAATACCTCGCCATGATTTTGGGGTATTGCACGGTATATGGGGTCGAAGTCTCAGAACATGAACTTCGTGCCGAAGCCATTGAATGGCAGGCTACGCGAGGCGCACGTTCGGGCCGGGTAGCCTGGCAGTTCTTCACTGATCTTGCTGGGCGGCACGGGGTCGTGGTCTCCTGACAGACAACCTGTGCGTCCGCGCCGCGCTATCATCCAGAATAAGAAGGGCGCTCACAGAAATCTGGGGCGTCGTTTCTCAATCTAGGACCATCGTATTAAGCGGTTATTGAAGATAGGGCAGTGGGTCGACGCTCTCAAAGCCGTTACGCACTTCAAAATGGACATAGGCTGATGGCCCGTCACGCAGGGCCGCGATGGTCTGGCCACGCGAAACCGTGTCGCCCTTGTTCACTTCGATCTTATCGACATTGGCATAGACGGTCAGGAGTTTGGCATCATGCCGGACGACGATGATCGGAATGTTGTTCGAATCCTTGGTGATAGCCGCCACTGTTCCGCCATCGGCAGCCTTCACCGGGGCACCAGCAGCGCCGGCAATATCAATGCCGTCATTTTTGCCCTTGGCGTAGGTGCGGGTGATCTTGCCCTTGACCGGATAGGTCATTGCAGCAGTTGAGCTACGTGTGGGAGCAGGTACTGCTACCTTGGGCAAATCCTTGGGGACCACAGCGGCGGGGGCCACTGTTTCCTGCGGCAGGGGCTTTGTCGCGCTTGGCGGGGTAGGCGTGTTGGTGCCTTCTCCCGGAGCAGTCGTCGCAGCTGTTGCTGCGGCTGCCGCCTCCTTACGTGGGGCGGGCTGGTCTTTCAATGGGATCAGCAAGAACTGGCCTTCGCGAATGGCAAAGTCACTACCCAGCCCGTTCCATTCCGCCAGAGATTTTACCGGCACTTGATAGAGCCGCGAGACGGTATAAGCCGTTTCGCCGCGTTTCACCTTGTGGCGTACGGGTTCTGGTCCGCTTTGTACCTGCGGCTTGCTGGCCGTGGCCGGAGACGCCAGTGGCGCAGTGCTGACACTGCCGCCAGCGTTCGGAGTTGTTGATGGCGCGCTGTCGATGGCATCTCCCGCTAGCGACGCAATATCGACATTGCCGTTGCTGTTACCAGCGGTAGCAGTGCCTGGTGCGCGTCGAGGCAGGGCGATGACCTCTCCTTGGCGCAGGGCATCATCGGTCTTCATGCCGTTGAATCTTGCCAGTTCGCCCGCGGGCAGACCAATTCGGCCTGCTACATCACTCAGAGTATCACCACGACGGGCAACAGCAACTTGATAAGACGGGTACGTGATCAGCCCTTTTGCATCGGGCTTCGGTCGGTTGACTGTGGCAGTCTGGGCGGCCTTGGTGGTGTTGAAGGCACCAATTTGGCCACGCAAGTCATAGTCCAGCGGAGCTTCGCAAGCGGCCAGTACAGCCACCAGCGGCAGCGCCATCAGCACTTTGCGACTGGGGCGGTTGGGTGCAATCAATGTCATTTCGCTCTCCTCGGAACGCCGTTCCCGTCTTGCGGGCCCCCATTATCCCTGGGGTTTGCCATAGTCAGTCGGTCAGCCACGTGGTTCGGCTTGGATCTCTCCTGGCCATTGGGTGGGCGGATCTTGCCCTTTCCTTTACGTGTCTTTGCCGATCCCCTCAAGCAGGGGAACAAAACGCACCGGGCGCAATTCGTCGTATTCTAGCCCACTGACGGTTT
The DNA here is from genome assembly GCF_047372505.1 of Phaeobacter cretensis. Classification (NCBI taxonomy): domain Bacteria; kingdom Pseudomonadati; phylum Pseudomonadota; class Alphaproteobacteria; order Rhodobacterales; family Roseobacteraceae; genus Phaeobacter; species Phaeobacter cretensis. The sequence continues at coordinate 3,279,230 of NZ_JBKBEU010000001.1, forward strand.
TTTGAACACGGATCAGGGTCTGTACAGTGTCGGACTGCCCCACGGGCACAACCATAATACCCCCTGTCTTGAGCTGCGCCAAGAGAGGTCCGGGCGGATCCTCGGCGGCTGCGGTCACAATGATTCGATCAAACGGGGCCTGTTCGGGCAGGCCGTGGCTGCCATCTCCAACCAAGGAAGTTAAGTTGGACAGGTGCAGTTGATCAAAGATCTGGCGCGCCTCACGTACAAGCCGTGCATGGCGATCCACGGTATAGACGCGGCGCGCCAGCTTGCTGAGAATTGCGGCCTGATAGCCCGATCCAGTACCGACCTCCAGAACTGTGTCGCGAGGTGAGATCTGCAAAGCCTGTGTCATCAAACCGACGACAGAGGGCTGCGAAATCGTCTGACCACAAGCAATTGGCAAAGGCATGTCTTCATAGGCTCGCGCGGAAAATAGGCCTCGGACAAAAGGGCCGCGATCCACTTGTTCCATCGCGTCCAGAACTTGCGCGTCCGTCACCCCGCGCGATCGCAAGGCGAAGAGAAACTGCATCTTGGTTTCAGCCGTGGGGCCTGTCATTCAATGCCCTTCAGGCGCTCCAGCGCATCGTTTGCTGTCAGGTCTGCCCGCATTGGCGTGACTGAGATATAGCCCGCAAGATTTTGCGCGGCGTCGCTGCCCTCCGCGGTGGCGATATGCTGGTTGCCGCCACGGATCCAAAGATAGCGCCGACCATTGGGAGAGGTCTGCTCCTCTGCAGAGAAATGGCTGCCGCGCCGAAAGCCTTGCGGTGCAATTCGTCGCCCTTTGACGTCTGCAGCGGCTACGGGTGGGAAGTTTATGTTATAAAACAATCGGTAATCAGCATCGTCTTTAGCCTGGGTTGCCAGAATGTCCCGAACGAGATCGGCCCCGTGGATGGCAGCCGCTTCAAACGGGTTCTCCGACTGCGCATTTTCGGGCCCGAAATACTGCGATAGTCCCATGGAGGGTATACCCTGTAACGCTGCTTCCATCGCACCGCCAAGTGTTCCGGAATACAGCGCGTTTTCGGCTGAGTTATTGCCCCGGTTTACGCCGGATAGAACCAGATCGGGTTGGTGATCTTTCATCACCACGTGCAACCCCGCCAGAACACAATCGGCGGGGGAACCTTCGGCGGCAAAGCGGCGTTCACCCAGTTGGCTCAACATGAACGGGCGGGTGTAGCTGATGCAATGGCCAACACCTGATTGCTCAAACGCGGGGGCAACAGTCCAGACCTCGCCATCCGGGCCAGCCACATCTTGGGCGATCTGTTCCAGAACTGCCAGACCGGGGGCGCTGATGCCATCATCATTGGTGATCAGAATTCGCATGAGCTTGGCCTCTCGTCTGGCATTGGCAGGCATTGTTTCTGGCGTGAATACGCCGATCCTCACCTGCGACCTGAATAAGATGTGGGGCAAAAGGGGGCAAGCTTTTCCCCATCGTGACCTCGGGCAAGTCTCGACGTGGCGATGCCTGAGGCACAGAGGCCACAGGTTTTTCGTGCCATCCGGAGAGCGAATGTAACCGGAGCCGCTACAAGGCACCAGTCGGCGGTTTTTCGCGGATCTATCTGGTTGGGTGTTAGGTCTTGTCGGTCAGGATCTGGGGCAGCAGCCGTGCGGCCTCGCTCTGTGGGGTGGCAAGAACATCCCGGTCTTCACCCGGAAAGAACCGCGCACGCACGGCCGTTGCCATTGGACTAGGTGCCAGGACCTGCACGATAGGCCCCGTTTTAGCTGTTTCGGCCTGCCAGCTGTTGGCAAGCGACATCTGCGCCGCTTTTGTGGCTCCGTAAGCACCGAAGAACTTTTCGCTGGCGCGGGGGTCATCAAAGAATACGGCCTGGCCTGTCTGGCCAAGCAACGGCGCGACATAGGGGATCAGTACGGAGGTCGCCGTGGCGTTGATGGCCATGGACTTCTGCCAATCCTTGGGCGCAACAAACTGTGCGGGGCTGAGTGGTGCCGCGTGGATTGCGGTGTGCAGCCAGAGGTCGAGATGGCCCCAGCGATCATATATGCCCCGGCACAGTGTCGCCATGGCCTCAGGTACTGTGATGTCCATGGGGGCGAGTGTGGCGGATCCGCCTACGGCCTTGATCCGGTCGTCTAGCTCTTCCAGCGCGCCTGTGGTGCGCGCCACGGCAACAATGTGATGCGTTGGCGCGAGGGCTTCTGCAAGAGCCGCGCCCAGGCCTCGAGAGGCCCCGGTGATGAGAGCAAGTTTCTGTGTCATGTGCGCCTTTTGCGGCGCGATGCGGCGCGGGTCAAGGGGCCAAAGCCGCACATGTCCTCGGTTACGCTGCTATTCCGATCAGCTGCCCGGCATTTCGATACGCGACGCTTTTCCGTTTTTTTGCAGGATCACGCCGTCGGCATCGATGGCAATGACTTGGCCACCCGACAGCCGACTGCCACGGGTCACGACCTTGGTGCGGCCACTTGGCATCCGCATCATGGCGCTCAGGTTGTTCTTGACACCAAACAGGCCCAGCAGGCTGAGGTGGTTACGGCGTAGCGCATCTTTCTGGGTGGCATGACCTGCGACATTCGCAGGCGTTGTGCCGCTTTCACGATTGGCCATTCTGGGAACAGTGTCTTTCTTTTGGGGGATCGATATGAATTTGCGGTGGGCTATCAGGTGCCACTTCCGGCGAACAGAGGCGCGCAATGCACCGGCAAAGCCATGCCGGTGTGCGCCAAAGCTCTGCGCGAACCCTTGCGCATCAACAAGGTCAGCCCTGTGCTATTGCACACAGGCCCTTGAAATTTGAAGTCAAAAGGCAGGAGATTGCGTTTAATCATAGCGTGTGCGAAATGCGATGCCTGCCGTTCAGGCATCGTAGATCAGAGAGGGCATATCGTGCCCATAGGCGTAAAGCAGGCCCAAAATCTCTTCTAGCTGAGCACCAACCATCTGCAGGTTGTGGAGCGGATGATCAGGCTCCGAGATCTGCAATTCCGGGTATTGCCCTTCCGGGCGCATATGCAGCATCGCCTCGACGGACTCGCTGCCATCTGGTGGGATGGCGTTTGCCAGCCACGCCCTTATGCTGCCAAGATCCTCGGTTTCCTGCATCTCGAACCGGTCAAGATAAGCGTCAAAATCGTCCTGGCTGAGCCGTGCCCAGGTGCCGAGGATAAACTCTTCTCCACTTGTATCGGCAATCGGCACCGCCAGAACGGCGCGAACGAACCGCAATTTTCCTAGACGGCAAAAATCATCCGTCAGCACATCGCCAGATTGCGTCGAGATCGCGGCATTGTCATGCACGAACATGTCTTCAGAACAGGCGTCCGGCCGATCGCAGCTGAGGCTCAGCAGCTGGGCAAAGGTCGCGCCGCAACAGCGACACTTGCGCTGAGAGCTGAGCATGCGGGCGAGATGTGGATCCAAAGGTCGGCCTTTCGGTGGTCAAGGATATAGCCGTCGCAAAACGGCTAGAGGCGCCGATCCGATGACCAGCGCCTCATGAGTCGAACTGATGTCGGCTGCGCTCTTACTCTGCTGCGGGCTTCATTTCAAACCCTCGATCCACCATATCCGAGGGAACAACAGGGTATTCGCCCGAGAAGCAGGCATCGCAATACTGTGGGCAGGCGTTGTCGCGGCCTTTTTCCTGTCCAACGGCGCGATATAGGCCGTCCAGAGAGATGAACTTCAAACTGTCGACAGCAAGATGTTTGGCCATCTGGTCTTCGGTCATGGTAGCCGCCAGAAGCTTGTCCCGTTCGGGCGTGTCTACGCCGTAAAAACAGGGCCATGCAGTGGGCGGAGAGGCAATGCGGAAATGCACCTCTTTTGCACCGGCATCCAGTATCATCTCTTTGATTTTGCGCGAAGTTGTGCCCCGTACAACCGAGTCATCCACCAGAATGACCCGCTTACCTTGGATCAGCGCGCGGTTCACGTTCAGCTTCAGGCGGACACCCATATTTCGGATCTGCTCCGTGGGCTCGATAAATGTCCGTCCCATGTATTGGTTGCGGATGATCCCCATCGCATAGGGAATGCCCGATTGCAGCGAATACCCGATGGCTGCCGGCGTCCCACTGTCAGGTACAGGACATACCAGATCTGCTTCGATCGGATTTTCCTTCGCCAGTTCGCGGCCGATTGCTTCGCGGGTCTCATAAACAGAACGCCCGCCGAGAATCGAATCAGGACGGGAGAAATAGACATGCTCAAAGATGCAGAATTTGGGCGACTGTGGACGGAAGGGAAAATGGCTCTCGATGCCCTTTTCGGTAATCACCACCATTTCACCCGGTGCGATCTCGCGTAGGAATTCAGCACCGATGATATCCAGTGCACAGGTCTCGGAGCTGAGCGCGTAGCCATCACCGATCTTGCCCAGCACCAGCGGGCGCACACCCAGCGGGTCTCGCACACCGATCAGTTTGGTACGGGTCATCGCAACAACGGAGAATGCACCCTCTACCCGGCGCAATGCGTCTTCCATCCGTTCGGGGATGTTGCGTTGCAAGGACCTGGCCATCAGGTGAATAATGCATTCGCTGTCGGAGGAGCTTTGGAAGATTGAGCCGCGCTCAATCAGTTCCTTACGCAGCGCGTCGGCGTTGGTGATATTGCCATTGTGGGCAATTGCAGCGCCGCCCATAGCGAACTCACCAAAGAAAGGCTGCACATCGCGGATCGCGGTCTGCCCTTTGGATCCAGCTGTCGAGTAGCGCACATGGCCGATTCCAATCGGGCCGGGCAGTGTGGACATGACGTCCTGCGAGGTAAAGTTGTCGCGGACATAACCAAAACGACGGGCACTCTGGAAACCTTCGACAGAGTCGTGGGTGACAATACCGCCGGCCTCCTGTCCCCGGTGTTGCAGGGCATGTAATCCAAGGGCGACGAAGTTGGAGGCATCTTGGACGCCGACGACGCCAAAGATGCCGCATTCTTCGCGCAGCTTGTCATCGTCAAACGGGTGGGCGGGGGGCATCTGCGGCATCGGCAAGGCGGTGTGGCTCCGAATCCGGTTGTCAGGATGCCCCTCACATAGAGGGTCCGCTCGCGCATGTCACCAAAGGATCACGGTTTCACGACAGTTGGATTAAAAAACCGCAGTCTGGTCGCAAATCTAAATCGTCCAGAAACAAAAAGACCTGTGAAATCACGCAGGCCGACGGACTGTTTGGCTTGGTTGAGACGCGGGTGGTGCACAGGCAAGGTAGGGCGCGTGGTGATCGCAGTTACCCAGTCTGCAATGTCCGCTCGATTAGGCCGCCAGCAGACCGCGCAGCATATCAAAGGCCGACAGCACGTCTTCGCTGTCATTATCGCGGCTATCGTCTTCGTCTTTGCCCGCATCGGACAGGGCACGGCCATCTTCACTGGCAAGGATCTGACGGGCCTCTGCCAGTGACAGTTCGCGAAAGGCGCCATCGGCTTCAAACTCAGTGCCGTTTTCGCAGGCGACATGCACTAGCATGCCGCATTCGGCCCAGATCATCTCTTCTTCTGCAAAAGACAGGTAAATGCGTGCGAGTTTTTCCGGCATAGCGGCGGAGATTCCCTTGTGTCCGATTAGCGAAACAACTTTGGTCATCGCGGTTGGGACATCAAACAGCCGTTCCACAGCCGCGAGCTCCAAGCCCACTTTTTGGTCCGCAGGCAGCATCAGGTCTACGTCATTCCCCAGTGCACCGGCTGGCACATGTACCAATGATGTCAGGCGTGGCACGGCGTGCTTCACAGCCATTACCTCCTGAGCACCGCCGTCCAGAGTGTAGACTTTGTCGCCTGGCTTTACGTTGCGGGCCTGAACAAAGCCACGATCCGTCTCCAGCATCGCGTTGGGCAGTAGGCCGCCAGTACGTGGGCGGGGACGTGCCCGGCCGGAGGATGCAGGGGCCACGGCTGCTGGGAAATCCATCAAAAGACCAACGGGCTGACAGTCAGCAAACGATGTCGAGTGATCCAGCAGCATGATGTCGTCCTTCTGAGCGATGTGCCTGACGTTCTGTCCGGCGTCTTGTTGACACCAATGTGCGCTTCGAAATTGGACGGAAATGGGGCAAGGATCGGGCCGATTGGGACAACAGCAGGGTTTTCGGCCTTTAATCCTGCCTCATTCGCGAAATTGTTGCCCAAAAACCTCTCGAATAGCAGTATTTGTTAACTTTTATCGGCGTCCCGCGCCCTGATTTAGGCTGTTTGAGGTGAAGTTTAACTGTGGATAACTGCGATTCTAATTGGTTAATAAAGCATTAATGCGACTTTTTGATGTTAGGAAAGGTAAACGGTTCGATTGTCCCGAATGTGGTAATTGGACAAGACCTCTGGCCTTTGTTCGCCGTTGCTGCTTCCTGTTATCCGCTGTCACCACGGTGCTCATAGCAACCAAACTGGCCTTAGCGTGACTTTAGAAGCTGCAGTCTATCGCACTGGATTATCTCGGGCTCCGCTATCACGGCTCATAGCCTTTGATATCAAGATCAAAGGCTATGGGCAAAATAGGACTACGTGCTACACCGGGCCCGCTAGATCACTTTAGCAATCCAAGCCGTGGTTCTGTTAGTGATGTTACGGCAATCTGGCCATTCGCAAGAGAGATAGCGCCAGTCGTCAAAGCAAATTCACCACTGGGATCTTGCAAGGTCTCTACCACGTCACCCTGAGCATTAAAGCGGAGGATAAATCCGTAGCGAGTCGGTGCCGGTTTCAATGCTTCGGGCAACCGCATCACGACCCGCCTAAAGAATGGTGACCCTGACAGCTTGTCCATAATCAGGTTGCGGGGGCTGACAACACCGAGCCAGTACGTCCCGTCTGACGCATGGTTCAAGTTGTCGGGAAAGCCGGGAATATCTTGTAGAATTACTTTCCCAGGGCCACCCGCCAAAGGAAATTGCCAAACGCGATACTCACCGGTCTCGGCAACAAGTAGTGCCTCGTTCGTTTCATCGATCGCAATGCCATTCGCGAATGTCAGCCCGTCTGCAAACACCGTTGTGGTCCTCGAAGAGGGGGCATATTTTAGGACACGTGCATTGGCGGAATGTTCAACCAGATCCAAAATCGACGCGGCCAAAGTCCCGCCGCTCTCTTCGGCACCAAATCGGGTGGACGCGTCTGAAAAGTAGATCGTCCCGTCGGCTGCCACATCCAGATCGTTGGCATATAGAATGGGGCTGCCCTGCTCGGTCTCATTCGCGAGCAGCGTTACCTGGCCATCTTGGTCAATCGACAGCAGCCCAAGGTAAGCATCTGCCACGAAGAGTGTACCATCATTACCAAACTCAATCCCCAACGGGCGTCCGTTTGTTGCGGCAAAGGTTTCAATGACACCCTCTTGACCGATACGCAGGATCTCCCCGCCATGCATGGCGAGATAGATAAGACCATCTGGACCGACATCTGCATCCTCTGGGCCGGTACGACCGTCCAGATCAACAAACTCAAGTTCACTGAGGCGGTCATTGGGTTGGAATTTTCCGGAATACCCAGAGTTTTTGGGCGCGTTCCAAGCAACTGGGCTAACGGCAACAGGCCAAAACGCCAAATATGCGAGCAGCCCTAATAGTAGTAGGCTAAGTAATTTCAGAATCGATTTCATTTCAAATCTCACTGTCTTTTAGGGATCTAAAAAACACGTAGCCCGCCAGTCTTATAGAATAAAGGACGAGAGGATGCGGTAGGTGAGGAGTTAGTAATGCCTGACAAATACTGTAGACAGACTTAGGGCGCCCAAAGGCGCCCTGTTTTAGTCAATTTGGTGTGTCCCAATAAGGTGATCAGCGCCGCCACATACTGCGGCGCATCCTTATGATTACTTCGAGCAGGAGCCGATCAGGCTTTCATACTGCGAGGTAACCCAGCCAAGTGCCTGCTCAGGGTTGCGGTCTTCAATCTTGCCGATCATCCGCTCAAACACCACAGCAGAACGGCTCTCATCCACAATGGTAAAGCTCTGGCCGGTCATCACGACATTGTAGAGGAAGAAGGCAATTGCGACCAAGAGGATGCCGCGCAGCACCCCAAAGAAGAAACCGATGCCCTGATCCAGCCCGCCGAGTGCAGACCGCTGTACCAGCGATGAAAACAGCGGCGTGAAGAAGGACACCACAATAAGCGCCAGTGCGAAAACCGCCGCAAAGGCGGCGATGATCGACAATTCACAGCTGTCTGCGATGAACTCTCCTATGACCGGGATTTCCGCCATCAGCGGCTCGACCTGCGGCGCAAACAGAAAGGCCAAGATGGCTGCTGCGATCCAACCAGCGATAGCCATCGCCTCTCGCACGAAACCGCGCGAATAGGCCAGCAACGCTGATAAAACAATGACTAGGGCCACAACCCCGTCGATAATGGTGAAACCTTCCATGTCCCTCGCCCGTTAACCTGCGATTAGAATTCTTGCGACTTTAGCCAGCTCCGAAGTATTCGCCAACAAAACCAGCGAGATCTGAGGCCTGCCGTACAGCAAGTCCTGAGACCGCGACGGATTTGCCACCACTTGGAGCTATCGCTGCCGTGAAACCAAGTTTTTGCGCTTCTTTCAACCGGTTTTCGGTCTGAGGGGCCGGTCGCAGGGCGCCGGAGAGCGATATTTCTCCGAATACGACCGTATCTGCGGGTAGGGCGGTGTCTTCCCGGGCACTGAGCAGCGCCGCGGCTACTGCGAGGTCGGCCGCAGGTTCCGAGATTTTCATACCGCCTGCGACGTTCAGATAGACATCCAAGCCTGCAAACGGAATGCCACAGCGTGCTTCCAGTACTGCCAGAATCATGGCAAGTCGCGAACTGTCCCAACCTACCACGGCCCGGCGTGGCTGCGAATGGGGCGAGGGTGCGACCAGCGCCTGCATTTCGACCAGCACCGGGCGGGTGCCTTCGATGCCGGAAAACACCACGGAGCCCGGCGATGGTGTGCCGCGCTCGGACAGGAACAGTGCAGAGGGGTTTCTGACTTCGCTCAAGCCGCCACCGGTCATCTCAAAAACACCAATCTCATCCGCAGGACCAAAGCGGTTCTTTACCGCCCGCAGAATACGGAATTGATGGCCGCGCTCGCCCTCGAAATAGAGAACCGTATCGACCATATGCTCCACCACCCTTGGTCCGGCGATTTGGCCTTCCTTGGTGACATGGCCCACCATGATGACGGAAATACCGTTTGTTTTGGCGAAGGTTGTCAGCTCGTGTGCAGCAGCGCGAACCTGACTGACAGATCCTGGTGCGCTGTCCACGTGATCAGCCCACATGGTCTGGATGGAGTCGATAATGGCCAGCTGCGGCTTTTCCGCTTCCAGCGTCGTCAGGATATCGCGCAGGTTGGTCTCTGCTGCCAGCTTCACCGGCGCTTCGGCCAGTCCCAATCGCTGTGCACGCATACGCACCTGTGCGCTCGCCTCCTCGCCGCTTACATAAATTGTCTTAAGGCCCGAACGCGCAAACTGGGCAGCCGCCTGTAACAGCAGTGTTGATTTGCCGATCCCTGGATCGCCGCCCACAAGGATAGCCGAAGCAGGCACCAATCCTCCGCCCAGCACTCTGTCCAATTCACCGACGCCGCAGCAGGTGCGGGGCGGTGGTGCCTCTTCGGTTGCCAGATCGCTCAGCGGGATTGTCTTGCCCCGCCGCATCCCAAGGGATTTCGACGCAGGTCCACCCTTGGACAGGCCCTTGTCTTCGGTGATGGAATTCCACTCGCCACAGCTGTCGCAGCGCCCGGACCATTTCGAGAAGGATGCTCCGCAGGCAGAGCACGAGAATGTTGTTTTTGCCATTGGCAAGCTGTGGCAGATGTTTCCGGTTTGTTCAAGTCTTCCGATTGCTCAGAGTGGAGGTGCAAGCCGGTACGTTTCTATTGGCGTTAGGCCCAATTGCGTCACGGTGCAGTCTGGCGCTGGGTCAGCAGTCCCAGCACCAAAGATGCCAGAATACACCCGGTGAAAAGGTATAGCCCCCAGGCCGTTTCAATCGTGGCATACCCGATCCCCTTGGCCAGCGTGATATAGAGTGCGATCAGAAACACATCCGCCATCGCCAGCTTGCCCAACACATGCAGCACTGGCTGCGTGCGCCTATCCAGAAGATTCCATTGCACCAGCGCCAGCCCGATGGTCTTTAGGTAGGGCGCAAAGATTGCAAAAATGGTGACGGTCAGGGCCAGTATGACATCACTGCCCCAAAGACTTTGCAAACCAGTGATCACCGATATCTCGCTGAGGCCAAAAATCGGCAACAGCCCGGCGCGCATAAGAGGCGCAAACCACGCAACAGGGTAGAGGATCAGGAGCGAGAGGGTGAGGATGCGGACTGTCATAGCGGCTCTTTGTCTATTGTTTCGCCATGATGTGTGCCCTGCGGCCCCTTGAGGGAAGGGGGAAAGCTAGGTGGATTACATCTTTGTGGGCCTAACGCTTCTGTCAGAACGCCTCCAACTAGGCAGCGGCGTTCGTTTCTATTATCGTCTGCTTGCTTAGCGGACCGCCTCGATCGGCCCCTCGGCGCGGCCGTGGATGAATTGCTCCAGATAGGGATCACCCGATTGGTCCATCTCGCCTACAGGGCCAGTCCATTGGATCACGCCCGCATGGAGCATCGCGACATTGTCGGCAATCGCACGGACCGAGGACATGTCGTGGGTGATGGTCATTGCCGTGGCTCCCATCTCCACCACGATTTCGCGGATCAGATCGTTGATCACGCCAGACATGATCGGATCAAGACCAGTTGTCGGTTCGTCGAAAAAGATGATCTCGGGCTCGGCAGCAATCGCACGGGCAAGGCCTACACGTTTCTGCATCCCGCCGGAGAGTTCGGCAGGCAGGCGGTCGGCGACATCGGCCTTCAGGCCAACGCGGCGCAGCTTGTCGATGGCGATTTCACGGGCTTCTTCAACAGGTCGTTTGAGAGTGCCACGTAGCAGGCGAAACGCGACATTCTGCCAGACGGGCAGTGAGTCAAAAAGCGCACCCCCCTGAAACAGCATGCCAAACCGCGCCAGAAAGGCATCGCGGTCCCCACTGGCAGCGGGTTTGCCATCGACCAGAATGTCGCCTTTATCAGGTGTGATCAACCCCAGTACGGATTTCAGAGCCACCGATTTCCCGGTGCCAGACCCGCCAATGATCACCATAGAGGTGCCCTTGGGGATCTCCAGCGTCATGCCTTGCAGAACTCTATTGTCACCAAAGGCCTTATGGACGTCTTGCATCTGGATCATAGCGAGAAGAACACCCCTGTCAGGACAAAGTTGGCAGCCAGTATCAGCACTGCGGCGGCTTCAACCGAGCCTTTGGTGGCGCGGCCAACACCTTGTGCGCCGCGGCCCGACTGCATGCCGTAGTAGCAACCCATGGTGGCGGCGATAACGCCAAATGCTGCCCCTTTTACGAGGCTGGACACGATATCGCGCAGTTCAAGGAAATCGACCGTGTTTTTCAGATAGGCCGCCGGGTTAAAGCCAAGGTTTTGTGTTGCCACGGTGTAGCCGCCCATGATGCCGATAATATCGCCAACCCCCACCAGCACCGGAACCGTGATCAGCGCCGCAAGTACACGCGGTGCAACCAGATATTTCATCGGATGTGTCGAGAGCGTAACCAGAGCGTCAATCTGCTCGGTTACTTTCATGGTAGCGATTTCTGCCGCAATCGACGATGTGACCCGCGCCGCGATCATCAGACCGACCAACACAGGGCCAAGCTCGCGCACCATGCCGATGGCAACGATTTGTGGCACCACGGCCTCGGCATTGAAACGCGCACCACCGGCATAGATTTGCAGCGCAAGTGCTGCCCCGGTGAAAATCGCGGTCAGCCCGACCACCGGCAGCGACAGCCAGCCCACTTGTAGCAGCGCATTCAGCAACTCGCGGGGGTAAAAAGGTGGCCGGAGCATATGGCTAAAGGTAGAAAGACCAAAGAGCGTCACCCGCCCGACAGCGCCGAGGCCAGCAAGTACCAGTTGCCCCAGCCGGGCAATCAGGCTGAGGGGAGAAAGGCGCGATGAGGTGCTCATCCGGTATAGCTCCGTGCGTAGCGACTGCCGAGAGAGGTTAGGATCTCATAGCCGATGGTCCCTGCCGCTTCCGCAAGCGTATCCACGGTTTGGCGCTCATTGAGGAGGCTCAGATGGCTGGGCTCTTCGTTGAGATCGGTGATGTCCACGGTGATCAGGTCCATCGAAACACGACCCGCAAAGGGGCATGGCGTGTCGCCGGCGTAGACATGGATTTGCCCATTGCCAAGCGCGCGATGCAGCCCGTCGGCATAGCCTGCGGCGACAGTTGCAATCCGACTTGGGCGTTGCGCAATCCAGCTGTTGCCATAACCAACGGTTTCCCCCACATCCAAAGAGCGGATCTGGATCACTGGCAGATCCAATTGGACCACGGGCAGCGCATCGCCATAGGGCTGACCACCGTAGAGGCCAATGCCGGGGCGGCACAGGTCAAAATGGTAGTTGCGTCCAAGAAGCAATCCACCGGTCGCGGCAAGCGAGCGGGGCAGCTCCAATCCTGCGGTCATGTCGAGGAAGGACTGCAATTGCTGGTCATTCATCGGGTGGCCTGGCTCATCCGAACAGGCCAGATGCGACATAATCAAAACCGGCCCCTGACTGAGAGCGATATCGCGCACGGCGGCCCATTCGGCGGCTTCCATACCAAGGCGGTTCATGCCGCTGTCCAACTGCACGCCAAAGTGATGGCCGGGCAGGCTCTCAAAATGGCGCAGCATCTGATCCAGTGAGTTCAGCATCGGCGTCAGTTGGAAGTCGCGCAGCAGTTTGGCGTCGCCTTCCATATGGCCAGCAAAGACGGAAATGCCGGGGCCGGGGCCGATTGCGCGACGCAGGGCTACGCCTTCTTCAGCCATGGCTACAAAGAAATTGCGCGCGCCTGCATTGGCCAATGCCTTGCCAACGCGGCCGGCGTCCAGCCCATAGCCATTGGCTTTGACCACTGCGGCGGTTTCGCAATTGGTCAGCGCATCGAGGTTGCGCCAGTTGGTCACCAGTGCATCCAGATTGAGTGTCAGTTTAGCAGTCGTCATGAGGTGTTCATGACATGGAGGGCACAGGGGTCAAGGGGGAAACCGCATCACACCGGTATCTTGGCGCGGGATGGGCGGGTTTTGGGCGGGCTCGCCTTGGGGGAGTGTGCGGGTCGTCGGGCTTCGGTTGCGCAGAAGGCAACAGCGTGAACTGGGATCTTGAGCAATTTAGGCCGGTTAGGGCTGCGTTGAGCAAAAGAAAACGCGCGGCCTCAATATAACAAGCCGCGCGTCATAATAGTGTCAGATAGGTTTTGGTTAATACTCTGGCGCGTGATCCTGCTGCCAGGCTTTGGCGAGATTGCCGAAGCGCGTGAACTGTGCCTCGAACGCCAGCTCTACCGTGCCGATAGGCCCGTGTCGTTGTTTGCCGACGATAACTTCGGCTTTGGCATGCAGGCGCTCCATGGCCTGTTTCCACTCTTCCATCTTATCCAGCTCGTGATCGCCGGGTTTTTCGCGTTCCTTATAGTATTCTTCGCGGAACACGAACATCACAACATCCGCATCCTGTTCGATCGAGCCGGATTCCCGAAGATCCGACAGCTGCGGACGTTTGTCCTCACGGTTTTCCACCTGACGCGACAGCTGAGACAGCGCAACCACCGGGATCTGTAGTTCTTTGGCAATGGCCTTCATACCCATGGAAATCTCGGCGATTTCATTGACCCGGTTTTCCGCCATACCCCGACACAGCTGCAGGTAGTCGATCACCAGCAGGTCCAGCCCGTGGGTCCGTTTCAGGCGACGTGCGCGCGCAGCCAGCTGCGAGATCGGCAGGGCGGGCGTGTCATCAATGAACAGGGGGCAGCTTTCCAGGTCTTTGGCGGCTTGGACAAAACGGCGGAATTCTTCCTCGGTCATGTCGCCCTGACGGATCTTATGCGACGAAATCTCGGATGCTTCTGCCAGAATACGCCCGGCCAGCTGTTCGGCCGACATCTCGAGCGAGAAGAAACCGACAACGCCGCCATCCACGGCACCCTCGGTGCCATCGGGTTTTTGGCCGCGTTTATAAGCTTTGGCAACGTTAAAGGCGATGTTGGTCGCGAGTGAGGTTTTCCCCATCGACGGACGTCCCGCCAGGATCAACAGGTCAGACGGGTGCAGGCCGCCGAGCTGTTTGTCGAGATCTGCCAATCCGGTGGAAATTCCGGCCATGCCGCCGCCACGTTGATAGGCTTCATTGGTGACGTTGACGGCTTCGGTGACGGCCTTGAGGAACGATTTGAACCCGCTTTCGGTCTGGCCTTGCTCGGCAAGTTTGTAAAGCGACTGTTCGGCTTCGACGATCTGCTCTTTGGGTTCCGAGGCAACATCGACGCGGCGTGCCTTGTCGGCAATGCTACGTCCCAGTGCGATCAGCTCACGCCGGATCGCCAGATCATAGATCATCTGCGCATAGTCACGAACGGCAAACGCCGAGATTGATGCCCCTGCGAGTTTCGCGAGATAGGCCGGTCCCCCCAGTTCTTTCAGACCTTCGTCGTCCTCCATGAACGCTTTTAGCGTCACCGGCGAAGCCAGCGCATTTTTCGAAATCCGCGCTGCGGCGATCTCGTAGATGCGGGCATGTACCGGGTCGTAGAAATGTGCAGACGTGATGATCGAAGCAATCCGGTCGTAGACATCGTTGTTGGTCAGGATCGCGCCAAGCAGCTGCTGTTCCGCCTCAACTGAGTGAGGGAGAATGGTGGCGTCGTCCCCGGATCCCTCGCCATCAGGCTTCGGTGCGGCGGGTAAGTTGGGGTCAAATGGCGTGATATCGTTCATTGCTGCTCTCGTCTCTGGCCCTGCGTTATACCGGCGTGGCCCCCGGTTTGGCTATCTGGAAAACTCTGTGGATGATCTGTGAACAGCCTGTGGATATCCGCAAGCCGACCTGTGTGCCAATGTCACAAAAGCTGGCCGACGGTAGGCGTAGTCTACATCATGAGGTGCGTGCTGGATAGTTGTCTATATCTGCCCCTTCCTGAGGGGCATAGGCGATTCGAAGGGGCAGCCTTGTCCACAGGCTGCCCCGTATCTCTTGTTTATGTGCTTCGCTATCAGGCGGATTTATGCGCCTCTTGCCAGGCACGCGGGTCTTTCAGGAAGCGTTCAACTTCATCAAGTGTCTCGCTTGAGAACGCGCCTTGCGCACGGGCCTCGGCCAGCACATCCCACCAGGTGCAAAGATAGTGTAGATCAACCCCATGATCACCGAGCGTTTTCTCGGTTTCAGGGAAGATGTCGTAGTAAAAGATCACTGCCGTATGGCCACAGCTTGCCCCTGTTTCACGGATCGCATCAACAAAGGAGAGCTTGGACCCGCCGTCAGTGGTCAGGTCTTCCACCAAAAGCACCCGTTCGCCCTCGCTCATCGCACCTTCGATGCGGGCGTTCTTGCCGTAGCCTTTGGGCTTTTTACGGACATAGGTCATCGGCAAGGCCATCCGTTCAGCCACCAGTGCGGCAAAGGGGATGCCAGCCGTTTCGCCACCGGCGATATTGTCAAAAGCCTCAAAACCGGCGTTGCGCATCACCGTCACGGTCATGAAATCCATCAGCGTAGAGCGGATCCGCGGAAAGGATATCAGCTTGCGGCAGTCGATATAGCTGGGGGAGGGCAGGCCGGAGGCCAGAGTGTAAGGGGTCTCGGTGTTGAAGTTCACCGCGCCGATTTCCAGCAGCATGCGGGCGGAAAGGCGGGCGATTTCTTCCTTGGACGGGTAGGCGGAGGGGATCATGTTATTATCCTTTTGGTCGGCGCAGGACGCCGGGGGCACAGGTCTGCGGCGAGGGTAGTCTATCCAGAAGACGGGTCAGGTGACTTTCCAGAACACATCAAAGCCCGGATCAAACACGGTGACGGGGCCGTCGGGGGTGTCAATCTTGTCTGGGAAACTTACGGCTGTGTCCTGTTTGGCCAAGGTCATCGTATCGGTGTTGACCGGCAGGCGATAAAACGCGGGGCCGTTTTCGGAGGCAAACCCGGCCAGCTTTTCCAGCGCGTCATTTTCGTCGAACACATGTGCCAGTAGGGGCATTGTGTTGGGCGCGGTGAAACAACCGGCACAGCCGCAGGTGTTGAGCTTGTTCGGGTCGGTGTGTGGGGCGGAATCCGTACCGAGGAAAAACCGCTTGTCGCCTGAGGTGGCCGCTGCGCGCAGTGCGAGACGGTGCTCCTCGCGTTTGGCGACCGGCAGGCAATAATAGTGCGGCCTGATCCCGCCAACCAGCATGTGGTTGCGGTTGATGATCAGATGATGCGTGGTGATTGTCGCGCCCAGATCGCTATCCTGGCTAGTGACATAGGCGGCGGCATCTTTGGTGGTGATATGCTCCATCACCACGCGCAGGCCGGGGGTCGCCTTGCGGATTGGGTCCAGAACCTGGTCGATGAATACCGCCTCGCGGTCAAAGATATCGATATCACTATCGGTAACCTCGCCATGGGTGCAAAGCGGCAGGCCAATTTCAGCCATTTTCTCAAGCACCGGGCGCACTTTGTTGAAATCGCTGACACCGGACGCAGAATTGGTGGTCGCCCCCGCGGGGTATAGCTTGACCGCCTTCACCAGACCACTGGCATGGGCCGCTGCCACATCTGCCGGATCTGTGTCCTCAGTTAGGTAGAGCGTCATCAGCGGTTCGAATGTCGTCCCGTCGGGCAGGGCGGCCAGAATGCGGTCGCGGTAGGCGCTCGCCTGATCACCGGTCACCACTGGCGGCACGAGGTTCGGCATGATGATGGCACGGGCAAAATCACGGGCAGTTTCGGGCAGGACGGCCCTCAGCATTGCGCCGTCACGCAGATGCAGATGCCAGTCATCGGGGCGGGGGATTGTAAGCTGAACGGTCATGGCGCCCGCCTAGCACACGGTCGCGCGCAGGGGAAGCGACGGGATGCTGTCAAGATGGCGTCGTGCGCCATGCATTGGTGTGTTGCGGTGAGCCGTCAGCTTAGCCGAGACGATCCGGTACAAACTCTCGTTTCGTATGCGACAGCGCCGTGTTCTAGCGTTCAGGGGGCAGTTTAATATGGCCCTCTGCGGCGCTTTTCTTGAGCGCCTCTAGGCGGCGACGGAACCGTGGTGCACGCAACCTGCCGGAGACATTGCGGCACAGCAATACCATCAAATAGGGGCGATCATCCTGATCCAGCCGGGCCATCAACTTGCGCAGATAGGGACCGTTGGTGCGGCGTGCGCGGTAGAGCTTGTTAAATTGCTGTTCTGTAAGCTTATCAGTGCCGGCAAGTGCGATGATATTGTACAAAATCTCCATCTCAATCAGCCGCGTCTGGACGGTGTCTCCCAGATTGGGTGTGCGCAGCCGCGTTACATTTTTGCGCGCGAACATGGCGGCATGCATCGAATCCAGCCGCTCGCTGGGGTCATAGATGACGAAACCCTGTTTGGCGGCGTCCATCATATCGGGTGCAAAGCCATAGCGATCGGTGAAATCAAGGCGCCGCATCTCAGGAAAACGGTCATCCCAATTCGCCAGTCGCGGATCCAGTGTGGCCTGGGGCTGCACAGCAACCACAGTCGCGCCAGGGGCAGCCACCGAAAACGCTGCAGCGGCATAGCCGCAAGGACCAGCACCGTAGAACACCACTTTGTCGAATTCGTCAAAAAAGCCGTCGTCCACCAGCTGATCAAAAAAGCCGTAGATCCGCTCATTGCGGAACCAAGTATCCCCATTGGAGATAATGCACAGATGTGACCAACCGAGGTTTTTCACCAGATCAAAGCCCAGCGGCTGGGCCACGTCGGAAAGGTTGTGAATGCCTTGGATGGTCTCAAAGCTGACCAGCAGCGTGTTGCCTTGATCAATGAAGCTGGCAAAGTGACGATTGCCCAGAGGTTGATACATGCCATTCTCTTCCGAGAGTGCGGCCATACGAGCCTGCCACTGCGCGGGCTTAAGCCCGGACAGGTCCTCGTCCAGCGTGTCCAATGTATCCTGTTGCATCGCTTCGTCCTCTTGTCCCGCCTTTATTCGGACGGGTTTCTGCTTAGCAATATCTAGGGACGAAATAAGGCCAAAATTGGAAATTGTAAGGCCGGTTTGCCGGCCGTTCTGGTGCAGAGCGGGCTACGCAGAGTGACGGTTCAGGTTTGCCGTAGCCTCAGTTTTCCTGAGAATCCGGCCTGCTGCTGACCTCTCGCACGCTATGGCGGCCGAGCGTGGCAAACCCCGTTAGCGTGCGCGCGGTACCGGGGCTTATCAGCCGCGACGGCGGCGTCATCAACAGTCTTGAAAACAGTGTGCGATAGGCATCCTGTTGCATAAGCTCGCGAAAACGATCGTGACGCCACTGCACCGCGCGGTCGTGCAGCCGAACCAGTTTTGCATCCTCGCGTAGAAGATCAGCAATGGCGTCTCGCGCTGGGCCATAGCGGGCGATGCTGGTGTCTTCATCGGTGTTAAAATTGCGCTCAACCCAATAATCCATGCCCAGCTCGGCTTGCCGATTGATGCGGCCCCGGTCGGCTTTTAGGACATAGCTCTCCATCGCGCCAAGCGGGTAGTGGTTCAGTTGCAACAAGCCAAAATTCGGCTGGCCGTAGTCGGAAAAGACCCGCTGCGTCTTAAACCCACGTTCCAGCTCCCGCCCTGATCCGTCGAACCAGCGAAACTGGTCCAGATCGGCCTCTTCCTGAGGGCTGCGTGGGCGGTGGACGCCCAGTTTGCGATAGGTGCCATCATTTCTATACAGCGTTTTGAACATCGCCGCTCGCCATGGCCAATGAATAACCTCTGGAGCGCAGCGGGTGAACTGTTCGCTGACGGGCTGATCCTGATAGCGTACCGTCTCGGCGTTGCCGAATAGCCGCCAGGTCAGGGTGATCGCATCCGCTTCCGGCAAGGCCGCATGAAGATCTGTCAGTCTGCCTTCACCTGTGTGAATGTTCACAAATTCATCGACATCCAGCGCCATAACCCAATCTGCCTTGCGCACGATCCGGTGTTTGTCGGCCTTCTTCAAGCCGGTAAACTGGATGCCGCCGTGGTCATAGGGGCCATCGTTGCGCAGATGGGTGATGTGGCCCAACTCATCCAACCGGTCGAGCATGCGGTCAGTGCCATCATGACAATCATTGGACAGGATCAGAATATCGCTAAAGCCTACGGCTTTGTGATGGGCGATCCATTCCAGCAGGAAAGCGCCCTCATTCTTCACACATGTCACCGCCACTGTGCGCATGCTGTCCCCTGCCACACCTGCATACCACCTAGACACGGTAGTTGGTCACTTACGTCATCGCATTGCTGCCGAAGGGGGTCAATGTTGCGCATGTCTGTGTGCTTGATGACGCTTGCTGCTGTTGCCTATTGGACGAAAGTGGCATGGCCAAACGCTTGACCCGCTGGGACGACCATGGCCTGTTGTGGTGAAACCGAAGGGAAGCCAGATGTCGCAGGGGAGAAAGACGATCCAATCCAGCACCAATAGAGCTCAAAGCGCACCAAAGGGCCGCCAAGAACTGCCTGGCTCAATCGATGCCGTTGAAACTCTTCTTTCCGAGTCAGGCTATGTTGCGGATCGAGGGCTTGCGACAGTTTTGTTCCTGTCGCTGCGGCTGGGCAGACCACTGTTTCTCGAAGGGGAGGCCGGGGTCGGTAAGACCGAGATCGCAAAGACACTGGCTTCTGCGCTGGGCCGACGACTGATCCGGTTGCAATGCTACGAGGGGTTGGACGCCTCCAGTGCGGTGTACGAATGGAATTTTGCGGCCCAGATGATTGCCATCCGCACCGCTGAGGCAGGGACTGACGGCAAGACAGATCGTGGGGCACTGCAGACCGAACTTTTCAGCGATGATTACCTTATTCGCCGCCCGCTGCTGGAGGCGATGCAGCCCGATCCTTCTGGCGCGCCGATCCTGCTGATTGATGAACTGGACCGCACGGATGAGCCGTTTGAGGCTTTTTTATTGGAGGCGCTCAGCGATTTTCAGGTCACCATACCTGAACTGGGCACTATCAAGGCGCCGGAACCGCCTATTGTGATCCTGACTTCCAATCGCACCCGTGAGGTGCATGACGCCCTGAAACGCCGGTGTCTCTATCATTGGGTTGATTACCCGAATTTTGATCGCGAGATGGAAATTCTGACCTCCCGCGCGCCGGGGCTTGCGCCGCGCTTGTCACAAGAGGTCGTCGCCTTCGTACAGGCGTTGCGCACCGAAGATCTGTTCAAACGTCCTGGCATTGCCGAAACCATAGACTGGGCCAACTGCCTGTTGGCATTGGATGTGATTGATCTTTCGCCGGAGGTGATTGCCGATACGCTGGGGGCAATTTTGAAATATCAGGACGATATCGCCCGCTTACATGGCTCCGAAGCCAAGCGTATTCTCGATCAGGCCCGCGCCACACTTGGCCCTGTCTGATGCGGGGCGTGCCATACAATGCCTGAATACCCGCCGTTGCCGCTGCCGGATACGCCCCGGCTGGCCCAGAATATCACCCATTTTGCCCGCGCCTTGCGTCGCGCAGGGCTGCCCATTGGGCCGGGCCGGGTCACCGAAGCGGTAGAGGCGGTTGCTGCGGTCGGCTTTACCTCGAAACAGGATTTCTACTGGACGCTGCACGCGTGTTTTGTGTCCAAGCCCGACCATCGTCAGGTCTTTGGTCAGATCTTTCGCTTGTATTGGCGGGACCCTCGGTTTCTGGAACATATGATGGCCGCCATGTTGCCTGCGATCCGGGGCACGCAGGAGGAGAAACCAGCCAAGCCAGCCCAGAAACGCGCAGCAGAGGCGCTGCTCGACGGGGCAGAGGCGCCGAAGCTCCCTGAACAGGACGAGGATGAGGACCCACCGGAGCAGCTAGAGCTGAGCGCCGAGCTGACAATGTCGCCAGAGGAACGGCTGCGACGTCTTGATTTTGAACAAATGAGCACGGCGGAGATGGCCGAGGCCAAGCGAATGCTGGCCAAGATGCAACTGCCCATCCGTCCCATTCAATCGCGCCGACTGATCGCTTCGCCTACGGGTACCCGCATCAACTGGCGGGGCACAATGGCACAAGCGACGCGTCATGGCGGAGAGATCACCACGCTTGCCCGCGCGAGGCGGCGACTGCGTTGGCCCAATCTGGTGGTAATCTGCGATATCTCCGGCTCTATGAGCCAATACTCCCGCTTGATTCTGCATTTCCTGCACGCCGTGGCCAACCGCAAGGGGCCGGGCTGGGCCCGTGTCCATGGCTTCACCTTCGGCACCAGGCTGACCAATATCACCCGCCATCTGGCGCAGCGTGATGTTGATGCCGCATTGGCGGCTGCGGGAGCTGAAGCTCAGGATTGGGAAGGCGGTACGAGGATCGGTGCATGTCTGCATGATTTCAACCGCGATTGGTCGCGACGCGTGATGGGGCAGGGCGCTGTTGTTCTGCTGATAACGGATGGGCTGGACCGCGACGACACTGAACAACTCAGCGCAGAGATGCAGCGCTTGCACCTGTCGGCCCGCCGCTTGATCTGGCTAAACCCGCTGCTCCGGTTTGATGGTTTCGCTCCAAAGGCCGGCGGCATCCGGGCCATGTTGCCCCATGTTGACAGTTTCCGGGCAGGTCACTCCATTGCTGCACTTGAGGATCTGGCTGATGTTCTTTGCCGTGGTGAAGATAGCGGTGAAAAGCAGCGCCTGATGCAGATGTTGAACGCTGAATAGGCGTGGATTGCCTACGCGGAGCACTTGTACGCAATCGGCAGTCTTTGGCCGAAATCATCAAACACATGTAACTTATTTGCTTTCGTAGATGTCCCTTTCCTAGGATTCGCAACGTATAGCGAAAGGAACACCACATGGTTTCGCAGCTACTTAGATCCTCTACCGCTCTGGCGGTCATTGTCTCTCTCGGTCTTCCGGTTGCCGCCCCGGCCCAGTCCAAAGCAGACCCCACCGACCTAAGCCAGATGGCACCCGAGCAGATTACGGAAGCAGTTCAACGCTGCCTGCGTTGGCTGGAAAATGGTCGTATTAGCCCTGACGGCGAAATTCTGAAAGGCAAAGGAAAAGGCGCGAAAGCCAAGTTCTGCCAAGCCTATGTCACTGGCGAACTTGACGCGGCGCTGGACCCAGCTTTGGTCTCGACCGCGCTAGTCACCAGCGCTGTCGAGGAGGTCGACCAGGCGCAGGCAGAACCGGGCGTAGCGGAACCACAGGTGCCTGAACCGGTAACGGCAACAGGAAGTCAAAACGAGCAGGCAGAAGACCCGATTGCGGAGACCGTTGAGGTTGACGCGACCGCAACAGACAGCCCACAAGTCACCACAGAAGCTGAGGTTGCCGAAGGCGGTCAGACCACTGAAGAGGCGGAAGTCGCCGCCGATGCAGAGATTGCAGAGGTCACTGACGAAGAGGCAACCTCTGACGACGCGGTCGCACAAGTGCAACCCGCACCAGAGCAGGACCCAGAGACGACCCCTGAGCCGGAACCCGAAGTCGAGCCGCTGGATAGTCAGGCTCAGGCAGATGCTCTGGCGCTGAGCGATGAGGAGGGTGACAGCGTCCCCGCTGCCGCAGCCAGCGCCGATACCACAGAGGAGGCAGAGGTTGTCGAGGAAATCGTCACCGAAGATACGGCTCGTAGTTCTGACGAGGAGTTCGAGACGGATGTAAACACCCCGGTTTCAGAGGCAGGTGACACGGCCGCGCCCGCTACAACAACGGAGACTGGCAACGCGGAGGCAGCAGCGCTCGTTGTCGAGGGTGATCAAGACGACGGCTTGAGTAAACTGCAAAAGGCTGCGCTTCTGGGTCTTGGTGCCGTTGCCATCACCCAGTTGCTAAAACAAGGTGAAACGGTCGTCAGCAATTCCGGTGACCGTGCTGTCGTCGAACAGAACGGCCAGTACCGTGTGATCAAGAATGATGATGCGCTGCTGCGCCAGCCCGGCAGCAATGTCACCACCTATAGGTTCAAGGACGGTTCAACTCGCACGGTTGTCGTGCGCGAGGATGGGGTCGAGGTTGAGACGATCCGTGCTCCGGACGGTCGCGTTTTGCGCCGGAGCCGAACCCTCAATGATGGTAGCACTGTGGTGTTGTTCGATGACACCCGGCGCACCGATAATGTTGTGGTGTCAGAGCTGCCTACAGCGATCCCGCGTCAGGCCGGTTTCAGCAGCGATACCATTGATGCTAACGAATTGGCCTTGGTATTGGCTGCAAAAGAAGCACCACAAGTTAGTCGTCGCTTCTCCCTGCGCCAGATTCGCAACATCGATGCGGTTCGCCAGTTGGTGCCGGAAATCACGGTGCAGTCGGTCAACTTTGAATCCGGCTCTGCCGTCATTCGTGCGGCTGAAGCAGAGGAGCTGTCGGCGCTGGGCAATGCGCTCCGGGACATGATCATCACAAACCCACAGGAAGTGTTCCTCGTCGAGGGCCACACCGATGCGGTTGGGGCCGCGCCCTATAACCTTGCCCTGTCGGACCGTCGCGCCGAAAGCGTCGCACTGGCGCTCACCGAATACTTCAAGGTGCCGCCGGAAAACATGGTGGTGCAGGGGTATGGTGAGACCGATTTGGCAGTGGTTACGCAACGCTCCGAACGCGCCAACCGTCGCGCTGCGGTGCGCCGCATCACACCGCTTTTACAAGGTGACAACTGAGCCTTCGGGGATAGGAAAATTTAGGGATTTCCTTGTGAAAAGAGGGCGCTCCGGTGGGGCGCCCTCTCTTGTTTTACGTCATGGAGGTCGGTTACTTGCGATTGCGTTTCTTGATGGACTTAACTGATTTGACCATCTTGCCAAAATTCTTATCCTTGGCCCGGCGTTGTGCCAGCGTGGCTGAGTTAAAGGCTTCTTCTGCGGCCAGCTTCCGCCAGCGCTCCAACCGCTCGGAATCCACGACACCGGCCTCAATCCCTGCCTGAATTGCACACCCCGGCTCAGTGCCATGGCTGCAATCGCGAAACCGACATTGCGTTGCCAATTCCTGCAGGTCCGCAAAGACATCGCCGACGCCACTGGCGGCATCTGTCAGCTGCAGTTCCCGCATGCCGGGGGTGTCCAGTACAGCGCAGCCACCCGGTAGAAAATACAGCTGCCGTCGCGTCGTCGTATGCCGTCCACGCGCGTCATCTTCGCGGATACCTTGGGTTTCGATCTCGAGCCCCTGACCTAAGGCATTGGTCAGCGTCGATTTTCCAACCCCGGACGTGCCCAGAAATGCCACTGTTTGCCCGGCCCGAACCCAAGGCGCAAATGCATCACGTGCCGTTTCGCTTTTGGCGTTCAACGGGACCACTTCTACCAGATCGGAGATCGTTTTGGCTTGTGTGACATAGGTCTCAGAATCATCGCATAGATCGACTTTGGTCAGTACGATCACCGGCGTCACATCTGCGTCGAACGCCATGGCGATAAATCTCTCCAGCCTCGCGACATTGAAATCGGCGTTGCAGGAAGTAACCACAAACATCGTGTCGATATTGGCTGCTATCAGTTGGATCTTACGATCCTTGCCCGGTGCACGGCGGCGGATCAGGCTCTTGCGCTCCAGTACCCGGCTGCGGGTTGGGAGTTCCGTGTCCAGCATCAGCCAGTCTCCCACCGTCGCTTCTGGGCCGGGGGGGATAACCTGATCAATGCCCTCGCCCATGGCGCGCAGACCATTTCGATTCACTTCGGTAATGCGCACCGGTGGGTGACTTGCGATCTCATCCAGATCGGTTTGTTGGGAGAAAAAGCTTTGCCAGCCAAGGCGATCCAGCGGGCTAAGCGGTTGTGTTGCCGCCGTCGTCGGATCGGGAGCAGGCGTGCTCAGGAATTGGGAATAGTCCCTTGTCATTGGGAATGTCTTTCGTGGTGTGATCTCGGGCTGTGCCCGGATCCAGGTATCTGATGAATGTTGCGCAAATCTTCCCTGACACCTGTCGATAGGGGCAGGCGGCATTCACCGGGGCAATCTGCAAACCGGGGTGGCCTCTGCCGCCCCTTCTTCACCAGGACATAAACTCTCCAATTCTCTGGGCTTGGTCTACCCGAGCCCGCCTGACTTGGCAAGCTTCGGGCCCAGAGGCTCTCCTTTGACGCCGGGCAGAGGTTCAGCGCGTGAGATCCCGCATCCCACGTTCAAGCCCTGCCAATGTCATCGGCACCATCTGGTTTGCAAAAATTTCGCGGATCATCTGGATAGAGTGGGTGTGCCCCCAATAGGCTTCGGGAACCGGGTTGATCCAGAGGTGAGATGACCACTGCGCCCTGGCGCGTTCGAGCCAGACCTGTCCAGCCTCCTGGTTCCAATGCTCATTCGCACCGCCCGGATAAGCGATTTCATAAGGCGACATCGAGGCATCGCCGACAAAGATGCATTTGTAGTCCGGCCCATAGGTGCGCAGCACCTCATGGGTGGGTATCTGCGCATCCCAGCGTCGGCGGTTGTCGCGCCATACGCCCTCATACAGACAATTGTGGAAATAGAAGTATTCCAGATGCTTGAACTCACTCCGGGCCGCCGAGAACAGCTCTTCCACGATCTTGATATGTGGATCCATCGACCCGCCCACATCCAGAAACAGCAGAACCTTCACCGCATTGTGGCGTTCGGGCCGTGTCTTCACATCCAGGTAGCCGTGTTCTGCGGTAGCGCGGATGGTGCCGGACAGATCCAGCTCCTCTGCTGCGCCTTCGCGTACCCAGCGGCGCAGACGTTTCAGCGCAACTTTGATGTTTCGGGTGCCCAGTTCGACATCGCCGTCAAGGTTCTTGAATTCACGTTTGTCCCAGACTTTGACCGCGCGCTGATGTCGGCTCTCTTTCTGGCCGATGCGTACGCCTTCGGGGTTGTAGCCATAGGCTCCAAAGGGCGAGGTGCCGGCAGTGCCGATCCACTTGTTGCCGCCCTGGTGGCGACCTTCCTGATCCTTTAGCCGCTCTTTCAGCGTTTCCATCAGCTTTTCAAACCCGCCGAGCGCTTCAATCTCCTTGCGCTCCTCATCGCTCAGGTGCTTCTCCGCCATCTTGCGGATCCACTCTTCGGGGATATCCACGGCTTCCATCACCGCTTCTGAGGGGATGGCTTCCAGCCCGGAGAAGGTCGCGGCAAACGCGCGGTCGAATTTGTCGATATTGCGCTCATCTTTCACCATCGCAGCGCGCGCCAAATAGTAGAAAGCGTCGATATCATAGGTCGCAAGACCCGCTTTCATCCCCTCAAGGAAGGTCAGATATTCCCGCAAGGACACCGGCAGTGCCGCCTTGCGCAGGTTCTCAAAGAAGGGTTGAAACATCTGGGTCTCCGTCAAAGCTGATCAGTCGACCATATCGTGGCTCGACTACCTGCCTTACAGCAGCGCGCGGTCGGCAAAGATGGTCACGAACATTGCCAAGATAGCAAAAACTATGGCGTATGCAGCGCCATATTGCAGTTTATCCGCCAAGCTGCCGCCGCGTTTTTGGGCCGTGCGGGCCCCTAAAAGTGCGCCAATGATCAATGCACCGATTACGATCATGTCAATGTCCGTATATTAGAGTGTTCAGGTTTCAGGTAGGCCACCTTGGCCCGGGTAACGAACTGAGCAATGCCCGAGCTTACAGGCTGCAGATTAGCGCGGCGGTGCCAAGGCCGCAATTTCCTGCATAGCTCCACGCACCGCCCAATCCGGGCCAAACCCGTATCGCGCCCATCCCTGGCTGTCCAGTCTGACCGCATAAGCAGCGTCAGTTTGCCCTTGCAAGAGCAAGGCTTCGGCCTCCAGCAGCATCAGGCTCGACAAGAGGACGGCATTCTCACCTCGGGCTGCGATCGGCAGAGCGGGGCGGATGCGGGCCAATGCGCTGGCCGCATCGCCGCGAATGATATCAAATGCAGCCATGCGGCTGGCGATTTGTGCACGCAACAACGGGCTGTCATAACGTCCTTGCAGGTAGATCAGGGCAGTTTCGAAGTGTTGCTGGGCCAGCTCCGGATCGTCCCGTTGCAGAATGCGCCCCAATACATAGTGGTTGAATGCTCGACGGTGATCCCGCCAGCCCAAATCACGGGCAACTGCAGCACCGCGATGGGCGGCCTGTAAACGGCTGCTGCGGCTGCTGCCAGGGGTGAGGGCGGCCTCTGTGGCACGGATCCAATCGCGAGAGCTGCGGGGCAGTGGCTGCGCAATACGTCTGGCACCTGCAGGGTTCATCCGTGCCAGAATGGCAGGTAGGCGCGCTGCAACCTCGGCCCTTCTCATGCCGGTGCGCAGCTCAGGCGCATAGCTTGCGCGAAGGATCAGCATATCGAAACCGGTTAAAACCGTATGCACATTGTCATCATTGAATACTGAATCCGGCAACCGGTAGAGATCATTCAACGGCCCGATTGCCTGTGCCAACTCTTCGTGCAAGCAGTCACGCGTCTCCTGCGGGCTGACGTCATTGGGAACGATAATGGCAAGCTTCTGGCGACTGCGCAGATTGGCCCAATTGGCCTGGGGCGTGCGCTTATAGCGGCGGTAATCCGCAAGTGAACTGACGTTTGGTACTACAAAACAGGCAGCCCGAGGCGAGGCGCGGCGTATTGCTTTGCTGGGTACCGCTTCGATGGTGATATTCGCAGGCCCGTCGCGCACTTGTCGCAGATCCAGTCCGGCTTCCCGCCGCAAACGCTGCAAAAGGGCTTCTAGATCACGGGTCAGACCAGCACTTGGCCGTCCGGTGACCCGAATTGTGATCGGTGTCTCAAACCGGGTGAAAACGGGCAGGGTGGTGCCGCCTTCCAAACGGAAGTGCAAATCCAGAAAGTCGCGAGCTATGTCGCTATTGGCCCGCTGCGGGGCAACCGGATGGGCGCGGGCAAAGCTTTTGGCTGGGGCCAGGGGCGGCGCTGCTCGATCCGGTGGGGCGGTGGTTAGCGATGCGGCGCATCCAGCCAGAAGCGATGTGAGAGCGATTAGTCCAAAGCCGTGCCGAATACTGGCCAGTTTCGTGCCGTGTCGCAGTTTAGCGGCGGAATGGCA
Source organism: Phaeobacter cretensis (assembly GCF_047372505.1). Taxonomy (NCBI): domain Bacteria; kingdom Pseudomonadati; phylum Pseudomonadota; class Alphaproteobacteria; order Rhodobacterales; family Roseobacteraceae; genus Phaeobacter; species Phaeobacter cretensis. The sequence goes on from NZ_JBKBEU010000001.1 coordinate 3,307,214, forward strand.
GCTTGCGATAGGCCATGATAAGGACCGGAATATAGGCAAGCGATCTCTCCTGCGGCGCGGTATCCCAGCTTGTGCCAAGACAGGGTTAAAAATCAATGTTATAGCTGGCCATATCGCAGGATTGCGCCAAAGAGAAGGGCAGCCCGGCAACATCTGTACGACGGTTTTACGCCCGTTATACGGATGTTGTGATTTTCGAGTCGGCATTATGGTTGTGGATTTGCACAGCATCGGCAGCCCCTTATGGGGCCGTGAACGCAGAGACAGGTTGAAAAGGCTACGCCAATGGCGTATATACGCAAAGAGACACAGAAGTGCCTTCGGATAGATTATCGCATCACCCCGGTCGCGATTGAAGACGCCATCCATGCCTATCTTGACGAGGATGAGTTGGCCCGGCTGATCGCCACCTTGGTGCGTGACCCTACAATCGGGCGCAAAACGGATGAAGATTATCACCACGTAGCAGGGGATCTGACACTGCGCTACCGCATCCATCAGGCCAGCCCTGATTTGATGATGGTCTATGTGCTCAGGATCCACCGGCGACAATCGGATCCGCGGCTCTCTGGCCTTATGGCGCAGGGCGTGCGGGTGGTGCGGGACCTGGCCCTTGATGTGGTCAATTCCCGAATCAAAGCACTGCTGAAGGAGGGCAATTAACATGGCAGAACATCAGGCGGGCAGCAGCAATGGCATTCGTCAGCAAAGCGAAGCAGACCGCGACGCCATCGCACTCAGGCAAATGCAGGAGGATATCTCCGGCAAGACGCCCTTAGATACCATCGCCAGCCGCGAGGTGCCCATGGTTGATGTTGTGCGTCTTCGTAAAACGCTCGGCATGTCGCAGGAACGGTTTTGCAGCCACTTTGGCTTTCGCCTTGGTTCGGTGCGCAACTGGGAGCAGGGCCGTCGCCTGCCGGAACGCCCTGCGCGTATCCTCCTGCGTATGATCGAAGATGACCCGGAGCGTGTTGAGCGCTTCTTACGCGAAGCTTATTGACGGGCCACTTCTAACCGGAAGTGGGGTAACCGCCGACTTATGACTAAGGCACCTCGTCGCGACTGTAATACGGCGAGCACGCGGAGTGCGTTAATTCGGGTCTGCTGCGCCGAGGCCATCTTGTCCTGTGAGGCTTCGATTTAGCTTATGAGAAATGCTCGATAAAGGCGCGCAGCCGGGGCAACCCCTGAAGCTGCCTAGGGAAATAAATGTAGAATCCCGAGCGCTTGGGTGTGAATTCTGTCAGAATTTGCACGAGCTGCCCTCGATCAAGCTCATGTGCAACGCCCGCCCGAAGAGACCAGCAAATACCAAGCCCATGCAGCGCAGCGTCGACGACGGATCGAAGGTCATTGAAAACCAGAGATCCGGTGACGGCCAAGGTCTGCCGCTCTCCATCAATATCAAAAATCCAAGGCGCGATCTCGTCTGCGCTGATTTGTCGGTGACGGATGCAGCGATGGGCAAGCAGATCAGAGGGTGTTTCCGGGTGGCCAAATTGATCCAGATAGGTCGGTGTTGCGATATAGGCTCCTGGCATCGGCCCGCTCAGCGATTTGGCGATCACATCGCCTGACAAAACATCCCCTAGCCTGATGCCCGCATGAAAGCTTGCGTCGGTGATGTCCGCAAAATCCTCATCTATTGATAGGTTTAATGTGATGTCCGGATAGGCGCGCTGAAACGCGGCTACCCTTGGTGCTATGCATATTTGCCAGGCCCTGAATGGCAGTGTGATCCGCAGTGGGCCGGATAGAGTGCCTGCTTCGGATTTAATCGCTGCAATAGCGGCGTCTGCCTCTCCCATCAGGTGTCGTGTCCGTTCCAGCAACTGATGGCCTGCATCAGTCAGAACCACAGATCGTGTGTTGCGCACAAAAAGCGCCGTGCCAAGACTGTCCTCAAACGCCTTGAGTTGTTGGGACACCGCTGAGGCATTCACCCCAAGGTGTTCCGACGCCGCACGCAGGGTGCCTTGCGCTACTATCGCATGAAACAGTCGGAGGCCAAGAAGATCAGCCCGCTTCATTATGTACCTCAACTAAGTAATGTATTTTATTTACACATCATTATCACATGAAAGTGGCTCGGTTAAGTTCCAGATGAAGGGACTTGCCCATGAACGCCTCAGACAACACCGCCCTAACGACCGGGATCATCACGATCCTGTTGACCGTCTTTGCGATGGCGTTGACGGACGCCTTTGTAAAATACGCAAGTTCCAACATGACGCTCTGGCAGATCTACGTTTGCCGGTCTCTTCTGGCTTTGCCGTTTCTGGTGTTGCTGGCAAGGGGACGGATCTGGCCGCAAGCTCTGGGCTGGGTCACATTGCGGAGCATCATGTTGATGGCTATGTATCTGGCAATCTATGCGGCCATTCCCGTGCTGGATCTCTCCGTCATCGCGGCCACGCTTTACACTGGCCCGTTGTTCATCGTCCTGCTGTCGGCCATTGTCCTGAAAGAACCGATCCGGTTGAGCCATTGGGGGGCAGTCGCGCTCGGGTTCGTAGGCGTCCTCTGCGTCGTGCAACCCGGCGGTGCTGCCTTTACGATATTGTCGCTGATCCCCGTAGTTGCGGCTTTCCTCTATGCCTGTGCGGCCGTGTTAACACGTGCCAAATGCACCCGGGAAACGCCCGTAGCGTTGGCAATCAACCTCAATCTTGCGCTGATTTTCTGCGGTGCACTGGTCAGCGTGGGCTTGTTCATCGCCTCGCCATCCGGGGCAGCGAACTACCCGTTCTTGCTGGGAACATGGTCAGGGTTCGATTGGCATACGGTGTCGGTTCTGGCCGTCATGGCTGTATTGATCGTCGGTGTCACTCTAGGGCTCGCCCGGGCCTATCAATCGCCGCGCCCTCAGATCATCGCAACCTTTGATTATGCCTATCTGATCTTCGCGGCCTTTTGGGGCTATGCCTTTTTCGGGGAGGTGCCAGATATAGGTACCGTCGTCGGCATAGTGTTGATTATCCTAGCAGGTATTCTGGTGCTGAGAGCTGACGTAGAACTAAAATCGGGAGCCGCGCCGACATAGGGCCGCCGTCTTTCACGTCCAATGCGGACGGGAACATCGCTCATTTTTCGAAGGTTAGAAGAAAACACGCACCCGTATCTGCGGGCACGACACTCAGCCTGCCACCAACCGCTTCCATAGTGGCTTTAACAATATTGAGGCCCATGCCTGTGCCGCCGGTGTCTCTTTTTGTTGTAAAAAACGGCTTCAGGATTTTGTCCACGTTTCCTGTGCTAATGCCCCGGCCGTCGTCTGTGATCTTCAGGCAGGTGGTGGGCCCGTCCTGGTAGACGGTCAGAACGGCCTTAGCGGCGCCGTGCTGCTGCGAATTTTCCAGCATATGGGTCAGGATAATCTGCAAGGTACTTGATCCAACCGGAAGCAGCTGGGCGGCCTTCTCCACCTTGATCAAAAGAGCCGGGAAGGCGGCGGAAATCTCTGTGTGGATATCATTCAGGCAGCAAGTCCCTGCAACGGCGCTCTGATCTGCGAGGCTAAAGGCGCGCATATTGGCCAATAGATCCTCCATTCGCTTGCCACCTTTGTCGACCGTGTCCAGCAACTGGTGCTTTTGCGATGGGAGCAGATCGTCATCGCGCAGTAGCTCTGTTGCGCCTTTCAGCGCGGTTAGAGGTGACTTCAACTCATGGGTGACATGGGCGGTGTAGGTTTTAAGCGCAGCTTGCTTGCTTTGCAGGCGGTCAGTCAGCGATTGGAAGCTTTTGCTCAGGTCCTCAATTTCACGCGTTCCCAACTGATCCGGTGGCTCCCAGGCTTGGGCGCCGTGGCCGGCGCGCTGGCTGCGCTGGATCAGCAAGCGTATTGGCCGGGTGATGAAACGCCAGAACACATAGCCGATGAGAGCGGTCGACAGGGCGACAAATGCCGCCGCCTTGGTAAGATTGAAGCGCTCGCCATAAAGAAAGCGGAAGATGTGGTTCGGGGTGCGGCTGAGGTAGACCGCTCCAATGAGGGTCTGATCGACAAAAACCGGCATTGCCACAAAAACGCGCACGCGCGCCGCCCGGCTCAGCGTGTAGAGCGCAGGCGGCGTGCCCTCGCGCACGCGGGTACGCGCGACGGAGGTGGTTTTGCCAGCGAGGGCGTCACTGACTTCGGCAACATGCGATAGAGTCTTACCGGTCTCTGCAGTGCCTGCGAACACATCGCCACTTGCGTCAAGAAACCGATAACCTGCCAGTGTTTTCGCCTGAGCGGCGTCGGCAATGCGGGTCAGTTGTAGCGCTATATCGCGGTAGGTTGCAGCGGGAGGCACGGATACCGGCTGCGCATCGGGGCGCGGCGGCAGCACCGTTTCGCTGTTGATCGAGAGTGACGGGAACACCGCGTGTTCAGCAACGGCCGCACTTTGGCGGGGCTGATTTATCCCCGCAGCATCAGCAAAAAGCTCCGCATAGGTTGCTGACATCACCGCCGCTTGTGTCAACAGGCTCTCTTCCGTCTGTTGCACAAGCTGACTGTCGTAGAAACGAAATAGGATCAGCCCGGCGAACGGCAGGCATAGGACGATCGCCAGCACCAAAAGCACGACGGTCCACAGTCTGGGCCGCCACCTGCGGTTCAGCCCAGCCTGCATGTGCCCATCCTGAGACCGACACCATGTACGGTCACGATCCCGTCGGCGCAGCCAACCTGTGTCAGCTTGGCGCGGATATTGCGGATGTGGCTGTCAATCGTGCGGTCGGAAACATGGATGTTGTAACCGTATAGCGCATCAACAAGCTGTGCTCTGGACATGACATGATCGGGGCGCGCCATCAGGGTTGCCAGCAAACGGAACTCGGACCCCGTCAGAGGAACCGGCGTGGTTGCAAACGCGCACCTATGTCGTTCCGCATCCAGCTGAAGATCGCCCTGCGTCACAACGAGCGCAGGCTGCGCCATAGCTGGCGCGCTGCGCTTCAGGATGACCTTGATCCGGGCAACCAGTTCGCGCGGGGAGAAAGGTTTGGTCAGATAGTCGTCCGCGCCAAGTTCCAGACCGACGATCCGGTCAATTTCGTCATCCCGAGCGGTCAGGAATAATATTGGCACGTCAGAGAATTTGCGGATCTCCCGGCAGACTTCCAAACCATCCTTTTCCGGCAGGCCAATGTCCAGCACGATCAGGTCGGGACGCTCCTGTTGGTTGGTGTCGAGCGCGTCCAGGCCATCGCTGGCAAAGAGCGTCTCATAGCCTGCCTTTTGAACCGCGAACCCTGTCATCTCAAGGATATCGGGATCGTCATCGACAACAAGAATACGTGCAGCCATCAAACGTGGTCCTTCAATTCTGCTGCTGATAATAGGCTTGGATCTGCCACCTGCGAAAGCCCCATTCGCGCCAGTTGGTGATTGCCTCCCGATCCAGATCATATTTCATCGCGCCACCGCAAACACGACGACCGGTTTCGGTTTCATAGGTATGGATAGTCGGATAGGCATCAGTGCCAAGGCTGCAGATATACCGGGAGTCCCGTTGAACCAGTGGGTTGCTGTGGGCCAGATTGTAGTTCGCAATAACCGCGCCAAAATTCACAAAACCGCAGATATACAGCGTGCCGAGAAGCGCGGCGCAGCAACGGCGCAGCAGCCAAGCTGTCCCAAGGTTGCGGTAGATCTGCACCACCGTGAACAGCAGGCCCACAAAGACCAACGCCATCCAAATGAAGGCAGCAAGCCGCAGATAAGTCAGCGCGTAGGCATGGACGTAATGCTGCAATCGGATTGCTGCGGTAAAAACCAGAAACATATTCTGTGCCAGCCACAGGTACACCAGCGTGCGCAAAGCGTGATTTGAGCCGACCATACTGCGCGTTACAAGTGTGAACACACCTGCCAGAAGAGCCGTCACCACCAAAGGATAAGCACCGCGGTGGGCGTACGTCGCGTATCTCCCTTCTGGTAGGGAGCTGCCGCCTGAGAGCATCCCAATGTCCATTGCCGTTTGCATTAAAAACAGCAGGTTGAACAGCACGAGCGAGTTGCGCACCGAGGCCGGGTTGATCAGAAAAGTGGCCTTGCTTTGGCCTGTCTTATGCACTGTGGGCGCATGCGTGGCGCTGCCCAGCCATCTCTCGCTGAGATTGAGGCAGGGCCACAAAAGCGCAGCCATCACGGTCCAGGTTAGAATGCGTAACCAAAAGTTCGGTTCAAAAAGATGCTTGAGGTCTAGCGTTGTCAGGAACTCCTCCAGGACCGGATTGGCGGAGGACAGCAGCATCAGGAAAACCGTGCCCATAAGCAACGGTAGCGCCATTGCGGCAGCTTGGTGTCGGGCGCCTGATACGAAATCTGTGGCGGGCAGGGTGCAAAGGGTATCGCGCAGCAATAGTGTCGCACCAATGGTTGGCAGGCGCAGGGCGACGCGCAGCGCCAGCCGTTCATTGGCGTCCTCCCCGTAGATCACCCAGACCGCGAGGCAGATCAGTCCGCCGAGGGTAAACAGAACAGAAAGTAATCGCAGGTCTATGACCGTGAGCAAGTTACAGAGGAGAGCAAATGTGATCGCTCCCGCCCATTCTTTCTTGCTTGGCCGCCGGGGTTTCATTGCGATTATCGCAACTGAGAGCACCAGCGCAAAGACCGCCACCGAAAGGCCGACCGGCTGCTCCCAGAATAGCCAATCGGCCATCGCGACCAGCGACGCGAGAAGCACGATCGCGTGGCGTGCTCTTAAGGTGGACAGCAGTGACCCCTCTGGCGGATGGCGGCGAGGTTCCGTTTGGGTTGGCTCGTCCGTAGTTTCCAGCCACCATGAATCCAGCAATATGCGATTGGGCACGCCACGTATTGTCAGTCCCTGCCTCATGTCTTTTATCTCCTGCTCTTAAGTTTCTTTGCTCGGCAGGGTGCCCGCAGCGCTAGCAGTTTTGGATTGTCGTGTTCGCAGCTTTGAGGGGGCTTTTGTGCAGAATTTGCGCAGGGATCGAAAATCAAATCCCGCTGCCTGCGATGGATGTGGATACCCCAAGACGAAGAAGGGGCGCTGCTGATGACCTTGCCAAGCCGACATCATCGCCGACATCATCATTGAGTTCCGCTGAAACGCAGGGTCCGCATACGGGCGGATCAGACAACCACTTTGTACCGGGTTGGTCCCGCGTCGACCGAGATGACAACAAACCGATCTCAGCACTGTCGCAGATGGGCTGGATGATCAAGATTGCAGCAGTCGCTATCTCTGTCTGGGCAGCGAAGAGTCGACTGTAAAAATCTGAAGATGTCTTCGGAGGCATGCCCAATTTGCGAAGCGCCTGCGGTTTGGCTTTGCGGGTAGGTTTGACCAAATGAACTGCACTCAGCGTGTCTGCATACCCTGATTCAGTACAGGCGACTTTCTTAGTTGGTCCCTTGCGAAATCCAGAAAGCTGCGCACCTTGGTGGACACCCTGCGGCCTTCATAATGCACGAGATGGATGGGGAACTGCTCCGGCTCGTGATCTTCCAGCACGGTTTGCAACTCACCAGAAATCAGTTCAGGGCCAACTTGATAGGACAGCGCGCGGGTCAGGCCCCAACCGGATCGCGCAAGGCTCGTTGCGGCGGCAACGCTTGATACAATCAAGCGTGGGGTGATCTTGACAGCCCTGTCGCGATTTGCGCCGAACCGCCATTCATCAATTCTGGTCAGGGTCGAGGCTGATACGATCTTATGCTCCGCCAAATCCGCAGGGGTCTGCGGCACACCATGTTCTGCAAAATATTCCGGTGCGCCGCAGACAACTTGCCGGACGTGCCCTACTTTGACTGCTGTCAGCCCGGATGTTGTGAGTTGCCCAATCCGCACACCGATGTCGAGCCCCTCTTCGACAAGATTCACGACGCGGTCTACCATCATGATATTGGCTGTCACATCCGGATGGACATCCAAATATGCTGCCACAACAGGGGCGACGTGAATTCGACCAAATTCCACGGGCGAGGTTAATCGCAGCATGCCTTTGGGGCGACCTATCGCACCAGATACCGTATCGTTTGCGCTTTCAAGATCCTCGAGAATGCCACGCACGTCTTCCAGATAAGTTCGGCCGATATCCGTCAGGCGTACTGCTCTTGTAGTGCGTGCAAAGAGCCGCGTGCCAAGCCGTTCTTCCAACTCGTTGACCCCGCGGGTCGCGGATGGAGCGCTGATCCCCAAAGCACGGGCACCGGCTGCAAAACTCTCGGCTTCGGCTACGGCAACGAAGACCTTAAGCGATTGAAGACTGTCCATGTGCACATCCCATTACTATCAATAATTGAAATAATAACTTTCAAATTTCCAGGATTATTGCCGATTTTGACTTTCTATACAACGGCTCTTACCGCCCCCTGCAGCCCAGGGCTTGCGCAGAAGGAAAGCCGTCCAACATGACAACCGAAGCCCCGCGACACCCGTTGCCACCGTTCACCGAAGATACCGCTCGTGAGAAGATACGCCTCGCCGAAGATGGCTGGAACGGTCGCGACCCGGCCCGGGTCGCGATGGCCTATACGCCAGACAGCCATTGGCGCAACCGGACCGAGTTCCCAAAGGGACGCGCAGAGATCGAGCAATTCCTCAGCCGCAAATGGAACAAGGAACACGACTACCGCCTGATCAAAGAACTTTGGGCATATTCGGGCAACCGCATCGCTGTGCGTTATGCCTATGAATACCGGGATGACAGCGGCAATTGGTTTCGCGCCTACGGTAACGAAAACTGGGAATTCGATGAAAAGGGTTACATGGCGCATCGCCAGGCCTCGATCAACGAGCAATCCATTCGCCCTGATGAGCGCAAGTTTCATTGGCCCCTCGGGCCCCGCCCAAATGCGCATCCGGGTCTGAGCGACCTTGGTCTCTAACTCCATTCTCACTCAAAGGACAAAACTATGGCAACTCCCGTCAAACTCTACCGCAGCCCGAAGTCCGGCCATTGTCACCGCGTCGAATTGATGTTGGCCTTTCTGGATCTACCCTACGAGACTATTGATCTGGATATGGCTAGCGGTGCCCACAAGTCACCGGAATATTTGAAAATCAACCCCTTTGGTCTGGTGCCAGCGATTGATGATGGCGGTTACATCTTGGCCGACAGCAATGCGATCCTGGTCTATCTCGTGCAGACCTACGCACAGGGGTCTGACTGGATGCCAACGGCTCCCAAAGAGGCTGCCGATGTGCAGCGTTGGCTGACAGTAGCAGCTGATAATATCTACTCCGGCCCCTGTGTAGCCCGGTTGGTAAAGCTCTTCGGCGCGGGCTACGACCACAGTGCAGCAGTTGCCAAAGCGCATGATCTTTTCGCATTGATGGATACGCACCTGGCTGGCCGCGATTGGCTGGCAACCGGTTCGATAACAATCGCTGACGTCGCCGGTTACAGTTATATCGCCCATGCACCCGAAGGCGGTGTTGATCTGAAGCCCTACCCAAATCTTCGCGCTTGGCTAACCCGTATCGAGGCACAGCCAAATTTTGTTGGCATGGTCTCGTCCCCGATCCCTGAAATGGCCTGAGAACAGCCCCGTGCTGGGGGCCAGATTCATCTCCGGCACGGTCTTCTTTTCTCTGCGCCAAAGGATCATCAACATGAGTACACAGGACAGAGTAAACCCGTTTCACGACGGTGAATTGCAGGCCCAGATTCGGGCCGGAGTAGGTGATGTGGCCACATGGGCGGGCGGATTTATTCGTGATTTCCTGCCAGATCAGCACCGTACGTTTCACACATCGCTACCATTTCTTGTTGTTTCCGGGGCCGATACGTCCGGGCGGACCTGGGTCACGATGGTTGATGGGGCAGAGGGGTTTGTGACTTCACCTGATCCTCAGACCGTAACACTGGATACCGACATTGATGCTACTGACCCTCTATTCCAGGCGTTTCAAACCGGCACCGATATAGGCGTTTTGGGGATTGAGCTTGCTTCCAGACGTCGCAATCGTTTCAGCGGAAGGATAAGGGCCGGGGCGAATGGCTATACAATCGACATTTACCAGACCTTTGGAAACTGTCCGCAGTATATCCACGAACGCACTTGGACTCGTGCGGCAAAGAACGCTGTTGTTAATGCACAATACAGTGACGCGCTGACAAATGCGCAGATCGCTTTGATCACCGCCTCGGACACGATGTTTGTCGGTTCGGGTCATAACGGGCGTCCCGGTGCCGCCTCAAACGGTTTTGACGCCTCGCATCGCGGTGGTGCACCGGGCTTTGTGCATATTTTGGATGGCACCCATCTGCAAATTCCGGATTATGCGGGAAACAATTTTTTCAACACCATTGGCAATCTCGTCTCAAACCCGCGCATTGGCTTGATGTTTGTCGATTTTGACACCGGCGGGCTGCTGCATGTGTCTGGGCGTACCACGATCGATTGGGACCCCAAAGGCTTCCATGACCCTGACGCGTTGCGCGTAATCAACGTCGAGATTGACGCCGTGCTAGAACGTTCCGGGGCTGTGGGTTTGCGGTGGGCCAAACAGGATCACCTGGCCCGCCATCTGAAATTGGTGCGACGCGAAACAGAATCCGACAGCATTACGTCATTTTATTTTGAACCTTGCGATGGCCGCCCACTGCAGACATTCGAAGCCGGCCAACACCTCCCTATTGAGGTGCAGATCCCCAAACAGACGACGCCCATAAAACGCAACTATTCACTGTCAGGGTCACCCAAGGGCAAAAGACAATACCGCATCAGTGTCAAACGCGAAGACAAGGGGGTGGTTTCACGATTTTTGCATGACATTTTGCGCCCCGGCAACGTGATCAAAGCGCGAAACCCCTCAGGCGGATTTGTAATCCCCTGCTACGATTGTCCGCTCGTTCTGGTCAGTGCTGGCGTCGGGCTGACGCCGATGATCTCGGCCTTGCATGCCAGTGCACAGCAGCAAGATCGTATCGTCTGGTTTGTCCACGGCGCACGCAGCGGCGCGGACCACGCATTCCGCGGCGAAGTGGATCAACTGGTGGCGGGCAATGAAAATTTGCACTGCCGCACCTACTATAGCGAACCTGGATTGGACGATGTTCTGGGCCTTGACTATAGCGGCGAAGGGCGGGTTACAGCGAAACGCTTGTTCGAGCTTAACGCTGGCCCGGCTGCCCAATATATGCTGTGTGGCCCGGCTGCCTTTTTGGCAGACATTTGCGGAGAGCTGGAGGCCGGAGGTGTACCCGCGGATCACATCCATTTTGAGACGTTTGGCCCGACCGGCTAGGAGCACTTTGGCAGGTATGACACTCCGAAGTCATTGAACTTGTGCTTCTTTTCGGGTGTATCTTCTTTTGCGTCGGCTACTTGATAGCCGGTCTTATTCAGGCTGCGGGCTGATTTAATGCTTGTTCATCCTGCTGCGCGTTTGGCAGAATAATTCTGAAACACGCGCCGTCACCTTCATTCGTTGCGGAGATAGTTCCGGACATGTCGCGGATCGTGCCGAAACTGATCGACAGCCCCAATCCGGTGCCTTTGCCGGGATCTTTCGTGGTGAAGAAAGGTTCAAACAGTTTGTCTAGTACGTCTTCGGGAATGCCGCCGCCGGTGTCCCGCATTTCGATCACGTGACCAAGGTCAGTGGCGAATTCAGCGGTGAGAGATATCTGCCCTTTGGGTGCGTCGCTCGCCTCGATGGCATCACGGGCATTGCTGACAAGGTTGAGCAAGACCTGCTCAAAGATGACCTTTTCTCCCAGTACGATTCCCGCCTCATCCGGCACCGCAAGTTTGAGCGAAATATCCAGCGTATGAAGCTGTGCTCTGGCAAGCGTTGACATCTCGTGCAGACTGTCACGCAGATCGAAGGGCGCACTGACTCCATCGGCTTTGCGTCCAAAGATCCGCATGTGATTGATGATCTGAGAGGCGCGTTCGGTCTGCTCCCCGACGCGGACCAGTTTTCCACGCAGGTACTCCAGGTCGGCTTTGCCCTTGTCGATACGTTTCACGCAGGTATTTGAAGCCATGCGGATTACGCCCAACGGCTGGTTCAGTTCATGCGCGACACCGGTGGCCATTTCCCCAAGGGTCGCCAGTTTGGATGCATGAATTAGCTGTTGTTCAGATTGGCGCAGGTCGGTGATGTCCTTCGCAGAAAGCACGGTTCCGATCCCGTCCACATGCGATTGAACGGTCAGTAAAATACGGTCGGGCGCACGGCGGATCTCTCTTGGCATGCCATGAACACGCAAGAGTTGCTCTTCGATCCAAGCGTCGCGATCCTCCACACCCAGGAATGCAGCCTGTTCAAAACCCGCGTTGAGGAAGTCGCGCAGTGTGAAGTGCTCGGGTAGCGCCTCCAGTATATTCTGATTGAAGGCGCGGAACGCGGCATTGAGGAACATCACCTGTCCGTCAATTCCAAATATGGCTACTTGTTCTTCGACCTGATCAAACGCAGAGATCAGGCGCTGTTGTTCGACCCGAGCGATTTCAACAGCTTGCATGGCGTTTTGGAACACAACCGTGGCACGCGCCATGTCGCCGATTTCATCCGGCCGATCAGTATCCGGCACATCGATCATGCTACGTTTTTGCGAGATGTCTCGCAAACACCCCACAAGAACCTCGACACGGGCGCGTTTGGCCAAGAGTTCATCCTGTTGATTTTGTAGAGTACGACGGTCGCTGGATAAGGTTTGCGCCATGTAGTTGAAACACTTCGCCGTATCGGCAAGCTCATCACGACCCTTCACGTCAATCTGACTGTCGAGATTGCCGCCGGCGATTGCAAGCGCGCCCAAGCGCAGCCCCTGCAATTGTCGGGTGAGCATTGTGCCGAGCGCGAAGCCAAAGATCGCAACCAACGACATGCCGATCAACGCAATAACCACGTTCCAGTAAAGGGCCTGTGCGATTTCTCTTTCGACAGCAAGTGTGGAAAGCCCCAGTTCAATGGAACCGAATTCAGTCCCTTCCACCGTGACCGGTAGATCGATATCGATCACATGGTCGCTGCGAGCCTCGTCAAAGTTAGAGTCCTTGACAAAGGGCGCTGCGAGGGCGGCTTTGGCTCCCCCCTGCGACAAGACAATACCTGCCGGGTTTTTGACACGCAGATATGTGAGTTCATTGCTGGAGACAGCGGTTTCGATCGTCGCATCCAGCGTGGCCAGATCCGTAGCGATTACCGCATCGGCAACGGTGTTGGAAAAGACACGGGCCGTGGACTCTGCTCTTTGATACAATTGCGTCGTGGCAGAGCCGCCTAGGGCAAACTGGTTGATGGCAATTAGAAATGCCATCACCGTCAGTTCAATCAGTGCGATCCCAAGAACCGTTTTTAGCCGGAAGGACATTCAATATCTCCCTTGTGCGTGATGCCTGTTTCGTCTCTGGCCATGCCTAATGCCCGGACATCGTCCCAATCAGAATCCTCTGCTGAGACAAACCCCTTCATGCCGATGCCCTGCACCAGATCTGGGGCCGAGGTCACCATGCCCAGCAGGGCTGTTTGAACGCCCGTTGCGAATACAGGATCAACGCCTTCATGTACTGCGACTGCATGTGGGGTGAAACCATCCGTTTCGAAAATAATCTGCAATTGGGCACGAACGTCGGGATCCAATGCGTTCCAAGTCCGCGTCACGCCGCCACCCGCAGGCATCAATCCAGCCGCCACAGCCCGGTAGACGCTGTCATGAGATTTGACGTAGGACGGCTCAAAGCTGACATCGGCCTGCCGCAGGGATGCGCGGTTCAGGATGCTTGCCCCAAATGCGCCTGGCGACGGAAAAGCGATGACTTGCCCGTCAAGGCTAGAGATTTCGGTAATATCAGCGTCAGCTCTTGCGACCATCACACCTCGCAGCCGCTTACCCTGCTGATGGGCAAGGGCACGGTAGGCGGCCTCTTGCGAAAAAATGGTGTAGTGCATTGGGTTCATATAGGCGAAATCAAAAGCCCCGGCGGCGAGGCAGGCCTCAAAAGTCGGGATATCTTTCGCTGTCCGGAACCGAAACGTTGCACCGGTCTGGCGGCCAAGTTCATTCAGAAAAGGCCCCCACATCCGGGCAAGGCGGCTGGCGGACTGTTGCGGTACAATACCGAAAGTCACCTCAGGTCCATCGCTGGCTGCCCCGGCTGATATTGGAGCGGTGAACGCCAGGCAAAGGGCTGCCATACATGCATGTAATTTTTTCATGCGGCATCTCCTCTCGATGCCTGAACGTTGGCGTCATGTACTTCTTGGGTAATGCGCTGCACTTTCTTGAGCAGGTCTTCACCGTTTACGGTGCGACCCGGAGTTGGTGCTGCCGTTTTTGCAGTTTCTGCGCCCGCGCGCACAGCTGCAATCAACTGATCCGGATCCAGCGGTTTGGAGAGAAAGTCGACGGCGCTTGTCTGCCGTGTCGGCTTGAACGCCGATGGATCTCCACTTAAGACCACAAAGCTCAACTCGCGTTCGGGGAACCGAGCCTCGGCGCGGGACATCAGCTGAAACCCATTAGATGTGTCGCCCGATGGGTCAACAAAATGGACGTCGGTTACAACCACACCGATATGCGGGTACCACTCCAGAACCTCAAGTGCCATGTCGACACTATCAGCAATGATGGCATTCCAGCCCTCAAAATCCACGATGTCCTGCAGCTCTTCCAATGCATCCCGGTCGTCATCAACAACAAGAACGGTCAGGGTAGGTTCGGCTTCGTTTTGGGTAATCATTGTCATCTTTAACTCCATCCTAAGTGAATGTCACAATCTCACCTTGAGCTGAGTATGCCATTGCACACAATGGTTTTCTTACTTTATATCCCTATGAATTTATTTGCTTTATCCCTACGTATAGACGTCCTGATCCTATGGACCGAAGAGGATACTAGTGAGCGCTAGCCTACACCGCGTTGTTGATTGCTTCGACAAGATCATCGGTATCAATGGGTTTCGCGAAACATGCGACGGCACCCAAAGCCAAGGCATCCTCACGGGACGATTCGGCGCCATGACCACTCACGACGAACATTGCACCCGGATAACCGTCCTGGTTGAGTTGCCGCAAAAGTTCCAAACCACCGACCATTGGCATTTTCAGATCGGTCACCACCGCATCAAAGGATGTTACTGCGCATTGGCTCAAGGCATCCTCGACGGATTCTGCTGCAGCCACATCAATGTCTTCAAGTTCGAGAGCTTCCTGAAGTTCCTCACGCAAAAGAGGCTCATCGTCGACAATCAGAACTAGGGTCATGAAACTACTCCAATTTAAATGTATCGCAGGATACCACGTCACTTTCGGGCACCTGCAGAGCATTGGGATGGCACAGGCACTCAGATGGTCAGTTAGTCAAAGTCCGAGGCTTGAACCGCAGCTCGTCACCTCATCGGAAAAGGCATCACTTAGCAGGCGAGGCTCGTCTTGGTCGTCGCATAGGTCAAACTGCTCGCGCAGATCATACGTGGAGCAGGCAAACCCACTGTGGGACCGCTCCTCCAAAATGGCTCGGACCCATATCGCCTGGGATCAAAGCCTGGGGCAGCTTGCCACGGATTGATTAATGAATTCCTCTACCGGTTGTCCGCGGGGCCACGACCCATGAGGCGGATTAGCAAGCGACTATCAATTTATGGAAGGTATGAATGCATAGCCGTAGGCGCGCTGTAGATCGGCACCTTCGTTAGGGGCTTCCCCAAAAAACGTGCCAGCAAGACCGATGGACCTCAAGCAAAAGGCCCGCGAAATAGCGGGCCTGTCGTGGTCTGTTTTGTTTATCTTTTTACGGGCGGGGGGCTCAGCGGCGACCGCGTGCCAAAAAGGCGAGGCGTTCGAACAGATGCACGTCCTGTTCATTCTTCAAAAGAGCGCCGTGCAGTTTTGGCAGGGCATCAGCCCCATCGCGTTTCAGATCCTCGGCAGTCAGGTCTTCAGCCAACAGCAGCTTTAGCCAGTCCAGGACTTCGGATGTTGATGGTTTCTTCTTCAACCCTTGCGTGTCACGAATTTCGTAGAATTGGGTGAGGGCAGTGGTCAGCAAGCTGTCCTTGATGCCAGGGTGATGCACCTCGACGATCTTGCGCATGGTATCGGCATCGGGGAATTGAATATAGTGGAAGAAGCAGCGGCGCAGAAATGCGTCGGGCAGTTCCTTTTCATTGTTAGAGGTGATGATCATGATCGGACGTTGCTTGGCGCGGATCGTCTCGCCGGTCTCGTAGACATGGAACTCCATCTTGTCGAGCTCCTGCAACAGGTCGTTCGGGAACTCGATATCGGCTTTGTCGATCTCATCAATCAGCAGGACGACTTTTTCGTCCGCGTCGAATGCCTCCCAAAGCTTCCCCTTTTTGATGTAGTTCCGGACGTCGTGCACCCGCTCATCGCCCAGCTGGCTGTCCCGGAGGCGACTGACTGCATCATATTCATACAGCCCCTGTTGGGCGCGGGTGGTGGATTTGACGTTCCATTCGATCATCCGCAGACCCAGTGCATCTGCCACCTGCCGCGCCAGTTCGGTTTTGCCCGTTCCTGGCTCTCCCTTGACCAGCAAAGGACGCTCCAGTGTCACGGCTGCATTGACCGCGATCTTCAGATCCTCTGTCGCGACGTAATCCTTAGTGCCCTGAAACTGCATATCTTTCCTGCCACATTGCCTCTGTTCAACCCCTGGGGGCGCTCTTATGGAGGTTTTAACCCTTTGTGAGTACTATTGTGTAGTGACAATCGCCTACACAGGGGATAAACGCTGCGGCATGCGGGGGGAGCCGCTGAGTTTGTAAACAATACCGAAGGAAGACCGGCAGTATGGGGCAAACCAAAGGTACCGAAATGAAGCAAGAAATGTTTCTGCCGGACGACTATCGTCCAGCTGAAGATGAAACCTTCATGAATGACCGGCAGCAGGAATATTTTCGTCGCAAGCTACATGACTGGAAGCAGGAACTTCTGGCTGAAAGCCGCGACACCATCGAAGGGTTGCAAGATAACACTCGCAATATTCCCGATGTCGCCGACCGCGCTAGCGAAGAAACTGATCGCGCGCTGGAACTGCGCACCCGTGACCGCCAGCGCAAGCTGGTTGCCAAAATTGACTCGGCCATCCGCCGTATCGACGAAGGCGAATACGGGTATTGCGAAGTCACCGGCGAGCCGATTTCGCTCAAGCGTCTGGATGCCCGGCCCATCGCCACGATGAGCCTTGAGGCACAGGAACGTCACGAACGGCGCGAAAAAGTTCACCGCGACGACTGATTTTCTTGCAAATCCGAAAAAATACCTAACGCCGGGGCCTGTTGCTCCGGCGTTTTTCGTTTATCTGGGGGTGTCGCTTGATCAATCCGGACCGATCAGCGCACAGACAAGCGGGACAGAATGAGACTGACAGACCGAAAAATCACCATTATCGGCGCTGGCATTGGTGGCCTTGCGGCGGCTCTCGCCTTCAGTCAGCAGGGCGCAGAGGTCACCGTTTTGGAACAAGCCGAGGCGATTGCAGAAGTGGGCGCCGGTCTCCAGATCAGCCCAAACGGTGTTGCTGTCCTTCGCGCGCTGGGATTGGCGGATGATCTTGCCTGGAGCGCACCGCGCGCCCGGGCTGTCGTCCTGCGCAGTCACCGACGGGGCCGCGAAGTGGTGCGTCTGGATTTGGACCAATATGCGCCGGGGCAGAATTTCTACTTTGTTCACCGAGCAGATCTGATCAACCTGCTTGCCGACGCGGCGCGCAAGAGCGGCGTCAAAGTGCGGTTGCTACAGAAGGTCGACCGTATCACCAGCGGCGCGCGTCCGGTGGTGCATCTCGCCAATGGGGCGCAATGTGGTGGTGATCTTGTGATTGGTGCTGACGGGTTGCGCTCCAAGGCGCGCGCGGCGCTGAATGGCGTCGCAAAGCCGCGCTTCACTGGGCAGGTGGCGTGGCGTGCCACGGTTGCCAACCTGCACAACCATCCGGTCGAGGCACAGGTCTTCATGGGGCCAGGTCGGCATCTGGTGACATATCCACTGCGTGACAGCAGCCTGATGAACATCGTCGCCGTACAGGAACGCAAGACCTGGGCCGATGAAGGATGGCACCACGCGGACGAGCCTGAAAATCTGCGGGCCGCTTTCCAGGGGTTTGGTGGCACCGCCCGAAATCTATTGGCGCAGGTCGATCAGGTGGCGCTTTGGGGGCTGTTCCGGCACCCAGTTGCAGAGATCTGGTATCAAGGAGCATTGACGATTATGGGCGATGCGGCACATCCAACTCTGCCGTTTATGGCGCAGGGGGCCAACCTCGCGCTGGAGGACGCCTGGGTGCTGGTTGATGCGCTACGCACGGCTGCAAGTACTGAGGACGGCCTCGCCGCCTATCAGGCCCGCCGTAGTGACCGTGCCACAAAAGTGGTCGATGCGGCCACGGGTAACGCCTGGAAATACCATCTGCGTCAGCCGCTTGCCTGGCCCGCTCACCAGATCATGCGGCTTGGCGGCCGCCTCGCTCCTCAGCGTATGGTCCAGCAGTTCGATTGGATCTATGGCCACGACGTCACCGATGGCACGCCTGCTCCAGCTGAAAACGACCCCGGCGCCGGCGGTTCACTCACGACGCTGGCCTGAGATGTCGCACTAGAGGCGGCAGTCAAATCAAAATGTGATTGAGTACTGTATGGAGAGAGCGTGAGAACGGCCGCATGCAGTTGCTAAAACGGCCTCGTCTTAAGCACAACCGGGTTGCTCGATGGTCGCTTCGAACTCATATTCTCGGATACTGCACAATTCACGAACGGCGGCTTAGGCCCGAAGTGTGAATTCGGTTTCTCTGCTGTCTGCCGTCTCTGCGTGGAAAATGCTGCGCCAGCGTGAAATTTGATGCTGCCGCGCAGCGTAAATAGCGACCATTTTTGTAGGCCACAGTAAGTAAATCACCCTGAATTCACTGGCCGCAGAACAAAACGTCTTTTCAACGTTTGCTGTAAAGGGGCAGTTATAGAATGCGGATTGGATACGATGTAGTTAGTAAAACGTAGATGCAAACAGACTCCAAAGAACGAGCGAAGCTCCAATAATTTGTATTTGCAGGAGGTTTCTCTTGAGTTCATATGCATCCACAACGCTCGGACATTCAATGCTACCCAAGCGGCTTATACACCACAGCATCTATTTCGACTTTGGCGTCAACCATGATTTGGGAACGAACGGTTGAACGCGCAGGCCCTCCATTTGGGAAGTAGCTGGCATAGACCCTGTTGAAGGTCCAGAAATCGCGTGGATCATCCAGCCAGACCCCTACCTTTGCGATGTCTTCTAAGGTGCAATCCGCTAAGGCCAGTGCGGCAATTAGGTTCTCCATTGTTTTTCGAGTTTGGCTCTCGATGCCTCCTGCTTCGATCTCGCCATTTTCTTTCATGGCGACTTGCCCAGAAATAAAGACAAAATCTCCCGCTCTTACTGCTGGTGCGAATGGCAGTGCCTGCCCGCCTGCGCCTGTACGGTCGTCGCCAAGGCGAATGATATTTTTGCTGCTCATGTTGAGTTTCCTTTTAGGTGAGTGAAGATTTGAAGGGGATCGGATCAACAGCGCCGAAGCCGGTTGTCGACAAGGCCGCGCCGCGATTGGCTTGCTCTGCTGCCTTGATGATGTTGCCGTGTTCCATGTAGTTGGCGAGGAATATTCCGTTGAAGCAGTCACCAGCACCGGTCGCATCTTTTGCGACGACATCTTCGCCGGGAATAGTGGCCACGCGACCATTCTCTGAAACCACGACACCATCGGAGCCAAGCGTTAGGGCGACGATTTTGGCTCCGAGCTCGTGATAGAAAGTCACAATCTCATCTGGGCTGTTCAGTCCGGTCAGTTTCCGGGCGTCGTCCAGACCCGGCAAAGCTATATCGCAGTGACGCATCAGGTCATGCGTTACGTCTCTGGCCTTGTCCAAAGACCAGAGCGCAGTTCGAAGGTTTGGGTCAAATGCAATCGTCACATCGGCACTTCGTGCCACAGCTGTTGCGTGAAATACGGCCTCACTCAGGCTTTCGCTGACACCAAGTCCTATGCCGGATGAATAGAATATCTTTGCTTTGGAAATCGCTGAGTTGGGGAGGTCTCGCGCCGTCATCTGGCTCGCTGCAGAACCTTTGCGGCGATACCTGAAGTGATGTTCGTCATTGTGATGGAAAACAAAGTAGACCCCGGTGTCCTGCCCTGGCACGATCGCAACATGTTTTGCACAAACAGTCTCGCGCGCCCAAAGGCTGCAAAGTTCTTTGCCGAATTGATCGTCGCCAACCCGTGAGATTATTCCGGATTTGACCCCTTGCCGCGCGGCTGCGATAGCGACGTTGGAGATATCACCACCAAAGCCGGACTTGAAGGACCCGTCGGGTTGGGCATTCAGCTCAAACAGGGGTTCACCGAGGCAAAGAAGATCAAACACGCTGCGTCCGATACTTTAAATAGGCGTTAGCTAAAGCGGTTGCCTTGGCACCGACCTGAGCGGGGGTATCCCCTGGTCGATAAAGCCAACTGCCGACACCAATCATCTGCGTGCCACTGTTCAACCATTCGCCGAGATTGCCCGCATTGGTGCCACCGGTCGCAACGATTTCGACGTTTTCGGGAAGTACAGCACGCCAGGCTCGAATGGCTGCAGGCCCACACAGATCCGCTGGAAAATACTTGAGGATGTCGGCACCAGCTTTTAGGGCAGCGAATGCCTCGCTCGGCGTGAAGACCCCGGGACAAGATACCATGCCGGCAGCTTTGGTGGCTTTCACAACATCAGAGCAATAATTGGGAGACACTACGAGCTCACAGCCAATCATACTTAGATGCGCAACTTCGTCACAAGTTAATACCGTTCCCGCTCCAACAAACGCAGTGCCCTTTAGCGTTCGTTTGAGCAGCGAAATGGATGCAAACGCATCAGGCGAGTTTAGAGGCACCTCAATTTTTGTGATGCCGTGCGCAATCAACACTTCGGCAATTGGCAAAACCTCGTCTGGGTGAATACCACGCAGAATGGCTAATACAGGAAGGGTCAATTTGGGGTTGTTTGTCGTCATGCTGCGACTTTCTCAAGAATTTTCAGTGCAAAAAACAAGGCGTGCGTGGTGCATCGCTCCGCCGAAACGAGAGTGAATTCGCACTTCAAAGACGTAAGCGCGGTTGCGTAGAGCTCGCGCAGCCTGCCATCCGCGATGAGTGTTACCGAACCGCCAGCAGGCTTCGCAGCAAAAACCTCGCTTCCGATTAAACAACCCGACATAAACCAAGTGCTTTGTTGGGGCGTCAGGTCTTCACAAAGCACCCTGCTGCGCGTCTGAAACAACGCACTTAATAAGGGCGTATCGATCGCCGTTTGGACGCCAATCTTAAAGCTGTCCCAATCTGGTACCCCGTCTTCCGACAGCGCACCGTAGATCGCATGTTGCTGTGATAGGGAAAAAAGCTCACCTGTCACAAACGTCTTGAATTCCGTGATTTTTTGATCTTCGACGTTTGCCCATTTTGAATGGGTTCCCGGTAAACAAAACCAGCCGCTGTGCCCCAATAGGGCCGCACCGCAGATTTGTGTTTCCTCGCCCCGCATCACGTCAGGTGCAGGAGAAGACGTGGAAACGCCGGGCAGGATATACATCTCTTGGTTTGGCCCCGAAAATGGTTGCGCGACTACATCGTTCAATGCACGCGGGGTCCGGACATATGGAACTTCTTGCCACCCCCCGCGTGCGCCAACCATGCCGCAGGCAACTACGGGTAAATATTGGAAGGCAGCCAATGGCCGCACCAACTCTTCAAAACATCTTTCGAAGCCTTTTTGCTTCGCCTCCGAGAAATCAATTTGAGCAGTGCTTTCTGCAAGTATCTCGCCGCCATCACCAAAGACCCACGCGCGCGCATTGCTCGATCCCCAATCGACACCGATCCCGCGAGTCACCAGACTTTACCGCGCGCAGTTACTGTGCTCGGACGGAGAACTTTGCGCCCCCTGGTAAGCTGTACCTTGTCAAACAAATTTGACACGACACACACGTGATTGGGAATGATCCTTACGCGATCCCCAACACTAAGATTGATAGTGTCAGCCGTGAGAACGCCGTGCTCCTCGGACAGGCCTGCAACCTTGATGTCGGGGCGTCCGATGACATAGCCGTGCCCATCAAGGCCAAGCAGGTCTGACGTCAAAGCTTTCGAGCCCGCATCAATCACAGCCCGACTGCTCGTCGGAACAGATACGACTGTTGCCAATACGCTGAGTGCACAATCTTCCCAGTTGCAAGTGCCGCGCGCCTGTAACGAGCGATCATTATAGACATAGGTGCCAATGCGGTACTCGGTGGCCACGGGCACATCCTGCGCCTGCCACATACCTGGTGATCCCCCATTTGAGACTACGGGAACATCGATGCCAAGTGCTTCAATCCCCTCTTTTGCCTCGGTTATCCAAGCCTGAACATCGGCTTCTTTATCTGTCGGAGGGTAGGTCATGAGGCCACCGAATGTGATCCCAGTTTTGCCAGAAACATATCTGGCCATCTCAATGGCTGCCTGAGGGGACGAAACGCCACAGCGTTCGGCGCCCGTATCGCATTCGATCAAAACTGTAAGCGGTGTGGAAGCGCTAGAAAACGTCTCGGACAACCCGTCGATCGTGGTCGCATTGTCGGCCACAACACTTAGCTTTGTTTTCTCTGCGAGTGTTCGCAAGCGGGCCAGTTTTTCTGATCCGATGATATTAAATGTTATCAGAATATCGTCGATGCCACCCTCCGATATCATAGCCTCGGCTTCACTGATTTTCTGACAGGTGATACCAATTGCTCCGGCTTCGATCTGGCGCTTCGCCAAAAACGGCAATTTATGCGTCTTGATATGTGGGCGCAGGTTCAACCCATGCTTGCTGCAATGCGCTTGAAATCGGTCAATATTTGCCTCTGCAATATTGAGATCCACAAGCACGGCGGGGGTGTCGATCTGTGAATACGTCACGATAGCTCCATTTCGTAAGGGTGCTCCGCAATTGGCCAAATCGAGCGTGTCAGGTTCCTGTACTTTGTTGTGGCTGGGCTGTTGGGATAGGGGCCATCAACTGCGGCATAGATGATCTCAGCCGCCACCTCGGCAAACGCGCCGTGGAAATGGTTCGTTGATTTAACAACGAGGACCTTTCTCTGAGTGATGTCGATGCCAAGATTGGTGAATAAGTCGGGGGAAAACGCTTGGCTGCGATTTGAGTTGAGCACAACTTCAATGCCACCGAGGCGGACCACAGAACTATCGCCAAGAGGCACAATGGACGCGCCAAAACTCTGAACAGCGTTTCGTTGGTTTTTGATGACGGTTACTGTGGCATCGACTGGATGCCCGGCATGAGCTGAAGTTTTTCCCCCAAAACGCAAATCCAATACGGCACCCTCACCTGCCGCATGACAAAGACGTACGGCCATCGGATCCCAAATCGTTCCAAACACCACCGAGGTCATGTTCTGCGATATCGCTTCGTGCAACATCAATGTGGAATCTCCGGCCACTCCGCCGCCGGGATTGTCCCAAACGTCTGCGACAACCACTGGCCCTGTATCTGATGCGCGTGCAGCCTTGAGTGCGTGCTTGGCTGATAAGAACTCGGGCTTTGTATGCCCCCGAAAGGAATAAAGTTCACGGCCAAGTTCCCCTGCAATCCGATCTGCTCTGGAGGCGTCATTGTCCGTGATTACAATGATTTTTGCGCCAAGATCAGGAGAGTCACCTGCCATAAACCCATGGATCGCAGAGACGGAAAGAACCTCGCCTGACTGCTCTAGCGCGATCATTTTGTCGACAAAACCACGCATGGGCGCGCGACTGGTTGGCAAAACGTCAATCATGCGCGCATCAAATACAGAAATTGCCGGGGAAATGTCCCCATGGGCCGCGCGCAACGTCAGGTTAACGCATGCTTCACCGGTCTCGACAAAGTCGGTGTGGGGGAATTCTTTGAAAACGGTGATGATATCCGCGTTTTCTACTCTTTTTTGGCTCAAATGGCTGTGGGGATCAAAGCTTACGCCGATTTTCGCTTTAGGGCCCGCAATTTTGCGTGCTTCCTCGATCAACTCACCTTCACAATCAACAGTGCCATCCGCAATCATCGCGCCGTGCAGGCCAAGGACGACGGCATCCACAGGAACCGCTGTACGCAGTTGATCAAGCACTTCGTCACGAAGGTGCGCCCAGGTTTTTGCATTTACCAAACCGCCGGGTTCTGCCCATGTTGCAGTGCCTTCGATCAGGTCAATCTCGCCGGTCACAGCGCGCTTGCGCAGTGCAGGGAAAACGGCGCTGCAAAGGGTTGGGGTCTCGGGATGTGCTCCGGGCGCGGCATAAAAGCTCTGCTCGAAATCCGCGAAATCGGTTCGGAGCGGCGAAAAGGTATTCGTCTCGGTAGCGATTGAAGCGCAAAAAACCCGCATACGTTCGTCCTTGGGAAATGGATAGCCCCGTCTCCGCAGATTTTGCGCAGGGACGGGGCGATAGATTAGTCGAGGTAGGCGTTTGCATTTGCCGCTGCGACGGCTTCTTTGAACGATACCAAAAGCGCTTGTGCGCCTTCATCCATATTGTCAGCGACATGGGCTTCAAACGCGGGCTGAGCGGCACCAGCCATTGCAGCACGTTGTTCTGCAGTCAGAGCTGTCACCTCAATCTGGTTCATCAAGCCCGCAAGGCCGCGATCAGACGCTTCGATGATCCGACTGAGGCCACGGCTTGCGGTTACGCAGTTTTCGGCCGCTGTGTGGATCGTTGCGCGTTCCGCATCTGTCAGACCCTCATAAAAGTCACGGTTCATCATGAAGCTGTAGGGTGAGAACAGGTGATTTGTCAGCGTCATGTAGTCCTGAACTTCTGCGAAGTTCGCAAAGGAAATGATCGGCACAGGGTTCATCTGGCCATCGATCACACCGGTTTGCAGGCCGGAATAAACCTCACCCCAAGACAATGGATAGGCTTCGGCACCCAATGACTGCATGATCGTCTGGTGAGACGGCAGTGTCATTGTACGAACGCGGATGCCGTCGAAATCTTCCAGATTAGCAATCGGGCGCTTCGAGTTCGTGACAGCAAAGAAGCCACCCGTGTCAGGGAAGCCCAGCACAACAACGCCCGACAGCTCGGCCTCGATGTCTGCCTTCAAAGCTTCGCCGAATGGACCGTCAAAGACTTCGTAGGTTGCAGCGTTGCCATCAAATGCGAAAGGCAGATTCAGTACATCAATACGCGGGTAGTAGCTGGCGAGCGCGCCTGTTGATGTCAACGTTGCCTGAATGACACCGTCCCGAAGCTGTTGAACATGTTCAGCAGCAGAGCCAAGCTGGTTTGAGCCAAACACTTCGACGCTGACAGAGCCATTGGTGTCAGCGGTCACGATGTTTGAAAACACAGCCGTACAGGCATGAGCGGGGTTTTCGAATGGGTCGGTTTTGTTGTCATGCCCAAAGCGAATAACGCTTTCAGCGGATGCGACGCTCGCCACAAGTGTGGCCGCAATGGCCAAGCCCGAGATCGTAGTTTTCATAGTTTCCTCCAGTTGGTTTTGGTCGATTTCAGTTTAGGTTTGGTTGAGATTTACTGTGCGTATCCCAACAGGCGGGGCAGCCACATCGCCGCGTCCTCCCAGAAGGCAAAAGCGAACAGGATGGCGATTTCCGCCACAAGGAACGGAAACAACTTGATCGAGATCCGTTCCAGCTTTTCGCCGGTCACCGAGGAGAGGACGAACAGACAGGCCCCGACCGGGGGCGTCATGAGCGAGATGTTGAGCGCCAGCACAAAAATGATCCCTGCGTGGATCGGCTCAAGTCCTACACTTTCGGTCAGTGGCACAAGCACCGGCGCGAGAATGATCAGGATCGCTGTGATATCCATCACCATGCCCACAACCAGCAGCAACCCGATGATGATGGCGATGACCATATAGCGGTTGTCAGATAGGCTGAGCACCGTTTCTGCGATCAGCTGCGGAATGCGTTCAAAGCTCATCCACCATCCCAGAATTCCCGCAAAGGCGATGATGACAAAGATGACACCCATGATCCGGGCTGTCCGCACCAGCATTCCGTAGAACCCCCGGAACGTTAGTGTGCGATAGATGAAAACACCGATGAACAATGCATAGGCCACGGCGATGGATGCGGCCTCGGTCGGGGTCACGATCCCGCCCAAAATACCGCCCAAAATGATGACCGGCATTGCGAGAGCCGTCAGTGATGATTTGAACGTGTCCCAGATTTCACGAGGGGTTGCACCACGTTGCGCTTTGGGCAGGTTTTCGCGTTTTCCGCCAATCGCAATCACACCCATGCAGACAATACAGATGACCATGCCGGGCAGCACGCCAGCGGCAAACAGCCCTGCGATGGAAACGCCCATAAGTGATCCGTAGACGACCATCAGGCCCGAGGGAGGGATTGTTGGCCCGATGATCGACCCGGCTGCCGTCACAGCGCAGGCGTAATCGCGCTTGTACCCTTCTTTCACCATTGCCGGGACCAATGTGCGGCCAAAGGCAGCCGCATCAGCCGTGGCCGATCCAGTCAGCCCCGCAAAAAACACGGACGCGAGCATATTGGTATGCGCTAGACCGCCACGAAACCGCCCCACCAGAACCTGCGCCAGTTTGACCAGACGGCTGGTGATGCCGATGTCATTCATGATTTCACCTGCGAGGATGAAAAACGGCATGGCGAGGAATGGGAAAATATTCAGACCATTGAAGATCTTGCTCGGCCCGATGGCAAGGAAATTGCCACCACCCATGTCGATCAACCCGACAACACCTGCTATGCCAATCGCGAACCCGATGGGCAGCCCAAATAAAGCCAGCGCAACAAATGTTATGGCGACAATCATCTTAGCCCCCCTCAGTCTGGTTGATGTCGACAACTGGCGGGCGGTCGATATGGGTGCCAAGATCGCGGATCAGAACCAGCACGATCTGCACAACGCACAAGACAGCGGCAACTGGGATCGCGCCGTAGAATGGCGCAAGGCTAACGCCAAAAATCATCGCCTCTCGAGACACGCCACTTTGCGCAAATCCAATGCCGAAATACGCCACGTAGAGGAAAAGCAGCAATGTCAGAACGTCCATCACGATCAAAAGCAAGCGGCGCAATGCTTTGGGGAAGGCGTTGAGGAAGGCGGTCAAACCGATGTGTTCACGGCGTGATATCCCCGACGAGACCGCGAGCATTGCCGCCCAAATCATCAGGTAGCGTGCGATTACTTCAGGCCAAGGAAGTTGCCAATGAAAATAGTAGCGATCCATCACCCCAAGCCAAACATCGAGGACCAGAGCCAACATCAACATTGCAACAATCGCCTCTACGGCTTTGTTGATTTGCAAACTCCAAATAGCCGCTTTCTGTTGCATGAAACGCCTCCCAACGATTCTGTAACTTTGTTTCATAGGATCGCATGTGGCGGAAAAAATCAATCTACAAGTGTTCCTAAGTTTCACTTCGGCGCCTAATATTGACTGATACACCAATTATCTGTGACAACTCTTTATATTGGTGTAACTAAAGTACGTATCAAGTTTACATGAGGGCTCAAAATTGCCAGGGCAGACAATCAAGGACATGCGACCCCGAAACAACATCTCTGGTCCTGTTGACGTAATTTCGGCGCTTCAGCTCCATGACGGAAAGCTTGCGACGCAAGAACAGCGCGTCGCAAACTATGTTAAAGAAAATCTGGAAGACATCAGCAGCATGGCGATCTCTGATCTGGCCCGGCACTGTCAGGTCAGCAAACCGACTGTGATCCGGTTTTGTCGGACTTTGGGGTGCGAGGGATATCGAGAGTTTAAGCTTCGGCTCGCTCAGAACCTTGCTGTCAGCTTGCAATATCTGTCGCCTGACGCGTTGAAGCCAACCGAAACTGGCGCCAGCGCAATTGATCAGGTTTTTGGAGCAGTTCATGCGAACGCCATGGCCATGCGTGAACAACTGGATCAGAGTCTTTTCAGTGAGGCAAAATTGGCGCTTCTTGGCACACGCAACCTTCTGTTCGCAGGTATCGGTGGAGGGTCTTCCGCGGTATCACAAGAGGGCGCAAACAGGTTCTTCCGTCTGGGAATTCCTGCGGTTGCAACCAGTGACAGCTACATTCTTCAAATGCGTGCGGCGACATTGAATCAAAGCGATGTCTTGTTCGTAATCTCAGCCAGCGGCGAAGCAGATGCTATTGTCGGCGCGGTCGAGATTGCCAACAACTATGGCGCAACGACAATTTGCGTGACGACACCTGGAACCCGGCTTGCCAAAACCGCAACCATACCGCTTTTGGTGAATTTACCTGAAGACCAAAACATCCATAAACCCACGGCGTCGCGATATATTCACATGATGATTGTTGATGCCTTGGCCCTTGCGGTTGCGCAACAGCGGGCTCAGGAAACGACTGAAAATTTGCGACGGATACGGGCGTCCCTAACTGCATATCACGGAAGGACAGGTCCTCAGCCATTGGGGGATTGAGGCAACGTCGAAGGCTAGCCAACTTCAGGCTCATCATCCATCTGGTTTCCTGTACGGGTTGCCGTCACAAGAATGATCACTGGTTCCAAATGAACATACCCAAATAGTGCAAAAATGGAGCGAATAGGCTCTTAGCCTATAAATGTACTAGCAGTTGTAGTGAGTGCTAGCGCGATATACATCGACCATTCGAACCAATGCTATCGTCTCGTCGATAGCGCGTGCTGATTTCAGAGAATATAGCCCGCCAGATCAAAGCTGAATGCCCGTTCTGGGGCAACTCACAGCATTGCAAAGGGCGCCGTGCTGCGAATGAAACAAGTGCTGCGTTAGCGAAGTCCGAGAAACCAAGGTAGGTTTTGTGCCGCACTGCGGACACTGCTTTTATCTAAATACTAGCAGCTGCAAGGCGATTAATACTGCCTGATCGACAAACACATGCGGCCCCATAGGCTTCATAAATTCAGATCAATCCGCGTCGTCGCGTCCAGGCTCGTCAGGGTCGCTGGAAAACAGTGCGATCTTGTTGCCTTGAGGGTCGCGAAGATAGCCGACATAGAAGTTAGGGCCATATGCGGCACGGAACCCGGGCTGGCCCTCGTCAGAACCACCAGCGGCAAGCGCCGCGGCGTGAAGGTCACGAACCTGCAGCTGGCTACGTGCCTCAAAGGCTACCATGGTCCCGTTCCCAGCCGAGGCGGGCTGCCCGTCGAAGGTCGGTTTGACGTATAAATCGGGCAGAGTAAACGGTTGCCCCGGCTGTCTGGGCAGTGCACAGCTTAGGCCCTCAGGACCTTCCTCCAGCTTATAGTCAAGCGCAGGCAGGAAGGCAGAATAAAACCGTTTCGCGCGCGCGATGTCATCGGCGCCAATCGTGACATAGGCAATCATAGCGTAAGACGTTCCTGACGGTTTGTTAGCGGCGGGTAAGCGCCCTCATAATAAGCGATATGCTGGTCAAAGATCCAGATCGACCCAAACCGGCACGTGATCCGATGGTTTGTCACGACCACGCACATCCTTGTCGATCTGACAGTCGCGCAGCAGGTCGGCTGCTTGCGGGCTCAGCAGGAAGTGGTCAATGCGGATACCATTGTCGCGGTTCCAGGCCCCGGCCTGATAGTCCCAAAATGAATAATGCCCCGGTCCATGATGGCGGGCCCGAAACGCCTCGGTAAAACCAAGCGCAACAATCCGCTGGAACGCGGCCCGGCTTTCGGGACGGTAGAGCGCGTCATCTTTCCAAGCGCTAGGTGTTTTTGCGTCTTCGGCTTGCGGGATTATATTGTAGTCCCCTGCCATCAGTGCAGGCATCTCGGTCGCCAACAGGTCCTTGGCACGCTGCCGCAGCCGTTCCATCCAGGCCAGTTTATAGGCGTATTTTCCGCCCTCAACCGGCTGGCCATCGGTGTCTAGCTCAACCGGGTTGCCATTTGGCAGATACAGCCCGCAGATGCGGATCGCCTGTTTGCCAACCACCGTGGCTTCGATCCAGCGCGCCTGTTCGTCGCTATCGTCGCCGGGCAGACCGCGACGAACGTCTTCGAGCGGCAACTTTGACAGGATCGCCACGCCGTTAAAACTCTTTTGCCCGTGGGTTTCGACATTGTAACCGCGATCCTCAAACAGCTCGCGCGGAAAGGCCTCGTCGACGGACTTGATTTCCTGCAGCACCACCACATCAGGCTGTGCCTCGTCCAGCCATTCGGGCAGCGCATTGATGCGTGCCTTGACGCCATTGATGTTGAAGGTGGCGATTTTCATATCCGGTCTCCTGCCTGTCTGGCCCAGGATGGGGGCGTCCGATCTATCGCCCAATACGGGCAAGGGGGCAAGAGCGCGACCGATGCGGCGCGCGAATCAACTAGCGGACAGCGAGTGCGCCGACGGACCCGCACGAGACGCGATTTGCATGATTGCAGCGTGATTGTCGCTGCGTGCTGTATGTCTTTGTAGTTATGAGGGTGTGGATATATCTGTGATTAATCTGTGTAGAAGCGGGATATGTGACAATTAAACAATATCCTATAGCGCCTTTCTCAACCATTTCCGCATCATAAAAACAACCAAAAGGCGTGTTTGCCTATTGCTGAACAGGCATCACGTGCCAAACGTCGTCAGGTGTTTTTCACCTAGAACGGGAGACGATCCATGACCACATCCGCGCTACGCCGTCAGGCAACTGCCCAGCATCAAAAACCTCAGACAACCGACCTCCACACCGGCTTCGGGGCCGAGATGTTCTCATCAGGGTCACTGTGCCGCGAAGCCCAGGGTGATATGGTCGAAGGGGCCGGGACGTCGCTGTTTTCCTCCGGTTCTGCTCCCCAGGATGATCGTACCATGTCGACTGGTGCCGCCACAGGTCTGTTCTCTTCGGGCAGTTAAAGCCTGATCCCTCAGCTCGCCGGTCATCCAGATGGCCATTTGCCTGGCTTGCCGGGGGACGCTAGCCAGCCGGTTTTCCAATCATGACGATCATCCTGCCTTTCACCAACACTCGATCCGGCAATAATTCTCCAACTGAGTCGGGGGGAAACCTGTCGGTAGCTGCCGGTACGGCTGCCGCATGGATCGAGAGTTTTGCTCGCTATCGCCGGCAGCCCGATGATGTCTTCTGGTTGAAGGAAAACGCAGAGCTGCTCAGCCTGCTGAGGGTGGCGGGCCAGAGGGATGCAGGAGAATGCGCCGGGGGGGCTACCGGCGTGGGGGATAGCGGGGGCGAGGTCGCCCTTGCTCCCTTGCGCCCATTTTACGACGGTGCGGCGCGCCAGCTGCAGTTTTTTCCGCAATACTATCGCTTTATCCTGTCGATATGCCTCGATTATGAGGATCTGACAGGAACCTCAGGAAGCGCGACCGCTCTGGCCCATTGGGTCGCAACACAGGGGCTGGTTGAGGGGGAGCTGTCCGATCTGCAACGTGCGGAGGTGCAGCAGCTCCTCGCCCGGCGAGGCATCGTACAACCGATTGATCCGGGCTTGGTCGATCGGCTGCGCTGCTTCGCGCGCCGCAGTCGCACATTTGCGATCCCCAATCGCAAGGCCGCATATGAGCTGACGCATATTGTCTTCTACCTCTCCGATTATGGCCGTCGCGATCCGGGTTTAGATGACCAGGCGCGCCGGAGCCTGATCTACGCGGGGATCCTGGCCTGTCTCGATCAGGATTTGGATCTATTGTCGGAGATTTGCATCGCATTGCGCTATTGTGGGGCGGCACCGCCGCCTGACTGGGAGCATATGCTGAGCAGCGCACATGGGCAGTTTATCCTGACACCGGACGGGTTTGACGGCAGAATGGATGGCTATCACACCTATTTCGTCACCCTGTGGTGGCAGGTGGTACACCGGCAGGCGGAGGCATCCGTCACTGACTTGCTTCACACCAATCTGCCAACTGCAGGGCTGCCAGCGGCGGCCGGGCGGGCGCTCCACATCGCGGCACCCGGAGCGGTCAGCCTGCTACGCCCGGTATCGACTTGGTTGATGGCTGCAGGGGATAGCCCCCATCTGACCGCCCCCATGCTCTGGCGGCAAGCAGTTGACCATGTGGCGGAACACTACGGGCAAAACATGCGCCGTCAGCTAATTCGATTGCAAAACAGCACAGCAGAATTTGCGGATTTTTGGCGTATCTTCAGCAGGCCGGGGCAGGCCAGCGTTCAACTCAGTCATATCGGGGCAGGCGGGCTTGGTCTTATGCGTGGGGATCAATCGATGCTACGGCAGAAACCGTCCGGCTGAGCGTGATGATCCATAGAACCAACGACCGCAGGGCCTCGGCAAATATATCGCTCGCGCGCGTTTTGGTATGAAAACGACTCAGTTCCGAACAAGGTTCCCGTCTTGGCCGTCAAATGACCAATGCTGAGCACCTAATGCAGGACCAACTAGTTTACATCGAAAACGATGTGCCGCAGCCGCAGCTGGAGGTCGCGTTGGGGTTGTTGATCACAAACCGCGCGCCGATCAGCTCCTCGGTGAAATCAATCACTGCGTTCTCCAGAAACGGCAGCGAGACCTCGTCCACCACAACTTTCTGGCCCTGACCCTCAAGAATGAGGTCATCGTTCTGCGGCGCATCCAGGGCAATTTCATACTGAAACCCGGAACAGCCGCCGCCTTCGACCGCCACGCGCAGGGCCTGACCTTGATCGGCGGCTCCAATTTCGGCCAGCCGGGCAAAGGCACGCTCAGTCACTTTCGGGGGCAATTGCATGTCTGGTCTCCCAATACGGTGATCACTGCTATGTTGCAGCGGAGATCATAATATAGAAAGGTGACGCCAAAGGGACAAGATTGACCGGGGAAAAGATTAGTGACCTACGCGCCTTACGCGACCATGCCAGACCGCAGCCGCGGGCGGCAAGTCCCCGAAGAAGAAAGCAGTTTTCGTTCTCCATATCAGCGGGACCGCGACCGGATTATTCACGCCAGCGCGTTTCGCAGGCTGAAACACAAGACGCAGGTCTTTGTTGAACACGAAGGCGACAATTATCGCACCCGACTGACCCATTCGATTGAGGTGGGGCAGGTGGCGCGCACGATCGCGGGCGCTCTGATGCTCAATCAGGAACTGACCGAGGCCGTAGCACTGGCGCATGATCTGGGCCACACGCCGTTTGGCCACACCGGCGAGGATGCGCTGCACGCGCTTATGGCACCCCATGGTGGCTTTGATCACAACGCGCAGGCCATTCGGATCGTCACGTCGCTGGAACGTCATTACGCTGAATTCGATGGGCTCAATCTGACGTGGGAGACGCTGGAAGCAATCGCCAAGCACAATGGACCGGTGGTGGGCGATCTGCCTTGGGCGCTGGCTGAATGTAACGCCGCGGTAGATCTGGAATTGCACACCCACGCCAGCGCCGAGGCGCAGGTTGCCGCGCTGGCAGATGATATCGCTTATAACAACCACGATCTGCACGACGGGCTGCGGGCTGGTTTGTTCACAGATTCTGACATTGCCGAACTGCCTGTGGTGGGGGCTGCATATCATGCGGTCGACAGCCGCTATCCCGGCCTTGATGCGCGCCGTCGTCGGCATGAGGCGTTGCGCCGGGTCTTTGGCGTAATGGTCAGCGATGTGATCGACGGAGCCCGCTCGCGGCTGTCTGATGCGCACGCGCAAAGTGTCGAAGATGTTCGCGCGCTCGGCGCGCCAGTGGTGGTATTTTCGGACACGCTCTGGTCGGATCTAAAGGAAATTCGCGCCTTCCTCTTTACCCGCATGTACCACGCGCCCAGCGTGATGCGCAAACGGACCGAGGTTTCAAAGGTGGTCGAGGCACTGTTCCCGTATTTCCTCAATCATCCGGCAGAGATGCCCGAGCGTTGGCAGGGTGACATTGCTGCTGCCGGTGATCAAACCGCGCTGGCGCGGATCGTGTCGGATTACATTGCGGGCATGACTGATCGTTTTGCATTGCAGGAACATCGCCGCCTGTTTCCGGCAGAGGCCACCGCCGCCATAGACTTGCTTGCAGTCGAATAGCGTCAGTTCGCAACCAAGACCACTGGGCACATAGGGAGAGGGCAAGTGACGACTGGCGGTATCGCCGGTGCCAACTGGTACTATCGTGACACAGCGCCTTTGCGGTTTTATAGCTTAATCACCTATCGCCAAAAATGGTCAATGCATGAGGCTGCCATGACACATTGGACTGTCACATTTCAGGATGCGCCGGAAATGGCGCGGATCCGCGCTGACCGTCTGCGCCGTGACGCCCATATCGCCTTTGTTCGCGCCCATCCTGAATTGCAGATCGGTGGCGCACTAGCGATGCGGCCTGAGCAGGACTTCCCGGGCGCCATCTGGAACGTCGAAGCCGAAAGCCGTGACGCTGTTGAACGCTTGATCCTGCGGGATCCCTACTACGTGGCATCGCTGCGCCGCTACCAGATCACCCAATGGGGCCGTGTGCCCGTCAGTGACGCACCTGTTAGTTGAACCTGCTTAACTGAGCACTGCTAGTAGTCGGGCCTTCTCAAACCGTGATAGCCAATTAGACTACCAGTTCAAGCCTCCGGAAACTGAACCCGAAAGTTTGAATTTTCCTTAGTGAGGCAGCCCGCACTGCCGATTCATGCTGCCTATGTATCATGCAATCCTGTTGACCCTGCCGCTGCCGCTCGGTATCCGCAACGGTGAACATATGGGACGCCAGACATGAACCTCTTTACTGATATCCGCTCGCTCGTGCTTGACTGCCTTGGTGCAATGGTCGCCGAGGGCACGCTGCCCGACGGGCTTGATTTTGCCAATGTTGCGGTGGAGCCGCCGCGCGATGCAGCGCATGGGGATATGGCGACCAATGCGGCTATGGTTCTGGCCAAAACAGCCAAAATGAAACCTCGCGATATTGCCGACGTACTGGCAGGCAAGCTGGCCGCGGACGCGCGTGTTACCAGTGCTGAGGTGGCAGGCCCCGGCTTCCTTAATCTGCGTCTGGATGGCAGTATCTGGCAGGGCGTACTGGGCGCGGTTTTGGCTCAAGATATGAAGTTTGGCCGTTCGGATCTTGGGGCGGGCAAGCGGGTGAATGTCGAATATGTTTCGGCCAACCCCACCGGCCCGCTGCACGTTGGTCATACCCGCGGTGCGGTCTTTGGTGATGCGTTGGCCAGCCTGTTGGATTTCGTCGGCTTTGATGTGACCCGCGAATACTACATCAATGATGGTGGCGGTCAGGTCGATGTTCTGGCGCGCTCCGTCTACCTTCGATACCTGGAGGCCCACGGGCAGGATGTTGCCTTTGTTGATGGCACCTATCCGGGGGACTATCTGGTTCCGGTCGGGGCGGCGCTGAAGGACAAGGTCGGCGATGCCTATGTTGACCAGCCCGAAGATGTCTGGCTGGAAAAGATCCGCAATTTTGCCACCGATGCAATGATGGATTTGATCCGCGCCGATCTGGCGTCGCTTGGTATAAAGATGGACAAGTTCTTCTCTGAGAAGTCCCTGTATGGTACCGGCCTGATCGAAGCCGCGCTGAAAAGCCTGGACGACAAGGGCCTGATCTATGAGGGCGTGTTGGAGCCGCCAAAAGGCAAGAAGCCTGATGACTGGGAACCGCGCGAACAGACCCTGTTCAAATCCACCGAACACGGCGACGACGTCGACCGCCCAGTCAAGAAATCCGATGGGGCCTGGACCTATTTTGCGCCGGATATCGCCTACCACTATGACAAAGTCGAACGCGGCTTTGACATGCTGATCGATGTTTTTGGGGCCGATCATGGTGGCTATGTCAAACGGATGAAGGCAGCAGTTTCCGCGCTCTCTGATGGTCGTGTGCCGCTGGATATCAAGCTCTGTCAGTTGGTAAAGCTGTTCAAGGACGGTCAGGAATTCAAGATGTCAAAACGGGCAGGGACCTTTGTTACCCTGCGCGACGTGGTGGATGCTGTGGGTGCTGATGTTACCCGCTTTATGCTGCTGACCCGCAAAAACGATCAGGGATTTGACTTCGACCTCGACAAAGCGCTGGAACAGTCCAAGGACAACCCGGTGTTCTACGTTCAATACGCCAACGCACGGATCTGCTCGACCCTGCGCAAGGCGACCGAGGCGGGAATCGCCACGGATGACACGACTTTGGCAGGTGCGGATCTCTCGCTTCTGGATGATGATGCGCAGCTGGCGGTTGCCAAAAAGCTGGCTGAATGGCCCCGTTTGGTGGAAATCGCCGCTCGCACCAATGAGCCGCACCGGGTCGCCTTTTATCTCTATGATCTCGCCTCTGAGTTGCATGGGCTCTACCATCTAGGCAAAACGAATGAGGGTTTACGTTTTGTTAACGAGAGCAACCCATCTGCAACACATGCGAAAATGGCGCTGGCCAAAGCCGTTTCCATTGTCATTTCCGCCGGTCTTGGTATTCTTGGGGTCACACCGGCGCAGGAGATGCGATAACTAAAATCGCCCAGGCCGCCGGATCGAGGCAGATCATCAAGTAGAAACCCGAACGACGCTTCACGCGTCGTTTTCGGGCAGTGAGGCGGAAATGGCGTATTTTACGCAGGCAGGTCACGGCCAGTCGTATTCCAATGGAGGGGACCGTTCTTCGGACCCCGCGACAGAATCGAAGGGTTTTCGGCAGGACACATCCTTTGCCGATGAACATCTGCGCGATCCGATCGCCCAGTCGCCCTATCCGCAGCCGAAACACCCCTTTGGACATGATGCGCAGACTCCGCCGGTGGCCAAACCTTTGTCGGCACCGCCACAGCAGGCTCAGGGCGGCGGGTATTTTGCCCAGCAACAGCACCAGCCGCAGGCACAATCCTACAATCCTTATCAGTCGGCCGCGCCATCCTATGACGACACGGCTGAGGATGCATATAGTGGCCCTGGCACCGCTCAGGGCTACCGCTATGATGAATATGGCTTCGCCCCCGAACCGGCAGGTGCTGGCCGCGCCGGGCTGAGTAAGGCGTTCAGCGCCCTTGGTGCAGTGGCGTCTCTTGCGCTTGTCGCGGGCATCGGGCTTTGGGGCTATCAGTTGATTTCCCGCGACGTCAGCGGCGTTCCTGTCGTACGTGCCGTCGAAGGCCCTTTGCGTGTGCAGCCTGAGAATCCCGGCGGGCAGCCTGCGGACCACCAAGGGCTGTCGGTTAATGCAGTCGCTGCGAATGGCAACGTCGAAAGCCCGGCTGACCGGCTTACACTCGCGCCCGAAGATGTGGAGCTGACTGACGACGATCAGCCAATGCAGGCATCGCTCGAGACCGGATCGCAAGCCAATGCAGGTACATCCGACGGGGGCACGCTGACCGGTTCGCGTGATCTTTCCAGCGAGGCTGTGGCAGCTTATCAGACCGGCGACATCGACTCGTTGGTCGCAGAACTGACCGATGGCGTCACCCCATTGGGGCAGGATGCGCTGAATAGCGCCGAACAATTGTCGGCCTCTGCCGCGGCTCCTGCTATCGTCCAGCCCGAAGCATTGCAACCGGTCAGCGTGGCTGCTGTCGCGCCCACACCAAATGCTGCACTACGTAGTGCCCCTGGCGTGCGCGTTTCTCTGCGCCCCGCTGCAAGGCCTGCTCGTTTTTCTCCTACCCGTAGCGCACCGGCACCGTCGGGTGCAGAGTCGACACAGGATGTCTCTCCCGACAGCCTGCCCGCTGGCACACGTCTGGCGCAACTCGGAGCCTATGAAAGCGCCGAGGTTGCGCGTGCTGAATGGGATCGTATCCACGGACGGTTTGCTGACTATCTGGAAGGCAAGAAACGCGTGATCCAACGGGCCGAAAGCGGCGGTCGCACCTTCTATCGTCTGCGCGCAATGGGATTTGCGGATCTTTCAGATGCGCGCCGCTTCTGCTCTGCTTTGGTCGCGGGCAGCGCTGACTGCATACCGGTTACCACGCGCTAGGTTGTGGCTTGTATCTCGACAGATCTGCGCCCGGCTAGTCCGGGCGTTTGTCGTTTAACATTAGGAAAACTGCCGCCAGTTTGAGCGAACCGGCCATGGCGCCCACGCCGACACTGGTATATCAGCCCTTGAGCACAAGAGGATCACAATGCGTTACGGAGCCACAATTCTAGATGCCGAGGGCCTGCGCCTCAGTGCCGACGAGAAGGCGCTGTTTGCCCGTACCAACCCTTTTGGCTTTATCTTGTTTGCCCGCAATATCGATAGTGCAGACCAGACCCGCGCTCTGTGTGATGAGCTGCGAGAGTCTGTTGGGCGCAACTGTCTGATCACCATCGATCAGGAAGGTGGCCGCGTGCAACGCCTGCGTCCACCACTCGCGCGCCAGTGGCGGCCTGCGTTGGATCACGCCATGGCAGCCGGAGAGAGTGCAAACCGGGCGATGTATCTCCGTGCACGATTGATTGCAGACGAGCTGCGCTCCGTCGGTGTTGACAGCAATTGCGCACCGCTAGCGGATTTGGCCGGCCCCGAGACCCACGCGTTCCTACATAACCGATGCTACGGTACGGATCTGTCCACCGTGGTCACCCGCGCGCGCGCCACTGCCGAAGGCCTGCTGGATGGCGGCGTGGTTCCGGTTGTCAAACATATCCCCGGTCATGGTCGTGCCAATCTCGACAGCCACAAAGACTTGCCATGCATCACGGCCCCGCTGGCGGATCTGGCGCGCGAGGATTTCGCAGCCTTTGCCGCGCTTAACCACCTGCCGATGGGGATGACGGCTCATCTGGTCTATGAGGCGCTGGATACGCAGCCCGCGACACTTTCCCCTCGCGTGATGCAGATGATCCGCTCTGATATCGGCTTTGATGGGCTGATCATGAGTGACGATATCTCGATGAAAGCTCTCAGCGGTACACCGCAGGGCATCGCCTGCGATACGCTGGCGGCGGGCTGCGATGTTGTGTTGTTCTGCAACGCGCCCCTGGATGAACGCACCGCCGTGGCCGAGGCCGCAGGCGAGATGACCGCTACCGCGCAGGCCCGTGCAGAGCGGGCTGAGGCAGCACGCCGAAACCCCGCCCCGCTTGACATAACCGCGGCTGAGGCCGAACTATCAGCCCTCATGGGCGGACAGGTATATGGCTGACACTTTGTTTGACGACGACGCGGCCAGCGTCGAGGAGCGGCTAGCGGCCGAAGCATTGATCGTGGATGTCGACGGATACGAGGGCCCGCTTGATGTGCTCTTGTCGCTGTCGCGCACACAAAAGGTGGATCTGCGCCGCATTTCGGTGCTTGAGCTGGCGCGCCAGTATCTCTCCTTTGTTGAACGCGCCCATGAGCTGCGTATTGAGCTAGCGGCCGATTATCTGGTCATGGCGGCTTGGCTGGCCTATCTGAAATCCCGCCTTCTGCTGCCACCTGATCCCACCGAAGAAGGCCCATCCGGTGAAGAACTCGCGGCACATCTGGCCTTCCAGCTGGAGCGGCTTCAGGCCATGCGCGACAGCGCGGCACGCCTGATGGGGCGTGATCAACTGGGGCGCAACTTTTTCGCGCGCGGCCAAAGCGAGGATGTAACCCGCATCCGCACTGTCAGCTATTCCGCCAACCTCCTCGACCTGATGCAGGCCTATGCCCGGATCCGTACCCGTGATGATTTCCGGCCCTTCGTGCTGGACCGCGAGGCGATCTTTACCATGGAGGAGGCGCTAGAACGGATGCGCCATCTGATCGGCTATACCGGCAGTTGGACTGATATGATCACCTACCTGCCCGATGGGTGGCATTCCGACCCTATGAAACGCCGCTCCGCCACGGCCTCCACCTTTGCCGCCTCGCTGCAACTGGTGAAAGAGGGCCGTCTGGAGCTGCGCCAGAGCGAGACCTATGCGCCCATTCAGTTGCGCATTCGTGACAAGGACACCTGATGGACGACCCCAGCCTGACCTCCGGCGATATATCCGGACAAACCCAAGGCCCTGATACTGAAAGCCTTTTTGATGCGCCTCCTATGGCCGAACAGGAACGCATGGTGGAGGCGGTTTTGTTTGCCAGCACCGAACCGGTGACGGTTCGCGATCTGGAGGCCCGGATGCCGCATGGCTGTGAGCCGGGCACCGCGTTGGAGCTATTGCGAAAACGGTATGATGGGCGCGGCGTGCATATCGTGCGTGTTGGTGATGCCTGGGCGCTGCGAACGGCGGCGGATCTTGGCTTCCTGATGCAGAAGGAGACGGTGGAAACCCGCAAGCTATCGCGCGCTGCCATCGAAACTCTTGCCATCATCGCCTACCATCAGCCTGTGACCCGTGCCGAGATCGAAGAGGTCCGCGGTGTGTCTGTATCGCGCGGTACCATTGATCAGCTACTGGAGATGGACTGGATCCGCCTTGGCCGTCGCAAGATGACACCGGGCCGTCCCGTGACCTTTGTGGTGACGCCTGTGTTTCTTGATCACTTTGGACTGGAAAGTGCGCGTGATCTGCCCGGCCTCAAGGAACTGCGTGCAGCAGGTCTTCTGGAGAACCGGCCTCCACCCGGCAGCTTGCCAATCGGTGGACGCGACACGGATGAGGTCGAGGAGCAACCAGAACTGTTCGGTGATTGAGCGTAGATGATACCGCCCCAAAAGGGCCGCAAATCTAGGGTATCTTGCTGGCAGACCAACGGCAATTGCGTGCAACTGGCGCGTCAGCAGGGGAGACAAGCACTATGGGTATCGAACAGATCTTGCGTATGATCATGCGCCGACTTGTGGGCCGTGCGGTCAATGCAGGTGTTAGTGCCGGTATCAAGGCCGTGTCCAAACGTAGCAAGGGGCAGGCGGCTGAGAACGACGCCCGCCCGGTATCACAGGACAATGCAACAGATCAAAAGGCGCGTCTGATGCGCCGCAACAGCCGACCGCCGCGCTTCTAGACGTTAAAGATCAGCTTTTGTTTGCAGGTTTGAAGTGCTTGGACAGCTTCAGCCCCTGACCCTGATAGTTCGATGCAATATCTGCGCCATAGAGCTGCTCCGGAACCTCTGACATCCGCTCATAGACAAGACGCCCCACGACCTGCCCGTGCTCCAACACAAAGGGTGCATCGTGGCAGCGAACTTCCAGCACTCCGCGTGACCCGGCACCACCCGCTGCCGCATAGCCGAAACCGGGATCGAAAAAGCCCGCGTAATGCACCCTGAATTCGCCCACCATCGCCAGATAAGGGGCCATTTCGGCAGCATATTGCGGCGGGATCGCAATCGCTTCGCGGCTGACAAGAATGTAGAACGCGCCAGGGTCCAGAATGATCTGCCCTTTGGTTGTGCGCACCTCTTCCCAATAGTCGGCCGGGTCGTAGTGGGTAAGTTTCGACAGATCAACGACGCCGGTATGATGCTTGGCGCGGTAGCCTACCAGATCACCATGTGCAGGCCGCAGGTCGACGGAAAACCCCAGACCGTCTGATATGACCGGATCACCTGATACAATTGGCGTGGCCTCATGTACGGCCCGCAGATCTGCATCGTTTAGAAATGTCCGCCCCTGACGGAATATG
Source organism: Phaeobacter cretensis (assembly GCF_047372505.1). Lineage (NCBI taxonomy): Bacteria > Pseudomonadati > Pseudomonadota > Alphaproteobacteria > Rhodobacterales > Roseobacteraceae > Phaeobacter > Phaeobacter cretensis. Next base: position 3,348,586 of record NZ_JBKBEU010000001.1, read on the forward strand.
ATCTGCGTTAGCAGCTGTCCGGGCTGCACGACAACCGAGAAACTCTGCGGGCAGATCTCGGCATAAAGCGGCCCGTCATAGCCATCGGGCACCCGGTCAAATTCCACGCCGTGATCGGTGATCACCCTCGTCATCACATCCAATCGGCCGATGGATGATTTTGCACTGGCGGCGGCGGTCATGCCATCTGGCAGGCAAATGCGCTCGATCAATGGCACCACATAGACGCAGCCTTTTTCAAGCACAGCGCCACCGGTGAGTGCGACCTGATGCATGGTCAGATCATCCAACCGCTCCGTTACGGTGCGGCCAAGCCCGGGCAGGAAGGACGCGCGGACACGATAGGCGCGGTCGCTTAACCGCAGATCAAGACTGGCTGGCTGGATCTGGTCGTGCAGGATCGGAGAAGAGGCCGCAATCGCGCCTTCGGTGATCATCTGCCGTATTTGCCGATCCGACAGCACGCCCTGTGCCAAATCTTCGTCTGTCCGTGTTTCTGACGTCATCCCGGTTCTCCCAACGTCCCGTAATGCAGATACAAAAACGCCCACCCCAAGGCGGGGCGGGCATTTTTAAGCCCCTTGCGAGGCGAGGTATTTTGGTCGGGCTAGCAGGACTCGAACCTGCGACCTTCCGTCCCCCAGACGGACGCGCTACCAGGCTGCGCTATAGCCCGTTGCGCTGGTTTCTACCCTTTTTTCCGGCAGGAGCAAGCGAAAAAACCAGATTATTTCGCTGCTTCAACAAGTTTCTAGGTAGCTCCGCCGCGCCCTCGCAACGCCTCGGCACAGGCCCGCGCCTGCACCATTTGATCCGTAGGCAAGGCCGTGACACCCACCAATTGCGAAAGCAGGCTCGTCGCGCGCTGTGATGGCAGTTGCTCAGCCTCATCGGGAATATCAATCACCAATGGCAGCGCTACAGGAGCGGGGACATCAGCCGTCTCAGGCTCCGGCATGTTTGTTTCAACCAGGCCAGGCTCTATCAGTTCGGGCTCAACGAGTTCTGGTTCGGCCATCTCTGGTTCAGCCAAAACAGTCTCGGCTGGCTCGGGTGCGGCCAACTCTGGGTCCGTCACCGCAGGCGCTACCAGCCCGGGCTCAACCAACTCAGGCGAGCCAATGATGTCCGGCTGATCCAACTCCGGCGCAGTCTCCGTTGGTTCAACCACCACCTCGCTGTTTTCCGGCATGTCTGACAATCCTGCGGCCTCTGGCAACGCCGGTTCCAGTGGCTCTTGGGCATCAAAGCTGTCTTGTGGTGTCAGGGCCTCGGCATGTGTTGTCGCCTGTGCCAATTCGGCAGCTTCGGCTAGCTCTGCGGGTGCGGCCAGTTCAGAAGGCGCTGCGATTTCGGTGGGGCCGGACAGCTCGGTCAGATCCGATAACTCAGCAGTCTCAGGCACCTCAGGCGCAGGGGTCTCAGGCTCGGTAGGCAGTTCAGCTGATAACTCCTGCGTGACCTCTGGCAGGATCGTATCGACAGGCGTCGCCGTATCCAGGCTTGCCCGTTCAGGTTCAGGTTCAGGTTCGGGTTTAAGTTCAGGCCCGGCCTCGATCTCCGGGGCAGGGTTTGGCGCCGTAAACTCAGCGTCCTGCAGGGCGCTATCGTCCTGCATGGGCGTGTCCAGTAGGCCTTCATCAACTGAGGGTGAACCCACCACCGGATCACTAACGACTGACCCATTCAGCGGCGGCTCACTCAGCTGCTCTTTAACTGTGCCAACATCCGCAACGGTCTCTTCTCCGACATCGGGTTCTGGCTGGTCAAGCGGGTCGGACACCTCCGCAAGGTCGATCGAGGCGTCCACAGTGCTATCAATAGCAAGCGCTGCATCATCGGGCAACGAGGCTTCATCATTGTCAACGATAGGCTCAGGCGTATCATCGGATAGCAGATCGCTTGGAGCATTTTCAACGTCAGGTGCGAATTCCGGTAACTCCGTCTCAACGGTCGCGGGCAGTTCAGGCTCCGCGTCTAAAACTGTGTCCTCCGGGGACATAGGAGGCACATCTGAGAGAAGCGTGGTATCAGGCGCGGTATCAAGATCTGTGGTGATCTCTGCAGCGTCATCCGGAACATTCAGGGGCGCGTCGCCCTGCGCAATCTCAGCATGCGCTGACGCAGCCTCACCGTCCAGCGTCGCAACCACTGGAGCCGGGCTTTCTGCCTGTTGATCAATGATTGTAGCTTCGGCGGGAGCGATCTCCTGGTGCAGGGCCTCCGCTGTATCTGCAGGTATCTCGAGGTCAAGGGCCGGTGCCTCTTTCATAGCGTCTTCAGCAACAGCGACCTGTTCCGTGACTGAGGCGCCCTGTAGCAACGTGGGTGCATCCGCCAACATGGGCTCGGCTATGGGCGCGTCGGCAGTTTCCAGTGACGCACCACCGTCATCCGTTTCATCCATCCATGGAGAGGCGTTCTGATCTTCAGCCTCCGCCGCCATCTCTGCAGGTGGTTCTCCTGCCAGTGGTTCTCCGGCCAGTGGGGCATCTGGCATTTGTTCGCCAGTAGGTCCGGACGTGGCCTCGATCGCCTCATCTACTTCATCAGGCGAGACAATTGGTTCGGCCGATGTGATAGGTGGGACATCGTCAAGAGAGCCAGGAGACAGATCCGCTGTTGGGGACGGATCAGAGTAGCCCGTCGCCGCATCAGGCGCTATTTCCGGCGTATCAGTCGCGGCTTCCCAGAGATCTGCCTGTTCCGGCAGTCCGGTCCTATGGCCTGTCTCCTGTCCGGTTTCGGGTATCGGCGTTGCAGCTTCTGCCGCTGGATTATCCAATGACTGGTCGGTCTCCGCTGGCAGGTCAGGCTCTGGGGTCACGGGCACCGCTTGTTGCGCACTGACCGACGGGCCGTCCGCTGGCACAAAAGGAGGTTCCGCGTCCAAATTGGATTGCGACGCCGATTGATCGACGATTGGATCATCAATTGATGAGAAATCGGTGGGGGCAAGATCCTCGGACGGAGTCTCGCTGCTGTCTGCAACAGCGAAGTCCGCGTCCGAAGGTATCTCTGCCGGTGTGACGTTCGTAGGTTCTGGCTGCGTTGCAGCCGGAGGCTGAGGCGGCTCAGACGGCATCGCCGCTTGAGTATCAAGCGCATCGGTCTCTGGTGACGACACATCCTCAAGGGCTGGGATCTCCGCTGCCGAACTAAGCGATTCTGCCTCAATTGGTGCGGCGTCAACCGGTGGCGCAGCAGGCGGATCCTGCTTCAGGACGTCTGAATCCACCGTTACATCGGGAGCCACCGTGGGTTCCGGAGTCACAGCGATGTCGGTGGGCGCAACTGCTTCGGCTGCTGGGGATGCAAGCGGCGGGGTGGCCAGCATTGATTCGGGAGCCGGAGGTGTTTCAGAGGACAATGGCGCCTCGGCATCGGTGACCTCTGTTGGGGCAGAAGCCTCGGCTGCCCGAGCCATGTCTGGCGCTGCTAAGCTAGACGGGTCAGGCGAGTGCAACGGAGCAGAGGGGGTTGGGTGAGCCGCAGCGGTAACCGGCTCCTGTGCGGCAGGGAAGCCATCTGCAATAGGTGCGGTGTCTGAAACATGCGGAGCGGCCGCCGGTATCTCACCAACCTGTATTCCGCCAACCTGTGTCCCATCAGTCGGAACATCAACGTCATGGATCCCAGTTTTTGCTGGGTCACCGGCGGGGGCGGCGGGTTGTGCAGTCACTGGCGCATTTGATTGCCCAGTCGGAGCTGGGGCAGTTGTTTCTACTGTTGGAGTGGCTGAAGGCATGGAGCCTGCCGGAGGTGCTGCAGCGGTTACAGGCGGCAGTGGGGCCGAGGGTTGCGCTAGATCGGCCTGCCCTTGAGGGGGCACATCGGCCTGGACACCCTGAACATCCGGTGTTGTTGGAGCAACCGGAACGCCTACAGGACCTGGGGGTACGGCTGTCGCGACCGGAGCAGTTGCTGGTGCGGATATCTCATCAAAAGGCTGACCAGCCGGGCTTGACGCTTCAACTGCGGGAGTGTCGTCAGGCGGCATATCCTGGGCGGCAGGTTCCGAGACAACGTCGCTGGCCTCTGCATCAATGCAATCAGACTCGTCTACCTCAGCAGGCGCACCACCACCCATGGCGGCGACATGGGCGGGACCATGTTCGCGCAACAGCGCCTGAACATCCTTGATGGACATCCCATTGTCATGCAGTAGCACTTTGATACTGCTGAGCAAATTCACATCGGCAGGACGATAGTACCGGCGTCCGCCTGCGCGTTTAACCGGTTTGATCTGGGTGAACTTACTTTCCCAGAAACGCAAGACATGCGCCTGGATCCCCAGCCACTCCGCTACTTCGCTGATGGTGCGGAAGGCGTCTGGTGATTTTGACATCGCGTGGTGTGTCCTGTGGTTGCTGACCGTTATTTACGGTTCCCGTCTGCCACCCGATCCTTCATCAAATGCGATGGTCGAAAGGTCAAAACGCGGCGAGGCTGAATGGGCACCTCTTCGCCGGTCTTCGGGTTGCGGCCAACGCGGGCGGATTTGTCGCGCACACTGAACGTCCCAAAGGAAGAAATTTTGACCTGCTCGCCACGGACCAGGGCGTCAGACATATGCTGAAGCATGCTTTCGACGAGCTGCGCGCTTTCGTTGCGCGACAGGCCAACTTCCCGAAATACTGCTTCACTCAAATCCATTCGTGTTAGTGTTTTTTCGCCCATGACTATCCCCATTGTTTGTCAAAGCATAGGGCGGGGGGAATTTCCCTGTCAATATCAATGAATTGCATCGGGGAGTTCGACCCGTAAAAAGGCGCTCCTTCTGAGCGTGGCTTTGCCGCTTACCAGCGCAGAACCACCGACCCCCAGGCCAAGCCGCCGCCAATTGCCTCTGTCACCACCAAATCGCCTTGTTTGATTTGGCCTCGTGATTTGCCAACGGACAGGGCCAGCGGGATCGATGCGGCGGAGGTATTGCCGTGATCCTGAACCGTCACCACGACCTTATCCATTGGCAGCCCCATCTTCTTGGCGGTGCCTTGAATGATGCGGATATTGGCCTGATGCGGCACGATCCAGTCTACGTCGTCGGCGGACAACCCTGCACGCGCCAGTGCAGTATTGGCGGTTGAGGCCAGTTTCTCGACAGCATGGCGGAACACTTGATTGCCCTGCATCCGCAGGTGGCCTGTGTTCTGGGTTGAGACACCACCATCGACGTAAAGCAGGTCCTTATAACGCCCGTCGGAATTCAGATCTGTTGCCAGGATGCCGCGATCATCGCTTGTTCCTGTGCCTTCCTGCGCTTCCAGAACCAGCGCGCCAGCGCCATCGCCGAACAACACACAGGTGGAGCGGTCAGTCCAGTCCATGATCTTGCTAAAGGTCTCGGCCCCGATCACCAAAACCCTATCAGCCTGACCAGAGGCCAAGAGAGCATTGGCATTGCTCAGCGCATAGACGAATCCTGCGCAGACGGCCTGCACGTCAAAGGCAAACCCACGAGTCATGCCCAGTTTAGCCTGTACCATGGTTGCGGCAGAGGGGAAGGTGAGATCGGCGGTCGACGTTGCCACCACAATGGCGTCAATGTCATCCGCCTGAAGACCAGCGTCAGTTAGTGCACTTTGTGCAGCCTTTGTTGCCATTGCCGAGGTTGTTTCACCCTCGGCGGCGAAATGGCGACGCTCAATCCCTGAGCGACTGCGAATCCATTCGTCGGTGGTATCCAATGTGGCTTCGAATTCTGCGTTTTCGACAATGCGTTCTGGGAGATGATGCCCGGTCCCGACAATTACTGCGCGTCGCGTCATTCTACTGCCTGCCTTTTAGTCTTTATTGGTGGGCGCCTGGTCGGTTTGGGGCTCGTCCATTTGCGCTGGTTTATCTTGAGTACGCGCCACAGAGGATGCAACCCGTGCAGCGAGTTTTTCTGCAAACCCTTGCTGGGCGAGCCGGAATGCCAGCTTAACCGCAGCCGATACACCGGTGGCATCGGCGCCGCCGTGGGATTTTACCACGGTCCCATTCAGGCCCAAGAAAACGCCACCATTAACCCGACGTGGGTCCAATCGCTTGGACAGCCGCTTGAGCGACGTCATCGCGAGCAGGGCGGCAATCTTGGACAGAATGGAGTATTCAAATGCCTCACGCAGAGTGATACGCATCAGGCTGGCAGTGCCTTCGCCGGTCTTGATCGCCACATTGCCGGTGAAGCCGTCGGTGACGATCACATCGGCGGTATCACCAGGAATATCGCTGCCTTCGACAAAACCGACAAATTCGAAGTTGCCGTTCTCGGCATGATCAGAGATCAGGCCAAAGGCTTCCTTCAGGTCGGCATGACCCTTGTGCTCTTCGGTGCCAACATTCAGCAGGCCAACGCGGGGATAGTCGATATCCATTGAGTTGCGCACATAAGACGTGCCCATCAGCGCATATTGCAGCAAATCCTGAGCGTCTGCACGTACATCCGCGCCAACGTCCAACATGACATTGAACCTCTGAGGGTTACGCGATGGCCACAGAATCGCAATGGCCGGGCGGTTTACACCGGGCAGTTTGCGCAGCCGCAGCATCGACAGCGCCATCAGTGCGCCCGTATTGCCGCAGGAGACCGCACCGGCGGCCTCGCCCTGTTTGACGGAGTCCAATGCGGACCACATCGACGTGCCCTTGCCATTCCGCATGACCTGGCTCGGCTTGTCATCCATGGTGACCACATCCCGCGCATCGCGAAATTCAACACGTCCTTTGAGGATGCGTTTCTTGGCCACCAGCGGTTTCAGCTGATCTTCGGGGCCATGCAAAATAAACCCAAGGTCAGGATTTTTATCTGCAGACATGGCAATGCCGGCCACTACTACAGCAGGACCGGCATCTCCGCCCATGGCGTCAACCGAAATAACTATGCGGCCGGCATTATTCTGAATCTGATCGGGTTTACCCGCCATGAAAACGCCTGCCTGACAGTGTTTGGTTCAAACGCGGCTTATGCCGCGTCTTCGTCCATGTCGATCTCGTCAGCTGCTGCTACGATTTCTTTTTCGTCGTAGTGGCCACAGGAGGGGCATACGTGGTGCGGGCGCTTCAGTTCGCCACAGTTGCTGCATTCGTTGGGGTTTGCAGCAACCAGTGCATCGTGCGCGCGGCGGTTGTTGCGACGCGACTTGGATACTTTGTTCTGTTGGACAGCCATGTCTCAACCTTTGTCACTTGGGGCCTTGGGGCTGTCCCCGCGGCGCGTTTCACATTCAATGTTTCGATCGGTCTGCCGTGCGTTTAGGCTTCAGCCTTGCCGATGTCCAACCAAAATTCCGATGAGCGCGCGAAAATACTGCGAATTTACGCCGGCGCAAGCTGTTTTTTCAGCCGGTCAACGCAAGACCACCAATCGGAATCGTCTGGCTGCTCTCTTTTCAGTCTTCGCCGCCGCCGTCAAGCTGATCGCGCAGGGCTGCAAGCCCAGCAAAAGGCTTGGTATCCTCGTCCCGCATCGGGACAATACCTGGTTCGGCATGGACCGCTTCCCCTAACACGACACCTTCTTTGCGGGGATATTGCGGCAGCGCTAGCGCCAGCGCCTCAACCATCACTTCCTGCGGCGAGATATGAGTGCCAAGCGGCTCGCTGGTGTCATCTTCCGGCATCTCGACCTCTTCTTCGCCGTCAGGATACACCATCCCGGCGATAAAGCTGCGGCGGATTTTCTGATCGATGCGGGTGGTCACCGGATCAAGCGAGACCACACAAGGCTGCACCACGGTCGCGCCCAGATCGCCGACCAATTCCCAGTCTCGTTTCCCAAAGGCACGGATCTCTCCGGCAAAGCGTAGTTTGCGCAGGTCATCCACACCGAGGTCTTGCGCCAAGGCCTTCAGGACATCAGAATCGGGGCGCAATTCAAACGATGTTGCGCGGTTTTGAGGCAGGTCAGCGACCCGAAAAGCGGTGCTCTCAGACATTTGGGGGACTTTCGTTTCTTGAACCGGAGGCTCGGTTTAGGTAATCCGGTTCCAAGGCGTATTCAAGCCGGGGGGCAAGAGAGCAGCATGACATCCAAACGCGCAGGGTCGCTGAAGGCGGCAACAAGGGTCACAATACTCTTGATAGCGGGGCTCTCTGTCGGGGCTTGCGCGATGTATCGCAAACACGGCTACGTTCCCAGCGAAGAGCTGTTGTCGGAAGTCGTTGTTGGCGTTGATACCAAGGATAGCGTGGCTGAAACCGTTGGTGTACCGGCCGCTGAGGGCGTTTTGACCGATGGCGGATTTTACTACGTCTCCACCCTGATGCGCCGTCGCGGACCGTCGGCGACCAAGCCTGTTTCGCGTGAATTGGTGGCGATCAATTTCAATGATCAGGGCGTCGTCACTGGCATCGAACGCTACGGTCTGGAGCAGGGTCGAGTGATTCCTTTGCAACGCCGCGTGACCAGCTCGAACGTGCAGAACAAGACTTTCCTGCGCCAGCTTCTGGGCAGCCTTGGCAATTTTAGCCCCGGTGGGCTCGTCGAATAACTTGCCGGACATGAGTACCGTCTGCATCGTTTCTGAAGCCATCCCAGTCCGGGGTGGCTTTCGTCATTTTCGGGGGCTGTTTCACCTGTTGTGGCCAGAAGGTTCGTCATTTGGCTGATACGCAATCTATGTTAGTCAAACGATGTGCTTGGGCCGGTGCCCGTTGGAAGAGCTGCATTGAGTAATGTACTGATCCCATCGACGACGATCCCAGTGGGGGAAGAGGGGTTGCCGGTTCTGTCCCGTGGCCGGTATCAGGCGCGGCTGATTAATGGCGTCGATCAGACTGGTGGGGTAGGTGACCTAAAGCGCGCACAGCAATTGCGGGGCCAGTGTTTTGGGCGCAGCACTTTGGATGCCGATGCTCTGGATAGCCGTTGTCAGCATATGCTGGTCGAAGATCGGTCCTCTGGATTTCTGGTTTGCTGCTTTCGCCTGCTGCTGTTGCCAAGTGGCGCGCATCTCGCCGACAGCTACGCATCGCAACGGTATGATCTACGTTCTTTGTATTCTCGCAAGGGAAGGCTGCTTGAGTTGGGACGGTTCTGTATCCATCCCGACTGGCAGGACGCTGACATTCTGCGGCTGGCTTGGGGCGCGTTGACGGCGTTTGTCGATCACCACGATGTTGAGCTGCTGTTTGGGTGCTCGTCCTTTGCAGGCACCAGAACCGAACCGTATCTACATGCCCTGTCGCTGTTGCGGGCCCGCCATCAGGTGAAGCCGGAGCAGGGAGTGGGGCAGCCAATTGGACCGCGTGCTGCGGAAACCCTTCATCTCGCGGCACTTGAGTTGCCCGCGCCTGATAGCAAACGGGCGCTGCAGGAGATGCCACCGCTATTGCGTAGCTATCTGATGATGGGCGGTTGGGTCAGTGATCATGTGGTCGTTGATCGAGACCTGAACACGCTACATTTGTTTACCGGCGTTGATATCGCATCCATTCCAGCGGCTCGAAAACGGCTGTTGCGGGCCGTTGCGGCTGGCTTTGACGAGGCTGGGGCCTGACAACCGTTGACCTGCCCGGCGCCCCGGTTTAGCTGGCTCACATGGCACGTATTCCTCTATTACAGATGTCCGGTATCTCCCTCACTTTTGGGGGCGATCCGGTGTTCGCGGATCTTGATCTGGTGGTGCAACCTGGCGACCGGGTTGCCCTTGTCGGCCGCAACGGATCGGGTAAATCCACCCTGATGAAGATCATGGCTGGTCTGGTCGAAGCAGACACAGGATCACTGGTGGTGCCGCCCGGAAAATCCGTAGGTTATATGGAGCAGGACCCACAAATGACGGGTTTTGCCACACTTGGTGATTTTGCGGCCTCAGAACTGGATCCGGGTGAGATGTACAAGGTTGAGCGCGCGGGCGAGGGGCTGAAATTTGACCCGGCGCGTCCGGTGGCCACTGCATCGGGTGGTGAAAAACGACGTGCGGCCTTGGCCAAGCTGATGGCCGAAGCGCCCGACCTGATGCTGCTGGATGAGCCGACCAACCACCTCGATATTGAGGCGATCACCTGGCTCGAGAATGAGTTGAAATCGACCCGCGCGGCCTTTGTGCTGATTTCGCACGACCGGGCGTTTTTACGCGCCTTGACCCGCGCGACGCTTTGGGTCGACCGGGGGCAGGTCCGTCGGCAGGAAAAGGGGTTTGATGCCTTTGAGGCCTGGCGCGACAAGATTTGGGACGAAGAGGATCAGCAGCGTCACAAGTTGAATCGGCTAATCAAATCCGAAAGCCGTTGGGCTGTCGAAGGAATTTCGGCCCGCCGCAAGCGCAATATGGGCCGGGTGCGGGCGTTGCAGGATCTGAAATCGGAACGGGCAGGCCAGATCAAACGGCAAGGCACAGCGGAATTGGCGCTGGATGCAGGGCCGAAGTCGGGTCGCAAGGTGATCGAGGCCGAGTCGCTGAGCAAATCATATGGCGATAAATCCATCGTGCGGGATTTTTCGCTGAAGGTGCAGCGCGGCGATCGCGTGGCTTTTGTCGGCCCGAATGGGGCGGGTAAGACGACGCTTTTGAAGATGCTTCTGGGGTTGGAACAGCCTGATGAGGGGCAGGTTCAATTGGGCACTAATCTGGAGCTGGCACTGTTTGACCAGACCCGTGATCAGCTGGATGGTAATGCCAGTCTTTGGGAAAACCTGACGTCTGATCCCTTGTTGGGGATTTCCGGCAAGGCTGATCAGGTGATGGTGCGGGGGCAGCCAAAACATGTGGTGGGTTACCTCAAGGAATTCCTGTTTGACGAAGCACAGGCCCGTGCACCGGTGCGGTCACTATCGGGTGGCGAGAAGGCACGTTTGCTGCTGGCGCGTCTGATGGCACGTCAAAGCAACCTGTTGGTGCTCGACGAACCGACCAACGATCTGGATGTCGAGACGCTGGATCTGCTGCAGGAGCTGCTGGACGGTTACGACGGCACGGTGCTGCTGGTGAGCCACGACCGGGATTTTCTGGACCGTGTTGCGACCACCACAATCGCAATGGAAGGTGGTGGCGGTGCCACGGCTTACGCAGGTGGCTGGAGCGACTATCTGGCCCAGCGTTCCACATCAGAAGGTGCGGCGGAGAAGGCCGAGAAGACCAAGGTCTCCAAGTCTAAACCCAGGCAGGAGGCGCAGCCCAAGGATGGTCTGAGCTTTAAGGAAAAGCACCGCTTAGAGGCACTGCCGGGAGAGATCGAACGGCTGGAAGCAGAGATCGCCAAACTGCAACAATTGATGGCTGATCCTGAGCTGTTCACCCGTGAACCGGTGAAGTTCCAGAAGGCCACAGATGCGCTGGTGGAGCGGCAGGAAAAATTATCTGCTGCTGAAGAAGAGTGGCTGGAGTTGGAAGAAAAATCCGCAGACTGAACCGGGCTGGATAGGCTGGTAAGCATGACTGACCCAATGTTTCGCACGCGAAACATTGGGTCAAAGAACGCGACATAATATTTTGTAATTTATAAATATTTTATTGTTGAAAGTTAAACCTGCGAACGCTCTCTGGACAGGCGTTGCATGCGTTCGCCTGTGATCTGTTCAGTGCGGGATGGGGCGTGCGGGATTGCCGACAACTGTCGTGCCAGCCTCCACGTCCCGTGTGACCACCGCGCCTGCGCCAACGATGGCACCGTCACCAATGGTCACGCCCGGCAACAGGATCGCGCCGCCACCGATCCAGACATCTGACCCAAGTGTGACGGGCCGGGCAATTTCAAACCCCTTGGCGCGTAACGCCCTGTCTTTGTGATGTTCCGCGCAGAAAATCTGTACGTTTGGTCCCAGCATCGTGCCATCACCTATAGATATCGGCGCGGTGTCCAGGATGGTGCAGCCTGCGTTCATGTACACAGCATTTCCGAGGCGGATGTTGATCCCGTAAGCACAGTGAAATGGGGATTCGATCAAGCAGTTTTCCCCATATTGGGCAAAGAGCGCGGCGAGAGGCGGGCTAAGAGGGCCAGCGGGATCTGGCGCGCGGGTATTATGCTGATGCACCGCTACGCGGGCCTGGTGGCGCAACGCCTCGAGTTCGCTGTCTATGCAACAGTACCAGCCGCCTTCCTGCATCTTTTGGCGTTCGGATTTGGTCAAGCGCGGTTTTGGGTTTTGGGGTCTGCGATGGGCCGCACCATCGTTTGTGCGTAGTCATCCATCAAGGCAGACATTTCTTCAGCAGTCGTCGGGAACCGATCGTAGCTCCTGGCCGCGGGAACCGTTGCCCAAGGCTGCTTTTCCTCGGTCATGATTTCGACATGAGGTGCAAACCAGCTCAGATCGTCCAAGACGGATGCCCGGAGGTTCACCCGGTTCGGAGCCCCTTTGAGACGCGATAGGACGAAACTCATGCAAGTCGGACAGTAATAGTGCTGGCGCTGCTCGCTGTGCCGTCCGCCAAGGACCAGTTTTCCGTCGGTGGTTACAGCGTCTGCAGGGAACATGGCGGTTAGCGAATAGGCGCTGGCGGAGAGCTTCTGACAATCCCGGCAGTGGCAGGCAAGTGTCAGGAGCGGCGGTGCGGTGATATGTATTTGCACGGATCCGCATAGGCAGCTGCCCTCAAGCGGCAGGTCGGGTTGCGGCATGGATCTGCTCCGTGTTGGAAATCGGCTAACTGCAGGCTAGCGGAGTTTTCAACGGCTGTCTTCGTTCAATTCGGTGCTTTGGTCTGATCCTTGGATCAAGAAAAATAGGGAGCGCGATTTTCAATGACTAGGTGTGAGGGGCTGTTAAGCCCCTCATGGGTATATGATTTGATTGGGCGGCTGATGCTGCCTCAGCGCATCCGCAACGCACCGTCTAGGCGGATCACCTCGCCGTTGAGGTAGCCCATTTCAACGATGAAACCGGCAAGACGGCCATATTCGGCGGGATCGCCAAGGCGGGCTGGGTTGGGAACATCGGCGGCGAGCTGTTGTTGTATCTCTTCCGGCAGGCCCGCCAACATTGGTGTCATGAAAATACCCGGCGCGATGGTCATCACCCGCACACCCGAGGACGCCAGATCACGCGCCATGGGCAGGCACATGCCCACCACGCCGCCCTTGGACGCGGCATAGGCGGCCTGGCCCTTTTGGCCGTCGAAGGCGGCGATAGAGGCTGTGTTGATGATCACGCCACGGCCGCCATCTTCTGCAGCCTCGCATTTGGCAATTTCCACGGCTGCCAGACGTGCCACATTGAATGTGCCAACAAGATTGATGTCGATGGTGCGCTGATAGGCATCCAGCGGATGCGCGCCGTCGCGGCCGACGGTTTTTATCCCCAACGCAATGCCTGCACAATTCACACAGGCGTTGATCTTACCCATCCTCGCCGAGGCATGAGCCATCGCCGCCGTGACCGATGCCTCATCCGTGACGTCAGTCTGGGCAAAATGCCCGCCGATTTCGGCGGCGACGGAAGCACCGAGCTCGGCGTCGCGATCCAACAGGGTAACTTGGGCACCATTGGCGGCAAAATGGCGGGCTGTGGCCTCACCAAGACCAGAGGCGCCGCCGGTGATGACGGCGGCGGTTTGCGACAGTTTCATGAGCAGGGCTCCTCCCGGGGGTCAATGCTAGCAGTGTTATATCTGAACATGTGTTCAGATAATCACGTCCCTCTAGCAGTGTCCAGAGAGCCCGGGGTTCATAAGCCGTTTGTCGAGTGCCGCAAGCGGGCGCAGCAGGCGACCCAATGGCGGCCAATAGGCCCAGGTTCCACCGAGTTGATGGAGCGCCGCACCAGTTCCGAGTTTGAACCGGGCCAGACCTGCGGCGTCGTCGGTATTGATGACACCAAGGTCAAGCTGTTCGAAGCCGCGTTTGGCCAGCCAGGACATTGCTTCCCACATCAAGAGGTTATGGGCCGAGAGCGCCTTGCCACGATCGGTGGTATGACCGATGTGGTAGGTGGCCCCGCGGCCATGGCCGAGCACCAGTACCGCGGCGACGATGTCTTTCCCGTCATGTGCCTCAAATATCTTGGCCATACCTTTGTTTTCGCGTGCATAAGCCAGAGTGAGATCCACGGGCCAGTTGCGATAGCGGCGGCTGGATTGCTGTGCAGCATCAGCCGCAAAGAGCCAATGTGCAGCATTTTGGGGCAGTGATTGGTGGGTGACGCGCAGGCCCTGTTGTTCGCCGTGAACCAACCGGTTGCGCCATTTCTGATGCAGATTAGCGCGGCGTTGATCGGGATCCTGGGTGAGATCAACCAGACCAACATGAGCCGGGCTGACCAGCGCCACAGCACCATGGCGGGCAAGGGCCGGAGTGGGTGTTTCGGGCGATAGGATGACGGGCGTGCGGCGCAGGCCGCTCTCCTGCAAATGCTCCAGCAGGCGAAGGGGTTTGTCGATCCGGGCACGGTTGACCATAGCCACATCAATGCGGCCCCAGATTTTGCGACGCATGACGACAGTGTCCTTCAGCTGGCCGAGCACCAGAGGGTCCTTGCCGGTGGCCTGAAGCGCGCGAGCAAACTCGGTAGATTGCTGTAGGGCGGGGATTGTTTCGTCGCGAAGAATGGGGCGGGGCATGACATCTGCTGGTGTGAAATCAAACATGGCGCCATTAACCCCAGTGAAACCTAAATGATTGTTAATGAAGATATGAAAAATGCGAATAAAATTTTCGGTCTTCATGCCCCGGCTCCAAAGATGACCAAAGCCGCTGCTTTGCTGCTGGCGCTGGGGGTGTCATTGCCCGTTGGTCTGGTGCTGGTACTGGTCGATCTTCTGCTGCTTTGAAGCCATGAGCGGATAGGAAAACAGGCGCACAGGACGTTGGCGGGCCGCCGACGAAAAAGGGGACAGCAAGGCCCCCCAAATCACGTTACACTGGCTGCAGTCGCGGCCCCTTGGATGATCAGCCGTCCAGCTGGACCAATGCGTGGCGTTTCTTGCCTGCTGACAGTTTGATTGGCGAGGCAAGTGCGGCGGCATCGATCATCAGGCTTGCGTCGGTCAGCGGTTTGTCATCGATCTTGGCACCGTTTTCTGAGATCAGGCGCTTGGCGTCTTTGCCGGATTTGGCCAGACCTGATTTCACGATCAGCTGCACGATGGAGATGCCATCGCCCACATCTGTGGCAGAGAGCGACAGGGTGGGGAGATCGTCACCAATGCCGCCTTTCTCAAAGACTTCGCGGGCGGTGGCCTCAGCAGCGGCAGCCGCGTCGGCACCGTGCAGCAGCATGGTTACCTCATTGGCGAGAATGACCTTGGCGGCGTTCACCTCGGAGCCTTCAAGCGCGCCCAGACGGTTGCATTCATCAACCGGCAGCTCGGTATAAAGCTTAAGGAAGCGGCCAACATCAGCATCTGTGGTGTTACGCCAGAACTGCCAGAACTCATAGGGCGAGAGCAGATCGCCATTGAGCCAGATCGCACCGTTCTGGGATTTGCCCATCTTTTTGCCGTCGGAGGTGGTCAACAGCGGTGAGGTGAGACCATAGATTTCATGGTCCAGCACCCGGCGTGTCAGGTCGATGCCGTTGACAATGTTGCCCCACTGATCCGATCCGCCCATCTGCAGGACGCAGTCGTAGCGGCGGTTCAGCTCCAGGAAGTCATAGGCCTGCAGGATCATGTAGTTGAATTCGAGGAACGACAGCGACTGTTCACGGTCAAGGCGCGATTTGACCGATTCAAACGACAACATCCGGTTCACCGAAAAATGGCGTCCTATGTCGCGCAGGAAAGCGAGATAGTTGAGATCGTCCAGCCATTCAGCGTTATTCAGCATCATGGCGGCGTTACCTGCACCGCTGTCATAGTCGATATAGGCGTCAAAGACCTTTTTGATGCCCGCGATATTGTCGTCGATCTGGGCGTCGGTCAGCAGAGGGCGTTCATCGGCGCGGAATGACGGATCGCCCACCTTGGTGGTGCCGCCGCCCATCAGGGTGATCGGTTTGTGGCCGGTTTTTTGGAACCAGCGGAGCATCATAATCTGGATCAGCGAACCAACATGCAGAGAGGTCGCAGTGGCGTCAAACCCGATGTAGGCGGCTTGGCCGGGGGTCATCAACGCCTCGTCCAGGCCCTGATAATCGGTGCAGTCGGCCAGATAGCCGCGTTCCATCATAACAGCGATGAAGTCCGATTTTGGGTGGTAGGTCATAATGTGCCTCGGCTTTTGGATTGCGCGGTGCTGTATAAAACGCAATTTGCACGGGGGAAAGCTGTGTGAACGGCTTTGCGGAAGAAATTCACTGCTGTATCCTTGTTGTCAAATCGGCGTCCGGTCGGCAGATCCGTGGCCCCCAATTAGAACAGGCAGCATAACCATGAGCATCTCTCCCACAAAAGCGATTCCCAAACATGGCGTTCTGAAAGCCCTTGGCACTATGAGCGGTACGTCACTGGACGGGGTCGATGCGGCCATTGTGGAAACTGACGGTGTGGCGATTCATGGGTTTGGGCTCAGTGGATACCGCGCCTATGAACCGGTGGAACGGGCGCAATTGGCCGCTGCGTTGGGGCAGTGGCACGGGCCAAAAGTGGACGCCGCGGGTGAGTTTGTGACCCGCGCTCATGTGGAATTGCTGGCGCAGGTCTTGGGTGAGGTTGCGGCAGCGGATGCAGAATCGGCGGTAGATGCCATTGGTTTTCATGGTCAGACCTTAGCCCATGCACCGCGCAGCCAAGGGACGTTGCAGGTCGGCGATGGGGCGGCGTTGGCAGCAGAGATGCAGATCCCGGTGGTTTGGGATTTTCGCAGCGATGATGTGCGTTTGGGCGGTGAGGGCGCGCCATTGGCGCCGTTTTTCCATTTTGCATGTGCCAAATATTTGAAACGGGACAAGCCTCTGTGTTTTCTGAACCTCGGCGGTGTGGGCAATCTTACATATGTCGATCCGCGATTTGATGCGGCAGAGGACCCCGGTGCGTTGCTTGCCTTTGACACTGGTCCTGCCAATGCGCCGATCAATGATCTGGTGCAAGCACGCTGTGGTCAGATGATGGATGAAGGTGGCGCGATTGCCCGTGGTGGCGTGGTCGAGACCGGCGCGCTGGAGCTGTTTCTGGCCGAGCCATATTTTACCCGGATTCCGCCAAAATCTCTGGATCGGAATGACTTCGCGGAAATGATTACGCTTGTGTCCGAGCTGAGCGACAGCGATGCGACGGCAACGCTGACTGCGATGTGTGCAGCGGCGGTCGCGCAGGGTATGACCCATTGTCCGGAACCGCCTGAGGTGGTGCTGGTCACTGGTGGAGGGCGGCATAATCCAGTGCTTATGGAAATGTTGCAGGTGTCTCTGGACTGTCGTGTTATCCCAATTGAGGCAGTTGGCCTGGATGGCGACATGCTGGAGGCGCAGGCTTTTGCGCATCTGGCCGTGCGGGTGGCGCGGGGCTTGCCGACCTCCAGCCCCGGAACCACGGGTGTGCGTGCCTGTGTCGGTGGCGGGGTTGTTAGCGTCCCGGGCGCGAAAGGCTAAGCATCTGCCACTGATAGGGCGATTTTACCCCTCACGCGGAATGTCAAACTCAGGCGCGGCCAGTACAAAACCATCAAATTGGAACCCCGGAGACACGGTGCAGCTGACAAGCGTGTAGTGGCCCGTGGTGCGGGCGGCCTGCCAATGGCCTTCGGGGACGATCAGTTGCGGCTCGCCTTTGGTCAGATCGGGGGATAGAACATGGTCGCGCGCGGGGCCTTCGTCAGTGGCGGAGAGCGATAGGATGAGCGGCGCGCCAGCGTGGTAGAGCCAGATCTCGGTTGCGTCGACATGGTGCCAATGGCTGCTTTCGCCCGCTTTGAGCAGGAAATAAATGCAGGTGCCGGTGGCGCGGCCGCTGTTGGTATCGGCATTCTCAGCCACCCAGGTCTGACGATAGTAGCCGCCTTCGGGGTGGGGCTGGAGGTTCAGTTTGGCGATGATCTCATCGGCGGTCATCTTTGTGCTCCGTGGTTGCTGGTCGCCTGTGATAGCTCTTGCCTGCGATTGCTAAAGGTTGGCTCTGGCAATTTGGCATTTGCCGCATATGTTTGGGCCATGACATTGCACATCCCATTTGACAACACATATGCGGCGCTGCCGCCCGTGTTCTACAGCAAACAGGCCCCTGTTCCTGTGAAAACACCGGCTTTGGTGGCCTATAATTCTGCTCTTGGCGAGGTTTTGGGCATCACCTCGGGGGAGGCAGAGGACATGGCGGCAGTTTTTGCCGGCAATGCGCTGCCGATGGGGGCTGATCCGTTGGCGCAGCTTTATGCCGGGCATCAGTTTGGCAATTACAATCCGCAATTGGGTGATGGGCGCGCGATCTTGCTTGGAGAGGTCGTGGGGCCGGATGGGCTACGTCGCGACATCCAGCTGAAAGGATCGGGCCGTACGCCATATTCGCGGGGCGGTGACGGGCGTGCCTGGCTTGGGCCGGTGTTGCGGGAATATGTGGTGAGCGAGGCGATGCACGCTCTTGGTATCCCGACGACCCGCGCGCTGGCAGCAGCAACAACGGGCGAGACAGTCTGGCGCGAGGAGGGCGGTCTGCCCGGTGCGGTGCTGACACGGGTGGCGTCGAGCCATTTGCGGGTTGGCAGTTTCCAGATCTTTGCTTCACGGGGCGAACAGGCTGCATTGCGACAGCTCACCGACTATGCGCTTCAGCGCCATTATCCTGAGGCCGATGGGCCGATGGGCCTGTTGCGGTCGGTGCGGGACGCGCAGTCAGAGCTGGTTTCTGCCTGGATGTCGGTTGGGTTTATCCACGGGGTGATGAACACTGATAATTCCAGCATTTCAGGCGAGACGATTGACTACGGGCCTTGTGCCTTCATGGACGTTTACCATCCGCAGACGGTGTTCAGCTCGATCGACCGGACGGGGCGCTATGCCTATTCTAATCAGCCTGATATCGCGGTTTGGAATCTCGCTCAGTTGGCAACAGCGTTGATCCAGCAGGCAGAGGACCCGCAAGCGATGGTAGAAGAGGCAACCGAGATTGTGCATGGGATGCCTGCCCTGACCGAGGCGGCGTGGTTGCGGCGGTTTGGGGCCAAGATTGGCCTGGCGGATCCTGCGCGTGAAGATATGACACTGATCACCGATCTTCTGTCCCTGATGGCGGAGGGACGTGCCGATTTTACCAATATATTTAAGGCTTTGGCGGATGATATCCAGCCGGGGCACGGTCGCGCGAGGGATCAGGTTTTAGCACCTGAGGCATTTGATGCATGGGCTGACGGTTGGCGCGCGCGGCTGGCACGGGAGGCTGAACCCGAGGCTGTTATGGCGGCGGCGAACCCGGTCTATATTCCACGCAACCACCAGATTGAGGCCATGATCGCCTCTGCTGTTGCGGGGGATTATGCACCATTTGAGCGGCTGAATACGGTGCTTGCAGACCCCTATCAGGTGCATGAGAGCGCCGAGGATCTGCGTCGCCCGCCTGCGGCTGATGAAGTGGTGAAGGCCACGTTCTGCGGGACATGAAGCTGATCGCAGATAGGCCTGCATGGCCTATTTGCGGTTGATCAATACGATACCGATGGCGACCAGCGCCAACGCGGCCCAGACCTGCGGATAGATGACTTCGCTCAGCAGCAACCAGCTAAGGATCGCGGCCATCACAGGTGACAGAAAACTGAAGGATGCCACGGCATTGGCACGGTAGATGCCAATCAGCCAGAACCACAGCAGATAGCCAAGGCTGGCAATGGCAACGGCCTGAAAGACGACACCAGAAAGATGCAGGAATGTTGGTTCGCGTAGGAGTGGACCAAACAGCGGCGAGACTGCGAGCAGCAGCACTGCCGATACCGCCAGCTGATAGATCAATTGGCGGATGGGCGGAACCTGCGCCAGCGGCGACAGCCGTGCACAAAGCGCGATACCTGCCCAGCTGAGCGTGGCGATCAATGCGAGAATGTCACCGAGAAGGGACGCATCACTGCTGCTGCGGTGTAGTACGGCAAGGGCCACACCGCCCATGGCGAGCCCCAACCCCAGCATCCGCAGCGGGCTGAGCCGTTCACCCGGCAACAGCAAATGACCCGCCAGTGCCAGCCAGACCGGCATGGAGTTGAAAATGATCGTTACCCGCGAGACGGATGATAGGTCTAACGCAATGTAGAGGCAGATAAATTCGACGGTGAATAAGACCCCGCAGATCAGCCCCCAGAAATGAACCGAGCGGGTCCAATGCAGGGTCGACACTCCGTATTTGACCTGAGGGGTGATGTTTCGCTTTAGCCGACCGCGCAGGGCAAGCCAGCCGAGCAAGATGCCGAGGCCGATAGTCGAGCGTAACCCAGCCTGGAAAACCGGGCCAAAGCCACCATTGGAGACTTTGATCACCACTTGATTGAGGCCCATCAAACCGCTGAATGCGATCAGCATTGTGGCCCCGATACCATCCATTGCGCGTTTTTCACTCATGCGGCCACAGGATGAGCCTACGGGCGGTAAGTCAAGCTGCGAAAACAGTGTGTTGGCGATCACACGTGCATCAGGGGCTGAATAGTGCTGTCGCGGAAATTGGCTGCGTCTTTTGGTCGGTAAACGCACCGTATTGTACAGAAAAGCCGGGGGCGCGTGGGGCGCTCCCGGCTCTCGATAAGTAAGTATCGCGAGTGTGGTCTTACTGGGCGCGGCGGCGCTGACCGCCGGGTTTGCCCTGTCCGCCACCATGACCCGCACCCTGACCGCCGCTGCGTGCGCCACCCTGGCCGCCACCGCCGCCGCCACTGCGACGTCGACGCTGCCCGCCGGGCTTGCCGCCACCGCCTCCGGGTTTGCCGCCACCGCGACGGCCCGATGGAGCCTTGGCATCGGGCAGAACCTCCCATGGACGCCCGGAGGCGACGGGGATGTTGAGGTTCATGGTCTTCTGGATCGCTTTCAGTTCACCCATCTCATCGGGTGCGCAGAAGGCCACGGCCTGACCATCTTTGCCCGCGCGTGCGGTCCGGCCAATGCGGTGGACATAGGCATCGGGTACGTTGGGCAGCTCGTAGTTGTAGACATATTTCACATCAGGGATATCCAGACCGCGGGCCGCCACATCAGTGGCAACAAGGATCTTGACCTCGCCTGATTTGAAAGACGCCAGGGCGCGCTCGCGCTGGCCTTGTGATTTGTTGCCGTGAATGGCTGCGGCAGAGAACCCTGCTGCAGACAGCGTCTTCATCAGCTTTTCCATGCCGTGTTTGGTGCGGCCAAAGACCAGCGTGCGCTCATCCTTGTGACCGGCCAGAAGCTCCTTCAGGAGCGACAGTTTCTCGGCCTTGGCAATGAAGTGCACCGACTGGGTGATCTTGTCGGCGGCCTTGCCGGGAGGGTTCACCTCAATCCGGACGGGGCTTTGCAGATAAGAATTAGCGATCTCGTTCATCTGCTTGGGCATGGTGGCCGAGAACAGCATGGTCTGGCGTTGCTCGGGCAGGAGCGATGCAATTTTGCGCAGCGCGTGAATGAAGCCGAGATCCAGCATCTGGTCAGCTTCGTCCAGCACCAGAAAATCACAGGAGCCAAGATCCAGCGCGCCACGGTCAAGGATGTCCAAGAGACGGCCCGGGGTGGCGATCAGGATATCAGTGCCGCGCGACAGGCGGCTGATCTGTGGGTTGATCGACACGCCACCGACCACGAGGCCGGTTTTCATTGGTGTGCCTTCGGTCAGGCCCTTGAGGTTCGCAGCGATCTGGTTAGCCAGTTCGCGGGTCGGGGCCAGCACCAGACCGCGTACGGTCTTAGCGGCAGGCTTGTGGCCATATTGCATCATCTGGGCAATCAACGGCACGCCAAAGGCAGCGGTCTTGCCGGTGCCTGTTTGCGCGAGGCCCAGTACATCCTTGCCGTTCAGCGCATGCGGGATGGCGTGCGCCTGGATCGGCGTCGGATCTTTATAGCCAAGCTCTGCAATGCGTTTCAGGAGTTGCTCGGGCAGCCCCATGCTTGAAAATTCAGTCACGTCTCGTCCTTTCACAGCCGCGCCAGAATGGCTCGGCCGGTGCCGCCGCGAGGGCGGTCTGTCGTTGGGGCAGGGACCTCGGGCGGGGCTGGCATCATGCCAGACCGCTGGTCGCTGCGAGTGCCCCACGCGTGATATTGGGAACGGTGGCATATCCTTAGGGTCGGTATTATTGCCTGCGCTATCTGTCTGGCGCTGGCCGACGTCCTCTGCTCACGCGGCAGGGAGGGATGCCTGTGACGGCAGATGGCCCTGGAAGCAGCTAAAGTCAATGGTGAATTACTGTATATTCTTCGTCAAGGAATGTTAAAACCCGGTTTGCGGCGCGCGCGTCTTTGTCTACACAAGGGAGCCATGCTGAAAAAGGGACCGTCATGAGCGAGACGATTATCGAACGCTGCGAAACCATAGGTCTGCGGATGACAGGCCAACGACGGGTGATTGCCCGCGTGCTGGAGGAGAGCGACGATCACCCCGATGTCGAAGAGCTATATGCCCGTGCCAGCGCGCTGGATAGAGCGATTTCGCTCGCTACGGTCTATCGCACGGTGAAGCTGTTTGATGAGGCTGGCATTCTGGAACGGCTGGAGTTTGGTGACGGGCGAGCCCGCTATGAGGATGCCGACCGTGACCATCACGATCATCTTATTGATATGACCACGGGTGAGGTGATTGAATTCTGTGATCCTGAGATCGAGGCATTGCAGGAAAAGATCGCCGAGAAGCTGGGCTATGAGCTGCGCGGACATAAGCTGGAGCTCTATGGCGTGCCGCGCAAACGGGATTAGCATCTGACATGCCTGCACCGCCAAAGCGATGAACCCATCGCGACCTTGACGGGATAGCCGGGCCAAATTGCCGCTCAAGATCTGGATTTTCATCGCCTGGTGATTGTCATCCATCACGAGATGTGATGGAGCAGGCCACATCAAGTCATCATGCCGCGTCGCAAACAGAGTTGCCGGGGGTCGCTGGCTGCTGTTTCTTGCCGAAGTTGGTCGCCGTATTCGGAAGCCCAACGGAATGCCCATCAGAACGGAACGACGCAGATGAACAATGTCACGGGAATTTTGCTGGTGATCTTCGCTATGGCGGGGTTCTCGCTAGAGGATATGTTTATCAAGCAACTTGCCCAATCCGTACCGGTGGGTCAGATCCTGATGATGCTGGGGTTCGGCAGTGGCACTGTTTTTGTGATCTGGGCCAAGCTGCAGGGGCATCGTGTATTGGCGCCGCGGAACTGGCGTTGGCAGCCTGTGCTGCGCGCCTCGACAGAGGCACTGGCAGCGGTCAGCTTTGCCTCGGCATTGGCGGTCGTCGACATTTCGACCGTGGCTGCGGTGTTTCAGGCGATGCCGCTTGCCGTCACGGTGGGTGCCGCTCTGTTTCTGGGCGAGGATGTCGGCTGGCGGCGTTGGAGCGCGATCCTGGTTGGCTTTGCCGGTGTGTTGATGATCGTTCGCCCCGGATTGGCGGGGTTTGAGCCGGGTGTGCTTTTGGTGTTGATTTCCGTGGTGGCGGTAGCCGCACGTGATTTGATGACACGGGTGATGGATAGTGCTGTGCCATCAGCGGTGGTTAGTTCGCAGGCCTTTGGATCTGTGATCCCCGCAGGCTTGGTGATGCTGCTGATCCTGCCGGGTGATCCTGTCGTGCTGCAGGGGGGGCAATGGGGTATGCTGCTGGGGGGTATCATCTTTGGCGTTGTGGGCTACTACGGTATTGTCACGGCCACCCGGATTGGCGATGCTGCTGTTATCACACCGTTTCGCTATTCCCGACTGGTGTTTTCGACCCTGATCGGCATGGTGATTTTTGCCGAGCAACCGGATCTGATGACGCTGATCGGATCTGCGCTGATCATTGGCTCCGGGCTTTATACGTTTCTGCGTGAGCGGCGTCTGTCTCGGCGTGCAGCGCGTCAGCAGGCCGTGGTCGCAGCCTGAGCCTGAGCGCCAGTGCAGCGCCATTGGCGCGGCCTTGTAAGATGGCGACGTCAATGGTTGCGCAAACACTGGCGTGTTAGCCCTAACCCTGTAAAATAAGTCACGTTAGCGATAACATGCGTGGTTTACTTTTTGCCCGTGGATGCTATGACGCTGGCAAGATTTGCCGCAACCATTTGCCAACATCAGGGACCTGAGTGATGAGCACCATTATTGATATCCACGCCCGTGAAATTCTGGACAGCCGGGGCAATCCGACCGTCGAAGTTGATGTCATGCTGGAAGACGGCAGCATGGGCCGCGCAGCTGTGCCTTCGGGGGCTTCGACCGGCGCCTATGAGGCCGTGGAAAAGCGTGATGGCGACAAGAGCCGTTATCTGGGCAAAGGCGTGCTGGAGGCGGTTGCGGCTGTCAACGGCGAGATCGCCGAAGAGCTGGTCGGCTTTGACGCTTGCGAACAGGTTTCTGTTGATACCGCGATGATCGAGCTGGACGGCACCGAGAACAAGGGCCGTTTGGGCGCAAACGCCATTCTGGGGGTCTCCATGGCGGTTGCTAAGGCGGCGTCGGAGTTCACCACTCAGCCGCTCTATCGCTACGTTGGCGGCACCTCTGCCCGTGTTCTACCCGTGCCAATGATGAACATCATCAATGGCGGCGAACATGCTGACAACCCGATCGACATTCAGGAATTCATGATCATGCCAGTGGCGGCGCAGAACATCCGTGACGCTGTCCGCATGGGGTCCGAAGTGTTCCACACCCTGAAAAAAGAGCTGTCGGCGGCAGGTCTGTCGACGGGCATCGGTGACGAGGGTGGTTTTGCTCCAAATATTGCCTCATCCCGTGAGGCCCTGGATTTCATTCTGAAGTCCATCGAGAAGGCGGGCTATAAGCCGGGCGAAGAAATCTATCTGGCGCTCGATTGCGCGGCGACTGAATACTACAAGGACGGCAAATATGTGTTGGCGGGCGAGGGCACGACACTGTCGTCTGCTGAGAATGCGGGCTATCTGGCGGCCTTGGTGAAGGATTACCCGATTATCTCCATCGAGGATGGCATGTCCGAGGATGACTGGGATGGCTGGAAGGCGCTGACGGACGAGCTGGGTGACAAGGTTCAGCTGGTGGGTGATGATCTGTTCGTGACCAACCCAGCGCGTCTGGCAGAAGGTATCGAACGCGGCTGCGCCAACTCGATGCTGGTGAAGGTGAACCAAATCGGCACCCTGACCGAGACGCTGAAAGCCGTCGATATGGCGCATCGTGCGCGCTACACCAATGTGATGTCGCACCGGTCGGGTGAGACCGAGGATGCCACCATTGCAGATCTCGCTGTGGCTACCAACTGCGGTCAGATCAAGACTGGCTCTTTGGCGCGGTCCGACCGGTTGGCGAAATACAACCAGTTGATCCGTATCGAAGAGATGCTGGGCGAAGTGGCCGAATATGCAGGTCGCTCGATCCTGAAATAAGACCAAAGGCCGGAGCTTATTGCTCCGGCCTTCTTCGTTTTCGCAGAAATAATGATCTCGTTCTTCACGCTTGAAATGATGCGCTCTTGCTGATCTTTCGTGGCGGATGGCCTACAGTGGTACGCTTTGTAGCTGAGACAATTGCCTGACTACTGCGGTCTTGGGCAATCCGACGGTCGCGCGCGAGAAACGAATTTTGCAGTAAAATATAGTCCCCGAGACGTCCTTTTGGCTATTCGTGCATTGATCACGGGCTTCTGTGGCTTTCTTCACAGACGTGTGAACGCAAGCCTGCCACCTTTGGTACCAGGCGCTACGGGGGTGGCGCTGGCTGAGGAAAGGAAAGTCCATGCAAGGGAAACCACATCCGAAGGCCCGGATCGAGCCTGCTATCGTAACAGTAGGTTCCGGGAATTGGGTGCCAATCGGCTTCATCTTCATCGCGGCAATGACACTGCTGGCGGGGTGCGCTGGGCCGGGACGTTATCCGGTGAGTGGCCAAACTCTTGGTGCTGCGGATCCGGTTCTCAGCCTGTCACCGATAACACAGGTTGGAATGGAGGGCGGGGGGCTCTAGGATCTTCTGAACTGTCTATGATCGGTATCCTTTGGTTCTGCATAGATCTTGTAAACTTCGCTATTTCGACGTTTCTATGGGATTGAGAGCAAAGGAAAAAACCCTGAGAGTATTTGTGCTCTCAGGGTTTTTTATGTCTGTACGCTGGTTTTTTTCCTAGGGCTCATTCGCTCCTCCGTTTACTCGGCTATCCATTTGCCAGACTGTCGGCTAGTGTTTCTCATAATTTGATCAAATTATGAGTGTGAGCATGCAGATAAAGGCGATTACATCGCGGGATGCTGGGCTTGTTGCCCAGATGGTTGCGGCCCTAATATCAGAACTCAGCGATGGGGCAGAGGTGGCGTCGGGGCCTTTAGAAATGGTCGCGTCAGATCTGTTGACCAGTGCACATGTTACCGGATTTCTCGCCTGCAATGCGGATGGCGACTCACTGGGCATGATTCTGCTCAATCAATGCGCTGCGATTTATGCGGGCGGCATCTTTGGCGAGATCACCGAGTTATATGTCGAACCGGAGCATAGATCTCTGGGCGTCGCGGCGCGTTTGGTCGAAGCGGCAGAGGATCTGGGGCGTTCGCGCGGCTGGAAACGTCTGGAGGTTGGTGCGCCAGCACAGCCTGCCTGGCAACGGACATTGGCCTTCTACCAGCGCAACGGTTTTCAGGAGACCGGGCCGAGACTGCGTAAGCCGTTGTAATAGAAAGCCGGGGCTGGTTGTCTACAGTACCTTGGTCATGAGCATGTATCTGTCGCGGGACTGGAACCGGGCACGTTGATAAATCCGCTGAGCGTGCTCGTCTTCGCGGTCGACCTCAAGGTGTAGGGCCTTGATACCTGCTTCGCCCAGAGTTTTGGGCAGCTGAAGAAGAACCTCTGAGGCGATACCACGACCACGCACGGGCGGGCGGATGAACAGCTCATCTACAAACCCGTCCATGCCGCCGAACTCCACCGACCAACTGAAGGTGACGACGATATAGCCAACCGGGGCACGGGTGGGGCCGATCAGATATACCGCGCCATAGGGCAGCCCCTCCAGCAGTGGCTCAATCGCGGCGCGGCGCAGGGCGTCATCGGACTTGATCTCCATCTCAGCGTGAAAGGCGGCGACAAGATCCAGAACACGATCCAGATCTTCCGGGCGGGCCAAATGCAGAGCGGCGCTCATGGTGTTTCCTTTTCTGCCAAGGCTTTCATCGCCTGGGCTTCGGTTTTTTGCACCCAGTCGGATTTGCAATCGCCGTAGCCATGCGTGTCACCAGGATGGAGAGCAGCACATTTGCCTTTGACTGCTGCGTAGCTTGCGCGCAAAGGGGCATTGATACGCAAGGCGTCGCGAAAGGCGATATGGCGGGTGATTTCTTCGGAGCCATCCACGTAGCAATGAGCCTGTACCAGGCGTTTGCCAGTATCCGGGTCATCGTAGCGGCAATAGCGGCGTCCGGGTAGGCCGAATTCGCCCAGCCACTCAAAGCCAAGCTCCTCTATGTTTGGGCGCGCGGCATCCATCGCTGCTTCGGTTGCAAAGACGGGTATCAGATCGATGATGGGCTTGGCGGGTAAGCCGGGAATAGAGGTTGATCCGATGTGGTGTATCTGTACCAGGCCAGAGCAACCGCACGCGCGCCAGCGGTTGGCTTCGGCCTGGGCCTGTGCAGGCCAGCCGGGATCCGGAGCAACAATCAGGCTCATAGCTGGGCAAGCCGGTTGGTGATCAGGTCGAAGAACCCATCGGCATCAAGATCACCAATGAACAATGCATTTGCGGCCCGGTCGGTAACGCCCCACCAATCGGCAACGGTCATGCCCAAGGTCAGTTCTGAGGTTGTTTCCACCATCACATTGATTTTGCGGCCGGAGAACAGCTCTGGCTGGATGAGGTAGGCAACAACGCAGGGATCGTGCAGTGGCCCGCCCTCAGAGCCATATTTTTCCACGTCAAACCGCTCAAAAAAATCGAGCATCTCGGCGGTGAACCGCGCCACTTTGGTATCAAGTGCGCGGATCGCATCCACTCTTGAACGGGTGGCGAGTGCTTTATGGGTGACGTCCAGCGGCATCATGGTGATGGGCACGCCCGAGGTCAGCACTGTGGCAGCGGCCTCGGGATCGACATAGATGTTGAACTCGGCCGCAGGGGTGATGTTGCCAACTTCAAAATAGGCTCCGCCCATGAGGACGATTTCCTGCACACGGGCAACGATATCTGGGGCTTTGCGAAAGGCGGCGGCAATATTGGTCAGCGGCCCTAGTGGGCAGAGGGTGACCGTGCCAGATGGTTCGCGGCGCAGGGAGTCGATGATGAAGTCAACGCCATGGGGCTCAGCTAGGGGCATAGAGGGGGCCCACAGTTCAGGTCCGTCAAGGCCGGTCTTACCATGTACGTGTTCGGCGGTGACCAAAGCGCGCTCCAGCGGTGCATCACAGCCGGCGTATACGGCCACATCGCGGCGGTCTGCTACCTCACAGACACGGCGGGCATTGATTTGGGTAAGTGCGAGAGGGACATTGCCGGCAACGCAGGTTATCCCCAGCAGATCAAGCTCTTGCGGGCTGGCCAGTGCCAGAAGGATGGCGACAGCGTCGTCCTGTCCCGGGTCGGTATCGATAATGATCTTACGCGCGCTCATGGGCCTGTCCTTCTGGTCTTCGCAGAGACCCTCGCAAGGGTGGCGGGTAATGTCCAGCGGTGGCGGCGGGCACGGTCGGGATTTCGCCGATTCTTCTGGGGGTTACACCGGAAAGGCGCGCCATGTCGGGCGCGCCTTGGTGTTTGCTAGTGCTCAGAGGTTGCGGGATCAGGCGGCTGCTGCGCTCATCACCTCGTCCATTGCTGAGAGCAGCACATTGGCGATCACATCCAATTCCGACCGGGTTAGCCGCACCGGAAGGCGCACATCACAGGCTTGCATCAGCATGGCGCGGGTCTGGGGCAGCTCCGGGATCTCCTGCATGAACTGCCAGTTCCAAAATGCGCGGGCGTTGTCCTTGGAGAGGCCGAAAATCTGAACTTTCACGCCTTTGGCTTCGGTCAACGCGGCAAAGCGGTTGACCTCTTCGGAGGACATTCCGACCAAGTTGAACTGGATCGAGTCCGGGGCGCGCTGTTCTGGCGCCAGCGGTGCAGGGACGTTGATATGGGGCGACTGGTTCAGTTGGTCTGCGATATAGTCGTGGTTCTTCAGCCCGTCGCGCACCCGTCGTGCCAATTCTGGCAGCTGCGGACGGATCACCGCAGCGGAAAGATTGCTCATCCGCAGATTATAAAGCGGCAGTTGGTTCTGCCATTTGGCGAATGCCTCTTGCAGATCGCGGGTGTTGTCCCCGGGAGCGCCTTTATGCTTTTTCCAGTTATGTTCGTAGGCACCGGACATGATCACTGCACGGGCCACTAGATCGGCATCATCGGTGACAAGGATCCCGCCCTCACCGGCATTGATCATTTTGTAGGATTGGAAGGAAAAACAGCCAATTGCGCCCAGCGTCCCGATATTGCGGCCATGCCAAATGGTGCCCAGCGAATGGGCCGCATCCTCGATCACCGGGATGCCACGGGCCGCGCAAAGCGTCATGATCGCATCCATATCTGAGGTATGACCGCGCATATGGCTGATGATCACGGCCTGAACATCGTCCAGCTTTGCCTCGAAATCACTGATAGCGATGCGGTAGTTTTCAGCCACTTCGCAGAGCACAGGCACACAGTCGGCGTGAATAACCGACGATGGTACAGCCGCGAACGTAAACCCGGGGATCAGCACACGGGCATCACGGGGCAGGTTCAGGGCCTTGAGTGACAGGAAAAGTGCAGCAGAGCAGGACGACACCGCGAGTGCGTATTTGCTGCCAAGAAGTTGCGCAAACTCTTCCTCCAGCAGTGCTACAGGCGCGTTCTGCGGGGCGGTATAGCGGAACAGGTCGCCAGATTGCATCAACGCCTCAATTGCGGCGCGCGCGGCCTCAGGGATTGGCTCTGCCTCGTGGACGTTCGGGACTTGCGATGGTGATAATTGCTGCATATTCCAAAATCCTGAATTTACCTTTCCAAAAATATAAAAGGTCGCAAGCGAAATGCCAAGCCCGACCTACTCAAGTGGCGGGTTTTGGCGGAAAACTTCACGAAACTGTTGCTTTGGACTGAAAGCGAACGGGCGGCAGGCTGGGGTTGTCGGTAGGCGTCTATATCAGACGCCGAGCCTGTCACGCAGGGAGAACCACGTCATAGCAAGCGCCAGCAGTGGGCTGCGCATAGCTGTGCCGCCGGGAAAAGCCGGAGCAGGGACGCGGGACATGGTGTCAAACCCGTCGCTATCTCCGGCGATCGCCTGCGCCATCAGCTGCCCTGCGTGGGTGGCGGTGCCGACACCATGGCCGGAATACCCGGAGGCCGACAGCACATTGGGCGCCAGTCGTACCAGATAGGGCATGCGCTTCATGGTGATCGCCAGCGTACCACCCCAAGCGTAGTCGATTTTCACATCATGCAGATGTGGAAAAATCTCGCACATGGGTTTGCGCACTGTGGCCATGATATCGCTGGGGAAACGGTAGCCATAGCTCTCGCCGCCGCCAAACAGTAGACGACCATCATGGCTGAGCCGGAAGTAGTTCACCACAAATTTGCTATCTGCCACCGCCACATCCTGAGCCAGGACGCGGGCGGCATCATCGCCCAATGGCTCGGTGGCAGCGATGAAGTTATTGATGGGCATAACGCGCCCGGCGACCCGGCGGTTGAGCCCGCCAAGGTAGCCGTTGCAAGCCAGGATCAGATGGTCAGCAGTGACGCTCCCATTTGCGGTCCTCAGCCGTACCTGCGTGTCTTCCACGATGTCCAGAACTTCGCTGCCCTCACAAATCCGCACACCTGCTGCGGCGGCGGCACGGGCGAGGCCAAGCGCATATTTCAGCGGATGCAGATGGGCTGCTCCCATATCCATTGAGCCGCCGACATAGGCGGGTGAGGGGCAGACCGCCTGCAAAGCTTGTTCGTCCAGCGCGGTGATGTCGCTATAGCCATAGCGGTTTTGCAGGTGTTCTACGTAGCTATGTTCGTGGCGGACTTCGCTCTTGGAGAAGCAGGCATGAGCGATGCCGGGTTTCAGGTCGCAGTCGATATCGTGGCGTGCAATCAGAGATTTCACCAGATCCTTGGCGTCTTCGCTCAGCTGCCACAGCTTGGTCGCATCGTCCTGGCCCATCAATCCCTCGAGATCATCCTGCCCCATGCGCTGGCCGCTGCCCAACTGGCCGCCATTGCGACCGGATGCGCCAAATCCAACACGGTTGGCTTCAAGCAGGATGACGGAGCGCCCGGTCTCGGCGAGGTGCAGCGCGGCAGATAGCCCTGTATAGCCAGCGCCAACGATGCAGACATCGGCCCGCGCGTCACCCTGCAGTGGTGCAAAAGGTGCCAATGCGGTGGCCGTGGCGGCATACCAGCTGCTGGGGTATTCCCCTTTTCGGTCATTGGAATAAAGCAGATTCAACGCCATGGCCCACCTCCGATACCAGCAATTTGCCGCGGTTTTGTGGGCGGCACCCTGCTGCATGTCATCTTTTCAGAATACTTGCCTGTGCCAACGCCTTGCGGACGCTGGCACAAGGAATGTTAGACGTTCAGCAGTAGATGCTCGCGCTCCCAGGGGGATATCACCTGCAGGAACTCGTCATATTCGGCACGTTTCACAATTGAATAGACACGCGCGAATTCGGGTCCCAGAACCTCATGCAGATCGGTGGCTTCTTCGAAGAGATCCAGCGCCTGACCCATCACCTGTGGGATATCCCCGTCGCCTGCATAGGCGTCGCCCTTGAACTGTTTACGCGGGCGTTCCTCGCGGGTGAGGCCCAGATAGCCGCAGGCCAGGGACAGTGCGATGCCCAGATAAGGATTACAGTCCATACCGGCGATCCGGTTCTCGACGCGCCGGGCCTCAGGTCCCGACAGTGGAACACGGATGCCAGTGGTGCGATTGTCACGCGCCCATTCCAGATTGATCGGGGCGGCCTGTTCCTTCACGTAGCGGCGATAGGAATTCACATAAGGCGCCATCACCGCAAGACCGGCGGGCAGGTGGTTCTGCAATCCTCCGATGAAGTGATAAAACGCATCGGTTTCGCCCCCTTGCGGGCCAGAGAATATGTTCTCGCCGGTTGCGATGTCGATGATCGAATGGTGGATATGCATGGCTGAGCCGGGTTCGTCTGCGATCGGTTTTGCCATGAAAGTGGCAAAGCAATCGTGGCGTAGGGCGGCTTCGCGGATCAACCGTTTAAAGTAGAAGACCTCATCCGCCAGCTTAACCGGATCGCCGTGGAGCAGGTTGATTTCCAACTGACCGGCACCGCCTTCCTGGGTGATGCCGTCAATCTCGAAGCCCTGATGCTCGGCAAAGTCATAGATATCGTCAATCACCGGGCCGAATTCGTCCACAGCGGTCATCGAATACGCCTGACGAGCGGCGGCAGGACGTCCGGAGCGGCCCATCATCGGTTCGATCCCGCGAGCAGGGTCGGTGTTGCGGGCCACCAGGAAGAATTCCATTTCCGGTGCGACAACAGGATTCCATCCGCGATCATGATAGAGCTGCACCACGCGTTTCAGTACGTTGCGCGGGCTGAACGGGATAGGGTTGTGATCACGATCATAGGCGTCGTGGATCACCTGCAGTGTCCAGTCGCCAGTCCATGGCGCTGCGGTGGCAGTGG
Source organism: Phaeobacter cretensis (assembly GCF_047372505.1). NCBI lineage: Bacteria > Pseudomonadati > Pseudomonadota > Alphaproteobacteria > Rhodobacterales > Roseobacteraceae > Phaeobacter > Phaeobacter cretensis. Next base: position 3,381,173 of record NZ_JBKBEU010000001.1, read on the forward strand.
ACATGTCCGGTTTCAGGATCATGTCCTTTTCGATCCAGCCGTCATCGTCCGCAGCCTCGGCCCAATCGCCGGTGATGGTCTGATAGAAGATGCTGTCGGGCAGGTGAAAGTAGTCCTGCTTGGCAAATTTGGATGCTGGCACCGCCTTGCCCCGGGCGATGCCCGGCAGGTCCGAGATGATGCATTCAACCTCGTCGAGACGACGGCCCTCCAGGTAGGTTTTCGCCGCGTCGGGAAGGGTGTCGAGCCAGGCTGACATCAGGTCCTCTCTTTCTTGAAAAAGGCGTTTAGGAAGGTTGCGATTTCGTCCGATTGAACGGGGTGGTGTAAGTCTCGGCTGGCGGCATCAAGGATGTCGTCCGGGACAACGCCGCGGCCACGGCTGTCGATCAGGCCACTGACAAAGCTGCTGGCGAATTCCGGATGCGGCTGCAGCGTCCAGATATGATCATCATAGGCGATGATGCCATTTTTGCAGTGGTTATTGCCCGCCAAAACGCGCGCGCCATCGGGCAGGCTTGTGACCTGATCCTGATGCCAGGCATTCAGGCGCAGCGGCTTGCCGTCCAATTCGTAGGTGACCGGGCCGACGGCCCAGCCGCCGCCGAATTTTTCGACTTTACCACCTAGCGCCTGCGCGATGATTTGGTGGCCAAAGCAAATGCCAACCAGCGGCTGCTTACGCGCGTGAACCTCGCGGATCAGATCCTCAAGCGGTGGGATCCAGCTGTGATCTTCGTAAGCGCCATGTTTGGAGCCGGTGATCAGCCATCCATCCGCATCGTCAGCACCGCTGGGAAAGACATTGTCGACGACCGCGTAGGTGTCAAACTCAAACCCGCCGTCCGCGAGCAAAGCGCGAAACATCTGGTCGTAGTTGCCCGAGCTGTCGATCAGGTTTTCAGGCGCATGGCCGGTCTGCAGAATGCCAATTTTCATGGGTCACCAAATTTGATCAAATTTAACCTAGCCGAGCACTTGCACATAGGCAAGCATTGGATGCAGGGGATGGTCCGGTTGTGCATAACGGGGGCAATTTAAGGGTAGATGTTACACCGCCTCTAGCCAAGACAACCAATGCGACTGAGGGGGCCGTTCGGCAAATCCGACCAGCTCCTGACGTTTCGTCATCACCAGATTGCGGATCACACGGTCCGGCAAAATGCGGGCAATCAGCGGATCTGTGTCAAAGAGATCGATCGCCGCAGTCCAGTCGGGGGCCAGCTGTGGCAGCCCGTCGATGTCGTATATATTGCCTTCCGATGGCGCAGGAGGCGTGGCGTTATCTTCGATCCCAGCAAAGGCTGCGCCGAGCACAACAGAAAGCATAAGATATGGGTTTATGTCGCCGCCTGCGACGCGGTGTTCGATGCGGCGCGCCTTAGGGCTGCCGCCCGGAATTCGGATGGCGGCTGTGCGGTTTTCATAGGCCCATGCCGCGCTGACCGGGGCGTGGGCGCCGGGGATCAGCCGGTCGTAGGAGTTGCCATGGGGGGCCAGTATCAACGTGCTGGCAGGCATTGCCATCAGGCAGCCCGCGACGGCATTCATCAACAGATCTGAGCCGCGTTCTGTGCCATCGTTAAAGATATTATTGCCGTCGGCATCTTCGACCGAAAAATGCACATGCATTCCGTTGCCGGCCTCCTCGGCATAGGGTTTCGCCATGAAAGTGGCGGCAAAACCATGTTTGCGGGCGAGTCCCTTGACCAAGGCTTTGAACAACCATGCATCATCGGCAGCGCGCATCGCATCCTGGTGGTTGAGGTTGATTTCAAACTGGCCCAGCCCGGCTTCAGAAATCGCAGACTGGGCTGGAATCCCCATCGCCTCTGAGCCTTCGTAGAGATCGGTGAAAAACGCATCAAACGCGTCTAACTCTGCAACGGAGAGCACCGATTGTTGATCCAGTTTGCGGCCTGTTAGCGGGTCGGTCGGCGGGGCAGGCTGGTCATCACCGCTATCATCCAGCAGATTGAATTCCATTTCGGTTGCAGCCACAACCCGCCAGCCGCGGCTCTGATAGCGCGTCAGCACATCGGCTAGCACATGGCGCGGGTCCCCCATGAAGGGGCGGCCATCTTCCCAATACATCGACATCGGGACCAGCGCGGACGCGTTGGCAAGCCATGGCATCGGGACTGCCCCGCGTTCGGTTGGCAGCAGCACGCCATCGGCGTCGCCGGTTTCAAACACCAGCGGGCTGTCTTCAATGTCACGGCCCCAAAGATCAACATTGAGGGCGGAGACGGGCATTCTGGCAGAGCCATCACTCAGTTTGCCTGCCAATCCGGCTGGCATGCGTTTGCCGCGCATCTGGCCGTTCAGGTCACAGGCGGCGATGCGGAAACTGCGCAGATGAGACAGATCCATGGGAGGCTCCTCGTTTGGTGCCCCATTTCTAATACAGGAATTGAAGGACGCAAAGAAAATTTGATCAAAAGTTTTGTTTAGTTCAATTTATGTCCGGGCTGTTTTAGCCGAATGGCACGGTTTCTGAGCGGTGCTTGGATGGACGCTGTTGTGTTCCGGAGGTCCTTTATTAGAAAAGGCGCCCCGGAGAGCGCCTTTTCTACTGTTTGTCTTAAGCGTGCAGTTCAGCGGATCAGATTGGGGCGGAACCGGATCTTACGGCGCTTTTCCTGCGGCAAATGAGCGTTAAGGCGCTTGTTGATTGCTCCGAAGATGGCGATCACAACCAGCGTTAGCAGGATGAAATAGAAGGCCAGGATCGGGTAGGGCACAAACGGGTTGAAGGTCTTATCCGCGAAGTAGCTGGCATAGTAGAGCGCATCACCCCGTTGTTGCCAGGCGGGAAAGCCGGAGAAGAACACCAGGGTTGTGGCATGGAAGAGAAAGATCGCTTCGTTGGTGTAGGAGGGCCAGGCCAGTCGCATCATTGTCGGCCACATGATTCGGCGAAACCTTGTCCACCCGCTGAGGCCATAGGCGTCTGCGGCCTCAATATCCCCCTTGGGGATTGAGCGCAGCGCACCATAGAAGATCTCTGCTGAATAGGCGGCGGTGTTGAGGATCAGCACCAAAAGCGCTCCGAGCCAGGCCGCCGACAGTGGGTCGAAGACCGAAGAGACAGACTTTAGTTGAAGAAACAGGAAGTAGCCAAAGAAGAACTGGATAAACAGCGGCGAGCCACGGAACACAAAGATGAACCACTCAGCCGATTTGCGGAGCGGCGTGGATGAGGAGTTCTTTGCCAAAGCCACGCCATTGGCGATAACAAAGCCGATGACCACTGCAATCAGGCCGAAGTAGATATTCCACAGCATACCTGACCCGATCAGTACAAACTGATCGCAGAGGGTGAAGTCGCTGCGCGGGAGCATCCGTTCGCCCATTCCTAGCGAACGCAGGCCGTAGTCCTGGATGGTAGACAGACAGCTCATGTTGCTTTCCTTTGCGCTTCGCCAGCCAGCGTGGCTTGGCCACGGGAAAGCCGGGTGCGGATCCGCTCCAGCACCACTTCGGAGACTTTTGTAAAGGCGAGGTAGAAAACTAAGAGCCCGAGGAAGTACCACATCCGCCAGTCACCATGAGGGTAGTCGGTAAACCGGGCAGTCTTAGAGCCGCCAAGCTCGCGGGCCCAGTAGACGATGTCTTCGACGCCGAGCAGAAACAACAGCGGCGTGGCCTTGATCAGCACCATCCACAGGTTTGACAGCCCAGGTAGGGCATAGGTCCACATCTGCGGCACCAGAATACGCCAGAATGCCTGACGACGGCTCATGCCATAGGCTTCGGCGGTTTCTATCTGAGCACGAGGCACGGCGCGCATGGCGCCAAAAATCACATTGGCTGCAAAGGCTCCAAAGACAATGGCAAAGGTCACTACGGCAAGTGTAAAGCCATAGACTTCATGGACCCATTGATCTGAGCTGCTGAGCGGCATTTTGGCGATGTCGCAGACCACAAAGTCATTGCCCTGCCGTATCGCCGCGTCCCAGTCCGGGCATTTCACCTTATGGCGCAACCATTCGATGCCCTGATCCAGTGCGATGACGAAGAACAGGAAAAATGCGATGTCGGGCACGCCGCGCACCACTGCGATATAGGCCCTGCCGAGCCAGGATAGCGGCGCGAATTGCGCCCGCGCTGCCATAGCACCGCCAAAGCCAAAAGCGAGGGCGGCCGGAGCAGTGATGGCGAGAAGCAGCAGCACCGTTCCAAAGGAAGAATAGAAAGCAAAATGCTTACCTGTGGTCAGGTAGCAGCTCAGCCACTGGAAACCCTCCAGGTTGGCCGGATCAGAGCAAAAGGAAAAAATGGCGGGCCTCGTTCAGACAAGGACAGGTCGCAGGCGCCAACCGAGGCGGGACCGGTCAAGGGCGAAAGGGGGCGTGGCGCCCCCCTTCCTTTGTGTCAGGATGTTTGGAAGGCTTAGAATTGGCCTTCGATTTCCCATTTTGTCAGCAGGGTATTCAGCGAACCGTCTGCTTTCATGGTCTCGATGGCTGCATCGAATTTGCCGCGCAGTTCATCGTCGGACTTGCGGAACGCCATGCCAATGCCACCACCCAGCAGAACATCATCTGCAACGAATACCATATCGGTCTCGTCTACGATTGGGATCAGGAAGTCCTTATCGGCCATCACAGCGTCTACTTCGCCCGCTTTGACGGCGGCAACGGTTTCATCCGGAGTAGGGAATTCGACCAGCGTTGCACCGGTAGAGGCCACGTGGGACGCTTGAATTGTTGAGGCTTGAGCTGCAACAACTGCGCTGTTCACATCGACGTCAGCGGACATCGCGGCATAGGCGGAGGGCGACGGACGGGTGTAGCCGGTGGTGAAGTTTACGACTTCCTCACGCTCAGCAGTGATCGACATGCCTGCGATGATGGTGTCGTAGTTGCCAGACAGCAGGTTGGGGATGATTGAATCCCAGTCGTTGGTGACCCATTCGCAATCCAGTTCGGCGCGCTTGCACAGCTCGTCGCCCAGCTCGCGCTCAAAGCCATCAACCTGACCGTCGTCATTCAGGAAGTTATACGGAGGGTAGGCGCCTTCGGTGCCCAGACGTACAGTATCTGCCATCGCAAAACCGGCGCTGAGTGCCAGAGCGGCTGTGCTGAGGATAATAGATTTCATGAGTTTACTCCCGTTTGGTTAGGTTTTTTATAGGTAGTTATGCGCCGTGCCTGGTGGAGGACAGAAAGCCTCGCAGACGGTCGGAGCGGGTGCTGCCAAAGACATCCTCTGGGCTGCCTTCTTCTTCGATCAACCCTTGGTGCAGGAAGACAACGTGGCTAGAGACATCAGCCGCCATATTCATATCATGGGTCACGATTATCATGGTGCGGCCTTCGGCGGCGAGATCTTTGATTACCTTGACCACCTCCTGCTCCAGCTCAGGGTCCAGGGCGGACGTGGGCTCATCAAACAGCAGTGCTTCTGGTTCCATGCAAAGCGCGCGTGCAATGGCGGCGCGCTGTTGCTGGCCGCCTGATAGCTGTGCCGGGAAGACATCACATTTATCGCCAATACCCACCTTAGTGAGATACTTGCGGGCTGCATCCTCGACCTCGGCGCGGTCGCGTCCCAGTACAGTCAGCGGCGCTTCCATCACATTTTGCAGGATGGTCATATGTGCCCAAAGATTGAACTGCTGAAAGACCATTGACAGGTTTGTCCGGATGCGCAGCACTTGTTTTGCATCGGAGGGGCGACGTGCAAGTCCCGTTCCGGACCAACTGATCGGCTCGCCCTTGAAGAGGATATCGCCGTTCTGACTGTCTTCCAGAAGGTTGCAGCAGCGCAGTAGCGTAGATTTACCTGAACCAGAGGATCCGATGAGAGAGACTACATCGCCCCGATGAGCGGTGATATCGACACCTTTGATCACTTCCAATTCGCCATATGACTTATGCAGGCCGCGGATTTCCAGAACTGGCGTTGTGTCGGTCAAGGTGTCTCTCGTCCAATTATCGATGAATTCGTCCTTATTGGACCGAAAAAAAGTGCGGATGCAACGTGCAAACCGATAAGGCCGGTCTGGAAATTGGCATTTTGGAGGGGAGTCTGATCAAATTGCGCGCAAATCGATGGTTGTTGTGGTCTCTTCAGGGATATGGGTTTGCACTGTTGTCAGGTTCTGGGCAGACGGCAGATCTCGGTGCGGTTGTGGGGCATCAGAGGGTTCACAGCTTTGGCCAGCAAGGAGGGCTGACGCGGTTTTGGCCGATCAGCCCGGCACATGTTGTCGGATCGACTGCTCTGTCAGTACCGGTCCAAGCGGAGTCGGGACAGCCAGATACGCACCCGGTGCGATATCGCAGACGCCTTGCAAGTGCAAAGTGCGCCGGTGGCTCTCTGCCAGATCTGCTACGGCTTTCTCTACGGCTGTCCGCAGCGGGCCGGGGTCGCGGGTTTTGGCAGTGATCAGCGGTAGTCCGGGGGTTGGTTTGGTGCGCGCGACCTCAACCAGATTCTTGGCCCATTCATCATGGTCCTGCATTAGCGACCAGCTAACAGCATCAAGAGCGGCGAAATCCGCTGTACCATCGACCACAGCACGGGCCGATGCCCGGTGGCTGCCGGACTGAAACAGGCTGCCGGGTAGGATTGAATGATCCCGCAGATGTAACATCGGAGCGGCCCAACCGGATTGGGACAGGGCCTCATTATAGGCGAAGCTGTTTCCCGCAAAACTGCGCAGATCGGAACCTGACCTGTCACGATGAGCGATAAAGACGCTGTTGTAATGCCCAGGGGGGCAATCCGCGACACCATGGTCAAGGGTGGTCACCAGATTGACCTGCTCATAGAGTCGCGTGCGATAGGGCAGGCCACAGGTCTGCGCCAACAGCAGGGATGGATCGTTCCAGATCGACCAGAGATCGCCATCACGGGCCAGTGTTTCGGGGGCATCGATAGAGATCTTGCCAAGCTCATCTCGAATGCCCTGCCAGAGCGCATCAAGGGCAGGGGCGGTTTCGCGGCGATCATACATCGCCAAGCTGGCGATCATGTGCTGGCCTCGGCACGTTGACGGGCGCGGGCGCTGTCCACATCGTTGACACCCAGTAGGTTGGCGGAGAGCCGCAACAACGCATCCTCGGCGGGGTCACGCTCGCCATCTGCCAGTACGACCTGCCATAGAGACTCCACGACACCCATACGGTTTTCGTAAGGAACGGCATCTTTGATTGCGCGGGTAAATCGGACAGTATCCGGGGCCTCGGCTTCCATCGCCTCGGCCTGTTCTCGCAACAAAATAGCGCCGCCCAGATCCATATCGTAACGGGTGAGTAGGATCCGGTCGATCCGGTCGCGTTCTTCGTCGGTGTAATTGTGATCTGCGCGTGCGATCCGGACAAGCAACGCGCTGAGCGCCAGACGGGCATCGCCGTCGTCCAGAGGTTCTGGCACCGGAGCCAGAAGCCGTCCTAGCAATTCCTTGATCATGGCTGGGGTTCCCTGTCTGGATTAGCGGGAGGCGTGGTAGCTTCAGATGCGTCTTTGATAGCGGAATTCTCGGCCGGTGGCTGACCATCGGCAAGGCCGATATCAGGGCTGAGAAGTTTTCCCCGTGCACGGGCGCGGGCGGTGTCGCTGTCTGCCCTGGAAAGGCCCATCGCCTTGCGTGCGTCTTCGACGATGCGGATTTCACCGGGATGTTCGTGGCTGTCGGCCAGAACCACTTCCCACAGCGCATCCAATGCGGCGAGACGCTCCTCCAGGCCGGTGGTTTCGCGGATCAGGCGGCCGAAGGTGTCGGTCTCGGGGGCCGCGGCATGCAGTTTTTCACAGGCGGCACGGACTTTTGCCGCGCCAATCGCATCATGCTGGTAGAGCCGGGCCAGAATTCGGTCGATCAGGCTGATCTCTTCGAGTTGATAGTCCCGATCCGATTGTGCCACCCGAACCAGAAGCGCGCCGAGCGCCAGTTCGGCGTCGGGGTCTGGCAGAGCCGGGGTCTTTGGTGGTCGAAAGACCTGGAATAGTTTTTTCAACATAGCATTAGTCTACCCTTGAGCGCGCTTAAGACCAAGTGGGTCCTAGTCGCCGTAGCCCTCGATAATCTCCAAATCGCCGGTTGAGATCGGATCACGCAGGGCTTTGGCCTGCTGATAGGCTACGGAGTCGTAACAGGCCATGGCTGTTGCGAAGTCCTTGAATTCGATCACCACAGTGCGGGCGCGGGTCTGGCCTTCGCGCACTTCTTTGGGGCCGCCGCGGACTAGAAATTTAGCGCCGTATTCGGCAAAGGGGCCAGCATTGGCCGCAACGTATTCTTTGTAGCGGTCCATATCGTCGACATCGACGTGGGCAACCCAGTATCCTTTGGGCATTGTGGGCTCCTTCTACCGGCGCGGACATCTATCTGTTGGGTCAGGCTGATACAGAACGGATCCAAAGGCAATGATCGCATTGGGCGGTTTTTCCCCTTATGCGGAAGATTTGCGGAGGTCGATCAGCTGCGGCGGGCGCATTGCGCACATATTGGGCGTGGTTGGTGTTTTTAACGCCAGAATACTGGCCCAAATACACGCTTGCATATCGTGCGAATGGACTAGACCGGGGCAAACCGGTAGTTAGGCCAATGGCTTGCCCCGTATCTGGAAGTCGTCAGCCGATCTCGGACAGGCGGGCGAGCGCGTCTTTGACCTTGGCTTCTTCCTCTTCGCGGGCAGCCAGATTTTCACGGGCTTCTGCTACGACCTCTTCCGGGGCCGACGCCGCGAACTTGGGGTTTTTCAAACGCCCACGCAGGCCACCCAGTTCCTTTGCCAGCTTGCCGAGGTTCTTTTCCTGACGTGCCTTTTCTGCCGCGACATCAATGATATCGGCCAGCGGTAGCGCAAAGGAGGCACCAGGCGCACCAATTGAGATACACCCTTTGGGCAGATCCTGTGCCTTGGTCAGGCTCTCGATGCGGGCCTTGTTCAGGATCAAACCGGCGTTGCGATCCCAGTAACCCTGTGCGGCGGCGTCCATTTCGGTGACCAGCATCGGCACGATGGACCCGGACGGCACATTCAGCTGCGCACGGGCAGAGCGGACATTGCCGATCACTGCGATGACCCAGTTCATTTCCGCCTCAGCCTCGGCATCGACCAGATCGGCGGCGGTGTAGCTGGGCCATTGCGCATGGGCCAGCATTTGCGATGCCGCGCCCATCTTGACGCCGCGCCCTTCGGTGATGTTCCACAGCTCTTCGGTGACAAAGGGCATGATGGGGTGCATCAGGATCAGGGCCTGGTCTATGGCCCAGGCAAATGTGGCGCGGGTTTCTTCCTTGGCGGCGGCATCGTCGCCCTGAAACACCGGTTTGGTGAATTCCAGATAACGGTCGCAGAAGGTGTTCCAGAAGGTCGAATAGAGCGCATTGGCGGCGTCATTGAAGCGGAAGCTTTCAAAGCCCGCATCCACCTCTTCGCGCAGTTTGGCGATTTCACCGATGATCCAGCGGTTGAGGGGCAGGGTGGCCTTGGGCGGCTCAGCGCTGCGCGTCACGCTGAAGGCATCAAGCTGGCTGTCGCCATAGGAACAGGCCTGCCAGATCTTGGTGACAAAGTTGCGATAGCCTTCGATCCGCTTCATGTCGAGCTTGAGCACGCCTCCAAGGCTGGCCATCGCCGCATTGGTAAAGCGCAGCGCGTCGGCGCCGTATTCGTCGATGATCTCCAGCGGGTCGACCACGTTGCCGGTGGATTTCGACATCTTCTTGCCCTTGGCGTCGCGCACGAGGCCATGCAGGTAGACCGTGTCAAACGGGATGCGCTGTTCGACCGGCAGATCCTGATCCAGAACCGCCAGCTGCATCATCATCATCCGCGCCACCCAGAAGAACAAGATGTCTTGGCCGGTGACCAGTGTGGAGGTCGGGAAGTATTTCGAGGTTTCCTCAGACCATTCTGGCCAGCCCAGCGTGCCGATGGGCCAAAGACCGGAGGAGAACCAAGTGTCCAGCACGTCGGGGTCGCGGATGAAAAACGCTGTAAAATTGCCATCTTTATCAAAGCCGCCACTTTGACCGCCGTCTCCGCCCATCAGTCTTCGGGACATCGTTCCGGCTTGGTCCTGCTCCGAGAGTTTGACGAAGTTAGGGAGGCGCTCTTTCATTTCCCGGAGCGCATCTACTTCATTAGTCGCGCAAACAGTTTCTAGTTTGAAACCATATTCGCAATCACTAGGCATCTCTACTTCTTGAGGGGCTGCATCAAAATCTAGCGATTCGACCCACGTCCAGTAACGCTGGGCAGCTTCCCAATCGTCGGGAACCCAAGTATACCAAACCGGGATCTGATGGCCCCACCACAGCTGGCGCGAGATGCACCAGGGCTCGATGTTTTCCAGCCAGTGATAATATACTTTCTCGCCCGATTCCGGCAGGATCTTGACGGTGCCGTTTTTTACGGCGTCCAGCGCCGGGCCAACAATCTTTTTGGCATCGACAAACCACTGGTCTGTCAGCATCGGCTCGATCACTACTTTGGAGCGATCTCCACGGGGCTGCATGATCGGCTTGTTCTCAACCATTGGAACAACTTCCGACACCTCGGTCTCGTTGCCCTCATCGTCCTTCACCGTCTTGGTCACGGTTTGCATCACGGCCAGACCCTCGGCGGTGATATCGGCGATCACTGCTTCGCGTGCGGCTTCGCGGGTCAGGCCACGGTATTCTTCTGGCACCAGGTTCATCGCGGCGATGCTGGCTTCGGTGAATTCTGCCTCACCATTGGCGATGGCTTGGGCGGTTGTGGCCTCTTGGACGTAAGGCGCGCCGTCGCTGCGCATATTCGCCTTGGTGTCCATCAGGTTATACATCGGAATGCCGCCGCGTTTGGCGACCTGATAGTCGTTGAAATCATGGGCACCGGTGATTTTCACCGCGCCAGAGCCAAAGTCTTTATCCGGGTACTCATCGGTGATGATCGGGATCAGGCGGCGCTGCGCCTTGGGACCTACTGGAATTTCGCAGAGCATGCCCACGATGGGGGCGTAGCGTTCGTCCGAGGGATGTACTGCGACAGCCCCGTCGCCCAGCATGGTTTCGGGTCGTGTGGTGGCGATGGAGATATAATCGCGCTCTTCTTCCAGCGTGACGTTGCCGTCCTCGTCCTTCTCCACATAGGTGTAGGTGGCCCCACCCGCGAGCGGGTATTTGAAGTGCCACATGTGGCCGGCAACCTCGATATTCTCCACCTCAAGGTCAGAAATCGCGGTCTCAAAATGCGGGTCCCAGTTCACCAGTCGCTTACCGCGGTAGATGAGGCCCTTGTTGTACATCTCCACGAACACCTTGATCACGGCGTCGTGGAAATTGGGCGAGTTCTCGTGGCCCGTGCGGGTGTCACCATGGGCACCGGCCATGGTAAAGGCGGTGCGGTCAAAATCGCAGGAGGCGCCAAGGCGTTCCAACTGTTCAATGATGGTGCCGCCGGATTGCTCTTTCCATTCCCAGATCTTTTCTAGGAATTTCTCGCGGCCAAGCTCGGCGCGGGAGGGCTGTTGGGTCTTGGCCAGCTCACGCTCCACCACCATCTGGGTGGCGATACCGGCGTGGTCGGTGCCGGGCTGCCACAGGGTGTCAAAGCCCTGCATGCGTTTCCAGCGGATCAGGATGTCTTGCAACGTGTTGTTGAAGGCATGTCCCATGTGCAGGACGCCGGTGACATTCGGCGGCGGGATCATGATGCAATAGGTGTCGCTGCGCTTGGCGTTTGCGCCCGCGCGGAAACAGCCCGCCTGTTCCCATGCCTTGGAGAGCCGGGTTTCAGCTTCGGCTGCGTTAAATGTCTTGTCCATTGCCATCGGAATGTCCTGCCTGCGTATCCATCTGATCGGGTCATCCCATACCGAATGGATGGGGAAAGGGAAAGTCTCGATAGGGGGCGGGGGCTGTCTGGCGGCTTTAGTGAGGGGGATCTGTGGAAAACAGAAATAAAATTGAACGAACCCGGCGATAACGGCGTCTTAAGGTTACTGCGACACGATCAATGTTGGAGACAGAGATATGAAGATGACAGTTCGTGATGTCGCATCTCATCAGCCGGGGTGGAGTTTCAAACCGCCTTATTTATGCCGGGCCTGGTCCGGGGTCTGATTGCCAATGCCTATGTGTTCAAGCCGCCTGGGCGCCCTTGATGCGGATACCGCAGGGGTGGCCGGGCGCACGATTCATTGCGGCCTCTTCATTGACCCGTGCGATCCAGTTTCGTTGCCAGATGGATCAGGCTTTCGGAGGACCGTACGCCACGCGCCTCGCCGATGCGGTCAATCGTCTCGTCCAGTTCGGTTGTGGATTGCGCCACCACTTGTGCCAAGAGGTCAAAACGCCCGGATGTTGTATGCACCACTTCAACCCCCGGCAATCCACGCAGGCGGGCCAGAACCTCAGGACCGGAGCGCGGCTCGATTGAAATCAACACTGTGGCCTGCAGTGGGGGTTTGGCGGCGGCGGATGTGCGCAGCGTATAGCCGCTGATCACGCCTGAGGTTTCCAGCCGCTCGATCCGGGCCTGCACCGTGGTTCGCGCAAGTCCTAAACGACGCGCCAGATCGGCCACCGGGCGGCGTGCGTTTTCGCGCAAAAGCGTCAGGAGCTGCTGGTCTATTTCGTCGGTTTTCATATATCACCTTCGATATGACGTTATTTTTCGTCACTATAGTGAAAGTGACGAGTGGAATCGACGACGTTCTGGCGGAAACTGGAGAAAACAGCAAATAGGGCCGATATTCATGCAGCAGATCCCACCTCTTTGGCTTTCTCCTGAAACGCATCTGGCGCGCAGCACTCCTGATCACCCGATCCTGTATTTTTCGCCACGTGTCCTGCATGAGGTGGCAAACCGATTTCAGGTCGGGTTTCCGGGGTTGGTGACCTATGCGGTAAAGGCCAATCCACATCCGGCGGTGTTGTCTAATCTGGTGGCGGCGGGGATCACGGCCTTTGATGTTGCGTCTCCTGCAGAAATGGATGCGGTCCGTGCAGCCAGCCCGGATGCACTGATGCACTACAATAATCCGGTACGCTCGGATGTGGAGATTGCCGATGGGATTGCCCATGGCGTGGCCAGCTGGTCGGTGGACGAAGCCAGCGAGCTGGACAAGCTGGCCAATGTCCCGAAACACTGTGAGATTGCTGTGCGGTTTGCACTGCCGGTCGCTGGTGCTGCCTATGATTTTGGCAGCAAATTCGGGGCCGAGCCTGAGATGGCCGTTGAGCTGCTGAAGCGGGTCGCGGAAGAGGGCTGGACGCCGTCATTGTGTTTCCATCCGGGCACCCAATGTGAAGACGAAAGCGCTTGGGTGGAATATGTCCACGCGGCCAAACGCATTATCGATGCGGCAGATGTGAAGATTGCGCGGCTGAACGTAGGCGGCGGGTTTGCGGCCAATCGCGATGGCGTGGCCCCTGATCTGGAAAAGGTCTTTGCTGCGATCTCCGCCGCAGTGGATGAATCCTTTGGCGATGACAAACCGGTGCTGATATGTGAGCCAGGGCGCGCGATGGTGTCCGAATGCTTTACCCTTGCGGCACGGATCAAGGGCATGCGCAAGGTAGGTGAGGTGGTGTTCCTTAATGATGGGATCTATGGCGGGTTGGTTGATATCCGCGATATGGGGCTGCCAGGTCGGGTTGAGGTGGTCGCGCCAGACGGTACACGCCGCGCGGCAGCATGCCAGCCACGCGTGGTCTTTGGCCCAACCTGTGATAGCTTGGATCGATTGCCGGATGGGCTGCCCCTGCCCAGCGACACCCGGATCGGTGACTACGTTTTGTTTCCGGGGCTTGGGGCCTATTCCTCTGCCATGAGCACGCAGTTCAATGGTTATGGGTTGTCGGACGTAGCGACAGTGATTGAGCTGTCTGGACAAGCCCGCGCCTAAGGCTAATGTCGCCTCTTACAGGATCAATTTTGCAGTGAGCAAGGGATGCCTTGTGCACTGCCTTTGATGTTCCGCATTTGGAACACTGATCCAATGCGTTATAGAGGCCAGGGTAATCATGGATAAATTCGGCAAGAGCCAACCCGTAAAGCGGGTTGAGGATGTGAGATTTCTGACCGGGCAGGGGCGCTATCTTGAAGATGTGGCCCCTGCAGATGCGTTACGCGCCTGGGTGCTGCGCAGTCCGGTTGCACATGGCACTATTACTCATCTGGATCTGGACATGGCCTGCGAAGCAGAGGGCGTGCAGGCCGTTCTGACACTGGCTGATCTGGAGGCCGCAGGTCTAACAGTGGGCATGGATGGCGCTGTGGTCACAAATCGAGATGACAGCAAGGGCGCCGCCCCAGAGCGACCGATGTTGGCACGCACGCGGGTGCGGTTCGTTGGTGAACCTATCGCGGTGGTCGTGGCAGATACGTTGGAACAGGCCCGTGATGCAGGCGAGATGATTGATCTGGATATCGACGACCTACCGGTTAAGACTGACCTTGTTGCTGGTGGAGCAGCGCTGCATTCCGAAGCTCCTGACAATCGGGCGTTTGATTGGGGCTTGGGGGATGAGGCCGCTACAGAGGCCGCCTTTGCAGCTGCCGCACATCGCATTTCCCTGCAGGTCGAAGACAACAGGATCATCGTCAACACAATGGAGCCACGCGGTTGCTTTGCCATGTGGGCCAATGACCGGCTGCAGTTCACTTATGGCGGCCAGGGCGTTTGGGCGATGAAAAAGCAGCTCAGTGACAAGTTGGGGTTGGCGGCAGAGGCTGTTCATGTGACGACGCCGGATGTGGGCGGCGGTTTTGGCATGAAAGCGATGCCCTATCCTGAGTATTTTGTCGTGGCCCATGCCGCACGACTGCTACGGAAACCGGTGCTATGGATGTCGGACCGGACCGAGGCCATGCTGAGCGACAACGCGGGGCGCGATCTGACATCGCTGGCGGAGTTGGCTTTTGACGCGGATCTGCGCATCACTGGCTACCGTGTACACAGCCAATGCAATCTTGGTGCATATAACTCGCATTTCGGTCAGCCAGTGCAGACGCAATTGTTCAGCCGGGTGTTGGCCGGGGTCTATGATATCAAGACGACCTGGCTGCGGGTGGAGGGGATCTATACCAATACAGCACAGGTCGATGCCTATCGTGGCGCTGGTCGTCCGGAGGCGATCTATGTGATCGAACGCGTGATGGACCAAGCGGCGCGCGAGCTTGG
The DNA here is from genome assembly GCF_047372505.1 of Phaeobacter cretensis. Taxonomy (NCBI): domain Bacteria; kingdom Pseudomonadati; phylum Pseudomonadota; class Alphaproteobacteria; order Rhodobacterales; family Roseobacteraceae; genus Phaeobacter; species Phaeobacter cretensis. The sequence continues at coordinate 3,396,305 of NZ_JBKBEU010000001.1, forward strand.
CATCGATCCGTGGGAACTGCGGCGGCGCAATTTCATCAGGCCGGATCAGTTCCCCTATAAGACTGCGACGGACGAAACCTATGACGTCGGAGATTTTCACCAACTGCTGGCAAACACTGCTGAGGCGGCGGACCTGGCCGGGTTTGCGGCGCGCAAGTCGGCTGATGCCGGGCGTGGAAATTTACGGGGCGTTGGGCTGTGTTACTATATCGAAAGTATTTTGGGCGATCCTTCTGAAAGCGCGGAAGTAGCCTTTGAAGAGGAGGGGCGGGTGAACATCTATGTCGGAACGCAAAGCAACGGGCAGGGCCATGAGACGGTCTATGCACAGTTTCTTGCGGACCAGACAGGGATCCCGGTTGCCGATATCACTGTGATACAAGGCGATAGTGACCGCATTGCGCAGGGGGGCGGTACAGGCGGCTCACGATCAGTGACCACCCAAGCCAATGCCACCCTTGCTGCGATTGATGTGATGATCGACGCGTTCACCCCTTTTGTGGCAGATGAACTTGGGGTTGATACTGGTTCGGTTAAGTTTGACGGCGAGCGATTTAGCGCACCCGGAAGCAACCAGCGGCCATCCCTGGTGGAGGCCGCTGAGATGGCCCGTGCGCAAGGTCATCACGAGTTGCTGCGTCACACTGCACGGGCCAAATTACCGGGGCGTTCGTTTCCAAACGGGGCCCATGTTGCCGAGATCGTGATCGACCCGGAAACAGGTGTCAACCGCGTTGATCGCTATACAGTGGTCGATGATTTTGGAAACCTGATCAATCCGTTGCTGGTCGAAGGTCAGGTGCATGGCGGCGTGGTGCAGGGTATAGGTCAGGCGTTGTTGGAGCGGGTTGTTTATGATGCGGACGGGCAACTGCTCACAGCATCGTTTATGGACTACGCCTTGCCGCGGGCGGCGGATGTGCCGATGATTGATGTAGACTTTGCGCCTGTGCCATCCACGCAGAACCCCATGGGCATGAAAGGGTGCGGAGAGGCCGGGACCGTCGGTGCTTTGGCAGCAGTTGCTAATGCGGTGCAGGACGCAGTCTGGGACCGTGGCATACGGCAGATCGAGATGCCGTTCACACCACTTAGAGTATGGGAAGCATTGAGGAATGTCGCTGACGCAGCTGAGTAAGAGGCTTCTGGGATGGCTCGGGCGGCCTTTACGCTCCGAGCATTCCGCAGAAACTAAGCTGCGTGGGCCGCAGGCGCATGTGATTATTCTTGATGGGACTATGTCCACGCTGGAGCCGGGCCGCGAAACCCACGCCGGAATGGTCTATCGGCTTTGTCGTGAGGCGGGTCCACAGGTTTCTGTCTTTTACGAAGCAGGCGTCCAGTGGCAAAGTTGGCGCAAGACACCAGACGTGATGGTCGGTCGTGGTATCAATCGCCAGATCCGTCGCGCCTATGGCTATCTGGCCTCGCGGTATCGCCCGGGCGACAGGATTTATCTCATGGGCTATTCGCGCGGAGCCTATGCTGTGCGCTCGCTTGCCGGGGTCATCGATGGGGTTGGGCTCTTAAAGGCAGAGCACGCCACGGTGCGCAACATCCGCACGGCTTATCGGCACTATCAATGCGGCGGCGCGTCAGCGAGCGGGATACGTAACACTGCGACAACCGTGGCCGAAGCTGATGCGGGCATGGATCTGTCCGTTGATATTGGCGCGACGCCGCAGGCGGCTGCGCAGACCGGCGGTTGCGTGGCTTCGACCTTTAGCGACCGGTATTGTCACAAAGATGTAGAGATCGAAATGGTTGGTGTCTGGGACACGGTTAAGGCGCTGGGCCTCCGGCTGCCACTGCTGTGGCGCTGGGCGGAGCGGCGCCATGGGTTTCATAACCACCAATTGGGTAGGCATGTGAAAAATGGGTTTCACGCGCTTGCCTTGGATGAGACCCGGCGGGTGTTTGAACCTGTGCTTTGGGAAAACCCGGACGGCCATGGCGGCAGGGTGGAACAAGTCTGGTTCCGCGGCAGCCATGCCGATGTGGGCGGACATCTTGGCGGCTTTGAGGACGCGCGGCCGTTGGCCAATGTCTCGCTCGTGTGGATGTTGGAACGGGCAGAAAACTGTGGCCTGCCACTGCCGCGCGACTGGCGCATGCGATTCCCTGTGGATGCCACCGCGCCCTCTGTCGGGACTTGGCGGAGTTGGGGTAAGATCTTTCTGCTACGCGGCAATCGTCAGGTTGGACGAGACAGTAGCGAGAGACTGCACAGTAGCGTGAGCAGCAACGCCACCGAAAAGCGTCTTGCGCAGTGGCAGTCGAACATGTCGAAAGCGGCACGTTAGTCCGCGCGGTAGAAGAAAAATTTCGCGTATTTTGACGTGTGAATATTCAGGTTGGTATGGGTGTTCACTCTGCTGAGATCGCAAAATGATCTCGAAGATCGAGTAATCGCACCCATGCTCTGCACAAACGAGAAGGGGATGTTGCAAGCGTGATATTCTGTTTAGGTTAACATCATGATTGCCAGAGAAACTGCCCCCGCCCATCAGGTTATTGATACGCTACAACCGAGCATTCGCTCGCTTGATCCAAGCGCCGATGTTGATTTGGTCGCCGCATTCTATCGTGACGCGCCGGACTATTGGCTGTTGGTTGAAGGGGGCCCGCCAGGGCGAAAAAAAGCGGAGAGCTTTTTCACGGACGGGCCGCCGGGATGTGACCCCGCGAGGTCTTATCGGCTAGGGCTGTTCTTGGAGGGTCGATTGTCAGGGCTGGCGGAATTGTCGTTTGGTTTTCCTGAACAGGATGATGCCTATCTTGGCCTTATGATATTGGGCACTTGGGCGCGTGGAAACGGGCGCGGCAAGCAGTTTTTGACCCATGTTGAAGGGTTGGCGCGGAGCCGTGGGTCAGCCCATATGTTTCTGGCAGTGATCGAGGCCAACCCAAAAGCGCGCGCCTTTTGGGAACGTGAGGGTTTCAGCCCGACCGGTTTCAGCGCCGAGATGCGGGTAGGCCTGCATGACCATCGCGTGCATCGTCTGGTGAAGCCGCTTTAACTCATTTGTGACGCATGGCGGTGCGGTCTTATGACGGGGTGACGCCCATCACGATACAGGTCGTAGAGCCAGTGGCATAGAGCCGTCCATCCGCTACGCCTCGTAGTTCACCATGCGCAATGCCGGTCGAGCGGCCGACATGGTCTGTTATGCCTACACACTCGATCTCAGTACCCAGGGGGATGGAGCGCAGGATATTCACCTTGAATTCCAAGGTCGTATAGACAGACCCTTTGGGCACGTGGGTCATTACGGCGCAGGCCATGGCGCTATCGAGAAGGGTTCCGTACCAACCACCATGGACGGTGCCCAACGGATTGGTGACGGCAAACTCGGGAGTGCCGCGAAAGACCACCTTACCGGGTTCCACGCTGTGAAGGTGATACCCTAAAGTTTCCCCGATAGGCGGGCCGGGCAGGCGCCCGTTGAGTATACCCAGCATAAAGTCCAGTCCGGAAATCCGGGCGATGTCTTCGGGCCGCATCAGATCCTGAGGGCCCGTTGCGCGGTGTGGGTTGGACGGGGTGGCGGTGGCCGTGTGTGATGACATGCAGCACTCCTGATCCGGGAAGCGAACAAAAAACGCCCCCGCCAAAAAGCAGGGGCGACAAGATCAAAGGCTAGGTGCCTGTCTGGCGCGGAGCAAGCGCTACGCCACGTTCTCCAGCGAGACATCGGGCGTGATGCCAAGCGCGAAGCAGACATCGCGCGTTAGTTCGGGGCGATTGAGTGTGTAGAAATGCAGCTTGTCGACGCCGTTTTCCATCAGTTCGGAGCAGAGCTCGGTACACAGGGCTGTGGCCAGAAGATCCTCACGATTGTCACGGATCGCCTTGTCAAACGCGTCATCTACCCATGCAGGAATGGGGGTGCCGCAGCGTTTTGCAAAATTGCGCGCACCCTTCCAGTTCTCAATGGGCAAAATACCGGGCGTAATGCGGCTGGTATCGATCCCTGCCTTTGCGCACTCATCGCGAAAGCGTAAGAATGTCTCAGCCTCAAAGAAAAACTGTGTCAGTGCTTCGTCCGCGCCTGCATCCAGTTTGCGCTTGAGCCAGTCCACATCCGCCCGTGCATTGTCAGCCTCCGGGTGGCGGTCGGGGTAGGCACCGACACGGATAGAGAATTGATCACGTTCTGCCAACGCGGAGATCAGCTCAAGCGAATTGGCATAACCTTCCGGATGCGGTTCAAACCCTGCCGACCCTTTGGGTGGATCACCGCGCAGGGCGACAATCTCGCTGACGCCAGCCTCTGCGAATTGATCGGCGATTTCCATGGTTTCGGTTTTTGTGGCGTTCACACAGGTCAGATGCGCAGCCACATTGAGACCGGAAGATTTATGGAGGGTTGCCACGGCCTCACGGGTGAGATCACGTGTGGTACCACCTGCGCCATAAGTCACCGAGACAAATCGCGGATCCAGCGGTGCCAATGTCTGCACCGTGTCCCAGAGCCGAAATGAAGCTTCCAGAGACTGCGGCGGGAAGAATTCAAAAGATATGTCAGGGGTCGTCATCTAAAAGCGCTCCACATGATTTCGTCTCTTGTTGCATAGACGGTAATGTGAAACAATTTCATAATACTCAATAACAATATGAATGGCGCGATATATGCATATCGAATTTCGACACTTGCGGACCATTAAGGCCATTCACCAGGAAGGCGGGCTGGCGAGGGCGGCGGATCAGCTGAATATTACCCAGAGTGCGCTGAGCCATCAGATCAAGGGGCTGGAGGATCAGGCGGGAGTTGAACTGTTCCTGCGACGCTCTAAACCGATGAAGCTGTCAGCCGCCGGATTGCGGCTGTTGCGGCTGGCGGAGCAGGTGCTGCCGCAAGTGGAGGCGATGCAGGCAGAGTTTTCAGCGCTCCGGGATGGAAACACCGGGCGAATGTACATCGCCATTGAATGCCATGCCTGCTTTGAATGGCTGTTTCCGGTTTTGGAAGGCCTTCGCAAGAACTGGGCTGATGTCGATGTGGATATTCGTCCTGGACTGGCCTTTGACGCGATGCCTGCGTTGCAAAAGGAGGAGGTTGATCTGGTGATTTCTTCTGACCCAGAGGTTTTGCCAGGGATCGAGTTTATTGAACTCTTTGACTACAAACCTGTCTTTGTCGCATCCGCACTGCATCCGTTGGCTGAGAAAAGCCATATCGATGCCGAGGATTTCCGCGGCCAGACCCTGATTACCTATCCGGTGGACAAGACACGGTTGGATATATTCAGTCAGCTGCTGACACCGGCGGGCGTGGACCCTGCTCATATCCGGCAGGTGGAGCTGACGGCCGTCATCCTGCTGCTGGTGGCCTCCAACCGGGGCATTTCAGTCTTGCCTGATTGGGTTGTGCGGGAGGTGAAGTACTCCTCAGACTATGTCACACGGCCGCTGACCTCAAAGGGGATAACCCGCAGGCTTTATGCGGCGATCCGCAGCGAGGATCGCGAAAAACCCTATATGCAGGAGCTGATCCGGCTGGCCAAGGTGGAGGCGCGCAAACTGCAACAGCAGTAGGGCCTTGTAGCTGGCGGCGAGAGGCCGGGGTGAAATGAGCGCCGATCCGGCCAAAACGTTCGGTCTTTGCTACTCATGCGTCTGAGACATAGCTTTCATGTGTCTGGATAGCGCGCATAAGCTCCTTTGGGCCTTGGCAAGTGCCAATGAGGCGCGTATAGGCACGGTTTGACCGACATCTCCCCCTCTTTCGCTCAGGAGTCTTTCGTATGATTGGCAGCGCAAACCTCAACATCATGATCAAAGCTGCCCGTAAGGCGGGCCGGTCGCTGGTCAAGGATTTTCGGGAAGTTGAAAACCTTCAGGTGTCGAGAAAGGGTGCAGGGGATTTTGTTTCCAAGGCCGATATCGCAGCCGAGAAGATCCTGAAAGAAGAGTTGATGGGCGCGCGCCCGACATATGGCTGGTTGGCCGAAGAGGGTGGCGAGGAAGAAGGCGTAGATCCGACCCGCCGTTGGATCGTGGATCCTCTTGATGGGACAACGAACTTTCTTCACGGCCTGCCGCATTGGGCCATTTCCATCGCGCTTGAACACAAGGGCAAGGTTGTGGCTGGCGTGGTCTATGACGCTGCCAAGGATGAAATGTTCTTTGCCGAGAAGGGCGCGGGCGCATGGATGAATGACACCCGGATGCGGGTGTCTGGCCGTCATCGTATGATTGAATCAATCTTTGCTACCGGTCTGCCGTTTGCCGGCCGCTCGGATCTGCCAGAAACTCTGCAGGATCTGGCGCGTCTGATGCCTGCCTGCGCCGGTGTGCGCCGTTGGGGTGCCGCAGCGCTGGATCTGGCTTACGTGGCGGCGGGCCGCTACGAAGGCTATTGGGAGCGCCGCCTGAATGCCTGGGATGTGGCCGCTGGTGTGATCATCGTGCAAGAAGCGGGCGGTCTGATCGAAGCCGTGAAGCCAGAGGACGATATCGTGACCTCAGGGGATGTGCTCTGCGCCAACGAAGCGATTTTCGAAACCTTCGCCAAGGTGATCCGGGACTGATCTGTTCTGGAAACCATCCGGCCCGGATATCCGGTTTTGAAACGCGGCCTTCGGGTCGCGTTTTTTTGTTGCGAGATGTCTGCGATTCGGAGCGCATAGAGCGCAGGTTGGTCGCCTTATCTGTCCGACGGATGATTGACCCCATCGTGCCATGGGATTTCACCATAGATCTCTGCATGGGTGCGGGGGTTGCCACCATCAATGCAGCCCAGATTGATGCCGCATTCTGCGGGGTCGGAGCGGCGTTGGTGATAGACGTAGATGCCACAGGTCTTACAAAAGTAATGTTTGGCCGTGTGGCTGCCCCAAGTGTAGAGGCAGAGGTTCTCTGCACCTTTCAGGATGGTCAGACTGGCGGTTCGGGCCGTGACAGCAGCAGCCCCTCTGCGGATGCAGAAAGAGCAGTTGCAACGCCCAGTAGATCCGAGACCATAAGGGAGCTCCGCTGTGATTGAAACCGCACCGCAGTGACAGTTTGCCCGACACGAAATCGGGTTAGCGGTTGGCTGAGAGGCAGTGCTTGATGTCATCGGGGCGGGCTCTTTGTTGGTGTTGCGATGTGGTAGGTGTCTATTTGCCCCAGGGGGTATTGCGCCGGTCACCGGCAGAGCGTTTGCGTTGCACGCGGGGGATGCGGCTGGCCGAATAGCTGGTTTCGGGGTGCGGCGGTTGGCCATGGGTTTTATCCCAATAGGCCCGTCCGCCACGTCGCAGCCACAGCGGGATTGTCAGCACCAGCCCTACGCCAAACCCGCCGGCATGCGCCCAGTACGCGACGCCGCCAGCCTGTGGATTGGATCCGATACCGCCCAGAAACTGCATGCCGAGCCAGAGGCCCAGCATCACAAAGGCCGGGATCGAAAAGACACGAAAATAGACAATGAGGATCAGGAGGATATCAACGCGCGCCTTGGGAAACAGCAACAGATAACCGCCCATTACGCCTGCAATGGCCCCAGAGGCGCCAACCAAGGGTATCAAAGAGGTCGGCGCACTGGCAACATGGATCAGCCCCGCACCAATGCCGCAAACGACGTAGAAAGCCAGAAAGATGAAGTGCCCCATCTCATCTTCCATATTGTCGCCAAAGATCCAGAGAAACAGCATGTTGCCGCCCAGATGCATCCAGCCCGCATGTAGGAAGGTCGAGGTGAGGAGGGTTTGCCAGTCATAGCCCGCCACGACCTCGGCCGGGAGCAGCGCGTAAGCGTTGTAGAGAGCAGTAAGGCGCCGCGGGTTGTCATAGCCGAAATATGTCAGCACAAAGATCGCGATATTCGCTATTATCAGCGCATAGGTCACATAGGGCGTACGCCCCGACGGATTATGGTCACGGATCGGAAACATGCGAGAACGCTGGGCCGAATATGGCCCAGCGTCAAGAGCTTACCGATTGGTGGCGGGAATGATGTGAATCAGCCCATACCACCAAGGAGGGCAGCGTTGCCGCCTGCAGCTGTGGTGTCGACACAGACATGGCGTTCTGCCTGAACTCGCGCAATGTCGGGCCGGCCCGGTATGAAGGGCAGGATCGGCCCGTCACGCCGTGCGAGCCAGGTCTCGATCTCGCGAGCTGTTGCCTCGTCCCCCCACCAGATCACACCGGAGATGTCTTCCATGACAAGCAACTGGCGCATGTCGAGTGGGCCTGTCGCCTCGATGGCGGTGCCGCCGTGGGTATGAACTGAGCGGGCTTGTGCTGCAACGGCCTTCGGTCCCGGCCCAAGGCAGAGCAATGGCGGGCGGGCTAGCTGTGACAACCGGTTCGATTCCCCGGTGGGGCCGGGCAGGCTGGTGGTGATCTCCTGCATCGGCTGGCCAGTAGGCGCAGGGCGTGTGGACATCATCGGTGCGTCCGCAGGCCAGGTATCTGTTCCTTGCTGCCGGTCCGGTGCGCAGAAACGCATCATGTAGAAGGGACCGCCTGCCTTGGGACCGGTGCCAGAGAGACCTTCGCCGCCAAACGGTTGGCTTCCAACAATCGCCCCGATCTGGTTGCGGTTCACATAGAGGTTCCCAGCGTGGATGCGGTCGCAGATATACTGCACACGATCATCGATCCGCGTGTGCAGGCCGAAGGTCAGACCGTACCCGGTTGCGTTGATATCGTCGATGATCCGGTCAAGATCCTGCGATTTGAAACGCACCACATGCAGGACCGGGCCAAAGATTTCATGCTCTAACGCATCTATTCCGTGGATTTCGATAAGTGTGGGAGCGACGAATGTGCCACCCTGTGGTGCGGTCATCTCCTTTAGCACGCGGCCCTCGCTTCGGGCCGTGTCGATATGGGCCAGAATGCCGCTGCGTGCGGTGTTGTCGATTACGGGGCCACTGTCGGTTGACAGGTTCCAGGGATCGCCAAGGCGCAGGGCATCCATAGCCCCCGTAAGCATTTTCAGAACGTTGTCGGCGATGTCTTCCTGCAAATAGAGGCAACGCAGGGCCGAGCAGCGTTGACCAGCAGATTGGAACGCACTTTCGACAATGGATTGCACGGCCTGTTCCGGCAATGCCGTGCTGTCAATTATCATGGCATTGAGGCCACCGGTCTCGGCAATCAGCGGCGCGCCGGGGTGCAGATGCTCTGCCATAGCGGCGCGGATTTTCAGGGCGGTTGCGGTTGAGCCGGTGAAGGCAACGCCGCCCACACGCGGATCAGATGTGAGGGCCCCACCAACAGCGCCGTCACCGGGCAAGAGCTGTAAGGCGCTGCGCGGTACTCCGGCTTCGTGCAACAGCGAGATTGCGCAATGTGCAATCAGTGGGGTTTGCTCGGCAGGTTTCGCATGCACAGCATTGCCGACCGCCAGTGCTGCCGCGATCTGACCTGAGAAGATCGCCAGCGGAAAATTCCACGGCGAAATGCAAGTAACGACGCCTACGGGATCAGCGGCTGGGATACGGGCCGCATAGTAGCGCAGGAAATCCACGGCTTCGCGCAGCTCTGCAACGCAGTCGGGCAGGGTCTTGCCCGCCTCGCGGGTCAAGAGCGCAAACAGTTCGCCATAATTTTCTTCGTAAAGATCAGCGGCGCGGTTCAGGACCCGCGCACGGGTTTCGGCGCTGTCGGTCCAAGGGGTTGCGGCGCTAAGTGCAGCCTCGATTTCTGCCTCACCCGCTGTGTGCACGCGGCCCACCGTTGTCAGGTCGGCAGGATTGCGCACCGGGGTGTCTGTGGTGCTGGCGGACGCGGGCGCCTTGGCCAACAAAGGCTCTGCGGTCCAGCCGTGGCTCTTCCAAGGCGCGCGGGCGGCATTGATTGCCGCGAGGCTGGGGGCATGGCCAAGGTCAAACCCCATGGAGTTGGGCCGTTCAGGTTGGAACAAGTCCGGCCCATTGCGTAGGTTTGCGGTCAGATCCTCGACCTGCGCAAAGGGATCAGCGGCTACGACTTCGGGTGCTACGTTTTCATCCACGATCTGGTTCACAAACGAGCTGTTGGCGCCATTTTCCAGCAAGCGGCGAACCAGATAGGCGAGCAGATCACGGTGCGCACCAACCGGTGCATAGATGCGGCAGTTGGTCTGTTTTTGCTCCAGCACCATATTGTGCAGCGTTTCGCCCATGCCATGCAGGCGTTGGAATTCATATGCGCCAGTATCGGTGTCTGTGGCCATATGCAGAATGGCAGACACCGTATGTGCATTATGGGTGGCGAACTGTGGATAGATCCGATCGGTCATCGACAACAGCTTGCGGGCGTTGGCGATGTAGGAGACATCGGTCAGTGACTTATGGGTATAGACGGGGAAGCCGTCGACGCCCTCGACCTGAGCGCGTTTCACCTCGGTATCCCAATATGCGCCTTTCACCAGGCGAACCATCAGATGACGATCATAGCGGTTGGCCATTTCATACAATGCGTCCAACGCGGCACCGGTGCGGGGGCCGTAGGCCTGAACTACCACGCCAAAGCCGTTCCAGCCTGCCAGTGCGGGATCTGAGATCACTTCTTCTATGACTTCTAGCGATAGCGACAGGCGGTCGGCTTCCTCGGCATCGACATTGAGCCCCATGCCTGCTGCTTTGGCCAGAAGGGCGAGCGCTTGCAGGCGCGGAACAAGCTCCTCCATGACACGGGTTTCCTGTGCCAGCTCATAGCGGGGGTGCAAGGCTGACAACTTGACCGAGATGCCAGGGTTTTCGCGTATGTCTTCGCTGTGGCAGGCAGCGGCGATGGCAGAAATGGCACGGGAATAGGCCAGATGATAGCGAGCGGCGTCAGCTTCCGTGCGCGCGGCTTCGCCCAGCATGTCGTAAGAGTACGTGTAGCCGTTGGCCTCCATGTTGGCGGCACGTTTCATGGCGCTTTCAATGGTTTCGCCAAGCACGAACTGGCGTCCCATTTCCTTCATTGCGCGGCTGACTGCGGTGCGGATCACCGGCTCACCCAGACGTTTGATCGCCCCGCGTAGTGCGGAGACAGGGCTGCGTTTTTCATCCAGCACCTTGCCCGTCAGCATCAGCGCCCAGGTAGAGGCATTGACCAGAGAGGAGGTGGATTTTCCAAGATGTTTGCCCCATTCCGATGGCGCGATCTTATCCTCTATCAGCGCATCAATGGTATCGGCATCGGGCACCCGTAAGAGCGCCTCGGCGAGACACATCAGGGCGACACCTTCCTCGGTGGAAAGGCCGTATTCAGCGAGAAAAACCTCCATCAATCCGGGGGAGGAATGGCCCCGGATATCACGCACCAAAGCGGCTGCATTGGCGCTGATGGTACTGCGATCTACTGTGCTCAGATCGGCAAGCTCAAACAGCTGATCCCGCATGTCGTTTTGATCAGCATATGTATCCGCATCAATGCGATAGCGCAGGGCTATGTCCTGATCTGCACCTAAGGAGGGTGTCGGCTGTGTGTCGGTCGCTGTCATTTTGGGAACTCTCCGAAAGAACCGCTGCGCTTTTGAATAGGGCAAGTCGGGGTTGGTCTATCTGTGTATTGTAATGTGAAATACCTAGGATAATCGGCTAAAATTATGTATTCAGAAGGAGAAAAGACTAAAATTGGGTAGAGTATCGATGCAAATGGATGTTCCGGGAATGGATCGTTTCGATCAGGCGATTCTGAAGGCGCTTGGGGAGGATGGAAGGATTTCCATTGCAGATCTTGCACGGCGTATTGGCCTGTCAAAAACGCCGACCCAGGCACGGCTGCGACGGTTGGAGGCAGATGGCATAATCACCGGGTATCGTGCCTTGATAGATCCCATTCGACTGGGGTTGGATCACGTTGCCTTTGTCGAGGTGAGGCTGAACGACACCCGTGAGGAGGCGCTGGCGAAGTTCAATGCGGCGCTTGCACGGGTGCCGGAGATAGAGCAAGCGCATTTGATGGCCTCGCATTTTGACTATCTGCTGAAGGTTAGAACGCAGTCGATGTCGACCTATCGCGCAGTGCTTGGAGAGAAGATTTCGGCGCTGCCTCATGTGGCCTCGACCTCCACTTATGTTGCGATGCAGGCCGTGATCGAGGACAGTACACTTCTGCCGTGATCAGTGCTGAAGACGCGCTGCACGCGAAATCGTTACTTGTCCGGCGGCGGCTTTGCGCCAAACTTGGGGCATGAGACAGATATCAATATGGATTGCTCCGCTTGTTGTTTTTGGTTTTGGCGCTGCTGTAGCCTTAGCTCCGGATATGGCAGCAGGGCAGGAAGATGCCCCGACTGAGACTGCAACATGCCCAGCCGCACCGGATCACCAGCCCGCAATTGAGGTCTTGATCAATCGTGTTCAAGCAGCACCCGATGAGGTGACGGCACAGCAGATCTCTAATCAGTTCTGGCAATATTGGGCGGATGCACCGAATGCACAGGCGCAGGCGCTGTTGGATCGCGGGATGACGCGGCGATCTGCTTTTGATTTCTTGGGTGCGCTTGAGGCCTTTGACAGGTTGGTAGAGTATTGTCCCGACTACGCCGAGGGCTATAATCAACGAGCGTTTGTACATTATTTACGCCGCGATTTTGCTGCCGCACTAGAGGATCTTGATCGCGCGCTTGCCCGATCTCCGCGCCATGTAGCTGCGCTGAGCGGTCGCGCACTATCGCTGTACGGTCTGTCCCGTCTGCCAGAAGCACGCACGGCCCTGGAGCAGGCCTTGGCGCTGAACCCCTGGCTGCCCGAACGGCACCTAGGAGCACCTGGTGGGCCGCTGGCACCTGAAGGTGCAAGACCGGATACGCCTGATCCCGATGTGGAGTTGTAGTCGGCATAAATGCCGGTTCTGACGATGTGCTGCTGGATCCATAGGGCGTGGCGAGTTTTGGCGAGGCGCTGCTCATTTTGATCTCTGTTCTGATCTTGGAAAAAATTCTCCTGAGGGGGAATTATCCCATTGTACCGCTGCGGCGTCCTCGGTAGGTCTGTATCTGCAACGGGCATTGACTGTTGTGCGGACGTGGTGGAATGGTAGACACCGGAGACTTAAAATCTCCTGGCCGTATGGCCGTGCGGGTTCGAGTCCCGCCGTCCGCACCATTGCTCAAACCGAACTGTATGTGTTTGAGTATTTATCCTTACAAAACAACAAGGTTACGGTTTTTCGAGAGCCGGGTATCTACCCTTGAAGCGGGGGGATGGAAGCGGGGGGATGTGTATTCGTTTACGCCTATTTTCCGCACGGTGCGTAAGTTCACTGAGGCGCGCTCCCGGGGGCGAGTTGATTTGCATTGCCGTTTGGGTTGAATAGCCTTCAGCTCAAGACGCACGACATCTTGCGCTAACTTACTTGGCTGCTTTAGCCGTGCTTATGCTCGTGAGTTTTTGTTCCGGGAGTTACCGCAATTTGGTGAAGGCTCTGGGCGCCCAGACATTTGCGATCTCAAGACACAGCCTTGCTGCTTTCAACGGACAAAGTGCCCCGGCATCTGAAGCCTAGAAGATACCCCGCCCAGCGGGCACTGGACGGGGTATTCCTCAATCATTGATATCGCTGTCAAAGTGCTTCACTTGGCCTTTTGGCGCTTTGAAGCTGTGACGTAGGGCGAGCCATGCGATCAGAGAGAGCGCAGCGTAGATTAAGAGAAGCACGGGTAGGGAGATGCTGCCTGCAGGGGTGATGGCCAGGATAATCCCGACCACCACAGCCCCGAGTGCGAAGCCAAGGAAGATGAACCCCGGCGCCAGTATCTCGACGATGGCGAGGCCAATCGCGATGGCGATCCAGACCCACCAGATCGACAGCATCGCGGTCATTTCCTGGGCCCTTTCAGCATGTTGAAGGCGTTGCCAAAGGCCTCAATCGCATTGGCAGGCACCAGAATAGTCTGTTTGCCTTCGCCAGCGCCAAGGGCGTTGAGTGCTTCGACCTGTTTCAGGGCAACCTGATACTGCGCAGCCTCCAGCCCGTTTTCGGCAATCGCCTTGGCGACGACTTCGGTGGCGTAGGCTTCAGCATCTGCCTGAATGCGACGCGCTTTGGCGGTTTGCTCAGCGGCATAGAGTTCGGCGTCAGCGGCCAGCTCGACCGAGCGTTTCTGACCTTCGGCCTCGGTCACCTGGGCCCGGCGGGCGCGTTCAGCGTTGAGCTGCTGCAGCATCGCGTCGCGTGTGGCCTGATCAAGGTTCACATCCAGGATCTCGGCGCGGGTGACTTCGATGCCCCAATCGTCCACGGCGCTTTCAACACTGTGTTGAATCTGGCCGATCAGCTGCGAGCGGTTAGACTGTACCTCATCCAGGTCCATCTTGCCGATTTCAGCGCGCACAATTCCGGCCACTGTTGTGGCGATGGCACCGTCGACATCGCGGATCCGGTAGACGGTCTTTTCTGGTTCAAGAATACGGTAAAACACAGAGGTGTCGATCTGCACCAGCACATTGTCTTTGGTAATAGCATCCTGCGTTGCATTGGGCAGTTGGCGCTCAAGAATAGAGACTTTATGGGCTACGGAATCCAGCAATGGTACGATAAAATTGATGCCGGGGCCAAGCACCGCGTGCAAGCGGCCGAAGCGCTCGACCACGTATTTTTCAGACTGTGGTACGATCCGGATCCCTTTGAAGATCAGGATGACCAGGAAGATCGCACCCAGGATATAGATAATGTTCTGCGTTAGCAGGGCTAGTAGGAATTCTTCAGACATTTGGCCTCGCAATTATATTGTATGCTATGGTATGCATTTGATCTTTGTCGCTCGATATTTCAAGGTCATGCTAACATGTCTCTAGATCGGGCGGTGGAGATTTCTTCTTCTCTATGGCGCGTGCATTTGGGGCAGGCAAGGGGAACGACGGCTTTGCTGTCGCAGAACAAAGCCCAAAGCGATGCGGCGCCCAGCGGGTGTAGGCCATGCAAGCTTGAATACCATGCACGCTTGAAAGCAGTGGCGACTTGACGGCAGCTACGGCTTGAAAACCGTGGCGAGATGAGGCACATCCGGCAAGTTCTGCTGATCTGTATTCAAATCGCAGAGGCTAAGGGTTCAAGTGGCAGATGATCCCGTTGGAAATTCACCCGCTGCGTCGGGACACTGCATATGACAGCCCAAGGAAGATATCATGGCGCCGAAAATCTCGTTTGAACTGAAAGCCACCGATGGCAAGGCCCGCACAGGTGTGATTGATACACCGCGTGGCGAGATCCGTACGCCTGCGTTTATGCCGGTGGGCACGGCCGCAACGGTGAAAGCGATGATGCCCGAAAGTGTGCGTGCAACGGGTGCCGATATCCTGCTGGGCAATACCTATCACCTAATGCTGCGCCCGACTGCCGAGCGGATTGATCGTTTGGGTGGGCTGCATAAGTTCATGAATTGGGAGCGCCCTATCCTGACTGACAGCGGTGGGTTCCAGGTTATGTCGCTGGCGGGGCTGCGTAAGCTGACCGAAAGGGGCGTCACATTCAAAAGTCATATCGATGGCTCTAAACATGAGCTGACGCCGGAACGGTCTATGGAGATCCAGAAGCTGTTGGGCTCCGACATTGTGATGTGCTTCGATGAATGCCCTGCGTTGCCAGCTGACCGGAACCGCATTGCTGAAAGCATGCGCCTCTCCATGCGATGGGCAGAGCGCTCGCGTGATGCCTTTGGCGACCGTCCGGGCCACGCATTGTTTGGCATCATGCAGGGTGGGCTTGAGCAGGATCTGCGCGAAGAGAGCGCAGAGGCGCTGCGCGGTATCGGATTTGACGGCTACGCAGTAGGTGGGCTGGCCGTAGGCGAAGGTCAGGAGGCAATGTTCGGCTGTCTGGATTATGCGCCCGATATGCTGCCGCAAGACAAGCCGCGCTATCTTATGGGCGTTGGAAAGCCGGATGATATCGTTGGCGCGGTGGCGCGAGGGATTGACATGATGGATTGCGTTCTGCCGTCACGGTCGGGCCGCACTGGTCAGGCCTTTACCCGTCAGGGGGTGGTGAATATCAAAAACGCCCGCCATCAGGATGATCCACGCCCGCTGGATGCATCTTGTTCTTGCCCCGCGTGTTCGAGCTATTCACGCGCTTATTTGCACCATGTGTTCCGCAGCAATGAGATGATTTCGGGAATGCTGCTAACCTGGCACAATCTGCAGTATTTCCAAGACATCATGCAAGGTATGCGCGACGCGATTGCAGTGGGTACCTTTGAGGCTTGGCAGAAGGATTTCCACGACACCCGTGCGCAAGGCGATATTGATCCTTTGTAAAAGGGCTTGCTGTAGTTTCGCTGCCAGATGTCCTAGAAGGGCGCGTATGCTTGGGGTCTTGAAAACTTGAATGAATGTTCATTCTTGCGACCAAGCCGGACCACTTTTGCGCCACAAATCAGGGTTGTACTGCAACGTAGGAATGGAACTACGAAGTGGAGAGACCCGATGAATGACACCGTTTCAACAGGACTTGCGCATTGTTCGCTGATGATTTTGCTGGCGACAGGCGTGGCGATATTCGCGCTGATTGGCAATAGCGGCGATCCTCGTGCCAGCGGAGGTAACCTGAGCCATCTGAGTGCTGGTTCGATCGACTAGGTCTTGTAAACGCCGCACCCAAAGTGGTGCGGAAGGCAACGCATTTGTTAACAAAATCCCTGAAAGAGTGGCCCGCCGTGGCCGCTCTTCACCATTTGGTATCCTTGTGCTTATTTGCGCCCTTGTGGTCCGGGCGCGCTGCGGGCAATGTGAACCCAAACATTGAGGCAGGGCGGTTGAAATTCATCCTCCGCTGCACCAGATAAAATATCCAATGAGGAGACGCGCCAAAGCTGCCGGCAACCGGGGCAGGGGCGTCTTGCCAAACCAAAGGACCGAGTATGCAAGAGCCACTCAATTCATCCTACCCTGTCTTGCCGCTGCGCGATATCGTTGTGTTCCCACATATGATTGTACCGTTGTTTGTCGGACGGGAAAAATCGGTGCGTGCCTTGGAAGAAGTGATGACAGACGACAAGCAGATCCTGCTGTCCAGTCAGATCGATCCGGCCGAAGATGATCCGCAATCCGACGGTATCTACAATGTTGGTGTTCTGGCCAATGTATTGCAGCTGCTGAAGCTGCCCGATGGAACCGTGAAGGTTTTGGTCGAGGGCCATGCCCGTGTGAAAATCACCGAGTACCTCGAAAACGACAACTTCTTTGAGGCGCGTGCGGAGTATCTCAGCGAGATGCCCGGCGATGTTACCACCGTAGAAGCACTGCTACGTACCGTTGGTGACGAGTTCGAGCGCTATGCCAAAGTACGCAAGAACATTCCGGAAGAAGCGCTGAGCGCTGTTGGCGAGACCACGGAGCCTGCCAAGCTGGCGGATCTGGTCGCCGGCCACCTTGGGATTGAGGTCGACAACAAGCAGGATCTTCTGGAAACACTGTCTGTGAGCGAACGTCTCGAGAAGGTCTATGGCTTGATGCAGGGCGAGCTGTCGGTGTTGCAGGTCGAAAAGAAGATCAAAACCCGCGTGAAAACGCAGATGGAAAAGACCCAGCGCGAATACTACCTGAATGAGCAGATGAAGGCCATTCAGAAGGAGCTTGGCGACAGCGAAGACGGCTCTAACGAGGTCGCGGAACTGGAAGCCAAGATCGCCGAGACAAAACTGTCGAAAGAGGCGCGCGAAAAAGCCGAAGGCGAGTTGAAAAAGCTGAAAAATATGTCGCCGATGTCTGCCGAGGCCACAGTTGTGCGCAACTACCTCGACTGGATTTTGGCGCTGCCTTGGGGCACCAAATCACGTGTGAAGAAAGACTTGAGCCGGGCTCAGGAAATTCTGGACGCTGATCACTATGGCCTCGAGAAGGTCAAGGAACGTATCGTTGAATATCTAGCGGTGCAGCAACGCTCGGTTAAGCTGAAAGGGCCGATCCTGTGCCTTGTTGGTCCTCCGGGTGTCGGTAAAACATCGCTTGGCAAATCTGTGGCCAAAGCAACGGGCCGGGAGTTTATCCGGATCTCACTTGGGGGCGTGCGCGACGAGAGCGAGATCCGTGGCCACCGTCGGACCTATATCGGTTCCATGCCCGGTAAGATTATTCAGGCACTGAAAAAAGCCAAGACCACAAACCCGCTGATCTTGCTCGATGAAATCGACAAGATGGGGCAGGATTTCCGGGGCGACCCAGCGTCGGCCATGCTCGAGGTGTTGGATCCCGAACAGAACGCGACCTTCATAGACCACTATCTTGAGGTGGAATATGACCTGTCAAACGTGATGTTCCTGACCACATCGAACAGCTACAACATGCCAGGACCGCTGTTGGACCGGATGGAGATCATTCCCCTATCTGGCTACACCGAAGATGAGAAGCACGAGATTGCCAAGCAGCATTTGATCTCTAAGCAGGTTAAGAACCACGGGCTGAAGTCCAAGGAATTTGAGCTGACAGATGAGGCGCTGACCGAGATCATCCGGACCTATACCCGCGAGGCAGGTGTACGAAATCTGGAGCGTGAAATCGCCAAAGTTGCGCGGAAGTCGCTGACCAAGATCGTCAAGAAGGAAACCGAGAGCGTGTCTGTCACGGACGATAATCTTGATGATTTCCTTGGTGTTGCGAAGTATCGCTATGGTTTGGCGGAGAAAGAAGATCAGGTCGGCGTTGTTACCGGTCTGGCCTATACATCGGTCGGCGGTGAGCTGTTGAGCATTGAAGCGTTGCGCCTGCCGGGCAAGGGTCGGATGAAGACCACCGGTAAGCTGGGCGATGTCATGAAGGAGTCGATTGAGGCAGCATCGAGCTATGTGCGCTCAATCTCTCCACAACTGGGTGTGAAACCGCCCAAGTTCGACAAGATCGATATTCACGTTCACGTCCCAGACGGGGCCACGCCAAAGGATGGGCCAAGTGCCGGTCTGGCAATGGTAACGGCGATTGTATCGGTTCTGACGGGTATTCCTGTCCGCAAGGACATTGCCATGACTGGTGAGGTCACCTTGCGCGGCAACGCGACGGCCATTGGCGGGCTGAAGGAAAAACTCCTTGCGGCCCTGCGTGGCGGTATCAAAACAGTGTTGATCCCACAGGAAAATGAAAAAGACCTGCCGGATATTCCGGATAACGTGAAAGAAGGACTGACTATTATCCCCGTCAGCCACGTGTCCGAGGTTCTGAAACACGCGCTGACCGGCACACCTGAACCCATTGAGTGGGATGAGGCCGCCGAGGAAGCAGCAGCTGCCGCCAAGGCGGCTTTAGGCACGCCTGACGGCGGTGCAGGTGCCACCGCCCATTGATCTGCTCATTGGTCCAAGGGAAGGGTAGCTCCCAGCCTTGAAAGATCAGACGTGGTATTGAAATTAGGTCTTATTGAAATTGGAATGGGCAGTCCTTGTGGGCTGCCCGTTTTGTCTAATTGGCATGTTTTCACCATCAGTCTCTTAGTAGGGGATGTTCGGGACGGGCGGCATATCATCGGCCTGCTGTCATTGATGGGTGATGTCCTCATAGTCGCCCAACCGAAGGTAAAAGTATTCTCGGTAGAGTTTTATCGTAGGGCGTAGGCCAAACAGAATTGAACCGATCAGAAACAGCCATGTACCGACGTAAGTCGTTTCTTCCCGGAAGAACAATACACTGCCGATTACAAACAGAACTGCGGCGGAGACGTCGACAATAGTGTAGGCGATCTCGCAGTAGGCGTAGATCTTCTTGTGCTTATCACTGCGGTTTCGATTGTCGAGATGAAACAGAGACATAGGGCAGTCCTTTGTACAAGCTTGATGACGTGTAGCGTAAGATAAACGCCAATTAGGCGTGTCTGTTCAACGCTTCTGATGCCAGGGCAGCTGTTCGCTGACCTGGCGCTATCCGGCCAAGTGCCGGGTCGCCCAAAATCGTTTTCAGGTTTAGCGTGGCGTTCTGAATGGGTATTTTTGTATAAGTTATTGAATAGTAGAAATCTATTTCTGGAAAACAGGCCGTCGGATCATGCATTGGGCTGTTGAGGCGCGCATATAGGCTAGACAGTAATATGCGTAGCAATCAACTACTAACCATTGAGATGGGTGCTCGAAGACAGGACGTGTACCTATGATAAATCTACGCTGGTCTACCTATACGGGCTTTTTACGCAACAACGTCTTTCGGCTGGCCGGCGCCATGACTTTGATCGGATTTCTGCTGTTGGGTTCTGATCGTGTGATCGATTATTCGAGTACAAGAAGATCGGGACAGGCGGTATTGAGTTGCTTAGTGGCGCTATTGTAAGAATGCTATTCACTTACTTCGGCTTGCTCTTTCTGGCGTTGGGGCACCTTGTATATGCGTGGCGGAAACCGAGAGTGCTCAGCTTCGCGTAGAACGCATTGGACTTCGCAAATTTCTGCCACAATCAATTTACTTATTATCTCTATCACCGTCTTGCGCGTTTTGATGTCAGACGTAGTGAAGACCTTCAGGGGCAATGGGACTCGTTTCGTCTTGCCGCAAAACAAAGCGCGGCGGTAGACGACACAGAAGACAAATCCGATAGATACAAAATGGGCGATAAGCTCGACCTCTATAAGATGCCTCAGCGTATTCAAGGGGGCCATAAGAGGCCTGACGCTGGCCGGGGTTATAGATCGACATCATCCAAAGCTGACGTGAAGGTAAAGTACGGGGATTTCTTACGAGCGCGGTTACAAAGTTTCTTCGAGGAGGCTGACCAGATCAATCAAGGTTCCTTGAAACTCGCTTTGTTAATTTCTGGAGTGGGTTACATCCTGTTGATCATCCCGGCGTTGGACATGTGCTTGCGCGTTTCAACCGGGATGCTTAACGCTGTCGGCCCTTGGTGATCGGTCAACAGCAAGGGCCGACAGAATAACTTGCAGATTGAACTGTTCCGATTTTCGATATTCACCCGATATCAGCCTGATTTTCCGGTTGTGCATGGCAAGCGTTGATTTGGTCTATATTCCTAAAGCCCTCTTAAAAAACAATTTTTAAGGCTCACCCGGCTTTCCCTGGCCTCTTCCGGTTACCGTAATATGAAGTGTCTCTTAACAACGGCAAAAAAAAGCGACCACATACGGCCGCCTTTTTCGAGACTGAGATTTCAGTTCCCGGATGCGTTCAGGCCGCTTTGGGCGCCATCTTGGCTTGTACCGTTGCAATGGCTACGGCGTCGGGTGTGACGTCATCTGCCTTTGCTTGCTTGAGTATGGCCGCCATTGTGACTTGTAGTGCTTCCAGCCTGTCGGCGACAAAGCGGCTGCGATTGCTGATTTTCAGGATCTCAGTCGCCACGTTGATGATGCCGCCGCCGTTGGCAACAAAATCCGGAGCATAGAGGATACCGCGTTTGTGCAGGGCGATAGCGTCGTTCGGGGTGGCCAGCTGATTATTGGCGCCACCAGCAACCAGCGAGACTTTCAGCTGTGGGATTGTCTCGCTGTTGAGAACCCCGCCAATAGCGCAAGGGGCGAATATATCGGCCTCCGCAGCATAGATATCTTCGGGCGCGACAGCTGTAGCGCCAAAGGTTGCCACGGCGCGGTCGAGCTGAGCGCTGTTGACGTCGGTGACGATCAGTTTGGCACCGGCAGTATTGAGGAGATCACAGAGGTACCAGCCCACGTGACCCAACCCTTGAACAGAGACAACTCGGTTGGACAGGTCAATCTGCCCAGTATGATGCTCCCAGGCGCATCGGATTGCGTTAAAAATACCGCGTGCTGTGATCGGGGAGGGATCGCCAGAGGCAAAGTCACCATCTGCCAACCCGGCCACTGAACTGGTTTCTTCGGCAAGGATCGCCATGTCTGCGGGGCTCATGCCCATGTCTTCGGCGGTGATGTAGCGACCATTCAGACTGTCGATGGCGCGGGCAAAGGCACGCAGCAACTCGGGCGTCTTTTGTACCGCCGGATCGCCAATGATCACTGCCTTGCCACCGCCAAGCGCGAGGCCAGCCGCCGCGTTCTTATAGGTCATGCCTTCGCTCAGGCGCTTGACATCAATCAAGGCGTCTTCGGCACTGACGTAGGGGCGCATCCGCAGCCCGCCGGCCGCCGGGCCGAGCAGGGTAGAGTGCACGGCGATAAAGCCGGTAAGGCCAACTGAGGCATCTTCAACCCGGTAAATTTCTTCATGTGTCGAGGTGGCGACGGGGGTGATTGTGGCTGTCATTGCTGGATTGCTCCTCCATTTCACCAGAGAATATCGCTAATGAGCCGCCGGTTTTCCCTAAAGAGGGTCATATTTATTGTCCATATTGGTGTATTTCGCTAATATTGAGCAAAAAATGAGAGGAAAGACGTGGATAAGATTGATCGCAGGATCTTGGCCGCCCTGCAGGAAAACGGTCGTATTAAAATCGCGGAGTTGGCCGAGAAGGTAGGCCTCTCCGCCACGCCCTGCGCACGTCGGGTCGCCAACCTGGAGGATTGTGGTGTAATTTCCGGCTATTCCGCGCGGGTTGATCAGGCCGAAGTCGGGCTCCCCGTCACTATTTTTGTCGCGGTGGAATTGGAGCGGCAATCGACGGAGGGGTTGCAAGCATTTGAGGCCGCTATTCGGCGGTTTGACCAGGTGATGGAGTGTTACCTGATGACAGGGAGTCGCGATATTCTGCTGCGCGTCGTGGCACAGGATCTAACCGATTTTGATCAGTTCCTCGAACACCGGCTGATGCGTGTGCCAGGCATTCGAAACACCCGATCGAGCTTCACACTGCGGACGATGATCTGCCGCAATGTCTTGCCCTTGGAATAGCCTGAAGTAAGGGACGCACGGTCCCGCCAGTATGTTGCTCAGCGAAAAGTGTCGAGCTTTAGTCTTTTTCGCGCAGCCCCTCTTGCAGCGGTTTTTGGGCGACGGTATGACCGCGCTCAAGGGTGATTAGCTCAGTGGTAGAGCGCTTCGTTCACATCGAAGATGTCAGGAGTTCAAATCTCTTATCACCCACCATCCTACCCCTTTTAAAACAAAGAAAACCCTTGCAAATAAGGGGCTTTGTCCGTTTCAAGGTAACAACTTTGGTTACCAACGGGGTTGGGAATGGCTGGCAAAGTCATGCACATTGTCATACGCAAGGGGCGCTATCACGCCCGGCTTGTGATTCCGAAGCACCTGCGGGAAATCCTTGGGAAGACCGAACTGCGCACCCCACTGGGTGGTGACTACCGGCAGGCACTAAAGCTGCTTCCCGGGGCGGTGGCCCAGCTCCAGCACCAGATTGTCCTGGCTGAGAGAAGGGCCGGGGCAGGGCAGCCGCAGGCAGTTCCCGCCTGCTATCCGCTGGCGCCTGATCAGCTAGCGCACAGCCTCTACACTCAGCGGCTCGCCTTTGACGACGAACTGCGCAATGACCCCCGCTGGCCGGGGGGGATTGACGATCTGCTGGTGCAGTGGTTGCGGGACGCTATTGCAGAGAAAGCCAATGACGCAGAGCTGGGCGAGTTGGTGGGCGCACAGATCGAACGCTTCCGGGCCGCTGGCAACCTAAGCGCCGAACCGGGCAGCACCGAATGGCGTGAGATTGCCCGTGCCTTGTGTATGCGGAGCTAGAGGCGATGGCAGCGGGCTGCTGAGCGCGATGAAGGGGATTTTCCGGCACACCTACCTCGCCGGTTATTAGGGACGCTCAGCCCCCGGTAGATGCCCCCAAGTCGGCCAGCATGAAACAGCTCTGGAATGACTATGTGACCATGCGCATGCAGACCGGGTCCGCTGTTCCATCACGGGACAGACGCGACGCAATTCAAGAACAAGGCCACTCAGATACCAAACCGGCTGGCGGAATGGCTGCGCGACAAAGACTTAGTTCCGGATGGGGTGCGACCTACCCACGCTTGGCGGCACCGCTTCAAGAGCCAGTGTATCGAGTTGGATGTTCGGCGCGTATCTATGACGCCATTCAGGGCCACTCCGGCAAGACGGCTTCAGAGAACTATGGAGATGTGAGTTTGAAGGCGAAGGTCAACGCTATCAACAAGCTGCCCACGTATGGCTTGAGTGCTTGACAGGTAATTACATAACTTTCTTATTTCGCCGTGAATTGTTGCGTGGTAATTTTGCCACATCAATCAACTCGCAGCGGAACACATGGCCTTTCAGAAGCTCAAAAACGCACTTGAATTCGGCGCCGAACAAAAAGCGCTGACCCTTACTGATCCCGATGCATTGGCCCAGCTTGGAGCGGTGCCAACCACTTCTGGCCTGAGTATCGGTCCCGGCAATGCAATGCGCGTTCCTGCTGTTGCTTGTGCCGTGTCACTTATCTCTGAGACCGTCGGCGCGCTGTCGGTAAAGCTCTATGACCGTGACAGCAAGGAAGCCCGACCGATCACCCGGCTTACCGGCTGGTGCATGATGAGGCGAACGAGTGGACGAGCGCGGCAGAGCTGCGCGAAAAGCTGACCACTGATGCCCTGCTGCACGGTGCCGGTCACGCCCAGGTGATCCGCCTGAATGACGGCACCCCGTATGAGCTTCACCGGCTGGAACCCGGCAAGGTGCAGCCCAACTTTGAGGCAGACGGTGAACCCTTCTATCTGGTTTCGACTGACAGCAATCAGGTTCGCATGTCCTATCGTGACGTTTTGCGGATCGAAGCCTTCGGCGGCGTATCTCCGATCACGCTGGGCCGGAAGGCGATTGCCCTGGCTCTGAGCTTCGAAAGCCATATCGGCGGGATCTTTGCGAACGGTGGCCGTCCTTCCGGCGTCATCAAGGCGCAGAAGGTCATGGATGTGGAAGCGAAGAAGAAGGTAGCATCGAGTTGGTTTGCGACGCATGTCGGCTCCAAGGCAGGCGGCACGGCCATCCTTGATGAAGGCATGGATTACACGCCGCTGAGCATGACCCTTGCTGATACCCAGTTTGCGGAAAACCGGCTTGAACAGATCCGGGAGATTGCGCGCGCCTTTAACATCCCGGCGGCAATGCTGGGTGAATTGAGCCGCGCCACATGGTCAAAACTCGAACAGCTCAACCGTCAGTTCTATGACATGACGCTCAAGCCCTGGCTGACAGATTGGAGCTGGGCCTATGCCCTGTGCCTGCTGACTCCGGAGGAACGCAAGGCGGCCCATTTCGAGGCTGTGACCGACGACCTTCTGATGACTGACACAACAGCCCGTGCAGCAGCCTTGGGCCAGTATCGCAGCATGGGGGTGATTACTGCGAATGAGGGTAAGGCGAAGCTAAACCTGCCGGCCCGTGATGGCGGCGACACGCTGGAAAACCCCTACACCACGACAACCACAACTACGACCGGCCCCGCTGCGTCCAAAAAGGAAAAGCCCGAATGACCGCCAAAAACACTGAATCAAAAGTCACCCTTACTGTAGAGGCAGATGTAGGAGCGTTTGAAGTCGCGCTAGAAAAAGAATTCAAACCTGCGCTGCACGCTGCAATTCAAAAGTGCGTTGATGAGTTTATTGGCAACTCTCTTTCCGGCTGCGTTCGCTTTGAAGACGGTGGATCGGCCCGGACGGCTGCTGAAAACCCTTGCTGTGATCTTGCGCCGGGTGCGGAGGCAGGACTGTTGGCCATGGCCGCTCTACGCGATGACGATCAGGTTCATTCCTTCGCAATCAACATTGGTAAAGGCGTGGTGCAGGTCATGCGGCTTGGTGCAACGCAGGAACAGGCCGCATGAACCTGACCCACCCGCAAACCCAGGGCAAGATCGCGCGCTGGCATCAGACGCTAAAACCCGCATCCTTCCGGAGAACTACGACCTGACCGGTCACCTCAGGCAACAGATCGACACCTTTGTCGATCATTACAACAACCAGCGCTACCACGAGAGCCTGAAGAACCTCACCCCGGCTGACGTCTACTTCGGACGGCGCAAAACCATTCTGAAACAACGAGAAAGGATCAAACGGAAGACCATCGAAACGCGACGCTCTCTTCACCGCAAATCCGCCGCATAATCAAACCAATCAGATGCGCCAGACCTTTTCTTAGATAAGGCAGCCATCTGTCCCAAAATCCCTGACTAAGGAGAGCAAAGCTCTTCTCAGTTTGAACAAACCTCTCTAGATTTTGCGGTAAACGCCGAATGGCGATGCAACTAGATGCAACAAAGAGGGCAGGCATGGCATATCCGAAAATTTGGTTCCTGCGGCACGGGCAGACGGAATGGAACGCCGAGGGGCGTATTCAGGGGCAGCTGGAATCACAACTTAGCCCCTTGGGCCTAGAGCACGCGCAGCAGCAAGCAGCGCTTATGGCTCCGATCCTTGCGCAGGGGCCTGCTTGTTTTGTGTCGCCATTGGGCCGCGCACAGCAGACCGCCCAGATCGCTTTGAGTGGCCGGCCCTATATTACGGATGCGCGTTTGGCCGAGGCTCAGGCCGGTGTGTTTCAGGGTATGACCCGCACAGAGGTCGCCGCACAGCACCCGGATATCTATGCGGCTAACCCGCTTAACCTTGATTTGTTCTGCGCTGCCCCAGAGGGCGAGGGGTTTGCGGCTTTTCGTGACCGTATCGAGGATTTTCTCGAAGGTCTGTGCGAGCCCACTGTGGTGGTAGCGCATGGGCTGTGGGGGCAAGTGCTGCGCGGCTTAATCTGCGGGCTCTCCCGAGGTGATATGGCGGTGTTGCCAAATGAACAAGGGTGCATTTACCAGCTTTGGCAGGGCGAGGAGCAGGTGCTGCGATAGGGGGCGTCATTTTTTCGGATATTTTTTCGATTTGCCTCTTGCGCCCACCGTCAGCATTCTCTAAATCCCCGCTCACCGGGTCGTTAGCTCAGTTGGTAGAGCGCTTCGTTTACACCGAAGATGTCGGGAGTTCGAGCCTCTCACGACCCACCATTCTTCCTTTGAAAAATACGCTCTACCTCTGGCCGTGACAATTATTTGCGTGCCCTGATGTATCTAATAGCCGATTGGTAGGGTGGGTAGTTCTGTCGAGATGAGCTTCGATGGTGTATGGTGTAAATCGTTGAATGATCTTGAGAATATCGAGAAAACAACAGCTTAAGATGTGTCGCCGCGGTGGCTCCATTTTTTTTCATCGAAACGACAGAAAATGCCAAAACACCGCTTGACGATCCCTCGGTGCTGCGAATATTACAGCCCAACGTTCAGCGGCGACGCTGGATGGAACAGCAAGCGGTTGTAGCTCAGTTGGTTAGAGTACCGGCCTGTCACGCCGGGGGTCGCGGGTTCGAGCCCCGTCAACCGCGCCACTGCTGTCAGCCCCGGATCCGGGTTAAAGGGTTCAGATGAAAGTAAAATGCGCGGTTGTAGCTCAGTTGGTTAGAGTACCGGCCTGTCACGCCGGGGGTCGCGGGTTCGAGCCCCGTCAACCGCGCCACTTTCACCCTGTCTCGGGGCGTCTAGTACTAGACGAGAGACCGCCCCGGAGGGGAAAGATGTTTCAGGCGCCAGCGTCTGATTTGCCGAAAGGTCCATGCGCGGTTGTAGCTCAGCTGGTTAGAGTACCGGCCTGTCACGCCGGGGGTCGCGGGTTCGAGCCCCGTCAACCGCGCCACTTTTTCCTGCCCTTATCGATGAACATGTCCTTTTTCTGAGGGGCTATTGCTATTGTTGTGACAGAGGTTCTTAGCGACCTTGGTTAGTCAGTGGGTTCGTCCGTGCGGGCTACAGGTTGCCCTTGGTGCTGGTACATAGATCTTCGGCTAGTGTGTCTCGGAAAGATTGTGTGGCGCGCAGCTGTGCGCACCACGGTGTTTTGCTGTCGTTCTATCGCATTATTTGCGTGTCAGAGCGTCCAGGACACGCGCCCAAGAACGGATGCCTTTGTGAAAGCTCTCCAGATCGTATTTCTCGTTTGGGGAGTGAATGGCGTCGTCCTCATTTGCAAAGCCGATCAGCATCGCATCCATGCCAAGGATCGATTTGAAGAATCCTGCAATCGGGATGGAACCGCCCATGCCGCAAAATACCGCTTCGCGATTCCATTCATCTGAGAGCGCACCGCGGGCGGCCTCGAATTCGGGGCGGGAGATGTTCATCACCGACGCGCGGGAGCCTTCCAAATCATTGTCCCATTTCACCCGAGTGTCGGGCTTCAGACGGTCTTCGACGTGCTTACGAAGCTTGTCGCGCAATGCGTCGGGATCCATATCACCCACCAGACGGCAGGTGATCTTGCAGTGGGCTTCCGATGGGATCACGGTTTTAGAGCCAGCGCCATTGTAGCCGCCCCAAAGGCCGTTCACCTCCAATGTCGGTCGTGCCCACTGTTGTTCCAGCACGGAGCGATCCTTTTCGCCGTGTGGTTGGGTGTACCCGGCGTTGGAGAGGTAGTCATTCTGGTCAAAGCCGCAGCCTTCCCACTGACGCAACTGGTCTTCTGGCACCTCATGGACGCCTTCGTAGAAGCCTTCGACGGCAACGCGGCCGGTTTCTTCGTCATAGAAGGACGCAACGATACGGCTGAGCTCACGCAAGGGGTTCAGGCCTGGTCCGCCGTAGTGACCGGAATGCAAATCAATGCGCGGGCCGACTAGCGTGAATTCATCCTTCAGCATGCCGCGCAGCTGTGAAGAGATGGACGGGACACCGCGTGAGACCATGGAGGTGTCACAGATCAAGGCCAGATCTGCCTTCAGCTCTGCAGAGTGCTGTTCCATGAAAGGTATCAATGAGGGTGAGCCGGATTCTTCTTCCCCTTCGAAGAAGAATGTGATGCGGCAGGGCAGGGTGCCATTCACAGCTTGCCAGGCACGGCAGGCCTCAACAAAGGTCATCAGCTGACCTTTGTCATCTGATGCTCCACGGCCACGAATAACGGTTCCTCGTTCGGTCTCCTCCAGCACCGGCTCAAACGGCGGGGTCTTCCACAGCTCAAGCGGGTCGACCGGTTGGACGTCATAGTGGCCATAGAACAGAACATGCGGCAGCGAGTCGTCCTGAGGGCCGACATGGCCTATCACCATCGCGTGGCCGGGGGTGGTACGCTTTTCTGCATCGATCCCAATGGAGCGAAGATCGCTGACGAGCCAGTCGGCAGCCTTGTCGCAGTCTTTTTTATAGGCGGGATCGGTGGAAATGGATTGAATGCGCAGTAATTCCATAAGCCGCAGGGTGGCGGCATCTAGGTCGGTATCGATCCGGTCCAGGACGTCGTTCAATGACATATTCGGAGAGCTCCTGCTGTTGTTGATTGGCTTGCGCCGGACCCTAACAGCGCCTTTCGGCAGGGGCCAGAGCGCAGCGACTGCTGGCAGGTGACGTCGAGATGCGTCGGATTGTAGCGTCAAACAAGCGTTACAATTCTTGCCGCCGGGAGCGCAAAGGTCTATTTGAGCTAAATCAAGGCTGCCTCTGTTCCTTCTGCGTATTTGATTGATCCAACGGAAGGTTCAGGTTATCTATTCGATAATGTGAATATATATGCCCGACCACAGCTTGCACCGGATCCGCTGGTGCCAACTATGCCATGGAGATGCCGGTGGACTATACCGCGAAACTCGACCAAGCGATTGACCAACTCCACACGGAAGGTCGCTATCGTACATTCATCGATATCGAGCGGCAGAACGGGCACTTCCCGCATGCGGTCTGGACACGTCCCGATGGCCGTAAGCAGGACATAACGGTATGGTGCGGCAACGATTATCTCGGGATGGGGCAACATCCTGTGGTGCTGGACGCTATGCATGACGCCATTGATGCAACTGGCGCAGGCTCTGGTGGTACACGGAACATTTCGGGCACGACTGTCTACCACAAACAGCTGGAAGCTGAGCTTGCGGATTTGCACAAGAAAGAGGCAGCGCTGCTGTTTACGTCGGCGTATATTGCCAATGATGCGACACTAAGCACGCTACCTAAGCTGTTTCCTGGCCTGATTATCTTTTCGGATGCTCTGAACCATGCCTCGATGATCGAAGGCGTACGCCGCAATGGAGGGGCTAAACGTATCTTCCGCCACAATGATGTTGCTCATCTTCGTGAGCTTCTGGAGGCGGCGGACCCTGCAGCCCCTAAGTTGATTGCCTTTGAATCGATCTATTCCATGGATGGTGATTTCGGCGCGATTGCGGAGATTTGCGATCTGGCGGATGAATTCGGTGCTCTGACGTACATCGACGAGGTGCATGCCGTGGGCATGTATGGCTTGCGTGGTGGCGGCGTGACCGAACGTGATGGCCTGATGGACAGGGTCGATATCGTTAATGGAACATTGGCCAAGGCTTATGGCGTGATGGGCGGCTATATCGCGGCATCGGCGAAAATGTGTGATGCTATACGCTCTTACGCGCCGGGTTTCATCTTTACGACCTCGTTGGCACCAACGGTTGCTGCAGGCGCTGTGGCGTCTGTTGCGCATCTCAAGACAGCACCGGAATTGCGCGACCAGCACCAGTTGCAGGCGCGCATTCTAAAAATGCGACTGAAAGGGTTGGGCCTGCCGATTATCGACCACGGCAGCCACATTGTACCAGTGATTGTTGGTAACGCCGTACATACCCAGAAGTTGAGCGATATGCTGCTGTCTGACCACGGTATCTACGTGCAACCCATCAACTTCCCCACGGTGCCGCGCGGCACTGAACGTTTGCGGTTTACCCCGTCGCCGGTACATGGCCCGAAAGAGATCGATGAGTTGGTCAAGGCAATGGACGTTTTGTGGTCTCATTGTGCGCTGAATCGTGCCGAATTGGCAGGTTGATTCACAGGTCTGTGTCAAATGGGTAAGATTATGGTAGTATACCTCTAATCAAAGGGCGCAGGCGAATCGCATAAGGCGATCAAGGACGTCCTGAATGTCGAATACGGCAGGCTAATATGGGACAGCAGGCATGATCGGGCGCCTTACTCAGCGCAAATCGAAGACGCATGACGAATCACCGGAGCTACGCAGCTTTGATGATTATGAACTGCGATTGGGCGATATCATGCGCGGCGAACGAGCCACCATGGGTAAATCGTTGTTAGATGTTCAACGGGAGTTGCGCATTAAAGCGTCCTATATCTCTGCTATCGAAAACTCCGATCCCACAGTATTTGACACACCCGGATTTATTGCAGGCTATGTGCGCTCATATGCGCGCTACCTCAATATGAACCCCGATACCACTTTTGATACTTTCTGCCAGGAAAGCGGTTTTCAGGTGGCGCATGGTATGTCCGCCGAAGCCTCCGTACGCAAGTCTGCCGGTGCGCCGATTGCGACTGGGATGGGCGGACTTCGCAGCGATGCGTTTACGTCGCCCAATACACCGTTTGTGCCGGCAGCGAGCAGCATGTTCAGCCAGATTGAGCTGCGTGCGGTTGGCTCCCTTGCAGTGTTGGTCACACTGATTGGCGGTATTGGTTACGGCGGGTGGGCTGTCTTGAAAGAAGTGCAACAGGTGCAGATGGCACCTGTGGAACAGACACCTTTCGTGTTGGCGGATCTTGACCCGCTGGCGGGCGTAACCCGAGACGACGACACAGAGAACGAAGACCCTACACTTGAGGCGCTGGACCGGCTTTATCGGCCGCAGGCCTTGGATGTGCCAGTTATGGTGCCTCGTGATGGCCCAATTGCAACGCTTGATCCACGTGGGTTTGGCAATTTCGTTATGCCAGACCTGCCATCGGTTGTTCTCGCTGACGCAAGCCTGAGCGCGGATGTGCCTTTGAGCGCGATGCCTCAGGTGGTTGAGCAGATCGCACCGGCACTGCAAATGGTCGCTGTGCGGCCCTCGTGGGTGCAGGTAACTGCGGTTGATGGCAGCGTGATCTATGAGACCATTATGGAGCCGGGCCAGCGTTTCGAAATCCCGGCAACCGAAGAGGCACCTCTGTTGCGTACCGGTGAGAGCGGTGCGATCTATTTTTCCGTCAACGGGGCTCACTATGGTCCGGTAGGCGATCGCGGGCAGGTGACCAAGAATGTTGTGCTGTCCTCGGATGCACTTACCGAGCGCTTTGCTGTCGCTGATCTGAGCGCAGATCAAAACAGCGCGCTTGCGACGCTTGTGGCCGAACTACAGGCCGAGAACCTCTCCGATACATCCGCAGAGACAATCAGCGAATAGATCGTACTGACCGGTTGTTGCCCTTGGTCAATGTTGTGTCCAATGCTGTGACCAACACAGCCTAGGGCCGCGACATTTGGCACGATGTCGTCAGGATTTCCTTCATCCCATTGAAGCCGTGCCGCACAGCGCGTATCTAACCGGGGAACCCTGAACAGCGCGGACCGCACCTTATGTCGATCAACCACATTCGCCCCTGGCGCAATATCGAACGGCGCAAGAGCCGTCAGATCCACGTTGGCAATGTACCGGTTGGGGGGGATGCACCGATTGCTGTGCAGACCATGACCAACACGCCAACCACTGATGTCGCGGCGACAGTTGCACAGGTGCAGGCTGCAGCCGAGGCAGGTGCAGACATCGTGCGCATTTCGGTGCCGGATGAAGCGTCGTCCAAAGCGCTGAAAGAGATCGTCCGGGAAAGCCCGGTGCCGATCGTCGCAGATATCCATTTCCACTATAAACGTGGGATTGAAGCGGCCGAAGCAGGTGCGGCCTGCCTGCGCATCAACCCCGGTAACATTGGTGACGAAAAACGCGTGGCTGAGGTGATCAAGGCTGCCAAAGATCACAATTGTTCTATCCGGATCGGGGTGAATGCCGGATCCCTTGAAAAGCACTTGTTAGACAAATACGGCGAGCCGTGCCCAGCGGCGATGGTTGAGAGCGGGCTCGACCATATCCGCATTCTGCAGGATCACGATTTCCACGAATTCAAGATCTCGGTGAAAGCGTCAGATGTCTTCATGTCTGCTGCGGCTTATCAACAGCTCGCTGATGCTACCGATGCGCCGATCCACCTTGGTATTACTGAGGCGGGTGGATTTGTCTCGGGCACTATCAAATCGGCCATTGGCTTGGGTCAACTGTTGTGGATGGGGATAGGGGACACTCTGCGCGTCAGCCTCTCCGCCGATCCAGTTGAGGAGGTGAAGGTCGGCTTTGAGATCCTTAAATCTCTCGGACTGCGCCACCGCGGGGTTAATATTATTTCCTGCCCCTCTTGCGCGCGGCAGGGGTTTGACGTGATCAAAACAGTGGAAAAGCTTGAGGATCGCCTAGCGCATATCCACACTCCGATGAGCCTCAGTATTATCGGTTGTGTGGTGAATGGCCCCGGAGAGGCACTGATGACGGACGTCGGTTTCACAGGTGGTGGTGCTGGTGCCGGTATGGTCTATCTGGCGGGGAAGGCCAGCCACAAAATGTCCAACGATCAGATGGTTGAGCACATTGTCGAGCAGGTCGAACGTAAGGCTGCAGAACTGGATGAGGCCGCTGCAAAGGAGGCGGCTGAGTAGTCCCTGGCCGCCTCGAAATACCTATCTTTGTAACCACGTCTGGCAATCAGCTCCCAGACGTGGCGTTTTTACATATAACCGTGCAGGCCCCGTGATCAACTGCGCTTTTCGCGGATGTCAGCCACAATGGCTTCCATTTGGTCAGCGGGCAGATACCCTCGCAGCAGTTCATCCCCCAGTACAAATGTCGGTGTGCCGGAAATGGAAAGCTGCTGCGCGAGGGCGCGGGTTTCTTGCAGTTGGCGGGCAATCTCAGGGTCGGCCATCCGCGCAAGGATGGCATCGGCATCCAGATCAAGCCCATCTGCCAAACGGCGCAATGTGCCCTCGTTTGGCTCTCCGCTGAGGGAAATCAGAGCGTCGTGAACATCTTTATAGGCCTCATCTCCAGCGATGAGCCGCGTGGCAATGGCAAAGCGTGACGTCAAGACCGAAGCCTCGCCCAGGATCGGGAATTCTTTTATGATCAGGCGGATATTGCCATCGCCCGAGACGAGCTGTTCGACTTCAGGTGCCGCGCGGCGGCAGTAGCCGCAGCGGTAGTCCATGAACTCAACCAGAGTGATGTCGCCGTCGGGGTTGCCACCAATCCAGGAAAAGCCATCGTCGTGCAGGGCAGTCATGTTTTCGACAACCAGCGCATCGTCGCGGGCGGCATCATCTGCGGCCTGCTGCTGTTCCAGCTTGTTCACGGCTTCAAGAATGACTTCGGGGTTTTCCAACAAATAGGCGCGCACTTCTTCGCCAAAGGCAGCACGTTCTTCGGCGCTCAGTTGGCCGAGGTCCAGCGCCTGAACGGCGGGAGCAGCCATCAGCCCTAGGGCCAGTGCAGCGGCCGAGACCGCGGAGAAGCGGGGGATAAGGGTCATCTCGATTTCCTTTTTTCGTTTTGTTCGGCGGCGATCAGCACATCTTGTGCGCGTCGCCAGGTAGGTGATCCGGTGGGCAACTGGCCAGTGGCGCGTTTGGCGTGTAGCCCTGCGTCTTTCAATCGCCCCTGTAGGGCATAGCGTTCCGCAGTGGCCAGAGCGGCCATGCCTGATCGGCCAAGTTTCGCGTAGGCTTGCGCCATATCGCGCAGCATCGCGGCGTTGCGAAAGTCGCGCGCGCGCGACGCCTCCAATGATTTGATCGCGGCCTTGGGTTGGCCTGCGGCCAGTTGAGCACGGCCGAGACTAGCGAGAATGAGAGGATCGCGGCTGGTCTGGCGCACAGCGCGGCTATATGCCGATAGTGCAGGTTTCCAGCGGCGGTTTTCCATCAGGATCTGACCTTTTAGTTCTTGAAAGTAGGGATCTGACGGGCGGATCGAGATCGCGCCATCTATGGCACGCAGGGCTTTTTGCAGGTTGTTGCGCCGATGGTGTGCTATGGCCTCACGCATAAGGCGCACATCTCTGTATGGTTCATCCGCCACTCGCCGCAGCGTCCATTTGGGAGAGCGGGTGAAGGCTGACAGTTTGCCCCGCAGGCGTGCAAACCAATAGATCGCATTGGCGTCGGGTTTTGCGGCATCGCCATGGCTTGCCAGATAGGCTTCGGCGGCGCGAATGCGGTCGCGGCTAAGCGGGTGTGACCGCATGTAGGGATCTTGATTGACGGCGCTCAATAGCTCTTGCCCGGCAAAGATCTTATGGACATCGACCAGCCCGCGTGGGCTCACACCGGCGCGTTGCAAAATTCCCGCTGCAGTGCGGTCTGCAGAGGCTTCTTCGGCGCGAGTGTGCGCCAGAAACCCGCGTAAGGCGGACGATTGTGTTCCAAGAGCGATGCCCGCTGCCGCTTCGCCGGCACCTGCAGCAGCAGCCAGCACTGCCAACGCAGCACCAAGGCCCGCAGCAGAGTTGGCCGCACGCATGTTCTGCATCCGGCGTGACAGATGACCATTGGTAATATGCGCGGCTTCATGGGCGATGACGGCCTGCAACATCTCAGGGCGATCTACTTTCAGGATCAGCCCGTAATGTATGAAAATCGTTTGAGAATCGACGACAAAAGCATTGAAAGAACCCTTGTTGACGACCAGCACCCGAACCCGTTTCGCATTGAGTCCCGCTGCCCGCAGTACTGGTGCGGCCAGTTCGTTTAGCCCGCGTTCGATATCGGGATCGCGCAATAGTGAAATGGACGCCGCCTGCGCCGTTGATGCCAGAGATCCCGCAACAAAACAGAGTGCGGCCAAGGCAAGCGCTGGGATTGACGCGAGGCGAGAGAAGCGGTCAAAGGTCATGGCCGCACCATGGGAGATCAATATGCGAAACTCAAGCCGGTCCAACGTCGATCCCTTCATTGTGATGGATGTGATGGACGCTGCCTGCCGTGCCGAAGAAGCAGGTCGTCACATCATCCATATGGAGGTCGGCCAGCCATCCACGGGTGCGCCTAAGGCTGCGCGCGACGCTTTGGCAAAAGCGCTGGAGCATGACAGTCTGGGGTACACTGTCGCATTGGGTCTGCCAGCGCTGCGCAAGCGGATCGCACAGCTGTATGGCGAATGGTATAATGTTGACCTCAATCCCGACCGGGTGGTGATAACACCGGGATCTTCGGGGGCGTTTCTGCTGAGCTTCACCGCGCTTTTTGACAGTGGTGATCGGGTGGGTATCGGCGCGCCGGGCTATCCGTCCTATCGGCAAATCCTGCACGCGTTGGGGCTAACGCCAGTGGATATCGAAACCTCGCTCGACAATCGACTACAACCGGTGCCGCAGGATTTAGATGGGTTAGATCTGGCCGGGCTTATGGTAGCGTCACCCGCGAATCCTACAGGTACCATGCTGGACAAGCCTGCGATGGCTGCGCTGATCGATGCAGCACAGGGGCAGGGCGCTGCGTTCATCTCGGATGAGATCTACCACGGCATTGAATATGAGGCGAAAGCGGTCACCGCACTTGAAATGACGAATGAGTGTTATGTGATCAATTCCTTCTCCAAGTATTTCTCCATGACCGGGTGGCGTGTGGGTTGGATGGTTGTTCCCGAAGATCACGTAAGGGTCGTTGAGAGGATTGCTCAAAACATGTTCATCTGTGCGCCCCATGCCAGCCAGGTTGCGGCACTTGCTGCGATGGATAGTGGTGAGGAGATGGAAGCCAATTTGGCGGTTTATGCGCGCAATCGCGCGCTGATGCTTGAAGGTCTGCCGAAAGCAGGTTTTGACCGTATCGCCCCGCCCGATGGGGCGTTTTATGTCTATGCGGATGTATCCGGGTTGACCCAAGATAGCCGTGCCTTTGCCAAGGAGATTCTCGACGAGGCCGGAGTTGCGGTTACGCCGGGACTGGATTTCGATCCGCTACGCGGAGCAACAACTTTGCGGTTCTCCTATGCGCGTTCCACCGCCGATATCGAAGAGGGGTTAGCGCGGCTCACGACGTTTATGGCGGGACGGCTTGGCTGAGATGGGTGTGATCGTCCCCGCGGCGGTCAATGTGCGAAATAGGGCTGCATGATGAGGCTGGCAATCAGGCCGTGCAATCGCTTAGTCTGCGATCAAAAGACCTACCACCTTGAGCGTACATACTGCCTGCCGATGTCCTGTCAGTCGGGCAAAACAAGACGCAATAACAAGACAACGGGCGGACCAACGGCTATGAGCAGAGTGAAAACGGTTCTAGCAGCAGTGCTGCCGGTCTTTATGATCGGAGTGACGTTGCCTGTCAGCGCACAGGAGACATCCGCCTCCACCGGCTCGGCTAACTCTCAGGTCACACTGAATACCAGCTCTAGAACAATCGGACAGGGTTTCAGTGGTCTGGCACGGATTCTGCCTCAGGAAAGCAACGCTGCAGACCGTCGCTCCGGCAGCGATCTGACGTTGTCGCTAAGTCAAGGCGTGCCATACCGCCTTTTCACGCTGGACGCACCGCCACGGGTCGTACTCGATTTCCAAGAGGTCGACTGGAGTGGGCTGCGGGCCGATACGCTGATCACTGAAGATGGCATTAGGACTGCGCAATTTGGCACCTATGTGCCTGGGTGGTCCCGTCTGGTATTGGAAATTGCCCGTCCAATGCGAATCGACGCGGCAGCGATGGATGTTGACCCGGTGACAGCCGAGGCGAAGCTGACCGTTGCGCTGCGTGAGACAAGTGCCGAGGACTTTGCAACCACGACCGGGGCACCTCATGATGCGCGCTGGGATTTGCCTGCACCTACGCAAATGACCGTGCCGCCAAAGAAAGATTCGCTGGCGCCATTGCTGATTGTGATCGATCCGGGCCATGGCGGAATTGATCCGGGGGCAGAGGCATTTGTCCAGGGTGGGCTGGTACAGGAAAAAGACCTGATGCTGCAATTCGCCATTGAACTGGGCGAGATGCTGGTCCGCTCAGGGCAGTTCAATGTTCAGTTGACGCGGGATGACGATTACTTCGTCTCCTTGGAACGCCGGATCGCGCTGGCCCATCAGGCCAAGGCAGATCTGTTTTTGTCGCTCCATGCGGATAGCCTTTCCGAAGGGCGCGCCCATGGCACGACAGTCTACACCCTATCTGAGGACGCATCAGATGCCGCTTCGGCCACGTTGGTAGAACGCCATGAACGCGGTGACCTGCTTGCGGGCACAGATTTAAGCAAGGCAGACGATCGGGTCACTGACATCCTGCTGGATCTGGCGCGTGTTGAAACCCATCCACGTAGCCAGACACTGGCGCGGGCGCTGGTTGACGGGCTGAAAACCCAAGGTGGAGCAATGAACCGCCGACCGTTACGCGAAGCCGGGTTTTCTGTGTTAAAATCGGCGGATATCCCATCGGTTCTGGTAGAAATCGGTTTCTTATCAAGCCCGCGTGATCTCGCCAACTTGATGGATCTTGATTGGCGCGAACGTACCGCGCGCGGCATTTTGAATGGGCTGTTGTCATGGCGTATCTTGGACGATGAAACGCGCCCGCTGGTGCGCCAGTAGCTGCTGGGCGTCACACAGGCCGGGCCAAATGCTGATCGGGACCTGAAGCACGTGATGCCGCGTTTGATATCGGGGGACAGGCGCCGGAGCTTTCCCCCTGTTTTATCCGGACCGACGGCATCAATATGCCGTTTCCCGTTTTGACCCCACGCGCCACTGCATCTATATAGGCGGCACTGCGCGAGAAAGGCTCTACAGTGGTCAGATTTATTCTATCGTTCTTTGGTTCCATCTTCAGCACCGTCACGCTGGGCATCGCGATGATCGCGCTGACGATTGGTGCGGTGTTCTGGATCTATGGTCGGGATCTGCCCAGCCACGAATCCCTGGCGCAGTATCAGCCGCCGACCATCAGCAGGATCTATTCCGGCGAGGGGCAGTTGATTGACGAGTTCGCTCAGGAACGGCGGTTGTTTACCCCTTCTGAGGAAATCCCAGACCTTGTCAAACAGGCGTTTATTTCGGCTGAGGACAAGAACTTCTACAGCCACAAGGGGTACGACATGCGTGGCATCGCGGCGGCTGCGGTTGAAGCTGTGCGCTCCCGCGGCGAAAACGTGCGCGGCGCGTCGACCATCACACAACAGGTGATGAAGAACTTCCTGCTATCAGGTGACCGGAAGGCCGAACGCAAGGTGAAAGAACTGATCCTCGCATCTCGGCTTGAGGAAACACTGAGCAAGGAAGACATTCTCGAACTCTATATGAATGAGATTTTCCTTGGCCAAAACTCATATGGTGTGACTGCCGCGGCGCAGACCTATTTCAATAAAACGTTGAGCCAACTGGCCCCACATGAGGCGGCAACTCTGGCATCGATGCCTAAAGCGCCGTCAAAATATCATCCGGTCTCCCAGCGCGAGCGCCTGCTTTCACGTCGGAACTATGTGCTGCGCGAAATGCGCGAAAACGGCTATATCTCGGATGCGGTATACGAAGTTGAGGTCAATCAACCGCTGCGTTCAGTGCAGAACGGCGACTTTCAGAGCTTCCGCACGGCGCTGCCTCCGCGTGATTACTTTACCGATGAAATCCGCCGCCAGCTGTCCGAAGACTTTGGTGAGGGCGAGTTTTTTACCGGCGGCTTCACTGTGCGCGCGACCATTGATGAGGAAATGCAGACAGAAGCCGCTGCTGCCTTAAGATCAGGTTTGCAGAAATACGATCGCTCGCGCGGCAACTGGCGCGGTACCGGCGTAACGCTGGAAGCCGACGCCATGGCATCAGAAGAGAGCTGGCGTGCTGCATTGGGAAGCGCCTCCGTGCCGCGTGATATTGATCTTGGTGGTAAATGGCACCCGGCCGTCGTGTTAGAGGTTGGTGATCAAACCCTAAGCGTGGGTGTTGAGAACGTGGCCGAAATCGGGTCGGTGCCGCGCTCTGATATCAAATGGATGAAGGGTAGTTTTAAAGACAACATCTCCACTGGTGATGTGTTGCTAGTCCGTGCGGTCGAAAAGGATGGGGCGCTGCAACATTGGTCGCTGCGACAGGTGCCTGAGGTTCAAGGCGGATTTGTCGCGATGGATGTGAACACAGGCCGTGTCCTGGCTATGCAAGGTGGCTTCTCCTATCAGCACTCGGTGTTCAACCGGGCCACGCAAGCCCAGCGTCAGCCGGGCTCCAGCTTCAAGCCCTTTGTTTATGCGGCGGCGTTGGACAGCGGCTATAGCCCTGCCACGATTGTAGTGGATGCTCCTATTGAACTTAACACACCGCAGGGCCTGTGGCGTCCCAAGAACTCGTCCAACAAATTCTATGGCCCGACACCACTGCGCACCGGGATCGAGATGAGCCGGAACCTGATGACCATTCGTCTTGCCCATGAGGTCGGAATGGAGGTGGTTGCAGGCTATGCCGAACGTTTTGGTGTCTATGAGCGTATGGGGAGCTTTCTGGCAAATTCGCTCGGAGCAGAAGAAACGACGCTTTACAAAATGGTAGCTGCCTATGCCATGTTCGCCAACGGTGGTGAGAGGGTGCAACCGACCTTGGTTGACCGGATTCAGGACCGCCGGGGCGAGACAATTTATCGCCATGATGATCGCGATTGCGTCGACTGTGCTTCACCAGAATTGGCAACGGGACAGGCACCGCGCATTGTAGATAACCGCGAGCAGGTTATGGATCCGATTACCGCCTATCAGCTGACCTCGATGATGCGAGGCGTTGTCGACCGGGGGACGGCCTCCAGTGTGATCGACCTTCCGGTGCCGACGGCTGGCAAGACCGGGACCACCAACGATGCCCGCGATGTTTGGTTTGTTGGTTTCACCTCCAATATCGTGGCAGGCTGCTACATGGGCTTTGACCAGCCGCGGCCAATGGGGCGCGGAGCTTATGGTGGCACCATGTGTGGCCCAGTGTTCCAGCAGTTCATGAAGAAGGCGACTGCAAAATACGGCGGTGGTCGGTTTGCGGTACCCGAAGGCGGTCATTTCATCAAGATCGATCGCTATACCGGTGCGCGGCTAGCTGATGCGGCCTCCGGGGCCAATGTAGTGGCCGAATACTTCCGTGATGGCGCTGAACCTATCTTTGGTCTGGCATTTGACGGTGGCTTTGCCATGGGGTCAAACCTGCCATTGTTTGAGGAAGCCGCACAATCGAGCCGTCGGGTGACAACATCGGATGGAGGGACCGCGGTCCTTGGGCCAAAGGCAACCTTTGGCACTATTAGTTCTGGCGGACTCTACTAGCCTTTCTTTCTCGATGAAGTGATATGGCGGGCGGGGTAGCGGTACGCTGCTCCGCCTCTACTCTGTGTGGGGCGAGGTTGGGCCTGTGCTATTGTGACCACTCTCTGCGCGTCGGCTTGCTCGCAGGGCGCGGGTGGTTTATCACGCAGGCCAGATACGTGATTTCAAGGGATTGCCATGCGCGCCGAAACTCAGAACATCGTGGCCGATATCGAAAAGTCGCTGGAGCTTTTGGCGCAGCGTCTGGATTGGGAAACCGCCGAGTTCCGCCTAGAAGAGTTCAACGCACGTGTTGAAGATCCCAATCTGTGGGATGACGCTGATGCGGCCCAGGCCCTGATGCGCGATCGGCAGATGCTGGTCGATGCCATCGATACCTATAAATCCATCAAGCAGGATCTCAGCGACAATATGGAGCTGATCGAACTGGGCGAAATGGAAGAGGACGATGAGGTCATCGCTGACGCCGAGGAGTCGCTGAAGGCGCTGAAGGAAACTGCCGCAGAGAAGGAGCTGGAAGCGCTTCTCGATGGTGAGGCTGACAGCAACGATACCTTCCTTGAGATCAATGCCGGTGCCGGTGGTACAGAAAGCTGTGACTGGGCATCGATGCTGGCCCGGATGTATGTTCGCTGGGCCGAGAAAAAAGGCTACAAGGTCGAGCTTCAATCCGAGAGCGCTGGCGAAGAGGCGGGTATCAAATCCGCCGCTTACAAGATCTCGGGTCACAATGCCTATGGCTGGTTGAAGTCTGAGTCAGGTGTGCACCGTCTGGTGCGGATCTCGCCTTATGACTCAGCTGCAAAACGCCACACCTCCTTTAGCTCGATCTGGGTCTACCCGGTGGTTGATGACAATATTGAGATTGACGTAAATCCATCTGATATTCGCATCGATACCTATCGTTCTTCAGGTGCGGGCGGTCAGCACGTGAACACCACTGACTCCGCGGTTCGGATCACCCATGAACCAACGGGTATTGTGGTGACGTCATCTGAGAAGTCGCAACACCAGAATCGTGACATTGCCATGAAGGCGCTGAAATCGCGGCTCTATCAGCTGGAACTGGATCGCCGTAACGCCGACATCAACGCCGCACATGAGGCGAAGGGCGACGCTGGCTGGGGTAACCAGATCCGTTCTTATGTCTTGCAGCCCTATCAGATGGTCAAGGATCTGCGAACCAGCCATGAGACGTCGGACACAAAGGGTGTTCTTGATGGGGATCTGGACGGCTTCATGGGGGCGACACTGGCGTTGAACGTGGCTGGCAAAAGCCGCTCTGAGGCGCAGGGGGACTGATCCCAGCCCTTGCATAACATTCGCGGCCCGGATCAGGGAGTTGTGAGTTTGAACAGAGACAAAGCACTGACATAGACAGAAAATCCGTTTGCCTAGGCACGCGGGTATTATTTGTGGTTTTGCCCGGCTAGGCTGCGACCAATTCCCATCAGGAGCCGCATAATTGACCCAGAGCCTGTCCAGTGCCCAAGAGATTTTGCAGAATTTGTCTAGTGGCCGTCGCAGCGCTGTGACGCAGATGGAGGAAACGCTGGCGCGCATTGAGGCGGTCAATCCTGACGTCAACGCCATAGTGGCCCTGCGTGATCGTGACGACCTGATGGCTGAGGCCTCCGCCGCTGATCTAGCGACCACACGCGGTGCGCTGCATGGCTTGCCGATGGCGATCAAAGATTTGACCAATGTGGCGGGGGTGCCGTCGACGCAAGGCTCTCCGTTGTTGGCGGATTTTATTCCTCAACATGACGATCTGATGGTCGCGCGGCTGCGGGCGGCCGGTGCGCTGATTATTGGCAAGACCAATACACCTGAGTTTGGGCTTGGTTCGCACACTTTCAATCCGGTCTATGGTGCCTGCGCCAACCCCTATGACCGAACGCGTAGCTGCGGCGGGTCGTCTGGTGGGGCGGCTGTCGCGCTGGCTACCGGCATGGTCGCGCTGGCAGATGGGTCTGATATGATGGGGTCGCTGCGCAATCCCGCCGGATGGTGCAATGTCTACGGGTTTCGTCCAAGCTGGGGCCGCGTCCCGAATGAGCCACGTGGTGATGTGTTCCTGCATACGCTGTCGACCAATGGTCCCATGGCCCGCAGCCCTGAGGATTTGGCACTGCTGCTGAATGTGATGTCCGGCGCAGATCCACGCCAGCCCCTGTCAACCACCGCCGCATTGAACGAGCCAGTATCGCTCCAGCCTGCCATCGGCCCAATGCGCATTGGCTGGCTGGCGGATTGGGGCGGCTCTTATCCTATGGAGCCGGGTATTCTGGACACTTGCGAAGCAGCATTGGACGTGTTGCGTGAGTTGGGCCATCAGGTTGAATTGCTGACACCACCATTTGCGGCGGAGCGGATATGGCAAAGTTGGACGACGCTGCGATCCTTCGCGGTTTCTGCTGGCCTGAGGGTGTTTTTGGAACAAAAACAACAGTTGAAAGACAGCGCACAGTGGGAGTTGGAGCGGGGACTGGCCCTGACCGGGCGGGAGATCCAGGCGGCGTCTGATCTGCGGTCAGATTGGCAACGGGTCGCAGCACGGTTGTTTACGCAATATGATGCGTTGGTGCTGCCGACTGCGCAATGCTGGCCATTTGAAATCGACCTTGATCACCCGGGGGTTATAAACGGTACCGATATGGATTGTTATCACCGCTGGATGGAAGTGGTTGCGCCAGTCAGCCTGCTTGGCCTGCCTTGTCTCGCTGCTCCGGCGGGGTTCGGTGAAAATGGCCTGCCAATGGGGCTGCAAATCTTTGCCGCACATGGACAAGACCAGGATCTCCTGGCATTGGGACAGGCCTATCATACTGTAACCCGATGGCCAGAGCGCCGTCCCCCCACATAGTGCTTCAGCCTTGCAGGGCTGTTATTGCACTTTAGCGAAATTGGTTGCCGACGCCCAACAGCTGCTGTTGGAAAGGGCTCAGCTGATGTTGCTCAATGAAACCAGCGCGCCGCGCAGCATTCAGGATGGCGGCAGGGTCTGTGCCTAAATGTTCATAGACCATAAGTGTGACCCGATCGGAGGCGGCGCTGTCACGGCTGGTCCGGGCGACGTAGCCAGACCAAATATTTGCCTTCATTGACGGCACGTTGGCCAGATAATTGAATGAGGCGGTCATTCCGCCGCGTCGCGCGAGCATGAATGAAACGCCATCGTCGTGGGCCGAGACATAACCGCGAAATTCCCTTGATTGAGGGTTTGACGGCAGTCCCTGATAGCGCATCGCCGATTTCGCTTCATATCCGCGCACATAGGCAATGCCCTCGCGGCGAAACACCTGAACCAAACCTAAGACATAGCGATCGGCCCGCACAAAACTCCGGCGCACAAACTGATATAGCCCCGATGGAAAAAACGCCTCAGTGACTTTGGTGACGCCGGGGCCAAGGAAGTCCGCAAGAATAGGTCCCTGCAATATCTGTCCCTTGCTGGGCAGCTGATCCACTGGGTCGAGCAAGATCCGCGCATCTACATCAAAAAAGTTGCAGATACGGCTTAGAACATCAGGACGTGGAAAACTCTCACCAGTTAGATATCGATTAAGTTGGGTGCGGTTGATGCCAAGGCGACGCGACAGCTCCGAGATCGACGGATGGTCCGAAGCCAACTTCCTCAAGTTTGCTCCAAACATATTGCGGAGCTCTACGGGGGAACGGTTGGTGTGGCTCAAGGTTAGCCCCTCTATGTGTCGAACTGCACTGGATACAAAATCTTGGGGTCAATTACTGAGTACAATAACACAGTTGTAGATAATCTTCGCAGTTTATGACGCTGGTTAGCGTCAATATTGCGTAAATCGGACACAAATTGGC
Source organism: Phaeobacter cretensis (assembly GCF_047372505.1). Taxonomy (NCBI): domain Bacteria; kingdom Pseudomonadati; phylum Pseudomonadota; class Alphaproteobacteria; order Rhodobacterales; family Roseobacteraceae; genus Phaeobacter; species Phaeobacter cretensis. The sequence continues at coordinate 3,440,951 of NZ_JBKBEU010000001.1, forward strand.
GCAAGTAAATTTAGGGTTTTGTGGTGTCCCTACGTCATTATTTATCTCAGAATAGAGCGGGGGCAACGCGAGGTGTGATATGATCGGTGTCGTTCTTTGGACGGACTTCAAACTACGGCAAGCAGTGATCTGGTGTGAGGATCACGGGGATTTGGTCTATTTTCGGTGGAATGCTGAAGATAATAAGATGAACGTGCGCAAAGGCGATTGTGTCGCCTTTTCCATTGCCCGAGAGGGCAATTTAAGGCTGGCCTACGATCTACGTGTGATCGAAGAGAGCCAGAGCCCAGAGTTGGCGAAGCAGCTTGCCCGAGCAGAGCATGAGGCCGAAGCCAAACCGCCACAGAGCCAATCGAGTGCGACGGTTATGTCTTGGGAGGATGCACGCTGTGATCCGCTATATTCTGATCCAGGTGCCTGCTCATCTGTTGAAACCAACGTGACACCAGCGATAGCTGAGTCCAGTTATCAGGTAGGTGATGGAACGGTAGTGTCTTTCCCAGACAAACATGCAAGAGATGAACGGGCGCAGTCAAAACGACGAAGCGGCTGATCATTCAAATCTACTAGTGCCGCCAACGATAGTAGGCAGAGACAAGGGGCTACGTAACAACGAAGCCCCCATTTTGTGCGCTGTTTGATCCGGATCAGGCGCCGCGCAGTAGGGCAGCCACGCCTGTGCGCGCAATCTTGGTCAATCCCAATGGGCGCATCAATTCAGCAAAGGCATCGATTTTGTCCGGTGCGCCAGTCAACTCAAAGATGAAGCTATTGAGTGTGGTATCAACGACTTTGGCACGGAAGATTTCTGCCAAACGCATGGCTTCGACACGTTTGTCACCTTCGCCGACCACCTTCACAATCGCCAGTTCACGTTCCACAAACGGGCCTTCCACAGTCAGGTCAGTCACTTCATGTACTGGCACAATCCGACCCAATTGTGCTTTGATTTGCTCAATTACCTGAGGCGTGCCGGTCGTGACAATCGTAATACGCGACAGGTGACCAGTGTGATCTACTTCGGCGACGGTGAGGCTGTCGATATTGTAGCCACGCCCCGAAAACAGTCCGATTACACGGGCCAGAACACCGGGTTCGTTTTCCACCAGTATGGTTATCGTGTGACGTTCCTGAACATCCGAAAAATTCGGACGTAGGTTATAGGCGGAATGGCTGGTGGAGCCTTTTTTGATATGTAGGGCAGACATTTAAGTCCCTTTCCTAATAGTCGGGGCAGGGCGAAACCGCCCCGCAAAATCGGTTTCTGGTGGATTAAACCAGAACTGCGCCGCCGGCCTGGATGACACCTTGTGTATCGGCTTCGCCTAAGAGCATCTCGTTATGGGCCTTGCCCGACGGGATCATCGGGAAGCAGTTTTCATGCTTTTCAACGAGGCAGTCAAAAATCACCGGGCCGTCGTAATCGAGCATTTCCATGATGGCGTCATCCAGATCCTTGGGATCCTTGCAGATGATGCCTTTTGCGCCAAAGGCCTCGGCGAGTTTCACAAAATCGGGCAGTGCTTCCGACCAGGAGTGGCTGTAGCGCTCGCCATGCAGCAATTCCTGCCACTGACGCACCATACCAAGGCGTTCATTGTTGAGGATGAACTGTTTGACGGGCAGGCGATATTGCACTGCCGTGCCCATCTCCTGCATGTTCATCAGCCAGGATGCTTCGCCGGCGACATTGATCACCAAGGCGTCCGGATGGGCTACCTGAACCCCAAGCGAGGCAGGGGTGCCGTAACCCATGGTGCCCAGGCCACCAGAGGTCATCCAGCGATTGGGGTCTTCAAAACCAAGATACTGCGCCGCCCACATCTGATGCTGGCCCACCTCGGTGGTGATGTAGCGGTCGCGATCCTTGGTCAGAGCCTCGAGCCGTTCCAGCGCGTATTGCGGTTTGATAGTGCTTCCGGACGCAGTGTAGGACAGGCAGCGCACATTGCGCCATTCGCTGATTTGGTTCTGCCATTTGGCGAGGGCTGCACTGTCAATCTTGCGCCCGCGGCTTTTCCAGATCTTCAGAATGTCCTCAAGCACATGACCAATGTCGCCCACGATCGGTATATCCACGCGGATCACTTTGTTGATCGACGACGGGTCGATATCGATATGCGCCTTGGTTGAATTCGGGCTGAACGCATCAAGACGGCCAGTGATCCGGTCATCAAAACGCGCGCCGATGTTGATCATTAGGTCGCAGCCGTGCATCGCCATATTGGCTTCATACAGCCCATGCATCCCCAGCATTCCCAGCCAGTTTTTTCCTGAAGCAGGATATGCACCAAGTCCCATCAATGTTGAGGTCACTGGAATGCCTGTGGCCTCGGCCAATTCGCGCAACAGCTGGCTGGCGCCAGGCCCTGAGTTGATCACGCCACCGCCTGTGTAAAACACTGGTCGCTTCGCGGTCTCCAGTGCCGCGACCAACTCGGTGATGGCTTCCAAGTCGCCCTTCATGGAGGGTTGGTAATGTGATGCAGCGGGTTTGGGGCCCTGATAGGTGCCGGTCGCAAACTGCACATCCTTGGGGATATCGATCAGCACTGGTCCGGGCCGACCCGCAGTTGCAACATGAAAGGCCTCGTGCAACGTGCCTGCCAGCTTCTCGGTGTCTTTGACCAGCCAGTTATGCTTGGTGCAGGGGCGGGTGATGCCCACGGTGTCGGCTTCCTGAAAAGCGTCGGAGCCGATCATGAAGGTTGGTACCTGACCGGTAAGAACCACCAACGGAATGGAATCGAGAAGTGCGTCAGTCATACCCGTCACGGCATTGGTCGCTCCGGGACCGGAGGTCACCAGAACAACGCCGGGCTTACCGGTCGACCGGGCATAACCTTCGGCGGCGTGGACAGCCCCTTGTTCATGGCGCACCAGGATGTGCCGGATATCATTCTGCAAAAAGATCTCGTCATAAATCGGCAGGACAGCACCGCCGGGGTAACCAAAGACCGTGTCCACCCCCTGATCTTTCAGGGCCTGAACAACCATTTTTGCGCCGGTCATCTCACGTTTCATCTGCTTTAGCTCCAATTGGCGGCATCGTCCGTTTCGCATAAAAAAAGCCCCCGATTTCTGGTCGGAGGCGCATGGGTTGGATTATGGTCTACCGTTACCGGCCCATGCGCGTGGTTCCTACGACTACGACTAGGTATTTCATCGTGCTGGCTCCTTTAGCGTTGAAGCGGACCTTATGACTGGGGGCAGGGAGCGTCAACAGGGAAATGAACCAAAAACGCCCTGTTTTGGGACATTTTGTTGCGCGGCGAGGCTCTTTCGCGACATTTTCAGGTTTTAGGTCGGGTCAAACTATGTCATTTCGGACTTAAATCCGTGATTTTATTTAGCCGGGCGTTATCTGCTCGGCGTTTTTGATTGAGTATTGAGGAAGTGTTGACCGTTACGGACTTACTTCGCTGTGTCTTTCGCCGTGCCATTGCGCAAGAATGACATTCCATATGCGCGTGGCATACGGCGGGTCAGAAGCTGTGACCGGTGCCTTGCAACACGCCATGCTCCAGCGCATATCGCGTGAGACCAGCGGTCGAGGAAATCCCCAGCTTGCGTTTGATGTTCTTGCGGTGAGTTTCGACGGTGCGAACAGAAATATCTAATGCCAGCGCCACGTCTTTGTTTGATTTACCCTGCGCCAGCTCCAACAGAATGGTCTGCTCACGTCCGGTCAGGGCTTCACGATCCGGGGCATCCTTCGGTTTTAGCGAACCTTCAGCGCCAGTGCACAGATAGGTCTCGCCACGCATAACTGTATCAATGGCTTGACGGATTTCTTCGGTTGGTACGTCTTTAAGCACATATCCCATCGCGCCGTGGGTCAGTGCGCTGGAGATATATTCCGCGCTGTCATGCATCGAGAGGATCAGGATACGGGTTGCGGGGGCCTGCTCTAGGATGATCTCAGTTGCACTGAGCCCTCCCAGTTTGGGCATATTCAGATCCATAAGAATGACATCAGGTTGCAAACTGCGGGCCTCGGCCACGGCCTCCTCGCCATTGTTGGGGATGCCGACGACTTCGATATCATCATAGCTTTCGAGGATGGACTGAATGCCTTCGGCCACCATTGGGTGATCATCAACGATCAGGACACGAATGGTGTTTGGCATATTCACCCCTCAATTAGCTTGTGCGATCCAGCCCCCCACCACTGCCGCAGCGATGCGTTCGTGGCGGCCTGGCAGGAGCACGGTATTGATTTAAGATACCCGTTTGGAGGCTGCGTCTCCGGGGGGCAGCAGATGGCTCAACGGCAGCAAGACATCAATTACCGTGCCGCTTTGTGTGCCTCGTGATGACAATATCCGGAGGGTGCCGTCAAGCCGTTCGATCCGTTCCTGCATATTTCGCAAGCCAATCCCCGGCCCGCCACGATCCTGCACGGGGGGGAGGCCGCGCCCATTATCGCTGATCCGCATGGTGGCCCCACGCGGGTGACCGCGCAAATCCATGGTGACCTCAGTCGCCTCGGCGTGACGCTCGATATTGGTCAGAGCCTCCTGCGCGATCCGGTAGAGTGCGATCTTAGCCTCGCCGTCCAGCCGGTTGCGAAACACGACGGTGCTGAAACGGGTCTCAATCCCGGTTCGGGTTGCAAAGTCATCGGTCAACGCCTTCAACGCGGGTCCGAGCCCGAGGTCATCCAGTACGCCGGGGCGCAGATCGCGGCTGATGCGCCGAACCTCGATGATGGCTGTGCCGAGATGCGAAATACCCTTGTTCAGTGGATCTTCGACACGGTCGAAATCCCCACGTGACAGGCGTCTTCGCGCATTGTCCAACGCATAGCGAACGCCGACCAATAGTTGACTGATCCCATCGTGCAATTCCCGTGCCACGCGGCCACGCTCTTCTTCTTGGGCGTCGAATACCCGCTGGGTCAACTCTTTCAGTTTTGCATCGGCCAGTCGGCGCTCGCGAATGTTCAGCACCATCCCTGACGCAAAGACCAACCCAAGTGCAAACAAGGTGATGCCGCCGATGTAGTAGAATGTGCGACGGATGCGGGTCTCGACCTCCGCGCGGGACGCGGCGACCGACGCCAGTACGTCGTCAATGAACACCCCAGTGCCGATTGCCCATCGCCAGTCTTGTAGTCCCAGCACATAGGCCACCATCTGTGCCTCCTCGCCGGTCGAGGGTTTTTCCCACATGAATGTGTGCCAACCAGCTCCTTTTCGTGCGAGGCGGATGAACTCATCCACCACCGGAGTGCCACGGCTGTCGGTTAATCCGGTCCAGTTTTTATTGATAAATTCGGTTTGGCGTGGGCTGACCAGATTGGTGCCGTCATAATCATAGACAAAGAAAAACCCGTCACGGCCATAGATCATCGCACTAAGGATCTGAGTGACCTGTTCCTTGGCTTCTTCATCGTCAGGAGCCGCGAGCCCATAAATATGTGAAAACCCATTGCGGGCCTGGGTTACATAATTGCGGAGTTCGGCCATCTTGGCTTGCAACAGCTCCTGCTCTAGGGCTTTGATCTCACCCTCGGCGAGCGCACGTGACTGTACGGCGACTAAGACTGCGATCGCGGCCCCTGCAATAATCAGCGGCAGGGTGGCAAGCAAGGACAGCTTCTGGGCGTAGTTTGGTCGCAGGAAATTGAGGATCAGGCGCATGGTCGAATCGTTACGCAATCCAATTTGAGAATCAAAGCCCCCATTCGTGCATCTAACGCACGAATGATCGGATCCCTTGAGGCGCGTTTTGTAGTCTGCCTGAATTTTGGCCAAAAAAAGGTCCAAAATGCGGTTTTCTACGCAGTAGTAGGTATTCACATGACGCAAGCGAAGGCTAGGCTTGCCTCACTCGATGAGACCCGCCTTGGGCGCAGACCCAAGGCAATTCAATTAAATGGGAGGAGAAATTATGGATCGTCGTTCCTTTTTGAAGACATCCGCGCTGGGGGGCAGTGCCGCTGCGGCCACCACTCTGGCTGCACCAGCCTATGCACAGGGTAAACGTACCCTGACTATGGTCACCACCTGGGGCCGCGGCCTTGCCGGTGTACACGATTCCGCACAGCGCGTGGCAGACAGCATTACCGCAATGTCCGATGGCCAGCTGACCGTGGATTTGAAAGCTGCCGGTGAACTGGTTGGCGCGTTCGAAGTCTTTGATGCTGTGACCTCCGGTCAGGCTGACATGTATCACGGTGCCGACTACTACTTCGTTGGCCAGCATCCGGGTTATGCGTTTTTCACCGCGGTTCCCTTCGGTCTGACCGCACAGGAACTGGTGAACTGGTACTATCAGGACGGCGGCATGCAGCTGCACGATGAGCTGGGTCAGATCTTTGGTCTAAAATCCTTCCTCGGCGGCAACACCGGTGCACAGGCCGGTGGTTGGTATTCCAAAGAAATCAACAGCCCCGAAGATTTCAACGGCCTGAAGTTCCGTATGCCCGGCTTGGGTGGCAAGGCGCTTGGTAAACTGGGCGCATCCGTTCAGAATATCCCTGGTTCCGAAGTGTATCAGGCGTTGTCCTCCGGTGCGATTGACGGCACCGAGTGGATCGGCCCCTGGGCGGACGAGAAGGCTGGTTTCCAGGAAATTACAAAGACCTATTACACTGCTGGCTTCCACGAGCCGGGTGCAGGTCTGTCTGTTGCGACCAACCGCGACGTTTTCGATAGCCTGAGCCCTGCGCATCAGAAGATCATCGAAATTGCTTCTGGTGAAGCGCACCAGTGGAACCTGAGCCAGTTCTTGGCGAACAACGGTGCTGCACTGCAGCGTCTGCAGGCCGGTGGCGTTAAGGTCATGGAATTCCCTGACAGTGTCTGGGATGCATTCGGCAAGGCTTCCAAGGAAGTGCACGACGAAAACTTGGGCGACGAGCTGTACAAGAAGATCTACGACAGCGCGATGGCGTCCATGAAATCTTCCTCGGGCTGGCACAACCTGTCATCTAGCGCCTACACCAAACAGCGCGACCGCGTTCTGGGCTAACCCTCAACGAGTGGTTTCAATCGGATCCTCCGCAGTGTGCGGGGGATCCTTTCGCAATTGCAGCCGGTACTGATGGCAACAGCCACATGTGCCCAGCGGATCCAAGTATTCGCGCACGTCTGATTTTTATCCCGAAGATGACAATTCAGACGACTTGCGCTGCACGCATTTATTCGAGGGAAAAATGCAGGACGAAAGTGGCATTTCCTTTTTTGGAGCCCTATTGGGCGGTCTTATCTCGTTGATCCAGAACCTTGCGGGGGCCTTTTATAATTTCGGCTATGCCGTCGCCAACCCGCAGCTCTGGCTCGATTGGTCAGACAAGGCATCCATCATGCGGTTCGTCTACTATGGCGGGTCGGTTGAGTTCTTCTTTGTCGTGTTCACTGCGTTTCTGGTGCTCACGGCAGCTGGCATGTATCGCAATTCCATTATGTGGGGTGTAGTGCGCGGTTTGGAGGGCTTTGCCAACACGCTGGGTCGGCTGTTTGCCTGGGCCGGTCTTCTGATGGTGCTGCAACAGATCGTTATTGTGTTCATGCAAAGGGTGTTCGCGCGTCCGGACATGAGCTTTGGTTTGGGGATTGCGCTTGAAAAAGACATCAGTTGGTTTGCTGAGGAACTGAAGCTTTACAACGCCTTGGTTGTCTGTCTGTGCGTTACTTATACCTTTGTGCAGGGCGGTCATGTACGGGTGGATCTGATCTATTCGGGGATCAGCTTCCGTGCCAAACGCGTTGTGGACATGCTGGGATCTTTGATCTTTATGATGCCTGCTGCGGTCCTGACATGGATGTACGGCTGGTATTTCTTGTGGCGTCACCTGATCGTGCCCAAACCCTCCGCTTCCGATACATTGGAGCGGCTGTTGATGAAATCCCGCGCGCTACGCTGGAACGTCGAAACCATCGGGTTCAGCCCAAACGGATTTAACGGATACTTCCTCTTCAAGATCCTGTTGGTCGCCTTCGCTGGTATCGTCTTCATTCATGCCATTGCCTTCTTCTACCGCTCGTTCCTAGAGTTTGTTGAAGGCCCTGACAGTGAGAACAAACACCTCGACAAGGACAGCCTTGGTGAAGGTGAAGAAGCCTATGAAGGCGCGCATTAACTAAGGGACAGCCCCCATGCTATTCGGACTTGATGGCGTTGAAATAGGCCTGATCATTGTTTTCTTTTGCCTCTTCGGCGGCATTCTATCCGGTTTTCCAGTGGCGTTTGCCATTGGCGGTGCCGGTATCATCTCCTTTGGGATCATTGCAGCGCTCGACAGCGCCGGGATCCTTGTTCACCAAGCGATTGACACCTCGTCGCAGGTCTATCGCGATCTAGTGAGTTCCGGTGTTAAACCGGATACGGTATCGGTCTTCCGATACCCGGACTTGCCGCGCGTTGCCGAGGCCGTGTTCCCACAAGGGTGGGAAACCGCCATGGATCGGAACTTATCTTTCATCGTAAACCGCATGAACGAGCGTGTTCTGGCGGGGGCCTCGATCGAGACGCTGCTGGCGGTTTTGATGTTCGTGTTGATGGGCATCACGCTTGAACGCTCCAAGATTGCCAATGATCTTCTGACCACCATGGCGCGCGTATTTGGCCCGCTGCCCGGCGGTCTGGCGGTTTCAATCGTGGTTGTGGGTGCGTTTCTTGCGGCGTCTACCGGCATTGTCGGCGCAACGGTCGTGACCATGGGGCTTCTGGCCCTGCCAACCATGCTGCGCAACAACTACTCGCCTGAGCTGGCGACGGGTGTTATCGCAGCCTCTGGCACGCTCGGGCAGATTATTCCGCCCTCAATCGTGATTGTTCTCCTTGGCACGCTGGCTGGTGACCTCTATTCCACCGCGCAAGAAGCGCGGGCGCAGGAATTTGGTTGCTCTGATGCGCTGACATATCTGGGTGAGCCTGCTGTGGTATCAGTTGGCACGCTGTTTCAGGCGGCGCTGCTCCCGGGAATCCTGCTCGCGCTGCTCTATGCGCTTTATGCCTTTGGGTATGCGCTTCTGAACCCGGAAAAAGCCCCTGCCGTTATGATGGAGGGTGGCACAGGTGAGCCGATCACCCGTGGTGAAGGTCTGACCTGGTTCCTTGGTGTACCGACAGCGTTGATCGTGGGCGCGGTTCTACTTGGCTCGGTCAATGTTATCGGCAGTCAGAACGTGACTGTGTCAACCTTCTCGGATGCTGGCCAGACTGCTTCGCTCCGCACCAATGTCGGCGAAGATTGCCAGGCGGCGATGATCGACCTGCATGGGCAGACGGCATGGGATGCCGCAGTGGCTGAGCAGGAAAGCATCGATGCAGCAGGCGGTGTTAGCGAAGCCACCAAACTGACCGAGGAAGAGCTGGCCGCGGCACAGATTGCCAAAATCGAAAGCGCAGCCCCCATCGGGACCGGTCTGACCGTATTGATGGTATTGATGGGTCTGACGCTGGCGGTTGGTCGCGGGGTCGCACCGTCGCGGGATCCGAAGCCGCTGATTTTGGGCGCTATCGGGGTTCTACTGATCGCACTTGTGGATTTGGTGGCAATCTCGCCAACCACAACCGCCGGGGTGACAGTACTGCTGATCGCACTGCCAAGCCTTCTTGCGTTCTATGGCTGCAAGGTCGCCGCGGCGCGTAGCGCCAGTAATGATCTGATCCGCGTTGTGTTCCCTCCGCTGGTGTTGATTATTGCAGTGCTTGGGTCAATCTTGGGCGGCATTACCAACCCGACACCAGCTGCGGCGCTTGGGGCGGGCGGGGCGATTATGCTCGCCGCATATCGTAAGCTGCAGGACCAGGGCAAATCCGGTAAGATTATCATCTGGGCAACGCTTGCGGTGGCCGTCTGTATCCTCGTAGGCGTTAACTTCGATCTGCGCATCAATGCGCAGGGCGGCGTGTCAGCGGAAACTGTCATAGCCTTTGGTGTTGCATATGGCTCCTATCTCTTTGCTCTCTTTGGGCTGATCTATGGCTGCTGGGTGCTGTTCAAGGGTGGGGTGCTGACGCCAGTTGTGCGCGAGACGGCCAAGGTGACCTCAATGGTGTTCACCATCTTGATCGGCTCGCAGCTGCTGAACCTTGTGGTGATCTCCTTTGGCGGTGAACATTATATCCAACAGTTCCTGAAGAGCTTTGACAGCGAGTTGAAGGTCTTCCTGATCGTGATGGTGGTGTTGTTCATCCTTGGCTTCGTGCTCGACTTTCTTGAGATCATCTACATCGTGATCCCAATTGTCGGGCCAGTGATCTACGGCGGTTCCTTTGATCCGAAATGGGTGACCATTATGGTTGCGGTCAACTTGCAGACCTCATTCCTGACGCCGCCCTTTGGATTTGCGCTGTTCTATTTGCGCGGTGTAGCTCCCAAAGAGGTGACCACTGGGCATATATACCGTGGTATCCTGCCTTTTGTGCTGATCCAGGTCGTAGGTCTGGGGATCTTGTGGATGTTCCCCGCCATCGTGACCATTGTACCGGCTCTAATGCCAAACTGATCACGGTGAGACGAAACGAGACATCAGGAAAGGCCCTCCATTGGAGGGCCTTTTTCATATTCGGATACTGCGTATCAGGGATAAGGGAGCAACGTTGCTCTACGTCATTGTGACCATTCAGGTAGGAGAAAGGCAGGCTGCCTTCAGGTGAGTTGGAGCAGATCCCAGCGATTGCCGAACGGATCGCGCCAGACTGCAACGATGCCATAGGGTTCGTGACGGGGCTCTTCCTCGAAAGTGACGCCAGAGGCCAGCATCGCGGCGTGGTCTCGCGCAAAATCATCGGTCGTCAGAAACAGCCCTACGCGACCGCCGAATTGATTGCCAATGATGGCGCGTTGATCATCGTTGTCAGCGCGGGCCAGGATTAGGCTACCCTGCTTTGCGCCGGGAGGCAGTATTCGCACCCAGCGTTTGCGCCCCTGATCGATATCTTCAGCGAGCTGCCAGCCTAGCGTGGTGCAATAAAACTCGATAGCTGCATCGTAGTCAGGCACAATCAGTGTCAGGGCATGAAAGAATTGCATCGGCTACCTTGCTACGCGACGAGAATCAGGCAGGTGTATATTGGCGACCTGCTCCGCTATCGGATCGGTCGATAGCGGATGGGCGCTGTCGTCAAATGCACTGGGGTCGGTCATCGGCTGCCACGTACCGCGGTAGTAGACTTCTAGTCCGGTGAATTTGATCTTGTAGCCCATTTTAGCGCTGCCCGGGACCCAATAGCCGAGATAAACGTAAGGCAGCCCTGCTTCGCGCGCGATTTCGATATGATCTAGGATCATGAAGGTGCCAAGCGAAGCTTGCGGCATATCGGGTTGATAGAAAGAATAAACCATGCTCAGCCCGTCTTCTAGCACATCCGTCAGAGAGACAGCGGTCAGGGCGTTGGTTTCAAGGTCATTATACTCAACTACACGGCTTCGGATCGGGGTTTCTTCGATCATGGCCGCATATTCGAATACATCCATATCAGCCATGCCACCGTCGGCATGACGGCTGTCAAGGTAACTCCGGAACAGCGCATATTGTTCTTCCGTGGCCCAAGGTGAGGTCGCCCGACGATCAAGCCCGGAATTGCGCCGCAATGTACGCTTCTGTCCACGGCTGGGCTTGAACTGGGCGACATTGATGCGTGCGGAAAGACAGGCCGAACATTCCGAACAGGACGGTCTGTAGAGCACGTTCTGAGAACGGCGAAACCCTTGCTGCGACAGGCTGTTATTCAACTGTTCGACGCCATCCCCCTGCAGCGCCGTGAACAGTTTACGTTCCATCCGGTCTGCGAGATAGGGACAGGGCTGCGGAGCAGTCACATAGAACTGTGGGGCAATCGGCAGAGTGTGGCGCATCAGGCGGGTGGTCGTCCGTTTGGGCTGCGGCACAAAAGCTGCCATGACTCACATCAGACCGGAAACAGGTCATATCTGTTCTGCCAGGGCGGGGCAATCGGGCCACGTGGTCACTGGAATGATAGCAATGCCTTCGAGGTGCGCCAAGGGGCCAGATTGGATTAAGGTTTACAGAATTTAGGAGGTTGCTCGTGAGCGGTCGCTCATGAACGTTGCTCAAGCCCGCCGATTCAACATGACAGTGCCGAGCATTGCATCGGTCAGGCCCTGACCACGCGCAGACATCAACATCATCAGGATAGAGATTATCTGTATTATGGGGAATGCCATGGAAAGGGTATAGCCCGCCGTATGCAGCAATGCGCCCTGACCATCCAATTTGCGCCCGTTAAGGTCGCGCAACTCGATCCCAGCGATATACATCCCCCAGGTGGCCGAGCCTCCGGCGATGGTTAGAGCGCGATATATGAAACCGATCGCCAGGTAGAGCAGGGGCCAGATCAGCAAACCGGTAAAGGCCGTTAACACTACGGCGATGCTGGCCAGAACAGTGATCAACGCGCTGTCGATCAGCCAGGCAAACAGACGCTTAGAGGCAACAAATTGGTAGAACTCGGTCTGATAGTCGGGATCGGGCAGGGCGGTCATCAACGCCTCCTTGTTGGCTCTAGGTTTGGGCACATATGAGTGGCGACAAAGCTGACGCAGTCATATGGACAGCAAAAACAGCTTGGGGGAGCGGAATGGGAGCACCGTGCGCGCCAGTATGCGGATACTCCCTCCGATAGCTCCGCCCCAATGGGGCGAAGCGGGGGCAGGCGTCAGTGGCGCTTACCGCGACGGACGTCGTTGTCGTCGTCCGCTTCATCATCCAATTCTATGGCTTCATCGTCGTTGTGCAGAGCACGCTCATGCATGAATTCATCGAATTCGGACTTGTCTTTCGCGGCGCGAAGACGCTGCAGGAAGGCTTCAAAATCATGCTGCTCCTGTTCTAGCCGCTGCAGTGTATCGGCCTTGTAGGCGTCAAATGCACTGTTGCCGGATGGGGTCATTGCGGACATGCCATGGCGAGCCCAAGACTTACGGCGGGTGGTGCAGGATTTTGAGAACATACGTTTGCTCCAGATCATGTAAAACAGCAAGGCGAGGCCAACCGGCCAGAAAAAGACAAAACCGAGGACCATAGCCGCGATCCATGCGCCTTTGCCCTTGCTGTCCAGCCAGGATTCACTGCGGGAAAACCAGCCCTGTTCGGAGGGCTGCGGGGCGGTTGAGGTGTAACTCGTCATCGGGGTCTCCAGGTTAGCGTTGCAATGTTCGGCGTCCATGTAAATGCGCTTCACATTATGGAATATCGGAGTGCCGATGTCAGGTTTCAAGCTTGCATGTAAATGTTTTTCACATTTATTTGGCGGAATTATTCTAGTGATTTGATTTTTCTGTTAAAACAGGTTGTAGCGGGTGCAGTCACCCCCCGAGCAGTGCCAGGAATGCCGGGTGTAGCGGGACACTTCCGTTTGCAAACTCGGACACTTCCCGTTGCAGTACGGGACACTTCCCATTGCAAACTTGAACGTTCGCCGCCCAGACCGTTAAAAAACGGCGGGGCGGCAGAGAGTTTTAAAGGGTGTTAAAAGGGGCATTTAAAGAGCCGGAACGCTGGAACCGAGCCGACACAGCGATTGCGGACCCATGTTGGCAGTGACCCAGAAGGCAACAATGCGGACGAAGCGAGCTTCCGCTGCACTTGCGCCAATGTCCGCTCCACCCTCCCAAACGCTGATGCCTCAGCCCGGATGAATCAACCGCGCCCCGTCCACATAAACTTGTTTCCATTTGATGATCGAATAGGATTTCCTGAGGCCAGTCGGCCAAAATGGGTCTTCATGCACCAATCGATCCAACTCTTCCTCGGTCTCTGCTTCAACGATCCACAGACCGTCCCGTCCTTGTCCTGCGGCGTCTGACAAAGGGCCCGCGGCTTCAATCTTATCCGAGTTCTGCTCAAGGAAATCGAGGTGCTTCGTCATATGAGTCTTGCGGATGTCTGGATCGGCATCTTTTGCATCTTCGAACAAAATGATGAACTTCATTGTCTGGCCTCCGTAAAATTACCTGCGAGCATAACTGCCACATCAAAACCGAGGATTGTCCTGATAAAAATGACGGCCTACTCTGCAAGAATGCAGAGTCACGATTGGAATGATCTCAAGTATCTTTTGGCACTTCACCGAGAAGGAAAGCTCACTCAAGCTGGTCGAATACTTGGTGTCAGCGAAACGACGGTGGCCCGTAGAGTCAGGCAGCTTGAGCAGACATTAGAAACCACGCTGTTCGTACGCAGTGCCAATGGACGATACGAACCAACGGACGCTGCGCTGAACATCCTGCCACACGCTGAATCTATAGAGGCGGGGAACTTAGCGATTAGAGCAGTGTCAGGCGAGAACGCACAGCGTGTCACCGGCAGTGTTCGGATAAGCTCGGTGCCGATTATCGTGAATCGATTCCTCGTTCCTAACCTTGCCGCTTTAGAACGTTTGCATCCGAACCTTACGGTCGAACTGGTTTCGAGCTCGGGCAACCTGGACCTATCCAAACGAGAGGCAGACCTTGCGGTGCGCTTTGCACGTCCATCCGGTGGGGGTTTGCGGACGAAAGCGCAAAAGTTGGGCGAGTTATCATTCTCGGCATACGCTGCAAGTTTCACCTCACCAGACCAATATGAAAAACTGAGGTGGATCACCTATGACGAGGCACATTTAGACTTGCCGCAAGCGTGTTGGCTCGAAAACGCCGTGAAGTCTTCGGAACAGCGTGCCAATTTGAGAGTTGCGGATGCAGAGACAGGCATGCAGGCCGTTGCGGAGGGGATTGGAAAGACGCTTTTGCCACGCGCAATTGCTTCGGGCGATCCGCGATTTCGAGCAATCGAATTAGAAGGTGGCGCGAGTTGCCCGACTAGGGAAGTCTGGATGTTGTCGCATGTTGATCAAACATCAAGACTGTCAATTACAGCAGCCAAAGATTGGCTGATAAGTCTGGCGTGGGCCTGAGAGCGACTTGAAAGCGGTCATTCATGCGCGGCGCAGCATTGGTCAAAGAGGGCTCGTTTCTGCCGTTTGCTGCAAGCTGGTTCAAAGGCCGGTTTGAAGTTCTTGCTGGGGTAGGGGGAGCCCCGGCCTAAGCCGGAACCTCTTTTTCATCTTGTGGTAGGGCATCGGGTTATTCTTTTGCTAAGGGCTCGATCTGCCTGCGCATTTTCCGATCCAAGGGCATCAGGTATTTGTTCCGTTTGAGGTGAACTCGGGGGAGTTGTTCGAACCCAAGCGATTTGGCGTATTCGGCGTAAGTCATGCCAAGGCGCTTGATGCGCAGGCTCATGGTGCGGCCATGGACCAGTTTGTCGCCATCTTTGAAGGCGTGCGACGCAACGCAGTCCTCATAGATCCAGTTGCCAGCCTGATAAATGCCGCCGTGATGGCCCTCCTCAAGGGCGGCGTAGGAAATCACCAGGCGCAGGCCGGGATTGAGCGCTTCATTGTAGGCTGGCCAGTTCCTGGTCCTGTAGGCCGGGTGCGTGGGTCTGCTCATGTATCACAGCTACCACGCTGGATTCACGAGATGAATCCCTCGCGCGATTTGTGCAACAGAGCCTATTTGGTACCTAGAGTCATTCCATAAACAGTTTAGGCTTGTCCAAGAGGGAGTGACGCGCCTCATCTCAACATCTGGGGTCGGGTCACACGTCGGGTGAATTTAGTCTTCTCATCAACACCTGAGTCAAACCGTCTGAACCAATCCGCAGGAATTCGCCGGTTACTGGTATGCGTTCGAAGGGTATCTCCCGCGTCATCCGAACGATGGTTGCCTCAGATAGAAGATACAAATCTACGGTTGCCATTGGAGATTGCTCACCCTGAATTCCCGAGTATGCAACCAACTTCTTTGGCACATAGCCGACGTTAGAATGAAGAAATCAGAAGGCAGCTGTGCGGGCGAACTTAGCGCCTGCTGCGGCCGCTCCAATGTCTGGATCTGTTTCCATCACATCAGCAGTCTTAGTACGGTACCCAGAACCGAAGCTATCAGCAGAATGCGAATGATGCCCCAATGGAGGCGAAAGGCCAGAACACAGCTCAGACCGAAGAGCAACAGCGCGAGCCATTCGATGGTGGCAAACTCAGGCAGCCACAGCGTGATCGGGCCCCGTTTTACGTGGGTCACCGTGCCAAAAAGTACATGCAGGCCGAACCAGAGTGACAAGTTTAGGATAACGCCCACGACAGCAGCGGTGATGGCCTTCAATGCGCCTTGCAACCGAGGCTGGTTTGAAATCCATTCAATGTATGGGGCACCGGTGAAGATCCACAAAAAACACGGTGTGAAAGTCATCCAAAGAGCGACCAAAGCGGTGAACATACCAAGACCAAGCCCTCCGCGCTCGAACCCGGCAAGAAAGCCCACGAACTGTGTCACAAGGATCAGTGGGCCCGGTGTTGTCTCGGCCAGACCCAAGGCATCAATCATCTCACCTGCTGTCAACCAGCCGAATTGCAGGACCACGTCCTGCGCCATATAGGCAAGGACCGCGTAGGCACCACCAAACGTCACGATGGCAAGAGTGCTGAAGAAAATACCGACCTCGACAACCAGGTCGGGCGCGCCAACCCAAGTGAGCGCAAGCAGCGGAAGCAACCAGACCGCGAGCCAGAATATGACCGTACCAGCTGTCTTTAGAACCGACACATGTGTCATATCGACGAGATTTCGCTCCAATTGCGTGGTTGCCGTAATCCAGCCATAGAAACCTGCCACCAGGACGATCAACGGGTAGGGGATCGCTAGGAAAAATATACCGACAAAGGCAGCCCCCGCGATGATCCAATCCTGCCTCTGAGCAAGCGCTTTTTTCGCGACCCGTAGAAGCGCCTCAACAACGATCACCAGAACTGCGGCCTTGATCCCGTAGAACAGCGCTTCGACCAGCGGCACATTCCCAAAAATGCTGTAGATCACCGCAAGCGACATGATCACGAGTGCGCCAGGGATCACAAAAAGCAATCCGGCAATCAGACCACCAATCGTGCCGTGAAGCCGCCAACCTGTATAGGTCGCAAGCTGCATGGCTTCTGGTCCCGGCAGCAGCATGCAAAAGCTCAGCGCGTTGAGAAACTGTTGTTCAGACAACCACTTGCGGTCGTCTACCACCTCTTTGTGCATCAGCGCGATCTGGGCGGCAGGCCCACCAAAAGACAAGATGCCGATTTTCCACCAAACGCGTGTAGAATCGGCGAGAGACGGAGCCATTTCCGCCTCGGCGTTGTTCGTATTGCTCATGACTTAAGACTTTGCCTTTGCAGCGGGCCAGTCATGCCCCTCATTTGTCGCGTCGCGCGCCCAACGGTAGAAGGCATCGTAAAGCAACATGCCAGCCTCAAGCTGATCTAGGTCATTACGGAACATGCGCGATAGCCCTAAAGACGCGGCCAAAAGACCAGCTGTTTCCGGTGCAAGATCATGTCTGTTGGTGTCGGCTCCCCGAACGATGGCGGCAAGCCGCGTCAGGGCGTCATGCCTGATGCCAAACTCTTCGATCATTGTATCGAAGGTACAGGTCTCGCCGCGATGGCTCCAAAACACATCCTCAATGTCGAAGGGGGTCGCGCTGAAGCGCTCCGCCACATTGGTCACTTGTGATGCCGCCACGAAGAGGATTTGCGCCTTTGGATCAATGAAGCGACGTATGAGCCACGGGCAGGCAATCCGGTCGATCTTCGGGCGATGGCGCGTCACCCACACCGAACGACCTGAAATATCCAGTGGTGGCAACCTGTTCGTAGTTACCATCGGGAGTTTCGCATCTCTCCAGGCGAACTGCCCACCTTCGAGAACTTCCGCCTGAACCCCGGCGGTGCGTAACAACGCCGCCGCGCCCTGACTGATCTTCAGACCTTTTTGGCAATAGACCACAACTGACCGGCCCCGAAGCTCTTCAGCCAGATCAAGAACATCCTCAAATGACTTGCGATAGGCTCCGGGAACAAGTCTTGGATCATCGTCAAAATCTTCGTCAGTACGCACATCGAGAACAGTTGGACAATCGGGGGTTCCGATCAATCGAGCCAGGGCAGATACGGTGATTTCATCATACGACGCCATAAAGCATCCTCCATAAGAAGTAAAAAGACTGGAAGGATGCAAGATTGGGCCAGCGCCTCACGAGGTTCTTGCTTACCCCTGAACACCTTTTCTAAATACCATCGTCTCCGGTGTCAAATCCAAGAGCAGCCTTCGGCTGTATCGCAGAGGTTTTGAAGTATAGGCCCACAGCCGACATACGGCCGTGCGGCGACAGGGTCGCAGCGATTGCGCACCATTTCCCAGCAGCCAGATGACAGCAGCCAGCTCAAAGCGGACACTCGCACAGCCCGAGACGATCGCTATGCTGCAAGCGCAGGACACTGGCGGATTCGATCGGCAGCTATGCGGAGGAGCTCCCATTTCCGATTCCGGACTAACCGTCTGCTTTCTGCTCAGTTCAGATGAAAGACAAGAAGGCTGTGCTAATGTTTGATGTCGAACCAATAGAAGAAGGTGCCGGCATTTGCGATTGCTGCGGCAATCAAACTCGAACTGTTTGGGGCTGGGTCCATGAAGAAGGTGGAGGCACAGTCGCAAGTTACTTCGTTCAATGGACTGTTGGTAAGTCAATTGAAGACCACCCTGCAAATTTCGATTTAATCTATGGAGCTTGGGGGGAAGGAGCCACCAAAAATGATCGATGCGCGATCTCCTTAGTCCACTTTGAGAACGATGGCGTTCCCGGCGTGTCAGTGATCAATGCAAACGACCGGCCAGTCGCGTCTAGCGAACTTATTGCATCAGCGATGAGCCGTGAAGAGCTGGTTGGCACACCTTTAGTTCAGCAGGTGTTCTCAATATTTGATGCGGTAATTTTGCAGGATAATCGCTTAAGCTGACATTGGACGTGCTGCAGCATCGGTCATATTGGGCTCAAAGCTGCCTTGCGGCAGTGCGGCGGCAGCGCGATCGTATTCAGTTTTACATGCCTGAGGGCGGCTGTCAGCACAAACAAGACATTCATTCACGGCGCAGCGAATGCTCTGCTGCGGGCGCGAATAATCTGGCCAAACTTCCCGTTAGCGGACCTTCAGGTTTGCTTCTCTTTTCAGGACAATGCTGCGCCTGGCATGGATGTCAGTGACGCGCAGAAAGCACCCTTTGCAAAGTCGCGAGATCTGGCGGCATGACTAAGGGGCGATGCCGCATGCGTACAGGGAAAGCCGCCCTTCGCCGCAAGAGCAGCCTCAAATCAGGGTCGAACGGCCCAGACGCGGACAAAGCCGTCGCCCTTTGTGATTTCCACCGCAGTTGAGTGCTACAGGCTCTGGGTTGGTGCTTGCGAACACAAGGGTTTCGGTATGTGCGGGTACAAGTGATGCTGTCAGTGCAAGCGCTGCTGCACCGAGTGCTTTTATCGAATTCATTTATGTCCGCCCAGGTTTTACAAATGATATTGAGGTTGGGCATGTTTTGAGAAATCCAAAAATTGTTTTTCTCAAACAGAAGTACTGATTTGGTGAATTCATGGCCGTGCCCAGATCGTCAGACGCAAGGCAATTTTTCATGCATACAGGTTGCTATGACATGCTCGGCCCGGCCTATCCCAGAATTTGATCTTTATGCTCTACGAACCAATCATGCAGCGTTTTCGGCTTCCGCCCCAGCATGGTTTCGGCAAAGTCATTCAGCGCCCAGCCAACTTCATATTCGCTTTCATATTCAAAGAAGGCCCAGATGCCAGGTGCGACCGGTCCGAAGACTGAGCTGTAGTTTTCAAGGAAGGCATCGCGTGATCCTTCAAAGGTGATCGTTTCGCCAAAGGCTTCGCTCATCACTTTGGCAACGCCTTCAGCTGTGTGGTTGTCATGGCCGTTGTTAATCGTATGCGTGCAACCGATATGGCGGTGATTGTCTGACAGCAGCAAGTTGGCGACAACTTCGGCAATTTCGCGGGGGTCGACATAGGGCACTTTGCGGCCATGCCAGATCAGTTTGCGTTCGCGCCGAATGCCGATCTTGGTCACTTTCAAGAAGTTATCCATGAAGCTGCCACCAAAGTTGATGTAGGTCACAGGCAGCAAGCTGTCGTCCAAGATTTCCTTAATTTTATAATCCGGCGTTGGATCAACACCGGGACGGGCGGGCAATTCTCGTGGATTCAGCCGTTTGTTGTATTCCGGCATGATCGCGATCTGGCGCACCATGTGAACAAGGGTTCCGCTTTTCTTGGCGGCCGCCACAAAGTTGTTCATGGAGCGCTTGGGATCAACTGTGATTGGTGAAGACATATAGACGCCTTCGATCCCATCCAAAGCAGCTTCCATTGAGGGCAGATCGTAGTAATCGGCGACAACGATGTCGGCTTTGGGGAAGTCTTTCTTCAAAGCTTCGGCCCGGTCTTCATTGCTCGATACTAGACACAGCTGAACTTGTGGCGCTGTCTTGGCAATATATTCGGCCATTGGGCGGCCGATATGATTGGCGGCGCCAAAAATGAGTATGCTCTTTGGGATGGGTTTGCGGTTATGAGTCATGGAGTCATTCCAGTTCATATGGTGAAGGTCAATGAAGGCTCTTCAGCGACGAAAGAGAAGGGTCAATAGAAACAGGAACGTTTTGAAATCTAGCAGTTTCAAAGCGGTGCGTGCCTCCTGGGGTTTGATGCGCGCTTTCATGGGCATCGACCCAAAGATGTTCCCTGTGATCACCAGATCGTTTTTGTCACGGCTTAGGGACTTGATGGTCATAAGCTCTTTGCTCTGACCATCATAGACCATCACTTTTTTCTTTTCTTTGGCCTTGCTCATTTAACGTCCTCAGCAAAGACCGCCGCGTAATCGATGTCCAAATCGTCCATCATTTGCAGCGCCGTCGCGCGCCCGCCGCCTGTGACACCGCCACCGGGGTGCATGGCCGGGCCAACAAGGTAAAGGCCCTCAACATTCGGAACCCGGTAGTTGCTAAGGTCAGGCGTCGGACGATGGCCCATTGTTTGATAGAACGGGGCGGCGGCCCCATGGATATCACCGTTTAGGTAGCTGCTCGGGCTATAACGCTGGTGATCCATTGGCGATGCAATATGGCGCGCGACGATATTATCGTCCTCCAAACCATCAAAGAACTTGCGATACTGCGCGAGCGCGGCATCAGCGACGTCCTCTTTGCGCGCGTCCCAGCCTTCAAGTCCGCCGTCATGCAGCTCTGCGGGCACCAAATGCACGCCGTAGAAGACACCGCAACCCTCAGGCGCTCTGCTTGGATCCGTCCGTGTCGCATCAAATCCGCCGATCAAACGCGGCGTCGGAATACCGCGATGTACCTTGTCAAATTCCAGGCACATGTCGCGCACTGTGTAGAAATCCATCAGCTCCATTGCGTGGGCGTGATGTTCTTTGCCGGCTTTCAAGGTCGCCTGCGACTTCAGGTTTAGGTGGATCATATTCACCGACATCTCAGTCGTGGTCACGCGTTTGGCGCGGTGAAGGACCGGCGCAGGCACGCCGTCTACGAATTTTTCCAAAACATGCGGATGGATGGCGCCGATCACACCATCCTTGGCCATGAACGTTTCACCGGCTGTCAGCTCTAGCCCGGTCGCTTTGCCAGATGAGACGACCACGCGTGACACCTCAGCACTGCAACGTACTTCGCCACCGTAATGTTCAATACAGGCGACCAAAGCTTCTGACAGCTTGCCTGATCCGCCATCGGGCGATCCGCCGCCGTAGGTGTGCAGCACAGCGTTCGTCAACAAAGCCGCGACGCCTGTTCCCAACTCGTCGGGATTGATCAGAGCCTCGGCCATACCGCGAAGCAGGTGTAGTCTGACCATTTCGTTTTCGAATTTTTCCTCAATGATGAAGCGCGCACTGCGCTGCATCATATCGAACATAAAGCGACCTTCATCCGATTGATCCATCATCGCAACAAACGCGCCAAGTGGTGTCGGCGGTGTTGCAAGCCCGGCCATCATCATTGGTAGAACCTTTTGTCCCACGCCAATGAATTGGCGATATGTTTCGGCGTCTTTGGACGAAAACTTGGCTATCTCTTCGCAGGTCTTATCAAGGTCTTTCCAAGTGGACAGTGTCGTGCCGTCATCCCAAACACTGATCACACTGCGATCGCCAATGTGATAATCCAGTCCGAACTTTGACTGAAGCCCCAGTTCATCATCTTGGATCATCGGATTGGCAAGGATCATGACGTGTGTCGCGGAATGTTCGTCGTTGAAAAAACCCGGTGTCATAATCTCGCGCGTGACAACGCCGCCACCAAAGAACGGCTGGCGTTCCAGCACGATGACCTTCTTCCCAGCTTTCGCCATATAGGCGGCGGCAGCCAATCCATTGTGACCGGCGCCCATGACGACAATATCGTACTGGCTCATTTCGATACTCCTCCCAAATTTCTCCGGACACTGTAAATCACGGGCATAGAGTGCTAGTAAGCATCAAACAGAGCCCATTTGGGGTATAATCGTACACGGAGGGCGCATTGGATCTTCTCAGCGAAACGCTTTTAACGCTCAAAATTAAGAACATGCTGATCGGGACTTACAACCTGTCGGCACCTTGGGGGTTCAGCTCTGAGGGGGTTGATTTCGGCTTTAGTTTTACGGTGATTGAGAACAGCTGCTGGATCACGCCTGAGGGCGCAGAGCCAATCGAACTTAAAACGGGGGATTCATTCATTTTTCCGCGCGGCGGGCGCATGTCGATCAGCTCAGAGCTCGGGGTCGAAATCCGCCCTGTCGCGGATGTTTGGAATTCGGACGACATTGCCTTTGTTGGCTTTGATCAATATCCCCCTGGCGCGTTTTCCCAAACAACTTGGGGCGGCGGCGGAGATAAGGCTCGCCTATTGAGCCTGATCTTCGAGATCGAAGAACAAAGCCGCACAGGTCTTTTCAACGCGCTGCCGGATTATTGGGTGCTGCGAAAAGGGGAAAGCGAAGAGTTTCATATGATACGTTCGGCCTTGTCCACCATCGCCCAAGAAGGCAGCAACACGCGACCGGGGGAATATGCGATCAAGAGCCACATCAGCGAGGCCTTGTTGGTCAGCCAGATACGCGCCCATGTGATACAAACGGACTATAGTTCCGGCCTGCTTGCGGCGATCAAAGACCCGTATTTGCAGAATGTTCTTATCGCTCTGCATGAAAAACCGCAGATGAGATGGACCATCGATTTAATGGCGCAAGAAGCCTGCTTGTCGCGCACGGCCTTTGCCAAGCGCTTCAAGAAGACGCTGAATGAGACGCCGATGAACTACCTGCATCAACATAGGCTGACGCTGGCCGCATCAAAGCTGAAGGCTACTCACCAAAACGTAGAAACAATTGCGAGGGAGGTTGGCTATGTCGATGGCCAACACTTGAGAAAGCACTTCCTGAAGGCTTTCGAAACAACCCCCGGAAGCTTTAGGAAACGATTTGGCCTTTTGAATTCGGCAACAAAGAATCAGAACGATCCCGTTTCAATCGTCGCGGGCTGAGCCGCGTTTGATCCTTTCCCACTTAAGTGGTTCCTAAAAAAGCCATGTCATGCAAAAGATGCCAAAGTCCGGTTAGATGACCAGCAGCGTAGTATTTTTTGACCCATGATCATCGGCGGCTTTGGATCGTCCTCAAAAAAGCAATGCCAGCTTCCGGCGCATCGCTGTTGTTTGTGCAAACGGCAGCATCTGGCATTTTGGGCTCACAGCCGACCTTAGCTTTAGCAGGAACGAAGTGACGTGCTGCCCGCAGCGTCCTCGGTTATTAGTTCGCTCTGTTCAGGGTTTGGTCCTCTACTGACCGTTGATGATACTCCCACGGGGTGAGCCCGTCGAGGCTCGTATGTGGGCGATGGTGATTGTCATCGTCACGCCAGGCCGCGATCAGCTCTCGGGCGTGGCGCAGGTTGGCGAACAAGTGCTCGTTGAGGCACGCGTCCCGGAGGCGGCCGTTGACGCTTTCTACAAAGCCGTTCTGCATTGGCTTGCCTGGCGCGATGTAATGCCACTCCACCTTCCGATCTTCCTGCCATTTTAGAATGGCATTCGACGTCAGTTCGGTCCCATTATCGCTGACCACCATGCAGGGATAGCCACGCGTTCGAGCGATATTGTCGAGCTCACGGGCAACCCGCTGGCCGGAGAAGTGAGGTGTCCACGACCGCAGCCAGGCAGTCCCGACTGAAGTCGTCAATGACGCAGAGCACCCGGAAACGGCGGCCATCAGACAAACTGTCCGAGACGAAGTCCAGCGACCATCTCTGGTTCGGCCCTTGCGGGATCGCCATGGGCGCACGCGTCCCAATGGCGCGGTTTCGCCCGCCGCGCTTGCGCAGGCTCAGCCCCTCTTCGCGGTAGATCCGGTAGGGCTTCTTCCAGTTCACCTGCCAGCCCTCGCGGCCGAGCAGCAGGTGCAGCCGACGATAGCCGAAGCGCCGCCGTTCGCTGGACACCTCCCTCAGCCTCTCTCGCAACTCGGCGTCCGCAGGCCTGGTTGATCCACGCCGATAGACGCGCGGATCGATCCCGGCCAGGGCACAGGCCCGCCGCTGGTTGTCGTTCTTCTCTGTCATGGCCCAGTCCACGGCTCTCCGCCTTACACCGGATCTCTTTCAGCGTTGCCACATCAAGCATCTGCTCGGCCAACATCTTCCTGAGCTTGGCGTTCTCGACCGCCAGAGCCTTCAGCCGCTTGGCCTCGGACACTTCCATGCCGCCATACTTCGAACGCCATTTGTAGAAAGTGCTATCGCTGATGCCGTGCTTGCGGCACAGTTCCTTCGCCCCCATTCCGGCTTGGTGCTCCTTAAGGATGCCAATGATCTGCTCTTCGCTGAAACGGCTTTTCCGCATCGCCTGTCTCCTCGCTTGGAGAACAGGCTAACTTCAAATCGCGGACTTTTCAGGGGAGCATGTCAGAAGGTCTGCGCTCGGTCGCTGGTCACACTTTGTGGAGCCCACTATATGCGCTTAGCCCAGGCAATACTGGGGCAGGTGGACCCGAATAATCTGCAACTCGAGCTGTCTTGGTTTTTGATGTCCGACCGTGATCCACTCGGTTTTCATGTTGTGCAAGACAAGCGCCAACTTGGTAGGCCCTCTTCGTACAGTCTTGAAGGCCTGATTTTTTATGCCTCATCCGGGTTGATCCGGATTCCTCCGGCCTCTTCCGGCTACTGCAATATGAAGTGTCTCCTAACAACTATCCAGCTTCCAACAAGTTCTTTGATGGCGCCTCCCGCCATGGCTTGGAGAGGGGGAACACTTTGTCTGTCCAAGTAGATGGTCAGATTTCAATTGTTAGCTGTTCGGGTCCTGAGTGGTGCGAGCAAGAGCGGAGGATCGCAAAGGCCGCGCTCTATGCAATCCACGCCATTCACCACCGTGAATCTCGCCGCTACACCATCAAAGAGAAATCGAAAGAAGTGTTACGGCTGATGTGTGCGGGCTATCAGGACCGAGAAATAGCGGAGTGGCTGGGTATCAAGCTCGTCACCGTTCGCCAGCGACGGCAAGCGCCTATGCAGGCGGTCGAAGCCAGCTCCACGGCGCAACTCATATCACTAGTGATAAAATTTGGTCTGATTTAGGTCTAATCGATTCACAAAAGCACCGACCGCATGAACATGGCGTTTCAACTAGGAGAACGCCATGCAGCTACATGTTTTTTCGTTTGGTCAAAGTGCAAAGTACCGGCAGGTCTTTGAAGGATTTCTTGCGCTCAGGAAGCGCAAGTTTGTTGATGAATTGGGCTGGAGCTTGAAGCACCAAGGCGGGCTGGAGCGCGACCAATATGATAGACCGGGAGCGTTGTATTCAATAGTGACCAGGAACGGCCAAGTGGTAGCCGGGGCACGGGCGCTATCTTGTGGCGCTGTCGACGGGCGATGGAGCTATATGCTGAAAGATGCCGCCGATGGAAAGTTAGACGGTATACCGGGTGGCCTGATGGACGTCTACCCGAGTGACAATTCTGCTTGGGAATGCACCAGATTTGCTACGGATGAGGCGCTGGCCTATACATCCTCTCATTGTATCGAAACCAAACTAATTGTTGCTGGCCTATGCTCGGGCGCGCGTAGTCTTGGAGCCAAGAAGCTGCTGTCGTTGTCATCGCGTGCATTGGGGGTCCTGTTGAGGCGATTTGGCTATCAGGTCCAAAGGCAGCCGAACCGCTACCTCTGCGAAGATGATCAGCGCGAATACTTTGCGTTTGTTATGGGCTGCGATCCGATGGTGAATGACGATTTGTTTCGACAGTACGCGCCGCCATTGGCGCTAGATCATGCCCAAGAACTAGAGCTATCAGGAGCCGCATAGTTGACCAGTACGGGCGTGAATGTTCGCTAACTTGGCGCGACCCGGCTCAGCGCCGGGTCGCCCAAAATCGCTTTCAGGTTTGAAGCGGCCTTGCTGGGGGTGGTGAATTCTTAATACTTTGAAAAATAACGAATAACCTCTTTCTATAAAATGCCTTGCCGGATTGTGCGCTATCTTCAAGTCACGGCGGGCAAGTTGCTTGCACCAAAGTTGACATACTCGCTCAAAATCGTGGCGCCACACCACTCCGAGGAATCTATTTCGGCGAATACTGCACATTGCATAATCGTCAGTTATTCAGATTCTGGGGCGAGACGTTTGGCCAACACCAAGGCCAGTGTCATCGCCAAGAAGAGAAAAACAGCCCCCAAAATCCACGCGATAGGTGTGGAGTATGTTTCGGCGACGGCTCCGACAAGCACTAGGCCCAATGCGGCACCCAACTGCTGTATCAACGATCTCAGCGACAGCATGGTCGATCGCTGACTATCGCCAACGCAGCGATGAAGAATAGCGCTGGCTGGCGTCTCGCTGACACCAAGGATCACAGAATACAGGATGAAAACCGCCACAAAGCCGATGATGCTGCCTTGCAATGCCAGTGCGATCTGAGCAACTGCCAAGCAGGCAAATGTGGTCGCGAGCGTCACTGCGTGCCGCCGCTTGAAGATACGGTTGATGTACGAAGACAAAGATGCGCCGAAAGCGATAGAGAAGAAATAAGTCGCAGTCACAACACCAATCACGGTATTTGCGTAGTCCTCATCCAACATGGGCTTTGCTTGGGTCGGCCAGATTACTTCAACAGGGTTGGTCGCCATGAGAAAGAACGCCAGTGATCCCAGAAGCATCGACAGCGCGGGGTGTTCAAAGGCGAGAAGGCTTGCGTCTCTTGTCACCATTGGTACGTTTGCGAACCCTTTCCTGAGAGCATTGCCATTCTTCGGACGTGGCTTTTCAACGATGGCCAACAGCGTAAAAACAAACACGCCCAGCATCACACCAAAACTTGCTGCATAGGATACATCATAGATGCTGAACCCGAGATTTTTCGCGACTACGCCTAAAGCATCTGGCATAAAACCACCCAGAACAGCACCGATAGCCAATCCCATGGCATTGGCCCATTGCGCTTTAGCAAGTGCGGGCTGGATATCTACATTCGGCGCGGCGGCTTTGAAAGTTTCGACAAACCACGCATCAAGCGTGCCCGACCGAAGCGCCCGTCCAAATCCGATGCATGCAAATGACAGTGCTAGAACATAGAAGTCACTTGTTGAGAGAAAGAGTGCTAGCGAAATCAAACTGGCAACGGTTGCCGTAAGAAAGACGGGCTTACGGCCAATGCTGTCTGCCAAGCCGCCGAAGGGCAGTTCCATCGCCATCGTCGTGAGCGAGTAGACCCCGAAGAGAAGCGAAATCTGAAAGAGATCCATACCTCGGTCAGTCAGCGCCAGAGCGACAACGGCAACCGTCAGGCCCATCGCAAAACGGTCAAGAAACTGGTGTATCTGAAACACCCGAATATGCCGTCGTGCCGAGCTGGTTAGCGCTGCAAAGGAAAACTCTATTTCGGTTGCCATGCCTGCAACATCGACATTACTGCCACCGTGCGCAACATCTAAGGTCAGTCAAAACCTATGCTGAGTGTATACATGCCGCCATTGATTCAAGCGGACAAATGCCTTTGTTGTCGGCGTAACGGCCGTTGGAGCGTCACCCCAGGCTGGGGGTTTCACTGAACGGTAAGAACTGGCCGAGGCTTAGGAGATTCGGCATAGAGATGACCGCGGACAGCATGAATGCCTGCTTTGGATAACTTGCAGTCATTTGGTGGCCCTGTAAAATGCCCGATTGACGCAATCCACCCGATGTACCGCAGCATGGCAAGTTCAAGCCCAACTTAATGCATGCTGAGGTGCGCACAAACTGCAGCAAGTCGTCCCCACATCTCATAAACCTTTGGCTTATGCCGCAGTCTGTCTCCCGGAAGTTCAATTTCGGCCGCCGTCAAAAGCTTCCAGATTAAGGCAACCGCGACATTGCGGTGTCAATCTCACAGAAAGGACTTCAACATGATCAAACTGGGAAAACTGGCTCTCGTCGCGACATTGGCGGTACCGGGAGTAGCGTTCGCGGAGATCAATATCGGCGACGAAATTGGCGTGTCAGAGACCGCTATTCGTGCCACTCTTGAAGCTCAAGGGTACACAATATCAGAAGTGGAAACCGAAGATGGAGAGATCGAAGTGGAGGCTGATATTGCAGGTCAATCGTTCGAAATCGAAGTCTCGTCGGAAACTGGCATGGTTCTCGCGGTCAACGAAGATGACGACGATGAGGATGAAGGCTAAACAATCGGTGGTGCGCCCTTTAAAAACAGGGCGCACTAAACCTGGTTCAAAGGATCAAACATGTCCCGAGCAGCTATTCTGTGGTCACTCCTTGCGCTTCAGGGGATCTGCTGTGCGTACTTCCTTCTGGATACGACATGGGATCTGCTTTGGCCCTCATCCATCAATCGTTTCGCTGACAGCGATACGCTCGAAGCCCTCGTGACAATCGCATTGTTTTTTGGCTTGGCCTTTACAGGCAACGAGCTCCGTCAAATCCTGATGCGGCAAGACAAGCTGGAAGATCAGATCAAAGTAGCCTCCGGGGCATTTAACGATGTAATGGAGACGCGTTTTTCCTCTTGGTCACTGACGAGCGCCGAAAGAGAAGTCGCGATATTGGCTATTAAAGGGTTCTCCATTGCTGAAATGGCAAATTTGCGGGATACGAAGCAGGGAACGATCAAGGCGCAGTGCGCGTCCATCTATAAAAAGGCAGATGTCACGGGGCGGCTGCAGCTGCTCAGTATTTTTCTAGATGACCTTATGGCTGACAACCTGATCAACCCCGCCTCGCACCACACAGTTAAGGACGGAATATGAAGCCCTTCGGAATACTATTGATTGTTGCGACAGCCGCGTTTCCGGCGTTCCAGCTTTTCGCACACCAGAATGTTCCGGATCAAATCGCCCTCTTTTCGCAATACCTGGGGCTTGCAGCGTTGATACTGATGGCGTGGGCGCAAATCCTGTCGACCCGTTCGCCAGGTATTGAGCTTATCTTTGGTGGGCTGGATCGCATCTATGTGCTGCATAAATGGGCGGGTGTTTCTGCGATGGCCGCGATTTTGCTTCATGACACGATTGATGCAGAGATGCGCGGGTTGGGGCGAGAAACGGCACTCAATGAGATTGCAGAAACATTGGGTGAGATCAGCCTGTACGGCCTCCTGATCCTCGTCGTTCTATCGGTTGCCACCTTTGTTCCCTATCACCTTTGGAAATGGACGCATAAGGCCATGGGCGCTCTGTTCGCGGCTGGCTCGTTTCACTTCTTTTTTATCATGAAGCCATTTGCGATGAGCGATCCGGCTGGGCTCTATACGGGTGCATTTTGTATTGCAGGTCTTGCTGCTTACATCTGGATGCTTCTGCCGGACCATCTCAGACCATCAACAAGATACTCGGTTACAGAACTCGAAGAAACGGGTGGGGCACTGGCCATCACCTTGACACCTGTCGGCAAGCCGCTGAAGGCGAACCCTGGGCAGTTTGGGGTCTTGCGTTTTGCTGATAGCAGGATCAGCGAACCGCATCCGTTCAGTTTCTCGAAAATCACCAACGACGGATCTCTCGGGGTGACTGTAAAGCCACTCGGTGACTTTACGACACGGCTCGGGGCGTCCCTGGAGGTTGGATGTGATGTTCGTATCCAAGGGCCATTTGGGCGCTTTCGTTTTTCCGGTAAGAGCCCAGAGGTCTGGATCGCCGGGGGCATCGGGGTTACGCCCTTCCTCACTTGGGCACAGGCGCTTGACGTGGATCACGCCCCGGTCGATTTCTTCTATTGTGCGAAGTCGCGCAAGGACGCGCCGCACCTTGATAAATTGGAGGCATTGGCGACGTCAAAAGCCAATCTCAATCTTCATCTAATGTTTTCAAGTGAGAACAGGCGGCTTTCGGCAGACGCTATTTCCGAGGTTTCCACCTGCGACCTTTCGCAAGCAAAGGTATCCGTTTGTGGCCCGGTTTCGCTGCGCAATTCATTGCAAGATGGTCTTCGCCGCTTTGGCGTCGGCCCACGCCGCTTTCACTATGAAGAATTCGAATTCAGGACAGGTATTGGCCTAAAATCGCTCGCCGGGTGGCTGGTGGAGCGTGGAAAGCGATCGGGAATACAGGATACAGTGACCGCCAACAGCAGGCATTGACAGTTGTTACTTTAGGCGCAGCCCAATCCTGCAAAGCAACCTTTCTTCAGTGAAGTGCCGCATCGCTTGTGCAGCAGGGCACAGGTCCATTTTCATTCGGGAATACGTAGTGCCCAATTCCAAAACCGGCACGCACGCATTGCGGAATAAGCCGCCCAGGTGCGCAGGGCAGGGGCGTGGACGCTAAGTGCCGCCTCAAACCACTGGCTGTCGGCAAAGGCCACACGGTAGCCTTCCTCCAGCAATGTGTCGTGTATTACAGCAGATTTCAGAAAGTGGGGATCGTCAGGCGAAAAAAGCCAATGCAACCAGGCAGGTACCGAGCTTTCAAATTCACGGCCCGCCGGGATAGTGAGCAGCCAGCCGCTGTCTTTCTTGCCGATACTCCAGCTTAGATCGCGTGTCGTGGCATAACTGCGCGAGGTGCCCTTACGATACCAATTGGTGTCCGGTTTAGCGTTCATTTCGTAGCCTTTTTATGTGGCGTTCAGCTGTGAAATTTGTCGTCAGGACACCACTATGGCTGTCGTTGATGACCAGATCCAGCCGGTGGACAGCTTAGATAGCATCTGGCCATCGTTTTACTATGTTCCTGTGTATTCAGGTTTACGTCGCGCGATCCAGGCGT
The DNA here is from genome assembly GCF_047372505.1 of Phaeobacter cretensis. NCBI lineage: Bacteria > Pseudomonadati > Pseudomonadota > Alphaproteobacteria > Rhodobacterales > Roseobacteraceae > Phaeobacter > Phaeobacter cretensis. The sequence goes on from NZ_JBKBEU010000001.1 coordinate 3,472,067, forward strand.
CCAACCCTTCCCGCACATCATCTGTCGCGGCCATTCTGGCGAACATTTCGCGCTCAATCAGCAGACCTTCATCGATCGTGGTATTGATACCTCTGGTCACGGCAGCGATGATCCGTGATGCTGCAAGGGGCGAATGGCGGATTATTCTCTCGGCCAGATCGATTGCCGAGGGCAGAAGCTGTTCATGCGGCACAACTTTGTTGACCACGCCAATTTCATGGGCTCGTTCTGCTGAGAATGTATCGCCGGTCAAAAGGAGCTCTAGTGCCCGCTTGCGGCCTGCAAGCCGGGTCAATCGCTGTGTCCCGCCAAATGTTGGTGGTATTCCGATATTGATTTCTGGTTTTGCAAAGACAGCCCGCTCGCTTGCGACCGCCAGATGAACGGCCTCGGTGATTTCGCATCCGCCACCAAAGGCAATTCCGTTTACCGCCGCAATGATCGGTTTTGGAAAAGACTCCAGCCGGGCGGTCACTGTCTGGCCACGCTTGCAAAATTCTCTCACAGAGATGTCGACTCCGGCTTTGATGCTTTGAGTGAATTCATGGATGTCGCCACCTGCAGAGAATGCCCGCTCACCGGCGCCGGTCAATATGACAGCCCGGAGTGTCGGATCGCGCTCTATTTCATCGAGCAAGTCCAAAATTCGGTCGTTGGTGGCGTAGTTAAGCGCATTCAACTTCTCCGGACGATTAAATGTAAGAAGAGCAATTGCGCCATTTTTCTCAAACTTGATCAAGTCAGTCATGTCGATCTCCCGTTGCTTTTGGAAACCATATGGCGTGGTTTGATTGACGTATACTTACTGTATAGTATACATCCATATGGCATTGAAAAACCGACCCGCAAAAGACCGCATTCTGGATGCAGCGAACCGGCTGTTCTACGCTGAGGGAATTCGCGCCGTCAGCGTCGATGCGATATCGGCGAAAGCCGGACTTACCAAGAAGACGCTTTATTATCACTTCAAGAGCAAAGATGATCTGATCGAGGCCTATCTCGCTTCGCGGGATCAGCCCAATCTCGATCTCTTTAGGAAGTGGTTTGATGAGGTCGACGGCACGCTTCCAGAGAAAGTCGAGGCAATCTTCACCAACCTTGCCAAATCCGCCCGCCATCCAAAATGGAAAGGATGCGGTTTTCTGCGCACAGCGGCTGAGCTTGCGAATATGCCGGGTCATCCGGCCATGAAGGTTGGTGCTGCCCATAAGAAGAAATTTGAGGCTTGGTTGGCTCGGGAGTTCGAGGATCGCGGCACCTCTCAACCGCAGGAACTCGCACGGTATATCGTTCTGCTAATGGATGGCGCATTTTCAACGGTGCTCATTCATAGTGATCCAACATATATTGAGTCTGCAGGGACTGCGGCCAAAGAAATGGTTTTAGCAAAGTCTTAGACGGTTCATTGCTCGAAGGTTTTGTTATTGAAGGATTGTTCGGCAGTTTGTCCGGCATGGAAAACCTTGCGCAGGGCTGGGCTATTGATTGTTGAGGGGCAACTCTCCGAGCAACGCCGACGCGCTTATTTTGATCACAGGTGCTTGCACTGATTGGCATCCCGCTACGTTGGAGCGTTACGGACCCGTGCCTCAATCGACATCGAAAACCTCAAGAAATGAGAATTTCGTGTCAGGCAATTTTGACCCAAACGTCAAGCATATCTAACCTAAACCCGCAATTCGCCGAGAGTACGACGATGGTCAGAAACGCGAACCGATAAGACTAAGAAGACATAGCCTAGCGGCTGCTTTTATTATTCTCCATCCTCTGCGAGCAGAGTTTCTAGACCCCCAACTTTCATGCGTTAGCCGACTTGCTACTTGCGAGCGCTATCGCGGCAGTGCCGAAAGCTTCTTTTGTCTGTTGCAGGTCATCTTTGGTTAAGGCCAGAGACGGATATAATTTACCGGGTGATTTGAAGATACCGTGCTCCCGCAGGATAGCGTTCCAGACCGCGTTGTCTTGTGGGTCAAGATGTTCAGCACTGCGATAGTCTTTGACGTCTTTGCTGGTGAAAAAGATATCAAATATGGTCGGGTCGCCGCAGATTTGATGGTCTATACTCACCTTATTCAGGGCTTCGCTCTGCATGCCCATCAAGCTTTGACCGAGGCCGCGCAAGCGGTCATACTGGTCAGGGCGGCGAAGGATTTCCATTGTCTTCAGGCCTGCCGCGGCGGCTACCGGATTGCCCGACAACGTACCCAGTTGCATCAACCATTTCTCTGCGTCGACGCGGGCCTTGTCAAAATGGGCCATAATTTCGCTGCTCGCCCCGAGGGCTGCCAACGGAAAGCCGCCGCCGATGATCTTGCCCAGTGTACAGATGTCGGGCGTCACACCATAACGTTGCTGCGCGCCTCCGTAGGCGAGGCGAAAGCCGGTGACGATTTCGTCGAAGATCAATAGCACGTCATGTTTGTCGCACAGATCGCGCAGGCCTTGCAGAAAGCCGGAGACTGCAGGGATGATCCGCTGCAAAGGCTCCGCGATGATGGCGGCTATGTCGTCGTTTTCGGCTAGTAGGTTTGCGACCGCCTCCAGATCGTTAAAGGGCGCGACCAGCATCTCGTCGGCTACGCCCTTTGGGATGCCTGCGCTGTCCGGAACAGCCGAGGGGAAATTCACGGCGCGCGCTGGCGCAAGGCTCATCTGCGCTTCGGCGCTCATACCGTGGTAGCCGCCCTCGAATTTCAGAATCTTGGTCTTGCGGGTAAAGGCGCGGGCCAAGCGGATGGCATACATGTCTGCCTCGCCCCCTGAAGTGACAAAGCGGACCTGCTCGCAACTGGGCACGGCATCGACGATGGCTTCGGCCAGCTCAATCCCGCGTGCGTTGTTGGCGAAGAATGTCATGCCCTTGGGCAATTGTTCCAGTACCGCCTCCATCACTTCGGGGTGGCCGTGACCCAACAGCATTGGGCCGGATCCAATGAGATAATCAACGTATTCATTGTTATTCTCGTCCCAGACATGACTGCCCTCACCGCGCGCAATCACGACGCCTGCGTCGAAATTGCCGAAACCGGCGGCGGGCAGAACCTCGCGGGCGCGGGCAATCCAATCGGCTTGGTTGTGTGTTCTGTGCATGATGTCAGTCCAGTATTAGGTCGGGTGGCCCGAGGAGGTCAGTGTCACTGGTGATGCCAAGGCCGGGGCCATCGGGCGGGGCGATGCGTCCTTGCTCCCGGTTTGGGGCGGATGGAGCTAGGCGTGGGGCCACGTAAGCCGATAGATCACAGACATTCTGTATCCGGGACGGGTCCATCGCTGTGGCACGGCGCAGCGCGGCGGCGGCCGCGACATCGGAGCCCGAAGCGCATTCGACACACATTTCTGCTCCCAATTGCAGACACAGATCGCGGACGCGGCGCAGTGTTAAAAGGCCACCGAATTTCGACAGTTTCAGCGCCACGACTTCCATGATCCCAAGGCCATGGGCCTCCAACAGAGACCCGGTGTCATGGACCAGTTCGTCAAGTTTCATCTGCAGTCCGGTCGCCGAGCGCACGCGTGCGCAATCGTCCAGCGTAGCGCTGGGTTGTTCCAGCATGATGTCGAGATGCGCGATGATCCGTCCGACCCGTTTTGCATCGAGCGAGGTCGCTTCGCAATTCCAGTCACCATAGACGACGGGGTCTGAGCTGGCCGCTTCGCGCACCTTGGTCAGCCGCTCCACATCCGGCTGCCAGTCGCCCGAAGCGCCAAGCTCGGCTTGAAACTGGGTCATGCCTTGGGCCTGTGCGTCAAGTGCGATTCGGGCCATTTCATCGGGTGCGACGCAGGTGATCGAATGGTAGAGCGGCCGGCCTGCCGCTTTACCAGTTATATCCCCCCGAGCGATGTTGAGCGCGGATTTCGCATAGACGTGACCGGGAAGCCAGGCGTCGGTCCGCGCCATGGTGGCCTCGACACCCACTGGGTTCTGACCGATCAGAATTGGTGCGAGTTTGGTCAGAGCAGGGCCAACACCACGCGCGTAGGCGGGCAGGCAATGCGGGATCGGGCAGACCTCGTCCCATCCCGTGATGCCTGAATCGGTCTCTACCGTGACCACCACCGTTTCGACCGTGTTGCCGGTTTTACCTTTGCCCATGTGGCCCGTCTCTTGGCTGGTGAGGGGAACGTGCCGCGGCTTCAAGCACGTGATTGCAATGTCCGACCGCCTGCGGAGCTGCGCCACTTTCGCTGGCTCAATCAAGGCGGTTGTCATTGCGCGGGTTCCATCGCCGCGTCTGTTCTGGGCAGCAGGCTTTGCGGGTCATAGGCGGGCTCGCCCAATACGCGCGCAGGCCGTGGCTTGCTGTGGATGACGACCTCCAATGCGGTTCCTGACACGGCGGCCTGCGGTTTGATATAGGCAAAGGCGAGGATTTTGCCGACGGTGGGGCCATAGGCGACTGAGGCGGTTGATCCGACCACTTCGCCATGTAGCAAGACCGCCTCTCCGCCATGGCCGTCAATCTCGCCATCTGGCTCAATCTCAAGGTAGGCGCAGACCCAAGGCAGATCCGTGTTCAAGGTCTTGTTGCGGCCAAGATAGGCCTTGTCGGTGCGCGCAAGGCGCAGAACGTCTGCCTCGGCCAGCGTCACTTCGTTGGTCAGCTCACCCGCGCCCTTGAAACCCTTTTCCATCCGCATCACGTTCATGGCAAAGCTGCCGTAGTCGACGATGCCATGAGCCTGTCCCGCTGTCCAAAGGGCCGTGTAGACGTCTGCCATTGCCGCAAAGGGCATGTGTAATTCCCAGCCCAGTTCGCCAGCATAAGACATGCGAAAGCCCCAGACTTTGTGGCCTGCGACAATAATCTCCTGCGCAGAGCGCCAGCGGAATGACGCGTTGTCGAGGGCCGCATCGGTGCAGGCGCCCAGTACATCGCGGGATTTTGGTCCGTTCAGCGACAGCGCGCCCCATGTGCTGGACAGGGTAGTCACGGTGGCATCGACGCCATTGCGGTGCGTTTCCAGATGATCCAGCAAACGCTGTTCAAAGAAGGCGGCGCAGACCAGGTAAAACCGATCCTCGGCCATGCGAACGATGGTGGTCTCCAACTCAATCCGGCCTGCACGGTTCAACATATGTGTCAGAGTAATCGACCCGACTTTCTGCGGCATCCGGTTCGCAGTTAGCCTATCCAGCAGGGCGTAGGCACCGGGGCCAGCTAGCTCAACCTTGGTGAATGCGGTGACATCCATGATCCCGACGCTTTCCCGCACAGCCTTGACCTCAGTCGCTACCATGTCGTCAACAGCCGTCCGGCGGAAAGAGTAGTGATCCTCTTGCGCCACCCCATCACGGGCAAACCACCGGGGGCGCTCAAAGCCGTAGACCTCTTCATGGACAGCGCCTTTTGCTTGTAGCAGCACGTGTAATGGCGAGGGTTTGATCGGACGTCCCGCAAGACGGTTGAAATGCGGGAAGGGTACTTCGTGGCGCAGGCAGTAGTCTTCGCAGGCCTTCACCACCTGCCAGTCCTTGGCCGCATAGCTGCCAAAGCGGCGTGGATCATAGTCGCGCATCGAAATATCAGCGGGGCCGTGCACCATCCACTGCGCCAATTCTCGCGTCAGACCCGGTCCCCAGCCAATGCCGATTTGGGTGCCGCAACAGCACCAGTAATTGCGCACACCCGGTGCGGGGCCGATCAGCGGATTGCCATCGGGCGGATGCGAGATCGCGCCGTGGACACCACCACAATGCCGTTTTGAGACCAACATGACCGTTGCCGCACTCTGCTCGAACGTTAGGTTTTCGTCAGGTTTGCTTTTTGAGACGAAGTGAGATGCACGTGCCTGCTGAATCACTCGTCATACTGAAGTCAGCCCCAATTGCAGTACAGCGACGTTTCATGTTTGCGATGCCGTTGGACGGGTGCTCCAGAGATGCTTGTTCGGCCATGTTGAACCCGTGACCGTTATCGGAAATCTTTATCTGGGTTTCATCTACGAAGACGATGATTGTATTGGCCCTGGCGTGTTTGATCACATTTGTAATGGCCTCCTGGACGATCCGTGCCAGATGCAGGCTTTGCGATGGCCCTGGATTGACGAGCACAGGTTCGCCGCACACTTGCCAGTCAAATTTGATCCCGTGTTCAGACAGCAACCCTTCAAGCCGCATACGCAGCATACCCAGAAGGGTCACAGTGCTTTCTGAATTCTCCATACTGTCAAGCATCAGCGCCAGATCACGCAGCGCGTCTTCAAGGGCCCGCCGGACCTTTTGGTCGCCGACATGATTGCTGTCCATATAGGCCAGCGTGCTGACCAATTGCCCACCAATTCCATCATGCAAATCGAGCATGATGCGGTCGCGTTCTTCCGCGATTGCCTCACGGCGGCGAATGTCCGTCAGTTCGGCAAAGCTTGCCTCCAGCTCGGCGGACTTCTGGGTGATTGTGTCATTGAGCGATGCCGCCAGCGTTTCATAGCCTTGCAGGCTGTGGATTAATCGCGACAGGATCAACCAGATGCAGGCCAGTGACATCACCAGGGGCATCAGATGGAAAACATGAATAGTTCGGTCAGGCGTCGCACTCAACAACAGGTACATTTCATAGAGACCTAGTACGAGCGAAAGGCTGAGGCAGCCAAAGAACACATGCATATCCAACTGAGTCAGCAAAGACCGGTTGAGCCATAACATCACCAGCACAGTAAAAGCTGACGGCACTGTGATCAAAGCGGCCGCCAGCATGCTCATAACGAAGGTATAGCCTGACGGGCTGATGAGAATGACCATACAGGCCAGCGCCAATAGCACAGCATGTAAGTGCTCGGGCCAGATCATCCGCAGGCTTAGAAATCGTCGCAGAAATTTGAGAATAAATAGCACATAAAGCGATGCGCATGATGTCCATAGCAGGGTGGATAATGTGTAGGATCCCATTGTGCTGCCAAAGCCAAACTGGGTCAGAATACCTGTGGCTGTGACGCAGGCCAGTCCCAGCCACAGGTATTCGTGTTCGCGGCGTCTAAAGCTCCAGACGACCAGCAGGGCGGCGGTCAGCACCAGCATGAGCCCCAATGTGAACCGTGCAAGGCCTTGGCTGAGAAAGAACCGCCAAGCTTGATATGGCGCGAGGACATCGAGCGGGCCGAAGAAAAACGGCTGCAGGTCCAACCCCTCATTCGGGCGTCCGTGCAGCCTGAGTGTCAATGTAACCTGCGGTCCCGCAAGCAAAGCGGGGGGGAGGTCAATTAACACTGGTTTGTTCCAAAGTCGGTCAGGAAGCGTATTGGCGTGGATCAGCGCATCGTTAATCCATACATCCAGGTTGTCTGTAAGCTTCGGTAGGTAAAGGGCTTTTATGTCATTGGGCGGAGTTTCATGAGGCAGTATCACCTGCATCTGGCGGGTCACGATCTGATCTGATGGGCGCACCTGAGAGAAATAGGGCAAGGTGATTGGTGCGGTTCGTGTACAGGCCAAATCATCGCACAAAGACACCTCTGTGATCATCTGCGCTCCGTCTATCGTGTCGATTTTGCCAAGATTGAACGCATAGAGCATGACCGCCAGTCCAATCACCCACGTAGCGATACCGAGGCAGATCACCCAGACGTGGCGGGTCATATCATACCGATCCTTGAGGCCCGTGCGACCGCTTCCATGTTCGAGCCAACCTCAAGCTTGCGATAGATGTTGGTGATGTGGTTGCCCACGGTACCTGCGCTGATCCCCAGTTGATCCGCAATCTCGTGGCGTTTGTAGCCACGGGACACGGCGCGCAGGATCTCTGTCTCGCGTTCCGTCAAGGGAGAGGTTTCGGGGGTCGTGGCGGCGCCCTCTTTCACGATCGCCAGCAGATGGCGAGCAATGGCTGGGCTGATCGGGCTGCCGCCGTCCAGCACGCTGAGAATATCGTCACCGATCTGATCGAGCCCGCCGCCTTTGAGGATATAGCCCTTGGCGCCGGCCTGAATGGCCTCGACCACGCGGGCCTCATCGCCAAAGATCGACACGACCATGGCATCGACCGTCCAATCGGCACTGACACAGGCGCGCACCGCTTCGATCCCTGATCCGTCAGGCAGGCCGATATCTACAAGAACAACACGCGGACGCAGATCAAACAGCATGTTCAAACCCTGATCGAGCGTCATTGCATGCCCCACCAGATCAATATCGTTGGTCGCGGCCACGGCATCTATCAGACGCGTGGCAATATCGGGCCGGTCTTCGATGATCAGGACGGGCTGATGGGGCACGTCGCACCTCTTTTGAGATCTCTGGCCGGGTCAGCCTAGCAGGGTGGCCGCAATATCACATGTGTGAATCCACACATATTCGCCCGCAAGGCCCGCCTCTATCTTTTGCGCAAGATAAGGGCGGGAAGGTGAATGTTGTATTTCAGGTCAGTCTTCAAAGGCGTAGGTATGAGCTGTGCCGCCCAACCACTGCGCGCGGTGTCCCTGATGCGTTGCCTTGTTTGGTGTCTTACCGGCATCCTACTATGGCTTGTGCTGCTAACCCCGGATCAGGCGCAGGCGCAGAGCGCCAATTGCGGAAATACTTACTTCACGCGTTCCACGCGAGTACACGCACCCGGCATAGAACTTTTTTCCCGAGATCGGCTAGAACCAGAGTTTTCTGTCGGGTTCGCCGGCCCAAACGGAGAGTGCGATGCCAGTCGTGGTTCTCGCGAACATGTTAGCATACCAATCGGAACAGCGAGATCCAATGGTATTAGTTTTCGTCAAAAAATTTCTTATAAATCCAGTTTGTTTTCTCCAATATGTGAATCTAGCGCGTCAGGGAATGGCTGCCGCATAGCTTTTAATACCTGCCGACCATCGCATTTCTGCTCATGGGCCGCCGCCCTTCCAGGCGGTATTATTGTCAGATTTAATTCGCTGAATGATGATATCACTCAAGTTCGGGTTTCTGGCGGGCCGTTCACTGCAGCACCCGTACAGCCATTGCAATTCTCAATGTCTCACAGCGCGGCTTCGGTGCAGGCTGGCGATACGGCGAGCGTTACCTACACAATCACCAACCCCAACACGATCACTACAGCTGCGAATGTACGCTTTGACCATGACTTCGCAGCCTTCGCACCTGGCATCACAGTGCCCACGCTTCCTTCGGGCGGGTTTTGCGGTGCGGGCTCCACTGCGGCGCGTACAAGCACGCCGGGCTTTCCCGATAGTTTCATCGAATTCCGCAACATGTCGCTTGGTCAGGGGCAAAGCTGCTCTTTTTCGGTGGACTATGCGGTGCCTGGCACGTTTAGAAACGCCTCGCTTGAGCAGCGCACGGGTGCGCTTTCCGCGGATATTCTGGGCGCGACACAACAATCTGCCGCACGAAGTTCCACTATCAATGTCACCGATCTTTTACCTGCTGAGCCGGCGAGTTTATCCATGCAATTGGTTCCTGCCTCCCTACCGGCCGGAGCCGCGCGTAGCATTCGCTATACGATCAGTCTGCCAGCAGGCGGGCGTTCGGTGGATCGGATCGAATTTGAACATGATGTGGCGTTCTTTTCTACTGGTGTCACGATTGACGCGGCAATTGTACCTGCCACTCCCTGCGGGGCGGGGTCTTCGTTCGTGTCCTATGGGACAGCGTCACAATACCAGTTGCTGGGTGGTCAAATTAACCCGGGGGGCAGCTGCACATTCGATGTTCCGATCCTGACCGCGGGCGTTGCGGCGGGCAGCTTTGAGCAACGCACAGGGGCTTTGCGCACGGTGATTGGGGCCAACACGTTCACCAGCTCGGCCGCAAGCGCCATGATGGAGGTAACAGGCACTGTCACGACGCCGCCTGTGATCACCGTCAGCAATGTACGAAAGGCACTGGATGCAGGGGCAGCGACCGCGTCAGTGATATTGAATGCCACTGCGACGGACGAATCCGGCGATCCGGTCGCGGTCACTTATCAACTCAATGGCAATGCCATCACCAGCCCCCATGCCTTCCCTGAGGGGGCCAGCACCGTCACGGTTCGGGCCGAAGACAACAGCGGTAATGTCGCAACGGATACATTCACCGTCACCACCTTCCCAAATCAGCCTCTGGACCTGACGGGTCAGTTTATCGGCGGGCCATTGTTGCCGGGCCAAAGCGCCAGTTACCAGGTCACGCTGCGCAACCCGAATGGCGTTGCGGTTACGGCCGACCCCGCTATCGCTGGCTTTGGCGATGCGAACAATCAGCCAACGATTGGTGTGTTGCCCAACAATGTAACGGCTTCGGTGAGCGCAATAAGCGGTGCCGGGTGCTCTGGCTCTCTGACGCAGTTTCCAGCACCGGTGAGCGGCGGGGCCGGCGGGACCGTTGATCTGGCTGCGGGGGCCAGCTGTTCCATCACGATCACGCTGACAGCGGGTTCTAATCCCGAAGTCGGAACGTTCGCCACTTTTGCCTCTGCCGAGTTCGACAATATCGGCGGCAACTTCTCAAGCGGCGGTGCGCTGTCGCCTGTCATTGTTGCCACATCGGATACCACGCCGCCTGTTATCTCTGCGTCTGCGGATCTGACTGCAAACACTGATGCGGGAGAGCCGTTTGCCCGGCTAGATGTGACTGGTCTGGGATCGGTGACAGACAATAGCGGATCTGTGCCTACAATCACCTACAGCGTTGGCGCGACTGTGTTGAGCGGGCCATTCGATTTTCCCATTGGCGCCACAACCGTCACCATGGACGCCTCGGATACATCGGGCAATGCAGCCACGCAGGCGAGCTTTATGGTCACTATCTCGGACATTGAGGCCCCGGTGATCAGCGCAAATGCGCCCGCGCCGGTAAGGGCCGCTTTAGGGGCGAGCAGCGCCAGCGCAGCTTTCACCGCCAGCGCCTCGGATAATTCTGGGGATCCTGTCACGCTTGTCTTCGAGCTTGCAAACGGTACCCAGATCACCAGCCCCCATGACTTCGCCGTCGGCACAACCACCGTCACCGTGCGCGCCATCGACAGTGCTGGCAATGAAGCCACGGAAGATTTCGATGTAGTGGTCACGGATGGGTCGTCACCAACGATCGCGCTTTCTGCCGACACAACCAACCTGCGCGCGGGACAGACCGCAACGGTGACATTCGATTTAAACAAAGACACCACTGATTTTGAAGAAACAGATGTTGCCGTTACCGGAGGCACGCTGAGCGATTTCAGCGGATCAGGCCAGAGCTACAGCGCAACATTCTCGCCTGATGCAAGCAGCACGACTGAGGGGAGACTGTCTGTTGCCAGTGGCAGCTTCACAGATGCGGTAGGCAACGCCAATGCGGATGGGGCTGATGCCGACAACACGCTGGTGATTGCCATTGACACAGTACTCCCCAGTGCCACAATCAGCGCGCTGTCAGGGCCAGATAGTGGAGCCTTCACCGCCTCCATTACCCTCAGCGAACCCAGCACGGATTTTGACGCTGATGATCTCGTCCTCGTCAACGCCGATGCCGTTCTGGCAGGGAGTGGCGACACCTACAGGGTCACGCTAACGCCTCGCGGCAATGGCCTCGTTTCAGTTGCCATTGCGGCCAACAGCTTCTCAGATGGGGCCGGAAACAGTAATGACGCGGCTTCGAACACCGAAAGCGCTATCTTTGACGGGACATTGCTCACTGTGGAAATCACTGGCTTGCCAGACACTTTCATTGCGCAGACCGCTCTGACGGCAACCATTACATTTTCAGAAGCAGTCAGCGGCTTTGAGATCGCAGACCTGATCTTTGGGAATGCCACCGCCATCGTGCTAGCAGGATCGGGTGCGAGTTACACCGCGCGGATCAGGCCCACAGGTCGTGGCGATGTCACGTTGCAAGTGCCTGCCAATGCCGCGCGGAATGCTGCTGGACGCGGCAATATCGCATCTACTTCTGCGAGGGTGCGCAACGAAACAGTCGGGCAGACCCAAAGGCAAATCGCGCAGTTTATGGCCAGCCGCGCCAATCAACTGGTCGCCAGCCAGCCTGGTCTAGCCTGCCATCTTAGACAAAGCTGTTCCGGCGGGAGTGCTGAGGCAAACGTCACCAGAGGCCACCTGTCATTCAACCTCAACTCCCGCCCCAACTGGCCTGTCTGGTTTCAGCTCAACGGCACAAGAACCAATGAAAGCAGCACCAGTAGCGATTACCTGTTTGGCGCTTTTGGAGCGCATCGCGAGATCAACGACAATACTCTAGTGGGCCTTTTGTTTGAGTTTGATCATGTCAGGCAATCAAGTGGCACATCGAACATCGAAGGTACAGGCTGGCTGGTAGGACCGTATTTTGTCACCCGGTTGCCCAACCAACCTTTGTATCTAGAGGGCCGTCTTCTCGCTGGAATGAGCCACAACCGTATTCAGCCCTTTGGCACATACAAGGACAAATTTGAAACCAAGCGATTGCTGGCGCAGCTTAAGGTTTCAGGGCAATTGGAATATGGCGAAACCACCCTGATCCCCAGCCTCGCCGGTTCTTACGTCGCAGATACCCAACTGGCCTATACGGACAGTCTCGGCAACCACATAGCGGAGCAGGGTATCGAATTAGGGCAGTTGGAGCTGGGTTTGGATTTTGAGACGCCTGCGGCTATCCTGGGTCAGCTATGGACCTTGGGCGGCGGTGTCTCCGCCATCTACTCAACTACATCAGGTTCCGGAGCAGCCCAATCCGTAGTCACAAACTATAATGGCGGACGCGCCAGGCTCGAACTTTCTGGATCAACCATATTCAGTAACGGCGCCTACCTGAACCTCGGAGCGTCATATGATGGCATCGGCGCAAGCGGGTTTGAAGCCGTAGGTTTCGAACTCGGGTTCCAATGGGAATTTTAGACATCGCGAATGCCACCATTCGCACAATGCGCAGCCGGAGACGGCCGGAAGCTGCACTTATAGCGAAGTGCGGATTCTCGGCGCGGCCTCGCAGCGATGGCAGAAGTTTGGGCTGTTTAATTTGAACGACTTTGCAACTTCGGCTTTGTGCGCATAGCCGCCGGTCCAAACCGCCGGAGGCCCGCGCATGCAGTATGTGGATCGCTGCTCGTAACATGAACGTCTTCTTTGGACTGTCTCCGGCCACCTGACGATACTCAGCCAACCGACCAGACGCGCGATCATGGAGCCGCGCCGCAATAAGGCAGCTTTGAGCCCGACTCGGTCGTTGTGATTTTGTGCTGCGTGCGCTCGCAGCCTGACAAATGCGGCATGAGCGAAAAAGTTCGTGCTGCCGCGCAGCGGTTCAACTGGCCATTCGTGGATGTCGCAGCATAGATCAGGCGTCGAAATTACAAGGTACGGCCAATACCGACATTGCTGTTTGGGCATATTGCCGACGCAGCATTCACTCGCGGCACATGTGTTGTTGCAGCGCAGTGCGTGTCGTCATTCCGGTCATTCGTCGGCGTCGATTTGACCGGAACCGGGACCGCACTTTTACCGCACGCCGCTCCGACCAACAAAACGCGGGACAAATCGGCCTCCGCAAGTTAAATTTGAAGGTCCGCTATCCACTGGGACATTGGCTCCTCAAAGTTTCTAATCTGTGGCAGCCAGTCAATGGCTGACTGCAATTTCCGCGCCGACATTTGTTGATCGAGTGTCGGACCTTTCGCCCATGCACCGTTCTCCTTAACGGCATCTTCCTCTGTGCGGATGATAGGTTCTGCTGGAGAACCGAAGGCTTCGGAAATTACGGAAACGATCCTGCCTACGGTGACTCCTTCCTCAGCAACCGCATTAAAGTACCCCACAAGGTCAGAGCGTTCCACAAGGTCGCAATAAACTCGGGCCAAATCAGAGCTTTCGATCAGGGGCCAGCGTGTCGCCTCACTCCCCCAGATTTCAATTCTTTGACCGGCATTCGCGGCTGACAGAAAGCGGTGAAAAACTCCGCCATCGCGCATGTCATAAACCATTGCCGGATGGACAACCGCCGTGCGCAGCTTTGGCGCGTCGAGTAGCATTTGCGAATGCGTAACCATCCAAGAAAACGAAGGCAGCGGGTCAAATGGCCGGTCTTCCATTGCTATCTCGTCGCCGGTTCTACCGTAGAGCCAGCATCCGCCAGTATAAATCAGGCGGGTCGGCTCGGTCCGAGCTTCTGATGCTTGCGCCAACGCTTTCATAGCTTTGGCGTCCACATCGCCCATATCGTCACAAAACGTTGCAGCAGCCTGTATGACCGCGTCGTATGAGACAGCCACATCGGCCCAATTATCTGGTTTTGCAAGACTGCCTCGGAAAGGTGTCGCGCCAGCGGAAGTAAGCAGTTCGTCAGACTTTTTCGAACGGCTCAGCGCCAAGACCTGATGGTTTCGGTTCACCAGTTCTGCCACTATCGCTGTACCAATCGTCCCTGTGCCGCCTAATACGAAAACCTGCATTAATTGTTCTCCCGTTAAATGAAATCGAACGTCTACAACCTCAACCTAGGTTGAGATCAAACATCAAATTTCACCGAAGCGGACCTTTGTGAGTCGCGCAGCATTTAACACCTTGGGCTCTCACCCAGGTTTAACCGCTGGTGGTACCAGCATCCACTTCCGGCACGCGAACGGCAGCGAGTTGCCAAAGGCGTGTCCGTTGTCAGAGTTTTTGGAACCAATGGCCGCCTAATCTAAGAGAGGGTTTGGCTCATCTGGTTGGTTTGATTATGCGGCGTGCTGGCGGTGATGCAAGCGTCGCGCTTCGAGTGTCTTTCGTTTGATCCTTTCGCGTTGCCTTAGAATGGCTTTGTTGCGTCCGAAGTAGACGTCAGCGGGTGTGACGTTGTTGATGCTCTCGTGATAGCGCTGGTGGTTGTAGTGATCGACGAAGGCTTCGATCTGAGCTTCGAGGTCACCTGGCAGGAAATAGTTTTCCAGCAAGATGCGGTTCTTTAAGGTCTGGTGCCAGCGTTCGATCTTGCCCTGTGTTTGCGGATGATATGGCGCACCGCGAGAGTGCTTCATGCCTTTGTCCAGCAACCATTCCGCCAGATCCCCTGAGACGTAACTTGAGCCGTTGTCACTGAGCAGACGTGGCTTGTGAACGACGTGAACTTGGTCGCATCCAGATGCCTGCAATGCGAGGTCCAGCGTATAGGTAACGTCTTCAGTCCGCATGTTGGTGCAGAGCTTCCAGGAGACGATGTAGCGGCTGTAATCGTCGAGGACCGTACTGAGATAGAACCAGCCCCAGCCGAGAACCTTGATGTAGGTGAAGTCGGTCTGCCAAAGTTGGTTGATCCCAGTCGTCTTGTCTTTGAACTCGTTCGCTGCCTTGAGAACGATGAACGCCGGGCTGGTGATCAGATCATGCGCCTTCAGCACACGATACACTGTAGATTCTGACACGAAGTAGCGTTCCTGATCTGTGAACGTCACCGCGAGCTCACGCGGTGACAGTTCCGTTTCCTGCAGGGCGAAGTCGACAACCTTGCGCTTCACTTCGTCAGGCACGCGGTTCCAGACGTGCTTTGGCTTAGGAGATTGATCCTGCAACCCGGCCTCGCTGCAGGTATCGATCGTACCAACGATAGAACGTGGTGCGGGGGATGCCCTGCGATATACCCTCACAACGACACAACTCAGCGATGCTGTCCTCGCCGCGCAGGCCATCCAGCACGATCCGGATCTTCTCTTCGGATGAAGAGTGCCTGCCGGTCGCCCGTTTGATATCTTTGACGATCTTCTCGCCAGGGCTCTTCGTTGCCTTTCTCATCGTCCACTCCTCAGTGGTTACGATGAGCAACAAACACTCTCTTAGCAAATGACCCTATTTGGACCCATAAGTGCTGACGTCAGACAGAGAAATGATAGAAAATATCACGACAGGTTTGACGATTCAGGCGCTCCTCGGTTCTGCTTGGCAACAGCAATGTAGAAAAGGAACCTGATGTGCCGAAGGATGATACCCTTCCATGGCGGGATTATTCGCTGACGGGTCGTGACAGCGGCCCAAGCTTTACACCGAAGCAGTGGTACTCCACTCCGGTCCCCCGGAAACGGATGAAGGAACTGATGAAGCGCCGGGATACTCCGGCCCTGATTGATTACGGGGTCTGGCTGGGGTTGGTGTTGGCAACAGGTGCTCTGGTCGTTCTGACCTGGGGTACATGGTGGGCGATATCTTCTGTCATTCTCTATGGAGTTTTTTATGGCTCCTGTGCCGACAGCCGTTGGCATGAGTGCTGCCATGGGACTGTATTCAAAACACCCTGGCTCAATACCGCAGCCTATCAGCTGGCCTCCTTCATGTCCCTGAAGAACCCATATCTTTGGCGGTGGAGCCATACGCGCCATCACACTGATACGGTAATCGTCGGTAAAGACCCCGAGATTGCGTTTCCCCGACCGCCGCATCCAATCAACATCCTGTGGAACATGCTGCACCTGCAATCTGGCCGGAACGAGTTGAAAAAGATGTTTTGGCTGGCGGTTGGTCGTTTGACCAAAGATCAGAAAACCTTCCTCATCGAAGTCGACCGCTCAAAGGCGTTCTGGGCGTCGCGTGTTCATCTCGCAATCCTCGCAGCGACGATTGCCTTGGCAATGGCGCTGAATTCCTGGTTGCCAATTGTTTTGATCGGCGGTCCGACGTTTTATGGTTCGTGGCTACATCATTTGCTGGCTTCGCTTCAGCACGCAGGACTAGCGGAAGATGTCCCGGATCACCGATTGAACTCGCGCACTGTCTACATGAATAGGTTCTTTCGCTTCGTATATTCGAACATGAACTACCACGTGGAACACCACATGTACCCCATGGTGCCGTTTTACAATCTGCCTGCCTTGCACCAAGAAATCAAAGAAGACTGCCCACCGGCCTATTCGGGAACACTGGCGGCGTTTCGCGAAATGCTCCCAGCGATTCTGATCCAACGGAGCCACCCTCTCTACTTTGTTGACCGCAAGCCGTTGCTGCCCAAGGACGCTAACCCCAGTCCAGAATACACTCGACCAACAGCCATAGCGGCCGCGTGACCCAATCCCCGGAATACAGGAAAGCCTATGACGAACTGGACCCGCGCCTGCGCTTGCGATGATATCGAAACCGAAGATCTAATCCGTTATGACAATGGCGATCGTACCTTCGCCATCTACCGAAGCCCCGAGGACGAATTTTACTGCACCGACGGCCTGTGCACTCATGAGGAAGTGCATCTGGGAGACGGTCTGGTGATCAATCATCGGATCGAATGCCCCATGCACAACGGCCAATTCGATTATCGCACCGGCGAGGCAAAGCGCTCACCGGTCTGTGTGAATCTGAAAACCTACCCCGTTAAGGTCGAAGGTGGAGATGTCTTTATCGATATCGGGTGATGCCATGAAACGGATCTACGACTGGGACGCGGGGTTCTCACTTAGAAACTACACCGCGTCCGACCTGCGTGAGCTGAAGGGTATCCGCAAGCTGGTTCAGACAACGGCGAATACAACCGAAGAGGCAGCTGCTGCTAAAGATGCCGGAGCCTTTTCGGTAGAGGCTGAAGTTATCTGTGACAGAGTAATGGCAGAGATTTCCGCCCGCACATCTCTGATAACATCCTCACTCGGATCGGGCGCCAGTGCAGACATTATCTACCTTTTTCAAAACGACATATGCGGAGAACAACCCGAAAGCCCTCGCCATGCACGTGCCTTTGGTGATCTCAATTCACTATATGAACAGATATAACACCAACGCCGAGTTGCACTTTCGGCGTTCACGGAGTCTGTTGAAGAGGAGCAATTTCCAGGCCCATACGAGTGCGCAACAATCTCGGACGCGGAGTTTGAGAGTTTTTTTGAGCGACTAAAATGATTTTTGGTCAAGGAATGCTGCACCCAGATCCACATTTTGAAAGCAGGAATTAATACCCATCGGTGATAGATGTACGTTGGACCCCTTTGGCGACGAGTAGTAAAGAGGTTCGCAATCGCAGTGAAAGTCCCTTTCCCGCCCTACCTGCGGGGGGCGCCGTCGCGATCCGCCAGCAGCCGTCGTTCGAGCAACCGCAGATAATTTGGACTTTGTCCCGCGTCTGGACCGTTCGACCCTGATTTGAGGCTGTTCTTGTGGCGAAGGGCGGCTTTCCCTTTGCGCATGCGGCATAGACCCTCAGTCATGCCGCCAAATCTCGCGGCTTTGCAGCGGCGGCTGTGCGAGACTTTGCCGCCGTTCGACATTTGAGTCCCAAGGACTGCTTGGAGCGCTTCGCGATATCAGCGAAGCTAAGGACGGTCGGAAGGTAGCCTTGCATAAAGCGTTCTGGAGATGAAAGGGGGGGTTCATTTTGCCAGAAACGCGCTTGGGAAGAACCTTCCACGTCCGCTTAAGATGTTGCGGCCGTCATACCTCCGTCACACAAAATACCTACTTTTTTTGAAACCAAATAGGCGCTAGGTGGCAAATGCTGTTTAGAAATCTTTTCTTGTCAGACATACACCTTGGTACGCGTGGCTGTCGGGCTGACCTGTTGGTCAAATTCCTTCGCTCACATGATGCGGGCACCATCTATCTGGTCGGTGACATCTTTGACGGCTGGGCTTTGGCCCGGCGTGGGTGGCATTGGCCGCAGGAGCACAACAACGTCGTTCAGACGCTTTTGGACAAGGCACGGCGGGGCACCCGCATCATCTTTGTGCCGGGCAATCATGACGAGGTGATGCGCAACTACCTTGGCACCCACTTTGGCGGGATCGAAGTGATGCAAACGGCCGACTTTGTGGGCATGAACGGCAAGCGGTATCTGGTCACCCATGGCGATCAATTTGACGCGGTCGTGATGAACGCCAAATGGCTCGCACATTTCGGAGACACGGCCTATGATTTCCTGATCTGGCTGAACCCCAAGATCAACGCGATCCGGTCGCTTTGGGGACGTCAGTATTGGTCGCTTTCAAAATGGGCCAAGCGTCAGGTCAAGGGCGCGGTGAATTTCATTGGCCGCTACGAGGATGTTCTGGCCGAAGAGGCAAGGCGTGGTGGCTATGATGGCGTGATTTGCGGCCATATTCACCATGCCAATATCCGCGAAATTCAAGACATCGCCTATATCAATACAGGGGATTGGGTCGAAAGCTGTACCGCTGTTGCGGAACATCTCACCGGCGCATTCGAGCTGATCGATTGGGAAGAAAAAATAACCGCCGATCACAAACCAGCGCGCAAAGCCGCGCGGCAGTCCGCCGATGTGGACAGCTAGCAGGAGAGATTGATGTCATCTGTTACCGAACAGCTGAACGATGCTGTGAACCAGAACGCAAGCATGAGCCGCGACGGTTTGCTGGAGCGGGCCTTTGCCCGGCTTTTCCACGGGTTGGTTTATGCGCAGATCTGGGAAGACCCGGTTGTCGATATGGACGCGCTGCACATACAACCCGGTGACAACATCGTTTGCATCGCCTCGGGGGGGTGCAACATGCTGTCCTATCTGACGGCGAACCCTGCCTCCATCACCGCTGTTGACCTGTCCCCGGCGCATGTGATGCTCAACAAACTAAAGCTGGCGACTGTGCAGCATGTGCCGGACCATGCGACGCTGTTTGCAATGCTGGGTCGGGGCGATCAGCCGGACAACGTCGCGTTGTTTGACACCCATGTCGCTCCCCATCTTGATGATGAGACACGGGCCTACTGGAACGCCCGCACCCTGCGCGGCCCTCGCAAACGTATCTTGGCGCGGGGCCTATATCGTCACGGATTGCTAGGTCGTTTTCTCGGGGTTGTTCATCTGGTGGCCAAAATCGGCCGCGTAGATTTCGCGCGGCTATTGGCAGCGCAATCGCTGGAAGAGCAGACTGCGTTTTTTAACGCGCAGATTGCCCCGCTTTATCAAAGCCGCTTTGTCAAATTTCTGGCCCGGCGCCGGGCATCCTTGTTTGGCTTGGGCATCCCGCCGGCCCAATATGACAAGCTGGCGGCGGACGCGGGTGGTGACATTGTGGCCGTATTACAGGAACGGACCCGCAAGTTATTTTGTGACTTCCCCATCTCGGATAACTATTTTGCATGGCAGGCCGCATCTCGGGGCTACCAACCCGTCGCAAACCCTGCCACTCCGCCCTATCTGGCGCCCGAGCATTTCGCAGCGGTGCGTGCCAATGCGGCGCGGGTCAGCGTGCTGAACAGGTCCCTGACCGACGTTCTGGCGCAACAGCCAACGGACTCAAAACAGTGCTATGTGCTGCTGGATGCGCAGGACTGGATGAACGACGGCCAATTGAACGCTCTCTGGGATGAGATCACACGAACGGCGGCGCCCGGTGCGCGGGTGATCTTCCGCACAGGTGGGACGGACGACATCCTGCCGGGGCGGGTTGGTGCGGGAACGCTGTCGCGCTGGGACTATCAAACCGAGGCCTCGGCCAAAGGGGTCCGCAATGATCGCTCCGCGATTTACGGCGGGTTTCATCTATACCATTTCAAAGGTTAGTGGACATGGACACACCTCAAGGTGCGCTGATGGATCGGATCTACCGCAGACAACGGTTCGTCTATGATGGGACACGGAAATACTACTTGTTGGGCCGCGACCACGCCTTGCGTGAACTTGGGCCAGATTTGGATGCCCATATTCTGGAGATCGCCTGCGGGACCGGTCGCAATCTCCAGCAGATTGACAGACACTACCCCGGGCGGAACCTCTATGGGCTGGATATCTCATCCGAAATGCTGCTGTCCGCAGAGGCAAAGCTGGGCAAGCGGGCCAAACTGGCGAGGGGCGACGCCTGCGCGTTCAACCCAAGGGATCTGTTCGGACAGGCCACATTCGACCGCATCGTTATGTCCTATTGCGTCTCAATGATCCCGCAGTGGCAATCCGCGATCAAAGAGGCGGTCGATCATCTCGCGCCGGGTGGAGAATTGCACATCGTGGATTTTGGTGATCAATCCCGCATGCCGCGCTGGTTTGACAGGGGTTTGCGCAATTGGCTGACGCGGTTTCACGTTGTTCCGCGGGATGATCTGCCCGGCTTCCTTGAAAGCCTGACTGGGGCCGAGGTCACCCACAGAGCCTTGCTGCGCAGCTATGTAAGATATGCGCGTGTATGCAAATCAGGTGTAACTGACGCGGCTTAAGACGCAGGCGTTTCTAAATCTGTGTGCATGACCGCTTTGCGCACGTAATGACTATTGGTGCTGCTAGCAGCATTTGTTAAAGAGGGCTCACAGCGGACTTGCGGCAGTGCGGCTGCACTGTTGCAGCAAAACAGTGCTCGATCCTACCCGCCTGGTGACGCCAGCCAGTCCAATGCGGTTCTTCATATGGCGTGCTTCGCGCCCAACGCTGCATCTGCAAGATTTGAAGGCCGGTTTCCCGAAAGCAGACACTCAGCGGCTTCAGTCTGCCCGATCTGATGCTGCGTCCCGCCCCAATGGCAGCGAAGCGCAGAATGCCGCCGCTGCAAAGCCGCGAACTGTGGGCGCCCTTCAGAACCGAACCGGCCCCATTGCTGCCGTTGACCACAGCCACTAGTTTCTGCATCCGCAGCCCGTTTAGCGGCCGATCGCTGCAGCGCCACTAAATTCGGTTTTTGGCGCTCCGCGGCAACGGCGCACGGAAACTCGAGCGAAATGGATCTGCCCCACTGCCGCTGATGTCAGAAACAATTCGCGATGCTGATGGTTTTGAGCCGTAGACACACAAAACTCGGTATTCATCGCCCTTGTGGGTGATGTCGTTAGTAACGCCGAACGGCTCAAATTATGAATGGGTCAAGATACTTCTTATTTTCCTCACAATTTGCCAAAACTTTGTGCAGATCCACCATTTAATACAATCGTAGTTATTCACGTTGCAAACTAACTCGAAATCCTGGGCCGCAGGTTCGGGAAATGTAGGGCGTATGTAGCGCTTGTTGTATCGAGTTTAGTAGGAAGTACTTATGCCTATTGGTTATCTGGTCGTTCTAGGCGACGGAATTCTAGACGCTGGCGATGTGATTTCCGGCACCCAGTCGACGTTCGACTCAGTCGGCACAGTCGGCACTGGCAGCTGGACCTGGACCGGTATCTATGAGGGGAATGGGCAATTCTACTCGAACGTCACAGATACGGGCTCCTACTATATTGCCACTGATGGCAACACCTATTTCGTTCCAGACACCTGGATGACGACCAGTGGCACGGCCAGCTCAACAACGATCCCAAGCAATGTTATCGCGGGCACGACAGGGGTCGACAACTTGGCTGGTACCGGGGGTGACGATGCCATTTATGGCGGCGATAGCAACGACACGCTAAACGGTGACTCCGGAAACGACACACTCTCGGGAGGCGACGGTTGGGATCAGATCACCGGCGGCGCGGGAAACGATTACCTTGATGGCGGCGCGGGAAACGATCACCTTGATGGCGGCGCGGACAAAGACACTTTCTTTTTCTCGGACGGGTTTGGGAACGACACAGTCGTTGGTGGGGAAACCGTAACAACCGGACCTGATGATGATGTGCTAAATTTTGAAGCCGTTACGGGACCTGTCACAGTAACCATGACCGGAACAGAGACCGGCACCGCCACAAGCGGAAGCGATTCCGTTGCCTTTAGCCAGATCGAGGGCGTCAGGCTATCGAGCACCGGCGACGATCTTTATGACGGGACGGCCGACACGGGCGGCATGTATGTGCTTGGCGGCGGCGGCGATGATACGCTGTTGGGCGGCTCTGGCTATGACGACCTGCGCGGTGGCGATGGCAATGACAGTATTGTCGGCGGCGACTACAGTGCCAATCTCGAAGGTGGCGATGGCAATGACACCGTCATCGGCGGCGCAGACGATGACCAGGTTGTGGGCAACGCGGGCGATGACTATGTCGACGCAGGCGCGGGCAATGACTATATAGCAGGATATCAGGGTGCCGATACGCTGGTTGCCGGTGCGGGTAACGATGATTTGGAATTCAGTTCGGACGGCGATGTCGACGTTCTGGTCCTGGATGACGGGTTCGGCAATGATAACGTCTTTCTTTTCGAAGGCCCCGTGCCCGTTGGCGGCGGTGGCTTTACCAGCATTGACCAGTTGGATACGTCCAATCTGCATGACGCCAATGGCTATCCGGTCACCGTCAATGATGTGACAGTCACTGATAACGGCTCGGGCAACGCGGTTCTGACCTTTCCAAATGGTGAAAGCCTGACTTTCTTTGGCATATCGCCAGCAACTATGTCTGATCCCGCTGCTCTGAATGCCATGGGTATTCCCTATAGCGACGACATCGTTGAAGGCACGTCAGGTGGAGAACTGATTGATGGCAGTTATGTCGGCGACCCCGATGGCGACATGGTCGATGCGCTCGACAACCTTGCAGGCGACAACGATGATGTCATCCATGCCGGAGCGGGTGATGACACCATAACTGGGCAAAGCGGCGATGATCTAATTTATGCTCAGGACGGCGCCGACATTGTCGATGGTGGCGTTGGTAACGACAGCATTGACCTTGGCAGCGACAGCGATCGCGATACGCTCGTCACGACAAACCTGTCCGGGTCGGATGTTGTCACAAACTTCGACATGACCGATTTTGGCGATGGCACCACGATTGACCAGATTGATGTCTCGACCCTGATCGACGGTGGCGGCAATCCAATAGATGCTTGGGATGTCGTGGTAACCGACACCAATGGCGACGGCACGGGCGACGCGATCCTGACCTTTCCCAACGGTGAAACCCTGACGTTAAAGGGGGTTCTGCCGTCGCAGGTTGACAGTGCGTCGAAACTAAATGCCGTTGGCATTCCTTGTTTCACATCGGGCACGATGATTGCGACGCCACTGGGGGGGATTGCAGTTGAAGCACTGTGCGCCGGTGACCTTGTCACAACGCTTGAGCATGGTCCAAAACCTGTGCGTTGGATTGGAAGCTCAGATCTTGGGAACGGTTCTGCGCCATTGCCGAAAAATATGGTCCCAGTACGGATCAAACCGGGAGCGATGAGAAATCATTTACCGCTCAGCGTGTCACCGCAGCATTGCATTTTAATGACAGATAATCAAAAGGGCGGGCATTTTTATGTGCGGGCAAAACATCTGGCTGAAGAAACGCGTCTGGCTTCTTATGCCAGGAAACGGAAGTATGTGACATATTTTCATGTTTTGTTGGATCAGCATGCAACCCTGATCTCCAACGGCATACCATGCGAGAGCTTTTACCCCGGCCCAATAGGCCTGGAAATGCTATCGGCGTTCAATCGTGTAAAGCTGCATTCTTTGATACCCGGCCTGACCCTTAAATCCGTTGAGAAAATATATGGCCCGCGCGCCGCACCGGTTTTGAAGCGCAGGAAAGTGCTTGAGATGGCAAAAAATGGAACGCTAGATTGTTTTCATGCCGATTTTATGTTGCGTGATTTCTAGCATTGCCGACCAATCCTCCGTTGCTTCTTGCACTCAGAACAACAACCAAGGCTTCGACGGACAATTCTGCAAGATCTACTCTTTTGAAGTCTAACAGAGAATTTGATTTCGCCCAACCGTCGCTTCCAACCTATCACGTCCGTCGAACATCGCGCAGCATTCAGCAGAATGAACTCAGACTAGACCTCAGATGCAGCGTGGCAAAATGCCAAACCCCAAGATTCTGAATGGCGGATTTAACCGCTGTCCAATAGCTTGCTCGCATTCGCCGCGAATGTCCGGTTTCCGCCCAACTTGCATGTGCTGGCGCCAAGTGGGTCACCAAGTATGCGGCCGCTTTGGGCTGGATGCGGCCATCTGAGTGTTTTCGTCAACAGACGGCATCGGCCAGACGAGGTCAGCGGTAGCTTTGCGCAGGAAACAACATTTTCAAACTCTGGGTTGGTTGGCCGGCGGGTTCCCGCGTCCAGGGAGAACGCAACCAGAGTAACTCGATACTAAGCTGTTTCTGGCTGTCACTTTCGGGCACTTGGGCAGCCTTATGCTTATTTTTTGCCAAGAGCATCGGTTGAGTTGTGTCGGCTTGTGGGCCGCACTTAGTGTCCAAATCATTGGAAGCGACGTCATGATCAGCGAAGCCTCCAATGCGGTAGATACCTGAAACAAATATATAATATTCCCAATCAGCGCAGGTTGGGTCACGAAAGAACTTTGGCCGGATGTCTTCGGCCAAAGCGAAAAGATGGGTTGGGCTTTGGCTACGGCCGCAGGCCCAAATCCGGCAACAGAATAAGGGATCAGGACAGGCCTGACCCTTTCAATTATCAGAAGGAAACGACCATGTCACAAGCAAGCGCTTTGGAACAACAGATGCTCGAACTCGTGAATGCTGAACGCGCCGAGGTTGGCGTCGCCCCGTTGACCTTTAACAACAACTTAAATCTAGCAGCAGAAAATCACAGCAGCTGGATGCTCGACAATGACATATTCAACCACCAAGGTGTTGACGGAACTGCGCCGGCAGATCGGGTTGAGGACGCTGGCTATGTATTGGAAGGCGCGTCCGCTGTTGGCGAAAACATTGGGTGGCATTCCAAGGTGGGTGATCCCGGCCTTTCTGATGACGTCGAACTGATCCATGAAAACTTGATGAACAGCCCTTCCCACCGGGATGCAATCTTGAACCCAATGTTCACTGAGATCGGTATTGGGATTGAAGAGGGTGAATTCTTCACGGACGGTCGGGATTGGGACTCTGTCATGGTTACCCAAAACTTTGGGACAACTGAGGCAGAGAGTAGCGCACCCGCGGACATAGAGGAAGATGACACAACCGACACGCCCGAAGTGATCGCTACTGTCGAGGACCCCGAAACGCCAAATCTCGAGACACAGGCGGACGACGATGACACAGAGGCTGCAACAGACTCCGACGATACAGAGCAACCTCAAGACATGTCTCAACCGCCGGAGAATGCCACCGACACTCCCATCTTTGCAGGCTATGATTGGGACGCGTTTGTTTGGGGCGACTGGTTGGATTTGGACTTCATCAACGATCTGCCCACCGGAAGCGGCAACAATAACGGCAACGGAAACACCGGCGACGGGATCAATGGCCAAGGCAACGGCTTCGGAAACACTGGCACCGGCGTGAACGGGACGGGCAATGGCAACGGAAACTCCGATTGGTGGAACGCCCAGTTTATGATGTCAGAAGCCGCGCCGGAACAAGACGGGGCCGCCGCTCCGAATGACCCATCCTCTGACTGGTCATGGGATTGGATGGACTTTGCAAACGTGGGTTCATCGTCCGAAGTGGCAATGCCTTTTGATGACTGCTTTGCGATGTAAGTCATCGCATCGGCGATGTCCGGCGCCAAAAAGACGCGCCGGGCCTCATCCTGCGTGCCGCCATCCGGCCAGTGGGCAATGTCGTCAATCATGCAATCTCGCTTGAAGCAACACCCAGAGAGCAAGATCGGTCAGGTTCTTGGCACACGTCGCGCAATTGCGCAGGGATTCTATCCGATTGCTGTCCTCTTAAGTGGGTTGATTGCTGGCATCTTGCTGAACGACGATATTGATCGTGTCTTGACAATTTTCGCGATTTGCGGTGTCGGGGAAGTACTTTGTGCCATTTGGCTGATCAAGAAAGGGTACGCGCCAAAGCGGAAGAAAAATCAGGGTAGTGGCCCTTACGTATAGTACCAATTGGACCTTGCAGTTCACTGATAAGCCGCAAGATTTGAGATTTGAGATTTGAGATTTGCGAGAACGCGGCGCCAGCTTTTTCATCCGATTTCAAACCTGACATTGGTGTACATGCAGCGAAGGTCCTGACCGTCCGCATCCTGAGAATTCGACGCCTTGTGTTCGCTGCGATCTGCAGGAATGGCT
The DNA here is from genome assembly GCF_047372505.1 of Phaeobacter cretensis. NCBI lineage: Bacteria > Pseudomonadati > Pseudomonadota > Alphaproteobacteria > Rhodobacterales > Roseobacteraceae > Phaeobacter > Phaeobacter cretensis. The sequence continues at coordinate 3,498,730 of NZ_JBKBEU010000001.1, forward strand.
GGTTTTTCTGCCGCGAGGTAGCACAGACCTTTTCGCTCTTGCCACATTTTCCACACTGTGAGCGCGCGCAGCGAGAAAATCCAGGGAACAAGTAGGGCTGCCTGCGGTCACCGACGACGGCGACTGCAACCAGTCTAGGCCGGTGATCATCACTCTGCACTGCCGCAAGTCGGCTTTTGAGCCCACTTTGCCCAATGCTGCAAAGTGCGAGAATGGCTGCAATGTGGTCCAATGGATCAAGAATTCAGAGATGATACGGTCTTAGCCTAGGGAGATGTCACAGCAATCAATGAATATCTGTCGAAGCACACGAGCGTTGGCTCATGACTGTGCCGCGAGCTCCTTTGCGTACTCACGCAGCGCAAACTTTTGAATCTTGCCGGTCGACGTTCTGGGAATGGTTGTCACGACAAACCGACCGGGAACCTTGTAGGCCGCCAGCCTGTCACGGCACCATGTCCGCAGCGCCTCGGTGTCGATCTCCTGGCCCGGCGCCAGTTCGATGAACGCGCAGGGGGTTTCGCCCCATTTCTCGTGCGGCATGGCGACAACAGCGGCAATTTCGATTGCGGGGTAGTTGTAAAGCACCTCTTCGACCTCGATCGAAGAAATGTTCTCGCCGCCCGAAATGATAATGTCCTTTGAGCGGTCCTTGAGCTGGATATAACCATCGGGATGGATCACGCCCAGATCACCGGAATGGAACCAGCCGCCCTCAAAGGCCTGTCGCGTGGCAGAGGGGTTACGAAAATAGCCCTTCATCACGACGTTGCCGCGGAACATGACCTCGCCCATCGTCTCGCCGTCGCGTGGGACGGGCTCCATGGTTTCAGGATCGAGCACATCGAGCCCCTCAAGGGGCAGATAGCGCACGCCCTGGCGTGATTTCAGCCGCGCTTGTTCTTCGCCGGGTAAGGATGACCAGCTTTCATGCCAATCGTTCACCACGGCAGGGCCGTAGGTTTCGGTGAGCCCGTAAAGGTGGGTTACGTCAAAGCCTGCGGTTTTCATATCAGCCAGCAGCTTTTCTGGGGGCGGTGCGGCAGCGGTAAAAAACTGCACAGTGTGATCGAGCGCACGCTGGACGTCCGAAGGCGCCGAGATCAGCAGCGACATGACGATCGGTGCGCCGCAGAGGTGGGTGACTTTTTCACCGGCAAGCGCGTTCCAGATCGGCTCAGCCCGCACATGCCGCAGGCAAACGTGCGTGCCGATAATCGCCGAGAGCGTCCAAGGAAAACACCAGCCATTGCAGTGGAACATTGGCAAGGTCCAAAGGTAGACGGCATGCTTTTGCATCGACGTGGTCAGCGCATTGCCTTGGGCCAGCAGATAGGCACCGCGGTGGTGCGAGACGACACCCTTGGGATCGCCTGTCGTCCCCGAGGTGTAGTTGATCGAGATCGCGTCCCATTCATCTTCGGGCATGAGCCAGTCAAACACGGGATCGCCGCCTGCGACGATGTCTTCATAGTCTGGCCCGTCAAACGCCATGCGCGCGCCGTCATATTCAGGGTCATCCACCAAGATCACTAGAGGGTCGACCTCGGCCAGCACCAGCGCCTCTTGCATGAGCGGCAGGAACTCGGCATCAACGATGACGATCTTCGACATCGCATGATCGAGCTGAAAGGCGATGAGCGCCGCGTCCAGCCGCGTGTTTATCGAATGCAGCACACCACCGCACATGGGCACGCCATAGTGGCATTCGAGCATGGCTGGTGTGTTGGGTAGCATGGCCGAGACTGTATCGCCCCGCCCGATGCCTTTGTCCGCGAGGGCTGAGGCAAGCTTTCGCGCGCGGGCATAGAAGCTGGCATAGCTGCGCCGCAGGGGGCCATGGACGATGGCAGTATGTTCGGGGAACACCGTGGCGGCGCGTTCAAGGAAGGTGAGCGGCGTCAGCGGCTGGTGGTTGGCCGGGGTGCGGTCCAGGTCGGTGTTGTAGGGGTTTGCACACATTTTTAAACGTCCTGCCACTGGGGTGCGCGTTTTTCGATGAAGGCGCCGATACCTTCCTCAGCGTCCCGCGCGAGCATGTTGTCGACCATCACTTGGGACGCATAGTCATAGGCCTCCGCCAGCGGCATTTCGCGTTGTGCATAGAAGGCGCGCTTGCCGGTGGCTAGCGTCATCGACGACTTGGAGGCGATCTTACGGGCCATGTTCAGCGTCGCATCTTGAAGCATGTCTTCGGGTACAGCGCGATTGACGAGGCCCATCTCGGCGGCACGTGTGGCGGGCGTCATGTCGCCCGTCAGAAGCATTTCCATCGCGTATTTGGCCGAGACATTGCGCGACAGGGCGACCATGGGAGTCGAACAGAAAAGGCCGATGTGAACGCCCGGGGTGCTGAACTGGGCCGTGTCCGCCGCAACCGCCAGATCACAGCTCGCCACGAGTTGACAGCCCGCCGCGGTGGCGACGCCTGTTACTTCGGCGATCACCGGCTTGGGACAGTTGACGATGCCCTGCATCACACCCGAGCACATGGACATGACTGATGCGAAGTACATTTTGCCGCCATCCGCGCCCGTGCGGCCTGCTGTCATTTCCTTGAGGTCGTGACCTGCACAGAAGGCGGGGCCATTGGCGGCAAGGATGATGACGCGCACCGCCGGGTTTTGCCCGGCCTCCGCAATGGATGTGCCTAAGGCGCCAAGCATCGCTTCGGAAAGCGCATTGCGGCGGGCCACATCATTGAGCGTGAGACGCAGGACGCCATCGTCACCCAAATCAGAGAGGAGAATGTCAGTCGCAGTCATAGGGCGCTCCATTAGCGGATGTTGATCTCGACGCTGTCAGCCAGCGTGTTGGCGATAAAACAATAGCGGTGCGCGCGGTCCTGCATCTGGGCCAACTGCGCCTCATCCACGGCAAAGCCGGTGTCAAAGCGCACCACCGGGTGCAGGTCGATTCGAGTGACTGACATCTGCCCTTTCGGGTTCTTGCCCAGATGGGCTTCGGCATAATCGTGATAGCTCGCCACGGGCCAGCCCGCCTTTGCCGCCAGAGCCAGGAAGGTCATCATATGGCAGCTGGAGAGCGCGGCTGCCAGCGCTTGCTCGGGGTTGGTGTTGGCCGGATCTCCGCCCCAGTCGGGCGCGGAATCGACCTGAACATCAAAGCCGCTGTTAAATTGAACGGTGTGCGCGTTGGAGTATTTGCCGGTTTGCAAAACGGGCGTGGCGCGCTGCCAATGCAGCTCGATAGCAAGATCGGACATTTCGTTGGTCTCTTGTTAGGTGAGAAGACGTAGGACGCGCGCTTTGAAGCAAGCGCGCGTCGGGTCGATATAGCGGGCTCAGGCCGCTGCGATCTTCTTCTTGGCGTCGTAGAAAGGCCGCTCCACGATCATTGCGCGTGTCGGTCCCGACATGGTGACAACCTCGACCTCTGCACCGATGTTGGCGCACTCGGCGTCGACCATCGCCAGCGCGATGTTCTTTTCAAGGCGCGGCGAGTAGACCGCCGATGTTACCTTGCCGATCGCCTCGCCGCCAAAGTTGATTTGCCAGAACGTTGTGTTCGGCCCGGTGAGGGGGGCGCAGTCGAGCACAAGGCCGATTTGCTTGCGCTTCGGGCCTTCTTCCTTGATGCGGCGTAGTGCGGCCTTGCCGATGAAATTAGCTTCAATGTCGAGGTTCACAAGGCGGTCGAAACCAAGCTCGTAAGGATTGGTGTGGATGTCGGCATCGGCATGGTAAGAGAGCATGGCGCCTTCGATGCGGCGGATCGACGATGTGTGCCCCGGCTTGAGGTTGTGCTGCATTCCGACGGCCATGATCCGTTCCCAAAGCTGATCGCCATGTGACCCATCACGCAAGTAAAGCTCGTAGCCCAACTCACTCGACCAGCCTGTGCGCGATACGATCAGCGGGATGCCATCCAGATCCACCTCACGCAGCCAGTAGTATTTCAGGTCCATGATGTCTTCGCCAAAAAGCTCTTGCATGATGAGCCCCGAGTTCGGCCCCTGAAGCTGAAGCGGAGAAACATCAGGCTCGCAGATCGACACGTCCAAACCCGAATGCACGGCGACGCCCTGCGCCCAAAGCAGGATGTCGCTGTCAGCCAGTGAAATCCAGAAGTGGTTTTCCGCAAGGCGCAGAAGGATCGGATCGTTCAGGATACCGCCCTCTGCGTTGGTAATCAGGATATATTTGCATTGGCCCACAGCCATCTTCGACAGGTCACGCGGAGTCAGCATCTGGACGAATTTCGCAGCGTCCGGTCCGGTAATCTCGACCTGGCGCTCGACCGCCACATCACACAGGATCGCCTCGTTCACGAGGTTCCAGAAGTTCTGCTCCGGATCGCCGAAATCACGGGGAATATACATGTGGTTGTATACGGAAAATCCCTTGGCGCCCCAGCGAACTGTCGCGTCAAAATACGGAGATTTGCGAATTTGTGTGCCGAAGCCAAAGCCGTCTGATTGTGTCATCTTTTCGCCCTCGTAGCAGGTGGTCTGACAGACCCGTGAAGTGGTGAAACCTGCTGGTGATATAGATCGAAAAACTTGGAGATACTGGGCCTAAAAAAGCGCGTTCACAGGCTGAACAGCCTAATAAACAGGCGGTTTTCAGACTGTTCAGACTGCGCCTGTTTTCAGGGCCTGTTTGCGACAAGTTTTGCCAGATTTGGCCGGCTCGTCTTGACCTGCCGGGTTGCGATGTAGGTCATGTAGCGGTCGATTTGCAGGTCGGCTGTCAGCATCTCTTCCATCAGCGCCTGAAACGCAATCAGACTTGGTGTTGCAGTCTTCATGACATAGTCCATCCCGCCACCTGTAGCGACGCAGTCTGTCACCTCATCCAAGCCATGGATATAAGCTTCGAAGCGATCGAAGTCGGCCTTGCGATGGTGGGTGAGCGAGACCGTCACGACGACTTGGGTGAAATTGACAATGCGCTCTAAAGCGAGCGTTGCGTGATGCCCACGAATGTAGCCTGCAGCCTTTAGACGATCGAGCCGCGCCCAACAGGGCGTTGGCGACAGGTTCACCAGCTCGGCCAATTTGGTTTTGCTCAGTTGTCCATACTGCTGAACAGCACTCAGTATGCGGATATCTGTTGCATCGAGACCGGTTTTTTTCATGAGACAGTTAGTCCGTTGGAGTGCAAGGCATAGTCTGACAATTGCCTAGATTTTGGAAGATGAAGACATTTAGACGGTGAATGCCTGAAAATGCATCTCGCTTTCCGCCGCTTTCTCTCCCAAGGCCGCCAATTTTGCCATTGCTACGTCTCAGGCCAGTAAATTTCCGACCCGAATTGAGCCCCTGAAACACGACGATGATCTACGCCGCGATAGGAACTTTGGCGCATCATTCGACGCAAATCGTACGGCAGGTAGATCGTGGCGCAGCCGCAGCGAAATAGTGCTTCGTCGGCCCCGCCGACATTCATGGCTCCCCATCGTTAAGTAGCATCTTGCCTGTTGGCATGCATGAGTGAAACAGCCAGATGTCGGCTATGAGCCCTACTTGTCCCTTGGATTTTCTGGCTGCGCGCGCTCACAGTTTGGAAAATGTGGCAAGAGCGAAAAGGTCTGTGCTACCTCGCGGCAGAAAAACCAGCCATTCATGCAGATCGCAGCGAACAAAAGGCGTCGAATTCTCAGGGCGCGGGACAAAAGAGACCTTTGTTATCAAACGCTGAATGTCTGCTTGAGACATCTGATAAATAATCCGAGCAATTCAATAACGCCCACCGCAATCGCTCCGATCAAGATTGATGCGGGCGTTATTCTTTTCTTCTATGCGCGTGCCTTGTTGGCTTTCGCTTTCTCTTCGCTCCGTTGGTATGACTTCATCGCGTTCCCAATGAGAAAGCTGAACAAATGGACCGGCCAGGATCGAGGAATGAGGCGGTTTTCCCACGCGTAGAATTTGTTCAACAGTCCGGATACGACGCTCATCTTGCGCCCCAAATTGCGCAGACCGACGCGTGCCACGCGCCGAGGGCTTTGCGGGATCATGGGAAGAAGGGCAGCGTTCATCTCAAGGCCCTCAGCAAACGGCGTTGCGGTGAGGCCGGGTGACAATGTCAGCACGTCAACGCCGTTTTTTTTCATCTCTGCCGTCAAGGCCTCGCCAAGTGTCAGCACATAGGCCTTTGTGGCGGCGTAGACTGCAAAGTTCGGAATGCCCTGATAGGCAAACAGGCTGGACACCAAGATCATGCCGGTCCGTTTTTTTCCACGTCTGCGCTGCGCCGCCATATTGCTTCCAAACAAATGGGCAAGTTCGGTAGGGGCGTCCACATTCAGACGTATCATGCGACGCAAATCAGCGTAGTCCTTTTCAAGGAACGGTCCCATTTCGTCGATACCGGCACTGGCGACGAGAAGCCCGACGTCGATGTCACTGACCTGCGCGTGAAGGGTTTTCGGCGCGTCGTCTTGCACGAGATCAAGCGCGATAACTCTGGTCTGGACCGCATGTTGCGACATCACCTCGCGCGACAGCTTCTCAAGGGCGTTTTCGTTTCTTGCGACAAGGATGAGATCGAACTTTTGGGCGGCAAGCGCGCGCGCCATTTCTTTGCCGATCCCTGAGGATGCGCCAGTGATCAACGCCCATCCCTAGTATGTCTTTTTTAAGTTGCGCATGATGTTATTCCTATCAGCCGTGTGAAGATCAGCCACCGCGCGAACGGCGACTGATTGATTGGTTCGGGGAAGGGCGCGGATCAGGCGATATCGCGTGCCAGATCGATCGCGTTCTTTACGGCGGCCTTTTGATCGCCTTCTGGATCGGCGGTCAAAAGTGAGGGCTGAAAGCGCAGTTTCCTGATGTCTTTGACACCTACAAAATCAAGCCACCACCCGAGATATTCTGAGTGGAAATCGCTGCCGTACCTTTTGTCGGCCCCGGGGGCCCATACGCCGGAGGTATAAAACACCACCGCTTTTTTGCCTTCCAGCAATCCAGAATAACCCGCCTCTGGATCAAAGCCGAACAGCAACCCCGGCTGCGTGATTATGTCGATGTACTGCTTGAGCTTGTACGGTATGCCGCCGTTCCACATAGGCACAGAAATCACATAGACATCAGCATCGGTGAACCGCGAGGCGATTTCGACAACCTGGTCCCAAGCCGTTTGTTGGGTCGCACCCATGTCACCAACACCGAAGAAGGTCATCTTTGCCGCCGCTTTGTCACCATCGAACTCGGGCAGGTCTTCTTTCCACAGCTCCAATGTGTCTACAGACAAGGATGGGTCGGCTTCGGTTGCGGCGTTCAGGTAGGCTTCGGCCAATTTTGTAGATTGGGATGCATCTCCTCTTGGGGATGCGACGATGTGAAGAACTTTGGTCATGTTTTTGGTCTCTTGTTTTGGATTGATGGAATGGGCGCGGTCAGCGTGACATGAAGCCATGGACGGCTTCGCTGATTTCGCTTGAGTGGGTTTCCAATGCGAAATGACCTGCATCGAACACATGAACGTCAGCATCTGGCACAAGCTCTTGGATGGCTTCGACGCCTTCGATCAGGAAGAATGGGTCGTTGCGCCCCCAAACAATAAGCGTGTCTGGCTGATGGTCAGCGAGATACGCCTGCCATGCAGGGTATTGGGCGACGTTGTCTTGATAGGTCCAAAGGTATTCCAGCTGGATTTCGTGGTTGCCTGGACGGTCCAGCCCTGCTTGGTCGTTGATCCACGCGTCTGGGCTGATGCGGCTCTTTAGGGTGGCACCTTGGCTGTATTGCCATTTGGTCGTTTCCGGCGCGAAGAAACTGCGCAAGGGGGCCTCCGTTTCAGAGGTTCTGTTTTCCCAGAAAGGCGCAAATTGGCTGACGATATCCGGGTTCCATCCGTGTGCATGAATGGTCGCGTTTTGGATGATGATACCGTCAACTTTTTCTGGATTGGCTTGTGCCAAACGAAAGCCAACGGGCCCCCCGAAGTCTTGCATGAACAGCGTGTAGTTCGCGATCTCGAGTGCATCCGTAAACGCTGCGATGGTCGTTGATAACGTCGCGAAATCGTAGTCGTAGTCTTTTGCGTCCGGTGCCGAAGACTGACCAAAGCCCGGGTAGTCAGGGGCGACAACATGATAGGTTTCGGCCAGTTCAGGGATCAGGTCCCGGAACATATGTGATGAGGACGGGAAGCCATGCAGAAGCAAAATCGTAGGTGCCGATTTTGGTCCAGCCTCACGATAGAACAGGGACACATCCCCGACGTCGACAGTGTTGTAGGTGACTTGGCTATGGGTTTCGCTAGCGGCCCAGCCCGGCAAACCAGACGAGACGCATAGCACCGCGCTTGCGATGGGAAGAAGGTTCTTCATTTCGGATGCCTCATGTAACTGTTAAAAATTATTTTAGACAGTTACTTTTGGTGGCAAGACCGAGCCGTTGACAAGTCACGTTTATTTGTACGTCGATTGTGGAAAATTAACTTTCAAAACTATACTTAGGGGGTTATGTTAAAAGACCGTCCATGGCGGGGAGTTTGAGAGGAGTTTCAATCACAATGATAGATGCGCGCCCGGCTCCATTCTTCATTGGGGACAGCACGGCGCTGGATTTTATCAATTCCTTAGCAGCACCAAGATCAGTTGAGTTTGAGTGGCTCGCATCGGGCGCGGACGTTCTGGATTGGCTGGTCGAGGCAGGCCTTATCACAGTGGACGAACAGTCCGTACTGAGACAGCCCAAACACCGCACTGCACTTGATTTGGCGGCTGAGGACATTCGGGCGTTCCGGGAGGATTTTCGCAGCTTTGTCAGCGATATCATTGAGGACAAACAGGTTCCCGCCGATCATCAAATGATCATAAAGCTAAATCGCTTAATGGGTCAGGGAAAGCAATTGCTGCGTCTTTTCCCCAGCGGATCCAATGACAAAGGGTTTGAGCTTAAAATCATACATGAAATTCAATGCGCCGATGATCTATTGCCACGCATCACTACAGCTTGCGCCGAGTTCGTCGCACAAGCTGATCTGAAGCATGTGCGACGGTGCGAAGGGTCCGGCTGTACGCTATTTTTCCACGACATAAGCAAGAACCACAAACGGCGCTGGTGCAGCATGGAGGTTTGCGGCAATCGCGCCAAAGCTGCGGCTTATCGAAAGCGTTCCTAATATCATGATAGATCTTTTGGTCTTGGAATGCGCGATCTAGTAGACGCCAACCCTCGCATCATGGCCGGAGGCTTCGACAAGCAGGTCACTGAGATTCAGGTCCGTGTCGCCGTGCTCAACCCGCTATACGGGTTTTGGCATACTTGTCACAGATCCAGCAGGGTAAGGCCGTCCGGAATAGTGGGGAACTTGTTCAAACCGCGATTTGCGCAACAAAGTCACCAAAGCACTCTGATTCCAATCAAGGGATGAAAACCTATGAAGGTGATATCCTTGCCTTTTCGGTAGCGAAGGCTCAACGGACATACCTGTCGCAAAGCTGTTAAATCACTATTAATGATGTACGTCATTGCATACTACGGGCGATTTGTACCAACTGACGCCCGTATTGGGTTGTCCAATTGTAGAGCTCCTACGAGGGTTTCGATCACGAGGAGTAAAGCGCATAACACTTAAGGATTATTTGTTGTATCTGGGATAATCTTATGGTTGCAGTGTAAAAAATATGACTGGAACTGGACTATAGTGAATAAGCGTGATTTTAGATACTTTTGAGCAATATTAAGTATTTGATTTATATATATTTTTTATTTAGAAGCCTAAAATTTCACGGTTGAATCTTCTGGGCCCGCGGCTATTTCCAGAGTTAATAATTGTTCAAGAAACTTTCGATATTGATTTATGTGTGGATTTTCAATGTATGGCCGAGGTTAACGATGTTCTTCAAACGTAGTGCGAAAAAGCAGCAAGATGAGTCGACGAAAGGGCAATCGATCCTTGATATGATCGATCGAACCCAAGCCATGATCCAATTCGAACCGAATGGAACAATCCTGGAGGCGAATGCCAATTTTCTGGGAGCTGTCGGATATGATCTTGATGAGATCGTAGGCAATCATCACTCCATGTTTGTGGATCCCGAGTATGCGCGTAGCGAAGAATATAAGGTTTTTTGGAAAGAACTTGCCTCAGGGAAGTTTTTCACAGATCAATTTCCCCGCATTTCTAAGGCCGGTGAAACGATTTGGATTCAAGCAACCTATGCGCCGGTGCTTGATGGAGAAGGCAAGACTGTACGCGTGATCAAGCTAGCAACAGACATCACCGCGCGCCAAAACAGTGTTGAAGATATCTCAAATGGCCTTGAGGCGCTAAGCCAAGGAGATCTGAGTTATCGGGTTCAGCCTTCCGACCTGGCTGATATGAAAGTGCTCTGCGCCGCATTCAACAAAGCACAAAATACACTGAACACAGCTGTTGAAACAGTGAAGTCAGTGGCGGAGGCGGTAGGAGGCACTGCAGCGGAGATCAGCCAATCCTCTGACGAGTTGTCGCATCGTACGGAAACGCAGGCCGCAACGCTGGAAGAAACAGCCGCTGCAATCGAAGAGTTGACGTCGACAGTGAGATCTGCGGCAGATGGCGCCCGCGAGGTTGAAGATATTGTCAGCAATGCCCGCACGACCGCCGAGGAAAGTGGCGAAGTCGTTAATAATGCCGTGACGGCGATGTCGCAGATTGAGGAGTCTTCGGGCAAAATCTCTCAGATTATCTCAGTCATTGATGACATTGCATTCCAGACCAATCTGCTGGCGCTTAACGCGGGGGTTGAAGCTGCCCGCGCTGGTGAGGCAGGGCGTGGCTTTGCAGTTGTGGCTTCTGAGGTTCGTGCTCTTGCTCAGCGTTCCTCCGATGCAGCAGGTGAGATCAAGCAGCTTATCACCGAAAGCTCACAATACGTTGGTAACGGCGTGGAACTAGTAAGTCGGGCGGGCGAAGAGCTGCAGAAGATCATTGGCAGTGTCAGCAATATTTCCGGTCACGTCAGTCAGATCGCGACTGGTGCCGCCGAGCAATCCGTGACCCTTGTTGAGATCAACACGGGCGTTAGTCAGCTGGATCAAGTGACCCAGCACAATGCCGCCATGGTGGAAGAGGCGACTGCTGCCAGCCAGACGTTGTCGAATGACGCCAACGAATTGACCCGCCAGATCTCGATCTTCAAAACGGCGTCCGGCAACCAGAACGTCGTTTCCTACTCCAACAATGGTGCTGGCGCGCAAAATTTCGGTATGCGTGCTTCCGGCTAAGATTGTTGGCGTCACGATGGAAAGGTCTGGCTGAGGCTTCGTCAGAAGTTCGGCTTGCCTGCCATCGCCAACATACCGACCAAGTGTAACCCTGGCCGCGTTCGTCGGCAACGCATCCTTAAAGTTTGCCGCCGTGCCGCTAAGGCACGTGCGGCAGTTTTGTTTATGGGCTAATGCACAGTCTGAGGGCAGTGCTAATAAAGCGAACGCAGGGGCTGTGACCATCTACCTAATTGGCCCAAGCCTGATCTGGATCAAAGGCCGGTACTGTTGTGCCGTGGTCAAAAGAGGCGACAAGAGATGATGTTGGCGGACCTATGACAGGCGTAACTACAATGATCCACCTTGCATCCAACCTTTGTTCCTTGATCGGAAGGAGCCTTGCAGGTGCTGCAGTAGTCACGGTTCTGGTTGGGGATTACGCATCTTTCAGGCAATTTCGATAGCAGCAGTTGTGGGCTTTTTACTAGGTTTTCAGTGTCCTATCTGCTCGTCCGAAGGCTCTACCAAGGCTGATCTGCTATTAAACGAGCATGTGCGAGAGTGTTCAGGCGTCAAAGAAGCTGCGGGCTGTTGCTACAAAAGCGCGGGGGTTCTCAGCATGGAGCCAATGACCACAATCTGGCAGCTTGGCAAAATGTGACTGACTAAACCGGGCTTTTATCAGTGGGCGATGTTCAGGCAGGACATAGTTGGACGCGGCGCCGGAGAGAAACAGGGTCGTGCCATCCCACTGGGCATCCGTTTCGGGGAAGCCCATAATCTTGGGCATATCTCGTTCCAGCGTATCCAAGTTGAGGCGCCAGCGTTTGTTGGGTAAGTCGAGGGATTGCGTAAAAAAGCTCCGTAGGGCTTTCTCGACACCCAACTCTGACAGTAGGCCCTCGGCGTCTGAGCGGCGCTCGACTTTGCTCAGCTCGACCTTGCGCATAGCGTGGATGAACTGGATTTGGCTGTGCTGGTAGGCGACCGGAGCGATATCAGCAACCAGCAGGCGGCGTACTGCTTGTGGATGATTAAGGGCCAGAGTCATCGCGGCCTTGCCGCCCATCGAATGGCCAATCATATCGACTGGCCCTCCGTGGTTTTCAATCACCTCTGCCAGATCATTGGCCAGGTCGAGGTAGCTATGGCTGTCGGTCCAGGGGCTATTGCCGTGGTTGCGCATATCGATGGCGATGACGTCTCGATCATCGCAGAGCCGCTTGGCGATGGCTCCCCAGTTGCGGGCAGAGCCATAGAGCCCATGCGCAATCATCAATGTAGGCTTATCTGTCGGGGCGCCATGGCGGATCGTGTTCAGCATGCCACTGTGATAACGCCCCGGCTGCAGGGTCGCCAGCCCCCTTTGCGCGGAGGATTGCCCTGTAGGTTTAAGTGGCGAGCTCCACCCATTGAGAGTACCGCCAAGCGCGGCTAATGTGCCCGCAGTTTCTTAGACGTTGGACATCTCATGGCAGATACACTCCTCAGCGATATCGAACAGGTTCAGGATCTGCTAAAAGACCGCGAACATGCTGGGGGCGATCTTGCCGCCGCCTTGAAACGGGCTCGACGGCGTTTGCCTCGGCGGATTTACCGGCAAGGCATGCTCTTGGCGGATGCGCAGCCCCTTTTGGCTCATCCGAAGCTATGCTTGACGTTGGATCAAGGTCCCTTGCAACGCGCTGCGCGCGAGGTGATCAAGCATCTAAAAGCGATTGATCTGGCTGATAGGCGTCGCGGGCGAGTGCTTGATGTTTTTGGGTCAATGGCGTTTTCACTGATCATCGTTGCTGTGCTATTGATAGTGGTATTGCGCTGGCGCGGTTTCGTGTAATCTCTCTTTCACTTTGCCGCCTGAGCCGGTATCTTGAACGTGGTTCAAGGTGGGGGTGCAGATGGCGAGTAAGGCTGAGATCCGTAAACAAGATTTGCGTGAGAAATTGGTAGCAGCCGCCGAGATCCGTATTCGTACGGATGGGGCGGCGGCATTGCGGGCACGAGATCTGGCTACAGATGCAGGCTGCGCCGTTGGTGCAATCTATAATGCCTTCGAAGATTTGAATGCCATAGTGATGTCTGTTAATGGGCGTACATTCCAGGCGTTAGGGCAGGCGGTTCGGCAGTCGCTCGTCGGTGCGGAAACCGCTGCGCCGACGGATCGATTGATCCTGATGAGCAACGCCTATCTCGGGTTTGCAGCCGACAATACAAGACTTTGGCGGGCGTTGTTCGATGTCAGGGCGCAGGAGACCGAGATTCCTGAATGGTATCGTGAGGCGTTAGAAGATCTGTTTGCCAATATTGCTACGCCTGTTGCAGAGCTTTTTCCCGAAAAAGCGCCGCAGGATCTGATGCTGATGGTGCGGGCGCTTTTCTCATCTGTGCATGGAATCGTGCTGCTCGGGCTGGAAAATCGCATTTCCGGGGTTCCGACCGATCAGATTGAGCACATGATTTCCGAGGTATTATCGCGCCTTACATAAAAACTTGAACACTGTTCATAATTTTACTTGAACGGCGTTCATAAGTTTTCTATACCAGATTTATGAACGTTGTTCAGATTTTGGAGGAAACCATGTTCGCCACGATTAAGACCCTGATCTTAGGCATTGATGCCCGCGCCGAAGACCGCTTAACGGATACCTATGCGATTGAACTGATCGATCAGAAGGTCCGCAGCAGCGAGTTAGATCTAACCCATGCGAAACAAGCGTTGGCTGGGTTGATCCAGAAATCCCGCATGGAGACACGGCAGCTGGATACAGTAACAGCGCGGATCGTTGATTTGGTTGAGCGGGCACGTGCAGCCCTCGCGGAAGACCGTCAGGATCTTGCGCAGACCGCAGCCACAGCTATTGCTGAATTAGAGAATGAGCAGGCGATGCGACGGCGGACTGTCGATATGCTGGAACAACGAGTTCTGCAGCTGCGCCAGTCGGTTGAGACCCGCCATCGCCGTCTAATCGACCTGAAACAAGGGGCTATCGCTGCTCAGGCGACCCGCAAGGCACAAGGTGCCCACACCGATATCATGCGGAATGGTGGCGCGGCGGATACGTTGGGCGAGGCGGAGGCGCTGATCAGGCGCGTGATGTCTGCTGAAGATCCGTTCGAGCAAAGCGAGATCCTCAAGGACATCGAAACCGGGCTGAGCCACGGTGCGGTCGCTGATGATCTGGCCGATGCTGGGTTCGGAGCCCCAACTCGCAGTACCGCTGCCGATGTGCTGGCGCGCTTGGCCACAAAAGACTGAGGTAATTGATAGCGACCGCCGTAGTTGGTGTGATGCTATCTTCTTATTCGATTTTTACACAAGACGATCAACTCGGAGAGATCTAATGACCACCGCACGCAACGATAACAATCTGATCATTACCCTTAACGTGGCCGGCGTGGCTGTAGCCTATGGGATGCTTGGTATTTCGCTCTGGCTCTCCACCGATGTGCCACTTGCCACCAAAGGGTTCTGGGGCATGGGTATCATGTTGCTGACGCTTAGCCTGATAAACGTTGTGAAGTATCGCTTTGACATTCGTTCCAGCGAAGACCGCATTCGCCGGATCGAAGATGCACGTAACGAGAAAATGCTGGAAGAAGCGCTGGCCGAGACCAAACCGCTATGATCCGGCAAACAACATTCTAGAAGGGCAAGCCTGCTAAGGCAGGAAACTGTCCAAAAGTAAAAGCCGCCGCGGGCTAGATGCCGCGGCGGCTTTAATACGTTTTCAGAAAGGCTTAGTGGTTCGGGTACAGCGGGAACCGTGCGCAGAGAGTAGATACTTTTTCGCGTACCGTAGCCTCGACTGCTGCATTGCCCTCTTCGCCATTCGCCGCAAGACCATCGACAACTTCGATGATCAGATCGGCGATTTCGCGGAATTCTACTTCGCCAAATCCACGGGTGGTGCCCGCGGGAGTACCCAGACGAATACCTGAGGTCACGGTTGGCTTCTCAGGGTCGAAGGGGATGCCGTTCTTATTCGTCGTGATGTGGGCACGACCAAGCGCCTTGTCCACGACATTGCCGGTCACGCCTTTGGGGCGCAGGTCAACCAGCATGACGTGGGTGTCTGTACCGCCAGTTACGATGTCCAGGCCGCCTTTGATCAGCTGATCAGACAGGGCAACGGCGTTGGCACGCACTTGCTGCTGGTAGGTTTTGAACTCGGGGCGCAATGCCTCACCAAAGGCAACCGCCTTGGCTGCGATCACATGCATCAACGGGCCGCCCTGAATGCCGGGGAAGATCGCCGAGTTGACCTTTTTTGCGATATCCGCGTCGTTGGTCAGGATCATGCCGCCGCGGGGGCCGCGCAGGGTCTTATGCGTGGTTGTTGTGGCAACATGCGCATAGGGGAACGGCGATGGGTGCTCTCCCGCGGCAACAAGACCGGCGAAGTGTGCCATGTCGACATGCAGATAAGCGCCAACCTTGTCGGCGATCTCGCGGAATCGGGCGAAATCAATAACGCGAGGGATGGCGGAACCACCTGCGATGATCAATTTGGGCTGGTGCTCAACCGCGAGGGCCTCGACCTGATCATAGTCGATCAGGCAGTCGTTTTCGCGTACGCCGTAATGGACTGCATTGAACCATTTGCCAGACTGGTTGGGGCGCGCGCCATGGGTCAGGTGACCTCCGGAGGCCAGATCCATACCCAGAATGGTATCGCCGGGTTTGATTAGTGCCTGAAACACACCTTGGTTCGCCTGCGAACCTGAGTTGGGTTGTACGTTGGCGAATTCGCAACCGAACAGCTGTTTGGCGCGGTCGATGGCCAGATTTTCCGCAACATCAACGTGTTGGCAACCGCCGTAGTAGCGACGGCCTGGATAGCCTTCAGCGTATTTATTTGTCAAAACAGTGCCCTGCGCTTCCATAACGGCGGCAGAAACGATGTTTTCTGATGCAATCAGCTCGATCTCGTCGCGCTGGCGCCCCAGCTCGTCTGAGATTGAACCGAACAGTTCGGGATCGCGATCGGCGAGGGATTGGGTGAAAAATCCGGGGTCGCGGGAGGTGGTCTCGGTCATGCTGCTGGCTCCATGAGTTGGCATTCCATTTGAGAGATTTCCTATCGGAAACACCTAGGCCCTGAAAGCCCGGAATGCGACGAAATCCCCGCTGAGAGCGGCAAGACTGGCAATCTTGGGAAAGCTGTGATTGTTTCGGAACGAATTGCGTAACACCGGAAACAGATTTGATGACCACGAGAATCGCCTTTCTGGCCAGCCGGGCTCCGGTGGCGCAGTCAGCACATGCCGCGATGGTGGCCAGGTATGGCAATGCGGCAAAAGAAGAGGCTGACGTGATTGTCGCCTTAGGCGGTGATGGCTTTATGCTGGATACACTGCATGACACCATTGATCTGGCGGCTCCGGTTTATGGCATGAACCGTGGCACTATCGGTTTCTTGATGAATGAGTATAGCGAAGTTGATCTGATCGCGCGGCTCATGGCTGCAGAGGAAGAGATCATCAATCCGCTGTCCATGGGCGCATTGGATATTGAGGGGCAAAGACATCGGGCGCTTGCCATCAACGAGGTGTCCCTGCTTCGGGCTGGTCCGCAAGCGGCCAAGCTGAAGATTTCGGTCGATGAACGACAGCGAATGGCGGAGCTGGTCTGTGACGGTGCGTTGGTCTCCACTCCTGCCGGCTCCACGGCCTATAACTATTCCGCCCATGGTCCAATCTTACCAATTGGCTCGGACGTCCTTGCGCTGACGGCCATTGCAGCCTTCCGCCCACGCCGCTGGCGCGGGGCTTTGCTGCCCAGCAACGCGACCGTGCGGTTTGATGTGCTGGAGCCTGAAAAGCGCCCAGTGATCGCGGCGGCGGATTCCGTTTCCTTTGCCAATGTCGTGCAAGTGGAAATTGCCACTCAGACCAAGATCCGCCACAAGATTTTGTTTGACCCTGGCCATGGCTTGGAAGAACGATTGATCTCCGAACAGTTCACCTGAGCGATGTAGGTCTCGATGTTCTCATCAATGTTTGTGATTGAAGACATCACAATTTTGTGCGATATTCGAACTTATCAAACGGCCGGTGCCAGCGATGACAGCCATAGGGCACAGCGTTTCCGATGAGTGGCGCAACGATCTACCGGGATGCCATCGGCCGCCTATTTAACATTTCGACCACTATTTGAGCTGTGCTGTTCATATGAGCCGTGCGAGTTTGGATCCACGAGGGGGCGAAACGCCGGGGCGATGGTTTCGCAATCCTTGTATGGTGTTTGTTGTAGACGAGTATCCGGTGGTATCGGAACATCCGGGGGTCGGCGCATACCGAGCCCCGGTTTTTTACGTCGAGGAAATTTGTGAACTTCAAAAGGCTGTCAGATTTCTATGCGGCTAAATTCTGCTGCGCATTTGCTCCCACAGTGGCTTACACATGCAGCCGATACGATCTTCAATAGCGATACAGGCATCCACGGCTAAATCTTCGCGCCATCGAGGAGCCGCGATCTGAACATTGATCGGCTGCGGCCCGGTGGGCAATTGTGCAAGACGGCTTGGGACCGAGGCTGCCGGGAGGCCAAGAAAGTTCATGGCATATGAGTAGAAAGCGCAACCCAATACTTCGTGCACTCCTGCAGCGCCTTCGGTGTCGCGGTCGGGTTTAAAAAATGGCTGAGGCAGGAATGGGGTCAGCACGAGCGGGAAACGTTGCATGAACAATGACCAGTCTCGCGCATATTGTGTGCGCTTGGCCATCATCTGCAGCAATTCCACCCCAGAAAACGGTGAAAATTCCTGAAAATACACTGCGAAGATATCGCGCACCGTTTGTGATCCCGCCGCATCTACATCGCCTTTCATCAGGGCGTAGACCTCGCCCATCAATGCGCGATACCCGGTGCGGCCTGCGTCGAAGACATCCGGTAGGGTGACCTCCTCAACGTGATAACCCGCATCAATCAGGGCTGCCCGTGCATCGTCAAGTGCGGCGTCGACCTCCGGATGGAGGGCATAGCCATATGTCTCCTTGCAGAAGGCGACGCGGACCGGTGTGGCCTGTGTCTTACCGTTCCAAGGCATAGGCACATGGAACGGGTCACGCGGATCAGCAGCGATCAGACTTGGCATCGCCAGATGGAGATCCCGTGCAGAGCGGGTTATTACCCCCTGCACAGACATATTCTGGGCCAATATGCCTCGTTCTACAGTCTGGCTTGGGTTCCAAGCCGGAACACGACCAAGACCGGGTTTCACGGTCACGGCGCCATTGGCGGCGGCGGGAAACCGGAGCGATCCGCCGATGTCATTGCCATGTGCGAATGCTCCGATACCGGCCATAACAGCCGCGCCGGCCCCGCCGGAGGACCCGCCGGGCGAGATATGTCTGCCCCATGGGTTATGTGTACGACCATGCAGCGGATTGTCGGTATCAGCGCGAAAAGAAAACTCGGGCGTATTGGTACGGCCGATCACGATGGCACCGGCATCCTGCAGATTTTTCACCACTGGGGCATCATCCGGAGCAATTAGATCCACCAGCGCGCTCACGCCGTTGGACGTGGCATGACCTGCTTGGTCAACGTTGATTTTGATTGTCACAGGTAGGCCGTGCAGCGGACCGCAGGGTTTCCCGTCAGTACGCGATTTGTCCAGCGCGCGAGCGCGAACAATTGCATCGTCGCTTAGATCCACGACGACGGCGTTCAGATCCGGATTTACCTGCGCCATTCGATCAATCGAAGCCTGTACCGCTGCTTCGGCAGTGATGTCACCAATTTTGGTGCTTTTGGCCAGTTCGACAGCGCTTAGTTGCCAGATATCGCTACTTTTCATTCGTATGTCTCCCTCGGCCAGAAGACTAGAGAGCGATGCGGGACATGCAAGGGGGCGGATATTGCAAAAAGAACCCCGCCACGAGGGCGGGGTATTGGTCGGAAAGGTATTTATTTGTGCATGGGTCAGATGTCGGAACGGTATGCGCTGCTACTGGGCGTAACCCATGCCCCGCAGTGCAACAGTGATTTCATCCAGAATGACAGGGTCATCAATGGTTGCGGGCATCTTCCAATCGGTGCCATCAGCGATGTTCACCATGGTGGCGCGCAGGATCTTGCCGGATCGCGTTTTGGGCAAACGGTCCACCACACAAGCCAGTTTGAAGGCTGCCACTGGGCCGATTTTTTCGCGCACCAGTTTGACGACCTGTGCGACAACCTCATTATGTGGTGTATCGCAGCCGGCATTGAGGCAGAGAAAACCAAGCGGCATCTGACCTTTGAGGCTATCGCCGACACCGATGACTGCGCATTCGGCGACATCTGGATGGCTTGAAAGCACTTCCTCCATTGCGCCGGTCGACAACCTGTGCCCGGCGACGTTGATGACATCATCGGTGCGCGCCATGATATAGAGATAGCCATCCTCGTCTTTCATGCCGGCATCACCAGTTTCATAGTAGCCGGGGAAGGCGGTGAGATAGCTTTTCTTAAACCGCTCTTCTGCATTCCAAAGGGTTGGTAACGTGCCCGGTGGTAGCGGTAGTTTTACAGCAATCGCTCCAAGCTTGCCGTTCGCGACGGGATGGCCGCCTTCGTCGAGGATATCAACCGTGTAGCCGGGCATTGGCACCGCCGGGGAGCCCAATTTTGTTGGCAACTCTTCGATACCCAGAGGGTTAGCTGCGATGGGCCAGCCGGTTTCGGTCTGCCACCAGTGATCGACTATAGGAACCTTCAGTTGATCCTGTGCCCATGCAATCGTATCTGGATCGGCACGCTCGCCTGCAAGATAGACCTGCTTGAGGCAGGACAGATCGTATTCCTGGACAAACTCTCCTTTGGGATCCTCGCGTTTCACTGCGCGGAAAGCAGTAGGCGCAGTAAAGAAGCTCTTGACGTTGTGTTCGGAGATCACCCGCCAGAAGGTGCCTGCATCCGGTGTGCCGATGGGCTTGCCCTCAAACACGATGGTAGTATTGCCATGGATCAGGGGTGCGTAGCAGATATAGCTGTGACCCACGATCCACCCGACGTCCGAAGCCGCCCAGAAGACATCGCCGGGATCGACATTGTAGATGTTCTTCATTGTCCAGTTAAGCGCGACCAGATGGCCTGCGGTGGGGCGTATCACGCCCTTTGGCTGACCTGTGGTGCCGGAGGTATAGAGGATATAAGCCGGATGCGTGCCCTCGACCGGCACACATTCGGCGGGTTCTACACCATATTGGAAGCCGTGCCAGTTTACATCCCGGCCTTCGATCAATTCGGCGACGTCCTGTTCGCGCTGGAAAATCACGCAGAAGTCTGGCTTGTGGGTCGCCAGTTCGATGGCACCGTCCAGCAACGGCTTGTAGTGCACGGTGCGACCTGGTTCTAACCCGCAAGAGGCGGCGATGATCGCCTTGGGCGTGGCATCGTCAATTCGGACTGCCAGCTCATTGGCCGCGAAACCACCGAAGACAACCGAATGCACCGCGCCAAGACGGGTACAGGCAAGCATGGCCTCGATGGCTTCGGGGATCATCGGCATGTAGATAATGACGCGGTCACCTTTCTCCACGCCTTTGGCGCGTAAAGCCCCGGCCAGAGTGGCGACGCGATTGCGAAGCTCGAGGTAGGAGATCTCACGTTTGGTGTGGGTGATCGGACTGTCATAGATGATTGCAGTCTGCTCACCCCGGCCAGCCTCGACATGACGATCCACGGCATTGTAGCAGGTATTCACACGTGCATCAGAAAACCATTCAAAGAGCCCGTCTCCATTGTCGGTCAAGGCTTTGGTTGGTTCGCTATCCCAGCTGATGCCGTTGGCGGCTTCCATCCAGAACTGTTCTGGATTGGATTTCCAGCTCTCATAGACCTCTGAGTACGACATGCGGTTCCTCCTCACTCATCCCTGGGAGTGAGTTAGGCGTATGGATCGCCGTCGGGCAAGCACCCTGGGCTACGTAGGGTCAGATTAGCGCAAAAAATTTGCAGTTTTTGCGAAATCAGTGTTGCAAAGTTTTGCAAATGGAGTGGTTTCGCCGAGTTAACAGCAATGTGCCGTTGGGTTTGCAAAGTCGTAGTGAGAATTGACGATAGGCGTACCCATCCCGAAAGACGGACAGGCGCGCTGATTCTAAGTGGAGCACCTGTGTTGTTTTGTCTTCGTGCAAAAGATGGCACGACGGGCAGGTGAAGCGTCAACTGTAGTGGGCGACCGGCGTCCCTGCAATAGCGGCCATATTCAGCAACCCACGTGCGGTGATTGAGGGGGAGACGATATGAGCCCGATTGCCCATACCCATCAGGATTGGGCCGACTTCTAGCCCGCCTGCACGCATCTTCAGAATGTTACGGACGCCGCTGGCGGCATCTGCATGGGCGAAGATCAATACGTTGGCTTCCCCCTCTAACCGAGAATTTGGGAAGATCCGTGCGCGCAGCTCAGGATCCAGCGCGGTGTCGATGTTCATCTCGCCCTCATAGATGAAATCGCGCGGTGTCTCGTCCAGAATCTGCATAGCGGCCCGCAACCGTGTGCCGGAATCGCAGCTTGTATTGCCAAATTGCGATTGTGAGCAGAGCGCGATTTTCGGCTCAAGACCAAAGCGGCGGACGTGGCGCGCTGCCCCCAGGACGGTCTGAGCGATCTGTTCGGGGGTGGGCTCAATCCTCACGTGGGTATCGCCGATGAACAGGGGCCCGTCCTCAAGAATTACCAGAGACAGAGCGCCGTGCGGTTCATAGGTGTCGCCGCCCAGCACCTGGTTCACATAGTCCATGTGCCAGCGATATTCGCCAAAGGTACCGCAGATCATACTGTCCGCATCACCTCGTTGAACCATAATCGCACCGATGGCGGTTGTGTTGGTCCGCATGATGGCCTTTGCCAAATCCGGCGTGACGCCCTCGCGCTGCATCAAGCGATGATAGCTGGTCCAGTAATCGTAGTATCGCGGATCGTTCTCCGGGTTCACAATCTGGAAGTCAGTACCGGGTCGAATGCGAAGTCCCAGCCGCTCGCAGCGGGTCTCGATAACCTCGGGGCGTCCGATCAGGATAGGCGTCTCGGTGGTTTCCTCGAGTATGCCCTGCGCGGTCCGCAGCACACGCTCATCCTCACCTTCCGTGAAAACAATGCGGCGGGACGAAGCTTTGGCAGCCTCAAAGACGGGCTTCATCAGCAAGGCAGACTTGAAGACTGTTTGGTTTAGCTTTGCCCTATAGGCGACCAAATCCTCAATAGGGCGCTGGGCCACGCCGCTATCCATGGCAGCCTTCGCCACGGCGGAGGAGACAACCCCCACCAAGCGTGGGTCAAAGGGTTTGGGAATAAGGTAGTCCGCTCCAAATGTCAGCTGCTCGCCTTGGTAAGCAGCTGCTGCCTCTGCGGATGTGGTCATGCGCGCCATTTCTGCTATCCCCTCGACACAGGCAATCTGCATCTCGTCGTTGATTTCCGTCGCACCGACATCAAGCGCCCCGCGAAAGATGAAGGGAAAGCAGAGAACGTTGTTGACCTGATTAGGGAAGTCGCTGCGCCCGGTAGCGATGATCGCGTCCGGGGACACTTCGCGCGCAGCATCGGGCAGTATTTCGGGATTTGGATTGGCGAGCGCAAAGATGATGGGGCGGTCGGTCATCCTGGCGACCATTTCGGGCTTCAGCACATTAGGACCGGAGAGGCCCAGGAACATATCTGCATCGCCGATGACCTGATCCAAGGTGCGCAGGTCAGTCTTTTGGGCAAAGGCTGCCTTATGCGGATTCATGTCCTCGGCGCGGCCTTCATAGACCAAACCGTGCAGGTCACACAGCCAGATATTCTCACGTTTTACGCCTAGTTTTACCAGCATGTTCAAGCAGGCAATCCCCGCTGCGCCACCACCGGTCGAGACAATCTTGATGTCTTCAAATTGTTTTCCGGCCACATGGAGCGCATTTTTGGCGGCAGCCCCTACGACAATAGCTGTCCCGTGCTGGTCGTCATGAAAAACAGGGATATTCATCCGCTCGCGGCAGATCTTCTCTACGATGAAGCAGTCTGGCGCTTTGATATCCTCAAGATTGATGGCACCAAATGTCGGCTCAAGTGAGCAAACGATGTTGGCAAGCTTTTCCGGGTCGCTTTCGTTCACCTCGATGTCAAAACAGTCAATACTGGCGAATTTCTTGAAGAGGACGGCCTTGCCTTCCATAACCGGTTTCGACGCCAACGCGCCAATGTTGCCGAGCCCCAAAACCGCGGTGCCGTTGGTGACGACCGCGACCAAATTCCCGCGCGCGGTGTATTTGGCGGCATCTGCGGGATCAGTTTTGATCTCGAGACAGGCCTCTGCAACACCTGGTGAATAGGCTCGGGCCAAATCCCGGCCGTTGGCCATCGGCTTGGTCGCGCGAATTTCCAGCTTACCCGGATTGGGATAGGCATGATAGTGCAGCGCAGCGTCGCGCAGAGTTTGGGTGTCGGACTTCGGGTTCTTGGTCATCGGGCGCTCCAGGGACTCTCCAGGGAATATAGTTTAGTGTTAAACGACTTTTGACGTCAGGGAAACAGGCTATTCGCGGCAAGGTCGTGTCAGCCTTATCAGCAAAACCTTGAACCCAAGCACGCTTCGTTTCAGTGTGTGGTCAAAGACGATAGGGGAGCGAAGAATGGTCGAAACGATTGCGGAGCTGCGGCTGCCAACGCAGGAGTTGCGGGACGACATCCCGTTTTATACCAAGACGCTGGGGATGAAGTTGGATTCGATCTATCCGGCAGATGATCCGGCGATTGGTGTGTTCTCAGGCCACGGTCTGCGTTTGCGGATTGAGCGCGGTGCAGAGGAAGCCCCAGGCACCATTCGCATTCTGACTGATGATCCGGCGGGTTTTGCAGATGGGGTGCTCAGACTGATGGCGCCCAATGGTACGCGGATTGAGATCGAAGAACGCAATCCGCCACTGGTTATGCCGCAGACGGTGCATAGCTTTGTCGTGCGTCGACTGAAGGATCAGGCCCCCTGGATTATTGGCCGTGCCGGGATGCACTACCGTGATCTGGTGCCGGATCGCCTAGGCGGATCTATTATTGCCAGCCATATTCGTATCCCGGATGGCGGTCCTGTCCCGGACATGGTGCACTTCCACAAAGTCGGTTTCCAGCTGATCTTCTGCATCCATGGTTGGGTGGATGTCGTTTATGAGGATCAGGGCGACAAGATGCGCCTCACTGCAGGGGACTGCTTCATTCAACCGCCTGAAATTCGTCATCGCGTGTTAGAGGCGAGCGACAATGTGCAGGTGATTGAAATCGGTGTCCCGGCCGAGCATGTGACCGAGATCGACCATGAGATGGTTCTGCCAACTGGAAAGATTGACCGGGAGCGGGAATGGCAGGGTCAACGGTTTGTCTATAACATCGCCAAAGATGCGGAGTGGATCCCGTTCCGTCTGCCGGGATATATCTGCCGCGATACCACGATTGCAGAAAACACTAAAGCTGTGGCTGGGGTACAGGTTGTTCGCCGCGGCGATGGTGAACCGCGGTGGGCGGCCCATGACACGGATATCCACTTCACCTTTGTCATGAATGGTACCGTGACGCTAGAAGGCGAAGGGCGTGAGCCATACCAACTGGAGCAGGGGGATGCTTTTGTTATCCCACCGGGTATGAAAACCCGGCTTAGCGTGCCATCCGATGATATGGAATTGCTTGAGGTTACCTTACCCGGTGTTTTCAATACCAAGCTGTATTGAACAGACGTCTGAGGAATAGGGCAGGCGATGACTGCATTGGTTGCTTGATATGATACTGTCGATCAAGCGGTGACGAAGGGGGCTTTCGCTCGCGCTGCAAAACCCGCTATTGTCTTGAAATCTGACCAGTTGATCAAAAATCAAGGAATCGCCATGAGCCTCAGAGATGCTGCCGCCGCTGTTCGTGAAAATGCGCACGCGCCTTACTCCAATTTCAAAGTAGGGGCGGCAATCCGTGCGGCATCGGGCAAGATCTATGTGGGCTGTAATGTCGAAAATGTCGCCTATCCCGAAGGGACTTGCGCGGAGGCTGGAGCGATCGCTGCGATGGTTGCCGCGGGGGATACGCTGCTGGAGGCCGCGTATGTGATTGCGGATTGTCCTACTCCGATCCCGCCTTGCGGTGGTTGCCGCCAGAAATTGGCTGAATTTGGTGCGGCGGATGTGGCTGTTACGCTGGCTACGACCGATGGAGTGGAGCGAGAAACCACAATCGGTGACTTGCTGCCGGGGGCTTTTGACGCAGGCCATATGGAGCGGAGCTGAACCATGGATGCGCGCGCCATCATTGCCAGTTTGCGCCGGGGTGAAACGCCAAGCGACGGTGATCTGCGCTGGTTTGCCAAAGGGCTGGCTACCGGTGATGTTAGTGGCGCACAGGCAGGTGCATTTGCCATGGCGATTTGCTTGCAGGGACTTGGTGTGGATGCGCGGCGCGCGCTAACGCTTGCCATGCGCGACAGCGGTGATGTGCTGAATTGGGATTTGAGTGGCCCGGTGCTGGATAAGCACTCAACTGGCGGGGTGGGCGATTGTGTGTCGCTTTTGCTGGCGCCTGCTTTGGCAGAATGCGGTGCCTATGTTCCAATGATCTCGGGGCGAGGACTGGGCCACACGGGCGGCACGCTAGATAAGATGGAAGCGATTCCGGGCGTCAGCACACAGATCTCTGAACAGAAGCTGGTCGCGATGATGCAAAGCGTGAGCTGTGCCATTGTCGGGGCTACGGCGCAGATCGCACCGGCGGATAAACGGCTTTATGCAATCCGCGATGTGACGGCGACGGTCGACAGCCTGGATCTGATCACCGCATCGATCCTGTCAAAGAAATTGGCTGCAGGCACTGATGCTTTGGTGCTCGATGTCAAAATCGGTTCGGGCGCGTTTATGAAAACCCTTGAGGAGGCCGAAGCGCTGGCCCGCAGCCTTTGTGATACAGCCAATGCGGCTGGCTGTAGGACCTCAGCATTGATTACGGATATGAACCAACCGCTTGCGCCCGCGCTGGGCAACGCCTTGGAAGTTGCGGAGGTTATGCGTGTGCTGACCGGCGTTTCAGGCCAGACTGGCGCGCTGGCTGAGCTGACGGCGGCGCAGGGTGGCGTGCTATTGGCCCACGGTGGGTTGGCACCGGATGCCGAAGCCGGCGCCAAGATGATCCGTGAATCGATCGAAAGCGGTGCCGTTGCGACCCGTTTTGCCAGGATGATTGCCGAAATGGGTGGCCCGACCGGTTTTGTAGAGAACTGGCAGGACATTCTGCCAACCGCGCAGGTCATACGCCACATCACTGCTAAACAGTCTGGTTATGTCCTCGACATTGATGGCGAGGCGCTGGGCATGGCCGTGGTTCGGTTGGGCGGAGGACGTATGATCGAAAGCGATGTCGTCGATCCATCGGTAGGGCTGGCAAAGCTGGCCCCTTTGGGCGCAAATTTAGACAAGGGCGATCTGATTGGCGTTGTCCATGCCGCGGATGAGGCCACGGCCGATGCAGCGGAGGCGAGCCTGCGCGCGGCCTATGAGCTTTCCGATATAGCGCCAGAATTGCCGCCCTTGATCCACAAGAGGATCTCCTGATGCCCCGTGCCTTTCTCGTTGTGATGGACTCGGTTGGTATCGGTGGCGCGTCAGACGCTGGACGGTATTTCAACGGGGATCTGCCCGACCTTGGCGCCAATACCCTAGCCCATATTGCAAAGGCCTGTGCGGAGGGACGCGCTGAGGACGGCCGCACGGGCCCGCTGAAACTGCCAACGCTTGATGGCTGTGGTCTTGGGGCTGCAATCGCGCATGCCTCTGCCGTACCCTGCCCTGGTCTTGGAGGCGGTCCGCTTATGGGGCGTTGGGGGGCCGCGCGTGAGGTCAGCAATGGCAAGGATACACCGTCAGGTCACTGGGAATTGGCCGGCCTGCCGGTTCCTTGGGACTGGTGCTATTTTTCCGACCAGATGCCTGCTTTTCCAGAGGATTTGGTGGCACATGTCTGCGCTGCGGCTGGAACCGATGGGATTCTGGGAAACTGTCATGCCTCGGGGACGGCGATCATCGCAGAGCAGGGTGCCGCGCATATGCAGTCGGGCCTTCCGATCTGCTATACCTCTGGTGATAGCGTCTTTCAGATAGCGGCCCATGAAGACAGCTTTGGTCTCGACCGGTTGCTGGCGCTCTGCGAGGAAGTGGCGCCCTATCTTCATGCGATGAAAGTTGGCCGGGTCATTGCACGGCCATTTGTTGGCACTGCAGAGGCGGGGTTTCGGCGGACCACCAATCGGCGTGACTATGCCATCGCGCCACCGGCTCCGATCCTGACCAATTGGGTACAGGATGCCGGGCAGCGCGTGCATGGTATAGGCAAGATCGGTGATATCTTTTCCATGCAAGGGATTGATACGTTGAAAAAAGGGGATGATGCAACGTTGATGCAGCATCTTGAGAACGCTGTGGCCACTGCAGAAGAGGGCAGTCTGACCTTTGCTAATTTCGTGGAGTTTGACAGTCTCTACGGCCACTGTCGCGACGTTTCGGGCTATGCTAGGGCGCTGGAATGGTTCGATGGTAAGATGGCAAAACTGCTCACGCAGTTGCGTCCTGATGATCTGCTGATCCTAACTGCGGATCATGGCAATGATCCAAGTTGGCCCGGAACCGATCATACCCGCGAACAGGTGCCTGTTTTGATGGTAGGCGCAGGCATCGGGAAACTGGGCAGTCTTAATTTCGTCGATGTAGCTGCGACAGTCGCGGACCATCTGAACGTGCCTGCCCAAGGGCCAGGAAGATCGGTTTTGTCCGGATAACATTACCACCGTAGAAAAGAAGAGGGTGTATCCAGCCTCGGTCACGGCCCAGGTTTGTATATGGGTGATTTTGTATCCGATCGCTGCAGATCCACCTTGCCTGCCCTGAGGGGCAAAGACTAAGAGAGTTATAATTTCCCTGAAAGGAGTGCCGAATGTCCGATCATCTGACCGTTGTCGATCACCCGCTGGTGCAGCACAAGTTGACCTTGATGCGGGACAAGGGCACGTCGACCGCCGGGTTCCGGCGCTTGCTGCGTGAGATCACGCAGCTTCTGGCCTATGAGATCACCCGCGAAATGCCGCTGACGACGACAACCATCGATACGCCGATGGAAGAGATGGAAGCGCCGATTCTTGCAGGTAAGAAACTGGCGCTGGTGTCCATCTTGCGAGCTGGAAATGGTATGCTGGATGGCGTGCTGGAGCTGATCCCATCGGCGCGCGTCGGCTTCGTGGGCCTCTATCGGGATGAGGAAACTCTCCAGCCAGTACAATATTACTTCAAGGCGCCCGAAGGGTTGAA
Organism: Phaeobacter cretensis; assembly: GCF_047372505.1. NCBI lineage: Bacteria > Pseudomonadati > Pseudomonadota > Alphaproteobacteria > Rhodobacterales > Roseobacteraceae > Phaeobacter > Phaeobacter cretensis. Next base: position 3,527,199 of record NZ_JBKBEU010000001.1, read on the forward strand.
GGACCGTCTGGTGATTGCGGTTGATCCGATGCTCGCGACCGGCAACAGTTCGGCTGCGGCCATTGATTTGCTGAAAGAAGCAGGCGCAAATGATATCCGGTTCCTCTGTCTTTTGGCCTCTCCCGAAGGGGTGGATCGGATGAAGGAATTGCATCCGGATGTACCTATCGTGACCGCGTCCCTCGATCGTCAGCTGAACGAGAAGGGGTATATCTTGCCGGGTCTTGGTGACGCTGGTGACCGGATGTTTGGTACAAAGTAAGCGTTCGGATTGGCAGCTGCCGTCAATATGACGTTGGGGTGATCGGTGCTAATGAAACAGCGTCTCGGCGTGCAGGATTGGTAAATGGGGCGTCTGGGAGCAGGCGCCTTTTACTCATTCGAGTGACGTAGAACCGGTAGAATATGCTTGGAAGTTCGCACCGGGATGTCTCTGAGATCTTGCGGAAATTCGGGCAAAGCCTTCTTTACTAAGATTCGGTTTTCGGGCATCCTACCGCCATATCTTGTGGGGCTTTCCGATGACACTTACTAGAATTATTGCAAGTGCCTTGATCGCGGTGGCTGGCTTTGGCGGGGCCAAAGCGCAGACGATCCGTACCACTGAGCCCCCAGCTGAGTTCCCGCCGTCCTCTTACGAAGGCAAGCAGTATGTCGATAGCCGTGGATGTGTTTTCATCCGGGCGGGCATCGACGGCAACGTCACTTGGGTGCCCCGTGTCACCCGTAGCCGGAAACAATTGTGTGGCTTCGAGCCGACGCAGGTCGCGGCCGCGCCAAGCGTGCCAAGATCGGCATCTGCAACAACGCCAGAACTGATCACCCTGCCTGCAGAGCCGCGTGCGACCGGTATACAGAGCGGTGCTGCAACCGAAACATCGACACCCACAGTGATTGCCACGGCCCCGCCTCGCAGTGTGACCACTACGAAACCTCAACGCCGCGCAGTGCGGCAGGTCGTGCCTGCTCGCGTTGCTGCAACTGGGCGGACCACACCGCGCCGCCAACCTGTATTGGACGATGCCTACCGTGCGCCAGTTATTCCGAGCACCGAGGTTGTCACAAGCCAGGGTTATGATCGCTGCCGTGGAGCATCTGCGCTGAGCAAGCAATATATCAAACAAACAGGTAACGTTAGGTGCGGACCGCAGAATGGTGGGGTAGGGCTGTCGACTGTCCTTGATCCAAATACCCGGGTGGTTCCGAAACATGTCTATCAGGAACGCCAGCTAAGTCGTGGCTTGCAGGTGCCCAAGGGCTATCGCCGGGTTTGGGAAGATGATCGGCTCAACCCGCGCCGGGCTGAGATGTCGCTGGGCACTGTCCTCGCACGTGCCAATGGTGGTGTGCCGTCAGGCTATGCGCGCGTGACACGGCAGGATCGCAATAATCCGAACCGTGGTCCTCAGGAGACTGGGATATGGACGCGTACTGTCCCACAGAACGGTATTCGCCGTCCTGCTGATCGACCTGTGCTGACACTCGAAACCGGCCAGAGACAGCAAGCTGAAGTGGCTCCGGCGGAAGTGAATGAAGATATTTTTGTCACCCGCCTTTCGACACGGTCGGCACAACCAGATGGTACACAGGTGCGACGGCAATCTACGTCACGCTATGTGCGGGCGGCAACACTTGCAGATCTTACAAAAGCGGAAGCGGTCGCTCAACGCCTGCGTCAAAGGGGATTACCGGTGCGTATGGGGCGCGTGAGCCGGAATGGTCAATTGTTGCAGGTTGTGCTGGCAGGGCCGTTCGCGGCTGGTGACGCTGCACAATCGGCACTGTCCAAGGTCCGCTCTGCAGGATTTTCGGGCGCGCGGTTGAGCAGCAAGTAATCAACCGTGTTGGCTGCAGCTGTGCGACTTGCGATTGTCGAGTTGCTTACGGTGCAGGCAACAGTGTGGCGCCCTCGCAAGTCAGCGTAGCTGGTGTTCGCGTCAGCCGCAGATGCTTTGTAACTGGACCCAGTCGCGGTCATTCAGAACAGGCTGTAGCTCACGCCCGGCCATTGGATCTGCCTCGATCAGGCCAAGCACCGTCTCGCCAGTGATGTCCTGCGCATAGGCATAGGGACTGGACGGAACGGCTGCGCGGGCGAACTCGGCAAGGGTGGTCGCCTCATCTGGTGTTGGACGTGGCGCGCTGATGACGGTTTCAGCGTAGCGATCCAGCGTAGCGCGGGTCAACTCCCCTGTGGTCAACATCCTGAATGTCGCGCGGATCCCGCCAGCGGCCAGAAGTTCAGTCAGCGGATCTCGCTCGACGGCACGGGCGCGTTCTACCAGTACGGCACCTGCAGCCACCGCGGGATCCTCATAATCCTCCACTAAGTCGCGGTTTAGCAATACAATACCGCCTGGCAGATAAAGGCTGCTGGCCACGCCACTGCGCAGGATCACCAGTTGACGTACGTCCAGACGCGCCGCCAGTCGTTCCAGAATGGGTGCCGTCTCAAATGTGGTGCAGGCCTGACCTGAAACCCGCTCAATTCTACCAAGCAGCGCCTGGCCTAGGGCTTTGCGCTTGATATCTGGTACGACGTCGACAGTGTGTGAAAGCAGCGCATTGGGTAGCCAGAAAACTGCCAGCCCAGTGACGAGAGCCAGCCCGGACAGCAGTGTCACAGCACGAAGGCGGCCGGGGCGCGCGCGTGCGCGCGTGATGGCAGACTGCAGCCTATCGATGGCATCCAGCATTGCGGTCTCATCTTCGGCGATTTCCAGTGTTTCCCCTGGGTCGCCATAGGGATGGAACAGGGCTGGAAAACTACCGGGGTTTTGCCGTTCCAACGCTGCCAGCGACCAATGCGCCAGCGGTCGGTCATTCATATCGGCAATAGTCAGAGTTGCATCGCCAACCGAGACAATGACATCGCGCCTTTGCACATCGGGGGCCGCACGCCAAAGAGCGGCTGCTTCCAGTCGTTGATATTCCCGCAATGCCGTCATGAATATGTGGCGTCCTCACCGTCGATTATTCACAGAACAAATAGCACGCAGGTAACGACGTCAGCAATTGGCTTTGCTGCCGTTCGACGCTGCATTGTCTCAAGATCTCTGATTAGAGTGCCTTAGCTTGCTGTCGTAGCTCAAATTTCTGAATTTTACCGGTCGAGGTTTTGGGAAGTTCTTGGAATATCACCTGTTTCGGCGCTTTGAAGCCTGCCAGTGTTTCGCGGGCAAAGCGGATTAAATCTGCCGCCTCCACTGAAGCATCGGGTTTCAGTTCGACAAATGCGCAAGGCACCTCGCCCCATTTGTCATCCGGCTTGGCCACTACGGCCGCGAGGTTCACGGCCGGGTGACCCATCAGGACGCCTTCAACCTCAACCGAAGAGATGTTTTCGCCGCCCGAAATGATAATATCTTTGGCGCGATCGGCGATCTGGATATAGCCATCCGGGTGTTGCACAGCGATGTCCCCGGAGTGAAAATACCCTCCTTCAAACGCTTCCGCGGTAGCGTCTGGGTTCTTCAGGTATCCTTTCATCACGGAATTCCCGCGCATCACGATTTCGCCCTGTGCCTTGCCGTTCATCGAAATCTGCTGCATGTCGTCCGACATCACGGTGATATGGTCCATCATTGGGAAGGCGACGCCCTGCCGCGCCTTGATCTCTGCACGGCTTTGCTGATCAAGCCCGTCCCAGTTGTCCCCCTTCCAAAGGCACTCGGTGACATGGCCATAGGTTTCGGTCAGGCCGTACACTTGGGTGACATGAAAGCCAATCGCCTCAATCTTTTCTAGCGTCGCCGGGGCGGGGGGAGCGCCTGCAGTAAACACCTCGACAGTGTGCTCGAAGCTACGACGCTCCTCCTCTGGCGCATTTACCAGCATGTTGAGCACAATCGGGGCACCGCCAAAGTGTGTCACGCCTTCGTTTGCAATGGCGTTATAGATCATAGGCGCGGTGACATCGCGACAGCAGATCAGGGTTCCGCCTAGAACCGGCATCATCCATGTGTGGTTCCAGCCGTTGCAGTGAAACAGCGGCACAATCGCAAGATATTTGGGCTGCATGACCATCCGCCAGGAAATGACCGTGCCCATTGTCATCAGATAGGCACCACGGTGGTGATAGACGACCCCCTTTGGTCGGCCAGTGGTCCCCGAAGTATAGTTGAGCGCGAGACTCTCCCACTCATCCTGAGGCATGATCCAGTCAAAATCATTGGCTGCTGCGGCCAGAATGTCCTCATAGATGGGATGCCGTCCCGACGCTTTGTAACCTGCCTGATCATCGGGCACCTCAATAATCAAAGGTCCCGATCCGTCACACTCAGCTTTGGCTTGTTCAGCGAGAGACAGGAACTGGCTGTCTACAAGCACGACCTTGGCCTCTCCATGATTAAAAATATAGGCGACGGTGCTGATGTCGAGCCGTGTGTTGATGGTATTCAAAACCGCTCCACAAGCAGGCACACCAAAATGCGCCTCGGCTTGCGCTGGCAAGTTTGGGATCAAGGTCGCTACGACGTCTCCGGGCTGTACTCCCATGCCGACAAGGGCAGAGGCGAGCCGCGTACAGCGGTCGTAGTAAGCGGCATAACTTTTACGGTGGTTGCCGTAGACAACCGCAGGGACATCGGCAAACACCTGTGCCGCCCGGCGCAGATGCGACAGCGGCGTCAGTGGCACATAATTGGCAGCGGTCTTGTCCAGCCCGGCCTCGTCTGACATCCAACCCATTTTGTCCCCTCTCAAGATGATTCATGCGCTTCAACGCCAAGATATTGCGCAAAGTTACATACAATGAAAGCAGTAAGACATTTTTGTTTTGTTGGCAGAGGTTTTCTTTGATCATTAAACCGCTTAGCTTTGTCTTATGATCCTGTCGCCTGGCCGTTCCTATGTCTTTGTGCATATCCCTAAAACCGGGGGAACGGCGTTGTCGCTGGCGCTTGAGGCGCGTGCGATGGCTGATGACATAATGCTGGGGGATACGCCGAAGGCAACCAAGCGCAGACGGCGTCTTCAGGGCGTAGAAACGCGTGGGCGGCGTTGGAAACATTCGACACTGGCGGATATTGAGGGATTGTTGCCAGAGGTACAGTTGCGTCGACTATTCGCCTTCACTCTTGTACGCAATCCGTTTGACAGGGTGCTTAGCCTTTATCACTGGCTGCGTATGCAGACCTTTGATCACCCATCTGTGCCATTGGCCAAGGCTTTGGAATTTTCCGACTTTGCCTGCCACCCGATAATTCTGGCAGCGTTTCGTACCAATCCGTCGCGTACTTATATGCGTCACGCTGACGGTGTGGAGCAGTGTGATTGTTATATTCGGCTTGAGTATTTTAAGACGGATGCAGCTCCTCTCTTTGACCATTTGGGTTTTGAACTACAGTTGCCACGCGCCAATTTCTCGGATCGCCCGCGTGCCTGGCAGGATGCCTATTCGGATGGCGCCCGCTCAGCTGTAACAGAGGCCTGCGTCGAGGATCTTGTCCAGTTTGAATACTCTTTTAACGATTCACCGATAGACCAGTAGTCGAGCGATGGAATCACAGATCTTTCGGAGCACGTGTCAAATAGGCTCTCTCTGATCTCATTCTGTGAACATCGCTCCCCTGGGCGCGCGTCAAGGTGCCTAGCGGACGGGTAACGTTACGGGTCATGCAGAACGTATGGCTGCCTTGGTGAAAGGGAAAACCGATGCTGGATTGGCTGCTGAAACGCAAGCTCTCTCCGATGGCCGAGGCTCTGGCGACAGAGTACCCGTTGGTCGCAGCCGGGCAGGGCGGAATCCTGTCGGGCACCCATGTGGCCTCTCATTTAGGTTGGCGTCCGATTGAGGCGCTGACCGTGGGTGATATGGTCCTGACCTTTGACCATGGAATGCAACCCATAATCGATATCCACCGTGATACACTGTTACTCAGCAGCGGTGCACCCAATCCTCTAACATGCCCTGTCTATCTACCACAGGATGCGCTGAACAATCGTGCGCCGCTTTGGGTGATGCCTGATCAGGGTATCCTTATCGAGAGCGACCTGGCCTGTGACGAGCAGGGCGACCCCTTTAGCGTTGTTCCAGCCTGCGCGTTGGAAGGCTATCGCGGTATTCGCCGTTCAGAGCCTGACACGCGACTTGAAATCATCGTACCGCGGTTTGCTCAGGATGAAGTGATCTATCTGGAAGCAGGCCTTCTGGGCTTTTGCGTATCGCCGCGCGATATCTTGTCCTTTGACACACATGCGCGGCCAGATCTGTATCGCGTGCTAGAGCCAAACACCGCTCGTGAATTGATCATTGATATGATCACTGAGGAAGGCGTTTGGGCGACCAATTTGCCGATGGGACCAGGTGGTGATGGGGCAGCTGAATACGCGATGACAGCGTAAGACAGGCTGATCGCTACCATCCCAAAAAGACTAGACTCATAGAGAGCATGCTTTGGACGTGACCGTGTTTTGAATCAGTTTTTTCGTTTCAAAAAGGTTACTTGCAATGTTATCTTCATGTGAAAAGCGGCGCTTTGGAAAGGCGCCGCTTTTCTCGTTTTCAGGAAAGGACCTATCCCGCTCAGGCGGCCTTCACGGCCTCCGGGCTAAAGCGACCATAGAAAGATTGGCCTTTTTCGGCCATTTCGCGAAGTAGCGGCGGGAAGGTGAAACGCTCGCCATATTTCGCTGTTAGCTGGTCGCAGCGCTCGGCGGCATAAGGCGTACCGATGATGTCCAGCCAGCTGAGCGGACCACCGGACCAAGGCGCAAAGCCCCAGGCCAGAATAGCGCCGACGTCGCCTTCCCGGATGTCCATCAAAACACCTTCTTCCAACGCGCGCACTGCCTCCAGAACTTGCGCAAACATCAGGCGCTCCTGCACTTCGATCAGGTTAGGCTGTTCATCGGCCAGCGGGTATTTCTCTTGCATCCCGGCCCAATAGCCCTGACGCTTTCCTTTATCGTCGTAGTCAAAGAACCCCGCATTGGATTTGCGGCCCAGACGGCCCTGTTCTTCCATCCAGAAGATCAGATCATCCGCTGCACTTGCCGGGTAAGCATCCCCCATCGCTGCCTTGGTGGCGCGTGCGATCTTGGCACCCAGGTCAATCGATGTCTCATCAGTGAGCTGGATCGGACCGACAGGGAAACCCAGCTGGCGGGCTGCATTGTCGATCAGCGCTGGGGCGACGCCTTCAGTGATCATACGCGCGCCCTCATTCACATAAGGGATGATGCAGCGGTTGCAGTAGAAGAACCGGGCATCATTGACCACGATCGGTGTCTTGCGGATCTGACGGACGTAGTCCAGCGCTTTAGCCACCGCACGGTCACCTGTTTTCTCACCCTTGATGATCTCTACCAGGAACATTTTTTCAACCGGCGAGAAGAAGTGAATGCCGATGAATTGTTCAGGGCGCACGCTGGCCTCTGCCAGATCGGTGATCGGCAGCGTCGACGTGTTGGAGGCGAAGATACAGTCGTCGGGGACGATGGCCTCGACTTTCTTTGTCATCTCGGCTTTGATGTCAGGGTCTTCGAAAACCGCTTCAATGATCAGATCACACCCCTTTAGGTGGTCGAGATCTGTCGTCGCGGTGATGCATGACAGCATCGCCTCTTTTTTGTCGGCTGTGACCTTGCCGCGCTTGATCCCTTTATCGAGGTAGCTTTCGGAATAGGCCTTGCCCTTGTCGGCGGCTTCCTGATCCCGGTCGATCAGAACAACTTCCATTCCGGCCTGAGCTGACACCAAAGCGATCCCAGCGCCCATCATGCCCGCTCCCAGAACGCCGATCTTCTTGACGGATTGGTCTTCTATACCGGCGGGGCGTACCGCGCCTTTTTCCAGTGCTTCCTTGTTGAGGAAGAGGGAACGGATCATGGCCTCAGAAGAGGGGTTCATCAAGACATTGGTGAACCAGCGTGCTTCGATCTTCAGGGCGGTATCAAATGGTACCAGTGCGCCCTCGTAGACCGCACTCAGCAGCGCTTTGGCTGCGGGGAACGCACCAAAGGTCTTGCCGTGAACCATCGCCGCAGCCCCCAAGAATGTCATAAAACCCGCAGGGTGGTAGGGCGCGCCGCCGGGCATTTTATACCCTTTGGCATCCCAGGGCTTGATGATGTCGCTGTCCTTTGCTTCCAAAACCCAAGCGCGCGCTGCAGCCAGCGGATCCTCGACAACCTCATCCACAATGCCCGCGCCTTTGGCTTTCTTGGGATCGACCAGCTTACCTTCTAGCAGGAAGGGGGCAGCGGCCATCGCGCCCATTTTGCGCACCAGGCGGGTGGTGCCTCCTGCACCGGGGAAGATTCCAACCATGATTTCCGGGAGGCCAATCTTGGCTTTGGCATTGTCTGCAGCAAAAATGCGGTGTGTCGAGAGCGGCAGTTCGAGACCGATACCAACAGCGGTGCCAGGCAACGCGGCTGCAATAGGTTTGCCGCCTTTGTTGGTCTTAGGATCCATGCCGGCGCGTTCAATCTTGCGCAGACCTTCGTGCATTTTCATGATGCCTTCGAACAGACCGCGCGCTGGTTCGTCACCAGCATCTTCTTTCATTTTGGCCAGCACGTTCAGATCCATGCCTCCGGCAAAATCTTTCTTGCCAGAAGTGATGACGATACCTTTGACGGCATCGTCCTCCAAGGCGTCATCAACCAGCCCATCTAGGTCAAGCATGGCCTGGCCATTGAGAACGTTCATGGTTTTGCCAGGGCAGTCCCAAGTGATGATCGCGACGCCGTCGGCGTCTTTTGTCATTGTGAAATCAGACATATCTTATTCTCCTGCCGCCTGGGTTACACGCGTTCGATGATGGTGGCCGCGCCCATGCCGGACCCGATACACAGCGTCGCAAGACCGGTCTCACGGTCGCTGCGCTCCAGCTCGTCCAGCAAAGCGCCGAGGATCATTGCGCCGGTTGCCCCCAGTGGATGCCCCATTGCGATGGAGCCGCCGTTGACATTCACCTTGTCATGATCCACGTCAAACGCTTGTTCGAACCGCATCACAACACTTGCGAAGGCTTCGTTGACCTCAAACAGGTCGATGTCACCGATTTCCATGCCGTTGTCGTGCAGGATCTTCTCGGTAACAGGAACGGGGCCGGTCAGCATGATGGTTGGGTCGGTGCCAATCTTGGCGGTTGCCTTGATGCGTGCACGTGGCTTCAGGCCCATAGCTTCGCCGAATTCCTTGTCGCCGATCAGAACGGCAGCAGCGCCATCCACGATCCCGGAAGAGTTGCCCGCGTGATGGATGTGGTGGATCCGCTCCAGATGCGGGTATTTCAGCATGGCGATTTTGTCAAAGCCGGGCATCTGTTCGCCCATCATCTGGAATGCAGGGTTCAGACCACCCAGTGATTGCATGTCGGTACCGGGGCGCATGTATTCATCATGGTTGAGGATCGTAAGGCCATTGATGTCACGCACAGGAACGATGCTGCCCGCAAAGCGGTTGTCGTCCCAAGCAGCCTTGGCACGACGCTGAGATTCAACGGCCATAGCATCGGCTTCATCGCGCGAGAAACCGTATTCTGTAGCGATGATATCCGCGGAAATGCCCTGCGGCACAAAGTAGTTATCGATAGCGATTGCCGGATCAACGGCGATTGCACCACCATCCATGCCCATGGGCACACGGCTCATGGATTCTACGCCACCCGCGATATAGGCGTGGCCAGCACGCCCGCGTACTTGGTTGGCGGCCATATTCACGGCTTCCAAGCCAGAGGCGCAGAAGCGATTGATCGACACGCCGGGGATTGATTCATCCAGGTCTGAGGCCAGAACGGCTGTTCGCGCCAGGCAGGCACCCTGTTCGCCGACTTGGGTAACGTTGCCCCAGATCACATCTTCAACGGCGTGACCTTCCAGATTGTTACGCTCCTTGAGCGCGTTCAGTGCCACAGCGGAGAGGCGTGCGGCGGTCACTTCGTGCAGCGATCCATCCTTGCGGCCCTTGCCGCGCGGGGTGCGCACGGCATCGTAGATGTAAGCTTCGGTCATATCAGTCTCCTCAGGCTCGGTCCGACGGGTTGCCGGGCATTAGATCGTAAGGGGCTTTCCAGCCCGGTTGTGCGCTCAGCTGCGAAAGCCAAGCATCAATATGGGGCCATTCGGCACGGTCAAATCCGAAGGGCTCAGGGTAATAGAGATAAGAACAGCAGGTTAGGTCCGCGTTGGTCACGCCGCCACCGACAATCCAATCACGCCCATCCAAATGTTTGTCCAAAATGGCATAGGTAGCTTTCAAGCGTCCTTGCAGGAACGCGATTACCTCGGCAGGGCGATTGCCAGCTGGCATGAAGTTCATCAGAAACCGACACAACCCAGCATTGGAGGAGAGTTTGTGATTATCCCAAAGTTGCCACCGCAAGATTTCTCGCTTTTCCTCAGGTGTTTTGCCACCGAACTTGCCATAGGTCTCCGACAGGTATTGCTGGATGACCCCGGATTGGCTGAGTGTTAGATCGCCATCTACAAGAACCGGGCATTCTCCCATCTCGTTGACGTCGCTGCGAAAGGTATCGCCGCGCGTGCTGCCACTGAAAAAATCTACAAAAACGGGAGCCCACTCAATCCCTGCCATCTCTAGCGCCAGTGCCGATTTGTAAGAATGGCCGCTTTCTCCGAAGCAGTATAGTTTTATGCTCATATATGTTCTCCGGCTGTCGTTTCAGTGGGGGTTCACACGCCCACACCTCCGTGGAGTATTTGTGGAAAGATGACGGAGCGTTCACCCCGAATTAAGGTTGATGGCGAGAAAATGACGCTGCGGTACAGGTTGGAGAGCCGATGGCCGCGAAAGGTGACGGCGCGTCCGCCCATTAGGCGAACAGCTCGGGAGCAGGCGTGTCCCATCCTGTCATCTCTTCCCAAACACTCCCGCCGGAGGCGCTCCTGGTCCGCTGCCCTATATGACGCTGTCAATGTCACAGGAACCTCGCAATCAGTTCCTTCATGATTTCGTTGGTACCGCCGTAGATGCGCTGAACGCGGGCATCGGCCCACATCTCGGCCACGGCATATTCCTGCATGAAGCCATAACCACCATGTAGCTGAACACATTCATCGAGCACTTCGCCCTGCGTGTCGGTGATCCAGTATTTGGCCATGGCGGCCTTTTCTACGGACAGTTGGCCAGCAAGATGTTCGACCATACACTCGTCTAGAAACGCGCGCGCTACCTTGGTTTTTGTCTTACATTCTACCAGTTTGAACCGTGTGTTCTGGAACTGGGTGAGGGGGCCACCAAAGGCCTCGCGCTCTTTGCAATAGGCGATGGTGCGTTCTACCGCGCCTTCCATAGCTCCAACAGCGCCGCAGGCAATGATCAACCGTTCCTGAGGAAGCTGCTGCATCATCTGGTAGAAGCCCTGACCTTCGTCTCCGCCCAGGATGTTCTCCGGGGCTATTTCCACATTGTCGAAAAACAATTCAGACGTGTCAGCCGCGTGTAGGCCGACCTTGTCCAGGTTGCGGCCACGGCTGAAGCCGTCGGCATCATCGGTTTCCACTGCCACCAGTGAGATGCCCTTTGATCCCAAGGAGGGATCAGTCTTAGCAGCGACCAAGATCAAATTCGCATGCTGGCCGTTGGTGATGAAGGTTTTTTGACCACTCAGCCGGTAGGCATTGCCGTCTTTTATTGCTTTGGTTTTGATGCGTTGTACGTCAGAGCCGGTGGAGGGTTCGGTCATAGCCAGGGCACCGACCATCTCGCCTGTGATCATCTTGGGCAGCCAGCGCTGCTTTTGTTCTTCGGTCCCGTAGGCCAGCACGTAATGCGCGACGATACCAGAATGGATACCCTGGCCCCAGCTGGCCAGATTGGCACGGCTGCCCTCGATCAGGATTGCGGCTTCATGACCGAAATCACCGCCGACGCCACCATATTGTTCCGGCACGGATGGGCACAGCAAACCGAGCGCGCCAGCCTCGTTCCAAGTGGAGCGATCCATCATGCCTTGCTTGCGCCAGGTCTCGAATTTGGGAGCCCATTCGCGAGTGATAAACTGTGCGGTCATGTCAGCCAGCATCTGGTGTTCGTCGGTCATCCAGCTGGATTTGTGCTCTGGGCTCATGGAAATTCCCTTGGTGTTAAAACGTGCCTTAAGGCATCTGTTGTCTAGTGGTCGTGAGATGCGACCTATCGTTTACGATCCTCAAGCTCGGCGTTGAACAGCCGCAACCGGTGGGTCAGGTTCTCGTTGTCGGTAACGCTGTCGAAATTCTCAAACAGGAAAGACAACGCCTCACCTTCGTCGAGCCCCGCTTCCTGAGAAAATCGGCGCAACCGGCGATAGCCGTCTTCGGTCATAGCGACCGGAAGGCGACGCGTGAGGCGAAAGCGTTTGGGCATTGTCTCTCCTCCGATTTGGGTGCCCTGGAAGCTTGCACCAGGACCGCCCGTTTTTTTCGTGCCAATCCTGTCCGAAAATTCCGACAGGACACCCCGCGGGCCGGTGCTTAGAACTGATCCGCAGTCAGGGCCATCACCGTGTCGCCGCCAGTCTGAATGCGGCTGAGGTGCAGAGCGGTCGCGGGCAGGCGACGTGCCATGTAATAGCGTCCGGTTGCGATTTTTGTCTCGTAGAACGCGGCGTCAGAAGACCCAGCGTCAAGTTCAGTCTGTGCTGCTTTGGCCATCTCTGCCCACATCAATCCAAGGCAGACGTGACCGAACATGTGCATGAAGTCATAAGACCCCGACAGCGCATTGTTTGGATTGGTCATGCCGTTTTGCATGAAGTACATGCCTGCCGCCTGCAGATCTTTTGAAGCGGCTTTCAAAGGATCGATGAATTCCTTGCTGTAAGACTCAGATAAATCGGCGTTTTCCTTACAGAAGTTCTTAATCATCTCAAAGAAGGCCATGACATGTTTGCCGCCGTCCTGCGCCAGTTTTCGGCCAACGAGGTCAAGCGCTTGGACGCCATTCGCACCCTCATAGATCATCGCGATACGTGCATCACGGGTGTACTGCGACATGCCCCACTCTTCGATGTAACCGTGGCCGCCGTAGATTTGCTGGGCCTGAACGGTCATGTCGTAACCCTGATCGGTAAGGAAGCCTTTGATCACCGGGGTCAGCAGCGAGATCAGCCCGTCGGCGTCTTTGTCCTCGGCGCGATGCGCCTGATCGATCATCTTCGCGCCCCACAGGATAAAGGCCCGTGCCCCTTCGGCGAAGCTCTTCTGATCCATAAGGTTGCGTCGGATGTCGGGATGTACAATCAGCGGATCGGCGGGCCCTTCTGGGTTTTTAGCGCCGGTTACATCGCGGCCCTGAAGGCGGTCCTTGGCGTAGTCCAGCGCGTTCTGGTATGCGGCGTCGGCCTGTGCCAGACCTTGCATACCAACGCCCAGACGGGCCTCGTTCATCATGGTGAACATGGCGCGCATGCCCTTGTGCTCGGTGCCGAGAAGGTAACCGGTTGCACTGTCGTAGTTCATCACACAGGTCGAATTGCCGTGGATGCCCATCTTTTCTTCGATTTTGCCAACTGAAACGCCATTGCGTTCACCCAGTGAGCCGTCTTCGTTCACGAGAAACTTGGGCACGATAAAGAGCGAGACACCTTTGATACCATCGGGACCACCAGGGATTTTAGCCAGCACTAGATGGATGACATTATCGGCCATGTCGTGATCGCCCGACGAGATGAATATTTTCTGGCCGGTGATCTTGTAGCTGCCATCATCCTGCGGCTCCGCCTTCGTCCGCATCATGCCCAGATCGGTGCCGCAATGAGGCTCGGTCAGGTTCATGGTTCCGGTCCATTCGCAGGACACCATATTGGGGAGGTAGGTGTCTTTCTGTGCGTCGGTGCCATGTGCCAGGATCGCAGAGGCGGCACCATGAGTAAGACCCTGATACATGGTGAAGGCTTGGTTCGCAGCCGAGAACATCTCGCCCACTGCAGTGCCCATAACATAGGGCATGTTCTGACCGCCGTACTCTTCCGGCATGTCCAGACCAGTCCAACCGCCTTCTTTGACTTGTTCAAACGCAGCCTTGAAACCGGTCGGAGTATAGACCACGCCGTTTTCGAGGCGGCAGCCCTCAGTGTCGCCGACGGTGTTCAGAGGGTGCAGAACTTCGCTCGAGATCTTGCCAGCCTCTTCCAGCACGGCATTGGTAAAGTCGACATCCAGCTCGTTGTAGCCTGGAATGGCGGTTTCAGAGATCTTGAGAACATTGTGCAAGATGAACTGAGTGTCTTTGATCGGGGCGGTATAACTGGGCATCGCGGTCCTCGCTGTGGTTCTGCGGTGTCTGTCTGGATCGCCGATCCCGCATCGGGGACAGGCACATAATGAAAGTCGCGGTCTATTCCGCGGCTTCTTGTTTGGCGCTCATCGAAGCGATCACGCGGTCGCCCCAACGCAGTTGCTCTTTCAAATCATCGATTGCCTCGTTCAGCTCATCGCGCTGGCGTTCCATATCGGCGAGACGTTCGCAGGCGATGTCATAGGTGCGGGTCAGCTGCGTTAGCTGCTGGTCACCCATATGATAGAGGTTCAGGAGTTGCCGAATTTCCTCAAGGCTGAAGCCAAACCGCTTGCCGCGTAGGATCAGTTTGAGCCGCGCCTGATCGCGTTTTGTGAAGAGGCGTTTCTGACCCTCGCGGATCGGAAACAGCAACTCTTTGGCTTCGTAAAACCGTAGTGTGCGCGGCGTAACGCCGAACTCATCGCACATCTGGCGGATTGTCTTGGTTTCATCGGTCATCATCGTAACTCATAACTGAAAGGTTGTGAGGCTATGTTGAGCAGCTTGCCAAACGTTTACAACAATAAGTTGACGTTGACGTAAGTCGAACGCTGCGTCACTTTCTTAGGTGACGTAGGATCCGGTTAAATGACGTAACGTCGCTTAAACCTTGATATTGATATATGACCCATAAAATTGGGTTTCCATCGGATTTCCTAGATAATAAAGCCGGAATTTTTGCCTGAAATATGTCCGGTTTGTCCGGAGAGGGTCCTTGCTTAGCGATCGTGAAACCACCGAACACCCCCAAAAACGATAAATGCTCCACCGGTCTGGCGGAGCGCTTAAGTTTTCAAAACCATCTGAAATCTGCTCATTTGCGGGGCGTCGTTAGGCGTCCTGTGCCAGCAAGTTTAGCGTGGTAGCCCGCAGATCGTGAAGCTCTTGCAGGGCCTCATCCAACTGCTCACGTTGTTTGAGCAGCTCTCCCATCTGCCGGTCAGCCATCTCTACAAAAGCGCGGCTCTGTGCCTCATCGCCCTCATTTTCATAAATCAGGAGCCACTGGCGGATTTCCTCAAGCTGAAAGCCGAACTTGCGTCCACGCATGATCAGCTTCATTCGCGCGCGTTCACGGGCTCCGTAAAAACGGGACCGGCCTTCGCGGTCCGGCTGCAACAATTCGATGTACTCATAGTAGCGAAGCGTGCGCGGGGTCACGTCGAATTCGCTGCACATCTCCTTGAATGACAATTTCTGTTCGGTCATTCCCAAATCTCCCTTAAGGGCAAACTAATCACAACAGGCAGGTGGTTCAACCGCAGGGTTGCTCTTCGATCAAGGTATGGCTGATAAAGAGTGAAACAATACAACGGGGAAGCCCATGGTCGACAAGACGGAACTGGCGCGGCAGTTCATCGAAGCAATTCCACATGCAAAGGAATTGGGGATGAAACTTACCGATCTGGGGGATGGCTCCGCCGAAATTATTATGCCCTATGACGAGAAACTGATCGGCGATCCGGAAACAGGGGTGATCCATGGCGGAGCGGTGTCGGCCTTGATGGATACATGTTGTGGTGCTGCAGTGATGTGCCATCCGTCGGGGCCCGGTGGAACCGCGACGATGGATCTGCGCATAGATTACATGCGTGGGGCGACGCCCGGACAGCGGATTGTTACGCGTGCGACCTGCCACCACATGACCCGCAATGTGGCTTTTGTCCGCGCAACTGCCATGGACGAAGATGAGGAACATCCGGTTGCAACAGCGGTCGGCGCATTCACGGTGGAGGTCAAGTTTTGAGCCGCGCCCGTCCTGAACCGGTACAGGTGGTGAAACAGCGGCGCGATGCGGCTCTTGCGGCATTGGTGGAATCGGTGCCCTATGCCCGTTTTCTCAACATCACCTTTGATCGCCGAGGCGATGAGCTAACGGCGCAGCTGAATTTCGACCAGAAAATTATTGGCAATCCCTTCCTCCCGGCGATCCATGGTGGGGTGACAGCGGCGTTTTTGGAAATGACGGCTGTGATGACGCTGACCTGGGCTAACCTGTGGGAGCGCATTGAGAATGGCAGTCTCGACGCAGATGAATTGACCGCTGGAAAGCTGCCTCGCCAACCCAAGACCATTGATTTCACAGTGGACTACCTGCGTTCCGGTTTGCCGCGTGATGCCTACGCGCGTGCGACTGTGTCACGGTCAGGTCGACGTTATGCGTCCGTGCATGTGGCAGCATGGCAGGATCACAAAGACAAGCTATTTGCTCAGGCAACGGGCCATTTCCTGATGCCACAAGACGCCGCCACGCTAGACACGGCCTCGCCTGAATTTGTGTCGGGCATACCGTCAGACAGTAAGGGCTAGGGAAGAATGGGTATGGCCAAATCTGAGGTGCCGGAGCAGATCAGCCATGCACGTGTGCTTAAGATTGCTCTGCCGATTGTGCTGTCCAATGCAACCGTGCCTATTTTGGGAGCGGTAGATACCGGGGTTGTCGGCCAGATGGGACTGGCCGCGCCGATCGGAGCGGTTGGCATTGGCGCTGTCATTTTGGCGACGATCTACTGGATTTTCGGGTTTCTGCGGATGGGCACCACGGGACTGGCGGCGCAGGCACGCGGCGCCGGTGATTGGGCTGAAACCGGTGCTCTTTTAACCCGTGGTATCCTGCTGGCGTTTGCAGCTGGCGCGGCTTTCATCATAGGGCAGGCCGGGGTGTTTTGGGGTGCCTTTGCGCTTGCCCCAGCCAGCGTCGAGGTGGAGAGCCTAGCGCGCGACTATTTGGAAATCCGCATTTGGGGCGCACCTGCGACTATCGCGCTTTATGCCGTGACAGGGTGGTTGATCGCCGTTGAGCGCACACGCGGCGTATTCATCCTGCAGATCTGGATGAACGGTCTCAATATCCTGTTGGATTTGTGGTTTGTGCTGGGGCTGGATTGGGGCGTTGAAGGCGTTGCGATTGCCACCTTGATTGCAGAATGGAGCGGACTGGCGCTTGGGCTGTGGCTGTGTCGCGACGCCTTCGCCGGAAGTCAGTGGTGCAACTGGGCCCGTGTTTTTGACCCGGCGAGATTGAAACGGATGATGCAGGTCAATACTGACATCATGATCCGCTCGGTGCTCTTGACCGGCTCCTTTACCACCTTTCTGTTTATTGGCGCAGATCTCGGGGATGTGACCCTTGCAGCCAATCAGGTGCTGCTGCAATTCGTTGAAATCACAGCCTTTGCCCTAGATGGTTTTGCCTTCTCTGCAGAGGCTTTGGTGGGCAGCGCGGTTGGCTCCAAAGCGAGAACGCAGCTGCGCCAAGCAGCCGTGATCTCCAGCCAGTGGGCCATTGGCGGAGCAGCTGCGCTGACACTGATGATCTTGTTGGGTGGCGCTTGGGTGATTGATTTGATGTCCACCTCGGAAGCGGTACGAGCTGCGGGGCGTGATTATTTGATCTGGGCCGCACTGCTGCCGCTGATCAGCGTGGCGAGTTATATGTTCGACGGAATTTACATTGGCGCAACATGGACCCGCGATATGCGGAACTCGGTTATACAATCGGTGGTTCTCTACATAGGGGCTCTGCTGATTTTGGTACCGACACTGGGCAATCACGGGCTTTGGGCTGCGTTGATGGTATTGAACTTGGCCAGAGGTCTGACGCTCGCCCTGCGCTACCCGCGGCTTGAGACGCAAATCGGGGGATAGGTGCTGGGATTGGACAGAACATCACCCCGGAAACCTATGGGTCCCGGAGCGGTTGTTACAAGAGTTGGTTCAATGCTTCGGTCGGGCGACCGATCACAGCCGTTGATTGGGTTATCGCGATTGGACGTTCAATCAGTATCGGATTTTCTGACATAGCCGCGATCAGGGGTGCGTCACCATCTGACGCGTTAAGTTTTTGCTCTTTAAAGATCTTTTCGCCAGTGCGCATCATCTCAATTGCGGTGATGCCAAGCTTTGCAACGACTTCAGTTAGCTCAGCAACCGACGGAGCGTCTTTGAGGTAAAGCCGAACCGCGATTTCTGCGCCGCCGTCCTCAAGCAGGGCGAGGCCTGCGCGGGATTTTGAGCAGCGCGGGTTGTGCCAATAGGTGATCATAACCAGTCTCCGCGTTTGCTGCCCACAGCGTCTGCGACATTGGCATAGCCATCACGCTCAAGCAGATCATCCAGGCCACGTGCTATTTTACCTGCCAAGGACAGCCCGCTGTAGACCATGGCGGTGTAGAACTGGACGGCTGAGGCCCCGGCGCAGATCTTGGCGTAAGCCTGTTCGGCATTTGCGATTCCGCCAACCCCGACCAATGGTACTCGACCATCTAGCAATTCAGACAATTGCGCCAACACGCGGGTGGATTTTTCAAACAGAGGCGCGCCGGACAGCCCACCCATTTCGCCACGGTGGGCGCTGCGCAACCCGTCGCGATCAAGCGTGGTATTGGTTGCAATAATGGCGTCAATACCTGTTTTGATTGCAACCTCGGCAATATCCGCGATTCCTGCAGGATCGAGGTCGGGGGCAATTTTCAGGAACACTGGGATATGCTTGTCCAGATCATCGCGGGTTTTGACTACGCCACTAAGGAGCGCAGATAGCGCAGCTTTGCCCTGAAGATCCCGCAGTTTTTCGGTGTTTGGAGACGAGACATTAACGGTGGCGAAATCCAGATGAGCGCCGCAATGGTCCAACACCTTGGCAAAATCTTCGGCGCGGTCGTCACTATCCTTGTTGGCACCAAGGTTGAGACCGATCACCGCATCGCGGGGCCGGGCCGCAAGGCGTTGTCCTATCACCTCCATGCCTTCGTTGTTAAAACCAAACCGATTGATCGCGGCATGATCTTCCGTCAAGCGAAACAAGCGCGGTTTTGGGTTGCCGGGTTGCGGGCGTGGGGTCGCGGCGCCCACTTCGATAAAGCCAAATCCTGCCTGGCTGAGCGGGCGTAGCGCCTCAGCGTTTTTGTCAAAGCCCGCAGCAAGCCCAACGGGGTTTGGCAGATTGAGGCCTGCAATCTGAGTGGCAAGCCGGGGTGATATCACCGGACCGGGAGCAGGGGTTAGCCCCAGTTTCAACGCCTTGATCGACAGGCCATGAGCCGCCTCGGGATCGCATTTGTGCAGGGCACCAAGGGCGAGACGTTCAACCAGGTTCACGCCATGTCCTCCGGAAATTGATGGCGTCCGTCCACTAACGGGAGCGGTTTGGCCCAGATCACATCATCCATGGTCATCTTGCGATAGAGATGTGGGAATTCTGCTCCGCCGCGGGAGACTTCCCAGCGTAGGTCAGAGCCCAGCTGGTCGGCGTCAAGGGCGATCAACCACAGACCGACGGCCCCGGCAAAATGCTTGGCGGCGGTCTCCTGGGATTGGCTGGCAGTGGAGAAATGAATGTAGCCATCACTCAGGTCGATGGGAGCGCCGAGCGTCTCGCCCTCTGTCTGAAGCACAGTCCATTCGTCGGTACGGAAAATCTTGAAGATGAGCATGGCGCGGTGATGCCCTGAGGGCGAAGGTGAATCAAGGCTGAATATTACTCACCTTGACGTAAAGGCAGCACGTTGAGGGATTTTTCCCCTTTGACTGTTTGGGGATTTCGCCGCACCATTCGCCCAATAAAACAAGCCAGGGGAGTTTTATTCCATGATGACGCGTTTTCTGACGTCTGTAGCCGCACTTGGCCTGACGGCTGGCGTAGCGGCAGCGGACTACAAGCTGACCATTCTGCACACCAACGACTTTCATGACCGGTTTGATCCGATCAGCAAGTATGATGGGCCCTGTTCGGCCGAGGACAACACCGAAGGCAAGTGTTTCGGCGGTATCGCGCGGATGATCACCGCCATTGACGCGGCACGCGCGCGTGCGGGTGACAACCAACTGCTGTTGGATGCGGGCGATTGGTTCCAGGGGTCGCTCTATTATACGCAATATGGCGGCGCGATGGTTGCCGAGTTCATGACGCAGCTTGAGTATGACGCGATGGCGGTGGGCAACCACGAATTTGACGATGGTCCCGAAGGGCTAGCCGAGTTCCTCGACAATGTCAGCTTTCCGGTCTTGTCAGCCAATATCGACGTCAGCGGCAACAATCTGCTGGCCGGGAAGGTCTCAAAATCGGTGACGCTTGACGTCGGCGGCGAGCAGGTTGGCATCGTGTCGGTTCTCGCCGTGGACACAAGCGAGACGTCCTCGCCCGGACCATCCGTCATTTTCTCGCCCACGGTAGATGCCGCACAGGCAGAGATTGATGCGTTGGAGGCGGACGGGGTGAACAAGATCATTCTGCTCACTCATGTCGGCCTTTCCGAGGACATGCGCCTTGCCGAGGCGCTGAGCGGCGTGGACCTGATTATCGGCGGGCATTCGCACACCTTGCTGAGCAATACAGCAGAGCGTGCCGCAGGGCCTTACCCCACCATGGTGAACAGCGTGCCGATTGTGCAGGCCTATGCCTATAGCAAGTACCTTGGTGAGCTGAATGTGACCTTTGACGATGCTGGTGTCGTGACCGAAATCGTGGGCGAGCCGATCCTGCTGGATGCCTCTGTGACAGAGGACGCAACCGCGGTTGCACGTGTGGCCGAGCTTGCCAAGCCGCTGGAAGAGTTGCGCAACAAGGTGGTGACGACGATCAATGAACCGCTTGGCGGGGATCGCGCGGTATGCCGGGCGCAGGAATGTTCGATGGGCACGCTGATTACGGATGCGATGTTGGCGCGGGTGGCCGATCAGGGTATTCAGGTTGCAATCCAGAACGGCGGTGGCATCCGCGCATCGATTGATGCGGGAGAAGTGACGATGGGCGAGGTGCTGACGGTTCTGCCGTTCCAGAACACGCTGTCAACCTTTGAGGTCAGCGGTGCCACGCTGGTCGCGGCACTTGAGAACGGTGTGAGCAAGCTCGAAGAGGGTGCCGGGCGTTTCCCGCAGGTAGCGGGGATGACCTATACGCTGGATGCAAGCCAGCCCGCCGGCAGCCGGATCAGCGATGTGATGGTCGCAGGTGCGCCGATTGAAATGGATACGGTGTATGGCGTTGTGTCCAACAACTATGTGCGCAATGGCGGGGACGGCTACAAGATGTTCCGCGACGCGGCGAATGCCTATGACTTTGGCCCCGATCTGGCCGATGTGACGGCGGAGTATCTGGCGGAAAACGCGCCCTACAAGCCCTATACGGACGGCCGTATCAGCCAGAAGTAACCAACCACCGCTGGCTATGGATGGCAGAGAAAATACCAGAGATCGCGCTTCTTCGTGGGCGCGGTCTTTGTTTTTTGGATAGGCTCATGCATAAAAGATGCATGGACCATCCACTGATTGATCTCATCTCCGCGCGTATCCAGAAGGCCGAAGCCGAGGGCGCCTTTGATAATCTTCCGGGGGCCGGGAAACCACTGCCCAAGGTCGAGGATCCGGAAAACGCATTGATCCGCCGGGTGATGCAGGAGAATGGCGCGGTACCGGAATTCGTCTCGCTATCCCGAACGCTGGCCGCACTGCGGTTGGAGCTGCAGGAGACCGGCGACCGTAGTCGCCGGAAAGACATCATGCAGGAAATGTCGATGCTTGAGGCCCGGATGGATTTGGCAAGAAAAGCCTACAGTAAATAGCAACTACACGGCTCTTGTGCGTGATGGACAGGAAAAGGTCCGGTGTTTGAGGTTAAGCCCGAGTACTCAAGCGCGCAGATCTACGTGACCGCAACTTAGACACACTAGGTTTTGGGGGGCGATATATGCCCACGGTGCGGCGCGCGGCGAAGCCGGTCACCAATCTGGGTGGCCTTGGTCAACAATGTCGCCATTTGCACCTGTTCAGCAGGGGTTAGCCCGGTCAGAATATCCGACTGCAAGTCCTCTACAATGGGAAGTGCTTCGCGTAAGAGAGAGTGGCCTTCTTCGGTCAAAGACACCATTCTTGCGCGCTTGTCAGAAGGTGAAATATCGCGCTGGATCAGTGCTTTAGTCACCAGGCGGTCGATCACCTTACCAAGCGTGGCGCGGTCATATGCGATGCGCGCAGCGATGGTCGCTTGGTCGGCGCCTGGTTCACGGGCGATGGCAGCAACTGTCGCAAATTGTACCGGGGTCAGGTCAATATTATGCCGCGCCATATGGTCTGCAAAGAGTGCGACGGATATTTGGTGCAATCGTCGTATTAAGTGGCCGGGGGATTGCAAGGTATCTATCGTTGGCTCAGCCATGTCTCGCCTCCCGTTGGAAAATGGCTCTTAATAGTCTCGATTGAGTCGAGTGTGCCAGAACTATAGATAGAATTTAAAGCGAATCTTCCATCCATAGTAAAATGTTTACGGGTTGAAGGGAATGCGACTTTTCCTTGAACAGCTAGCGGAGTAGATCACCGGATATGGTCATTCGTTTTAAATCGCTAACCGAAATCCTTGATCAGGACTACGATTGCGTCATTGACGTGCGGAGTCCCGCTGAATTTGCAGAAGACCATTGGCCGGGCGCTATCAACCTGCCGGTTTTAGACAATGATGAACGAGCCGAAGTTGGCACCATCTATGTGCAGGAAAGCCCGTTTCTCGCGCGTAAGGTGGGAGCGGCAAAAGTGTTCCGAAACGCAGCCGATCATGTAGAACAACGTCTGAGCCACCATCCGGGATCTTGGCGTCCGCTTGTCTACTGCTGGCGGGGTGGGCAAAGGTCTGGCAGCTTCACCTGGTTGTTGCAACAGATTGGCTGGCGTGCGGATGTCGTGGAAGGTGGCTACCAGAGCTATCGGCGCCTGGTGCACGACTATCTATACGACGCGCCATTGCCGCACCGCTTTGTTGCGCTGGACGGCTATACAGGCACTGCGAAAACCGAAATTCTCAAGCGGGTTGGTATGCTTGGCGGACAAGTACTGGATCTCGAAGGTCTCGCGCATCATCGGGGATCTCTGCTTGGAGACTATCTGACACCACAACCCAGTCAAAAAGCCTTCGAATCTGAGCTGGCCGGGCAACTGGCCCGGATGAACCCCGATCGGCCAGTGCTGATTGAGGCAGAATCCAGTAAGATTGGCGCACGGATTATCCCGCCGCAGCTTTGGGCTGGTCTGAAACGGGCACCGCGGATAAAGGTTGAGGCAAAGGTGACTGCGCGTTGCCAGTATCTGCTGTCAGGCTATGAGGATATCCTCTCCAATGCACCTATGCTGCGGGAGCGTTTGGATGGCTTGCGGGCGCATCGATCCAACGCGGTTGTTGATGGCTGGTTTGATATGATTGCGGCAGGCGACAAACCTGCGCTCACCGAGGCATTGATGGTGCAGCACTACGATCCGGCTTATGAAAGCGCCCGCCGGAGCATCGGTGCGGATGTCATATCGACGCTGCAGGCGGGGGATTTGGGCACATCAGATCTTGATCGGATAGCGGCTGATCTTCTGACGTTTCTTGACGGGCTCTGATCATTTCGGAGCCCGATGCGGGCCGCTAACGGCGTCAGTTCAGGGTAATTGCACCAGCGGAGGGTCCCATATGGCCGATGATCGTTGCCTCGGGTGCATACCCGCGCAGTTTTGGCAGCAAATCCGCAACTTGGTTCGTGGGTACAGCAGCCAGCAAACCGCCTGCGGTTTGCGGATCAAACAACAGGTCTTGCCGACCACCGGTCGCGATCTCGGGCAGTAGGCCCGCATTCTCTGCGAAAAGCGAGGATCGAACCCCTCGAGCCGACAAGTGAGCGGCACCAGGCAGCAGCGGGATGGCGTCGCAACTGACTTCTGCACCGAGGGATGAGGCTTCGCAAATGCCGAGCAAATGACCCAGCAGGCCGAAGCCGGTCACATCCGTCATCGCGTTTGCAACCCGTAAGAGCTCGGCGGTTTTGCCTTGGGGCTGGCTCATCGCTGTCAAAGCTTCAGCGACCCAGACACCATTGGCTTCTCCGGACATTTCGGCCGCCATGATAACGCCGGTGCCAAGGGGCTTGGTCAGGATTAAGGCATCTCCGGGCTGGGCGCCCGCCAAGGTGATTGGCGGACCATCAGACAATCCGGTGAGCGTAAATCCGATTGTCAGTTCATCCCCGACAGACGTATGACCGCCGACAATGTCGGCTCCAGCGTCACGGAGAACGTCACCGGCGGCTGTCATGATTTCGCTAAGGGTGCGCGCCTGTAACTCCGGCGATAACCTTGGCAGTATCAGATTTGCGGTAGCAGCTTGCGGCTGCGCTCCCATCGCCCAGATGTCGCCAAGCGCATGGATCGCCGCGATGCGGGCCATTACAACCGGGTCGGCGGTGAAGGCCCGCAGGTGATCTGTGCTGAGGACCTGCAGCTGTCCACCGGTGACCAATAACCCAGCATCGTCGCCGGGTAGAGGCGTTATATCTGATCTTTGGCTGGCAGGCTGGGATCCAAGTGTTGTTTTCAGTGCGCGTGCACCGACCTTGGCGCCACAGCCACCACACATCGGTTTATGACCCAGAGCTTCTGGCAGATCATGCGTGTGTTCCGGCGGTAGTGTTGGCTGATCCATCGACGGGAGATCGCGGAACTGCTCCATGAAGCTTTGATCTATGTGGTCTTTCCAACGCCAAATCCAGCTTCCGGCAAAGGTCTGTCCAAATCGTTCACCGACGGCGGTCTTGCCGCCCATTGAGATCAGTTTCAGATAGTCTTTTTGTGGGCTGTAGCGCTGAAGCGGATCCTTGGTCAGGGTCGCGCGCAAATTCTGGTATAGGATTGGTGCCTGACGTACTGCATAGACCCCGGCCTTGGGGCGTGGGTTCGACTTGAAATGTGCGCAGTCGCCGCTGGCAAAAACACCGCCCTGACTGGTTTGTAGATAGTCATCCACGCTCAGAAAACCGTCGTGCAGATCTAATCCTGAATTGGCGAGCCAGGGATAGGGCCGTGCGCCAGCTGCTCCGGTTGTAAAATCAGAACGAACGGCGCGTCCATCTGAGAGGATCACATGTTCAGCTTCGACCTGGGCGATATCTGCGTGTTCTATCACGGTGATACCAAGACTGTGTAGCGCAACACGCAGCCGGTCACGGGATTTAGCGTCTGTGTCGGTTAGAATTTTACTACGATCAATCAGCGTGGCTTGCTCCAGACGGTCACGTGCACGCAGGGAATGGGACATCGCGAGGATTAGCTCAACCCCGGCCACGCCCCCCCCTACCACCGCGATATGGGCCGGATCATCGCAATTGAGGTAATCCGCCCAACGGGCGGCAAAGCGGCCAAGAGGTTTGGCCGGTATGGCGTTGTCGGCAAACCCGGCCATATCGGGCATAGCAGAGGTGATGCCAACATTGATCGCAGCAACATCATAGGCGACTGGTGGGCGCCTCGCGACATGTATTTCCTGCGCGCGGGTGTCAATATGTTCGGCGGCACCCAGGATCACCCGCGCCCCGGCAAAGCGTGCCAACTTAACCAGATCTATATCCAACTCGTCACGATCATAGTGACCAGCCACAAACCCCGGCAACATGCCGGAATAGGGGGCAGTAGGGCCGGGATTGATGACCGTAAGCCGTGCGCCTGCTAGGGGGCGCATGCCCCATCTGCGCAACAGCAGCGCATGGGTGTGACCGCCACCAATCAACACGACATCTTTGGTCAAGGGTAGGGGAGCGGCGTGCATAGCGGTTCTCGTTACTGGGCAGGGAGAGCCCACCCGAAAACCCGTTGTCCCGGATGAGAACCCCTACCTAACGCGGCAGGGGGTTTAAGAATCAGACGCCGGGGCCGATCACTTCGTTTTCTGGTTGCTTATGCGTGGCCCAGATTTTGTCCTCGCCCGCATCGGGCAGGCTTTCGGGACTGTCGTGCCTGTGGATGTGGATCTTGGCAATGAAATTTGCCGTGATCGGTGCTGTCAGAAACAGGAACAGCGTGATCATCAGCTCATGTACCGACAGGTGATGTTCGTAAGCTCCGGCATGAACAATGGACGCCATAAGTACGCCGCCAACACCAAGTGTTGTCGCCTTGGTCGGAGCGTGCAGCCGCGACATACGGTCGTTGAGCTTCAGCAGGCCAAAGGAGCCAACAATGCCAAAGATACCACCGATCACAAGAAACCCGGCAATGATGATGTCAAAGAACTGTTCCATGCTCTCTCCTTACTCGATGATATTGCCGCGCAGGATGAACCGCGCGTAGGCCACAGTGGATACAAAGCCAAGCATGGCAATAATCATGGCTGCCTCGAAAAAGATCTCCGTTCCAAGCGCCAATCCATAGAGCACCATCAGTGCAATGGCGTTGATGAACATGGTATCCAACGCTAGAATTCGGTCTGCGATGTCCTCGGCGGATACGACCTTCCAGAGATTCATAAGCAGTGACAAGGCAAAACAAACGAACGCAAAAATTGCAGCTGTTTCGATCATTCGAAAATCTCCTTCAGGCGGCGTTCGTAGCGGTCTTTGATCTCGTCCCGTACGGCTTCCGGATCTGGTGCGTCGAGGCAATGAACCAGCAGTGCATGACCCTCTGCAGACAGATCAGCAGAAACGGTACCGGGTGTCATGGTGATGGTTGCAGCAAGAACCGTAATGGCCTCGGGTGTGCGCAGATCCAGTGGAATGGTGACCCAATTTGGATGCCGACTGGCATTTGGCTTGAACAATACGATCTTCGCCACGACCAGATTTGCCACCACAATATCGTAGAGCACAATGAAGATATAGCCAATGATCTTCACCGGGCCTTTCATCTTCAGTTGCTGCGGCCAGAAGGGTTGGGTTACGAATGGGATCAACACCCCCAGCATGAAGCCAAAGACCAGCGAGTTGAGTGACCAGCCATTCACCAACAGCAACCAGGTCACAGTCAGTACAAGTGTCAGGATCGGGTGTGGCAGTATGCGGCGCATGAGCTTCATTTCGAGGCCTCCCCGAGGACGGTTTCGATATAGGCGGTCGGCGTAAACAGTTGGGCGGCAGTGGCATCTGCAAAGCGGGTCATCGGACCGGCAAAGATTGTGAGCATCACAATCGCGGCCATCAGGCCAAAACAGACCACAAGGGGCAAGACCGGCGCTGAAGCTACCTTGTCCTCCGGCAGATCCCTATCTGTGTCGGTGTCGGAAGCCGTTTCGTCATCGGTGTTTGGCAGGCCATGGCTTTTCCAGAAGATCAACGTGCCGGCACGGGCAAGACCGATAATGGTCACCAGCGAACCGACCAGAATGACCGCCCAGATCCACCAAACCAGATCATTGTCGCGGGCGGCATCCATCACCAAGAGCTTGCCGATAAACCCAGACAGGGGTGGCATGCCCGCGAGTGCGATTGCTGCGATAAAGAACATCACTGACAAGAGACCACTTTGTGGCATGAGCCGGAGCGCGTCCACCGCACCTCCCTGGCGCTCCATCACCTGATCGGCAATCAGGAACATAAGCGCAGTCGCGAGTGTAGAATGAACAATGTAGTAAAGCGCAGCACCGGCGGCGGCCGGAGTGAAGAGGGAGATAGAGATCAATAGTGTCCCCATCGATGTAATCGCGCCAAAGGCCACCAAACGCCCGATCTCGCGTGAGCCGAGAACGCCAATAGCACCGACAGCCAGCGTAACAAGTGCGGCGGGCAGTAGCCAGTCGCCGACCAACCCTTCCGAGATCGCAAGATCAGGGCCGAAGATCAGCGTATAGACACGCAGGATGGCGTATGCGCCGACCTTGGTCATAATCGCAAACAAGGCGGCGACGGGCAAAGGTGCCTGACTGTATGATGCTGGTAGCCAGAAATGCAGCGGCAGGACTGCGGCTTTGATCGCAAACACCAAAAGAAGCATCACCGCGCCAACCCGCAGGAGCGCGGTCTCGTCGGCGGGCATCTCTGCCACACGGACAGCAAGATCGGCCATATTGAGCGTGCCGGTAACCGCGTAGATGGTGCCAAGTGCAAATAGGAACAGCGTCGACCCCAAGAGGTTGTAGACAACATATTGCACGCCAGCCTGAAACCGTTTTGCGCCGCCTGCATGGATCATCAACCCGTAAGAGGCAATCAGCAGAACCTCAAAGAATACAAAGAGGTTAAAGGCATCGCCGGTCATGAAAGCGCCGAGAATGCCCATGATCTGAAATTGGAATAGTGCATGGAAATTCGCCCCACGGGAATCCCATCCGGTGCCAATCGCATAAAGCACAATGGCTAGAGCAAGCACCGATGTGAGGACGATCATCATCGCCGCGAGCCTGTCCAGTACCAGGACGATGCCAAACGGTGCGGGCCAGTCACCCAGCTCGTATACCTGAACTGTGCCATCTGCGGTTTGCGCGGCAAGAGCCAGTGTCAGGCACAACACTAATATGCTGCTTGCAACAGAGAAAATGCGTTGCAGGTCCAGATGGTAGCGCAGGACCATGATGATAAAGGGTGCAACAATTGCCGGAAGGACAATCGGCGCAATCACGAGGTGGTTCATGCGTCATCTCCCGCTTTGGCGTCGCCGTCACTTAGGTTGATCCGGTCATCTCGCGATGAAAGATAGGCTCCTAGTGCGATCATCACCACAACGGCTGTCATGCCAAAGGAGATGACAATTGCTGTTAGAACCAGCGCCTGCGGCAGCGGGTCTGTATACGGGACCTGCTCGTATTTATTCAGGATCGGAGGTGCGTTGGTCATCAAGCGCCCGGTCGCGAACAGAAATACGTTGACCGCATAGGAGACCAGCGACAGCCCGAGGATGACCGGAAAACTGCGCCGGCGCAGGATCAGGTAGATGCCGGCCGCGGTCAGAACACCCACAGCCGATGCGACTAAAATTTCCATATTCAGCCCTCGTTTTCGGTCACGGCCACATCATCGCGGGCCGGGTTGATATCCATCGCATGGGTGCTGTCGGTGCCAGGTTGCCAGGCAAAGCGTGACAGGCTCTCCAGCGCCAGCAAAACTGCGCCAACAACCGCTAGAAACACACCGAGATCAAAGAACGCGGCCGTCGCCCATTCGAACTCCTTCAGCGGTGCCCAGTGCAGGTAGCCAAAAGCGCTGGTCAGGAAAGGCGTACCGCTGAACCAAGATCCCATCCCGGTTGCAGCGGCGATCAGTACCCCAGAGCCAATTATCGCATGATAGGGGTAGCGTTGCCGCTCGGTCGCCCAAGCAAAGCCAGATGCCATATACTGCATGATGACGGCAATGGCTGCGATCAGGCCTGCAATAAATCCGCCGCCGGGCAGGTTGTGACCGCGGAAGAAAATATAGGCAGCGACCATCAGTGCAAGCGGCATCATGACCCGTGTGGCAACCACCATCATCATCGGATGGGAATCACCGGCTTGTGGCAGATCTGGCTTTCGGTTCAGCAGATAGGCGCGCACTCGGGTCCCCAGGACCGCCTCGGTCAGTGCAAAAATTACCAGTGCCGCAATGCCCAGAACGATGATTTCACCAAAGGTGTCAAAACCACGGAAGTCGACCAGGATCACATTGACTACATTGGTACCACCACCGCCTTTGTAGGAGTTTTCGAGGTGGAAGCCCGAAATCGTTTCGCCAATGAAATCACGTGTCATCAGGGCATAGATCAGCCCGCCGACACCAATGCCCGCGACGCTTGCGATAGATATATCGCGAAAACGCGCGCCGCCGGAGCTTTCAACCGGTGTTTCCTTGGGCATGAAATTCAGTGCTAGCAACATCAGGATGATGGTCACAACCTCAACTGAAATTTGCGTTAGAGCGAGGTCCGGAGCGGACATGTAGTTGAACCCCATGGACACCACGAGGCCTACAACGCCGATCAAAACCAATGCCAGCAGACGATTGCGGTGCATCGCGACAAGGAAGCCGGTGGCGATCAGCAGGCTGGCCCAACCGAGTATCGGGATCAGGCCGACGTCCTGAACGGTACGGGTCGGTGCTGCCAGAGTGCCGGATTGATAGGCATAGTAGGACAGCGCAGTAGTAAAGGTAATCATAATCGCGGCATAGCGCGGCATCGATCCGTTGTGCATCCCGTCAGTGGTCGCGCGTGCCAGTCGAGTGAATGCTGATATTATGGCGTCGAAAATCACCTTGGCCTCGGGCCGGGGAGCGGCATTCCAAAGGCGCATCAGCGGTTTATGGAACATTAACAGGACTACGCCGCCAATAACAGCCACCATCGACATATAAAGCGCAGGCGTGAAACCGTGCCAGAGTTTCAAAGAATAGTAAGGCAGTTTTTCGCCGCCAATCACAGCTGAGGCGGCGGTCGCTACCAGCGGCCCGACGATCTTGGCCGAGAATAGGCCTATCAGCACCACTAGGCCTACCAGAAAGGCAGGTGCCAGCCACATACCTGCACCCGGATCATGCGGGGGGGCAGGATAGTCGCTGCGCTTCGGACCCAGGAAGACATGGGCAATGTAACGGAACGAATAAGCCGCAGAAAACAGTGCTCCCAATAGCGCAAGGCCCGGTACTAGATAGTGAGAGCCAGCCCAGACCGTGTGCACGGTTTCTTCCAACATCATCTCTTTTGAGAGAAAGCCATTGAAAGGTGGAATGCCGGCCATGGAAAGCGCTGCGACTGTGGCAATGGCGAAAGTAATCGGCATCAGGTATCGCAGGCCACCCAGCCGTTTGATGTCGCGGGTATGGGTTTCGTGATCGATGATGCCTGCGCTCATGAACAACGCCGCTTTAAAGGTGGCGTGGTTGATGATGTGGAAGACAGCGGCCACGGCTCCAATTTTCGTACCAAAGCCCAACAGCATGGTGATCAAGCCCAGATGGCTGACGGTTGAGAACGCAAGAAGAGCCTTCAGATCATCCTTGAACAGGGCGATGACGGCACCAAGAACCATGGTGATCAGGCCAGTGGTGGCAACAATATAGAACCATTCAGGTGTGCCCGCGAGAACCGGCCACATGCGCGCCATCAGGAAGAGGCCCGCCTTCACCATTGTAGCCGAGTGCAGATAGGCTGATACCGGGGTGGGAGCTGCCATCGCGTGCGGCAACCAGAAATGGAACGGAAACTGCGCCGATTTGGTGAAGGCACCTATCAGGATCAGGATCAGAGCCGGCAAATACAGCGGTGAGGCCTGAATGATCTCTTTCGCTCCAAGTATGACTGTCAGGTCGTAGGACCCGACGATATTTCCCAGGATCAGCATGCCGCCGATCATTGCCAGACCACCGGCTCCAGTGACCGTCAGTGCCATCCGTGCGCCTTGGCGCCCCTCGGGAAGGTGCTTCCAGTAGCCAATAAGCAAAAACGAACTTAGCGAGGTAAGTTCCCAGAAGACCAAAAGAAGCAGGATGTTGTCCGATGTGACGATCCCGACCATCGCGCCCTGAAACAGCAGAAGATAGGTGTAGAAATTCCCCATCGGGTCTTCGCGTGACAGGTAGAACCGGGCATAGAGGATGATCAAGAGGCCGATGCCAAGGATCAGCCCTGCAAAGAGGAAACCCAAACCATCTAGAAAGAAATTGGCATTCAGACCTAGTGCGGGTAGCCAGTCGAATTGCGCCTGAATGACCTCGCCGCGCATCACCGCGGGGGCGTGCAGCATAAGTCCGACAAACGCGAGCAAAGTTGTCAGGCCTGCCGCCGATGCCGAGGCATTGCGCCCAGCACGGATCAATAGCGCGGGAAATACCGCGCCGAGAAAGGGCAGGGCTGCAATCAGGAACAGGGACACGTGCGGTTCTCCTCCATGCACTGGGCTAATCGTTCGGTGCCTAAGCAATTTTTCGCAACTGTGCCAGCCCCGACCGCGCCTGCAAAGCCTACAAAAGCGGCGATCAGGTTAGTTTTTTGCGAACCACTCCAGTTTGGTGTGGCTTGGTGTCAGGTTGACAAGAACTTGATCACCATGCGGGATGTCTCATGCTGAATACGATGCAAGAACCTGCTAGGTCTTGGAGTATGTAGCAGGGCGCCTGCAGCGCAGGGAGAGGCCAGATGTCGCAATCTCAATCAAAAATGTCTGATAGTGCGAAGGCACCATCAGCTCCAACGGATTCTGAACCGCCTGTTGGTTCTGATCTTCCGCGCGGTTTGATCTCGCGACGTGGTTTGCTGCGTCTCGGTGCATCTTTCGGGACACTCGCCGTAGCTGGTAGCGCTGGGTATATCTGGTGGCGCAGGCAGCCGCCTGATCATGACCATCCCCGCCTCTCCGTAGCGGAAGCATTTGCCAAGGCCAAAGACAGCGAGTTGATATTGGTTGATATCCGTACGCCCCGAGAATGGCGCGCCAGCGGTGTGCCTGTAGGGAGTCATCAGATCGATATGCGTCGTAAGGATTTTCTGGCAGCGCTTGATGATGTCACAGGCGGTAATCGCAGCTTGCCACTGGCATTGATCTGCGCACGTGGTGTGCGGTCGGCACGGGTAACGCTGGCATTGAACGCCGCGGGCTACAGCAACGTGATTGACGTTCCAGAGGGGATGCTTGGTTCGGCCGCCGGACCAGGGTGGCTGCGCAGTAATCTGCCCGTAGCCCGTTGGAAAGATCAGGGATAATGCGGATAGGAACAATGCTGTCACAGAAAGTAGACTCTGAAACTAAAATCAAGGCTTGCAAGCACAAGCAACGCCGCGCCTCTAAGCGTATGGGGCGTTGGCCTCTAAGTTTGGGCGCCGTCCTAACCGGATTGGGGCTAGTCCCTATGGCGCATGCAGGATGTGGTCCTGTTGCCGAGGCCTGTCAAATCGACGAGGGCGACTATCATATCGAATTGCCGAAAATCAGCGCGGGCGAAGAGCTGCCAGTTGTTATGTTTCTGCATGGGTACGGCGGATCAGGCAGCGCCGCGTTGCGCAACCGTGCAATGGTCGATGGGTTGACCGACCGGGGGTACGCGGTGATTGCACCAACAGCATTGCCGCGTAGCCCGGGTGGCCCCCGGTCCTGGGCATTCCTGCCGGCATTCGGGGGGCGGGACGAATCTGTGTTTTTCGATGCGGTTCTGGAAGATGCTGAAGACAAGTTTAACATCAACCGACAGGATGTTGTTTTATCAGGTTTTTCCGCAGGTGCCTTTATGGTCAGCTATCTTGCTTGCTCGCACCCGGAGCAGTTTGCTGCCTATGCAACAATTTCCGGAAGCTTCTGGCGTTCACAACCCGATAGCTGCCAAGGTCCTGTGCGTTTGATGCATACCCATGGATGGGCTGACGATGTTGTACCGCTGGAGGGGCGATACCTTAGCAACCG
The DNA here is from genome assembly GCF_047372505.1 of Phaeobacter cretensis. NCBI lineage: Bacteria > Pseudomonadati > Pseudomonadota > Alphaproteobacteria > Rhodobacterales > Roseobacteraceae > Phaeobacter > Phaeobacter cretensis. Next base: position 3,560,528 of record NZ_JBKBEU010000001.1, read on the forward strand.
GCGGTTTCAGCAAGGAGATATCTTTGCTGGGCTCGAGCTGTGGCGTGACACCAACAGTTGCACCACACATGCGCCTAACCGCAGCTGGTCCGAAGACAACCAGCTGCGCCGTCGTTGGGAGTGTGGGCCTGGAGCGGACATCGAATTTGTGCTTTTTTCGGGCGGTCATCGGGTGCCGCAGGAATGGGCAAATTGGGTCGCGGATTGGTTTGAGGAAAGCCCTCTGTCGCAGTGATGCAACACGTGTCGTTGCGAATTCCATTGTCTTATTCTAACATTAAATCAGCATTTTTTTCTAAAATTTGCTGATAATTGTCAAGATTCAATAAAGTTGATGATTTATTCAGCTGGAGTGTGATGCGCGGGCGTGGCTTCCAATGCCAGGCGCAACCGTTGGCGACGCGCGCGGGCAACACGGGTGATGTGGGGCTCTTTATGAACTTCGCGTGTCGCCAAAAGCGCTTTGGCAAATCGTTGCAATGGCATTCCGGAAAGCGCCGATAAAGGAACGGCCAATACCAGCGAGACAGCGATCGGCAACAGCCAAACAGAGACGACGCCAGCCAAAATCCCGGTCCAGAGCGCAAATCCGCTGACAGTCTCGAGGGCATGGCAGGTGAAAAGTGTCCGCCATGAGTAGCTTCCTCCATCACGGGCCTGGGGCGACCATCCTTTTTGCAGGCCGAAGGCGGTTCTGAGCACCGCGATCATTTGCTGGACCATCAGAATTGGTGCGTAGAGAATTGCCAACAGGATCTCAGCCATCAGCGAGAGCGTGAAAGTGCCAGCTCCGCCATAGTCGGCGAAACGGCTGCCCGTCATCGGTAGGGCTGCAACAGCCAGCAGTTTGGGTGCCAGCAACATTGCGTAGATCAGTAGGATCACCAGCACATGACGGGGCTCTGACATATCCGGCCAGGACGGCATCAGCGGATTTGTTTCGCTGAAATAGGTCAGGACTGAGGCCTCCTCTCCGCGCCCAATCAGAGCCCAGATGACCAGAAGCGCAAACCAGACCGGAGCCATCAGATAACCGATGGCGCCATGCAACAGGTGAAAGCGGGACAGGGCACGAAAGCCTTTGGCGTTGAGAAGATTTAGATGTTGCAGATTGCCCTGACACCAGCGTCTGTCGCGCAATACATGGTCGATAAGGGTTTGCGGCGTTTCTTCGTAAGATCCGCGAATACGTGGCAGGAACTGGACGCTCCAGCCCGCACGACGGAGTAAACCCGCTTCGACAAAGTCGTGACTCATGATGAGTTTCTCGCCGCCAAACGCAGACCGCAGAGGTGGCAAGCCAGCACAGGCCGCAAAGGCACGGGTGCGGATGATCGCGTTGTGCCCCCAGTAGTTCCCTTCGTGCCCAGCCCAACGTGCCAGCCCTTCCGCGAGTGCTAAACCATAGACGCCATTGGCAAATTGTTGCATCCGGCCAAAGACGGATTCTGCTCCGATCAGCTGCGGATAGCTTTGGATGAGACCGGCGCCGGGATCTCGGGCCAACGCATCTGATAGACGGGCAATAGCACGCCCGGTCATCAGACTATCCGCGTCCAGCACCAGCATAGCGTCCCAACCTGCGCCCCAGCGACGGACCCATTCGGCGATATTTCCAACCTTACGGCCTTCATTGTCGTCACGACGGCGGTAGTAAAGCTGTGCACCAGCAGGAAGCATCGCCCGCAGTGCCTCTACACTGGCACGTTCCTGCGCCGCGATAGCATCGTCACGCGTGTCCGACAGAATGAACATCGCATAATCATGCACGCCGCCCCTAGCGTGCAATTCTTCCAGCATTGATTGCGCGTTTCCAAGCACATACCACGGCACCTCGTTGTAGATCGGCATCAATAGCGCGACCTTCATCCGCTGGGGTCGTCCGCGCCCTTGTGCGCGTGGACGTTGCGATAGGCCCCATAGTCCCAACAGGACTGTAGATACCGAAAAGCAGATCCAGAAGAAGTTGAAGGCGATCAGGACCAATAGGGCAACTTCCAACAGGGAAAACCCATCTGCCGCAAACCAGTCCTTCATTCCCCATGTCAACAAACCGGTTGCGGCCATTGCTGGAGAGAAGGTCAGCACCCGCCACAGCGCGACCTGGCGCTGGGATGCTTCTGCCATCTTGCCTGCTGCCGAAGTCTCGCTCTCGACCGGAGTGGGGCAGTCCTGGTCCTGAAAATACGCGCCGAAATTCTGTTCCGGCATGGCCAGCGGCTGTTCGGGCGGGATGAGCGAGAAATTTGTCATTTTGTCCACCGGTACAGCCAGACTTCGGAGGCCGGTTCATCATCCATACGCAGTTCAGCGCGCAACTCGACATGGTCGCGTTCGCCCGGATCAAAGGCAAAGGCAAGGCGCAGACCACCGGTTTCAGGGTTTTCCTGTAGAACGCCTTCAGTTGGGGTGACATGTGGCGAGGTTATGCGCGCCTGAAGGGTATCAATTCCAGCTGCAAATAGCGGATGGGGGGCGAAATCGATTGTCATAATCCGACCCGGATCGCCAAAAATGCGAGCCCCCGCAGCGGTATTGATAACCTGCGGTACAGGCAGATCCGGACCGTTGCCCCAGGTCAACCGATAGTCGATCGCGATTTCGGCGCCGGGTGCGTAGCTTGCGCGGGGCCGCCAGTAGGCAACGATATTGTCGTAGATTTCCTTGTCTGCAGGGATCTCTACGAGCGTGACCGCGCCCTTACCCCAGTCGCCTTTGGGTTCGACCCAAAGCGCGGGGCGTTGATGATAATGCGCCTCAAGATCTTCGTAGTCCGACAACAAGCGAGGACGCTGCATCAGGCCAAAACCACGAGGGTTTTCATCGACAAAAGATGACAACTGCAACGTCGTAGGATTGGCGAGCGGCCGCCATAGCGTTTCACCATTCCCATTGACGACCAGCAACCCGTCGCTGTCATGGACGGCCGGGCGAAAATCATCAAACCGGTGGCGGTTGGTTTGGTCGAACAAGAACATGGAGGTGAGTGGCCCAAGTCCGATGTTATCCAGCTCTTCGCGGGCAAACAGTCGCGCCTCGACCTCCATAACCGTGTCCTGTCCGGGCAGGATGTCGAACCGGTAGGCTCCAGTCACAGAGGGTGAATCCATCAGTGCATGGATAACCATATTTTTCTGTCCGGGTACTGGAGCTTCTAGCCAGAACGCTATGAATTCAGGGAATTCTTCGCCCTCGGCTGTAGCTGTGTTCACAGCAAGACCCCGCGCAGACAACCCATAGGTATTTGCGACCCCGATTGCGCGAAAGTAGCTTGCGCCTTGAAAGACACAGAATTCAGTCTTTTTGCCTGGTTCTTTCAGATCCGTGCGCAGGCGAAAACCGGAGTATCCAAGGCTGTCATCGATACTGAGTTCTGGTGCCTTGTCAGTTTTGTCAAACAGTGACAGGTCAAATCCGACCGGCTGTGCGACCTCGTTTTCAACGGTATTGATCTCCACCGGGCGCGGAAAATAGAGGCCGGGCAGAAAGAAATCGACATTGTAGCTGCGCGGGGTTTTGGACCAAAGCGCATCACGGCTACGGAACCACCGGGTCTGGTATTCCTCGTAGCTTTGTTCTTGCCAATCCTGTGGAACGCTGGGGCGCGGCGTGTAAGGCTGCGCGGCCAGGTCCCGCGCAAGGGTTACCACTGTTTCACGCGAAAACGCGGGTGCGCCAGCGGCTGACGCAGGAAAAGTCAGCGCGCCAAGCGCAAGGGGGGCGGTACTGGCCAAAGCGGTCGCCAGAAAAGAGCGTCGCGAAATTGTTCTCATCTCTTGGTTTTCCATGGATGTGATTTAAACCAGGCGGCGATGTAGGCGCAGCCAATGATAAGGCCAAACCCTGTGAGGTTGAAAAAAGCGGTCGTCAGTAGCGAGCGATCGGTCACATCCATGGCAAAGCCGAGCAGGCGTGCCAGCGCCATGGAGAAGACAAAAACCGCAAGCGATTGCTGACCAACCTTGAGGATCAGCGACAAAAGAACTGCCCATATTCGTGCAGGCAGGGAATGACCCGATGCAATCAGACGTCGCCCGCCTTCACCCGCGATCACCCAGCCGAGATAGGCCAGTGACAGGAAGTGGCCAAAACGCAGAAGGCCAAAGTCTGTCTTCTCCCGCCACTGTGCTGTCAGCTTCCATGTGGGGCGGATTGCTTCCGCCAGATCGGAATTCCAGGCATCGACCCAGAGGAACACTTTCCAGGACCCAAATGGTGCAAGTAGGATCAGATAGGCAGCAGCCGCCGCAATCAGTATGCGAGAGACTGGCGGGGCAGGCAGCCAGCCTTTCATGAAGGCAAAACCGGTAAAGAACAGCAACTGCCAGCCAAAGGGATTGAAGAACCACTCCCGGTTTGACCAGGGTTCCGCCGATAGGGATAGCCCATCCGGACCAAGGCCAACAATATAAGGGTTGGCCAGCAGCCAAATCGCGACGGAGGCCATAGCCACCGCCCAAAGGCCGACGCGCTCCAGCCCCATCATCAATGGCATCAAGGCCAGGACCACCAGATACATTGGCAGAATGTCGAAGTAATTCGGCACATATCTGAGCGTCATCAACCCAACCAGCTGCGGCACCGGGTTTTCAAAGAAAGGGCGCAGGTTCAGCAAGGAGATATAGCTTTTGTCAAAGGATCCATAGAGATCCAGCGCTGCCATCGTGGTGGCGATAACGATAAACAACCCGATATGCGCCCAGAACACCTGCCAGCAGCGAAACAGCACCCGCGCACTGCCTAAGAACCAGCCTTGGCGCGCAAAGCTGCCGCCAAAGGCAATTGCCGAGGCCATCCCTGAGCAGAAGACGAAAATCTCAGTGGCGTCCGAAAAGCCAAACCGTGCCGGGATCCAGCTGGTCCAACGGTTACCTGGAACATGGGCGCACAGGATGATGAACATCGCTATGCCACGATAGAAATCCAGCCGTGGATCACGCGGCGCACGTGGTTGCACATCCGATTGCGGGGCAACCGGACGATTGGCCACTGGCGTGGTCTCGGTGCCTTTAGCGCCGGGAAAGGGCGAGATGGTCGCCATAGGTTGGTGTGTCCTTGCTTATATTATTCTGCTGGAACGCTTTGCGCACCCGGTGCACCGCGTCCAGCAGAAATCAGTATGCGGCGCGCCTGGGCATAGCTGTCTTCGGCACCGCCCCGCTGGGCGCGTCGTTCATTGAGGATCGCCTCCACTGCATCCAGCCGCCCCGCGCGGATGCCGGCATCGATGGTCACGCGTTCAAACACATCACGTTGGGCGTGGCTGCCGCCGGCCAACTGTAGCGTATTGCGACCGGTTGCGAGATATCCGAACGCCTCGTTGTAATTGCCGTCGCCGAATGCTTCCAACCCCATCGCGAGCCCGCAGCCGGGGGTGGCCATACGGGCATCGCTTTCACTTGCGCCACGGCGGGCGTCGGAATGAATGCGCTGTACCAGTTGGCCGGTCTCAACCTTGCGGTCATCTCCGACCAGCGCCAGAAGATAGTGAAGATCTGCAAAGATCAGGCAGCCATCCTCGGTCCGATTGGCACAAAGCTCGGCCAGCTCTTCCCAGCGGTTTCCAATGGCAACGCCCTCCAGCTCCAAACGCATCAGCAGCGAAGTGGCATTGGAGATATCGCGATAATCATCAGTTTTGTCTTTGCGAATTTCATGGTCATAGAGCGCCAGAACCTGCTCGGTTTGTCCTTGATCCAGATGCATCAGCGCCTTGTGCCACCAGACGTGGTAACGGAAGTTGTTGCAATGAGCCCAGGCTGCTTCCCGACCCGAGAGCCACTCAAGCCCTGTGCGCGCGTTTCCTGTCATGTCGTGGACGTGCGCCACCGCATGCAGGCCCCAGGCATCATCCGGCGCCATCCAGAGCGCTTGACGTCCTGTGGCCTCCGCCAGATCATAGGCGCCTGTTTCTTCCAAGGAAAAAGCATGGCAACCCAGCAGGTATCCCCGGCCAGCATGATCGGGATCATAGGCGGGCAGGACTCGCTCGATGGAACGACGCATACCCGTGCTGTCACCAAGAATGAAACGGATCGCATGACTTAGCTTCATTGCAAGCGCGTCTTCCGGATGTTTGTGAAGAACCGCCTCCATTTCCGCAATGGCGACAGAAGGCCGTCCTTCCAGCCATGCGCCAAGTGCAGCGATATAATGCCGTTCACGTGGCAATGCGCCATCTTCGACGGCCTTGGCGGCGGCGTAAGCATCATGCGCAGCCTGCATCACCTCAGCCCGACCCAGCAGCAAAACAAACATGCCTTTGGCTGCCTGTGCCAGAGCAAACTCTGGTGCGGCCTCGAGTAGAGCCCCAAGATGCTGTGGCGCGGCGGCGGCATGTGACAGGACACCCATCTGCACAGCGTTCCAGTTATCGAGAGCTGAGGCGTCGGTCAGGCTGGTCTCTTGGCCAAAAATATCTTGCATCATCGTTTGTCCGATCCGTGTCAAAAACGAAAGCAGAGGTGCTTTGGTGTCGAGCCTAAAGCACGACATGGCGTCTCGCGATGCCCGCTCGCGGTTTGGTGAAGTGGCGTGTGCAATCTCGTTGGATTAGCGCGCTAGCCGGGGCATTTGGCAGCGATTTCTCGCATTTTTGTAACTCTGGCAAGTCTTCGTTACAGCTGTTTGGCCAAAGATCGCCAGTTTCTGTAACACTCGGCTAGTAACCGCCGGTTGCAAATCCGCAAAGCGGGTGTTTTGTGCAGTTTCATAAGGGGATAGCAGGCAGCAACCGCAAGAATCCGTGTCGTCCTGTGGCCGTAGCGCTAGATTCTCGCTGGCTGCTGGTGGAGTTGGGTAGCGCTAATTGATGTCTTCGGCAAAAGGGTTCGCCGAGTTGGTCAGAAGATCGGTGCTGTCCCCGCATGTTGGCGGGGCATAGCGATAGGTCACCGGTGTACGAGAGAACTTTAGCGGGTTGCCCAGTAATCTGACAGGACCCGCTGCCGAAGACATCTCGATCGCCATTTCGCGCGCTTCCACCTGATCGGAGCCAAAGACCTGATCCAACGTTTGCACCGGTCCGGCAGGGACTTGGCGGGCTTCCATGGCGGTGATGATCTCTTCGGTGCCATACTGGCGCAGGGCTGGCAGCAGAATATCAGAAAGCGCGTCACGATTTTGCAACCGAGCCGGATTGGTGGCAAAACGAGGATCACGTGCCAGCCCATCCAGACCAAGGAAAGATAAGAAACGGCCAAACTGCGCGTCATTCCCGACAGCCAAGATTACATGGCCATCCGATGTTTCATAAAGCCCATAAGGCACGATGCTGGGGTGTTCATTGCCTCGTCTTTTGGGGGCGCTATCGGTGTTGAGCGTGGCGACGCCTTCATTGATCAACCAGGCGATCTGCGCGTCTACCAATGCGATATCAACCTGCTGACCCTCACCGGTTTTTTCCTTGTGCCGCAGGGCAGCGAGGATGCCGACACAGGCATACATACCGCACATCACATCAGAGATTCCTACGCCCACTTTCATCGGCCGACCATCAGGCTCGCCTGTCAAAGACATGATCCCGCCGTAGCCTTGCGCCATCAGGTCGTAGCCGGGTTTATGGGCGTTTGGTCCGGTCTGCCCGTAGCCGGAGATGGACCCATAGACGAGGTGGGGAAAGTCGGCGTGCATGCTCTCGTAATCGAGGCCGTATTTTGCCAATCCGCCGGGCTTGAAATTCTCCAGCAGGATATCGGCTTCGGCCGCCAGACGGCGCGTGGTAGATTGCCCCTCGGCAGAGGTGATATCCACCTCTATCGACCGCTTATTGCGGTTCGCGGCCATGAAATAGGCTGACAGATCTGATTGCTGACCGTCAGCATCCACTACATAGGGCGGGCCCCATTGGCGGGTGTCATCCCCACCCGTGCGAGGGTTTTCTACCTTGAGGACAGTCGCGCCCAGGTCGCCCAGCATCTGCGTACAGGTCGGTCCTGCCAAAATGCGGGAGAGGTCCAGCACCTTAATACCAGCGAGAGGGCCATGAGATAGCAAGTCGTCGGGGATGTGGTCAGATGAGCCCATCATAAGCCTCCCGATCAAATTCTGCGGCAATGACAGTAAAACGATCTGACTGCTGTGCTTCTGTCAGTGCTGCACGCAGGGCTGTGCGATCGCGGACGCGGATCCCATTCCCGCCAAAGGCCCGCCCGATCGCTGCAAAGTCATGTTGACCAAAATCAACCCCTGCATTGTCGAGCTGACGTTTCCGTTGTTTCAGGTCGATCAACGCGAGGCTGGCATCGACGAAGACCACGAAGATCGGAGCTACGCACAGTTCTGTTGCTGTAGACAATTCACCGGCCACCATCAAAAAACCGGCGTCGCCCGAAAAGCCGACAACCGTACGCTGAGGTTGCGCCAGCTTGCGTCCAATGGCCATGGGTACGGCGCAACCCATCGTACAAAGGCCCGTAGATTGGATCAATGCGCGGGGTTCATGGCAGCGCCACATCTGTGAGAGTAAGATGCGGTGGGCACCGCTGTCAGCACTCGCTAGGGTGTCAGCGGGCAGGGTGGCCTGACATTCCTCAATGATGGCGGCAGGTCCCCATTCTGTCTTGGCGGTGAAGGCTGTATTGAGCGCATCACGGGCAGCTTTTGGCTGACCTTCGGGCCAGCGTGCGAGCGTTGTTTGGGCCTCATCCGCAAGCTGCGCCCCGACCGTCAGGGCGCGCAGGCTGGGCACAATGCCCGCGACGAGCGTGAGATCGGCGGCGTGCATGTAGTGGGTGTTGTCTTCGGCTGCGATGTCGATCACCCGCTGCCGGGTGCAATCCCAGGCATTGCGCCAGCCAGGCCGCATCTCGATCGGGTCATACCCAAGAGCTAGGATCAGATCGGCCTCTCGTACCAGCGGAAGAAGATGCCGATCCGCGAGCGGAGACAGTCCTGCACCACCAAGGCAAAGAGAGTGATCTTCGGGCAGGATCCCCTTCGCTTTGTAGCTGGTCACAAATGGGATCTGGTTTAACTCAAGAAAAGCCAGCAGCGCTGAGCCAGCATCCTCGGCAATCGCGTCGAGACCAATTACGGCCAAGGGGCGCTCTGCTTTAGCAATCCAAGCGCGCGCCTGCGCCAGATCTGCGGGCTGCGGCTGTGTCGCTCTGGCAGGCGCGAGGCAAGGGCGGTGGGCGCCGGCAGGCGCATCGGCGACAGAAATCGGTACATCAATATGCACTGGGCCGTTGCGAGGGGCTGTTGCAATACGTACGGCCTTATCGGCAATCACCCCGGCTGCGTCCGCATCAAGCCTGAAGCTGGCTTTTGTGATCGGGGTAAAGACCGCCTGATGATCCAGCACCTGATGGGTATAGGTTGCAGCCTCTGACGCATCAACGCAGCCTGTCAGGACCAGCATTGGAACGCGGTCCTGATGGGCATTGGCCACAACATTTACACCGTTCAGCGCGCCGGGGCCTAGCGTCGCCACAAGGATGACCGGTGCGTGATCACTGTGATGCACACCTTCGCCCATGAAGCCCGCGCTGTTTTCATGTTTGGCAAGGTGAAAAGCAATACCCGCCTTTGTCAGCGCATCTACGAGGGTCAGAACCTCACCACCGGGCATGCCAAAAGCATGACGGCATCCCGCTGCATATAGTCGCTGGGCCAGTACATCCGCCGCCCGCAATGGTTCTGTGGCGCCTGTGGCCGCGGTGTCGGTCTGTGTCATAAAATCCGCCCTTCGTGAACAAGTTCCGCCAAATTGCCGGAACCGGGGAAGGTTGCAAGCCTCCTCACGCGGGTGTGAGCGTTAAGGCGCCGAGCGAGCGGCGATTTGGGCAATGGCATCAAGATGTTGATCTAATTCTGAGGCAATCACCGCCAGCTCAGTACCTCCTTCACCCAGATAGGGGGCAAAGACATAGGTCGCAGTTTTGTAGGACAGGGTAGCGCGGCCTCCTGGATCTTCGGTCACATAGAGTCGGATTGGAGCCTCAATCATTGCAGCGGTAGAGGTGCGCAAGACTCGGACGGCGTATTTATTGTTGAAAATGCCGATAACACGGTTGCCGGGAATGGTGATGCCACGGGCGGCGGCGGCCTTGGTCGGGCCCGCTTTTGTCACAACGGCAAGGCCTTGTGCCTTGGTTGCTGCGATGACGTCCCGGATCAGCTGTTGATAGGGTTTGGCTGTTGTATGCACTGCCCAGCCTGGGCGGCCTGCAATGGTTTCCGCCATGGCTGCGCGCGGCAGCAATACCGTTGTGGCAAGGATGACTGTCAGTGACGCCAAAACAATCAGGCGAGCACGGCTCATCTGGAGCATCAGAAACTTTGAATGAAACAATGCCATGGTCTCCTTTGTTGCTTGTTAGCCTCAACCTTTGTGTTGTGAGGTGCACAGATGCGCTGGATGCCAAGCTATCTTGTTCGCGCAGATTTGCCGGTCACATTGCCGTGGGATTGACAGTTGAGCGTCAGGCGGGGCGGCGAAAACCAACGATTAGCTGGCGCAGTCCAAGTGCCGCGCCAGCGAAGATCGATAGAAATGTGATGGGGGCTGAGAGCGATAGCAGTGAAAACGCACTTAACCCTTGGCCAACCGTGCATCCCATAGCGATGACGGCACCAATACCCATAATCGCCGCTCCGATGATCTGACGGCGTAGTTCTCTAGGGTCCTCACAGGCTTCCCAGCGGAAATGCCCTTTGAGGAAAGAGCCGATGAAGGCCCCTAGCCACACACCGCTAACTGAGCCGACAGCAAAGCTGATTGGGCGTAGACTGCCCGTCATGCTCCACATGATTGTTTCGCCCAAGGGGGCGGAGAAAGAGTGTGAGACGACCGGAACCGCGTCAAAACCGGTGCGCGAGATATAGCTGCTACCGGCCCAGCCGCTGACGATTGCAACGGCTACGATGATGGCCCAGCCGATTGCGGCAGGGTTGTCTCGAACCTCGCGTCCGGCAGTTGACACCAACAAGAGAGCGCCGCCGATTGCAAAACCAATGGATGTGACTGAAAATCCTAAGTAATCAGACAGGTGGTAGGCGATGCTGGCGGGCAGATCATCGGTGATAGTCTGCTGTAGGAAAAACAAATTCCGCAACGGCGCGAGCGGTCCTGCGAGGATCACAAATGTTGAAACACCCATCACCAGTACAATGACAAAGCTGCGCAGATCTCCACCACCCAACCGAGCGATAGCGCCGTAGCCACACATGCCGCAAAGGGCCATACCATAGCCGAACAGTAACCCGCCGCCGATAGAGGCCAGGGGCATCCAGCGAATGGCCAGATATTGCGACTCTACCGGATCCAGCCAGTCAAAGGCAATCAGTCCGAAACTTCCCAGGATGGCCATGCCGATGGCCATGCCCCACATGCGCATGCGCAGGGATGAGCCACCATAGAGCAGGTCTTCAATGGCACCCAGCGTACAGAAACGGCCCAGACGTGCGGTCAATCCCAATAAAACGCCACCAAACAAACCCAGAAGTGCGGTCAGGTGTGTGTCACTTAGAAAGTCAAACAGGGTTTCGGACATGTCAGCTGAGCTCCGCCGTTTGAGATGGCCGCATTGCTGCCGATTGGGGCATTAGCAACCTGGGTTTGAGGCGAGAAGCGCAGGGCGCGTGAGGTCAGTCATCCTTGCAAAACAGGTCGTAGACGACCTCCAGAATTCGGCGAGGCCGCTCATCGGCCAAACGGTAGTAGATGGCTTTGCCTTCACGGCGAGGGATAACCAGCCCTTCCAGTCGCAGGCGGGAAAGCTGTTGCGACACAGCAGCCTGCCGCGCGGAGAGCAGCTCTTCCAGCTCAGTTACGGATTTCTCGCCTGACACCAGATGGCACAGGATCATCAAACGCCCTTCGTGGCTGATCGCCTTAAGAAAATTCGAGGCGCGCGTGGCATTATCCACCATCGTGTCGAGATCTTCAGGCGCCATATCGGCGGAAAACTGCGGCAAGGCCATATTGGGTTTCTCTTCTGGTTCAATCATTGGTGCCAATTGGAGTCGTGTTCGCGGCGGGCGGTGTACCCTTGGCCGGAGGAGGAGGCGCTTCAAACCCCACATGTTCGTGCAACAGCCCTGATATCAGCGGCCAGAAGAAATCCTCTCCGGGGTAGCCTTCTAGTCTGGCCATCTCATGACCGTCTTCGACGATCAAGAAGGTTGGCGTGAATGTGACCCTGCGTGACAGTTTAAGTTTCACGGGCATGTTCCGCAGGTCGGCGCGGCGTAGCGGAGCGAATTTGCCCTCGTGCGTCTTGGGATAGATCGGTGCGATTTCCGCGTCCCAGCGCGCGCACCAGGCACAACCGGGTTGTTCAACCATGATCAGCTCTGCGGCATCGAGGGGATCCATGGCAAAAAAAACAGACGCTAAACAGCCAAACGCTGCAGTTATCCTGCGGCCGGGGTTCAGCAGATAGGTCAAGGGAGGAAAGGCCATGATGCGGTGTGTCTCGACGATCAGATTTGGTTCTGTGACATGTAGTCCTGGTGATCAAGCTGTGCCATTGACGACCGTGGATTGACGGTGTCTATATGTAATACATAATTTGAATATGTGAATAGTACAAGTATTGGTGAGCACGATGGTGCGGTGGGCTATGCAATGTGCTGATCAGAAATTGGGCGAAATATAGCCAACCCCCGATTTGATAGCCTGTGACATGCCGCTGGCATGAGGTTTGATCCATTCACTGCGGTATTCGGTGCTGCTAGATCAGGCGGATACGGCGGCAAAGGACGGGATAAGATGCTGGAAATTTCTCTATTCGGGGCGCTTATTGCTGGGTTGCTCTCCTTTTTTACCCCCTGTGTCCTCCCGATGGTGCCTTTTTACCTGTCCTATATGGGCGGGCTGTCCATGGCGGAATTGCGCAGCGAAGGCGAGATTGCACCCGGCGCGCAGAGGCGGCTGATCGTGGCGTCGATCTGCTTTGCAGGCGGAGTGACCACAGTGTTTATGCTGATGGGCATGGGGGCTACCGCATTGGGGCAGGTTTTCGGGCAATATTTGGATTTGCTTTCCTATGTCGCTGCGCTACTGCTATTGGTGTTTGGCCTGCATTTCCTGGGCGTGTTGCGCATTCCACTGCTTTACCGGGAGGCACGGGTTGAAAGCTCGGCATCACCCTCGACCTTAGTCGGGGCCTATATGATGGGGCTTGCCTTTGGCTTTGGCTGGACACCCTGTGTGGGGCCGGCATTGGCATCGATTCTGATGATTGCGTCTGGCATGGGCGACATCTGGCACGGTGGCTTACTACTGTTTGTCTATGGGGCTGCCATGACCGCGCCTTTTGTTATTGCAGCATTGTTTGCCCGACCGTTTCTAGGGTTTGTCGCACGGCACCGAGCGGCCTTTGCTTGGGTGGAGAAGGGCATGGGCGCAATGCTAGTTATCTTCGCCGTGCTGATTGCAACCGGCAGCGTACGGTATATTGCCGAAGCAATGATCCGTTGGTTCCCGGGCTTTGCAAGCATCGGCTGACCGAAGAGTGCAGGCGGGCTGTAGTGAGAGGAAATAATATGAAACGACTTATTGTTGGATTGCTTTGGATGCTGCTCGCGGCGCCTGTTTCTGCGGTGGAAATGGGTGACGACGGCCTGCACAAAGCCCCGTGGATGCGTGACACATTTAAGGATCTGCGGGAGGATCTTGAAGAAGCCAATGCAGAGGGGAAGCGGCTGGTTCTTTTCTTCGAGCAAAGAGGCTGCATCTATTGCACAAAGATGCACGAAGAGGTTTTCTCTAAGCCAAATATAGGCGACTATATCGCGGAGAATTTCTTTGTCGTGCAGCTCAATCTTTATGGCGACGTTGAGGTTACCGATTTCGACGGCGAGACCCTGTCGGAAAAGGATATGGCCCGCAAATGGGGCACTCTGTTTACGCCGACAATAATGTTCCTTCCACAAGATATGCCTGAGGTGCCGGCCCCGCAAGCTGCCGTGTCGGTGATGCCCGGTGCCTTTGGTGCTGGCACCACATTGGACATGTTCACATGGGTGAAAGAAGAACGTTATAAGCTTGATAATGGTGAAGATTTCCAGCGCTACCATGCCCGTCGTATTCAGGAACGCGACAATGGATCGGCTGACTAGACCAAGCGGCCGCAAGCGCCATATCGTACGCCGATGTTTCACTATTGCGGTCAGGGCTTAACGTTAGCTATCGCCATGACAACACTAGGTATCGATCGGTGAGATAAAAAATATAATGAAATTCAAATTACTGAATTTGATGTTGCGTTGGGCGGTGGAGGTCGCCTAGGGTATCACTCAGCTAAGCACGCCATAAGCGCGTGGGAGCCAATGGGAGGAAACATGAAGCAAATATCTCTGACACTGGCAGCTTGTCTTGCCGGGACAGTCGCGTTTGCCGCTGATATTGCGCCTAAGAGCGTCGCCTATGATGACTATGGCGCTGTTGCTGCATCGCTGAGCGGTGCTACCGGGGATGTCGCCAGCGGCGCATTGTTGGTCGGTGACAAGTCGAAGGGCAATTGCGTTGCCTGCCATCAGGTGACCGTGCTGTCGGATGTGCCATTCCACGGTGAAATTGGCCCTGCGCTGGACGGGGCTGGCAGTCGCTGGAGCGAAGCTGAACTGCGTGGCCTGGTGGCCAATGCAAAGATGACATTTGAGGGCACGATGATGCCCGCCTTTTACAAGGTCGATGGCTTTATTCGTCCTGGTGACGCCTACACGGGCAAGGCCGGTAGTGAGCCGTTGCCGCCCATCCTGACAGCTCAGGAAATTGAAGATGTGGTCGCATTTCTTGCGACCTTGAAGGAAGACTGACGCAAAAGACCGGGATCTTTTTGCGCCATCAACGTCAAAGGAGACATACGATGGAGTTCTCACGTCGCGACACCCTTGGTCTTGGCCTCGGAGCCGCTGCTCTGACCATGCTACCCATGCGCGTGGTTGCTGCAGCCGAAGACCGAATCGCGGAGTTTACCGGAGGGGCTGATATGGCCGAAACTGGTTTAACACTGACCGCGCCGGAAATTGCTGAAAACGGTAACACGGTGCCGATTGCAGTCGACGCCCCCGGCGCCGCGGCCATCATGATTTTGGCCACTGGAAATCCGACCCCCGGCGTAGCGACATTTGCCTTTGGTCCCATGGCCGCGAGCCAATCAGCATCCACGCGGATCAGGCTTGCAGGTACACAGGACGTTGTTGCGGTTGCCAAAATGGCTGATGGCAGCTTTGCCAAGGCCAGTGCGACCGTCAAGGTGACCATCGGCGGTTGCGGTGGCTAAGTGCGAGTTGATCTGTAGTCCAGGCTCGCCCCATAGATATCAGGAGTTTACGAAATGGCATCCGGTGTAAAACCCCGCGTCAAAGTCCCCAAGAAAGCAGCCGCAGGTGATGCGGTGACCATCAAGACGCTGATCAGCCACAAGATGGAAAGCGGTCAGCGTAAGGACAAGGAAGGCAACGTCATTCCACGGTCAATCATCAATCGCTTCACCTGCGAATTCAATGGTGAGAGTGTTGTTGATGTGGCCATGGAGCCTGCCATCTCGACCAATCCGTATTTCCAGTTTGACACAACGATCCCCGAAGCGGGTGAGTTCGTCTTCACCTGGTATGACGACGACGGGTCAGTCTACACAGAACAAAAATCAATCGCGATTGGCTGATCCCCTCCGGATCCATAGGCAAACGCTGCGTCCGGGACGTCGGGCGGAGCGACCACCCAAGGGAGGAAACAACATGAACAATAAGGCAATCACCGCAATTGCCATGGCGATGGCACTGCCTGTCGCCGCCTTTGCCGGATCAGACAATGATACGCTGGTCGTCAATGAAGACATTGAGATGGTGACCAAGACGACTGCCCCCGCGCATGTCTCTGACGCGATGGATGAGGTTGTGTCGGGCTGGCATTTCCGCTCGGATGAGACGCAAGCCCTGCAGATGGATGATTTTGAAAATCCTGCGATGGTCTTTGTGGATCAGGCGCTTGACAGTTGGTCCAAAGTTGAGGGCACAGCCGAAAAATCCTGTTCGTCCTGTCATGGCGATGTTGAAGACAGCATGGCAGGGGTGCGGGCGGTCTATCCAAAATGGAACGAGGCCGCAGGCGAAGTTCGCACTTTGAATATGCAAATCAACGACTGCCGTGAAAACCAGATGGGTGCGGAAGCCTGGAAATACACGGGCGGCAAGATGGCTGCGATGGAAGCGCTGATTTCAGTGCAATCGCGTGGCATGCCGGTAAGTGTAGCGATCGACGGACCTGCCCAGTCGACCTGGGAGCAAGGCAAGGAGATGTACTACACCCGTACCGGCCAGTTGGAGCTATCCTGCGCAAACTGCCATGAAGACAACTATGGCAACATGATCCGTGCCGACCATCTGAGCCAGGGTCAGATCAATGGTTTTCCGGTGTACCGCTTGAAGAATACCAAGCTGAACACGGCTCATGCACGCTTTAAGGGCTGCGTACGCGACACCCGGGCCGAAACCTATAAGCCGGGTTCGGCGGATTTTGTGGCTCTCGAGCTTTATGTCGCTTCGCGCGGCAATGGGCTGTCCGTTGAGGCGCCGTCTGTCCGCAATTAAACACCGTTGCCCTGCATCAAACGTGGTGTGGGGCATGTTTTTGCTTATATCATTCAAACATGCGAATATATCGTGTGACACAGTGGAAAGATGAACCCAATGATCTCGCGGCGTGATTTCTTGCAGGTCTCCATGGCAGCTTCGGCGTTGGTTGGCACCTCTGGTTTTGGCAGTTGGGGCCGCTTGGCCGCTCAGCAACGTCTAACTCAAGACCAGCTTTTGCAGTTTGATACTTTTGGCAATATCAGCCTCATTCATGTGACTGATATTCACGCCCAGCTGAAGCCGATCTTTTTCCGCGAACCTTCCGTAAATCTAGGCGTCGGAGCCAACAAGGGGCATGTGCCGCATATCACTGGCGCAGATTTCCGCGCGGCCTATGGCATCACGGATGGCAGCCCCTCTGCTTATGCTCTCACTTACAATGACTTCTCAGCACTTGCGCAGGGCTACGGCCGGGTTGGTGGGCTGGATCGTGTCGCAACCATCATTAACGCAATCCGTGCGGATCGCCCTGATGCCCTGCTGCTGGATGGTGGGGATACCTGGCATGGTTCCTATACCTGCCACCAGACCGCTGGTCAGGATATGGTTAATGTAATGAACGCCCTGAAGCCGGACGCGATGACCTTCCATTGGGAATTCACCCTCGGCAGTGAACGGGTGAACGAGATCGTTGAAGGACTGCCGTTTGCCGCGCTTGGGCAGAATATCTTTGATGCGGAATGGGATGAGCCAGCAGAACTGTTCAAACCATACAAGTTCTTTGATCGAGGGGGTTCCAAGGTTGCTGTCATAGGTCAGGCCTTCCCCTATATGCCGATTGCAAACCCGGGCTGGATGTTCCCGGAGTACTCCTTTGGTATTCGCGACGAACATATGCAGGCCATGGTCGACGAAGTCCGTGCCGAAGGTGCGGATGTTGTTGTTGTGCTGTCGCACAATGGTTTTGACGTCGATAAAAAAATGGCAGACGTGGTTAGCGGCATTGATGTGATCCTGTCCGGGCACACGCATGACGCGCTGCCAGAGCCGGTACTGGTAGGGACGACCCATATTATTGCTTCGGGGTCTAACGGGAAATTCGTATCGCGCGTGGATCTGGACGTTCGCGATGGCCAGTTAATGGGGCTGCAGCACAAACTGATCCCGGTGTTCTCTGATGTAATCACTCCGGACCCTGCGGTTGGCCAGTTGATCAACGAACAACGCGCCCCCTATGAAACGCAGCTGGCCGAAGTGATCGGTCAGACCGATGCGTTGCTCTATCGTCGTGGTAATTTCAACGGTACTTGGGATGACCTGATCTGCGATGCCTTGCTGAGCGAACGTGAAGCTGACATTGCCCTATCGCCTGGTGTGCGTTGGGGGCCGTCGCTGCTGCCGGGGGATGACATCACCCGCGAAGACATCTGGAACGTTACTTCCATGAGCTATGGTGCCGTCTACCGTAATGAAATGACGGGTGAATTCCTGAAGGTAGTGCTGGAAGATGTGGCCGACAATATCTTCAACCCTGATCCATATTATCAGCAGGGCGGTGATATGGTGCGGGTGGGTGGCATGGGCTATCACATTGATATCACCAAGCCACAGGGCGAGCGGATCAGCAATATGACATTGCTCAAGACTGGGGAAGCCATTGATCCGGCAAA
The DNA here is from genome assembly GCF_047372505.1 of Phaeobacter cretensis. Taxonomy (NCBI): domain Bacteria; kingdom Pseudomonadati; phylum Pseudomonadota; class Alphaproteobacteria; order Rhodobacterales; family Roseobacteraceae; genus Phaeobacter; species Phaeobacter cretensis. Next base: position 3,578,725 of record NZ_JBKBEU010000001.1, read on the forward strand.
GACCTATATTGTGTCGGGCTGGGCCAGCGTCAACGAAGGCACAGAAGGCCCGCAGATTTGGGACGTGGTGGAGGATCACATCCGTAGGATGGGTACAGTAACCCTTTCGCCAAATAACTCCGTGCAGGTGTCGGGCGAATAAGCCCGACATCCGTCAAAAATTTTTTGCGCTGATGAATTCATGTAAGTGAATTCTTCGATGTAAGGAGATACAGAAAAGATGAGCGATATATCCAAATCCCAACGCCCCTCACGTCGCCAGTTTCTGGCCGGCGCTGCCGCTGTTGGGGCAGGGGCTGTCAGCAGCAGCGCTGCAAATGCCGCATCACCAGATCCACTGATCACAGAGGTACAGGACTGGGCCTCAGGTCTGGGGGATGGTGTGGATGCAACGCCCTATGGGTTGCCCATCGAATATGAGGCGGATGTAGTGCGGCGCAACGTGGAATGGTTGACTGCGGACACTATCAGTTCGATCAACTTTACGCCCATTCACGCGCTTGATGGTACGATTACGCCGCAGGGCTGCGCGTTTGAACGCCATCACTCCGGCGCAATTGAACTGCGCAAAAAAGACTACCGGTTGATGATCAACGGCCTGGTCGACCGACCTCTGGTCTTTACCTATGCGGATCTGGAACGCTTCCCACGTGAAAACCGCGTTTATTTCTGCGAATGTGCAGCGAATTCCGGAATGGAATGGGCTGGTGCACAGCTAAATGGCGCGCAATTCACCCATGGTATGATCCACAATATGGAATACTCCGGTGTGCCGCTGCGTACGTTGCTGGAGGAGGCGGGCGTAAACCCGGCAGGCAAATGGATCTATGTTGAAGGGGCAGATGCGTCATCCAACGGACGGTCCATCCCGCTTGAGAAGGCCATGAATGACGTGCTGGTGGCGTTCAAGGCTAACGGCGAGGCGCTGCGCAAGGAGCACGGCTACCCTGTGCGACTGGTCGTGCCGGGCTGGGAAGGCAATATGTGGATCAAATGGCTGCGCCGTGTCGAGGTGACAGAAGGTCCGATTGAAAGCCGCGAGGAGACGTCAAAATACACAGACACGCTGGCTGATGGTGTCAGTCGCAAGTGGACATGGGAAATGGACGCGAAATCTGTGGTTACCAGTCCGAGCCCACAATCACCAATCACGCACGGCAAAGGACCATTGGTTGTATCGGGGCTGGCTTGGTCAGGCCGCGGGGCCATTACCGGAGTGGATGTTTCGCGCGATGGTGGCAAAACCTGGGAGGAGGCCCGTCTGGCAGCCGCTGGGACCGACAAGGCGCTGACCCGTTTCTATCTTGATATCAAATGGGACGGGTCTGAGATGCTGCTGCAAAGCCGCGCACGCGATGCGTCCGGATATGTGCAGCCGACCAAAGCACAGCTGCGCGAGGTGCGCGGGCTGAACTCAATTTATCACAACAATGCCATCCAGACCTGGTGGGTCAAAGCAAGTGGGGAGGCTGAAAATGTCGAAGTTTCCTAAGGCAATCGCGATGACTGCGGTCGCATTGGCATTGGCAGTTCCTGCCGCAGCAGAAAAATACAACCTTGGTCGCTTGGCCTTGCCGGAAGAAGTCGCGGCTTGGAATCTGGATGTTGCACCCGATGGTACAGGTCTTCCCGAGGGTTCTGGTGATGTGCTTGTCGGGGAAGAGGTCTTTGCTGAGAAATGCGCGGTCTGCCATGGGGATTTTGCCGAAGGTGTTGGCAACTGGCCCAAATTGGCGGGCGGGCAGGACACATTGGACCATGATGATCCGCTAAAAACCGTAGGCAGCTACTGGCCCTATCTCTCGACGACATGGGATTATGTGAACCGCTCAATGCCGTTTGGTGACGCGCAATCGCTCACCCCGGATGAGGTCTACGCAATCGTAGCATATATCCTCTATTCCAATGATCTGGTCGAGGATGATTTTGTACTATCAAAAGCCAGCTTTGCCGATGTGCAATTGCCGAATGCCGATGGGTTCATTCTGGACGACAGGGAGACTTCAGAGGCGCATTTTTGGACCGCAAAGCCGTGTATGGAGAACTGCAAGGATAACGTCGAAATCACCATGCGTGCGCGTGTTTTGGATGTCACCCCAGAGGAAGCGGTGACAGCGGCACAAGCCGTCACGCAGGAGCCATCAGCCGAAGCAAGCACGGAGGTCGAAACTCAGCCGAAAGTCGAACCACCGGTCGCGGAGGTGGTCACAGCACTTGATCCGGAATTGGTCGCCAAGGGGGAGAAGACCTTCAGAAAGTGCAAAGCCTGTCATCAGATTGGTGAGGGAGCGAAATCCAAAACTGGCCCAATCCTGAATGGCATAATTGGCGCGCCTGCAGCGCGCGTCGAAGGGTTCCGATACTCGAAGGCAATGAAAGCTGCTGGAGAGGATGGTTTGGTTTGGGATGAGGCAGAACTTGCCGCATTTCTGGCCAAGCCCAAGAAATACATGAAGGGCACTAAAATGGCGTTTTCCGGGCTCAGGAAAGAGGCTGAGATTGAAGCGATTATTGCCTATCTTAAAGCGGCAACCACTGAATAATAGCTTGAGAATTGCTGGGTGGAGAACCCTCTGAGACACCCTCGTGCAATCTGTTGCGAGGGTGTTTTGCATACAGGGAAATAATTCCACTCTTGAGGCTCGGCGAGCACTTGTTTTGCCGAGCCCCTTCGGATAATCACGCCGGTTCTTTCTCTGCGACAGGTGCCCGATATGACACATCCCAACACCCTCGGTATCGACTTTGGCACCTCTAATTCTGCGGCTGGTGTCGCGGTCAATGGCCGACCTTGGTTGATTGAGGTCGAGGCGGGTGAAACCACATTGCCGACGGCTGTGTTCTTTGATCCTGACAGTCGTCGCATGAACATCGGGCGACGCGCAACGCGCGCGTTGATCAACGGGAACGAGGGTCGTTTCATGCGTGCATTGAAGAGCCTGCTCGGCACGCCTTTGATGCATGAAAGGCGCCGTTTGAATGGTGAAATGATTGATTTCGTGACCATTATTGCCCGCTTTCTGGCGGAACTGAAGGCGCGAGCCGAAAGCGCAACTGGCCAAACCTATACTCACGCGCTATCGGGCCGCCCGGTGCTGTTCCACAGTAAAGATGCCGCCCGCAACGCTAAGGCGGAGGTGGATTTGCGCGCTTGCTACCTTGCGGCGGGGTTTGAAGATGTGCGTTTCATGCTGGAACCCGAAGCCGCTTTGCGGTCGGCACAGGCACGCCCCGGCATTGGTCTGATTGTAGATATCGGTGGTGGTACGTCGGACTTTACCGCTTTTGATCAGGCGCAGGATGGGCAGGCACGAATTCTGGCGTCGCACGGTGTGCGGTTAGGTGGTACCGATTTTGACCGCCAGCTGAGCATTGATCACGTGATGCCGCTTTTGGGGCGGGGAAGTGCCATTCGTAACAGCTTCGGCGGTGGCAGCCTGCCTGCACCTAACCGGCTGTTTAATGAACTGGCGACCTGGCAGATGATCCCCTTTCTCTATGCTGTGGACAGCCGACGGGCGGCGAAGGATCTTGCACGCAATGCAGAAGAGCCTGAGAAACTCGCCCGTCTTGTTTCGGTACTGGAGGATGAACTGGGCCATGATCTGGCCTTTGCCGTTGAGCGAGGCAAAATCGCCGCGAACCAACCTGATCAGTCGCGCGCGATGATCGATCTAAAAATCCTCGAGCCGGGCCTGTCGGTGTTGCTGAAAAACGAATGTCTTGAGCAGAGCCTGTCTGCGGATGTTGCCGAGATCACGGCCTGCGCTGAGGAAACACTTAAACGCGCAGATCTGACCGGAGATCAAGTGTCGCGCGTGGTTCTTGTCGGTGGCTCGGCGCTGCTGGCAGGGGTTCAACATCAGATGCAGCAGCTCTGCCCAAGGGCGGAGCTATATACCGAGAACGCGATGACAGCCGTGGCGGATGGTCTCGCACTTGCTGCTGACAGCGCATTCGCCTGACAGAAGGCTTTGGCGGAGCCGCTGAGACACCCCATGTGTCGCCACGAGTAGCGGATATCCAGCGCGATGGCTGGTTTTGCCACGAGTTTCGGATAGACTGAGGGTCCATTTCCCAAGCGTTGGATCCGGTTCCCTATGATTTCCCAGTTGTTTCGCCCGTTCTCTCCGAATTCTGTTCGTCATCATCTTTCCGATGGGGGCGGGAGCAAACCAGCCCGCCGACAGTCCGCGACGGCTCTGATTGTTGGTGCGCTCCTTTGTGGCCTGCCGCAAATTGCGACGGCGGCGTCGTGTGGCAATACCTCATCTGGGTTCGAGGCGTGGAAGAGCGGTTTCGCTAAGGAAGCAAAGCGCGCAGGCGTGCGACAGGCCGGGTTAACTGCGCTGGCCTCTACCACATATGCCCGTCGTACAATCGCTGCCGACCGTAACCAGAAGAGCTTTCGGTATTCTCTGGACAAATTCATGCAGGTCCGAGGCGCTAATACAATCATCGCCCAGGGCCGTAAGCGAAAGGCACGCAACTCCGAGTTCTTTGCCGCACTAGAGCGAAAGTATGGCGTGCCTGCGGGGATCCTGATTGCCATTCATGGCATGGAAACGGCGTTTGGCAATTACATGGGAGACAGCAAGGTCGTGTCCGCCATTGTGACGTTGACCTATGATTGTCGCCGATCTGATTTCTTCAAACCCCATGCGCTTGGGGCTCTGAAGCTGGTTGATCGCGGGGCAATCACCGGCGCTACCAAAGGTGCCAAACATGGAGAACTGGGTCATACCCAGTTTCTGCCCGGCAATGCGCTCAACTACGGGGTCGATTGGGACGGCAACGGCCGGGTCGATTTGTACAAAATGGGAGATGCCCTGGCCTCCACTGCATATTTCCTACGAAAGAAAGGTTGGAAACCGGGGCGTGGCTATCAGCAGGGGGAACCCAACTATCGGGTCTTGAAGGAATGGAATGCTGCAACTGTATACCAGCAGTCACTGGCCATTATGGGGCGCAAGATCGATGGTTAGGCGATCATGGCTATCAGAGACTGAATAGGGCGCTCCGATAGGAGGGCTTGGGCCCAGGTGGAGCGGGCACTTGAAGGAATATGATCAATTCCAGCCTTTGCGGAAAAAGTGTGGGCTGGCACCAAACTTGCGTTTGAACTGGCGAGAGAAATGCGTGGCGCTGTTGAATCCGGACGCCAGCGCGATCTCGGTCACTGACATGGATGTTTCATTCATCAGGGCAAAGGCATGGCTAAGCCGCATATCGAAATAGACATGCATTGGGCTTTGATCCAGATAGCGGGCAAACAACCGCTCCAACTGGCGGCGCGAGATGTCTAGCTTATCGCATAGGCCCCCGATGGACAGTGGTTCTTCAATCGACTCCTGCATCAGTTGCAGCGCATTCAACAGGCGTTGATTGCGGCTTCCGATGGCGACCGCATAGTTGGATTTCTGTGGGGTGGTCTGCCCACCTGTGCGTACATGCAGGCACATGTCGGCCACGATAATGGCCAATTGCTTGCCATGGCGATCTTCGATCAGATTTAGCATCATGTCAGTAGCGGCATTTCCACCCCCACATGTCATCAGCGTATCACTGATCTCGAAGATCCGCGGAGACGGGAGCAGATCTGGATAGCGTTCAATAAAACCGGGTTGGTTTTCCCAATGCAGGGTGAACCTGTGATCGCCAAGAAGCCCGGCCTGTGCCAGCGCAAAAGCGCCTGTGCAGATCCCTCCAATGGACCGTCCAAAACGACGTTCGCGTCGCAGCCAATTCAGCACTGCGTCGTTCGCCGCATTCTGCGGCTCGACCCCGGAGCAGACAAAGGCGAGGGAATCCCCGGGCAGTTGTCCCATCGGTAGGTCCGGCGTGATGGTCATTCCGTTAGAACATTGGATGGGTGTGCCGTCAGGCGTCATGACATACCAGCGATAAAGCTGAGTATTTGTAACTTGATTGGCAATGCGCAAAGGCTCGACCGCGGCCGCGATTGGCAACAACGTCGCTTTGGGCAAAAGCAGAAAGTAAAAATCCTGCCGCTTACCGTCAAATGGGATCGTCAGATTGGCCGACGCTCTTTTTTGCACAAAATAATCGTCAATCATGTCGGGAACCTGTAACGCGCCGGTTTCGGTTGGGTCAGAATACTGTGGTAGTTAACCCCGATCCCCCGCTTTCATCCATCAGTTTGCGACGGCGAGACGACGGTTTTCGACCACAACACGACTGTTTGCGCCATCGGCGTGTATCCAGTGATGGCACAGAGAAAAGCAAAAACAATTGCCGGCCCTTGCAGCCCAAATGTGCCGGTACTAAGACTCAGGTAATACTCAGTCGGTTATGATGCCGATACAATTCAAAGCAGGCAGGTCAATATGGTCGATCCAAGAGAAACATACATGAACACGCTGGTGCCGATGGTGGTGGAACAGACCAGCCGCGGCGAACGCGCCTATGATATCTTTTCCCGCCTGCTAAAAGAGCGGATCATTTTCCTGAATGGTCCGGTGCATGATGGGATGAGTTCACTGATCGTGGCCCAGCTGCTGCACCTTGAGGCGGAAAACCCATCGAAAGAGATTTCGATGTATATCAACAGTCCCGGCGGCGTTGTGACCTCGGGCCTGTCGATCTACGACACCATGCAGTACATCAAACCCAAGGTTTCAACATTGGTGATTGGCCAGGCCGCGTCCATGGGCTCGCTGCTGTTGACAGCAGGTGAAGCCGGGATGCGTTTCTCGCTGCCCAACAGCCGGGTTATGGTGCACCAACCGTCTGGCGGCTTTCAGGGTCAGGCAACGGATATCATGATCCATGCCGAAGAAACCCTGAAGTTGAAAAAGCGTCTGAATGAAATCTACGTGAAGCACACAGGTCAGGAATACGACAAAATCGTTGATGCGCTGGAGCGCGACAACTTTATGTCACCTGAAGACGCAAAAGAATTCGGACTGATCGACGAAATCGTCGAAAACCGCAGCAAGCTGGACCAAGAGGAAAGCTGATCGGCGGTGCAAGCTGATAGGTGTGTCCCGTTATCAATTGGGGCACACTTTGCGATTGTGGCGCTTGTGCCTGTGGCATAAGCTGCCAATATTACGGGTGGCGCAGGAGGCGCATGCACGCCCCGGACGGAAAGGTAGACCATGGCAACGAACTCAAGCGGCGACAGCAAGAACACGCTCTATTGCAGCTTCTGCGGCAAGAGCCAGCATGAGGTGCGCAAGCTTATTGCGGGCCCAACCGTGTTCATCTGCGACGAATGCGTCGAACTGTGCATGGACATCATCCGCGAAGAGACGAAGGCTTCTGGCCTGAAATCTACTGATGGTGTCCCTACACCAAAGGACATCTGCGAAGTTCTGGATGACTATGTGATTGGTCAGGCCATGGCCAAGCGGGTGTTGTCGGTTGCTGTGCACAATCACTACAAGCGCCTGAACCATGCCCAGAAGGCGGGTTCGGACATCGAATTGTCGAAATCAAACATCCTGCTGATCGGCCCAACAGGCTGTGGTAAGACGCTGCTGGCACAAACGCTGGCGCGGATTCTGGATGTGCCCTTTACTATGGCGGACGCCACCACGTTGACCGAAGCTGGCTACGTTGGTGAGGATGTTGAGAACATCATTCTCAAGCTGCTGCAGGCCTCGGAATACAATGTCGAGCGTGCGCAGCGCGGCATCGTCTATATTGACGAGGTCGACAAGATCACCCGTAAGTCAGAGAACCCGTCGATCACTCGTGATGTGTCGGGTGAGGGTGTACAGCAGGCGTTGCTTAAGCTGATGGAAGGCACCGTTGCCTCCGTGCCTCCGCAAGGAGGTCGCAAACATCCTCAGCAGGAATTCCTGCAGGTAGACACCACCAATATCTTGTTCATCTGTGGCGGCGCGTTTGCTGGTCTCGACAAAATCATCAAACAGCGCGGTAAAGGCTCTGCCATGGGCTTTGGCGCCGACGTGCGCGATGACAGCGACGCGGGTGTGGGTGAGACTTTCAAGGATCTGGAGCCCGAAGATCTGCTGAAATTCGGGCTTATTCCGGAATTCGTTGGACGTTTGCCAGTTCTCGCAACGCTCGAGGATCTGGATGAAGATGCGCTGATCACAATTCTGACCAAGCCAAAGAATGCGCTGGTCAAACAATATCAGCGCCTGTTCGAACTCGAAGACACCGAGTTGGACTTCACCGAAGAGGCGCTGAGCGCGATCGCCAAAAAGGCTATTGAACGCAAAACCGGTGCCCGTGGCCTGCGCTCCATCCTGGAAGATATCCTGCTCAACACCATGTTTGAGCTGCCTGGAATGGAGAGCGTGGAAAAAGTCGTCGTGAACGAGGAGGCCGTAAACTCTGAAGCACAACCGCTGATGATTCACGCCGACGCTGAGAAAGAGCCCGCCACTGCGAGTTGATCTCGCGGTTGAGGTTTGGTGTAACAGCCAGGATTGTTTACAAACGGCGCGGGGGTAACCTCGCGCCGTTTTGTTTTAAGAAGGACATCTATCATGATTAGGCGCATTTCCTCAGGCGGAGAATTTGAGGCGAAGGTCGGCTATTGTCGCGCGGTTGTTGCGGGAGGCTTTGTCCATGTGGCAGGCACCGTGGGGCAGGGGGGCGACGTCGTGGCGCAATGTAAATCAGCGCTTGATATCATCGCGGCAGCGCTGGCAGAGGCTGGTAGCAGCTTCTCGGACGTGGTTCGGGTCAATTATTACGTACCTGACCGAGCGGAGTTTGAACCCTGTTGGCCTCTGTTGGCGCAAACCTTTGGTGAGGCACCACCTGCGGCTACGATGATCGAATGCGGCCTGATTGATCCCAAGTATAGGATCGAGATTGAGGTGACGGCGCTGGCTTCACCACAAAACGAGGTGCAAGTTTGAGCAAAGTTGACCGGCGGCTAGAATTGGAAACCGCGCATCTGAGCCGTTTCCTCGCGCCGCCCCACCATAAGTTTCTGTAGCACGTTCTTTTCGGATGTGGGGGGCATACCCAGCATTACCGTAGCCGCGTTTAGTGTATGGTCCGTCATGCTTTGCCATCCACTGTCATCCTTCTGCGTCACGTTAGTTGTCTTGGCCTCTTGTTGCGTACGGTTGTCACCAAGTATCAGGTTGGTAACCTGCAGCCGGTCCAGAGCGGCAATGCTGACAATAAGAGTCGCGACAAAAGAAAGGATGAAACGCACGGGCTGTCTCGCTATCGGATGTTAAGATCTCTCGACCATCATGGGCCGGAAATGTGGCTCCAATGTGCAATCGTAGATAAGTTTTGCGACATTCAGCTGAGCTGAGTGCTAGGCATCTGGACGTTGGCGGTAATTTGCGCCATATCAGAAGCGAAATTTTCGGAGGAACCGATGGGAATCCTGAACTCTCTCTTGCGGGCTGTCACCTGGTGGAACGGCTCGACCCTGAATACGCGTATTTTCACCGCCCGAAAGGGCACGAAGGTGGGGGAAGACGATCAGGGCAACGTGTTTTACCGCAACGCAGACGACAGCAAACGCTGGGTTATGTTCAACGGCGAGGTTGAGGCCTCACGTATTGGTGCGGATTGGCACGGTTGGCTGCATCGCACCTATGATGACGTGCCATCAGAGAAACCGTTGGTTCATAAGTCGTGGGAAAAGCCGCATCAGGAAAACCTGACCGGTACCATGCTCGCCTATGCGCCCGCTGGGTCGATCCGTGCTGCAGGCGCTCCCAAAGAGCGTAGCGACTACGAAGCCTGGTCGCCTGAATAGGGTTTGATCGGATTTTGATAAGGACAACAGCGCCGTAATAGGCGTTGACCGGTCAGCAGATGTGTTGACCAAACCAAAGGCGAAGGCTGAAACAGCATGTCACATAACACTACCGAAGTTCTGGCAGGCGGGCTGGTTCTGGCTGCGGCCATTGGGTTTGCAGTCTATGCCGGGCAGGCGGCTGGCCTGTCACGGGCAGGGTCAGCCTATGAGCTGAACGCGTCATTCCGATCGTTGGAAGGGGTGAGTGTTGGGACCGATGTGCGGCTTGCAGGTGTGAAAATCGGTACCGTAACCGGGGTTGAATTGAACTCAGAAACCTTCCGTGCTGATACCCGGTTCTCCGTTCAGGACGGGATCGAAATCCCGGATGACAGTGCGGTTGTGATCTCCTCCGAAGGCCTTTTGGGTGGGAACTTTGTTGAGGTAATGCCCGGAGGGTCGCCGTTCGCATTCGAAGCTGGCGATGCCGTCGAAGACACCCAAGGCGCGGTGAGCTTGATCTCGCTATTGGTTAAGTTCGTTGCCGGCGGCGGAGACGAAGGGTGATGCGTCATTTGCTCATAGCCCTTTCACTTGTGTTGAGTGGCACCAGTGCGTGGGGGAAGGGGGCAGCTGAAAATGGTCAGTCAGCCGTTCTGAGAGGTCTTGATAAAGTTAACGGTCAGACTCAGGATTTGGAAATTCCTGTAGGTGGCAGCGCCGAGGTGTTTGGTGTCATCGTCAGCTTGATGGAATGCAGATACCCCGCTGACAACCCTACGGGAGACGCCTACGCCTATCTGACCGTTCGCAATCCAAATGATGCAACGGTTTACTTCGATGGCTGGATGGTCGCCTCGAGCCCGGCGCTGAATGCGCTGGACCACAGCCGCTACGACATCTGGGTCATGCGCTGTACCAGCGCCTGAGGTTCTGGCTGCTCCGGCGTGATGAAATCTGCTTTGATATCAAGTGCCTCGCGCAATTGGCTACGGTAGCTGGCACGGCTGATTTCAACGGCCCCTAGCGATGCCAGATGTGGCGTTAGAAATTGCGTGTCACATAGCGTGAAACCAGCCTGCGCCAAGCGATCCATTAGATAGGCGAGCGCGATTTTTGATGCATCCCGCTGCCGCGAAAACATGCTTTCTCCAAAGAACGCGCCACCAAGTACGACGCCGTAGACGCCGCCGATCAGCTGATCCTGTCGAAAAACCTCAAGCGAATGGGCGTTGCCTTGATTGTGTAGATCAATGTAGCGGGCGCGGATTTCCGGATTGATCCAGGTTTCCTCTCGATCTGCGCAACAATCTAATACGGCGGCAAAATCCCGATTTACGGTAATCTGGTAGTCGCCTTGGCGCAGGGTTTTGATGAGGGAGCGCGACAGGTGAAAGCCACCAATTGGGAATACGCCACGGCGTTTAGGATTAACCCAGAACACCTCAGGATCATCCCGGCTTTCCGCCATTGGGAAAACGCCGACTGAATAGGCGTGCAGCAGCAGATCTGGCGTGAGAGTCATGGTGTTAGTCTAGATTGGGATTGGCTGCCCGCCAAGGAAATGGAAAACGTCATGATAAAACGCGACCGCGTTGCGACTATCAAAGCCCCAAAGGCAGGTTGTGATTTATGAAAAGGGCGGCCCAAAAAGGCCGCCCATAGCGATGATCACGCGTTGCCGAGATTGGTTTCTAACCAATGCTCAAGCCAGTGAATGTTGTACTCACCGGTATGGATGTCTTTTTCTTCAAGCAGAGCGTGGAACAGCGGCACCGTGGTTTCGACACCGTCCACGATCAGCTCTCCCAAAGCACGGCTGAGGCGTGCCAGCGCTTCGGGCCGATCACGACCGTGCACGATCAATTTGCCGATCAAGCTGTCGTAATAAGGTGGGATCGAATAGCCATCATACAGCGCAGAATCCATCCGAACGCCCAGACCGCCGGGGGCGTGATACTGGGTGATCTTACCCGGGCAGGGTGAGAAGTTTGGCAATTTCTCAGCGTTGATACGGACCTCAATGGAGTGACCGTTGATCTCCAGATCATCCTGGCTAAAGGACATTGGAAGACCGTCCGCGACACGGATCTGTTCACGCACAAGATCGACGTCAAAGATACCTTCGGTCACCGGGTGTTCCACCTGAAGACGTGTGTTCATCTCGATGAAATAGAACTCGCCGTTTTCATAGAGAAACTCGATCGTGCCAGCGCCTATGTAGTTGATTTTGGCCACAGCGTCTGCGCAGGTTTTGCCGATCCGCGCGCGTTCCTCAGCGGTGATGCTGGGACCGGGGGCTTCTTCGAACACCTTTTGGTGACGGCGCTGAAGGGAGCAATCACGCTCGCCCAAATGGACCGCCTTGCCCTTGCCGTCGCCAAAGACCTGGATCTCAATGTGGCGGGGCGTGGTCAGGTATTTCTCGATGTAGACTTCGTCGTTGCCAAAGGCCGCCTTGCCTTCGGCACGGGCAGTCATAAACGCCTGCTCCATGTCGGCTGCAGTCTTGGCGACTTTCATACCCCGCCCACCGCCGCCAGCGGTGGCTTTGATAATCACGGGGTAGCCGATTTCTTCGCCGAGTTTCTGAGCTGTTTCCAGATCGGGTACGCCGCCATCAGAGCCAGGCACACATGGTACGCCAAGGGCCTTCATTGTGTCTTTGGCGGTGATCTTGTCACCCATAACACGGATATGTTCGGCGGTTGGGCCGATAAATGTTAGGCCGTGGTCTTCGACGATTTGCACGAAGTTCGCGTTCTCGGACAGAAAACCATAGCCGGGGTGGATCGCCTGCGCGCCTGTGATCTCACAGGCGGAGATAATGGCGGGGATCGACAGGTAGCTGTGGGTGCCGGAGGGCGGGCCAATACAGACGGATTCGTCAGCCATACGCACATGCATTGCGTCCGCGTCGGCGGTGGAATGTACGGCGACCGACTGGATGCCCATTTCGCGACAGGCACGGATCACGCGCAGAGCGATCTCACCGCGGTTGGCAATCAGGATCTTGTCAAACATGGTGGACCCTTACTCGATGATGACCAGCGGTGTACCAAATTCGACCGCTGCGCCGTCTTCGACGAGGATACGTTTGATGGTGCCGGCCTTCGGTGCCGGGATGTGGTTCATTGTCTTCATGGCTTCGACAATCAGCAGTGTGTCGCCTTCGGCCACTTGGTCACCCACTTTTACAAAAGTCGGCGCGCCGGGTTCCGGTTGGGTATAGATTGTTCCGACCATTGGCGAGGGTACCGCGCCGGGATGGCTGGCTGGATCATCATTTACAGCTGTGGGCGCTGCGGCGGAGGCCGCTGCAGGGGCTGCGGGTGCCACTACGGGAGCGGGTGCAGCGTAAGCTTGCACTGGTGCCGGTGCGGCCATGGTCTGGCGCGAAACACGTACATTCAGACTGTCATCTTCGCCGTAGTCACGCTTTACCTGCAACTCGGTCAGATCATTGTCGCGCAGGAGTTCCGCCAGCGCTTTGATGAAGGATACGTCTGCTTCGTGGGTCTTATTTGTCATTTTTGTCCTCAGCCGGTTCCGACAGGCCCGCAGATACCTACGGGCATAAGATTTGAAGGCGCTTATAGGGTATGCATTACCACAAGGAAAGCGCTGACAAGATTGACGATAACATGGCCGTCCTCGGCGCGATTTGCAATCTTACGACGCAAATCAACGCTCAGAGCGGCATACCAGTCAGTTTCGCGACCAGTTCCGGCAGTTTGCGGGCGGAGAACTTGACCAGAAGATGTGCACGATGGGTTTCGATCGTGCGATAGGATAGGTTCAGCTCCGCGCCGATTTCTTTGGCCGATAGCCCGCGACAGGTAAGGATAGCAACATCGCGCTCGCGTGGCGTGAGGCTGACGACGGGACGATCATCCGAGATATCGGCGAAACTCCAAACACCGCTGCGAAATGGTTGCTCAGGTGTCAGTGACCGACCACGTACACGGCACCAGAATAGATCTCCGTCGCGGCGGCGCATGATGCGTTCATCGTTATACTGCCCGGACTGTGCCTCTGCCTGTTGCAGACGATCACCTATGCGCTGGAAGTCTTCCTGACTGGGATAGAGGTTAGCAATCGGCAATCCGATATAGCTGTCAGGCTGCCCGCCAAAGGTTTCGGCGAACTGCTGATTACAGCGCTGGATCACCCGTTTGTCGAGCAAGGCAATGCCCACCGGCGCAAATTCGAAGGCTAGATCAGTCATGGGGGCAGATAACCGCTGTTCTGATGTAAGGCAAAGTGATTTGTGCAGATAGACGGAGGCCACTCAAGCCAAGAACCATGCAGGGAAAAGAGCGGGTAATAGAAAAGGGGCCGATGAAAGCGCATCAGCCCCTAGGTACCAAAATCGGCAAATTCTCCGTCCGACTGTGAAGGGCGGGATCAGATGGCCAGATACTCGGAGCGCAGCTCTTCGTTTTCGAGCACCTCGGTGGCCGCGCCGTCAAATACGATGCCACCAGTGTCTAGGATCACGGCCCGATCAGCCAGCTCCAGGGCTCGCACAGCGTTTTGTTCAACGATAACTGTGGTGATACCTTGCTGTTTGATGTGGAGCAGCGTCTTTTCGATTTCGTCCACGATGACCGGTGCAAGGCCCTCGTAGGGTTCATCCAGCAGCAGCACCTTAATGTCACGCGCCAACGCACGCGCGATGGACAACATTTGCTGTTCACCGCCGGATAGTGTCACACCTTCTTGCTTGCGCCGCTCACCAAGACGGGGGAACAGCTCGTAGAGCCGTTCAAGAGACCAGCCAATAGGGGGCGCGATCTGCGCAAGTTGAAGGTTTTCCTCAACCGTAAGGCCGGGGATGATCCGGCGATCCTCTGGCACGAGACCAAGACCAGCAGCCGAAGCCTCATGCGAGGACATATTGTGCAGGGGCTGGTGATCAAGCCAGATCTCCCCCTTTGTCACCAATGGCGATCCGGTACGCGCAATGGACCGCAGGGTTGAGGTCTTACCTGCACCGTTACGGCCCAGAAGGGCGAGGATCTCGCCCTCATGGACGTTGAAAGAAATGCCTTGCACGATGTAGCTTTCGCCATAGTAGGCGTGCATGTCCCAGATCGACAGAAAAGCCGGTGCAGTAGCGGCGTGGTTGGCGTGTTTGGAGAAGTCTGGTTTGACGTTCATGGTTTTATCCTTTCTCACTCGACACTATCGAAAACGTGTTACCGTCTTCGGGATGAGTGATGTATGTTCTTACGCCGACTCGCCGAGATAGGCTTCGCGCACCTTCGGGTTGCCTTTGATGTTCTGAGGGTCGTCCTCCACCAATGGCGTGCCTTGAGCCAGAACCGTGATTCGATCCGCGAGTGAGAAGACGACGTGCATGTCATGTTCAATGATGGCGATGGTAATGTCGCGCTCGTCCTTGATCTGTTTCAGCAGATCGATGGTGTTGTTGGTGTCGGCCCGGGCCATGCCCGCTGTCGGTTCGTCCAGTAGCAGTAGACGCGGTTCCTGAGACAGGCACATACCAATCTCAAGCCGACGTTTGTCCCCGCGCGACATGGAGGCGGCGTTCATGTGCCGCTTGTCGGCCATGTTCATCTCCTCCAGCATATGCTCCGCTTTTTCCAGGATATCGCGCTGACCGGAGACTGCGCTAATTGCGTTCATCTCAAATGCACCATCGCGTTTGGCAAAGCAGGGGATCATCATGTTTTCCAGAACCGACAGATCTCCAAAGATTTCCGGCGTCTGGAACACGCGGGAAATGCCCATCTGATTGATCTCGTAAGGGGCGCGGCCCAGCACGGATTTACCATCAAACATCACTGACCCTGTGTCAGGGATGAGCTTGCCAACCAGACAGTTCAGTAGTGTCGATTTGCCCGCGCCGTTGGGGCCGATTATGGCGTGGACGATGTTTTCGCGCACGCTGAGGTTCACCTCTGACAGCGCCTGAAGGCCACCGAACCGTTTGCCCACGTTTTTGACTTCAAGGATACCCATTGGTCTTGCTCCTTATTCCGCAGGTTCAGTTTTGCCGGAGGCACTGTCTTTTTGGGTGTTGCGGCCCTGGATCCAACCTTTGATCCGTTGTCCCCCTTCGACCAGACCACCTGGCAGGAAGATCACAACCAGCATGAATAAGATGCCGAGTGTCAGGTGCCAGCCCTTGCCGATGAAGGGGTGAACGATGAACACCATTGCGTCTTCAAGTCCGTCGGGCATGAAGCTGAACCAGCTGTGCAGCACGTTGTCGTTGATCTTGGAGAAGATATTCTCGAAGTACTTGATGAAACCTGCGCCCAGAACTGGGCCGATCAGCGTACCGGCACCACCAAGAATGGTCATAAGTACAACTTCACCCGATGCGGTCCACTGCATCCGCTCAGCGCCGGCCAGTGGGTCCATGGACGCCATAAGGCCGCCGGCCAGACCTGCATACATGCCAGAGATTACAAAGGCCGCCAGTGTGTAGGGCCGCGTGTTCAGGCCGGTGTAATTCATCCGCTGCTGGTTCGACTTTACTGCCTTGAGCATCAGACCGAATGGTGAGCTGAAAATGCGGATCGACAGATAGAATGCGACCAACAGGATCAACGCGCAGAGGTAATAGCCCGTGTTGAACTGGAACGCCCATGGGCCAACAGCCATTTCAAAGGTCGAACGCATCTCCAGGCCAAAGAGGCTGGTTACCGGGATCGAGCCATCAGCCGTGGAGGATACGCCCAGAATGCGCGGGTCATCCAAAGTCAGCTGCAGGCCGGTCTCGCCGTTGGTGATTGGGGTCAATACCGAATAGGCTAGGTTGAACGACATCTGCGCAAAAGCCAGTGTCAGGATCGAGAAGTAGATGCCAGAGCGGCGTAAACTGACATAGCCGATCACCAGTGCAAAGAGCCCGGCGACAATCACTGACAGCACAATCGCTGGTACCACATTCATGCTCAGCAGTTTGAACATCCAGACTGCCGAATATGATCCGACACCCAGAAACGCGGCGTGACCAAAGGAAAGGTAGCCCGTCAGCCCAAAGAGAATGTTGAACCCGATGGCAAAGATGCCAAAGATCACGAACCGCTGCATCAGGTCCGGATAACCCGCATTGAACTGCGCCAGAGCGCTGTCAGTTGGAAACGGGTTGAGGATGAAGGGGGCGAAAATGGTCAGGAAAGCCACGACCAGCAGCAATGATTTATCTTTTTTACTTAGTCCGAACATGTGCTTAGTCCTCCATCACACCTTTGCGGCCCATCAGGCCTCGTGGGCGGGTTAGCAGAATGATGATTGCAACCACGTAGATGATGATCTGGTCGATGCCGGGGATCAGCGATTTGATTTCATTCATTGAGGCAAAGCTCTCGAGTACACCCAATAGGAAGCCTGCAAGCACAGCGCCGGGCAGCGAGCCCATGCCGCCGACCACGACCACAACAAAACTCAGCACCAAGAAGTCCATGCCCATGTGGTAGTTGGGGGAGTTGATCGGCGTATACATCACGCCGGCCAATCCCGCGACCGCGGCGGCGATACCAAACATGATGGTAAAGCGACGATCAATGTTTATGCCCAAAAGGCCCACGGTCTCGCGGTCGGCCATGCCGGCCCGGACAACCATGCCAAATGTTGTGAATTGCAGGAAGGAGAAGATGCCGCCGATGATCACGACTGCGAAGAAGAAATAGACAACACGCCAAACCGGATAGACGATGTCCATGCCGATGATAGCGCCCAGATTGACCACGCCATTCAATGCTTCGGGGGCAGGTGTCTGGATCGGGTTTGCACCGTAGAAGTACTTTACGACCTCTTGCAGAACGATGGCGAGACCGAAGGTTACCAAAATCTGATCGGCATGGGGGCGCTTGTAGAAATGCTTGATCAAGCCCCGCTCCATCACATAGCCAACCGTAATCATGATCGGAATGGCAAAAAGGATTGCAAGTGGCACGGACCAATCAATGATTGTCCCACCGACATCTGGGCCCAGCCAACTCTCAACGTAGGGGGTTTTGACCTTCAGCGGATTGCCCAAGAAGTCCTTCTGGGATTCGTCTACAGTTTCAAAGCTGAGGCTCAGGACACGTTGTACGGTGACCGCACAAAAAGCGCCGATCATGAACAGAGCCCCGTGGGCAAAGTTCACAACGCCAAGCGTGCCAAAGATGAGTGTCAAACCAAGCGCAATTAGCGCATAGGCCGAGCCCTTGTCGAGCCCGTTCAAGATTTGCAATAGGATTGCGTCCATTGTCCCCACCTTCGGTTGGTCCGTCTGGAATTAGCATAATTCGGCTGTGCAGCGCCAATGGCGCTGGTCCTGTCGTCATGGATTGTCGTGCAGGGGTACGCCGGGAGAGAGGAAGGGCGGGCACATTAAGTGAACCCGCCCCTGATGTTGTGATCAGGCGCCGTTGTTGCAGGTGCCGAGAGCACCGCCCGCAAACATCGGGTGATCCGGTGCGTAGGTAACCTGTTCCGCCGGCGTAACTTCGACAACTTCAAGAAGGTCGAATTCCGAGGTCGGGTTTTCCTTACCGCGCACAACCAGAACGTCTTTGAAGCACTGGTGGTCTTCGGCGCGATACAGCGTCTTGCCATTGCCCAGACCGTCGAATTCGAATCCTTCGAGAGCTTCGACAACAGCACAAGGGCTGAACGATCCGGCACGCTCTACCGCATCTGCATACAGCAGTGTCTGACAGTAGACAGTGTGTGCAGCCTGGCTGGGTGGGAAGCCGTATTTGGAGCCGAACGAGCGTACAAACGCTTGCGAGCCTTCGTCCTGCAGCGACCAGTGCCAGTTGGTAGAACCGTGAATACCCTTCACGTTGGCGCCAGCACCTTTTGCCATCAGGCGAGAGTAAAGCGGCACAACAATTTCGAAGTTCTTGCCGTTTACAACTTTTTCACGCAGGCCGAACTGAACCGCATTGGTCAGCGAGTTCACCATGTTGCCGCCATAGTGGTTCAGAACCAGCACGTCTGCGCCGGAGTTCAGAACCGGAGCGATGTAGGACGAGAAGTCAGTCGCGGCCAGAGGCGTGCGGACCTTGTTTACAGTGTTCCAGCCCAACGCTTCGGTAGCGGCAGCGATGGATTCTTCCTGAGTCCAACCCCAGGTATAATCCGCCGTCAAATGATAGGCGTTCCGGTCGGTACCATAGAGGTTCTTCAGTACCGGTGCCAAAGCAGCGCCCGACATGTAGCCATTAAAGAAGTGACGGAAACCATTGGCTTTTTTATCTTTGCCTGTGGTGTCGTTGGAGTGGGTGAGACCCGCCATGAAGATAACGCCAGCCTCTTGGCAGAGACCTTGCACAGCGATTGCCACGCCGGAGGACGAACCACCAGTTATCATTACGGCGCCGTCTTTTTCGATCATCGACTTGGCCGATGCACGGGCTGCGTCAGATTTTGTCTGAGTGTCACCAGTTACGAATTTTACTTCTTTGCCCAGGATGCCAGATCCGTTCAGCACCTTGGATGAGAAGGTGTTCATCATGCCGCCGTCGCCGCCGCCATTCAGATGTTCGACCGCCAGCTGATAAGCGCGCAGCTCATCCGCACCCTCGTCCGCATAAGGACCGGTCTGGGGCACGTTGAAGCCTAGTGTTACTGTGCTACCGGTTGGCTCATTGGTAAATGCGGCCGCAGAAGATGCGGTAAAGATCGTCGGAAGAGCAACGCCGGCACCAGCAATGGCACCGGTCTTCAGAACTCCGCGACGCGATACGTCAGTCTTGGACATGTAATCCTCCCTTATGTGTAATGACGACAACAGCTCCTCACTTCCGCTGACGTCCGCACGTTTTCGTGCAAAACCAATATGGGCGCGTGTTGTAAAAACGCGCAATAAAACCCTTGAAATGCACGGTTATCTTGTAAACAAATGAACAGGGGTTGGGTAATTATTGTAAATTAACTTATGTTGCATTGCAGAAAGCCCTTGATCCTGCATGTTTTTGAGAGGGGGCCATCATGGGGCGCGACACGCTGACAGGGAGCCGGATCCGGGAAAGGCGGCTGATGCTTGGCCTGCGGCAGGCCGAGTTGGCACGACAGGTCGAGATCTCGGCCTCCTATCTCAACCTGATTGAACACAACCGCCGTAGAATCGGCGGAAAGCTGCTGGTGGATCTCGCCCGTGTGTTGGCGGTTGAACCATCTATGCTCACAGACGGGGCCGAGGTGGCATTGTTGGCGACCCTGCGCGAAGCTGCGGCTGATTTGGCCCAGCCTGTTGCGGAGTTGGACCGGGTGGATGAATTTGCAGGCCGGTTTCCCGGCTGGGCCAAGGTTTTGGCCCAGAGCCAGCATCGCACCGCCAGCCTTGAACGCACTGTTGAGACTTTGTCTGACCGGCTGACGCATGATCCTCAATTGGCGGCGTCGTTGCATGAGGTGTTGTCCACCGCAGCTGCGATCCGCTCAACGGCGTCGATTCTTGCGGAAACCGGCGAACTGGAAGCGGAATGGCGGGACCGGTTCCATAATAATCTTAATGAGGACTCTCTTCGTTTGGCAGAGAGCAGCCGTGCATTGGTGAACTTTCTCGACGAGAGCGATACGTCCGCTGAACGTCGCGGTATGCCGCAGGAGGAAGTGGAACAGTTTTTCATCACCCATGAACATCATTTCCCAGCCTTGGAAGCGGCCGAAGCTGATGCACAAGCTGGTCTGATTGAAGAACTGGTAACGGGGGCGGATGAGCTGGTCAGTGAGGCTGGTAAAACGATCGCACGTGCGGCCTTGCAGCACTATTGTAGTGATGCCGCGGCAATGCCGCTGGACCCGCTGGCAGAGGCAATCGCGCGTGACGGGATCGTCCCGGTGGCATTAGCGCGCAGCTTTGGCTGTGGGTTGTCAACTGTGCTGCGTCGATTGGGCGCCATACCGCCCAGCATACTTGGGCAAGAGGCGGGGTTGGTTGTTTGCGATGCGTCAGGTTCAATCCTGTTTCGCAAGCCGGTGACGGGTTTTGCGTTGCCACGGTTTGGGGCGTCCTGCCCACTGTGGCCACTTTACACAGCCATATCCCGCCCGCAGGAGCCGGTGCGACGGGATGTGGTTCAGCAGGGGCGCAGCGCTGTCGGCTTTGACTGTCTGGCGGTGTCTTGGCCCCATCAACGACCGGATTTCGACAGTGATCCGCTGTACCACGCGGTTATGCTGATCTTACCAAAACGCGATGTCGCGGAAACTGCGCAGCCGGTTGGGGCCAGTTGTCGGATCTGTTCTCGTCGCAGCTGTCCGGCGCGGCGGGAACCTTCGATCCTGAAGGAAGAGTTTTGACAGCAGCGCAGCCGCGACGCTACTGTTGCGCCAGGGACGGAGACGCCTTGAGGTCGGAACCTCAAAAAAACGGGCGTAGGGGAGGTATATCAACACCATGGGCAGACATGTTGTTCTGGTTGAAGACGAGCCGAATATCACCGAGGCGATACGATTTTTACTGACCCGCGATGGCTGGCAGGTGGATACGCATGCCGATGGTAGCGATGCGGTAGAGGTGATTTACGCGGCGAAGCCAGATTTGGTGATCTTAGATCTGATGCTGCCGGGTAAGAGTGGGTTGGAAATCATCCGGGAGCTGCGCGATAGCGCGCATTTGCCGGGGTTGCCGGTGTTGATGCTGACCGCGCGTGGGCAATTGCGCGATCGCGAGATGGCAGAGCAGGCCGGGGTAACACGGTTTATGACCAAGCCCTTTGTCAACAACGAGGTGCTGACAGCCGTCCGCGATTTGCACGCACAGGCCGCCATCAGCCGGGCCGAGACATCCGAGCAAGGGAGTGTCATTGTGGATCCAACTGCACAGGCCCGCCAGGGATGATCCGTGGCGACGGTGCTGAGCAAGAGGGTGAAACCGCTGCGCCCTTTGTCGCGCGCAAAACCTACCGCCGCCGCCGCCTGATGGATGTCGCCCGAGTATTGCCGGTGTTTGGGGCGTTATTGTTTGCAGTGCCGCTGATGTGGCCGGATCCTGATCCCTATCCTGCCCCCGACAGCATGGGCGGCATGCCTCTTTCACGGGCGATGATCTATGTCTTTGTGGTTTGGGCGGCGTTGATATTGGCCAGCTTTGGTTTTGCCATGGCGGTACGACGCTGGGCAGAGCATTGGACTGAGGGCGGTGATGGCCGTCGGGGTGGGGACACGGACTGATGGCCTCGCTCAATCTTCTTGCGCTGGTCTGCCTAAGCTATGTTGCCTTGCTGTTCATTGTGGCCTTTGCTGCGGATCGCCAGGCCAACCATGGTCGGGCGGCCCGTTGGATGCGATCGCCGCTGATCTACACGCTATCACTGTCAATTTACTGTACTGCCTGGACCTTTTACGGGGCGGTCGGATATGCGGCGCGCTCTGGATTCGAGTACATCACCATTTACCTTGGTCCGACCTTGGTCATGATCGGCTGGTGGTGGGGGCTGCGTAAGCTGGTCCGCATTGGGCGCAGCCAGCGGATCACGTCGATCGCAGATTTGTTGTCGGCGCGCTACGGCAAATCAAATCTCTTGGCGATTGGCGTGACGATCTTGGCCGTGATCGGAACCACTCCTTATATCTCGCTTCAATTGCAGTCGATTACTCTGTCTTTTTCGATCTTTGCCGAGGCTGATCCACTACGGAGCGTCAATGAAAGGCAGACGGTGTTCTGGGTGGCGGCGGGATTGGCTGCCTTTGCCATTCTGTTTGGAACGCGAAACCTGAACGCCAATGAGCGCCATCACGGGGTGGTCACTGCGGTTGCGCTCGAAGCGGTGGTCAAGCTTGTATCGCTACTGGCTGTCGGTATCTTTGTCGTTTGGGGGGTCGCGGGTGGCATCAGTGAGACCATGGCGCGGATTGATGCCTCCACTATCGGTCAATGGCAGGTTGATGGTGGCCGATGGGCGGCGATCACCTTTCTCTCGGCTGCGGCTTTCGTCTGCCTGCCGCGCATGTTTCAGGTCATGGTGGTGGAAAGTGAGGACGAGCGGCATCTGCGCGTGGCGGCTTGGGCTTTCCCTCTGTATCTCCTACTGATCTCGATCTTTGTGGTCCCTATTGCCGTTGTCGGACTTGAACTGCTTCCGGTTGGATCAAATCCCGATCTGTTTGTTCTGACAGTGCCACTGGCCGAAGGCCAGCAGGGGTTGGCGATGTTATCTTTTCTTGGTGGCTTTTCGTCTGCAACATCCATGGCAATCGTGGCCGCGATGGCGCTGTCCACCATGGTGTCCAACCACATTGTTATGCCGATCTGGCTGCGTTGGCAGGAAGTTGGTGCTTCTGTGTCCGGGGATGTGCGGCACGTGGTCCTGCTGTCGCGGAGACTGTCTATCGCGGGCATTATGGCACTGGGGTATTTCTACTATATACTGTCCGGGGGTGGTGCAGCGCTGGCTGCAATCGGGCTAATTTCTTTCACCGGTATTGCTCAAATGCTCCCTAGCCTCGTTGGTGGGCTGTTCTGGCGCGGTGCCACGCGGACCGGCGCACTGGCTGGCCTGTCTTTTGGATTTGCCGTCTGGCTCTATACCATGCTGTTGCCCGAGTTGGGCGGCGGGCTGCTAACGGCAGAGATGCTCTCCAACGGGCTGTTCGGCCTGTCGTGGCTCCGTCCGCATGCTCTCTTTGGTGTTGAAGGGCTGGATGCTACTGTTCATGCGGTGCTTTGGTCTATGGCGTTAAATACTGCCGCTTTTGTTATCGGCTCGCTGATGACGTTCCCCAGCCCATTGGAGCGATTGCAGGCGGCACAATTTGTTCATGTGTTCGAACATTCCTCTGGTCCGCGGGGGTGGACGGGCTCTGTTGCACAGAGCGAGGATCTGATGATCATGTCCCAGCGAATCCTTGGGGCGGGCGAGGCCCAGCAATTCTTTCAAAGCGAGTTGGCGCGTCAAGGTGGGCGCGGCCCGTTGCCTGAACCAACCCCGGCGTTTCTGGAACGCCTGGAACGCGAATTGAGTGCATCAATCGGGGCAGCGGCGGCTCATGCTATGGTCGGGCAAATCGTTGGTGGATCTTCGGTTTCCGTGCAGGATCTACTTGCTGTGGCGGATGAGACGGCGCAGATACTGGAGTATTCTAATCGGCTTGAAACCCAATCAGAGGAACTCTCAACAACAGCCCGTAAACTGCAGGAAACAAATGAAAAATTGACGCAATTGTCGCAACAGAAGGACGCGTTTCTCAGCCAGGTTAGTCACGAATTGCGCACGCCGATGACCTCCATTCGGGCGTTCTCAGAAATCCTGCGCGACACGGAAAACTTGGAGTCTCAGGATCACAGCAGATATGCAGGCATTATCCATGATGAGGCGCAACGGCTTACCCGTCTGTTGAATGATCTTCTGGATCTTAGCGTGCTTGAAAACGGCCAGGTCAGTCTGAACGTTAGTGCAGGGCGTTTGGGTGATATATTTGATCACTCAATTGCAACTGCGCTTGCCGATGGCTCGACGCGACTGAAGGTTCTGCGTGACCCGGCGACGGACGATATGCGGCTGTCTTCGGATCTAGATCGGTTGGCGCAGGTTTTCATAAATCTGATTGCCAACGCCGATAAATACTGCACCGCAGAGAACCCGGTTCTTCGCGTTTGCGCGCGGCAGAGCAGTGACTGGTTGTTCATTGATTTCATTGATAATGGCGAAGGGATCCCGCCGGAATTTCGCACCACTATTTTTGAGAAATTCTCAAGGGTTAGCCCGGAAAGGGCCGGTGGCGCTGGGTTAGGATTGGCCATTTGCCGGGAAATTATGCAGCGCCTTGGCGGCGATGTTGCTTATCTTCCCGGCGAGACTGGTGGAGCTTTTCAGATTTCGGTTCCTCTTCGACCGGAAAACCTAGTATAACTGCCTATCGTAAAGTTGTTGGTAACCACTGTTGCGTTAGATCTAGGGCGAAGCGGTGCGAGAGGGGCAGGTTTACAACCTATGTCTGAAACGAAATCGGAATCGGCAGCGAATGGTGGCGGCGGGGTCTTGGCCCGCAAATTGGCAGCCACCAAAGAGGGTAAAGGCGGACTAACCAGTTCGCTTACTCTCAAGGCTTTGCGCCGCTCGATTGCTCGGGCGGCGGCTGATCTGTGCGATTTGCCTGTGGCCGTGCTGGCAGCCCGCCAAGCAAACCGTATTCCGGAAGATTTGCCCCCGAATCTATCGGATAAGCATCTGCTGGTCGTTCTTGATGGACCAAACGGCCGTATCGGGGCTGCGACGTTGGATGCCCCAACGGTAACGGCGCTTATCCAACAGCAGACCATGGGGCAGGTCCTTGGTAAAGCGCCGAGTGAACGCCACTATACGCCCACCGACGCCGCGATGGTTGCAGAATTTCTCGAACGGACCTTTGCAAAAGTTGTGTCCATGCTGGCGCAGCAAAAGGATGAAGCTATCTTTTCCGGCTACCGGTTTGGAGCGCAGGTCGAGGATGTGCGAAGCCTTGTCTTGGGTTTGGAGGCCGAAGACTACCGGGTAATCGAGTTGACGCTCGACCTCGCCTGCGGTGCCATGCAGGGCGGCTTGACACTGATCTTACCTGAGCCAACGGCAGATGATCTGGGGCAGGAGGGGAATGCGGCGCATTCAGCGGGGCCATCACTTGGCAGTAATATGGGGTCAATGCGTGCGGAACTGCGCGCAGTTCTTTGCAAGATGAAAGTCCCTGCGAACGAATTTTCAGCGCTGGAAGAAGGTGATCTTTTGCCGCTTGATCAGGCGTATCTGTACGAGACAGAGATGATTTCGATCGGTGGACAGACCATAGCCCATGGACGGTTGGGGCAGATGAATGGCGCACGTGCTGTGCGCTTGACCGATGCAAGAGAAAAATTGGTAAACGATAGCTCTGCCGATGAAGGAGCGTTCTCGACGCACATGGGCGATGGCGCAGGGGCATTGGAGCATGAGCCGCCAACACTGGATCTGTCAGTTGCGGCTGGCGGTTTGCAGGACCCGATGGGCGGCATGGGTGACCTGGGCGGAGACATGATGGGTGACCTTGGCGGTGACTTGGGTGGCGGTTTCGGCGGCGATCTCGGGGGTGACCTTGGCGCAGATCTAGGTGGCGATCTGGGTGGTCTGCCAATGCCGGGTGGTCTTGACGACGGATTAGGCGGTGATCTGGGGGGCGGTTTAGGCGATGCGATGTCCGGCGATCTGCCTGATCTCGGAGATCTGCCTGATCTTGGAGCGATGCCAATGGGAGACGGCTTAGGAGATGGGCTGGGCGACGGTTTGGGTGATTTCAGTGCTGACGCAGCTGCGATGGAGATATCGGATCTAGCCGGTTTGAATAACGGCACAGGCTAGTGAAGTTTGGGTCAGCTGATTTGACCAGATGGTCGAGATGCTATCGCGTGACAACGAAGGCCTTGAGAGCCGTATTCTACTAGTGGGTGTCGTCTTCTGATCCAGATACATCAACGGAAAAGGTACAGCAAAAGTCGCTGTGCCCCTTTTATTTCAAAAAATTACAGTGTGAAGTTCACTTGATATAAGTGAGTTTCTCCGGTGGTATTAATCTTCGCTGTTGGCGAGGTTTGACTGAGCGGCCTGGGTCGCTACCGCGATCAAGGTAGGGCGAAGCCCGTCCAGCTGATAGCCCGCTTGTGCAGTTGTTGTAAGGATATCATCGATCGGCATGACAGATGCCTGTGACAGAGCCCAGACCACCGAACAGCGTGTACCCGATGCACAATATGCCAGCACGGCTCCCTCTGAAGTCTCAATCAATGTCTGTTGTTTTGCAACGTTTTCGGGCGTCATGGTTTGGTGTGTTAGAGGAAGCACTTCAAACCGCAGGCCATGTGCTTCGGCAGCTGCGCGGATGGCTTCAGCCTGATGGCTGGGCGGGACCTCGGCGTCGGGTCGGTTGCAGATCACCGTGGTAAAGCCGGCTTTGGCCAGCTGTGGTAGGTCCTCAACCGAGATTTGCGGTGAGACAGAATAGCGGGGGGTCAATGTGCGTGCGTCCATGGCCTGTCTTTTACGTGCTTGCAATGTTGCGGTCCAGCCGCAGGGCGACCGGTGCTGAGGCAATCATGCCGATACTCATGGACAACATGAAGATAACACCGCCAAGGCCACCGTAGCTGAGCGAAGCTATGGCAGGGCCGGGGCAAAGGCCGGTCAACCCCCAGCCCATGCCAAATAGGGCGGAACCGATGATCAGGCGCCGATCAAATTCCTGTCGTGGAGGGCCGGGAAATGAACCGCCAGCCAAAGGTGTGCGACCATGGGTGAAGCGCCAGGCCAGCGTCATCGGGAGGATTGCGCCGCCCATAACGAAAGCAAGTGTCGGATCCCAATTGCCAAAGAAATCAAGCCAGCCCTTAACCTTTTGAGTGTCGGTCATGCCTGAGAGTAATAAGCCTAAGCCAAAGAGGCCACCAGAAGCGAAAGAGAGAATGAGGCGCATCAGACCAGGCTCCAGACGTGGCGAAACAGGGCCACTGTGATAGCGCCAGCCAGGATATAGACAACTGTCGCGATCAGCCCCCGAAAAGAAAGCCGAGAAATGCCGCAAACACCGTGGCCAGACGTACACCCATTGGCGATGCGTGTGCCAAGCCCGACAAGTAAGCCAGCGACAACAATCACTCCGAAATTTGAGGTCAGATGTGTTTGCGGTGCCTCGGCAAGTGTCAACCATGCGAGCATTGGTACTAAGATCAAACCTGCGACAAAGGCGATCCGCTCAGCAGCTGTGTTGCGGCCACTGCCGTCAAGCAGACCTCCAAGGATGCCACTGGCTCCCATGATGCGACCATTGCCGAGCAGGTACACCGCGCCGCCTGTGCCAATGAGCCCACCGCCAATCAGTCCCCAAATCCAGTCTGCTTCCATTGTGGTCTTCCCTATAGTTGATGGTCACCGCTGTGGACCGCCTCGGCGCAAATTAACGCCGGGACTGGATTTGTGTTGACCCTGCTGAGGTGGTTCAGATGGCGGTCGGAGGGATGTTGGTCTCAGAGTTTGTTAAGAGGCACTTTGAGGTAGACATTCCCATCATCGTCCGGTTCCGGCATTTGGCCAGCGCGTATATTGACCTGTAACGACGGCAGGATGAGCCTTGGCATTGCCAGCGTTGCATCGCGTGCATCCCGCATGGCAACGAATTCGTCAATCGGGCGACCCTGTCCGATATGAATGTTGAGCGCTTTTTGCTCACCGACGGTGGTTTCCCAAGCATAATCGTCGCGGCCCGGGGCTTTGTAGTCATGGCCGACAAAAATTCGGGTCTCATCGGGCAGAACAAGGATTTTTTGAATTGATTGAAACAGCGCCTCGGAGGAGCCGCCGGGAAAATCACAACGAGCCGTGCCGAAGTCAGGCATGAATAGCGTATCGCCAACAAAGGCCGCATCGCCGATAACATAGGTGAGACATGCCGGAGTATGCCCTGGAGTGTGCAAAACATCCCCCCGCATCTGGCCGATGTGAAAGCTGTCACCCTGTTCAAAAAGTGCATCAAACTGGCTGCCATCGCGTTGAAATTCTGTCCCCTCGTTGAAAACCTTGCCAAAGGTATTTTGAACCATCGTAATATTGGCACCGATACCAATTTTGCCACCTAAATGCTCCTGCAGGTAGGGAGCTGCGGATAGGTGGTCGGCGTGGACGTGGCTCTCCAGGATCCATTCAACCCGCAGCCCTTCGGCCTTGACCCAGGAGATCATCTCATCAGCAGATTGTGTATCGGTCCGTCCAGCAGCTTGGTCGAAATTGAGCACGGAATCGATAAGCGCGCAGGCAGTACCATCGGGTTCTCGCACGGCATAGGACACGGTGTTTGTCTGTTCATCAAAAAAGGCTTTGACGATCGGCTTCATGGGGGAACCTCCTGCTTTCATGGAGTACATATATTGAAATATGAATGTGTTCAAGAGCATAGATAGTAAAACTTGTGTGAGCACATAGCTTGCAAGAAGGTGATTTCCCGCTATGGTTGTTTTGGCAAAGTCACGTGGCGGATACTATGTTCACGTGGCGCAAGCGGCATGGTGAGCCGCGATAGCCTGTGCGGTTCTTGGGTGCTGGGGAGATAAAGGAGGACAGCTGTCCTCTCTCCCGATGTAAGCCCGCATCGTTGCGCAATTTATGCAACCGCGCAGGAGCTTAGGGAGGAGTGCAGAATGATCAACGATGACAACAAGATCGACAATCTGATGCAACAGGTTGAGGAGCTTGAGCTTAGGATATTGGCCGCTCACCGTATCGACCGGCTCGCATTGCATCCCAAATTTAGTCAAAGTTTGGTGCGTTTGCGTGTTGCGGGCGCTAGGGTGCCGACGCGTCTGGTTCGGTTGGAGCAGATTCTGAGCGAGGAGGTTGCTGAGGAGGTGTTCGACAATATGCCGGTGTAAACCCGCACAACGTGTTGATCTTGCACTTATGGACCTGTCCAAAAATGTCCTGCTGGCTGTTTTCTGCACCGGTTCGTTGTCTAAGGGGCTGGTCCCGGTATCAGGCCCGGATCATCATTCCGGGCCAAATCACAACATGATCTTATCCAAGTGTCAGTCCGAGCATAACCAGCATAAGGCCAATGACTGATAGAAAGAGTGCGCCTAAATTATAGGGCAGCACCTTTTGAACGACGGCGCGTAGGGCGTCATCATCCAGTTTCTGGCGCTTGGCTTGCATCACACGCACCACGCTCCACATCAATCCAACAAGACCAGCTACCGAAACAGCCGCGCCGGCCCAAACCAGAATCTCATACATCGCAATCTCCGATGGCAGCGCGTTTCTGCGCAGGTCGCATTTATCGCAGCGCTACCCCATTGCTGTGTCTAGAGCAAGCCGAGCAAGGCAGCTGTCAGCAAGGGGATGTGACTGTTTACGCCTATTCGAACAGATGGGCTGCTCGATTGCTGGATCACCGCTTGCAGAGTGTGAGGTGCGCTTGTATTTGGAGGGCTGATCCGAGTTTCCACCCTTTGCCGACGGAGCCCACGATGGATGTAACAGAAGACGAAAAAAGCGACAGCTACCGTGTGACCGCTGGTGAACTACGCCAGTTTATCGAACGGTTTGAGCGTCTGGACGCCGAGAAAAAAGAGCTAGCTGAGCAGCAAAAAGAGACTATGGCCGAGGCTAAGGCACGTGGTTATGACACCAAGGTGATCCGCAAGGTGATCGCCCTGCGTAAGCGCGACAAAGATGACATTGCCGAAGAAGAAGCCGTTCTTGAGATGTACAAAGAAGCGCTCGGCATGTGATCGGCGATATCCACATAGGGGATCGTCACTGTCAGGCAGACCGATGAAGAAACAAGCCCTCCGCATGTGCGGGGGGCTTTGTTGTTTGTGAGAAGACCACAACCGGTGTTGATGCTATGCATTCTTTAGGTTTGTAAATTTTAAGCTTGAAGTATTTTTGTGGTTGGCTGATATTAGCCAATAACTGATGCTTTTTCCGCGAATGCAGGAGCCCCTAATGCCCACAGTGAACGTGCACCCCGATGGTTGGAAACCTGCAAAAGGTTATGCCAACGGCATGATCGGTGAGGGGCGTATTCTGTTTGTTGGTGGTCAGATCGGCTGGACGGCTGAGCAGAAATTCGAGACAGACAGCTTTATCGGACAGATGAGCCAAGCCCTACAGAATATCCTTGCCGTGGTGCAGAAGGCCGGTGGCCAAGCAAGCGATATCACGCGGCTAACCTGGTATGTGACCGACAAGGCAGAGTATCTGGCTCATCAGCGAGAGGTGGGAGCAGCATATCGTGCGGTCATGGGATACCATTTTCCAGCGATGACCATGGTCATCGTGGCTGGTCTTGTCGAAGATGAAGCCAAGATCGAGATCGAAGCCACCGCTATGCTGTCCTGATTTGAACCGACGGCAACATTAAGACTCATCTCATAGAGACTCAGAGTCGCGCTGACCTAATGCGTGTATGTACACATGTCTTCAGGCGGACCAATTCTCTGTTTTTAAGTCAGCTATACTGACCTTGATTAGGTGAGTGCTTGGTTAGTTTTATTGGCAAATGGAACGTTTGGTCCTGCTGCCAGTTTTTTGTGCATTTTATATTTTTGTTTTGAAACAATAATCTACTTGCAAGATCTCATCTTGATTCGAATTTTTTTTGCCGGCTTCAATTTTTTACCAGTTGATAAAAAATCAAACTGTGGCACTCTGGGTCCCATAATAAAACAAATCCAGGGAGACACCCAATGGCGACCAGCCATCAGGCATCCGGCATTCAGGCAGGGCGATTGTCCGCCTCGGAGATTGCCGATAACTTTGGAGATCTGCATCCGCAATACGAGGCGCATGAGGCGGCAGTGGCAGCGGATCGCTGCTATTTCTGCTATGATGCCCCCTGTATGACGGCGTGTCCTACCTCCATCGACATTCCTCAGTTCATCCGTGAGATCCAAACCGGCCATCCGGAAGCAGCGGCTAAGACCATTTTGGAGCAGAATATACTTGGCGGTATGTGCGCGAGGGTCTGTCCAACCGAAACGCTATGCGAGGAAGCCTGTGTACGCGAAGCAGCAGAAGGCAAGCCGGTTGAGATTGGCCGCCTTCAGCGTCATGCTACCGATGCGCTGATGGCTAAAGGCCTGCATCCATTCACCCGCGCGGAAGCGACGGGTAAACGTATCGCGGTTGTCGGGGCCGGACCTGCGGGACTGGCGGCGGCGCACCGTCTGGCGATGCAGGGCCACGACGTTGTGATGTACGAATCCAAGCCGAAGGCGGGCGGATTGAATGAATTTGGTATCGCCGCCTATAAATCCACAGAAGATTTTGCCAGCCGCGAGGTTGATTGGTTGCTGCGGATTGGTGGTATCACCATGGACTATGGCAAAGCGCTTGGCACTGATCTGACGCTGGATGCTCTCAAGGCTGAATATGATGCGGTGTTCCTCTCGATTGGCCTTGGCGGTGTGAATGCGCTGCGGGCCGAGGGTGAGGACAAGGACGGTGTCAGGGATGCCGTCGAGTTTATCGCCGAACTGCGGCAGACCCAAGATTTGACCAGCCTGCCGGTTGGGCGCAATGTGGTTGTGATTGGCGGCGGCATGACTGCAGTTGATGCGGCGGTGCAGTCCAAACTGCTGGGCGCGGACACTGTAACCATTGCCTATCGTCGTGGTCGTGAGGCCATGGGAGCAAGCCGGTTTGAACAGGATCTTGCAGCCACCAAGGGCGTGCGCCTGATGTTCAACGTGCAGCCGGTGGCCGTACATGGCAACGGGGCCTGCGCCGAGATTGAGCTGGAATACACAACTTGTGACGCTGGCGGACTGCGCGGAACAGGTGAAACGGTACGCATCGAGGCGGACCAAATTTACAAGGCGATCGGGCAAACCCTGGAAGGTCAGCCTGATACGCTAGTGCTCGAGGGGCGCAAGATCATGGTTGACGCGCAAGGTCGTACTTCAGTTGCCGGTGTCTGGGCCGGTGGTGATTGTGCCTCTGGCGGAGATGATCTGACGGTGACAGCGGTTGCTGAAGGTCGCGATGCCGCCATGGATATTCACACCAGCCTGATGGGCTAAGCCCGCAGCAGGGCTTTATCAGGCCCTGCGTTGCCAGTGTAAGGAAAAGACAAATGGCTGATCTTACAGCAGATTTTCTGGGGATTAAATCTCCAAACCCGTTCTGGCTCGCCTCTGCGCCGCCGACGGACAAAGAATATAACGTACGCCGTGCCTTTGAAGCAGGCTGGGGTGGCGTCGTCTGGAAGACCCTAGGTTCAGAAGGGCCGCCAGTTGTTAATGTTAATGGCCCGCGTTATGGCGCGATCTGGGGGGCTGACCGTCGTCTTCTGGGGCTCAATAACATTGAGTTGATTACCGACCGCCCGCTGGAGGTGAACTTAGAAGAGATCGCCCGCGTCAAAAAAGACTATCCTGACCGGGCGATCATCGTATCGCTGATGGTGCCCTGTGAAGAACAGGCATGGAAAGACATCTTGCCTCGAGTGGAGGCAACCGGCGCTGACGGTATCGAACTCAATTTTGGCTGTCCACATGGGATGGCTGAACGCGGCATGGGATCCGCTGTCGGGCAGGTGCCTGAGTACATTCAGATGGTTACGGCGTGGTGCAAGAAATACTACTCCAAACCGGTGATCGTGAAACTGACACCGAATATCACGGATATTCGTCAACCTGCGCGCGCGGCCAAAGCAGGGGGCGCTGATGCGGTCAGTCTGATTAATACAATCAACTCCATCGTTTCGGTTGATCTGGATGCTATGGCGCCCGAGCCGATGATCGGTGACAAGGGCACGCACGGCGGCTATTGCGGACCGGCTGTAAAACCGATTGCGCTCAATATGGTGGCTGAAATTGCCCGGTGCCCGCAGACCCATGGTCTGCCGATTTCGGCCATCGGGGGGGTGACAACCTGGCGTGACGCTGCTGAATTCATGACCATGGGCGCAGGCAACGTGCAGGTTTGTACCGCCGCCATGACCTACGGATTCAACGTGGTGAAGGAGATGATCTCCGGTCTGAACCAGTGGATGGATGACAAGGGATATGCTGAGCTGGATGATTTCGTCGGCAAGGCTGTGCCAAATGTCACCGATTGGCAGTATCTTGATCTGAACTATGTGGCAAAGGCCAAGATCAATCAGGACGACTGCATCAAATGTGGCCGCTGTTTTGCTGCTTGTGAAGATACCTCGCATCAGGCAATCGCGATGAGCGCGGACCGCGTGTTCACCGTGAAGGATGATGAATGCGTGGCCTGTAACCTCTGCGTCAATGTGTGCCCCGTTGAAGGGTGTATCACCATGGAAGAAGTAGCCGCAGGCCAGATCGATGAGCGTACGGGCCAGGTGGTTTCAGATGACTATGCGAACTGGACAACGCATCCCAACAATCCGTCGGTAACAGCCGCGGAATAGGATTCGGTTATAAAAGACAGCTTATCTATTTGATAAGAAGCAAAAGCGGCGCGTCCTGACTGGCGCGCCGTTTGCTATTCATGTGCTCAATAGACACCGTGTTCAGAGATTACCGGGGGTGGGCGGTGTGAGCATGCGGCGAAACATACGATCCAGATGTTCCGGTGCTGCATCAAACGGATCCTCATCGCCCATCAATGTACGCACTTGAACATCGAAATCGGCATAATGCTGGGTGAGGGACCATACCGAAAACAACAGGTGCTTGGGGTGTGTCGGGTTCAGCTTGCCGACTGCCATCCAGCTCTGAATCAGGTCTGATTTCTCTTCCAGCAGCGGTTTCAGATCTTTGGAGAGGGTCTCCAGCATACGCGGCGCCCCCTGCACAATTTCATTGGCGAACAACCGGCTTTCACGCGGGAAATCCCGGCTCATCTGCAGTTTTCGTTGCACATAGGCCAACAATTCTTCCAACGGGTCACCTTCGGGGTCAATTGCACGCAACGGATCAAGCCAGGTGTCGAGTAGCCCAGAGAGAAGCTCGGTGAAAATTGCCTCTTTTGAGGGGAAGTAATACAGCAGATTTGGCTTGCTCAGTCCGGCAGCTCGGGCAATCTGGTCAACGGTCGCACCGCGAAATCCGCTGTTGGAAAACACCTCAAGTGCTGCGTCCAGAATAGTGGCGCGATTCTTTTTCTGGATGCGGGTCGGGTTGCGATCCTTGGGCATAGTGTTGTTTTGGCTCTCGCTGGTGGCCGCAACACCGCTGCGCGCCTGAATTTCACTCGACCGGCTCTGTTAACCGGAGTTTTCTTTTCTTGTTAGACGCAATTTCTTGACTGAATGTCCACCCGTGATAGCGTGAGTTTGACCAGTTGGTCAAATCATGACCAGCGTTTCAAAGCCACCGACAAGGCGCAAAGCCGAATGACTCTGCAAAAAGCGGGGCAACAGGGAAGGAAGCTGAGATGACGTCGCTTGGACAGAATCTGAAGATCAATGGTGACAGGCTGTGGGACAGTCTGATGGAAATAGCAAAAATCGGACCGGGAGTCGCGGGCGGCAATAACCGCCAGACACTGACCGACGAAGATGCCTTGGGGCGTGCTCTGTTCCAAACCTGGTGCGAAGACGCGGGCTGCGCCATGGGGCTGGATACCATGGGCAATATGTTTGCCAGACGTGAAGGATCCGATCCGGATGCGCTGCCAGTCTATATGGGATCACATTTGGATACGCAGCCGACCGGCGGCAAATACGACGGTGTCCTAGGTGTTCTTGGCGGGTTGGAAGTGGTCCGTACGCTGAATGATCTGGGGATCAGGACCAAACATCCCATCGTGGTCACGAATTGGACGAATGAGGAAGGGACCCGGTTTGCACCGGCCATGCTGGCGTCCGGCGTCTTTGCTGGGAAACATACGCAAGACTGGGCGTATGCGCGCGAGGATTCCGAGGGCAAGACATTCGGCGACGAGCTTAAACGTATTGGATGGGTCGGGGAAGAAGAGGTCGGCGCACGCAAGATGCACGCGATGTTCGAACTACATATCGAGCAGGGACCAATTCTTGAAGCTGAGAATAAAGAAATCGGTGTGGTCACTCACGGGCAGGGCCTATGGTGGTTGCAGTGCACGGTCACCGGAAAAGATGCGCACACCGGATCGACGCCGATGGACATGAGGGTCAATGCCGGGCTTGGCATGGCGCGAATGAC
This sequence comes from Phaeobacter cretensis, assembly GCF_047372505.1. Taxonomy (NCBI): domain Bacteria; kingdom Pseudomonadati; phylum Pseudomonadota; class Alphaproteobacteria; order Rhodobacterales; family Roseobacteraceae; genus Phaeobacter; species Phaeobacter cretensis. The sequence continues at coordinate 3,613,998 of NZ_JBKBEU010000001.1, forward strand.
CGAGGCTGCACATCAAATAGCCATGGCACATCAACCTCATGCAGTAGGGGCTGTTGGTCACTGCGATGTCTATCCGAATTCGCGCAACGTCATTCCGGGCAAGGTTGTATTTACCGTCGATTTTCGATCTCCGGATCTGGCAAAGCTCACCTCGATGCGGAAGCAATATGAGGTAAAGGCGAAGGAGATCGCCGATGAACTGGGGCTCGGCCTTGCGATAGAACCGGTTGGGCATTTTGATCCCGTCACCTTTGATGAAGGGTGCGTATCGGCCGTGCGCTCCGCTGCAGAGCGGTTGGGGTATGGCCATATGGATATCGTCTCAGGTGCAGGGCATGATGCCTGCTGGATCAATGACTTGGCGCCAACAGCTATGATCATGTGCCCCTGCGTAGGCGGGCTGAGCCACAATGAGGCTGAAGATATATCCAAGGACTGGGCGGCCGCAGGCACGGATGTCATGCTGCATGCGGTGTTGGAAACAGCCGAGATCGTCGAATAGGGGGCGGCTCCGGCCGTACTTGCGCGGTTTTCCCGGTAACTATGAGCCAGAAGAAGCCTGCCGGGTGACTGTAAATCGATAAGAAACAAAGCGGTAATGACCGCACTCTCACAGGGAGAAGAGACATGACGAAAGTCATCCGGAACGGCACGATTGTGACCGCTGATCTGACGTACAAAGCGGATGTGTTGATCGAGAACGGGGTGATCGCAGAGATTGGCCCCAACCTGAAAGGGTATGAGGAGCTGGACGCAACCGGCTGCTATGTCATGCCGGGTGGGATCGATCCGCATACTCACCTTGAGATGCCGTTCATGGGCACCTATTCCTCGGATGATTTTGAATCCGGTACCCGCGCCGCGTTGGCTGGTGGGACCACTATGGTGGTGGATTTTGCACTGCCCAATCCCGGTGAAAGCCTGCTCGACGCGCTAAAGCGTTGGGACAACAAATCAACCCGCGCCAATTGTGATTATTCGTTCCACATGGCGGTGACATGGTGGGGCGAACAGGTTTTCGATGATATGAAAACCGTGATCGAGACGCGTGGCATCAACACCTTCAAGCATTTCATGGCCTACAAAGGCGCCCTTATGGTCAATGATGACGAGCTTTATTCATCGTTTCAACGGCTGTCTGAGCTTGGCGGAATCGCCATGGTGCATGCTGAAAACGGGGATGTGGTGGCGGAGCTTTCGGCAAAGCTACTTGCAGAAGGCAATACCGGCCCGGAAGCACACGCCTATTCGCGGCCTCCGCAGGTAGAAGGTGAGGCGACAAATCGCGCAATCATGATCGCCGATATGGCGGGGGTGCCGCTCTATGTTGTGCATACCTCCTGTGAGGACAGCCACGAGGCCATTCGCCGGGCACGGATGCAGGGCAAACGGGTCTGGGGCGAGCCGCTGATCCAGCATCTGACTTTGGATGAAAGTGAGTATTTCAATGCCGATTGGGATCACGCTGCACGCAGAGTGATGTCGCCGCCGTTCCGCAATAAGCAACATCAGGACAGCCTCTGGGCCGGTCTGCAATCAGGATCCTTGTCAGTGGTGGCCACCGATCATTGTGCGTTTTCGACCGAGCAAAAACGCTACGGTCTGGGTGATTTCACCAAAATCCCCAATGGCACAGGCGGGCTTGAGGATCGGATGCCGATGCTCTGGACGCACGGTGTCGAAACCGGCCGCCTGACGCCGAATGAGTTCGTAGCGGTGACCTCAACGAATATCGCTAAGATATTGAACTGTTATCCGAAAAAGGGCGCAGTTCTGGTTGGCGCTGATGCCGATCTTGTTGTCTGGGACCCTGAAAAGACCAAGACTATTTCCGCCGGGAGCCAACAGTCAGCCATTGACTACAACGTGTTCGAAGGCAAAGAGGTCAAAGGCCTGCCGCGCTTTACACTTACACGTGGCCATGTGGCGGTTCATGACGGTGAAATCCGATGCCAGGAGGGGCATGGCAAATTCGTTGAACGCGAAGCAAATGCCACGGTGAACAAGGCGCTGTCGACCTGGAAGGATCTGACCGCGCCACGCCCCGTAGAACGGTCGGGTATTCCGGTGACAGGTGTGTAAATCAGGAATAGGCTGCCAGAATGGGCGGCCTGTTTTTCTGTTTTGAAGCAAGGCAAAGACATGAATATGGAAACGACCACCCAGGCCCTCGACTCCCAGGCCGCCGCTTCCGATACCAATCTTCAAGCGCCGGTCATTGAAGCGCGCAATCTGGATCTGACGTTCCAGACCAATGATGGTCCGGTACATGCGTTGAAGGATGTAAGCCTGCAAATCAATCGCGGGGACTTTGTCTCCTTCATTGGTCCATCGGGTTGCGGCAAAACAACATTCCTGCGCTGCATCGCCGCGCTGGAACAGCCCACGGGCGGTAGCCTTAGCGTAAACGGGATGACCCCGGATGAGGCCCGGCGAAATCGGGCTTACGGGTATGTGTTTCAGGCGGCAGGGTTGTATCCATGGCGCAGCATCGCCAAGAATATAAAGCTGCCGCTAGAGATCATGGGCTATTCCAAGCAGGAGCAGAACAAGCGGGTCGAACAGGTGTTGGACCTGGTGGAACTGGCAGGGTTTGGCGGTAAGTACCCTTGGCAGTTGTCTGGAGGCATGCAGCAACGGGCATCAATAGCGCGTGCGCTGGCTTTCGATGCTGATATCTTGTTGATGGATGAACCATTCGGCGCGCTGGATGAGATTGTTCGCGACCATCTGAATGAGCAATTGCTGAAGCTATGGGCTCGCACAAATAAGACGATTGGCTTTGTGACCCATTCCATTCCTGAGGCGGTTTATCTTTCGACCAAGATTGTGGTGATGTCGCCAAGGCCGGGGCGGATTCACGACGTTATCGACAGTCCTCTGCCTAAGGATCGGCCGCTGGATATTCGTGACAGTGCGGAGTTTATTGAGATTGCGCATAGGGTACGCGATGGACTGAGAGCTGGGCATGCGGATGACTGATCCGCTTTCCTGCATCCGCCGCATGTCGATAGATCCCTATTTGTCTGGTGATCGCCTGCGCCGAGAGTCCGCGTTGAGACACTTGGTTTCAGAAGGAGCGCAATCATGAAAACGGCGCTCGCTGTATTCAGCGTCCTCGCAGCGATTGCTGTGATCTGGTACGCTGCTTGTGTTCCGATGAACATCAAGGGTGTTCTTGATGCCGCCGAACGCGCAGGCGTTGAAGTGACCCCGACCACTGCGAGAGAACGCCGCGACCTGGGCGCGGTTGGGTTGGTTGCAGGCAATTCCTTTGCCATCAAAGATGTCTGGTCGCAGGACAGGCCACGCCTGCCAGCTCCGCATCAGGTCGCAGTTGAATTGTGGGAAACCACTGTGGAAAAAAAAGTCACCTCCAAACGCAGCCTGATCTATCACGGTCAGGTGACCCTTTCGGCGACGTTCCTTGGATTTGTGATTGGTACCGGGTTGGGGATCCTCCTGGCCGTCGGGATTGTGCATAGCCGCGTGATGGATATGTCGGTGATGCCATGGGCCATCGTGAGCCAGACCATCCCGATTATAGCACTGGCGCCAATGATCATCGTTGTTCTCTATTCCATAGGGGTGCAGGGTATTCTGCCGAAAGCGGTGATCTCGGCCTATCTCAGCTTCTTTCCTGTTGTCGTTGGCATGGTGAAGGGGTTGCGTAGCCCGGACCAAATGCAGCTCGATCTTCTGAAAACATACAGTGCAAGCGTCGGGCAGGGGTTCTGGAAACTGCGTCTGCCAGCGTCGATGCCGTATCTTTTTGCCTCGCTCAAGATCGGCATTGCCGCGTCGCTTGTCGGTGCCATCGTGGGGGAATTGCCTACTGGCGCGGTTGCAGGTCTAGGTGCGCGTTTGCTGGCGGGAAGTTATTACGGGCAAACAGTACAGATTTGGTCTGCGCTCTTTGCGGCCGCTATCTTGGCCGCCACGCTGGTTGCCATCTTGGGGTTGATTGAGCGGGTTGTTCTGAGCCGGATGGGTGTGCAGGCATGAGTGCAGCATTTGGTACTTATTCGCAATTTGAGCTTCTTGCACGGTTCAGCATAGATGTGTCTCAAAAGACAAGGACAGGAGCAGTCACATGGGTTTAGTGATCCTTGCGGTCTTTACCTGGTGCGTTGGCTGGTGGCTAAACAGTCGGCTTGCCAATGGTTCTGGGGCTGAGACCCGTGCAGTAAAACTGATGGTGCCAGCAATCTTTGGTCTGACACTGCTGATCGTCTGGGAACTGATGGTTCGCGGGCTTGAGGTCTCATTGGTGATACTACCCGCACCGACCCTGATTGCGGAGCGATTTGCCACCAGCCTGCCGATCCTTTGGCAGGATTTCCAGCAGACTATCCTAAAGGGGGCTCTCTCTGGTTACATTATTGGATGTGTTGCAGCGCTGCTGATGGCGATTGCCGTTGATCGCAGCGACTTCCTGCGTCGCGGGTTATTGCCCGTCGGCAATTTTGTGGCGGCGTTGCCGATTGTTGGGACAGCGCCCATCCTGGTGATGTGGTTTGGCTTTGACTGGCAGTCAAAGGCGGCGGTCGTGGTTGTGATGGTGTTTTTTCCGGTACTGGTAAACACTGTGGCCGGGCTTCGCGAGACCTCGGCAATGCAGCGCGATTTGATGCAGACCTATGCCGCGAGTTATTGGCAGAGCTTTTTCAAGCTACGGCTACCTGCGGCGCTGCCGTTCATTTTCAATGGGCTTAAAATCTCGACCACGTTAGCGCTGGTTGGCGCGATCGTGGCCGAATTCTTCGGCTCACCCACAGTTGGTATGGGCTTTCGTATCTCAACGTCGGTCGGGCAGCTGGCACTGGATATGGTTTGGGCTGAAATTTTGGTCGCCGCGCTTGCCGGATCGGCCTTCTACGGCATGATGGCACTGGTCGAGAAAACGCTGACCTTCTGGCACCCGTCGCAACGCAGTTAGGCAGGTACGAACGGTGCCAGAAGAAACTTTGAGAAAATCGGAAAAAACCTTGAATAACATAAGGGAAGTCCCGCAGAATTTCGAAATAACAACAGATATAACAACAGGGAGAAGACAGATGAAGACACTGCTGACCGCCGCCGCGATGGCGTTGGGCGCTGCGTCCGTGGCACAGGCCGCTGACGAAGTTAAACTGCAACTAAAATGGGTGACGCAGGCACAGTTCGCTGGCTACTACGTGGCGCTAGATCAGGGCTTCTATGAAGCTGAGAACCTGGATGTGACCATTCTGCCCGGTGGACCGGATATTGCGCCAACTCAAGTAATCGCCGGCGGCGGTGCGGATGTCACTGTTGAATGGATGCCTGCGGCCCTTGCTGCGCGCGAAAAGGGGCTGCCGCTGGTCAATATTGCGCAGCCCTACAAAAGCTCGGGCATGATGCTGACCTGTTGGAAAGACACAGGAATTGCAGCACCGCAAGACCTGGCCAATCGTACGCTTGGTGTGTGGTTCTTTGGCAATGAATTCCCGTTCATGAGCTGGATGAGCCAGCTGGGGATTTCTACTGAGGGCAAAGGTGAAAACGGTGTCGAGGTTCTGAAACAGGGCTTCAATGTCGATCCACTGTTGCAGCGTCAGGCTGACTGTATCTCCACCATGACCTATAACGAATATTGGCAGGTGATTGATGCGGGTGTTGCGCCTGATGAGCTGATTACCTTCAAATATGAAGATCAGGGCGTCGCGACGCTGGAAGATGGTCTCTATGTTCTCGAAGAGAACCTCTCCGACCCGGCCTTTGTCAACAAGATGGAGCGGTTTGTACGGGCCTCGATGAAAGGCTGGAAGTGGGCCGAGGAAAATCCAGATGACGCGGCGGAGATTATCCTGGACAATGATGCCTCTGGTGCCCAGACCGAAGAGCATCAAAAACGGATGATGGCAGAAGTGGCCAAACTGACGGCAGGCAGCAATGGTTCACTGAGCGAAGCCGACTACCTGCGCACCGTGAAAACGCTGCTGGAGGGCGGTTCCAGCCCTGTTATTACAGCAGAACCGACTGGTGCCTGGACGCATGCCATTACGGATGCTGCGCTGAACTGATCCACAATAGTAGAATGCAGCTGACCCTGTCCACGATTGTGGGCAGGGTTTTCTTATGGGCAGGGGCTTTGAAGAGTGGATCTGGAGAGTGACGTTCTGAAGGCATGGTAATGAGTGGATGCTTCGGCTATCCGCATCCTGTTAGAAACAGCACCTGTCTATTAGAAAGACTTTGGGATGCGAGATAGTTTGAGAGCTAAGATTATAAGTGTTTGTGATGAGAAGATTGCCAAAAAGGGGGACGGGGTTGGTCTCTCTTTCTATGCTTTTTTTGCCAATCGGAATGATGATCCTGAGGCCTTAATGGAGGCGGCGGAATGGTGGATAAAAACGCATGAATTGGATCATTTCGAAAAAGCAGTAAAGATCCGTGACATGGTAACCGCTGGCCTTTGAGCCTAGCTGTGGTCTGCCAGTATTGGTGGGTCACTACAGATTTTGTATCGGTCAGTGCTTTCGTCGCGCAATCTGGTTTGGTTCGCCAAACCTCTCCGCATGGAACAAGAATTCAGGCCTTAGCCCAATGTATTTTTACGATTGCCAGCATTCATAGGTGTGTTTTCATCGTTTCCGAAATTTGTTTGAGGGATAAATAACAGTTAAAAGTTGATTCTAATTTGAAATTACACGTTACAGGATTAAAACCCATGGTAGTCTAAGGGTAGCAAACGATGGGGGTAGATTGTGGTTTGGTTCTCAATCCGAAGGGAGAGGCCATGACTATATGGGACGACGTGCAATTGAGTTTAATTGCTCAGCCAACCGCATATGAACTGGCTGATTGTAAAACGACAGTTCGAGTATCGCACCCCGGTTCATCCTATCGTCGCTATAATCCAGAGCGTCAGCTACAATGGCCCTTGGCCGAACTTTGCCAGGCTGCGGCACAACGCCAACAGCAGCATCACACGTCGGATAGTAACATTCCGCGGATTGACCAGGTTCTGGTGATGTATGATGCCCTCTGCTCGGGGCTTTTGACCGGGCTGCAGGGACGCGTTGAGCTGACTGGTATGGATGTTACGGCCGCGGCAACCTATGGTTTCGGGCGCGCAGGCCATGCTGATCTTCTACATGCTGTTGCTGACGGCTTTGATTGGGTACTGCTGGCGGCCGCAGCTGACGACAACGCCCGACTAACTCAGCTACGCGAGATGGAGCTAGCGGCTTGTCTCGGGCTTGAGGGGCGCGTTGTTTTGTTCAATTCCGTAGCGCATCTTGAACAGCTGTTGACCGAAGGTATCTCACAATTGCCGGTGATAGCACATCGCAGCGTCAGCAGCGATGTGAGTGCGCAGCCAACCAGTCGCCGTGAGGCGCTTCAACTGTTTGCCAGCGTAACCTTGCCCGAGGTTACTGATGCTATCGCATTGCCGCATGATGCGCCCTATGGGGGGATCGAACTGACTGACGACTGCACTCTGTGTCAGTCTTGTACATGGGTGTGCCCGACCAATGCGTTGATTGTCGACGAAGATGGCGGAGGGCTGGCTTTCGTCGAAGCCGATTGCATGCAATGCGGGCTGTGCGTGTCGATGTGTCGTCAGAACGCGCTACGGTTGGTGCCGCGTCTGGAGATGACAGAGGGCCGGGTGTTGGTCTCGCTCGCTGATCAGGATCTTTTCAAGTCAGAAGATACGTCTGAAAATGTCGAGGCCAAGCCGAAGGATGTAGTCAATCCGGTTGACGAAACTTGTCGAGCGACGAACGGGCCAAACGGCCCTGCGGCGGATGATGATACAGGTAAGAAGGTAACTGCTACCCAAATTGACAACAATGGTCCAGATGATTGGCCGAACGCCGGGCCCGGTTGTAGCTCAGATGGGACTTTCGATCCGATCAATGGCGCTGCGCCTGTTGCACAGGCAGATGGCCCGGCGGCAGGCCGTGGCGACACACTGCTGGATTTAGCCAGTATACTGGCTTTGCTTGGCATGAAGCGGGAAGATAAACTTTCCTAGCTGTTCAAACCGGAGCGAGTGTATCGAAGGAAGAAGCGACTAGTTTTTCTCTAGAAACCCGCCGTATTGACCCCGTTTGAAAATCAGACCTTTACCAGGCCTGCTGGTGGTGCGTAGGACCGCACCGATGACAATGCTGTGGTCGCCGCCGTCGTGGCAGGCATGTTGCTTACAGTCGAACCGAGCGATGACATTTGGTAACACGGGTACATCGTGATCGTTGACGGTTTCTGGCACACAGGAGAAATCGTCTCCGTTGCGGGCAAAATGTATGGCCATATCCAGCTGATCTTCTGCCATGACATGGATGGCAAAATGTGAGGCAGCAACAAAAGGATCGTGGCGTTTGGATTGGCGTGCAGGGCACCAGAGCAAAAGCGGAGGGTCCATCGAGACTGATGTAAAGCTATTTGCTGTTATTGCCAGAGGCCCCCGATCCGTGTGCGTCGTTACTACGGTGACGCCTGTTCCAAAACATCCTAACGCGTCGCGGTAGGCCCGCAGGCTGTCAGGGCCGGGAATAAAGCTGGTTTCGGACATGCTGCGCGCCTTCACTTCTGTTGGATGCTGGGTGCCACGGGAAAAGCTCCATGTCCACCAGCTTCCAATTTGGCACGCCCTTTTTGAAAAGCCAGAGAGGATTGAAAACAGGCTCACATTTTTATGCGAGCCTGTTCAATGTGTTGGATAAAGAGGTCGATAGACCGAAATTGTAACTTTGAGCGTGCCGGTCAGGCGGTTGCCGATTTGACCAGTGTGATGAGCGCACTGGCGATCTGATTGATTTCGCCCATTGCATCGATTCGGCTCAGAACGTTCTTGCCATCGTAGTAACTGATCAACGGTGCAGTCTGCGCATGGTAGGCGGCCAAACGGCTGCCCACGGTTTCCGCATTGTCATCCGCGCGTCGCGACATTTCGGTACTGCCGCAGCTATCGCAGGTGCCGGCAACTCGGGGCTGTTTGAACTGGTCATGGTAACCCTCGCCGCAGTTACTGCAGGTGTAACGCCCGGCTACTCTGGCGACCATGGCGGCATCATCCACCTCAAGGCTGACCGCGGCATTGATACGCTGACCAGTTTCCTCAAGCAGCCGGTCCAGAGCTTCGGCCTGAACTGTGGTGCGTGGGAAGCCGTCCAGAATAACGCCTTTGGCACAGTCAGGTTCTGCAAGCCTGTCACGCAGGATGCCAATCACAATCTCGTCGCTGACCAGTTCCCCGGATTGCATCACAGCCTTTGCCGCCAAACCGGAAGGGGTGCCAGCAGCAACCGCTGCCCGCAGCAGATCCCCAGTGGACAGCTGTACTAGTCCAAACCGCTGTTCCAACTTACGAGCTTGCGTACCTTTGCCAGCACCGGGCGGGCCAAGCAGGATCAGGACAGCAGGGCGGGTGATTACGGCAGTTTCCATGTCAGAAATCATCCTTTGTCAGTCCGGTTTGCAATCAGATCATCCACCACCGAGGGATCCGCGAGCGTTGACGTATCACCCAGGCTGCCAAAGTCGTTCTCAGCAATTTTGCGCAAGATACGGCGCATGATCTTACCGGAGCGGGTTTTGGGCAGGCCCGGCGCCCATTGGATCACGTCCGGGCTGGCAATCGGGCCAATCTCTGTCCGTACCCAGGTCCGCAGTTCTTTCACCAAAGCGTCCGACGGCTCCCGGTCGTTCATCAGCGTGACATAGCAATAGATGCCCTGACCCTTGATATCATGGGGATAGCCTACTACGGCGGCTTCCGCGACGGCCGCATGCGCCACCAGTGCGCTTTCGACCTCGGCGGTACCCATGCGGTGGCCAGAGACATTGATCACATCGTCAACGCGGCCGGTGATCCAATAGTCGCCATCGCCATCGCGTCGGCAGCCATCGCCGGTGAAATAATATCCTTTGTAGTCCGAAAAGTAGGTTTTCTCGAACCGTTCATGATCACCCCAGACGGAACGCATCTGGCCCGGCCAGCTGTCCTTAATGCACAGTACGCCTTCAACACCGTTTCCAGAGATTTCATCACCTGATTGCGGATCAAGAACAACTGGGGCGATGCCAAAGAAGGGTTTCATCGCGGCGCCGGGTTTGGTCGCGTGGGCGCCGGGCAGGGGGGTCATTAGGTGACCCCCGGTTTCAGTTTGCCACCAGGTGTCTACAATCGGGCATTTGCCCTTACCGACAATGTCATTGTACCAGTTCCAGGCTTCTGGGTTGATCGGCTCGCCGACCGTGCCAAGGGTGCGCAGCGAGGACAGATCACATTTTTCGACCCATTCGTTGCCTTGGCCCATCAATGCGCGAAGTGCCGTGGGGGCGGTATAGAACTGCGTGACATTATGCTTGTCACAGACCTGCCAGAACCGGCTGGCATCTGGGTAGGTCGGCACGCCTTCGAACATCAGTGTTGTGGCACCATTGGCCAGCGGGCCATAGACAATATAGCTGTGGCCCGTGACCCAACCAACATCGGCCGTGCACCAGTAGATATCGCCTTCGTGGTAGTCAAATGTGATCTCGTGCGTCATTGCGGCATAGGTAAGATATCCGCCGGTTGTGTGAACCACGCCTTTGGGCTGACCGGTGGAGCCGGAGGTATAGAGGATGAACAGGGGATCTTCGGCGTTCATCTCGGTTGGGGCGCAATAGTCGTCCGCTTCCAACGCCATCTCGTTGTAGTCGTAATCGCGCCCGTCCACCCAAGTGGTCTGGCCACCGGTGCGCTTAACGATCAAGCATTTCACTGTGTCTTTTGTATGTAATAGGGCAGCGTCGGCGTTCGATTTCAAAGGTGTCTTGCGACCACCGCGGGGGGCTTCATCTGCGGTGATGATGACCTTCGCGTCGCAGCCATTGACCCGAGCTGCCAGTGCATCAGGGGAAAAACCAGCAAACACGATAGAGTGGATCGCGCCGATACGGGCGCAGGCCAGCATTGCATAGGCGGCTTCGGGGATCATGGGCAGATAGATCACCACCCGGTCGCCCTTACCTACGCCCATTGTTGTCAACACGTTTGCCATGCGGCAAACACTGGCATGGAGGTGTTTGTAGGAAATATGCTGGGCGGGTTCATCCGGACTATCGGGTTCCCAGATGATTGCTGTCTGGTCAGCCCGCGTCTCAAGATGGCGATCAATACAGTTGGCAGCTACGTTCAATGTGCCGTCGCCATACCAGTTGATCGACACGTTTCCGAGGGTGAAGTCCACATCCTTCACCTGGGTGAAGGGCTTGATCCAGTCGATCCGTTCGGCTTGCTGACGCCAGAAACCTTCGGAATCTTGCATCGAAGCTGCGTACATTTCGTCATATTGAGCCGCATTGATATGGGCGCGTGCAACCGTCTCGTCTGACGGTGCATAGGCTTTGCTATCGCTCTCCTGGGTCATGATGGTGTCCCTCCCTCCAGTCTGTTCTCGGATTGGCACACCACAGCGCTCGGCGAGATGTGTCAAATCTTTTCCGTCATCCGCAGCGATAATACCCGAGCTTGAAAATAAGGAAATAAGTGTCCGGGGAATAACAGTTTACCTGTAAATCTATTTCCGCCGCGACTGAAAATTGTAAACTTCTTATTGGTGGGATTATTTAAAGTGTTTTTTATCAATATATTAGATGTAAACGTTGAGGCGGATGTGGGGCGCCGGAGCACCTCGCCTAGCTTTGGGCTGGCGTTATCGCTGGGAGGTGACTGGCTCCATGACCTGCGGCAAACTGTTTCAGGTGGATGACCACAGAGCCGATCGGCGCGATATGGCGTCGGGTACCTAGCGGTCCATATTTCCGCAAAGTGAAACGGTTTCGCACTCAATCGGCGCTTGCGTGATCCGGGGTTGGCAGAACCATGGCTTAGCGCTAGCGTGTTCCCAGATGCTCGCAACTTTGCGGTTCTGAGGGCCAGGATCAGATGATCACCAAGCGGCCCGGTACCCGGTCAATGCCCTGGTGCCAGAACGATGTAAGGCGCAAGGGCACAAACCGGGAGGAACTCATGAAGACTTATCTGACCGCCGCTACAGCGGCGATTGCTGGCCTATCGATTGCAGGTAGTGCTGCTGCGACTGAATGGAACGTCTCTGTCTGGGGCAAGCGCCGCGCCTTTACTGAGCATGTAGAAAAACTGGCCGAGTTGGTATCCGAGAAGACTGACGGCGCATTTACAATGAACGTCAGCTATGGCGGTCTTTCCAAGAATAAGGAAAACCTCGACGGTATTTCCATCGGTGCGTTTGAGATGGCGCAGTTCTGCGCGGGCTACCACCGTGACAAGAACCCATCAATCACGGTGCTGGAGCTGCCGTTTCTTGGCGTGAACAATCTTGAAGAAGAAGTCGCCGTCAGCCACGCGGTTTACGCCCATCCTGCAGTTCAAAAAGATCTGGCACGCTGGAATGCGAAACTGCTCATGACCTCTCCCATGCCCCAATATAATATCGTGGGTACCGGTGAGGCCCGTGATGAGCTGGGTGAGTTCAAGGATATGCGTGTCCGTGCCACTGGTGGTATCGGCAAAGCGTTTTCTGCCGTAGGAGCGGTGCCGACATCGGTAACCGCAACTGAGGCGTATAACGCTATGGAGTCAGGCGTTGTTGATACCGTTGCCTTTGCCCAGCATGCGCATCTGAGCTTTGGCACGATCAATAAGGCGGATTGGTGGACCGAGAACCTAAACCCAGGTACGGTAAACTGTCCGGTGGTTGTGAACACTGACGCATATGATGCCCTGAGCGATGCTGAGCGTGAAGCGCTTGACAGTTCGATCGAGGAATCCATCGCACATTATTTGGCAAACTACGCTGCTCTTCTTGAGAAATGGGACAGTGTTCTGGCCGAAAAAGGTGTGGCGAAAGTAACCATATCTGAGGATCAACTGGCTGAGTTCCGCAAAGTTGCAGCCGACCCGATCCGCGAACAGTGGATCGCCGACATGAGCGGGCAAGGCCTTCCTGCTCAAGAGCTATACGATTTGGTTCAGAAAACTCTGAGCGACCATCGCTCAGGCAGCTGATCACCAGTAAATAAGAAAGGGCCGAGTACAATGCTTCGGCCCTTTCTTTCTTAAGTCCACTCTAGACACATCGGGGGCAGGGCATGGCAGGCAGTGCGGCGGTGCTGGAAGACGGCAGCCTTATCAGCCGTTTGGACAGGCGTTTATTGCGACTGGAGCGTGGCTTGGCTTTGGTGAGCGGGCTTGCGGTGTTTTCGCTCATGGTGCTGGCTGTGGTGTCAGTCGGCGGGCGTAACGGGTTTAATGCACCGCTACCGGGTTACGTTGATTGGATCGAGCAGGTGATGCCGCTTATCGCTTTCATGGGCATCTCCTTTGTCCAGCGCGACGGGAGCCATATCCGGATGGATCTGGTGATCTCTTCTTTGCGCGGCCGGGCGTTGTGGTTGTTTGAGCTGATTTCGGTGTTGTTGATACTGACTCTCATGGTGGCACTTGTCTGGGGCAGCTGGTCACATTTCCTGCGTTCGTTTGACTTTGCTGCGCCTTTGTGGAGCCGCGATAGCTCCATCGATATCGGTCTCCCGATCTGGCCTGCCAAACTACTGGTACCGGTGGCCTTTGGCGTGTTGTGTTTGCGGCTTATGCTTCAGGTCTGGGGCTATGGTCGCGCGCTGGTGCTGGGGCTGGCCCGACCGGCTGCCGTGCCCCTGGTTCAAAGCGCTGCCGAACAAGCGGCGGCTGAAGCCGAACATCTGGGCGGGGTTTCAGCCACTGCCAGTGACCGCGATTAAAAGGGCAGAACATGGAACCCATCGAAATTGGCCTCTGGGTAAGCGGCTTTCTTCTGGCGACGGTGCTGCTGGGTATGCGGGTGGCGTTTGCCGCTGGTTTGGCAGGGTTGGTAGGCCTTGTGTGGATCTTCTGGGCGAAGTTCGGCTACGATCCTGCGCGGTTTACCAAGGCTGCGACCATTGCGATAAAAACCGCGGGGCAGGTACCGCATTCCAAAGTGTCTTCGCAAGCCCTGAGCCTGATACCGACCTTCATTCTGATTGGCTACCTTGCCTATTATGCAGGCCTCACCAAAGCACTATTTGAGGCCGCGAAACGTTGGTTGGCCTGGGTGCCGGGTGGTTTGGCGGTTTCAACCGTGTTTGCCACCGCGGGTTTTGCCGCAGTATCCGGTGCTTCTGTCGCGACCTCTGCGGTCTTTGCCCGTATCGCGATCCCCGAGATGCTGGCCATTGGCTATGACAAACGCTTCGCCGCAGGTGTTGTGGCTGCCGGGGGCACGCTTGCCTCGCTGATCCCTCCATCTGCTATTCTGGTGATTTATGCGATTATCGTTGAGCAGGATGTGGGGAAACTGCTGCTTGCAGGTTTTATCCCAGGTGCGTTTTCTGCGTTGGTATATGGTTTGCTGATTATCGGCATGGCCATGACGATAAAGGGGTTCGGCCCGGCTGTGACCGGCTTTACTTGGCGCGAACGTCTGATCTCACTACCACCGGCGCTGCCGATAGTCTTTGTCGTCGCGACCATCATATTATTTGTTTACAACCCCTTTGGCGGTGATGCTTGGGGGACCCCTACCGAAGGCGGCGCGATTGGGGCCTTTGTCGTTTTTCTGATGGCGCTTTATCGCGGCATGCGTTGGGCCGAGTTTAAGGACGCTCTATTGGAAACGGCCAAGCTCTCGGTAATGATCTTTACGATCATTTGGGGTGTTCTGGTCTATGTGCGGTTCTTGGGCTTTGCCGAGCTGCCAGCGGCATTCTCCGATTGGATCACGTCTCTTACCTTGTCGCCAATGCTGATTTTGGTTTGCATCCTGCTGGCCTATGCGGTGCTGGGCATGTTCATGGATGCTATCGGTATGCTGCTTTTGACCTTGCCGGTTGTCTATCCGGCGGTGATGGCGCTCAACGGTGGTGAATATGTGTCCGCCGCTGAAAGCACCTTTGGTATGTCGGGGCCCATGTGTGCGATCTGGTTCGGCATCTTGGTGGTGAAGATGGCAGAGTTCTGTCTGATCACACCTCCTATCGGGCTAAACTGCTTTGTAGTGGCAGGGGTGCGCGACGATCTGACCGTGCAGGATGTGTTCAAAGGCGTTACACCCTTCTTTATCGCAGATGGGATCACTATAGCGATTTTGGTGGCCTTCCCCTCGATAGTTCTTTGGTTACCAAGCCTCGCCGGATAATTTTTCAAAGCTTACAAATTTGTAAGGAGCCGGAAGAGACCATGTAACTCTGAACCGCCAAGTTACTCTCATCAGCCGGGGCGCTTTAAACGTTCCGGTCATACCGAAGAGAGGAAAGTTCATGATTACCAAGACCACCGCTAGTATCGTTATGACAGCCACGCTGATCGCCTTTGGATTTGCTGCTCAGACCACGCGTGCAGAAACGACTTCAGAGCCAGAGCTGAGCTACGAACAGATGTTAAACGCTCCGGTTAGTCTTGAACGGGCTATGGCCATTGCCAAAGAACAGGCAAAGGGCCGTCTGGTAGAGATCGTCTTGAGTGACTTCAACAATCAGCCGGTATTTGAGGCTGTCATCGCTGAACCTACCAGCCTGACCGAGGTCGTCATCAGCGCCACCGACGGTGGCGTTCTAAGCACCGCACGTCAGACGGCTGCAACGCCCGAGATCTTGCAGCAGTTGCTGGAAGAAGACGACTTTGGCGAAGTGATGGAATGTGTCGCCATGATGGACGTTATGTTCGAGGATGACATCCTTATTGAAGGCGAGTGCGATGGACACAGCGACAAAGGTTAAACCTCGACGCTGACCAACTGCTGCTATCCGGTTTTTTGCCCCTAACATCTTTGGGTAGGCCGGATAGCGGCGCAGACTTCTAGTTGACATTTTTTTGCCGCTGCGGATAGCGGCCATCGTCGAACGATCCACGGCCCACACTCCGGGCGCGGATCAGTCGGACGATGACGGAGATACGAACCAATGAGAATGATAATGGCCGGATGTGCACTGCTTGCGACCCTGGGTGCCTGCAGCGACAGCTTTGAGGAACCGCTTCTGATCGATGGACCCAAACAGTTGGGGTTTGAGGCGGATCTAGGGGCGTGCCGCGCCTTGGCAGAAGGGCACACAGACAAAACACTGAAATCGAAGGCTATTCAAGGAGCTGTGATCGGTGGCATCATCGGTGCTGTAGATAGTGAAGATGGAGACCGTGGGGATGATGCTTTGGTCGGGGCGGTGCTTGGCGGAGGTGTCGGCGCGCTTGAAGGACAAAATGAGCGTGACAAGGAGCGGCGCACCATCCTTATCCGTTGTATGCAGGGGCGTGGGCATCGTGTCCTTGCATAATACTTGGACGTTACGGCGTCCGGGATCGGCGTGCGGCCTCGGGCTGTTCACAGGTACACGGTGTCGTCCGACTGCGGTACCAAAGGGTCACTTCGGTGGCTCTTTGGTCGAGCAATTTAATTTGCCGGTGCACTGATGCGAATACTCTTGCTGGAAGATGATACCGAAATTGGCACATGGACAGTCAAGGGGCTAAGCGCCTCGGGCCATGTGGTTGATTGGATCGAGAACGGCCGCGAGGCGCTCATTGCCGCGACCACACGCGACTATGATGTGCTTGTGTTTGACCGTATGACCCCTGATCTTGACGGGTTGTCTGCACTGAAAATCCTGCGTGCTTCGCGTATTTCCACACCAATGATCTTACTTACGGCATTGGGCGCGGTAGAAGATCGCGTCGAAGGGCTGGAAGCAGGGGCCGATGACTATCTGAGCAAGCCCTTTGCAATGTCAGAGCTCTTGGCCCGCATCACAGCGCTCGGCCGTCGTGGCAGGGCTGACGCTTCTGAAACGGAGACCATGATCTCCCATCGAGGCCTAGATCTGGATCTGTTGAGCCAGACCTGTACCTGCAATGGAGAAGCGGTCCTGCTAAATCCAAAGGAGTTTCGCTTGCTGGAGGTGCTGATGCGCTCCAAGGGGCGCATTCAAACCCGTGCAATGCTGCTGGAACGGGTCTGGGACATCAATTTTGATCCCTCGACAAGTGTCGTGGAAACCCACATGAGCCGCCTGCGAAACAAGATCGAGAAACCCTTCGGGACTGAGTTTATTAAGACCGTACGCGGATCGGGGTATTTGTTCATTGATTAGACGTTTGTTCCGTATGAGTGCGCTGCGGCAGGCACTGGTTCTGTCACTGGTGTTTCTGATCTTGCTGACCATTGGTGGGGTGCTGCTGGATGATGCGATTACCGAAGAATTCCGGGCCGAAACAGAAGAGGCGCTGCGCGAGGAATATCAACGCATCAGCGCGCGCCTGACGCGAGCCGGTAAATTCCCGGACAAGATAGACACTGCAGAAGTCTTTTCTGACAGCGGTGTTGGCTACGCGGTGTTGCGCGCGGACGGTGAGGTGTTGGGACCAGTCTTGCCCGGAGCCTTTGACGGCCAGGGTTTTGATATCTTTCAGGCTGAAGACCTGTTTGAACCCGAAGCTCTTGAGACGTTGGAGCGCATTTTTGAGCTACTCGATGAAGATGAGGAAGACATTGATGAGACGTCGCCTCCTGCCGATGTAGAGCCGGACGAAGCACCGATTGGACAGATTAGTTTTGATGTCGAATTCGAAAACGAGGCTGATCTGGGTTGGCGCCTTTACAGCGGTCCGGTTCTTGATGGCCGTCTTGTGGTCTATGCGCCGGGCATTGGCGGCTTCGGATCAGATCTCACCAGTGTGATTATTATCTTTGTTGTCATCCTGTCGCTGCCTGCGCTGGTTATTGGGCTTATCTTTGGCATCTTGGCCCAGAGGCGCATAAACAGGATCGGTACCGGCTTTGATCGCATTGCTGATGGCGATCTTGAACTGCGATTGGCCCCCAAGGTGATCAAGGACGACATTGATGAGCTGGCGGCACGGATTGATGGCGCAACAGAGCGACTGCAAGCGTCGGTGCGCCAGATGTCCGACTTTTCCGCAAACATTGCCCATGATCTGCGCACACCGTTGACGCGCCTCCGCTTGCATCTGGATCAAGCGGAGAAGGCAGAGGATCAATCCGCCCACCTTGAGGCCGCTAGCCAGCAGATGGATGATATCATTGCGATATTCGGTGCCATTCAACGGATCGCGCGGATGCAGAGCCAAGGAAGACGCGATGGGTTTGCACCGTTGAATTTGGAGCAGGTCGTTGAACAGGTGCATGAAATCTATGAAGCGGTCGCACAGGACGCTGGGCAGACGCTCTCCTATCGCATTGCAACCCCTGTCACCGTCAATGCTGATCGTAGTTTGATCATGCAGCTGCTTGCGAATTTGATCGAAAACGCAATTCGCCACGCAGGGCAGGGCGCAAGTATAGTCATTGAGCTGTCTGAGAATACCCTACGCGTGACGGATGATGGGCCCGGCATACCCGAGGCCGAGCGAGCCCGTGTTCTGGATCCGCTTTACCGGCTTAATCGCAGCCGCAATACCGCCGGTGCCGGTTTGGGTCTCGCGATGGTGAAAGCCATAGCAGAACTGCATGAGGCAGAACTTGTGTT
Source organism: Phaeobacter cretensis (assembly GCF_047372505.1). NCBI lineage: Bacteria > Pseudomonadati > Pseudomonadota > Alphaproteobacteria > Rhodobacterales > Roseobacteraceae > Phaeobacter > Phaeobacter cretensis. The sequence goes on from NZ_JBKBEU010000001.1 coordinate 3,632,496, forward strand.
GGATCATAGCTATAGCAAACACGGTCTGAAGGTGGCCATTCGGTTTGATCCGCTATGAGTGAACCAGGATAGGCATAGCAGCGGTTTCAAAACTGATTTAGAGCGGCGATCGCACGCCAGTCGGAACAACCACCAGGCTTTGGGTCAATCGGCTTGACCGGAGAAAGGGGTGCCAATTTGTATCATTGGTACGAATTCCACGGAGGGCGCTGAAAAAGGGTTACCGCTACCTTTCATGGGTTGCTATCTGAGCACCGAAAGACGCCATCCCACACCTGATTGCTGCCGGGACATGGCACCGGTCTGCCTGTTCCAACCAAAAGACAATACCTATGAAATTGAACGGTCCCTTTTTATTTATTCTCGCGACATTGATGATTGATGCCGTTGGCATTGGAATCGTTTTTCCGATTATGCCGGACCTGATGGAACGGGTCGGCGCGGTGAGCACCGCGGAGGGTGCGCTCTGGAGCGGGGTTATGATGTCGGCATACGCTTCCGCGATGTTTCTGTTCGGACCCGTCATTGGCAGCTTGTCGGATGCTTATGGGCGTCGGCCAATCCTGATACTGGCGCTTCTGACACTGACAGTTGACTATGTCATTATGGCAATGGCCCAAACCTATTCGGTCTTGCTGGTGGGGCGCGTGATTGCGGGCATGGCGGGAGCCACCTACATTACGGCGACGGCCTATATTTCTGACATTGCCAAACCAGAAGAACGAGGGGCTGCCTTTGGCATGATCGGTGCCGCCTTTGGCATTGGATTTGTTTTGGGCCCTGCTATGGGTGGGCTGGCGTCTGGCCTGCATATAAGCGCGCCCTTTTGGATTGCGGCGGGCCTGTCTGCCTTGAACGTATTGTTTGGCATCATCGTGCTTCCGGAATCACTCAAGAGTGAGAACCGCCGGGCTTTTGGGAAGCGCGATATCAATCCCTTCGGCACAATCCTGCGTGCGTTCGCTATTCCGGGGCTGGCCATCCCCCTGATCTGCATTTTTGTTTTTGAGTTTGCCAATCTGGTCTACCCAACGCTTTGGTCATTCTGGGGGCGTGAGGTGTTTGGGTGGGACGGGTTTACAATTGGCCTGACGCTTTCCGCCTATGGTATCCTGATCGCAGTGGTGCAGGCAGGAATTCTCCCGAGGCTCACCAAACAGCTGGGTGACTACCAAGCGCTTATGATTGCGATTACAGCGGCCGTGATTTCCATGTTTGGGTTCGGTTTTACAAATGCGATCTGGATCGTTGCGATTATCCTGCCGATCGCTGCATTGGCGGATATGGCACCACCCCTGATTAACGCTTTTGCCGCAAACCGCGTCGGCGAGGATCAGCAGGGCCTTGTTCATGGAGTCATTGCGTCCCTGTCATCGGTCGCAGCCGTAGCTGCGCCATTGGTATTGACCGGGGTCTTCGAGCGGTTTGTGGGCGACAGCGAGTGGTATCTGCCCGGCGCCCCCTTCCTTGTAACAGCAGTGCTGGTGCTTGCTTTGGTGCCGCTGCTGATCCGCCTCAAAGCCTATGAAACTCGCTAGCAGAGAGAGCTGTTGGCGCCGTAGCCTTTCAGAGGTTAACCGCTGCAAAGGCATGAGCAAACACCAAGTGCGCCCGAGTATCTACGATCGCTGAGAGGACGAATGCCCGCAATGGTCATACCCGCCTTAACAAGAGCGGAGATCCCTCGTGCCCAAGTCACAGAGCGTGAGAATAACTGCACCAATGTGCGGTATTCATTATATGTATTGTGAATTGGCTCCGGCGGTAGGGATCGAACCTACGACCAATTGATTAACAGTCAACTGCTCTACCGCTGAGCTACGCCGGAACGGTCCGTGCCGTATAGCGGCCAGATCTGGTGAGGTCTAGAGCGGTTTTGAGATTTTCTCGAAAAAAATCACTCGCTCTGACATGGTTATGGCAGGCGTTCGAAAATGGCACCAAACGATAACGGGCCATCAGGCCTCACACGGGATTTCCCGGCAAGATCAACGAGATGTGCAAAGACATTGCGTTCGGCAGCGGGTAGCAACGCAGGCGGGGTCTCGGTGTAGATGCGCGCGGCCAATTCTGTCACAGTGGCAGGACCATCGGACAGTTCATCCATAATCGCAGCCTCGCGAGCTTGGCGATGGCTGATCAGCCAGTTGAGCCTGGCGCTGGGGTCGTCAACAGGGGCTCCATGGCCGGGATAGAAAATGCGCCACTCGCGTTCAGCGAGTCGACGGCAGGACGCCATGAAATCGGTAAGATCACCATCCGGCGGTGACACCAGTGAACTGGCCCAACCCATCACATGATCCGCGGTGAAACAGGCGTCATTCCATGCAAACGCGATGTGATTGCCGAGATGGCCTGGCGTGTGGATCACCTCCAGCTGCCAATCTGCTCCGGTCAAGGTCTCGCCGTCGCGCAGATTGATGTCGGGAATGAAATCTGTATCGATGCCTTCGCCACCGCCTGCCAGCCCGGCCTCTGCCAACTGCGTCATCACCGTGCTACGTCCGGCGGAGGGCGCACCGAAGGCGGAGATTTTAGCCCCGGTTGCGTTTGCCAAAGGCCGCGCGAGTGGGGAGTGATCGAGATGGCTATGGCTGACAAGGATATGGCTGATGTGCTGACCTGGTTTCAGCGCCTTAAGAATGGCGTGCAGATGGGTGTTACTCGCTGGTCCGGGGTCGATCACGGCGATGTCGGTTGTTCCAAGAAGATAGGTATTGGTGCCCCGGTAGGTCATTGGTGACGGGTTTGGCGCAAGCAGGCGGCGCAGTCCTGTCTCTATCTCTTCTGCGACCCCTGCCGGTGGATTGAAATCATCTGGTGCCTGCATGGGGTCGAATCCTTGGTGACAAATAGGGAGCAAACGATGCGCCATAATTGCGCGTTTTGCTTTTCAGAGGCGGGGCCGCGAGGTAGATGTAGCGCATGTTCTTTCAATGGCTCAAACACTATCTGCCACGTAGCCTTTACGGCCGCGCAGCACTTATCCTCCTGGTGCCGATCGTGACCCTGCAGCTGGTGGTCTCGGTTGTGTTTATTAAGCGTGATCTTGAAGATCTGACGGTTCAAATGACTCTCACGATGCTGCGGGAACTCCGGCTGTTGGAGCAGACTATGGCGTCTGCCACCACACCGGAGGACGCGTTGTTGTTGGCGGAGCCTCTGTTGCAGCCGCTGCAAATGCAGATTCGCTTCCTCGCCGCAGAGGAGCGGGTGCCGCTGGATCAAGTTGGGCTATTGGAGTTTTCTGGACGTGTCGTGCGAAATACGCTTCAAGCGACCGCACCGCAGTTTATTTCCGCCCAATTCCCGGATACGCGCCGGGTGCAGCTGATTGTTAGAACAAAACATGGTCCGATGGCGCTGGCTTTTGATCGGCGTCGTGTCACTGCAGCAGCGCCTCATCAGCTAATTGTAACGGTGATTGCTTTTGGCTTTCTCATGACGATTATTGCCTTTGTTTATATGAGAAACCAGCTGCGCCCGATCAAACAATTGGCGGATGTTGCACAAGCGTTTGGGCGAGGGCGTACAGAACCTTATTCGCCCCGTGGCGCAAATGAGGTGCGCGCAGCGGGCAGTGCGTTTCTGGACATGCGCGCAAGAATAGAACGACAGATGGAGCAGCGGACGCTGATGCTGTCAGGTGTAAGCCATGACCTGCGCACACCACTTACCCGGATGAAGCTTGGGCTGTCGATGCTGGATGATGAAGACGCCGAGCCGTTGCGGCAGGACGTAGATGAAATGCAGGCGTTGCTGGACGCTTTTCTTGATTTCTCACGTGGAGTGTCCACAAGCGAGCCTGAGCAGGTGGATCCGCATTTGATGATAACGGTGCTGGTCGACGGCTGGCGGCGGCAGGGCAAGGATGTAATGCTAGGCGAGATGAGCGGCGACGGCACGGTCATGCTGCGCGGTGCCGCGATGCGCAGGGCGGTGCAGAACTTGATCTCCAACGCTGTGCGGTATGGGACACGCGCGCGCGTGTCTGCCGCTATGACTGAGAAATTCCTTCGTATCAGGGTAGAAGATGATGGCCCTGGTATTGCAGAGGATGACCGGATCGAAGCAACACGTCCTTTTACAAGGCTTGACCCCGCCCGAAATCAGGATCTGGGTAGCGGCGTCGGGCTGGGCCTCGCCATTGTTACGGATATAGCCCGTGCCCATGGTGGAACACTTCGATTAGGGCAAAGTGACGAACTGCGAGGTCTGCAGGCCGATATCGTGATCGGCCGGTGACATACATATTGTATGGAGTAGATGTCAGATCAGATCTGACATCTCCACAACACGCTTTTCAGCAATAGAGATCTGTGCCGCTAGCCCAATCAGAACGGCCATGCGCCCGTCGTGAAGGCTGACCTCTGGCGCGCTGCAATTACCGCGTACCAGTTCCAGGAATTTGCGGTGCTGGTAGAAGGTTGACCCATTGTGATCCCCTGCGGCGAGAAGCTCCGGGTCTACGGGCACATTCTGTACAACAGGGCCTTTGGGCAAACGAGCAGAGGTGACCACTTTGGGCAGAGGGGGCGTGCCCAGATGGGCCGGCCAGAAGCGACCGGGACCCGGAACAAACGCTTCTATCTTGCCTTTGGGGCCGACGGCTGCGACCTCTTCTTGATATTCGGCTCCCTCTGCAAACATGCACAGTTCCAACATTGCGCGCGCACCGCAGCTAAAATCAACGATCACATATCCATTGTCGAGTATGTCAGGGGGGCCGTCTGAGTAACTCTCATTCAGATGGTTCACATCCTGCCCGCCGCTGGCCATGACCCGGACAGGTTCAGAGCCAAGTGTTAGACGCATCAGGTCAAAGAAGTGGCAGCATTTCTCGACAAAAGTGCCACCAGATTTGACATCAAACCGGTTCCAGTTGTCTACCTTCTCCAGAAAAGGAAAGCGATGCTCGCGGATGGTCAGCATTTTGATACCACCGGTGCTTGCCTCAACCTGAGAAAGGAAGGCAGCTATGGGCGGCATGTATCGATATTCCATCGCGACCCATACATGTGCCGGGTATTGCGCAGCAAAACGATCCAGACGACCGAGATCGTTCAGGCTGGTGAACAGCGGCTTTTCAACAAGCACAGGCAATGGGCGACACTGCGCCAGCAGCTCCAATTGTTCGAGATGGCGGAAATTGGGGCTGGCAATCAACAGGCAATCAAGGCCCTGAAATTCAAGGAGCGCTTCGATGCTGTCAGCAAACACTGCTTCCGGTGCCAAACTCTTCGAGACGTCGCGCATGGCAGCGTTTGGTTCATAGATTGCACCTATTTTCGTCTCTTCAAGGAGCGCGATATTGCGCAAATGCTCCTGGCCCATCATGCCGCAGCCGATAATCCCATAAGTCGTGGGTGTGGACATGTTTCCTCCTATGTCAGGCGCTGCACGTAGAGCGCCTTATCCGTGTCAAACCAAGTGCGTGAAAACTCTACCGGTGCGGTCTCCTGCGCCCAGCTCAGGCGTTCGATAAAACCAACCGTGGTGCCGGGGGATTTGGTGAAATTGGCAGGTGCCCAATTGGGAACTTCACCGAGGGCGACACGATCTTCGGCGCGGCTGATCCAGAAACCCAATTGCAGCCGGTAGTAGCGATAGAGAGAATCGGACAGCTGAGATGCATCTACGCTGCCCGCGCCTGCATCCAGCCAGATTTCTTCTACTGCAATAATGATGTTGTCCAGATAGCGCAGTCGTCGGATGCGGGTGCCACGATCAGTGGTGCCGAAATTTGGCAAGTCTGCAGGCTTGGTGCATTCCACGACGGAGAGCACATCCGCTGTTGGCAGACCGCCGCCACCATGCAGCTCCAGACGAAACATGGAATAGACACTCGGCAAGGTCTGGGTAGTACGGATGTAGTTGCCTGATCCCTGAACCCGATCGAGCATGCCTTGCTTTTCGAGTTCGGACAGGGCTTTGCGAAGCGTTCTTACTGTCGTGCCGTACTCTTGTGCCAGCTGTCGCTCGGGCGCAAGCCGCTCCCCGTCGGCCAGTCGTCCAGCGGCAATCTCGCGGGTCAGCGCCTCACTGATCTGGAGGTAAAGCGGCAGTGCTGTGCCGGATGTGCGCGCGGTAGGCATGAGGTTGCTCGGTACGATCAAAGGAAAATTGATACACCATTGATTTACATTTAGGTGCGGGCTATGCAAGGGGTAAGTGTTAAAATGCGAGGGAGAGACCGATGAGCGTTGTTCCGGTGACATCTGCGGATCTTGATGCGGTTGAAGTGTCGTGGTTTGCCGCGCTTTGCTCTGATGACTATCAGTTCCTGGGCGTGCCCGACGGTGATCTTCGCTCCTCATGGGCGCATTGCTCTGACATCGTAAAAGAGGCGGAAGCGCAGGGGTTTCGCAATATTCTCTGCCCGTCGTCATTTCAGGTTGGGCAGGATACGCTCAGCTTTGTCGCGGGCTGCGCACCAATCACAGACAAGATCAATATGTTGGCGGCTGTGCGCTGTGGCGAGATGCAGCCGATCATGCTCGCGCGGACGTTGGCGACTCTGGATCACATGTTGGAAGGTCGGTTGACGGTCAATATCATCTCATCCGATTTCCCGGGCGAGAAGGCCGAAAGCGCATTTCGCTATCAACGCTCGCGCGAGGTGGTGGAAATCCTCAAGCAGGCCTGGACGCGCGACGAGATAAACCACAATGGCGAAGTTTATCAGTTCGAGGGGCTGACCACTGATCCTGCAAAACCTTATCAGTCTGGCGGGCCATTGCTTTACTTCGGTGGGTATTCGCCAGCGGCGCTCGAGCTATGTGGTGAGCATTGTGACGTCTACCTGATGTGGCCGGAAAAGATGGACGAACTGGCGGGACGTATGAAGGCGGTGCATAGCGTTGCAGAAACCTATGGCAGGACGCTGGATTATGGCCTGCGGGTGCATGTGATCGTTCGAGACACCGAGGCTGAGGCCTATGAATATGCTGACTACATCGTCTCAAAACTAGATGATACGGCCGGGAAGCTCATTCGTGATCGCGCGCTGGATGCAACATCACTGGGCGTGGCACATCAGGCCAAGAACCGAGATATTGCAGATGAATTTGGATTTATTGAACCGAACCTCTGGACAGGGATCGGACGAGCACGCTCTGGCTGTGGAGCGGCACTGGTCGGGTCGACAGATCAGGTGATGTCTAAGCTGCAAGCCTATCAGAAAATGGGCATCCGATCGTTTGTCCTGTCCGGTTACCCTCATCTTGAGGAAGCTCGGCATTTTGGAAAGCGGGTGATGCCACATCTGAAGACCTGCTCACTGCCACATGAATACGGTCGGGTGCCACTGTCCGCACCGGCAACACCCCTTGGGAATGGAGTACGACGTTAATGGAACGGATCAAGATCGCCGAAGGGCTGGAATTCAGCCGCTTGGTGTATGGCATGTGGCGTCTGGGCGATGACAGCGATACCTCGGCAGCCCATGTCGCGGCCAAGATCGAGGCTTGTTTAGCTCAGGGCATTACTACCTTTGATCAGGCTGATATCTATGGCGGCTACACAGCAGAGGGAATTCTGGGCAAGGCCTTGAAAGCCAATCCAAATCTGCGCGATCAGATGGAGATCGTAACCAAGTGCGATATCGTCGCTCCGGTCGGGCGCTATGCGGACACACCGGTAAAGCACTATGATACGTCGGCAGCGCATATCACCCGATCGGTTGAGACATCGCTATCGGAAATGGGCATCGAGCAGATTGACCTTCTGCTGATCCATCGTCCGGACCCTCTGATGGATCATTTTGAAACCGGCGCTGTACTGGATGAGCTGGTTGCAGCAGGCAAGCTGGGGGCTGTTGGTGTTTCAAATTTCCGCCCCTGGGATTGGGAACTCCTGCAATCTGCGATGAAGACACCACTGGCTACAAATCAGATCGAAATCTCTCTGTCTGAAGTCAGCCCCTTTACCAACGGAGACTTGGCTTTCCATCAACGTCAGCAGCATCCTTTGATGGCTTGGTCGCCGCTTGGTGGCGGAGCGCTGGTGAGTGGCAGTGGCGCGCTGGCTGAACAGCTGGATGCGATTGCGCAGGCGCAAGGGGTTGAACGTGCCGCTGTCGCTATTGCATTTTTGCTGCGGCATCCGGCAAAGATCTTACCGGTATTGGGTACCAATAATCTGGCGCGGATCAAACAGGCTTCCGATGTGCTGAAAGTCGAACTTGATCGCCCGACATGGTTCAAACTCTATGAGGCCGCACTGGGCCGGGAGGTCGCATGATGTCGGTACACGCAGGGCAGGGCAAACACAGCTTTGTGCCCGCGTCTGACAATACCCGACTGTTGCGGGATGCCTTTGGCCGGTTTGCGACTGGCATTGCCATTGTCACCGCTGCATCTGATCAGGGTGTGGTTGCGATTACGGCCAATAGCTTCTCGTCGGTTTCGCTGACACCGCCGCTCGTGCTGTGGTCTCCTGACAGAAATTCGCGCCGCTTTCCCTATTTTGAATCCGCACGACACTACGCCATTCATGTCTTGGCTGCAGATCAGGATGATCTGTGTTGGCAGGTCGCAAAAGATGCCTTTGGGCTGACCCATTTGCAGCTGGAGCAGAATGAAAATGGTGTCCCGCTGCTCGAGAACTGTCTGGCACGATTTGAATGTACACGTTCTGCCGTTCATGACGGAGGCGACCATGCGATTGTACTGGGGCATGTGGATCGTGCCACGATGCGTGAAGAGGGGGATGCTCTGACATTCTACAAGGGCCAAATAGGCCAGATCGCTGGGTCAAGCTAGCGGTTGGTTGTCCGCACTGAGGGAGGTCGGCGCGGCACATGGGGAGGAGAGAGATGCGATGACGGCAGTACTATCTGTCCTGAATATACTGCGCCCGCTCAACACCGGCCTGCTTGCAGTCGGCCGTTGGGTGGGCGTTTTTGCCATTGGTTTGATGGTTCTTGCGATCCTTATACAGGTGTTCTTTCGCTATGTGCTGGGCAATGCCTTGCCTTGGCCGGACGAAGCAGCGCGGTTTTGCATGTTGTGGATGACTGGCCTTATGGCGCCGACCGCACTGCGTAGCGGTGGTTTCGTCGCAATTGACGTCGTCGATTCCATTTTGCGTGGACGAATCTTTCATGTCTTGCAGCTGGTGCTGCTGGCGATCGGGCTGACAGTGCTGATCGTTGGCGTGCAGATCGGCTACAAAGAAGTAACCGGTCTTGGCGGACGCTTTGCCACGGCGTCGCTTTATGTGCCGACCTCTCTCGGGTTTGACAGTTGGTACCGGGTGCCACGCAGCTGGATGATGCTATCGCTTCTTGTTGGCATCGCCCTGCTGATCCTTGTGAATATTGAACTGATCCTTGAACGTATCGTGCGATTGTTTGGTCAGGGTGACCGCTTGCCAGAACGTCCGGGCCTGAACATAGGGGGGGCAGAGTGATGTTGATCTGGTTTCTACCTCTGTTCTTATTTCTGCTGCTGGTCGGCCTGCCGGTGTTTTTCTGCCTTCTGGCGGCCCCCGGCGCGCTACTTTGGCTGAACGGCCAGGAACGTGACCTGACGCTGCTATATCGCAACCTCTACAACGGTATGGACAGTTTTCCGCTAATGGCGATCCCGTTCTTCATGCTGGCCGGAGAGTTGATGAACCGCGGGGGGATCACCGTCCGGTTGGTAGAGTTTTCACAGGCGTTGATGGGGCATTTGCGCGGTGGGCTGGCACAAGTGAACATCCTGTCGTCAATCCTTTTCGCGGGTCTATCAGGATCGGCTGTGGCCGATACGTCGGCACTTGGCTCCATGCTGATCCCTGCGATGGAAAAGGAAGGATACAGCCGCAGATTTGCCGCTGCTGTTACTGCCGCCAGCTCCGTCATCGGTCCGATCATTCCGCCGTCGGGCATCATGATCATTTACGCGTATGTCATGGGAGAGAGCGTCGCGGCTCTTTTCTTGGCGGGTATTGTTCCGGGAGTTCTGGTGGGCGTCGGACTAATGGTCATGGTGCGTGCATTGGCCGACCGTTACGAGCTGCCGGCCGCCCGGCGGGTGGTTTTTGATAGTGTTGAGATCGGCGGCATGGAGCGTTGGTTCTCTTTCGGTCTCGTGCGGCTCAACCTTGGTCTACTACTGGTACAGTTTGTTCCGCTTGGCGATGACGCCGGGGTCCGTATGACATGGTTGGCCTTTCTTGGTTCTGTCCTGTTTGCACATGGGGTGATGCTGGGGCTGCGCCGGGTTGTCAGCCCGGCGTTTCGTACGATCTGTAAACGGGCTGTGGTGCCCTTGCAGACGCCCGTGCTGATCCTCGGGGGTATTCTGGCGGGTGTCTTCACCCCGACCGAAGCTGCTGCTGTGGCCGTCGCATACGCCTTGTTGATCAGCTTTCTTGTGCTCGGTTCCATGCGGCTGGCGGACTTACCGGAGGTGTTTACACGCGCAGGCATAACTTCGGCTGTGGTGCTGCTGCTGGTGGGCGCGGCTATGTCGTTCAAGACCGTTGTCAGTCTTAGTCATGCGCCGGAGCAATTGGCGGATTTCATCCTGACGCTGTCGGAAAATCCGCTGATCCTGTTGTTCCTGATCAACCTCTTGCTGTTTGTCGTCGGAATGTTCCTGGACGCAGGCCCAGCGATTATCATTCTGGGCCCGATTTTGGGACCGGTGTTTACCGATCTTGGTGTGGAATCGGTCCATTTCGCCATTATCATGTGTGTGAACCTGACGGTGGGACTGGCCACGCCGCCCATGGGGTTGGTGCTGTTTGTAGCAGCCGCCGTTTCTCAGGAACGGGTGACAACCATCGCCAAGGCGATCCTGCCGTTTCTGGCGATTGAGATTGCGGTGATCTTTTTGATCACCTTCGTGCCGGCCATTTCGCTGACCATCCCGCGACTGACCGGATTTCTGAACTGAGGATACCCAAGTACCCAAAATAAAAGAGCAACAGGAGGAGAAACGAATGCTCAGGAAAATAGTGAAGACGGTGGCGCTATCGGCGCTAATGGCAGGCACTGCTCTGTCGGCCTATGCAGCGGATTATAAGATCCGCGCTACAGCGAATTCCAACGAGAATGACGAAGACTACGACGGTCTGGTGGTGTTCAAGAACTACGTTGAGGCGGCCTCAAACGGTGCCATCGAAGTAGAGTTGTTCATCGGCACCCAGCTTTGTTCCAACGGGGCGGAGTGTCTGCAGGGCGTCGCTGATGGATCGATTGACGTCTATATCTCCACCTCGGGCGGCGCGTCCGGCCTATTTCCGTATGTGCAGGTGCTGGATCTGCCTTACCTGATGGCTGATGACCGTATCGCCGAGCATGTGCTGTCGGGCGATTTCACCCGTACTATGCGTCAGATGGCGCTTGAAGATTCCGGTGACGCTATCCGCCTGATGACCATCGGGAATACTGGCGGCTGGCGCAATTTTGCCAATACCAAACGTCGAGTTGCTGAGCCTGCCGACATGGACGGCTTGAAAATTCGTACCGTGGTTGCTGATCTGCCGCAGGAGTTGGTGAAGGCGCTGGGAGCTGCCCCTACACCCATCCCTTGGCCCGAACTTTTCACATCGTTCCAGACCGGCGTGGTTGAAGGTTCCAAAAACGGCATTACCGATATCATGGGCATGAAATTCCCGGATGCGGGCCTACAGTACGTGACGCTGGACGGCCATGCCTATATGGGCGCGTTGTGGTGGATGTCGAATAAGAACTTCATGGATATGCCAGAAGATATGCGGCAGGTCGTCGTAGATGGCTTCTACGCGCTGCAACAGGCGACCTTTGCTTCACCAAAACGCAAGTCTATCCAGGCTTATGAGGATTTTGTCGCCGGAGGCGGGGATCTCTATGTGCCCACTCCTGAGCAAAAAGCGGCTTTCAAAGCGTCAGCTGAGCCGGTCTATGACTGGTTCAAATCCAACGTAACCCGAGGCGATGCGATCTTTACCGCACTGACCGATGCGGTGGCCGAGGCTGAAGCTGATATTGGTGCGGCCCGCGCGGCAGACCTGAACTGATAGCGCGCCGATAGACCATAGGGCGGCGCGGGATCTGCTCGCGCCGCTTCTCTCCCGTTCGCTACCGAAACGGGTACATCCAGACCTTATAGTCCTCGACCAGAATATGCGCCTTATCGATCTCCGCCGTAGTCATCTTTTTGACCACTTCTTCAAGGCTGATTGCCGCATCGGGATCGCCGCCAATAGCCGAGAGTGTGTACCACATATACGCGCGCACCAGATCGGAGGCAGGCATGCCTCGACCGATCTCATAGTACCAGCCAATGCCGGATTGCGCGCCGGGGTGACCTTTCATAGCGCTGCGCAAATACCATTCAAATGCGCGGACATCATCCTTCTCAACCCCAAGCCCCATAGCATACATCACTCCGATCAACTCTTCTGCATCGGCGTTGCCGGAACGCGCCGCCGGCCAAAGTTCCTCGCGCGCTGCCGCAAATTCGCCCGCCTCCATCAGATCGCGCGCCTGTTCAATTTCAGCGCGTGCGGGCAGGGGGGTGACCAGTATCCACACCACAAGGGTGGCCTGAAACAAGGACGCTCTCGGTCTGTAACTCTCACGCATGTGTTTTCCTCGGTTGTTCTGGCGCTTGGTCTGTGTTGTGGCTCGGCTTACGCCGAAGAGGTGCGGCTACCTGGGCCTCTAGGGGCGGAAGACTTTTTGCCTGTCGATCCGGCCAAGGCGGAGCTGGGTCGCCTGCTATTTTATGACAAGATCCTGTCTGGGAACAGAAATATCAGCTGCGGAAGCTGTCATCATCCGCGACATGGCACATCTGATGGGCTGTCTTTAGGGCTGGGCGAGGGCGGACAGGGTCTGGGCCGCTCACGCATATCGGACAACGGCACCAATCGGGTACAAAAACGTGTGCCACGCAATGCACCTGCACTTTGGAATCTAGGGGCGACATCCATCAACGTTCTGATGCATGACGGGAGGATCAGCGTCGATCCGATCTATGGGAATGGATTCAACACGCCGGCAGAGGAATGGTTGCCGCAGGGGCTGACGTCTGTGCTCGCAGCACAGGCGCTGTTTCCCATGACCTCTAGCGTAGAGATGGCTGGTAATGTTGGTGAGAACGCGGTGATCGGTGCGACTCGTGACCGGATTGATCTGGCCTGGCCCATCATTGCCAAGCGCGTACGGGGGGTGGCTGGCTACGGAGATCGATTTATTGCTTCGTTCGACCATATCTCCGCTCCCGAGGAGGTGCAGATTACCGATATTGCCGAAGCACTTGCGCAGTTCATGGTGCAGGATTTTACATCCTACGATAGTCCGTTTGATGCCCATCTTGCGGGTGATACTGATGCGCTCACCGACCAACAGAAAGCCGGGGGCGATCTGTTTTTTGGTTCCGCCGGGTGTAGTGGGTGCCATGCTGGGCCGTTGTTCTCTGATCAGCAATTTTATGCGCTCGGGTTACCAGCCTTTGGGCCGGGTCGTGGGCGTCGGTTTGATCCTTACGCGCGCGACGTTGGGCGTATGGGCGAGAGTGATAATCTCTCCGATGCCTACCGGTTCCGCACGCCGATGCTGCGCAATGTGGAACTGACGGCCCCCTATGGCCACAACGGGGCATTCCCGACGCTGGACCGGATGATCCGCCACCATCTTAATCCCGTAGAAAGCCGTGCGGGATGGTCACCTAGTGATCTGCAATTGCCAGATGTACCATGGCTGGCTGCCACCGACTTTATTGTGCAACAGGACAGGTTTGAAATGGCGCGACAGGCGCGGGCGCGTGACATCTACCTGCGACAAGATCTGACGGATCAGGATATCGCAGCGCTGGTCGCATTTCTGACAGGGCTTACCGGTGCCAACGCCCGCGCAGAGGTGTCTTATGTGCCGACTTCAGTTCCCAGCGGATTGGCCGTTGATATGGCAACCCCTTGATCGAGTGCCAGTTTCAGGGATGCTCAAGATATTTTTTCATCGCTGCACGACTGCCGTGATCATTGATCAGCGCTATCCAATCAGAAAACCGCGCCTCAACACGCTTATCCTGCGAGAGATCTGAATAGATCTGGTTTTGCTGTAGCCAGGCCGAAGGGGATATCTTTGCCTGTTCGGCATAGGATTTGCGCAAGTCCCAGTCCGGATCATTGGGCGCGATTGTGCTCCCGTCTTCGCGGATACCGGTGCACATCCGGGCCCATAGCGCCTCAACCAGACATAATCCGTCGATTGTGCCGCTCTGCTGCAGCGCGTCGCGCAGGATTGGCAGGACAAAGCCGGGATGGCGGGCAGTACCGTCATAGGCCACGCGTCGGGTGGTGTCGTGGATCCCTGGGTTGGCAAATCGCCGTTCGATCAGCGCTAGGTAGCTCGGCGGAGATATCGCTGGTACTGCCGACACGTAGGGCAGGATTTCGTCTTGTTGAACCTTACGGAAGAACGCCGCCACCAGCGGGTCCTTCATACAGTCGGCGATGGTCGCGATCGACAAGAGTTCACCGACGTTGGCGAGGATCTGATGGCCCGCGTTTAGGACGCGGATCTTCATACTCTCATAGCTGTGCACATCATGGGTGAAGATCGCGCCAACTTGATCCCAGTCAGGACGCCCTGCGCAGAATGCATCCTCGATCACCCACTGACGGTAGTTCTCATGGGTCACAGGGGCGGCGTCATCGACGCCGTAGTCACGGGCCAATGCGATCTCTGCCGGGCCCGTCGCAGGGACGATGCAATCTACCATCGAATTTGGAAATGAGGCGTCGTGATCAATCCAAATAGCCAAACTGGGGTCTGTTTGCTGGGCCAAGGTGACGATTGCGTTGCGGGTGATTTGGCCGTTGCCTTGCAGATTGTCACAGCTTTGGACGGTGAATGGGCGCTGCCCCTGATTTCTGCGCAACCGCAATGCCTCGACAATAGCGCCAAACACCGTGCGCGGTTTGTGGGGGTGGGCAAGATCATGACGGATGTCATCGTGATCAAGATCTAGGCCGCCCCGATGTGCGCTCTGATAGTATCCACCCTCCGTAACCGTCAGAGAAACAATGCGGATTGCCGGGTCGGTCATAGCTTTTATCAAGCTGGCGTTATCGTCCTCTACGGGAAGGAAATCGATCATGGGGCCAATCACTTCGGCCGACGGTCCGGCTGGATCCAGTTCGATAAGGGTGGATAGGCAATCCTGATTAAGCAAACGATCCCGCATTTCGGTATCTGCTGCGCGAACACCTGCACCGATGATTCCCCAATCCATGGCTTTGCCCTGCTGCATGAGCGCGTGCAAATACCAAGCCTGATGCGCTCGGTGGAAATTCCCGAGGCCGACATGCACGATGCCCGGTGTGATCTTTCTACGGTCGTAACTGGGTCTGCCTACCTTCTGAGGCAGGTGCGTCAGGGTGTCATTTGATAGTTTCATGGCCACTGCCTCCCTTTTCTCAACACGCATCAGCTCATCCATTGGCCACCGTCAACGTTGTAGGTTTGGGCCACGATGTAGTTGGCGTCATCGCTTGCCAGAAAGACGGCCATACCGGTCAAATCGGCGGCGGTGCCCATCCGGCCATGAGGAACAGACCGGGCGACTTCGGCTTTCTTTTGACCTGGGGCTTTTCCCTCGTATTTTGCAAAAAGCGCATCAACCTGATCCCAGTGTTCGCCGTCGACCACGCCTGGAGAAATCGCGTTTACGTTGATGCCATGTGTGATCAGGCCTAGCCCGGCAGATTGCGTCAGGCTGATAATGGCGGCTTTGGTTGCACAGTAGACTGACACCAAAGGCTCGCCGCGCCGTCCAGCTTGGCTTGCCATATTGATGATCTTTCCACCGTTCCCTTGTGCGATCATCTGTTGTGCAACGGCCTGCATCATGAACAGCGTGCCGGATACGTTGATGTCAAAGGTGCGCTGGTAGTCGTCTCGTGACACTTCGGTCACTGGCGCTGCTGTGAAAATCGCGGCGTTGTTGATCAGGATGTCGATACCACCGAAGGCATCGACAGTCTGGTCGACGGCACGGCCAATGCTGCTCTGCTGGGTGACATCTAGGTCAATTGCAATGGTGGCAGGGCCAATCATCGCAGCCGTTGCTTCTGCTCGCGAATAGTCGATATCGGCGATTGCAACTTGTGAACCTTCTCTTGCATAGGTCTCGGCGAAGGCCGCGCCGATGCCGCGCGCCGCGCCAGTAATCATGGCGCGTTTTCCGTCCAGCCGTTTCATTCCATCCGCAACCCGTTGGCATCGAAACGATGCAGGTGCGCCATATCTGGCGTAAGGAAAACGTGGGCACCGTAACGCAGATCCAGTTCACCACCGGCCCTGACAGTCAGTGGATTCTCAAAGGCGTCGCACATGACATGAAAGAAGGTGTCAGACCCCAGATGCTCGGACACGCCGATAGTGCCTTCCCATTTACCTTCGGTCTCCGAAATGTCCAGATGCTCAGGACGAATACCGATGGTGGCTGCATCATGTTCGGCCGCCTGTGGTCCGGTTAGGAGATTCATCTTGGGCGATCCGATAAAACCCGCCACGAATACGTTGCGCGGCGCGCGATATAGCTCCAATGGGCTGCCAACCTGTTCGATAACACCAGCATGCAATACGACGATCTTGTCAGCCATCGTCATAGCCTCAACCTGGTCGTGGGTTACGTAGACCATTGTCGTTGCAAGTCGTTTGTGCAGCTCCGAAATTTCCAGCCGCATGCCAACGCGCAGGGCGGCATCCAAATTTGACAGAGGCTCGTCGAATAAAAATGCTGACGGTTCACGAACGATGGCACGACCTATGGCAACCCTCTGGCGCTGGCCGCCCGACAGCTGACCCGGACGACGATCGAGGTAATCGGTGAGATTCAGCGCAGCAGCGGCATTGGAAATACGGCGTTGTTGCTCATCCGCAGGGATCCCGGCCATTTTCATCGGAAAAGCGATGTTTTTGCGCACTGACATATGCGGGTAGAGCGCGTAGGACTGAAAGACCATCGCCAAGCCGCGTTTGGCTGGGGGGATGTCAGTTGCGTCCTGACCGTCGATGCTGATGCTGCCCGAGGTGATGTCCTCCAGTCCTGCTATCAGGCGCAGCAGCGTTGATTTGCCACAACCGGACGGGCCGACGAAGACGGTGAATTCACCATCTTCGATGGTCAGGTCCAGCGGCGGGATGACCTCAACGGGGCCAAAATTCTTGGTCACGCTTTCGAGTTTGATCTGTCCCATGGGTGTCTTCCTTATTTCACGGCGCCGAAGGTCAGGCCGCTGACAAGTTGTTTCTGGCTGAACCAGCCAAGGATGAGGATCGGCGCGATGGCCATTGTCGATGCCGCTGACAGCTTGGCGTAGAATAGGCCTTCAGGGCTTGAATAGCTGGCAATGAACGCTGTGAGAGGCGCGGCCTTGGCTGCGGTCAGGTTCAATGTCCAGAAGGCTTCGTTCCAAGCCAGGATGATGTTCAAAAGCAGGGTCGACGCAATACCGGGTATCGCCATTGGCGTCAGGACATAGAGGATCTCTTCCTTCAGTGTCGCGCCATCCATACGCGCAGCCTCTAGGATCTCGCCGGGGATTTCCTTGAAATATGTGTAAAGCATCCAGACGATGATCGGCAGATTGATCAGCATCAGCACCACAACCAAACCAAAGCGGTTGTCCAGCAAGCCCATTTTGATGAATAGGATGTAAATTGGATATAGCACGCCGACCGCTGGCAGCATCTTGGTCGAGAGCATCCACAACAGGATATCTTTGGTGCGTTTCGAGGGCACGAAAGCCATAGACCAGGCTGCAGGCACCGCAATGATTATGCCAAGGATTGTTGATCCTCCGGCGATGATCACCGAATTCCACAGAAAACGCATATAGTTAGATCGTTCTTGCACGACGTTGTAGTTTTCCAAGGTCCAGTCAAAGAACAGGAACACCGGCGGATCACTGATAGCCTGCGCTTCAGTCTTGAAACTGGTGAGAATGGTCCAGAGGATCGGAAAGAAGATCAGTAACCCGACAGCCCAGGCCAGCAAGGTGTTGATGGCTTTGCGTCTTGGTGTAACGGCACGTGCCATGGTGGCCTCCTTATGCGTCGAGGTTTTTGCCAACAATGCGCATCAGAAAGATGGCAACGATATTGGCGAGGATGATGGCGTAAACGCCGCCGGCGGATCCCAATCCAACGTTCTGGCTTTCCAGTACGCGCTGATAGATCAGATAGGTGAGCGTCTTCGTTCCGAATGACCCTTGGGTGGTCACAAAGATCTCAGCGAAGATCGACAGTAGGAAAATCGTCTGTATCAGAACCACCACGGTGATAGCGCGGCTCAGATGCGGCAGCGTGATATAGCCAAACCGTGCGACCGGCGGTGCACCGTCCATCTCAGCCGCTTCCAGCTGTTCACGGTCCAAGGATTGAATGGCAGTCAGCAGAATAAGGGTTGCAAACGGTAACCATTGCCAGCTCACGATCAGAACAATGGATTGCAACGAGGCTTCTGAGAGCCATGAAACCGGTTCAGCGCCGAATGCCTTCCACAGATGGGCAAAAAGACCGTTTACGGGATCCATAAACATGTTCTTCCACACCAATGCCGACACTGTCGGCATGACGAAAAACGGTGCAATCACCAGAATGCGGACAATGCCTTGCCCCCACATTGGCTGGTTTAGCAACAAGGCAAGAAACACCCCGAGGATTACGGTAATCAGAAGGACGCCACCAACAATGGTCAGTGTGGCCTGAACGCTTGGCCAAAACGCGCTGGAAGATAAAAAGCGGGCGTAGTTGTCGAAGCCAACCCAGCCAAGATCGCCGCCGCGCAGTGGCAGGTATTTTTTGAATGAAAAATAGAGCGTCATGGTCAGCGGAACCAACATCCAACCCAAAAGCAATATAACTGCCGGGGCCATCATGATGCGTGCTGCCGACCGGGAATGTTGGGTCGCCATGGCAAATCTCCATTGTCGCCGGTTCTTATGCCGTCGTGACAAATATTGGCTTGTTTGGGGAGTAGGAGCCAGAGGGCAGTCTCAAAAGGGAGCTGCCCTCTGGGAGGGAGGAGGCGTCAGTAACCTGCCGCTTCCATTTCATCCGCCGCCAGCGCCTGTGCTTTCGCAAGCGCCTCATCAGCGGTTTGTTGTCCGGCGAGTGCGGCCGAAAACTCCTGACCAACCTGTGTCGCGATACCCGCAAATTCTGGGATTGCGGCGAACTGGATGCCAACATAGGGAACCGGATCAACGGTCGGGCTATTCGGGTCTGCTAACAAGATGCTGTCCAGCGTCATCTTCGCGAATGGGATATCCTTATAGTTTGGATTCTCATAGAGCGAAGTACGAGCGCCCGGAGGGACATTGGCCCAGCCTTCGTTTTCGGCAACCAACTCAATATAGGCTTTTGACGTGGCCCATTGGACAAATTCTTTTGCCGCGGCCTCTTTCTGGGTGCCAGCCGGAATAGCTAGAGCCCAAGCCCAGAGCCAGTTGCTGCGTTTGCCCAGTCCAGTATCCGGAGCAAGTGCAAAGCTGACTTTGTCGGCAACTGTGGAGTCATCGGGATTGGTCACGAACGACGCGGCAACTGTCGCGTCGATCCACATGCCGCATTTGCCTTGCTGGAACAATGACAGGTTTTCATTGAACCCATTGTTTGAGGCACCCGGAGGGCCTGCATCATTCAACAGATCAATGTAGAAGTTGAGTGTGTTTGACCAGGCTTCGCTGTCAAACTGTGGTGCCCAGCTCTCATCGAACCAACGCGCACCAAACGAGTTGGACATAGCAGTAATAAAGGCCGCGTTCTCGCCCCAACCAGCCTTGCCACGCAGGCAGATTCCATAGACCTCATTATCCTTGTCGGTCATCTTGCGGGCAGCGTCGGCTACGAAATTCCAATCCGGTGCGGCAGGCATCTCGAGACCTGCTTTCTCCATCAGATCAGAGCGATACATAATCATGGAGCTCTCGCCGTAGAATGGAGCCGCATAGAGCGTTCCATCATAGGATAGGCCACCACGCATTGCCGGCAGAATATCGTCGACGTCATAGTCCGCAGGCAGATCGTTCAGCGGGACCAGCCAGCCGTTCTTACCCCAGATTGGCGTTTCATACATGCCGATGGTCATAATATCGAATTGACCACCTTTGGCAGAGATGTCTGTGGTAACGCGCTGACGCAGCACGTTTTCCTCCAGAGTGACCCACTCAACCTCATGCCCGGTTTTTGATGTGAAATCCTCTGTCAGCCCCTGCATACGGATCATGTCGCCGTTGTTCACGGTGGCGATGGTGATCGTGTCGGCAAAGGCCGCTGTGCTGGCTAAAACGGTCAGTGCCGTCGCCGCACGTAGTGCGCTCTTAAGGTACATCCTTATCCTCCCATGATTGGATGTTGTCATAAGAGAGTAGCGGAGTGATGCGTCGCGCGTCAAATTAAAATTTACGCGCGTAAAGTTTGTGAAAAAGCTAAAACCTAAAGCAACTTACGCGGACCCGCGCATAATCAGTTGCCCGGAGAACAGAATTTCGCGACGGGAATCAGCTTCAGAACGCCCCTCGATTCGTGCAACCAATGTTTCTGCACTGGTTTGAGCAATCGCTGTGTAGTCTTGGGAGACAGTGGTGAGTGTCGGGCAGGTGTAGCGTGAAAAAGGATGGTCATCATGGCCTGCGACTCGCAATGCGCAGCCATCTCCTAAGCCAACACGCAGCCCAAGCTGATAGGCCGCTGATAACAATCCAATCGCAAGCCTGTCATTGCTGCACAGGATGGTATTCGTTGCTGGTCGATATTCAGTCAGAAGCCGCGTGCCTTCGCGAAATCCGATCTCTTCAAAATCCCAACCTTCGCCAGGAACCTGGATCAGCTCGGGTTTGTGCCCCAGCTCTTCCATCGATGAAATATAGGCATTGCGGCGTTTGACAGCGTTGGGGTTGGTCGGCGACTTCATTTCAAAGAACGCAGGCGCATCCCCGGTGCGGCAGAGATAGTCCACGATGGTGGTGATACTCTGCTGATTGTTGGATCCAATGAACGCCTCTCCGGTATCTTCAAGATTTGCATCGAACAGGACCGTTGGGACCTCCTCGCAAAATTGCTGGATCTGCGAGGTCTCCGACACCCGGCCCAACGGCGCCAGCAATGCGCCTGCTGGCTTGAGCAAACGCAGATTGTTCAGGTTTTCCAATTCATGTTCTGTGGTTCCGTTCGAGCCCAGAAGAACCGGACGATAGCCAGCCGCAATCACATGATCCTCGATATGGCGTGCTATCTTGGCAAAGAAAGGATCGGTGAGGTTTGGAACCACTATGCCGATGGTTTTTGTCAGCCGCCGGTTCTGGTTCATGGCGTATAGGTTGGGGCGGTAGTCGAATTTCTCCAGCGCTTGCTCAATACGCTCTCTTGTCGATTTGCGCACACTGGCCGGGTCGTTAAAGAACTTGGACAGCGTTGGACGCGAGATGCCGCTCACCGCAGCGAATTCATCCATGTTCTTTATTTTGGGCTCACTCATCAGTATTTTGGGCTCACGTGTCAGTGGTGGTCCTTGCCGACCTTACAGTCTTAAAACCGGCCCTCGTTCTCAGAACAAGGAGGGGCTAGGGCGAGGACTATCTCACGTAAGTTAACGCGCGTCAAATTCACGAGGATATTTGCGAGGGAAAGCGTGCACAGCATAAAGTACGTACCCAAGGCAAAAGGATGGAAAGCCGGGCAGGGGCGACAGAAGCGGCATTTTTATTGTTTCTCATTGACTTAAGTGAATTTCAATAGCAGCTTGCGATACCCTCGGCCATTCTAAGTCTGCTAGATTTCTCTGCTGCGGTGTCGTCGGCGGACTTCTAGGCAGGTATAGGCCGACTGCCGCGTAGCTTTAATACTGGCACGGTTGTGGCGGGGTGGCGCGCCGATAGTTGGCTGGGCACCAGATCGGGAACACGAAGTGATGCGGTATCTGACCCGTTCTCCCAAACAGGCTACCAATTTCGACCAGCCCGTTCTGACAGAGTAAGTTCAATGGATTGGTGATACCAAAAAGATCATGAGAGCGTAGTATTCCACGCTCTCATGCAAATTGCCCCGTTGATGGTTCCCGTCAGATCAGGTTTCAGGACCTATACCGGACAGGAAGAAATCCTCCCCGCGTTTTGGATTACTCGCCAGGCTTTCGACCATGTCTTCATAATACTGACGCTTGATTACACGGCTTTCATCTTTCTTGAGGCCATGACCTGTAAAGGAGGCAATACGTGCCGTATCGCTGTCTTTCTTAACACGCATGGCACGGGCGACCTTGTCTGGGTAACGTTTCACCAAGGCACTGCGAAGCGCCCAAGTGTATTTTGGTGAAAACGGTGAAATCCAATCGACAAACCAAAGCCTGTCGCCACAGGTCCAGCCGTCCGGGTCAAGGCGGCTAGGATTCAGGATATATCTTGCTTCCGTTTCTTCATCCAGCAGGGCCCAGCTGCAATATGCAACTGGATAACCGTTTCGTTCGACGATGTAATATTGCTGGCATGCTATCGCAGGCAGAATGAACTCTGCCTGCTGGTTGACGGTCCAATCCCGGTGCAGAACTGAATTGGACCACAGCCAGGCGATCTTTCCATAGGTGTGGAAGTTCTGTTCGTGATCCATTTTATTCTCCAGGTCCCGAGCAGGACTGTTTGAGTGCGTCGGCATCAGACAAACACAAAAGAGTTCGCCACCAGTGCGTCGGGCTCAACCCCGATAAGGTCGATGACGTTGCCGTCGCTCGTGTGGATACGGGTTGCGTACACCGAGTTGTCAGCGTTCTCCACGAAGGACATCTCAAAGCCATCCACTGATCCGCCAAAGTTGAACAGAAGCTTGTCTTCGCCGACAGTGAAGTCTTCAATTAGATCGTGGCCGTGGTTTGCACTAAAGACAAAGGTGTCAAACCCTGCACCTCCGGCCAACCGGTCACTTCCTCCACCGCCTTCAAGACGGTTCCCTTCATCGTTACCATAAAGCTCGTCGCTTTGCGATGTGCCGATAACAGCCTCGAAGCCTGAGATTGTATCATCGGTGACGTAGCTGCCGCTTCCAGACATGCGCTGTGATGTTTGGTTTGCCAGATTGATTTTCACTGCGGCAGCCTGACCTTCGTAGCTCAGGACATCAAAACCCTCACCGCCATCCAAGGTATCGCCCCCTTCACCGCCATGAATCGTATCATCACCGGCCTTGCCTTCGATCCGGTCATTTCCGGCACCCCCTTCAAAGTAGTTCGCGCCGCTGTTGCCGGTCAAAATATCGGCGTGACTTGTGCCGACCACACCTTCGAAGTTGCTGACAGTGTCTCCTTGCAGCCACTGGCTACCATTCCAGTATTGCTCCAGCTGGCTATGAGCAGGATCAGTGGATTCCAGATGGAACTGAATTGCCCAGCTCGCCCCCCTGTAGCTTGCGATGTCAAAGCCTGCACCACCATCAAGAACGTCAAGACCGGCACCGCCATGGATTACATCATTGCCGGCAAGACCTGAAATCGTGTCGCTGCCTAAGCCGCCTTCCAGGTAGTTGGCGTCAATGTTACCTGTAATGCGATCTGCGTGGTCTGTTCCAATCACGCCTTCAAAGTTGGAGTAGGTCTTGGCATCGCCTACGATCACTTCGTCCCCAGATGAGTTTGTGTACCGTGCATACTCTTTGAGTTTAGTCGCATCGAGATCAATCTTGATGCCGATGCCGTAGCCCTCGCGGCTGTAGAGGTCGAAACCGGTACCGCCATTGATGGTATCGTCGTCAAGACCGCCATTGATAATATCGTTACCAGCTCTTCCGTCGATGGAATCCGCACCATTGGAGCCGTATATATTATCTGATCCACTTGTACCCACGAGTACATCTGCCTGATTAGTACCATTTATCTCAGAACGCGCGGTATCTCTGATCGAAAGAATATCCTTCAGCTCGGCCAGCCCATCCGCATCCAGTTTAGCGCCGCCTTTCTGTGCATCCAATGTCTGCCCCAAAGCATCGGCGAAACCACTGGTGTCGTCTGTGTCCTTGTGCGTTTGCCAAATGTCATCCGAGTTTCGGAAAGCATGATAGTTGGAGCGAATAGTGCTGAAATAGTTGTTTGGTGATGCGGCCGATGTGCTGCCGAAAGTACCTGCTGGGCCGTGGTGAAAATTGACGCTAACACCCTCGGCGTGGACAACGTTGACGAGAAGCTTGCTGTTGTTACCACTTAGCGCAAGCGCGCTGTCAAGATCCGACTGAACCAATCCTTTTACGGTTGTCCAACCTGAGGCTCCTCCGCCGTAAACTTGGGTGTTGGTTGCCAGACCAATCCCGCTAGTAAAATAGTCTTCGACAGTAAAGGAGTTATTCTCCCCGAGCGAAATCACCAGGTCATTGCCGTATGAATTGAACCAGATATCAGCGTCATCAAGAACACGGATGTTCAACACGTCCCCCTTGATGTCTTCGGCCTCTGGGCCGGTGATCAAATGGTGACCATGGCTTCCAATCGTCCAACTTACAGGGAAATTTTTTACGTTGTAGACATCCCGTCCCTCTGCACCGACAAGTATATCATTGCCCGTATAGAGGTCATCAATGACGAATTGATCATCCCCGGCGCCACCAAACAGATAGTCATGCTCGCCGGACCCCTCGATCGTGTCATCGCGGTCTGACCCCAGTATGGCCACCTTTTTATTATAATACGCCTCAATACTAATGTCCAAATCTGACTCGCTGTTGTCGGAATTCAGGTTGGTAATGCTATTATTGATCGCCTCCCTGTAGGTTGTCAGAGAGTGCACAATAGTTTCCCCGTCAGCGCCCTCTGCATCAAGTTTGACGTGAACCTTTTCGGTGTTCAGAACAGTGAGGTTCTTGAGTGCTGCATCGTCCGTGTTGCGCAGTATATTGGCCAGTGATGCTGCTGTCTTTGCGACTTCTTCTTCACGATTGTCGGAACCGATAGGGATAAGCGCTTCGGCCATCTCCGTTGCTGTTTGTGCACGTATTTGATCTGTCTCCAACTCATCCAGAAACCGGTCGAGCGTTTCCTTGGTGATCCCGATGGTATCGCCGTGGCCGTCACCACCATCTATGTAGAGGTCGGACTTTTGTCCGTTCCAATAACTCTCAAGCAAGCTGTGTTTGAGATTGATCAGGTCATCACCGGCTCCGCCGCCAACGATTTCGATTGCATCTCCGACATCAATACTGTCATCGCCACCAAAGCCAAAGACCTGTACAATCTGGGTGGACAGGTCCTGATATATGTAGTCACCAAGAGACGAGCCGTGGATGATCTCAACGTTGCTGAGGCGATCCGTGACACTGTGCTGGGTACTCCGATCTTCTAGGCCGACTTTACGGAATTCAACAACTTCTGTTCGTTTCCCATGATTGGTGGTTTGGGAGTCGATTGTCTCCTGGTAGTATTTCGATCCTTCTTTCAGATTTTTGCTGACTGAAACCGTGTCTGCACTAGCGAAAACTGTGATACCCCGCGAGAGTTCAGTGCCTGACAATCTGGCGTAGGAAGCGGTATCACTGCCACTGCCCCCGTCAAAAGTGATCTCGCTTTCATAGGCGAACAACGTGTCATCACCTCCAGCCGCATCGATTTCAATACCGATTTCCATCGAGTTGCCGAGCCGGTCCTGCGCGCTGGTGACCACCTTGCTCATGTTGAATGTGGTTTGATTGTTACCAAAATCACGGATTTTCCAACCAGACAGGTCGGTGATCTTCAGCGTTGTCTGATATTCGTTTTTGCCGGTTTCTTCTCGGCTTGTGCTCTCATTACCGGCCGCGAAGAGTGGGGTTGTGAAGGTGAGATACGACTTTGCACCATTTGCATTGGGAAGTTGGATGACATTAACGGCATCCCCCTGCACTTGCGTTAGCGACCTGTCGCCAGCTAGCCAACCGTTGTTCGCGAAGGTCTCGACATAGTTCTTCGCGGTTTTGTTCAATTCACCGCTGGTCTTGGTAATTGCAGCAAGTTCGACGTCAGTCGCATCCAGACCTTGACCGCCAAGTGCGATGACCTGATCAATGTCATCTTCTGCCACAAGATCGCTGAAGAAGTCAGTGTAGTGCGCTTTGATCTTATCCTGTTTTTGGTCAAAGCTGCCATCAAAGAACTCTTCGACCGTTTGTTCATTACCGTTTTTGTCTGTTCTGATTTTTTCGGCGTATTTGTCAGCGATGCCTTCAAGCGCGACTTGCTCAAACGCGCCGACAATTGCCGAAATTGCTCCACCGATTAAGCCGACCGCTGCAGCGATTGGTGCGCCGACGCCGGTTGCGGCCAGAACGCCCGAGGTCACGCCTGTCACAACGTCCAAGCCAGTTGTCACGCCATAAAACGCGGCTTCAGCGTCTTTTGACTCCTGCAACAAGTCGCCAAGGAGACCCGAGCTGTAAGTGTCAGCCTTTTGGATCGCGTCAATGCGATCCTGTTTTTGGTCGAATTCGGACCATTTCGCGGGGTTGATGGCCCCCACAACCGATCCGATTGCGCCGATAATTGGAACAGCTTTGCCGAGGACGTTTGCCGCCTTGGATCCTGCTTTGACAGCCAGTTCTGCAATGCCGAGCACGTTTTCAACCGCCGCAAAGGCCAGCGCTGTGCCTTGCAGGCCTACTTCGGCCTGAACAATTTTCCGTGTTTCAGGGTCCAGATTTGGATCTGCCAGTAATTTTGCCGTCGGTACAAAGCTGCCCGCAGCACCGCCGACAAGCGAAAGCGCCGCAAACCCTTTAAATCCCTTGGCAACTTTCAGGTGCCCGGCTGCATCCAGGATGTCGCCCATCGAGGACCCAATTGCTTCGCCAAGGAAGCCCGCATTGGTTATATGGCCGTCAACAGTGTTTTCCGGTTTGGTCGCAAACGCAGCTGAGGCTTGTGCGGTGCTCAAAAGACTGACTCCGGCTTTGAGCGACGCAGTCCGGACCGTGCTGCTGTATTCTTCAAACCCGTCCGTTTTTTCCTTTTGATTGATCAGGCCAAGCGTTTCTTCTGAAATCGTCTCCAGCTCGAACTTGGCGGCATTGGCAAGGTCTTCGCTGCCAGTGTATGTCTCGGCTGCATATTGTTTGTATTCGCTCAGTTTTTCCTGCCTGGCCACCTCAAGGGCATCAATGCGAAGCTGAAGGTAGTCGGAGTGTTCCTTGGTGAACCCACCAATATCTTCGCCTTTATTGAATTCGTTCAGAGTGGTCTGCAGGTTCTCAGCGGTAAAGATCATCTCAGTTGTCGTTTGGATCTTCCTGTTGACCGTTTGCGCAAGCGTTGCGTCATAGTCAGCATGTTGCTGGTCGTTATATCTTGAGAATTGCTCTGTCAGCAGGTTCAGTTCAGTTCGCAATTTTCCAAGATCGTTGGAGACGTTGCCTTTGATCGAGTTGACATATTGCTCGTTACTGTCCGCCAGTTGCCCCGCTGCATATTGTTGCTCGACGGCCGCGACCATCTTGCCGACAATTTTCAGATCTTTGGCAATGAACCCGGCTAGTTCTGCGGCCTGGTTCTCATCCTCTTCAATGAGGTCGCTTCCCGCAATTTTGCCCTTGAGGCTTTTGACCAGATTGAAGTTCCAGTTGGAGTAGTTGGTCGCCTTACTGATGGACTTGACCTCAGGAATGGCGATATCGGATTCCAGATAGGTCTGGACCGTGTCGCGGAATGATTCCCTTGCTTCGGGTCCGAGGTCGGAGAAAATTGCGTCATAAGCAATGACCGAGGTTTCCAAGATGGCGGATTTTTCGTCGTCCAGCATGTTGTTCAAAGCTTTCTCTGGGGGTACACGGAGATTCGGTTGATCTGTGGGGGAGCCACACTCGGTTAACGTGAAAGCAGAGAGCCAAACGGTATATGTCCAAATCTGCCGTTGAGTAGATCCAAACGTCGAATTGTTCGAATAGCGCACGTATGATCAACGGTTTACAGATGCTGCTGGTGCTACTTTACCTAACGTAAATTTCTTGCCTTGCCTGACCACAATCAAACCCATCTGTCCTTCGGTGAGTGACTGATCTGGCCAAAGGATTTGAAGTGAGAAGTGAGGGTGGTAGCTTTAACGTTTTGAAAACAGACGCTTGTTGGGCACCTAAAGGGGGCAGGTGGCGCCGCTCTTCCAAGTGGCCAATAGGGGGCTAAGGAGGTCGCCGGAATCGCGATGATCTTGCCAGGTGCTACCGCAATGGTCGTGGCCTGCAAAAAAATGCGTTCTACCTCGCCAACCCACTACCTCAAGACTGCTACCGAGTGCGGGATATAGAATCCGCTGCTCCGTCTTCGAGTGAGGAGCGAATCTGCCGGTCTTATGAG
Organism: Phaeobacter cretensis; assembly: GCF_047372505.1. Lineage (NCBI taxonomy): Bacteria > Pseudomonadati > Pseudomonadota > Alphaproteobacteria > Rhodobacterales > Roseobacteraceae > Phaeobacter > Phaeobacter cretensis. The sequence continues at coordinate 3,660,776 of NZ_JBKBEU010000001.1, forward strand.
CGTTTATGGCTTCATCTGTGTACCGATCCGCCCGAAGGTCCGCAGCTTGTTCGATCCGAGATTTTCGTAATTGGACCCGCGGTACAGTTTACCCGAAAGCCATTGAAAGATGGGGGGGCGATTTTGTGGCTGTGACACAGGTGTGTGTTGAAAACACTACGTTTTTCAGGCGGATTGGTAGGCCCGGAGGGATTTGAACCCCCAACCAAAGCGTTATGAGCGCTCTGCTCTAACCGTTGAGCTACAGGCCCGCCAATGGCTGGTTAAGAAATCGCAGGCGTGAGGTCAAGCGGTGATCGCGTGATCTTGCACGAGGGGAGGTGATATCTCGGAAGTAGCACTGCTGCGCAGACGGTCGAGAAAGCCATCGATCACCACTTTGTGTCGCCGGTCCAACGCGTGCCGCGACGGGTAGACGGCAAAAATATCCTTGTTGGGCGCAGCATGGTCCGGGAGGATCTCCTCAAAACTGCCATCGATCAGGCCATCCTGCACTACCAGGCGTGGCGCACGGCTGTAACCGGACCCTTTGGTGACAGCCCGCATAATAAGATCAGTATCATCTGCAGTGAAGCCGACGCGGATCGGAGCTTGATAGGTCTCACCGTCACGGGTCAGAGGGAAGTAGCCCATCGTATGATCTTCGTGATGCTGAATGTACTTCAGCCGCTGCATGTCCTCGGGACAGCTTGGGCGACCGATCTGATCCAGATAGGCAGGTGTGGCGAACAGAACGGTTTCCAGCTCCCCAATCTTACGACCAACCCCGTCTGTATCTCCTAGCGAACCAGTGCGAATGGCAAGGTCGTAGTTTTCGCGCACGACATCCACCAACCGGTCCTCGATTCGCATCACGATATTGAGGTCGGGGTAGGGTGTATCCAGTTCCATTAGCATTGGTCCGAGCAAAGCTTGCGCCATGAACCGACTGGTGCTGATGCTGAAACGGCCTGAAACTTGGTCGCTCTGTGCATCCAGTTCGGCAGTCAGGCGATCATAGCCGCCAAGCAGGGATTGTGCATGGGCGTAAACAAGCTCGCCGGCGCGGGTGGCTTTCACGCCGCGTGGGGTCCGCAGCAGCAGCTCATGCCCCAGCAGTGTTTCCAGTGATTTGATCTGTTGGCTCGCCGCTGATTGGGTCAACCCGCGGCGCTGCGCTGCGCGATTTATGCTGCCTTCATCTAGCGTTGTGGCTAAGGTCTCAAGTAACGTGAGGCGATCCATTAGTGCGGCCCTTATAAGCGTGACTGATACCTCATATCTCGGTGGCAAGGCTGTTGCCAGTGAATATCCCGCGTTAAGTACTGAAACACACCAAATTGATCCAATTGGATATCGGAGTTTCTTATGACACTTTCCCGCAGATCCCTCCTGAGCGGCCTGGCCGCTGTCCCAGTAGCTGGTCTTGCCAGCCCGACGATCCTACGCGCCGCAAGCCACAGCGCAGCTGAAACCGCCGCCGCTCCAACACTGCCCGTTGCCTATCACAGCTTTCAGATAGGCTCGGCCAAGATCACTGCTTTGCTGGACGGGCATTTTCTGTTGAATACCGGCCAGATCAACGGGTTCGACCAAGTCCAAGCTGACGCAACGCTGGAGGGTAGTTTTTATCGCATCAAGGACTCTGAGATGTCATTGCCGGTCAACGGTTATCTGGTTGAGCAGGGGGGCGCCGTTACCCTGATCGATGCCGGGACGGCCGATCTCTTCGGCCCGATCCTTGGCGGTTTGGAGGCGGCATTGCGTGCTGCTGGCAAAACCCCGGAGGAGATAACAACCGTTGTCGTAACCCACCTGCATCCGGACCACATCGGTGGTTTGATTGCTGGCGACGGCACTGCACGGTTTCCAAATGCTGAGATCATCGTGGGACAGGGTGAATATGATTTTTGGCACGATGATGCCGTCTATGCCGGAGTCCCGCAGGAAAATCGTGGATTTTTTGACATCGCGCGTGCCTCGGTTGCGCCGTATGCGGACCGTTTGAAGATGTTTGAGGGCGAGGCGGATGTTATGACTGGTCTGCGTTCTGTTCCTTTGCCTGGTCACACACCGGGTCACTGCGGGTTCATGCTGGAGACTGGTGCTGCACCGTTGCTGATCTGGGGCGACTTGATTCACAGCACTGCGCTGCAATTTGCTCGCCCGAATTGGACGCTGGCTTTTGATATGGATCCTGAGCAGACAGTGAATAGCCGGACAAGGATGCTGGACCGTGCCGCCAGCGAAGGCTTGTTGGTCACTGGGATGCATCTGGATTTCCCGGGCCTGGGCCGCGTGGAGCGTGATGGCGACGCCTATGCCTTCGATCAGGCTCCTTGGCAGTTCTCGCTCTAAGGCGTCTCTCATCCAGCCTCTTTTAGAGGCCAAACCATGCGGCCGCACCCTGGTCACCGGGGTGCGGCAGATTCCTTTGTTTCTTTCTGCCGTGCCTTGCGCTAAAGGCTGCGCAACGTCTTTGAAGGAGCACTGAGATGACCAGCGGCAAGAACGGTTTGACCTACGCGGATGCGGGGGTGGATATTGATGCAGGCAACGCTTTGGTGGACCGTATCAAGCCCGCCGCAAAACGGACAAACCGCTCTGGCGTCATGAGCGGGCTTGGCGGTTTTGGTGCTCTCTTCGATCTGAAGGCTGCAGGCTACAATGATCCTATTCTGGTCGGCGCAACCGACGGTGTCGGCACCAAACTTCGCATCGCCATTGACACCGGGGTTGTAGACGGCGTTGGCATTGATCTTGTAGCGATGTGCGTCAATGATCTGGTGTGTCAGGGTGCCGAGCCGCTGTTCTTCTTGGACTATTTCGCGACCGGCAAGCTTGAGACTGAGACAGCGGCCCGCATTATCGAAGGCATCGCAGAAGGCTGCGTCCGTTCTGGTTGTGCCCTGATCGGTGGGGAAACGGCTGAGATGCCGGGCATGTATCCCGAGGGTGATTTCGATCTCGCTGGGTTTGCCGTGGGGGCCATGGAACGTGGCACTGCACTGCCTGATGGCGTAGCTGAGGGTGATGTTCTACTCGGGTTAGCCTCCGACGGCGTACATTCCAACGGTTACTCTTTGGTGCGTAAAATTGTTGAGGTCTCCGGCCTTGGTTGGGATGCCGACTGCCCATTCGGTACTGGCACACTGGGTGAGGCGCTGCTGACGCCAACGCGCCTATACGTCAAACAATCTCTTGCAGCGGTTCGCGCTGGCGGCGTGCACGCATTGGCTCATATCACCGGCGGTGGACTCACCGAGAACCTGCCACGCGTTCTGCCAGAAGGCCTTGGTGCCGATATAGATCTCAACAGCTGGGATCTACCGAGCGTGTTCAAATGGATGGCGGCGACTGGTGGTATCGTTGAAATTGAGATGCTCAAGACCTTCAACTGCGGTATTGGCATGATCTTGTCCGTTTCCGCAGATGAGGCTGATGCGCTGACCAACGTTCTGGAAGGCGAGGGCGAAACTGTCATCCGCTTGGGCACTGTCACGGCAGGTGAAGGGATGCGCTATACAGGCAACCTGTTGTGAGCCACAAACGCGTTGCGATCCTGATTTCGGGTGGTGGGTCCAATATGGTCTCACTGGTCCGCAGTATGACCAGCGATCATCCGGCGCGCCCTTGTCTGGTTCTGTCAAATACGGCTGAGGCAGGCGGGTTGGCAAAAGCCGAAGCTGCCGGCATCCGAACTGCTGTTGTGGATCACAAACCCTATGGCAAGGACCGCGCTGCATTTGAGGCGGAGCTGATTCAGCCGATACTGGAGGCCGGTGCCGATATCGTCTGCTTGGCGGGCTTCATGCGGGTTTTGACTGACGGGTTTGTATCGCAATTTCAGGGGCGGATGTTGAACATCCATCCCTCACTTCTGCCAAAATATACCGGGTTGAACACCCATGAGCGGGCGCTGGCCGAAGGGGATATCCACCACGGCTGTACAGTCCATGAGGTGACTGCTGTACTCGATGATGGGCCGGTCCTCGGGCAGGCGCAGGTCAATGTCGCTACAGATGATACGCCCGAAAGCCTTGCTGCAAAGGTGCTTGTTGAGGAACATAAGCTCTACCCTGCGGTGCTGCGCCGCTACGCAATGGGCGATAAGACTCCAATTTTCCTACCTTAATGGGGGATCCCAGTGGTGGCGCTGTTGCCATGCCAGTCTGGGATCGATGCATTTGATGCAGGTGCTAGCAGGGCGGGTACCCCCAGTAAGATCAGCAGTGCGGCCGCGGCCAAAATGGGCGCTGACCCACCTGTTGAATGCGAGTTTGCTGTATTGATCGAGTGTACATCTAAGGCGGTCATGATGTGGTCTCCTTTCTAGGGCCCGACATCAATCTAGGCATCGGCGGCACATCTTCATAATGAATGTTTGATCGCCTTAACATCACAAAGCTTGAATGAAAGTGACTGCAGTGCGACAGGCGCATCATTGCTGGGCAGGAATTGTCTGGCCATTTGGCCACATGTTTGCATTGACCGGGACAAGCGCGTATCACCACTAAATAATTCAGATAACAAAAAAGCCGTAATTGATGAAAACTCTGACCTCTACCGAAGAACTGCAGGCCTTTTGTGAAGCTGCGGCGCAACATGCTTATGTGACGGTGGATACCGAGTTTCTGCGCGAGCGGACTTATTACTCCAAACTCTGTCTGGTGCAGCTGGCCTATCCGGGCAAGAACAATGAAAATGCCGTTCTGGTCGACCCGCTGGCTGATGGGCTGTCGCTTGAGCCACTATATGAGCTTTTTCGTGACGAAAGCGTCGTGAAAGTGTTCCATGCCGCTCGCCAGGATCTAGAGATCTTCTGGGTCGACGCGCAGGTCTTTCCCAAGCCGCTCTTTGACACGCAGGTTGCTGCGATGGTTTGCGGTTTTGGTGAACAGGTTGGATACGAAACGCTGGTGCGCAAAATTGTAAAGCAGGGGCTTGATAAGACATCTCGCTTTACCGATTGGTCCCGCCGTCCGTTGAGTGATGCGCAAAAAACCTATGCGCTGGCGGACGTAACACATCTGCGGCAGATCTACGAATATCTTGCAACGGAACTGGAACGCACTGACCGCGCCCATTGGGTGGGTGAGGAACTGCAGGTGCTGACCGATCCCGCCACCTATGATGTCGAACCGCAAGAGGCCTGGCGGCGTGTTAAAACCCGTACCAATTCGGGTAAGTTTCTGGCTGTTGTGCGCGAATTGGCTTCATTTCGTGAGAATTACGCAAAAACCAACAATGTGCCACGTAATCGCGTATTCAAGGATGATGCCTTGGTGGAGCTGGCGTCTACCAAGCCAAAGAATGCCGCGGACCTAGGTAATTCCCGTTTGCTGCTGCGCGAGGCTCGTAAGGGCGCAATCGCTGATGGCATTCTGAAGGCCGTAGCACAGGGGGTGAACTGCCCGGCCGGGTCGCTACCGCAGCCGGATCGCAGCCGGGAGAAAATGCAGGTAAACCCTGCGTTGGCAGATCTTCTGCGAGTTTTGTTGAAAGCCAAGACCGAAGCTTCTGGTGTGGCGGCAAAACTGATCGCACCAAGCTCTGACTTGGATGCTATCGCGGCTGGTCAACGGGATGTACCAGCACTGAACGGCTGGCGTCATGAGGTTTTCGGGGCTGATGCATTGCGTCTTTGCAACGGCGAAATCGCTCTGGCTGCCAAAGGTCAGGACGTAAAGGTGGTCACTATCTGATGTTAGTTAGCGGCGTGTTTGATACCGCTCCCTGTCCAATATAAAAGGCGCCCGAATGGGGCGCCTTTTTCGTTTAAAATTCAGAGATTACTTGTAGTCAGTAGATGTGTCGCGCCCGTTACCGGCGGCTCTCACGGGCATTTTGGGCTGCGACAACTCTGATGCTGCGCACGCTAGAAAGTTGCTGCTGCGTCAGGCTGACAGCAGCACGCAATGTGCGAGTGCGTTCGGTCCCAACCGCCGTCCGATACTCGGGGTAGATGGCGCGGAAAGTGAAGTCGAGGGTGGCATCACGTGTGCGTGCGTCGATATCCGCTTCGTCTAAGCGCAGCTCAACCCCATAGGCACCCTGACGCGCTGCGATCCCGGAGGCATAGACGATAGCGCCTGTAGGGGTCCGCTCAACCCGCATTTCGCTAACGCTTTGAACCAGCACCGAGCTATCCACTGCATCAGGTCGGGTAAAAACGCTGACACGATTTTTTACAGGGATCAGCGGGTTAACCGGCTCTCCGCTGGTCTCTTTCACCTCAACCTCGCCAGAGCCGCCAAACCAGTTCAATGGGTTCACCCGCGAGTCGCGAAAGCCACAGCCAGACAGCGCCACGGCCCCGATTAAGAGGAGTGCGAAAGATCTTTGCATGATGGTTCACCCGTTCGATATGTCCTCGCATGTGGTTACCCGATTGCAAGCCACTTGAAAAGCAGTTGAAAAGCCATTGTTTGCGGCTTAGGTCCTGCGATGTCACAGCTGTGTAAAAACCAGTGCGGCGAACTGGGGCGGAAAAGCATATGAGGAACACCTAAATGGCCAGTACAGCCTTTGAAGAGATTGTCGAAGATTTCGAGTTTCTCGAGGATTGGGAAGATCGCTACCGGCATGTCATCGAACAGGGCAAGGCGATGGATCCGCTGGACGATGCGCTGAAAGTGGCCGCTACCAAAGTTGACGGCTGCGCCAGTCAGGTCTGGCTTCACCCCACCATCGAGGCCGGTGTGTTCCATTTTGATGGCGAAAGCGATGCAATGATCGTGCGCGGGCTGATCGCGGTTCTGCGTGCGCTTTACAATGATCTGACATTAGGCGAGGTTCTGGCGGTTGATGCACGGGCTGAACTGTCAAGACTGGGACTGAATGATCATCTATCCGCGCAACGCTCCAATGGTCTGACAGCCATGGTGCAGCGTATTCGCGAAACGGCTGCTGCTGCGAGCTGACCCTCGGCGTAGGTCAGCTATTCAGGTCGAATTTCGAGCATATAGTTTACTCATGTGGTCACGAAGTAGCGCCACGCGGCGGGGGCGAAAGCTCTCACCGGTTTTCTTGTATCCTTCGATGCGGGTCACATGAAAAATACGAAAATCCGTTCGCTTGCAGCACCAGGCCAGCAGCATCACGTTCCGGTCATGATAGGATAGCGCCAGTGGATATATGCGGCGTTGGGTCAGGATATCTTTCAAATCGCGATAACCAATGTCCAAGGCTTCCTCCGCCCACATAGCCTCGCGCAGCAGTGTCATGTCGATTGATGGTACGGGGGGCGTGTTGAAACGGTGCACCATGTTAACAGCGTGCATGGCCTGTTGCTGTTGGCGCTCCGGAAGGGTTGCAAGGATCTTGACCAGTGCATCCTTGGCGGCTTGCGCCAGATCTGCGTCACCGCGCTGGTTTATATCCGCTAGCCCGAGAGTCAGCGCTTCCAGTTCGATTTGGGTAAAGGTCTGAGGGGGCAGGGCGGGGTCTTCGATCATCGTATAACCAAGCCCAGCCTCACCATCAATTCGAGCACCGGCAGCACGCAGGCTGTCGATGTCACGGTAGATCGTGCGCTCCGAAACCTCCATTGAAGCGGCCAGCCGCGCGGCGGTGACCGGTGGGCGCAACCCCCGGATCAAATGCAGCAATCGAAAGAGACGGTCTGTTTTGGGCATGAAGATATGTATTCACGGACATCCTGACAGGAACTGACAGGAGGCTAACGGTATATCAAGGGCACCAACACCACTAACTAGGAACGTCATTGATATGCCAACCCTTTACCATTCTCCGAACAGCCGCTCGTCTCGTGTGATTGCGCAGCTGATACTCATGGGCAAGCTGGATGAGGTTGAGGTAGTTTTCGTCGATATCCCGCGCCAGGACGGCGGTGGGCGCCTTGATCCCCGGAACCTGCATCCGGAGGGAAAAGTGCCATATCTGCTTACGGATGAGGGTCATGGAGTGCGCGAAAGCGCGGCAATCATGATGTATCTTGATGAGCTATTCGGCCAACCGTTAAGCCCAAAGATCGGCGCGCCACAGCGCGGTGCCTATCTCAGCTGGATGGCTTATGCGGGGGGGGTATTGGAACCTGTTTTGGTCGCCGCGTTCTCGGGGTTGGATCATCCTGCCATGACCAACACATTTCGCAGTATGACCGAGGTCTGCAACGCGCTGGAAACAGCCCTGAGTGATGCGCCGTATCTGTTGGGCGATGATCTTAGTCTTGCTGATATCTTGCTGGCTTCGCCGTTCCAGTGGGCGCCGCATCTGATGCCGGATAATCCTGTTCTTCAGGCTTGGGTGAAGCGCGTCGGTGCTGCGCAGGACAGCGAGGCAATCCTAGCCTATGAAACGAAGGCGATGGAGCAGTTCAGCTGACGGGTAGTGGCCTGTGTGGGGTCAATGAGCCCCAAGTCTAAATAGCCCTACGACGCGCGTTGCCTAATCGCGCGTCGTCGCGTCGCCCCACCGCAAAAGCGCTGTTTCGAGGTCACCATAGCCGGTAGGGCGATGTTCGAATTCTAGCCCCATGCGGTCAGCGCAGGCCCGAGCCTTTGTAACCAATGCGGGATCGCTCAACTGCGATTGATAGACCAACTTTGTATAGTTTCCGAAAACCATGTCGCGGAGTTCGGGATTCTTGTCTAAACCCATCGGGCGCCAGACAAAGGCGTCGAACTGTTTCACCAGAAAATCGGTCAGATAAAAGGCGGTGATTTCTCCGGCGTCGCTATGTGCGGCGAACCGGCTGTTTCCTTCAAAAAAGGAATAACAGTGTGGTCCGGCAATCATCTCAACACCGAGTTCTGCACATTTACGCTCCAGCAGTCCGCCGGTGCCGCAGTCAGCATAAACGATGTAGATTTTGTCGTAGACGGTTTTGTGCTTTGCAACCGCACCGTCAACGGCATCAACGATCTGTTCTGGATACAGATGCAGCTTGGCGGGCAGGCAGGTCAGATCTATGTGATCAAGCCCGTTCGCGTCCTTGATGTCAAGGATCTCACGCGCAAGGGCACCACAGGCGATAAGCAATATGCGGCCTGTTTTACGCTCCGGTGCTGCCAAACCCTGTTCGGTCAGCGAGGCTTCCTCAAGCGTTCGCCCGGTGGGCGGTTGGAACGCCGCTCGCTCAGTCAGGCGGGCGGCGCGTCCTTTGCGTGCCAAATTAGGCGCTCATCTGGTTGTGCTTACGCGCGACAAAATCCTTGGCCATTTCAACCGCTACAGCGGCGTCACGGCAGTAGCCGTCTGCTCCGATAGCCTTGCCGAACTCTTCATTCAGCGGCGCGCCACCCACAAGCACAACATAGTCGTCGCGCTTGCCTTGTTCGACCAAGGTGTCGATCACAACCTTCATGTATGGCATGGTGGTGGTCAGCAGCGCAGACATGCCCAGAATGTCAGGTTGATGCTCTTCCAGTGCTTCCAGATAGTTTTCGACCGGGTTGTTGATGCCGATATCGACGACCTCAAAACCGGCACCTTCCATCATCATCGAGACGAGGTTTTTGCCGATATCGTGAATGTCACCTTTCACTGTACCAATCACCATGGATCCCATGCGCGGTGCACCAGTCTCGGCCAGAAGCGGTTTCAGGATAGCCATGCCACCCTTCATTGCGTTGGCTGCCAGCAAGACCTCAGGTACGAAAAGGATACCGTCGCGGAAATCCGCACCCACGATTGTCATGCCGCCGACCAGTGCTTCGGTCAGAACCTTGTAGGGCATCCAGCCACGAGACAGCAGAATGTTTACACTCTCTTCGATCTCTTCCTTGAGGCCATCATAAAGGTCATCGAACATCTGCTGGACGAGTTCTTCGTCGTTGAGATCTGCCAGGATGATGTCATCTGCGTCTTCCGACATGGGTGTATTCCTTGACTGGGCGGGGTGACCCCGGATTGGCCTCGTTCTATTCGTATTGGTCCAGATTGCCCCTAGGAGACTGCAATGTTTGCGACATTGCCTTGGTCCGAACCGACCTATAGGGCCAAAAATAGCGGAATAATAATGAAGATTTCGCATGGAAATCTTCGGTTTCCCGCGTTTGTTCTTTATTTGTTCTTTATTTTGCGGCAATGTCCGCAGATGACTGATATTTTGACCCCACCGCCGCAACGTCGCAAAGCGCGCGCCAGTCTCAGCAATGCGGCAGGTCGCTTTGATCTGACACGGGCCGCAGTCGATGACGGTTGGGGAGGTTTGCAGGATTCGGTGGTTGATATCGATGGCAGGAGTGTGCCGCGCATTGATACCGACATCCGATACGAGGTGGCGCGGTCGTTGATTTCATATAGTAAATCTCCCGATCTGCCATTCGACCGGTCGATCAACACCTATCGTGGCTGCGAGCATGGTTGCATCTATTGTTTTGCCAGACCCAGCCATGCCTATCTTGGTCTGTCGCCGGGCTTGGATTTCGAAACCCGCTTGATTGCGCGACCCAACGCGGCAGAGGTTCTGCGTCGTGAGCTATCAAAGCCGCGCTATAGCGTGGCGCCCATTGCCATCGGCACCAATACCGATCCCTACCAGCCCTGCGAACGCGATCTTGGGCTCACCCGCGCCTGTCTTGAGGTGCTGGAGGCATTTTCCCACCCCGTTGCCATCGTCACAAAAGGCACGCTGATTGAGCGGGATCTCGATATTTTGTCAGCCATGTCTGCGCGTGGTCTGGTGCGGGTGGGTATTTCGGTCACCACACTTGATGCGGATCTGTCGCGTCGGATGGAGCCCCGTGCCCCATCACCTGCCCGGCGTCTTGCAACGATCCGTCGCTTGTCGGATGCGGGCGTACCGGTGCGGGTCATGACATCGCCCATTGTACCGGGGCTGACCGATCATGAATTGGAGGCATTGCTGGCGGCTGGATCCGATGCAGGGGCAGATGCGGCCAGTTGGATTATGCTGAGATTGCCGCGCGAGGTGTCGGAGCTTTGGCAGGAATGGTTGGCGGAACATGTGCCGCTGCGAGCGGATAAGGTCATGGCAAGGCTGCGCGAAATGCACGGCGGTCGGGACTATGACCCGCGCTGGGGGCATCGTATGCGGGGGGAAGGCCCCTATGCCGAGGTGATCGCCAGTCGATTTAAGGCTGCGTGCAGGCGTCTGGGGCTCGCGCAACGCTCACCTGAACTGCGCTGTGATCTCTTTGCAAAGCCTGCGCAGCCCGGAGATCAGTTGGATCTGTTCTAGCCTGCAATCGTGTCGTCAACTAAAGCTTGCCCGAAGCGATGGTATGTCACTTCGGGCAAGCTTTTGTTCTATCGGTGGGCGCGAGGTTGCCTGGGCTTATGCGCGACGGCGACCACGCCGACTGCGGCGCTCAGGGGCGGTATCTTCGCCAGTGCCATCGCCGGCCGATGTGAAGGGCCCTAGCGCCGAGACGATTTGGTCTAAGGTCGGTTTCTCACCGCGTGGGCGGGTGTCCAGCGCCTCGCGCATTGCACGCAAATGATCCGGCATTGTGCCACAGCAACCGCCAACTATCTTAGCGCCGCAATCGCGCGCCATGGCTGCATATTCACCCATCAGTTCGGGTGTCCCGTCGTAGTGGATATGACCATCGACATATTTCGGGATGCCCGCGTTGCCTTTTGAAATCATAGGTCGGGTAGTGCCTTGTGCTGCAAAACCCAGGACAGTGCGGAGGATATCCGATGCGCCAGTGCCGCAATTGGCACCAAACGCGAGCGGCGCCGGATCAAAATCCTCAACCAATCCAGCCATATCGGCGGAGGTAACACCCATCATGGTGCGGCCCGCGGTGTCGAAGCTCATAGTGCCGCACCAGGGCATATCGGCCAGCTTAAACGCCTCGGCAGCGGCACGGAATTCTTCAGGAGCCGAAATCGTCTCAAGCCAAAGCACATCAACACCGCCCTCTTTCAGTGCCTCGGCCTGCTCATGGAACATCTCCACTGCCAATGAATGGCTCAGGTCACCCACGGGCTGCATGATGTCGCCGGTAGGGCCAACAGATCCAGCGACGGCGATCTTGCGTTCTGAGCGGTCGGCGACGTTGCGACCCAGCTCGGCACCCGCGATATTTAACTCGCGAACCCTGCGTTGGGCGTCGTGCAGTTTCAACCGCGACGCGGTGCCACCAAAAGTATTCGTCAGGAATAGATCGCTGCCCGCATCAACCGATCCCTGATACAGCGCAGTGATCTTCTTTGGTTCGTCCACGTTCCACAGTTCAGGCGCATCACCGGATTGCAGGCCCATGTTGAATAGATTGGTGCCGGTGGCCCCATCAGCAAGAAGAGCATCCTTGGTCTCCAGCAGCGTGATGAAAGTGTTGGTCATGGGCGATTCCTGTGGGACTTGTTTGGGGAGGTCTGCCAAGGGAGGCGGATGCCATCAACCCCTTTCGGCATATGACGGTAACCCGGTCTGTCATGCGCGACGTACAAGGGCAATTTCATTTTTTTCATCTTCATTATGAGCGGCCTCATCACTTGTTACGTCGTTGTCCCATTCGGGACGCGGGATTTCGCGCAGTTAGGCACTGCGGCGTTCTAATTTATGCCGGATGCTCTTGTTGTCTGCGGGGACGGCGGGTGTTTCGCCCTGACGCGGGAAATTGTTGCTACCATCTGCCTGTTCATTCTGTGTTGGCCAGTGCGGTAACGGTGCCGGGTGGTGGACCAGACGGAGCAGCTCCGCGAGAGCAATCGCCATCTGCAAGAACGACGGGGCGGCGACATAGCGGTCTTCCCACTTGGGTGCGAACGCGGTCTTGAACCGGCGTAGTCCGGGATCCAGGCGTTTGGCAAAACGATGATCAGGCACAGCCGCCAACGACAAGCGAGGCACAGCTGCTTCGGCGGCGTCGGACAATGCAGCGCGGATCAGCGCGTGGCTGGTACCATCAGGAGCATCTGACAGCAGTCGGATCAGATCGAGACACCATTCCTTGGGGGTCGCATGAAAACTGACAAACCCGACCATACGATTGTCGTGCCACGCAATGAATACCCGTTGCTGAGCCAGATATTCTGGCTGAAATCGTCCCATGGTCGTGCCCTTTGCACCGCCGTGAGCAGATTGCCAGGCGGCATCGACCTGGGCCATTTTTTCGGTCAAGACATCTTGATCGGCAGACTGATCTGCCGCGAGGACGCGAACGCAGGCCTTCTCAGCCTGCCTTAATTTTCGACGTAGCTGACGGCGGTTGGAACCTGTTTCGTTAAACGAGATAGGGCACAGCACAGCCTCTTGCGCGATCCGCAGAACCCGCCAACGCGCACGGCGGCAATCTACAGCGTCTCGGGCGCTGCATTTATACAGGCAGGCGACAGCATTGCGCAGTCTAGCATGGGATTTCAGCCCTGGAAGTGCTTCGGTCAAGTGGCCACTGACGGTGCCAAACAACGCAATCGATGCCTGAGGACTGTCGAGAAGTGCGACTTGGTTCAAGCCAAAGGCGTGAATGTGTCCACCATTTTGTTGGATGACGGCACTTTCTGCCGTTGGGCGGTTCTGTGGCAAGTGCGAGGCTGGTCGCATGGCGCTGCCCTGCAAGGCCTCCGGATCTGTGGCCGCGGCGCTGGTGGCATCTGTGCCGCCAACTGCCAACCAAGCGAGAGTGGGCCAGGCAAGGCAAAGCCCGGCGACGATGGCTGGCAGAATGTAATAGACAAGTCTGAAGGCCACGATCGCGGCGATAACCTCTGTGGTAATTTGCGCGGGCAGCATTGCACAAAGAGCAAGCTCAAACGCGCCGGCGCCGCCGGGGGCTGAAGAGAGTATGGCTACGCCAAGCGCCAGAAAATAGGCAGGTAGGAGTGCTGCCAACGATAGGTCCACGCTTTCAGGCAGCAACAACCAGAGCGCAGTGCCGGCTGCGATCACATCGATCAGAGCCCAAAATCCGAGTGCAGTGATTGCTGTCACTGATGGCCACCGCAGGGTCATACGACCAATCCGAACAAGCGGAACAATAGCCATCGTGCCTATCATGAGCAGTGTCGCTGATAGTATAGCACCACCAAGCCAGATGTTCGACACAGGAGCCGGGCTGATCATCAGGGCCGCGCCGCATATTCCGGCCAAAGCAATCAGGAATGTAACGGCGACCATACCCGTGAGCTGTGCAGCGCGTAACGGCCGCAGGCCTTTCAGCATGCGCCAACGTGCGAATGCCCCGGTCACCAGACCAAAACCCAAGGTCTGTGACAGTGCTATCGCGACGATACCAGCGCGCCGCGCTTTGGGGCCGTCTAACCCGGTTCTGAGATGACGGTGCGCGACAGTGTCATAGCGACCAAGAGCCCCGAAGCTGATGCAAGTTGCGAGCAGAGATCCGCCCCATTGCCAGGGCGACAGGGTGCTTAATATCTCGCGCAACTCCTGCACATCCGGCAAAGGCACATGTGCCTGCAACAACGCGATACAGCCGATCATAACGGCCACAGGCACTGCCAGACGCAGGCTGCGCGCGGCAGCCCGCGTTGGTGCGCGGCTGACAATGGACGGGTACTTGGGCATCAGGATCCTTGTTGCTTACGGCGTTTCGCCATCTGCGGATCCTAAGCACGATGAATTGTCACCGGGTTAATGCATTTGATATATCAGTAATTTTTACGCCAAAACGCCGCAAATTCAGGCTTTGTCATTCAAGATATCTGCCTTAGCTTCAGGTAGCAGGGCAGCACGTTTGTCACGTACCTCGTCGGGGCTTGCGCGCCCTTTTAGATCGCCGCTAACCTTGCGTAGAACATCCTCAAAACCGGCTTCCTCAAAATCTGCTTTGATCACTTCGAGCGCATAGGCATCGGCGTCAGCTCCTGTTTTACCCAGAAGGCCAGCAGCCCAGAGCCCCAACATCTTGTTGCAGCGCGCCTGTGCTTTGAATTGCATCTCTTCATCGTGGGCAAATTTAGCCTCAAAGGCATTTTCGCGGTCGTCGAATGTGGACATGGATCCTCCTTCATCTCTACAATCGTTGTACGTCAGTAGGATATGTGAACGATTTACTGCACCAACAAGAGGTGAGCTGGGCGATTGATTGATGATCAACAGTCATCACTTACTGCAGCGTCTGATCCGATCGCAGGCAATTTCATTCGCCGATTATCGTCTGCGCCGTGTAGATACATGCGGGACAGGGACCAAGCTTGCGGCAAAGCGCCCCTTGCCTTATGAGGGCGGCAGTTCCCGGGCATGAGATTCCCGCTTTTTTCCCGAAAGGCTGCGCATGGCACGTCGCAAGAAGATTTACGAAGGCAAGGCGAAGACACTGTATGAAGGTCCCGAGCCGGGCACAATCGTTCAGTATTTCAAGGATGACGCCACCGCCTTTAACGCCGAAAAGCGTGACATCATCGAAGGTAAGGGCGTGCTCAACAACCTGCTGAGCGAGTTCTTTATGCAGGGCTTGGGCCAGATCGGCGTACCGACGCACTTTCTCAAACGGCTCAATATGCGCGAACAACTGGTTCGCAGCTGCGAGATCATTCCGCTTGAAATTATCGTACGCAACTACGCGGCCGGATCGATCTCCAAACGTCTTGGCATTGATGAGGGGACGCAGCTGCCACGTCCGATCGTCGAATATTGCTATAAGGATGATGCACTCGGGGATCCTTTGGTCACCGAAGAGCATATCGCGGCCTTTGGTTGGGCCACCCAGCAAGATATGGATGACATTCTGAGCCTGGCTCTGCGCGTAAATGACTTCCTTTCGGGCGTTATGCTAGCGGTCGGCATTAAACTGGTGGATTTCAAAATCGAAATCGGCCGGGTCTATGATGGAGATTTTCAGCGCCTTGTGATTGCTGATGAGATCAGCCCTGACAGCTGCCGTCTCTGGGACATGAAAACTGGCCAGAAGCTCGATAAAGATGTGTTCCGCCGCGATCTTGGCAGTCTGACCGATGCCTATACGGAAGTGGCACGGCGTCTGGGCCTCATGCCGAATAATCCACCAGCCGGCGGCAAGCCAACGCTGGTGAATTGATCTGATCCACCGGTCCCGCCCTGGCCACATCGGGGCGGGATTTTGATTGTTCAAAGAAGAAGTCCCTAATCCGGGCTTTGCCATCGAAACCTGAGGGAAGATGCGATGAAGGCACGCGTGCATGTAATGCTGAAGAACGGGGTTCTGGATCCACAGGGCGAGGCCGTGCGCCATGCTCTTGGCGCTATGGGTTTTGACAAGGTAGACGGCGTGCGTCAGGGCAAGGTGATCGATCTCGATCTGGCCAATGATGCGACCGAAGCCGATGTCACCGCGATGTGTGAAAAGCTGTTGGCCAACACTGTGATCGAATCCTACAGCATCGAGATGCAGGGATGAAGGCGGCTGTTGTAGTCTTCCCCGGCTCCAATTGTGACCGAGATCTCGCCGTAGCGTTCGAGCAAGCGGGCTGTGACGTTTCTATGGTCTGGCACAAGGACAGTGCGTTGCCTGACGGCATCGATATTGTTGGCGTCCCTGGTGGCTTTTCCTATGGCGATTACCTGCGTTGCGGCGCAATTGCAGCGCAATCTCCGATCTGTCAGGCGGTTGTGGATCATGCGTATCGTGGCGGTTATGCCATCGGAGTATGCAACGGATTTCAGATCCTGACGGAAACCGGTGTTTTGCCAGGTGCGCTTTTACGCAATGCGGGCCTGAAATACATCTGCCGCACTGTTGACCTTCAAGTTGCCACAGCAGACAGCGTCTTTACCGAGGCCTATACTGCTGGCGATGTGATCGGCGTGCCGATCGCGCATCACGATGGCAACTACTACGCTGATGCTGATACCGTCGCAGCGCTGCAGGATCAGGATCGCGTGGCCTTCCGCTATGTGGATAACCCCAATGGTTCGGTTGCGGATATCGCAGGTATCCTGTCTGAAAACCGTCGGGTTCTGGGCATGATGCCCCACCCTGAACGCGCGGCTGACGCGGGCCATGGTGGTACCGACGGTGTGGCAGTGTTTCGCGCACTTGCCGGGCTTGTCACTGCGGCGTGACTTGTGAAGGCGTGACGGCATGCGTTAGGTTTTCCTATGACTGCCACGCGTGACGCACCCATAGTTTCCGAAAGACCGCGTTCCCGCACAACGTCGTGGCGGGTGCGCCTTGCGTTGTTGGTGCTGATGTCGGTCGCGGCGGTGACTGTTTGGATGACCAACCGCTCCCTAACTGATCGCTTTACCGAAAGTACGCGCAACCGCGCTGAGCTGCGATTGGCACTCTATTCTGGAAATCTTGTGAGCGAGCTTGGACGCCACGCCATCGTGCCGCAATTGCTGGCGCGGGATCAGGCATTGATTTCAGCGCTGCAATCCAATGACTTTTCGCTCTCTACTCAGCGACTGATATCCTTCGTCGAGGAAATCGGTGCTGCCTCCATCATGTTGATGGCGCAGGACGGGCGCACTGTCGCGGCCACGGATCGCAACAGACTGGGGGAAACCCATCGCAATGCGGCCTATTTTGTAGATGCCTTGCGGTCTAAAACCACAGTGTTTTCCGCCCTGAGGCGAGAGGTCGGCAGCTATCGTTTCACCTATTCACGGCGTATCGTTGATACTTCTGGTATTCTTGGTGTGATCGTGGTCGAGGTCGATCTACAGAAATTTGAGCGCGCTTGGGCTGGCATATCTGATGCTGTGATGGTCAGCGATAGCACCGGTACGATTATATTGGCCACGGAATCCCGCTGGCGCGGCCTGTCGGAAGATGACGCGTTGCAATTGCAAACACCGGAAGGCGCTATACAGCGCGCGATCCGCGCCACGGCCGATTGGACGGCGCTGCCCGCAGATGCCTATCTTCAGGGCGAGGCGGTGATGCGATTGGAATCCCGCATTCCGTTCCAGGGCTGGCGGCTGACCTCCTTCACCACCTATGCGTCGATCCGGGAGAGGGTAAACACGGTATTGGCGTTAGAGATCATGGGATTCGCCATTCTTCTGGCGCTCGCGTTCTATGCATTGAGCCGCCGAACAGCGCTGCGCATGGCGTTGTTCCAGCGTGAGTCGGCAGAGCTTCGCGTATTGAACGTTAGGCTACAGCGGGAAATTGCCGAGCGGGAGCGGATGCAGGAGAACCTTGCCGTCGCTGAACAGAGCCTTGCGCAAAGCTCGAAACTGGCAGCTCTGGGTGAGATGTCAGCCGCCGTAAGTCACGAGTTGAACCAGCCGCTCGCGGCGATGAAAACGTACCTCGCCGGTGCACGGTTATTGCTTAATCGCAATCGTCCTGAGGAGGCGTTGGCATCCTTCGGGCGGATCGATGATCTGATCGAACGCATGGGAGCAATTACCCGCCAGCTCAAATCTTATGCGCGCAAGGGCGGTGACGCGTTCAGCCCGGTAAATATGGGCGATGCGCTGGCCTCGTCGCTCTCAATGATGGAACCACAACTGCGCCAACGGCATGTGAAGATCGCCCGAATTCTACCCGAACAACCTGTCTATGTGATGGGGGATCGGATGCGAATTGAACAGGTTATGGTGAACCTGTTGCGAAACGCATTAGACGCTACAAAGTCGGTCGCAGACCCTGAAGTGGAAATCCTGCTGGCAGCAGGAGAAACGGCGACCCTGTCAGTGCGCGACAACGGTGTCGGGATCAAGGAGTTCGGCAGCCTCTTTGAACCCTTTTACACCACCAAGCAGCCGGGAGACGGCGTTGGGTTGGGTCTTGCCATCTCCTCCGGTATCGTGAACGACCTAGGCGGACGGTTAACCGCTCGAAACGGACAAAGCGGTGGCGCCGTATTTGAAATGCAATTGCCGATCCTTGTGGACGGTATGGAGGCCGCAGAATAGCGCGGTATCACTGGATGGAGGGCACGCGAATGGCACAGGCCATGAAAATCGCGATCGTCGATGATGAACAGGATATGCGACAGTCGATCAGCCAATGGCTGGCGCTGTCTGGCTATGACACGGAAACCTTTGCCAGCGCAGAAGATGCGTTGAAGGTGTTGGGAGCAGAATATCCCGGCATCGTCATCTCGGATATCAAAATGCCGGGCATGGATGGGATGCAGTTCCTCAAGAAACTTATGGGCAGCGATTCCGCGCTACCGGTGATCATGATCACCGGCCATGGCGATGTGCCGATGGCGGTTGAAGCGATGCGGGTTGGGGCGTTCGACTTTCTGGAAAAACCCTTCAATCCCGATCGCATGTCAGAATTGGCCAAGCGCGCTACCGGAGCACGACGCCTGACGCTCGACAATCGGGTTTTGCGACGTGAGCTATCCGATGGCAGCACCATCATGAAGAAACTCATCGGCTCCAGCCCGGTAATGGAACGCCTACGTGAGGATATTCTTGACCTCGGGCAGGCCGATGGCCATGTGCTGATCGACGGTGAGACCGGCACAGGTAAGACGCTGGTCGCTCATGCGCTGCACGCCGTAGGTAGCCGCGCCGGTAAGAAGTTCGTTTTGGTATCCTGTGCTGCGCTGGAGGAGGAAACTCTGACCAAGCGGCTTTTTGGACCAATGCAGCCGGAAGACAGCTCGCTGCCCGCAATCGAAGAGGCGCGTGGTGGCACGCTGGTGCTGGAAGATGTGGAAGCACTGAGCGAGACGCTACAAGCCAAACTCCTGAGCGTCATCAACGAACAGGGTATTCCCGGTGAAACCCGTATTGTTGCAATCTCAAACTTGCAAGAAGCGGGCAAAACCTGCGAAGATGCGTTGCGTCCGGATCTGTTCTATCGTTTGGCTGCTTTGCGCATCACAGTTCCGCCGCTGCGCCAGCGCGGTGAGGACATCCTGACGCTGTTTACTCGCCTGTCCGAGCAGTTCTCCGAGGAGTACGGCTGCGCCGCACCTCAGGTCAGCGCGCAGGAGGCAGCTCAGCTGCTTCAGGCTCCATGGCCAGGCAATGTTCGTCAATTGATCAACATTGCCGAACGGGCAGTTCTGCAGTCGCGTCGCGGCTCTGGAACTATTGCTTCGCTGCTGATGTCTGATCACGAGGACATGCAGCCGGTGATGACCACCGAAGGCAAACCGCTGAAGGAATATGTTGAAGCTTTCGAGCGGATGCTGATCGACAACACCATGCGACGGCACAAGGGCTCCATCGCCAGCGTTATGGATGAGCTATGCCTGCCGCGTCGGACGCTGAATGAAAAGATGGCAAAATACGGCCTGCAACGTTCCGACTATTTGTCCTGACAACAGGCCAGCAGGTTAACCAAGAAAGGGTCGCATCCTCACGGGTGCGGCCTTTGTTGTTTTGCTAACCGAATGTTCATGGTTTTTGGCCTAGGAACCAACAGGATAGTAAATAGATCGCAGGTGTGACGAATGACCATTGTCATTACCTATCCACAGGTCTTATGCTGCCTAGATGGGGATAAGACCACAGTGATCTTACCCTCTCTTGATGAGATTCGCTGCCTTTGTTTTTGTCCGGCAAGATCCGAGAAAGCAAAGTCAGACCGATTTGCCTCGCAGTATTTCGAGGCAGTTTAACACCTGACTGACAAATTTCAGCAGGGATATAATCAGGGCAGGGCGCGGATATTCCCACCTGTCGGAGAAGAAACGCGATGACGCGCGCGAGTGAGAACAGCAGACAGGCAGGAGGGCCGGACAGATGTTCCGGGGCTAACCGCTGTACTGCATGGTCCAATCGCACGCCACAAGACATCGCCCAGACAAGACACCACCCCGATCGTTCACGTCCGCCCGGTAACGGGCCAGATGCGCGCGTGCGCGGTAGGTGCACCAAGGAAACATGGCTAAGAAGATGCTTATTGATGCCACCCACGCGGAAGAGACCCGCGTTGTGGTGGTCGATGGAAACAAGGTTGAGGAATTTGACTTTGAATCCGAAAACAAACGCCAGCTTGCCGGCAATATATATCTCGCAAAAGTAACCCGCGTCGAACCATCGCTGCAGGCAGCTTTTGTGGACTATGGCGGCAATCGCCATGGCTTCCTCGCATTTTCGGAAATCCACCCCGACTATTATCAGATCCCTGTCGCCGACCGTGAGGCGTTGATGGAGGAAGAACGTGCCTATGCTGAAGCACAGCGCGCACGCGATGATGAGGAAGATGCCAAGCCTAAGCGCCAACAACGTTCGCGTCGCAGCCGTACCAAGGCTGCGGATGTAAAATCTGCTGATGTCGTCGAAACAAAGGACGTCAGCCCTGAGGCGACTGGCACGGGCGCTGATATCGCTGGTATGGAAACTATCGACCTGACGGATGAGACTCCTGCAGTCGAAACCAATACGGCTGACGCTTCCGAGACAGTCGTTGCAGAAGATGCCCAGACAACAGATGCCCAGACATCCAGCGCTGAACCGGTGGCTGATGAGGCTGTATCCGACGTCCCCGAGGCGCCAGAAGAACAGGCACCTGTTGAGGCTGCGGAAACCACTGAAGACGCCACCGCTGATACTGCTGAAGCACAGGATGCGGGCGACGCTCAGGATGTAAAAGCCGAAGATGCAACAGCAGAAGATGCATCCGAAGTTGATACGGATGATGACAGCGCCGAAGCCGATGCCGGGGCTGATGCAACTTCTAAGGATGAAAACATCGAGTCTGTCGCAGATGAAGACGACAGCGAAGATATCCGTCCAGTGCGCAAACCGCGCCCACGTCGCTACAAGATTCAGGAAGTTATCAAAGTACGTCAGGTCCTGCTGGTGCAGGTCGTGAAAGAAGAGCGCGGCAACAAGGGTGCCGCGCTGACCACCTATCTGTCTCTGGCTGGCCGCTATTGTGTGCTGATGCCCAACACTGCGCGTGGTGGTGGCATCTCCCGCAAAATTACCAATGCTGCCGACCGTAAAAAACTTAAGGACATCGCTGTCGAACTGGACGTGCCAACCGGCGCGGGCCTGATTGTCCGTACGGCTGGGGCCAAACGTACCAAATCCGAGATCAAGCGTGACTATGAATACCTGCAGCGCCTCTGGGAACAAATCCGCGAGCTGACGCTGAAATCTATCGCGCCTGCGAAGATTTATGAAGAAGGCGATCTGATCAAACGGTCGATCCGCGATCTTTACAGCCGCGAGATTGATGAGGTGCTGGTAGAAGGCGAACGCGGTTATCGTATCGCCAAGGACTTCATGAAAATGATCATGCCGTCCCACGCTAAAAACGTGAAAAACTATCAGGATCAACTGCCGCTGTTTGCTCGCTTCCAGGTCGAAAGCTACCTGGGTGCGATGTTCAACCCGACGGTACAGTTGAAATCCGGTGGTTACATCGTGATTGGTGTGACCGAAGCGCTGGTCGCTATCGATGTGAACTCTGGTCGGGCTACCAAAGAAGGCTCGATCGAAGAAACCGCACTTAAGACCAACCTTGAGGCCGCCGAAGAAGTGGCGCGCCAGTTGCGTCTGCGTGACCTTGCCGGTCTCATCGTCATCGACTTCATCGACATGGACGAGCGCAAGAATAACGCCGCCGTCGAAAAACGGATGAAGGACAAGCTGAAGACCGATCGCGCGCGCATTCAGGTGGGCCGTATCTCTGGTTTCGGCCTGATGGAGATGTCGCGACAGCGCCTGCGTCCGGGGATGATTGAGGCGACAACAGCGCCTTGCCCGCATTGTCACGGTACAGGTCTTATTCGTTCGGATGACTCACTGGCGCTGTCTATTCTGCGTCAGATCGAGGAGGAGGGCACCCGCCGTCGCTCCCGTGAGGTGCTGGTTCGCTGTCCCGTTGGCATTGCGAACTATCTGATGAACCAGAAACGCGAACATATCGCCCAGATCGAAACTCGCTATGGTCTTTCGGTGCGGATCGAGGGTGACCCGCATCTGGTGAGCCCTGA
Source organism: Phaeobacter cretensis (assembly GCF_047372505.1). Lineage (NCBI taxonomy): Bacteria > Pseudomonadati > Pseudomonadota > Alphaproteobacteria > Rhodobacterales > Roseobacteraceae > Phaeobacter > Phaeobacter cretensis. The sequence continues at coordinate 3,683,495 of NZ_JBKBEU010000001.1, forward strand.
CTTCTCGCTTGAAAAATTCAAGACTGCATCTCGTGTGGTGCCTGTCGCTGTAGCCCCGGTTGTTTCTGTCGACACCTCGATCATGGACCAGGTCGATGCGGAAGAGGCCAACGAAGACCTTGATGAGGCTGAGGCTGACACCAACGATGCCGATACTGCAGAGGCGCAGTCGGCAGCTGAGGATGGCGAGGGTGACAACAAGCCCAAGCGTAAACGTCGTCGTCGGCGGCGGCGGAAGTCCTCCGGTGGCGAGGGTGAAGACACAAATGGCGACGCGCAGGCGGATGCAACAGCTGACGATCAGCAGGCCGCTGACGCGGCTGAAGGCGAGGCTACCGAAGCTGAAGGCGCCAAAGCGGATGACGCGGATGGCAAAGAGTCCACTCCGGAGGGCGAAGGCGAGGTGAAGAAACGCACGCGCACACGCTCGCGGTCGCGCAGTCGCAAGAAGAAGACGGATGATGTCGTAGCGGCGGATGCCGACACCATATCGGCGACACCCGATGCGCATGCAGAGCCTGCGGCCGATACTCCAGCAACGGAGGTTGCAGCTGAGACGTCCGCAGAGGCACCAGCCGAGGTCGCATCAGATCTGGTAACGCCGTTCAATGGCGAAGCCGTTCCGGAAGAGGCCAAAGTTGTAGAAGCCGTGTCTGAGAAGGAACAACTTGAGCCGGAGATTTCCGTGCAGGTGTCTGCTGATGAAGCGCCTGCAGAGCCGGTAAAAGACCCTGAACCTGTTAAGGCTGAGGAGATCAAGGCGGACGAGGCAACAGCCAGGGACATAGCCGTTGATCAGGTCGAGGCTCCGGCTGAGACTGCTGCGGAGCAACCTGCTGATGAAGCGACAGTAGACGTCGTCGTGGAAGAGGCCGAAAGAACGCCGGAACCTGCACTTGCGGTAGCAGAACCCGAACCGGTGAGCCCGCCAAAGCCTAAGCGGCGTGGTTGGTGGTCGGTTGGCAGCTGATCGGTAATTCTTGAAAAGGCGGGCGCATAGCCCGCCTTTTTCATGTGTGGCAGTACAGGACCTCAGAGGGCAGGTATGCAGTCGGATCGTTTCCAAACAGACCAACTACTACAAGAGTTGCTGGCTGCGGAAACAGCAGTCTGGAGGGCATTGCAACAGGGAGATGTCGCCGCAGATTGTGCCGCCCTGCACACGGACTTTCTAGGCGTCTATCCTAGTGGGTTCGCTGGGCGTGATGATCACACAGATCAGCTGGAGCAGGGACCTTCAATTGCCCAATTCGCTATTGAGCAGGCAAGGGTTCTGTCATTGGGACCCGACTGCGCGTTACTGGCCTATCGCGCGACGTATCGGCGCATAAGTCGACCGGTCGACCAGAATAAGGCAGATCAGAACAAGGATGTAAGCGAAGAGTCAGCAATGTACGTCAGCTCAATTTGGCGACGTGAAGACGGTGTCTGGATCAATATCTTCAGTCAGGACACTAAGGCTCTGCCAGAGGGGCTGCCTAACCCGCTGCCTTAAGTGCGCCGGAACTAGATCATAGACAACCTGTCTATCGGTTCCCCTAACCACCCTTGCGGATCAAATAGATCTGATGCATCGGTAGGTTTTGGATCTCGAGAAGTTCATGACCTGCCTCGTGGCAGAAATGCGGGATATCCACTACCGCTGCCGGGTCATCTGCGTGTACTTCCAATACCATGCCAGAGGTCAATGGTTTCAGTCGTTTACGTGCCTTCAGCACGGGGAGTGGGCAGAGCAGCCCGATGGCGTCTAGTGTCTCGTTCGTGTCATTCATGACTTGCAGATAATCCGCTTGTTTCATCCTGTCCACAAGGTTGTGACTGATGCCCCCCGTGACCTTTCTAAAAGCCTGGTCTAAGGGTTAGGCATGTTTGGTATTGAAATCATCGACGCAGGGCTGATCCCTGCCATGCTGGTGGCACTGATGGCTGGATTGGTCAGCTTTCTGTCACCCTGTGTGCTGCCCATCGTGCCACCCTATTTGGCCTATATGAGCGGCGTTTCCATTGGCGAAATTCAAGACACCGCGCAGGCACGGCGAAAGGCTATTATTGCCGCGCTGTTCTTTGTAATGGGCCTGTCCACGGTGTTTCTGCTACTAGGGTTCACGGCCTCTGCGTTCGGCGCTTTTGTTCTGCAAAATCAGGAACTTTTTGCGCAGGTTTCAGGTGTTGTTGTCATTATCTTTGGCCTGCATTTCTTATCGGTGTTTCGCATCCCGCTGCTGGACCGCGAGGCACGGATGGATACCGATCAATCTGGTGGCTCGGCGATTGGGGCCTATGTGTTGGGGCTGGCCTTTGCGTTTGGCTGGACACCCTGCATTGGCCCGCAGCTTGGCGCCATCCTGTCGCTGGCAGCAACCGAGGCTTCGGTAGCGCGCGGCACGCTTTTGTTGGGGATCTATGCGCTTGGCCTGGGGGTTCCCTTCCTGTTGGCCGCAGTCTTCCTCACGCGCTCCATGGTGCTGATGAACCGGATTAAACCCTACATGGGAATTATCGAGAAATTTATGGGCGGACTGCTGATCTTTGTCGGTTTCATGCTGGTCACCGGCTTGTTTTCTGAATTCTCTTTCTGGCTCTTGGAGACGTTCCCGGCGCTGGCCACTCTTGGCTGATCAGTTTGTTTGGCCAACGCCTGTCGTGGTGGCTGGCCAGATCGCAATCACCCACTAAAGCCCCGCCCGGTATATGTTCCGGCGGGGCTTACGCTTTTGCAACCGCGCGGCTAAGCTGTTCATAATATAAACAGGCAGAACGGGTCGTGCAGTCCGTGCAAGAGCGTATCAAGAAGACTTCCACAGCACCGGAGAGCGGGATGAGCGCAGGCCGAACGCCACAAGGCGACGGGCAGGGTCCTTTGGTGCGCCGACGCAAAGTGTTCTATATTCCGGGCTATGACCCGATGCCGCCGCGTCGTTACCGCGAATTATATCGAACGGAAGGCGCTGAACAGGCGAGGATTTCCGGTTATGAGCTCGCCCTCTCGCCGCGGTCGGGTAGGGATAAGACCAGTGATGGCGCACTAGGTTTTGGCTGGCAGGTCACTGCCCAGATTGATGGTCATGAGACCAGGAGCGATGTCGAGGTGTTGGTCTGGTCCGATATCGTGCAGGGCAGTATGGCCCCGACCATTGCCCAGACCTATTGGCAAATGGTCCGCACGGCATGGATCTATATCTCGACCGGGACATTGCGGCGATTGATGTGGTTGCGCAAAGGCCCGGTGATTGCTGCGCTTTACCCGGTCGGCATGCTTTTGCTTCAGGCGGTTCTGGCATTTGTCGTGGCGCTGTTGATAGCGCAGATTGGGCAGGCGGGAGTTAACCAGCTTGGTTTTACATCGGACATGGTAGATGCCGCAACGGCATTCCTGTTCTGGGGAGCGGGGCTTTTTGCGGCTGCGGCGCTGATGCGCTGGTTCCGGCAGCAGGATGGTCGCCTTTTTGCATATTACCTTATGCATGACTATGCTCATTCGGCGGCTCTGCGGGGGGCCTATGCGCCTGAGCTGGAACAACGCATTGCACTATTCGCAGGTGAGATCGCTACCGTGCTTGGCGATCCTGCCTATGATGAGGTGTTGGTCGTTGGTCATTCCTCGGGTGCGCATGTCGGCGTCAGCGTGCTTGCTGATGTCCAGAAAACCGGGCTGGGCGTGCGCCATGCCTCTTTGGGTTTTCTAAGCCTTGGACAAGTCGTGCCAATGGTTTCTTTCTTACCCGAAGCGCATCGCCTACGGCGCGATCTACGCGATCTTGCCGGGCGAGGAGATCTGTGTTGGGTGGATGTGACGGCGCCGGGGGATGGTTGCGCCTTTGCGCTTTGCGATCCGGTGGCAGTTAGCGGTGTGTCTCCGTCTGAAAAACGCTGGCCTCTGGTTGTCTCAGCTGCTTTCACACAGACCCTCAGCCCTGCCCGATGGGCCGCTCTGCGCTGGCGGTTTTTCCGACTGCATTTCCAATATCTCTGCGCTTTTGATCAGCCGGGGGAGTATGATTACTTTCAGATTACGGCGGGCCCGCACACATTAGAAAGTCGCTATCGCAATCGTAAACCGTCACGCTCACGGATCGACGTGACGGCTTCCAAATACACTTCGGTCGGTGATTGATGGAAGACGTTTCAAATGAAGCGGTGGCAGCTAAGGTGGCCCGAACAGGCACCGATGCCGGACCCATTGCTAAGCAGGTGATCCCGCCCAAGCCTGCAGCCCGGTCCGCAAAAGTCTCGCTATGGCGTTACTTGCGGCTGTTTCGTGCCGATTTGCTGTCGGCACAACCGGCGAAACTCTACCGCGCCTGGATGGCGGAGTTTCGCACGCCCTTCTTTCGCTCGTATCTGGTGAACCAACCTGATCTTGTTGACACGGTACTTAAGCAGCAACCGGATGCGTTTCCCAAGTCCAACCGCATTAGTGAGGGGCTCCGGCCGCTTTTGGGGAACTCTGTTTTCCTTACCAACGGCGAGATCTGGAAACGCCAGCGTCGGATTATTGATCCGGCATTTGAGGGCGGCCGGCTACGTCAGGTCTACCCAGCCATGTACGCCGCTGCTGAGGCCGCTATCACGAGGCTATCCGGGCAGTTGGCGGGGATGCCAGATCAACCAATCGAGATTGAAGCCGAAACCTCTCACGCCGCAGCTGATGTTATTTTTCGTACGCTGTTTTCGATCCCGATAGAGCATCATGTGGCACAGGAGGTCTTTGACCGGTTTCGCGCTTATCAGCAAAGCCAGCCAATCCTGAACCTTGCTGCCTTTGTGCCGTTACCGCGATGGGTACCGCGCTTTCATCGGCCTGCCACACGCCAAAACGCGGCCCGGATCCGGGCCCTGATCACCGACCTAACGCAACGACGTATGCAAGCCATTGATGCGGGGCTGGCACCCGATGATTTGGCGACCAAAATTATGACGACCACGGATCCTGAAACCGGAGAGGTTTTTTCGACCGATGATATGGTCGATCAGGTGGCGATCTTCTTTCTGGCCGGACATGAAACCAGCGCTTCCGCTCTGGCTTGGGCGCTTTATTTGGTGGCGCTTGCACCGAACTGGCAGGATCAGATCGCCAAAGAGGCCTCTGGGCTGTCTTTGGACAGCTTTGCAAACGTCAGTAAGCTGAGGGTCAGCCGAGATGTTTTCCGTGAGGCCCTCAGGCTGTATCCACCGGTTCCGATGATGGTGCGGGAAACCACCTGTCCGCAGCAGTTTCGGGATCGCATTTTGCCAGAAGGCGCGCAAGTTGTCCTCAGTCCTTGGCATCTGCATCGCCACACGCGGCTCTGGGATAATCCCGATGGGTTTGATCCGGGGCGCTGGCAAACGGAGAACGGCAAGACCTGTCAGAGAGACGCTTATATTCCGTTCTCTGCCGGACCACGGGTCTGTACCGGTGCAGGGTTTGCGATGATCGAAGGGCCGCTGATCTTGTCTATGATCCTGCGCCGCTATCGGGTGACGCCAGTGTCTGGCAAAGAACCCGTACCAGTCGCACATCTCACCGTTCGGTCGAAAAACGGTATCTGGCTGCGTCTGACACCCCTTGAGAGCGACGCGCAGCCAGAAAGAGAGCGTTAGTTGGTAAATTTCACCGGCGTGCCTGTTGCATGACGGCAGCCCCAGCTCGTCGGGCAGACTTGGACACCGGTAATGTTGATGCCGATGACAGTGTAGGCCCCGACATTGGCGGCTTCAATTCGCAATTTTTGCTGCGCTTGTGCAACGGCAGGAGCAGGGTGGAAGGCTGTAACCTTCGCAACGGCCGTCTTGATGGGCGGAAGCGAAGTGAAGTTTCCTCCGTTAACAGTTGTCGCCGATATGAGCCTGATTTCATTTACCGGAGTAGCAGAGACCGTGTTCGCCGCGTTGGCCTGTTTCTCAAGCTGAGATGGATAGCTTATTGTATCTGAACAGGCAGAAACTAAGGCCAGTGCTGCAATAAGAGCCAGCGGTTTCATATGAGATCCGCTTTTGATTAATTGATGTGTCTTAAATAGAATTTTGACCCAAACGATCTCTAACGAAAGCCGATCTCTAACGATATTCCGACCTATAATTAGGTGGAATATTGCTTGTCGTTCAATTCGACAAGTTGCGCTCTTAGCCGACGCAAAACATGCAGGCGGATGGCTGACGCTAGACCACAATCCACGCCGCGTGTTTCATCGATTTCAGCAGCCAAATCATTGATCGCACGCCCATCTTCTGCTGCGATTTCGCGGAAGGCCTGCCAGAATTCGTCCTCCAGCGACACCGATGTGCGGTGCCCACGTAGCGTCAAAGAATGTTTCTCGGGGCGGCTATTCATCGTCGCGTTTGTGATCGTCCAACCGTTTCACATCCTGTGCATTACGGGCCTTGTCCAGTTCTTTTTCGGCCTTGGTTCGGCCGAAGGCTACAGAGTTCTGGTCAGCGCGGGCCTTTTTCTCGGCCAGCGCTTTGTTTTTTCTGTACCGGTTCAGATTGACCGGCTCCGCCATCAGCCTTTTGGCCCGATCATGTCTTCGGGACGGACCACGGCATCAAAAGTTGCTTCATCCACGAAACCAAGCGCAATGGCCTCTTCCTTCAGTGTTGTGCCATTCTTATGCGCAGTCTTGGCGACCTTGGTTGCATTGTCATAGCCGATGGTCGGCGCAAGCGCTGTGACCAGCATCAGCGACTCTTTCATCAGCTTCTCAATGCGGGGTTCATTGGCCTCGATGCCCTTTAGCATCCGCTCGGTAAAGCTGTCCGCCGCGTCGCCCAGCAGCTGGATCGATTGCAACAGGTTGTACGACATCATCGGATTGTAGACGTTCAACTCAAAATGCCCCTGGGAGCCTGCAAATGTAATGGCTGCATTGTTGCCCATCACATGTGCTGCGACCTGCGTCAGCGCCTCGGCCTGAGTAGGGTTCACCTTGCCGGGCATAATGGACGAACCGGGCTCGTTCTCAGGCAAGATCAGTTCGCCCAGACCGGAGCGTGGGCCAGAACCAAGAAAGCGGATGTCATTGGCAATTTTGTAGCAGCTTCCGGCAATGGTTGCGAGCGCGCCTGACAGGAATACCATTGCATCATGGGCTGCCAGCGCTTCGAATTTGTTCGGTGCAGTCACAAAGGGCAGGCCGGTGATTTCTGCCATATTGGCAGCCACTTCTTCGCCCCAGCCGTTTTGGGTGTTGAGGCCTGTGCCAACGGCGGTGCCGCCTTGCGCCAGTTCATAAATGCCAGGCATCGCTGCGTCGACCCGCGCCAACCCTTGCCGGATCTGATGTGCATAACCGCCGAATTCCTGGCCGAGAGTCAGGGGCGTGGCATCTTGGGTATGGGTGCGGCCAATCTTGATGATATCCTTGAAGGCCTCTGTCTTGGCCTCAAGCCCTTCGGCCAGTTTGGTCAGGCCGGGCACCAGCACATCGCGCACCGACATCGCGGTAGCAATATGCATCGCGGTCGGGAACGTGTCATTGGAAGACTGCCCCATATTACAGTGGTCATTGGGGTGTACCGGATCTTTAGATCCGATCGTGCCGCCGAGGATTTCGATCGCACGGTTTGCGATAACCTCATTAGAGTTCATGTTGGATTGCGTGCCGGAGCCAGTCTGCCAGACCACCAACGGAAAATTATCATCAAACTTGCCGTCGATCACCTCACCCGCCGCCTGGATGATGGCATCTGCGAGCTTGGTGTCCAATTTGCCCGAGGCCTTGTTTGCCATTGCACAGGCCTGTTTGATCACGCCAAGCCCTCGCACTATGGCGACAGGCTGTTTCTCCCAGCCAATGGGGAAGTTCATGATCGAACGCTGGGTCTGAGCGCCCCAGTACTTGTTGGCGGGGACTTCAAGCGGACCGAAGCTGTCGGTTTCGGTGCGGGTATCGGACATAAGTCTCTCTCCGTCTCAATGATGTCTGTTTGTATGCGTCGGCATGCCGTCTACCCCGAGCAGGGCCACGAGGCAATTGCGCAGTTTCGCGCAGCATAGCCAATCCGGACCCGAGGTATAGAGCCCATTGCAGCATGAACCATTGCGCCGGGCCAGAAGACCGCTAGATTAAGCCGAGACAGACCCCAAATCGAGGATCCGCCGTGTTCACCAACCGCCCCATGTTGCCACGCCTAGACTCTGCGCAGATCGCGCACCTGTGCATCGGGGGTATTGCTGCACTGATGTTGATGGTTGCATTGGGTTTGACCGGGCCGGCAATGGCAGCAGATGTGCGCCCCTTCTTTGGCGACTATGAAGGTTCGTTAGTGGTGCCAAATCCGGATGGTACCGAAGAACACCGAGATGCGACCGTCGAGATTGGCCCGATTTCAGACAGTGAAGACAGTTTCTTTGTTCAGTGGACGACAACCTCACTAAAGAAAGACGGGCGGCGCAAAACCAAATCTTACAATGTTGAATTTCAGGCAACTGAACGTTCGGATATTTTTGCAGCGGCGATGAAACGCAATGTCTTTGGCCATACCGTGCAACTGGACCCGATGAAGGGGGAACCCTATGTCTGGGGCCGCATCGTTGGGGATACACTCACGGTATTTTCCATGTTCATAGGTCCCAACGGTGACTATGAGATGCAGCAATACGACCGGACGTTGGCAGAGGGCGGTCTGGATCTAGTATATTCCTCTCATCGAAACGGCTTCCCGCGTAAGGAACTAAAGACCTTTCTTGAGCGTCACTGATTGTAGCGACTTATCGTTTTAAATATTTTATTTGTAATAGGTTAAGAAGCATTTCTCATGTGGAATTTGCGAACCAGAATAACTGGATTACAAGGTTGAATTCTGGCAGAAGAGTGGCGCGACCCCAAGGTGTCTGGAAGATAGATACCGCCGAGCATGAAAAATGCGCCACATGAGATTATGCGGCGCATCCAGCATAGATCGATTGCGGGTGTTATCCAGCTATTACTTCCGGAAACTGTCTAGCGACACAACGTCGGCCGGTTTCTTGTCTTCCGGGTTTTCATCAACCTCAATCTCGACGTCATCGTCCAGTTCGACGATCATCTCTTCGGCTTCACCGTCTTCTTCTGGCGATTCAAAACGCAGCCCAAATTCGACGGACGGATCAACAAATGTCTTGATGGCGTCGTAGGGAATATACAGCGGTTCTGGTGAATCGCCAAAGTTCAGAGTGATGGCAAAGCCGTCCTCTCCTACATCAAGATTGTCGAACCAGTGCTGCATAACCACGGTCATCTCGCCGGGGTAGCGATCTGACAGCCAGTCAGCCAGTTCCGCATCCGGGTGCGCGGTGTCAAACGTGATGAAGAAATGGTGGTTGCCGGGCAGCCCATGCTCCGCAACCCCATCCAGAACTGAGCGGATTAAGCCACGCATGGCCGAATGCATCAGATTTCCATAATCAATTTCGCGGGACATTCCGATACCCTTAAGCCTCTTTGATTTTAGAATACGGATTTTTACCAGAAACTAAAGGGCCGCTTGTGAGAGATTCATAAATAATTTCTGACACTAGCAGGACGGCGTTGTGATCTGTATCCCGTAAATCCTAGGCTCAGATCACCTGCGAAATGGCCATGCCAAGTGCCGCCATCATTGGCAGAACAATCGCCAATCGACCGCCGCAAACCAAGGACACAACCGGTGCGGCCAAGACCAGCAGAGCCGCGCTGACGTCAAGACTGGCCATGTCCGGCATCATCAGGGTGATGCCGGGCAATTCCATTATCGAGATCTGCTGAAAGAGGACATGCAGCAAAAACCAGACCGACAGGTTAAGGATCACCCCAACGACCGCGGCAGTAATCCCCCGCAGAGCAGCGCCCAGCCTTGGGTGACTGGCAATTCGTTCCACATGCGGAGCGGCCAGAAAGATCCATAGAAAGCACGGCAGAAAGGTCGCCCAGAGCGCAACCACCCCGGCTGCCAGTGCCATCCAGATGCCCGAGGCAAATGCGCCCGCCAGCATGGCTACAAACTGCGTCACCAGGATCAGCGGACCGGGCGTGGTCTCTGCCAATCCCAGCGCGTCAATCATCTGGCCAGTATCGACCCATTGATACTGCGTAACCACAGTTTGCGACATATAGGCCAGCACGGCATAGGCACCACCAAAGGTGACCACTGCCAGTTTGGCAAAGAACCAGCCAATATCGGCCAACAACTGTGGGCCGAACATGCTGAGCGCCCCCAGTGGTAACAGCCACAGTGATCCCCAAATCAACAGCGTTGGCCAGAACCGGCCTTTCGCTACTGCCGGAGTCGCGGTGGTTCCGGTTTCGGTTGGCAGTGCCCGAAGGGCTCCCAGTATACCGGCAATCAGGATCACCAGCGGAAACGGCAATCCAAACAGGAACAACGCAATGAATCCGAAAGCTGCCAACGCCAGATCAATAGTCCCGTGCAGTGCCTTCTTTCCCAGACGCTGCAAAGCTTGCAAGACGATCGCTACAACCGCGGCTTTGATCCCTAGAAATGCTGACTGGACCATCGGTTGCGTACCAAAGCTGACATATAGAAAGACCAATACCCCAGTGACCAAGGCTCCGGGCAGGACGAACAATAGCCCCGCCAGCAACCCGCCAAGTCCACCCCGTAAGCGCCAGCCGGCATAGGTTGCGAGCTGCATCGCCTCTGGCCCCGGCAGCATCATGCAAAACGATAAAGCACGCAGAAACCCGGTTTCACTTAACCAGGAACGATCTTCGACCAATTCTTTGTGCATCAGGGCAATCTGCGCAGCGGGCCCGCCAAAGGACAATAGACCAATGCGGCCAAAGACCCGCAGCAGATCGTTCATAGATTTGCCACCACTCGTAGGCGCGACTTTGGGATCTGTGGAAATCTCGGTCATACGTGCACCACTGGCTGAACGCTGACGTTGTACCACTCTACCCGCATTGTACCAGTGCTCTGCCGGCGCTATAGGGCTGAAAACGAGACTATTACAAAAACATCATGGTGCGACCGGCAGGGCACTATCCGTCATCCGTCCAGTTTAACCGCTCGCCAGTCATACAGATTGGCAGACAGTCTTGTGGTAACTGACCGAGTTGCTCAAACATTGTCATATAGTCAAAGTTTGACTGGAGTTCACGGATCCTGCCGTCCTGCATACGAACGATCAGCTGACCAGAGTAGTCCAAGGCATGATCCTCGCTGCGACCGTAGCCAAGCACTCTCATCCGTATCGCAGCGTAGTCACCGTCATCCAGCGCATGGGTGAGCGTGATATCGAGATCATGAATGATATTGCGAATCGTACCAACAACCTCGCGGTAGTCTTCGGCGACGGCGACAGCGCCATGCAGGGGGCCGTTTACCTCCAGATCGGGGTGCAACATAGGCTCAATACGGTCCAGATTGTGATCAACCCAAACATCATGGAACCATTGAAAGACCCGTTCGCTGTTTTTCATGTATGTCAGGTAAATCCCTTTGGTCTTGATTAGTGGAGAACGCCAGCCATATGGCCGCGTATCTCAGGTGTCAATTTTCGTCTGCGTTGTATTTGGTACCGCTTGCGATATCGGGTGTCCTCGTGATTTAGAACCTAAGCCTGAAGCACAAATGTAAACAACAGTTCAACGGGATTTATTGTTCACTTACAGCGTCTTGTTGATCCATCTTGGCGCGTCGCAACCTGAAGTGAGTGCTGGTAGGGTGCAAATGCTCACGACTGGCATTGTGCTACGTATTTGAACTCGTGCTCATATAGGGTGATCTGCCGTATTAACGACCGTGTTTTGCGCGCAGGCTGTACCGTCAGGGTACGGGACAGGGTTTGAATGCCAGAGGTGTTCGATATTGGACTGAGACGGTGCCAAATGACGATTTGGTACGTCGTGGGCGGCTTCTAGGTCGCGATGTGCGCCGGAATTGGCCGATCAATGTGTCATGAACATACAAACCGACACCCACCGCAATCTTGCCGAGGCACTGACCCCGCTTTCCGCTGGACCCGTCTCGGATGTTCAACCCAGTTTTGAGGACGGGGGATCTCGCCGCTCATCCTGGAAGCTCTGGATGCTGCTTGTCAGCCTCTTGGGTGCAGGAGGCCTATTTATCTGGCGCGGTGACGTACCTGACATTGCGCTACTGCGCGATTGGGGCGGGCGTCAGCCCGAGACCGTCACCGAACAAATTCCAAAAGAAACACGGGCCGCACCGGCATCAGTTTCCGATAGCAACCCCGGTACAAACGGTGGTGTCCGCACGGTTCCAATACGGTCAGCAACGGCCGAGATAACCGGGTCGGGCTATGTCATGGTGCAGGACTATGCGGCTGTTTTCGCAAAATATGAGGGCACCATAACCGGGCTGTTCGTTGAGTTGGGCGACCACGTAACAATTGGCCAAGCGTTGGCAGAGGTCAGTGATCCCGGAGCGCAGTTTGCGCTTCAAACGGCGCTGATCGACCAAGAGTTGGCGCAGCTGCAATTGGAAACTCGCCGTATTGAGGTCGAGCAAGCCAGTCGCGACTATGACCGGCTGACATCCTTGTTCGCAAAAGAGACCGTATCAGAACGGGTGACACAGGACGCAGCCACCGCTTCGAGCTTGGCCAATACCGCTTTGAGCCAAGCGGAACAGGATTTGCGTATGGCAGATTTGAAGGTCCAGATCGCACAGGAACACGTGGACGAGCTGATAATACGCGCACCGGTGTCCGGGATCATTACTCAGCTGTCAGCGCGCATTGGCAACACCGTTCTGGCCCGTGTTGATACCATTCGCGACACTGACAATCTGATGGTGATCACCGACACGGCATCGGTCTATCTCGATGCCGAAGTTGCCGAAACCAATGTGTCGCGTCTGCAAATCGGTTTGACCGGCGAGGCTGTTTTGGACGGTTTCCCAGACCAGCCTTTCGGATTTCGTGTTGCAGGTATTTCACCGGTCGTCTCCGCCGAGAGAGGTACCATTTCGCTGCGTCTCGAGCTTGATGGCCCGCCGGAGGGTATCCGCCCGAACATGGCCGCCCGTATTCGCATCACCTTGGGTGATGCCTGACCGCCCTATCTTTAGAGGAGTAATTCCATGTCCCCATCTCAGAACATGCCCTTTATTCAGCTGAATGCTGTCTCGAAGGGTTTCACCTTCAGCAAAGAGAAGATCCAGATCTTTTCCGATCTGAACCTATCTATCGACACGGGTGAATTCGTGGCGGTGATGGGGCCTTCTGGGTCCGGTAAATCCACAATGCTAAACCTGTTGAGCGGGATTGATGCGCCGGACCAAGGGAGCGTTCGCATCGGCAATTCAAAACTTGAGCAATTGGGCGAAGCGAAGAAATCAAACTGGCGTGCTCATAATGTTGGGATTGTATTTCAGTTCTACAATCTCCTACCGACACTGAACGTCGCTGAAAATATCGAATTGCCGCTGCTGCTCAAGCCTATTGGCCGTGCAGAACGACGGGCACGAGTTGAAAAGATCATTGATCTTGTCGGTCTTTCGGGCCGTGGAAAACAATTGCCATCCAGCATGTCCGGTGGCCAACAGCAGCGTGTCGGCATTGCCCGTGCCATCGTCAGCGATCCACCGCTTTTGCTATGCGACGAGCCTACTGGTGATTTGGACCGAGTTTCGGCAGACGAGGTATTGGAGGTTTTGGGGTTTCTAAATCGCGAACTAAAGAAGACCATCGTCATGGTCACTCATGACCCAGAAGCCGCGACCCATGCAAGCCGCACCCTACATTTGAACAAGGGTCAGTTCGTGGAGAGACAAGAGGTCGCCGCATGACTTTTCTGACACTGGCCAGGCGCAATGCTTGGCGTAAACCGATGCGGACGCTGTTGCTGATATTCTGCATTGCAGTTGCCTTTCTTATTTATGGCCTGACCGCGAGCTTTCTCTCCGGCACACAGGGATCGGCCGGAGCCAATGACGATATACTTGGCGTGATCAATAAATCGGGCCGGGGTCAGACCCTTCCGATTGCGCATCTTCGACGGATCGAAACTGTAGAAGGTGTTGCAGAGGTTACGTATATGTCGCGCCTGCGTGGCTTTAACGAGGTTGAGCGTAACGTCGTGGTCGCCAACGCCGTCGCTGCAGACGAATTTGCCCGGGTCAACGGCGAGAATCTTGGATTAACCCCGGATCTTCTGGCTGCGCTAAAGCAGGGCAGGGACCGTGTTCTGGTCGGTCGGGCGCTTGCAAATGCCCAAGGCTGGAGTGCAGGGCAACGGATCGAAGTCACATCGTTCAATATCATGCAGGACGGGGGCACCCGAAATTGGCGGTTCGAAGTCGGTGGCGTCTTTGAAGGTGCAACCTCAAGTACCGACACATATTTCATGCTGGCGAACTATGATTATGTGAACGCCTTGCGCAGCCGTGATATGGATACGGTCGACGGGTTCATTGTGCAGCCTTTACCTGACGTGCCTGCGAGTGCGTTGGCCTCCCGGATTGACGCGTTGTTTGCCAATACTGGCGCTCCGACACGAACCCAATCCGAAAAACAATTTCTTGAGGCCTTTTTACGCCAATTTGCCGATGTTGAGTTGATCGTGTCTCTAGTGGTGGGCGCTTCGTTTGTGACAATCCTAATGATCGTCATCAATACGATGTTGTTCGCAGTACGCGAACGGACCTTCGAGATCGGCGTTCTCAAGACGTTGGGGTTCACCAACTGGTTCATCGTCGTACTAATACTATGTGAAACTCTGCTTATTTTCATCTTTGGCGGGGCGATCGGGATTGGTTTGACCAAACTCGCAACACAGTTCGCAGGCCCGGCGCTTGGTCTCGTGTTGACCGGCTCTGTTGTTGGCAAATCGGTGGGGATTACATTGCTTCTGGGGGTTGTGACCGGATGTCTTCCCGCAGCCTTGGCGATGCGCACCACAGTTTCTAACGCGTTCAAGGCGAGATAAGCTTATGTTTTTGCAAATCAAACAAGTAAAAGTGATGATCTCCGCCAACTTACGCAGCCTGCCGAGGCGACTGTGGATTTCCCTGTCCATGGTATTGTCTGTAGCGCTCGTTGTTGCGGTGCTTACCGGTTTCTTGGCGATGGCCAAGGGCTTCGAGACGGCGTTGGCCGGAAATGGATCCGCGCGAATAGCGGTGATTTTGGGTGGGGGAACCAATCAAGAAACCAGCTCTGACATTCCGTCAGGGGTTGTTCGTAGTCTGCAAGCGACCTCTGCGGATCTGGGCCTGACGCGTGATGATACAGGTGCTGTGCTATTTTCACGCGAAATAGTTGTACCTGTTGAGATCCAATCTGACGCCAATGGGACCCTCCTGACATTGGCGATGCGTGGCATGGATTTCACGGGCATCGAGCTGAGGAAAAGCGCCGCAGTTGCCGTGGGTCGTAGTTTCACCCCCGGCACCCGCGAAATTGTCGTGGGTCGAGATCTTGCAGCGCGCACAGGTGTTTTTGGGATCGGGGAGCGTGTTCGATTGGGGGCGGTTGACTGGCAGGTCGTCGGGCATTTTGAAGCCGGCGGAGGCGCTATGGAATCCGAAATTTGGGGCGGATTGGAGGCGGTTCAATCTGCCTTTGACCGGATGGGGCAGGTACAAATTCTGCGTGCAAGCCTTGCCGGTTCTGATGGCCTGGAGGTTTTGCAGGCGGCCTTGCCCACATTGTCGCAAACCCCTTTGACCGCCGTGACCGAGGTGCAGTTGCTGTCGGCACAATCGGCGCGCACCTCAACGTTGATCCGTATGTTTGGCTGGCCACTGGCCATCCTGATGTCGATCGGCGCTACAGTCGGGGCGATCAACACTATGATGACGTCGGTGGCCAATAGATCGATGGAGATTGCTACGGTGCGAACCTTAGGCTTTTCTCGGTTGTCAGCATTTGCCGGAACCTGGGTCGAAGCCGTCGTGCTGTCTGCTTTCGGAGCGCTGCTCGGGGCCGTTGCGTCTTGGTTGGTGTTCAATGGCTGGCAGGCAAGTACGGTTGGCCCGAATAATACGACCACCGCGTTTCAGCTTGAAGTCTCACTCAATGTCCTTCGGGATGGAGCGCTGCTGGGGGTCGCCATTGGTATGGTCGGTGGCGCATTGCCGGCCTTATCTGCGACGCGGGTCAAACTTGCATCTGCCCTGCGATCTGCTGGCTAGCCCGCCTTCTACATCGTTACGGATCAACTGTGCCGGCTCCCATTTTGGGGGTCGGTTTCTTTTTGCCAGCAGAATAGATCGATACTCTAACCAAGAATATGGGCCGCATATGCTGATTGTATACGGCCTGGGATCTGACATAGAGCGCTGCCGCGAGCACGTGAACAAGCAATGGGCCATGACGAGGCACCAAGCGACCCGCGCCTCCACGTGTTCTCGGATCGCAGTAGCTGCGCAGGCGAGCCCAGCACACAGAGTGCCAGGCGAAGATCTCAAATGAACTTCACGCCAGCTCAGGCACCTTGCGTGCAAAGTAGGTGATTCCTTTTGGCCAAGCAGCCACATCCTGTGATTGTTCAAAAATCTGTTAAGTCGGCGTGATCGGTATTTGGTATTTCTATTGGCAACCTCAGGTTGATTTATGTTGATTTTTTATCACTCTTTGATTTGGCACTCCAAGCCCCAAACACGGGCAGATCCTCGTGTTGTGGCCAGACCTGAGCTTTCTTAGGCATCTCGCTGCCGCAGCGGCAAGCTGAGGTTCGAATATACGTTTCAGTGAGTACATTATCGCGAAAAAGGTCGTTCCTCGGTTGTGCGAAATCCACAGAGTACAACGAGAAATCGCTGATCAATTCCTGTTTTCGGCAGGACGCCTCAGCAAAAAGGACACGACATGCTGCCGCTCAATCATATTCATTTTGCACCTGACGAAATCACGCGTGTGCCGCTTGGCGATCTTGGTCCTAGTCATGGTTTGACCAAAGGCGCAGTGAAAATGTACCAGCGCTTTTTTGAACTCGAGAGCGTTGGGCTGCATCGTAATGACCTGGCTGGAATGCTGGGCGCAGCGCTTGATGGGGTGCTTGCAGAGCATGATCAGCTACGTCGGCAAAACGGTACGCTCTATTATTGTCGCACACAAACCCACCACGGCTTTGCAGATCAGGATTGGCTCCGCTGCCTGGCTGATGAGCACGGTCTCAAAGGTTGGGAGGTCAACTCGCTGACAATGACCAGCTGTGCCTCTGCGCTTGCAGCTATGCGCTTCATTCAGGCCAGCGAGGAAGACCGCCCTGTTATCATTCTGACAGGCGAGAAAGCCTTTCACTATAATGTGGCCCGTCTGCCTGTTGGTCTGTTGGGCGAACTACCGACGGCGGCCCTCTTCAATGCTGGCCCGGGTAAATGGAACCTCATGGACACGCGCGTGCACCACATGCCGCGCTACTTCCAGAACCCGGATGCCATGGCAGCAGACGACAGGCGGGCGCTTCAGGACGATTACCTGGAAGGCATGACCGCCTTCATCGAAGACTGCCTGAGCTGCTACGCGGACGTGCTGAAACCAGATTTCCGTTTTGTGCCACACAATCTCAATCTCCCAGTCACACGCGCAGTGCTGCGCCATTTTGGCTGGGAACAGCGATGCTTTCAGGGCGACATTCAAGGTCTCGGTCACGGTTATTGTTCTGACATCTTTGTCAACCTGACCGACCACGAGACTTCACATCCCGAACAGATTTCCCCCGGCACCCAGGTGTTCGTGCTGGCTGCTGGGACAGGCGTCACTTTTGCGACCTGTCTGCTGGAACGAACGGACGTCAACTAACAGAGGTATGGACAATTGACAGCGATGATTTTCAAGGCAATCGAAACTGCCCTTTCCGAGGTCACGGAGCGGCAGGTAAGCGGCCTCACACCAGAGACAGAGCTGGACAAGGCTTTCGATCTGGATTCTTACATGTTTGTCCAGTTTCTCCTGGCGCTTGAGGATCAGATCGAAGGTTTAGAATTCGATCCCGATGCCATTGGTCAGCAAGAGTTCAATCACGCGGCATCATTGGTCAGTCATATCGAAGACCGCATTGGTGTGCGGCAGGTCGAACATGTTTGATCTCGACACGTCAGACAACTTGTCGACCTTGGCAACTTTGGCGCGTCGGACCGCGCCAAAAGATGCTTTGGCAGAACTGGGCCGGATCCTATCCGGCCAACCAGCCTATCCGGCTTACAACGGAATGGCGCTCCATGCATCGGATCTTGGCGCATCAGATAGCGCCGCGATCATTGATTTGAATCATCCGGGCAGAACGCCAAGACTTACCGCATCGCTGGACGAGATCGGCCTGGAAGCCTTCGACCTTCAGCTGTCGCAATGTGATGCAGCCGCAACGCAGAGCAAGGTCGATACGAACCCAGCGTTTGTCGCGCTGCGGCTTGGTTGGCTGTTGAAATGTCTCGATCTCGCTTTTGGACATCTTGAAGGGCGAGAGAGTTTTGGCATCCAGCTTCTGCACCAGCCACTCATCAAGGCGCAAATTTCCGAGATCAGCGCGGCCGCCGATCGTCTCATGGGAGAGATCCAACTGCCCGGCGGGCAGACCGCAGCGATGATGCTTTCTGCGCATCGTGAGACCAGTCTTCTGTTTAGCAAGGCGTCCAAGCTCATGGGCGGGCGCGGGTTACTGGAAGGCCAATGTCACGGGTTGGAATTTCTGGATTCGGTGTTTTTCGCTCTGATCCGGCCAGCATTTCATGCGGTATCTGATGATCTGAAACGGGGCTGATTATGACGTGTACCAGTGATTATCTGTTTGATTTAGATGGGCTTTTCGTTGTGTCTCGAGGGGTCTTTCGAACCCCGTTTCGCAACATGTCGCCCTCCCATATTTCTGCAGGACAAGCCGCGACTGCTGGTGCGTTTGGGCTTGGCCCAAACAGCCGTGTGCCGTTGGTCTACCTGCATCGTGACTACCACGCCGATGAACGTTCGCCCAAGCTGCTCGATATTCTCAATGACTGGCAACATGCGGGGCCAGTTCATGCGCTACGGATCAGTAGCGTAGCGACAGCTAAATCGGCGCGCGGCTTTGTTCAGGCGTTGCTTCAGCTAAGTTCTTCCATCGTTGTGTTGGAAGATGCCGCGCAGACCAGCAGCTCTTGGGACAGCCGTTTTTATGTCCTCACAGCAGATCCCTGCACAGATACCCCTCTGACAGAACAGAACGCCGATGCGGCCGCTCTATCAGCCCGTCTTTCCGATCTTGGCGACCATTCCCCCTCAGCGCGGAGCTAGCACTATGCAACCAGCCACTTTCCCATCTGTCGCGGATGAGGTCCTGCAACCACCGCGTCGTTCGGTCTGGTCGATCCTTTGCGAAATCATTGTCATGGCAATCCCGTTCGCGGCCGGTGCGATTATCGTATCTGGTCTGCATCTGGGAAAAGTGGCGATCCTGGCGCGTGCGCCACAGGCAGAGCCGCTTGAACTGCAATCTATGCTTCAGCCTGCTTTTCTCTTGGTGCTGGCCCTGATGGAAGGTCTTGCGATCTCAAATCAAGTTTTCAGTGCCCGATCAAAGAACAACTGGCCGCGCTCTGCGATTTTTCCCGCATCCTGGAGAATGTCAGCTTATGCCATAATCGGCCTCGGCGTCTTTGCGGCGATTGCCTATGTCGCAGCACTTTATGTTCCGGTCGAAGATCCGCTGTTTCGCCAGACACTTGATTATCTGCCACTCTATATCCTGTCTCTTAGCGCCTTTGTGGTTTTCGACATCTTCTATGCCGCTATGCGCGGGCAGGGAAAACTGGCCCGCAGCCTGTTGCCGTTCCTTGGTCTGGCAGGGATCGACCTGCTGACAACCTATGTGTTGTTGACTGAATACGACATGGGTTTCGAGGCTGTGCTGATTGGCAATATGGTCGGGCCGCTCGTGATGTTGCCGGTCATTGTCCTGCTGCTAAAGCGTGAAGCCGGTCAGACGATCACTCATATCAAGGAGCAGGTCAAAGCCCGCACGACGCAGTTGTTGATGTTTGTTGGGACACCGATTGCGCTGACGATCTTGGTTGGCTCGCTGAGCGCAGCCATTATTTTTCCGGTACTTGCAGACTTTGGCAGCGAATATGCCTCTGCCTTTCTGGTTGTGATGCGGTTTCGGGTCTCCTTCATGATACCGGCTATCGCCATCGGGTCCGTTATCGCGATCTTGGTCAACCAGTTGGCGGAAAACAGCACTCCAGCTGCCCGCGTACAGTATCTGGGAATTGGCGTGCCAGTCATGCTCGGCTTTTACGGGCTCCTGACCGCGCTGTTGCCATTCTGGGGCGATAACATGATCAGGCTCCTTGTCTCCCCAAGCCAGAACAGCAGCGAATTGCGCGCCGCGACGGATCTGGTGATGCAGGGACTGCAACTGACGTTCTTCTTTGTGTCAGGTGCGGCAATGCTGCAGGTGGTCATGGAACAGCTAGGGCGGGCCACTCAGGTCCTCGTTATCGCTATCGTCACCGAAATCATCACCGGCGGAGTTGTGTTCTACGCTCAATACCTTGGTCATGATCTGAATATGGCGATTTGGCTGTTGTGTGTGGTCAGTGGCCTGACGTTCGGCTTGTTCCTGATCCAGTTTATTTTCCTCCTGCGTCAACAGGGGCGTCGCGATGCTGTATGAACTCGCATTGCCCGGACTACTGGCACAGGGCGGCTACCGCTGGCTACGGGCCGCGCGGAAATCAGCGCCACAGGAACCAGTGCTGCGGCTACGAACTGCCCGCGCCCGGCTGCGCCGTCTGGAAATCGATATTCTGGACCGCATGTCGCCTGAGTTGTCGGCAAAACTGCTGCTGCGCCGGTTTCACCGAAATCAGTCTGAAGCTCCAGTTCCGCTTCCGGCTGAGCGCATCAGCAAAGGCCCTTGGCCGGGCCTATTCAAGGGCCTGTTCATCCGGCAGCACAGGCTTCATGTCAGGCAACTCGGCTCAAAGCAGGGACCGCGTATCCTGCTGATCCACGGGTGGAACGCTGACGGGCGCATGATGCTGCCATTGGCACAGGATCTGGCCAGCCGTGGTTTCCATGTTGATGTCCCGGATTTACCCGGTACCGGCAAATCGCGTGGCCCGGTACGGAGTTTTGTGGCGGTAGCAGCGCGGCTGGCAAAGCAGTGTTCATCGGTCACACCATATGACGTAGTGATTGGCCATTCCGCTGGCGGTCTGATTGCGATGATCGCACTTGGGCTGGGACTAAAGACGCAGCGAATGGTGACCATTTCAGCACCGTCGTCTCTCGACCGCCTGATGGATCTCTATCTGCGTTTTACCGGACAACCCGCCAACACCGGAACCGCCGTGATGCGCCGCTACCAGAAGATCTGCGGCAGGTCACTGGCAGAGATCGGGCCGGTCGAATGCCGGGAAACACATCTGCCGTTGCTGGTTATCCACGCACAGAATGACTGGCAGGTGCCCCCATCTGAGGCGCAGAGCATCTGCGCGGCGCGAGAGACGCTGGCGCCCATTTACCTGCGTAATTGCAACCATCGAACAGTGTTGCGCCATCCCGACCTTTTGGGCCTTGTGGAGTGCTTCCTTCATAAGACATCGGACGAAGGAGCAAAAGATGCTGCACATCGTTGATTTTGAACTGGACCACCCTGAGCGTACCGAGTTTTTGGAGGAGATTTCCGAAGACCTGTCGTTGAGCCGGAACCAGCGGCGTATGTTTTCACGTTTCTTTGGTTTTGAAGCGTTCCACTATGACGAGCAAGCGCCTCTTGATCAGATGACGTCCGGTGCGGTCGACCGCCTTCTGGCCCGTAACCCGCGAAGTGCTGCGTCGCTGAGCCATGTAAGCCATTGCCATACCCTACCTGCGATCACGTATTGCGATAATGAAAGCTCATCGATCCTTGCGCCATTTGCGGAACAGGGGCTTGAGGTGTTCAGCGCCACGATGAACCATTGCGCGACCGGGCTGTCGATGCTGTCGTCAATGGATCATCTGCTTGGAGATGCAGACGCAGGTCTTGTTCTGATTGCCGAAAAAGCTTTTCACCCGGATGTGCGGTTGATCGAGAACACCACGATCATGGGCGAGTGCGCCGCCGCTGTCTTGGTGAGCCGAGAAGCGGGCCCTCTGGAGATTGTTGACAGCTACACACAACATGACCCGCGGTTCTGGCAGAATACAGGACATCTGGACGAACCCTACCTTGAGGGGTTCGAGGACATGTATCTCGATTTTGCGTGTAGCACGCTGACCAACGCGCTGAAGCAGTTTGACCTTGGGATGGATGATGTGCGGTTCGTCCTGCCGCACAATGTCAACATGGCGTCCTGGATCATGGTTGCGCAAATCCTTGGGTTTGATCGCCACAAGATCTGCCTCTCGACGATTGCGCATTTCGGACACTGCTTTGGTGCCGATCCTTTCATCAACCTCAGACAGCTCATCAATGAGGACAAGCTGGACGCTAGCGACCGGCTCCTTCTGTTCAGCATCGGCTTAGGTGCTACGGCTACATGCACTTTGGTTCAGGTTAACAAACCTCTTTAAATTCAGAGTACTGGAGAAGAAACATGACAGATCATCAATTGATTGTCCGCGACGCTCTGCAAGGCATTGGCCTCGGGCCAGAGCGCGTTGAGGCCGCACTAAATGGCAGCCCGATCTACGGGGTTTCAGGCCTGTTGAACTCGCTTGAACTGGTGCAGTTCGTGACCGCATTGGGAGAGGTGACCCGGATTGACCCAACCGAATTCCTGTCGGTTGGCGAAAGCGAAATCAACACGGTGGTTTCAGGTATCTCAACTCTGTGCGGGTTCCTCGAAACCCGCATGTGCCTGCCGGAAGGGGTATAAGAATGACTGCTTTATACCCCGATACTGATCTGCGATATATTGATGAGATCGCGGCGACCGCCGGAACGCCGTTTTACCTCTATGATGCAGCGGTATTGCGAGCGCGGCTGGATGCGCTCCGTACCGCTTTGCCGCAGGTTGATTTTTTCTATTCGCTGAAATCCAATCCCAACCTCTCAGTGACGCGGGTATTGCACAGCCATGGCGCTGGCTGCGAGGTTTCCTCGCTGCTGGAACTGGAAACGAGCCTTCAGGCAGGCGCCAGACCCGAGCGTATCCTGATGGTCGGGCCAGGTAAGTCCGAGGCGGAGCTGGCACGGGCCATCGAGTTGGGGATCAAGGCCATTGTGGTGGAATCGGCCCATGAGCTGACCCAGATCAATACCCTCGCAAGCGCGCGTGGCTGCATTCAGAACATCGCCCTCAGAGTCAATCCTGACTTCCACGCAGGTGGCGCCAAGCTGAATATGAGCGGGAGGCCAACGCAATTCGGCATCGACCAGGCCGAACTGTCTGATGTGCTGGCCAAGGCCGAAGTGTGTTCGCATCTGCGGGTGTGTGGTCTGCACGCCTATATGGGCACCCGTATCCTGACCTATGAAACTGTTGTCGCGAATGTGCGCAATATTCTTTCCCTGGCCGCCGAAATTATACCAACGCTGACGGCGCCGTTGGATTTTGTTGATGTGGGCGGTGGCTTTGGTATCCCTTACTACGATGGCGAGATGGAACTGGATCTTGACGCCCTTGGGCAAGAGGTCACGCCACTTGTGCAAGCTTTTGGAACCGTACATCCGCAGACCCGGGTTGTGATTGAACTTGGGCGCTACCTGTCGGGCCCGTCCGGGCAATTTGTAACCCGCGTACAGCAAACTAAGAGCAGCAAGGGCGAGCATTTCGCCATCTGTGATGGTGGCTCAAACGTCCACACCGCCGCAGCTGGCCAGGGCTTTCTGCGCAAAAATTTCCCGATCAGACTCCTGCGTGATGGTCAGGGTGAGATTAAAGATGACGCCGCACACCCATGGACACTGACCGGTCCGCTTTGCACGCCACAGGATGTGATTGGCAAATCCGTCCCGATGGCACGCCCGGAGGTAGGCGACCTGATTTCAATCGGACAGTCCGGGGCCTATGGGCCAACGGCCTCACCTGTGGGCTTCCTTGGTTTTGGCGCACCGGCAGAAGTCATGATCGATGGCACAGCGCTGACACTTGTGCGCTCCCGCGATACGGTTGACGCACGTCTTGCACTACAGCAGCCATGTGACTTGCGCTCGACGGTCAGTGCCACGCTAAATCCCAATCCAGCCGTGCTGGCTGATCTCTATTCCTCAGCGCCTGGAAACGGCTTGGAGGGAACGCCATTTACAGATCCCTGTCTTGAGCGGCTAGCAGACCTGCAGTCGCTGTTCCGGGAAACCGGTGCCAGCCTTGATCGCGACCCCGAGAGCTGGACTGCATTGTGGAAGAACCCAACAGTCCGCGCGCTGACCACTATAGGCGTGCCAGAGAAATTCAACGGCTTTCCTCTGCGTGACAGCGGCCTCGGTATCTCAGATTGCCCCTACGGGCTGCACGTCGCCATGGTCGAACGTCTGGCGCGGTTTGATGCCAACTGCATCCTCTCGCTGCCGGGGCCGTCATTGTCCGGCGGCGCAGTGCTTGCAACGGGCACTGATGCTCAGATTGCGCGGTTCTTTGAAGGCTACCGGTTTGGCCCGCAGGGAACATTCTTTGCAGTTACGGAACCAAATGCCGGGTCCGATGCATCCAATGGGCGCAGTACCTTGGGCACAAAGAACGGCAAGCTGGTCCTGAACGGTGTCAAAACACTGGTTGGCGGCATAGCACGCGCCGACATAGGCTTGTTCTTTGCTCATATTGAAGAGACCGGGCGCATGGGCCTGGTGATGATCGCACCTTCTGATGCGCCGGACTGCGTAAAGATCGAACGGCTTGGCACCAATGGGCTACGCGGCGCTGATCTTTGCCAGATGACCCTGACCGATTTTCCTGTGACGACGGATATGATCCTCGGCGCTGGCGGGCGATCGTTGCGTGATGGTTTTATGGCCATCAACGGTGTCTTTGAGCGCAACCGCCCAATGGTGGCCGCGATGGCGCTTGGATCGGGCCGGGGTCTCATTGAGCTAATGCTGGAAGATCCGGCGCGACTGCCGTCCTATCAGGACCTGCTGGCCAGACATACGGCGCTATTGGTGCAGCTGGTCAAGGTGATCCAGGCGCAAGAGAGCCGTCGCCCCAAGGTTCAAGACATCAGCAAGATCAAGATGCAGGCCGTCAGCTTTGTCGATCAGGTGGTCCGCCGGATCACGGATCAGGATCCGATGCGCTTTTTGCAGGATGCCGAACTGCGTCGGCGGTGCCGCGATGTCAAAGCCTTTGAGTACATGGAGGGCACCAGCAATATCCACCTTTTGAATGCCTACCGGGCTTATACTGCGGGGGTAGATCAATGAGTTTGCGCATTGTGCCGGGTAGCCTGATCTGCCGAGAATTCGGTGGCTTGGAGGCCGCAGACCCCAACTGGCTCAAGGAAGTGGACTATTGGGAGGACTACAATAGCCGGTTCTTCCGCGCCAATGGCAAAACCTACAAGCCTGATGACAGTAATGTTCAGACTTGGTTGACCGCTGAAGACCGCGCACCCTATGCGGCCATGACGCGGGAGCTGTTGGATGATCTGTCAGCACGCATGGATCTGTCAGACATTGATCTGGTGCTGATGGCTCATTGGTTGCCGGATATCCATCTGGGCACATCCGTGACGAACTTCGCTCTGCATCATCTTGGCGTGAAAGATGGGTTCGGCTTTGCGATCTCAGATCGGGGGCGTACGGCGCCGCTTTTTGCGATGCATTGTGCATCCCGCTATCTCAAGGCGGGACGTCGCAAGGCACTGCTGCTCTCGATGGATCAAAAACATCTGCTCTATCGCTCGCCTGTTGTTGAATCCTTGCAGCCGATCAATAGCGCTGCCGCCATGGTCCTGGAACGCGATGTGCGCAGCGGGATGCGCTATGCAGGGTATCGCCGCCTGGCGCTGACAAAGCAGGACGATCTGGAGGCAGCCGTTGCAGAACTCTGCTCAGAGATGGGCCATGCGCCGGAAACTGTCTGCCTGATAGCGCCGCCGGATCTGTTGAACAGGGCAGGGCATGCAGGGCAGGTGATTGCTCAGTCCACGCGGTTGCTGTGTTCGGCACCATTTGCAGCGTTACAAGACGCACAATCCCAAGGGGCGAACGGCGCTTATCTGGTGCTGAGCCAAGAGCGCAACGCGGTGTCAGCCGTCATGGTAGTCGCAGATAACGTGAGACTGGCAGCATGAGACTGACCGCGCTCGCAACCTATATCCCCGAAGGGCGCATCGACGCGGAGGAAATTATCCGTGACGCCGGCGGCTCTCAGTCGGAGGCGCGCGTGTTCGAGCGTTTGTTTGGTCTGGCTCAAGTCTCGGCGTGTTCGACCAAGGAGACACGTTACGACCAATTCGCACGCATACTTGAGGATTTGCAGGCGCAGGGTGGCGATGCGGCACTACCAGATACGCTTATCCATGTCCGCGGCTTACCAATGCGTGATGGCCCTTCTGGTGCTGTCCTGCCGCGACTGCGTCAGGAATTTGGTTTCCTTGCAAAGGTTCAGCAGAAATTCGATCTCGACCAAACCAATTGCGCCGGGCTGATCTGGGCACTTGAACTGGCCCGTACGCTTCTGAAAGCAGGTCGCGCACGCGTGGTAGCTGTGGTTGCAGGCGACGGGCATGAGAGATTGGCTTTGGCTGATCGCTATGTACCCGGCAGCACATTGATGGGGGACGCCTTCTGTGGGTTGCTGCTGACAGAAGAACCCGGCGCGCCCTCGGGTCAAGGGCTACAGATCGGTGACATCTCGCTGACTTGCCATCCAAGGTTTTCCTTTGGCTACAAGGGGACGACGGCGCAGATGGGGTCGTTTTACGCTGCCCATGGGCAGATCGTCAGCAAGACGCTGCGGGATCTTGGGTTTCGTTTGAATAGCCGTTCCTCTCTTCTCCCTCACAATGTCAATCGGATGGCCTGGGCCAGTTTTTGTGCCGAAACAGGTGTGTCCTCAGATCGTATCAGTCTCGGGCTGCTGCCGGATGTCGGACATTGCTACACGGTCGATCCCTTTTTGCTGCTGAAGCAGGAACTGGATGACCCGAATTCACGTTTCAACAGTGCGCGAGAAAACGCCGCAACACTGCTCTCTGTTGGCATGGGTGGCTATGCCGCCGGATGCCAGGTGAGTGCGCCCCGCGCGGCGACGTCTTCCACCAATTCCATTTCCTTCAAAAGGAGCGGCAACCATGCTCTCTCAGCATAATCTCCTGACAGATTTCCTTGAACAGGCAGTGTCCAATCATCCGCAATCGACAGCTGTCGAAGACAGCACAATTCGGCTTACATTCGCGGAAATGCACGACCGCGCCCAGCGCATTGCGCACCTGCTGAAACAGCAGGGCGTGGCACGCGGTGATCACGTGGTGCTTTGTATGAGCAACTCTGTCGGGTTCTGTGCCGCATTTTGGGGCACACTATACGCAGGTGCGGTAGCGGTTCCGCTCAACACTGATACAAAGGCGGCAAAGCTTGCCTTTGTACTTGCAGATTGTGCGGCAACTGCAGTGATCCACGATGCGGACCAGTCGTCAAAGATCACGCAATCCTTACAAGACGCTGGCTCTGAAGCTGCGACGATCAGTTTTGGCGCTGAGACGACATTCACTACCGCGCTAAATGGGGTCGGCGACATCGACCAACGCGCACCTGCAGTGGTGTTGGATCAGGACCTGGCTGCCATTATCTACACATCCGGATCCACCGGAAACCCAAAGGGCGTGATGCTCTCGCATCTCAATATGACGAGCGCCGCCCGGTCGGTCGCGGAGTATCTTGGGTATCAGGCCTCTGATCGTATCTTCTGCGCCATTCCGATGACCTTTGACTATGGGTTGCACCAATTGACCATGGCGACGCTCACCGGGGCTTGCCTGCTGGTGGAGCCGTCTTTTGCGCGACCGCTGTTTGCTCTGCAACGGCTCTCCAAAAGCGGCGCAACAGTGTTTCCCGTCGTGCCCACTATGGTACCGCTCATTGCGCCTTTGGCCGCGCGCTATGATTTTTCTGCGGTTCGCAGCATCTCAAGCACAGCAGCAGCGCTTCATGCGCCGTTCATTGACCAGCTTGAGACGATATTTCCGAATGCAACGGTGTTTTCCATGTACGGCCTCACCGAATGCCACCGGTGCACCTACCTTGACCCTGCCGAATTGACACGGCGCAGAACCAGTGTGGGCAAAGCCATACCGAACACCGAACTCTGGGTGGTGGATGCCGAGGGCAATACCCATCGGCGCAACGCAACCGGGGAACTGGTCATTCGCGGATCGACTGTTATGAAGGGCTATCTGAACAACCCGGAAAAGACCGCTGACAAGCTTCGCCCTGGGCCAATGCCGGGTGAACAGGTGCTCTATACCGGCGATACCTGTCGTCTAGACGAAGACGGGTTTGTTTATTTCATCAGCCGCTCGGACGACATTCTGAAGGTCGCTGGCGAGAAGGTCGCACCAAGCGAGGTCGAAACCGCTCTCATTGCACATCCGGACGTCGAAGAGGTCTGTGCGCTCGGCGTCGAGCACCCGGTCTATGGTCAGCAATGTTGCGCGGTTGTGAGCGGCCCGGATGCGGCCTCGCCAGACACTGCACGCGCGCTGAAGGCGTGGTGCGCCGACCGATTGGAGGCCCATGTCGTTCCTGCCCGCATTTTGGTTGTCGATGCATTGGCGCGCAACGGCAATGGCAAGATCGACCGCCATCTGTTGCGTGAGTGGTTGGACGAGGGAACACCGCCCGCAAAACACTCCGCATCTACCAGTCGCCCACACGCAGAGCCAGTCCTGAGCTGACCCCATTCTGGTCCTGATCCAGACCTGTCCTGACCCTTTACCGAGGTAAAAACATGCAAAATATCGAACAGATCATCACCGATGCGCTTATCGAACTTCTGGATATGCCCGACAACAGTCAGATTTCGGTCAAAAGCCGCCTACAAGAGGACCTTGGGGTCGACAGTGGCCTGTTGCTGGAATTGTTCATGGCAGTTGAGGAGAGCCTGCCGCAGGCGGTTCTGGATCCTGCGGTCATGAAGCCTGATGATATCACAACGGTTGGCAGCTTCGTCGAAATGGTGCGTGACAGCATGGTCGAAGAGGAACCGGCATGACCCGCTCTGCTGTCGATCCATCAGGCAGCAGGGATGCTCATGGGCGGCTAAGCCAGATCTTTGCCGCCTTCGAGGGGGACACTCAACCGGCCTATTGCACGGCCGACGCAGAGTTGAGCTTTGCTGCGCTCTATGATCATGCCCGCGCTCTCAGCAGGGTGTTGCAGGATCAGACCGGAGACAGCAGCGGGCAGCCGGTCCTGATCCATGGACACAAGGATATTCGCTACCCTGTCGCCTATTGGGCCTGTCTTTTGGCCGGGCGAACCTTGATCCCGGTTGAGCCGGAAACCCCCATAGCACGCATCCGCCAGATCGCCGAAACCTGTGGCGCCACAACATTGTTAAGTGCGGCACCCGAAAGCCCAGACATTGCGACACATCTGGCCGACTCTGCTATCGTGATTGTTTCCGTACCCGACCCACTGACCCCATGTTCGCCGACAGCGTCATGGGGCGCAGACAGGGATGTCGCTGCAGATCAAGATCTTGCCTATCTGATGTTCTCCTCTGGCACCTTGGGGCAACCCAAAGGCATTGGCGTCACTTACGCCAATCTCGTGGACTTCATCAGCTGGCTAGATGTGCTGTATCCAGAAGACACAGAGATAACTGCCGTCTCCGGTGTGATCCGCCATTGCTTTGATGTGTCACTGTTCGAGCTGTGGATGTCTTGGACTCGCCGGACCCCGCTGGTGGTACTTGATCACGCCGATTTCGCCAATTCGACGGCGTATATCAATCGCCTTGCCGAGCAGGGTACGAGCCTTTGGGTCTCTACGCCCTCTATCACGCGGCTGTTTCTGAAAAACCGCCGGTTCGCCGCTGACCAGTTGCCAAACCTGCGAAACTTCGTGTTCTGCGGAGAGGTTCTGACAAAGAAGATTGTCACGGCCCTGTTCGAGCGGTTCCCGGGCTGCCGGATCACCAATACCTATGGCCCGACGGAATGCACCGTGGCCGTCACATCCGTGGACATCACAGAGCAGCATGTGCAATCAGACCGGGATCTGCCTATCGGAGCAGAGCGTTCGGGAACCCGATTGGAATGCGCACCTTTGGCGGACGACCTTCCCGGAGGCGAATTGCTCATCCGGGGAGCAAGCGTCGGTGCAGGCTATGTCGGGCTACCTGAAAAGACACGCGCGGCATTTCCTGAAACTGGGCTGTATCGCACCGGCGATCGCGGGCAACTGGCCGAGGACGGGCTTTGGTACTTCGCAGGACGTATCGACCGCGAAGTCAAGATCCAAGGCTACCGCATCAATCTCAATGACGTCGAGGCCCATCTCCGCAATCTGCCAGGGGTCGAGGACGTCGTGGTCGAACCTCAGATTTTGCGCGGGGTGCCCAACGCCCTGTCGGCATACGTGCTGGGGGTGCGTGCGCTCGCGGATCTACAGCACCTGGCGGCAACTCTCGCGGCGGAACTGCCGCCCTATCTGGTGCCGCGATACTGGTATGCGGATTTCCCCGCAGGCCTGAACCAGAATTCCAAATTTGATCGCTCAAGCTTGGCGACTGCATCGGTGGATGCCCGTCTGCGACACATCCACATGCCAACCAGTTCTGCCAGAACCGCACAGGAGGAAACAGTATGACCCGCAAGGAGATCCCGATCTTCGACGCCAACTCGACCATGTTTCAGAATATTGGTTTGTTGAAAGTGGCAGAAACCGCAACCCGGCAGCATGGCGACATCGTGGCCATCCGGGTCAGCGACACCCGCGATCTGTATATTGCCGGTAGTCCTGAGTGTTTCCAATACTGGCGCGGCCATCAGGGGCATTTTCAGACCGACCTTGGTGACATTGCCAGCAATCAGGCCATCACCCGCATGTTGTTGGGAGATCAGCTTCAGGATCCCCGCTGGAGCGATGTCTGGGTACTTACGGCAAACCGTATGTCCGCAATTTCGAAGGACTTCGATAGCTGGCTTGAAACGGCTTTGGCGGACGCAACCCGCACCTTGATCAATGAATTGCCGCTAGATGATACAGCGGCTGATCTGCGCGACATCTGCCGTGACTGGTCAATTCGTGCTGTATGCCCGGCGATCTTCGGTTCCGATCTGGATGTTGCAGAGATTGCTCAGGGCGTTGCGGATGTTGAAGGCTTCTATTTTGCCATGAGCACTAAGGATGCTTCCGAGACTGCCGATCACGAAAACCTGCCCGAGTTTCAGGCCGCACGCAGCTTTCTGGACAAGGCCATCACAGCTGCGCTGAAAAACAGCGGGCCAAACGACCGAAACTTGATTGCACAGATTGCAACGATCATCCCCGACGATGTGTCCGACGCAGACCGGCTTAATCTTCTGCGGCCCACCGTTGGCCATGTGATCACCGAAAAGCTGAACATTGGCGGCCTTAGCCTGTTGTGGACCCTGGTGCAGTTGGCTCAGGATCCGCAGTTGGCGGCAGATATCAGCGCCGAATGTGAAGGGAAGGACCCGCTAGCGATGCGGGATACGGACAGCCCTCTGGCGCTCTCCACCGTCAAGGAAGGACTGCGGTTGTTCCCGGAGTTGCCGTTCATCTACCGGATAACCAGTGAAGACGTCCCGATTGGCGACTATGTGATCCCCTCGGGCGCGACGGTTGTCTTTGCACCATGGCTGGTGCAGCGCGACCCCCGGTTCTGGACAGATCCAAAACGCTTTCAGGGGGATCGCTTCCTCGATGAAGCGCAACACCGCGCCCATTACTTTCCTTTTGGGGTTGGTGCCCGCATTCGCTCACGCGCCAACTTCATGCTGCATCAATTGGCCTTGGCATCACGCGCCATCTGCGCAGCACGGACTGTGGCCCTGTCGCCCGATTGCCCACGCGGAAACATCCGCCCATTGCTGCGCTCGGCACTTATTCCGCGTGGTGCGGTTCCGGCGGTCTTTAGCTCGCGTGCCCAATCACAGGCCGCCGTAGATGAAAGGGCGCTCGCTGACGCCTCGCAATGATGCGTTTTCGCCATGGAACAATCACGAAAAGGAAGACCGCAGATGTTTGAGACATTTATAGCAGACCTCCGCGAAACTCTGCTGACCCAGCCGGACTGCCCCGCATTGATTACCTCCGAAGAAGTCATCAGTTTTGGTCAGCTGGCTGGCCGGGTGGAAGGCGCACTGCATGCGCTGGGCGAGATGCCGGGTGGGCTCAGCCTGATTGTCGGCCACAAAGAGCCGGATTGCATCGCTGCGATGATTGCCTGCGCAATTGCGGGGCGTGCCTTTGCCTTTGCCGATCGTTCCACGCCAATGGACCGCCTGGAACAGATCGCCGCAACGGCAGGTGCCAGCCACATCCTGGCCTTTGGGCAGGAAACCCTACCTCAAGGCTTGCCTGTTCTTACTCTGAAAGATTTGCCAACACGCTTACCTGAGTTGAAAATGGCGTGGCCCTTGTCCGATCAGTGCACTTTCTATGTGATTTTCACCTCTGGCAGTACCGGCACCCCCAAAGGCGTGCCGATTTCCCGTGGCAACTATATGGCCCTGCATCGCTGGTATGCGCCGTTGCTGGGCGAGGTCAGGCCCGAAGGATCGCATGTGAACCACGCCAGCATGGCCTTCGATATGGGGATGTTTGACCTATGGCCGACGCTGTCATTGGGTCGCCCTGTGCATTTGCTGAACCACGCAAACAACATCATGCCCCGGAACAACATCCGCCATCTGACCCGCGGTGATGCGACCTCACCAGTGTCTTGGGCGTCGACACCCTCCCTGTTGCAACTGATGTGCACTGACCCTCAGTTCACCGCTGAAAACCTGCCTGACCTTCGGTTTTTCGTGGTCGGCGGAGAGATGTTGCCCGGACCTTTGGTTCAGGAATTGCAAAAACGTTTCCCTGAGGCGCAGGTGCTAAATGGCTATGGTCCGTCCGAGGCCACCTGTGCAACCCATCTCTATGCGATCAACCACGCTGAATCCAACGCTGATGGCCCGATGAAAATAGGACCGACAGTTGGCGAAAACCGGATGCAGATTGTTAGTCCTGATGGGGAAGACGTCGACGCCGGACAGGAGGGGGAGCTGGTTCTCTCTGGCCCTCAAGTCATCAGTCATTACCTGCCGTTAGATCATCCTGCTAATGCGGCGCTCAGCCAGCGCAATGGCGTAAATACCTACCGCACCGGTGATCTGGCCCGTCTTGATGCAGATGGAAATCTGGTCTTACTGGGCAGGATCGACCGGCAGGTCAAGCTGTTGGGGAACCGGATTGAATTGAACGAAATCGAGCGCATCGCCGAAGGTCACGCGCCTGTGCGCAAAGCGGTTTGCCTGCCGCAAAAGGACGGAGCAGGGCGTGTTACGGGGTTGCAGCTCTTTGTTGAGCCTGCTTCTGGGATGACCTGCGGACGTGATGAGCTGCTTGCCCATATGGGCAAACATCTTGCGGCGCAGGTGTTGCCACGCGAGCTGCGGATCGTTTCGCGCTTTCCGGTGACGAGCAATGGCAAACTGGACACACGCAGCCTGGTTGAAGGTGGCATTGATCTGCCGATGACGTCCACGCCCGATGCCATACCAAAACAACCCGATGCCGAACCTGCGCTAGCTTTGACCACGGAGGCGGGTAAATGAGTGTATCCCCCGCAAATCATAGCCCTCGTTGGCCGGACCAGACTGCTGCGGTGATTGGCTCAGGTTTTGCGGGCATGGTGGCTGCTGCCGTTCTGGCGCGCGTTTTTGGTACCGTGTGGCTCATCGACCGTGAAGGTCACCCGGACCTGCCGGCCTTACGAAAAACAATCCCACAAGCGGCACATGTCCATGCTTTGCTGCAATCGGGTCAGAACGTACTGGAAAACCTGTTCCCCGGCTTTGAACGTCGGGCCATTGCGCAGGGAAGCCTTCCCTTGAAGGTCCGCTCCGGTTGGCGCAGCTACAGCGCCGGGCGTTGGTTGCCACCGGTCGAAACCGGCGTTCAAGTCCTGTCACAGACGCGTCCGGCGCTTGATCACCTGATCCGCCAGCAGGTCGTAAGCATATCCGTCATTCGCCCTCTCTTGGGCCGTGTGACGGGGCTGCTGGCAGATGATGCAGGGGCAATTACCGGTCTCCGTTTGTTGCAAGACGGTGCCGAGCAGGAGCTTGCAGCCGATCTCGTGGTCGATGCCGCTGGCCGGGCCGAGCAAGGGGCAGGGTGGCTTGCAGCACTCGGGTATGTCGCACCGCCGGTCGAGATCGGCTACCCCGAGGTGCGCTATGTCTCCGGTCTGTTTTCCCGCAGGGTTGAGACAGGCGACGATCTCGCTGGCTGGCTCAATTTCGCGACGGCCCCCATGACCCGTGGTGCAGTTCTGGCCCCGGTTGAAAACGGGCGTTGGATGGCAACAGCAACTTGCCGCTTTGACACGCAAGCGCCTGCAACCCTGGCGGAGTTTCTATCGTTTTTGGATGAGCTGCCGGACGACAAGATCAGTGGTCTGCTTGCAGAGGAAACACTGACCAGTGAGTTGAAGAGCTACCGCATCGCCTCAGTACGGTTCAATCGCTTTGATCAGGCTAAACAGCCGCTGCCGCAGGGATACCTGCCTATCGGTGATCGCATAGCCACCTTTAACCCGCTTTATGGCCAAGGCATGTCTGTTGCCGCGTTGCAGTGTCAGGCGCTCGCGGACGCGTTGATGCAGGTCACGACCAATTGCGCGTCGAACGATTGGCGTGCAGCCTTAGCGCCAGCTTATCTGCCTCGTGCCGCAGCGCCTGCAGAGGCCGCATGGCTGATCGGTCAGGCCAACGATATGGAATACCCGGCCTATCGGGGCCAACCTTCGGCAGCGGCAATCGCCCTCAACAAGGATCTGCGCCGGGCCTTTGCGACCTCTATCGGCCGCGCCGACAGGATGCGCTGCATTGACCGCGTATTGCACCTGCTGGAACCCCTCTCGCATTTGACGACCCGCGACAGCCGCCCTGTTGGCCCAGGCCTGCACCAACCGAATGAGAAGACGACGCATACCCGACAGATCACCCCCGCTTTGAATTGATGAAAGGAATTGCCCAATGAAACTCTTTACCACGGCTCCGCCCTCTGTCCGTTCCAGCGCTGGGAGCTATCTGAGCAAAATAGCCGATATCGCCCGCTGGCACGAAGATGCAGGGGTCGAGGGCATGCTGATCTACACAGATAACTCGCTGATGGATCCCTGGACCGTTGCTCAGGCCACAATCGAACGCACGTCTCGTTTTGTGCCATTGGTGGCAACACAGCCGCTTTATATGCATCCGCTGGCAGCGGCGCGCAAAATCTCGTCTCTTGGGTTCCTTTACGGGCGCAAACTGGCGCTGAACATGGTTGCAGGCGGATTTGTGCGCGATCTCAAACAACTTGGCGATCAGGCAGAGCATGATCCGCGCTATGACCGTTTGACAGAATATAGTCAGATCGTAATGGCCTTGCTGCACGGTGAAACTGTGACACTGGCCGGAGAATATTATCAGGTCGAGGGGTTGCGGTTGGAGCCCGCACTTGACCCGGCGCTGATGCCGGATCTCTTTGTATCAGGCATGTCACCGGCCTGTCAGGCCACGGCCGCAACGCTGGGTGCCACAAGACTGAGCTATACCAAGCCGCGTGAGCAGCTGGATCAGGCAGCCGTTGCGGGTAAGAATCTTGGCGTACGTTTTGGCGTGATTGCCCGCCCACGCAGTGAAGACGCATGGGACGAAGCGCGCGGGCGCTTCCCGGCAGACAGACGCGGCCAGCTGGCTCACCGCATGGCGCAGGCCACGTCGGACTCGATCTGGCATCAGCAGATTTCAGCCGTGGCCGAAGAATTGGAAGATGCCAGATCCGGAGCCTATTGGTTGTTCCCGATCAAGAACTACAAAACCTTCTGTCCTTATCTGGTCGGCAGCTACGAAGAGGTTGCGGATTACATTCAAAGCTACATATCACTGGGCTTTGAAACATTGATCTTGGATGTGCCGCAGGGGCAGGATGATCTGGCCCACACGATGCGGGCTTTCGACCTTTGCCAGCAGCCTGCGATTTGACCGGAGGCCACATGTTCAAGCGCAAGATATTTGAACCGGAACACGAAAGCCTGGGCCACCAAGTGGCAGAATTTCTCGACTCGCAGGTGGTGCCATATCATCCTCAATGGGTGGCCGACCGGCAGGCCCCGCGACAGATCTGGCAGCAGGCGGGAGAGGCCGGATTGCTGTGCCGCACAATCCCGCAGGACTACGGCGGGCATGGCGACGATTTTCGTGGATCTGTTGTCATTATCGAAGAACTTGCCAAACGACGGCTCTGCGGGCTTCTGACCTTCCTGCAGAGCGATATCGTTGCGCCCTATCTGCACCGATTGGGGAGCGAGATACAGCGACAAGAATATCTGCCGGGCCTGTGTTCCGGGCGGCGTATAGGTGCCATCGCCCTGACTGAACCACATGGCGGCTCTGATCTCCATGCGCTGAGCTGTCAGGCAAAGCGAGAGGGGGATGAAATCGTCCTCACGGGCGAGAAAACGCATGTATCGAACGGTTCTCAGGCCGATCTCGTGATCGTGGCTGCGCGCTGTGGCGGCGCAGGTGACGCGCAATCAGCCGGCTTTGACATGGTGCTGGTGGATGCGGGCACGCCGGGCCTGACGCGCAACCGGATTGATAAAACCGGAATGCCTGCGCTGGACACCAGCCATCTACAGTTTGACGACTGCCGTGTGCCACAAGACAACCTCTTGGGTGCCAGCGGCATGGGGTTCTTCTATCTGGTGAGTTTTCTCAGTATCGAGCGCCTGGTGCTAGCGGTCTATGCGCAAGCAATGACAGAGACGCTGCTGCACGAAACGATCAAGTCATGTAACAAGCGAAAAACTGCACAGGGATCGACGCTGGATTATCAGGCAATTCAGTTCCGGCTGGCTAATCTCTACAGTGAGGCAATCGCCAATCGATCGTTTGTCGACAGCTGCATTACAGATCATCTGGCCGGACGACTGGACAATCGCAATGCCTGTATCGCCAAACTGCGCAGCACTGAGACCCTGTCTGCGTTGGCAGCGGTCAAGCTTCAGCTCTCTGGTGCCCGTGGTTTCTGCGCAGCTGGTCAAGACACTGCAACGCAGGATGTATTGGACAGTGCAATCCAAACCATCTGGGGTGGCAGTAGCGAAGTCATGCTTAATGTGGTCGGAAGCAGCCTCGCGAACGTCCTGTGAGGCTCGCCATGGCTGCGGATAGCCGTGATTTCCGGGTTCCGGTATTGCACCCGGATCATGTTCACGTTTGGCGCGGGACCATTGGTTCTGGCCAAATGCCTGACCCGGATCTGACGGTTTTGTCACAGGGTGAGCATGATCGCCTGAAGAGCATCTCCAATCCGGATGCGCGTGCTCTGTACGCTGCATCTCATGTGGCGCTTCGCCATGTTCTAGCGGCCTATCATGGTCGCCCATCGGCGTCTCTGCGCTTCAAATCTGCGGAGGGAGGCAAGCCATATCTTGTTGGCGGGCATGGTCTTTCGTTTAATCTCTCGCATTCTGGGCAGATGCTGCTGATCGCTGTAACTCGTAGTGGCGAGGTCGGCGTCGACATTGAACGGACCCGCTACAGCCGCAGGTCCGAGGCGGTTGCCCGACGTTTCTTCGCGCCCGAAGAATATGCCGGATTGGCGCAGTGTCCGGTTTCTCTGAAGTCACAGCACTTCGCCCAGATTTGGGCACTGAAAGAGGCCTATATCAAGGCTACAGGCCGGGGGCTTGCGCTACCATTGCGTTCGTTTGCACTCCGATACGCCGGAGAAAAAGCCGAGTTAATCCGCACCGAGACTGGCAACCTGGATGATTGGACATTGGCCGCTTGGACACCTGTATCGGGATATCGGGCCGCCGTTGCTGTTCAACGTCGCGGTGCTCAGATCCACCAGTTTGATCTTTCAGAAGCAAATATCCTTTGTTCTGCAGGTTCTCTTTCCTGAAAACCGCATTCTGTCCGTCCTTAATCCCCATTCAGGACGCGCGCGATTGAACCCTAAGGCAGATTGATCTCGTCCTCTGGTGACATCCGGTGATTTCATGCCGCGTTTCAGACCCAGAGAGATAGCTCGCATCAATCGGTCGCGGCATGAACCCCCGCGACCCGTCAGGAGAACCAAGAGGTATCCCATGACCGTCCATCGTTTTCGCCCCCCGTTTCTGTCACATCTCACGCGCCTTGTTGCCATTGCGTTGGCTGCATTGAGTTTTGGCAGTGGCCCCGTCGCCGCTAAAAATGTCCCGATCCCGGAGTTTGCATCCCCGATCACCGCGGTCTGGCTGATTGGTGAAGAAACCACTCTGAAACTGAGCAATGGCAAAGGCGCGGCTCAGGCTTTGGAAATTTCTACCGGAACCAGTGTCGGATGTGGTCTGGATGCCAGAGTGGAGCATCGCGGCGATATCCTGGAAATCCATCTGACGCGCTCCGGGCTTGAAAGCAGCTGGTGGTGCGAACCGGAGCTTCATATCGCGATGCCACCGGAACTGGGCCTCAAGGTTGAGGTGACCAAACTGGTAGCGGACATTAACGGGGCCTTTGGCGCTGTTGATATCGCCTCGGAGAACTCGGTTGTGAATTTTACCGGCGATGCGGAACATTTCAAATTGACCGGTGCAAAGGCGATTTCTCGCCTAGAGTTCGGGCCGGCTACGAAACGTGAGAACGTTGATGTTAAAGTGCCGTTGAACCTGTCGCATGTATCCTTCCGCACCGAGTAATACGCCTGCATAACGTTTCTGCGCGCAGCATGCTGTTCAGGCTCTGAGGGCTTGGACAGCATACAACGTGGGGACATCCAAACCGGAACACCTAAAACTGAGAAACGGAATTGTGCAGCGGGATCACAACCTGTTATAGGTGTTTGATAAATTGAATACACTTGTGGGTGGTTTTGCCGCTCATGAGTGAAATACACTGACGTAGGGTATGAAGATAGTGCGACTAAGGCGCAGAAAAACTGGGGCTGCCACGAGGTTCCCCAATTCCATCGTGTCGAGATGCAAGAAAATCCGCACGAGCCTGCTGCCGTCGCGGCAGACATCAACCAGAGTGAGGCTTGCAGGTCTGAGGTCTTCACAGATGGCTTTGATCCCCAACGACGACCGTTTGCACGCGCTTCGATGTCACATTCAAACATCCCAGACGCCGTATATGGTAATGACACAGTCATTTCATCTGACGGCGGCATGATATGGTGGGGAAGGAAGACGCAGCTGGCGGCGGATGCCTCGGAATGATGCAATTCGGCTGTAGTAAGTAGGGCACTTAACTAATGATTTTCATACCGATCGAATTCATGTTCGCGGCGCAGATGATGTTTCTGTTTATCTATGTCGTTAGAAATGATGACACGACGAATAAGAATAAACCGTTTCTGTTGCTGATCCTACTGAGCTCTGTTCAATCTTTTCTTCTTGGACTGCGCTGGGGATATGATGTCGAGGCCACATCCTACCTCGTGCCGATCCTTGCAACGCTAGTACCCGCCTTGGTTTACGCTGGGGTATTGAACGTTGTTGAGCGTGATCGCTGGCCGATGGCCCAGAGGTTGGCAGTGTATTATTTCCCGACCGTATTGGTGGTCGGGCTTACGTTATTCTGGCGCGAGGCCGTTGATATCGTAGTGGTCATTACCTTCCTGTCCTATGCTGTCGTTATTTTGCGTCTGCTGTTACCCGGTACAGATGCCTTGCGGGTTACGCCGCTGGACGGCGCAGATTCCACCTATCGGGCGATATTCTTCGCCGCCTTGTCGTTGCTGTCCTTTGCTCTCATCGACACTATTTTGTTCCTGAGCTTTCTCTGGGAACATGTTGAGCACGTCCCGTCTGTTATCCTGTTTGCCAACTTCGCGGCGCTTGTAATGTTGGGGCTCGCGGCGACCCTTGCCAGCAACAGCAAGAGCCCGCCGGAATCGGCTCAACCGCGCCGTATAGACGAAGAAGAGCTGAGCGGGTCCGCAACCATCCAACGGATTGAGGAGCTGATGAACGATGACAACGTCTATCGTGACGCCAATCTAAATCTGGAACGACTGGCGCGGAAGGCGCTGATCCCATCCCGTCAGATCTCGCAGGCAATCAACCGCTCGGCCGGAATGAACGTGTCGCAATATGTCAATGGATATCGCATCGCTGAGGCCTGCGATCTGCTGCAAGAGACCCGCCGCTCGGTAACGGACATTATGTTCGACGTCGGTTTTCAGACAAAGTCCAATTTCAATCGGGAGTTCAGACGCGTCACAGGCATGACTCCACAAGCGTGGCGCAGCAAATACACGCAGGATTGCGTCGAGGGGCAGCCCACCACAATGCCCAGCCACGCGTCGTAGGAAGAGGGCGTACCCCAAGAAGTGCCTCAGTACTTGAAAGGGGGCACTTCAGACGTGATGCGGAGCGTTACGGTCTCTCTGCCTAAATACGTTTCATACTTAAAGGCCGATACAGCAGCGGTGCTTGTTCCAGATGGTTTGGCAGGGGAGGGAGGAAGTGCAGGTTTCTGTTGCCAGGTACCTGCGAACCCCGCCTTACACGGCTAGGCGCAAGGACTTAAGTTTCGGCGACATTAACAGCTTACGCTGCTACTGCCATTGCCGGAGCACGATTGTCATTTGCAATTGTACAAGTTTCGCCGGTAACGGTGGCAGACAGCCGAGACAAAGCTAACCCCTTTAGACGTTCGTCGATCCTGTTTCGACCCCATGATCCCCAAATGAAGGATGTTTGGTGGAGTCGCCGGGTACCGCCCCCGGGTCCGATCCGCTTATTACGAGCGCGTTTATGTCCATATTTCCCGAAGGAACATGTACAATATAGGGGCAGGCGCGGCGGAGTTAAAGGGGAAATGGCCCATTGTTGCCGGGTATTTCTATAGGTGCGGCGTAGGCTCGGATTTTGCAAAAGCTCAGATAGCTCAGTCTTTTGCCGCGCGTAGTGCATGTGGCGTACGACGCGCAAAGACCGCAGAGGCCAATGTCCGGGTTTCCTCCTCCAGCTCAGTCAGGCCCAGGCTGATGGCCGGTGCGTCGCGTGCTTCGGTTGCGTCGGCAATGGCCTTGTGCAGGTTCACCATCCGGGCACGATCCCTTGCGGTAAAGGTGATCATATTCATCAAGGGCTGCATTGCCTCCACGGCACCGGCCAGTTGATAGGACAAGACCGGATTACCCGCGGCATCGACCAATGCGCGGTGAAACATTACGTCCGAGTCACAAAACGCCTCATCCGTCAGGCCGGACTGGTTCTGGCGAAAGACCTCGGAGCGCATGACGGCCAGCTGATCGGCGCTTCGGCGTTCTGCAGCAAGGGGCGCACAGGCCCGTTCGAGCGCGTAGCGGGCCTCGCAGGCAGTATCAAAACTCACCGCATTCATGCTCAGCAGGAGGGTCGAGGTGGTCACCTGTTGAGCATAAGCGTCCTGATAGCTCAGCTTGTTGACAAAGGCGCCACCGGTCGCCCCGCGCTGGGTGCGGATCAGGGATTGTGCTGCCAGACGCTTGAGCGCTTCGCGGACGGTGGGGCGGGAAACTTCAAATTGTTCTGCCAGTTCGGCTTCGGATGGCAAGCGTTCATTGACGATCAATCTGCCTTCAACAATGCCGTCGCGAATTGCGTTTGCGATCTGGGCCGAGAGGTTGGCCGGGCTGTTTGGGTCGATCTTCATAAGCAGTCCTTGGTCTTTGGCATCGGCGGTTTAGAGCATTCTTGCGAGGAAAGCAAAAATCATTTGTCTTACATTTAAAGGTCTGACATTTAAATCCATGACAATTGAAACCGGAAACGGGCGAGTCGAGGAAGGCCGATGGGATCTGCGGCACTGTTCGGAGGCGCGTTGCACCAGCCGGTTTTTTGGGAGGAGCAAGGCCTGTGGCTACAGGTCTTGAGTCAAAGAGAGGAAAAATAGCCATGGCATTGATCTCACCTTCGCGGCGTTTGCGTCGTACTGCCTTCTCGGAAGGCGTCGAAGCACAGGGCGTTAAGGCCTACACGGTCTATAATCGGATGCTATTGCCGACCGTATTTGAAAGCATTGAAGCGGATTATCATCACCTGAAAAACAATGTGCAGATCTGGGATGTATCCTGTGAACGTCAGGTCGAGCTGAGGGGGCCGGATGCCGCCAAGCTGATGCAAATGCTGACGCCCCGCGATCTGCGTGCCATGATGGTGGGGCAATGTTATTATGTGCCGATTGTCGACGAGACAGGCGGCATGCTGAATGATCCGGTCGCTGTGAAACTGGCTGAGGACCGTTGGTGGATATCCATTGCTGACAGCGACTTGTTGTATTGGGTCAAAGGTGTTGCCAATGGCTGGCGACTGGATGTCCTCGTTGACGAACCCGATGTGTCGCCATTGGCAATTCAGGGACCAAAAGCCGACGATCTTGTCGAGCGGGTATTTGGGGAATCCATCCGCAATATCAAGTTCTTCCGCTACGGTGTGTATCAATTTGAAGGCCGTGATCTGGTCGTTGCGCGGTCTGGTTACTCAAAACAGGGCGGGTTCGAGATCTACGTCGAGGGCAGCGACATTTGTATGCCGCTGTGGAACCGTCTTTTTGAGGCAGGTGAAGACCTGAATGTGCGGGCAGGCTGTCCCAATCTGATTGAAAGGATCGAAGGTGGCTTGCTGAGCTACGGTAATGATATGACCGACGACAATACGCCACATGAATGTGGGCTGGGTCGGTTCTGCAATACCCACACCGCCATTGGCTGTATTGGCCGTGACGCATTGCTACGGGTGGCCAATGAAGGGCCGGTGAAGCAGATCCGCGCGATCGAAATTGGCGGTGATGCGGTGCCCGGATGTGATCGGGTCTGGCCCGTGTTTGCAGGCGGCAAACGGGTCGGCCATCTAACATCGGCGGCATGGTCGCCGGAGTTCAAGACCAACGTTGCGATTGGCATGGTGCGTATGACCCATTGGGACGCGGGCACTAAGCTGGAGGTAGAGACACCGGATGGCATGCGCCCGGCGTTGGTGAAAGACAAATTCTGGATCTGAGGGAAAGACGAAAATGTTCAAGGCTTTACTGCTAACCAAAGACGAAGAAACGGGGCTGGCCTCTGCTGCCATCACCGAGCTGGATGATGATCAGCTGCCTGCAGGCGATGTTACTGTGGCCGTGGAATACTCGACAGTGAACTACAAAGATGGCCTGTGCCTCAGCCCGAAGGGCGGTGGCCTGGTGCGCA
This sequence comes from Phaeobacter cretensis, assembly GCF_047372505.1. Classification (NCBI taxonomy): domain Bacteria; kingdom Pseudomonadati; phylum Pseudomonadota; class Alphaproteobacteria; order Rhodobacterales; family Roseobacteraceae; genus Phaeobacter; species Phaeobacter cretensis. The sequence goes on from NZ_JBKBEU010000001.1 coordinate 3,726,670, forward strand.
ATTATCCCCATGTCGGGGGTATCGATTTTGCGGGCACCGTCGAGAGCTCGAATGACGACCGCTATAAGGCGGGGGACAAGGTGGTGTTGACGGGTTGGCGCGTCGGCGAAACCTATTGGGGCGGCTACGCGCAAAAGGCTCGAGTCAAAGCCGATTGGCTGGTTCCCTTGCCGGAAGCATTGACGCCTGCGCAATCCATGGCAGTTGGTACGGCCGGCTTCACGGCCATGCTGGCGGTGATGGCGTTGGAAGATCATGGTCTAAAACCAGATCAGGGCCCGGTGCTCGTGACAGGTGCGGCGGGCGGTGTCGGATCCGTTGCAACCGCCATCCTGTCAAACATGGGCTACGAGGTTGCGGCAGTGACCGGGCGGCCGGAAACAGCCGACTATCTGACCGGATTGGGCGCGACCCAGATTGTTCCGCGCGAAGATCTGAACGAGACCGTGAAGCGTCCGCTGGAAAGTGAGAACTGGGCTGGCTGTATTGATGCCGTCGGTGGCGATATGCTTGCGCGTGTCCTTGGCCAGATGAAATACGGCGCTTCAGTAGCAGCAGTTGGTCTTGCAGGCGGTGCGGGTCTGCCCGCCACTGTGATCCCCTTCCTGTTGCGCGGCGTGAACCTCCTTGGCATCGATAGTGTGATGCAGCCATATGAAAATCGCTTGCGGGCTTGGCAGCGGGTGGCCACAGATCTGCCGATGGACAAGCTGGAAGCGATGGTCAAACCTGCCACCCTTTCCGACCTGCCGCAGCTCGGGGCCGATATCCTGAAGGGGCAGGTGCAAGGCCGCGTTGTTGTAGACGTAAACGCCTGATCTTGCGCGGCCTTATAGGGCCCTCGGGATATCTGATTGATACGTAACACGCGCGGACGGGTTCGTATTGAAAAGCCAAGAGAAACGCCCCGATGAGTGTTCGGGGCGTTTTCCGTTTTATGAAGCGGCCTCATAAAAACCAACTGAATTTCCATCGGGATCCTTGGCGTAGAAGAAACGTCCAGCTGGCAGTGGCACCGGCTCAGACACCACTTGGCCGCCCGCAGCCGTCACCCGCTCCATAGTTACCTCAAGCGTGCCTTCGGCGGCTAGATGCAGGGTGGGGCCAACGCCGTCGGGAGCAGGGGTTCCGGGATAGATGCTCAGCGCAATACCATTTGCGCGATCCAGGGGGTGAAACACCAGCATCGGATTTGGCCCATCCGTGACCAATTCCAGATCGGCGCCTGTAACCTGCTGATAAAATTTGGTTGCGCCATCCATATCGGTGACCGGGATTTCACCCCAGACCAGAAAATCCTTGGGAGTATACGCCATCATTTGCTTCCTTTCATGCTGATGTAAGGCCTAGCTACCGGCCTCTAATGACAGAATGTGTCATCAGGCAGCTGCGCTTACAGCGCTTGACCTTGCCCGCCATCCTCGGCACTTCTTTTGAGACAGAAAAAGGAGAGACCATGGCCCTCGATATCGACTTTGTCCGCAGCCAGTTCCCGGCATTTGCAGCAGCGAATTTGCAAGGTCAGGCATTTTTCGAGAATGCAGGTGGCTCTTACACCTGTCAGCCTGTCATCGACCGGCTCACCCGGTTCTACACTGAGCGCAAGGTTCAGCCTTATGCGCCTTATGAGGCGTCAATTCTGGCTGGGGCCGAAATGGACGAGGCTCGGCACCGGCTCTCCAAGATCCTTGGTGTTGACCAAGATGAGCTGAGCTTTGGGCCGTCCACAACTCAGAACACCTATGTGCTGGCGCAGGCCTTCGGCCAATTCCTGTCGCCGGGCGAGGCGATAATTGTCACAAATCAGGACCACGAGGCCAACACCGGCCCCTGGCGGCGTCTTGCGGATGCCGGGATTGATGTTCGTGAATGGCAGATCAACTCGCAAACCGGCCATCTGGATCCTGCCGATCTGGAGAACCTATTGGATGAAACGGTCCGGCTGGTCTGTTTTCCTCATTGTTCCAATGTGGTGGGGGAGTTGAACCCGGTGATCGAAATCACCGCACTTGCCCATGCAGCGGGTGCTTTTGTTTGTGTCGATGGCGTATCCTACGCCCCGCACGGGCTGCCCAATGTGGGTGAGTTGGGCCCCGATATCTATCTGTTCTCAGCCTATAAGACCTACGGCCCGCATCAGGGTCTGATGGTAATGCGTCGCGCGTTGGGAGAACTCTTGCCCAATCAGGGGCATTTCTTCAACGGTGATAGCCTCTATAAACGCTTCACTCCGGCAGGGCCGGATCACGCGCAGGTTGCGGCCTGTGCAGGTATGGCTGACTACATCGCCGCACTGGCGCACCATCATGGTGGCCCGCTGACGGAAGGAGCCGCGCAGGGTGCCTTCGTCCATGATTTGATGCGCGCTCATGAGGTCGAGCTGTTGCAACCGCTTCTGGATATGGTGAAGGATCGCAATGATCTGCGGTTGATCGGGCCCTCGGATGCCGGCAATCGCGCACCAACAGTGGCCGTGGCGCTGAACCGCCCAGGTGAAGGCGTTGCCGCTGAGTTGGCAGAACATGGTGTCATGGCCGGTGGCGGTGATTTCTACGCTCTACGCGCGCTGAATGCGATGGGTGTATCGACGAGTGATGGGGTGCTGCGGCTGAGTTTTACCCACTACACATCGAAAAAGGAGATGACACAGTTGATGGAGGCCCTAGATCACGTGTTGTGAAAATACATGTGAAACAAGGGTTTTGATCATCCATGACTGAACACACCCCGTCGCAGGCTCCAATCATCTGGTGGCTACGGCGCGATTTGCGTCTTGTCGATAACCCTGCCTTGGCGGCAGCCGTTGCGACTGGTGACCCGGTGATCCCGGTTTTTATATTCGATACCCTGGACGAGGGCCTGGGCGCGGCACCAAGGTTCCGGCTGGGTCTGGGGCTTGCGCATCTGGCCAGGCGGCTAGAGCAGATGGGGTCTCGTCTTATCCTGCGGCGTGGTCCGGCACAGGATGTGCTGGCAAACCTGATCACCGAGTGCAACGCACAAGCCGTGCATTGGACCCGCGCCTATGACCCGGACGCCATCGTCCGCGACATCGGCATAAAAAACTCGTTGAAAGAGCAGGGGATCACGGCCAGATCCTTTGGCGGCAACCTGTTGTTTGAACCCTGGACCGTCGAGACCAAGACCGGTGGTATGTACCGGGTCTATTCGCCGTACTGGAAAGCGGTACGCGACCGAGATGTCGAAGACCAGATTGCCCCACCGGCCAAGGTCCCGAAGCCGCGGCAGTGGCCTGTCTCCGATGATCTGGACAGCTGGCAGTTGGCGTCGGCCATGCGACGTGGCGCCGATATAGTGGCGCAATACTGCCGGGTTGGAGAGGAAGCTGCGCAGGCTCGGCTGGACGAATTTCTCCATAACCGAGTGGCTGACTACAAGGTAGCACGTGATTTTCCTGCCATCGATGCCACGTCTGGCCTGTCAGAAAACCTCGCCTGGGGTGAAATCAGCCCGCGCCGTATGTGGCATCATGGGCTTGAGGCACAGCGTGCGGGCAAACCCGGCGCTGAAACCTTCCTTAAGGAGGTTGTCTGGCGCGAATTTGCCTATCATCTGATGTTCCACACTCCACATATTTTGACCCAAAACTGGCGACCAGAGTGGGAAAGCTTCAACTGGTCGGAGCGCGACGATGAGGCCGTCGACGCGTGGCGGAGGGGCCAGACTGGCTATAACTTCGTCGATGCTGCCATGCGCGAGATGTATGTGACCGGAAAAATGCACAACCGCGCCCGGATGATTGTCGCCAGTTTTCTGACCAAACACATGCTAACACACTGGCGTGTAGGCCAGAAATGGTTTGAACAATGTCTGGTGGATTGGGATCCGGCCTCCAACGCAATGGGCTGGCAATGGGTCGCGGGCTCAGGCCCTGATGCGTCGCCCTTCTTCCGGATTTTTAATCCCGACGGGCAGCTGGATAAATTCGATGCCAAAGGCAGTTATCAATCCGCATGGATTGCCGAGGGTCAGCCAAACCCACCACAGACAGCGTTAGATTTCTACGCGGCTATTCCTGAATCCTGGGAGCTGTTGGCAGGCAATGCCAGGGCTGTGCCTTTCCTTGATCTGAAGGGCGGCCGCGCCCGCGCGCTGGAGGCCTATGGTCAGCGTGAACTGGCGGACGGCTGACAGATCCCTTGCCAGAAACGTCTGCTTTGGCCTAGCCTTTTGGGCGGGAACGTCGTGGGGAGGGGTGAATGGCGCTCACACAGACCAAAGGACAGGCCGATCTGCCGAGGTATTTCGCGGCGATTTTTGACCAGTTGCAGGCGCTTGAAGTCGGGCAGCTTGATATCCATTTGCCCGACGGGCGGGTGTTTCGCATTGAAAGTGGTGTGCCGGGTCCCGTGGCGGATCTGCGCATACACAATCCTGATTGCTTTGCGCGATTGATCCGCGAGGGCGATCTGGGGTTTTCCGACGCCTATCTCGATGGCTGGTGGAGCACGTCGGATCTGCAGGCCTTTATGGATCTGGTGCATATGGGGTCGGAAACTGTGTATGACGGCTTTCCGGGACGCGGGCTGATCCGCGCCTACGAACAATTCCGTTTCTGGTTACAGCGTAATCATCGTGCCCAGGCCAAGGCAAACATTTCCTATCACTATGACCTTGGAAATGCCTTCTATGGGCTATGGCTGGACGATACGATGACCTATTCCAGCGCTTTGTTCGACACAGGTCAGGAAAGCCTGGAAACCGCGCAGACCGCGAAATACGCGTCCATGGTGGATCAGATGGGCGTGAGGCCCGGTGATCACGTGCTCGAAGTCGGCTGCGGCTGGGGCGGCTTCGCGGAATATGCGGCGCGTGAACGGGGATTGCGGGTCACTGGTCTTACCATCAGTGATGAGCAGTTGAAGTATGCTCGCAAACGTATTGAAAAAGCAGGCATTTCAGATCAGGTTGAGCTGCGGATGCAGGACTACCGCGACTGCGATGGAACTTTTGATGGGATCGCCTCCATCGAGATGTTTGAGGCGGTGGGTGAAAAATATTGGCCTGCCTATTTCAAGATGATCCACGACCGGCTGCGCCCCGGTGGGCAGGCCACGCTGCAGATTATTACTGTCGCTGACAGGCGCTGGACGGTCTATAAACGCGGCGTCGACTTTATCCAGAAACATATCTTTCCGGGCGGAATGCTACCTGCGCCAATGGTATTGCAGGCCCAGGTGGAAGACGCCGGGCTACAGGTCATGAAATCGCTCGAATTCGGTGATAGCTATGATCAGACATTGCGACGCTGGCATGCTACATTCAACAATCGCTGGGATGAGATTTCAGCTATGGGGTTTGATGATCGGTTCAGGAAGATGTGGAACTTTTATCTCACCTCCTGCGCCGCCGCGTTCAAAGCTGAAACCTGTGACGTGACCCAAATCACGCTTGCTCATCGTTGATCGGAAGTCCGGATTATGCCCACAGCCGCCCGTTTGATTGCCGCCCTCAGCATGAGCTTTGTTGGTCTGGCCGTATCGTTTCTAATCATGCCGTTGATGCCCGAAGGCACTGCCTTTGGCTACTTTGTTTATGTAAATGCAGGGCTTGGCGCGGCCGTCGGCTGGGTCTGGGTGGGCCGCCATGTCGGTCGCGGCTTAGTCAACGCCGTCAACAATGGCCTGACGGGCGCAGCACTTCTCGTACTTTGGGGGCTCTTTCTCCAGGGAGCATGGGAGATGTTCCGCCTTGCCATGCGCAACCGCTACGATGACCCGTTTGAAGCGCTTTCAGCGATTTTTGTGATTGGATTGGATTTCTTTTTCGTGATGGCGGTGCCACATGTATTTCTGGCGCTGATCATTGGCGGCATTTTCTCCGGCCTTATGACCGAGAACGCTGCCAAACGCTGGCGCTGAAACGACATATTTCCAATAGGATACCGACCTTGGTTGATCTTTTTGTCTATGGCACGCTACGCCATGTACCGTTGCTTGAACTTGTGTTGGGAGCGCAAGGCGCAGCGTTGGACGTAATACCTGCGCACCTTCCGGATCACGGCGCCTTTACGGTGGTGAACCAGCCTTTTCCAGCAATTGAAGCACGTAGCGGTCATAGCGCTCAGGGGCTTTTGCTGCGTGGCCTGACACAGGACGATATGGATGCGCTGAATTTCTACGAAGGTGGTTTTGACTACGCCCTGCAGAGGGTTGAGGTGCAGCTAGATGCAGGCGGCCATGCCGCGGCGGATGTCTATTTCCCGGAACCCGGGCTCTGGGAAACTGGCGACCCCTGGGACTTGACCGAATGGGTGCATCAGTGGGGCGCATTGTCACTGCGCGCCGCAGAAGAGGTTATGGCCTATCGCGGGCGTCTGACTGCGGCTGAGGTTGCCGAGCGGTTTCGCCCGATCCGGGTTCGCGCCGCGGCGTGGCTGGCAGCACGGAGCCAGACCGGAGATCCGGATCATGATCTTGACCGCGATGTCGTGGTCCATAATCACAAACGTGCCTACCTGAACTTCTTCGCGATGGAAGAGATGGACCTGCAGTTCCGCCGCTACGATGGCAGCCTGAGCCCGGTGGTGAACAGGGGCGTTGCATTGGTGGGGCGCGCGGCTGTTGTCTTGCCCTATGATCCGCGCCGGGATGCCGTGCTGCTTATCGAACAATTTCGCGCCGCCACCTATATCGCGGGCAATCAGCGCCCGTGGATGTGGGAGCCACCAGCGGGGCTAGTTGACCCCGGTGAAACTGCAGAACAGGCCGCCCGGCGCGAAGCGATGGAGGAGGCGGGGCTAAAGGTTACGCACTTGGAAACCGTGGCGCAGGTCTACCCATCCAGCGGGGCTTCGGGTGAGTTTTTGCATGTGTATGTAGGCATTTGCGACTTTGACGACATCACCGGTGGCGGCGGTCTGGAAAGCGAAGATGAAGATATTCGCAGCCAGATCATCTCCTATGATCACCTGATGCGGGGTATCGATGATCACTCCTATCAGGATATGCCACTTGTTACGGCATCGCTGTGGCTTTCACGGCATCGTGAGCGGTTACGGAAGACCTGATCACTGCGACCTGACAGGTCGTGATTATCTCGGCTTGTGGTTGTTCAATCCCTTGGCTACACCTCAACAGGTATGATCGAAAGGGATACCATGCGCATTGCACATGACTTGGCCGAAGCGATCGGCCACACGCCTCTGATCCGCCTCAACCGCGTTAGCGATGAAACCGGATGTGAGATTCTGGGAAAGGCCGAGTTCATGAACCCCGGCCAGTCGGTAAAAGACCGTGCCGCGCTCTACATCATCAAGGATGCTATTGCCCGGGGTGATCTGAAGCCGGGGGGCACCATCGTCGAAGGCACTGCCGGGAATACCGGCATTGGCTTGGCCTTGGTGGGGGCCTCAATGGGGTTCAAGACGGTGATCGTCATCCCCGAAACCCAGTCCGAAGAGAAAAAGGACATGTTGCGTCTGGCTGGTGCCCAGCTGGTGCAGGTGCCCGCAGCACCCTATCGCAACCCTAATAACTTCGTCCGCTATTCGGAACGTCTGGCTAAGGAACTGGCCAAGACCGAACCCAATGGCGCGATCTGGGCCAACCAGTTTGACAATGTGGCCAACCGTCGGTCCCATGTCGAAACCACGGCACCCGAAATCTGGGATCAGACCGAGGGCAAGGTTGACGGCTTTATCTGTGCGGCCGGCTCCGGCGGTACGGTTGCCGGTGTTGCGGATGTACTCCAGCCCAAAGGCGTGAAAATCGGCCTCGCCGATCCTATGGGTGCTGGGCTCTATTCCTTCTACACCACTGGTGAAATCGCAACCGAAGGCGGCTCGATAGCCGAAGGCATCGGTCAGGTGCGCATCACCAAGAACCTCGAAGGTTTCAAACCCGACTTCTGCTATCAGATCCAGGACCGCGACGCGGTGCCGTATGTGTTTGATCTCTTGCACGACGAAGGTCTGGTGTTGGGCGGTTCGTCGGCGATCAATATCGCAGGCGCGGTTCGCATGGCCAAGGATATGGGGCCAGGCAAGACCATTGTCACAGTGCTTTGTGACTATGGCACGCGCTACCAGTCGAAGCTGTTCAACCCGGAATTCCTGCGGGAAAAAGACCTGCCGGTGCCCGATTGGATGTCTCATACACCTGCCTCTATCCCAGGCGTATTTGAGGACGTATGATCGCTGTTATGCGTGGTGTACTAAACTTTCTGGCCGGGCTGGTTCTTCTGATCAGCCTGGCTTTTCCCGCTCTGGCCCAGCTCGATGAGCGCGCCAAAACTTACTATGAGGATTGGCTGCGGACTGCGGGCCGGGCCGAAAGCGTCATTGATGCCAGCCGTGCGTCCAATATCGCATTGGAGCAGCTGCGCAATGAGCTTGCTGACTTTCGTCAGACGTTTCAGACCAAGCGTAGCGAGAACGGCGAGCGTATCCTCACGCTAGAAGGGCAGCTTGAGGCTCTTGGTCCGTCTCCCACCGAGGGGGAAGAGGAACCAGAAGACATTGCCCTATTGCGCCAAGCACTGACACAGCAGCTTAATCTGTTGCGGGTGCCGCGCATTGTCGCTGAAGAAGCCTACAGCCGTGCCGATGGTCTCATCAATGAGGTCGACAATATCGTGCGTGAACGGCTGACCAAGGAGCTGTTTGAACGTGGAGCCTCACCGCTCAATCCTGAACACTGGCCCGATGCACTAGGGGATCTGACCCATGCTGGCAGTGCGATTATCAATGAAACCCTGTCACAACTGCGCAATGACACAACGCTCGAACGCATGGGCGATGCCTGGGCGGGCGTTCTTGTCCTGATACTTATTGGGCTGCTGCTGATCCTATGTGGCCGTCCATTGGCTCATCGTGCGGGTAATTTCTTACGCCGCTACGGCGCGCGGGGATCTGGGGTCTGGACCTTTGTTGTGTCGCTTCTGCAGGTGCTTCTGCCACTGCTTGGGATGATATTTCTTATTGCTGCCGTTGAGGTTACCGGCATACTCGGTGTGCGCGGCAGCATCCTGATGGATTCGGTGCTCGACTGGGCATTTATCATGCTGTGGTTTCATTGGTTGGGCGAGCGGCTATATGCCGGCCAGATCGAAAACGATCTGCTGCCAGTGCAGGAGGGGAACCAAGCCGAAACCCGCTTTCTGATAGATATGATGGCGGTCATCCTGGTGCTGCAGGATGCCATCGACATCATTCTGCAGTTTGAGAATATCCCGGACAGCAGTGCTGCTGTCTACGCGTTCCCGCTGATTGTTTGCGCGGCACTTATTCTGCTGCGCCTGCATCGCATAGGTGCCAAGCAAAGACGCGCCCAGGCCGCCGAAAATGGCGAAGAAGGCGCGATAGCAGCCGGAACCAACCGCGTCATCTCAGTGGTGCGGCGGGTGATCTATCTGCTTGGTTTTGCCGGCCCGGTATTGGCCGCTCTTGGCTATCTCAACGCGGCGGAGGCCGTAGTCTACCCCTCAATGATAACACTGGCGGTTCTGGCGGCCTTGTTCGTATTGCAGCGTTTCTTTGCTGATATCTATGGCTTTGTTACCCGCAAAGGTGCGGCCGCGCGCGACTCGCTTTTTGCAGCGCTTATCGGTTTCGCACTGGCGCTTATGTCGCTGCCACTGTTGGCGTTGGTCTGGGGCGCGCGGGTCGCTGACCTGACTGAGTTGTGGTCCAATTTTCTGGAAGGTTTCCAGGTCGGGGATACCCGCATTTCTCCCACAGCATTTCTCACCTTTGCGACAGTTTTTGCGATTGGCTATGGTCTTACCCGATTGGTTCAGGGCAGCTTGCGCAATGCGCTACTGCCCAAGACCAGTATCGACGTCGGTGGACAGAACGCCATCGTCTCGGGGATGGGCTATATCGGGGTCTTCCTCGCGGCGATTGTGGCGATTTCGATGGCGGGTCTTGACCTGTCATCACTGGCCATCGTCGCTGGTGCACTCTCAGTGGGGATCGGTTTTGGCCTGCAAACTATAGTTTCGAACTTTGTCTCCGGTATCATCCTCTTGGTTGAACGCCCAGTGTCCAAGGGCGACTGGATCGAGGTGGGGGGCCTTATGGGATACGTGCGCAACATCTCTGTGCGCTCTACCCGGATTGAGACCTTTGACCGGACTGATGTGATCGTCCCCAACTCAGACCTGATCACCGGCACTGTCACCAACTATACCCGTGGCAATACCGTGGGTCGCGTGATCGTGCCCGTGGGGGCCGCCTATGGTACCGATCCGCGCAAGGTGGAGGCCATCTTGATGGAGGTTGCAAAAGCCCATCCGATGGTGCTGATGGTCCCGTCGCCATCTGTGGTGTTTCAGGGGTTTGGCGCTGACAGTCTGGACTTTGAAATCCGCGCCATATTGCGCGATGTGAATTGGGTTCTGTCGGTCAAATCCGACATGAACTACGAGATCGCCCGACGGTTTGAAGAGGAAGGCATCGAAATTCCCTTCGCGCAACGTGACATCTGGATCCGCAACCCTGAGGCATTAGCCAAAAGCGCCAGCTCTGAGGCGGAGGCAGCAAGCGAGACGGATGAAGCCGCCGGAGGGGCAGCTTATGCGGCGCAGAACGTGGCGCAGAAGAGACAGCCCGACACCCCGGATCTGCGCGATCTCTCCAGAGATGACGACACGGACAATGCCGGTACCGATGGAGATGGCGATCGATGACTGATCAGTTGTTTTTACGAGACGCCTATGCACTGGAGGCGCCTGCACAGATCACCGAACACACCGAAGAAGGCGGGCTGGTTTTGAACCAGTCCGTCTTTTACGCAACTGGGGGTGGGCAACCGGGTGATACCGGCAGCCTTAGCTGGCAGGACGGGGCAGGGCAGCACTGCCTGCGCATTGCCAACACTGTAAAGGGGCCAGAGGGCAGGATTGTCCTGCTGCCAGCCGCTGATCAGCCGCTCTCGGGCCAGCCGCTCTTAGACCAGCAGAATGTCGAGCAGCCATGGCCTGCAGTTGACCAGGAGGTGACGCAGACCCTCGACTGGGATCGACGCTTTGGCCATATGCGTGTCCATACTGCGCTGCATCTTCTTTCGGTGGTGATCCCGCTGCCAGTCTCAGGAGGCTCCATCGGAGCCGAGAAAGGCAGACTTGATTTCAATATGCCTGAGGCACCCGCGGACAAACAGGCGCTGGAAGACGCGTTGAACGATTTGATCACCCGCGATCTGCCGGTCAGCGAGCGCTGGATTTCCGAGGAAGAATTGGATGCCAACCCCGAACTGGTGAAAACTATGTCTGTGGCCCCGCCACGTGGCAATGGCCGTATTCGCCTGGTCCGGATCGGTTCTGATGAGGAGCAGATTGATCTGCAACCCTGCGGCGGCACCCATGTTCGCAGCACCGGAGAAATTGGCCGTATCCGCCTTGGAAAGGTTGAGAAAAAGGGCAAACAGAATCGCCGCGTCTACCTGCATCTGAACGCCTGAAGACAGGCTCAAAATAAGTTTCTGCAAGAGCAATTTTTTGCTCTTTTCGCTCTTGCAATTGCCCTCACGATCCGTCAAAAGTCCGCCCAACGGAGAGGTGGCCGAGTGGTCGAAGGCGCACGCCTGGAAAGTGTGTAGGCGGGAGACCGTCTCCAGGGTTCGAATCCCTGTCTCTCCGCCATAACCATCCAACATAAGTGTCGCTTTTCCCTTTTTGATAAAGGGTTTGTATTGCGGTTTTGCGACACGGCTTTCTTCAGGGCTTTGGGGACAATCTAAAATGCTGGAGGGGTATCTGTAGCAACCCAACGCTATCATCTTGCGCATTGGCGAAGTCTACTGCTGCTCAGACCAAACTCATAAAACATCTGGGACCGGCGCTGTGTGTTCTTTTGTCTGACCCGGGCAAAAGAAATGGTGGGAAGCTGAGGCCCCCCACCACTTTGTTTTCGTCGACTGTATTTTAGTCGGTGGTGTCTTAGTCGCCTGTGTGCACGGTTTGGATACCGTTTTTCTCGCGTACGCTGTCTTTCACGATTGCTTTGACCAGTGAAACACACATCAAAACCATCACAAGCGAGAACGGCAGGGCACCAATCACCATCGCGGATTGGATCGCGCCAACACCACCTGCAATCAGCAGACCACCAACAACCAGAGACAAGGCAGCGCCCCAGAAGATGATATGCGGACGGCCAGAAGGCTTTTCCGCACCGGCTGCGTTGATGGTGTTCACAATCAGGATCGCGGAGTCAGCGGTTGTCACCAGATAGGTGAGCAACAGAACAACAACGATGACCGCCATGATCCAGGCCGCGGATGTGCCAAGGATAAAGTCGAGCATCGCGAACAGCTGGTTTTGCTGCCCGGCACCGGAGATTGCATCGCCTGCGCCACCGTTCAGCGTGAGATCAATGGCGGTCCCGCCAACAACGGTGAACCAGAAAAAGCACATCAGAGACGGAATGATAATGGCCCCAAGGATGTACTCCCGCAGAGAACGGCCGCGGGAAATACGTGCCAGAAAGACGCCAACAAAGGGGGCGAATGCGATCCACCAAGCCCAATAGAAGACGGACCAACCACCTTGCCAGCTTGCCAGCTGAGCCGCTTCGCTGCCGTCGACGCCATCCGTAGTCCAGACAGTAAAGAGCAGTTTAGGAAGCTGAATGATGTAGGATACAAATCCCTCAACCAAAGCGCCAAGGCCGAAGAACGTCGAGCCGAAAAGCAGGAAGAACGCCAGCAAAAAGAAGCTTAGCCCCATGTTGATGTTGGAGAGCCATTTGATGCCCTTGCCAACGCCGGAAAGCGCAGACAGCGTCGAGGCACCCATGATGATCAACAATGCTGTGATGACACCAGCAGTGGAGGGATCACCTGACTCTGCAACAATGAGCCAGTCCCCAAAGCCGATCCGGTGCAGGCCGGATACAAATTGCTGAACACCAAACCCAAGCGTCTGTGCCACGCCAAGGATGGTCGCAACAACCGCAACAACATCAACAATATGACCAAGTAGGCCAGACAGGCTTTCTCCAAACAGTGGTGTCAGCGCCGAGCGGATGGTCAGCGGCAGATTGCGGCGGTAGGAGAAATAGGCCAGCGACAGACCGACGACCGCATAGCACGCCCAGGCCGCGAAACCCCAATGCAGGAACGACCAGACGTAAGCATTTGTGACATTGTCCGCTGAAGACCCCGTCGCCTCGCCCATGATCACATTTGGATTGGTCGCAAAGTGATACATCGGCTCGGCAGTCGCGAAGGTGAGCATGCCGATGCCGATACCAGCACCGAACATCATTGAGAACCAAGAGAAGTTTGAAAACTCTGGCGTGTCACCTTCCTGACCGAGTTTGAGACGACCCGTGCTGGGGATCAGCGCCAGCGCCACACACAGGATTAGGAAAAGGGCGGCAACATAAATGTACCAGCTGGAGAATGTGCCCAGCAGAGTGTTGTTCAAATCGCCCAGAATAGTTGCGGCTGTTTCTGGAACAGCGATGGCCCAGACGATTAGCGTGGCGACCAGAATTTTAGATGTAATCGCGACGTTTTTGCTGAAACCAGCATAAAATCCGTGATCGGCGGTTTCGATGGTTAGGTCCATCAATGGTGGTTTATTGGCCATGTTTCCTCCTGAATGGCTGCTAGATGCTGGACGCCAAAGGTCCTCCCACGCGGTGCAGTATCACGTGTCCCTTCTTCTTACGGCGTCTGGTAGTGGTGGTTTAATCTTGATTGTCAAACCGTGAGCTAGTTAAAAAAACCACCTATCCCATTTTTGGGTTAGGTGGCCAGTCTGGTTAGCTGGGGAGATACTCTTCACTCCAGGATTCACGAAGGTTCCCGGACTTTATCATAGCCTCGATGGCACTGTCTGCGTAGCCCAGGTCCTTGAGAACCGCACGCGTTGAGGTGCCGAATTTCTCGGCGGGTGTAACGGCGGTGATCTTTCCTCGGGTGGAACGTACCGCGTAGGGGTCGAGCTGAATGACCTCATGCCCGCTTGGGTGATCTGGATAATTTGAGAACGAATAACTGCCATTGGCGGTTCCCGGCTCGCCGTCGGCATCGCGCAAATTCACCGCCCTCAATGAGTCTAGGTTTTCACAAATCACCGCACCGATGTCGGCCGCTTGCAATCGCGAAATCCACTCAGATGCAGGCTGAGAAACAAAGGTATATGCCAAAAAGGCCGCGCGCTCTTCTTCTGGAAGATCAGGCAGGGCCTCGAGACCTTCAACATTGCGGAATAGTGGCAGATCAGATTCATAGGCGCTGAGCAGAATGTGGCGCGACGCTGTGCTGTAGAAACGCGTGAGAGAGTCGTATCCGCTAGCCTCAGGTCCAGATGGCTCTTCAAACAGGCCACGCCCTCTGTAATCAAAGGCAAACGGCGCTTGCAGCAATCCGCTGTTGGCAGCCAGCGATGTTCTGCCCCGACCAATGCGACCAAAGCGGTGCTTTTGATAGAGGGCTGCAGCTACGCCCAAGGCGCCGCCAAATCCGCACATGACATCAATTGTGCCAACATGCGCATGCTCTTCGGGGCGATCCATTGCGCCGCCGAAGCGCAGCATAATACCCGTTGTTGCCTGCACGAGGTCATCATAACCGATGTAGTCGGTTCTGGTGCCGCGACGCACGCCACTGAAACAGTCTAACTTGCAGAACAGCGCGTCGGGATTGAGTTTGCGCAGGCTATCCGCGTCCAGACCAACCTTTTTGATCTGGTTGTCAGGTGCATTCCAGACAATGATGTCAACCGATTTGATCAAATCCTCAAACACCTGACGGCCGTGACGCGAGGTGATGTCTGCCAGAATAGAGCGCTTTCCGCGCATCTGAGACATGCCATAGATGACGGTATTCCAACTGTCGTACATCGGCTCAGCTGGTTCCAGTTTGATGACCTCGGCTCCAAATCGCGCAAGATAGCTGGCGGAATGCGGCCCGGCGATTACGTTGCACAGGTCAAGCACCCGCACACCAGACAGCCAGCCCTCTTGAGCAGACTGTTCCGAGGGGTCAGGAATCTCAGTCCGGATCTTTTTGAGGATCTTTAAAGCTTCGTCAAACTCGACCCAACGGCGCGGATCCGGCTGCAAGGCCTCTTCGCCGCTCTCTTCCATCCAGACCACGGGTCCGGGCTGGGTCATCTCGCCATAGATCGGATCCCAGACATCGATCATCAGGCCCGATGTCTCCGCGTATTCATCATGGAGCCATTCCTGCAACCAACGTTGTGGCGCACCGGGGATCAGCCCGCGACCAAACATCTTTTTCCACTCATGCGAGGTGCGGGTCATAAAGACCTCTTTCATCCGTGCAGAGATCTTGTCGGCCCAGTCCTTTGGCATCGGATAAACACCAAGGGAGGTTTCATGCTCCCATTCTGACCATGGTTTATAGGTGTTTTCCTCGGAGGTCAGACCATCTTCGATCAACTCATCGTATATGCCGAGGACTTCGAGACAGCGACGCGCGTGGTTTTTGTGGCTCGGGCAGACAACATAGAACATCCGCCCGTCCTTGCACATATAGCTGCGAAAGAACGGATCCATCAGCTCTTGCAGGTCTTCGTAGCTGACATTCATCGGCAGACCTTCGACGCGCCGACGCTCAATCTCAACTTCACGCTGCGTCAGATACCGCTCCGGCATGCCATCAACTTTGATCGAGTTGTAGCACAGGCCTTCCATGACAGCAGCCGCCAGCGGAACCTCGATCTGATCGCCAAGGCCCGTCACCTGCCGGGATTGCAGTGCCAATACCGTGGCAGAGGCCGCGATCTGTGAAGCGTAGGCAGAGGCGAGGGGCAGGGGGGAGAAGGAGGGATTAAGGCCCATCAAAACACGGTTCAGACCCATATCGGTAAAGACGCCGGAACTTGCGGCAACGATGCTTTCATAGGCCCGCAGTTCGCGCCGCTCTTCATCGTTTGACGCAAAGCCCGGGATCGAGATCGTGATCAGCTCGGGACGTTCCTCACACATGGCAGCAAAATCAAACCCAAGCTTGGCGAACTTCCCGGGACGGAAGTTCTCAACGATGATGTCAGCCTCCGCACAAAGCGCACGCGCCTTCTCCAGCCCTTCCTCGGACTTCAGATCGAGGTTCACGATCACCTTGTTACGATTGAGCGTGGCATTGGCCGGGTTATCCCACATGGCCCCTTCAATTGGGTCGATATGAACCACGGTCGCGCCCAGGTCACCCAGCAGCATTGCGACAGCGGGGCCCGCGATAAATTGCCCGAAATCAACGACTTTTACGCCGGTAAGTGGCAGCTTGGAAAAAGAGTTTCGCATGAAACCTCCAGAAAGACTTCTTAGTTGGTGATCTGCGGCGTTACTGACCGGCTAGGATCCAGCTTGAGGCTTTTTCCGCAATCATAATTGTAGGTGAGTTGGTGTTGCCACTGGTGATTTCCGGCATCACCGAGGCATCGACCACACGCAGGCCTTTGACGCCCTTAACCCGCAGATGGGGATCAAGAACCGCGGTGGTGTCGCCATCATGGCCCATTTTGACAGTGCCCACCGGGTGGAAAATAGTGCTCGCGATATCACCAGCAAGCCGGGCTAGATCTTCGTCGCTCTGATATTGCACGCCGGGTTTGTACTCTTCGGGCGAATAGGGCTTCATCGCAGATTGGGTCATGATTTCGCGAACCTGACGCAGGCTGTCTGCCGCCACTTTGCGATCGTCATCGGTGTCCAGGTAGTTCGGAGAAATCAACGGCGCATCGCGGAAGTTAGATGAGGCAATACGAACATGGCCACGGCTGGTTGGGTTCAGGTTGCAAACGCTGACCGTCATAGCCGGGAAGTCATGCAGATCATCACCAAATGCCTCAAGGCTCAGGGGCTGAACATGGTATTCGAGATTGGCATGTGTCCGGCTTGGATCAGAGCGTGTAAACGCGCCAAGCTGGCTGGGCGACATGCTCATCGGGCCGGAGCGTTTGAATAGATATTCCAGCCCGATCTTGGCCTTACCGATCATGGAATTGGCCAGCGTATTCATCGTGCTGGTGCCTTTCACCTTGAACACGGCGCGGATTTGCAGGTGATCTTGCAGGTTCTCACCAACAAACGGCTGATCCATTACCACGTCGATGCCGTGTTTTTTGAGCAGATTCGCTGGGCCGATACCCGACAGCTGTAGAATCTGGGGCGAGTTTACGGCCCCTGCAGACAGCACCACTTCGCGTTTTGCACGCACTGTAACTGGCTGGCCCTCACGGTGGAGTTTTGCACCAACACAGCGCAGCGCACCGTTGCCGTCTTTTTCGAAAGTCAGCTTTTCGACCTGTGCTTCGGTCCAGATGGTCAGGTTCCTGCGCTGCTTTGCAGGGCGCAGGAACGCCTTTGATGTGTTCCAGCGCCAACCGGAACGCTGATTGACGTCGAAATAGCCAACGCCTGCATTATCGCCGCTATTGAAATCATCGGTTTTCTGAACTCCGGTCTCGACCGCTGCGTCGGCAAAGCTGTCCAGAACATCCCAGCGCAGCCGCTGCTTTTCGATCCGCCATTCACCGCCGTGCCCGTGCATGTCTGAAAAGCGGCTATTGTCCCCGGTGACCGGATCTGCGCCATCATCCAGTTTGTAGTGGTTTTCATGAACTTTGAAATCAGCCAGCGAGTTTTCCCAGTTCCAGGCGTCTTCACCGGTCAACTGTGCCCAGTTGTCATAGTCACGTGCCTGACCGCGCATGTAGATCATGCCGTTGATGGAAGAACACCCGCCCAGCGTTTTGCCGCGCGGATAAAGCAGGCTGCGTCCGTTCAGGCCCTTGTCCGGCTGGGTCTTATACATCCAGTCAGCGCGGGGGTTCCCGATGCAATAAAGATAGCCAACAGGAATGTGGATCCAGGGGTAGGTGTCAGGTTTGCCAGCTTCCAGCAAAAGCACGCGATTGCTGGGATCTGTACTGAGCCGATTGGCCATCAAACACCCGGCGGAGCCTCCGCCGACCACAATATAGTCAAACTCGTTCGAACCATCAGACATTGTTGTCATCCACCCATCAGCCGTTTCATTGTCGGTCGTGTGCTGAGAGAAGTGAAGAACAACTCGGTTTCAGGCGCCCAGTTGGCCTGCGGCAGAAAACAGGGTGTTCACGTCACGTCGCCTCCCAGAACGCGATTTCAAAGATCTCTGACGGACAACGCGCAAGAAAACTAATGACAAATCCCACATAGTATTATTAAAAAAATTTATATGGACCGCTATTCTAACATTAACAGTATCTTGGCCTTCGTAACCGTCGCACGGGAGGGCAGTGTCTCACGTGCTGCTGAGGTGCTGAATCTGACACAGCCCGCGATCAGTCATCAGATCAAACGGCTGAGCATGGAAACAGGCATTACGCTATTCACCCGGACGGCGACCGGATTGCAAATCAGTCACGATGGGGCGGCGGTGTTGTCCAAGGCTGAGCAGGTGCTGGACGCGGTGGCTGATTTTCATCGCAGTGCCCGCCAACGTTCTGGACAAATAAGCGGTAAACTGACCATCGGTACCATCGTGGATCCGGAGTTTATCCGCTTGGGGCGCATGCTGGCGCAGTTGCGATCCGAACACCCCGGTATCGAAACCGAGCTGGTGCATGGGGTCAGTGGTGACATTCTGACAGGGCTCAAGCGCGGCCGGATCGACGCCGGTTTCTATCTATGCGGTCCTGACGATCTGCAACAGATGGGGGCAGAGAGCGAGGATCCCATCCACGCAATACGCCTTGCTGACTTCCATTACCGCGTCATTGGGCCAACCGGATGGCAGAAGAAGATCGAAGATCTCAGCTGGTCGCAGCTGGCGACTCTCCCTTGGATTGGAACGCCTGAAACCTCGGTTCACTATCGGCTGCTATCCAAGGTTTACGACGATCTGAGTAGTCGCTTGAGCGTTGTTGCCTTGGTTGATCAGGAAGCTTCGATGCTGGAGATGGTCCGGTCTGGTATCGGCCTGAGCCTGTGCCGCGAATCCATTGCGCTACATCAGAAACAAACCTACGGCCTTGCCGTCTGCAATTCGGTTTCTGTACCAGCGTGTCTTTGTTTTATCGCCTTGCAGCGCCGCAAGGAAAACCCAGTCCTTTCCGCTGTGTTTAACCTGCTGCAAAGCTCCTGGTCGCTGTCATAAAACCACAGCGATCATTCCCGCCTAATAGCTTATAGATCCAATGCTTGGGACGTGTGAAATCGCGATCTCTACGAGATTTTGATAGACGTCTATCAGGAAATGATATACGTCTATCAATTGAACGCGAACACCGCCAATCAGCATAAGGCTGACGGATGAGAAAACCTACTTTACACGATGTCGCCGCTGCCGCTGGCGTCAGCTATGCCACCGCAGACAGGGTGCTGAACAGTCGTGGCGGCGTCGCGCAAAAATCGAAGGATCGCGTCAGGACAGCCATCGCTGAACTGGGCTATCAGCGCGATATAACCGCCGCCAATCTGTCACGCCGACGTCAGTACAAATTCGCCTTCTTGTTGCCCGTTGCAGGTGAGGGGTTCTTTTCCGCGCTACGGGATGTGTTGACCCGTGATCTGACCGCCCGAACCCAAGCTCGCCAACAGATTACTATTATCGATCTACCAGCCTTTGATCCGTCAGCGCTGGTCCGCGCCCTCGATCAATGTGCCTTAGGGAAATACGATGGCGTCTGCCTCGTCGCGGTCGAGGATCGGGCAGTTGAGAGCGCCTTAATCCGCTTGCGGGCGCAGGGTGTCGCCATAGTCACATTGGTCGCCGACAGCGCGCCTACCACGCGCGACGCCTATGTGGGCATCGACAATCACACAGCAGGGCGCACGGCTGGGGATTTGATGGTTCTTGCCCATCGCGGTGGTCTGGCGAATTTGCAGGGACAAATACTAACAATCACCGGGAGCTTAAGCGCCCGAGATCATGCGGATCGTTATGCCGGATTTTGCGATGTCGTCTCGGGCAACCTGCAGGTGTTGCCGTCATTGGAAACCGGCGATGATCCTGTCTTTCTGGAGCAGGAACTGCGCCGCGTATTGATCGACAACCCTGACATTACCGGGATCTATAATCTGGGCGCCGGAATTCCTGGGCTGGTTGCCGCGCTCGCGACCTCCAATATGCAGAGCCGTGCCGAGGTAAACCGCCCGGTGGTTATCAGCCATGAGCTCTGTGCCGCGACGCGCGCCGCGGTTGAGCAGGGCCTCATCGATGCGGTGATTGATCAAAAGCCCGCACAGGAAATCTCCGGCGCGCTGACCACGTTGGTTGCACTCAGCGACGGGCTGCCCATCGACGCTTCGGCAGGGCAGATTATTCCTGCCGTACATTTCAAGCATAATATGCCCCCGCAGCCTGCGGACGGGCCAGAAGAGGGGGCCTGACCATGGCTGGCTATTTCGACGACATCGCACCAATCACCTACAACCCGAATAGCGAAGGCCTGGCCTATCGCCAGTACAACCCGGATGAGGTTGTGATGGGCAAACGGATGGAGGATCACCTGCGGTTCGCCGTCTGCTATTGGCATAATTTTGTTTGGGAGGGGAACGACCCTTTTGGCGGCCAGACTTTTGATCGCCCTTGGTTCCCTGCCGATACCATGGATCTGGCGCGCGCTAAGGCGGATGCGGCCTTTGACATGTTCCGCATTCTTGGTGTGCCGTATTACAGCTTCCACGATCACGACATCCGCCCCGAAGGCGCAAGCCTTGCCGAGAGCCACAAGCGCCTGAACCAGATGGGCGATGTCTTTGCGGAGAAAATGGAAAACGGCGGGCCAAAGCTCCTATGGGGGACAGCCAATATGTTCTCCAATCGCCGCTATATGTCCGGTGCTAGCACTAACCCGGATCCGGATGTCTTTGCGTATTGCGCCTCGACAGTGCGGGCTTGCTTGGATCTTACGCACCGCCTGAACGGCGAGAATTATGTGCTCTGGGGCGGTCGCGAGGGGTATGAGACCCTGCTCAACACGGATCTGTCGCGTGAGCTGGAACAGATGGGTCGCTTCCTGTCGATGGTGGTAGAGTACAAGCATAAGATCGGCTTCAAAGGCGCGATCCTAATTGAGCCCAAGCCACAGGAGCCGGCCAAGCACCAGTATGATTACGACGTTGCCACCGTTTATGGCTTTCTCAAACGCTTTGGGCTAGAGGACGAGGTGAAGGTCAATATTGAACAGGGCCACGCGATCCTGGCCGGCCACAGCTTTGAACATGAAATCGCCTTGGCCAACGCGTTGGGGATTTTTGGCTCCATCGACATGAACCGCAATGATTACCAGTCGGGTTGGGACACTGATCAATTCCCAAATAATGTGCCGGAGGTGGCGCTGGCTTATTATGAAATCCTGCGCGGCGGTGGCCTTTCCGGCGGAGGGACCAATTTTGACGCCAAGCTGCGTCGCCAATCGCTCGATGCCGAAGATCTGATTGCGGCCCATGTTGGGGCTATGGATGTCTGCGCCCGTGGCCTGCGGGCTGCTGCAGAGATGCTGGAGAGCGACGCCTTGGAAGCCAAGCGTCGTGCGCGCTATGCTGGTTGGGAGGCGGAGACTGCCAAAGCCTATTTGGCCGAAGGGGCAACGCTGGAGAGCATCGCTGATCAGGCCGAGGCAGCGGCGCTGGACCCGCAGCCCGTGTCCGGCCGTCAGGAACAGTTGGAAGCACTGGTTAATCGCTTCGTCTGATCTGACCGCGGGCATATATACTGGGGCAGGCCTATAGGGAGGCCTGTCCATTCATCCGCCGCGTGCGGTTGGGAGGGGAAAGATATGTACCTGGGCATTGATCTTGGCACATCGGGACTGCGTGCCTTGTTGACTGATGACACAGGCGTGCCGGTGGCCTCAGCAGAGGCCAGTTATACCGTGCAGAATCCGCATCCAGGCTGGTCAGAACAGGATCCGGCACAGTGGCTTGCGGCGTTGGATAGTGCGATGGAGGCGTTACGGGATACCGTCGGCTATAACCAGATACGCGGCATTGCAGTCGCCGGACACATGCACGGTGCGGTGCTGTTGGATGCGATGGATCAGGTGCTGCGTCCCTGTATCCTGTGGAATGACACGCGTTCGGCGGCAGAGGCGACCACTCTGGATGCCGCCTCGGGCGTGCGAGATGTAAGCGGCAATATTGTCTTTCCGGGGTTCACCGCACCGAAACTTCTGTGGGTGCAACGCAATGAGCCAGAGATTATTGCAAAGACGGCCAAGGTTCTACTGCCCGCAGCTTATATGAACCTACACCTAACCGGTCGTCACGTCGCCGATATGTCAGACAGCGCCGGCACATCCTGGCTGGATGTTGGTGCGCGGGAATGGTCAGAGAAGTTACTAGAGGCGGGGCATATGCGCCGCGATCAGATGCCTGATCTGGTCGAGGGGAGCGCACGTGCCGGGGAATTACGCGCCGATCTGGCCACACGCTGGGGGCTTTCCGGGGCGGTTACGGTTGCTGGTGGTGCGGGCGACAATGCGGCTGCTGCTTGTGGCACCGGGGTCATGGCGCCGGGGCAGGGGTTTGTGTCGCTTGGCACCTCGGGGGTGGTGCTGACGGCGCGCGATGGGTTTCACCCGAATCCGGAAACTGCGGTCCATACCTTCTGCCATGCGATCCCTGACCGGTGGTATCAGATGGGCGTGATGCTCTCTGCCACTGATTGCATGAATTGGCTGGGGCGCATCACCGGCCGCAGTCCTGCTGATCTGACAGCGGGGCTGGGCGATAAGCTGAGCGCACCGGGAGAGGTTAAGTTTCTGCCCTACCTATCCGGTGAGCGGACGCCACATAATTCTGCGGCGTTGCGGGGTGGGTTTCAGGGGTTGTCCGTCTTGACCACGGCTGAAGACATGGCCATCGCAGTGATGGAGGGCGTCTGTTACGGGCTCCGCGATTGCCTTGAGGCGTTGCGCAGTACCGGTGCTGAACTTAACAGCTGTCTGGTGATTGGGGGTGGCAGCAAGTCAGACTATTGGGTCAAACTGCTCGCCACTATTCTGGATCTGCCGTTGAAACTGCCGCACGGGGGTGAGTTCGGCGCGGCCCTTGGTGCTGCACGCTTGGCGCGTCTGGCGGTAACCGGAGAAAATCCGGTTGACGTCATTCGCGCCCCAGAGATTGCGGGAACTGTTTATCCTGATCCATCTCTTCGAAACGGGTTCAAAGCAGGATATGCAGACTTTCGTACACAGGTGGCCGGATTGACCTGACGTCAGCGCGCGGTTGCACATCACGCGATAGGGGGCGGCCGAATCGCTGCCGCAGGATGATCCCACAACAAGTTGCCTCAAATTCGTCACATTGTTGCGTGTGATAGGACAACACGCTGCTATAGCAGCTTGATCGTTTGCGAGATGTGCAGCGCTGGCGAGATATCGCGCATGTGTTGATTGTTCCCATTCTGCGAACAGCCTCTGCAGGAATGCGCAGGTTTGGCCGCTGGCTCGCGCCGAAACTGGAAACAATCGCCGGAAAACACCTTTCAACCACGCGCGAACTGGGCGTTTGCCTTGGTGGTTGCTCTCGAGTGATTAAGATTTTGTTCTTTTTTAGGCATATCTCCGTGACTATGGTGATGACAACGCTGCCGAATAATTGTCGGCGCTCTCTTCATTGCTGCGCTTCGCGGTGTGGCACCAATAAACAAAAAAAGAACAGGCCATCGGCCGGTTGCAGGACCTCTGTGACCGGGGTGGTTGGACTATATCGACGGAGATTTGAGTTGCCCTGTTTTACGCCCGGGACCACACTAGCAACCCCCTTTGGCGCTTGCGCCGTCGAAGACCTGAACGTGGGAGACCGCGTGGTAACCCGTGACAATGGGTTGCAGACCATTCGCTGGATCGGTCACCGGCAATTGGATAGCAACGCATTGCAGACCGCTGCGCATTTGCAGCCTGTGCTGATCGCCGAAGGCGCGCTCGGCAATGGCATGCCGGAGCGTGATCTGTTGCTAAGCCCCAACCATCGTGTGCTGATCAGCAATGACAAAACAGCGTTTTACTTCGAAGATCGCGAAATTCTGGTGGCTGCAAAACACCTGACCGGATTGTCCGGCGTGGATGCGGTTGAGACGACGTTTATTGAGTATATCCATTTTGTTTGCGACAATCATGAGGTGGTATCCGCTGGTGGCGCGTGGATCGAGTGTTTCCAGCCTGCAGATCAATCCGAGCGCGGATTGGACCGCGCCCAGCGAAACGAGGTGCTGGCGCTGTTCCCCGACCTGTCGGCCCAGCAGCCGGTGACGGATTTTACGCCCCGAAAACGTGAGGGCAGCACAAAGGCAGATGCGCAGTGGTTTATCCACTGACAATAGGGGTGGTCAATCTATCTCGGTGCTCGTCTGACTGGCGCGCCACGCGGCCCATGCTTCTGGTGTGTCCAGATCGGTAAGCGCATGCTCATTGGGCAGTGGCACTGGTATGATGTGCTCGCCCTGTTTCTGAGCTCGTTGCAGAATGGCGCGCGCGCCTTGATCCCAGCGCAGCTGGATCAGATCTGCGAAATAGCGATTTGGAAAAACCACCGGATGGCCAAAGCGGCCATCCGCGGCGGTAGCGCGGATAATCTTGTCGGGCTTGTCGCTGGCCGCCGCAATGACTTGTGCCAGATCGGCGGCTGACAGCTCGGGCATATCAGCCGGGACGATCATCACCGCATCGAAGTCTCGCGATAAGCCCATGACACCGCCTCGAATGGACATGCCCATACCGTCTTTGGCATTTGCGACATAGACGGGGGTAACCTTTGGACAATGCGTGCGAAGCAACTCAGAACGTGGATGCTCCGGGTTGGGTAGAGTGACGTAGCAATCCTGACCTGTGGATAATGCGGTCCCGCAAATCCTAGCGAGCAGGGGGATATTGTCTATCTCTTCTAGCAGCTTATCGCGCCCGCGCATCCGGGTCGAACCGCCTGCGGCAAGGATAAGAGTGGCGATGGCAGTCATATAGGTGCCTCCCCGGCGCCAGGCCGGGCTTACGAACACCTGCGGCTGTGGTATTTTTAGCCAGAAAAGGAGGCGGGTCCAGCGAAAGACACGCAGAAAGGTCAGTTATACTGACGGGATGTTTCGCCTGCGAAACAATGTGACCGGAGTTTGACCCATCTGTTGCACGAGAAGCGACCGTCTGCGTGCGCAGAGCTGGCAACAGTGGGAGAAACGGGTCAGAGGTGCTGACCCGTCTTGTTTGATTAGCCACGCATCCGAGCGCCGTCGGCGTCAAACAGTGGTGTCGTGATCAATCGCGCAGGGCGCATTTTTCCAAGGATTTCGATTTCAACCTCCAGGCCATCCTGCGCCAAGGTCCTTGGGATCAGGCCAAGGGCGACAGAGACCTGTGCATGATGCGAGTAGCCGCCGGAGGTGCAGAAACCAACGACTGAACCATCGTGCCAGATCGGTTCATAGGCGGTGACATCCGTGTCTTCAGCCTCCACAACAAAGGCGCAGAGGGTGCGGGCCGCACCTGCAGTGCGTTCTGCTTCGGCCGCGGAACGCCCAATGAAATCAACGTTTTTCTTGAAAGAGATAAAGCGGTCCAACCCGGTTTCAGCGGCTGTATAGTCGGGTGAAAATTCCGACAGCCAAGAACCAAAGAACTTATCCAGCCGGAGCGACATCATCGCCCGCATGCCAAAGGGTTTCATCCCATGCGGCTGTCCTGCGGCCCATAGGGTATTCCAAAGCGCGCGTTGTGAAGGCAGGTCACAGTAGATCTCATAGCCGAGATCACCGGTATAGCTGACCCGCTGGACGATGCAGCTGGCCATGCCCACTGTCAGGCGACGGACATCCAGAAACCGCATGTCTGAGATGTCGACCCGTGTGCAGGCCTGCAAAACCTCCCGTGCATTCGGGCCTGCGATCTGAAAGCCGTTGGTGGTGTCGGAGATATTCTGGATCCGCACCCCATCGCTTTGGTTCTGAAGGAACCAACGCATGTGATAGGCTTGTGAGCCATAGGAGGCGGTGAGCTGGAAATCTTCTTCACCAAGGCAGGAGATGGTGAAATCACCGATCAGACGGCCTTTGGGTGACAACATTGGAGTCAGTGACAGGCGGCCCTGCTGCGGCACGCGGCCCGCCATGATGCGGTCAAGCCATGCACGGGAGCCGGCTCCGGTGATGCGGTACTTTCCGAAATTATGCACTTCGTTGATGCCGACTGCTTCACGCACGGCTTTGACTTCGCGTGCGGTGGCCTCAAACGCGTTGGAGCGGCGGAAGGACGGTGTCTCATATCTCGGCTCATCGCCGGTGGCGAAGTAGTTGGGCACCTCCAGCCCATACTGTTGGCCCCAAACCGCGCCCATCCCGTCAAAGACGTCGTACATCGGTGTGGTGCGGAACGGGCGGGCGGCAGGAAGTTCTTCGTTGGGATATGAGACCGAGAAGCGGCGCTGGTAGTTCTCAATCACCTTGGGCCTTGTGTAGCCGGGGGTGATCCAATCGCCAAATCGGGCGGTGTCCATTGCAAAGGTGTCACGCTCGCATTCGCCCTCGACCATCCATTGCGCCAGCATCAGGCCGACACCGCCGCCCTGGCTGAAGCCGGCCATAACGGCACAGGCGGACCAATAGTTGCGCATGCCAGGTACGGGACCGACCAGCGGGTTGCCGTCGGGGGCAAAGGTGAAGGGGCCGTGGATTACCGATTTTACGCCAGCGCGTTCCAGTGCGGGGAAGCGTTTGTAGGCAAAGGCGATGCTGTCTTCGATCTTGTCGAAATCATCCGGCAATAGCTCATGCCCAAAATTCCATGGCGTGCCGTCAACGGCCCAGGGTTTGCAAGGTTGTTCATAGAAGCCAATACACAGGCCGCGACCCTCTTGTCTGAGATAGCTTTCTCCGGCCGGATCCATCACATGCGGGTGTTCACCGCCGCCGTCGATGATCTGGGCGATTTCGGGCACTTCATCGGTGACGATATATTGGTGTTCCATTGGGTGCAGCGGGAAGTAGATACCCGCCATGGCACCAACCTCGCGTGCCCAGAGACCACCTGCATTAACGATATGTTCGGCATGTATTGTGCCTTTGTCGGTGACCACATCCCATGTGCCATCGGGGCGCTGGTTGGTCTCGGTCACCTTGCAGTGGGTTTCGATCGTGGCGCCGCCCATACGCGCAGCTTTGGCATAGGCGTGAGTGGTGCCAGAAGGATCAAGGTGGCCATCAAGAGGGTCATAGAGTCCGCCGACAATACCATCGATATTGGTCACGGGTGCGATGTTCCGGATCTCTTCAGGAGAGACGATTTCGGTTTCGAGTCCCATGAACCGGTGTTTGGCGCGCTCCGCCTTCAACATATCAAAGCGGTCTTTGTCCTCGGCCAAAGTAACGCCGCCGACATGGTGAAGGCCGCAGGACATGCCGGTGATTTCTTCCAGCTCTTTATACAGACGGATGGTATAGCCCTGAAGGGCGGCCATATTGGTGTCGCCATTGAGCGTGTGAAAGCCGCCTGCTGCGTGCCAGGTGGAGCCTGAGGTCAGCTCGGAGCGTTCCAGCAGCATGACGTCGGACCAGCCCAGCTTTGTCAGATGATAAAGCACTGAGCAGCCCACAACGCCGCCACCGATCACTGCTACCCGTGTTGTCGTCTTCATCTTACGCCTCTCCCTGGCTGTTTGATCTTATTCTGTACAGATGTGTTTAGTAGTCCAGCAAAAACGCGACATGGAATGTCGCAGGAGAGGCTGTCGCAGGAAATATAGCGCGGCCTCGACGATATATGGTTCGCAAAACGAGCAAGGCCGCAGCAACGTGGCTGCGGCCTTGGCCTTTGTTTGTGATGTACCGTGCGCTTGCCTAGTGAAGCGGCCGGATCTTCAGCTCGGTGACGCGGTTGCCCTCGCGCGCAGTGACTTCAAAGCGGAAGTTATGGAAGGAAAATACCTGTCCCACGATGGGAATTGTCTGTGCCTCGTGGATGACCAGACCGGCAATGGTATTGGCCTCCTCATCCGGCAGGGACCATTCGGTTGCGCGATTCAGGTCGCGAATGGTGGTTGCGCCATCAATCAGGTAGTTGCCGTCGCTGGTTTTCTTGACCACTGTTTCTTCGTCCGGATCGAATTCATCGGTGATCTCTCCGACGATTTCTTCAAGGATGTCCTCCAGCGTGATGAGGCCTTGTAGGGTGCCATATTCATCAACAACCAGCGCAAAATGGGTGCGCGCGCGCAGGAACTGACGCATCTGCTCGTCCAAAGTGGTGGTTTCCGGAACAAAATACGGTGGCTTTGTCACGCTGGTGATGTTGAAGTTCCGCAGAGAGGATGCATCCCCATCCGGCCCGCCAATCTGGGCATACATCTCACGCAATAGGTCCTTGGCGTGCAGTACACCCACGATATTCTCGGGCTCGTCCTTATATACGGGTAGGCGCGTGTGGGGCGAGGTAAGACATTGCTCAAGGATCTTCTGTGGGTCGAGACTGGCGTCGACCATTTCAATATTGGAGCGATGCAGCATGATTTCTTCGACAAAACGGTCGGAGAGATCAAGTGCGCCAAGGATCCGGTCACGGTCTTCTTTCTCGACCACACCTTCGGAGTGACCAAGATGCAGGGCGCCTGCAATCTCTTCGCGGACGGCCATGATGTGGCTGTCCGGGTCGATCCGCACGCCAAAGATGCGCAGGACACCACGCACCAGCAGGCGGACCGCGCCCACGACGGGGGCCAATACGGTGACCAGCACGCCAATTGGTGGGGCGACGGCGGCGGCGGCTTTTTCAGCGTTGGAGATGGCATAGGTTTTGGGCAGAACCTCGGCAAAGATTAGCACCAGAAACGTCATCACAAGCGTTGCCAACGCGACGCCGCTTTCGCCCAGGGCGCGGGTGAACAAGGCAGTCGCAAGCGAGGTTGCCAGAATGTTCACGAGGTTATTGCCGAGCAGGATGGAACCGATCAGGCGCTCGCTGTCCTCGGTGATAGCCAGGGCGCGTTTGGCGCGGGAGTTGCCTTTGTCGGCCTGGCTGCGCAGCTTGCCGCGTGAGGCGGCCGTCAGTGCGGTTTCTGAACCGGAGAAACAGCCTGAGAGCACCAGCAGAAAGACAATCGCGCCTGCGGTGGTCCAAAAGGTGGAATCGGCAAAGGTCGTGGTGCTATCCATCATAGTCCCGAAAGAAGTGTTGAGATCACCATGGTTATGGGGTGCCAACCGCGCTGTCGCAAGGGGGGAGGTGCTGCGGTGACGCAGGCCGGGGTGCAATTATCCGGCGTGGTCGTCGTTTGGGTCCGGTTTTGAGGTCTCTTCAGTGTCTGGAGCGCTACGGGCCAGTGGGTGATGTTCCAACACCAGCTCGCTTAGCCTTGCGTCCAAGACATGTGTATAAATCTCGGTCGTGGCGATGTCAGCGTGGCCCAGCAGCGCCTGAATGGCACGCAGGTCCGCGCCATTGGCCAACAAATGGGTGGCAAAGGCGTGGCGCAAAGTATGCGGTGAGACGGCCTCGGGTGGGATGCCGCCACTCACCGCGAATTCCTTGATCAGCAGATAGAATCGGTGCCGGGTCAAATGGCCGGACTTGCCACGCGACGGAAACAAGAAACGGGAGGGAGCAGCTCCTTTGGCGACCGCGATCTCATCTGCTTTGTCGCGCACCGATAACCAGACAGCCAGTGCATCGCGGGCAGGTGGAGACAGTGGCACCATGCGTTCCTTGCCGCCTTTGCCCATGACAAGCAGCATACGCGGATCACCCCTTGCCGCTGCGACAGGCAGGCCGACCAGCTCGCTCACCCGCATACCCGTGGCGTAGAGCAATTCCATCATGCAGGTGTTGCGCAACCGGTCCGATTGGCTGCGTCCGGATTGCCGCGCCGCATCCAGCAAGCGGTCGACTTCAATCACTTCCAACGTTTTGGGCAGCGCTTTTTGACGCCCCGGTCCTTTGATTTGGATCGCCGGATTGTCGGCACGCCAGCCTTCGTCGAAGGCAAATCGGTAAATTTGTTTGATCGCGGAGAGACGGCGGGCGCGGGTGGCGCGTGCGAGGCCTTCGACGTCGCAGGAAATCAGATAATTCTCGACATCCTCGCGGGAGGCCGTCCCAAAGCTGAGCTTCTTATGGGTGAGCCAACTGACCAGATCTTTCAGATCACGCCCATATGCAAGAAGCGTGTTTCGTGCCGCCCCAAGATCCGCAGCCTGCGCGTCAAGAAACGTCGATATCCATTGCAGATCGTCCCGAGGGGCGTTGGGAGGAGGGGAGGCGGTCATTTGGGGTGCAGGTCCATTGTCCGCCCCCTATCGCCGATCAAGCAGCAAGAGCTGCAGTGCAGCGCGGCGGGCAGTATCCTCCAGCCCGACCGCACGGAAGGTTGCGAGTGCATCCGTCAGATCGCCGAGGTTGCCATCAGCGCCCCGTGCAAAGAGCTGCATGGAGCGCAGGATCGACTCTCCCAATTGGCCATTGTCCAGCAGGCGTTGCAATTTGTGCGGCACGTTGCTGTCAGCGACAAAGGCGGCTGCAATGGCCTGTTCAACGCCGCTATGGGCCAGTTCTGCGGTAGGTGCGCCCTGTGCAACAGCGGCCAGAAATGCAGCCCGGCCTCGCGTTTGGGGAGGGCTATGTGATGCGGTTTCATAAGTTGGGGCAAGCAGGCGGATGCGCCATGCCAGATCTGCAGCCGTGCCATCCAGAGGAATGCGGGCCAATTGATCGGCAAAGAGATCGGCAAACGCGGTCTCGATCCGGGCGGTCTTCATCGCGCGCCAGACCGTGGGCAGGGTTTTGCTGACGGCCTCAGGGCTTCTTGTTTCCAGCGCGGTTTCAAAACGTTGCAAGGCGGCGACGCGATCCCAGATGCCTCCGGACGCTGCTGGAGATCGTTCGGAGTAAAGCCCAAGTAGCTGGTTGGGGTTCAGAGCACCGATGCGGGTCAGTCGCTCTGCGGCCTCGAGCTGGGCTTTCCAGCCTGCAACATCGCGCAGATCTGCTGCTGCAAAGGCACGGGGCAGATTGGCCGTTGGGCGACGCTCGCCGATGGTTTCATACAGACGGTATGTCAGCGGGTCAGGTGATTTAGGTGCGCGCAGCGGCGGCGCATCCTCAAACACATCCGGGTTGAGGAAGCGATCCAGCAAGTCAAGCTGGCGATTGTCCACCAGATCCAGCGCATGGGCTGTTTCCAGTAAGAGCGCGGCAGTCGGCCAGTCGCCAAGTCTGGCTGCACAGAAGATCCGGGCCGCATAGTCAGGCGCGAGATCGGGTCTATCCTGAACTGCGCGACAGGCGATCTGTTCATCGCCGGTGAGCAGGGTGGCATCAAACCAGCGCTCGAACCGTCCCTTGCTGCGGGTTGGTCCGGCTTGCTCTGCCAGCGCTTGTGCCGGATCCGGTGCCCCCAAATCCATCAATCGGTCGATACGGGCCAATAGCAGCGTTTCGCTGGATTCTGTAGGCGGGCGGGTTTCAGACAGCAACAGCGTAAACATAAGCGACTGCATGGCAGGTGATTTGCGTACCTGAACTGCGGCAAGAAGAGCTGCGAGCTCCTCGGTGTTGCTGCCCCGCCATAGATCGACAGGCAGGCCGGTTGAGGCCGGTTTGACCAGCCCGATCGGAGCCACCAGACTGGCAAGGGGTGTCACCGTTACTTCCGGGCGGCGAGCCGATCCTGCAACGGGCGGTTCCAATAAGACCGTGCCGGGCAGGTCGGCATCTGGTGCCGGTGTGGCAAGCCAGTCGATGGCGGCAAGGGGATCCTTGCCGTCTGTTTGTTTAGCAGCCGTGTCGCCAGCCACAGTTGAGTCGCGTGCTGTATCTTTGGCGGCGGTCCTCCGCGCGGCAGGAGCGACCACCTTGGTCGATGCTGGCGATGTTGTTGGCTGGGCCTGAGCAGGGGCTGACAAAAATGTGCCGGTAGCCAGTCCCAGGCCAAGCGTCATGCTGAGCGTTAGGCTCAGTGACTGTGTGAATGTCTGCGTCACGCGTCCACAAAATGCGTTGCCGACATCCGAGGTGTGCAATTTAAGTGGCAACAGGACATCAGGCGACTCACTGTGCCGCTTTCTAGTTGGCATCTAGCACCACTGGTTTGCGGACCTCGGCGGTTGGGGCGTTGAAATCAGCTCCAAACCACGGTCCGACATAGGCATAGACCACCAAACCGATCGCTGCCATCACAATTAAATAAAGTAAGTATTTGATCAATCGCACCATGGGTGTCCCGCTGACTGCTTCTTTGGCTTTTGTGCAAGTTATATATGGCCTTTTCGGCAATATCACGTCATTCACTGAAGAATGAGCGAAAAAGAGCAAACACTCAGTGGTGCGGGTGACCGACGGGTGCCAGGACAGCTGAAAAAAACCATCGTGATGGTGGGAATGATGGGCGCGGGCAAGACAGCCGTCGGACGTGCCTTGGCGGCACGTCTGAAGGCTCCGTTTCTGGACAGCGATCACGAGATCGAGGCCGCGGCTAACCGCACAATTCCCGAAATCTTTGCCCGTGATGGCGAGCCGTTTTTTCGAGAAAAAGAACGCAAAGTGATCCGGCGGCTGCTGGATGAGGAACGCGGCGTGCTATCCACCGGGGGCGGGGCGTTCCTGGCTGAGGAAAACCGCAGAATTATCTCTGAGCGCGGCATTGCGATCTGGTTGGATGCGGATCTTGAGGTGTTGTGGACGCGGGTGAAACACCGCGATACACGGCCCTTGCTGCGCACCGGAGATCCCCATGCCACGCTGTCGGCGCTTTATAATGATCGGGTGCCTTATTACGCCGAGGCTGATCTGGCTGTTAAGTCGGATGGGGAGGCGTCGATTGACGAAATGGTGAACCGGGTTGTCGAGGCGCTGCGCGCCCGTCCGGATGTGTTGGAGTGGGTGTAATGGAGCGTGCAGATTTGGAACGCGTGGTGCATGTGCCGCTGGGCGAGCGCGCCTATGACGTCGTAATCGGGCCGGATTTGCTGGCAGATGTCGGCGCGCGCCTGCACCCGCTGTTGCACCGTCCAAAAGTCGCTGTGCTGACGGATGAGACCGTTGCATCTCATCATCTGGAGACATTGCGTTCAGGTCTGGCCGCCGCGGGGATAAAGATGTCGGCGCTGGCGTTGCCTCCCGGCGAAGGCACCAAGGCCTGGCCGCAATTCAGCCGCGCTGTAGAGTGGCTTCTGGACCAGAAGATTGAACGCAATGACATGGTCATCGCCTTTGGTGGTGGTGTGATCGGTGATCTGGCGGGGTTTGCGGCAGCCGTCTTGCGCCGGGGCGTGCGGTTTGTGCAGATCCCGACCTCGCTGCTGGCGCAGGTCGACAGTTCCGTCGGGGGCAAGACTGGTATCAATGCGCCACAGGGTAAGAACCTGATCGGAGCTTTTCACCAACCGTCTCTGGTGCTGGCGGACACTGCTGTTCTGGGCAGCTTGCAGTCACGTGATTTTCTGTCTGGTTATGGCGAGGTTGTGAAATACGGGTTGCTGGGGGATGCCGCCTTTTTTACCTGGCTTGAAGACAACGGCCCGGCATTGGCGCAAGGTGATATGGCCGCGCGTGTTGAGGCGGTGACGCGTTCGGTTCAGATGAAAGCTGATATCGTAGAGCGGGATGAGACCGAGCAGGGTGACCGGGCGTTGCTGAACCTTGGTCATACCTTCTGTCATGCGCTTGAGGCCGCGACTGGCTACGGTGATCGTCTGCTACATGGCGAAGGCGTTGCGATTGGGTGCGCGCTGGCGTTTGAGCTGTCCGCGCGGCTGGGCTTGTGCAGTCAGGAAGACCCGAGCCGGGTGCGGGCACACCTGAAAGCGATGGGTATGAAAACCGACCTTGCTGACATTCCGGGTGATTTGCCGGATGCTGAGGCGCTACTGGCGTTGATGGGACAGGACAAGAAGGTCGTGGATGGCCAACTGCGGTTCATTTTGGCGCGCGGCATCGGCCAAGCTTTTGTCACTGCTGACGTGCCTCAGGATGCTGTGCTGAGCGTTCTGCGCGTTGCATTAGCACAAAGCTAAGGCGTCCAGCTTACGGCTCGTCTTTATCTGGTGCGGGTAACTCTGAATTTGAAAACAGCCCCTGCCGATTGGCGGGGGCTGTTTTCATGTGTGGTGAGCGCTGGTTGAGAGATCCGGGGTCAGGCGACCCAGGAGTCCTCTTGGGTGTCATCATCAAAGCCTGATGTGTCATCCCAGGAGTCAGCATCCATCCGTGGGGCGAAGTCTGCGTCGCTCTCAGCTTCGCCCGTGCTGTTGGACGCAGCGGGACCATCCAGTTGGAACGCGCCGATCATCGTGTTGAGCTCACGGGCCTGCTGGAACAATTGCGTCGCAGAGGCGGTGGTCTCTTCGGTCATTGCGGCGTTGGTCTGGGTCATCTGCTCCATCTCACCAACCGCATGGTTTACCTCGGTCAGCTGTGACGACTGCGATTCCAGCGCTTTGGCGATGGAAACGATCAGTTCGGAGATTTCGCTGACCTGTGAGCTGACGTCGGACATCGCGGTACCGGCGGAGCTGACAAGGCTGGAACCAGTATTGACCTGGGTCGAGCTGCGGGCAGTGATCTCATCGATCTGAGATACCGCATCAGAGCAACGCTGTGCCAGACGCTGGACCTCACTGGCGACCACGGCAAAGCCGCGACCAGCTTCCCCGGCACGGGCGGCCTCAACCCCGGCATTCAGCGCAAGCAGGTTGGTTTGGAAGGCGATGTCCTCGATCACTTTGGTGATCTGGGTGATCTCATCCGAAGACGCGCGGATTTCTTCCATCGCGGTGACGGTCTGCTGCACGATGCTTTCGCAATCATTCACCTTGTCCTGGGTGGTGCCTGCAATGCTCTCGGCGTCTTTGGCATTGCGGGCAGATTCACCAACACTGGTGGTGATTTCATTCATCGCGTGGGTGGAACGCTCCAGGGCTGCCGCTTGCGATTCCGTGCGTCTGGACAGATCATCCATATTTGCAGCGATGGTCTGGCTGTCGTCACCGACCGAAAGAGCGGTGCTGCGTACGGTGCCCATGGCATCCTGCAACGATCCGGCCAGCGCATTGAAATCCTTTTGCAGTGCTTTGAACTCTTCCGGGAAACTGTCATCCAGTCGATAGACCAGAACCTTGTTGCTGAGCTGGTTCAGAGCTTCGGCAATAGAATCGGAGACCTGTTTCTGTTCACCCATGGACCGTTCAAGCTGTGCGTCAGCTGCGCGCTTTTCAAGGGCATGGCCCCGCAGGGTTTCCGCCTCTCTTGCGATCTTGCCGATTTCGTCTCGGCGGGACTGACCAGCAACATCGGCATCCAGCTCTCCCGAGCTGATCTGCTCCAGAGCGGTGGTAACAATCCGAACGCCGCCCGAAATATCACGAGCAATGGCTATCGCGCCGAGGCAAATCAGACCTAGCACAACCGATAGGCCAATGAGCGTTTGGTAGAAGGCATTTTTATTCTTGGTATCGAAAGCTTCGAAATCTGCCATCAGACTTTTGACGATGTCTTTTTCGACGGCTTTAACGATCTCGATGCCATTGGCCGCCAATTTGTTCCACGCTTCCATGGTAACGTTCTCAGGTGCACGTTTTTCAAGGATTGCAGCTCTGACCTCGTCGAACGCCAAATAGGTATCACCTTCGACAGCGACGTCATATTGATGCACGCTTTTGCTGTCAGACAGCTCGTGAAAAACGCGCATTCTTTCTTTGGACTGGATATTAGCCACGTTCATGCGAGCGTACAGGTCATCAGTCCAACCGATGTCAAAACCCACGGCGCCGATAGCACTTTGAATACCGTAAGCATCCTTGGCCATCTGAAAGTATGTAAGCGCCATGGCACGTTCTGCCAGCTCGGTGTCATGAACCAAAACTTCAAAAGCCAGTGCCGTTTCGAGCAGGTGCAGATTCAGCGAGGAATAGAATTCCAGCGCCTCTTCGGTTGTGATCGCATGTGCGGCGACTTGTTCGCGGATGCCGTCCAGCGCCTTCAATTCTTTATAGGCGTGTTCCACGAAGATCTTGGTGTTTTCATGGAGGATGGAAAGGTCTGCGGTCTCGATGATCTCAATCATGTGGGTCCGCGCCTCAAGAACTTTCTCCTGCTGCTCTTGCATCTCTGCCGACACACGGGCTTCGACGTGAGCGAGGTAGACCGCCGCCATGCCCCGTTCCAATTG
This sequence comes from Phaeobacter cretensis, assembly GCF_047372505.1. Lineage (NCBI taxonomy): Bacteria > Pseudomonadati > Pseudomonadota > Alphaproteobacteria > Rhodobacterales > Roseobacteraceae > Phaeobacter > Phaeobacter cretensis. The sequence continues at coordinate 3,762,737 of NZ_JBKBEU010000001.1, forward strand.
CAGGTTCGCGACCAGCGTGCCGGTCGTCTGCATGACATCACGTGTCAGATTGGTGTTAAAGCTTGCTTTTTTGTTCAGCGTATATAGCGCAACGCCTGACATTCCGATGATAAGCAGAAGGGGAAGTCCGATGAGGAATAGGATTTTCGCCCTGATTGAGAAGTATTTTAACAGTCGAGTAATCATACGCAGCGCTCCGCCGTGACGTTATGTGATCGTAAAAAAATATGTCGTTTGGGGTTAAAGGAGTGTGTATCTAAGGCCGCGGGGGGCATTTTAAATAGAAGATGCATTTTAAATCCCTTTTTTATATAGCCATTGCGAAGCAAGATTTTTCCGTTTAGCCGCATATACGCACAGAGTTTTGAACAAATAATGAGCAAGCCGGAGAGGGCGTTACGCCTTGGGTTGTATTTCGGCGTTGGACTTCGCGGCGATTACAGGCAATGATTCTCGATTAAAATGTGTAGACTGCTGACCTTGGGGCATTTTCCAGGCATGGTCGCTCGCAGTGACATTGCTGATCTGCCCGCCTGTTCACTTGCTGTATAATGGCGCGTTTCTGATGCCGATGTGTTGCGCTGACGCGTTGCGGCGAGATCTCTTGACAATACGCTCGCAGGTTACCCATCCCGTTGACCGGACAGGCTGAAACGGTCGGTGCTAAATGGTCCCGCGAAATTTATCCGCCTAGACGGAAATACAGCACCGTAAATGCGCCCAGCGAGAAATGCGCCCGGTGAGGTTTCTGGCAGCACATACGGTTGATAGGTCCGACGATGCTGGCCAGCGTCTGTTCGGCGGCAATTCAGTGTTGAACGCCCTAATTAAGGGCTGTACCGCGCCGTCAGATCATCATCTGGCGTGGATCGGCCAGGAGACCTGTCAGATGGTTCATGAAGCGTGCGGCATCAGCACCGTTGATAGCACGGTGATCATAGCTCAAATCCAGTGGCGCCATCGGGACGGGGCGGGGGGTGTCCTCCTCCCAGACCGTTACGGTTTCTGTGCGGGTGATGCCGAGAATGGCTATCTCAGGCGGGTTCACGATTGGTGTGAAGGCCGTGCCGCCGATGCCGCCGAGATTGGTGATCGTCATTGACGCGCCGCCCATTTCTTCGGGGCTGATCTTGCGATTTTGCGCCCGCGTTGCCAGATCGCCGACCTCGGTCGCGATTTGCCACAGGCCTTTGCGGTCGGCGTCGCGCACAACGGGGACCATGAGGCCGTGGGGGGTATCAATGGCAATCCCTATGTGAACATAGCCTTTGAGAATGAGGGATTTACCATCAGGGCTGAGCGCGGCGTTAAACCGGGGAAAGGCACGTAACGCGCGGGCCAGAGCCATTGTGTGAAAGGCTATGGTCGTGAGCTTTATGCCTCGTGCCTGTGCTTCGGGCTTCCACGCGCCGCGTAGGGCTTCGATGGTCGAGACATCGGCGCGGTCATGGTGCGTCACCTGCGGGATATGCAGATTGGCTGCTGACAAATTGGCCGAGGCAACCTGTGCGAAACGGCTCATTGGCTCCTCGCTCACCGGGCCATAGGCGGCATGATCGACATCCCAGTAAGATGCGCCTGTCGGCGGTGCTGGTGTGGTGGTTGCACTGCCCTCCAGATCTTCACGCGACAGGGTGGTTCGGCCCAATGCGCGTGCGCGTTCCTGCAAATCTATGCCCTTTTCACGGGCCAGTGCCCGAACCGAGGGTGCTGCTATTACGTCAGTCATCGTCGCCCCCTACCAATTGGCAGAAATATACTGTGTTTCCATGAATTCGAGCATGCCTTCATGTCCGCCTTCACGCCCAAGACCTGATTGTTTGACACCACCAAAAGGTGCAGCCGGGTCGCTTACAAGGCCACGGTTCAGCCCGACCATGCCGTAATCAAGGCGCTCGCACACTTGTAACGCTCGTTTGAAATCGCTGGAGAAAACATAAGCTACAAGCCCGTATTCAGTGTCATTGGCACGCGCGATCACCTCTTCCTGATCGCGGAAGGTCTGGATGGCTGCTACAGGGCCAAAAATTTCGTCATGCACGCAATCGGCGGTCTCGGGTACGTTTGAAAGCACAGTGGGCGGATAGTAGAAACCTTTGCCAGTCGGCAGTGTTCCGCCACATTCGATCTTCGCTCCTTTGGTTACGGCATCGGCGACAAACTCGGCGACCTTGTCGCGTGTCTCGGCGTTGACCAATGGACCGACATCAACCGAAGCATCAGTGCCGTCGCCCATCTTGAGCGCCGACATCGCCGTGCTCAGGTTTCGGGTGAACTCTTCGGCGATGCTTTCGTGCACATAGATGCGATTGGCTGCCGTGCAGGCCTCACCCAGATTGCGCATTTTGGCTAGCATCGTACCATCGATAGCGACGTCCATATCTGCGTCTTCAAAAACCACCACCGGTGCATTGCCGCCCAGTTCCATCGCGGGTTTCAGAACCTGATCGGCAGCCCCTTTGAGGAGCTTGCGCCCAACGCCCGTTGACCCAGTGAACGAGACAACGCGCACCCGAGGATCGTGCAGCATGTGATCAACTAAAGCACCGGTGCGCCGCGACGGTAGCACGTTGACAAGGCCCGGAGGCACACCGGCCTCTGTCAGTAGAGGCATCAGCGCCAGCATGGTCAGCGGAGTTTCCGAGGCGGGTTTGATAATCACGGCACATCCTGCTGCAAGCGCAGGTGCGATCTTTCGTGTGCCCATAGCAGCGGGGTAATTCCAAGGTGTTACAAGTACCGCCAACCCGGCCGGTTTATGCTGCACAACAATCCGCGCGCCAGAAGCCGGGGCATGTGTGATCATCCCGTCAGCGCGCACGGCCTCTTCTGCAAACCAACGGAAAAACTCGGCAGCATATGCGGCCTCTCCCATGGCATCTGCACGGGCCTTCCCGTTTTCGAGCGTGATGAGATGGGCGAAGTCTTCGAGCTGGGCTGTCATCAACTCCCACGCATTCCGCAGCACTTCTGAGCGTTGGCGCGGCGTGCGCGCGGCCCAGTCGATCATCGCTTCTTGGGCTGCATCAAGTGCAGCATCGGCATCAGCTATGTCGGCCGAAGCAACCGAGGTCAGAACCTCTTCTGTCGCGGGATTGATAACGTCGAAGCGTTCGGATGTTTTGCGCCATGTGCCGTTGATATAGAGATCGGTATAGTCCATCTGTCGTCTCCGGATGTCAGAGCAAGTGGCGAAGCGGTTGCTCCATCCGGCCTGCGAAATTGGAAAGAAGCTCAATGGCGGCGGGTGCTGTTAGCTGCCCCGTGCCGTATTCTAGCGTGATGCTCAGGCCATCGCCTGAGCGTGTCAGGGTGAGTGTGGGAATATCCTCGGCCCCGAGGTGAACGGATGTGATCGATGCAAAACGCAGATCACGGATACACAGATCCGCAGCATCCTCTGTAAGGGTGGCAAGACCAAGCTGCCGCGTGGCGGTGTAGGTCTTGACCATGCCGAATGCCGCGACTGTGACCACGGCGCTGTTGCCAAAACTGGCAGCGCCAAATCCGGCCAGCAATGCGGAGCTGTCCGTCTGATCAACGGCTTGTGCGGCCCAGTTGGCAAACTCGGCGAACCCGTCTGTCGCAAGCTCAGCGGTTAGTCGGCTTGCTGTTGTGGCGTCGGACTGTGCCCCAGTGATTGGAAGCGCCTTCAGAGTCTCCAGATCCTTGACGTGGTAAGGTTGCGGATGGCCCAACTCGACCAGCCGGCCCAGATCCAGACCTTGTTCAAGCGCCAGACGGCGCAGTTTGGGCGAGGCCAGAATGCGCCCGCTGGTTTGTGATACGGGTCTTAGTTCGGTTGCGGGTTTGTCAGTTTTTGCCTGAGGTGCTGGGGGTGGGAGAGGCGCCGATTGCCGGGCTGTCGGCTGTGGTGGCGGGGGCGCGCTGACCGTTGCAGGTTTGGCCGGGGACGTGTCCGAAATGACCGCAATGGTCTGACCCACCGGTACGTCTTCGCCCGCTTGGAATGCAACATCGCTCAGAAAGCCTGTACCTTGTGCCTCGACCTCCATCGTTGCCTTGTCGGTCTCGACCTCGAACAGTATGTCGCCCTCGCTGACCGCATCACCGGGGTTTTTATGCCAAACGACGATCAGGCCGGTATCCTGGGCCATACCAAGTGCCGGCATAATGACGTCAAGCGGCATTGATCATCTCCCCTGACATCAGTTTTCGCGCATTCGCGGCCACACCTTCGGCTGTCGGGACGGTGATATCCTCAAGCGCGGGGCTGAACGGGACAGGCACGTCCATCGCCCCCATGCGCAAGACAGGAGCGTCGAGATGGTAGAAGGCTTTTTCGTTGATCCGGCCGGCGATTTCGCCGGTGACGCCATAGCTTTGATGGCCTTCATCCACCACGATCACGCGGCTGGTTTTTCTGGCGGACTTCAACAACGCCGCCTCGTCGAGTGGGACGATGGTGCGCGGATCGATGACTTCGGCGCTGATGCCTTCTGCAGCAAGAATTTCGGCAGCCTTTTCACAGACCTGCACCATAGATGAGGTCCCGATCAGAGTGATGTCAGTGCCTTCTCGTTTGATATTGGCTGTGCCGAAGGGGATCAGAAACTCGTCTTCGGGGACTGGCGCCTTGTCGTTGTACATCAGCTTATCTTCGAAGATCACTACCGGGTTGTTGTCGCGGATTGCTGTCTTCATCAGGCCTTTGGCCTCATAGGCTGAAGAGGGCATTGCAACCTTTAAACCCGGAATATGGGCCACCAGCGCATGAAGCGACTGGCTGTGTTGCGCCGCCGATCGCCGCGTTGCCCCCAGATTGGTGCGCAGCACCAGCGGCGCACTCATTTTTCCACCGGACATATAATGTGTCTTGGCCGCCTGATTGCAGAGCTGGTCCATGACCAGAAAGATGAAATCGCCAAACATCAGATCGACCACAGGGCGGGTGCCCGTCATTGCGGCCCCCACCGCAAGGCCCATGAACCCCGGCTCAGCGATCGGCGTGTCCACCACGCGCGCGGTGCCGAATTCTTCAACCAGCCCGCTCAGAACTTTGAAAGGTGTCCCTGCCTCGGCGACGTCTTCGCCGATAATGAACACGGTTTCATCACGACGCATTTCTTCGGCCAGCGCTTCGTTCACCGCCTGGGACAGGGTTATTTCTCGCATTATGTTCTCCTCAGGCCAGAACGTGTTGCACATCGGTGTAGACATGCATGTCGACTTCATTTTGGTCGGGGTAGGGGGCGTCCAGCGCATATTCGACTGCGTTGGCGGCATCTGCCTTGATTTCGGCGTTCATGGTGTCAATTTCGTCCTCGGTGGCTATGCCTTGCTCGATCAGCCATCCACGAAATTTGATGATCGGATCGCGGTTCTCTTTCCAATCAGCTTCTTCTTGTTTTGAGCGGTAGTATTCGCGATTGATGTCGCCGACGTGGTGGCCGTGGTAGCGATAGGTCAAGAGTTCCATAAAGAACGGGCCCTCGCCTTTGCGGGCGCGTGCGACTAATTTTTCCGTCAGAGCATGTACCGCAAGGACATCCTGACCATCGACCTGATGTGCCTCGATCCCGAAAGCTTCGGCGCGGGCGGTGATGGATCCGGCGGCGATTTCTTCGGTCTTGGTGTATTCGGAATAGCCGTTGTTTTCGCAGGCATAGATGACAGGCAGGTTCCATAACGAAGCCATGTTCATAACCTCATACATCAGGCCCTGAGCGGTGGCGCCATCCCCAAAGAAACAGACGGTTACATCATCGCGGCCCAGAAGTTTGGCAGTGAAGGCCGAACCCGTGGCGATGCCCATCGAGCCGCCAACAATGGCATTTGCCCCAAGGTTACCATTTGATTGATCGGCTATGTGCATAGAGCCGCCCTTGCCGCGACAATAGCCCTCTTCCTTACCCAGAAGTTCGCAGAACATTTCCTTGAACTCGGCCCCCTTTGCGACGCAATGCCCGTGACCACGGTGGGTCGATGTGATCTTGTCATCCTTGGTCAACGCTTCGCAGATGCCCACGGCGACCGCTTCTTCGCCCGAGTACATATGCGTCAGTCCCGGCATCTTGGCAGAAAGATAAAGCTGGTTGGCGTTGTCCTCAAAACTGCGGATGCGCACCATTTGGCGGTACATGCGCAGGTAATCTTCGGTGTTGGTTTTTGTCTTGGCCATGACGTCCTCTTGGGCATTTGGATCACGCCCACCCTGCGCGGGAGCGCACGCAGGGCGGGGGCCGACGGCCGATCAATAGCGATTGGCGATCGGCAATTCTTGGGCTGGGAACAGCGAGATGACTTCGCAACCTGTATCGGTCACAACGACTTCCTCCTCGATGCGCGCGGCCGAATAGCCGTCCGATGCAGGGCAATAGGTTTCGAGTGCGAAAACCATGCCAGTTTTGATCTCCATCGGATTGTCGAGCGATACGGCGCGGCTGATAATTGGGCGCTCGTGTAGCGCAAGGCCAAGACCGTGGCCGAACTGGAGACCAAACGCCGACAGTTCGTCAGGGAAGCCGAAATCTTCGGCCTTTGGCCACAGCTTGGCGACCTGATCGGTTGTTACGCCGGGTTTGATTGCCGCGATGGATGCGTCGATCCAGTCTCGCGCCTTGACGTAGGCATCGCGTTGAGACGGGGTCGACATGCCGATGTTGAAGGTCCGGTAATAGCAGGTGCGGTATCCTTGATAGCTTTGCAGAATGTCGAAGAAGGCCTGATCGCCGGGTCGGAATTGCCGGTCGGTAAAATTGTGCGGGTGCGGATTGCAGCGCTCGCCCGAGATCGCATTGATGGCTTCCACATCGTCGGATCCCCACTCGTAGAGCAGCTTGTTCGACATGGCGACAATCTCGTTTTCACGGACGCCTGGCTTCAGCTCTTCGTAGATCATGTGATAGACACCGTCGACCATGCTGGCGGCCTGGGTCAGCAGCTGGATTTCATCCCAGTTCTTGATCTCACGGGCGCTGAGCATGATTTGCTGGCCGTCCACAATGTTCAGCCCTGCCTCCTTTAGGGCTTCGAACATTGCGGTTTCGGCATAGTCCACGCCAACGGGCATGCCCTTCATCCCTGCGTCTTCGATGAGACCGGCGATGTCTTCGGCGTATTTCTTCATCAGACCAAAACTGGGTGGTATGGTGCCGCGCATCCCGACTACGCCGGCGTGGCAATTCTCAGGAACCAGCCAGTCGGAATATTTTCGGTGGTGCACCGCTGCGGAGCCGAAATCCCACACATGGGGCGCGTCATCCCCGGTGAGCAGAGCAAAGCGGCACATCTTGTCGCGTTCCCATTCGCCGATCTTGGTGGCAGTGGTGTAGCGGATGTTGTTGACATCAAAGAGCAGAAGCGAGCCCGCATCACTGTTCTTGAGCGCCTGCCGTGTTCTGCTAAGGCGATAGCGGCGCAGCCTGTCATGATCGATGCGGCGCTCGAAATCAACTGAGGTGTGCCCCCATGCCGGAAGACGACCTTCCCATTGCCAATTTGGTTCAAGGTCTTGCGGTGTCAGAACATTCGGCGTCAGTGCGCGAGACATAGGATACTCCTTTGAGCACCGCGATGCGTGCTCATTTGTGATAGAATTCAGCTGTTTGTTGGGTTACTGGATGCACCAACCCCCATCGATGTGGATCATCTGGCCGGTCATGTAGTCGCTATCGTCCGATGCGAGGAACGATGCAGTTCCAACGATGTCATTTGGGTAGCTGATGCGTTTGATCTGCAAAGCATCGCGTACGATATCATCGTAGGCCTGGCCCTCTTTTTCCTTGAAACCGATGTCCACCAGGTCCTTGTCGAGCTGCTCCCAAAGCGGGGTCACCACGACGCCGGGCGCATAGCCGTTGACTGTAATATTATGCTCGGCAAGCCCGATCGCTCCGCAATGCGTCAGTGCAAGGCAGCCGTATTTTGAGGTGCAGTACACGGTGACATCGACCAGAGGTTTGCGTGATGCGATGGATCCGACGTTGATCAACTTGTAGGGATGCCCCTCCATCGGTCCTTGGTTGATCATCTGGCGTGCGGTTTCCTGCATGCCCAGCCACATCGCCTTTGTGTTCACGTTCATGATCATGTCCCAGTTGTCTTCATCGATATCCATGAAGAACCGGGGCTTGTTCAAGCCAGCGTTGAAAAGGCCGACGTTGATGGATCCAAACGCATCGACCGTTGCGGCGACGGCGGCTGCGTTATCTGCGCGCTTGGTGACATCCATCTTGACTGCAATGGCCTGTCCGTTTCCTGCCGCGTTGATGGCATCTGCGACTTTCTGGGCCTCACCTCTATCCAGATCGCCAAGGCAAACATTTGCGCCTTGTGCTGCAAAGCTTTCGGCATTGGCCTGACCCATGCCGCGGGCGGCTCCAGTGATCAGAACATTTTTACCTTTCAGGCGATTGGAATCCATGGTCTCTCCTCCTCAGATTTCGTCAGTCTGGTTTTATCAACGCATCAGCTCGGGCTTGCGCGGTTTTCAGAGCCTCACGCGGGGACGTAATACCGCGCAGCATGTCGTGAAATTCTTCACCGCAAATCTGGATGATATCGCAGATCTCCGGCACCGGCGGACGCGGCCAGAACTGAAGCTCATCACGCCATGACATGCCGTCGACGGCTTCGAAGATTGGTGATGTGCGGCGCACTTCTGGGTCGGCACCGACCGAATAGCGCGGATTGGTCCGGCTGCCATTTTGCACATACAGCTTCTGCGCTTCGGGTGAGGTGAACACCAAAAGTGCCTCAACCGCGGCCTTGACCCGCTCGGGTGGCAGATTAGCCGGAATTCCCATCACATATCCCCCCACCGGGGCGATGGGCCCCGCGCTGGAGCCTGCAGGATGTGGAAGATAGCCGGTTTGCCCATAAGCTGGCGAGCTGTCGTCCAGTTCGAAGTAAGGTGCGAGCAGCGTGTATCCGTAGGCCATAGAGATACTGCCTGCCGCATAGGGGCGAATACGTTCATACCAAGACATCGATAAGATGTCGGGCGGAGAATATTTGAACATCTCCAATAGGTATTCGGCGGCTTTTAGACCTGCCTCGGTATCGATCGTCGGGCGATAGTCGCGGTTGGCAAGATCATCCATCTTAAACCCGCCTGCTATGGCAGGGAGGTCAAGGACCGGTTCCCCAAAATCTGCCATGGCCATCAAAACCGTATGCCCAAGAGCGGTTCCTCGCGCGGCATTCCAGGCGATGCCGTAGCGGTTGCGAGCGGGATCGTGCAGCGTTTTGGCGGCCTCAAGAAGCATATCGGTTGTCGCTGGGGGCTCCAGGCCGGCCTCAGCAAAGAGATCTTTACGGTAGAACAGCAATTCCGGTGTCGTCTGCCCGGGAACGCCATATGGACGTCCGCCCCAGTGCACCGCTTGCCAACCTGCTGTATGAAAATCAGCCGGGTCGATGCGTGCGACATCCATCGCCTCATCAAGGGGCATCAACATGCCGCTTTCGGCATAGCCACCGACCCAGGGTAAATCGAGCGCGATAATATCGTAGCGGCTTATCTTGCGCTCGGCGTTGCGTATCGCTTCTTCACGCAGGCGATCGATTGAAAAGGCACGCTGATGAATTTCAGCTCCGATCACCTGTTCGAACTGGCGCTTAAGATTGTCCATGACCATGAAGGTCGGGTCGCCGTGTACCAAGACGCGGATGCCTCCAGATACCTTGAGCGGTTCGGGCAGGACCTTGAGCGGCGGAATTGACTGCGCAGACAGATACGAGCCACCGTAGTAGTAGTCTTTTGTGTCAGAGGCGCGTTCGCGACCGCCAAATTCGGCTTCTGCCAAACGCTCGACACGCCCGGAGAACTGCATCCATTGCTCAAGCAATCTTTCGCTGGGGTGCAGTGAGAAACTCTTTCCGCTTTGGGTGCGGGGGCGCTGTTCGATCAGGCCGGATGACACCATCTCTTTGAGCCGCCTGTTGGCAGTCGCATATGGGACCTGACTGGCGCCGATCAAAGAGGTCGGCGTCACTGTCTTGGCTTCCAGATGCCCGCGGATCAGATGTAACGTCATACGGAAAAGGGGATTAGGTACAAAAAGCTCGACCGAAGACTCCAGCTCGACGCCAAAATTTTCCAGAAAGGACAGAGTATGAAGCATCTTGGTTTTCGCCTTTGGCGAAACCAGATAGCTTTCGATATGTCCTCTCATTGCATTCATTGGCTTTGGCCGCCTGTTTGGATTTTTCTGTGTGTTTAAGCCGCTAAGATTATCCAATTTGGACGAATCGAACTTCGGCATGACGTCTCTCCCAATCAAAATGCTCAAAATGACAATTGGATCGTATCGCAAAAATATTCACTTTGATAAAAAAATTATCCATAATGGATATTATTGCTGCATCTTATGTGCATTGGAAACGTCACGCTGTGTGCAATCGTTCGAGCTATCGAATGATACTTCCTCGGGTGGAGACGAGGATGTGAACAAAACCAAGAATGTTCCGGGAGGAGACCCTAATGAACTATTGCAAAGCTCTGGCGGCAACTGCCGCTGCTGCTGCCGCTCTGTCCGTCGCGAGCGTCGCTGCCGCCGAAACAATGACCATTGGCATCACGCAAAATAACGTGGGGGTCGATAGTTATCAGACAACATACGAAAAAGCCTTCATCGCAGCCTCTGAGGCGAACGAAAATGTCGAGGCTGTCGTACTTGACGCCGGGGGCGACGTTGCACGCCAGATCGCCCAGATGGAAGACCTGATCCAGCAGGAAGTTGATGCGATTATTATCTGGCCAACCAATGGAGAGGCTGTGATCCCTGCCGTGCGCAAGGCGCATAAAGCGGGCATTCCTGTGGTCGTCACCAATTCCAACATCGCCGAGCAAGGGTTTGATTTTGTTGCATCCTTCTCTGGTCCGGACAACATCACGCAGGGATCACGCTCGGCCGAGATCATGTGTGACAAGTTCAAGAGCATGGGTATCGAAAACGAGGCGCGCGTTGTCCAGATTTCGGGCCAGCCGGGCTACACCACGGCGATTGAGCGTCAAAAAGGCTTTGATGATCGCCTGCCGGAAGTCTGCCCAAACGTGACGCTTGTCGAAACACAACCCGGCGACTGGAACCGCGAGAAGTCGCAAAAGGTCATGGAAGCGTTTCTTGTCAAATATGACGATATCGACGGCGTATATTCAGGCGATGACAACATGGGTGTCGGCGCATTGAACGCAGCAAAAGCCGCCGGACGTGATGGCATTATCTTTGTCGGGGCTACAAACTTTGCTGTTGGCTACGAAGCTATGGAACGTGGCGAATACTGGGGCTCGATCTACCAATCACCGGTTGATGACGCCAAAGCGGCACTGAAAACGGCGATCGAAACGCTGGAAGGTAAGGACCTGCCGTTCCTCAACTATTTCGACACGCCGAAGATTACCCAGGACAATATGGGCGATTACACCAAACCTGTTTTCTAAGGCACCTGCAATTACGGACGCGGCTTCGGTCGCGTCCTTTTTTTACCCGACATTTCGGATATCTATCTGGGAGAGCATTATGGCCCGTGTTTCCGGTCGTTCATGCATCGTGACTGGTGCAGCTCAAGGGATTGGACGCGCTATTGGCGAGGCGCTTCTTGATGAAGGTGCGGATGTTTGTTTTGCTGATATTAACAGCGAGAAGGTCGCCGAAGTCGCCAGAGACAATGTGTCGCGCGCCACTGAGGGTGGGGGGAAAGTCACCTATGCCGCAGTTGATGTGACCAACCGCGCGCAGGTTCGGGAGATGATTGATCATACGGTTGCAGAGTTCGGCAAGCTGGACGTCAAATTCAACAATGCGGGCATTAACAAGCCGATGAATTTCCTTGATGTGACCGAGGAAAACTGGCGCCTGATCATGGATGTAAACGGTCTGGGCTGTCTCATCGGGATGCAGGAAGCGGCAAAGCAGTTCATTCGCCAAGGGACTTTTGGCAAGATCATCAACACCGCTTCAATTGCAAGCCGCCAAGGCTTTGATAATGTTGCGCCATATTGCGCATCAAAATTCGGGGTTATCTCGCTTACTCAGTCGGGCGCGCGTGATCTGGCCAAACATGATGTGACTGTTACCGGGTTTGCCCCTGGTGTCGTTGCGACCGAGATGTGGGAGCAGGTTGATCAGGACCTGATGGAGATCGGCGCGGCTGAACGGCCTGGGCAGGCGATGGAAGATTTTTCATCTGAGATCCTCCGGGGCCGCGTTGCTGTACCGCAAGATATTACTGGCACCACGACTTTTCTGGCATCTGCCGAAAGCGATTACATGACAGGGCAAATCGTTATGATCGACGGTGGCATGACGCTGGTTTAGGGCCGTTTCGGCGGTAGAAGGGGGAAGTCCTATGGTCGCGCTGACCAAGAAAGATATCGGCGGTTTTTTGGCCCGGCAGGGTATATTGGTTGCCTTTGTGGTTTTCATGATCGGGTTCACGCTGGCAAATACGCGGTTTCTTGATCCTGACAATATCATGGGGGTTGTTCGGTCTTCCGCCATTCTGGGGGTCATGGCGCTTGGCGTTACCTTCGTGGTGATCAGCGGCAATCTCGATCTATCTGTTGGGTCCATGATGTCCTTTTCAACCATTGTCGTGCTTGATCTGCACGATAAGATCGGACCCGCGCTTGCGATCCCTGCAATGTTTGTGATGACGGTTTTTCTTGGCGCCTTCATCGGATTTCTTGTTGGTTATCTGAGGCTTAACTCTCTGATCGTGACACTGGGAATGCTCTCGGCCATCCATGGGCTGACGCTAACCTACTCTGGTGGCAAGAACATGGATATCGCTGACAAGGAGGGCACATGGTTTTCGGTCTTCGGGCAGGGTGATGCTCTTGGGATACCTGTGCCTATACTGCTTTTTGCGCTTCTGGCAATCACGCTGGGTGCGGTGCTTTCCAAGACGCCTTTTGGACGCAAAGTCTATGCTGTCGGTGGCAACGGGACGGCCGCAATATTCTCCGGCATCCGCCGCGCGCGGGTTGTTTTCAGTTGCTATGTGATCAGCGCCTTTTGCGTGGCAACGGCTGGTCTCATTCAGGCCAGCCGTTCGCTCGGGTCTCAGAACACTGTTGGCCAGGGGCTTGAGCTTGAGGTTCTTGCTGCCGTCATTCTGGGGGGGGCATCGCTTCTTGGAGGGTCGGGCACGATCTTCAAAACGGTGATTGGCGTGCTGATCCTTGGTTTTATCCAGAATGGCCTGCTGCTTGTCGGGCTGCAGTTCTATGTCCAGTTCGTCGTGACCTGGGTCATCATCATCCTTGCTGTCTGGCTCGATATCGCAGCCAAGCGCGGCAAGCTTTGGTCCCCGATCGCGTGAAGGAGACGTAACAATGAGAGCTGGATCTCTTTCGAAGCTGCTTAAACGCGGTGCCATCTGGGGCTTTATCGTTTTTGAGCTGATCTTCTTCTCAATCGCCGGTGAATTCTTGTCGGTGAGTGACAAGGCGTTCCTGGATGTCGACAACATGCTTTTGCTGTTCAAGCAGTCCGCACCGATTGGCATCATTGCCATGGGCATGAGTATTATCATGATCAACGGGAATATTGACCTGTCAGTTGGTGCTACGTATGCGATCAGCGCGGTCATCCTACTCGACAGCATGAGCTGGCCGATATTCGCAGGAATGGGTGATGGTGCGATCTTTATCAGCTGGGGGCTGGCCTTGTTGACCGGGACAGCTCTGGGCGCACTCAATGGGTTGATTGTTTGGAAGACGGGCGTGGATGCCTTCATCGTCACTTTGGGATCGATGCTTGGATATCGTGGCCTTGTCTTTATGTACAATGGCGAGCAGCCCACCAGCCATCTTAACTGGACGCTTGTAGATTTTGCCGAAGCACAGTTCCTTGGGCTGCACACTGCGACATGGTTCTTGGTCGTTGTGACAGCTGCAATCTGGTTCTTGATGAGCAAAACGGTGCATGGCCGCAACGCCTACGCCATCGGAGACAATCGCACAGCGGCAATAAACGCAGGTATACGCGTTGGCCCGCACATGCTCGTCAACTTCATGCTTATCGGCTTCCTGGCGGCACTTTCAGCGGTTGTGTTCTATTCCGAAAGCGGTTCGGTCAATCCCAATGATGGCGAGCTGTACGAGCTTTGGGTCATCACCGCAGTCGTGCTGGGTGGCACAAAGCTAACAGGCGGGGCGGGATCGATCATTTCAACCTTTGGCGGGGTGTTGGCCATCCAGCTGCTGCGCAAAGGTCTGGCGCATGTCGGTGCCGACACCTCCACCGTGAATCTTGTGATTGGCCTGATACTGATTGCGGTGCTGTTCGTTGATCGGCAGCTGAATATCAAAGGCAAAGAGGAGTTGAAGGCATGACCGCACAAACCCCTGTTCTGCGATTGGAAAACATCGTCAAAACGTTTCCGGGCGTGCGGGCTCTTGACGGTGTTTCACTGTCTGTGCTGCCCGGTGAAGTCCATGCCCTGATGGGGGAAAACGGTGCAGGAAAGTCCACATTGATGAAGGTGCTTGGAGGTATCTATCAGCCAGACAATGGTCAGATTATTGTTGACGAACAACCGACCGTAATGTCTGGCCCTTTGGATGCCAAAGCCAAGGGCATCGTCTTTATTCATCAAGAGCTTAGCCTCGCTGAAGAGCTTAGCGTGGCGGAGAATATCTATCTTGGGGAATTGCCGCGCAAACGTTTCGGTCTGGTGGATTGGGCTGAGCTGGAAGCTAAGACCAACGCGATCCTTGAAAAGCTGAAGGTCGGATTTGGCGCCAAATCCCGCGTCGGCGACTTGTCGATTGCCAACCAGCAGATGGTTGAGATTGCGCGGGCGCTGACCGTCGAAGCCAAAGCCGTGATCTTTGATGAGCCAACAGCGTCGCTGACAGATGCGGAAAAAGTTGTGCTCTTCGAAGTGATCTCTGACCTGCAGGCGCAGGGCGTTGGTATCGCCTATATCTCCCATCGGATGGAGGAGATTTTCAAAATCACGGATCGGATCAGTGTTTTGCGGGACGGCCAGTATCAGGGTACCGTCGATACCACCGATACTGATGAGGAAGGCGTGACCCAGATGATGATCGGGCGCAAGCTTGATCTGAGTCGCAACGAAAGCCACCATCAACTTGGGGATGTCGCGCTTGAAGTGCGGGGGCTCAGCTGTGGCGATCTCTACACTGATGTCAGCTTTCAGGTGCGCAGCGGTGAGGTGGTCGGCTTTTACGGCCTCGTCGGCGCGGGCCGGACCGAGATTGCCGAAACGCTGTTTGGTCTGAGGGACCCATCCGCTGGCACGATCCTGTTGGACGGGCAGCGCGTCAGTATCAACTCGCCCTATGATGCAATTGAACGCGGCATCTCGCTTGTGCCTGAGGATCGCAAGGGGCAGGGGCTTGTTCTGGGAATGAACTGCCGCGATAATATGACCTTGCCGCAGATCGGAGACCTCACCGCAGGTCCGTTCCTGGCAGAAGGTTCAGAAATTGCGATTTTTGATCAATACCGCGACCGGCTCGACATCCGTACACCGAGCTGGAAACAGATCGTCGGCAATCTATCGGGCGGTAACCAGCAGAAAATTGTGATCGGTAAGTGGCTTTCGATGCACCCCAACGTGCTGATCGTTGACGAGCCGACCCGTGGAATTGATGTCGGCTCCAAAGCTGAGATCCACAACCTGATCCGGGAGTTGGCGGCGCAGGGCTATGCGGTCATCGTGATCAGCTCTGAAATGCCAGAGGTGTTGCATGTGTCGGATCGCATAGTGGCGATGTATTCAGGGCGCATTATGCGCACCTTTACCTCTGAGGAAGTGACAGAGGATAATCTCATCCAGGCTATTTCGGGGCTTCGTACCGACCGGGTGGCATAATGCGAGTTGGATTTGTCGGGTTAGGTCGGATGGGGGCGCATATGGCGCGCAACATCGCCGGGGCCGCTGATGCGCTGACGATTTGGAACCGCTCAGGCGACAAGGCTGTGGCGCTGGCAAATGAGCTCGGCTGCGCTGTCGTACAAACACCGCGTGCGCTTTCGGATTCTGTGGACGTGGTGATGACTATGCTGGCTGATGATCCGGCGTCAGAGGCGGTTCATGGCGGGGCAGAAGGGCTCTTTGCAGGATCTGCAAGAATGTTCATTGAAATGGGAACAATGAGCCCGGATCATATCAATTGGCTGGCGGCAAATGCCCCGAAAAACGCCCGCTTGATTGATGCGCCGGTCTCCGGCGCGACACAGGCCGCGAGAGAGGCACAGCTCCTGATTATGGCGGGCTGCACGTCTGATGAAGCCGGTCCTGTGATGCCTCTATTTGATGCCATGGGCAAACAGACGCTCTGCCTTGGGCAGAGGGGGCGCGGTGCGGTGATGAAACTGGCTGTAAATTCGTTGATCCACGGAATTAATCAGACATTGGCGGAGGCAATGACCCTTGCAGAAGCTGCAGGGATCGACAGCCAAGCAGCTTTTGATGTGATCGAAGCCAGCGCGGCCTGTGCGCCGATGCTCAAATATCGCCGCCCGATCTATCTTGATGAGGCGGCGCATCCGGTGACATTCACCATCGCACTTGCGCGTAAAGACATGGAAGTGACAGCTGCGTTGGCGCAAGCGCTTGGCACAGCCATGCCACAGGGGCAGGCCACGCTCGAAAAACTCATACAAGCTGAGACGGCTGGCTATGCCGCGCGCGATATGGCTTCCATGCTTGCCTTTATGCGAAAGGAAACCCTATGAAAGCTGCGCTTTTTGTCGGCGGATGGGAAGGCCATGCGCCAATGGACTTTGCAGATTGGTATCGGGGTCTTCTCGAAGCCAACGGTTTTGAAGTTGCCGTTTTTGACAGCCTTGAGCCGTTGGAACAACCGGATGAACTTGCCGATCTTGATCTGATTACTCCGATCTGGTCCTCCGCCCGGTCGGGGCATCGCGAAGAGTTCGGCAATATGAACAAAGCGCAAGAAGACGGGCTTTTGCAGCTGATTGGCAATGGGTGTGGGCTGGCGGGGTGGCATGGTCATATGGGCGATGCTTTCCGGGACCGGCCGACCTATCACTTTCTGATTGGGGGCCAATTCGTGGCGCACCCCCCGGGTTGGCCGGACAATTTGCAGCCTGTGGAGGACTACATCAATTACGAGGTGACGATCTGCAAACCCGACGATCCGATTGTCCGGGGCATCAAAAGCTTCAGGCTCACGTCAGAACAGTACTATATGCTGGTCGATCCATCGAATGAGGTGTTGGCAACAACGACCTTCACAGGCGATCATTTGTGGTGGATCGAAGGGACAGTCATTCCGGTGGTTTGGAAGCGGCGCTGGGACAAGGGCCGGGTGTTCTATTGCTCAATCGGTCATGAGCTGAACGACCTTAAAACTCCTCAAGTGACCGAGATTATCCTTCGTGGAGCCATCTGGGCTGCTGGCGCAGACTGAGCGCTCTTCCTTACCGCTGTCTTGCAATATCGCTGCCGCCCAGATCTCCTGTTCTGGGCGGCGCTCTCATGCTGGGCTGCGATGAGGGGAGTGTGCGTAGCGGGCTTTTGTGTGATTTACCGCATCATGCTGAGTGGCCCCCGGTCTACCTTTGTTCTGGGGGGCACGTTCGCCAACCGCATCATCAAAAGCAGCGAGTGATTGTAAGCCAGCTGTTGTGTTGTTCGTCTTAGGGCCCGCGAACACAAGACAACTGTCTACTACGTTCCATTTTGATCTGGGAAATGACATCTGTCGGAAAATTCCACCCGATGTTGGTCTCATTCGAGCTATGGCCGCTAAATTTACCTTAGATTTATGACCCGTATATTATCGCTTTGTTGTGTCATTTGATCGCTATTATTCAGAAATTAGCTGTAAATTCGTTCAATCAATTTTGAATCGTTAGGTAACCTTTCTACACGCCGTTCTGCGCTGCAGGTCGTAGCGTTCAAATGAAGTTGCCTAGCGTATCGCGGAGGAACGCAAGGCGACGTCCCAAAAATTAGCACCCCTGAAGGCGCTTAACGGCAAATCTGATGATTTTGCCGAACGGTAGCGCCTTGTTCCGCGGGAGCAACAAGGAGGAAAACTATGAAACTCAAATCGCTGCTGCTTACAAGCGTGTTTTGCGTTGGAGCCGCGCTTTCGGCTGAGGCTGAAACCCTGAAATGGGCACGGGCAGGTGATGCGCTGACACTGGATCCGCATGCCCAGAACGAGGGTCCGACGATCACACTTGGTCGCCAGATCATGGAGCCGCTGGTAGATCGGGACATGAAGGGCGGGCTGGTTCCCGGGCTGGCGATTGAGTGGGGACCTTCGGAAAGCGATCCCAATGTCTGGACCTTTACATTGCGTGAAGGCGTGAAATTTCACGATGGTTCAGATTTTGACAGCGAAGACGTCGTGTTCTCGATGAACAGGGCGATGACCGAGAAAAGCAACTACCGCGAGGTTCTTGCTTCGGTTGCTGAAGTTCGCGCCACCGGCCCTTACACGGTTGAGATCGTGACCAAGGGTCCGAACCCGATTATGCCGAACAACCTTACCAACCTTCTGATCATGGACAAAGGTTGGGCGGAGGCCAACGGCGCCGTTGATGTGCAGGACTATGAGGGTGGCGAAAGCACCTATGCGGCCAAGAACGCCAATGGCACAGGCCCTTACAAAGTGGTCAGCCGCGAACCGGACGTGAAAACCGTTTTGGAGCGGTTCGACGGGTATTGGGGTATCGGCCAGTTCCCTATGGAGGTGTCCCGGATCGAAGCCTTGCCAATCCAAAACCCTGCGACCCGCGTGGCGGCCCTGTTGTCTGGCGAAGTCGACTTCATTCAAGATGTTCCCGTGCAGGATCTGTCGCGTGTGAATGGAACCGAAAGCCTGGACGTACGTAAAGCTCCGCAGAACCGGGTGATTTTCTTTGGGATGAACCAAGGTGACGCGGATCTGGCCAACGACAATGTTGAGGGGCGTAATCCGCTTGCGGATGTACGTGTACGCCAGGCGATGAATGTCGCGATCAATCGTGAGGCCATTCAGAAAATCGTCATGCGCGGCCAGTCGGAGCCTGCGGGGGTTATCATCCCACCTTTCGTCCATGGTTGGACTGCTGAACTGGATCGTGTCCCTTCGACAGATATTGAATTGGCCAAGGATTTGATGAAGGAAGCCGGGTTTGAAGACGGGTTCTCGATCAAACTGGATTGCCCGAACGATCGCTATATCAACGATGAGGCAATCTGCCAGGCAGCTGTCGGCATGTTTGCACAAATTGGTATTGACGTGAATCTCGACGCAAAGCCGAAGGCGCAGCACTTCCCGCTGATCAACAACCTGGAATCCGATTTCTACATGCTGGGCTGGGGCGTTCCGACCTACGATTCCGAATATATCTTCAATTTCTTGGTACACACCAAGGGCGACGCTTATGGGTCCTGGAACAATACTCGCTATTCGAATGCCCATCTCGACAAGGGGATAGAGGAACTGGCCAGCGAGACCAATCTGGCAGCCCGGGATGAAACCATCAGTGCGATCTGGCAACAGGTCAAAGAGGATGTTCTTTACCTGCCGATCCACCATCAGGTGCTGAACTGGGGCATGAAAGCGCGTGTCGACACCAACGTCGATCCCGAAGACAGCCCGAAGTTCAAGTATTTTGCCTTCAAATAACCACCAACGGGTATTCCCACTGATGGGAGTACCCGTGCCGGATACCGTGCTTGCGACCTCGGGGGGGATCCCTCCCGCTGCATCACCGTTTCCGGTCAGGGAGATCACTCGCAATGTTAGCCTATATCATCCGCCGCATCATGCAGTCTGTATTGGTGTTATTTGTTGTCGGCCTTGTCGCCTTCTCGATGTTTCGCTTTGTCGGTGACCCGATTGAGAGCATGTTGGGGCAGGAGAGGACCGCGGAAGACGTGGTGCGTCTGCGCGCCGATCTTGGACTGGATCAGCCGTTTCCAGTGCAGTACTGGCGGTTTCTCGAAAACGCCGCTCAGGGAAATTTCGGGCTCAGCTACCGTCAGGGACGGCCAGTTTCTGATATCCTGATTGAGCGCGCTCCCGCGACACTTGAACTGGCGCTGGTCTCGGGCACACTCGCGATGGTGCTTGGTGTCGGACTGGGGGTTTTCACGGCCATCCGGCGTGATGGCTGGCTGGCAAATTTCATCATGACCGCCTCTCTGATCGGCGTCTCCCTGCCAACGTTTCTGATCGGCATCCTGTTGATTTATGTCTTCTCGGTTGAATTGGGGTGGCTGCCGTCCTTTGGACGAGGTGAGACGGTGATGCTTGGACAATGGTCCACCGGTTTTCTGACCAAAAGCGGCCTGATGTCACTTGTACTACCAAGTATCACACTTGGCCTTTACCAGATGACCCTGATCATGCGGCTTGTCCGCTCAGAAATGCTGGAAGTTCTGCGCACCGATTACATCCGGTTTGCCCGAGCACGGGGCCTGCGCGAACGGGCGGTCTACTTTCGCCATGCGCTTGTCAATACGATGGTGCCTGTCATCACGATTATCGGGCTGCAACTTGGCAGCATCATCGCCTTTGCCATTATTACCGAGACCGTCTTTCAGTGGCCGGGCGTCGGGCTCCTGTTCATCAACGCGGTCCAGTTCGTCGATATCCCCGTTATGGCTGCGTATCTGATGCTGATTTCGGTTCTTTTTGTCGGGATCAACCTGACTGTTGACCTTCTTTACTTCCTTATCGACCCGCGCCTGCGGACCAGTAAGGCAGGAGCACACTAATGCAAAAACTCAACAATATCTGGCACTCTGACCTTGCCTGGAACTTCCGAAACTCGCCCGTAGCAGTGATTTCTGCACTGATTGTGCTGGTCTTGGCACTGGCGGTAGTTTTCGCCCCGCTTATCGCACCGCACAATCCGTTTGATCCGGCAACCCTGAACCTGATGAACGGTTTCTCAAAGCCGATGCACCCGAATGAGTTCACGGGAGACGTCTTCTTTCTGGGAACCGATGATCAGGGGCGGGACGTGTTTTCCACGATCCTATACGGCATGCGCATTTCGCTGATGGTCGGCGTACTATCAGTTACTTTTGCGATGGTTCTGGGCATTATCCTCGGCTTGCTTGCCGGCTATGTCGGCGGCTGGACGGAGACCATCATTATGCGGGTTGCCGATGTGCAGCTCACGTTCCCCTCAATCTTGGTTGCGATGCTGATTTTTGGCATCGTGAAAGGGGTTACCCCGGTTGAATACCGCGACCAGATGGCGATCTGGGTCCTTGTCCTGGCCATTGGTCTGGGCGAATGGGTTCAGTTTGCCCGTGTGGTTCGCGGTGCGACACTTGTCGAGAAAAACCGGGAGTATGTGCAGGCGGCGCGGCTGATCGGGCGGTCCAAGTGGGTCATTATGGTCCGCCATCTCCTCCCTAACGTCCTGTCACCGGTTCTGGTCATTGCGACGATCTCCCTGGCGCTGGCCATTATCGCCGAAGCAACGCTCAGTTTTCTGGGTGTCGGTGCGCCGCCTACGCAGCCTTCGCTGGGCACATTGATCCGGATCGGCCAAGGCTTCCTGTTCTCCGGTGAGTGGTGGATCCTTCTGTTCCCCGCCCTGACCCTACTGACACTTGCGCTGAGCGTGAACATGCTGGGTGACTGGCTGCGCGATGCCCTTAATCCAAAGTTGCGCTAATGACCAAATCTGTCCTTTCCATTCGTGACCTTGTGGTCGAAATCCCAACCCGCCATGCGCGCCTCTGTGCCACTGACAAGGTCAGCTATGACATTGCCGCTGGCGAGATCCTTGGTGTAGTCGGCGAGAGCGGCGCAGGAAAATCCATGGCCGGCAATGCAGTCATAGGCCTGCTGAGCCCGCCGGCACGCATCACCGGAGGTGAGATCTGGTTGAACGGGCAGCGTATCGACAATCTGCCACGCGACGCCATGCGGCGGTTGCGCGGCAAAGAGATCGGGATGATATTCCAGGATCCTCTGACGTCGCTTAACCCGCTGTTGCGGATCGGTGATCAACTCATGGAAACCATGATGGAGCATCTGGAACTGACCAAAGCTGAAGCCCGCAAGCGTGCAATTGCCGCGCTGGAAGAAGTTGGCATCCCGGCGGCCTCGGAGCGTATTGATAGCTATCCGCATGAATTCTCCGGCGGTATGCGTCAGCGGGTGGTGATTGCACTTGCCCTATGTGCAGAACCCTCTCTGATCATCGCTGACGAGCCTACTACCGCGCTTGATGTCTCGGTGCAGGCACAGATTATCGCGCTGCTCAAACGGCTGTGCCGTGAACGCGGCACAGCCGTAATGCTGATCACTCATGACATGGGGGTAATTGCCGAAGCCGCTGACCGCGTTGCTGTTATGTATGCCGGGCGCATGGCCGAGATAGGCGACGTGCGTGACGTGGTTACCCGGCCGTGCCACCCCTACACAGACGGATTGATGGCGTCGACACCTTCGGCATCTGCCGGTCAGCACCGCTTGCGCCAGATCCCAGGCGCGATGCCCCGGCTGCACAGCCTGCCGCAGGGGTGTGCCTTCTCACCGCGCTGCGACCGGGCGACTGACCGTTGCCGTAACAGCCCGCCACCGACGCTCGAGGCCGACAACGGCCGTTCCGCCTGCTGGCATGCAATCAAACTGGAGGGCGCAGCATGAACGCCATCGTTTCCGTCAATCAGCTGACCCGGATTTTCGACGTTTCAAAACCATGGTTGAACCGCGTTCTGGAGAGGTTGCCAAAATCGCATTTGACGGCTGTCTCGGATGTCAGTTTCGACATCAAGGAAAAGACGGTCTATTCGCTGGTGGGCGAAAGCGGATCCGGTAAATCCACCATCGGTAAAATGGTGGTGGGTCTTTTGGAAAACTCGGGTGGCGCTGTCAAAGTATCTGGCGTGGACCTGAACCGGGAAACGGACTCTACTGCGATTGCCAAGGCGCGCGATGCGATCCAGATGATTTTTCAGGATCCCTATGCATCGATGAATCCGCGTTGGAGGGTGCGCGACATTATTGCGGAGCCTGTAGCGGCCAAGGGCGGTGACTCCGAAAATCTCGCAGAGCGTCTGTTGGAGCAGGTTGGCCTCTCGGCTGAGGACGCAGACAAATTCCCGCATGAATTCTCTGGCGGGCAGCGTCAAAGGATTTGTATCGCCCGCGCGCTGGCATCCCAGCCTCGCTTGATTGTCTGTGATGAACCAACCTCGGCGCTGGATGTTTCGGTGCAGGCGCAGGTGTTGAATCTGATGAGCGATCTGAAAGACGACCTTGGCCTCACCTATCTGTTCATCAGCCATGACTTGACGGTGGTGCGTCATATCTCCGATAGAATTGGCGTGCTTTATCTGGGTCGTCTGGTCGAAGAGGCGGCCCCTGACGATTTGTTCGAGGCGCCCAAACATCCCTATACTCAGATGCTATTGGCGGCCGCACCTAAAATGGATGCGTTTGGTCGTGAAGTGGAACCACCTCAAGGCGAAATTCCCGACCCGATTAATCCGCCCTCTGGTTGTGCCTTTCACCCGCGCTGTCCGATTGCAACTGCGCGGTGTGCTCAGGTACGCCCGGATATGCGCAACATTAATGGCAGTCGGGTGGCTTGCCATCTGGCCGAGTAACAGGGCAGGCGAGGTGTTATGACAATTGACAGGGGACTTTCTGCCTGGCGTTCAGCGAGAAATCACAACCGTATGTTGAAGTGGCAACAAGAGTGCGGTCCTGTGCGGGATGGCGTGGAGATCGCCTATTTCGGTGGGTCGGCTTTTCGGATTACGACGCCTGCGGGTATTACCATCATGATTGACCCCTGGCGAAACCTGCCGACGGGCAAGGCGGATTGGTTCTTTCATGATTTTCCTGAAACCAGCGTTGATATTGGAGCATCGACCCATGCCCATTTCGACCATGACGCGCTGCATCGGTTAGATGCGAGCGTCTTACTGGACAGGCTGATCGGCACCTATGAATTCGGCGATCTTAAAATCACTGGACTCGCTGACAAACACGCCACTGATGAAACGTTCGCGCCGTATCAGTTCCAAAAAATCAACGCTTATTTCGGCGGCAACCCTGTGCTGCCGCCGAACAACGCCCGCAGTTGGGACAATTGCATGCTCTTGGTGGAAACTGGCGGGCTGCGTATTCTTCATTGGGGCGACAATCGTCAAAATCCCCCGAAACAAATCTGGGAGCGGCTAGGCCACATCGATATTGTGATGCTACCTGTGGACGATTCAGAGCACGTACTTGGGTATCCAATGGTCGAAGAGGTTATCCACCGGATCGCGCCACGAGTCGTTATCCCGCATCACTACTTCATCTGGAATTTGGTGTTACGCCAAAGCACCCTGTTTTCCGCCGAGAAATGGCTGGCGAGGCAAGCCAACGTGCAACATTTGCAAACTGCCCAAAACCGCTATTGCCCGGTGACCCTGCCGCAGGAGATCCGGGTCGATAGCTTTGGTGATCACGTATCCTTTGATGTCGACGCCTGGCACGGGGAAAACGGCAGGCAGGTGGTGAAAGGCCCAGATTGATGTCTGGGGTGCATACATTGTTCCACATGCCGGGCTGGAGACTACAGGTGCACTGAACCGCATTGATCAAAAAGGACAGCGAAGGTTGTGTAGAAAACTGGCCATGAGGCGAGTGGGTTCTGTATCATTTGCACCGCTATTCCACTTCGCTGGCCAGTCCCCAATCGCTCCGAGACAGGCGAAAATGTTGCCCTGCTCATGATGCAGGCAGTGCAAGACCGGCATCTCTGTCCCAGGGAGCGAGATCGCCTCCTATATGCTCAACGATGAAATCGATGAACGCCCTCACTTTTGTTGGCAGGTGCAGGCGTTTGGGATAGATCGCATAAAGTGTCTGAGACGGCATATCATAGTCGGGTAACACCCTTATCAAGCGTCCCGATGCAATATCGGGACCGGCAATAAAGGACGGAAGCCGCCCAATTCCCAACCCTCCAAGGATTGCGTCTCTCAGGGCTTCGCCGTTGTTGACCCTGAAATTCCCAGTTGCGCGTATATTGACCGTTTTCTGGCTCACACGGAATTTCCACTCCTGGAAATCTCTAGTGTAGGAGTATTGCAGGCAATTGTGGCTCGATAAATCGTTGATGGCACCCGGTGCGCCATGGCGATCTATGTACTCTGGTGCTGCTACAAGGACATTGACCAAGGGAACGATCTTGCGCGCAACGAGTGATGAATCCTCCAGCGTGCCGCCCCTGATAGCCAGATCAAACCCGTCATCAATCAGATCGATCAAGCGATCATCCATAACCATGTCCAGCTCTATTCCGGGGTAGGTTTCAAGAAACTTTGGTACAAGTGGCGCAACATGCAGCCGTCCGAATGCCATCGGGATATTGACCTTCAGACGCCCCTTTGGTGCCCCCTGAAGTGCTAGAACGCTGTCCTCGGCCTCCTGTGCGGCTTCAAACGCCCGAACGGCGTGCCTGTAGAAATGCTCCCCAGCCTCAGTCAGGCTGACGTTTCGCGTGGACCTGTGAAAGAGCTGCGCCCCCAGCTTGCTTTCTATTGCTGAGATCCGTTTGCTGACGGCCGATTTTGAAACGCCTAACCGATGTGCGGCGGCTGCAAACCCATGGGTTTCCGCTACTGCCAAGACAACGGGAATGTCGCCCATACCCTCCATTGCAGATCCTCTTCGTGGGTGAATTATTCTCATCAATCAGTTTCAAAGTATGGCCATTATTATCGAATTGGAACCGACTTACGTTAATCGCAGCAACAAGGAGCCGATTCATGGCAAAGATGTTAATCGATGGCGTACTCGCGGATAAACCAACCGCAGGTGATGGTAAATTTGTGCGTATGGGCAGCGGGTTTCGTGGGCAGATCAGCCCTGACCCTGGTGCAGAATTCCCCGCAGAAGCAGGTCGCTACCACCTGTATGTCTCCATGGCTTGTCCCTGGAGCCATCGCACCACGATCATGCGTAGCCTGAAAGGGTTGCAGGGCATCATCACATTGACACAGATGGTTCCGCTCGTCGGCGAAAAAAGCTGGAGAATTGATACGTCAGCGTTTGATCCTGGTGCCGGGGTTCACAATGATGATTTTCTCTATCAGGTCTATGTCCGGTCTGATTCAAACTACACTGGGCCGATCACCGTACCTGTGCTGCTCGATAAGAAAACCCACCGGATCGTGAGCAATGACTCGGCTGATATTATGCGGTTTCTGAACACCGCTTTCGACGATGTCGCCGAGCCCAGCGAAGACTATTATCCGCAGGCTTTGCAGGGTGAGATCGACCGGATCAGCGAAGACCTCTACGGCCCTGTCAACAACGGCGTCTACCGCGCGGGATTTGCCACCTCACAAGCGGCATATGACGAAGCGGTCGCGGGTTTGTTCGCCAAACTTGACGCCCTGGATCATCTTTTGGGCAAGCAACGGTATCTTGTCGGAGATCAGATCACTGAGGCCGACTGGAGATTGTTCACGACTCTGATCCGGTTTGATCCGGTCTATGTGACCCATTTCAAAACCGACCGTAAACGGATCGCTGACTATCCAAATTTAGCCCCATATCTGCGCGAACTTTATCAGGTGCCGGGGGTGTCTGATACGATCGACATGGGGCCAGTCCGTCAGCATTACTTCCAGAGCCACAGGCATATCAACCCGCACGGCATCATGTCCGTCGGTCCTGAGGTTGATCTTGATCTGCCACATCACCGCGACACGGTGTTCCCATTGCGTGCAGTTTAACGTCACGCCTGAACACCTCCGCACGTCACATTTAAACGTTAGGAAATGGAAATACAGTTATGAATACGCTCACTAAACCTGTGGCTGTGACGGCAGCCCTATTGCTGCCCGCCCAAGGCAACGCAGAGCGCTTGGAGACCGCAGGGCTATTGAAACTTGGGTACTCCGATGGCCGTGAGGAGACGGTTGGGATCGAGGATGTGAACCAGATCCTGAGCAGCGTTGGCGTTCGTGTCAGCACGGTCGCTCTCCCTGAGCAAGCTCTGCCAATTCTGGAAGCATCACATAGCCGTGCGACCACAGAAGACGAAGATGCCCAGTTGATTTCTGCTTTTGCACTGACACGTGAGGAGTTGCTCGCCGAGATCAAAGCGGCGGGCCGTAAGCCAACTGTTGAAAACGGCGGCAATCTGGTGACCTCCGAGCCTGATGTCGCGCCTTATCCCAAGGTTTACGACATGATGAAAATGGACGCTGGATCCCGCGCCTGGGTGCAGAACCGATTTGGTCCGCTCCACATCAACCACTCCGAAAACGGCATCGGTATTGATGAGGTCATGACCATCGTTTCTGGTGGTCCTTGGATATGGTTCTTTGAGCTGCCGGGCGAGATCACAGGAAAGCTGACCCTTGGCTACGTTGGTCTGGACGGAGAGGCCTGGAGAGTGAGCTATCCCGGCATTCGTCCACACGGAGGGTTCCTGGATCCCGACTTTGGCCTTGTCGTTGCCTACGCTCATGGTCCTGATCAGTTTGATATCCATTTTGAGAATGACAATATTGCCAACTCCGCTCTGGTCGGTGGCAATGTCTGGATCGATACATCCGGTGATGTGCCGGTATTGTTGGAAACACCCGCTTCGCACTGATCCCTGCAGCCTCTTTGAGGCTTCGGACCTGAGACAGACCACAAGTGGATGAGACGGCGACGCATTGGGTAGCGGTGATATCTTCTCCGCTACCCAAATTGCCGCCTCATCATTGTCGCCAGCCAATTCAGTTCAACGTCACTTTCCACGTAGTGGCCTCATGGGACTCCAGTGGTCTGTTCAGAAACATTCCGGTCTGCTAACTGCGCGAGGGTTTTAGACGTTGGTCGATTAGACGGTGGTCGAGCGGCGGTTCTTTTGGCCCCATGTGTGCAGCGCCTCGATGACGTCGCTTAGCTGTTGGCCTTTTTCGGTCAGGCTGTAGTCAACCCTTGGCGGGACGACGGCGTGAACCTTGCGGTGGACGATCCCATCAGCCTCCAATTCGCGCAGCTGTTTTGTCAGGCTGCGCTGAGTGACACTGCCGACGCGCCGAGACAGCTCATTGAAGCGCAATGTCTCGTCGAGCAGGTGGTACAGGATCAGGCCTTTCCACTTACCCGCGATCTGTTCCAGTGCCGCTTCGACCGGGCAGCCTTCGCTACAATTATATTCCGCGAACCGGTGTGTGGTGTTCGTCCCTACAGTATCCATTTGGTACCTATAAGCAGGAATTGTGCGTACTTGCATATCTTCAACTGCAAATGCATGTCTCATGAACCAACCAAATTGTCAAAAGGACGACCGACATGTCACTCACGATCCTTGCCCAAATTACGGCCGCGGACGGCAAAGCTGAGCTTGTTCGTGCGGAGTTGGAAAAGCTCGTTCCCATCACCCGTTTTGAATCTGGTTGCATCCAGTATGATCTGCATGTGGACAATGAGAACCCCGGCTTTTTTGTTTTCTATGAAAACTGGGAAAGCCGCACGCATTGGCAGACTCATATGAGTGCGCAGCATCTGAAAGATTATATGGAGGCAACCGACGGGGCGGTGAAAACACTCGTCTTGCATGAAATGTCGAAGATTGGCTGAGACCATCCGGAGAGACAGAACATGAAAGCTGTTGGATACAAAGAGTCGGGATCTCTTGCGCGTGCAGACGCGTTGATCGACGTTGAAATCGATAAACCGACACCGACGGGCCGCGATCTATTGGTCCGCGTGCAAGCGGTTTCGGTGAACCCGGTTGATGTGAAAATACGTCAAAACCGACCACCTGAAGGATCAGAACTTGCGATATTGGGGTGGGATGCCGTCGGAGAAGTTGTCGGCACGGGCGGTGATGCGTCTCTGTTCAAGGTCGGTGACGCTGTCTGGTATGCAGGCGCTATCAATCGCACCGGAACCAACGCGGAGTACCATTTGGTTGATGAGCGTATTGTCGGGCGGAAACCTTCGTCAGTCAGCCCCGCGGCGGCTGCAGCGCTTCCGCTGACCGCTCTTACGGCTTATGAGATGCTGTTTGATCGGCTGCGCGTGATTGAACCAGTTCCGGGCGCAGCACCCGCTGTAGTTATCATCGGAGGAGCAGGCGGAGTTGGGTCCATTGCAATCCAGCTTTTGCGCGCTAAGACGGACCTCACTGTGATAGCAACCGCGTCACGCCCGGAAACCCAAGCATGGGTGAAAGATCTGGGCGCTCATCATGCAATTGATCATACCAAGCCGCTTACACCACAAATCGAGGTTCTTGGCATCGGGCAGCCGGGATGGGTCTTCTCGACCACGCATACCCATCACTACATTGATCAGATTGCAGAGTTTATTGCACCGCAAGGGCATTTTGGCCTGATCGATGACCCTGAGAAGTTGAACATCATGCCATTTAAAACCAAGGCGATATCAACTCATTGGGAGCTGATGTTCACGCGTTCTCTCTTTGGGACACCAGATATTCAACGCCAACATGACATCCTGAACGAGGTCGCAGAGCTTTTGGATGAGGGTAAAATCAAGTCCACCGCAACCGAGACCGTTGGCAAAATCAATGCCGCTTCACTGAAGCGCGCGCATGAGATTATTGAGACCAATAAAGCCAGAGGGAAGCTGGTTCTCGAGGGGTTCTAAAACATATCAACGGGCGGTTGAAACCGTGCCGTTTGACGTTTGCTTTCCCGCAGAACCAGCCCGTTGTTCAGGAGCGTCGGAGCATACTCGTCTTTGCGAGGCTGCTTTGAAGAAGATATGCGATACCACTATGAGCCTGTTGATCGCTGGGTATGAGCGCCTTCGGCGCAGCAAAGTAACCAATGAGCTGATAACCGTGGTCGGTGGCGATGTCGGGTCATGACGGGTTAGGCGGCGCTGCGCTCAAATCTAAGCCCGGATATGTTTATGCGGCCCCACGCGGTGTTGGGTATCCAAGCCTGTGTCAAAGCGTCGTGCACCCACCAGGTTTCCTCGGTGGTTTTGATCCCATCTGGATGAAGTGTTTGTTCGGATTTGGTTGCAAATCTGATGCGGACAATTGTTTGCGCTTCAACCGCCTTGGCGATGGCACCCACCTGCTGGTTTTGCGCAGGCGGATCAAACTCAAACGTAAATCCTGCCATCGTTTCTAGGCAGCTTTGCCGTGTGGTATCTGGCAGGCTTTCGATCAGTTTCGCACGGGCTTGCTTCGCCGCTTTCTCAAGGCCTAAGACTCCGATCAGAGGGTTATATGCAGAGAGAAGTAATGCCAGTGCTCGTGCCTCATCTTTCGCTAACCCGGTCAAACGGGTGCGATAGTTGAACCCCAATTCAATGCCGCCTTGGTTGCCCTGAAAAACGATGATTGGCAGTCCTGCTTCGGTCATCGCGTCAACGTCGCGTAGGATCGTACGTGGTGTGACCTCAAGTTCGGCGGCCAGTTGTGCCGATGTTTGACGTCCGCGATTTTGAAGCAGCAGAAGAATTTGCAAAAGGCGAGAGGCGCGCATCCGTCATTCCTAATATGACATAAGATGTCATATTAGGGGTGCTAAGCCGCGTGGTGTCAATATGAGGGAAAGCTGTGAAATTTTACGAAACCCAGATTGTAATCGCGTCATCGATTGCGCGCGTTTGGCAAACACTGACCGAAGAGATGCCTCGTGCACCGATGAGCTATGGTATCCTGCGTTTAGACGGTGCCATTTCCGGTGATGCGCAGATTAAATTGTGGTCGGAGGTCGCCCCCAATCGCGCTTTTGCGCTGAAGGTGATAAAATTTGATGCGCCACATGTAATGGTGTGGCGTGGCGGAATGCCATTGGGATTATTTGTCGGCACCAGAACTTTTTCTATTTCTGCAGCAGGCAATGGCAGCAAGTTTCATATGCGCGAAGAGTTTTCAGGTCCTTTGGCCGGGCCGATTACCAAGTCCATGCCAGACCTCACCCCAAGTTTCACCAAATTCGCAGAGGCACTCAAGAAAGAGGCAGAACAACTATGACCGATATTACCTATGGATCCGGGACCGCAGACGACCCTTGGATACTCAAGACGCCACCACTTTCATCGGATTTCCAAGTCTGGAAAGATGAAACAAAAAGCCCAACAGCGCTCGTTGTGCAGGTTGGAAAGACCCAACTTTCATATCAATTGCGTTGCCTTGAGGACGCTCATGCAATGCTCATCTCATATGGCGACTGGATGCTGCTGGGGAACGCCGACGAGGGCAAACCTGTCAAGGAGGGTACGCTAGAACATTGGGCACGATCCGCGAGCAATCCTGTAGGCGGTTACTACGGGTTGCGTAAGGGATACAGAGGGCGGTTTGCTAACTATGTGGCACCGACAATGGAGCTATTGGGGCTTGTTGAGCTTGAACATAACGCTCGCAACAATCGGTTACGCGCACTCTAGTCAGCACAGGCGACGTTGATGCGAAATTAATCGCGGTGTTGGCTTTGAACTGACTGCATCTGCCAGCCTAGACCGAGTGTTTCTGCCGGTGGCATGCTTTTTTATCTGGCTTCTAAATCTATCAGCTTCAAAACTGATGTTCCGGCCGGATAGTGTGAGGCATCATCTGTCAGCAAAAAAAATGGACTGGCAGAGGCCAGTCCATTTGTACGAAATATCGCTTTGGGGAGTTTGCGAGCCCTGTTTGCGAGATTTTAACCCGATACTAGAATGGGATCTCATCGTCGTCGATATTGTGGGAGGCGCCGCCCTGATTGCCGCCGCCAAAGCCGCCGCCGCCCTGGCCCCCACCACCTTGACCGCTGTCGTAGCCACCACCGCCACCGCCGCCATAATTACCGCCGCCGCCGCCGAACCCGCCGCCACCGCCGCCCTGACCGCCGTCATTGCGACCGTCTAACATGGTCAGCGTGCTGCCGATGCCCTGCAGAACGACCTCGGTTGAGTAGCGATCCTGACCGCTTTGATCCTGCCATTTGCGGGTCTGCAATTGGCCTTCAATATAGACCTTGGATCCTTTGCGCAGATACTGTTCTGCCACGCGGACCAGACCTTCGGAGAAGATTGCCACCGAATGCCATTCGGTTTTCTCACGTCGCTCGCCGGTGTTGCGGTCTTTCCAGGTTTCCGAGGTCGCGATCCGCAGGTTGCAGACTTTGCCCCCGTTCTGGAAGCTGCGTACTTCGGGGTCGCGGCCAAGGTTGCCGATCAAGATGACTTTGTTGACTGAGCCTGCCATGGGTCTGTCCTTTGTTCTGGTCTGTCGGATCGCGTGGCTCGGGCTGGGGCAGGCTTGGCCTGAATATCCCTGCCGTAGCCATGACCCGAGGGGCATGAAGACTGGCCACCACGAATCTTGTCGCAGCGGGTTGGGGGGCACAGTATCGTTCCGGGCTTGGGCTGAAAACCAGCTAGATGGGGATATGTCTGCTTAAGCCTATGGATTTTGCGCCGGTAGATAGGAGGGGGCAGTCAACGGTTGCGTAGGGATTTGTAAAGGCGCTTTTCTTTTTGGTTAACTTGGCTATAGTTTTGCGCTGTAAAGTACAGGGCAAGGCCTTTTAAATGCGTAAGCTGTTGGTGGGGGTCGCGCTGGCCGGTGTAACATCGGGCCAGGTTGCGACAGCAGATATGTTCAGCACAAAAAGCCAGCGAAAGCTGTTTGCATCGCAAGCGCGTGTGCTGGATCAACGTGCGGCTGGCCAATACAAAAATTCTGTCCGTCTGCAACCTCCGACCATCCATACGCCTTCGAAGTACGGTAGTTTGCCCTATAGCGGTAAGTACCGAGGCAAATATCTGAATGTGGCTCGTGCAGCAGCACAGAAACATGGCGTGCCGGAGGATCTGTTTCTGCGACTGGTGCAGCAGGAGAGCGGCTGGAACGCGACGGCGAAATCTCACAAAGGCGCTCTTGGACTGGCGCAGCTGATGCCAGCCACCGCAAAGTCGTTGGGGGTGGATCCCTCAGATCCAAAACAGAACCTCGAAGGTGGCGCGCGCTATTTGGCCCGGCAATACCGCAAATTCGGCTCCTGGCGCCTAGCGCTTGCCGCTTATAACGCGGGTCCTGAAGCCGTACGCAAGCATGGCGGTGTCCCGCCTTATCGCGAGACCCAGAACTACGTGAAGAAGATCTGGGGCAGCTGATTGAGCGCCTGATACCGTGTTTGGCTAACTCGCAATCTTCATACGCTTGCCCAGACGAGTCCAGCTCGTTTCAGCATCTGTTCTTCTTGCCATCCACATCTGAGACACTTGGTAGTTGCCTAAATTGGGTCGGGTTTCGGCAAGTCATTGCTTGTTGCCTGGGCAATCGGCGTTAATACGCTGATAATCTTCCTTAATGCCGCGTTAACTCCGCCAAGCCGCCAGAAAGTTGCCTTAATTTCTTGGCAACTATTTGGAAGCTTCAGAAGAGGAATATCCGGTGTCTTTTAAACGCTTTGACGAACGTCTTACCCAGATGCAATGGCAGCCGCAGTCCGGCCCATCGCCACAGATCGTTGACAGCGTAATGGCAGATCGTTCACCGCTTGCGGTACGTGGGGTCGAGTTCACGCTGGCGGGGGCGATCCTTGGTATTTTGATCGGCGTCGGCCTGAAAGGCATCTATACGCCGAGTGCACCTTGGGGACCCAATACCGGTTTGATGGGACTGCTGATTGGTGGAGCCTCGATGGCGGGGGCCGTTGGGTCGCTTGTGCTGGCGGTCTATGCTGTGCTGCGTCGCCATGATATGCCGCGTCTGATGCAATTTGCATCTATGAATCTGCTGATCATTGTCATGCTGTTATTGGGTTGAAATCCGATGTGATCTTCATGCCCAACGCCTGCCGTTCGCAGGCAGGCGTTGCGAAAATCATATGAAATAAAACCTGCCGTGCCGCCGATTATTCGGCGGCGACTTTTATGACCGGTTCCATTTCATTCAGTTCGGCGTCGCCGAGGTGGCACTTCACCTGATGACCGCCCTCCAGCATGCGAACCGGTGGCACCTCGCGCTCGCAAAGTCCGCCTTCAACCTTGGACTTCCAGCGGCAACGGGTCTGGAAGGGGCAGCCAGGTGGCGGGTTCATGGCTGACGGGATATCCCCTTCAAGCACGATATGTCGTTTCTCCACCTTGGTGTCCGCAATCGGTACGGCACTGAGCAGGGCCTCGGTATAGGGGTGATAGGGCGGGGCAAAGACCTGATCGGTCGTGCCCAGTTCCACCACATGGCCCAGATACATGACCATGACACGGTCCGAGAGATAGCGCACAATGCTGAGATCGTGGGAGATGAACAGCAGTGTGGTTTTCTCCTTGCGCTGGATTTCCATCAGCAGATCGGTGACAGCCGCCTGAACCGATACGTCCAACGCGGAGACGGGTTCATCCGCGACCACAATCCGCGCACCGCCTGCAAAGGCGCGGGCGATGCCAACGCGCTGTTTCTGTCCGCCTGAGAGCTGACGCGGCATCCGGTCGGCAAAGGCGCGGGGGAGTTTGACCAGATCCAGCAGCTCCAGCATACGTTCTTTGCGGGCTGCTGTGCTGTCGCCAATGCCAAAGATTTCAAGCGCTCGCATGATTTGGCGGCCCACAGTCATCGAGGGGTTCAGCGTATCAAAGGGATTTTGGAACACCATCTGAACATCGGACACGGTGCGGGTGTCGCGCTGTTCTATTGGCGTGGATTCAATGTTCTGGCCATCAAGTTGGATTGTGCCATCTGTCGCGGTCTCCAGACCCATCAGCACTTTGGCAAAGGTGGATTTGCCGCAGCCACTCTCACCGACGATGGCCAGAGTCTCACTTTCGCGGGCCTCAAAGCTTAGCGTTTCATTGGCCTTCACCACTTTGTGCGCACCGCTGTCAAACAGCGCGTTTGCCGAGACTTCATAGTATTTGCGCAGATCGTCGATTTTGAGGACGATATCACCGACGTCCGGTTTTTCCTTTTGCTCACCAATGGTTATTGGGGCATTCCAATCGATTTCGTCATGGCGCAGGCACCGGGTATGATGTCGGTCATTCCCATGCACCGGCGCCATCATGATGTCTTGTGCATCACATCGCCCGGCTTCGAAATAATCGCAGCGCGGCCCGAAGTTACAGCCGGGAGGCCGTTCATGGGGCAGGGGGAAATTACCGGGAATGGCCACAAGCGGCCGCGCGTTCTTATCCGCGCCGGGCAGTGGAATCGACCGGAACAACGCCTGAGTATAGGGGTGCTGCATCTCGTCGAATACATCGTGAATGGAGCCACGTTCGACGGCTTCGCCGGAATACATCACGCAAAGACGGTCGCAGGTTTCCAGAACTAGCCCCAGATTGTGCGAGATGAACAGCATCGATGTGCCGTATTTCTTGCCCAGATCCTTGACCAATTCGACCACGGCGGCTTCGACGGTCACGTCCAGTGCGGTTGTGGGTTCATCAAGGATCAGGAGCGATGGTTTTGACATCAACGCCATGGCGATCACAATGCGTTGTTGCTGGCCACCTGATAGCTGATGTGGAAATGAGTTGAGCATCCGCTCCGGGTCCGGCAGGCGCACATCGGTTACCACCTCCAGCGCACGATTGTAGGCCTCATCCTTGCTGACACCTTCGTGGATCATCGGCACTTCCATCAGCTGTTTGCCGATTTTCATAGCCGGGTTCAGCGATGCCATCGGCTCCTGATAGATCATCGCAATCTCATTGCCGCGAATATCGCGCAGCTCATCCGGGCTCAGTGTGGCCAGATCGCGGCCCTTGAATTTGATACTGCCGCCGACGATGCGTCCGTTCTTGCCGAGGTCCTGCATGACGCCAAGCGCCACAGTGGATTTACCGCATCCGGATTCACCAACCAGACCCACGGCTTCGCCGGGTTGCACGGCAACAGAAAAATCCATTACCGCCGGGATTTCCCGCAGGCGGGTAAAGAAGGAGATCGACAGCTTGTCGATTTCCAGGATCGGGCCGTCATAATCTGCCAGTTTGTTCATCTTGGTCTCCCTGGTGGGCTGGCTGAGGCCTTTATCGGTCTCGGCTTGCCCAGAATATCTCGGGGGCCGGGGGCATCGCCCCCGGCAGGCTTTGATTAGTCGCGCAGGCTTTCTTCACGCAGGCCATCGGCCAGAAGGTTGAGGCCGAGAACGAGGCTCAGCAGCGCCAACGCAGGCGGCAGAGGCGGGTGCAGGTAAATCGACAACAGCTTGCGACCGTCATTGATAGTGCTGCCCCAGTCTGGGCTTTCCGGCGGCAAGCCCAGCCCGAAAAATCCCAAAGTTCCCAGAAGGATGGTGGTGTAGCCGATGCGCAGGCAGAAATCGACGATCAGCGGGCCACGTGCATTTGGCAGGATTTCCCACAGCATGATGTACCATGGGCGCTCACCACGCGTCTGGGCGGCAGCGACGTAATCGCGTGTCTTGATGTCCATGGTTAGGCCCCGAACGATACGGAACACGGTAGGGGAGTTCACAAAGACCACGGAGACAAAAACCACCAGAATGCCGCCGGGCACGTCAAACAGATCAATCGGCCAGAAGTCGATTTTAGAACCGGATTCATTGATCAAAGACAGATAGGCCAACAAGCCGGGGATCAGCACGACAGCGAGCCATTTGGCATTGTGCTGCGGCCGGGTGCGGAACCTTGAGTGGATCAACACTCCGACAAAGATCAACGGAAAGGCAAACAGAACCACAGCGATATATTGCGGCAGGCCAGTTGCGATGATTTCGGGTGTTACAAGCAGGTAGAACAACAGGATCACTGGAAAGGCCAGGATCAGGTTCGCCATAAAGGACAATACCGTATCCCACATGCCGCCATAGTAGCCTGCAGGCAACCCCAGCGTGATGCCAACCATAAAGGCAAACAATGTCGCGAGTGGTGCGATCTGCACCACCACCCATGCGCCATCGATTAGGCGGCTGAAGACATCGCGCGCAAGGTTGTCACCACCAAGCAGATACCATGCGGCTATACCACTGTCGGCCTCTGCTCCCGGCAGTGGCGTGCCCGGAATCTTGTTTTTGAGACCGGAGACCTGCGCCAGCGCATCATGCGGCGCAATCAGGTCCATGGCACCCAAGATGCCGGTGAAGACCCAGAACATCACCAAGCCAAAGCCGATCATGCCAATGGGGCTGTCAAACAGCTTACCGTATAGTCCGAGACGCCGCTTGAATGTGATCGATAGGGCAAAGGTCACCACAAGGGCAATCCAAACCGGCAAAAGCAGCCGCACCATTGCGCCGATGATACCGCCTGTGGCTCCAAACAGGATCCCGAAGACGATATAAACCAGTACCACGCCAGTGACGGTTAGAAAACTGTAGCGCACTGCCCGTCCGGCCAGGATATCAGGGGTGGCGGCTAGGCCTGCGATACCGTGGGCATTCACCATTGAGGTTTGGGCGGTTGCCACCATGCTGAGTGCGAGCCAGCCAACGATGGACAGTGCCAGTGCGGCCAATCCAAGGATCAGCACTGGGTTTAGAAATGAGAGACTCCCGGTCCAGCTGAGAGGGTCCATGTAGTGTTCCTCCTTCAGGAAATCCGGATGCGTGGGTTAAGGTAGACATAGCCAATGTCGGAGATCAGCTGCGTGAGCAGGACCACGACGACCGAGACGACGGAAACACCGAGTAGAAGTTCGATGTCATTGTTGCCTGCGGCCTCGACCAGCGCCCAGCCAAATCCCTTGTAGTTGAACAGGGTCTCAACAATCACCACGCCGTTAAGAAGCCACGGGAATTGAAGCATGATTACTGTGAAGGGCGCAATCAGCGCGTTTCGTAAGGCATGGCGCATGACGATTTTGGGAAAGCTCACCCCCTTGAGCCGGGCTGTGCGGATATATTGCGCCGTCATCACTTCGGTCATGGATGCGCGGGTCATGCGGGCGATATAGCCGATCCCATAAAGCGCAATGGTTGCCACCGGCAAAAAGAAGTTTTCAAAGGTCGGCTCTTTCATCGCCGAGGTCGCAGTGCCCTTGAACCATTTGAGACCAACTGCCGAGGAGGTGAACACCGCTATGAAGATCACGCCTGAAACATATTCAGGGGTCGCAGTGGTCAGGATCGATGCGGTGGAAAGTGACCGGTCCGTAACCGAACCTTCACGCATGCCAGCAAGAACCCCGATGAGTAGTGCGGATGGCACCATCAGGATAAGTACCCACATCATGAGAACGGCAGTGTTGCCGAGGCGGGTTTCGATAATATTCCAGACCTCGTCCTTAAACCTCGTGGAATAGCCCCAGTCGCCCTGCAAGACACCACAGAATGTCGGGGCAGCGGCAGCCTCTTCCGGGGTTGCGGTGCCTGCAATGCAGCGCCCGGTTACACCGTCATCGCTGTCGGCCGTCCAGCCTGGCAACACACCCAGCCACTGGCCATATTTGACCGGCATCGGTTGCAAGTAGCCGTTTTTGTCGAGCCAGCTGGCGACGGCTTCGTCCGACATACGGAAGTTGCCTTCCGTCTTCGCCAGTTTTTCGAGGTTCGGATAGAGATTGGTCAGAGTGAACACGATGAAGGTGAGGCAGAGCGCCGTCAGGATCATCACGCCCGTGCGGCGCAGAATGAAGAGTCCCATGAAATGTCCTGTTGGTCTGTCACGCAGAGCGAAGGCCGCGGAGAGTCAGATATACTGCGCCTGCTTGGCCGATTTGGCCCTATCGGCCAGCTGTGCGTTTGGGCTGACAGCCTGCCCCGAAGGGGGCAGGCCGGTGGCTGATTTGACCCGGACAGATCAGGCGGACCAACCCCATTTGTAGTGGTGATGCTCAAAGGAGATGTGCATTTCCGCACCGCCGACACCTTCGCGCATGTGGCGATAGAGCGAGCGCCAGTAGGGCTGGATGGTGACACCTTCATCCTGGATGATGGCTTCCATCTTGCTCATGACCTCGCGCCGTTTGTCGGCATCGGCAATGGACAGTGCTTCGGCCAGCAGCCCGTCGAATTCCTCGTTGGACCAGCCGAATTCGTTCCAGGCCTCACCGGTGCGATAGGCCAGCGCGTGAATTTGTACGCCGAGTGGGCGATGGTTCCAGTTGGTGGAGCTGAACGGGTATTTCACCCAATCGTTCCAGAAGGTTGAGCCGGGCAGCACGGTGCGTTTGACCTTGAAACCAGCATCGCGCAGCTGTGCGGCCACGGCGTCGGTGGTGTTCTTGCGCCAGTCATCATCGATGGAGATGATTTCATGCTCGAAATCCATCATGCCGGCTTCTTCCATCAACGCCTTTGCTGCTGCGGGATCGACCTTGCGGGCTGGCAGTTCGGCATATTCGGGATGGATCGGGCCGACGTGGTGGTTTTCCGCAGGCTGGCCGCGACCGCCATAGCCGAGCTCCAGACAGACGTTGTTGTCGACCGCCATAGCGATGGCCTGGCGCACGCGCTTGTCGGCATAGGGCTTTTTGCCGTCCACTTCCGCCAGCTGGTTGGGGCGAACCACGATGGTGGACATGGTGACCACTTCGGACTTCACATAGCCAAGGCCGTCCATCACGTCGATGAATTCACCAACGGATTCATACAGCATGTCGACTTCATCCGATTCCAGCGCGGCCAGCCAGGAGGAAGAATCTGTGCCAAAGTCGGTGTATTCGATTCGATCCAGGGCAGGGCGGCCAAAGACCTCTTCGCCCCACCAGGTGTGATCGGGATTGCGATCCAAAGCGGCCTTAACGCCAACCTCAAGTTCGCTCAGAACATAGGGACCGGTGCCCACATTGGCGGTGAAGTCATCGGTTTGGAAGCTGGAGTGGACAATCGCCGCCGGGTAGTCCGCCATGCCGGGGATCAGTGAAATATCGGAGGTCGGCAGGTTCAGGCGCACGGTGTGGCTATCGACGACTTCGACTGCGCCCTCAATGGCCTTGTTGGTGTTCCCGTCCACAAGTGTGCCGAAACGGCCGGCCATGGAGTTGCCTTCCATGCCTTTGTCACACCAGCCTGCGATATTGCGCGCGACATCTTCGGCGGTGAAGTCATCGCCGTTGTTCCACTTCACGCCCTTGCGGACATTGAGGGTGTAGACGGTGGCATCATCGTTGATTTCCCAGCTGTCAAGCAGCATGCCCCGCATGGAGCCATCGTTGTTGTATTCGACCAAATACTCCATGGTGCCACGGGTCAGGTTGCCCATCTGCGACCAGTCATAGGTGCGCGGATCTTTCAGTGGGCGGACTTCCATCTGGCAGCGAATGGTACCGCCTTCTTTCATGTGACCTGCGGCCTGGACCGGGCTGTCGAGACCGATCAGCCCGTAAGCGGCGGAGGCACTGACGCCGAGCGCGGTGGCGCGGGCCATGAATTCGCGTCGGTCCATTTTCCCAGCAAGGGTTTCTGTCGCATACATCTTTGCCGCCGGGTGGATATCAGTCCCGGTGATGGTGTCTTTTGTCATGTGGCTCTCCCTGTTGCACCGCAAGGTCTTTTGTTTTGGGACGGCCGGCCAATCAGATGTGGCGAAGCCGTTTGTGGTGCTGTGTTCAACGATTGTTTCCCCGTCTGGCTATTCGGCCCCAGATCGGAGATGAGGTCAACGGAAGATATCGACGCTTCATGTGGAATTTGCGACATTTTTGGTGTCGGTTTTGCGTTTTTGGGCCGAGGTATCTATCCGAAAGGCTTAGTACTGGGCATATGTGCCTAGTCTTATGTCTTTGCTGACCACCATGTTTCGGGGTGACTCGCAGCCAATGTTCTACACTGCGGAAGGGCAACTAAGCTCAGTATACAGGGCGATTGCAATATGTCGAATTACGTCGCCGTGAGGCAATAGGTCGAACCCGATTTTGTACAAGGGCAGGGAGGCGAACCCAGCCTTTAGATCAGCCGGTTCGTTTCAGCTTGTCGCGGGCTTGCTTACGCAGACGGCTGGGCGTTTCGCCGGTGTGCTGGGTAATGAATCGAGTGAAATAAGCTGCACTGCCAAAACCAAGGCTCGCAGCAATATCGCGCATGGGTAATTCTGAAGTGATCAGCAGGCTGCGCGCTGCATGGAGCAGACGCTCCGTCAGCAAAGCACCTGCCGTTTTTCCGGTCTCTGACTTGCAAACACGTGTCAGGTGGGTCGGAGTTACATTCAACGCGGCAGCGTGATCGGCCATGCTCGCATGTTGCGCGTAGCACTCCACGATCCGGCTGCAATACCCTTGTGCCAGTCGCTGCGCTGCGGTTGGCTTGGAGATTGTACTGTTTCGGCCCGCCGTAAGGCGACGGATATGAATTGCGATCAACGTGCCATGGGCTTGCATTGCCCGGTACCAGAGCGTCGGTCGGTCGTTTTGTTCCGCCTGCATGGCCTGAAACATACTGTTGATAACCGCTTGATCCTGCGCATCGGGAATGCGCAAAGTATCGGCGACTTCCGGGAAATCCATCGATGTTGAGGCCGGAACGGACATCACCTGCCCGATGCACTGTCGCCCCAATTCCAATGACCACAATGTGCCGGCTGGAACGAAGATTGCACTGTTGGGGCCAAACCCACGTTGCTGACCATTCAGAAACACCCGTCCCTGACCGCGTGTGATCCATATCAAGAGATTCTCGGTCAGATCATGTGCCAGCTCGACTTGCCAGGACCCATCGGGGGTTAGCTGTGACAGCGGTGCGACAGTGATCTCGCCGATATGGGTGGGGTCAAAAGGCATAGGATGGTATGATATGTGCTGCTCGTATTTCCAGTTGGCGCAAATGGCCATGAAAAAACGATTCTGGCAAGTTTTTGCCGAAAAATGCCTAATGATTTAATAGAATTGCAGGTAATTTACCTGATATTTGGTTAATTGGTGCGCAAATCGCACAAACGCTGAGGTGTTTTAAGTTTATTCAACAGAGACACATTTTCAGGCGGCATCAGCACGGTGGTCTTGTCGATTTTCCTCCACCTGAGATACCATTGAGATCGTGCTTAAGCAGGTCGATATGGAATCCATCCCTTCATCCGGGCGCGGAACCAGGTGCGTTGGCGCTTGGCGAACTGACGGGTCGCTACTGAGGCGCGTTCGCGGGCCTCATCCTCATCCATCTGCCCCTGGTAGTGCGCCATGAGTTCTGGCACGCCAATCGCCCGGCAAGAGGGAAGGGCGGGATCATAGCGTTCTTGCATGGCTGCGATTTCTCCCAGCGCACCTGCGTCCATCATCGCGTCAAAGCGGCGGCGAATGCGGTCTTCGAGCCAATCTTTGTCGCTGTCAAAAACGATCGGGGTGCAATCTTCGATAGGTAACGGCGGTGGTGGCGTGGCCGCCTGCCAGTCTGCCAGCCCCCGGCCGGTAGTGGTCAGCACCTCATAGGCACGTTGCACTCTGGCGCGGTTCTGCAGGTCGATCCGGTCAGCGGTGGTATGGTCCAATGCGGCACGCATCTCTTCGAGCGACAGGGTATCTGCTTGCTTTCGGACCTCTGTTGGGGTCGGTGGGATCTCAGCCAATCCCTGTGTCAGAGCGGTGAAGTATAAGCCTGTTCCGCCAACGATGATGGGGCGTGGGCCTTGCTCCAACAGCGGCAGCACCTCTCGCAGCCAATGGCCGACGGAATAGTCTGCATCGTAGGGCTGATGCCCATAGAGCAAATGCGGGGCCAGCGCCTCTTCCTGCGCGGAGGGGCGTGCGGTGATCACGCGCCAGCAATCATAGACTTGGCTGGCATCCGCGTTGACGATCACCCCGCCTTGGCCTTGGGCAATCCGCAATGCCAGCGCCGATTTGCCTGACGCGGTAGGTCCGGCGATCAGAACAGGCTGGTGGGGCGGAATGTCCGGCAACGGGGTTTGAGGCATCATAGCGGTGTCCTGTTCTTAGGATGTTCTTCGATACGTCGCGCATAGCCACAAAACACTACCGAAAAACATGTCAGGCCGCATTGATACTGCCGCCGATTTGCTTCATTTTGCGCGCAAAGTAACCCCGTCATATTCCGGAGCGCAACATGCCCCTTACCAACGATCAGCCGGAGGCCACGCCTGCGGCAACCTATAAACGTGTGATGCTGAAAATTTCAGGCGAAGCGCTGATGGGGGACCAGGGGTTTGGTTTGCACCCGCCGACCGTCCAGCGCATTGCGCAGGAGGTGAAAACCGTGCGTGATATGGGCGTCGAGATCTGCATGGTTATTGGTGGCGGGAATATCTTCCGCGGCCTGTCTGGGTCTGCCCAGGGGATGGAACGGACCACGGCGGACTATATGGGGATGCTGGCGACTGTAATGAACGCACTGGCCATGCAGTCGGCGCTCGAAGAGATCGGCGTGTTCACGCGCGTGATCTCTGCCATTCGCATGGATGAGGTTGCAGAGCCCTATATCCGCCGCCGCGCAGTGCGCCACCTTGAAAAGAAACGGGTCTGCATTTTTGCGGCTGGCACAGGAAACCCCTATTTCACCACCGATACGGCGGCCACACTGCGCGCCAATGAGATGGCCTGCGAAGCGATCTTTATGGGAAAGAACGGCGTCGACGGCGTCTATGACAAGGATCCGGCAGAGCATGATGACGCGGTGCGTTATGATGACATCACATATGATGAGGTTTTGGCCAAGCGTCTAAAGGTGATGGATGCGTCGGCGATTGCGCTGGCGCGGGACAATAATCTGCCACTGATGGTCTTTCCCTTGGATGAGCCGGGCGGTTTCCGAGGTATTTTGGCGGGTCAAGGCACCTATACCAAGGTACATGGATAAATTTGCACAGGTGGCCTTAATCGCCGGTCTCACATCCCTATGAATAGTGTAGCCGCGCGTCCGGATTCATGTCTGACGCGCGGTTTTTCCGTTCTTAGATGACGATTTAGGAGTGGTTTTTGGGGCAGGCATTCCATCAATATCTGGGCGTGTTGATGACCGATTAGCTGCGGCATCTGCCCAATGACCACTGCAAATCTGCGGCAAGATCGCTATACAACGCCCCGTCAATGTCTTATGAGCGTTGCAAACACCGCCTCAAGTCAGGGGAGAGCAGAATGTCTGACGAATTTATTCTCGATACCGATGATCTACAGCGCCGGATGGATGGCGCCATGGCCAATCTCAAGACCGAATTTGCCTCGCTGCGCACCGGTCGTGCCTCGGCAACGATGCTGGAGCCAGTCATGGTTGATGCCTACGGTTCAATGACGCCCATCAATCAGGTTGGCACCGTCAATGTACCCGAGCCGCGCATGGTCACCATCAATGTCTGGGACAAAGGTCTGGTTGGTAAAGTCGAAAAAGCCATCCGCGAATCTGGTCTTGGCATTAATCCGCAACTTAACGGCACCATTATCATGCTGCCGATCCCTGAGCTTAATGAAGAACGTCGCCGCGATTTGACAAAAGTGGCGGGTCAATACGCCGAACACGCTCGCGTCTCAGTGCGCAATGTGCGTCGCGACGGGATGGATCAGATCAAAAAAGCCAAGGCTGACGGGATGTCCGAGGACGATCAGAAGTTGTGGGAAGGTGAAGTTCAGGAACTGACCGACAAGATGATCAAAGTCGTCGATTCAGCGCTGGAAACGAAACAAGCCGAAATTATGCAGGTCTGACACCTGCATATGTCACAGAGTACAGA
Organism: Phaeobacter cretensis; assembly: GCF_047372505.1. Taxonomy (NCBI): domain Bacteria; kingdom Pseudomonadati; phylum Pseudomonadota; class Alphaproteobacteria; order Rhodobacterales; family Roseobacteraceae; genus Phaeobacter; species Phaeobacter cretensis. The sequence continues at coordinate 3,807,165 of NZ_JBKBEU010000001.1, forward strand.
CACCGCACTGGCACAGGATGTAGGCGATTCCGCCCCTGAGCGAGGGCCAAAGCATGTGGCTATCATCATGGATGGCAATGGTCGTTGGGCTCAGGCACGGGGCCGCCCCCGTCTTTTCGGCCATCATGCTGGTGCCAAGCGTGTGCGCGAAGTGGTGGAGTGCTGCCCTGCTTTAGGGGTGAAGTACCTCACCATATACGCCTTCTCGACTGAAAACTGGAAGCGTACGCAGGTTGAGGTTGCAGGGCTTATGAGCCTGTTCCGCCGCTATATCTCTAAGGAGATGAAAGCGCTGGCGCAACGCAATGTGCGGGTGCGCTTTATTGGAGACCGAGTGCGGCTTGATAGCAAGCTGGTCACCCTGATGGACCAGCTTGAGCGGGAGACAGCGTGCAATGATGGTACCCATCTGACTATCGCTCTGAATTACGGCAGCCGCGACGAGGTGGCACGCGCCACCAAGCGTTTGGCTGAGGATGTCGCCGCAGGCAGGCTTAATCCAGCTGACGTGGATGAGGAAACTCTGCCGCGGTATCTGGATACCCACGTGTTGCCTGACCCTGATCTGGTCATTCGCACAAGCGGAGAAGCCCGGATTTCCAATTTTCTGCTGTGGCAGTCGGCCTATGCCGAATATGAGTTCATCGACACGCTCTGGCCGGATTTTACCGCAGAGGATATGGACCGGCTGTGCCGCAGCTACGGCCAACGTGATCGGCGTTTTGGAGCGGTGAAGATATGAGCAGCGCAGGGCGGTGGGCCGATCTGATGCCCCGACTGATTTCTGCCATAGTGATGGTCCTTCTCGGGGGCTGGGCTGTCTGGCGCGGTGGCGTGGTTTTCGATCTGCTGATAGCCGCATCATGCGGCGGTATGATCTGGGAATTGATGCGTATGGTTGCACCAGATCGTCAGGGTCTGGCGCTGCCGTTGGGTGTTCTGTCAATGGGTGCGGTTCTGGCGGCGGCATTGATGGCGGGCAATTGGGCAGTATGTCTGCTGTTTGTACCTGCGATTGTTGGTGCGGCAGCGCTATCCGCTCGCCGGGCCATCTATCTGGGTTTCGCGCTTTGGGCCTTGTTTGCGGCCTATGCTTTCATCTGGATGCGCAGTGCATTGGGGCTGGATTGGATGATCTGGCTTATCTCGGTGGTGGTTGCCACGGATATCGCGGGCTATTTCGCGGGTAAAATCTTTGGCGGGCCGAAATTCTGGCCACGTGTCAGTCCAAAAAAGACCTGGTCCGGAACATCCGCTGGCTGGGCAGCGGCAGCGGTTGTTGGAGCTGTTTTTGCCGCGCAGGCTTCGCTTGGATTTGGTGTGATCATGCTGTCAGTGCTGGTCTCTATGGCAAGCCAGGCCGGCGATGTTGCTGAAAGCGCGCTTAAGCGGAAGATGGGCGTCAAGGATTCCAGCGGGCTTATCCCTGGGCACGGCGGCTTGTTTGACCGATTTGACGGTATGTTGGGTGCTGCAGCGATGGTGCTGATGGTGCTTAGTCTTTGGGGTCTGCCTGGCGGTGCGACGTAATGCGAAAGCTCTCGATTTTCGGGGCTACCGGATCCATTGGTCAGAATACAATTGACCTGATCCGGCGGGCTCCGGGTGACTATGATGTGGTTGCTTTGACGGGCGGTGCGAATATCGCTCAGTTGGCGCAGGATGCCATTGAGCTACGCGCCGATATTGCCGTTACCGCCTATGATGATCACCTGCCAGCGCTACAGGCCGCTCTTGCCGGATCGGGGGTCGCGGCTGCCGCAGGGCAGGCAGCTTTGGCAGAGGCTGCGACACGCCCCGCTGATTGGGTTATGTCAGCCATCGTAGGGGCCGCTGGTCTGGCACCCGGACTGGAGGCTCTGAAACAGGGCGCTACCTTGGCGCTGGCCAATAAGGAGTCGCTGGTCTGCGCCGGAGCACTGTTGTTGGAGACAGCCAAGTCCCATAACGCGCGGCTCTTGCCCGTAGATAGTGAGCATTCAGCTGTGTTTCAGGGGTTGGTCGGTGAAGATATCTCTGCCGTAGAGCGTGTTGTCATCACCGCTTCGGGCGGGGCCTTTCGCGATTGGCCGATGGAACAGCTGAAGACGGCAACGGTGGCACAGGCGTCGTCTCACCCGAATTGGGACATGGGGCAGCGGATCACCATCGACAGCGCATCTATGTTCAACAAGGCTTTGGAAGTCATTGAAACAAGAGAGTTCTTTGGTGTTGAGCCGAAGCAGATTGAGGTTGTGGTTCACCCCGAGTCCATCGTTCATGCGTTGGTCGGTTTTTGCGACGGGGCCTTGATGGCACATCTGGGAGCGCCGGATATGCGCCATGCCATTGGTTACGCGCTGCACTGGCCGGAACGGCGGGATCTGCCGGTGGACCGTTTGGATCTGGCACGGCTGGCACAGCTGACGTTTCGTGCGCCTGACCTGAACCGTTATCCGGCGCTGCAACTGGCCTATGATGTGATGGCCCGGGGTGGGCTGATGGGTGCCGTCTTTAACGCCTCCAAGGAGCGTGCGCTGGATCACTTCATCGCCGGGCGCATTGGGTTTCTGGATATGGCAAGCGTTGTATCCCAGGTGCTTGATAACTTTGACAGTACGGATCGTGGACTAGATGAGGGGGTGACCCTTGATACTGTGCGTCGCACAGACCATCTGGCCCGTATAGAAGTCGACAACACAATTCTAGAATACGTAAGGTAAGCCTTTGGATCTCGTCTCCTTTTTTCCGCAGCTTGGCGGGTATCTCTATGTGATTGCCAGCTTTGTGATCGCCCTTTCGGTGATCGTTGCGGTGCATGAATATGGCCACTACATCGTCGGACGCTGGTCTGGCATTCATGCCGAGGTGTTCTCGCTGGGGTTCGGGCCGGTTCTTTTCAGCCGCGTCGACAAACATGGCACTCGCTGGCAGGTGGCATTGTTGCCCTTCGGTGGCTACGTGAAATTCCTCGGTGACGCTGACGCGGCCTCAGGTAAAGATGTTGATGCGATGGCGGATGTGGCCGCGGATCCGGTGGCACTACGGCGCACTATGCATGGGGCACCGCTTTGGGCGCGTTCAGCAACTGTTGCCGCAGGGCCGGTGTTCAATTTCATCATGTCGGCGTTGATTTTTACCGGCGTATTCTTGATGCAGGGCACCACGCGTGATCCGCTCACCGTGGATCGTCTGGTACCGCTGCCTGGTTTGCAAACAGAGCTGCGCGAAGGCGATTCGCTGTTGCAAATCGACGGCGTAGACGTGCCGTCGCTAGAGAATAGAACTGCATTTGCAACGTTCCGCGATTCTGTTCCGGAACAGCAGCCGCTGACCTATACCGTGTTGCGTAATGGTCAGCCGGAAGAGGTGATGGGCCCCTATCCATGGCCACCCCATGTGCGTGGTATTGCACCACGCAGTGCTGCTTCCGACATTGATCTGCAACCGGGTGACGTGATTACGGGTGTGGATGGCACGCCGATTTTTGCCTTCGACCAACTGAAACGCGCGGTAGAGAGCGCAGAGGGTAAGGTTCTGTTGCTGAACGTGTGGCGTGCCGGTGAAGAGTTTGAAATGGCTCTGGCACCGCGCCGTGTTGATGAGCCTCTCCCTGACGGCGGTTTTGCCACACGCTGGCGCATGGGTATCGCAGGCGGGCTCGCGTTTTATCCTGCGACGGAAACCGTCGGTGTTGGTGAGGCATTTGGCGCAGGGACCGCGCAAGTCTGGGGCGTTGTCGAGATGTCGATCTCCGGTTTGATGCATATGATCACCGGAGCAATCAGCACTTGCAATCTGTCCGGCCCGATAGGCATTGCGGAAACCTCAGGCGCGATGGCTAGCCAGGGGTTGGCGAGTTTTATCCAATTTATTGCGGTGCTTTCGACGGCAGTCGGGCTGTTGAACTTGTTCCCGATCCCGGCACTGGATGGTGGTCATCTGGTATTTTACGCCTACGAAGCAGTCACGGGTAAGCCACCCAATGATGCGGTCATGCGGATCCTTATGACTGTTGGTATTGCTGCGATCCTAAGCCTGATGATGTTTGCGCTCTTCAACGACATCTTCTGCTAATTTAGTCAGGCGATTTCTCCGACCGGGATTGTCTCGGTCGGTTCCTTTTGATGGTGGCGCGACCTGTGCGCCCAACTGTCGCCACATTCCCTTGTTAATCCTTTGGTAAGCCGCCGGTGGGCAGTGGCGTCGCAGATCGCGGCGCGGCTGTGGCGGATGTGGGATCATTTTTGATAACGGGAGAGTGGACGCTATGAGCAGCCTGCGCATTACCAATAATGGACTTGGCCTACTTGTGCGCCTGAACTGGGACCGTGCCGTGTCGGTGGCGACGATTTTGGGAGCACTGATAGCGGGCGCTTGGATCGGCAGTCTCTGAGTTTTCAAGCTGTTGCAAGCTATCAGGCGCGCGGGTCATACCCGCGCGCCTTTTTGTTGTTTTTGACAAGCGCTGATAAACCCGATACGCACGGATTAGCTGTTAAAAAGATCGGGTTTTGACTGATGGTTCGGGGGAAGCACACAGGTACATCCTGTGGAGGACGCAAATTTGGCGTCAACATTTTGTATAGAAACGTATCTGCTGCTGCATTGGCTGTTGCCTTGGGATTTGTCCTGACGCCAGAAACGGCTTCGGCGCAGAGCTACAGTTTCTCAAATGTTCAGGTCGAGGGTAATCAACGCATCCAGACCTCAACAATTGTGGCCTATACGGGCATTGAACGTGGCCAACGTGTTAGCGGTGGGCAGCTCAATGACGCCTACCAGCGCATTCTGGACAGCGGTGTGTTTGAAAGCGTTGAAATCGTCCCGAAGGGCAATACTCTGGTGATCAAGGTCACAGAGTTCCCAACCATCAACAAAATCAGCTTTGAGGGCAACCGCCGCATCAAGGACGAAGCGATGCTGGCGTTGATCGAATCGGCGCCGCGTCGGGTCTTTAACCCGACCGTCGCGGAGCGCGATGCCTCCAACCTTGCAGAGGCTTATGGCGCCCAGGGGCGGCTTGCCTCAACTGTGACGCCGCGCATCATTCGACGCAGCGACAACCGAGTAGATTTGGTGTTCGAAATCTCCGAAGGCGACACCATCGAGGTTGAGCGCGTGTCCTTTATTGGCAACCGCGTCTATTCAGACCGTCGTCTGCGCCGGGTACTTGAGACCAAACAGGCAGGTCTGCTACGGACCTTTATTCGCGCAGATACTCTGATCGAAGATCGTCTGGAATTCGACAAACAGGTCCTGCGCGATTTCTATCTGTCACGTGGCTATGTTGATGTGCGCATCAACAGCACTAATGCCGAAGTGACCGAAGAGCGCGATGCGGCTTTTTTGGTGGTTGATATTACCGAAGGCCAGAAGTTCGAATTTGGCGATATTTCGGTCACCAGCGAGATGTCGGAGGCCGACGCCGATGAATTCCGCAAGGTTCTTAAAATTCGCCCCGGCGTGACCTATTCGCCGACCAATGTCGAAAACGCGATCCGCCGCCTGGAGACATTAGCCATCCGTAAGGGGATCGACTTCTTGCGGGCTGAGCCGCGGATTAGTCGCAATGATCGTGATCTGACGTTGGATGTTGAGTTTATTCTGACCCGTGGCCCGCGCGTGTTTGTTGAACGGATTGATATCGAAGGCAATACAACCACACTGGACCGTGTCATCCGCCAACAGTTCCGAACAGTTGAAGGTGATCCGTTCAATCCTCGCGAGATCCGTGAAAGCGCCGAGCGTATCCGGGCACTCGGGTTCTTTGCAAATGCGGATGTCGATGTCCGGGAAGGCAGCAGTACGGGAGAAGTCGTTGTCGACGTCGACGTCGAGGAACAGCCAACCGGCTCTATCAGTCTTGGTGGTGCTTATTCTGTAAACGATGGTTTCGGTATCAGTCTCGGCTTATCCGAAAACAACTTCCTTGGTCGCGGTCAACGCCTGTCGTTCAATGTTTCCACCGCGCAGGACGCTGAAGAATATACCCTTGGCTTTACTGAACCATATCTTCTGGGGCGCGATCTGCGCTTTGATTTGGATCTAGGATTGTCTGAGACAGACTCTAGTTTTGCGCTCTATGATACCAAACGCGCTTTCTTCTCGCCAGCCTTGACCTTCCAGACCTCGGAAAACAGCAATCTTCAGGTCCGGTATACCTGGGATGAAGATGAGATGATCACCCGCGGCAACGATTCAGCAGGTATTCCGCTGGCGGGCCCCGTAGTGAGCAGTGAGATCAATCAAGGGGCGATCAACGCCAGTGCTATCGGATTCACCTATACAGTGGATAGCCGTATCAACGGTCTGGACCCCAATTCGGGCTACATGATTCAGGTTGGTGCCGACTACGCAGGCCTTGGTGGGGATTCTGAGTACCTGCGAAGCACGGCGAAGTTTGTGGCTCAGCGCCGGGTATTTAATGAAGAAGTAACATTGCGAGCTACGATTGAGGCTGGCGCGTTCTCTTGGCAGGGAGATGGCTTTAGCCGCTCCATCGACCGTTTTGTTCTATCGCCCAGTATCCTGCGTGGCTTTGAGCCCGGTGGTATTGGACCACGGGACCAATCACCGAACGGTGGTGGAGGTGCGTATAACGACTTCCTTGGCGGCAACTATTATGCAGCGGCGCGCTTTGACGCAGAATTCCCGCTGGGTTTGCCTGAGGAAATCGGCTTGCGTGGTGGCCTGTTCTATGACGTCGGTAACCTTTGGGGCCTGAACAACGCGGACACCGGTGCTGCTGGTGGTAACATCGTTGGTCGCGGCGGCTCCTATCGTCATGTCATCGGTTTCTCGCTGTTGTGGACAACCGGGTTTGGTCCCTTGCGGTTCAATTTCTCCAAGGCTCTCAAGAAGGAAGACTTCGACCAGGAGCAGAGCTTTGACCTGACGCTTCAGGCGCGGTTCTGATCGCAATGACGCGCGCTGTGGACGCACGGCACAAAAGGGCGCTGGCTGGTTGGCCAGCGCCTTTTGCGCGCAGCCTTGTGGTGGTCGCACTAATGTGCCAGCCCGTAGCGGCACAAGAGACCGAGGTTCCAACCAGAGGGTTTTCCGTTGGAGAGACTTTGCAATTGGGTGCGCCACAAACTGGATTGCTGACTATTCAGTCCGATCGTCTCTTTGCCGAGAGCGCGTTTGGTATGCGGATCACGCAGGAACTGGATGCGGAGGGGGCCGTTCTGACCGCTGAGAACCGCCGGATTGAAGCTGAGCTGCGCGCCGAAGAATTGGATCTGACCAATCGCCGCGGCAGCATGGATCCTGAAGCATTTCGAACGCTTGCGGATGCCTTCGATAAGAAGGTGCAGGAGACCCGCCGCAATCAAGATCAAAAGCTGCGTGATATCAACAAGATGGGTGATAATGCGCGGCGTGATTTCTTCACCGCATCACTGCCCATATTGCAACAGATCATGACGGAGGCGGGTGCTGGGGCTATTCTGGAGCATTCGAGTGTCTTTCTCAGTGCTGATGCCGCCGATATCACCGATTTAGCCATTGCGCGCATCAATGAAGTTCTGGGGGACAATCGCGACACCCCGTTTGATACGGACGGCGAGTAATCGTATAACGCTGCGTCGGTCACCAGATCACAACATATTTCGAAGAGGTGGCAATCCACCCATGAGCTGGCCTCTGGCTTGCCGAACCTGTGGCCAGTTGCTAGGACATAGATAACATTCAGAAAACGGGAAAACCGCAATGACAACCGAGCTGAAAAGCGCCGACATTCATCTGATCCAGCGCATCCTGCCACATCGCTACCCGTTTTTGTTGGTGGACAAGGTGGTCGACATCGATGGATATTCGTCGGCGTGTGGCATCAAAAATGTGACCATGAACGAGCCCCATTTTCAGGGCCATTTTCCGGGCACACCTATCATGCCCGGCGTCACCATCGTCGAGGCCATGGCGCAAACCGCAGGTGTGATGCTGGGTGTTGGCATGGATATGATCGACACTGAGCTGCTGATCTACTTCATGAATATCGATAAGTGTAAATTCCGTCGCAAGGTGATCCCCGGTGATGTGCTGAAAATGCATGTGGAAACCACCCGTGGCAAACCGGGCGGCAAAATCTTCAAATTCAAGGGCGTTGCGACCGTCGATGGCGAAACCGCCGCCGAAGCCGAGTTTTCGGCGATGATCGACGTACAAAAGGATTGACGCAAATGACCCGGATCCATCCGAGCGCGGTGGTCGAAGAGGGAGCCCGAATTGGCGTGGATTGCGTCATTGGCCCTTTCTGCCTTATTGGCCCTGACGCCGTGCTTGGCGACCGGGTAGAGCTGAAATCCCATGTTGTGATCGCTGGTGATACCGAGATTGGAGAGGATACAACGGTGTTCTCCTTCGCGGTTCTGGGAGAGATCCCACAGGATCTGAAGTTCAAGGGCGAGCGCTGTAAAACGGTGATTGGCAAGCGCAATCGCATCCGTGAACATGTGACGGTTAACGCTGGAACCGAGGGCGGTGGCGGAGTGACCCGTATCGGCGATGACGGTCTGTTTATGGCAGGTTGCCATATTGCTCACGATGCGCAGATCGGCGACCGTGTGATTGTTGTGAACTCCGCGGCGGTAGCAGGCCATTGCGTGCTGGAAGACGATGTCATCATAGGTGGTCTCTCGGGTATCCATCAATGGGTGCGTATTGGTCACGGGGCTATCATCGGCGCGGTTACCATGGTCACCAATGATGTCATTCCTTACGGTCTGGTGCAGGCACCGCGCGGTGAGTTGGATGGGCTGAATTTGGTTGGTCTCAAACGGCGCGGCGTGCAGCGTTCAGATATTACCGCGCTCCGGGCGGCATTCCAGATGCTCGCGCAGGGCGAAGGCACCTTTCAGGAGCGTGCGCGTCGTCTTGGCGCAGAGAGTGACAGTGAATATGTGCAGGAAATCGTTGATTTCATCACTGGTGAGAGCGACCGCTCTTTCCTGACACCAGGAGGCTGATACGATGCTGGCATTGATTGCGGGGCAGGGTGCATTGCCTGCCGAATTGGCCGCGCGCCTGTCCGAGCGGCCCTTGGTTTGTGCGATGCGCGGCTCTGAGCCCGATCATATCGAACCTGAACTGACATTCCGGCTGGAACAACTCGGCAGCTTCATCGAGCGTTTGGCCGCGACCGGCGTGACCGAGATCTGCCTTGCCGGATCTGTCCGCCGCCCGTCCATTGAACCGGCGGAGATCGACGCAGAAACCTTGCCAATGGTGCCGGTTCTGCAAGGGGCTTTGGCGGCCGGCGACGATGGTGCATTGCGCGCGATCATCGGGATTTTTGAGCAGGCAGGCATGACAGTGCGTGCCGCTCATCAAGTTGCGCCGGATCTGCTTATGGCCGAGGGTATCCCAACCAATGTGCAGCCCGGTGAGCTGGACAAACCTGATGCTATACGCGGTGCCGAGGTCGTTACAGCAATGAGTCACGCCGACGTCGGCCAGTCCTGTGCCGTGCGCCGTGGGCAGGCGATTGCGGTTGAGAATTTGTTTGGTACGGATTGGATGTTGCAGGCCTTGCAAAACCGGCCCGACGGGACCGGCGGTCTGCTCTTCAAGGCACCTAAATCTGGACAGGATCGGCGCGCTGATCTTCCAACCATCGGTGTGCAAACGGTAGAGCTGGCAGCTCAGGCTGGGCTGTCTGGGATCGTATTGGAGGCAGGCGGTGTTATCGTTCTGAACCAGGAAGACGTGATCGCAAGTTGTAACCGCCTCGGCCTGTTTCTCTGGCTGCGCAGCGCATGAGCTTTCGGGTCTTCATCCTCGCGGGGGAGCCTTCGGGGGACCGGCTTGGTGGTGCTCTGATGGATGGTCTGCGGCAGTTGCGCCCCGACGTCAGCTTTGACGGTGTCGGGGGTGACCTGATGCGCGAGCAGGGGCTGACCTCCCGGTTCGACATGTCAGAGTTGTCGGTGATGGGGTTGGCTGAGGTGCTGCCAAAGTATCGCCACCTGAAACGTCGGATACGTGAGACAGCCGATGCAGTACTCGAGACAAAACCGGATGTGGTGATCACCATCGACAGCCCGGATTTTTCATTACGGGTGGCTGCACGGGTAAAAGACGCCAGTGATATCCGAACGGTGCACTATGTGGCTCCGTCGGTCTGGGCTTGGCGACCCAAGCGTGCCGATAAAATGGCCAAGGTTATCGACCATGTTCTGGCGCTTTTACCGTTTGAGCCACCTTATATGCAGGCGGCCGGAATGGATTGCGATTTTGTGGGTCATCCGGTGGTCGGCGAACCGCAAGCCCTGCCCGAGGAGATCGCCGCATTTCGCGCTTACTATCAGCTGGATGATACCCCTTGCGTATTGGCGCTGCCGGGATCACGGCGTTCAGAGGTCACGCGCTTGGCGCCGGTGTTTGGTGCCGCACTTAAGCAGTTTCAGGACAGCTATCCGGAGTATCGCATTGTGGTTCCAGCAGCGGCGCCTGTGGCAGATCTGGTCCGTACGCATCTGGCCGAATGGTCCGATACTGCCGTGGTGATTGATCCCAACGCGCTGGAGGCGAACACTGCCAAAACCCACAAGCGTGCGGCCTTTGCCACTGCAGAGCTGGCGCTGGCGGCATCGGGCACAGTTTCACTGGAACTGGCAGCGGCCCGTACGCGGATGGTGATTGCCTATAAGTTCCAATGGCTGACTTGGCATATCATGCGTCGTATGGCGTTGATTGATACCGTGACGCTGGTCAATCTGGTCAGTGATACGCGGGTGGTGCCGGAATGCCTTGGTCCCGAGTGCACGCCAGACAACATTGCCAAGGCGCTGAAGAAGGTCAAGGAAGACCCAGCCGCGCAATCAACCGCCATGGCTCTCACAATGGACCGTCTGGGCGAGGGCGGCGAGAACCCGGGCCTAAGGGCGGCCCGAGCGGTGCTTGACCGGCTTCCCTGAGGCTTACATCTGTCCTGAAACCTCTTAGCGCGTAAGATATCAAAATTACCGTCTTGTACTACGGCCTGCTGGTGCGAACGATCAGTACCCGCGCCAGATCCAACCACCACCAAAGATGCGGCTGCCCTCACCGGCATAGAACACACAGGCCTGACCGGGAGAAATGCCTTCCTCTGGCGTCAGAAGCTCAACCTCTGCCTCAGTCTCGGAAATTGGCCGCACAATGGCCTCCCGTGGGGGGCGTGTGGAACGCACTTTGACTTTCAGATGCCACTCTTCGCGGCTGGTGAATGGCTCATCACCCAGCCAGTTGATCTCGCGTACGGGAATGGTTCGGGTCGCCAGCAGCTCCTTGGGGCCAACAACGACTTGTTTGGCATACACGTCCAGCTTGACCACATAAAGCGGTTCACTCAACCCGCCGATGCCCAGACCACGGCGTTGGCCGATTGTATAGTGTATCACGCCGTTATGCGTGCCAAGAACACGCCCATCAGAATGGACAATTTCTCCGGGTTCCGCGGCGCCCGGACGCAGTTTTTCAATTACGCTGGCATAATCGCCGTTGGGCACAAAACAGATGTCCTGACTGTCAGGTTTATCCGCCACGGCCAAACCGTATTGGGACGCCATTTCGCGAGTGGCGTCCTTGGAGGGGAGGTGACCCAGCGGGAAGCGCAGGTAGTCCAGCTGTTCGGGTGTTGTTGAGAACAGGAAATAGCTCTGATCGCGGTTGGCATCTTCTGCAGAATGCAGCTCAGCGCCATTCTGACCATATTTGCGCTGGATGTAGTGTCCTGTGGCCATGCAGTCAGCCTCCAGATCGCGGGCCGTTTCCAGCAAATCCTTGAATTTTACCCGCTCATTGCAGCGAATGCAGGGTACCGGAGTTGCGCCAGCCAGATAGCTGTCGGCGAACTCATCAATGACCGCATCTTTAAAAATGTTCTCATAATCCAGAACATAGTGCGGAAATCCGCGCTCTTCGGCGACTCGGCGTGCATCATGAATATCGATGCCCGCGCAGCAAGCGCCCTTTTTGGCCAAGGCCGCGCCATGATCATATAGCTGCAGGGTTACACCCACCACATCATAGCCTTCGTCAGCTAAATGTGCAGCAACAACAGAGCTGTCGACGCCACCCGACATGGCCACCACCACCCTCGTCTCGGACGGAGGTTTGGCAAAGCCAAGCGAATTCAATTGGGTTTTTGCATCCTGCGCCATCAGGCGACTCCTCGGATATGTAGGAAAGACATCGCAGAATATAGGAAAATCCTAACGATCCTCAAGGGGGCAGGTTCATCCCTCCTTAAGGCGTTTGCGTGAAATGTGGTGGTGGATCAATGTCTATGCTCCACACGAAGGAAAAGAAGATGTTCTTGAAGAAAGTCGATGGCCCTCGCGCTGTGACCCTGCCGGATGGTACGGTGATGACGCGCGCGGATCTGCCGCCAAAGACCACACGACGCTGGGTTGCTTCACGCAAGGCCGCAGTTGTGCGCGGCGTGCTCTATGGGTTGATCCCTCAAAGTGAGGCGTTGCGTCGGTATGGCCTGAGCGAGGAAGAGTTCCGAAGCTGGGTTTCAGCTGTTGCCGACTTCGGCGAGGACGCATTAAAAGCGACCCGTCTCAAAGACTATCGTAAATCCTGACGTAAAAATATCCTTCACTCTTGAGATGATCGCGCTAATTAACCATCATGGTAACGGGCCATTAACTTTTTTCCACCAAGGTTAATACGACCTGAGGGAAACAGTGTACAGGCGGAGAAAATAATATGCGCATTCTTCTTGTTGAGGATGATCCAACAACGGCGAAGAGCATTGAGTTGATGCTGACTCATGCTAACCTCAACGTTTATTCGACCGATCTCGGCGAAGAGGGGATCGATCTTGCAAAGCTATATGACTACGATCTGATTTTGCTGGATCTTAACCTACCTGATATGAATGGCCACGAAGTGCTGCGACAGCTGCGCATGGCCCGTATCGAAACACCCATTTTGATCTTGTCCGGCGCAGATGACACCGAGAATAAGATTAAGGGTTTCGGCTTTGGTGCCGACGATTATCTGACCAAACCCTTCCATCGCGAGGAACTGGTGGCCCGTATTCACGCCATCATTCGACGCTCCAAAGGGCATTCACAGTCGATTATTAACACTGGCAAGATTTCTGTTAACCTAGACGCGAAGACTGTCGAGGTTGGTGGCAAGGCCGTGCATTTGACTGGCAAAGAATACCAGATGCTGGAGCTTCTGAGCCTACGTAAGGGCACAACGCTGACTAAGGAAATGTTCCTTAACCATCTTTATGGCGGTATGGACGAGCCCGAGTTGAAGATTATCGACGTCTTCATCTGCAAACTTCGCAAAAAACTCAGTACTGCGACGGGTGGCGACAACTACATCGAAACTGTCTGGGGACGAGGCTATGTGCTGCGTGACCCGCAGGATGATCAGATGACCGGTGGACACCGAATGGCTGTAGGAGCCTGATCAGGCTCCTCAAACAATTCAATATTCCTCTCGAATGATCCCGCTACGGCGGGATTTTTCACGTTGGGCGCTTCGGGTGTGGCTGGACGTAGTGGCGCCACCGTCCTATCACCTAGCTAAGACAGAGCGAGGCGAGAAACGTGATACAGTCAGGCGATACAGATCTTAACAGTAGGACCAGTGACGAGGCACGTCGTCAGTTTCTCGAACTGCAAGAGCAACTACGCGCGGCGGATCTTGCCTATCATCAGGCGGATGATCCACAGATCAGCGATGCCGACTATGACGCGAAAAAGAATCGATACCGGGCTCTGGCAGAGCAGTTCCCGGAACTGAGCGAGATCGCAACCGAACTTGAGACGGTCGGCGCTCCAGTCTCATCGGGCTTTGGTAAAATCACGCATGCACAACGTATGATGTCGCTGGGCAATGCCTTTGATGATGACGATGTGCGGGATTTTGATCGAGGCTTGCGTAAATATCTGGGTCTCGAGTCTGCAGATTCGCTTGCCTATACGGCTGAGCCGAAAATCGATGGTTTGTCGCTTTCTCTTCGTTATGAAAACGGTGCCTTGGTTCATGCAGCCACGCGGGGAGATGGAACTGTCGGTGAAAATGTCACTGAAAATGCCCGGACCATTGCCGATATACCGCAAAAAATAGATGACGCCCCGGCGGTGCTTGAGGTGCGCGGTGAAGTTTACATGAGCCACGAGGACTTCTCCGCGTTAAATGAACGCCACACGGCGCAGGGCGGAAAGACATTTGCCAATCCGCGCAACGCTGCGGCCGGATCTCTACGCCAGTTGAATGCGGAAATCACGCGTGCGCGCCCTTTGCGATTCTTTGCCTATAGCTGGGGTGAGCTGTCAGAGCCTCTCGCCCCAACACAATTCTATGCGTTGGAGCGTTTGCGGGTCATGGGATTCCAAACCAACCCGCTGATCAAACATTGCGAGAGCATAACCGACCTGATCACGCATTATCGCAAGATCGAAAAACAGCGGGCAACGCTGGGATATGACATCGATGGTGTGGTCTATAAGGTCGACACTTTGGCATTGCAGGCGCGTTTGGGGTTCCGATCCACTACGCCGCGATGGGCTATTGCGCATAAATTCCCTGCCGAATTGGCCTGGACCAGGCTGGAAGGAATAGACATTCAGGTGGGGCGTACCGGTGCGCTCAGTCCAGTCGCGCGTTTACAGTCTGTCACCGTGGGTGGCGTTGTTGTCTCTAACGCGACACTGCACAATGAGGATTACATCACCGGCCGTGATTCCAAGGGCGAAGAGATTCGCGGCGGAAAGGACATCCGCGTAGGTGATTGGGTACAGATTTATCGTGCGGGTGATGTGATCCCCAAGATTGCCGATGTTGATCTTACCAAAAGGCCTGACGATGCTGTGCCCTTTGTCTTTCCAACCGTTTGTCCCGAATGCGGAAGCGACGCGGTGCGTGAAGACGGTGACGCGGTGCACCGCTGTACCGGTGGCATGATCTGTCCTGCGCAAACTTCTGAAAAGTTAAAACATTTCGTCTCGCGTGCAGCCTTTGATATCGATGGTTTAGGCGCGAAGCAGGTGGAGCAGTTTCATGCTGACGGATGGGTCAAAGAACCAGTAGATATCTTTGATTTACAAGAGAATTATGGGTCTGGTCTGCAGCAGCTAAAGAATCGCGAAGGCTGGGGTGGGAAATCGGCGGACAATCTCTTTGCGGCGATTGAGGACAAACGCCGGATCCCGCTGGCCAAATTGATCTTTGCCCTTGGTATCCGCCATGTGGGCGAGGTTGGTGCGCGTGATCTGGCGCTTCACTATGGCGATTGGTCTACGATGGCCGCAGCGCTGGATCTTGCACAGCTTGCCGCAGCAGCCCATCGTGCCGCTGATCAGGCTGAAGACCGTGAGCGACAGGCGGCTGCCCGTGAGAGCAGGCGTGCGCGTATCTCGGAAACCCGTACTGCAGCAGTAGCGGAGCGTGAGGTTCCTGAGGAGGCTGCCGCAGCCTGGGAGGACTTGATCGGTGTCGATGGCATTGGCGCAGTATTGGGGCTGTCGCTCTGCGACGCCTTTGGCAATAGCGAAGAGCGGGCGGCGTTTGACCGGTTGCTGGAGAAACTGACAGTACTGCCGCCCGAGGCGCCGACCAATGACAGCCCGGTCACCGGGCTAACCGTGGTTTTCACCGGAACACTTGAGAAGATGACCCGGGCCGAGGCCAAGGCCCGCGCCGAAAGCCTGGGTGCAAAGGTGGCTGGCTCAGTATCAAAGAAAACCGATATTCTGGTGGCCGGACCCGGCGCTGGATCAAAGGAGCAAAAGGCGCGTGATCTGGGGGTTCGGATACTGGATGAGGATGGCTGGTTGGAGTTGATTGCAGCAGTATGAGCAGCAGACCAGAAATCCTGTTCCCACTATTTTCCGGGTTGGAAACGCTTTCGGGTATTGGCCCGAAGACGGCGCAGAATTTCGCGCAAATCAATATAGAAACACCACGTGACTTATTGTTTTCGCTTCCATATTCCATGGTGGATAGGCGGCGGCGTGATAGTATTCAGGGGCTTGATTTTCCCTCTGTTGCAACGGTCGAGGTCACCATTGATGCCCACCGGCCTGCACGGAACAAGGGCGGTGCTTATCGGATCACAGTGACGGACGCTGAGGAGGAGTTCCAGCTGGTGTTCTTTCACGGTCGAAGCCGGTATCTGGAGGCGCAGGTGCCTGAAGGCGCACGCCGTGTGGTGTCGGGTAAACTGGAACTCTTTGATGGGGTTGCCCAAATGGTGCACCCTGATCATATGGTTCCAGTGTCTGAGGCCGCAGAGATCCCGGATTTTGAGCCTGTTTATCATCTCACCCATGGTGTGACGCAAAAGACCATGTTTAAGGCCGCGCAAAATGCCCTGACGCGGTTGCCGGAGCTGGCGGAGTGGGCTGATCCATCACAAATTCGCAAAGAGGGTTGGCCTACATGGCAGGAGGCACTGGTTTCTGCGCATAACCCGGATGGATTGGAGGCGTTGTCTGCGGAGTCTTCTGCACGGGCGCGACTGGCCTATGATGAGCTGTTTTCACACCAGTTGACTCTTGCACTGGCGCGCTTGCGAGACCGTGATCTACCGGGTCGCAGCAGTGTTGCAGATGGCGCGTTACAGTCGCGCGTACTTGCGGCTTTACCCTATCGCCCAACCGGGGCTCAGGCGCGGGCGATTGATGAGATCACTGCCGATATGGGGCGGGACTCGCGGATGAACAGATTGCTGCAAGGCGATGTCGGCGCAGGGAAAACTCTTGTTGCTTTCATGGCCTTACTGGTCGCTGTTGAGGCGGGCGGTCAGGGTGTCATGATGGCGCCGACCGAGATTTTGGCGCGTCAGCATATGGAAGCATTGCGCCCATTGGCCGAGACCGCCGGCGTGGTGATGGAGATCCTGACCGGCCGTGATAAAGGGCGGGAACGAGTGGCGAAATGTGCCGCCCTTGCGCGTGGAGATATTCAGATTTTGGTCGGAACACATGCGGTATTTCAGGCTGATGTGGTGTTTCACGACCTGCGTTTGGCGATTGTGGATGAGCAGCACCGTTTCGGTGTCAGACAGCGCATGGAGCTGGCGGAAAAGGGCAAAGGCGCTGATGTGCTGGTGATGACTGCCACACCGATCCCACGCTCTCTGGCGCTGACGCAATATGGCGACATGGAAGTTTCGATTCTGGACGAAAAACCACCTGGGCGTAAACCGGTGAAAACCGCTGTTATCAGCACCGAAAGGATGCAGGAGGTGGTCAGCCATCTACGCGGCGCGATTGACGAAGGGCGGCAATGCTACTGGGTCTGCCCATTGGTCGAAGAATCCGAGGTGATGGATCTGACCGCTGCGGAGGAACGGTTCAAACATCTGCGGGCGGCGCTGGGGGACAGTGTTGTCGGGCTGGTCCATGGCCAGATGCCGGCGTCGGAAAAAGATGCGGCCATGGCTGCGTTTCAGGCCGGAGAGACCAAAGTGCTGGTTGCCACCACAGTGATCGAGGTTGGGGTGAACGTGCCTAATGCTTCAATCATGGTGATCGAGCGGGCAGAGATCTTTGGTCTGGCGCAGTTGCACCAGCTGCGCGGGCGCGTAGGGCGGGGCGATGCCGCATCGACCTGTTTGCTGCTATATCAAGCCCCTCTCAGCAAAGGCGGGCAGAAACGCTTGGAAATCTTGCGCGAGACCGAAGATGGCTTTCGGATCTCCGAAACTGACTTGGAGATGCGTGGCGCTGGCGACGTTATTGGCACCGCTCAGTCGGGTCTGCCACGATTCCGTATCGCGGATCTGGAACGTCAGGCGGGGTTAATGGCAGTCGCACAAAGCGACGCGCGTGCCTTGCTGACGTCTGATCCGGATCTGTCCAGTCCGCGCGGTCAGGCGGCACGGGTTCTGCTTTGGCTGATGAAGCAGGATCAGGCAATCCGTTTGATTTCCGTAGGTTAATACCAATTCTTGCGCTTATTTCCGCCTGAACAGGGGCTATGCCCACGCTATTTTGCGGATATGTTTCCCTGTCCTGTTCCTATTTGTTCTCAAATGTTCTCATAAAGTTCTTTACATGCGGATCTACGTGTGAGAACAAATAGGCAACAACAGCGCCAGAGAGCGATAGCAAGACAGACAGGAGGCCGTACCGTGATAACCCAAATCAAGACGACTGTTCAGAATGCCCAATCGACACTGCTGCAGGATGCGCTCGGCGCCGCTGCTTTGGTTGTGATGTTAGTGGCAGGGTTGCATCTGCCCGGGCTACTGTAGCGCCATCCTGACGTCAGCCATTCCCGCTCTAAAGTTTCATTTTTCCCGAACGCACTCTTTATGCCGAACGGGGCCGCCTGTCCCAAGTCAGCCCGGTTTGCCTGCCGGTCTGACGGACCTGCCTTAGGTCTACAGGCCCCGTTCGGGTCCCGCATGAGAGAGCATACTGCCGCCGCCACCCTTGCCGGGTGTGCGGCGGTTTTTTCATTGGAGAATTGTCCGGGACATCGTTTCGGTGCGTATTAGGCGAGCGCAGTGCGGGTCATATGTCCGCGCGCCCATTCCCGATTGAGAGCAGATCAGGTACCCAGATGTGAGTATCCCATCAAAGGGTCCTCTCAGGCGCAGGTCTGTTCCTGATAGGTCTGTATCCCCTCAAGGGTTGCATCAAGTGCCAGAAGTATAGACGCATGGCGGTTCTTAAACTCCCGCGCAGGGATCAGGACCTCAAACCCGTCAAACGGCGCATCCGGCACCGGACCATCCTCCGTCAACATAGATTTCAGTTGTTGGCGTGCGGCCTCGACCTCTGACAGAGTGCGGCCGATAATCACCTCTCCTACCACTGCTGCAGAGGCTTGACCTAGCGCGCAGGCTTTGACGTCTTGCCCAAAGGCGACGATCGCGCCGTCGCGAACCTGAAGGTCCACAGTCACGGTTGAGCCACACAGCGGTGAGCGTTTTTTGACGCTAACATCGGGGCTGTCTAGCCGGTCCAGATGCGGGATATCGGCGGCCAGCGCCAGGATCCGTGCGGAATAAAGTTTTATTAGATCAGTATCGCCAGACATGGGGTACCTCGGGCTTTCCCTTACGCGCTATTCTCAATACATAGGGAGCCTATTCCAAGATGCAAAAGGTTTTTGCCATGTCGTTTGATCCTCTTAGCCTAAAGTATAACGAGGCCGGCTTGATCCCCTGTATCGCGCAGGATGATGAGAACGGCGAACTGCTGATGATGGCCTGGATGAATGCCGATGCGGTGATGAAAACACTTGAGACAGGCAAGGTAACCTATTGGTCGCGCTCGCGGCAGTCATTCTGGGTCAAAGGCGAAAGCTCCGGCCATGTTCAGGCTTTGGTGGATCTGCGCGTCGACTGTGATCGTGACTGTCTGCTTGCGATGGTGCGTCAGACCGGGCCTGCTTGCCACACAAACCGGCGCAGCTGCTTCTACACTGGCATTCGGGACGGCGAGGAAGTCGAACTGATGCAACCGATGGTCTGATCTGGATGGTGTGTGAGACCTGAGCCAGCAGGCCGGAGATATTCCGAGATAAATTCGCCATCAAAGCGGCTCTGCCAGAATAGGCCAGTACAGGTTAGGGCAGGCCAACCATGGCACGGATATCCTGCGGGCTAATCCCATCCGCGCGATATTTGGCGATGGCGCGTGCATCGTCGCGTTTGGCCAGTCGTTTGCCCTGCTCGTCGCGGATTAATTGGTGGTGATGATATATCGGCGTGGGCAGGCCAAGTAGGGCTTGTAGCAGCACATGGATTTGTGTCGCTTCAAACAGGTCTTCGCCGCGCAGAGCCTGGGTTATGCCCTGATCAGCATCGTCCACGACAACGGACAGGTGGTAGGCGCTGCCCATGCCGCGCCGGACCAGAATGATATCACCGACCGCAGAGAGCAGTTGAACGGGATCTAACATCCAATCGCCTGCATGACGAGATCCCGTTTCTGTGAAATGACGCAACTCGGCCGCTGCAACGGCCTTGGCCATATCAAGCCTGATCACATCATCTGTGCCAGCCTCGGCCATGCTGCGGGAGCGGCAGCTGCCGGGGTAGATGCGCCCGTCAGGGCCAAACTGTGGAACGCCTTCTTGGGGTGCCCCAGCGGCGGCCTCGATATCGCGTCGATTGCATCGGCACGGGTAGGTCAGCCCCATCTCGGAGAGATGGGACAGAGCCGCGCGGTATCGTGGCAGGCGCTGTGATTGACGCATCACGGGCTTTGGCCAAGAGAGACCTAGCCAAGACAGATCGTCATAGATCTGCTGTTCCCATTCCAGGCGGGATCGGGCCATATCGATGTCTTCGATCCGCAACAGAAACACGCCGTCCTGCGTTGCAGCCATATCCTGTGCAAGAAGCGCGGAATAGGCATGGCCAAGGTGCAGTGGTCCGGTCGGAGAAGGCGCAAAGCGTGTGATGAATGTCAAATTTTCTCAATCACGTAGACGGTAGACTTAAGGCCGATTCCGGGAAGGTGATCGCCATGTTCGCGAAATAACAGCCGAGCCGCAGAACAGTCCAGCCATTCATTGACCTTCTGGGTGTAGTCAGGGTCTGACAGCGTGTGATCATTGTAGGAAAATACAAACAACCCACCGCGCGGCAGGGCGTGAAGGATCAGATCAAATACGCTTGGAGGTGCGGCGCCGGTTCCCAACACGCCGCAGCCGGTGATCAGGCGGTAGCTGCCGTTGGGGATCGGCGCACTGTCAGTCACATCAATCCGGATCAGGCTACGATAGGCCTCTTTGCTGCGAGCTTGCGACAGCATTTCATCTGAGGGTTCCATACCGTCAATGATCTCAAACCCCTGACGACGCAAGGCGAGGCCAGAAAGTCCGGTACCGCAGCCGAAATCCAAAATCGGCTCCCGCAGATCGGACTGAACTTGCGCTAAAGCGTCGGCTATGCGCCCCGGCGTAGCGTAGCCGTTTTCGGCGATTTCAGCATCATAGGAAGCGGCCCATTGATTGTAATGTTTCAGGGTCGCTTCCGGTGTTTCGAGGTCATAGGCCTTGTCGAGAAACTTATTACTCATAAAGACAACTTAGGCGCCACGTGTGCAAAGCGTCTAGGAAAAGTTTCCGAGCCAGTTTTGCCAGGCGTCTTTGGCGCGGTCGGTATAGGCTTTGTAGCGATCCTTGCGCCCGCGGCGCCCGCCTTTCAATCCCTCGACCGGACGGAACAGACCAAAGTTTACATTCATCGGCTGAAACGTCTTGGCCTCGGCTCCGCCAGTGATGTGATGGATCAGTGCGCCCATAGCGCTATCCTGCGGCACTACCGGTAGCTCCTTGCCCAGAATTTCGGCGGCGGCAAGACGGCCCGCAAGCAGACCCATGGCTGCGCTTTCAACATAGCCTTCGACACCGGTGATCTGACCGGCAAAGCGCAGGTGCGGTTTGGATGTCAGGCGCATCTGACTGTCGAGCAGCGTGGGTGAGTTGAGGAATGTATTGCGGTGAATACCGCCAAGACGCGCAAAGCTGGCATTTTCAAGTCCGGGTATCATGCGCAGCACCTCTGTTTGCGCGCCATATTTCATCTTGGTCTGGAACCCGACGATATTGAACAGCGTTCCCAGCGCATTGTCACGGCGCAGCTGAACCACGGCATGTGCTTTGACATCAGGCTGGTGCGGGTTTGTCAGACCCACAGGTTTCATCGGGCCATGGCGCAGGGTTTCACGACCGCGTTCCGCCATCACCTCGATCGGAAGGCAGCCATCGAAATACCCGGCAGTTTCGCCTTCGTGGAACTCGGTTTTGTCAGCGGCCAGCAGCGCATCGATAAACGCTTCATACTGGTCTTTATCCATGGGGCAATTGAGATATGCAGTGCGCTCTGCCTCGGTCTCCCCCTTGTCATAGCGCGATTGCATCCAGGCCTGTGACATGTCGATGCTATCGGCATAGAGTATGGGCGCGATGGCATCAAAGAAGGCGAGTGCCTCAGCTCCGGTTTCGGCCTGTATGGCCTGCCCAAGGCTGGCAGATGTCAGCGGTCCGGTGGCAAAAATCCAATGACCATCCTCAGGCAGTGCTGTCACTTCGTCATAGGATACAGTCACATTTGGCAGTGCCTTCAGGCGTGCAGTGACGGTTTCGGCAAAAGGTTCGCGATCCACAGCCAGCGCTCCACCGGCCGGCAGGCGATGCCGTTCGGCGGTTGACATGATCAGGCCGTTGGCTGCGCGCATTTCCCAATGCAGCAGGCCGACAGCGTTCTGTTCATCATCATCGGAGCGAAAGGAGTTGGAACACACCATTTCGCCCAGATTGCCGGTTTGATGGGCGAAGGTTTCCACCTTGGGCCGCATTTCATGCAGCACCACGTCAACGCCCATGTGTGCGGCCTGCCAGGCCGCTTCGGACCCGGCCATGCCGCCGCCCACGATATGCAATGTCTGTGTCATGCTCGCGACATAGGGCAGGTCGGCCCGTGGCGCAATATTACCTTGGGTAGCTTGTGCAAAAGACGGTGAAAAACCAGAGGTTTTGTGCCTGTTGAAACGCTGGCTACCCGTTCTCTGGCTGATTTAGCTATGGGGAAGGGTATTGGGGTCGCTGGGGAACTGTCTGGCCGGGGGAGAGACCCGGTGGAGGGACGGTCCGCATCAGCGACCCTAATTGTGCCTGGGTTTGTGACCATGTATCACCAACCCTGCCCAACCTTTGCCATGATCTTGCCTTGTTTGAAAGACCTGACATGGAAACAATAAATCGCCAATCGTAAACAAAGGCTAAAATTTTAGGTGTCTTTTAGATTTTTTGGAGATGGGCCAGCAGTTTTCCAGTCCGGATCGCGTTTTTCTAGAAACGCATCAATGCCTTCTACCGTGTCGCGCATCATCAGGTTTTCGACCATGACCGCACCTGTATGGGCATATGCCTCTGCCGTGGGCAGCTGTAACTGCTCGTAAAATGCACGTTTTCCAATTTTGACGGCGGCGCCCAGCTTTTCGGCGACGGTTTCAGCCAGATCGCGAGTTGCGCGTTCCAGTTCCTTTGGAGCAGCGCTGCGGTTGATCAAACCCAACTCCTTGGCGCGCGCAGTGTCGATGAACTGGCCGGTTGTCAGCATCTCAAAGGCGTGTTTGCGCGGTATATTGCGGGTTAAAGCCACCATGGGGGTTGAGCAGAACAATCCGATATTGACGCCATTGACGCCAAATTTTGTGTCCTCTGCAGCAACCGCCATGTCGCAGGAGGCCACCAGCTGGCAGCCAGCCGCCGTGGCAATGCCATGCACCTGTGCAATCACCGGCTGCGGAATCTGTTGCAGACCCAGCATCACGTTGGTGCAGCGGGCAAAGAGATCGGCGAAATAGGCCTTCCCGCCATCCTCTGCCTGTCGTCCGGCTGTCATTTCGCGCAAATCGTGGCCTGCGCAAAACGCTTTGCCACGGCCCGCCAGAGTCACAACACGTGTTTCGGTGTCCTCGCGCAGCGCATCAATCTGCGCCTGAAGCGCGGCCAGCATTGCATCTGACAGCGCGTTCAACCGCTCCGGTGCATTCAGATATAATGTGGCGATACCGTTCCTGTCGTGACGTTCTAAAATTGTCATCTTGTGTCCCTCCTCGGATTAAGGCCAACGTTAGAGCATGTTGCGCAAAGGGGGGAGCCGGTTTTGCGTCGCAGAGATCAGGCTGTGCCATGGGAAGGAACAGGAATGGGATTGGCTTTTGATGCCGAAGGGCTGAGCGCGTATCTGCAGGAGGTTTTTGCAGAGGTGGCCAATGATTTTGTGATTGACCGGCTGGACGAGGATGGCATCACCATGCGGCTCTTGGTGGATGACAGACATCTGAGGCCCGGCGGGACGATTTCGGGGCCGTCTATGTTTGGCCTTGCCGATGTTACCGTTTATGCGTTGGTACTGTCGCGACTGGGACGCAAGGCGCTGGCGGTAACCACAAATGCGTCCTTTGATTTTATGCGCAAACCAATAGGTGGGTCGCCGTTGATTGCCGAGGGTAAGCTGCTGAAACTCGGCCGTCAGTTGGCGGTGGGTGATGTGCTCTTGTTCTCCGAAGGCGATCCGCGTCCCGTGGCGCGTTCCACCATGACCTATGCAATTCCGCCTGAGCGGTAGGGGCAGGGTACCTAGCTCAGACTGCAGTGGCGAGCGGCTGGCCAACCTTGACCAGTGTTTCGCGCCCAGCGGCACTGTTGGCGACCAGATCCTCGCTGAAATCCACGCGCCCTGGTTCGAACACAACCACCACCGTCGACCCGCCGAATTTGAAATAGCCCTTTTCATCCATCTTTTGAACTGCACCTGTCGTGTGTGTGTTCACGATGCTGCCGACCCCAAATGCGCCAACTTCGACAAAGCAGTAGCTGCCGATGGTGTCGGTCTCAATCAGGGTCCAGCTGCGTTTGTTCTCACCGAATACATCTGGTCCAGCCCCGAGCGCGATGGGGTTTACCGAATGCAGCGCGCCCGCAAGGTCCTGCGCGCCCGCGATACGACCGCCCGCGGGGAAATGATACCTGTGATAATCGGCGGGACAGAGCCGCACGATCGCCAAAGCGCCACCGATGAACCGGTCTGCAATCCCGGGTAGCATGGTGCGAATAGACATCGGGTGGCCTTTCACAGGCACAAACACATCCTCGGCCAGTTCTGGAAAAACCAAAACCCGGCCATCAGCGGGGCTGACGATCTCGCGAGGATCGTTGCTGAATGGCCGTGCCTCGGGCCGCAAATGACGCACGAAGAAATCGTTGAAGCAGGTAAAGCTATCGGTGCTTGCGACAGCTTCGCTCATATCGATTGCCAGTTCGTTGATCACGTCTTTGATCTTGCCTTTGGAAAACCGCGAATCGAACCAAGCACCCATGACGCGGCTGATCAGGTTTGATCGGAACAGGAATTTTTCCACCGGCTTTGCACTTGTATTCTGATAGGCCCAGCGGATCCAGGCCTCGCCTAAGATCGCCTCTTCAAAGGTTTCGCCGGAGGCGCGATCAACAACAATGATGGGGTTGTGCTGCATGAAAGAGCCGCCTTTGGATTTGATCCGTAGCGGGTAGCAAAGCATAGGCGTCTGGCCAAGAGGGAATTTGGGCGTGCCTCACGGCGCATGCATCAAGGAGGGGGTCTGAGATTTCAGCTCAGCTTGTCCCGAAGCCAGTGAATATGTTCTTTGGCCTGTTCCACCGCAGCGTCTTCGATGGGGAACACCTGGCCGCCATAGTGGCCGATACTATACCAGCCGCGTCCATCTTCTGGGTCGCGACGAAATTCATCAAAACCAAACGTACCATCAGGTCGCTTGAAAATATCAACACACCGTCAAGATTGATCGACCGGATGACGGTGTTGATATGCGCCATGCTGTGCTCCGTTGCTTTGTTCGTCCGGGGTCTGCCAAATCACGTACCATATCGCCCCAGATATGACCCCTTGAATTGGGATCACAAGCGCCGCCGATGCGCCAGCTATTGTGCGTGCCGTGGCGATCATGAGGTTGAATTTGAAATAGCGGTGTTGCGATTTAAAAAAGGCCGGGGCATGCCCCGGCCACAAGGTGGTTCTGGTACCCGGGGATCATGGGCGCCAGAACGGAAGAGTCCCTTGATGCTGTGCTTCGTCTGGGGTCAGCCCAACGTCCTTGAGCAGATCAGGCGGCAGCTGGCGCAGTGCTTGTCGCGTGCGTTGGCGCACTGTCCATTTCGTGACCAGAACCGCAAAGGAGACTGCGACCTCCGCCAGCACCGGCAGAGCGGGGCGGCTGGAGAGATAGAGCATGCTCGGAGATGGTGTTGTCGCGTTCTGTGTCATGGCATTTTCCTATTGTATTGATACAATCCTGTGTTAATATCACAATCAATGGGTACAATTAGTACGTCACTATGTCTAAGAAAGGATTGTAATGGGTACAATTTGGTCAGAAGAGCTGCCAACAGATCTTTCTGGTCGTTCTGGCCCAAAGTATCAGCGCGTTGCTGACACAATCCGGAGCGCGGTGGAAAATGGCACACTTTGTATTGGTACAAAGCTGCCGCCTGTGCGTGAGCTGGCATATCAGCTGAAAATCACTCCGGGCACGGTCGCGCGGGCCTATTCTTTGCTGACCGATGATGGCCTGCTACAGGCCGAGGTGGGACGCGGAACGTTTGTTGCCGAGCGCCAGACGGTTGTGCCAGATGACGTTTGGGCACGTCAGTTGCATTTGCAAGAGGCAGAGGACCCCGGCCATGTCAGCTTATTTAGTCCGCGTCTGGTTGACGTCGGGCAGGTGGCTGCCATCCGCGAGGCATTGGTTAAAGTCTCGCAGGGGGATCCACTACAGTTTCTGAACTACCCAACCCGTGATGCCTATCGGCCCCTGCGTGAAGCGGTTGTGAGCTGGCTTTCGCAGGATCCGCTTGGGCCTGTGCACGAAAGTGATCTCGTACTGACTCATGGCGGGCAAAATGGCATCTTAACGGTGATGCAGGCAATTCTAGCTGGCGCGCAGCCTACCGTATTGGTCGAGGATCTGTCCTATGCCGGGTTTCGCCGGGCAGCGGAGTTGGTACGGGCGCGGGTCGTCGGCGTGGCCATGGATGAACATGGCATCCTGCCAGACTCGCTGGAGCTAGCGATCCGCAAAACCGGGGCAACGGTATTATGCACCAGCCCGGAGGTGCATAACCCCACTGGGCTCTACACACCTTTGGAACGGCGCAAACAGAACCTGGAGATCCTGCGCCGACACGACGTGCAGATTATCGAGGATGACTGTTATCGAATGGGGGAAGCGCGTGCGCCTAGCTATCGTGCCCTGGCGCCGGATCTATCCTGGCATGTCTCGTCCATTTCCAAGACGCTGACACCAGCATTGCGGGTTGGTTTTGCACTCGCACCCAAGGGTCGTGGCCCTGATTTGCGCCGGATTGCGGAATACAGCTATTTTGGTCTTTCGCAGCCCTTGGCGGAACTGACGCATATTTTGCTGACTGATCCGCGCACCAAAACTTTGGTCGCCAATGTGCGCCGTGAAATGGATAACTATGTGCGCATCGCGGTCAATACTCTGGGCGGTTTTGAGCTGGTCTGGTCCAGCAGCGTGCCGTTCCTGTGGCTGAAAATGCCATCGGGCTGGCGGGCGGCTGCCTTTACCCGCGCTGCAGAGGCGCATGGTGTCCAGATCCGCTCGGCTGATGAATTCGCCTTGCGCGATGGCCGCGCGCCTAATGCCGTACGCATCGCTGTGAATGGACATGTCTCGCCTAAGCGTTTTGAGGAGGCAATGCTGCGTTTGCGTGCCCTGTTGGACAACCCACCAGAACAAATCAGCGTCTGACTGCGGGCCGCAATTTAGGATGAGAGAGTGGCGCATCGCATGCACCACTCTCAGTTTCGGCGTTAGTCGAACTGGGTCGAAACGCATGAGACATGATTGGGGCCGAATGACCATGTATCGCAACCCGCGGCGATGCCGACGGTGACTGCGGCGGCAAGGAGGCCTGCAGATAACGCGCCACTGGTAACTGTTCCGTCTATCTCCGGGACCAAGATTGCGCTGACGTTCAACTCTCCTGTCTTTCACGTTACATAAGCGTTGGCTTCAGTACTGGAACACTGACTTTTGCAGGTGTGATGAATTTTGCTTTGAATTCAGCGCTCTCAATCGTGCATTTGGCACCAACGGCTTCACGCATGTTGTTGGTGCCGGTCTGCCATCCCGTTTTTTTCACTTTCTCTTTGTCCAGGATGGCGTGGCTACAGAACGGCAATTCCTTGAAGCCCAGAATGCGCGGCGTTGTAGTCCTGCGTATCTATCTGTTTTACTATGACGTGGCTCTAGTGTCCGTAGGTTGAACTACACTGCTGAAGTAATGTGTGTGGTTGCGGATCTCTGGCTGGGATGTGTTTCCATGGCGGCATGCACCATCTCTGAGTGTGGATTTTTGGGGTATTATAATACCTATTTTTTAAGTGTATGAAATTGCAGCATTTAATCTGATTTCCGGGTGTTGACCTGCGCAATTAGCTGCCGTAAACCCCGTCCATCGAATTCGGGCGCACCGTTCTGGGTGTGTCCTTCACGTCAAACAGGATTGACCTGCCATGAAAACCTTTTCTGCTACACCGGCAGACATCGAGAAGAAGTGGATCCTGATCGACGCCGAGGGCGTTGTTCTGGGCCGTCTTGCCTCGATCATTGCCATGCGCCTGCGTGGTAAGCACAAAGCGTCGTTCACGCCTCATATGGATATGGGCGACAATGTCATCGTGATCAACGCTGACAAGATCCAAATGACCGGTAAGAAGCGCGAAGAGCACTTCTACTGGCACACCGGTCACCCCGGTGGCATCAAATCGCGGACCAAACAGGAAATCCTGGATGGTGCCCACCCCGAGCGCGTTGTCTTCCAGGCCGTCAAGCGGATGCTTCCCGGCAACCGTCTGTCGCGTCAGCAGATGACCAACCTGCGCATCTATGCAAGTGCCGAGCACCCGCATGAAGCCCAGTCACCCGAGGTTCTGGATGTTAAATCCATGAACAAGAAAAACACGCGGAGCTGAGACCGATGGCTGATCAGATCAACACTCTCGAAGAGCTCGGCGCCGTTGCAGGCGTAGAAACCGTAGCCGAAGAAACCATTTCGCGCGAACCCGTTCGTGACGAACTGGGTCGTGCCTATGCAACCGGCAAACGGAAAGACGCGGTTGCCCGCGTTTGGATCAAGCCGGGTTCCGGCAAGGTCTCCGTAAACGGTAAAGAGCTGAACACATATTTTGCACGCCCCGTGCTGCAGATGATCCTGCGCCAGCCGTTCCAGGTTGCCGGTGTCGAAGGCGAATTTGACGTCTACGCAACCGTCAAGGGCGGTGGCCTCTCGGGTCAGGCCGGTGCGGTAAAGCACGGTATCTCTAAGGCACTTCAGCTATACAACCCGTCCCTGCGTGGCGCGTTGAAAGCTGCTGGCTTCCTTACACGTGATAGCCGTGTTGTTGAACGTAAGAAATTCGGTCGCCGCAAAGCGCGTCGTTCGTTCCAGTTCTCCAAGCGTTAACAGCGAACACCATAATCTATCATATTGTAAAAGGGCTGCGTATTTCGCAGCCCTTTTTTATGCGCAGTAGAATTGCAGCAGATGCAGTGTGTGTCGATGCTATGGTTAGGCGATTTTGCACTTATGTGGGTGGTGCAGTGAGTGCTTTGGCTGATCTGCAACATGCGTTGGATACGATACGAGACATAACGAACAAAGAACAAGCAGCTATGCGTATAGAGATGCGCGGCTATTGGCGAACAGGATTGCCTATGAAGCGCGTGACATTGAGCGCGTGAGGACCAAAACGGCGCAATGTGGCCAACATGCCTATTCCAAATCCGCCAACACAACAAGCGTCACAGCAAGACCTGCAACCCAAACAGTTGCAAGCACCCATAGCGCCCAAGTAGCAGCTTACACCGGAAAACGTTGTGAGAGCGCTGTGTGTACGTTTTTCTGAAAAACAGCAGGTATTAAGTGTTGGGCTAGGTTAAGTGCTGCTTTGGGTGAGTGGCATCGATTGGCTTGGGTAACAAGGAGTGCAAGTAAATGCTGAGAAAGGCTGCGTTGATGGGGGGCAGGCTTGCTTTTAGTAAGTTGTGCTACGACTGAGTTTATTGAAGAGGAAGGCATTTGTACGCTACTTGGATGAACAAAATCCCGCCGCGCTTTGAGCAGGAATTGTACAATCAAAGTCATATGCGCCAGGTTCCAACAGGGCATACAAATTGTACTACGATGGATGATGGGTTCTCAGGAATTACTAACTGTACTCAAATTATGAGAACTGCGCACGATACAACACCAGCAGTTCGTACTGTAGATCGGAACGAAAGCAGGCGTGATAGTCAAATATCAGCCTATACACAACAAAAGTGCTACCAAAAGTACGGTAGTGCAGAGTGTAAGATATGAACAGAATGCTAGCAGGCATGCCATTCTGCATTCAGTATCCAGATATCAACAAATAAATTAAGATGTCGAGTAGCTAATCGTTGATCACTGGATCACATGGGTTGGAAAAGGCCGTAGGGAAATCTGCGACTTTTTGCGATTTTGCCCTGCGATGGATCCGTTTCTGACTCGCGGCCCAAACCGCTGATCAGGTTAGTGACCAGACCACTGCAAAATGCATAGCAGGCCTAGCTATCGGGTTCGATCAGACCAAGCCCGCGCAGATAGATACCAATGCCACTTTCCAACAGATCCTCAGGCGGAAAGGGTGAGACTGCGCCGGGGGAGTTCCGGGCATATAGCTCTACGACGCCGTGGCTCATGGCCAAAATATGGGCCGAGAACATTGACGCAGGCGGGCGTTTTTCAACCGGGATGTGCTGGCTCAGATCTGCGGCAGCGCGTTCAAGGATGGCGCGGGCGCGGTTGGCAGCGTCTGCCAGCTCCGGTGTGCGGTTCACGGAAATACCGCTTTCAAACATGGCGATGTAGTGGCCGGGATGTTTGCGCGCAAAGGCCAGATAGGCCCGCCCTGTTGCCTCGAACGCCGCTAGCGCAGAGGGTTGATATTTGTCATAGGCATGCTGCATCAGGTCGGCGAACATGACATAGCCCTGCCTGCCTGCCTCAGCGATCAGATCTTCACGACCGTTGAAGTGGCGGTAGACAGCTGCAGGGGTTACGCCCGCCTGTTTGGCCGCTTCCGACAAGGTAAATCCGGTTGGGCCTTTTGCCTCGATCAGGTGCAATGCGGCCTCAACCAGCGCTTGCCGCAGGTTGCCGTGGTGATATCCGCGTTTAGGCATCCCAGATATCCGGTCCACCACAAATACTATGATCAAGATCACCGAGCGCTTTGGTGTCCTTGTTGGAGTAATCCACGGCGTGCAGAACCCGCCGGATAGCCGCCAACCGGGCCCGTCGCTTATCGTCCGAGCGGACGATGCTCCAAGGGGCGTGATCCGAATTGCTGCGTTTGAACGTATCTGCAATTGCGGTGGAGTATTCCTGCCAGAGGCTCAGCCCTTTTACGTCGATCGGGCTAAGCTTCCAGTGCTTGAGAGGATCTGTCTCACGGGATAGAAACCGGCGCAGCTGTTCTGCGCGCCCGACATTGAGCCAGATTTTGAACAGCTGGATGCCGTCCTCGACCAGCGCTTCCTCAAAACTATTGACCTGATCAAAGAACCGTTCGCGTTGCGTGTCGGTGCAAAAGCCAAAGACGGGCTCCACCACGCCACGATTGTACCAGCTGCGATCAAAGAAGACGATTTCGCCGGCTGCAGGCAGATGATTGATATAGCGTTGGAAATACCACTGGGTCTGCTCCCGTTCGCTTGGTTTGGACAACGCAACAATCCGCGCGGCGCGGGGGTTTAGGTTCTCGCGAAACCGCTTGATCGTGCCGCCTTTGCCCGCGGCATCACGCCCCTCAAACAGGATGGCAATCCGTGCCCCGTTTTCGCGGGCCCATGATTGCATCTTGACAAGCTCAATTTGCAGCCGTGCCATATCTTTTTCATACTGCTTGCGGCTCATCCTCGTTTTGTATGGGAAGCCCGGATCCAGCACGTCATCCTTGTCCGAGCCCTTAATCGCGGTACGGATTCCATCTGGGGCTTCGGTTTCGTAAAACGCGCTGATCGCGCCGTCAAAGGGCAGGGGCATAAGAAAATTCCTTCTGTCTTCTGTCCCTTATATGGGGCTTCGTGGCGAAATGTGAATCGTTTTAACGCAAATTGATGGGCGTTGTAGCCCGCGTGGCAGCGCGATCCACGGCTGCGACAACCGCATCTGTGGCAACTTGATGTGGCATGTGGCCGATACCGTCTAAGACAGTTAAGTTCACTGATGGCACATCACGGGCGAGTTGGCGCGCGTGCAGATCCAGCCCGACAGTGGTGTCAGCGCTACCGTGCACAGCCTCAATTGGCAGAGTGATTGCAGCATAGCAGGGTGCCATGGATTTGATTTCGGTCAGCAGATCCGCGCGCTGGCGCGCATTGGCACGCAATGCGGCGCGGCGCAGGGTCAGTCCAGGGCCGAAATGTTCGAAATAGCCATCTGGAACATCCTGCGGGGCAAAAACCTCTGTCAGCGCGCCGCGAATTGTGAGTTCCGGAACATATGCAGTTATCAGAGGTATCACCAGATGCCATCCAAGTGGCGAGGATGTGACCTTGTAGAACGTACTGAGCGGTGTCGGCCAGGGATGTGAAACAGCACCAACCAGGACCAAAGCAGACAGGCTGTCTGGTGCATCGAGTGCCCAGGCGAGAGCGACACCACCACCGTAGCTTTGGCCCAGAACGATCGGCCGTGCGGCACCCAGCTGCGCTACCGCGCCCCGGATCAACGCGGCCTGCTGGCTGAGCAAAGACTCTGCATGGGGGATACTCTCACTGTAGCCAAGCCCGGGGCGGTCTACGATGATCACCCGATAGTGATCTCTCAGCGCAGGGGCGAGCCGGAACGTCATGTCACGGATGTGACCACTGGCACCGTGGATCAGCACCAGATCCGGCGCCGGTTCGCCCGGCGGCAGAGATGTAGGTTGCCCCAAGTCCAGAATATGAATCTGCCGCCCATCAACACTGAGAAACTGACCAAGCGGCGGATAGGCCTGCATGGCTGCCGTTTCGCGGGCATGTGCGCGCCACAATGTCAGCCCGGCCCAAAGTGCTAGAACAAGTCCGGCACCTATCACAGTCTTAGCGACCAATCTCTGTCATATCAAAAGGCGTGGATTGATAGATGTCATTGATCCAATTTCCATAAAGAAGATGCGCATGGCTGCGCCATCTGTTCTGTGGCTTGCGGCTGGGATCATCATCCGGGTAGTAATTCATTGGCACGTTGATTTCGGTCCCGCTAGCCACGTCACGATCATATTCCTGTTTCAGCGTGTCGCTGTCATACTCAAAATGATTGAAGATATAGAGCGCGCGGTGGCCGGGATCTTCAATCAGGCAGGGGCCGGCGTCTTGGCTGCCAAGCAGGCTGCGCAGGCCGGGACGGGCATCGACTTCGGATTGGCGAATTTCCGTCCAGCGCGACACCGGGATGATGCAATCGTCTGAAAATCCACGCAGGTACCGCGAGGCCTCATCAAGATTCTGATGCCGGTAGCAGCCAAAGATCTTCTGATCCAACAGGTGCTTTTTCACCCCATGGAAGTAGTTGATCATCGCCATGCCACCCCAGCAGACACCGAAGGTGGAGTGAACGTTGGTCTGGGTCCAGTCAAAAACTTCGCACAGTTCATCCCAATAGGTGACGTCCTCGAACTCAAGATGTTCAATTGGCGCGCCGGTGATGATCAGCCCGTCAAAGTACTGGTCCTTGATCTCTTGGAACGGGCGATAAAATTCGGCCATATGTTCGGCGGCCGTATTGCGGGTCTGGTGTTCCGTCATACGGAGCAGCGACAGATCAATCTGCAGAGGGGTTGCGCCGATCAGGCGGGCAAACTGGTTCTCGGTCTGGATCTTCTTGGGCATCAGATTCAACAAGCCGATGCGCAGCGGCCGGATATCTTGACGGGCCGCCTGATCCGGCGACATGACCATCACGCCTTCGTTCGTAAGAACGTCGTAGGCGGGCAGGTCAGAAGGGATCTTGATCGGCATGTCTTGTCCTTTGATGTTTTGCGCCCCGGCCTGTTTGATCGGGGTCTTGGCCTTGTGATGTAGAAGCCCTAGCCGCGGGCCTCAAGGGCATCGGCAATCACGTCTGTGAAATCAGCCTCGCTGCGGATGCCTGAAATCTGATCCGCCGTCACTGTAACCCCCCAGTGCTCCGCCATGGCTGCATAGCGCGGCTGGCGATGGGCCAGTGCTTCGGCGTAGGTCCAGCGGATGAAACTGTCGGGATCCACATCCGTCTCTGATAGATTGTTTTCCTTTAGATACTCTTGCCAGACACGGGCCAGAAACGCGGGTTCATAGGCCATTGGCTTCGGGGCGCGGTCAAAACGGCGGATCAGCTCCTGTGTGTGGGCCTCGTCACCCTTTATCCAGACCATCAGTGTCTCGTCAGACAATTGCTTTAGCAGCGGGTCATTCGGGTCATTGGCATCAACCCATTCGCAAATGCTGCCGCCAGTGTCACAGATGAAATTTGGATAGTCATAAAGCCGTTGAGCGCGATCAATAAAATAATTGGTATCGCGCAGCGCGTTCAATTCGGCGGTTCGGAATTGGTCCTGACGGCGGGTGTATTCAGCCATTTCCAGCCCACTCTTGGACGGAGCACCAGGTTTACCCAAATAGGAGGCTACAGGGGTGAGGTTCTCAAAGCTGATGTTTGAGCCAATATAGATTGAATCCGACAACAACAGATCGCGTAGAAACGGAACCTTCATCGCCTCTGCCTTGGCATTGTCGGTGATGTATTCACCCATATAGCGGGTGCCGATGCGGTAGTCGATTGAGTAGTGGAACCAGCTGCCTGCGCCGCGCAGAATATTGCTGATATAGGTCTTGCCCAGACCTGACATGCCAAAGAACAAAACCCGCTTGTGCGCAGTATTGCGCCACTCATCGGCAGACGAATAAAGCATGTGAAATCCGGTCCCTGTTGGTTCTCTGCCTTGCTAATCGTCTGGAGCCTGCGGGTCAATCGGCAGCACCTGTGTGGCCAAATAAGGAACCCCCCGCACCGTAGATGCGGGGGGTAACTGGTCCGATGCCTGTCTGTGTGTCAGCACCGCCTGTGGGCGCACGCAGGCTAAGTATCAGGATCAGAAGCTGTAGCCGACTTTCAGGCCAAAGCTGACGGCGTCGTTGTCCCGGAAGTTTGCAACCGGGACACCGCCGGGGGAGGCCACTGCGTCACCCAGTTTTGTGTAACGGATGCCGGCAGAAATCTTCATCTTGTCTTGCTGATACTGGACACCAAGGCGGATTGCTTCCATGCCTTGCGTCGGTGCAAGAGGGGAAACGCGATCGTCGCCGTCGACGTCTTCGTAGATGAATGCAAGAGAGCCAGACCAGTTCTCATTGAACTTACGGCCAACACCAATGGTGTAGGTGACGGAATCATCCAGATCAATCAGGTCACGACCTAAGGTCGTCGGGATGAGATCAGTCACACTGTGCTCTGCCCAGCGGACATTGGCAAACAGCAGAGTGTCGGTCGCGATACCGGTCTGGAAGTCAAAGTTCACCGACTGAGGGGTCTTTGTCTCAGCGGAGGTGGTAACACCGGGGCTGAGGTTTTCATTGGTATCGAAGTTATGGGTGATCTCTGAGCTGTATGTCAGTGCGGCACGCAGAGCGATGTCGGGGATCTCATAAGCAATACCAGCAACCCAACCAAATGCGCCGTCTTTGTTTACACGCACATTGTAGGTGCCGCCGGGAATGGCGGCGTAGGCCCCGCCGGCTAGATTGATTTCGCCGTCGATTTCCTGATAGCGCAAGCCGCCGTGAATGCTAAAGCGATCATTGAACTTATAGCGCAGCAACGCTGTAATCGCGTTGGAGTTTGCCTCGGCGGTCGTTCCACCTAGCAGAAGCGAATTGCCGACGGGGTAAGCAATATCTACGCCCCATGGCTGATCAAAAATCACGGCAAAAGACAGCTGATCGTTGATATCGCGCTTGTAGCCTGCGCTAAACATATTGAACCGGTCACCGACGTCACCGGTTGCAGAGCCAAACGGATTCAGAGCCGTTCGATCATTGCCAGACACGTCAGCCGAGGTTGTTGCGATTGAAAACTCGGCATAGGTGCCTTCTTCAAAGATAATGCCGATAGGCTGGCCTGTGCGGTCAAGACCGCTGGCCATTGCCGAGCCGGAAGCCAGCGCCAAGACCGCTGACGTTGCAAGATAGCGTTTCATTGTTCCTCCCTGTCCAGGTGCTTAGCGCCTGGTTTTAAACATTGAGAAACGCTAGCAAGGCGGTATTTTTCGGTCAACGTTGACGCAAAGGCAAGTAAGGGCAAGAAGACTATGCAGATTTGCTGTGTTCTCAATGTGCACGCAGGCGTCCCGCAGCATCAAGGATATTGATGTAGTTCGCGCAGAATATCACCACTGCGCCAAGCAAGATCCATACGTTAAGCAACTCACCATAAATCAACATTCCGGCTACGGCAATGGCGGGGAGCCTCGCAAAATCGATGGGCACTACTACCGTTGCAGGAGCAATCGATAGCGCTTTGGTCATGCAAAAATGCGCAGCCAACCCTGCACATCCGATGATCAGCAGCCAAAGTGTCGTTGCGGCACTTGGTATTGCAACGGCCCCATCCCATCCAGATATAGCGAGCCCCATCCCCAGTTGTAGCAATGTGAGCCACAGCAGGATGGAGGCAATAGGCTCGTGGCGCGTCAGCCGTTTTGTGAACATGATGGTCAGCGCAAAGAAGATCGCCGAAGCCGCCGCCGCGAGCACGCCGGCGTTTAATGTCTCGGGGCTCGGGCGCGCGACAATCAGGATCCCGATGAAACCCAGCACCGCAGCTAGGGTCCGCGGTTTTGTCAGACGCTCCCCCAGCAAAAGAGGCGAGAGCATCAGCACCCAGAGTGGCGAGGTGAATTCCAGCGCAAAAACCTGTGCCAACGGAACCATTGTTACGGCAAAGAACCAGAGGTTCTGTCCAGTGAAATGGGCGGCATTGCGGACTAGGTGCAAGCCCAATCGGTCACGCCGAACTTGCCGCCAATTGCCAGTGACGGTCAGAACCGCACTCACTATGATCAGCCCGACCGCACTGCGATAGGTCATGATCTCGAAAGTATCGAGGGTCGTCCCTGCCTCTCGACCGGCAATCG
Source organism: Phaeobacter cretensis (assembly GCF_047372505.1). Taxonomy (NCBI): domain Bacteria; kingdom Pseudomonadati; phylum Pseudomonadota; class Alphaproteobacteria; order Rhodobacterales; family Roseobacteraceae; genus Phaeobacter; species Phaeobacter cretensis. The sequence goes on from NZ_JBKBEU010000001.1 coordinate 3,843,835, forward strand.
CCATCGAGGAAAACGATACAATTGCACCGATCATCCACAGAGCGGCAGTCCCAATTTGTGTTTCGCCCTGTGTCATAGTCGCCGTATCCCATCCTTTGATGCACAAGGGGGCAATTTTGGCAGTAGGTCAAGGGATGGGCATGCGCGAGACGTTGGTCCGAATGGCGAGCCATTCTTCGTTCGAGGTCCGGACCTAGCGTGGCGTTGTAATTATACTTCTGCGAGGGTTCGCGGCGAGGCTACAGCAAGCTGAATTGATGGGGGGTCCAAACGTTTGCCCTGCCGCAGAAAATCTTTGGCGATTTGGTCTTCATCAAAGTTCACCCGAGAGATCAACGTTTCTATTTCACCGATGAGAGCATCTGCGGTTGCTACATTCTGTGGGCTTGCGTTTGTTTTTGGAGGTAGCTGGACCGATCTTGAATGTCTCAGCTCCTGTAGCAGAGCTTCGCCACTCTTGGGTGTAGATGCCTCTAATAGTGTGGTTTCGACAAAACGAATTTGATCACCGAAACCGAGTTTATAGTAGCCGTATCTTGTCTCCATCTCCAACGAATACCAAAGGGCGATGCCGATCTCTCGCAGCGGTATCTGCGGGGTTGGGTCGACAATTTTCGAGGGGTACTTCTGATGCAGGTACCATTACCAAGGAATTGTTATGTTAAAGAAATCATTGCGATTGACATAGCTGACCATTGCTTCGCGAGATTGCGCCGCAGGACGATGACGCACGTCCTTGGTGCAAGGCCATGGTCAACCACGGCTTCGATCAGATCGCATTTGCCTAACGTAGATTGCTTTTCGCGTAAGGTGCTGGCATTTCGCCCAATTTACCTTCCCAGAACGCACAAACAGAGCCATTCATGCCGTAGGTATTGAACTACCTCATGTGGCCTATGCTCGGCAGGCGCGTACCATAGTCATCAACGCCCAATGGCTCGTGAACAGTGAACAGAAGGAATGTTTAGGTTTTCGCCAAGAAACCGGGCAAGCCAAGCTGTTCCGTTTCGCCCCTCAGAGAGCGTAAAGATGAAATCAGGTCGCGTGCTTGCCGAAGGATTGCTGTATTTTTTACAGCTCTATGCGCCCGAACCAGGGAGATTGCTTGATCCGAATTGGCAGGTTTTGGACAGGGGCGGGGATAGCCGAAACGTGCAATTTCATCGGCGGCTTCTCTCACGACCATATCAACAGTGTGCGGGTAATTCGCGAAGATCGTTTTTGGGTCAGTAGCGTTTGGAGGGCGGATCCCGCTCTTGGTTTTCAGGCTGCTGAAGCGTGCCCAGAGGTCTTCGATACCAAAGGCTCTGCTTCCTCCACCAGATGCTCATATCGTAGAAATACATTCGAAGCATTGGGTCCGTCCATCGGTGCGATATGGCGGTTTTCGCTTGTTGTAGTGCGATATCGCTGGATAAACTGGTCAATGGGCACGCTATGCTGATCTATCTTTTCCCAATAGTAGCGAGAAATGATGGCGTCATAAGGATCGCGCCATATAGTAACTTTGGTATAGCTTTGCCTGGTGTCTACAGGAACGGCGGCGCGGATCCGACCAGCGGTCATGTGGTTGAGTTGAAGAGCCGACTATCGCTTGTGTATCCATCTGGCCAATTCTGGTGATCGTGGTTTTGGGGGCCCCGATAGGCTAGATCGCGCCGCGTTAGCTCGTCATTTGGGGTAATCGGGGTGCTGCACTATTGTCATCGCAAAAGCTGGACAATGCTATCTCGAAGGATGTTCCGTCTGCGTTCTTTGTCTTGATGAAGATCAGTTTGAGCCGGTGGCAGATTATCAATTATTTGGCTCCGGTATTTTACCTACCGGGCCCTTTGCAGCAACTGCTATTAAATTCGTTAAATCTCGAATGGAAATGTCACAAAATTCGAATGTTACCGTAACTAAAAAACCCCGACCTGAAGGCCGGGGTTTGGTATCTTACTTACTCCCACTCGATGGTACCGGGCGGCTTCGACGTGATGTCGTATGTACAGCGGTTGATGCCCTTGACCTCGTTGATGATGCGGGTTGCTGTCTCACCGAGGAAATCATGGGTGAACGGGTAGTAATCTGCAGTCATACCATCGACCGAGGTGACCGCGCGTAGGGCGCATGCAAAATCATAGGTACGCCCATCGCCCATTACGCCAACGGTGCGGACTGGGAGGATTGCCACGAAAGCCTGCCAGATCTCGTCATACAGACCATGCTTGCGGATCTGGTCGATATAGATCGCATCGGCTTCACGCAGGATCTCTAGCTTTTCGCGGGTAATCTCGCCGGGGCAGCGGATCGCAAGACCAGGCCCGGGGAACGGATGACGGCCGATAAAGCTTTGCGGCAGGCCTAGCTCTCGGCCCAATGCACGGACCTCATCCTTGAATAGTTCGCGCAGCGGTTCAACCAGCTTAAGACCCATCTTCTCGGGCAGGCCACCGACATTGTGGTGGCTCTTGATTGTAACCGACGGGCCGCCGGAAAAGCTAACAGATTCAATGACATCAGGGTAGAGAGTACCCTGTGCCAGGAACTCAGCACCGTCGATGGTATCCGCATGTTTCTGGAACACGTCGATGAACAGCTTGCCAATGATCTTGCGCTTGGTTTCTGGGTCGGACTGGCCTTCCAGCTCGCCTAGGAACAGATCGCTTTCATCAGCGTGGATCAGCTGGATATTGTAGTTGTCACGGAACATCGTGACGACCTCTTCAGCCTCGTTCTTACGTAACAGTCCATGGTCAACAAACACGCAGGTCAGCTGGTCGCCAATTGCCTCGTGCAGCAGGATGGCCGCGACCGAGCTATCCACGCCACCAGACAATCCACAGATCACCTGCTTGTCGCCGACCTGATCGCGGATCGCCTGTACGGCCTGCTCACGATACGCGCCCATCGTCCAGTCACCGCTGAACCCGGCAAGACGCACAAAGTTCTCATAGAGTTTCGCACCATTGGGCGTGTGGTGGACTTCCGGGTGAAATTGCACAGCGTAGAAATTGCGCGAAACATCGGCGGTGATGGCAAAGGGCGCGTTGGGCGATGTGCCGTAGACTTCAAACCCGGGGGCGATTTCGCTGACATGATCGCCGTGGCTCATCCAGACCTGTTCACGATCGCTGTCATCGGTAAACCAGCCGTCGAGCAAGGGCAGGGAGGCCACCGATGGTGTCACATAGGCGCGACCAAATTCGGCTGTGCCGTGTCCGGTCTGAACTTTGCCACCCAACTGGTGCATCATAACCTGTTGACCATAGCAGATGCCCAAGATCGGGACGCCAAGATCAAAGATCTCTTGAGGCGCACGGGGCGATCCGTCGCGGGTTACACTGTCCGGGCCCCCGGAGAAGATCACCGCCTTGGGCGCCATATCGCGCACAAAATCCATGGTGACATTCTGGTAGGGGTGAATTTCGCAATAGACATTCAGCTCGCGAAGGCGGCGCGCGATCAGCTGCGTCACCTGGCTGCCAAAGTCGATGATGAGAAGGCTGTCGTGGGATGTCTCTGTCATGTACGCGCCATAGGCCAGCGGCGCGGAATTCGCAAGGGATTTTCGCGCTTCTGGCCGCGTTTGCGTTATCATTGCCTGAGTTGGCCGATGAGAGCTGAGTTGCCCGAAATTCGCTCCTATTTTCCGAGAAACCGACCGGGAATGTCGCTTTTCAACTTCAATGGCCGCAATCCTGCGGCGGCCGTTCACCTGAGCGATATAATCACACATGCAACGAAATGCCTGTGGTGAGGAAAAACCATGACAGAAGCAGCTCCAGCAGCACCGCGCCGTCGCGCCCGTGGAGGCGGCGGTGCCGCCCGTCGTGCAGAACGTACCGGCGTAAAGATCGACACCGCGAAATACATCGAGCGGAACATCCCGAATTTTGAGGTGCTGAGCGAAGAAGCTCTGCAATTGATCGAAACCAATGCCGAGATCATCCTTGAAGAGGTCGGTGTTAATTTTGTGAACAATCCGGCTGCGCTAGACCGCTGGCGTGAGGCAGGTGCCAGCATCGACGGTGAGCGTGTACGCATCCCACGGGGCCTGGCGCGGGAGTTGTGCAAAACGGCACCCTCTGAATTTACCCAACATGCCCGCAATCCAGAAAAATCGGTGGTTGTTGGTGGTAAAAACCTGGTCTTGGCACCGGTTTATGGGCCTCCCTTCGTGCGAGACGCGAAAGGCGGACGCCGCTACGCCACGCTTGATGATTTCCAGAAGTTCGTAAAACTGGGCTATATGTCCAAATGGCTGCACCATTCCGGTGGGACCGTTTGCGAGCCGACCGATGTGCCAGTGAACAAACGCCACCTCGACATGCTGATGGCACATATGACTCTCAGTGATAAACCTTTCATGGGGTCGGTGACTGAGCCAAGCCGTGCGCAGGATTCTATTGAAATGTGCGAGATCCTGTTCGGTAAGGACTTCGTGCGCGACAACACTGTCATGACCTCGCTGATCAACATCAACTCGCCAATGACATTTGACGACGTGATGATGGGCGCATTGGAGGTCTACGCGGCACATAATCAGGCCTGCATCATTTCGCCCTTTATCGTGGGTGGCGCAATGGCACCTGTATCGGTTGCCGGCACGCTGGTTCAGGTTCTGGCAGAAGTTCTGGCCGGTGTCGCCTATAGCCAGTTGGTACGACCCGGTGCGCCAGTGATCTTTGGTGCCATGGTGACCTCGATCGACATGAATTCCGGCGCGCCGACCTTTGGCACACCCGAAGCGTCGCATATCACCTATGGCGCAGGACAGCTGGCCCGTCGTCTGGGCTTGCCGTTCCGGTCTGCGGGGTCGTTCTGCGGCTCAAAGCTGCCGGACGCTCAGGCTGCCTACGAGACCGCGAATTCGCTTAACATGGGTTTGCTTGCCGGCGTGAACTTCCAGCTGCACTCCTGTGGTTGGCTTGAAGGTGGTCTGGTTGCCGATTTCGAGAAATTCGTGATGGATGCAGACCAGCTGGGCGTATTGCACGGTCTGGCCAAAGGTGTGGCAGTTGATGATGATACAATGGCCCTAGGAGCAATTCGTGAAGTGGGTCCGGGCGGCCACTATCTCGGGTGTGAGCATACTCAGGCGAATTTCAAAACGGCCTTCTGGAAGTCAGAGCTGCTGGACTACAAACCCTTTGAAACATGGGAAGAAGAGGGCGCCCGTGATACGATCGCGCTTGCCAGCAGCCGTGTGGAAACCTTGATTAATGCCTATGAGGCACCGCCGCTTGATCCAGAAATTCTGAGCAAGTTGGAAGCCTACGTTGCTGACAAGAAGGCCTCAATGCCTGACGCGTTCATGTAAACGCAATGATCCGAGAACTATGAAAGTCGGCTCGTTTCGGCTGGCATGCGGCGGTCCTTTGGGGCCGCCGTTTTGCTTTGAACCGGTTTCTTGCCGGTCTTAGGCCACTTGCAGTTTGGGGCGGCGTAGCCCGTCTGCCTCGCCCATCAGGGCAATCAATACATCCACATGGCGGGTCAGGGAGTAGCCTGCATCGCCGGTTTCGCGTTGGCGATTGTGGTCGTATTCCAGATCCAGAAGGCGCATTACCGCAGCTGCAGGTTTGGGGAGGCTACCATAGCCCAAGATGCGTTTCAGGTCGCGGCGGCGGCTGTAGTCTCGTGCGCCGATCCGTGCGGTCCGCACCAATAACCGAGGGCGGCGTAGCCCGGCGAGATGACCAAAGATATCCTGCATCGTGATGTCCTTTCCAGCTCTTGTGATAGCGCTGTGTAACACAACCAATACGGGTGTTGCGGGGGCGGGCGGTTCGGCGAACGGTCTATTCGATATTGATTGATGAAAATTTGAAACCAATGATGTTCTGATTGAGACTATTCAGAAAAAACAGGCCAGTACGGTGAGAAGTTTTTGTGGATAACACGTAGGCGGCCACCAGGAGGATAGTTTCACCGATCACATGTGGGGTGATATAATGCAAACTATGGCTGTATTCGAATTGCCGGAATGGGTGCCTGAGGAGGCGTGCCGATATCTTGAACATACCGAAGCGGGCCGATCGATCCGCAATCTTGCAAAACAGGCGGGGTGCCATCCGTCCACGGTGCTACGACAGGTCCGACGGGTCGAAACCCGCCGTGATGATCCGTTGATCGATGGTGCTTTGGCGTCCCTAGCTGCGAACCACTATGCCGAAGATGTGCCGGGGCCACGGCCGATGTCTGCGCGTGCCTTGGCACTTGGAACGGTGCCAGCCTGCGCCGAAGCGTTTGAGAGCGAGGCGGTTGAAATTCTGACCTGTCTCAACCCACAAGGAGCCGTGCTGGCGGTTGCTGACGGGATGGAGAAGGCCGTTGTTGTACGTGAGGCCGCGGTCGGCGACAAAAAAATCGTGGTGGACCGTACCTTGGCGGAGGCAATGGCACTGAGGGACTGGATCGCCTGTTTGACCCCGGGGCGGTTGAGCCGCTATCACATCACGCCGGAGGGGCGCAGTGCACTCAGCCATTTTGTTGCCAGCCGTGAGAATCAGGCCCGAACGCGCTTGGAAAACGCAAGCCTCGCCACACGCAAATCTAATCGCAGCCAGAGACGGCCACGGCGCGCCCGCTATGGGCTGGGTGAGACGCCGCTAAACATGTTGGCGCGGCTCAACAATCGCGATGGAACCCCGTTTCTGACGACGGATCTGGTGCGCGCGGGTGAGCGCCTGCGAGAGGATTTTGAGCTGGCACAGGTTGGTGATCATCTGAGGCAATCGAAGGCTCAGTTCTCAGAAGGCGATAATGCTCGAAATTCAAGCCGCCGTCGCAGGCCCGGGCAGGCAGCCGCTGCTGCAAAGCGCCGCGCCGCTGCGGCGCTCAATGCACTCGGGGCAGGGCTGAGCGATATTGTAATGCGTTGCTGTTGCCATCTTGAGGGGTTGGAGGTTGCAGAACGACAGTTGGGCTGGTCTGCACGGTCGGGCAAGGTTGTTTTGCGCATCGCATTGCAACAGCTGAAACTTCACTACGACACTCAGCAAAAACAGGATGAGCTGATCGGGTGAATTACCTGATCTGGCAATGAAAAAACCCGGCGCATTCAGGCGCCGGGTTCTATTCTCTGTTGTAGACTATGCTGCGTAGCCAATCCGGTGGATTAGGCAGCGACCTCGACCTTGGCGGTCTTCAGGTGCTTCAGCACGGTCTCAGGGGAGGAGACCCCATAGGGATCTTCGCCATGGTTGTCACAAAGACCTGGCTCTTCGAACCATGCCTCGACCACACCATTGGTCACAATGGCAGCATAACGCCAGGAACGGTTACCAAAACCCAGGTTATCCTTGGCGACCAGCATACCCATCTTGCGGGTGAACTCACCGGAACCATCAGGGATGACGCTTACGTTTTCAAGCTTCTGCGCTTCGGCCCATTTGTTCATGACAAAGCTATCATTCACCGACATGCAGTAGATGGCGTCGATGCCTTCAGCTTTGAAATCGGCAAAGCCGTTTTCGAAGCCGGGAAGCTGATAGGTGGAGCATGTTGGCGTAAAGGCGCCGGGTAGCGAGAACAGGACAACACGTTTGTCCGCAAAGTAATCTGCAGTGGTTTTGTCTTCCCAGCGGAACGGGTTTGGCCCGTCTAGAGAGTCGTCACGAACTCGGGTGCGGAAGGTCACGTCGGGCAGTTTTACGCCAGCTTTCATCGTCGGTTCCTAGTTGATCAATTTGTCGTCAGGCGGTGGACTATAATAGTTCTAAAACTCTCGCAATGGGCTATTCGCAGCAGCTTTGCCGCAGCCCGAAGGGTGATGAAAATTCAGGCAGGAATGACCGCACAGTCGCTCAGTACTACATTGATCATGCGTCGCATTTCGCGCGACTCGGACATGTGTGCGGCATGTATTCCCAGCTTAGGTAGAAATCGGGTGACTGGGTTGCAATTTCTGCATCTTGCATGAAATTTTTAATTTTATCAGCCTATTGAAGCGCAAGCATAAGGTGCGAAGGTGATTGCATGTGGCGCGGAACTGGTCGTGCCAAGCGATTGCAACTATGTTACGAAGACCAAAAGACCATTGCCGCAAGGGAACATCGACGTGCGAGATCTGAAAATCCCCGAGCAACGCCACCCGGAAAAGGCGCATCGTCCTGACAATGCTCAGCCGAAGAAGCCAAGCTGGATCCGGGTTAAAGCGCCAGGGGGCAAGGGCTACGCAGAAACGCATAAGATCATGCGTGAAAACAAACTCGTCACAGTCTGCGAAGAAGCTGGCTGCCCGAACGTAGGCGAGTGCTGGAGCCAGGGCCACGCCACCATGATGATCATGGGTGAGGTTTGCACACGCGCCTGTTCCTTCTGCAACATTGCCACAGGCAAGCCGCCAGAGGCGCTTGATGTGTTCGAACCTGGCCGGGTCGCAGATGCGGTGCAGAAACTGGGATTGAACCACGTTGTTATTACGTCCGTGGATCGCGATGACATCGCAGACGGCGGCGCAGATCATTTTGCTCAGACGATACGGGCTGTGCGGCATCGCTCGCCAAAAACCACCATTGAAATTCTCACACCGGATTTCCTGAAATGCGATCCATCGGTATTGGAAAAGGTGGTCGAGGCGCGGCCTGATGTGTTTAACCACAATCTGGAGACTGTGCCGGGCCTATATCCGGAAGTGCGCGCAGGCGCCCGTTATTTTCATTCTCTGCGCTTGTTGCAGCGGGTGAAGGAGCTGGATCCTTCTATGTTCACCAAATCCGGCATCATGGTTGGGCTTGGAGAGAATGCGCAGGAGGTGAAGCAGGTTATGGATGATATGCGCGCTGCGGATATCGATTTCCTGACCATTGGCCAGTATCTGCAGCCCACGCCCAAGCACCATGCGGTGGACCGGTTCGTTACACCGGAAGAGTTTAAGACCTACGAGAAAGCCGCCTATGGGAAGGGTTTTCTTATGGTGTCTGCGACACCGCTCACGCGCTCTTCCTACCATGCCGGTGATGATTTTGCCCAATTGCGCGCAGCGCGGAACACCAAACTTGGTCTGGCATGACGCCCGAGCGTCTGTCGCGGCTGCAGATGCTGCGCCAGAGCCTGCACCAAATCCCCGAGGTTTCGGGTGATGAAGAAAAAACGGCAGCAGCTGTAGCGGACTATCTGCGCCGGTATAAACCGGATGAGATTCTGACCGGTTTGGGTGGTCATGGGCTTGCTGCCGTCTATGACGGTGCAGCAAACGGACCTACTGTTATGATCCGTTGTGAGCTGGATGGTCTACCGATCGCGGAACTCTCCAATCTGCCCTACCGCTCAAAACATCCAGGGCGGGGGCATCTGTGTGGTCATGATGGACACATGGTCATGGTCGCTGCCCTTGCTGAGGATCTGTCGAACAAGCGGCCCGCACGAGGGCGCGTTGTGCTGATGTTCCAGCCGGCAGAGGAAACCGGCAAGGGCGCGCGTGCGGTGATATCTGATCCTGCGTTTCAGAACATCGCGCCTGACTACGCGTTCTCACTGCATAATCTGCCTGGACTGCCAGTGGGCGATGTAGCGCTGTGTTCCGGTGCGGCGAACTGTGCGTCCCGAGGGATGCGCATCCGGCTGGCCGGCAAGACGTCGCACGCCGCAGCGCCTCAGGACGGCGTGTCACCAGCCACTGCCATGGCGAAATTGCTTCCGGGGCTTGTAGCTCTTGGCGGTGGTGAGGATCTGGGGCCGGACTATGCGCTTGTCACCTTGACGCATGCGCGTTTGGGAGAGGCAACCTTTGGTATTGCCCCGGGCGAGGGAGAGGTCTGGGCGACCCTCCGAACAGTCAATGACACCGGCATGGAGACATTGATTTCGGAGGCCATGGATCTGGTCCAGCAGACATGTGACGACAGTGGCTTGGGCTGTGAGATCAGCTTTGATGATGTCTTTGAGGCGTGCTCCAATGACGCGGAGGCATCGGTGATCCTGAAAACTGCCTGTGCATCTGCCGGGCTTCCGATTCAGATGAGGGAGCTACCACAACGCTGGTCCGAGGATTTTGGCCAATTTGGCAAGACGGCTAGATCGGCAATGTTCTGGCTGGGATCGGGCGTTGACCAACCTCAGCTGCACAATCCCGACTATGATTTTCCGGATGCAGCGATCCCGGTCGGAGTGTCGGTGTTCACGCAAGTGATCGACGCCATCGTGGGAAAATAAATCTATTTATACAAATAGCTATGGGTCTTAATTGATACTGTTGTTCGCTGGCCATTTCACGAACCTAAGCCGGGCGCGGTTGATCGCGCCCGAAGATGATAGATCAGGCTGAATACTCGCAGGCCGAAGCCAGCATACCGAGTTTTAGTCCTCTCCGGTAAAGCGGACATTTCCAATAAACGGCAGGTTGCGGTTGCGCTGAGCATAATCGATTCCATACCCCACAACAAATTCGTCTGGGATCTCAAAACCGATCCAGTCAGAACGGAAATCCACCTCGCGCCGTGACGGCTTGTCGAGCAGCGCGATGGATTTCAGACGCGCAGGCTGACGGCTCCGCAACAGGTTCGTCACGTGGTTTAGCGTATGGCCGGTGTCGACGATATCCTCAACAACCAACACGTCACGCCCCTCAATTGCGCCACGCAAGTCTTTGAGAATGCGAACTTCCCGGCTGCTTTCCATTGCATCCCCATAGGAGGACGCCTCCAGAAAATCGACCTCAATCGGCAAGTCGAGTTCACGTACGAGATCGGCGATAAAGACAAAGCTGCCGCGCAACAGTCCCACCACCACCAGTTTGTCGGTGCCTTCGAATTCGTTCTGGATCTCGGCGCAAAGCGCTTCGATCCGGGCCGCGATGGCCTTGGCTGAGATCATCACATCGATGACATATGGCCGCTGTGTCATGGGTGCCCCCTTGAAATTCCCGCGCGTTCATATGACATGACGCCCGACGATCATAGCAGGAAATACGCGACCTATGCCTACCCATTCAGAAACCCGGCCAATGCCTTATACCGCACAGCAGATGTATGATCTGGTGGCAGATGTGGCGGAGTATCCGAAGTTTCTGCCGTGGTGTGCGGCGGCGCGGATCCGCAGCCGGGTGCCGCAGGGTGCCGCTGATCTGGTCGAGGCCGATCTGGTGATTTCCTTCAAAGTGTTTCGCGAACGCTTTGGTAGCCGGGTCACGCTGTTTCCTGACGATAAGAAGATCGATACCGAATATCTGGATGGGCCATTTCGCTATATGAAGTCCAATTGGGCTTTTGCCGATCGTGCTGATGGCGGGTGTGATGTGTCGTTCTTTGTGGATTTTGAGTTCAAGAATGCAGTCTTGCAGGGCATCATTGGAATTGTGTTCAACGAGGCGATGCAGCGCATTGTTCGTGCCTTTGAGCGGCGTGCGGCAGAGCTGTACGACTAGCCAAATCCCTGCTTTAATCGGTTTTTAAAAACAAAACGAGCCCCGCCAGGGAGCCCGTCTGTAATTTTCTGCATGAATGGCGCTGTGCCGTTAACTGCTCATGTCATAGGCGCGTTCGCCATGCACAGAGATATCAAGACCGTTGGTTTCGGTCTCAAGATCAACACGCAGAGGCGTGATGGCTGCAACCAGCTTCACCAGCGCAAAAGTGACCACGATGGTAAAGATGCCCACGACGGCCAGTCCACCGAGTTGTGCGAACCAGCTGCCAGCACCGAAGATGGCGATCATGATGGTGCCAAAGATGCCGCCAACACCGTGAACGGCAAAGACATCAAGCGTATCGTCGATCTTTAGCATGTTGCGCACAAGGTTGACGGCTTCCTGGCATAGGATACCTGCCACAGCGCCAATCACCATCGCTTCGACTGGACCAACAAAGCCCGAAGCGGGTGTAATCGAGGCGAGACCTGCAATGGTCCCTGTCACCAAGCCAACCATGGAAGCTTTGCCGTATTTGATCTTCTCCCACAGCGCCCATGTAAGTGAGGCAGTCGCCGCAGAAATATGGGTGACTGTCAGCGCCATAGCAGCGCCACCGTCAGCGGCCAACTGCGAGCCACCGTTAAAGCCGAACCAACCAACCCAGAGCATGGCTGCACCGATAAAGACGTAGCCGGGGTTATGAGGGGGAGTGGTGCGGTTTTTACGAGGGCCAAGGCAAACCGCGATTATCAATGCTGCGATACCCGCTGTTTCATGCACGACGATGCCACCTGCAAAATCCCGAACGCCGATCTCGCCAAAAATACCGCCGTCGGCCATCATGCCGCCACCCCAGATCCAGTGCACCACTGGCGCGTAGCACAGCAGCATCCAGAGGCCGGAGAACGTGAGAACAAAGCCAAATCCCACGCGTTCGACATAGGCGCCCACAATCAGTGCAGGCGTGATAATGGCAAAGGTCATCTGGAAGGCAAAGAAGAGAACCTCGGGGAGGGTGCCTGACAGGCTGTCAGCTGTCACACCAGAGAGGAACATCTTATCCAGCCCGCCCCAGAAACCGCTGGTGCCCCCACCAAATGCAATGGAATAGCCGAAAGCCAACCATAGAACGCTCATCAAACAGGCAATTGCGTAGCATTGCATAAAGACGCTGAGCACATTTCGGGCACGGACAAGCCCGCCATAGAACAGGGCGAGCCCCGGCAAAGTCATAAAAAGGACCAGGGCCGTAGCCACAATGATCCAAGCTGTATCGGCTGCGTTCATCCGCCGTTCCTTCCGCGTCTCAGGCTGGTTTTGTGTTTCCAGCCTCACAAAGCGGAAGTGTGTCGTTTAAAAAAGCGGCAGGTTTGATATTATCGCAAGAAAAGTGGGCTTTTGTTAAAGTGCTGAAAAAGTAGGCGCATATTGCGGCGCGCTGCTCAATTCTCGGACGGTATGTGAAATAGCGGCAGATGGCTCGCCATTTGCGTCAGAGGGGTGGATCAGACCTTGGCCGAGCCGATAGCCTTGCGGATCAGTGTCAACGCATGGTCGCGCGTGGCACAACGTATGCCGTCTCTGCCCAATGGGCCGAATTCGATCGTTTCGACCTGGATGGGCCGGGACTTCTGCGCGACGGCAAAGCAAACGCGGCCTTCGGGTTTGTGCTCGGATCCGCCGGGACCAGCAATGCCTGTGACCGCGATGGCAATATCCACTTGAGCGCGCCTTTGTGCGCCCTCCGCCATCTCGACTGCGACGTGTTCGCTGACAGCCCCTTCAGCGACGAGAGTGGCCTCTTGTACGCCGAGCATCTCCTGTTTGGCGCGGTTTGAGTAGGTAACATAGCCCCGATCTAAAACTGCTGAGGATCCCGGAATATCGGTAAGAGCGGCCGCGATCATTCCGGCGGTGCAGCTTTCTGCGGTGGCAATGGTCACGCCTCGGGCACGCGCCGCGTCTATGAGTTCTGCCACATCCATGATCACATACCCAATACACCGTGCGAGAACCCGGCAAGGGCTGCAACGCCGATTGCGGCAAGGATGCCCGCTATTATGTCGTCCATCATCACACCGGTCGCGCCTTTCTGGCGGTCGGCCCAGCCTACGGGGCCGGGTTTCCAGATGTCGAACAGTCGAAACAGCACAAAGGCCGCGATCCAACCGGGCCAGAGGGCAGTAATGGCTATGTCATGCGCCCAAGCTGGATAAGAAATAGCCCAGAGAGCTATGAACTGGCCTGCGACCTCATCCAATACAAACTCGGATGGATCCATGTCCTCGCGGTTGCGGGTCATTGCCTCGGCAGCCCAGACGCCCACGACCATGCAGACAACGGTGGCAAGCGCCAACAAAAGAAAGCCGCCAAGCTGATGCAATGCAAATGCCAGCGGAAGGGCTACAAGTGAGCCCCAGGTGCCGGGCGCCGGACGCAGATAACCGACACCGCCGACTGTACCGATAAGAAGGGCGAGGCGTGGCTGTTTCATGGTTTCACCACACAAGCTGTAGCTATAGCTGCAATGCCTTCGCTGCGGCCAGTAAAGCCGAGGCGTTCAGATGTGGTCGCCTTTATGGAGACACGCGAAATATCAATCGACAGGATATCAGCTACGGCGGCGCGCATGGCGGCAGCGTGTGGGGTAATCTTTGGAAACTCGCACACCAGTGTGCAGTCAACATTTGAGATTTGATAGCCTTCGGAACGCGCCAGCTCAGCCGCATGGCGCAGGAAGATGTCGCTGGCAGCGCCCTTCCATTGATCGTCAGATGGGGGGAAATGGCGGCCAATGTCGCCTTCTGCCAGCGCGCCATAGAGCGCGTCTGTTATGGCGTGTAGGCCGACGTCGGCGTCTGAGTGCCCTTGAAGGCCGCGATCATGGGCCACTGGCACACCACAAAGCACGACCTCATTCCCCGGTCCAAACCGGTGAACATCGTAGCCATTGCCAAGCCTTACATCCATGTCGCCCCCTAAATTGCGCGCTGCCCGGTCGAAATCTTCCGGGCGGGTGATTTTGATATTGTCTGGGTCGCCCGGAATGATGGCAACGTCAATCCCTGCACCGCGCGCAACCTCGACATCATCGGCGGCGTCACCGCCCGTTTTTGCTAGGTGTAGATGTGCAGCACGGATCTCCGCGAGGTGAAAGCCCTGCGGTGTCTGAGCGGCGAAGAGACCGGTGCGATCCTCAGTTCCCGTGACAAAGGTATCGCTGCCACGCCATAGCGCATCAGTCACGGCCAGTGCGGGAGCAGCCGCCAAATGGGTGTCCAGCGCGGCCACGACATCCTGTATCACACGCGAAGAGACGCAGGGGCGTGCGGCATCATGGATCAGGACATGGTTAACCTCGCAATTGGCCAGTAGCTCCAACCCATTGGCCACGGATTGCGCGCGCGTGGTCCCGCCATGGGTCAGCAGCAGATCATCGCGTGTCGTAAATTCCTGCCAGATTTCGGTATCATCAGGCGAGAGAACCAACGCTATTCGATGAATCCCTGCGTTCTGAAATGCATCGAGCGTCCAGTCGATGACACGGCGACCCGCCAAAGGACGCCATTGTTTTGGCAGCCCGCCGCCCGCACGGGTGCCTCTGCCCGCAGCAACAATCAAGGCGGCAGTCTGATGATGCGCGTGGTGCGCGGGTGCTGGCTGGTCTGTCGGGGTGGGCGCGCGCGCCGGTGGCTGCTGATCGGATGGCATGAGCGGCTCTTTATTGGGTGCTAATTGTTTAGGAGGTGATGCAAGGCGAGGCAATGGCATGTCGCCACCCTAGTTAAAATGCCTAAAAATTAGGCAAGTGCCAAAGAATGCATCCTTGTCTACCGGGGTTTGATTGTCGCATAGAGGCTGCTTCGGCTAGAAACGCTACATATGCACAAGGATTAGGCAGTTGTCCTTCACTCTCGGATCTACATCTCTGACCCCACCTATCGCGCTGGCGCCGATGGCCGGAATCACCGATCGGCCATTCCGCGATCTGGTGCGTAGCTTTGGCGTCGGGCTCATGGTGAGCGAGATGGTCGCCAGTCAGGAAATGGTGCAGGCCAAGCCCGGCGTACGGGAGCGCGCCGAGTTGAGCGCTGATGTGGAAAACACTGCCGTTCAGATCGCCGGACGGGATGCCTATTGGATGGCAGAGGCTGCACGACAGGTTGCAGACCGCGGTGCCAAGCTGATTGATATCAATATGGGGTGCCCGGCCAAGAAGGTGACCAATGGGTATTCCGGTTCCGCCTTGTTGAAAACGCCGGATCATGCGTTGTCTCTGATAGAAGCGGTGGTGGCTGCGGTTTCGGTTCCGGTCACGTTGAAAACGAGGCTTGGCTGGGATGACGGCAGTCTCAATGCGGCCAGTGTCGCCTATCGCGCCCAGGAGGCCGGGGTTCAGATGGTGACGATCCATGGGCGTACCCGCTGCCAGTTCTACAAGGGCAGTGCCGATTGGCAGGCCATAGCGTCGGTGAAATCCGCATTGACCGTTCCGTTGCTTGCCAATGGGGATATCACCGATACGGCAACGGCAAGAACTGCGCTCGCCCAGTCCCGAGCGGACGGCGTGATGATCGGCCGTGGCGCACAGGGTAAACCCTGGCTGCTGGCTGAGGTGGCGCATGACATCTGGGGCAGCAATGCGCCTAATATTCCCAAAGGCGATGATCTGCTTCAGATGGTGAGTGCCCACTACGAGGCGATGATAGCGTTTTATGGCGTGGATCTTGGGCTGCGGGTCGCCCGAAAGCATCTGGGCTGGTATATGGATGAAGCAGGCACACCGGCGGCCCTGCGCCGTGAGGTGCTGACCGCCAAGGCTCCCAAGGCGGTTCTGTGCCTGTTGCCAGATGCGCTGACAGATAGCACCGGACCAGAGGATCGGAAATCAGGCGCTCTGGACACATCCGAAAAACTGGGCGGGCAGGCAGCATGACGCGGGATGTCGCCGAGCCAGAAACACCAAAAGACTGGAGCGGCACCGATAGTGCGCTCTGGGCATCGTTACCGGTGCCGGCCTTTATCATCGACCATGAGGCGAAGATCGCGGATGTGAACTCCGCTGGAGAGGGGTTTCTAAATACGTCACGCAAGGCGCTCTTGGGAAAGGCGATCTGGAAACATGTGATCATCGCACCACTGATTGACGAGGCCGTTGAGCGCGCGCGCGATAACGGGACGCCACTGTTCGTGAATGATATTGATGTAGGCGCACCAGGGCGGGCGCCGCTGCAATGCAATGTGCAGGTGGCGCGGGTACAGGGGTTTGACGGCAAGATGCTCATCCTGCTTTCCCCGCGTGAGCTGGCCGGTCGGCTGACGCAGAACCACTCGGCCAAATCTGCCGCACAATCCGCCATCGGTATGGCCGAGATGCTGGCCCATGAGATCAAGAACCCATTGGCGGGGATTACCGGTGCGGCGCAGCTGGTGTCTATGGGGCTGTCAGGCGATGACCTGGAACTAACCGATCTGATCGTTAGTGAAAGCCGACGTATCGTTAAACTGCTGGAGCAGGTCGAGCAATTCGGTAACCTCTCCACCCCGGCCTTTCAGGAGGTCAACATACACGACGTTCTTGATCGTGCGCGCAGGTCGGCCCTGTTGGGGTTTGGCGCGCATATGACCATTCTCGAAGACTATGACCCTTCGCTGCCGATGGCATGGGGCGATGGGGACCAACTGTTGCAAGTGGTCCTGAACCTGCTGAAGAACGCGGCAGAAGCGGCTGATCCCGGTGGCGGCACCATTCGCATCCGCACATTCTATGAGCATTCTTTCCGCCTGCGACGCAGCGATGGCTCAGGCAAGCTGTTGCCGTTGCAGATAGAAATTTCTGATAACGGCCCGGGCCTGCCTGAGGCGATCCGCGACGATATCTTTGACCCCTTTGTATCGGGCCGTGAGAACGGCACCGGGCTGGGACTGGCTTTGGTCAGCAAAATCATTGCCGATCATCAGGGCTGGATCTCGGTCACGTCCGAGCCCGGCCAGACCGTTTTCCGCCTGTCACTATCGCGTGTGCCTTCTGCGCCGCGACCCTCACCAATTCCAAACGCCTCATTGCAGGAGTAGCACATCATGGACGGTACTGTTTTGGTCGCAGATGACGATCGTACAATTCGCACGGTCTTGACCCAGGCCCTGACACGCGCAGGGTGCAAGGTCCATGCGACGTCGTCTCTCACCACGCTGATGCGCTGGGTGGGCGAGGGCAAGGGCGACGTTGTCATCTCCGATGTGATGATGCCAGACGGGAATGGGCTGGAAATGCTTCCGAAGATCGCGGATGACCGGCCTGGCTTGCCAGTGATTGTGATCTCGGCGCAGAACACAATCATGACTGCGATCAAGGCGGCAGAGGCTGAAGCCTACGATTATCTACCCAAACCCTTTGATCTGCCTGAATTGATGAAACGCACGGCCAAGGCATTGGCAGAAAAACGCACGGCGCTGGGCCATGCGCGCAGCAGTGCACTGGCTGCCGGGGCAAGTGGGCTTGACGATAGGCAGGGTGAAAGCCACGAAGATCTGCCTCTGGTGGGCCGTACAGAGGTGATGCAGACGCTTTACCGGTTGATCGCACGGGTGATGAACACGGATATTCCATTGCTGATCACCGGCGAGAGTGGCACTGGGAAATCACTGATAGCGCGCTCCATACATGATCTGTCAGACCGCCGCACATTGCCGTTTGTACGCGCTGAAGCCGCAGAGCTTGCCTCTCTGGATGGGCCATCTCAGCTGCTGTCCCAAGCGCGTGGAGGTACATTGTTGCTGGATGAACTGGGGGATATCTCGGAGGACGCTCAGGCCCGCCTTGTGAGGATGATGGATGCGCCGGGTGATCGGCTACCCCGGTTTATTGCTACCAGCCAGCAAGACCTTGCTGCTGCGATGGAGGCGGGGAAACTGCGGCAGGATCTTTACTACCGGATCAGTGGCACGGAATTGCCGGTACCGGCGTTGCGGGCGCGGGTTGATGACATCCCGCTCCTTTGCGCCCATTTCCTGATGCGTGCCGAAAATGAAGGTGCACCACACCGCCAATTGGGGGAAGCCGCACGAGAACCGCTCCGGCAGTTCAATTGGCCCGGCAACGTGCGACAGCTGGAAAATGTTGTCCGGCGTCTGGCGTTGACCGCCCGAAGTGAAGACATCACGGTTGACGAAGTCAGGGCCGCGCTGGGCGCGCAATCTGGCGGAGAACCGGTGGCCACAGGCGGCGGTGCGCTTAGTTCCGAAAAGCTTTCGGAATCAGTTGCGCGACATTTGCAGCGATACTTCGATCTGCATGGCGATATGTTGCCGCCACCCGGGTTGTATGCCCGCCTGATGCGTGAGGTCGAGACGCCGTTGATCGAAATTTCGCTCGCGATGACTGGTGGAAATCAGGCCAAATGTGCTGATTTACTAGGAATTAACCGCAATACCCTGCGTAAGAAGATTACAGACCTTGATATAGAGGTGACACGCCGTCGCAAACTGATGTAATATCGCCACAGAACCGTGACAGATCAGCGTTCCGGCTGGTGATGAACACGATATATGGCGGTCGACCAGAATGGTCGCACATCAGAATGAGGGCAGTACGTGGCGCAGAGGTCACATCTTCGCTCGGCATATGGGCCTTTTGCGGCTCTTGACCGATGGCGCAGAACCCGCAGAGCACGCAATGTCGGCGCGCTTGGGCTGGTTGTGCTTGGCCCTGTGCTGGCACTATCGACATTTTTGATTATCGGCCCGTTTTCGCAAGGGGTCGCATCGCTGTCTCTGCGGCTGATTCTACTCGCTGATCTGATCTACGTGCTGGCAGTTGCTGCCTTGGTGCTGACGCAGGTTGGGCGGCTGATTGCGGCACGGAGGGCCAAATCTGCAGGGTCGCGGTTGCACCTGCGCCTGATCGGGGCGTTCGCTTTTCTGGCGCTGACCCCGACGGTGATTGTGGCTTTGTTCGCAGGGCTAACCGTGAACGTCGGGCTTGAGGGCTGGTTCTCTGACCGGGTGCGCCAGGTTGTTGGCAGTTCGCTGGCCGCAGCAGAGGCCTATCAGAGCCAGCAACAGCGTGATCTCTCTGAGGATGCAATTGCTCTTGCACGCTATATCGACAACAGCCGCAGCCGCAATTTCTTCATCAGTGACGGACAGCTGCGCCAAGTCCTGACACAAGGCCAGTTGCAGATCCAACGCGGGTTGCAGGAAGCCTATGTCGTTGATGGATCTGGGAGCATCCGTGCCCGCGGCGAACGGTCGTATGAGTTTGATTTCGAAGAGCCCAAAAGTGCCGACATCAACACGGCGACGTTTGATGGTGTGACCCTTGTTCAGGACTGGGACAATAGCGAACTGCGTGCGTTGGTGCGGCTTGATGCATTTGTTGATCGCTTCCTCTATGTCAGTCGCGATGTGGATGGAGAGTTACTGAGTTTGTTGGATGACACGCAAGAGACCGCGCATCTTTACCAACAGTTGGAGAGCGAACGCGGGCGCGTGCTGTTTGACTTTGTTCTTCTTTATCTTGGGTTTGCGGTGATCCTTATCCTTGCTGCGATGTGGCTGGGGATGTGGTTTGCCGAGCGGTTGTCGCGTCCGGTTGGTCGACTGACGATCGCTGCGCGCCGTGTCGGGGCGGGCAATTTGAATGTGCAGGTGCCAGAAGAAGACGGCGATGACGAGATTTCCCAATTGGGCCGCTACTTCAATCAGATGACGCTCGAGCTTCGTGAGCAGCGCGATACCTTGCTGGAAAACACTCATCAAATTGAACGCCGCCGTCGATTGTTTGATTCTGTTCTGATGTCAGTGACATCTGGCGTCGTAGGGCTGGACCCGTCTGGCCGTGTCACCTTTGTGAACCGCTCGGCTGAAAGCCTGTTGGGGTGGAGCGGCGACCGCCATTTGCTAGCCTTGGCCGTCGCGGTGCCGGAATTTGGACCCTTGTTTCAGGAACTGACGGAAACAGGCGCTGATGTTGTTCAGGGCGAAATCAAAGTGACCCGCCAGGGGCAATTGGAAAACCTTCTGGTGCGGATGTCGCCGCGTCGTACCGATGAGGGACGGCTCGAAGGCTATGTGGTTGCTTTTGATGATGTGACTGATCTGGTGAGTGCGCAGCGGATGGCAGCCTGGGGGGATGTCGCCCGTCGAATCGCTCATGAGATCAAGAACCCGCTGACGCCAATTCAGCTGAGCGCGGAGCGTATCAAGCGTAAGTTCGCTCCCAAACTGGGCGAAGAAAACAGCGATCTGCTGCAATCCATGACGGATGTGATTATTCGCCAAACCAATGACTTGCGCCGCATTGTGGATGAGTTCTCAAAGTTCGCCCGCATGCCAGAACCCGAGCGGCGTGAAGAAGATCTTGTCACACTGATGCGCGAAGCGGTGACCTTGCAGAAGGCGGGGCAGCCTGATCTGCGCATTGTTGCCGACCTGCCGAAAGAACCGATGTTAGCGGATCTGGACGCCACCATGATCGGTCAGGCGCTCACAAATCTGATCAAGAACGCAGGAGAAGCGGTTGAAACCCTGAAGCAAAAAGGTGGAGTGCCGGGCCTGGATCCGGAAATCCGTATTGATGTCAGGGCAATAAAATCCGGCTATGAGGTTACCATTGCCGACAACGGAATCGGTCTGCCAGAAGACCGGGCTCGTCTGTTTGAACCCTATGTAACCACCCGCGACGAAGGCACTGGTCTTGGCCTGCCAATCGTCAAGAAAATCATCGAAGAACATGGCGGAACACTGGTGCTGGAAGATGCACCTGTGTTTGACGGTCAGTCCCATTATGGGGCTATGGCCGTTATCCGCCTGCCTGCCGCAAATGAAGCGGCGGAACCCCAAAAGAGTACAGTGAAAGCAGGTCTGACATGAGTGACATTCTGATTGTTGACGACGAACGCGACATCCGTGAGCTGGTTTCCGATATCCTTGAAGACGAAGGCTATGCCACGCGCAAAGCCGGCAGCTCCGAGGAATGTATGGCAGCGCTCAATCAGGAAGCCCCCGCGCTTCTAATCCTCGATATCTGGTTGAAAGACAGCCAGATGGATGGAATCGATATCCTTAAGGTGGTGAAACGGGACAACCCGGAGATCCCTGTGGTGATCATTTCTGGTCATGGCAATATTGAAATTGCCGTCGCTGCGATCAAACAGGGCGCCTATGACTTTATCGAAAAGCCTTTTAATATCGATCAGTTGCTGGTCGTTATTCGACGTGCGATGGAGACTTCGAAACTGCGCCGTGAGAACACGGATCTGAAGCGAAAAGACTCCGGCGTAAGCGAGATGATCGGTGCGTCAGCTGCGTATCGCGCATTGGTTGGACAGCTGGACAAAGTAACCAAATCCAACGGACGGGTGATGCTGACGGGGCCGGCAGGCAGCGGCAAAGAAATCGCAGCGCGCTATATCCACACGGAGTCGAACCGGGCCGCGGCCCCCTTTGTCACCGTGAACTGCGCCAGTATCGAGCCGGACCGGATGGAAGAGGTGCTGTTTGGTCGAGAAAGTGCCGAGCGCGGAGTCGAACCTGGATTGCTGGAACAGGCACACGGTGGCGTTGTCTTCTTTGATGAAGTTGCAGATATGCCGCTGGGCACCCAGTCCAAAATCCTGCGAGTTCTGGTTGACCAGCAGTTCCAACGGGTTGGTGGCGCTGACATGGTGCGTGTCGATCTGCGGGTAATATCCGCGACGAACAGAGACTTGGAGCGCGAGATTGAGGCAGACCGGTTTCGTCAGGAGCTATATCACCGCTTGAACGTGGTACCGATCCCGGTGCCGTCGCTGGCAGATCGTCGCGAAGATATTCCGCTGCTCGCAGATTATTTCATTGCTCATTTCAACGAGAGCCAGGGCCTGCCCATGCGTAAGCTGAGTGAGGATGCCGTGGCTTTGATGCAAACGATGCTATGGCCGGGGAATGTGCGCCAGCTGAAGAACATGGTGGAACGTGTTCTAATCCTTGGTGAAAGCACGGGCCCGATAGAGCCCAAAGATCTGCCGCGCGAAGAAGAACCGATTGAGGATCAGAGCCGTGTCGTGCTGTCTGGCGCGTTGGCGACGTTGCCGCTGCGCGAGGCACGCGAGGCGTTTGAGCGCGAATATCTGTTGACCCAAATCAACCGATTTGGTGGCAATATCAGCCGCACTGCGTCTTTTGTCGGCATGGAGCGCTCGGCTTTGCACCGTAAACTGAAATCGCTGGGGGTTGTGACCTCAAACAAAGCAGGCGCACGGATTGCACATGTAGAGAAAGAGACCGAAGATGATATGGCCTGAATGAGCCATATGAAATAAGTATATTATTTGAAATCAGATGCTTGAGCGAGATCGTTGATGCAGCTTGGGCAATCAGGGTGTGGTTGCCACGATCTGTGGTGACTGACCACGTCGTGTGATTGCACAGCTGTTTTCATCAAGCACCGGCAGCGCTGTAGCACGCGGCGCGCCGACTGTATTTGCGACAGACTGCGGGCATCGGTTGACCGCGACGCTTTGATAGCCTTTTTGGGCCATGCAGGTTTGTTCCACTCGTTTACGCAGATCTGCATTTACATCCACCGTGTAGATGTTGCCGTCCTCCCAATAGCCAGACTGGTGATAACAGCGTCCATTGCGGCAAATTTCGCGACCCGGACGGTAGATTGGTGGGTTCTGGCGGATTTGATTGGCCACAGGTGCGTCACGTAAGGCATTAACCTCACAGGTTAGCAGGTCAGCGTCCCGCTGGGCCACATCGGCACCGGCACGGTAATAGACTGGAACCGGGCCACATGCAGCAAGTCCGGATGTCAGTAGCAGCGCAGCAAGCATATGATTTTTTGTGGACATCCTTCGATAGTGGCGGAGAATTCGTGTTGAGACAATTGAATTGACCGTTCCAACGGCTTCTGTCATTCAAAACGCGCGATTTCGCGCATCAGCGCCCTGAGGGACATACACATGAAGGTTATTATCTGTGGCGCAGGTCAGGTCGGCTGGCAAATTGCCCGCCACTTGTCGGGTGAGCACAATGACGTAACAGTGGTCGATAACAACCCCGATCTGGTGCGGCGAGCGACGGATACGCTTGATGTTCAAGGGATTGCGGGTTTTGCTTCATATCCCGATGTGCTGACAAGAGCCGGTGCACGCGACGCCGATATGATCATTGCCGCCACCCATTCGGACGAGGTGAATATGGTCACCTGTCAGGTGGCGCATTCGGTGTTCTCGATCCAGCGCAAGATCGCGCGACTGCGTTCCAAGAGCTATCTTGAAGCGATCTATTCCGATCTCTACCGTCGTGATCACCTGCCGATTGATGTTGTGATCAGCCCTGAGCGCGAGGTCGCAGCGGCGGCGATGCAACGCCTTTCAGCGCCAGCTGCTTTTGATACTGAGATGTTTATGGACGGCGGAGCGCAGCTCCTCGGGGTGCATATTGACGAGGACTGCCCGGTCGTTAACACGCCGCTGCGCCAACTGACTGATCTGTTTTCCACCTTACGGGCGATTGTCGTTGGCATTCGCCGCGATGGCAGCCTGTTTGCTCCGGAGCCGGGTGATCAGCTGTTCGTAGGCGACAGCGCGTATGTATTTGCCCATGTTGACGACGTGAGCCGAACCATAGAAGTCTTTGGTAAGCAACAGAAAAGGCAAGATCGCGTTGTTATCGTTGGCGGCGGAAATGTTGGTCTGGAAGTCGCCAAGGCATTGGAGACCCGAACCGGGCGAACCCGTGCTAAGATGATTGAACGCAACCGGCAATGCGCCGAACGCGCTGCTGAGACCTTAGAGCGGACGATTGTTTTGAATGGCGATGGCCTTGATCGCAGCCTGATGATTGAAGCCGGTATTGATCGTGCTGATGCAATGCTTGCGGTTACCGACGACGACAAAGTCAATATGCTGGCTGCGGTGCGGGCAAAAGCCGAAGGATGTCCGCTCGCAATTGCATTGATCAATGATCCGACGTTGGTGCCGTTGATGGCGCCACTTGGGATCGACGCCTATATCAATCCGCGCGCTACCACCGTTAGCTCGATCTTGCGCCACATCCGCTATGGCCGGGTACGACAGGTTTATTCCATCGGAGATGCCGAGGCCGAAGTAATCGAGGCCGAAGTCATGTCCACATCTCCCATGGCAGGGCACATGATCAGAGACATTGATTTTCCCGAAGGCGTGCTGGTTGGGGCCGTCAGCAAGAGCGGCGTTGTCATGCGCCCGACAGGCGGCATGCGCATTGAGGAAGGCGACGTCATTGCACTGTTTGCCATGGCGGCAGATGTCCCCGAAGTCGAGCGCCTGATGCAGGTCTCGATTGACTTCTTCTAAGATGCCGCGCCAACGCCGCCAGAGGCAGGAAAAGGCGCGTGGCATTCTGCGTTTGCCGTTGTTTCTGCTGATACTTA
The DNA here is from genome assembly GCF_047372505.1 of Phaeobacter cretensis. Classification (NCBI taxonomy): domain Bacteria; kingdom Pseudomonadati; phylum Pseudomonadota; class Alphaproteobacteria; order Rhodobacterales; family Roseobacteraceae; genus Phaeobacter; species Phaeobacter cretensis. The sequence continues at coordinate 3,868,575 of NZ_JBKBEU010000001.1, forward strand.
CGGTGGCGGCGCTGGCGATGTGGGTGCCCGCGATACATGCGCTGATGCTCGATGATCACCAAACCTCGCGCAGTTTCTTCTATTCTGGTGTGGTCGGCCTGATGGTCGTTGTGCTGGTGGGGTTGTCGATGGGCAACCGGGTGCCGCGCTACAGCATGCCGGGCCAGCTAACCTCGCTTCTGGCGAGCTTTGCGGTCCTGCCAGTGTTTCTCGCAATGCCGATGCACGACACTTTGGGCAATACCAGCTATCTCAATGCCTATTTCGACATGGTCGGCGCCATTACCACAACGGGTGCGGATGTTTTCTCTGATCCGAGCCGCCTGCCACCCAGTGTGCATCTTTGGCGTGCCATTGTGGGCTGGTTGGGAGGGCTGCTAATGTGGGTTGCAGCCTCGGCCATTTTGGCACCACTGTCACTGGGCGGTTTTGAAGTCACAGCGCGGGGCGAGCCGGGGCGCGGCACCGAGACACCGCTTCATATGCAGCGCGCTGATCCGCGTCGCAAACTGGTGGTGGTAACCCAGACGCTTGCGCCGCTTTATGCCGGGCTGACGCTGGTGTTGTGGATCCTACTGATCGTCACAGGTGAGTCCGCTTTGGTCGCCCTTGGGCATGCCATGTCTGTTTTGGCAACCTCCGGGATCTCGGCGGTTGGGGGCATTGAGAATGGCAGCAGTGGTATTGCGGGGGAAATGGTGATGTTCCTTTTCATGTTTTTTGCCCTGTCACGACTGACCTTTTCCACTGATACGGTGACCAGTGGGCATAGCCGACTGGACCGTGACCCGGAGTTTCGTATTGGCCTGTTGATCGTTTTTGGCATCCCTTTGCTGCTGTTCGTGCGTCATTGGATCGCCAGCTTTGAAGTCGCGACCACCAGTGACCTGATGCAGGGGCTGCAATCGTGGTGGGGCGCGACCTTTACTGTGTTGTCGTTTTTGTCGACGACCGGATTTGAAAGTGCCGACTGGGAGACCGCGCGGCAGTGGTCCGGACTAGACACCCCCGGTATGATCCTGTTGGGGTTGGCGGTGATTGGCGGCGGGGTGGCGACGACCGCCGGTGGTGTCAAGTTGCTGCGTGTTTATGCGCTTTACCTCAATGGCTTGCGAGAGATGGAGCGCTTGGTTCATCCCTCATCCGTCAGCAACGAAGGCAAGGGTAACAGGCGCCTGCAACGCAATGGCGCCTTCGTCGCTTGGGTGTTCTTTATGCTGTTTGCGCTGTCTTTGGCGGTGATCAGCATCAGCCTGGCTGCGGTCGGATCTGATTTTGAACAGGCGTTGATTCTGACCATCGCGACCCTCTCTACAACAGGCCCTCTGACAGAAATTGCGGGCGCGGAGCCAATTGCGCTGATCCATCTGACAGCCACCGCAAAACTGATCCTATGCTTTGCCATGGTTTTGGGACGGCTGGAAACATTGGCGATCATTGCCTTGATGACACCAAACCTCTGGCGCAGTTGATCAATCATGGTTACCCTGAACGCTGTGTGAGTAATTTTCGGGTGGAAACTCCGATTATCTGCGTTCATAGTATTCATTAACAGGGCGCTGGTCCGCAGCGCGACAAGAACAAAGGCGAGAAAATAATAATGGCTTCGGACAGACAGAATCTTCAGGATGCCTTCCTGAACCACGTTCGTAAAACCAAGGTTCCGGTCACCATCTTTTTGATCAACGGTGTTAAGTTGCAGGGCGTGATTACTTGGTTTGACAATTTCTGTGTCCTGCTGCGTCGGGACGGGCAGTCGCAGCTGGTCTATAAACACGCTATTTCTACAATTATGCCTGCTCAGCCGATCAGCCTCTATGAAGGTGAAGACGCCTCTTGATGGAGCATGACCGGACGCCCACCCGCGCATGGGTGGTGCATCCCGATATCAAATCTGACCGCGACCGCCGCGATCCTGTGTCCGCCCTCGCTGAAGGCGTATCACTGGCGCGTGCTTTGCCCGATATTGACGTAATCGGTTCCGATGTGGTGCGCCTGCCTAAGGCGCATGCGGGAATGTTGTTTGGATCGGGTAAAATCGAAGAGTTGAAGACCCAATTTCACAACAATGAGGTGGAGTTGGTTCTGATCGACGGCCCGGTATCGCCGGTTCAGCAGCGAAATCTGGAAAAGGCCTGGAAAGTTAAGATACTTGACCGGACCGGGCTGATCCTTGAGATCTTCTCGGACCGAGCGCGTACCCGTGAGGGCGTGTTGCAGGTTGAAATGGCTGCGTTGAGCTATCAGCGTACCCGCCTTGTACGAGCCTGGACCCACTTGGAACGTCAGCGTGGCGGGCTCGGTTTTGTTGGCGGTCCCGGTGAAACCCAGATCGAGGCTGACCGGCGTGCGATCGATGAGCAATTGGTACGGCTGCGCCGCCAGTTGGACAAGGTGGTGAAGACCCGGACGTTGCATCGGGCTGCTCGGGCCAAGATTCCATATCCTATTGTGGCACTTGTGGGCTATACGAACGCTGGAAAGTCCACATTATTCAATCGGTTGACCGGTGCCGAGGTTATGGCCAAGGACATGCTGTTTGCAACCTTGGATCCGACCATGCGGCGGGTGCAATTACCGGACGGTCCGGAGATTATTCTATCGGACACCGTTGGTTTCATCTCTGACTTGCCGACTGAATTGGTCGCATCCTTCCGCGCCACGCTGGAAGAGGTTCTGGCTGCGGATGTGGTCGTGCATGTGCGTGACATCAGCCACGACGAAACCCAAAATCAAGCTGCGGACGTCGAGAGTATTCTGACCTCATTGGGGGTGGATGACAGCCGGGCAAGGCTGGAGGTTTGGAACAAGCTTGATCTTCTGGATGAGGAAGAGGCCGAAGCGCGCCGCCAACGCTCAGAACGCGAAGAGGGCATACATGCCATCTCTGCGATCAGCGGTGAGGGGCTAGAAGGTCTTCTTGCCGATATCACGGGGCAGCTGCGACTTATCCGTCATGAGGACGAAATCACTCTGACATTTGCGCAAGGCAAGCAACGGGCTTGGCTGTTTGAGCAGGATGTTGTGCAAAGCGAGGCCCAGACTGAAACCGGGTTTGAGCTGACTGTTCTTTGGACTGAAACGCAGAAGAACCGCTTCCGCGCATTGTGATATTTGCTAGATACTGAGTAAGAAAGACCCCGCTGCCAATCTGGTCGCGGGTTTTTTTTTGTTGTTAGCCGCTTATCTTGCGGCGATGAATGTTGTCATTCTGCGGTCGCTGATGGGATCAGTCGCGTAACGCCGACAGCCGCAGCGCGGGCGAGGTCCTCGTCCAGCGACATGGGTATATATTCGCCGCGCCGCCAAAGCTGAGACATGTCGTCGTAGTAACGCGACAGGAAATGTCCCGATTGGCCAGTGGCGATAATGAAGACTGAACTGTCAGGATCTGCGAAATCATAAACCCCGCGATAGCCGGCGGCATGGACATTACGGAACGGGTGTTCACCTCTTCCTGACGTGCGCCCGCGCTGCAGTGTATCATCACCGCCACTGGTAGATTGGCGAATGTTCACAAAAACGCGCAGCAATGGCACGTCGCCCAGCACCTCATGGTTCTGAGTGGCCTGATGTGCATCGCCCCAGCGTAAGGATTCCAAGGCTGTACCATAAGTCTCTTCGATCCAGATCAGGGCATCATCCAATGCTAGGCGCGCCAGTTCTGTGCAGGTTTCGGAGGGCGCACTTTGACGGATGTCGCACCAAACTGATGCGCCTTCGATATCGCGGAATACACGCTCAAGGAACAAGGGATCGACCTGCTGAAACTCAGTGGCGAGCGGCCCCAAATCGTCTTCGATCAAGCGTTTTTGCAAAGCTCTAACCCAAGCCGCATAAATCAACGGCTCCGGAAGATGTTCGTTCATCTCACCATTCCACCCGGACAACAGCGAGAGAGCGATCTGGCGTTGCCTTTCGCGCGTGCCTTCCGGTGCGGCTTCACCGGTGAACCAAAGGTCCGCCCCAATCAATGGCAGCAATGTGCGGGCCGTGTAGGACACGGTGTCCTGCTGCGCCTCGATAAAGCTGTCTCGGGTGTGTACCTGGCGATCTTGCATCAGTTTACGCCAACGATTGATCCGCTGGGTATCTCCCCAGGAATATGAGACGTGGTTGGGGAACGGCCGGTCTAGCAGCTTGTTATTGGTGTTGCCCAGAATGCCACCGATAGGGGAGACGAATTCCGGGTTGGCAGCAAAGGGCACGCGACCTTGCCATTGGTTTTCGCGGCGCCAGCCCTGACTTGGCATGCGGCCCTGACTCTGGTGCCGGGCGTCACGCTTTGGCATTGCACCAACAGTTTTCAGCGCCACGGTGGCTTTGTCGGCAAGGGTAAGGTTCTGGGAAGGTGCGATATAGTCTTCGCTGATCGCAATCGCATCTTCGACGGTTGTGGCACGCATCATTTCAAGTGCAGCACTAATCGATGTGTCCTCGGCGCTTAGGCCGGTCCAGCCGAGACTCACAACATGGCCTGCAGGCGTCACTGAGGCGAGATCAAACATGGTGTGTGGCAGTACCGGGCCGTTCTCAGTCCAGCGCAGGGTTAGGGTAACCGGAGTTTCATCCTTGATGTTGATGATCGACGGCCTGCTGGTAAACCGCTTGTAGCCATCTGCTGTCTTGTATTCCTCAGGGTTGGTGGGGTTCAGCTGTTCTATAAACAGGTCCTGATCGTCCATATAGGAGGAGGTCACACCCCACCCCAACATGTCAGAGCGGCCCGAGATAACGGCAGGAATGCCCGGAATGGTAGCACCGATCACGCCGCCTGTGCCTAATTCCAGACGTGCCAGATACCAAACACCCGGCGCGGTCAGCTCCAGATGGGGATCATTCGCCAGTAGTGTGCCGCCCGCTGCCGAACGGCTGGGCGCCGCGGCCCAGGCGTTGGATGCTCCTGCCAAACCACGCGCAGCCACGGGCATGAACAGCGTGTTCTGGCTGGTGTCTGTGCTGGCGCTGGCATGGCGTGGTAACTGCGGAAAAAGCGTTGCATATTCTGGGAGGGCTGTGATGGCTTTGCCGGGGGCGTCGGGTAAAATGTCCTGCAAACGGTCGGGATCTGGCAGGGCAAGTGATGTACGGGCCCGCAGGATTTCTTCCTTCATGTGGCTCGAAAGTTTCAAGCCCATCAACTTCATCACGGCGATGCTGTCAGCGGGCTGCCACGGGGCCATAGGCACGTTGAACAAGAACATTTCAGGAGCACCGCGCCCCAGAGCGTCTTCGTTGATCTCTTGCAAACGGGCATTCACACCAGCAGAATATGCGCGCAGAGCGGTCAAGGTATCCGGTGTTTGAGATGAGACAGACTGTTGTGCCAAACGATAGATATCAAGCCGCCGGATCAGCGTGTCGACCTGTACGGTGCGGCTGCCAAAAACCTCGGACAGGCGTCCCATGGCGGCGCGGCGCATCGTGGTCATCTGCCACAGACGGTCCTGCGCATGGGCATATCCAAGGCCAAAATAAACATCTTCATCACTTGCGCCGTAGCTGCCAAAAATATGCGGAACATTGGCATTGTCGCGCACGATCTCAACCGGAGCGAGGAGACCGGGTAAGGTGATTTCCTTGTTGTAGTCGGGCAGCGATTGCGCAGCGAGGAAATAGATCAGACCAAGCCCCATAACCAGAAGCAGAATCAAAGCGGCGGCGATGCGCAGAAGCCAGCGAAAGAGAAGTCCCATCGGCGGTGCGTTTCCTCAGTTTTTGACGTTATTGGCCCGGATATGGCGCTGTTTCTTGCCCTTGTAGATTGCGCCGGGCGGCGCGGCTGCTAGGGTGGCGCCAACATAGGACAAGACGTATCTGGGGGAAAGCAGATGGCAAAGATTGCATTCTTGGGTTTGGGAGTGATGGGCTATCCGATGGCGGGCCATTTGGCGGCCGCTGGACATGAGGTCACAGTATATAACCGAACTGCGGCCAAGGCGGAGGCCTGGGCGAAAGAACATGGTGGCAGTGCGGCCATCACTCCGCGCGAGGCGGCAGCAGGCGCAGAGTTTGTTATGGCTTGCGTTGGAAATGATGATGATTTGCGCTCGGTCTGCCTTGGCGACGGCGGTGCGTTCGGCGGCATGGACGTGGGCGCGATCTTTGTGGACCATACCACCGTGTCGGCCAGGGTAACCCGAGAATTGGGCGCCGCTGCTGCTGAGCAGGGACTGTCGTTTGTAGATGCACCGATTTCAGGTGGTCAGGCAGGTGCAGAGAATGGGGTTCTGTCTGTGATGTGTGGAGGTGACCAGGCTGCCTATGACAAGGCGGAACCCATCATCGGTGCATATGCACGTATTTGCCGCCGGATCGGTGATAGCGGTGCGGGCCAGATGACCAAGATGTGCAATCAGATTGCGATTGCCGGATTGGTTCAGGGCCTGAGCGAAGCACTGCATTTTGCAGATAAGGCCGGTTTGGACGGGCGCGCAGTGGTTGAGGTGATCAGCCAAGGGGCCGCAGGCAGCTGGCAGATGGCTAACCGGCATGAGACAATGCTGGATGATCACTTTGAGCATGGGTTCGCGGTTGACTGGATGCGCAAGGATCTGGGCATTTGCCTTGATGCTGCGGATGAAACCGGAGCCAGCCTGCCGGTCACCGCGTTGGTCGACCAATTCTACAAAGATGTGCAGAAAATGGGCGGGGGGCGCTGGGATACTTCGAGCTTGTTTAAGCGCCTGAAAGCATTTGATTAAGAGGATGCGAAAATGGCCTTTCCATCAGGAAAGGCCATGCGTCTAGCAGCGATATGTGATGGAAGAGGAAACAGAATATGATGCGCCCGGACAAGATGCCGAGGCGCATCGCTGTAGAAATACCGCGTATCAGGGAATGATACGAGTATATTTGGTGCCCTCCAACGTGGCTCCGAGGCGCAAACCAGCCTGACCAAAGACTGCGGCCAATATCGGACTATTCAGTGTGTTGGTATCGGCGGCCAGCGAGTCGCCTTCGTCGCGGATCACATATTCCAGATCGGCACCTGCGGCCCAGCCAGAGGAGCGGCGGAAGTTCGAGAGCGCGTCTTGCGTCATGAAAAACAGCACATGGGCGTATTGCTGTGCGCCGATTTGCAGGCCAGCGTTGCCTTTGACTGTTGAATAATAGTCGACAGTTGCGCCATCAATGCGCAACGCGCCACGCCCGAATGCGCCACCGACAAGGAAGCCGGCTTCTGTCACCAGTGGAATCACCAGCATCCCGGTGGACTTCTCAGCGAGAGTAACGGCGCCGGGATACTGACTGTACATCTGGCTCAGTGTGGCATCGACGCGGGCATCAATTTTTGGTGCATTGCTGTTGCCAATGCCATTGCCACATGCGGCTGTTACGCCTGCACCGGCCAAAGCACCAAGCGCAAAACCGCGCCGGGTTAAACGGGAAGAATAAGAGCTGCTCATCTTGGTTGCCTGTTTTCTGGGGCCGGAGCCGTAAGGGGCTATAATATCGGCCTGTCACTGTTTATATGCGGCCAGTTCTCTGGCTCTGGATGTTGGTATACGCGGAAAGCTGCTGCCTGTCATCACTTTGGCAGCAGCTATCAGCGGCTTCCTGCCTGCAATTTGCCGTGATTTCACGTGGGCTTCTTCGTAGCAAAGACATTCCTGTGGCGGTTTCACTATGCTCGGGGCATCAGCTATTCAGTAGCCGTGCAGCGGCCGGGGCGTAGTAGGTCAATACGCCATCACAACCAGCACGTTTGAAGGCCATCAGGCTCTCCAACATGATGCGTTCGCCGTCGATCCAGCCGTTCTGGGCTGCCGCCTCAATCATCGCGTATTCGCCGGAGACCTGATACGCGAAGGTCGGCGTGCCGAAGGTGGATTTCACCCGCTGACAGATATCGAGATAGGCAAGACCAGGTTTGATCATGACCATATCGGCGCCCTCGTTCAGATCTCGCTCTATCATCCGCAGTGCTTCGTCGCTGTTGCCAGGGTCCATCTGGTAGGTTTTCTTATCACCTTTCAACGCACCGGAGGCCCCGACCGCGTCGCGGAATGGTCCGTAGTAGGCAGAGGCATATTTAGCCGCATAGGACAGGATGGTAACATTGCGATGGCCTGCCGTCTCCAAAGCGCTTCGCATCGCAGCAATCCGGCCATCCATCATGTCAGAGGGGCCGATGATATCAGCGCCTGCATCGGCCTGCGCTATGGTCATCTTGACCAATGCCTCGACGGTTTCATCGTTGATAATTTCGCCATCCACGACGTAGCCATCGTGGCCGTTAATATTGTAGGGATCCAAGGCGACATCAGTCATTACAGCGATATCGGGTGCAGCGGACTTGATCGCGCGAATGGCGCGGTTGACCAGATTGTCCGCGCTCCATGCCTCTGCACAATCTTCGGTCTTGAGCGTCTGATCTGTATAGGGAAAGAGGCAGATGGCCGGGATGCCCAAGGCTTGAGCCTCAACCGCGGCCTCGACAACTTTATCGATGCTGCGCCTTGTGACACCGGGCATCGAGGCGATCGGCTCTTCGATGCCATCGCCGTCACGTACAAAGACCGGCCAGATCAGATCATCACTGGCTAAGGTGTTTTCGCGTACCAGATTGCGCAGCGCAGCGGTGCTGCGCAGTCGGCGCGGGCGCGCGGCAGGGAAAGGGGCGACGGTCGGCTTCATCGGGTCCTCGCAGATCATGGTCGCGATCTTGTCAGTAATCGCGTTTAGCCTCTTGCGTGCCATGGAACAGCAGTGGCGACAAGTGACAGATTCGCCGCGCCATTGGCCGTCTGGCCTAAGCAGGCAGAGCCCCCCCTTGTGCAAGGCAGCAACGCAGGGGATATAGGGGCGCAAAGACCGGAAGAGAGAAGGGCCACCGAGTGGATCTGTTTCATACTTTGACTGAGCTAATTGATCTGCGGTCTTTTTCCAACCTGTGGTACTGGATCGCACTGGCGGTTGTCTGGTCCTCTGCCAGCCATTGGGTGATGGGCGTTCCGTTTGATATGGTTTATCGCGCACGCAGGCAGGGCGGGCAGGCGCAGCTTGATCTGGAAGCGATTGCGCGCGTCAATGTAAACCGGATGATGTATATCACTGAGGTTTCGGGCCATTGGGTGCTGGGTATCGCCTGTTTCGTTCTGGCGATGTTGGGTATGTTGGGTTTCTACTATGATATCGAATTTGCACAGGGTGTGTTTCTACTGGCCTTCCCTATGAGTTTTGTCGGACTAATTAATCTTAATTCAGCGCGCCATATCTACCGTGACGATCTGGTTGGAGAAACTCTGATCCGGCGATTGACCTTGAGCCGCTTCTTCATCCAGTTGGTTGGTATGGTGTCGATTTTTGTCACTGCACTTTGGGGCATGTATCAGAACCTGCAAATAGGGTTCTTTGGCTAATTGCCTGCGGGCAGACGACGAAAGAGAGACGCAAGAATGGCGCAACAGTCGATCACTGCGGGCGGCGCACCAGAAGGTTTTGATGCGCGGCTGATCCTGAAAGAGGCCGCCAAAAGTAGCGTTCCGGTTGTCCATGTGGCGCGTGATGACAAGCGCATGGAGGCGATGCGTGCCGCGCTGGCTTTCTTTGCGCCGGAGATGCCGGTGATCAGCTTTCCCGGCTGGGATTGCCTGCCGTATGATCGTGTGTCACCGAATGCGGATATTGCGGCGGCGCGTATGGCGACACTGGCTGCCTTGGTGCACCAGATGCCGGGTCAATTTGTCCTGCTTACGACACTTAATGCGGCCACCCAGCGGGTGCCTGCGCGACAGATACTGAAAGACGCGGCCTTTACTGCGGAGGTGGACCGCCGCATCGATGAAAACGCGTTGCGTGGTTATCTGACACGGATGGGTTTCACCAAAAGCCCGACGGTGATGGAACCGGGTGATTTCGCGGTCCGTGGCGGGATTATCGATATCTATCCGCCGGGACAGAGTGGCCCGGTTCGCCTTGATTTGTTTGGAGATGTTCTGGACGGCGCACGTCGGTTTGATCCTGCGACTCAGCGCACCACAGAAAAGCTGAGTTTGATCGAACTGGCGCCGGTGTCCGAGGTGATCCTTGATGAGGCCGCCGTGACAAGGTTTCGTCAGAACTACCGGATTGAATTTGGTGCAGCAGGCACAGATGATCCTCTGTACGAGGCGGTATCGGCGGGGCGGAAGTACCAAGGGATTGAACACTGGCTTCCGTTCTTTCACGATCAGCTGGAAACACTATTCGACTATCTGCCGACTGCTACTGTGACGCTGGATGATCAGGTGACACCGGCGCGGTTGGCGCGCTGGGATAGCATTGTTGATCAATATGAAACCCGCAAGATTGCAATGACGCAAAAGGGCCGGATCGACACTGTCTATAAACCGGTGCCACCGGAATTGCTTTATCTGGATGATGCTGGCTGGGAGGCCGCGATTAGCGATCACCGCGTGATCCGCTTCCATCCTTTGCCACAGGCCAGCGGACCCGGTGTGATTGATGCAGGTGGTCGTATCGGCCGCAATTTTTCTCCCGAAAGACAGCTGGAAAATGTAAGCCTTTTCAAAACTCTGGCCGATCATATTAAGACGCGAATGCAGTTGGGCCCGGTTGTGGTTGCCTCTTATTCAGAAGGTGCGCGCGAGCGATTGACTGGTCTGATCGAGGATGAAGGCCTCGCTGAGGTGATCGCCATCCGGGATGGAACGCGGATTGGAAAATCGGGCCTGCATCTGGCAGTTTGGGCACTGGAGCATGGGTTCGAAGCCGACGATCTGACAGTGATTTCAGAACAGGATGTGCTGGGAGATCGGTTGATCCGTGCTCCGAAAAAACGCCGCAAGGCTGAGAACTTCCTGACTGAAACTCAATCCTTGAGCCCCGGCGATCTGGTCGTGCATGTCGATCACGGGATTGGCCGTTACAAGGGGCTGGAAGTCGTGACTGCCGCAGGGGCGGCGCATGAATGCATTCTGCTGGAATATGCCGAACAGTCAAAACTGTATCTGCCGGTCGAGAACATCGAGCTGCTGTCAAAATACGGGCATGACGAGGGACTTTTGGATCGGCTGGGTGGCGGTGCCTGGCAGGCAAAGAAAGCCAAGCTGAAAGAGCGCATCCGCGAGATGGCGGACCGGCTGATCCGGGTCGCTGCTGAACGCGCGCTTCGCAAAGCGCCCATGATGGATCCGCCGCCTCACGCCTGGGAGGAATTCTCTGCGCGGTTCCCGTATCAAGAAACCGATGATCAGCTGCGCGCTATCGAAGAGGTGATGTCGGATCTACAGTCGGGATCTCCGATGGACAGGCTGATTTGTGGCGATGTGGGCTTTGGTAAGACCGAGGTTGCCATGCGTGCAGCCTTCATCGCGGCAATGTCTGGCGTGCAGGTTGCGATCGTTGCACCGACCACGCTGCTGGCACGTCAGCACGCAGCTGCCTTTGCTCAACGTTTCCGTGGTTTCCCCATGGAAGTCAGGCAGTTGTCTCGCTTTATTGGCGCGAAAGAGGCCGCAAAAACACGCGAAGGCATGGCAAAGGGCACGATTGATATTGTGGTTGGCACACATGCGCTTTTGGCAAAATCGGTGCGCTTCCAGAACCTTGGCCTCTTGATCATCGATGAAGAGCAGCATTTCGGGGTCGCGCACAAAGAGCGGTTGAAGCAGATGCGCAGTGATATTCACGTGTTGACGCTGACCGCTACTCCGATCCCGCGGACTTTGCAGCTGAGCCTTACCGGGGTGCGGGATTTGTCGATCATTGGTACACCGCCCGTCGACCGGCTTGCGATCCGCACCTATGTGAGCGAATTTGATTCCGTGACCGTCCGTGAGGCGCTGTTGCGCGAACATTATCGCGGCGGGCAAAGTTTTTACGTCGTCCCGCGCATTACTGACCTGCCGGACGTCGAAGCCTTTCTGAAAGAGCAGCTACCAGAACTCAACTATGTCGTGGCCCATGGCCAGTTGGCTGCTGGTGATCTGGATGACCGGATGAACGCCTTTTACGATGGTAAGTTTGACGTTTTGCTGGCCACAACCATCGTGGAATCTGGTCTCGACATTCCGACGGCGAATACGATGGTCGTGCATCGGGCCGATATGTTCGGCCTCGCACAGCTTTATCAAATCAGGGGACGTGTGGGCCGCTCCAAGACCCGCGCCTATGCCTATCTTACCACCAAGCCACGCGTGCGCCTGACAGCGGGTGCTGAGAAACGTCTTCGGGTGCTTGGGTCGCTTGATACGCTTGGGGCCGGGTTCTCATTGGCTACACAGGATCTTGATATTCGCGGGGCAGGCAATCTGCTGGGTGAGGAACAATCCGGCCAGATGCGCGATGTCGGATATGAGCTGTATCAATCCATGTTGGAGGAGGCGATTGCCAAGATCAAATCCGGCGAGTTGGAAGGGCTGACCGGCGGCGATGATCAATGGGCACCGCAGATAAATCTCGGCGTGCCGGTCCTGATCCCTGAGAACTACGTACCAGATCTAGACGTGCGCCTTGGTCTCTATCGACGTCTTTCCGATCTTACCACCAAAGTTGAGCTTGAGGGCTTTGCCGCTGAACTGATCGACAGATTTGGCCCGCTGCCAAAAGAGGTCAATACGCTGATGTTGGTGGTACGCATCAAGGGCATGTGTAAACGGGCCGGTATCGCCAAGCTAGACGGTGGCCCGAAGGGCGCAACCATTCAGTTCCACAACGACAAATTCGCCTCGCCACAAGGGTTGGTGGAGTTTATTCAGGCGCAGGATGGGTTGGCCAAGGTAAAGGACAACAAGATCGTCGTGCGCCGTGATTGGAAGAAAGATAGCGACAAGATCAAAGGGACCTTTGCGATTGCACGGGATCTGGCGGAAAAGGTCGTTGCAGAAAAGAAGAGAGCCAGGGCGAACGCCAAGACCGACTGATTGGCCCAACAGCTTTAAATGAACAAGCCCCTCCAACGAATTGGAAAGGCTTTATTTTTCAGGATTAGCTGATCTGTGGTTTACTCAGCGGCCACTCGGTTCTCAACGCGCGCCATATGCAGCATTAGCCCAAAGCCGCCGATGGACATCAACAAAATTGCTGCGGTCAACGGCACGATCGACCCGTCAAACAACAGTCCAACAGGTGCGGCGATCAGCGCCGCGCAGACTGTGGAAATGGCACCGATGACCGAAGCCGCCATACCCGCAATATGACCCATTGGTTCCATTGCCATAGCATTGAGGTTGCCCATGGTGAGGCCAGCCATAAAGAAAACGCTGGTTTGCCAGGCGATAAACAGGCCGAAATTGGCGGTCAGAGCCAAATCCAGCGTTCCGAGCAGTAGCATGATGCTTGCCAAGATGATCTGGCTACACAAGGCCCATGTCACCATGCGGCGCATCCCGATCCGGACCACGACCGACGCATTGATCAAGCTGCCAGTACCCGACATCAGGGCAATAAATCCGAACCAGTAAGGAAAACTCTCCGCGCGGTCAAAAACAACATCATAGACCGGCTGAACCAGCGTGATCATGCAGAACAACATGGCTAGGCACAGTGTTTGTACCAAGATCGACAAACGCACGCTGCGATGCGCCATCATTTCACTTACCGCGCCTAGCAGCAGTGGAAGGCGGAATGGACGACGGTTCTCACGTGCCAATGGTTCCGGCAAGCGCAGGCCCATCCAGATGACGATGATGATGGCAAACAGCGCAAACGCAAGGAAAATGCCGCGCCAGCTGGTAACCGCAATGATACCGGCGCCCAGCAGCGGCGCGATGGCTGGCACCAATGTGAAGATCATCATGGCGATAGACATCATTTTAGCCATTTCCCGGCCAGAGTAGAGATCACGCACGATGGCAACCGCTACCACCCTTGGCCCAGCAGACCCTAGGCCCATTGCGATGCGGCTGATCAGAAGCAGCTCAAGCGAGGTGCTGACCCAGGCCAAAAACGCAGATGCGATGTAAAGCGCTACCCCGGCAAAAATAACCGGACGGCGGCCAAAAGCATCAGAGAGCGGACCTGTAAAAAATGTACCGACCCCCATCCCAAAAACGAATGCGGCGATCACGAGCTGGGCGCGGTTTACGTCGTCCGGGCTCAAGGTATTGCCGATCTCGGGCAGGGCCGGCAACATCGCGTCGATTGAAAAAGCGATCGTCGCAAACATCATCGCGATCAATGCGATAAACTCAGCTTTGGACATGCTGTTTTGTATATCTTTTGTCATATGAAACCTCAGATGACACATTAGGAGGCTCGGTAATCGGGCACTGTCTGGGCGTCACTCGGTCCGCGCTAGCATATCTTTCTAGGATGGACCAGAAGCCAAGATGCACAGACCTATGTGCATCTTTATATCAACAGTGCGCACACAAGAGGCGGATCACCAGAGACTGGCAATCCTCAATTTGTTTCTAAAATAACATTATCAATGTGTTATGGGGCGTTCTTTAGGGCTAATCGGCCTTAGTCTCTTCATCAGCTTGAAGCTGTGTTTGGATATCGGCGATGACCTGCTTCCACAACTCTGGTTGCTGCGCACCGGGGACCGCGTGTTGATTGGCCACAACGAATGTCGGCACAGATGAGATCCCCATCTTGCGAGAATGGGCATCGCGGTTCCGGATCTCATCTGCGTCTGTTTCACCGGATAGCAGTCTGAGCGTGACATCTCGGTCCATCCCGACACTGGCAGCGATATCTGCTAGAATCTCGGCGTTACCGATGTCTTTGGCCTTCACAAAGTATGCATCGAACAGAGCGTCCACGACCTCGCCCTGTTTGCGTTCGATCCCGGCCCAGTGGATCAGGCGATGGGCATCCAGTGTATTCGGGGTGCGAACCATCGCCTCGAAATTGATCTGAAGACCGGCGGTGCTGGCGTGTTCGACAACTGGGGCATAGGCCTTAACCGCACCATCCTTGCCGCCGAACTTGCCCTCAAGATAGGCGCGCCGGTCCATGCCCTCACGAGGCATTTCAGGGTTCAACTGAAACGGATGCCATTCAATAACAAAGGGATGATCGACGACCTCGGCCAGAGCCTTGTCCAGATGGGTCTTGCCGATATAGCACCACGGGCAAATCGGGTCGGACAGAATATCAAGCTTTACAACGCTCATGACGGGGTCCTTTGGTGTCGGATGTAGCAATCGGGCAGGGCACGGCGCAGTAGTTTACCATTGGCCCCGGTGGGCAGCGCATCAAGACGTAGATAAGCGCGCGGCTGTTTGTATCGCGCAAGTCGCGACTTGGCAAAAGTCGAAAGTGTTTCAGCAGTCACGTCTTTGGCACCGGTATAGAACGCCACAATGATATGGGTGTCGGGTTTCACCTCGACCGAGGCGACGGCGATTTGTTCAATATCCTGATGTGCCAGAAGGATTTTTTCGACTTCGACTGGCGAGATGCGATAGCCGCCCGCATTCATCATATCATCGTTTCTGCCGAGATATCGGATCTGGCCATCGTCAGTCATTTCACCCAGATCACCGGTCAGAAACCAGTCGTCTTGCATTCTCGCATTGGTAGCCGCCGGGGCGTTGTAGTAGCCAAGCATAAGCCCCGGATCACGCCGATCGACTGCTATAGTGCCTGAGGTATTGCGGGGCGTGGGCGCACCGGATGGATCAAGGATTGCGACGCGGCGCCCTGGTTGAGGCCAACCGAGCGTATCACTGGCGCGCGCAGGATCACGCGGGCGTGCCGGATCGGCAGAAATAAAGGTTGAGCATTCAGACATGCCAAATGCCTCATACAGCTGGGTTCCGGTCGCAGAGCGCCAGGCTTCGGCAAGCGTGCGGGAGAGTTTTTCACCAGCGCAGAGCCCATGGCGCAACGCAGGCAGATCCAGTGGTTGGCCGGATTGAAGCAGTTTTCTGTACACACCCGGAGCCGCCGCAAAAAGGCTCGCCCCATACTCGTGCAGCAACTCAGGCAGAGCGGCAATTGCGGTGCCTTTTTCTGGGATCAACGCCGTGGCACCGATGCTCCACGGATCCATCAGGCCGGTGCCAAGGGTGAAGGTCCAGTTGAACGCGCCGGCGTGGAACAGCCGGTCCCGCGGGTGCAGATCGTACCAATGCCGGATCATCATTTGTCGTGCCCAGATAGCACGGTGGGCATGAACCACCGCACGCGGATTTCCGCCGGTCCCGGATGTGTAGACGATGTAGGCGGGTCGATTTGGGTCGCAAAGCTGCATTTGAAACCGGTCTTCCGAAGGGACAGACCGCTGCATTGTCTCAAGTGAGTCGCGGTCAATCTCATGCGGGTGCGGCGCAGATGCGATACCGGGATCGCGCAAGACAGCGGCGGGAGACAGCTCATCCAGAATACGGGCGACCTCTGGCTCTGTCAGTTGCGACGAACTGGGGACCGGGATCAGGCCAACGGCCATAGCAGCCAGATAGGCGATTGGAAATATCGGTGTGTTGGCCAATCTGAGGAGAACCCGGTCGCCGGGTTTTAGACCATGTTCCAACAGTCCGGCTCCGATCCCACGCACAGCTGCGCGCACTGCGCCATAAGTCCAATCCTGCGACATTGCGGTTGGCCTGCCGGTAGACGACGCTGGTTTGGGCGCTGATGGCGGCGAGAGAACGGAGAGCGCCGACGCGTTCGACGCAGCAGGAAAGTTCGTCGCGCGCTGGTAGAGCACGTGATCGGCCAGATTGAATGGCGCGGGGCAGGGCGCGTATGGCCCGGTATCGAACAGAGACTGCATGCTGTTTGGCTAACTTGGCAATCCACGCGTTGCAAGATGGCCCGCTCCGGCCTATAGGAAAAAGCATGACCTCTCGTGATCCCAAATCGCTTATCACCATTGCCCGTGCATCGGGCGAGGCCACCGAAACCGAGCCGCTGGATCTGGGTGTTCGCGTGCGCGAGTTACGCAAGGCGCGGGACTGGACGCTGGAACACGCGGCCAATCAGGCGGGTCTGGCGCGTTCGACGTTGTCAAAGATCGAAAATGGCCAGATGTCACCGACTTACGAGGCGTTGAAGAAGCTAGCAGTGGGGTTGCAAATTACGGTTCCGCAGCTGTTTACCCCGCCACAACGGGATCAGGTGAATGGCCGTCTGACAGTGACAAAGACGGGGCAGGGATCGGCTCATGCTACTACAACCTATGAGCACGAGCTGCTGGCTGACAGCCTGACACGTAAGCAGATGCTACCCTATCGCGCACGTGTACGAGCGCGAAGCATGGATGAATTTGACGGCTGGGTACGCCACGACGGCGAGGAATTCCTCTACGTGCTGACTGGCGTTGTGCAGCTGTATACCGAATTTTATGAGCCTATTGAAATGCGCAGGGGTGACAGCGCCTACTATGATGCCGCCATGGGTCACAATGTGGTCTCGCTTAGCGATGAAGACGCGACTATTCTCTGGGTCACATCACTGACCTGACCGTCAATTATGCGCTTCTCAACAGTCGCAGTTAACGCTCAAAAATCACATCACCCAAGCATCTTTCACCAAGATGTCTGGTATTTATTTTCCATATCTTCGCACACAGGCAAGCAATACCTCTTTAAGGAGGCTGCTTAGGAAGAGTGGTTTGACGATCAGCGCAGCTGGTGTTCCAGCTCTTGGTGAAGGCTCTCGGTATATAGGAAATCATCCACCTCTTCTCGCGCTTCGGTCAGCGTCAGGTGGTGGGTTCGGGCGAGATAAGCAACGAACTTATCTTTATCATCGAGCAAGGATGGGGCCGAGCGGGTGTGCAGATGCGGAAACCGTTGTTTGAGACGGGGCATCCTGTCGAACCAGCTGGCGCAGGCTGTTTGAACAGGCATGGGGGGCTCTCTCCAAGTCAGAATAACGCGTGGGCATTGATGCTAGCATTTTTTCACAAAAAAGAAAGTCTGCGTGAAATCGACATCACTCTGGCACGAAAATGAGCCCGCCACCGCGGGTGCGGGGCGGGCTTTGGTCCGGTCATTTACGGAGCTGGCTATCAGTTTGCCTGATACCACCAAACTTCAGGCATGTAGGTGATACCGTCACCGCTGACTGGCAGGCGATCCGGAAACTGAAGTTCTTTCACATGTGCGATGCGGCCTTCTGCGTATTGCCAGATCGGGATCACATAGCGACCCGCCGTTAGCAGCCGGTCAAGTGCACGGGCTGCGGCGGTGAAATCTTCCTTTGAGGAGGAGGCCAGCATCGCATCAATCATGGCATCCACTGCCGGTTCCTCAATCCCGATCAGATTGCGGGAGCCTTCCTGCTCCGCGGCCGCGCTGCCCCAGTAGAGGTATTGTTCGTTTCCAGGGCTTAGAGACATCGCGCGGCGGAAAAACGTCATGTCATAATCAAAGGCTTGCTGCCGCTGAACAAATTGCGCGCTGTCGACCATGTCAGCAGAGAGTGCGATGCCCAAGCGTTCCAATGCGCGTGCATAGATCTCAACCACAGAGCGCATCTCGCCCTCACCGAGGTTGCCGGGGGACAGCAGGACCTGAAGCTCCAGTGCCTCACCGGCAGCATTGCGCATGATCCCGTCCTGCACTGTCCAACCGGCATCTGCGAGTAGCTTGGTTGCCGCGCGCAGGTTCTTTCGATTGCGTTCGCTACCGTCGCTGACGGGTAGAGTGTACCCGTCCAGCACGCCAGGAAGCAATTTACCTTCAAAGGGAGTGAGTAGGTTGCGGACCTTGCCCTCAGCGGGGCCGGGTTGCATCGCCAGATAAGAGTTCGAGAAATAGGATGAGATGCGCGGTTGAGTTCCGCCCGTCAGCGTCTCGTTCAAATACTCAAAGTTGAAGGCCCGTATCAGCGCCTCGCGCACTTGCCAATTGTCAAATGGTGCACGGCGGGTGTTCATGGCGATGCCGGTCATGCCTGATGGCTTGCCGTTGGGAATGACCGTTTTGATAACATCGCCGGAAGTTACGGCTGGGAAGTCATAGGCTTTGTCCCATTTTGCAGCGTTGAACTCGCGGATAGCAGATATTTCACCCGCCTTAAAGGCCTCCAGTAGAACGGTCTGGTCACCGTAAAAATCCAGACGGATCTCATCAAAGTTACTGATGCCACGGCGCAGGGGCAGATCCTTGCCCCAATAATTGTCGTCGCGGTCAAAACGGATAAACCGACCGGCCTCGAAATCTGACACGGTGTAAGGGCCGGAACCTATCGGGGCTTCATCCAGTCCGGAGGCGGCAAAATCTTTGCCCTGCCACTGTCCCTTCTTAAGGATCGGTCGCATTCCGGCAATGAGTGCCAGCTCTCGGTTGTCTTCATTAAAACTGATGCGCAGGCTGCGTGGGCCGGTCTGTTTGATAGTATCGATCTGGTTCCAGAACCGACGATACCGGATATGACCTTCTGTGCCCAAAGTCTCGTAGGACCAGAGGACATCCTCGACCGTGACCGGTGAACCGTCAGAGAATCGGGCCTCCGGGCGAAGGGTGAATTCAACCCACGAGCGATCCTCTGGAACCTCAATCGATTCGGCCAAAAGCCCGTAGAGGGTGAAAGGCTCATCAGCCGAGCGCCCCATCAGGCTCTCGTACCCCCAGAAACGCAGTTGCCACGGTGGGGTGCCTTTCTGAGCGAACGGGTTCAGTGTGTCAAAGCCACCGGTGTTGCCAAAGACCACCTTGCCGCCTTTGGGCGCATTGGCGTTTGCATAGGGTAGAGACACAAAATCCGGTGGTAGGGCCGGGTCTCCATACATAGCTATGCCATGCGCTGATTCTGCTGCTGCAAAATTGGCGCTTGCACCAAGGATGATTCCGGCCAAGACCGGTCGAACTCTAAAGAAAAAATCTGTGCACACTTTTGCAACAATCCCGCTCTGGCCTTATTTTCATGAACACCAACGTTAAAGGCGGTGCCGCGCCAATTCAAACTTTTAGCTTGGATGAACGGGGGAAATTGCTTATAAAGGTGTCACTGCTCGATAGGTTTCTTGCCTGTATGAAACCTGCCTCAATAACTTAACGCCCGCTTCGTGCGGGCGTTTTTTTTTGGCCTTGCGGTTTCCTGCACTCATGGCGCGGTTCCTAAGTCGAAAGCCGATCCGCCAGCGACCTGATCGCGTTTGAGGATAGCGGCGGAAACTGGTCTCGCTGGTGCGTCTTACAACTTTCACGCGGCGATTGGCGTTTCCTTTGCAGGTGCAGCATGCCACAGTCGCACCAATCAGGTTTTGCACAGGAAGGGAAGAGCAAGATGACGCTGACGGGCAAATGCGCGGTGATTACCGGGTCAAATTCCGGCATCGGTCTTGGGGTTGCGCGCGAGATGGCGCGTGCCGGGGCGGATGTTGTTTTGAACTCTTTCACCGACAGGGACGAAGACCACGCGCTAGCATCTGAAATCGCGACGGAATTCGGAGTGCAAGCGCGTTATATTCAGGCTGATATGTCGGACGCAGAGGCATGCCGAGCGCTGATCACGAAGTCCGGGCGTTGCGATATCCTGATCAACAATGCTGGAATTCAGCATGTCGCGCCGGTAAGCGAGTTTCCGGTCGATAAATGGAATGCGATACTTGCGATCAACCTGTCGTCGGCATTCCACACAGCAGCAGCAGCGCTGCCGATGATGCGCGGCGCTGGCTGGGGCCGTGTGATCAATATCGCGTCTGCTCATGGGTTGACTGCATCGCCCTACAAATCGGCCTATGTCGCGGCCAAACACGGCGTTGTCGGCCTTACCAAGACCATAGCTCTGGAAACTGCTGAAGAGCCGATTACGGCCAATGCCATCTGCCCGGGGTACGTCCTGACGCCGCTGGTCGAGGCCCAGATCCCGGATACCATGGAGAAATACAACATGGGTCGTGAAGAGGTCATCAAGAAGGTGATGTTGGAACGCCAGCCATCACGTGAGTTTGCGACCGTCGAGCAGCTTGGTGGAACGGCTGTGTTCCTATGCTCAGATGCGGCAAAGCAGATGACCGGCACCACCCTGAGCGTCGATGGCGGCTGGACCGCACTATAAGAACTGCTGCCCGGCGCGAGAGGGGGCAACCCTCTCCTGTGTCTGCAAGGTAAGTAGCACCCAAAGTAAATTGCAAAGATGTCAGGTCGTCGTCCGGAGTAAGGATCGCGAGTTTCGGCAGTCAGGAGATGGACCATGACGAAACGGATCAATCTGGCCCTTCAGGGGGGCGGGGCGCATGGCGCTTTCACCTGGGGTGTTCTGGACCGGTTGCTCGAAAATGAAGATATTGAGATTGCGGCCATCACCGGAACATCTGCCGGGGCCCTTAACGGCGCTGCACTGAAATCTGGTCTGGTACACGGCGGGCGCGAGGGAGCACGTGCCTGTCTGGATAACCTGTGGCAGCGCATGGGCGCTGTCGGTGACATGCGGTTTTCACATTGGCTTGCGGGGCTTGATGCGGCGCCCTTGCTAGGGGCGCTTGATTGGATTGCCCCGTTTTCCCCGCGTGAGGCGATGGGGCAAATGTTGTCCCCCTACAGCTACGGTCCATTCTATCGCAATCCGTTGCAGCCGGTGGTGGAGGCGTTTAACTTTTCAGAGGTCTGTGCGGATCAGGGGCCGCAGCTGTTTATTTGCGCGACGTCTGTACGCAGCGGCAAGGTGCGGGTCTTCTCAGGTTCAGAGGTTACTACAGACGCCATACTGGCGTCTGCCTGTCTGCCGAACCTGTTTCAGGCAATTGAAATCGAAGACGCAAAAACCGGGCGGTTGGAACCCTATTGGGACGGAGGCTATACTGGTAACCCGGCGCTGTTCCCTCTATATCAACCCGATCTTCCATCCGACGTGGTGATTGTCAGCATAAACCCGTTGGAGCGGGACGAGCTGCCAAAGACCCCCCAGCAGATCCAGAACAGGGTGAATGAGATCAGTTTTAACTCATCGCTGCTGCGTGAGTTGCGGGCGATATCGTTTGTTCAGCGGCTACTTGAAAAAGGCAGCCTGGAACAAGGGCAGATGAAGCGGGTGCTCGTGCATATGATCGCTGATGATGACCTGATGCGACAGCTATCAGTGAATACCAAACTGATCCCGATCCCGCAGATCCTGGCAAAACTGAAATCCGCAGGCCGCGCCGCCGCTGATCGGTTTCTGGATACGGACGGAGACGCTATCGGCGTGCAGTCAACTGTTGATCTTGCCGAGATGTTTGGCTGATCTGACAGGTTTGTTCGCGATGAATATGTTGGTCTAGGGCCTGCTAAGAAAAGCCTAGTCTGTGTCCGGCTCGGTGGGTTGGGTTGGATCCTTGGCGTTGGGATAGACGAGGCCCGCAGAAATCACCAGTTTGGCGGCCTCCTCCACTGTCATATCCAGTGGGATAACATCTTCCTCGGGGAAGAACAGCAGGAACCCGGATGTCGGGTTGGGAGTGGTCGGCACAAATATCGACAAGAGATTGCCGCCGGTCTCAGCGCGTAATGCCACCTCACCTTTCGCGGTGGTGGAGACAAAGCCGATGGCCCAGATGCCGCGGCGCGGGTATTGGATCAGGCAAGCCTTATCAAAACTGCGTTCGGTCTGCGCAAAAACCGTCTCCGAAATCTGTTTGATACCGGAATAGATCGAACGCACAACTGGCATACGGTCAACTAGGCTTTCAGCAAAGCCGATCAGGGACCTGCCAATGATGCCTTTGGCGACCCAGCCCACCACAATCGTAAACAGCAGGAAAATGATCAGACCGACGCCACGCAGGTTGATACCGATATATTGTTCAGGGCGCACCGTTGTTGGCACCAGCGGCAGGACAACGCCGTCGATCCAGCCCATCACGGTCCAGAGGAGCCAGATGGTCAGCCCCACTGGGGCGATCACAACGATCCCGGTGAAAAAGGACGACCGCAACCGGGCAAACAGGCCGGGCCGGCGAGGTTGGTTCTCTTCGTCGAAGGGCGTGGTCATCTGAGCGTTTCACCAGTGAGGAACGTAAGGAAACTATGTAGAGATCTGCGCAATCGCAATGGGCGGTCGCGCAGAAAGACCTTTTATCGCTTCAAGTTGACCAATTCTTTGGCGATTTCGGCCGCAAGACGAGCGTTGTTGCGCACCAGTGCGATATTGGCAGTTAATGACCGACCGTCAGTCAGCTCAAATATGCGTTGCAGCAGGAAGGGGGTCACATCCTTGCCGCTGATGCCTCGTGCATCGGCTTCTGCTTGGGCCTGCGCCAATACCGGCGCCAGATCGGACGCAGCGATCTGATTGGCCTCTGGGATCGGGTTTGCGATCAACTGACCACCGGGCAGATTCATGGCCTGACGAGTTGCGTGGCTGCGGGCAATCGCAGCCGGGGTGTCCATTCGCAGCGGTGCCGTAAGGTCGGATGTCGCCGACCAAAACGCTGGAATGCTGTCCTGACCATAGGCAATGACCGGCACGCCTTGGGTTTCCAAAACTTCCAGCGTTTTCGGAATATCCAGAATGGCCTTGGCCCCGGCAGCGACAACGGTGACTGGCGTCTGGGCTAGTTCCATAAGGTCGGCCGAAATATCAAAACTGGTCTCGGCGCCTTTGTGCACACCACCGATACCGCCTGTGGCAAAGACACTGATCCCTGCCAGACGGGCAGCGATCATTGTTGCGGCCACAGTGGTCGCACCCGTGCCACCAGTTGCAATGCAGGCAGGCATGTCAGCGCGGGAGATTTTGGCGACGTTCTTGGCTTGGCCAAGGGCTTTCAGCTGATCCGCCTCAAGCCCGATATGCAGTTGGCCATCGATTACGGCCATGGTCGCCGGAACGGCACCAGCAGCGCGAATGTCGTCTTCGACCTGTGCGGCGACTTCGACGTTCTGCGGGTAAGGCATCCCATGGGTGATAATGGTGCTTTCAAGCGCGACGATGGCTTGACCGGCGTCGCGCGCGGCTGCGACTTCGGTTGAAAGTGACAGAGGGATCAAAGGGGAGGTTCTCCTGAAACATAGGTGGCAGCGGCCTTGAGCGCCGATGCTAGCGAGGTCTCGCGATCTTCACCACGAGCCTCGGCCGCGATATGGGCGGCCATGAAGGTATCGCCCGCGCCCGTAACACGCGCCACAGTGACCCGTGGCGGTGCTTGCGTAAGGAGGCGCGATTGGTCCGCTTCGGTGGCCGTGCTGCCGCCATCGGTGACCAGAACCCGCGCTGCGCCGCGATCGAGCATCGCACGCGCGGCGGTCGGGCTGTCGGTGAATTCGTCCTGACACAGAAGACCGGCCTCTTCGAGGTTCACATAAAGCGTACCACAGCTGCGCTGCAGAAACGGGCGCAGGCGTTCTGCCTTACCTGGTGAGGCCGGCGCAACACGCAGATCGGCCTCGGCAAAGGCGGGATTGGAGGTGATGTCGTCCAGCAGCGATAGTGTCAGGTTGCCATCCAGAGCTATCGGGCCGGAATAGGGCGTGTCTTGGCTGCCAAGTTTGCCGTCTATGAGGGGGCGAAGGATCTTCGCGCCAGCGGCCTCAAGCGAATGGGCATCGGCGATGGCGGCAATCAACCCGTTGGCCCCCTCGACAGCCATGTATCGGTCTGTCGGCAGATCCTCTGAGCGATAGAGGTAATCAGTGATCAGGCCCAAGTGGGCGCAGGCATGCACCAATTCATCACCCTCACCGTCGCGACCAATCGCGCTGAGGAGGGCAGGGCGTAGCCCAAACCGCGCCAGTGTCATCGCGATGTTCATGGCGACGCCGCCGGGTAGGCGGGAGATCCGCCCCGGCATATCCGATCCACGCTGCATCTCGGCATTGCACCGGCCGATAATGTCCCAGAGGACGGAGCCAATACAGAGGATGTCGGGCTGATCCGTGACAGAGGCTCCCTCCGAAGGGGTCGAAGCCTCAGGTTTATGCGAAGCGGGAGAATGCGGGACCTGTGTCATAAATCCCTATTGCCGCGTTTTTTCGCCTCCCGCAAGCGACAACCGGTTTAGGGAATGGCGAAAGTCAGCGCTGCCCAATGTGTCTGCCAGACCGGTCCGGGCTGTGTTTTGGTCGCAGTGTCATCTCCGGCCTCGGTGTTGGGATCGAGCGGTACGAGCACGACAGCATCCAGCAGATATGTATGTCCGGACTTAACAGGGAGTGTGGCGCGGCCTTTGGCATCTGTTCGGGTCAGCGTGACCGAAACGGTTTTGTCTGGCGCGCGTTCAAACACCTCGATTTGAGCATCGGCGCGTGGTGAGCCCTGAAAGTGTAGCTCGACCGGAAATCCGTTGCTCAGCTCATCTGTATAGGGGTTGGCGAGGGCAACGAACTCGGTCAGCAGGCCGGTGGCATGATCGATGCCAGCGCCCGTACCCACCGCGATTAGGGATTTTGCATGACGTGTGTAACGTTCAGCAAAGCCGTCGCGCGGCAATTGGCGGGCGTCGTGACGGCTTTTGATGTTTGCAAAATCCTTATGCGCCGCGAATTTGGCAAAATCTTCCCAACTGTCATAGGAGAGATGAGCTGGTTGCGTCTCATGGATGACCACCAATAGACCATCGGGTGGTGGATCCAACTGCAGTGCCGGCATATCCCCCATCCGACCGTTGTAGGGATGTGTTTCGGTCTGATCCCAGACTGCGAAGCGTGCAATGTTTTTGTCGAAATAGGGCAGCCGTGCGCCCTTGAAGTTCTCACCGTTGCGCAGACCTGCCTGCACCGAGTCGCCTAATTTTACTTGATATTTTTCTGGCGCGATCCAAAACTCGTGGGCAAGGGCAGCGCCACCGGTGGCATTTCCGGCAAGAGCGATAAGAAAAAGAACAACAGGGCGGAAAAAACGCATGACGCAGATGGGACCTCTGATTGGAACAGATGACCGCAGATCTCTGCCAATGACCGCCTCAGAACGCCGACATCGCGGCGGTCTGGTGCAGGGGATCCATCGGTTGGGACAACTGCTGTTGATCTGGCTCTTCTGGAGCGTCTCTTACTCTAACGGCTTTGCCCATGAAGTCACGCCAACCATTGCAGATTTTGAAATCACTGAAGGTCAGTTAAATATCGATCTGCGGATCAATGCCGAGGCGTTTGTCGCGGGGATAGATCTGGATGGAATGGTTGATACCGATACTGCCGATCAGGCGCAGGATTATGATGACCTACGCGCGCTTGGTCCGAATGAGTTGGGACCCATGGTGCGGGTCTTTGCCGAAGATTGGTTGCAAACTTTGGGGGTTGAGGCCCGCGGCGATGTCGCCATGGAGGTCATGGCTATCGAGATACCAGAGCCCGGAGATATCACCCTGCCACGTAGTACTATTTTGCGGCTATCAGGCGCAGTTTCGCCGAGCGCGCGGGGATTGAAGCTGGGATGGCCGAAAGGGTCGGGCGGCGTGGTGTTACGGCAGAACGGTGTCGAGGGACCATATACAGGTTATCTGCAGGGTGGTGAGACTACTCCGACCATCCCCCTGTTAGGCGGGTTGGCCAAGACGCCGAGCGAAGCATTTGTCGACTATGTTCCGGTCGGATTCACGCATATCCTACCCAAGGGGTTGGATCATATCCTGTTTGTGCTGGGGTTGTTTTTCTTCAGCACCCGGTTGCGACCGCTTATCTGGCAGATCAGCGCCTTTACCGTTGCGCATACACTTACACTTGCGCTTGGTGCCCTGGGAGCTGTGCAGATCAACCCAGCAATTGTTGAGCCGCTGATCGCTGGTTCAATTGTTTTTGTTGCGGTGGAGAATATATTTGCCCGCAAGCTACACAGCTGGCGCACTCTAGTGATATTTGGCTTTGGGCTTCTGCACGGGTTGGGGTTTGCAACCGTCTTGGGTGACTTCGGCCTGCCGGACGCACAGTTCCTGCCAGCACTACTTGGTTTTAATGTGGGTGTGGAACTGGGACAGCTGACCATTGTCGGAGGGGCTTACGCATTGCTGGGGTTCTGGTTCTGGCGACATCCGAAATATCGCGGCAGAGTCGCCATACCCGCCAGTTTCACCATCGCCCTGATCGGTGTCTATTGGTGCGTAGAACGTGTAATGCTTTAACTGGCCGCGATTCCGTCCAAGTCACGCTTAACCGGGACAGTCCCGTATGGGAGCTATCAGCCAAGTCAATCAAGTGACAGAGTGAGGAAGGGCTTAGCCCGCCATCGCTTCCAACAGGATGCGCAGGCTGGCCAGTGGGTCTTCTTCACGCCAGATCTCGTCGCCGATGCCGAAGAAATCTGTGTATGGAGTCAGATCGCGCACCAGTTCGGGGGTCAGACCGCCTTCAGCGACCACGGGCACTTCGATCATCTGTGACCACCACTCAAACAGGTCTTTTTCGGGCTGATTGCCATCGCCCAGACCAGAGGTACCAATGGGGCCGAAACTGACGTAGTCCGCACCAGCCTCTGCTGCCGTCAGACCGTCATGACGTGATGCACCACAGAAGCTGCCGACAATTGCATCACTTCCAAGCGCTTTCCGGGCGGCACGGACAGGGCGGGCAGCGTCCGAGAGGTGAACTCCATCAAGGCCCAAGCGTTCGGCCAGGATCTGATGGTCGGCAATCACAATCGCTACATCGCGGGCATGGGCAACGACACGCAGCGCATCGCCTGCGCGGCTCAGCGTGTCCTCGTCGCGGCTGGCCAGCTCTAGCCGGACGCAGGAAATCTCGACCTCATCCAGCACCCGTGCCAGCTGGTCAGGGAACCGTCCAAGCTCAAAACTGGGGGGCGTCGTCAGGTAGATCTGCGGCGTTTCGGGGGCATCAGCGGGGCTGTCCATGGGGAGGGCTCCTGTTCAGTGGTTGTCGGTGTTTAGCGCATTTGCCACTGGACGCAAGGATTTGGCGACATCCCGAGTGGGATATTTCCGTGTGATGTTACGCTGATATAGCGAGAATATAGCGAGATTACCGCAGAAGTCTCCCTGTGTGCCTTGCCCATCAGGCCTGTGCCGATTAGAGCAAAGCAGATTTTTGGAGAAACGGATGCCCAGCGACACCCCACAACCCGCCTTTGTGCTCGTCCGCCCGCAGATGGGTGAAAACGTCGGGGCCGCTGCCCGTGCGATGTGGAATTTCGAGTTGGATCGGATGCGCATTGTGGCTCCGCGCGATGGTTGGCCAAACCCCAAAGCCGTTGCCATGGCATCAGGTGCAGGGCGATTGCTGGATGAGGCGCGGTTGGCGGAAGATCTGGCAGGCTCGCTTGAGGATTGTGATTTCGTATTTGCAACGACGGCGCGTCCGCGCGAGCTGACCAAGCCGGTTTACAGCCCAGAAGCGGCGATGAAACTGGCCGCAGAGAAAATCGCAGGCGGTGAAAAGGTGGCCGTGATGTTTGGCCCCGAACGCGCGGGCCTTGAAAATGACGATATCGCGCGCGCCAACGCGATTATTTCGGTTCCGGTGAACCCTGAATTTGCCTCTCTCAACCTGGGGCAATGCGTGCTGCTGACCGCCTATGAATGGCGGCGGCAAGTGGCAGAGGTCGCGCCAATTGTGACAGATCTGGGCAAGTCGGACTGGGCAACACACGCCGATGTTGATGCATTGGTAAATCACTATGAGGACCGGTTGGATGAGGCCGGTTTTTTCTTTCCGCCTGACAAAGCGCCCAGTATGAAGACCGTCTTTCGCAATCTCTTTAGCCGGTTGCCGCTCACCCGCGCCGATGTGCAAATGCTGCACGGTGTCATGCGACAGATGGTCCGCTGGAAAGAAAAACGCGACTGAGACGTGACTTGGGGGCAATTTGTATCACATTCGCACTCTGGACGAGGTCGTAAGAGCGGCCTAGCTTGGCGGGAAATTGGAAGAGGCAAGCATGAGCAAGCGCAGCATTTTTGAAGATGTCACCGGAGACGAACCGCAGGATCGCCCACAGGCGCAACCGGGCGGTATCGACCGTGCGCGACGTGGCGCTAGGGGCGCGATCCGCGCATGGCTATCGGTGTTGTTTGCGCTGGTCGTTGCGATGATTGTGGTTGGCGGGCTGACACGGCTGACCGACAGCGGGCTGTCGATTACAGAATGGCGGCCGGTGACAGGCGCAATTCCACCGCTGAATGAGGCTGACTGGCAGACTGAATTCGATAAATACAAGGAAATCGACCAGTGGCGCATTGAAAATCAGTGGATGCAGCTGTCTGATTTTAAGGAAATTTACTGGTGGGAATGGGGCCATCGCCAATTGGGGCGTGTGATCGGGCTTGTCTGGGCGTTGGGCTTCTTCGGCTTTGCAGCGTCACGCCAGATCCCACTTGGCTGGGCCGGTCGGCTTGCTTTGCCGGGCATTCTGGGCGGCGTTCAGGGCGCTATCGGTTGGTGGATGGTGGCCTCGGGCGTGACGCAGGGCGAAGGGATGACGGCCGTGGCGTCTTACCGACTCGCCACACATTTGGGTTTGGCTTTCGTCATCCTTGGTTTTATCGCCTGGTACATGTTCCTTCTGGGGCGGGAAGATCGGGATCTGATGCAGGCGCGCCGGGCAAAGGAAGCCAAATTGTTTGGCCTATCTACCGGGCTTTTGCATTTCAGTTTCTTGCAGATACTCCTCGGGGCGCTGGTGGCAGGTATTGATGCCGGCCGCTCATATACGGATTGGCCGTTGATGGCGGGACAGATCTTGCCGCCTGAACCGTTTATGCTCCAACCGCTATGGACCAACTTCTTTGAAAACCCGGGCCTTGTGCAGTTTATTCACCGGGTCAGCGGCTATCTTCTGTTGGCCTTTGGCATAGTGGTTTGGCTGCGTGGCCGGGGCAGCGCCCATCCGCGCACGCGCTTTGCCTTTAATGCTGTCTTTGCGACGCTTCTGTTGCAAATGGGATTGGGTATCGTCACGGTGCTATATGCAGCGCCCTGGCAGGTTGCGATCTTGCATCAGCTTATGGCTGTTTGCCTCTGGGTTTTGATCCTGCGGGCGCGGTATTTGTCGGGCTATCCCATTGCAACTTCGATTAAGGATCACTGAGAATGAGCGCATTTGATGACTTGATGGCCTATGAGCGCGACACCCAAGCGCTTGGACAGATTGCGGGCCGTTTGGGCTGGGATCAAGAGACGATGATGCCGCGTGGGGCAGCTCCGCAACGGGGTGAGGAAATGGCTGCGATCGAATCTGTTCTGCATGCCCGTCGCTCTGATCCGAAAGTGGCCGACTGGCTCGCGCGAGCCGAAGCCCCGGATAACGTCGGTGCCGCCCAGTTGCGGGAGATCCACCGTAGCTATGAGCGTGCCGTGAAGGTACCCGGTGATCTGGCCAAACGCATCGCTCGTGTCACCTCTGAAGCGCAGGGCAAATGGGCGGCAGCACGCGCGGCCGAAGATGTCGCCGGCTTCCTGCCTGTGCTGGACGAGGTTGTGGCGCTAAAACGCGAAGAAGGGCAGGCTCTGGCTGCCGGTGGTGATGTGTATGACGCGATGATCGCGGATTACGAACATGGGACCACGGCAACAGAAATCGCAACGCTCTTCGACGCAATGCGTCCGCGGCTGGTCGATCTGCGATCCCGCGTTCTGGATAAACCGTCACCACAAGGGGTGAAGGGCCTGTTTGACGCTGGTAAACAGATGGCGTTGACAACGACGTTGGCTGAAACATTCGGCTATCAGATGAGCCACGGCCGGGTCGATAAGGCGGTGCACCCGTTTTGCTCTGGTAGCGGTCTGGATGTGCGCGTCACCACTCGAACCAGCGATGATGATCCGTTCAACTGCTTTTATTCGACGATCCATGAAGTCGGACACGCCGCCTATGAGCAAAACATCGATCACGCATATCTTTTGACGCCTCTGGGACGCGGAGTCTCCATGGGCGTGCATGAAAGCCAGAGCCGGATCTATGAGAATCAGTTGGGCCGCAGTCGCGCCTTTACAGGTTGGCTGTTCGATCAGATGGTTTCCAAATTTGGTGATTTTGGGATCGCTGATGCGGATGCTTTCTATGCGGCGGTCAATGCGGTTCACAATGGCTATATCCGGACAGAGGCAGACGAGCTGCAGTACAATCTGCACGTGATGATGCGGTTTGATCTGGAGCGCGCACTGATGGCAGGCGATCTGCAGGTTCAGGATTTGGAAGCGGCCTGGAATGATCGCTTTGCTGCTGATTTCGGCTATGGGGTTGATAAGCCATCCAATGGATGCCTGCAGGATGTGCATTGGTCAGTGGGCCTGTTCGGCTATTTCCCGACCTATTCGCTGGGCAATGTTTATGCTGGGTGCCTCTATGAGGGACTGCGGCAGGCGGTGCCGGATCTGGACGCACAGCTGTCGGTGGGAGACACAGTTGCAGCGACCAGCTGGCTGCGTGACAATCTGCAGACTTATGGCGGGTTACGCAGCCCTGTTGAGACGATCACCCATGCAGCTGGAGTAGCGCCCAGCCCGGATCCACTACTGGGCTATCTGGAAGAAAAATTCGGCGCGCTTTACGGCCTGTAAGTCGCAAACTGTAAGCGAACAAGATCACTTTAGCCCTCGCCATAGTCTTCGGCGGGGGCTTTTACATTAAAGGCCGCAAATACCGGGAATTTCTTGCGTCAGATCAGCGCCATACGTTCAGCACGCTCAGGATCCGGGAAGGGGCGGTAAAGCCCGAAATCAGCTGAGGCGATCAGCGCGTTCACATTCGCATAGAGACGTTCGACATTTTCATCGTTCTCGCCCAATACCCGAAAAGCCTGATCCAACTGGGTCATATTGGCAAACTCGATTTCCAATAGAAAATCCCTGTGTTTATCGCTGCCCAAGTTCAGTTTGCGACGCAGAAGACGCCAGCCTTCGATCACGTCCCGTTTCTGCAGGTAAGACATCCACTGGTCCACGGCATTTGCAAAGGCAATAGCTTTGGCCTCGTGATGTAGGTCAATTGAGCAGTGATAGAGGTTCATGCGACCCCTCCCTTCGCGGTGTCGGATACGTGCGAAAGACTGGCAGAAACTACTTAGGTTTCAATTAACAAAAAACGCCACCCCGTGGGGCGGCGTTTCTGCAATCTAGACACGGTATTTGCGCGTTTGATTAGCTTGCATCATCCGTGCTGGCTGCATCTTCTGCGGTGGCGATATCAGACTCTTCGTCGGATTGTTCTGCAATCCAGGCGACGGAGACCACCTCTTCCCCCTTTGCGGTGTTGAAGACCCGTACGCCACCAGCAGAGCGTGAGCGGAAGGAGATGCCAGCAATCGGCACCCGGATCGATTGGCCTTTGGATGTGGCCAACATGATTTGGTCATCCAAATCAACCGGGAAAGAGGCAACAATGGCACCACCACGCATGGCCTTGTCCATCGCGGTAACGCCCATGCCACCACGACCCCGGACCGGATAGTCATGGCTAGAGCTAAGCTTGCCGGACCCACCGGAGGTGATTGTCAGGATCAAGTTTTCAGCCGCCGACATCTCGGCATAGCGGTCTTGGCTGATGGCACCAGCGACGATTTCTTCCTCGTCCCCTTCACCATCATCAGTGATGCCCGCAACCGCGCGGCGCATCTTGAGATAGGCGGCACGTTCCTCGGGCGTGGCTTCGAAATTGCGGATCACAGACATCGATACCACGTGATCTTCACTGTTCAGACGAATTCCGCGTACCCCAGTGGATTCGCGTGAATTGAACACGCGCACATCGGTTGTGCGGAAGCGGATGGCGCGACCAGAGTCGGTGAACAGCATCACATCGTCATCTTCAGAACAGATACGGGCGTTGACCAGCTTGACCGAACCATCTTCGGGCAGCTTCATCGCAATTTTACCGTTGCGGCGTACATTAGTGAAATCCGACAAGCGGTTTCGACGTACATCACCGCCCGATGTGGCAAAGACCACCTGTAGATTTTCCCATTCATCATCAGGTACGTC
Organism: Phaeobacter cretensis; assembly: GCF_047372505.1. Lineage (NCBI taxonomy): Bacteria > Pseudomonadati > Pseudomonadota > Alphaproteobacteria > Rhodobacterales > Roseobacteraceae > Phaeobacter > Phaeobacter cretensis. Next base: position 3,901,268 of record NZ_JBKBEU010000001.1, read on the forward strand.
GACCGGCATGATCGCAGCGATGGACACACCTGTGGGTATCGGCAGGATATTGACGATGGCCTTACCTTTTGAGGTCCGGCCGCCCTGCGGCAAACGCCAGGTCTTTAACTTGTAGACCATACCATCGGTTGTGAAGAAGAGCAGCTGCGTGTGGGTATTGGCAACAAAGAGGTTGGTAACAACATCCTCTTCCTTGGTCTGCATGCCAGAGAGCCCTTTGCCGCCGCGTTTCTGCGCACGGAAATCCGCTAGCGGGGTTCGCTTGATGTAGCCACCACTGGTGATCGTCACGACCATGTCTTCGCGCTCGATCAGATCTTCGTCATCCATATCGCCAGACCAGTCGACGATCTCCGTGCGGCGGGGTACGGCAAAATTGTCGCGCACGTCGCGCAATTCATCCGAGATGATGCCCAGGATGCGTTCGCGCGAGGACAGAATTTCAAGGTATTCCTTGATCTTACCTGCCAATTCTTCCAGCTCATCGGTGACTTCTTTTACACCAATCTGGGTCAGCCGTTGCAGGCGTAGCTCCAGAATGGCGCGCGCCTGAATCTCGGAGAGATTATAGGTGCCGTCATCGTTCATGGTGTGGGTCGGGTCATCAATCAGGCGGATGTAGGGCGCGATATCTTCCGCAGGCCAGCGCCGTGTCATCAGTTTGTGACGGGCTTCTGCCGCATCAGCGGAGGACCGAATGGTTGCGACGACCTCATCGACATTAGATACCGCCACTGCCAAACCACAAAGCACATGGCTGCGCTCACGTGCCTTGCGCAGGTCATAGGCCGTACGCCGGGCAATGACGTCTTCACGAAAATCAAGGAAAGACGTCAGGAACCGGCGCAGCGTTAGCTGTTCGGGGCGACCACCATTCAGCGCCAACATATTGCAGCCAAAAGACGTCTGCATTGGTGAGAACCGATAGAGCTGGTTCAATACCACCTCAGCGGTGGCATCCCGTTTCAACTCGACAACGACACGTACGCCATTGCGATCAGATTCATCCTGAACGTGGCTTACGCCTTCGATTTTTTTGTCCCGGACCTGTTCCGCGATTTTTTCGATCATCGCGGCCTTATTGACCTGATATGGAATCTCATCAACGACAATGGCATAGCGATCTTTGCGGATTTCCTCGACCCGAGTCTTTGCACGGATCACGACGCTGCCACGTCCTTCCAGATAGGCCTTTCGGGCACCGGAACGGCCAAGCATAACAGCGCCGGTTGGGAAATCGGGGCCAGGCACATAGTCGATCAGCTGTTCACTGGTGAGATCAGGCTCCTCGATCAACGCCAGAGTGGCATCGATGACTTCGCCAAGGTTATGGGGCGGGATATTGGTGGCCATGCCGACCGCAATACCACCAGCACCATTGACGAGCATGTTCGGGAAGCGTGCAGGCAGGACCGTAGGCTCACGGTCTTTGCCATCATAGTTGTCCTGAAAATCGACTGTGTCTTTTTCGATATCAGCCAATAATGAGGCCGCAGGTTTATCCATCCGGACTTCGGTATAGCGCATGGCGGCAGCGTTATCGCCATCCATAGAGCCAAAATTGCCCTGACCGTCTAGCAGCGGCAGAGACATGGAAAAATCCTGCGCCATACGCACAAGTGCATCATAGATCGCAGAGTCACCATGAGGGTGATATTTACCCATAACATCGCCAACCGGACGTGCCGATTTACGATAGGGCTTGTCATGTGAATTTCCTACCTCATGCATGGCATAAAGAATCCGGCGATGGACCGGTTTCAACCCGTCACGCAGGTCAGGAATGGCGCGGCTGACAATAACCGACATGGCATAATCGAGATACGACGTGCGCATCTCGGATTCTATGGACACCGTCGGACCGTCGTATTGGGGCCGTTCAGGTTTGTTTTCGTCCATGTTTTCAGGAGTTTCCGGCGTATCGCTCACGTTGGCTGCCCGTTGTTATTGTTGGGTCTATATATTGTGTCAGTACCATAACAGACTGGGCATATAAGGCGCAAGCGAGCAGCGGTTCTGACCGGGGCCATGGCCGCTGTTTTCTTCCAAAACGCTGTATTCGTTCAGAATTAACCCTTTGCGTGCTAGGCTGACATTTGGGGGGATCCAATAGGGAGACCTGAAATGGAGACACGCGAAACTGAATTGATGTTGAAAGGCTACGGCCTGACAACAGCAGAGATGACCTATCACATGCCCGACTACACCCATGTTCTGAACACGTTTGTCTGGCAAGAGTACGATCTGGCACCGGACCATCCGCGGCTATTTGAATTTATTGAATTCTGGCATCGCGAAATTGAAGGACCGCTGCATTCGGTCCGTTTTACCCATCGGAAAATGATAAGCCCGGGCGAATGGCGCAACGTCAAAGGCGTGTTGCGGATGCATTGAGCGGGCTGGCCTGCTTTCATAGTGTTGACTGTGCATGTTTTGCCGTGCTCGTTCCGTGCGCTTTGGGCATCCAGCTTGGTTTTGCCTGAAGGCCCGACGCCTGTTTTCTTTCGTCTGCAACAGCTTATACTGACGTCGATTTGATCTGTATCAACTGACCTTGTTTCGATGGTGAGTTCTACGGTGAGTATTTTTGTCCGGCGTGCATGTGATCAACACGTGACCCGATTAGACCGAGAGAAAGCGCAATATGGTTTCCCGTGTCATTCCAGTTCAGGCCTTTGATCTTGTCATATTTGGTGGGACCGGAGATCTGGCACAGCGTAAGATCCTGCCTGCGCTGTTTCGGCGTCATTGCGCCGGTCAGTTGCCGGACAGTGCGCGTATTCTTGGTGCTGCCCGTGCCGATCTCGGTAGCGGGGGCTACCGTGAGTTGGTGCGAGACGCGTTGCAGCGTGAACTTGCCGACTCCGAATTGGCCAAGCATCGCATAGAGCTCGATGCATTTCTAACCCGGCTGGACTATCTGCCCATAGATGCAATGGACGCCGCCGGTTGGCAGGCATTGGCTATGACGCTGGGGCCACCAACCTCAGATCGGGTGCGTGTGTTCTATTTTTCCGTTGGGCCTTCGCTATTTGCTCCGCTTGCCGAACAGATTTGGGCGCATGATCTAGCCGATGACCAGACGCGCATCGTGGTCGAAAAACCCTTTGGACATGATTTGGCTTCTGCGAAGGCGCTTAACTGCACATTGGCGAGCCATTTTGATGAAAACCAGATTTACCGGATTGATCACTATCTTGGCAAAGAGACGGTGCAAAACCTGATGGCAATTCGGTTTGGTAATATGCTGTTTGAGCCACTGTGGAACAGTCAATACGTTGATCATATTCAGATTACCGTAGCGGAATCTCTCGGCGTAAGCGGGCGGGAGTCGTATTACGACAAGTCAGGTGCGATGCGCGATATGATGCAGAATCATCTGATGCAGCTGCTTTGCCTGATCGCGATGGAACCCCCGGCAAAGTTCGACCCGGATGCGGTGCGCGACGAAAAACTAAAGGTGATCCGGGCGCTGGAGACGGTGGAGCCGCATCACATTGTGCGTGGTCAATATGTGCTTACCGAAGGTGAGACTGCGGGCGATGATAACTCCTACCGTGAGACCGTGGGCGATCCTCGTTCCACCACCGAAAGCTATGTAGCGCTGAAGGCGCATATCAGCAACTGGAGGTGGGCTGGGACGCCATTCTATCTGCGCACGGGCAAGCGGCTGGTGGCGCGGTCTTCGGTCATCAATGTGTTCTTCAAAGACGCGCCACATTCAATTTTCGGAGCGGATGCGGGGCGCCATGCCAATCTTTTGACAATTCGGCTGCAACCCAATGAAGGCATCACACTCAAGGTGACGATCAAGGAACCCGGTCCCGGCGGAATGCGTTTGATCGATGTGCCGCTGGATATGAGTTTTGCGCAGGCGTTGGGGGCGGATATCGATGATGCGCCAGATGCTTATGAGCGTTTGATCACGGATGTTATCCGGGGCAACCAGACGCTGTTTATGCGTGGCGACGAAGTAGAGGCTGCCTGGGGCTGGACCGATCCGATTATTGCGGGCTGGACATCACGCGGAGATGTGCCAAAACCCTATGATAGCGGTAGCACTGGACCGGGAGATGCGGATCTCCTGATGCGACGTGATCAACGGGAATGGCGAGGGATTAACCCATGAATATTATCGAGTATGCAGATCGGGACATGCTGGCCATTGATGTAGCCAATCAATTGGCTGGGGATTTGAAAACCCATTTGTTGCACCATGACAGTGCCTCGTTTGCGGTAGCAGGTGGGACTACACCGGCACCGATTTTTGACGATCTTTGCGCGGCTGATATCGACTGGGACCGCGTGCGGGTGATGGCAACAGATGAACGCTGGGTGCCTGGTGAGAGTGATCGCTCGAATGCTCGTATGATCCGTGAGCGTTTATTGGTCAATCGCGCTGCGTCAGCGACGTTCTTACCGTTTCATGTTCCGGCGCGTGTGCCTGAGGATGTATTGGCCGAGGTTGCAACCCAAATTCAACCGGATTTGCCGTTGTCTGTGGTGCTGCTTGGTATGGGAGAGGACATGCACACCGCGTCTCTTTTTCCTGGTGTTTCAGGGCTGGAACAGGCACTGGCACCAGGTGCGCCGGTGCTGGCCGTTATGCGACCCGATAGCCAGCCTGAACCACGTGTCAGCCTGTCGGCGTGGGTGCTGGACGCAGCTATTGCCAAACATCTAGTTATCTATGGAGATGCCAAGCGCGAAGCGCTTGAACAGGCAAAATCCCTGCCTCCCGAGGAAGCTCCCATTCAGGCAGTTTTGTCAGAAATGACAGTGCATTGGGCGCCATAACTGAGGTGGTGTTCGCGCCGTCGGTGACGCTTACAACTAGCTTTCGGGGACAGCACCGTCGTTTTTGATCAGGGTTGCGCGCAATGCTTCCGGCAGCGGGTAACCTGATTGCCCATCAGGCGTGCGCAGCACCATGACACCCGTCATCGTTGCGCGCAGATCACCTGACCAAATCTGTTGTTCCATGACATAAGATGTGCGCCGGAACGATACGACACGCGCGGTTGCTATATAGGTCTCGTCCAGCACCATTTCCTTGACGTAGTGGACATTGGCATTGCGTAACACATTACGTGGGGCTGGCATGCCATTGAAATGGTGCGCGAAAATCTGATTGAAATAGGCTACTCGTAGCGTTTCAAACCAGCTCAGATAGGCCTTGTTGTTGACGTGATGCAGAATATCCAACTCGGAAAACCGGACCTTATCCGCCATGGCAAATGGCTGGGGTACGTCTAAACCGTATTGGCGCTGAGCATCTGGGCTGAGGGGGGTGTGAAAGGCTAAATCCATGCGGCAGTCGGTAGCGATAACTGAAGAGAGCTGCAAGCCCAGCATGACATTCTGTCGTCAGAATGGCATCAGCGCTATGAGCGGAATATAATTATATTCCAGTTACTTGCGGCGCTAGTGTGATGTGAAACTATTTGGAGCGGGTAACGAGAATCGAACTCGTAACTAAAGCTTGGGAAGCTGCCGTGATACCTTTTCACCATACCCGCGCCAATACCGGCTGAGTACCGGTTTCGCCGGGGAGGGTCAAGCGGACAACGACCCTCTTACCGGCAAAATCGGCCTATCCGCGACGGCGCCGCCGACGGCGCCCGCCATCCTCACCACTATCGTTGCCACCGCTGTTAAAATTGACGTCGGGCAACGCCACGATGCTATTGAGGATCGGGAAAGGTTCAGCGGAGTTTGGGATCGCAGAGGCATTCACAAAATGCTCCTGGAACCTTGGCTCAACCGCGGTTTCGATCTTGTCGATCTGCTGGACGGTCGCCTCAATTTCGGCGCGCGCTTCGGTGTTTAGCAGCGCGATCCGTGCTCCAGTACCTGCCGCATTGCCTGCACTTGTCACCTTGTCCAACGGGCAATCGGGGATCATGCCCAAAACCATGGCATGTTTGGCCGAGATATGTGCGCCAAAGGCACCCGCCAAGATCACACGATCGACCTCATCGATACCGAATTTATCCATCAACAACCGGGCTCCGGAGTAAAGCGCTGCTTTTGCCATCTGAATGGCACGAATATCGGGATTGGTTACAGTGATGGTCGGTCCACCATCTGCTGATGCGTCCCACAGGAGATAGGCATTGGTACGCCCGTCCTGAATGCAGCGCGGAGTACCGGTTTGTTCAGCGGAGCCGATCAGGCCGGAGGCATCTAACAGCCCGGCCAGACGCATCTCGGCGATTGCTTCGATAATCCCGGATCCACAGATGCCGGTGATGCCCGTCGTGGCGACCGCCGCCGCAAACCCATCCTCGTTAGACCATAGGTCCGACCCAATGATGCGGAACCGAGGTTCCTTTGTGACGGGATCAATCTCGACACGCTCAATCGCTCCGGGGGCTGCGCGCTGGCCGCTTGAAATCTGCGCTCCTTCAAAAGCCGGACCAGTGGGGGAGGAGCAGGCCAAGACCTTCTCTTTGTTACCCAAGAGGATCTCAGCGTTGGTGCCCACATCGACGACCAGCATCAGGTCATCAGACTTATCAGGTGCCTCCGACAGGGCGACGGCTGCAGCATCGGCACCCACATGACCGGCGATACAGGGCAGCAGATAAACCCGTGCTGCCGGATGGATGTCCAGATCCAGCTCAGTGGCGCGCAGGCTCATAGAACCGGAGGTTGCCAGTGCAAAAGGGGCCTGACCCAATTCAAACGGATCTATGCCCAAAAACAGGTGGTGCATGACAGGGTTGCAGACAAACACTGCGTCAACGATCAATGCGCGATCAATCTCGGCTTGGTCAGCGATCTGTGCGAACAGGGCGTTCATTCCCTCGCGCACCGCACGGGTCATTTCCTGATCGCCACCAGTGTTCATCATGGCGTAGCTGACCCGGCTCATCAGATCCTCACCGAACCGGATTTGCGGGTTCATGATACCGGAGGAGGCGACGACCTCACCGGTTTTGAGGTCGCAGAGATGCGCCGCGATGGTGGTCGAGCCGAGATCAACAGCCAGGCCATAGACGGTACCATCGTAGTAGCCGGGCCAGATCTGCATGATTTGCGGGTGGTTGTCATCGTGACCTTGATGGACAGCAACGGTGACCGCCCATTTCCCTTTGCGCAAAGCCGGTTGCAGTTGCTGAAGGATACGCAGATCCGTCGCGACATTGCTCAGCTGCCACTGTTCCTCGAGCGCGGTGACCAGTCGTTCCAGATCTCCAGAGGGCTTGTGCATGTCGGGTTCCTCGACCTCGACATAATACAATCTGGCAGAGGGGTTCATGGTAATGTCGCGCACTTCGGCCCGTTTGCGGACCACCTGACGGTGAACCTGACTTTCAGGTGGAACGTCGATCACCACATCGCCCCGTACCTGCGCCTGACAACCAAGTCGTCGCCCGTCGATCAATCCGCGTTTGTCCTTGTAGCGTTGTTCGACTTTGTTCCATTCGGTCAGGGCATCTTGATCAACGGTGACACCGTGCTTGGAAAACTCACCGTATGAAGGCGTGATCTGACATTTGGAGCAGATACCACGCCCACCACAGACTGAATCCAGGTCGACCCCCAGCTGTCGTGCCGCTGTCAGGACCGGGGTGCCCACAGGGAAACGGCCGCGCTTACCCGAAGGAGTAAAGACCACCAGCGGATGGGTTGCGGGATCAGTTGCGGTCTCGCTCGTGATCTCTGTGACGGGATCGTTTGGCATGCCTGTACCTATCTTGCTTACGCGGTTTGGGCGGAGCATATGGCGTTTTCGGCGGGAGGAAAGGCGGCTCGCGTCATTTTTCGGTCTCGGGGCGTCATTTCTGTCTGGTTTTGGGCTTTGTTTTGTGACGATCGCAGCTTTCACAAAGAATGCGTAGAGTTCGCTTTCGCCGCTTGGCTCTTTTGGCAACTATCCGAGCCGACTATTTCCGAATTGCGCCACCACAGGCTCGCCAACGGCACCGGCTTGAACTCATTGCCCCTCCATTCCGTACTAATCATCCGCGAGTCAAGATTGCGCAACACCATCGCCGAGGAGCCTGGCGCTGCTGACATCAGCGCGGCGAGGTTGAGAATAACAAGTCCAGAGAGAGGAGGGGCCACGGCAGGCCGATGATGCGATCCACGCGTAAGCATGGTGACGGACTGAGCAATGGTCTGTCTTGATGCAAATCGGGCAAGCACGTTGCGGCTAAACGTCTGTCGTGATTGTTCGAGGTCACCGAGCATCAGTGCGCTGCAGGGTATTCACTTGCGATTCTCCCGTTTTTGCGGTTCGGCCTCTTTTCCCTCTTCGGCTTCTGTGCCATAGGGTCATCGCCAAACGGGGTTATGCATGGGGATGACAAATGCAGATTCGTGAGGCTCTCACATTCGACGATGTTTTGTTGGTACCAGCCGCATCCAGCGTGCTGCCAAACACGGCAGATACGCGCACGCGGGTGACTGGCGGGATCTCCCTTAACATTCCACTGCTCAGCTCAGCCATGGATACCGTGACTGAGTCTCGTATGGCGATTGCCATGGCGCAGGCTGGTGGTATGGGTGTCATTCACAAGAACCTGGACCTGGAAGAGCAGGCGCGTCAGGTTCGCCGCGTCAAACGGTTCGAGAGTGGCATCGTCTACAACCCCATTACCCTGACCGCGGATCAGACCCTGGCAGATGCCAAAGCGCTGCAAGAACGCTACCGCGTCACGGGATTTCCGGTGGTGGATAACGAAGGGCGCGTCGTCGGTATCGTGACCAACCGCGATATGCGCTTTGCCACTGATGACAATACACCTGTTTCGGTCATGATGACCTCTGACAATCTCGCGCTGCTGCATGAGCCGGCCGAGCTGGAAGAGGCCAAGTCAATGATGAAGGCGCGACGTATTGAAAAACTGCTGGTCACAGATCAGGATGGCAAGCTAACCGGTCTGCTGACCCTGAAAGATACAGAACAGGCCGTCTTGAACCCAACTGCGTGCAAAGATGACCTTGGCCGTTTGCGTGTGGCTGCTGCCAGCTCGGTTGGAGATAGCGGTTTTGCCCGTTCAGAGGCGCTGATTGATGCCGGTGTGGATATCGTTGTTGTTGATACCGCTCATGGCCATTCGGAAGGCGTGATCGATGCGGTCAGGCGGATCAAGGCGTTGTCATCGGCCGTGCAGGTTGTTGCGGGCAATGTTGCAACCGCTGCTGCGACCAAGGCCCTGATTGATGCCGGCGCTGACGCGGTTAAGGTAGGCATCGGTCCGGGTTCCATCTGCACCACACGTATGGTGGCCGGTGTTGGCGTGCCGCAGTTGACGGCGATTATGGATTGCGCCGGTAGTGCAGGGAATATCCCGGTGATCGCTGATGGCGGTATCAAATTCTCTGGTGATTTCGCCAAGGCAATTGCCGCCGGCGCGTCCTGCGCCATGGTTGGGTCGATGATTGCGGGCACAGACGAAAGCCCGGGAGAGGTGATCCTCTATCAAGGGCGCTCGTTTAAATCTTACCGTGGTATGGGCTCGCTTGGCGCCATGGCGCGTGGTTCGGCGGATCGCTATTTCCAGAAAGATGCAGCCAGCGATAAGCTGGTGCCGGAAGGTATCGAAGGCCAGGTCGCCTACAAAGGGTCTGCGGGCGCTGTGATCCATCAGTTGGTTGGCGGCCTGAGAGCAGCAATGGGCTACACTGGATGTGCCACCGTGGATGAGATGCGTAAAAACTGTGAGTTTGTCCGCATCACCGGTGCAGGTCTGAAAGAAAGCCACGTGCATGACGTGCAGATCACCCGCGAGAGCCCGAACTATCGCATCGGCTAATCAGCCAAATAGCCAAGGAGACGCCATGATCGCCTCATCTTTCACTGCAGAACACCGTTCAGAGGCCGGGATATGACCCCGGCCGCCCGCCGTCAGGCCGCTATCGAAATCCTTGATCAGATCCTGACCGGGCAACCTGCGGAAAAAGAACTGACGGCTTGGGCACGGCGGAGCCGGTTTGCGGGATCCAAGGACCGTGCTGCCGTACGGGATCATGTCTTTGGTGCGCTACGCTGTCTTCGGTCCTATGCGGCCCTTGGCGGTGGCGGCGGAACGCCGGTCGTGTCGGACGCCAACACCAGCGGGCGACAGTTGATGCTGGGCGCTTTGCGTGCAGAGGGTATCGATACCGATGACATATTCAATGGAGTTGGTCATGCACCTGCACCATTGTCACCCGCCGAACTGGCGGTGTTGAACAATACTCCTGAAATGGAGCGGCTCGAAGAGCTAAACATGCCGGACTGGCTCTGGCCTGCGTTTGAGGCCAGCCTTGGCGTCGATGCAGATCTGGCGGCACAGGCATTGCAACAGAGGGCTCCGGTGCATCTGCGCATTAACCGCCAACACTCCGACAGTGGTGACGCCGTGGAGCGGCTCGCGGATGCTGGCGTAGCTGCCGAACCACATCCTGCAGCGGAAACTGCGTTGACCATAACTGAGGGCGCGCGCAAGCTGCGTAACAGCGAGGCATATCTCGATGGATTGGTCGAGCTTCAGGACGCAGCCAGCCAAGCGGTGATAGAGTCGCTGCCGCTCTCAGATGGCCAACGGGTGCTCGATTTTTGCGCTGGGGGTGGCGGTAAAAGCCTTGCCATGGCATCCCGCGCTGATCTGAAAGTCTTCGCCCATGATATTGCGCCACAGCGGATGAAAGATCTGCCTGCGCGCGCAGAACGGGCAGGGGCTACGATTACCATACTCGGCACTGATGCGCTTGCTACTGGCGCGCCTTTTGACCTTGTTTTATGTGACGCACCTTGTTCCGGTTCCGGATCATGGCGCCGCGCGCCCGAAGGCAAATGGCGTCTGACGCAGACGCAGTTGGATAATCTGTGCGAGACGCAGGCTCAGATCCTGAAAGATGCCAGCCGCCTAGTCGCGCCTGGCGGCTCACTAGCTTATGCTACATGCTCGATGTTGACTGTGGAAAATCGCGCTCAGGTTGATGCGTTTGTCGCGGAAAGCCCCGAGTGGCAGTTGCAAGAGGATCACGGCTGGCATGTCCACACCGGCACCGATGGGTTCTATGTTGCTGTATTGACCCGTTTAAGCGACGATTGAGTGGCTTAGACGGGCTTTAGGTCTCGTGGTCTTAACCCAGTTTTAACCTAATTCGTCTCGATATAAGCAGAACTAATTCATCGAGGGAGCCGCAATGAACGGTCGCCACGCTTCACCCGTTCCCCAATTGCGCGTCTACACGCCGGAACATGCCCGCTTGGCGGCGGTTCTGGTGCTGTCGGCTATGGTAATTACGGCACCTTGGCTGTTGAAGACCCCTGATTGGATCACCCGAGGGTTGGTGGCTGTTGGCCTGACTTTGGTCGCCGTAGCCCTATTGATGCTGGTTCAAGCCCGTACCCGACTGCGCGCCCGTGCGATGGCATCAGCACTTCTTACAGGGTTCATCGACAAGGATGCGACAGCGACCTTTGTGTGTGATGATGACGGTGTGATCCATGCCTCTAACGGTGCGGCGATGAAACGGTTTGCCGATGCAGACACCGAAACGCTGGCTGGCACCTTGCGGTCTATTCTTGCTAATCCGTCTGCAGTTTTGTTCCGCCTGCAAAGCCGAGCCCGCGTCGATGGAGCAGCGCGCGAGGATATCGTAACCCGTCGCGGACATGTCCGACTGGCGGTGCACCAGATGCAGGGCGGCAGCTTCCTGTGGCGGGTTGAGGAGGTTTCGGACCGTCCAACCGCAAGCCGTGGTGCTGATGCGGTGCCCATCCCGATGCTGACTGTCGGCCGGACCGGTGCCGTTCTGTTCATGAATGAAGCGGCCCGCAACCTAATTGGTGAGCGGGTCAAATCCACCGATCGGCTCTTTACATCGCTGCCGATCCTATCTGGCCAGATCAATACAATGAGCACCAAGACTGGGCTTGTTGAAGTTTTGGTTTCTGAAAAGAACCGCAGCCAAGGCCGCAGTGAGCTGTATTTCCTAGAGCTGGACGCGAATGAGGCCTCGGTAGGGCAGGCCCCACTGGAGAGCTTGCCGGTACCGTTCGTCAAGGTGGACGCAACGGGCACACTCCTGTCGTCAAATAAACTTGGAATGCACCTTCTTGGTATAAGTTCCAGCGCCAATTTGAATATTGGTCAACTGATGGATGGTTTGGGCCGCCCAATGGCGGACTGGCTGCGTGATACGGCAGAGGGGCAGGCACCGCACAAATCCGAGTTCCTACGCCTGACACGCCGCGACAAGGAAGTCTTTGTTCAGGTGACCCTGACCCGGATCATCGAAGATGGTGAAACGGTATTGATCGCAGTCCTGAATGACGCGACCGAATTGAAAACCTTAGAGGCGCAGTTTGTTCAGAGCCAGAAGATGCAGGCCATCGGACAACTGGCGGGCGGTGTGGCACATGATTTCAACAACCTACTGACCGCTATTTCCGGGCATTGTGACCTATTGCTGCTTCGTCATGATCAGGGCGATCAGGATTTTGGCGATTTGATCCAGATCCACGAGAATGCCAATCGGGCTGCGGCTCTGGTCAGCCAGCTGCTTGCATTCTCACGCAAGCAGACCTTGCAGCCAGAGGTTTTGGATGTTCGCGATACCCTCTCTGATCTGACGCATCTATTGAATCGGTTGGTGGGTGAGAAAGTCACGCTCACACTGAGCCATGATCCGGTCATGCGCTCCATCCGGGCCGATAAACGGCAGCTGGAACAAGTGCTGATGAACCTAGTGGTGAATGCACGGGATGCGATGCCACAAGGCGGTGAAATCCGGATCGAAACCGAAGCCGTGGTCCTGAATGAAAAACTGGAGCGCAACCGTGCGGTCGTGCCTGCAGGTGACTGGGTAACCGTAAAGGTCTCGGACGAAGGTGTCGGTATCGCTCCGGACAAGGTGCAAAAGGTTTTTGAGCCGTTCTACACAACCAAACGCACGGGCGAAGGGACGGGCCTAGGTCTGTCAACGGCTTACGGCATTATCAAACAGACCGGCGGTTACATCTTTGTGGACTCGATCAAAGATCAGGGAACCCAGTTTACGCTGTATTTCCCGGTCAATACCCACGTCGAAGCCGAATCTGCTGCCTCAATCGCGGTTGACGTGGCCGCCAAACCTGTTGCGGCCCAACATGGCGAAGGGGTTGTGCTCCTGGTCGAAGACGAAGCCCCGGTACGCGCCTTTGCGTCGCGCGCATTGCGGATGCGTGGGTATACAGTTCTTGAGGCCGAATCTGCCGAGGATGCGCTGCGTACACTTGAGGATCCGGGGCTGACCGTAGACGTCTTTGTCACTGATGTCGTGATGCCTGGGATGGATGGTCCGAGCTGGGTGCGCGAGGCTCTAAAGACAAGGCCTGATACGCGTGTTGTGTTTGTCTCTGGCTATGCAGAAGGCGCTTTTGGTGACGCAGAGCCATCGGTGCCAAATTCGGTATTCCTGCCGAAACCGTTCTCGCTAAACCAGTTGACAGAAACAGTCCACGAACAGCTGCACTGATACTTGGCACCATCATGGCCTCCAAACACCGTATGGCGGTCCAAATATCCGACGTTCAGTTTAGACTTTCATAAAGCTCAAACTCAGAGGCGCGCTTGCGCCTGACGATCTCAAGAACATCAATGCTAGGCTGCAGATCGGCCTTGGGGCTGACATTCAGCCGCGGCGGGGCAATCTGGGTCTGTAGGCGGTCTTGTAAGAACCCATGTAGAGCATCGGGTGTTTCATAGCGGAACAGATGCGTCACGGCGCAGCCATTGGGTTGCGGTTCCAGAAACTTGGCCTGACTGCCGACATCAGCGTGGGCAGGGGGCTTGCCCTTGCAAGCATCACGCAGAAAGTCATCAAAGCTGATATCGATGGTGCTGTTTGGATGACCACGCAGATCACTGCGTTGTCGATACCGGTACCAACTGCCAAGCCAGCTTATGGGCTCGCGCATAACTGCAATCAGGTCCATTTCAGCATCACAGACCTTGGCCAACATCGGCCGAATCCAGCGATTGTAGCGATATACCGGTGCGTGTTTCAGCTGTGGCGGGTTGGAAAAAACCATGTCCGCGCGTGACATAAGTGCGGATTGATAGGCCGTGGTGCCAGTTTTTGGCACGCTGAGAAGCGCAAGTCGTTCCTTGAAAAAGATCAGCATACCGTGAAAAACCCGCAGCGAAAATTGTGGTTCACCCTTGGATAACACTCTCTTAACCCTCTTGGCCACCAGATCAGATCAGGAGTGGCCACGTATGATTGTTGTTGCAATGTTCTCTTTTTGATCTCATATAGAACAAGAGGTGAACAAAGCAGTGATTGCCGCCCGCTCGCGGGTGTGACACATAGAAAGGGACAAGGGACTATGGCGGATCTTTTGACCATGAAAGACAATAAGAAGAGCGGCGACAAACAGAAGGCGCTTGATAGTGCACTGGCGCAGATTGAGCGGCAGTTCGGCAAGGGCTCAATTATGAAGCTGGGCGATGGTAATCCTCTGAGCGAGATCGAGGCTTCCTCGACTGGTTCTCTGGGATTGGATATTGCGCTTGGCATCGGCGGCCTGCCTATGGGTCGTATCGTTGAGATCTATGGCCCGGAAAGTTCGGGTAAAACCACGCTAACGCTGCATTGTATTGCTGAGCAGCAGAAAAAAGGTGGCGTCTGCGCCTTTGTGGACGCGGAACATGCACTGGACCCGCAGTACGCTGCAAAGCTGGGTGTGGATCTGGATGAGCTATTGATTTCACAGCCAGACACTGGCGAGCAAGCGCTGGAGATCACGGATACACTGGTCCGGTCGGGGGCCGTGAATATGGTCATCGTCGATTCCGTTGCCGCACTGACCCCAAAGTCAGAGCTTGAAGGTGATATGGGCGACAGCAATGTTGGTGTGCAGGCCCGATTGATGAGCCAGGCGATGCGCAAACTGACAGGTTCGATCAGCCGTTCCAAATGTATGGTCATCTTTATCAACCAGATTCGGATGAAGATCGGTGTCATGTTTGGCTCGCCAGAGACAACAACCGGCGGCAATGCGTTGAAGTTCTATTCTTCCGTCCGCTTGGACATCCGCCGTATCGGCGCGATCAAGGATCGGGACGAGGTTGTTGGTAACGCAACACGCGTTAAGGTTGTGAAGAACAAGGTGGCCCCACCGTTCAAACAGGTTGAATTCGACATCATGTATGGCGAAGGCATTTCAAAAATGGGCGAGCTGCTGGATCTTGGTGTCGCAGCCGGGGTTGTTGCCAAATCAGGTGCCTGGTTCTCTTACGGGGACGAACGCATCGGGCAGGGGCGTGAAAATGCCAAAACCTACCTGCGTGAAAACAGCCATATTGCCTTTGATATCGAGGATAAGATCAGGGCAGCGCATGGGCTGGATTTTGATCGCCCTGAGGGCGCGGACGACGATATCCTGGAAGCCTGATCCCGGGTCTACTGGATTTAGGCAAGAAAATCAGACCAAATCAGGGCGCGGTGACCTCCGCGTCCTTTTTTCATGTCGGCTTTCCGCGCCGCAGCGCTGGACAGGCACTCTGGTGCCGGATACATCTTCCCGAAACGCTGAGACAGCCAGCAGAGAGATCCCGAATATGCCGACGCTCAATGACATCCGCTCTACTTTTCTGAACTACTTTGCCAAGCAAGGTCACGAGGTCGTGTCCTCCAGCCCGCTGGTGCCGCGCAATGATCCCACCCTGATGTTCGCAAACTCAGGCATGGTGCAGTTCAAGAACCTCTTTACTGGGGTCGAAACCCGAGACTATAGCCGCGCAACAACTTCGCAGAAATGTGTGCGCGCGGGTGGTAAGCACAACGATCTCGACAACGTTGGCTATACAGCGCGTCACCACACGTTCTTTGAAATGCTAGGGAATTTCTCCTTTGGCGACTATTTCAAGGAAGAGGCGATCCCTTTTGCTTGGGAGCTGATTACCAAGGAATTTGGAATCGACAAGACCAAGCTCTTGGCTACCGTCTATCACACAGATGACGAAGCGTTTGAGATCTGGAAGAAAGTCGGCGTGCCCGAAGACCGGATCATCCGCATCGATACCTCAGATAATTTCTGGCAGATGGGTCCGACCGGTCCCTGTGGTCCCTGCACCGAGATTTTTTATGACCACGGCGATCATATCTGGGGTGGCCCTCCGGGCAGCGCGGACGAAGATGGTGACCGGTTCATTGAAATCTGGAACGTCGTGTTCATGCAGAACGAGCAGTTTGAAGACGGTTCGATGAAGGCGCTGGACATGCAGTCGATCGATACCGGAATGGGGCTGGAACGGATTGGCGCACTGCTGCAGGGCAGTCATGACAACTATGACACCGACCTGTTCAAGGCATTGATTGAAGCATCCGCGGATGTGACCAATGTAGACCCATACGGTGATCAGAACGTACATCATCGGGTGATCGCCGACCATTTGCGCTCGACTTCCTTTATGATGGCCGATGGCGTGATGCCGTCGAATGACGGGCGCGGGTATGTTCTGCGCCGCATCATGCGCCGTGCGATGCGCCACGCGCATCTACTGGGAGCCAAAGATCCGGTTATGCATCGTTTAGTTCCGGCGCTTGTGCAGCAGATGGGCGCTGCCTACCCCGAGCTGGGGCGTGCTCAGCCAATGATCGAGGAAACGCTACAGCAAGAAGAAACACGTTTTAAGCAGACGCTCGATCGTGGCCTGAAGTTGCTGGATGATGAACTGGCAGATCTGGACGAGGGAACACCGCTGCCCGGTGCGGCGGCTTTCAAACTATATGACACCTTTGGCTTTCCGCTTGATCTGACGCAGGATGCTCTGCGTGAAAAGGGCCGGACCGTTGACACCGACGGATTTGACAGCGCCATGTCCGAGCAGAAGGCGAAAGCCCGCGCTGCTTGGTCTGGTTCAGGCGAGGCAGCCGACAGCACGATTTGGTTCGATATTGCAGATCAGGCAGGCGCAACCGATTTCCTCGGCTATGAGACCGAAGTCGCCGAAGGCCAGATTATGACCTTGGTTGCTGACGGCGAACAGGTTGCCGAGGCCGGCGAAGGTAGCGAGGTTCAGGTGATCCTGAACCAGACGCCATTCTATGCAGAATCCGGTGGTCAGGTTGGCGATAGCGGTCTGATCCGTGTCGATAGTGGCCTGCTTCGGGTTACAGAGACACGGAAGTCTGCTGGCGTCTTTATTCACATCGCCAAGGTGGAGAGCGGCATAGTGACCAAGGGGTCAGCAGCCCAGCTTGAGGTGGACCACGCCCGCCGCACGGCAATTCGTGCCAATCACTCGGCCACACATCTTCTGCACGAGGCTCTGCGTGAAGCACTGGGTGACCACGTTGCGCAGCGCGGCTCGCTCAATGCAGATGACCGCCTACGGTTTGATTTCAGCCACAACAAAGCCCTGAGTGTCGAAGAGCTGCGTCAGGTCGCCGTTGATGTGAATACATTCATTCGCCAGAACACCCCGGTTGAGACACGTATCATGACACCTGATGATGCCCGCGCATTGGGTGCGCAAGCGTTGTTCGGTGAAAAATACGGCGATGAAGTCCGCGTGGTCTCAATGGGTGAGGCCGCAACTGGAAAAGGTCAGGATGGCAACACCTATTCAATCGAACTCTGCGGCGGCACCCATGTTCGCCAGACTGGTGACATTGGTACCTTTGTGATCCTCAGCGACAGCGCGTCATCTGCTGGTGTACGCCGGATCGAAGCCCTGACCGGTGCCGAAGCTTTTGCTCATCTTGATCGCGAAGCCTTGCGGATGGCCGAGGTTGCTAACAGCCTCAAGGCGCAGCCTGATGAGGTGATGGATCGTCTGAAGGCGCTGATGGATGAGCGTAAAGCCTTGCAGAACGAGGTTTCACAGCTGAAACAACAGGTTGCTATGGGCGGTGGCTCTGGTGGCGGAGCTGAGACAAAAGAGATCGGCGGTAAGACATTCCTTGGCCAGGCGCTTGAAGGTGTCTCTGGTAAGGATCTACGCGGATTGATTGATGCGCATAAGCAGAAGATCGGTTCTGGTGTTATCCTGCTGATCGCGAATGACGGTGGTAAGGTCGCTGTTGCTGCTGGTGTCACTGATGATCTGACCGGCGACGTATCTGCGGTTGATGTCCTGAAAGCGGCTGTTCCGGCAGTTGGTGGTAAGGGCGGGGGCGGTCGTCCCGATATGGCGCAGGGTGGCGGTAAAGATTTTGCTGGCGCTGAGGGTGCGATCAAAGCGGCAGAGGCTTTACTTGCAGGCTGAACCGATTGTTGATCGTTAGGTCAAAAAATGCTTGGCCTTTCCAGCAAAACCCGTAACTTGCTGGAAAGATTTCTCGAAAGGATCACATCTGATGCCCGCACTCTGGATTGCGCATGTCACGGTTACCGATGCCGATGCCTATGGCAAATATGCCGAACTGGCAGGTCCTGCCGTCGCCAAACATGGTGGTGAGTTCATTGCCCGTGGTGGCCGTTTTGTGCAACTGGAGGGCAAAGAACGCCCGCGCAATGTGGTCGCACGTTTCCCGAGTGTTGATGCCGCCGTTGATTGCTACAATAGCCCGGAATACCAAGAGGCTCTGAACCATGCGCGCGGGGCTTCCGAGCGTGAGCTGATGGTGGTTGAGATCACTGAGTAAGCTCATCTGTATGATTGGTATTGTAAGAGAGCGGTCTTCGGCCGCTCTTTTTGTTTAAGATATTTTGATAAACGACGATTGCGCGTTCAATACGGGTTTCGCGGTGCGCGATCTTCCGACAGGCTTTGCTGTCGCTGAGTGACCAGGCGCTCAATTGAATCGGCCAGATGTTTTTCCGCAATATTGTAGTCACCGGCTGCGACGCGAATGCGGTGCGCCTCAATCATGACGTCAGCGTGGGTACATCCATTTGGGGGTTCAAATTTGTAGCAGGCCAGTTCGATCATTAGGCCCATTGGGTCTTTGAAGTAGATCGAATCCATGAAGCCACGATCTTTGGGACCGGAGTGGCTAATCCCGCGTTCTGCCAGCCGTTCGGTGGCCAGGCTGAAGGTCGCCCTGGCTACGTTGAACGCCAGATGATGGACGCAGCCAGGATCTGTGGGCGTACGACGTCGGTTAGGATTGCGGGTTTCGTTGGTGAATACGGTGATCAGGCGACCATCACCCGGATCAAAATAGAGATGCCCTTCGTCTGGATCATCCAGATTGGGCTGGTCAAAGATGAAGGGCATACCCAGAACGCCCTCCCAGAAATCAATGGATGTCTGCCGGTCGGCACCAGTCAAGGTGATGTGATGGACGCCTTGAACCTGTAGTTTGCGCATACGATTGTAACCTTGGGTAAGTGTTTGTTTTACCTAGGATAGCACGTGGAGTGTAGATAGCAAAAAGGCCGCCCGGTTTGGGCGGCCTTTGCGTTTGGATTTATCCGTTAGCACGCGCCATGCGCTTGCGCTCATGGGGATCAAGGTAGCGTTTGCGCAGACGCACAGAATTCGGCGTCACCTCGACCAGCTCATCATCGTCGATATAGGCGATCGCTTCTTCCAGCGAGAGCTTCATCGGCGTCGTCAGGCGTACAGCGTCATCTGTGCCCGAGGCGCGGACGTTGGTCAGCTTCTTACCTTTGAGCGGGTTCACTTCGAGATCGTTGTCACGACTATGTTCGCCGATGATCATGCCGGTATACACGTCTTCCTGAGCACCGATCATCATCTTGCCACGCTCTTCGAGGTTCCAAAGAGCATAAGCAACCGAGGTGCCGTTCTCCATGGAGATCAGAACGCCTGCGCGTCGGCCGGGAATAGAGCCTTTATGCGCAGTCCAGCCGTGGAAGACACGGTTGAGGACGCCAGTGCCGCGGGTGTCTGTCAGGAATTCGCCGTGATAGCCGATCAGGCCACGTGATGGCACATGGGCGATAATACGGGTTTTGCCAACACCTGCTGGTTTCATCTCGACCAGTTCACCCTTGCGGTGACCGGTAAGCTTTTCGATCACGACGCCGGAATACTCGTCGTCCACATCGATGGTAGCCTCTTCGACGGGCTCCATGCGAACGCCGTCTTCTTCGGTGAACAACACCTGAGGACGGGAAATCGAAAGTTCAAAGCCTTCGCGGCGCATGTTCTCGATCAGAACGCCCATCTGAAGTTCGCCGCGACCGGCAACCTCAAACGCTTCGCCACCGGGCGTGTCGGAGATCTGGATAGCCACGTTGGATTCGGCTTCTTTCATCAGGCGATCACGGATGACGCGCGACTGAACCTTTTTACCGTCACGGCCAGCCAGCGGACTGTCATTGATGCCAAAGGTCACGGTGATGGTTGGTGGGTCAATTGGCTGTGCGGGTAGGGCTTCAGTAACCGATGTGTCCACCAGAGAGTCGGCAACGGTTGCCTTGGTCATACCGGCGATGGAAACGATGTCGCCTGCTTCGGCCACATCAATGGCCTGCTGACTAAGACCGCGGAACGCCAGTACTTTGGTGCAGCGGAAGTTTTCGATCAAATCACCTTCGCGGCTCAGCGCCTTGAGGCTGTCACCGGCCTTCAGAGTGCCGGATTCTACGCGACCAGTCAGGATGCGGCCCATAAACGGATCCGCGCCCAGTGTGGTGGCCAGCATGCGGAAAGGTTCGTCTTTGAGTTCGATCTGCTTGGGGGCAGGAACATGGTCTACGACCAGTTCGAACAGGGCGGATAGATCCTTGCGAGGGCCGTCCAATTCCATGTCAGCCCAGCCGGAGCGGCCGGACGCATACATGGTCGGGAAGTCTAGCTGGTCGTCATCTGCGCCAAGATTGGCAAATAGATCGAAACACTGGTCCAAGGCGCGATCCGGCTCACCGTCAGGTTTGTCGACCTTGTTCACAACAACAATCGGACGCAGGCCCAAGGCCAATGCCTTGGAGGTCACGAATTTGGTTTGCGGCATGGGGCCCTCGGCGGCGTCAACCAATAGCACAACACCGTCAACCATCGACAGGATCCGCTCAACTTCGCCGCCAAAGTCGGCGTGGCCGGGCGTGTCGACGATATTGATCCGAGTACCATTCCATTCGACGGAAGTGGCCTTGGCCAGAATTGTGATGCCCCGCTCGCGTTCCAGATCGTTACTGTCCATGGCGCGTTCTGCCACAGCCTGGTTTTCGCGGAAGGCGCCGGATTGTTTCAGAAGCTCGTCAACCAGGGTCGTTTTCCCGTGGTCCACGTGAGCAATGATCGCAATGTTGCGCAGGTCCATGACGTCAGCCTTTGTAAGGAAGTTGACGCGCGCATAGCGTGATAGGCCACCAAAGGCCAGAGGAAATACATCATTTAGCCCGCGCCACACCAACTGCAGTGCGCTTTGTCAGGGATTAGGCTGCTTTTGGTTAGGAACGCTGCGCCTAGTGGCCGCTTGTCTTGGAAAAAAGGTGAATCACTGTAATTCCCACGAGGATCAGCAAGAGACCCAGAACGGCCGGCAGGTCCAGCCGCTGACCAAAAACGACCCAACCAATGATGGCGATCAGGAAAATACCAAGCCCCGACCAAATCGCATAGACAACGCCAACCGGCATGTGGCGCAAGGTCAATGCCATCAGATAGAACGCCAGACCGTAGCCGATCACCACCAGTAGCGAAGGGCCAAGCCGCGTGAATTGCTGGCTAGCCTGCAAGGCCGTCGTGCCGATGGTTTCGGCTACAACGGCCAGAGTGAGATAGACATAGTGAAGCGGCATGGTGACCTCTGTTGGCAAAAACATATGTCAAAGTGCGACGAAGCGTCAGGTTTTTGCGTTCTCGGCAAACCAGGGCGCGACCGTCGCTTGGACATAATCCCAGACAGCGGGTGCGCCGCGCGTGACTTTATGACCGACACGGGCCTCCAATTGCTCCAGCGTGACATTGTAGTCGCGCCAGCTGCCACCGCCGGACATAAGGTTCAACAACACAGGCTGCACCCGGTCGATCGCTTTGGCGTAAACAGCCTCAGCACTCTCAGCGGCTTCAAACTCTTCCCAGATAGTACGGAAGGCGAGGGCCTGAGCGTCGGGTAGTAAGCCAAAAATCCTATGGGCCGCTGCCTGCTCGGTTGCGGCAATGGCAGCATGATCGGCTTCCGACAATGTCGAATGGATCGGCACGTCGCCGGCATCAATCTCGACAATATCATGCAGCATCAGCATCTGGAGCACTTTGGCCATATCGATAGGCGCATGGCTGTGTTGAGCGAGGACCCACGCATAGAGCATAATATGCCAACTATGCTCGGCAGAGTTCTCGCGCCGACTTCCGTCCCCGAGAGTGGTGGCGCGCAGGACTGTTTTCAGCGCATCAACCTCATTCAGGAACGCAAGGGGCGCCGTAATCGTATCCAGGGGCTGGCGTCCGTCCAGCAGGGCAACGGCATGGTGAAACACCTCCGGAAATGCCTCTTCCAAAGCCGCAGCGCGTCCGCCAAATAGATTGCCACGCACCACATCTATATGGGCATCGGGCACATCAGCATTGCACATGGTCTGGAAAATCGGTTGGCAATGATCAATCCGCTTTGCCCATTGTGCGTCCGGGGTTTGACTGGCCTCAAATTCGCGCCAAAGCCCGTGGAGAAAAGCGGATTGATCCGCAGGCAGCAGGGCGAATAATCGCGTGGCGGCAGCGGCTTCGGCGCTGGCCACAGCCTCCCAGTCGACATCATTGTCAATTGGATGGTCGCCCGCGTCGATTTCTACCAGATCATGGAGCAACAACATCTGCACCACACGCTCAACCGAGACATCCGCTGGGCTGAAAGGCGCAAAGACCAGTGCATAAAGGGCCAAATGCCAGCTGTGCTCGGCTGAATTCTCGCAACGTGAGCCATCCAGAATTAAGTTCTGACGATCAACGCTACGCAGCTTGTCGGCCTCCAGCAGGAAGCGGAACTGGCTTTCAAGTCGCGTCGATACATCAGTCATGTTCGGGGGCCTTGGACGTGATCTTGGCCTTTGCCGCGCTGATCTTGCTGTTGAGGAAGGCGCGCGCCTTGCGTTCGGCAAGGCGCACCCGCATTTCAGTGAGAAAGGCTTCCTCCAACGATTGAGACGCCGCGCCCAGAACCTGGCTTACCTCCATATAAAGGCGTTCTTCACCGGTGGCGTCCTGAACCTTTAGTGTGTCGGCGGCCAGCTTCTGTGCCAGCGTCTCAATCGTGCCCATCAGCGGGAGCTTTCTGTCAGCCGCCGTTTGACGTAGTCAGAGACGTTGTCGATCATCGGATCCATATAAGGATCCTGGAAGAAGTGATCAGCGCCTTCCACTTCGGTGTGAGTGATGGTGATGCCTTTTTGCTCGTGCAGCTTGTTCACCAGGTTCACGGTATCAGCGGGCGGAGCCACACGATCGGCGGTGCCGTTGATGATCAGGCCTGAAGATGGGCAAGGTGCCAGGAACGAGAAATCGTACATATTGGCGGGCGGAGCCACAGAGATGAAGCCGGTGATCTCAGGGCGGCGCATCAGCAATTGCATGCCGATCCAGGCCCCAAACGAGAATCCGGCAACCCAGCAATGCTTTGAGTTGTTGTTCATCGACTGGAGGTAATCCAGCGCCGATGCGGCATCGGACAATTCGCCGACACCCTGATCATATTCGCCCTGCGAGCGGCCGACGCCACGGAAATTAAACCGCAGAACCGTAAAGCCCATGTTGTAGAATGCATAATGCAGGTTGTAGACGACCTTATTGTTCATCGTTCCGCCGAACTGCGGGTGCGGGTGCAGTACGATGGCGATGGGCGCGTCTTTTTCTTTTTGCGGGTGATAGCGGCCTTCCAGGCGGCCTTCGGGTCCGGGAAAAATGACCTCAGGCATGGGTGGGTGAATCCTACTCTTATTTTCGGGGATGCCGCTTGGAATACTTGACGAATTCCGTAGGGCACCTTAGAACGGTTCTAATTGATGGCAGAGGCCAAGTTACGCTGCCGTCTCGCTGAGATACGCATTGCGGCGTTCAAGGTCAATCTTTTCGCTGTGTCGTCGGGGTCTGGGGATTAGAGAATATGAAACTTTCGACCAAGGGACGCTATGCAATGGTTGCGTTGGCGGATATAGCCCTACAACCTGAGGGTAGTCTGGTGGTGTTGGGCGAGATCTCAAAACGTCAGGACATTTCGCTTCCGTACCTTGAACAACTGTTCGTAAAATTGCGTCGCAGCGGTCTGGTTGTATCTGTGCGGGGACCCGGTGGCGGCTATCGTCTCGCCTCTGCTCCGTCCGATATTCGCGTCGTAGATGTGTTGAGCGCGGTGGATGAAACCGTTGATGCCATGCACAAAGGGGCGGGAGCCTCGGGTGGGCTATCTGGTAGCCGAGCACAATCCCTGACCAACCGGTTGTGGGAGGGGCTAAGCGCACATGTGTATGTCTTCCTGCATCAAACCCGACTGTCGGATGTGATTGAAAACGATCTTGTGCCCTGTCCGGCTGTGCCAACGCTGTTTTCGGTTGTGGACGACTGACTATTCGGTAAATCAAAGCCTCAAACTTCCCGGTGCGAACAGCGCTTGTTCGTAGAATACTCACCCTTTCGGAGCCATCGGTTGGACCGCTTGGGGCGATACAATAAGGATCAATACTGCCGATGTCGCGCGTCTATCTTGACCACAATGCCACAACACCGCTTTGCGATGCTGCAAAGGTTGCGATGGTTGCGGCGATGGATGTTTGCGGAAACCCGTCGTCGGTTCACGCCGAAGGGCGCGAGGCAAAGGCGCTGGTGGAGCGCGCGCGTGCTCAAGTCGCAGCTGCCTTTGGCGCAGATGGAGCAGATATCGTCTTTACCTCTGGATCAACCGAGGGCGCCGCCTTGGCGATGGGCAGCGGTAATTTGCATGGCGCAGAAGTTGAGCATGACGCTGTAAGATCTTGGGTGATTGAGGATTTGCAAGTTTCGACCGAGGGAAAAGTAGAGATAAAAGATCCTCAGCATTCGACCTTGCAGCTGGCGAACTCCGAAACCGGGGTTGTACAGATCCTGCCGCAGGGCTTGGCGGTGACAGATGCAACGCAAGCCTTTGGCAAGTTACCGGTGGCGTTCAATTGGATGGGGGCCACTATGGCGCTGATCTCGGCGCATAAACTAGCAGGACCAAAAGGTGTAGGTGCTGTCGTTCTTAAACGCGGCACCGATCTCGCCGCGCAGATAACAGGTGGAGGTCAGGAAATGGGCCGTCGATCTGGCACTGAAAATGTTATTGGAATTGCCGGCTTTGGTGCAGCCGCAGAGGTTGCTGCACAGACATTGGCAAATGGTGTTTGGGAGCGGGTAGCAGAGCTGCGTGACCTGATGGAAGCGGCCCTTGCAGCGGGCAGTCCTGATACTATTTTTGTTGGGACATCCGCGCCGCGTTTGCCCAACACCAGCTGTTTTGCGACCCCCGGTTGGAAAGGCGAAACCCAGGTCATGCAGATGGATCTGTCGGGTTTCGCAATCAGCGCAGGCAGCGCCTGCTCCAGTGGTAAGGTGCGCGCCAGCGCGGTACTGACCGCTATGGGATATGACGAGTTAACCGCCCAGAGCGCCGTGCGCGTCTCACTTGGGCCGGACACAACAGAAACGGATGTGCTGCGCTTTGCCGAAAGCTGGTGCGCCAAACAAAAGAAACATCGCGCCCGGGTGGCGTGAGTGCAGGAGATGACCATGACCGCATTGGATGATGTTCAGGTAAAAGAAGGCGTTGATCAGGAAACTGTTGATGCCGTTCGCGAAGTTGGCGGCGCCTATAAGTACGGCTGGGAAACCGACATCGAGATGGAATATGCGCCAAAGGGCCTGACCACCGATATCGTGCGCCTGATTTCGGAAAAGAACGAAGAGCCGGAATGGATGCTGAACTGGCGGTTGGAGGCCTATGATCGCTGGCTCCAGAAGGAAGAGCCAACCTGGGCGATGGTTGACTACCCTGAGATCGATTTTCAGGATCAGTATTACTATGCCCGACCGAAATCCATGGAAGTGAAGCCAAAATCTCTGGATGAGGTCGACCCGAAGTTGCTCGCCACCTACGAAAAGCTTGGTATCCCTTTGAAAGAGCAGATGATTTTGGCCGGTGTTGAGGGGGCAGAGAACATGCCCGCAGAAGGCCGTAAAGTTGCTGTTGATGCGGTGTTTGACTCAGTTTCGGTTGGTACAACGTTCCAGGAAGAGTTGAAAAAGGCTGGCGTTATTTTCTGCTCGATTTCCGAGGCCGTCCGCGAACACCCCGAACTGGTAAAGAAATACCTCGGGACTGTGGTGCCAGTTTCTGACAACTTCTATGCAACGCTGAATTCTGCAGTGTTCTCAGATGGGTCCTTTGTATATGTGCCGCCCGGTGTGCGCTGCCCGATGGAGCTGTCGACGTATTTCCGTATCAATGCTGAAAACACTGGTCAGTTCGAACGCACGTTGATTATTGCCGATAAAGGCAGCTACGTCAGCTACTTGGAGGGCTGTACTGCACCAGCACGCGACATCGCTCAACTGCACGCGGCAGTGGTGGAAATCATCATCGAGGAAGATGCCGAGGTGAAATACTCCACCGTTCAGAACTGGTATCCAGGTGATGAAAACGGCAAGGGTGGTATTTACAACTTTGTGACCAAACGCGCCGATTGCCGCGGCGACCGCTCAAAGGTGATGTGGACGCAGGTGGAAACCGGTTCAGCCGTGACATGGAAGTATCCTTCCTGCATTCTGCGCGGCGAAGAAAGCCAAGGCGAATTCTACTCAATCGCGATCGCCAACAACATGCAGCAGGCGGACACAGGCACCAAGATGATCCACCTCGGCAAGAACACCAAGTCGCGGATTGTCTCCAAGGGTATTTCGGCGGGCAAGGCACAGAACACGTATCGCGGTCTGGTCTCTATGCACCCGAAGGCCAAGGATAGCCGCAACTACACACAGTGTGACTCACTTCTGATCGGCGATAAATGTGGCGCCCATACGGTTCCCTATATCGAGGTGAAGAACAACTCCTCCCGTGTGGAGCATGAGGCGACGACGTCCAAGGTCGATGACGATCAGCTGTTCTACTGCCGCCAGCGCGGCATGGACGAGGAAGAGGCTGTGGCACTGGTGGTCAACGGCTTCTGCAAAGACGTCCTGCAGGCACTGCCGATGGAATTCGCAATGGAAGCGCAGCAGCTCGTTGCGATCTCGCTGGAAGGGTCTGTGGGGTAAGCCATGGCCGTTGAAAAGAGGGCAGAAGCGGAGGTCAAGGCCTTTGAATATAACGCGAAAGAAGGTGTTCGCGCTGTCGCGTTCTTCTGGTTCTTGCGCCGCATTGCCTACCCTCTTTTCTTCGTATTCCTGGTTACCGTCTTTACGGCCTTTGCCGTGAATGGTGTTGTCGCTGGGCTTCTCTGTTTGGCGATTTTTGGAGGGCCTGCCCTGTTGCTTTGGCGGTTCACCTCCCGGCAAGGGCAAAAAGTGTCGGAGTATTGGAAGAAATGATCATCACAACCACACCAAACGTCGAAGGCTACCAGATATCCGACTACAAAGGCATCGTCGTGGGCGAGGCCATCATGGGCGCCAATGTTGTCCGGGATGTCTTTGCCTCGATCACCGATATCGTTGGTGGCCGCTCTGGTGCCTATGAAAGCAAGCTGCAGGACGCGCGTGAAACCGCGCTGGCAGAGCTGGAGGACCGTGCCCGGGCCAAAGGCGCAAACGCCGTTGTTGGAGTTGACCTTGATTATGAGGTCGTTGGTCAGTCCATGCTGATGGTGTCTGCCAGCGGCACTGCTGTGGTCCTGGGCTAAAATTTATAACACGTCGGGGATCCGTGGATTCCTGAGACTAGCACGCAAGGTGCTGAAACCATATCGGAGCCGTTGGCTCCTACAAGAAATCGAAACGAGGAAAAAATGCTCGAAATCAAAAACCTGCACGTCAAACTTGAAGAAGAGGACAAGCAGATCCTCAAAGGCGTCAACCTCACAGTCGAGGCGGGCAAAGTGCACGCAATCATGGGTCCTAACGGCTCGGGTAAGTCGACCCTGTCCTATGTACTGTCTGGTCGCGACGGCTATGAAGTGACTGATGGTGAGGCCACGCTTTCGGGTGAGGATTTGCTGGAGATGGAGCCGGAAGAGCGTGCTGCCGCAGGCGTTTTCCTTGCTTTCCAATACCCGGTCGAAATTCCAGGCGTTGGCAACATGACTTTCCTGCGTACGGCTGTGAACGCTCAGCGTAAAGCCCGCGGTGAAGAAGAGTTGAGCGCCTCTGACTTCCTCAAAGAGGTTCGTGCCAAGGCGAAGACCCTCAAGATCGACGCCGATATGCTGAAGCGCCCGGTTAATGTTGGCTTCTCTGGTGGCGAGAAAAAACGTAATGAAATCCTACAGATGGCGATGCTTGAGCCAAAAATGTGTATCCTTGACGAGACCGACTCTGGTTTGGACGTGGACGCAATGAAACTGGTTGCCGAAGGCGTCAACGCCCTGCGTGATGAAGGTCGCGGTTTCTTAGTGATCACTCACTACCAACGTCTGTTGGACCACATCAAACCCGACGTTGTGCACATCATGGCGGATGGTCGCATTGTTAAAACTGGTGGCCCGGAATTGGCGCTGGAAGTGGAAAACAATGGCTACGCCGACATTCTGGCAGAGGGTGTGTAAATGGCGCTTGCTGAAAGAAAACAAAGCGAAACCGAGGCACGGTTGGCGACGCTGACCATGCCGGAGGGCGGCTGTCTGGCGGTGGCCCGTCAAGCGGCACTGTCGCGGGTCCAGACCATGGGTTTACCCAACCGTCGCGACGAATACTGGAAGTATACCCGTCCAGACACACTGACCTCAGCTGAAGCGCCTCAGGCGGCTGTCTTCGACTCCGGCGAAGTGCCTATGTTCAATGAATTTGACCGCCTCAAGATCGTATTTGTTGATGGTGTCTTTGATCCTGAAGCATCGGATGATCTGGCGATGGAGGGGGTCAGCATTGAGCGGATCTCTGATATCTGCGACAAAGATATCCATTGGGCCAAAGACTTGTACGGCGTTCTTGAAGCGCGAGGTCAGACTCCGGTTGAACGTCCTCTTGCAGCGTTGAACACTGCCTTCGCTCAGGATGGTGTTGCCATTCGTGTGACGGGACGTCCGAGCAAGCCGATCAATCTGGTTTACCGTCACGCAGCAGAGGCATCTGATGCCATCCTGCACCATGTGATCTGTGTCGAAGACGGCGCCTCGGCGACCATTCTTGAGAACGGGCCCGGCGCGTCGCGATTGAATACATGTATGGAAATCGACGTCGCCGATAGAGGTGCACTACATTTGGTTCGGGCGCAGGGGCGTGATCATGAGCGTCGCGCTGCTACACATATGTTTGCTCGTCTTGGTACGGAATCTGTTTTCAAAACCTTCACGCTCACGGTGAATGGCGTACTGACCCGAAACGAAGCGGTGATTGAGCTGACCGGTGATGATGCGATGGCTCATATTGCCGGCGCTTGCGTGGGCGATGGTGACTTTCTTC
This sequence comes from Phaeobacter cretensis, assembly GCF_047372505.1. Classification (NCBI taxonomy): domain Bacteria; kingdom Pseudomonadati; phylum Pseudomonadota; class Alphaproteobacteria; order Rhodobacterales; family Roseobacteraceae; genus Phaeobacter; species Phaeobacter cretensis. The sequence continues at coordinate 3,930,682 of NZ_JBKBEU010000001.1, forward strand.
ACGACGACACAGTTTTCATCACACATGATGCAGTTAACTGCGAAAGCCGCCAGGTGTTCAAAAAGGTACTGCGCAACGGTGCGACTGGTGTATTCCAGGGTAAAATCTTGGTGAAGGAAGGCGCGCAAAAGACTGATGGATATCAGATTTCTCAGTCTTTGCTGCTGGACGATGATAGCCAGTTCCTCGCCAAGCCCGAGTTGGAAATCTATGCTGATGATGTGGCTTGTTCACATGGCTCCACATCCGGTGCAATTGATGAGGAAGGCTTATTCTATCTGCGCTCTCGTGGTGTTCCGCATGCTGAAGCGACAGACCTGATGACGCTCGCTTTCTTGGCTGAGGCTGTGGAAGAGATTGAAGACGCCGATATTGCGGCAAGTGTTGTGGACCGGCTGGAAGGCTGGTTGGCCCGGCGCCGCTGATGTCCGTCAGTCAGGACATTATTGCTACCTACAGGGGGCCGCGCAAAGTCATTGCGCGGCGTCTTGCCATGGGTCTGCGGGAAGATCGTCTTTTGGCGATGCTGATGGCCGGTTGCGCGCTTGCGTTCATAGCCCAGATGCCGGTTCGCGCACGGGAGGCTCATCTGACCGGGCAGGAGCTGAATATGCTGCTGGGAGGATCTCTTCTGGCGTTGATCTTCATCGCGCCCTTGCTCCTTTATGGCTTGGCGTTTGTCGCCCATGGTGTCGCGCGGGTTGTTGGTGGCTCTGGTGACAGCGGTCAGGCGCGCTTGGCGTTGTTCTGGGCATTTCTTGCAGCCAGCCCGTTGATGTTGTTGAACGGGCTTGTTGCTGGTTTTATCGGCGCAGGACCCGAGCTGACGCTTGTTGGCGGGATCTGGTTTCTGCTATTCCTGTGGTTCTGGGCCAGCGGCATGCTGCAATCCTATTGGGTAAAAGAATGATCCCATATCAAACACTTGCAAGCCTAACTTTTAGTGCGCCGACAGCAGCGGCACGCGTCCTGCTTTCGGTCGATTGGCCGCGTCAGGCGCTTGTTCTGGCGCTGTTGCTGACGGCCGTCGTCAATACTCTGGTTCTGCAGATCGCCGATCTGATCCTCCCAAGTGGGAACGGCATTCTATCCGGAATTCCGCCTTTGCCCTATGCTGGTGCGGTTTTTGGTCTGCATCTTTGTGTGACTGTATTACTGACCTGGACGGGGCGCTGGATCGGCGGGCAGGGTGATTTTATCAGCATTTTGGCAGTGAATGTTTGGTTGAATTCCGTTCAGATCGCGCTTTTGGTCGCGGTCATGCTGCTGCATCTGGTGGTGCCCCTCGCGGCTTCGTTAATTGCGTTAGTCGCGAATTTTGTGATGTTGGCCATCTTTCTACTGTTCATCAAGGAAGCGCACCAGTTTACATCCATCTGGCGGGCCATCGGATCTGTTTTGATGTCGGCGATCGTGATCGTCTTTCTTCTATCTCTGCTACTGGGGGCGCAGGCTCCCGCTCTATTGGGGCTACCCGACCATGTATAACGTTGAAGACATTCGCGCTGATTTTCCGATCTTGTCCCGACAAGTGAACGGTAAGCCGCTGACCTATCTGGACAATGGCGCATCGGCGCAAAAACCCAAAGTGGTTATTGATGCCATTACACGTGCGTATTCTGAGGAATATTCCAACGTTCACCGTGGCTTGCACTACCTGTCTAACCTCGCTACCGAAGAATACGAAAGCGTGCGCGGCACGATTTCTCGTTTCTTAAACGCAGGTGACGAGAACCATATCGTCATGAATTCTGGTACCACCGAAGGCATCAACACGGTTGCTTATGGTTGGGCGATGCCGCAATTGCAGGCGGGCGATGAGATCATCCTGAGCGTAATGGAGCATCATGCAAACATCGTGCCATGGCACTTTTTGCGTGAGCGGCAAGGTGTCGTGTTGAAATGGGTTGAGACTGCTGCAGACGGAAGCCTGGATCCGCAGGCGGTACTGGATGCCATTGGCCCCAAGACAAAACTGATCGCAGTCACACATTGCTCCAACGTTCTAGGAACGGTTGTCGATGTGAAAACCATTTGCCATGAGGCACGTGACCGTGGGGTCGCAGTATTGGTCGATGGCTCTCAGGGCGCGGTTCACATGCCGGTTGATGTGCAGGACATCGGCTGTGATTTCTACGCTATAACTGGCCATAAACTATACGGTCCGTCGTCGTCGGGCGCGATTTATATCCGCCCGGAACGCATGGCTGAGATGCGTCCCTTTATGGGTGGCGGCGACATGATCAAAGAGGTCACCCGCGATCAGGTGATTTACAATGACGCTCCGATGAAGTTCGAGGCCGGGACGCCGGGTATTGTTCAGATGATTGGTCTGGGTGTGGCTCTCAATTATTTGATGGACATCGGTATGGAGACCATTGCTGCCCATGAAGCGGCAATTGCTAAATATGCCACTGAGCGTCTGAATGGGTTGAATTGGGTAACTATTCAAGGGCAAGCTTCTGATAAGGCTGCAATATTCAGCTTTACCTTGGATGGCGCTGCGCACGCGCATGACATTTCGACCATCCTGGATAAAAAAGGCGTTGCGGTTCGCGCCGGTCAACACTGTGCGGGCCCGTTGATGGATCATCTGGGCGTTGCCGCAACCTGTCGCGCGTCTTTTGCGATGTATAACACCGTGGAAGAAGTCGATGTTCTGATTGATGCGCTGGAGCTGGCGCATGAACTATTCGCCTAGACCCGCAGAACAGCATGCCCACCGTGTTAGAAACGTCACCCAAATGGGTGGCGTTTTTTATTTTGTGAATGAGAAATCCTGCGAAATCAATATTCTATCGGGGTTTGTAAGTTCTGTTGCCCAGACCTGCCGATAGGCTAGCAATGCCGTCTGAGATTATGCAGAAGCTAAATGCCAATGAATTTGGGTTACCGGTTGTGTGGTCTGGGAAGCAAATGGCGGAGAGACAGGGATTCGAACCCTGGGAACCCGTGAAGGCTCAACGGTTTTCGAGACCGCCCCGTTCGACCACTCCGGCACCTCTCCGCGGGGGGTGAGAGGCCGTTTAAAGTGGAAACCGAAGTGGTGCAAGAGGGGAATTCGCCCTTTCGGTCGGAAAGTTTGTTTTTGATTGTCTCGTGGCAGAAAACGCTTAGGTTTTAGAGTATGAAACAGATCTCTTTCCTCCCCACACTCGCGATGCGATCTCTCTACGGGTTTGTTATTGCCTCATTTTTTGTAACTTGTGCCGCGCAAGCCGCTGATCGGGACAGGCTTGTCGCTTTCTTGGAGACGACCGGATTTGATGTGGCGCTGGATAGCATAGCGCTCTCAGCTGAAATGGCGCCTGATATGTTGGGCGTTGACGCCGGGGATTTTGGCGTAGCCTGGACCCGCCTTTCGAAGGATGTTTTTGACCATACAAAAATGCGCGACATCGCACTTGGCATGCTGGAGGAAACGCTGGAGGATGACGCATTGACCCATGCGGCGGACTTCTATGCCAGCCCGTTGGGCGCGCGGCTTGTTGTGGCAGAGAACGCATCCCATAAGGTTGAAGATGATGAGACCAAGCAGCAAGCAGGCATGCGCATCATTTCTGATCTCGTCGCGGATGGCAGCGGCCGTCCACAGCTGTTTCAGCGCATGGGGCAGGCGATCGATGCGGACGGCACCGGAGTTAAGGCAGTACAGGAAATTCAGTTCCGCTTTTTGATGGCCGCGAGCGCGGCGGGAGTTATTGATCTACAACTGGATGCCGACGGGCTACGCGCGTTTATGAAGGATCAGCAGGCGTCGACCCAGATGGCGATGCAGGCGGCAAATATGGCGGCAAATGCCTATACCTATCAGGGCTTCAGTGATGAAGAGCTCGAAGAATATATTGAGGCACTTGAGCAGCCGTTGATGCAGCGCGTCTATCAGTTATTGAATGCGGTCACGTTTGAAATTACTGCAAATCGGTTCGAGCAATTGGCCTATCGTTTGAAAGATCTGGAGCCTGCGCAGGATCTCTAGTCTTTTCCGCCGAACAGCCTTGACGGCACGGGGTTGACAGTCTCTTCAATTCGCAGCATAAGCCCGCATCCCGGCCCGGACTCTCTGTGCCGGGGTTTATTTGTCATACGCCCCCAAGGGGCGCGCTGTTCGAGGTGGCTCTGAGCCGAAACACCGAATGTATTGTATGATACGGCCGGGACCGTAGGACGCGGGTAGAAAAGGAAAGACGCATATGTTTGCGGTCCTCAAAACCGGCGGCAAGCAGTACAAAGTTCAGGCCGGCGATATGCTGCGCGTGGAAAAATTGGCTGCTGATGCTGGCGAAACAATCCAGTTCAACGACGTTCTGATGCTCGGTGGTGATGCACCGGTTGTGGGTGCGCCCTTTGTGGACGGTGCTGCGGTTCAAGCCGAAGTGGTCGACCAGATCAAAGGCGAAAAGGTTATTCACTTTGTGAAGCGCCGTCGTAAGCACTCCTCGAAGCGTACCAAGGGTCACCGTCAGAAGCTGACCTTGGTCAAGATCACTGAGATCCTGGCTTCCGGCGCTGATAAGTCCGGTGTAAAAGCTGCCAACGGTCAGGGCGATGCACCTGCCGCTGCCAAAGCTGCTCCGGCTGCTAAGAAGGCCGCTCCTGCGGCATCAAGCGATGATCTGACCGAGCTGACAGGCGTTGGCCCAGCTGCTGCAAAGAAACTGGAAGAAGCAGGTCTAACCAGCTTTGCCCAGATCGCAGCCTTGTCGGATGCTGACATTGCTGCTATCGACGCGGTCAAAGTGAAACCCGAATGGGTTGAGCAGGCCAAAGAATTGGCTAAAGGCTAAGGAGATAGACAATGGCACATAAGAAAGCTGGTGGTTCCTCACGTAACGGCCGCGACTCAGCTGGTCGCCGCCTTGGCGTGAAACTCTACGGTGGTCAGTCGGCCATCTCTGGTAACATCATCGTACGTCAGCGCGGCACCAAGTTTTGGCCGGGTGAAGGCGTAGGTCTGGGCAAAGATCACACGATCTTTGCGACTACGGACGGTGCTGTAACCTTCCACAAAGGCCTTAAAGGCCGCACCTTTATTTCGGTTCTGCCAGTGGCGGAGGCCGCTGAATAAGCCGAACCTGAAAGGTAAGAGACAATCAGGGGATCGGCGGAACCGCCGGTCCCTTATTGTTTTTGTGACAATAGATAAATTTTCTAACCAGTTCTCAATGGCTATGCGTTAGGGCACGGCGCAACTGTTTGTTATGGCCCGAGAGGTTTATCCGGCGATGTAGCCGGTGTTTGTGTTCGTCGAGAGGAGCAAGAGTATGAGTTTGGATCATAAAAGAGCAGAACAGCCTGTGATCGATGCAGGACGTTTCGTACTGCGCCCACTTCGCAAATCTGACGAGGGGCTGATTGCGCATTACGTAAGTGATGAGCGTGTCGCCCGCATGACCACAGCTATTCCGCACCCATTGCCCCCTGGCGCGATCGAGGCCTTTGTGGCCCGTGGGCTGGATGAAGACCGTGACGAAGATGTCTGGGCGATCGACGGGACAGCTGATGGCGGTGAGGAGCTGAAAGGCATCATCAGCCTCAAGCGGCTTGATCGTGACCAGAGCGAGGTCGGCTATTGGATTGCGCCGATTTTCTGGAACAATGGCTTGGCGTCCGAGGCGCTGCGCGCTTTGGTTGATACCAATCCACAAGGCTGCACAGCTTTGTTTGCAACTGCGTTTCAGGACAACCCGGCGTCGGCACGCGTGCTGACTCATTGCGGTTTTGAGTATCTTGGTGACGCGGAGACATTCTCTGTTGCACGGAACGCCAGTGTTCCAACATGGACATACAGCCGAAAACTGTGATTGGCGCGCCGCGCGGATTGCGTTAAGTCGGGGCAACTGGCCCTGACAGCGGGCGTACGCGTTTTATTCCCCTCCGTATCTGGCGGTAGGTTATCAGCAAGGAGCTGACATGAAATTCCTCGATCTGGCCAAAGTCTACATTCGCTCCGGCGCGGGCGGTAACGGCTGTGTCAGCTTTCGCCGTGAAAAATACATGGAATACGGTGGGCCGGACGGCGGCGATGGCGGCCGCGGCGGATCTGTCTGGGTTGAGGTGACCGAAGGGCTTAATACGCTGATCGACTTCCGCTATCAGCAGCACTTCTTTGCCAAGAACGGCCAGTCCGGCATGGGTCGTCAGCGGACCGGCAAGGATGGCGATGACATTGTGCTGCGCGTGCCTGTTGGTACCGAAATCATGGATGAAGATCAGGAAACGGTTCTCGCAGACCTGACCGAGGTTGGTGAGAGGTTTCTTCTGGCCAAGGGTGGCAATGGCGGCTTTGGCAATCTTCATTTTAAAAGCGCGACCAACCAGGCACCCCGTAGGGCGAATTCCGGTCAGGATGGTATCGAACGTACGATCTGGCTACGGCTGAAGCTGATCGCCGATGTTGGCCTCTTAGGGTTGCCAAATGCTGGTAAATCGACCTTCCTGTCGGCCACGTCCAATGCACGGCCTAAGATTGCCGACTATCCGTTTACCACCCTGCACCCAAATCTGGGGGTTGTGGGGATTGATGGCGTTGAATTCGTTGTAGCAGACATTCCAGGGCTGATTGCCGGCGCTCATGAGGGGCGCGGCATTGGTGACCGTTTCTTGGGACATGTTGAGCGCTGCGCCGTGCTGCTGCATCTGGTTGATGGTACCTCTGAGACGCTTGTCGAGGACTATCAAACCATTATTGATGAGCTTGAAGCCTATGGCGGTGAGTTGGCAGAAAAACCACGCATCACCGCGCTGAACAAGATCGACTCGCTTGACGTTGATGAACGAGCCGAAGCCAAAGCAACGTTGGAAGCGGCTGTGGGTGGGCCGGTGTTTATGATGTCCGGCGTGAGCCGTGAGGGGCTGAACGAGGTTCTACGGTCAATGCGTGCGCAAATCGATGAGGATCGCTTGCGTCAGAAGCCGCAGGAGGAGCAGGAAACGTGGCAACCTTAACTGCCGCCAATCGTGTCGTTGTTAAAATCGGTTCCGCTCTGCTTGTGGACCGGAACAGCGGTGCATTGCGCGCGGATTGGTTGCAGGCGTTGGCTGAGGACGTTGCCTGGCTGAAAGCAATGGGCAAGGATGTGATCCTTGTTTCATCCGGGTCTATTGCGCTGGGTCGCCGGGTCCTAGATCTTGCCGCGCAGGAGCTGCCGTTGGAGCAGTCGCAGGCTGCTGCGGCGGTCGGCCAGATACGTCTGGCGCGCGCTTACGAGGAAGCGCTGACCCCCCATGAAATTACCACTGCGCAGGTATTGGTCACGCTGGAAGACAGCGCCGATCGGCGGCGATATCTAAACTCTCGGGCGACGCTGGAGACATTGATCAGCCTTGGCGTGGTGCCCATCGTCAATGAAAACGATACCATTGCCACGGATGAGATCCGCTATGGTGACAATGATCGGCTTGCAGCGCAGGTGGCGGTTACTGTCGGGGCTGATGCGCTGATCCTGTTGTCAGACGTCGATGGGTTCTACACCGCAAATCCGGTGCTTGATCCGGATGCCCGGCGCTACGATACAATTGACCGGATCACACCCGAGATTGAGGCGATGGCGGGCGACGGCGTCTCGGGCCTGTCCAAAGGCGGTATGATCACAAAACTACTGGCTGCTAAGATGGCAACTGCCGCAGGATGCGCCATGGCAATTACTGAAGGATCGCCTGATAACCCTTTGAAACTGCTCGAACAAGGGGCGGCGTCTACATGGTTTTCGGCGTTGGATGACCCTCAGGTTGCCCGCAAACGTTGGATTGCAGCGATGAAAACGCGCGGCTTTGTTACCATCGATGAAGGCGCCGCTCGAGCGCTCAGTACAGGGAAGAGTCTCTTGCCTGCAGGCATTCGACATATCGAAGGAGACTTCGGCCGCGGTGATCCGCTGGCCATCCTTGGTCCAGACGGGCGAAAGCTTGGGCAAGGTCTGAGTCGGTATACGGCAGAAGAGGCCTTTGCCATCCAAGGTTGCCAGTCGCAAGAGATTGAGGCGATCCTTGGGTACGCCGGTCGTGCCGCCGTCATCCATCGTGATGATATGGCGTTATAAGTGCGATCCATGTTAGGGCTGACCCCGCCTGACCATCAGATGTGTCAAAGTGGGTCTACAAAAGGTTCCAGAGATGAACGAAACGCAAGATATTGCCGTGATGATGGCCGATATTGGCAAGCGCGCAAAGCAAGCGGCCGCAAGACTGGCCACATCCACTGCTGAACGCAAAGCGGTTGCGCTGAATGCTGCTGCAGACGCGGTTTGGAGCAAGCGTGCTCAAATCATGGCTGCCAATGCAAAGGACCTCGATTTTGGCCGCTCAAAGGGTCTTTCACCTGCGATGATGGATCGTTTGGCCCTGGATGAAGACCGGATCGCAGGCATTGTCACTGGTCTGCGGGCTGTAGCGGCACAGCCTGATCCTGTTGGAGAGGTGCTGGCAGAGTGGTCACAACCATCAGGGCTTGAAATCCAGCGTGTACGCACGCCTCTTGGCGTGATTGGCGTGATTTATGAAAGCCGACCGAATGTGACGGCAGATGCCGGTGCACTTTGCCTCAAATCCGGCAATGCTGTGATCCTGCGGGGTGGATCAGAGAGTTTTCATTCCAGCCAAGCCGTTCATGCCTGCCTTGTAGAAGGGCTAAAGGCTGCCGAACTACCAGAAGATGCGGTGCAATTGGTGCCAACACGTGATCGTGCAGCCGTTCAGGCGTTGCTGACTATGACCGACACAGTTGACGTGATTGTTCCGCGCGGAGGCAAGGGGTTAGTAGGCTTGGTGCAGAGAGAGGCGAGGGTGCCAGTCTTTGCACATTTGGAGGGGATTGTTCATATCTACCTCGACAAACATGCAGATCCGCAAAGGGCACTGGAGATCGTGCTCAATGCCAAAACCCGGCGCACGGGCATTTGTGGCGCAGCTGAGTGTTTGCTCATTCATCGCGATATTGCTGAGACTATTGGCCGGGATGTCCTGACGGCGCTTGCAACGGCGGGTGTTGAAATCCGCGCAGAGGATGGATTGCCGGGACCAGATGGTATGATTGCCGCCACCGATGAAGATTGGGGCTGCGAGTATCTGGATACGATTATTGCCGCCAAGCAGGTAGATGGTATTGACGACGCTATCACTCATATTCGCGCTCACCATTCCCAACACACGGATTGCATTATCACCGAGGACGATCAGGCCGTTGGGCAATTCTTCGCCGAACTGGATAGCGCGATCCTTATTCACAATGCATCCACGCAGTTTGCGGATGGTGGCGAATTTGGCATGGGTGCTGAAATCGGCATCGCGACGGGAAAAATGCATGCGCGTGGTCCGGTTGGCGCAGCACAGCTGACGAGTTTCAAATACCTAGTGCGTGGCAACGGGGCTGTGCGCGGGTGAAGTCTGCTAATGCGTTCACATAAAAAAGGCGCTGCAAGTGTTTGCGGCGCCTTCGTAATTTTTAGATTTGACTAAACCTGTGACTGCGCGCTCGGACTAGAAGTGGATGGTGACCCGCTCGAGCGTTTGTTCCACACGGACGGTGCGGCCCAGATCCTTTGCTGCTTCGGGTAGCATGGCGAACTGAACCAGCGCAGGCGTTACGGTCGCAGACGAGGTGCCGCCACTTACACGTGCCCAAAGATCATCGTCGACGTTCAGTTTGCTGCCCTCACCGATGACGGTCCATTTGCCGTCGGCGCAAAGAATCTTAACCGTTCCCCCATAAGGCAATCCGGTTTCAAGACAGAGTGCTGCGAGAAAGGCGAGGCGTACTTCGGTCCGGCTGGAAGCGTCTTGCGGCGCCCATTGATATTTTAAGCGACCGCCTTTGCCGATATCTTCCAGCACCGACACCACTTCGGCACGGCTGATCTGTTGATCACTGGCAGCCCCAAAAGCGATCCGGAAGAAACGGATGCGGGCATTGGCGTTGGTCACACTGTCCGAGATCAATTCCAGTTCTGGCCCGGACATATCTCCTGACATTCCAAGCAGTTCCAGCCCGTTGTTGATCGCGCCGATCGGGCTAATCAGATCGTGGCAGATGCGCGACCCTATCAAAGCCGCGAGATTAGCGTTATCTACTGACATATCTTTCCTCCGAAGTGGGCCATCGCGCATGAACGACCTCAACGCTATACTTGCCCCCGGCATGTTTGTGACCCATCCCACGCATCCAAATTGGGGCACGGGACAGGTCCAATCCAATGCTGCTGGCAAGATCACCGTAAACTTTCCCGATCAAGGCAAAGTGGTGTTCAACAGCGCGCAGGTGGCCCTTATTCCAGTCTTTGATCCGTCATAAGCGTTTATGAACGGTTAATGGCCGTTCACCAATTTGAACGAAACTTGCATACGGGGTGCCTTATAGGCTAGCTGCTCGCAAGGCAAACCATTGTTGAGCAAGCTCATGAACGACGGGTCTCCTGCGTTTCAGGTCACATTGGCAAAGACTTCGGCGGATTTGCGCGCGGCGCAGGCCCTTCGATACGATGTTTTTGTTGCAGAGCTGGGCGGCGGCGGTGAAATGGTCGATCACGACGCCGGTTTGGAACAGGATCGATTTGATGTGTTTTTTGACCACTTGCTGTTGTGGGATCTTACACGTGATGCGGTGGTTGGCGTGTACCGCCTATTGCGCAGCGATCAGGCACAGCGCGCCGGGCAGTTTTATTCCGAAGACGAATACGACCTTTCCAAGTTAACAGGATCAGGTCGTAAGCTGTTGGAACTGGGACGGTCTTGTTTGCTTCCTGAGTATCGTGGTGGGACCGCGATGTTTCATCTTTGGTCGGCATTAGCGGCGTATGTTGCGGACCACAAGATAGACGTGCTGTTTGGGGTGGCTAGCTTTCACGGGACAGATATTGGGCCACTCGCCAATGCGTTGTCGATGCTGCACCACAACCATCTCGCGCCACAGGAGCTGCGGCCGGTTGCACGGGTCTACCAACCAATGGACCTGGTCCCTGCGAGCGAATTGGAACGGCGTAAAGCCATGTTGGATACACCGGCGTTGATCAAAGCTTATCTGCGCCTCGGTGGGTGTGTCGGCGATGGCGCATATATCGATCACGATTTTAATACGACGGATGTCTGTCTGGTATTGGATACGGCACGGATGAATGAGCGACAAAGGCGTATTTATGGGGCAAGGCCTGAAAACGGGGCAGGGCCCGGCATGAAATGACCACTTGGAGGGGAGAAGACCCCCCGGAGCCAATCAAAATTTCAGCCCGTGAATGGGTGTTCGTTTTGCTGCGCGGGCTACCGCTGGGCAGTTTGGTTTTTGGCGGATTGCTGATTTTGCTATCTGTCCGCTTGATTGAGCGTCCTCTGTTTGGCCTGAACAGACCCCTGACGCCGTTCATTACTCAATTTGTCTGCCGCAATGCCTTTCGAATCCTCGGTATGGGTTTTCGTGTGGAGGGAACGCTGATGACTGTGCCCGGCGCGGTTGTCGCCAATCACACCTCATGGCTGGATATCTTTGCGCTCAACGCGTGTAAGAGGATCTACTACGTCTCCAAGGCCGAAGTGGCGTCGTGGCCTGGCATCGGCTGGCTTGCACGCGCGACCGGCACCGTGTTCATTACACGCAACGCAAAAGAGGCACGCAGCCAGACGGCGGTGTTTCAGGCACGTTTGCTTTTGGGTCACAAGTTGCTGTTCTTTCCTGAAGGGACCTCCACCGACGGGCGGCGTGTGTTGCCGTTCAAGACCACGCTGTTTGCAGCCTTTTTTCATCCCGAACTGCGCGATATACTTTCGGTTCAGCCGGTATCAGTGGTGTTCAAGCCGCCAAATGGCGAAGAGCGGGGGTTTTATGGCTGGTGGGGTGATATGGACTTTGGCTCACACTTGCTGAAAACCTTGGCGACTCCTAGCCAAGGTGCTGTCATATTGCGCTATCACGAGCCATTGCGAGTGGTTGATTATACGGATCGCAAAGCACTGGCAGCGGCATGTGAAACGCAAGTCCGGGCAGGGCATGAAACGATTGGGCAAGCGTATTTGTCGAATTCGGCAAAGCCATAGCACTCCCCGATCTTTTATCCTTGCGTATAGGGAAAGCCTGACATATACGCGCGCCATTCAATCCGCAGGTGGGGATTGGCCTGACCGGGGGAGACATCCCCGGCAGACCGCCGGTTGGAGCATACGCTCTGAGACCCCCGCCAAGGCACGAAACCGGAAAAGGAAAACACACATGGCTCTTCCCGAGTTCTCCATGCGTCAGCTGCTTGAGGCAGGCGTACACTTTGGTCACCAAACCCAGCGCTGGAACCCGCGCATGTCGCCTTTCATTTATGGCGCACGCAACGGCATCCACATCATGGATCTGACCCAGACCGTTCCCATGCTCGACGCGGCCCTGAATGCCGTACGTGACACCGTTGCCAAAGGCGGCCGCGTATTGTTCGTTGGTACCAAGCGTCAGGCGGCTCAGCCGATCGCAGATGCTGCTGAGAAATCTGCGCAGTACTTCATGAACCACCGCTGGCTAGGCGGCACGTTGACCAACTGGAAAACCGTTTCCCAGTCGATCAACCGTCTGAAGGAAATCGACGAAAAAATGGCGTCCGGCGCCGAAGGCCTGACCAAGAAAGAGCGTCTAGGCATGGAACGTGACCAGCTGAAGCTGGAAGCCTCCCTCGGTGGTATCCGCGAAATGGGCGGCGTTCCTGATCTGCTGTTCGTCATCGACGTGAAAAAAGAAGCACTGGCTATCGCCGAAGCCAACAAACTGGGTATCCCAGTTGTGGCCATCGTCGACACCAACTGCTCGCCCGACGGTGTTGACTACATCATCCCCGGCAACGACGATGCGGCTCGCGCTATCTCGCTGTACTGTGATCTTGTTGCTCGCGCTGCTCTGGACGGCATGTCCGCTCAGTTGGGTGCTGCAGGCGTTGATCTTGGCGCTCTGGAAGATGCTCCGGCGGAAGAAGTGCTGGAAGAAGCACCCGAAGCTGCTGAAAAAGTCGCTGAAAAAGCCGATAGCTAATCCCTGCGTCACATCGTTGACACTGGCGTAAGACATAGGGGGCGGCATGACTGCCCCCTTCCCACATACTCATAAGGAGAACCTGGAGATGGCAATTACTGCATCCATGGTCAAGGAACTGCGCGACAGCACCGGCGCAGGCATGATGGACGCCAAGAAGGCGCTGACAGAAACCAATGGCGACATGGAAGCTGCCGTTGATTGGCTGCGCACCAAGGGCCTGGCCAAAGCAGCTAAGAAATCCGGTCGTACCGCGGCTGAAGGCTTGGTCGCAGTTGTAGTTGAAGGCAACAAAGGCGTTGCCGTCGAAGTGAACTCGGAAACTGACTTTGTTGGTAAGAACGCCGAATTCCAGGAAATGGTCTCCGGTATCGCCAAAACTGCGCTGAACGCAGCTGACGTTGATGCACTGCTGACAGCCGATCTGGATGGCAAGTCGGTTGCCGACACGCTGACCGACAAGATTGCGACCATCGGTGAGAACATGAACGTGCGCCGTATGGCGTCGCTGGAAGGCGAAACCGTTGTGTCTTACGTGCACAACGCCGCAACGGCTGGCATGGGCAAAATCGGTGTTCTGGTTGCCATGAACGGTGGCGACGATGCTATCGGCAAGCAGATTGCGATGCATATCGCTGCTGTTAACCCAGCTGCGCTGAGCGAAGCAGAGCTGGACGCATCTGTTGTCGAGAAAGAAAAGCAGGTCCAGATGGACATCGCTCGTGAATCCGGCAAGCCTGAGCAGGTGATCGAGAAAATGATCGTCGGCCGTATGAAAAAATTCGTGGCCGAATCTACTCTGCTCAACCAGCAGTTCGTTGTGAATCCTGATCTGACCGTCGAAGATGCCGCCAAGGCAGCCGACGCAACCATTACCGGCTTCGTTCGTCTGGAAGTTGGTGAAGGTATCGAAGTCGAAAAAGAAGACTTTGCCGCTGAAGTAGCAAAAGCTGCACAGGGCTAAGTCTTAGTCAGGCGAACACCGCTTGATGGTGTGAATGAAAAGGCCAACGAAGTAACTTCGTTGGCCTTTTTCTTTGCAGAAATACAATGATGCAGGCCTGCCCGCTATCGCTAAAGTGGTCAGACGGAAGGTCGAAACTTTCTGTCGTCGTTGGGTGTGAAGGCAGTCAGCGTATGAATTTAGGGATAAGAACGCTCAATAGTATCATAGGTCCAGCAGGGCCATCTGATACATAGATCGATGTTAGTATCCCGGCGCTAGCGTGGAGAAATACACGCCGCCACCGGACAGGTTAGAGAGCCTTGAAATCTCAAGGATCATGCCCTGCGTAGTCCCAGGCCAAAGCCCCACTCACGGAACGTCATAAGTGTGCCTTTAATATAAGCTTTCGGGAAGTAGTGAATTCCATACCCAATAGTAAACATATACCTAACGTTTGTAAAAAGGCGCGTTAGAAATCTATAAAAGACGTCTTTGGAATGCAAAAAAATCAAGGTTCCACAACATACATCTGGTTGTGAAGCGCTGCTTTTAGGACCGCATGGGTTGTTGTCTCGACTGAGAGCGTTTCGCGGGCAAGTCTGAGATGTTTTTCCACCGTAGCGGGAGTTAACCCCATCAGCACAGCTATATCCTGAGTGGTCTTGCCGTCTCCCACCCATTGCAGGGCCTCCCGTTGGCGCTTAGTCAGGCTGCGGTTTGGCGGGTCATAAGGCAATGTCAGGATCTTCAAATGCGCGACATTGTTCATCAACACGATATCGTGCCCGTCTTTGGCCCAGATCTCATCCACCTCTTCCTGGCTGAGTGTTTCTTCAGCTGCCAGAGATATGGCGCCCTTAAAGCGCTCGGATGCTGAGTAGAAGCTAACTGTGTAGCCGGCCTTGACGCCCATCTTCAAATTAAAATCTATAACTTTTTGTGCTTGTGGCGGCAGGGTCTTGTTGGCCATCTGCTCGTGTACCATTCGCCAGCTGCCGGCCCCTTCATTCTCAAGCGCCCATTGCAACATCGGAGCATCGAAATAGAGCCCTGAATTCACGAACCCTTTCACATAGCCGGAGCTATGATTGGAGAGGATGACGAAATCTTCAGGATCACCAAGCGATGTCTTGGTCTTGTGACGTGTATAGCCATAGATCAGCCGGTCAAACCGAAAGGCCTTCATTTGTTTGACATGTTCCAACCATATCTCTTCAAGTGTATGCGCGCCGCAGAGAAAGTCGATGTAGGCCCGAAGTTTCATCCAGCAGTGTCTTTGTTTAGATGAGTGTCAAGCGCATCAATGGCCATAAGATAACCTTGTGAACCAAACCCACAGATCTGACCGAGAGCTGCTCGTGATACATAGGACCGGTGGCGAAATTCCTCGCGAGCGTGGATGTTTGAGAGATGAACCTCAACCACAGGTAGCTCGATGGAGAATATGGCATCCATTAGTGCAATTGATGTATGCGTATAGGCCCCGGCATTTAGGATTACTCCGGCATATAGGCTCCGGGCTCCATGGAGCAGATCGAGCATCACACCCTCATGGTTAGATTGCTCGCAGACAACTGATAGACCGAGAGCGGTACCATGGTCGATGCAGCGTTGTTCAAGCATAGCAAGTGTTTCATGCCCGTAGACATCTGGCTGGCGGCTGCCCAGCAGATTTAGGTTCGGTCCGTTCAAAATCAGAATCTTGTGCATTTCGCTATCCAATATCTATTCAGACTGCCCAGTCGTGCAGGCATCCCCTTGTCTCGTGACATGCGTCAGGGCCCGGACGGCAGCCTCCTAATGTCATATCATCGCTGAACGACGTGACTCTTGAGAGGTGTCGGAAAGTTCATTTCAGAATCGGGGCTATGTCACATCCTGATGGGTGGAGAATACGCGTAATCAACTATTATTGATATATATTTTAAAATGATATGTAAGCCACCTATTCTTGGTGGCATACGCGCGTTCGACCAATCAACTTGATGGGTTTGTAAGGATTATTTTGCCCAGAACGTTCCGGTTTTTGAGTGCGGTAAGGGCATCACCTGCATTCTCCATCGGATAAGTTGCATGAATACGTGGGCGAATTCTACCCGCCGAGTATAAGTCAAACAATTCTGCAACGTTGGACAAATGCGCCTTGGGTGCGCGCTGGACCGCAGCGCCCCAGAACACACCAACAATTTGGCAGCCTTTGAGGAGCGGCAGATTCATCGGAATCTTTGGGATGCCTGCGGCAAAACCCACAACCAAGTAGCGGCCCTGCCAGGCTATGGCTCTCAACGCTGGTTCTGCGTAGGCACCACCAACCGCATCATAGACCACATCTACTCCCGCTTTGCCCGACAATGATCTGATTTTATTTCTAAATTCGATTTGATCTTCTTTGTCCGATGACTTGCCGTAGACAATCGTCGCATCGGCGCCGATCTTTTCACAAAATGTAGCTTTCTCACCGGAGGACACCGCGGCAATAACCCGGGCGCCACGTGCCTTTGCCAGCTCAATAGCAGCCGTGCCTACACCCCCGGCAGCGCCAAGTACCAGCACCGTTTCATCAGATTGAAGATTGGCTCGATCCTTAAGCGCGTGGTGAGAGGTCCCATAGGTGAAGATAAACCCAGCAGCATCGAGGTCGGGCATGTCATCCGGAATTTTGATGGCGCTTGCGGCTGGAATGCAAATATGGGTCGCAAACCCACCATATCCCGTCAGTGCCATGACACGATCACCGATTTCATGGTCAGTTACCTCGTTGCCTATCGCAATAATTTCACCAGCGATTTCACCTCCTGGGGCGAACGGGCGGGGCGGCTTCATTTGATAGAGATCCTGGATAATCAGCGTATCGGGGTAATTCACGCTGGCCGCGCGGATCGCGACAACCATGTCATGCGGACCGGGTTCGGGCCGATCTTGTGCACTCCATTGCAAGGTTTCTGGTCCGCCCGGAGCGGTGGAGAGCATTGCATACATAGTCGATTGTCCTGTCATGAAGGCCATAGTGGGCCGTTGTGACGTCAAGTCTTCTGCGCAGATCGACCGTTGTCAATAAATTTGCGAAATGCAATTCTGCTCTGCAAAAGATACTCTCACTGTAAGTGAAGGATCTTAGAAGCGTAGGATAAGGGTTTGGCAATGAAAGAAATTCAACTTACGCAAGGTGGCCGGCCGATGCCAAAGGCCCTTCAGGGGATGCGTCTTCCCATGATTGGTGCGCCTTTGTTTATTATTTCTGTGCCCGAACTGGTCATAGCTCAGTGTAAGGCTGGAATTGTTGGGTCTTTTCCTGCGCTGAATGCCCGGGAGGCTGACGGCGAACCGCCGTTGCTGGAGGTCTGGCTTAAGCAGATCACCGAAGCCCTGGATCGTCATAATCAGGACAATCCGGATCGCCCGGCAGCACCATTTGCGGTGAATCAGATTGTTCACCGCTCCAATACTCGCTTGGAACGTGATATGGAGATCTGCCATCGTTGGAAAGTGCCACTTTGGATCACATCATTGGGTGCCCGGCCCGAGGTCAATGAGGCTGCTCATGCTTGTGGTGGCGTTGTGCTGCACGATGTCATAAACAATCGCTTTGCTCATAAGGCTATTAAAAAAGGTGCGGATGGTTTGATCGCGGTCGCAGCCGGGGCAGGTGGTCATGCGGGGCAGCAGTCTCCCCTGGCCTTGATCAGTGAAATCCGCAGTTGGTTTGAAGGGCCAGTAGCTCTGTCCGGTGCTATCGCCAATGGTCGCTCTTTGCTTGCAGCACGGGCACTTGGGGCTGATTTCGGCTATGTTGGCTCTCCATTCATCGCCACCACCGAGGCAAACGCACAGCAGCCGTACAAGGAGATGATTGTTGATAGCGGCGCGGATGATATTATCTATTCCTCTTTATTTACAGGGGTTTCAGGTAACTACCTTCGTGGATCTATCGAGAATGCGGGAATGGATCCTGACAACCTGCAAACCGCCGATGCAAGTGCTATGAATTTTTCTGACGGTTCATCCAAGCCTAAGGCCTGGAAAGAAATCTGGGGGTCAGGGCAGGGGATTGGCGCGATCAAGAACATCAACTCGGTGGCGTCTCTGGTTGATCAGATTGCAAAAGAATACGCCATTGCTGGGAGCCGCCTGGCAGGTGATTTTCCAGCAAATGGGAGGAGCTGATGGCCTCCGAGCAGACCAGAGATGACAGCGGTGCAACGGCTACGCCCAAACAGGATTCATCGGCGCTATGTCTGGAAGCGATCCAAAACTACATGCGCGGACGGCTGCCTGGATTTGACGCTGATATAGCCGCCGAGAAGTATCAGAACGGCCAGTCTAATCCGACATTTCTGTTGAAGACAAACGCAGGTGCCTATGTCCTGAGACGTAAACCACTGGGTATTTTGTTGAAATCTGCCCATGCTGTTGATCGTGAATTTCACGTACAGACAGCGTTGCAGGGCACCGACGTGCCCGTCGCCAAGATGCACCACCTTTGTGAAGATGATAGTATTATTGGATCATCTTTTTACATTATGGATCAGGTGGTTGGGCGCAACTTCTCAGATCCTACCTTGCCGGAGGTCACGGCCCCAGATCGCGCTGAGGTGATGGATGAGATGAGCCGTGTTCTGGCCGCTATGCATACGGTTGATGTGGCAACCGTCGGGCTAAGTGACTATGGACCGGACGGCAATTATTTCGAGCGCCAGCTTGGTCGGTGGACAAAGCAATATCGCGCCAGTGAGATTGAGGTTATCGCTGACATGAACGCGCTGATTGTGGAGCTTGATACGCAGATGCCGACGGATGATGGCCAACGCGGGCTTGTCCACGGCGACTATCGGATCGACAATATGATCTATGCGCTGGATGGGACAGATTGCCGGGCTGTGTTGGATTGGGAGCTTTCTACGATTGGTCACCCTTATGCGGATCTTGCGGGCGTGATCATGCAATGGCAGATGCCGCCAGGGCGCGAAGGGCGTGGATTGGCGGGTATCAACCGCACAGAACTCGGCCTTCCAACAGATCAGGAATTCATTGCAAGCTATTGTAAACGAAGAAACCTATCGGGTGTAGATAACTTTGGCTACTACCTGTCATTTAGCTTCTTCCGTATGGCCGCGATATTGCAAGGGGTGCGGAAAAGAGGCCTTGATGGCAATGCTTCAAACCCAGAATATGCCGCAAGGTTGGGCGCCTTTGTTCCGGAGTTTGCGCGCGCCGGGCTTACGGCATTGACCCGTAGCTTTCACTAAGGGGCCGCCAATACAGGATGCGATATGGATAGCGATAGCGTAGGATCCTTGGATGGCGAAAAGGATCGTAATTTTGTCACCGCTCTGGCACGCGGGTTAGAGGTGCTACGCGCCTTTCGCCGCAATGAGCTTGAGCTGACAAATACTGACCTTTCCGAACGGACGGGGTTACCAAAGCCAACAATCTCGCGGCTAACTTATACACTGTGTCAGCTGGGCTATCTGGTTCAGGATCCGCAATCCGGGAACTATCGACTTGGGGCAGGGGTACTGCGTCTTGGGTATGGTGTCTTGGCCGGCATGGATATCAGCGACCGCGCATCACAAATACTCCGTGATCTGCGAAATAGTAAAAACTCATATATTACCAGTGCATTAGGTGAGGCACATCATGCGGATGTCATCTATATAGCGGTGCATCGCTCACGTGAAGACGTCTCACTGGCGGCCCATGTCGGCATGCGATTGCCGCTGTTTTTCTCCGCAGTTGGTCGTGCTATCCTTGCCGGGATGTCACCGGACCAACGCGACGAGAGCATGAGGATTGCGGCAGCGTTGGATCCGACGGGAGAGCAAGCCCGGCAAGACAGCCTTTGCCGAGCACAAGAGGAATACGCTGCGCGTGGGTTTTGTACTGGCTACGGAGATTGGCGGGAGGACGTGAATGGGATTGCGGTTCCGGTGGTTTCACTGAATGGGATGCGGGTTTATGGCTTGAATGTCGGTGGCCCTTCCTTCCACGTGAGCCGCGATGTGCTTGAACAAACCTATGCAGATCAGCTGATTTCTGCCGCCGAAACACTCAGCATGCGCCCATAGAGGTAACGCTTTGCCAAATTCCGCATGATATATCCGCGATGCATCGTTCTGCGGAGCTCAAAACGCTCGACCTGAGCAGGCGGAGCACGCATGATATCAAAAAACGGCTGACCGTATACCCAGCACCGAAGGAAAGACCCATAGATGACTGATAGCGATTGGTTGATCCAGCATTCACATGGCGACGGCATTGTTGAAATCAAATTGGCACGTGCACCGGTAAATGCACTATCAGCTGAATTTCTTATGGATTTTGCTAAACTAATCAAAGATCTCGGCGAAGATCCTGCAGTGTGCGCTTTGCTGTTGACCAGCCCATTTAAGGTGTTTTCTGCAGGTCTCGATCTGAAGGTTGCGCGAGATTTTGATGACGCTGGACAGCGCGCAGCCGTACAGGGGCTGAACGAAGCCTTTCTTGCACTTTACGCTTGCCCCAAACCTGTTGTGACGGCCGTCAATGGAGCAGCAATCGCTGGTGGTTTGTTCTTCGTCCTTTGCAGCGATGTGCGTGTGGCCCAAGTGAAATCCAAATTTGGTCTTGCAGAGGTGCAAGCCGGAGTAGACTTTCCCATAGCGCCTTTGGAGATCGCTCGTGCGACGCTTAATCCAAATATCCAACGGCGGTTGATGTTGACGGGACAGACCATCGGCCCAATCGCCGCGCGCAATTTCAATATCGTCGATATCATCGCGGATGACGCAGAAGACCTGCTTGGCTATGCCTTGAAGGAAGCGCGTACTCTGGCAGATTTGCCACCCAAGTCCTTTGCCGCGATCAAGCATCAGCTACGCGGAGAAACGATTGCGAAAATCAAGGCTGCGATGGCATCCGAAGACAGCTTTCAGCAGTGGTTTACCGATGAAACCGTGCCCGCCATGACCAGGGTAATCGGCTAGCCTTCCAATACGCTTGACAGTAGGAGCTCTCATGGACGCCGCGCGCCTTCAGCATCTCAATTCATGGCAAGATCTCTATGTAGATCGACGCAAATACGCTGGTAGCGCATTGCTTATTCACCGCAATGGGACTGAACGTTACTTCTATGCCACCGGCCACCGTAACATCGCAGAAGATCTGCCGTTTACCCGCGATACAGTGGCGCGCATCTATTCTATGACGAAGCCGGTTACCTCGATGGCACTGATGATGCTCGTTGAACGGGGCTTGTTACATCTGGATGCGCCGGTTTCTGATTTTCTTTCAGAATTCAATGATATGCACTGCCTTGTTGAAGGAGCAATCGATGTTGGGCAGATCGAAAGCTGTCGAGCGCCAACCCTGCATGAATTGCTGACCCATACCAGCGGTCTAAGCTATCCGTTCAACCCAGGCATTCTGCCAGAAGAGATGGCGAAGACTGAGTTGATGTTCAAGCCAGACCAAGGAGCGCTTGCGGCAAAGGTTACGCAGCTGGCTGAGCTTCCATTGGCCTTTGCACCCGGTAGCCGTTGGGAATATTCTGTTGGTATTGACGTTATTGGCCGCGTGATTGAGGTCGTGACCGGCGATAGTTTGGGTACGGTTCTGAAAGATACGATATTTGATCCATTGGGGATGCTTCATACCGGCTTCAAAAGCCTAAGAACAACAGGTAACTTATTGGCGTCACTGTATTCTCCACTGAGCGGCGATGCGATGGAATTGAATGAGGCTACTAAAGGACATGACAGCCTCAGACTGATAGATTCTTATTATGATACACCGTTTGGCACCGCGGAAATGCATTCCGGTGGGGGTGGTCTACTCAGCACTATCGATGACTACATGCGCTTTGCTGAGTTGATCCGGCAGCGTGGAAAACACGGAAATGACCATATTATTAGTCCGCAGATTGTTGATTTTATGTGCCAAAACCATCTGTCAGGCGATATTGCATCAATGGGGCCGCAGAGTTTTGCGGAACAACCAATGGACGGTATGGGCTTTGGTCTCGGCGGTGCTGTTGTGCTCAATCCGGCGCGGTCACGTTGTCCCGGTTCTGTTGGAGATTTCGGTTGGGGTGGAATGGCGTCCACGTTTTTCTGGGTTGACCCGGTTCTTGATCTGAGCGTGGTGTTTTTTACACAGCTTGCGCCATCCAGCTCCTACCCATCTCGCGCAGAACTAAAGGCACTGGTTCATGGGGCTGTAACCAGCTAATCCATCCGCCAATCAGGGGAGGGCAGTGTAGAACTGTTCCACCTGTTTGATGATCAACAGGAACTGATAAATGCCTGATGCAGCAGAAATTTTGCTCAATCTTCTTGATCTGGAGGAGTTAGATCGCAACCTATATCGCGGTATCGGATCAGGTGGCGAGACGCCGACACGGATCTATGGCGGTCAGGTCATAGCTCAGGCGTTGATGGCCGCCTATGCTACGGTTCCCGATAGGCTGTGTCATTCGCTGCACGCATATTTCATTCGTCCGGGCGACCCATCGCAACCGGTTATTTATGCCGTTGATCCATCCCGTGATGGCGGCAGTTTTACGACACGTCGAGTGACGGCACTGCAGAATGGCAAGCAAATCCTGAATCTCGCAGCCTCTTTTCACATCAACGAGCCTGGCTGGGAACATCAGCACGACATTCCAGATGTTCAGGGGCCGGAAACACTTGTTTCGCGCGATATCATGTTGCGCCAGCTTGCATCGAACATGGATGGCCGTTTGCGCGTGGAATTCACCCGAGAGCGTCCCTTTGAAATTCGTGATGTTGAGCCAAGAGATCCGATAAACCCTGATAAATGTAGTGATATCAATCATATGTGGATCAGAATGAAAGCCGCAGAATGTGCCAGTCCGCAGCTTCAGCATGTCTTGATGGCATATGTTTCTGACTACGGGCTGCTTGGATCTGCACTACGTCCGCATGGGTTAAGCTTTGTCAAACGCCAAGCCATGACTGCAAGCCTTGACCATGCAATGTGGTTCCATGCCCCGGTGAAATTCGATGATTGGCATCTGTATACGATGGATTCACCCTTTGCCGGTAACGGCCGTGGGTTCAATCGGGGCTCAATCTTTACGCAAGATGGACAGTTGGTCGCCAGTGTTGCTCAGGAAGGTTTAATGCGGCCAATTTCCAAGGACTAACATCGCTCTTAGTCAGGTTTTGGTACGTCAAACTTGTCTCGCAACCGTTGCATGCCCGTGATCCAGCGGCCATAGTCTGCTGTCTTCGCCTGCATATAGGTTTCTACTTTTGGATGTGGCAGAACGAGAAATCGTTCATTTTCAATGGCATCAAGACAGGCGCTGGCGACGTCTTCGGCAGAGATCATACCATCTACACTGGCTGCGCTGTTTTCCATGCCTCTGGTCATAGCCGTTTTGACCGCTTGCGGGCAGGCTACCGAAACGCCGATACCTTGATCACCATGTGTAATCGCGAGCCATTCTGAAAATCCGACAGCGGCATGTTTCGTAACGCCATAGCTTGCGGCGCCGATTTGGTTCAACAATCCGGCGGCGGACGCGACATTGAGGAAGTAACCGCCACTGCGCTTGAGCATTCGTGGAACAAGATGCCTTGCAGCAAATACATGCGCCATTACATTCACATCCCAGCTTTGCTGCCAATCCTCCAGTGGCGTTTCCAGACCTCCGATGCGCAGAATTCCAGCGTTAGAACAGAACAGATCAATCGGAGCGATATCACGTTCAATCATGTCGATCATTTCGGCGATAGCGATGTTAGATGTAACATCGACCGCATAGGCGATGCCATCGATTGCTGCAGCGGTTTGCTCCGCGCTATTGCCGTCAATATCTACACAGATGATGTTTTGTGGATGCTCTGCCGCGACGGCCAGCGCCAATGCGCGTCCGATGCCAGTACCAGCTCCGGTAATCACAATGGTTTTATCTTTTAGCTGCACGATCGCGCCTCAGTTCTGCTGTTCTAGGGTTGTGCCAAGTGTCGGATCCCGGGTCAAATCCTGCAACTGTTACGCAACATCACTCTTATAATTAACATAATACTGATTACAGGTATCTTGTATGTACGCGGGAGCGCGCTACCCTGAAGTGCGACTCCTATTAGAAAACAACGAGTTATCTAATAGGAGAACATCGCATGGGAGCTGTGTATTCGCAACTTTCCGTTCAGGAACGGTGCAAGATTGAGAACTGGTGGCGCGCCAAAGTGTCCGTCAGAGAGATGGCGCGTGTCTTGAAGCGCCACAAATCGACGATCTTTCGCGAGATCAAACGTAACTTTTGGGCTGATGATGCGTTCCCGAAGAAGTATGCGGGATACTTCGGTCATGCTGCTCAATTGCAGACGGACAAACGCCGGTCCGTGCAGCGAAAGCTGATCCGACATCCAGACCTGTGCAGGACGGTGATCGCACGCATCAAACAAGGTTGGACGCCCGAGCAGATCGGCAATCGCATGATCTATGAAGGCGCGAAGCTGCGTGTCTGCCAGGAAACGATCTATCGCTACATCTCTTCCCAAGAAGGCATGGACCAAGAGCTCTGGTGGTACCTGCCCGAGCACCGAAAGTCGCTCAGGCCTCGCCGGGCAAGGAAACGCCAGGCGCTCAAGTTCGACCGCGATGTCAGTATCCTGTTTCGTCCCGATGACGTGGCGCACTGCCGCCAGTTCGGTCACTGGGAGGGCGATTTGATGCTGTTCAAACAACGCTTTGGGCAATCAAACGTGACCTCGCTAGTTGAGCGCGTGAGCCGGTTCACCGTGCTTCTGAAGAACCCGAACAAGCGAACAAAACCTGTGATGGGCAAGATCATCAAGGCCGTGCGCGACCTGCCCCACCTGGCCCGCAAATCTATCACCTTCGATCGCGGCACCGAATTCGTCAGCTGGCCTCATCTGCAAGCCGAGATCGGCACGCAAACCTGGTTCTGTGATCCGTCCAGTCCGTGGCAGAAAGGGACAGTCGAAAACACCAATCGAAGGTTGCGAAGATGGCTGCCTCGCAAGCGCGACATCGCGGCGGTCTCAGATCATGAGTTGAAAATGATCTGTGACCGCCTCAACGCGACGCCCAGAAAATGCCTCGGGTGGAAGACCCCCGCAGAAGTCTTTCGCCAAAAGATGATGGAAGAGCTCGGCCAACGCCCCTACCCTCAGAAGGAATAGGAGACGCAGTTCAGGTATCGCTCACACGCCCAGAAAGTGCCTTGGGTGGCGAACGCCGACCGAGGCATTCAAAGACGAGATGATGAAACTGAGATAGAGGAAAACGTCGCAACGACCCTTGAGCCTTCAGTTGTATCTGACTCTAGATAAATTGATTCATGTAATATACAGGAATGTTGACGGGCTTGGCATAGTTGCAGTCGCTAACTTGCGGAAATATTTGGGTGTTTTGTATCTTTGACACCCCTCACAAGGCAATTTCTGGGATTGAAATGCATAGATGCAACGCAATTAACCAGCAAAACCACCGGGTCGACTTCAGTATGATGTGTTTGATTTGCAGAGATGCAATCTACCTGCTCTGTCGGCGTAGAAATACGGCTACTGCAAAAATCTAGGTATCTGCTTATAAGTTGGCCGGTAGGCCTGCGATAATTCATTGGTGGATTAATCTATTTGCAAGTCGTTTTTCAGTTTTCCTAAGGAAATGCTGAGCTTCCCTCGCTCATGGCTTAATCCTTTTTACTGCGCTGCATCCATTTAGAGTCGACAGTTGTCACCACATTCGTTTGCAAGGATACCAGAACGATCCCGTGCTGCATTTTTGCAAAGTCTGTTTGCGATTTCGTCTCCACCGTTGTGGCAGTTAACCACGACCAACGCTCATAATTCATTCACGATCTTAACGAAAAAGCGCATCGTTGTCGGCCAACGATGCGCTTTTTAATCATTTTGACGTGTCTGCTTGTTCAGAAAAACGCCTGTAGGCCGGTTTGTGCTCGGCCCAGGATCAGTGCGTGAACATCATGTGTACCTTCATAAGTGTTTACTGTTTCGAGGTTTACCATGTGTCGGATTACACCGAACTCCAAACTGATGCCGTTGCCGCCGTGCATGTCGCGCGCGTTGCGTGCAATCTCAAGCGCTTTGCCACAGTTGTTGCGTTTCACGATTGAAATCATTTCAGGCGCTGCATTGGCATCATCCATCAAGCGACCAACCCGCAGCGATGCTTGTAGACCCAGACTGATCTCTGTTTGCATGTTCGCAAGTTTCAGTTGAAACAGCTGTGTGTTGGCCAGCGGACGACCGAATTGTTTGCGATCCAGCCCGTATTGGCGCGCAGCGTGCCAGCAGGCTTCCGCTGCGCCCATCGCGCCCCAGCTGATCCCATAGCGAGCGCGGTTCAGACACCCAAATGGGCCTTTCAACCCCTGAACATGTGGCAACAGTGCGTCTTCACCGACTTCAACCGCATCCATGACGATCTCGCCAGTGATAGATGCGCGCAACGAGGCCTTGTTCGCGATTTTGGGTGCAGAAAGGCCCTTCATGCCTTTTTCCAGAACAAAGCCACGGATCTTGCCACCATGCGCTTCTGACTTTGCCCAAACGACAAAGACATCAGCGATCGGGGCGTTTGAAATCCACATCTTCGAACCGGTCAACCGGTAACCGCTGTCCGTTTTCTCGGCGCGGGTTTTCATGCCTGCTGGGTCGGAACCGGCATCCGGCTCGGTTAGACCGAAGCAGCCAATCCATTCGCCGGAAGACAGTTTTGGCAGATATTTCTGCCGTTGCTCTTCGCTGCCATATGCGTAAATGGGATACATGACCAAAGAGCTTTGGACTGACATCATCGAGCGGTATCCACTGTCTACGCGCTCTACCTCGCGTGCCACCAGACCGTAGGACACATAACCCGCGCCCAAACCACCGTATTGTTCTGGAATGGTAGTGCCAAGCAGGCCCATCTCACCCATTTCCCGGAATATCTCGGGGTCGGTTTCTTCGTTTTCATAGGCACTTAGAATCCGCGGTTGAAGTTTTTCTTGCGCATATGCCCGTGCAGATGAAGCGATCATGCGCTCATCTTCTGTCAGTTGATCATCCAACCGCAGCGGATCTTCCCAATTGAATTGGCCCAGATCTGGGGCATCCTTGGCGCGCAACGCGGGTTTATGGGTCATCTGTCATCACCTTTTTAATCCTCAACTTGCCCCGGACCTTAACCTTGCGGTAAGAGAAATGACAGCGACAGAACCACAAGAAAACATTCCAATAGCTCATACATGGCAACGCCAAGACGCTTTCTCCCCTCAATAGCAGCGCTACGCGCGCTTGAAGCATTGGACCGCTTAGGCAGCGCCTCTGCTGCGGCGGATGAGTTGGCGCTGACACAGGGCGCTGTCAGCCGACAACTGCAAACACTCGAACGACAATTGGGAGTGGATCTGGTGCAGCGCAATCAAAAGCGGTTGACGTTGTCTCCGGAAGCAGAAATCTACGCCGCTGATATACGTCAGGCATTGAACCAGATAGCACAATCGACGTTGAGGGTTCAGGCTTCGCCTTTGGCCGGCACCCTCAATCTGGCCATTTTACCTGCATTTGGTATGCGTTGGCTAATGCCACGTCTGCCAGAATTTGCCCGATTGCACCCGGATGTCACAATCAATATGTCGACACGGCTGGAACCGTTCAACTTCGTCAGCGAAGGGTTTGATGCTGCTATACATTTTGGCACGGCTGACTGGCCCGGAACTGATGCTTTGTTGCTGAAGCATGAGCAGATGCTACCTGTCTGTGCGCCAGACCTTCTGGAGGGGCGCGACATTGCTGAGCCTGCAGATATCTCTGCCCTGCCCCTGTTGCATATTCAGACCCGGCCGGAAGCCTGGAAACAATGGTTTCAAAGCCATGATATAGCTATCAAAGAAAAATTATCCGGCACCATGTATGATCAATTCGCAACCATTACCCAGGCTGCATTGCATGGGTTGGGGGTGGCGCTTATGCCGGATTATTTGGTTGAGCAAGATCTGGCGACCAGACGATTGGTCGCCCTGCATCACACCCCGACAGAAAGTCCCGGTGCCTACTATCTGGTTTGGCCAGAGGCGAGATCCAAAGACCCTGCCTTGATCAAATTTCGCAACTGGTTGGCTGAACAGGCCCAGCCTGAGGATCCGTTGCCGCGATAGTGGCGATAGAAATAAAAAAAGACCTCGACAACGCCGAGGCCTATTTTCAAAGGGTTAGACCCCTACCCTAATGCGTAGCCTGCGCCGCGTACCGTCCGCACTGGGTCACTTCCGCCGTGTTGCGTCAGAGCCTTGCGCAGACGCCCAATATGGACATCAACGGTGCGGGTATCGACATAGATGTCTCTGCCCCAGACCCTATCCAGCAGCTGTTCGCGGCTCCAGACCCGGCCTGGTTTCTCCATAAAGGTGGAGAGAAGGCGGAATTCAGTCGGTCCGAGCTTCAATGGCGCTTCGTCACGGCTGACCTTGTGGGTTTCGGCATCCAGAATGATGTCGTCAAACTCCAGTCGCACCCCAACAGTTGAAGGGCGAACGCGGCGCAACTGCGTACGCACACGGGCCATCAGCTCAATGACCGAATAGGGTTTAACGACATAGTCATCGGCGCCCGTTTCCAGCCCGCGAACCTTGTCAATTTCCTCTGATCGTGCAGATAGCATGATTATCGGGATGGATCGGGTTTCTGGCCGGGTCTTGAGGCGACGGCAGACTTCGATACCGCTTAGGTTTGGCATCATCCAGTCGAGCACAATGATGTCGGGCATGTTCTCGTCGACGATCAGCAGTGCCTCTTCGCCATGTTCGGCGCGCAGGACACGAAACCCATCGGCTTCCAGATTATACGCCAGAACCTCGCGTTGCGCCAATTCATCCTCGACCACCAGAACAGTGGGTTGGTCGGCAGCCATTTTCAGACCTCCTGTGGCACAGACGAAGTCGTGTCCGCTTTTTGGCGGTCGTCTTCGGGTTTGTCACCGGTCACCAGATAAACCACCTGTTCAGCGATCGACGTCACATGGTCGCCCATGCGTTCGACATTTTTGGCGATGAAATGAAGATGCATGCAAGGAGTGATATTGCGGGGATCTTCCATCATAAAGGTGAGGAATTCACGGAACAATGCGTTGTACATCTGGTCGACGTCGCGGTCGCGTGCGATCACATCTTGCGCCAGCTCGACATCACGTTGGATGTAGGAATCGAGCGCATCTTTCAGCATCAGTTCGACCTCACGCGCCATGCGGCGCATGGCAGAGGCGCTTTCGGAGACATTGGGTGCTTGCGCAAGCACCGCCGTCCGTTTGGCAATGTTCTTGGCATAGTCGCCGATGCGCTCCAGATTTCCGGAGATTTTTATCACCGACAGAACCAGCCGCAAATCGACGGCAGCAGGTGCGCGGAGAGCGATAACCCGGGCGGCTTCTTCGTTGATCAGTTCTTCCAAGCCGTCGATGGCAACGTCGCCTTTACGGACTTGCTGGGCCAATTCCTCGTCACGGGTTTCCAGTGCTCGTGCGGCGTCCATGATGGCTGCCTCAACAAGGCCGCCCATTTTCATGATCTGGGCCTGAATGGCTTCCAGATCACGGTCGAATGCGGATGCAATATGTTGCTCTGGCATGTTTTTTCTTCCTCACAATCAGCCAATACGGCCGGTGATATAGCTTTCTGTGCGCGGATCTTCGGGATTGGTGAAAATTTGACCGGTGGCTCCAAATTCCACCAGATTACCAAGGTGGAAGAAGGCGGTTTTCTGGCTGACACGGGCGGCCTGCTGCATCGAGTGCGTCACGATCACCACGGAATAGCTGTCACGCAGCTCGTCGATCAGTTCCTCGATCTGGGCAGTCGCAATGGGATCCAATGCAGAGCAAGGCTCATCCATCAACAGCACTTCGGGTTCGGTTGCCACTGCGCGAGCGATGCAAAGACGCTGTTGCTGACCACCTGAAAGCCCAGTGCCCGGTGCATCAAGACGATCTTTGACCTCGTCCCAGATTGCGCCGCGACGCAGGGATTTTTCAACGATCTCATCCAGTTCGGCCTTGCTTGCGGCTAGACCATGGATGCGCGGACCATAGGCCACGTTGTCATAGATCGACTTGGGGAATGGGTTGGGTTTCTGAAACACCATGCCCACTTTGGCGCGCAGTTGCACCGGATCAACGCGGCTGTCGTAGATGTCTTCGTCATCGATCGATATGTCGCCGGTAACGCGGCAGATATCAATGGTGTCATTCATCCGGTTGAGGCAGCGCAGAAACGTGGATTTGCCACAACCTGACGGGCCGATAAATGCTGTGACGGTGTTATCTTCGATTTTGACGTTGACGTCCTTAATCGCGTGAGAGTCACCGTAGTAGACATTCACGTTTGTGGCGGCGATCTTGGTTGGCTTGGTTTGCACGTCTTTGTCCAATGCAGTCATCTGGTTCATATCAGGCCCCTCTTACCAGCGGCGTTCAAAGCGGCGGCGTAGGATTACAGCCACTGTGTTCATGGTTACGAGGAAGATCAACAGAATGATGATACCGCCCCAGGCGCGTTCGTAAAATGCAGGGTCCGCTCGTTTGGCCCACTCATAGATTTGGGCAGGCATCGCGGAGTTCGGCGCCAGCAGGCCATCTGCCAGAGTTTCTGGTGCGTTGGATGCAATGAAACCAACCATGCCAATCAGGAGCAGCGGCGCGGTTTCACCCAAGGCCTGTGCCAGACCAATAATGGTCCCGGTCAGAATTCCCGGCGCAGCCAGTGGCAGCACGTGGTGGAACACCGCCTGCATCCGCGAGGCCCCGACCCCCAATGCCGCATCGCGGATCGAAGGGGGAACTGATTTGAGTGAGGCGCGTGTAGAAATGATCACCGTTGGCAGTGTCATCAGCGTTAGCACGAGGCCACCGACAAGTGGCGCGGACATAGGCAAATGCATGTAGTTGATGAACACCGCAAGGCCAAGGATACCAAACACAATAGAAGGAACTGCGGCGAGGTTGGAGATATTCACCTCAATCACATCGGTGAGCCAGTTTTTGGGTGCAAATTCCTCGAGATAGATCGATGCCGCGACACCAATTGGCAGCGCCAACGTCAGAACCACCATCATCATGAACAGTGATCCCATCATAGAGACCCCCATGCCTGCTGCTTCCGGGCGGGCATCTGATGCGTCAGCTCCGGTGATGAAATCGAGGTTGAAGGTTTTCTCGATAGCGTTTGATGCAATCAGAGAATCGACAAGATCGAGCTGCTCGGCCGAGATGCTTTTGTCATTGGCGATGCTCTCGCGGCTAACACGGCCCTTTAGGTACCCATCGACCCGGCTGGACGCGAGAAAACGAAACTCAACCGTCTCACCGATCTGATTGGGGTTCGCCAGCACATAAGCACGGAGCTGAGCAGCGGCGTCTTTCGACAAGATGCCGGCCATTGCCTTGGCTTTCAAACCAGTTTCAATCCCCAGTTCTTCGACCTTCGCCTGAACAGCACCCTTGATCAGCGGCGAATAACCAAAGGTGGTGACCTTTTTAATCGCATCGAGGTCACGTCTGCCGGATTTGTCCAGTTTGCTTTCCAGCAGCTCAACATCCAACGTGACAAAGGTTTGCTGGAACGCGCCGGTGCCTCGGCTGACAATGTTGACAACCAGAACTGCAAGCATCAACAGGCCAATAGAGATGGCAGCGATGCCGTAACCCCGGAAGCGTCGCTCTGCGGCGTTGCGTTTGCGGGTGCGGTCTGACTGCTGCAGCAGCGAACCTGAGTGCTGTTTCCCGGCGCTGGCAGAATTTGGGCCGGGGGTATTTTGGCTGATATCAGTCATTAGTCGTACTGCTCCCGGTATTTGCGCACGATATAGAGCGCCAGGACATTAAGGCCGAGGGTCAAGACAAAAAGTGTCAGGCCCAGGGCAAAGGCGACCAGCGTTTCGGGGCTGGCGAAATCCGTATCACCGGTCAGTTGACTGACGATACGGGTGGTGATTGTTGTCATCGATTCCAGAGGGTTGAGCGAGAATTTCGCGATTGCCCCTGCCCCCATGACCACAATCATTGTTTCGCCAATGGCGCGTGATGCGGCAAGCAGTACCGCACCTACGATGCCCGGCAGGGCGGCCGGAATGACAACCTGGCGGATGGTTTCGGATTTTGTGGCTCCAAGCCCAAGCGAGCCATCGCGCATCGACTGCGGCACCGCATTGACGATGTCATCGGACAGTGACGAGACGAAAGGGATCAGCATGATGCCCATCACCAGACCGGCTGTCAGAACAGATGTCGCACCGCTCATCCATTCAACACCGAGGATACCATCTTCCCCCTGACCAAAAAACTTCACCAGTAGCGGGCCAACGGTCAGTAGCGCAAAGAGGCCGTAAACAATGGTCGGGATGCCGGCCAGGATTTCCAACAGCGGTTTGGCGAACGCGCGTGTGGTGTTGCTCGCATATTCCGACAGGTAGATCGCTGCAAACAATCCAACAGGCACGGCGACCAACAAAGCAATGGCAGATATATACAGAGTGCCCCAGAGCAATGGCAGGATCGAGAGATCGCTGTCACCACGGAAGTTCGGCGCCCATGTGGTGCCAAAGAAGAAGTCGCTCCACGCATGAAGGCCAAAGAAGTTGACGCTTTCGAACAGCATCGAGAAGACGATGCCGATGGTGGTCAGGATCGCCAGGCTGGCCGCAAGGATCAACAGCGCCATGATCCCCTGCTCAACCACGTTGCGGGCGCGGAAATCCTTATGTGTGTGACTATAAGCCCATGCAAACCCGCCAAAAGCCAAAACGGCGACGATTACAGTCATGATGATCTGGCCGGTGTTTGATTGGCTGCGATAACTTTGTGCGGCGGCCAATACTTCCGGGCGCACGTCAGACCCTAACGCGACGCCGATTTCACCAAGCTTCGCGCGAATGTCGGTTTCGCCACTATTCAGGTTGCCGGCCTCGACTGAGGACAAGACGCCCTGCTCAACGGCTTGGTCCATCCCTTCGGCAAGACGGCGCACATCGGTCATCACCAGACCGAGAGTGGAGTTTTCGGGGAGCAATTCTGTGGGGATCAGCGCTGAGACGCGATTCTCGATCACCATCGGTTGGGCCAGTGTCCAGATTGCGAGCACGGCAATTGCGGGTAACAACGCGCTGAAGGCCACGTTGTATCCGTAGTAAGCAGGCAGGGAATGCAACGCCTTGGCGTCGCCTCCCGCCGAAGCAAGTGCGCGGTTGCGCCCCAGCACAAAGCCCAGTCCCGCAAGGGCAAGGAGGGCAATAACGAGCCAAACTGTCGGCATCAGCTACTCCGTTTGAGTGAGACGGAAAAATCCGGTTCTGCAGGGGCCGGCCCAGCCGGGCTGCAAGAGAGGTGTCAAAATAGGTCTGTCATAAATTGGGCCGGGGCACATTGAGATGCCCCGGCCCGTAAAGTCATTTTAGGCCGAGCGATCAGGAGTTGCCGCCCATAACCTCTTCTTCGGAAACCGAAGCCTGAGTTTTGCTCAGCTCAGGATCAGCAACCAGACCGTATTCTGCCAGTGGGCCATCAGGACCTGCAACTTCATCAGCGACGAAGAATTCAGCATATTCTTTCAGGCCGGGGATCACGCCGATGTGGGCTTTCTTCACGTAGAAGAACAGCGGGCGGGATACAGGGTATTCACCTTCGGCGATGGTCTCAGTGGTAGGAACGATACCGGACATAGTTGCAACCTGCAGCTTGTCGGTGTTGTTCTCATAGAATGCCAGACCAAAGACGCCGATGCCGTCTTTGTTGCTTTCGATGCGAGCCAGAGTCTCGGTGTAGTCACCGTCGATGTCGACCGATTTGCCGTCGGTGCGCAGCGAGATACAAGCTTTCTCGGCAGCTTTTTTCTTGGCTTTGTCGCTGTCGCCTTCGGCGTGCGCCAGCAGGTGCTCAAATGCGCCGGTGACTTCGCAGCCAGCCAGGATCACTTTGTCTTCGAACACTTCACGGGTGCCGTGCTTGGTGCCTGGGATAAACGCCTGAATGTCCTGTGCAGGGAACGCGCTGTTCACGTCGGCCCAGGTTTTGTGCGGATTGGCAACCATTTTACCATCAACAAGGATCTCGTCGGACAGAGCCAAGAACCAATCTGTCGGGGTGTATTCAAAGGAGTTGCCTTTGATGTCGTTGGCAAACACGATGCCATCATAGCCGATGCGTACTTCGATGATGTCGGTGACACCATTCTCGGCACAGGCTTTGATCTCTTTTTCCTTAATCTGGCGCGAAGCATTCGCAACGTCGATGGTGTTTTCGCCAACACCCTCGCAGAAGCGCTTGAGACCAGCCGAGGAGCCACCGGATTCAACAACTGGTGTCGGGAAATCGAAGTTCTCGCCAAAAGCTTCGGCCACGATGGACGCGTAGGGCAGAACGGTCGAGGATCCGGCAACTTGAACCTGATCGCGCGCTGCCGCAGCAGTGGCAGAAACAGCCGAAATGGCCAGGGCGGAAGCGGTGAGTTTCACAAAGGACATCTGTGTCTCCTTGAGTGTCAATTTTCAGGACCATCCCGTGATGATCTTGCGATCTCACCTAAGGGCGGTGCATGAGCCTTTTGTGACAGGTATGTAACGTTTGTGTGACAAACCCCGAGGTTGGACGGTTTTTTGTGACAAAACCAGCAGAATGGTTGGCCATTTGTTAACCAGCGACGGCCTTAGCCGCTGTTTGCCTGTTACAAACAGAGGTCACGGTCTTTTTGGGTAATCGGACACCCGCTATAAATGGCGCATACCGATCGGGACGTCGTTACTGTGGCAGGATGACCGTAAAAATGGTCCCGATGGCTGCATTGCTTTCGACTCGCATCCGACCGCGATGGCGATTGATGATATGTTTGACAATCGCCAGCCCCAAACCGGTCCCGCCCTGCTCCCTCGAACGGTGAGTGTCCACCCGGTAGAACCGTTCGGTTAATCGCGGCAGATGCACCGGATCAATCCCCGCGCCATTGTCGCTCACTTCAACCCGCACCGCTGCGGCGCGAACTGCTGGGTCTCGGTCCCGTGTCGTTAGCTTCACTGTGACCTGATCGCCGCCGTATTTGATGGCGTTTTCAACGAGATTGGTAAAAACTTGTTGAAGTTGATCGGGATCACCGGCGATCAACGTCGGCTGTTCCGTTGTGTCGAGCGTGAGCCTGACGTCTGCGGCGTCCGCCACTGGTTCCAAAGATTTTAGGGTCGAGGCAAGATGCGCGCCCAGATCAAGTTGTTCGCGCGGGCGCACGCGCTCTTCACTCTCAACCCGGTTCAACGACAGAAGATCGCCCACCAGACGGTTCATCCGGTTGGCCTCATCTTGCATGATTTTCAGAAAGCGCTCGCGCGCGCCAGCATCATCGCGGGCAGGCCCCCGCAGTGTCTCGATAAATCCCATCAGTGCTGTGAGCGGTGTGCGCAACTCATGGCTAACATTGGCTACAAAATCGCGCCGCATCTGGCTGGCCTGTTCGCGTTCACTGATGTCGGAGAGGCTGATCAGCGCAGCACCGCCATTCACTGCGCCAATACCCGCGATGTAGCGCAATGAAACCTCAAACGTCGTATCCTGCGCACCATCGTTGGACAGGTGGCGGGCGGTTTTTGGGGTGCGTTCATGCAGGCAGCTCTCAATCGCGGTGGCCACATTGGGTTGACGCAGGACCGTCGCGAAATGACGCCCCACAAGATTGCCGCCGAGCAATGTGGTCGCGGTCGAATTTGCAGCGATGAACCGCTCGCTTTGGTCAACAAGGACGACTGGCAGGGGGATTGCCTCCATGAAACCGTCGATCAAATCCTGTGTCATTAAATGCCCCTCGCGCTTTGGTTGTGCTGGCCGTGTTACAAACGAATTGTAACTGTGACGTGGCAGCCGCGATCATATCGACGTTTCGGTATCTTCGGCGCACATAGGCAGCAACCTTCTTGCTGACCAGTAGACCTATCCGATGCGTCAGTCGAGTTGACGGCTGTAAAACATAGCGGTGCTACATCAGGTTGGCCGAGGCCGCATGCCATAGGAACAGGCAATACTAGCGCGCTATCGGAACCTCTCAAATGTCAGACCACTGTCAGCTCGCCGCGGAAATGGCGCATGTTTTCCTGGTAGTGTTCAGCGCTTTGTCGCAGCGACTGGACCAGTGCCTCGTCAACGGTGCGCACTACTTTACCCGGCGCTCCCATGACCAGAGAGTTATCCGGGATCTCTTTGTTCTCAGTAATGAGCGCGCCCGCCCCGATCAGGCAGTTTTTTCCGATCTTCGCACCGTTCAGTACGGTCGCCCCCATGCCGATCAGTGAATTGTCACCGATGGTACAGCCATGAAGCATCACCTTGTGGCCAATGGTGCAATTCTCACCAATGGTCAGCGGGTAACCGGCATCAATATGCAGGACGCAGTTTTCCTGCACGTTGGAGCCACGACCAATGCGGATTTCTTCATGGTCGGCACGGATGGTGGCACCAAACCAGACAGATGCGCCCTCCTCCATCACGACGAGGCCAATCAGATTGGAATCGGGCGCTACCCATGTGTCTTCATGGATCTTTGGAGACTTGGTACCTAGGGCGTAGATCGTCATGACAGGTCCTCGAATTCGCTTTGCAGGCCGCGAACGTGATCCACCAAGTGTGGTTGCTGAATGCGGCGCAGGCGGGTGGCGGTGATGATGGTTTTCAACTGTATTTCGGTAGCGTCGAGATCATCGTTGATCAGTACATGGTCGTAGCTGCCCCAATGGCTGATCTCATCCCAGCTCCTCTCCATCCGGCGTGTGATGGTCGCGGCATCATCCTGCGCGCGGCTTTCCAGACGACGGCGCAATTCACCAATCGACGGTGGCAGCAGAAAGATTGATAGCGTGTGTTGGCCAAGATCTGAATTGCGGATTTGCTGCGCACCTTGCCAGTCGATATCAAAGAGCACATCACGCCCTGTATCGATGGCTGTCTTCACCGGCCCCTTTGGAGAGCCGTAGAAATTACCGAACACATGGGCATGTTCCAGCATGTTTTCGTCGGTAACGGCAGTCTTGAATGCATCCGTGGTTATGAAATGATAATCCTGCCCGTTGACCTCGCCCGGACGTGGATTCCGTGTGGTCGCAGAGACGGAAAATTCAATGCTGGGATCCCAGGACCGCAGCCGTTTGGCCAAGGTGGATTTTCCGGCCCCCGAGGGCGAAGAAAGGATAATCAACAGGCCGCGCCGTTTTGCCATGGCATGCTCTCCTATGTCTTATGCGTTATTTTTCTGATGTGTTATTCGATATTCTGAACTTGTTCGCGCATCTGATCGATCACGGCTTTCAGTTCAAGCCCAACTGCCGTGAGATCACTATTTTGCGCCTTGGCACAGAGTGTATTGGCCTCTCGGTTGAACTCTTGCATCAGAAAATCCAGCTTGCGCCCCACTGCCCCGCCTTTTGCCAGTAGATCGCGCGCAGCTGCTAGATGTGCGGTCAACCGGTCCAGTTCCTCTGTGACATCAGACTTCACCGCAAGCAGCGCCAACTCTTGCGCCAGACGCCCTTCGTCTACCCCGTCAGTGTTTTCGAGGACGCGGGCCAGATTGACACGGAGCGTTGCGGCGACCTCATCTTTGCGAGCATCGGCGCGACGAGTGGCCTCACTGCGAAGATCACTAATCTGATCTAGCTGCTCGCGAAGAACTGTGTTGAGTGCCGCACCTTCACTGGCCCGCATGTTAATAAAGTCGGACAAAATTGCGGCAAAATCTTTGCTTATGGCAGAGACTATGGGAGCTGGATCATCAGTGCCTGTGGCTTGTTCCAAAACGCCGCGTTGTGCCAGCAGGTCCGCCGCAGATGTCTGGGACAACGCAAGGCCCGCATTGCTTGCCTGCGTCTCTACAGCAGCTATGGAGTTGATCAGCGTTGCCAGAAGGGTTTGGTTGATCTGCAGGGTGGCTGCGGCTTCCTCAACGCGATTGATGCGCAGGGTCATTGAGACGTTGCCGCGGGACAGTTCTTTGCTCAATTGCCCACGTAGGTTGGCTTCGAGGCCCTCTAGCCAGTCGGGAATGCGCAAGCGCAAGTCCAGTCCTTTGGCGTTAACCGAGCGCAATTCGCACGACCAACTATGTGCGCCGATGCTGCCCTGTCCTACCGCAAAACCTGTCATTGAATGGATCGCCATTTGCTGCTGCCTCCCAAGGCGCCATGGGCGCTGTTGTACCTTGCTAAAGGTTTACAAACGGCCAGCCGACAAGTCCATAAGCGCGGGGACCTATCCTAAAGTGTTAACCATTGATTAAAGAAATAGTCCAAAATTGAATAAGATTGTGGCATGTTAACTTCAGGATAACCAATTCGGCATTAATCGTTAAGCAACCAACTTTTGCTTGGCACATGACCCAGCCGGATCCAGCGAGGATGACAGCGATGTTTTTTGGCGGCCGCAAAGATAACGATCAGACCAATGATCAAACGAAGATTGTTGCGATGGACCGGTTCCGCACTGCGGAGTCGCACTCGCCGATGCGTCAGGCCGAGGCATACTGGACTGCTTTGCGTCGAGGCGATGACATTCCCAGCCGTTCGCAGATTGATCCCCGCGGTCTTGAGAATATCTTACCTCAGACCTTCATCTTGGAACGGATCGCACCGGGCATCGCTCGCTTCCGTCTGGCTGGCCAAAAAGTCAATGAAATGGCAGGTATGGAAGTACGAGGCATGCCGATCACCGCCTTCTTTACCCCAGCCGCCCGCAAGCAAGTCAGCGAGGCACTGGAAACGATGTTCGATACCTCTGCTATCATTGAATTGACACTGCAGACCGAAAACAACCGCCTGCGCGGTGCCCGTGAAGCACGTATGCTTCTGTTGCCGCTGCGCAGCGATCTCGGCGATGTCAGCCGTGCCTTGGGCGTCTTTATCTCTGAAGGCAATCCAACGGGCGTATCCCAGCGTTTCTCGGTTACAGAGACAAAGACTCGCCAAGCTAGCCCCAAAGGCGGCACGCCTTTCAAAGCAAAACCACGTACTGCAGAACAGGCAGCCCCAAGACCGACTGCTCCGAAGCCAGCGGCCAAGGACGTGAATACACCAAACTCCGGATTTGCTGAGACCCAGTCGCGTTTTCAGGGTGAGCCTTCCGTAATGACCGAAGCCCGCGCTCTGATCGACCGGAGCCGTCAAATGACGGGCGAGAAACAGCCAGCAGCGCCCACGGCCGAGACTACTCCCGCAAAGCGTGGCAGCCACCTGCGCTTGGTCGTCAGCAGGGACTGATAGATAACAGGTTGTTTAAACATAGAATTTTGAGATATTTTCGTGCTACTGGACATAGCTAGAAAAATGCGCCCCAGGACAGAATGTCCGGGGCGCTTCCCGTTTGTAGATGCGCAAACCAATAGAAAATCGCGATGATGTGTGCCATCAGCCCTTACAGCGCTTTTTCCTGAGTTACACAAGACACGAAAAAACCCTCGCTCTGATATGGAACGAGGGTTTTCTGTTTTGTGCCCATGCCGAAGCTCGGAAAAGCTAGAATAATCAGCCGACCTGACGCTTAGAGGTGCGCGCGCGAAGCTGCGAGACTTCTTCGGCGACGAGGAAGGCCAATTCAAGCGACTGGCTAGCATTCAGTCGTGGATCGCACGCAGTGTGGTAGCGATCGCTCAGGTCTTCATCCGTTACGGCGCGAACACCACCGGTACATTCAGTGACATCTTGGCCTGTCATCTCGAAATGTACGCCACCGGGAATGGTTCCCTCGGCGGTATGGATCGCGAAGAAGTCACGAACCTCACGCAGTACACTTTCGAAAGGACGTGTTTTGTAGCCCGAAGACGATTTGATGGTATTGCCATGCATCGGATCGCAGACCCAGGTCACATTGGCACCTTCTTGCTGAACTGCCTTGATCAGGCGTGGCAGGTGTTCACCGGCTTTGCCCGCACCAAACCGTGCGATCAGGGTCAGGCGCCCTTCTTCGTTTTCGGGGTTCAGTTTGGCCATCAGAACCTTCAAATCCTCGGCGGTGGTCGTGGGACCACACTTCAGACCAACCGGATTCTGAACTCCGCTGCAGAATTCAACGTGGGCACCATCGGGCTGGCGGGTCCGGTCGCCAATCCAAAGCATGTGGCCAGAACCTGCCAACCATTTGCCGGATGTCGAATCAAGACGGGTCAGCGCTTCTTCGTACTCCAGCAGAAGACCTTCGTGGCTTGTGTAGAACTCAACCGACTGCAGCGTATGTGCCGTATCGTTGTTGATTCCTGCCGCCTTCATGAAGTCGAGCGTATCGGAGATCCGATTTGCCATCTCGCGGTAGCTTTCGGCTTTTTCCCCTTCGGTAAAGCCCAAAGTCCAAGCGTGTACCTGATTCACATCGGCATAACCGCCGGTTGAAAACGCACGGATCAGGTTCACCGTCGCGGCAGCCTGTGTATAGGCCTGCAACATCCGCTTGGGATCCGGGATTCGCGATGTTTCGGTGAAGGCCAGATCATTGATGATGTCACCACGGTAGCTCGGCAGCTCTACACCATTTACTGTTTCTGTAGGCGCACTGCGCGGCTTGGCGAACTGGCCGGCCATACGGCCCACCTTGATCACGGGAACCTTGGCACCATAGGTCAGTACCATGGCCATCTGCAGCATCACCTTGAACGTGTCGCGGATCGCATCGGCGCTGAATTGTTCGAAGCTCTCGGCGCAATCGCCACCCTGCAGCAAAAATGCCTCGCCACGACCTGCGGCACCAAGGTGTTGTTTCAGCCGTCTGGCCTCACCGGCAAACACCAAGGGCGGATATTTGGACAGCTGAGCCTCAACAGACGACAAAGCGTCGGTGTTGGTATATTCTGGCATTTGCACCCGAGGTTTGTTGCGCCAGGTCGATTTTTGCCACTCACTCATAGCTGTGTCTCCGCATAAGAGGTCTGAGATTAACGAATGCCACCTATACGAAATCGCATCCTTGCTGACCAGTTTAGATTTGCAAAGTCTTGACGACACCGCGAAGCTGTGAACACGGTGCCCGAATTTCGCAATAACCGGCTTTGCGAAAAACAGAAATATTGAACAAGGACGCTGGCCATGCGGACGCAAAGCAAGCCAACCACTAGCCCGGCCTCAGGCCCCCAAACTCGGCGGTATGCCTTTGTCTTACTTGACAGTTTTTCGATGCTGTCTTTTGCGTCGGCATTGGAGTGCTTGCGGATTGCCAATCGGATGATGGGACGCGAAGTCTACACATGGACGATGCTCGCAGAGGGTGGCGGAACGGTTAGTTGTTCGGCTGGTACATCCTTTCAGGTCGATGAAGATTTCATCGAACTGCAGCGGGATGACACAATTCTGTTGTGTTCGGGGATCTCCGTGCAGGAGGCCACTACAAAAAAACTATTGTCCTGGCTACGTCGTGAAGCCCGCAAAGGGTTGAAAATAGGCGGTTTGTGTACCGCATCCTATTCGCTGGCCCGCGCCGGCTTGCTGGATGGGAAGCGCGCGACGATCCATTGGGAGAACGCCGACAGTTTCAGCGAGGAGTTTGATGAGGTCGAACTAACCAAATCGGTGTTTGTCATTGACGGGAATCGGATGTCGACGGCTGGCGGCACCTCCTCCATCGATCTAATGCTGAAACTGATCGCCAGCGATCACGGCGAAGATATCGCAAATTCCGTGGCCGATCAGTTGATCTATTCATCTATTCGCACCGACCAAGACACCCAACGCCTGTCGATTCCGACCCGGATCGGGGTGCGCCACCCCAAACTGTCCATGGTCATCCAGATGATGGAAGCCAATATCGAAGAGCCGATCAGCCCATCTATTCTGGCGCAGAATGTTGGCATGTCCACACGCCAGCTGGAGCGGTTGTTCCGTCGTTATCTCAACCGCTCACCGAAGCGCTATTACATGGAACTACGGTTGCAAAAGGCACGCAATCTACTAATGCAGACGGATATGAGCGTGATCAATGTGGCGCTGGCCTGTGGCTTTGCTTCGCCGTCGCATTTCTCCAAATGCTACCGGGCTCATTATGACACAACGCCCTACCGGGAGCGCGGGAGCAAATCGGCTCCAAATACCGTACAGTAATCCTTATCAGAGAACCCGGTTTAGTGGCCTCTTGCCGTAAATGCGTGCCCTCAACGTGATAGACGATAAATTGCACCATCGGTTTCTGACGCAAACCAGATACTGCCGTCGGGAGCTTCGCGGAGGTCACGGATCCGGCCGGTCTGTTCGCCCGCGATCTGCTCAACTTCTCTCAATGGGCGACCGGACAGGCGGGCGATATAGCCGAATTTGAGCGATCCGACAAAGATATCGCCGCGCCACTCGGGCCACATCTTGCCGGAGTAAACCATCAGGTTCGAGGGTGCTATTGACGGATCCCAATAGTGCTCCGGCTGCTTGAGTCCGGGTTTCTCGGTGCCCTCGCCGATTTTCAGGCCGGAGTAATGCCTGCCGTATGAAATAATTGGCCAGCCATAGTTCGCGCCTTTTTTGATCAGATTGACCTCATCTCCGCCGCGCGCGCCATGTTCTACAGACCACAATTCGCCATCCGCATCAAAGGTGAGGCCCTGGGGATTGCGATGACCATAGGACCAGATCTCGGGCTGTACGCCGGTCTGTTTGGCAAAGGGGTTGCTGGAGGGGCTTGATCCATCCGGGTTCAAACGCAGAATACTCCCTTGATGTGAAGCAAGAGACTGCGCCGATTGCCGGTCTCCCCGATCTCCGAGACTGACAAATATACTGGCATCCTGACCCTCGACCAAACGTGATCCGAAATGGCGGCCGCTTTCGGCGGCGGGTGCCGCGATGAAAATATCGCGCAAACCCTTGAGAATGTTGTTTTGCTCAGAAAGTTTCGCCGTAGCTACGGCCGTTGCTGAGCCCCGGTCAACCCGTTTAGAATAGGATAGGTAGATGCGCCGCGTGTGGAGAAAATCACGTGGGACCAACACATCCAACAGTCCGCCCTGCCCTTGATCCATAACCTTTGGGCTTCCCTTGATCTGCTCGATCCGCCCGTTCTTCAGAAGCAAAAGTCTGCCACCGCGTTCCGTGACCACAACAGATCCATCTGGCAGAAAGTCAAATCCCCATGGAATGTCCAACCCGTCCGCGATCCGTTCGATGCGCAAACTTCCTTGGCTGCTGTCGAGAGATTGGCCGGCAGCGGCACCGATCAGGCCAAAAATCAAAAGCGATATCACACCAAGGCGCCCTGCAAGATATCGGCAAGAACTCTTTTGCGACAGGCTAGCTGTCTTCGTAAAATGAATTTGTAACAATTGGATAGCGGCCAGCGTCATATAAAATACCCTCTCGTTGACGGCATGGGGCGAGCCACCCTCCTGCTCAGACCAGGACTGCCTCTCATGAGATTAGCATCATTTTGAAATTTTCCCAATTTGACGCCCCACAGGCACAAATACCCACGTTAACAAAGTCAATGTGGCCGGTTGGGAAAATTGCCCGGTTTGACCGTAAATCGAGGTCCCAAACCGTTGCTCCCGTTGTTCTCCTGAGAATATTCAGTTGGTCGGAACGAGGTTAAAAACCTATCAAATGTTGGCGCTAGAGGACTTCCCTTTTTTCGCGTGCTTGCCTAGGGTCCGATTTGAACAAATATGTTCCAACAAATGGGAGTTTCAAAAATGAAAAAACTGATGATGGCCACAGCGGCCGCTGCCCTGACTGCTGGCACTGCATTTGCGGGTGGCCACGCCAAGGAAGTGAAGCTGGGTGTGCTTCTCGGCTTTACCGGTCCGATTGAATCACTGGCACCTGCCATGGGCGCCGGCGCTGAGCTGGCAATGGAAGAAGTCACCAAATCCGGCAAGCTGCTTGATGCGGCGACCGTGACGCCAATGCGTGCCGACACAGGTTGCATCGACAATGGCCTTTCAACTGCAAACGGTGAGAAACTAATCGCAGATGGAGCGAACGGTATCATCGGCGGCGATTGCTCCGGTGTGACCGGTGCGATCCTGCAAAACGTGGCCATTCCGAACGGCATGGTTATGATTTCACCTTCTGCGACCTCGCCGGGCCTGTCCTCTATGGAAGACAATGGCCTGTTCTTCCGCACCTCGCCCTCCGACGCCCGCGAAGGCCAGGTTATGGCAGACGTGTTGAAAGAGCGTGGCATCAACTCCATCGCGCTGACCTATACCAACAACGATTATGGCAAGGGTCTGGCTGACGCGATCAAATCCTCGTTCGAAGGTGTTGGCGGTGAAGTCACCATCGTAACCGCGCATGAAGATGGCAAAGGTGACTACTCTGCAGAAGTCGCGGCTCTGGCCTCTGCCGGTGGCGACATTTTGGTTGTGGCAGGTTACCTCGACCAGGGTGGTCTGGGCATCATCCAGGCGTCACTCGATTCCGGAGCCTATGACACCTTCGGCCTGCCGGGCGGTATGATCGGTGACTC
Organism: Phaeobacter cretensis; assembly: GCF_047372505.1. NCBI lineage: Bacteria > Pseudomonadati > Pseudomonadota > Alphaproteobacteria > Rhodobacterales > Roseobacteraceae > Phaeobacter > Phaeobacter cretensis. The sequence continues at coordinate 3,975,042 of NZ_JBKBEU010000001.1, forward strand.
GTTGCCGAAGAACATCGGTTCGGATCTCGACGGCTCCTTTGGCCAGATCGCTGGTTCCGACAGCGAAGGCGCTGCGATCTATGCTGAGCTTGCAAAAGCAGCCGGTTTTGATGGCACTTCGGCCTATTCACCCGAAAGCTATGATGCCGCTGCACTGTTCATGCTTGCCATGCAGGCTGCAAACTCCAAGGATCCAGCCGATTATGGCTCCAAGATCCTTGATGTGGCTAACGCTCCTGGTGAGAAGATCAACCCCGGCGAGCTGGGCAAAGCGCTTGAGATCCTCGCAAATGGTGGCGACATCGACTACGAAGGTGCTACCGGCGTGGAACTTATCGGTCCGGGTGAGAGCGCAGGCTCCTACCGTGAGATCGAAGTCAAGGACGGCACCAACGCCACCGTTAAATTCCGCTGATCCTGTAATACGGATCTGACTAAGATGATCAGCCCGGGTTCTGCCCGGGCTGTTCCAAATTCAAAAGCCGTCAAAAGACGGTGGGGGATAAAATAACATGATCGTCGTCGAGGACTTGCACAAGCACTTCGGCGGGTTCCACGCGGTTGATGGCGCATCGCTTGAAATCGCTAAGGGCTCCATAACCGGTTTGATCGGGCCAAACGGCGCCGGAAAAACCACTCTTTTCAATGTGATTGCTGGCGTCTTGCCTCCGACATCCGGGCGGGTGACGATGGATGGCGAAGATATCACCGGATTGCCGCCCCATGAGCTGTTCCATAAGGGATTGCTGCGGACCTTCCAGATTGCGCATGAATTTGCGTCGATGACCTGTCGCGAAAACCTTATGATGGTTCCGGGTGCCCAATCGGGCGAAAGCCTATGGAACACCTGGTTCGGTCGCAAGCGGATCGCCGACGAAGAACGCGCTCTGCGTGCCAAGGCCGATGAGGTTCTGGAATTTTTGACCATCAGCCATATCGCCGATTTGAAGGCGGGTCAGGTTTCTGGGGGTCAGAAAAAACTCCTGGAACTGGGGCGTACGATGATGGTCGATGCCAAGATAGTATTTTTGGATGAGGTCGGTGCCGGTGTGAACCGCACCCTGCTCTATACCATCGCCGATGCGATCAAGCGCCTTAACGAAGAGCGCGGTTATACATTTGTGGTGATCGAGCACGACATGGAATTCATCGACCGCCTTTGCGACCCTGTAATCTGTATGGCCGAGGGCAAAAAACTTGCTCAAGGTACGTTGGCAGAGATCAAGGCAAATGAGCAGGTGATCGAAGCCTATCTGGGCACCGGTCTGAAGAACAAAGACAAACTGGAGGCGGGCGCATGAGCGATAACCCCTACCAGAATGATCAGGGCAACCGCGATGCTTCGATCACGAACCCGCATGGAGCCGGGACGATGCAATCAGCCCACAGCAAAAGCGGCCAAACTACCCGGATCGATGGTGGCCCCTTTCTGATCGGCGATGCCATGACCGGTGGTTATGGTAAGGGTCCGGATATCCTCCACGATTGTACGATTGCCGTCGACAAGGGTGAGATTGCCGTGATCGTCGGGCCCAATGGCGCCGGCAAATCCACCGCGATGAAAGCCGTTTTTGGAATGCTTGATGTGCGATCCGGCACGGTGCGTCTGGATGGCGAGGATATAAGTCTGCTCACCCCGCAAGACCGGGTGGTCAAAGGAATGGGATTTGTACCCCAGACCAGCAATATCTTCACCTCCATGACGGTGGAGGAAAACCTCGAAATGGGTGCATTTATCCGCACCGACGATTTTTCGGACACGATGGAGCAGGTCTATGAGCTGTTCCCGATTTTGCGTGACAAACGCAACCAGCCGGCAGGTGAGCTATCTGGTGGTCAGCGCCAGCAGGTGGCCGTGGGCCGCGCGCTTATGACGAAGCCGAAAGTTCTGATGCTTGATGAACCGACAGCGGGTGTGTCGCCCATAGTGATGGATGAACTGTTTGATCGTATCATTGAAGTCGCCCGGACGGGCCTGCCGATTCTGATGGTCGAACAAAACGCCAAACAAGCGCTTGAGATCGCGGACAAAGGCTATGTTCTGGTACAGGGCCGCAATGCCTATACCGGAACCGGCCAAGAGCTGCTCGCCGATCCCGAAGTGCGCAAATCTTTCCTCGGGGGCTAAGAGATGGACTTCCTCAACGCCCTTGTGGCATTTACCAATTTTGTTGGCGTGCCGGCCATTGCCTATGGCAGCCAGCTCGCGCTCGGCGCGCTTGGCGTCACGCTTATATATTCGGTGCTGCGGTTCTCGAACTTTGCCCATGGGGACACCATGGCGTTTGGCACCATGATCACCATCCTCGTAACCTGGTGGTTTCAGTCGATGGGCATTGGCTTTGGTCCCTTGCCCACTGCACTGCTTGCGCTGCCCATCGGCATCGCGGGCTGCATGCTCCTGATGTTGATCACGGATCGCACGGTCTATCGGTTCTACCGCGCGCAAAAGGCTAAGCCTGTGATCTTCGTCATGGTTTCCTTGGGTGTGATGTTCATGATGAATGGACTTGTGCGGTTCATCATCGGACCAGGCGATCAGCGCTTCTCTGATGGTGAGCGTTTCATTATTTCCGCGCGTGATTTCAAGGCTCTGACAGGGTTGCGCGAAGGATTGGCGATCAAGACGACGCAAGGCATCACAGTGATCACTGCTGTTGTGGTTGTGGCGCTGTTGTTCTGGTTCTTGAACAAGACACGAACCGGTAAATCCATGCGTGCCTATTCCGATAATGAGGATCTGGCGCTGCTCTCCGGGATCAACCCGGAGCGTGTGGTGATCTATACTTGGCTGATTGTTGCAACGCTCGCGACCATTGCCGGCGTTCTTTATGGCTTGGACAAATCCTTCAAGCCCTTCACCTATTTCCAGCTGCTTTTGCCGATCTTTGCCGCTGCGATTGTCGGTGGTTTGGGCAGCCCAGTTGGTGCCATTGCCGGGGGCTTTATCATTGCGTTTTCCGAGGTGACGATCACTTACGCCTGGAAAAAGGTTCTGACCTATATGGTGCCCGAGACCATGAAACCGGATGGTCTGGTTCAACTCTTGAGTACGGACTACAAATTCGCCGTATCCTTTGCGATCCTTGTGGTCGTGCTTCTGTTCAAGCCCACGGGCCTTTTCAAAGGAAAAGTGGTATGAGCGATACAGCCAAAACCTCTCTCCTGTTTTTGTTTGTCGGAACCTTGATCCTGCTTGAGGGAAGCACAAGCTTTCTGTTCTTTTCAGGATCTTGGAACTCGGCTCTGGTAATCCTCAATATGGGGTTGGTGTCTGCCATCATGGCAATTGGCGTCAACTTGCAGTGGGGCTTTGCGGGGTTGTTCAACGTTGGGATCATGGGCTTTGTCGCACTTGGTGGCTTGGCCGTTGTGCTAGTCTCCACCGCGCCTACACCAGGTGCTTGGAGCCAAGGCGGTGTTGGCATCATCATGGCATTGGTCATGGGTGCGATGACGCTGGTTTCAGCGGTCGCCATCATGAAGATGATGCCTCAGGGCAAGCTGCGTATCGTGGCGCTACTGGCGGTGTTGGCCGTGGGCTTCGTGATCTATCGCGCGATTTTTGATCCCGCTGTAGCGGGCGTCGAGGCGATCAATCCGGCACTTGAAGGCAACCTTGGCGGTCTAGGCCTGCCGGTGTTGCTGGCTTGGCCTGCCGGCGGTCTGTTGGCTGCCGGTGTTGCCTGGCTGATCGGTAAGACTGCGCTTGGATTGCGCTCTGACTATCTGGCGATTGCAACACTGGGCATTGCAGAGATCATCATCTCGGTCCTTAAGAACGAGGATTGGCTATCGCGCGGTGTGAAAAACGTCGTCGGCTTGCCGCGCCCCCTGCCCTATGAAGTCGATCTTCAGAACGATGCAGATTTTGTTTCCAAGGCCGCTGACTATGGCCTCGACCCGGTTCTGGCATCCACGCTCTATGTAAAGCTGGGTTACTCTTTGTTGTTCACAGTCGTCCTGTTGGTACTGCTATGGATGGCTCAGATGGCGCTCAAAAGCCCGTGGGGGCGTATGATGCGCGCCATCCGTGACAATGAGGTAGCCGCCGAAGCAATGGGCAAAGACGTAACCCGTCGCCACCTGCAAATCTTCATCCTCGGATCTGCCATTTGTGGTATCGCAGGGGCCATGATGACCACTCTCGACAGCCAGTTGACACCGGGCACATATAACCCGCTGCGCTTCACCTTCCTGATCTGGGTAATGGTGATCGTTGGCGGATCTGGTAACAACTTTGGTGCGGTACTTGGCGGTTTGTTGATCTGGTTCCTATGGATCAAGGTAGAGCCGATGGGCATTCTGCTGATTGAGACGCTGACCGCGGGCATGTCAGACACCAACGCGTTGAAGGTCCATCTGCTCGACAGTGCATCGCACATGCGCCTGCTGACGATGGGTCTGATCCTGTTGTTGGTGCTGCGGTTCAGTCCGCGCGGTCTGATCCCCGAACGGTAATACCAACGCTCGATAGCGGTTCATCCCGCAGTATCTAAAATGCAAAACCGCCGCTCAGGGCTATTCCCCCGGGCGGCGGTTTCCGTTTGATAGGCAAGGTGTGAGGTCAACGTCCCTTGAACAGCCCACCAAGAATGCCGCGCACAAGACGCCGCCCCGTGGTTCCTTTCAGCTCCTTGATCACCGCTTCGGACATGGCAGAGGCAAAGCTGTCGCGCGGTTTCATCCGTCGCGCCGAGGACCGGCTGACGCGACTGCCGGAATAGCGCCGTCCTGCGTTATATTCTCGTGCCATTGGTTCTGGCGCCGCCTCAGCCATTTCTTCAGAGGTTTCGGCCTCAGCCGCTGCTTTGGCTGCCCGCTCGGCGAGAATTTCGTATGCGGAGCGCCGATCACGTGTCTTGTCGTACTTTCCAGCCATATCTGAGTTTTGCAGAAACGTAGCGCGCTCTGATTGGGTGATCGGTCCTAACTGCGAGCTGGGCGGACGGATCAACGTCCGTTCGACCACTCCGGGGATGCCCTTCTTCTGCAACATTGATGTAACCGCTTCGCCAACACCAACCTCACGAATGGCCTCTTCGGTAGAAAAGCGGGGGTTCTCGCGGTAGGTTTCTGCTGCCATACGCAGGTTCTTGCGGTCCCTTGCAGTAAATGCCCGTAGGGCGTGTTGGATCCGATTTCCCAACTGACCGAGAATATCCTCCGGCACATCGGCCGGGTTCTGGGTGATGAAATAGATCCCGACACCTTTGGAGCGGATCAGCCGCGCCACTTGCTCAACCTTGTCGATCAGCGCCTTTGGCGCATCATCGAACAGCAAATGCGCCTCATCGAAGAAGAACACCAATTTGGGTTTGTCAGGGTCCCCGACCTCTGGCAGCTCCTCAAACAACTCACTGAGAAGCCAAAGTAGAAAGGTTGCATAGAGGCCCGGAGCCGCCATCAGCTTGTCTGCGGCAAGGATATTGATCATGCCGCGCCCGTCCGAGGCACAGCGCATCAGATCCGACAGCGCCAGAGCCGGCTCTCCAAACAGCTGCGCGCCACCTTGATTTTCCAAAACCAGCAGACGCCGCTGGATCGCGCCGATCGATGCGGTAGATACATTGCCGTAGCGCAGCGATAACTCACTCCGGTTCTCGCCCACCCAGACCAGCAGCGCCTGAAGATCCTTCAAATCAAGCAGCGCAAGACCTTCTTCATCCGCCAGCCTGAAGGCGATATTCAAAATGCCTTCCTGTGCCTCGCTCAATTCCAGCAGGCGGGCCAACAACAGTGGGCCCATCTCTGCGACTGTCGTGCGCACGGGGTGACCTTGCTGGCCATAAAGATCCCAGAATGTGACCGGACAGGCGTGATAGCCATAGTCCTCAAATCCGATCTTGGTGGCACGGCTGGTAAAGGCGTCATGCAGTTTGTGACCCGCCTGCCCCGATTTCGCTAGGCCTGACAGATCGCCTTTTACGTCCGACAGGATCACAGGCACGCCCGCATTTGAAAAGCTCTCTGCGAGGATCTGCAGAGTGACGGTTTTGCCAGTGCCGGTCGCTCCAGCAATCAGCCCGTGGCGATTGGCATATTTCAGCGTCAGTGCCTGTGGGTCGGCGTAGTCTTCGCCACCGCCGCCAATAAATAGTCTGTCTTGCATGCTCTGCCCCTGGCTGTTGTGATTCCGCAATTCGCGGTGGCTTCCAAATGAAAATACAAAATTAACCTTTTAATGCGAGAGTGATAATTGCCCGTCGACCATCATGCGGTTGTGTCGGCGGACATTTCCTCCCTGTCAGACTGGCCGTGCTTCGTGCACGGCCTTTTTTTGTCTGCACTGATCTTGCACGATTGGCGATTTCCAAGCCCTAATAACAAGCCGGTTTTGTTCACTTTCCGCGCGCCATGCGCTCAGACATGAATAATTCAACCAACTGCGACATTTTTTTCTCTTTGCATGTTGACCGATGGGCGGCCCTTCCGTACCTTCCTCTTCAATAACTAAGTCGGCCAGTCCGACGGGGAGAAAAAATACAAAAAAGGGGGCTGATCTGCTCCCTTTTTTGCATTGTTTCAGCCACTTTGATCTCTGACGCTTTGTTCCATCAATTCCCCGCCAGCGGATAGTGCAAACATGGTTATTGGACTGACACCAGGTTTCCGCCATGCTACATCGAGCCGATAACACAGGATAGATGAGGCAATCATGATCAAGTCCCTGACCCCGATGACACTGGCAGCGCTGATGGCCCTGCCGCTGCCGCTTATGGCGCAGGACACCGATGGGGCGGCCGAGACCCAAGAGAGCCAGCCCGCCGCAGATGCCGCCACTACAGAGGCGCCCAAGGCCGATGAGGTTTTGGATCTGGGCCAGCCCGTAGAAACAGGCCCGCAGCTGGGCCAGCGCTATTCCAAGGAAACCCATGGCGACTGGGATTTGGCCTGCGTCAAGACCGAAGAAGAAACCGACCCCTGCTCGCTGTTGCAGATCATGTCCGATCCGTCGGGAAACCCAATGGCGGAATTTTCATTGTTCCGGATTGATCAGGAAGGCAGCCAGGCGGTAGCTGGTGCCACCGTCATCGTGCCGCTGGAAACATTGCTGCCGGCAGCGTTGACCATTTCTATCGATGGTGCACCGGGCAAGCGCTACAATTATTCTTTTTGCAACCCGATGGGCTGTGTCGCGCAAATTGGTCTGACAGAGACCGATATTGCAGCCTTCAAAAAAGGTAAAAAGGCGACACTGACCCTGCGCCCGGCGCCAGCGCCTGATCAGACAGTCGATATGGATCTGTCGCTGACCGGCTTTACCGCAGGGTTCAATGTTGTGGATGTGGTGAAACAGTAGGTTTTTATCCGACTGTGAGGAACCACCTGCAAAATTTAAAACCGCCGCGTACCGAATTGGAACGCGGCGGTTTTTGCATTTGAGCACTGTGGCTTTAGGCGACTGCTAGACCTTGCGTAACGCCAACACGGCGTTCAGCCCTCCAAAGGCGAAGGCATTGCTGAGCGCAACTGTCACGTTGGCCTCCCTTGCTGTATTGGGGACAACATCCAGCGCACATTCGGGATCGGGCTCTTCGTAGCCGATGGTTGGGGCCACAATGCCATCACGCAGCGCCATTATACAGGCCAAAAGTTCCACCGCACCGGTGCCGCCAATCAGATGGCCATGCATGGATTTGGTGGATGAGATCATCAGGTTGTCGGCATGTGGGCCAAAAACATCGGCTACGGCCGCACATTCTGTCTTGTCATTGGCGGCTGTACCGGTGCCATGCGCGTTGATATAGCCGACCTCCTCCGGATTGATCTTTGCATCATGCAAGGCCCCCTCAATAGCCCGCGCAGCCCCCTGTTTGCTGGGCATCACGATATCAGATGCATCTGAGGACATGGCGAAACCGATAACCTCGCAGATGATCTCTGCGCCGCGGGCGCGGGCGTGCTCATAGTCCTCGAACACAAAAACCCCGGCCCCTTCACCCTGCACCATACCGTTGCGATTGGCGCTGAATGGGCGGCACGCATCCTTTGACATCACCCGCAGCCCTTCCCAGGCCTTTACCCCACCAAAGCAGAGCATAGATTCGGAACCGCCGGTGACCATAACCGGTGCCATGCCAGACCTCACCATCTGGAATGCCTGGGCCATTGCATGGTTTGACGATGCGCAGGCCGTTGAGACAGTAAAGCTCGGCCCCTTCAGATTATGTTCCATCGAGACGTGACTGGCGGCTGCATTGTTCATCAGTTTGGGAACGACAAACGGATGCACGCGGTTTTTGCCTGCCTCATATACCGACCGGTAATTGTCGTCCCAAGTTGAGACCCCGCCGCCGGCAGTTCCAAGAACGACACCGGATTTTTGCGAAAGCTCGCCGTGGAATTCGAGGCCTGACTGTTCGATCGCCTCTTTTGCAGCAGTTAGCGTGAATTGGGTGAACCGGTCATAAAGGCTCATCTGTTGGCGATTGAAACGTCCTTCAGCTTCGAACTCCCGCACCTGCCCACCGATCCGGATTGATAGTCGTTCCACATCATGAAACTCTAAATCTCCGATGCCACAGCGGCCTTCGGCCATGGATGCAAACGTGTCAGCGACATTATGGCCAAGCGCGTTGATCGACCCCATGCCCGTGATGACAACCCGGTTCATCTATTGCCTCCAAGCCTAGCCGTCGCAATCATTTTTCAGCGATCAGCTTGCTGATCCCCGAGATGATTGCCGCAACATTGGAGATATCGAAATCACTCTTTTCCGGTTCATTGGCATTGAATGGAATGGTGATGTCAAACTCTTCCTCGATGGCGAAAATACTTTCAACGAGGCCAAGGCTGTCGATACCCAGATCCTCCAGAGTACTGTCGAGTGTTACATCTGATGGTTCCAGCACAGCCTGTTCGGCGATGATGGCAATGACCTTGTCCTGCGTGTTCATGAGGGGCCTCTGATCAATGGTTCTTACGCGTCATGTAGTTGCGGCGACGTTATTTGAAAACAGCCTTCTTCAGCGCTTCAATGTCGCGCATCAGACGGCTCAGACGCCTCTGCCCCTTATACATCTCAGTATGTGTCTCCATTTTGACAGCCGGGTATCCCATTACAACGCGTCCGGACGGCACATTCGACAGGATCTTGGTACCACCTCCGGCGATCACGCCGTCGCCAACAAATATGTTGTCGGCAACGCCTGTCTGTCCGCCAAGGACCACGTTGTTGCCAATATCAACTGAACCAGAAATCCCGGTTTGACCGCAAAGCAGGCAATCCTGTCCGACACGGGTGTTGTGGCCGACATGGACAAGGTTATCCAGCTTGCTGCCGGATCCGATTACCGTATTGCGAATAGTGCCGTTGTCGATTGTGCAATTGGTGCCAAGTTCGACATCGTCACCAATGTCCACGGCTCCCAAGGAATGAATGCGAAGCCAGCTCTGGGCCTTACTGTCACCCTGATCACCCATTGTTTTGCGTGCGGTCTCGACGCTAGATACTTCTGGCGTCACGTAGGAGAATCCATCGCCGCCAACCCGCGCGCCGGGTTGAGCACGAAACCTGTCTCCAATTGTGGCACGAGCACCAATGCTGACACCTTCGCGCAGCTGCGCATCGACACCGATGACGACATCCGAACCAATATAGCATTGTGGTCCGATTACCGAACCTGCGCCGATGCGCGCGCCTGCGACGATCACCGTCAGTGGCCCAACTGAGACGCCCTCACCCAGCTTTGCACCGGGATCAATAACTGCACTTGGATGAATTTCTGCAGCAAACCCTTGCCCAACATCCAACAACCGAGTGATACCACCCATCGCCAGTCGTGGGCGCGGAGCAAAGATTGCGGCTTTCAACCCCATCGCTTGCCAATCTGCGCCCTCCCAAACCAGGCCAACGCGGGCACTGCCTTGGTTGAGGCTGTCGGCATATTTGGGCGCCATCGCCATAGCGAGATCATCCGGACCCGCGTCTTGCGGTTCTGCCGCGCGGCGTACCGTGAGATCAAGATCTCCCTGAGCCTCTGCCTGGAGAGACGCGGCGATTTCGCGGACTGTAAACATGTCGGGCCCTTCCGGTCTGTTGCCTTTGGGCCCGAGGATTACCCTTGTACGCCCGGCAACACCACCCCTGCCCGTTCCAGCGCTGTCCATACCTTGGCGTCACGACCGTAGATATCACGGCGATATTCAGCTTCGCCTTTGGGCGTCACGAAAGCAGTCCGGTAGATGATATGCACCGGCACTGTTTGATCTAACACCACTTTGGTTTCTTTGCCGCTATTCAGAATGCGATTGAAGAACGCTTTGGGGTTTTCAGTCTGGCGCGCAAGCAAGGCATATGCAAATTCAAAGGGTTGTGCGAGACGGATGCAGCCATGTGAAAATGCACGAACCTCTCGTTGGAACAGGCTCTTCTGCGGCGTGTCATGCAAGTAGATGTTGTATTTGTTCGGGAACATGAACTTCACCAGACCCAGCGCGTTTTTGCGGCTGGGAGGCTGACGCATCGCGAACGGGAACGTCCTTGCAGTATATTTGGAGAAATCGGCAGTTGCCCGGTTTACCTTTCGACCACGGCTGTCGGTGATTTCGATATGGCTGACGGCGTTGGGGTTGTTGCGTAGCTTCGGCAGATATTCCTTGGTCACGATGGACCGTGGCACGTACCAGCTGGGATTGATGACGATATGTTCCATCTCGTCCGAGAATTCAGGCGATCGACGGTCCGCGTTGTCCTTGCCAATGACAGAGCGGGTCACGAAGGTCACTTCACCGTTGTCTATGATCTTGGCAGTGAAGTCAGTTTGATTGACCAGGACATGGCGATTGCCACGGTCCGGCGTTAGCCAGCGCTCACGTTCCATAGCAACGATGACAGACTTGAGCCGCGCAGATACTGGTTTGTTAATCTCGGCCAAGGTGCCACCACCAGCCACACCATCCGCGTTCAAGCCATGATCCGCCTGGAATTCCTGAACCGCCCGCTCCAGCGCACCATCATAGGTGCGTGCAGCGCTGCGCGGCAGGTAGCCCATAGCGATAAGACGATTACGCAAGGCAATTACGGCTGTGCCGGTGTCACCTTGTTCCAGCTTCTTTGCAGAAACCCGAGGCCCCCAGCCACCGGCGTCTTGGAGTTTTTCCAGACGCATCTTTTCCCGGAGCAAGGCCTGATACTGGGCGCTTTGAGGAGCAAGACTGCGCAGATAGGCCACTGGCGCTTGATCGCGAATGCCAACCAGATAAGAGGCGAAATCAGGCTTATGCTTTTTGCGGACAATACCGTCATCAATCCGGCGTGGCTGAAGCAGGCCTGTTTGCAAGTCACTGGCGTAGCCCACCAAAGCACGGCTCATGGCGACTTCGGCACGCCCCAGATCACGTGTGGTCTGAACCTGACTCAGAACCTCCGTCAGCGCAATGATCTCGGATGAGCGATCAGGAAGCCCGTGAATCGGTGCTTCTCCCAGGGCGCGCAACAACGCAGCGCGCCGCGCGCGCGACGCATCATCACTGCCGGTCCAGATCGAAGCATAACCGGTCTTTCGGTAGAACTCTGCGACAGGGTCACTGGCAGAGGCTGCTTCGGCAACAGCTTGCTTAAACGCGGTCACCTGCGCCACAGCGCCATTTGCACCACCAATAGCAAAGCCACCCAAAGCGAGCACAAAAACCCCCGCCTTTAATGTTGGGCCAAAGGTCGAAATGGCACGGGTCATCGAGACAGGCGACATATTGTTACGGTCCTCAAAAGATTTGCTTTTCACAGTTTGCGGTTGCTACATGAAATCCTGGTAAACGCCAGCCCTCACTGTCCATTCACAATTTGATCAGCGCAAACCGGCAACAGCCACCTGCGTCATATGGGCCGCAATAAAGGCCGTTATTGCCTGTGGCAGTGCCGACACGCTGAGGGGAAATTAACCATTTATTTCCCTTTTGCGCAAAAAATTGCCGAAATTCACAGTCTATGACGGACTGCAACATTCAAAACTTGGCGCGCGATTCTGTATGTGTAATACAGTCATTGCGTGGAAACAGGACCACAAAATGTCCGTAACATCGGGCACAGGCAGAGACTTCAGGCGTACGGGACAGCGCAGTGACAATGGATAATTCTGAAAAATCGGGTTTCTCCCGTCGTGCCCTACTGGGTGCGTTCGCGGCGACAACTTTGGTCGCCGCCCCAACGTTCTCAAATGCAGCTGGCTTTTTGCGCGGCGCGGGCGATATTCGGCGGATCCGGATGTTCTCAGGCCGCACTGGCGAGCGGATTGACATGGTGTATTGGATCGACGGCAAATACATCAAAGATGCAGTGAAAGAAGTGAACCACTTCATGCGTGATTGGCGTAACGATCAGGTCAAAGAGATCGATCTTCGCACTATCGACATCATGGCTGCTTCGCATAATCTTCTGAATGTGAACGAACCCTATATGATGCTCTCCGGCTATCGCAGTCCGCAGACCAATGCGATGCTTCGCCGACGTTCGCGCGGCGTTGCCAAGAACTCGCTTCACATGCGTGGCCAGGCTGCTGATTTGCGTCTCTCCTCACGTTCGGTATCGCAGATGGCAAAAGCCGCACAGGCCTGTCGCGCAGGCGGCGTTGGCAAGTACCGCGGGTCAAACTTTGTCCATATGGATTGCGGTGTCGTCCGCAGCTGGAACGGCTAAGACAGTAGCGCTATCTGAGATGTGGTCCCGTCTCATCTCACAAACGTGCTGAGCAAGAGCTGTTTCCACAACTAAGCTGACAGGCCTCATATTGCCGTACGGCCGGGGCTCTATTGCTCTCCTTAGTACTTCCAGGAATCTGCTTTTAAGGCTGTTGGTGACGTATTTGCGTTAGGTGCTATTCACGTTGCAAACGCCTGAATTGAATTGCGGTTCTTGTAGTTTTTGGCATTGCAGAGAAATCTCACCGCGGATATACGAACCCTATAGGCACCTGTAGCTCAGCTGGATAGAGCGCTGCCCTCCGAAGGCAGAGGCCAGAGGTTCGAATCCTCTCAGGTGCGCCATAAAATCAATCACTTACAATATCATGAGTTTTACCGTTTTTGTTACTAGTTACAGAAACGGGGCTATTTCACGTCTTCTGGCTTATTGGATTCGCCCATTGAGCCCTGATTTAGGGTGCCTGACTGACTATGCTACCGGTTCGGCTTCGATGTTTGTGCGATACCCACCGCTGTCGAGCTGGTGCACAGCGCGGCTGATCTGCCATTCCCCATCCACGCAGGAATGGAAAACAGCAACTTTCGGCTTGGACTTATCCTTCGCTATTTACTCAGTTGTCGTTGCAGGGGGCGCGCGACGATCACTGGCATGGCATCCGCCCTCATCGGTGAACTGGGTGATCCAGAGGGGGCACCAATATCGGCGCGCTTATCCCCTTCTTCATGATGGTGCTCATGGCCAAAGGATTTATCGTCGCAACGCCATTCATCGTTAGGGCAATATCGGGGAATATCATGATGCCTGCGCTGTCTGGTGGCTTGGGCTGAAGCGACAGCTTTGCGCGCGCCGCAATCGCTAATCAGCAAGCATACAATCGCTATCTTGT
>NZ_JBKBEU010000006.1:0-2783 GCF_047372505.1 Phaeobacter cretensis
TAGCGCAGTCCTGTCTGGTTCAATACCATGCAAGTAGCGGGTCAACCAAGTGTCGCGAGATAGCACCGAATTACCATTAGTGGTCACCGTAAAATAATAGGAACACCATTATTGTCACCAGAATGGTTATTGAAGTTAAGGGTATAGCTCTCGGCACCCAGGGGCTGGGTCGAGGACGAGTCTTCTTGATCCTGATTGAAGCCAGGGTCGGTTTGGTGGGTATGGGCCCCACGGTCCGCGTTGTTGAGCGCTTGCGATGCGGCGGCGCGCACGTCATGTGCTTTCCCGCCGAAGCTGTGGCCATTCAAAGGTCCGGCCATGGATGCTCCGGCGCTCATGACCAGTGCGAATACTGTGGCGGCTGTAATCATTGTCTTTTGCATTTGTCTTATCCTTTTGAGGTTGAGCGTGTGTCACGCTGTCTGTGCACTCAATTTGGCAGCTCGCGGCGCGGATTTATTGCGCTGGCAGCTCAAGGTTTTGCGAAAAGACATCAAGCGACCGCTCGTTCGCAACGTAACCCGAAACGAGCCTGCCAAAAACAAGCAAACAGCGGTTCGACGACAGCCCCACGCAAAACTGAATTGGTATAAGCCGACAGTTTATGGGAGTTCTGGCAATACCGTCTCGCGTAGCATCTGACGGTCTGTGCTCAGAGCCGCCGAATGCGAATGCAGGGGCTAAGCGCCAAACTGTATATGGACTGCAGACAGTCTCTCATCCCGTAACTGCGCAGCGTACCGAGATGTTGTCATCCAAGAAGCAAGACGCGGGGCGATGCCATCATTTGGTTAAATGTTGTCCGAAAGCCGTTCGAAACCATTGATTGATCTTCTGTATCTTAAGCTTGTACCAACACCAAAAGATCTGATGAATATGGGTGAATGTCTTGAAGCCGGAACCACATCGACGTCTGTTGTTCTTGCTGACAGCCATTTTTGCCGTGGCCCACATGGACCGGCATATTCTGAGCATATCGCTGAATGCCATTGGCCAGGAATTTGTTCTGACAGATACACAACTTGGCCTCCTTTCCGGGTTTGTTTTCGCGGTTATGTTTCTTCTTGCCGGGTTCCCAATTGCGCGATTGGCTGCCCGAGGAAACAAGCGAAACATTGTTGCAGCTTCAGCCGTTGTCTGGAGCCTCTTAACTCTGATGATGTCGGTCGCGCAGAACTTTACGCATCTCGTTCTTGCACGATTGGGCGTTGGGCTCGGTGAAGCAGGTGCTGTGGCACCAGCCCATGCGATGATTACTGATCGGTTCCCGCATGAGACCCGCACATCGGCTCTGGCATTTTTTGCAACCGGGGCAAATGTTGGCGTTTTGTTGGCATTCCTCATTGGAGGTATCGTCGGGCAAATGTTTGGTTGGCGGTGGGCCTTTGTTCTTGCTGGTCTTCCCGGTCTGATCCTGGCTCTTCTTCTGAGATTCACGACAACAGATACCCAAAAATCTAAATCGGAGCAGAAAGCACCCGCAGATACAGCCGTTTTTCGCAGAACGTGTCATCTGATATGGAATGACCGCGGCCTTTTTCATGCACTCTGCGGTCTTGCATTGATCGGCATTGTAACTTTTGGCGTTTTAACCTGGTTGCCAACTTTCATCATCCGAACCCACGGAATGACCCAGGCGCAAACCGGGATTTACCTGGCCTTGACCACAGGGATCATCGGTGGATTTGGCACATGGTATTCAGGCCGACTGGCAGATAGATGGGGAACGAGAAATCCACGATGGCGCATAGGGATAATTATTCTTGCCATCCTTCTTGCCAAACCACTGGTATGGATTTTCTTCCTGTCAAACTCAACATTATTGGCTTTGATCAGTTTTGCATTCGCAGCAACTGTGAGCGCTGTGTACTGGGGGCCTACCTTCGCCTATCTGCACGACCGTTTGCCGGAAGAACTGCGTCCTATGGGAACAGCGGTATTCCTTTTTGGCTTTAACCTCGTTGGCGTGGGCATCGGTCCAACGGTGATTGGTCTGGCCAGCGAGACCTTATTTGCTAGCCAGGGTCAGAACGGTTTAAGATTCGCCTTATCCGCTATTCAGATCGTGGGGATTTGGGGGCTTTTCCACTATTGGCGTGCCATGCGTGAGATTGATCACGTCAACCCTCCTATGCCTTTATTTTCTCGATAGGCACCAACGATCTTCACCCTCAGACAAACATGGCCAAGGTTAGTTCCTCTAACTTCCTTCCACCTCAGGCAGAAAGTCTGATCGGGAAATTCGAAGGGTGTCTGTTTCGACGGGCGCAGCAAACGAATGCTCACTTGATGTCTTTTCGCAAAACCTTGAGCTGCCAGCGCAATAAATCCGCGCCGCATACTGCCAAATTGAGTGCACAGACAGCGTGACACACGCTCAACCTCAAAAGGATAAGACAAATGCAAAAGACAATGATTACAGCCGCCACAGTATTCGCACTGGTCATGAGCGCCGGAGCGTCCATGGCCGGACCTTTGAATGGCCACAGCTTCGGCGGGAAAGCACATGACGTGCGCGCCGCCGCATCGCAAGCGCTCAACAACGCGGACCGTGGGGCCCATACCCACCAAACCGACCCTGGCTTCGATACGGATCAAGAAGACTCGTCCTCGACCCAGCCCCTGGGTGCCGAGAGCTATACCCTTAACTTCAATAACCATTCTGGTGACAATAATGGTGTTCCTATTATTTTACGGTGACCACGAATGGTAATTCGGTGCTATCTCGCGACACTTGGTTGACCCGCTACTTGCATGGTGTTGATCCAGACAAGACGGCGCTG